>NZ_KI530768.1 GCF_000488275.1 Acinetobacter brisouii CIP 110357 | reverse complement strand
GTTGATCTTGTTGCTACCGTACTGTGTACCAAATGAGTTATTAACAAATTGGTTAACTGAGTCGAATTTTATGTTCTAGCGTTTACTAAATCAAGTTCTTTGTTTCAGATCAGATTTAACTGATCTTTTATGAATCGATTTAAGCTTTATATACAACTGCTTGGGTGTTGTATAGTCAAGCCTCACGAGCAATTAGTATTGGTCAGCTTCACATATCACTATGCTTCCACACCCAACCTATCAACGTCCTAGTCTCGAACGGCTCTTTAGAGGAATAAATTCCTAGGGAAATCTTATCTTGAGGTAGGCTTCCCGCTTAGATGCTTTCAGCGGTTATCCCTTCCGAACATAGCTACCCGGCGATGCGACTGGCGTCACAACCGGTACACCAGAGGTTCGTCCACTCTGGTCCTCTCGTACTAGGAGCAGATCCTCTCAAATTTCCAGCGCCCACGGTAGATAGGGACCGAACTGTCTCACGACGTTCTAAACCCAGCTCGCGTACCTCTTTAAATGGCGAACAGCCATACCCTTGGGACCTGCTTCAGCCCCAGGATGAGATGAGCCGACATCGAGGTGCCAAACACCGCCGTCGATATGAACTCTTGGGCGGTATCAGCCTGTTATCCCCAGAGTACCTTTTATCCGTTGAGCGATGGCCCTTCCATACAGAACCACCGGATCACTAAGACCTACTTTCGTACCTGCTCGACTTGTGGGTCTCGCAGTTAAGCGCGCTTTTGCCTTTATACTCTACGCGTGATTTCCGACCACGCTGAGCGCACCTTCGTACTCCTCCGTTACTCTTTAGGAGGAGACCGCCCCAGTCAAACTACCCACCAGACATGGTCCTCGTCCCGGATCACGGGACAGAGTTAGAACCTCAATATTACCAGGGTGGTATTTCAAGGATGGCTCCATTGGAACTGGCGTCCCAACTTCAAAGCCTCCCACCTATCCTACACAAGTAAGATCAAAGTTCAATGTCAAGCTGCAGTAAAGGTTCACGGGGTCTTTCCGTCTAGCCGCGGGTACACCGCATCTTCACGGCGAATTCGATTTCACTGAGCCTCTGCTGGAGACAGCGCCGCCATCATTATGCCATTCGTGCAGGTCGGAACTTACCCGACAAGGAATTTCGCTACCTTAGGACCGTTATAGTTACGGCCGCCGTTTACTGGGGCTTCGATCAAGAGCTTCGCTTACGCTAACCCCATCAATTAACCTTCCAGCACCGGGCAGGCATCACACCCTATACGTCCACTTTCGTGTTTGCAGAGTGCTATGTTTTTAATAAACAGTTGCAGCGGCCTGGTTTCTGTGGCTGCCAATAGCTCATCCCGCAAGGGGAATCACCGTCAGCAGCGTACCTTCTCCCGAAGTTACGGTACCATTTTGCCTAGTTCCTTCAGCAGAGTTCTCTCAAGCGCTTTGGTCTACTCGACCTGACCACCTGTGTCGGTTTAGGGTACGATTCCTGTGTAACTGAAGCTTAGAGACTTTTCTTGGAAGCATGGTATCAGCCACTTCACTGTACAAGTACAGCTTGCTATCAACTCTCAGCATAGAGCACCCCGGATTTGCCTAAGATGCATGCCTACTGTCTTTCACCTGGACAACCAACGCCAGGCTGACCTAACCTTCTCCGTCCTCTCATCGCATTACACAGAAGTATTGGAATATTAACCAATTTCCCATCGACTACGCCTTTCGGCCTCGCCTTAGGGGTCGACTCACCCAGCCCCGATTAACGTTGGACTGGAACCCTTGGTCTTTCAGCGAACGGGTTTTTCACCCGTTTTGTCGTTACTCACGTCAGCATTCGCACTTCTGATACCTCCAGCAGACTTCTCAATCCACCTTCATCGGCTTACAGAACGCTCCCCTACCACTTGACTAATGTCAAATCCGCAGCTTCGGCACATAGTTTTAGCCCCGTTACATCTTCCGCGCAGGCCGACTCGACTAGTGAGCTATTACGCTTTCTTTAAAGGGTGGCTGCTTCTAAGCCAACCTCCTAGCTGTCTATGCCTTCCCACATCGTTTCCCACTTAACTATGATTTTGGGGCCTTAGCTGGCGGTCTGGATTGTTTTCCTCTTGACTACGGACGTTAGCACCCGCAGTCTGTCTCCCGGATAGTACTCATAGGTATTCGGAGTTTGCATCGGTTTGGTAAGTCGGGATGACCCCCTAGCCGAAACAGTGCTCTACCCCCTATGGTATTCGTCCGAGGCGCTACCTAAATAGCTTTCGGGGAGAACCAGCTATCACCGAGTTTGATTAGCCTTTCACCCCTATCCACAAGTCATCCCCCGGCTTTTCAACGACGGTGGGTTCGGTCCTCCAGTTAGTGTTACCCAACCTTCAACCTGCTCATGGATAGATCACCCGGTTTCGGGTCTATACCCAGCGACTAAAACGCCCTATTAAGACTCGATTTCTCTACGGCTCCCCTATACGGTTAACCTCGCCACTGAATATAAGTCGCTGACCCATTATACAAAAGGTACGCAGTCACACCACGAAGGTGCTCCCACTGCTTGTATGCATGCGGTTTCAGGATCTATTTCACTCCCCTCACAGGGGTTCTTTTCGCCTTTCCCTCACGGTACTGGTTCACTATCGGTCAGTCAGGAGTATTTAGCCTTGGAGGATGGTCCCCCCATATTCAGACAAGGTTTCACGTGCCTCGCCTTACTCGTCATCATTATATGTGCCCTTTCGTGTACGGGACTATCACCCTCTACGGTTGCACTTCCCAGAGCATTCCGCTAAAACACATATAACTTAATGGGCTGATCCCCGTTCGCTCGCCGCTACTGAGGGAATCTCAATTGATTTCTTTTCCTAAGGGTACTGAGATGTTTCACTTCCCCTCGTTCGCCTTGCAACACTATGTATTCATGTTGCAATACCTACCTTATGGTAAGTGGGTTCCCCCATTCAGACATCTCCGGATCACAGGATATTTGCCGCCTCCCCGAAGCTTTTCGCAGGCTATCACGTCTTTCATCGCCTCTGACTGCCAAGGCATCCACCACATGCACTTAATTACTTGACTATACAACCCCAAACAGTCGTTATTACCTACAAGTAGTAATAAGACATGATCAATGATTTCTCATCAATCTCTTACAGTTTGAAGTACTGTGTATCTAAACACTGTACAGCTTCAATCTAATTCATATACCAAAACGCTTGATTCAGTTAATTTGCTAGTTCTCATTTCATTCTTTCGAATGAATGAGTTGAACAATTTATTTCAGACTCAATTTTACCAATCTGTTAATGAGTTAATGTGCCCTCGTCGGATCACACTAATACCGTGATACTTAAATCACAGAAGTTAATAAAATAAAACCTTCAGGTTTTTCTCTTACTAAATTCTGTAATCTTTAGCTCGAACTCTAATCTTCAGAATTCGTGGTGGAGACTAGGAGAGTCGAACTCCTGACCTCCTGCGTGCAAAGCAGGCGCTCTACCAACTAAGCTAAGTCCCCAGCTTATATCATCAATTTATATCGAATTGTCTTTGGTGGGTCTGACAAGACTTGAACTTGTGACCCCACGCTTATCAAGCGTGTGCTCTAACCAACTGAGCTACAGACCCATTCGATATACCAGAAGAACAACTTGTTGTGGATTCTTACCAATCAATCCGTCTTTTCGTTAAGGAGGTGATCCAGCCGCAGGTTCCCCTACGGCTACCTTGTTACGACTTCACCCCAGTCATCGGCCACACCGTGGTAACCGCCCTCATTGCTGTTAGGCTAGCTACTTCTGGTGCAACAAACTCCCATGGTGTGACGGGCGGTGTGTACAAGGCCCGGGAACGTATTCACCGCGGCATTCTGATCCGCGATTACTAGCGATTCCGACTTCATGGAGTCGAGTTGCAGACTCCAATCCGGACTACGATCGGCTTTTTGAGATTAGCATCCTATCGCTAGGTAGCAACCCTTTGTACCGACCATTGTAGCACGTGTGTAGCCCTGGCCGTAAGGGCCATGATGACTTGACGTCGTCCCCGCCTTCCTCCAGTTTGTCACTGGCAGTATCCTTAAAGTTCCCGACATTACTCGCTGGCAAATAAGGAAAAGGGTTGCGCTCGTTGCGGGACTTAACCCAACATCTCACGACACGAGCTGACGACAGCCATGCAGCACCTGTATCTAAGTTCCCGAAGGCACCAATCCATCTCTGGAAAGTTCTTAGTATGTCAAGGCCAGGTAAGGTTCTTCGCGTTGCATCGAATTAAACCACATGCTCCACCGCTTGTGCGGGCCCCCGTCAATTCATTTGAGTTTTAGTCTTGCGACCGTACTCCCCAGGCGGTCTACTTATCGCGTTAGCTGCGCCACTAAGGTCTCAAAGACCCCAACGGCTAGTAGACATCGTTTACGGCATGGACTACCAGGGTATCTAATCCTGTTTGCTCCCCATGCTTTCGTACCTCAGCGTCAGTATTAGGCCAGATGGCTGCCTTCGCCATCGGTATTCCTCCAGATCTCTACGCATTTCACCGCTACACCTGGAATTCTACCATCCTCTCCCATACTCTAGCTAACCAGTATCGAATGCAATTCCCAAGTTAAGCTCGGGGATTTCACATTTGACTTAATTAGCCGCCTACGCACGCTTTACGCCCAGTAAATCCGATTAACGCTTGCACCCTCTGTATTACCGCGGCTGCTGGCACAGAGTTAGCCGGTGCTTATTCTGCGAGTAACGTCCACTTACTTTGGGTATTAACCAAAGAAGCCTCCTCCTCGCTTAAAGTGCTTTACAACCAAAAGGCCTTCTTCACACACGCGGCATGGCTGGATCAGGCTTTCGCCCATTGTCCAATATTCCCCACTGCTGCCTCCCGTAGGAGTCTGGGCCGTGTCTCAGTCCCAGTGTGGCGGATCATCCTCTCAGACCCGCTACAGATCGTCGCCTTGGTAGGCCTTTACCCCACCAACTAGCTAATCCGACTTAGGCTCATCTATTAGCACAAGGTCCGAAGATCCCCTGCTTTCTCCCGTAGGACGTATGCGGTATTAGCGTTCCTTTCGAAACGTTGTCCCCCACTAATAGGCAGATTCCTAAGCATTACTCACCCGTCCGCCGCTAAGCTAAGGTGCAAGCACCTTCGCTCCGCTCGACTTGCATGTGTTAAGCCTGCCGCCAGCGTTCAATCTGAGCCATGATCAAACTCTTCAGTTTAAAATCATTGCACTTTACTAAAAGTGCTAAATCTGGCTCATTAATCTTACTGACTAAAAATTCGCTCAAATAAACTTCGAGAAATTTCTACCAATTCAATCAATGAAATATATATTCGACTGATCAACTGATAAAAATCCACACAAGTTGTTCTTCCAATTCTCTTAATGATCTTCTCGATGATTCGTCATCATCAAGCTAGGTCGGCTATGTTACTCTATTTTAAAACAAAGTCAACAGGTAATTTCGATATTTTTTAAAACTCATTCAATCAACTAAAAACTTATCTATCTAGCTAAGCCCTTGTTAATCAACAAGTTTTTATCTGCATCACCGCCGATGGATACGCATTATAGACCATAATCATTCTAACGCAACCCTTTTTTCTCCCCAACAACTCCATCTGTCCTTTTTTTATACTCAATTAAATTCAAATTATTGTTATTTATGTGTTTTTATTTGCGCACTAAAAGTTATCTATTTTAGCGCACAGATTCAATTAGCGTTTTACGGCTACTTTTTCACGTTCACGACTACGCACAAGCTTTTCAACTTTTTCACGGGCACGCTGACGTTTTAAAGGTGAAAGATAGTCGACAAATAATTTACCATCGAGATGATCCATTTCATGCTGGATACAAACAGCAAGTAAGCCATCAGCTTCTATTTCAATTTTTTCGCCATCAAGGTTTAACGCCTCTATTTTGACGCGTGACGGACGTTCAACTTTATCGTATATTTGAGGAACTGATAGACAGCCCTCTTCATAGGGTTGCTTTTCTTCAGTTAATGGTGTGATTTTAGGATTAATAAAGACTAAAGGCTGGTCTTTCTCTTCAGATAAATCCATGACGATCAACTGAATATGACGATCAACTTGAGTTGCTGCTAAACCTATGCCAGGAGCATGATACATCGTTTCAAACATATCTGCGGCAAGCTGACGAATTTCATCAGTAACTTCTTCAACAGGTTGTGCAATGGTACGCAGACGTGGGTCTGGGAAATTTAAAATGGGTAATAAGGCCATATGCCCTCCTCACAAATACCATTTATTTAACGGCCCTATGAAGAGCATGCTTCATAGAAAAATGTTAAGTAAGTTGGTTATTATAACGCAATTACAAATATCCATTTAGGAATTATGATAATGAAAAAGGTTTTACAGGGGACTGCCTTGGGGTTTAAAAAACATGTTCTTGCAGTTGCTTTGGGTCTAGGTTTGGGTCTCGGCAGTATTTCGATGGTCCATGCCGCATCACCTAATGTTGCACCTCTAACTTTAAAAACCAGCGCACCGCACGTTTATGTTGTACGTAAAGGCGATACGCTTTGGGATATTGCAGGTAAATTTCTTAAAAAACCTTGGCGTTGGCCTGAAATTTGGGCACATAACCGTCATGTGAAAAACCCACACTGGATCTATCCGGGTGACCGTTTGTTATTGTGTTCTTTTCATGGCAAGCCTTTGGTGGGTAAAGATGAAGGCGATGGTTGTGAAGGGATTATTCGTCGCCATATGGGCAGCATCAACCTAAAACCACACGTTCGTGTTGAATCTTTAAATGATGCCATTCCTGTGGTTCGCCTCAGTGACATTGATGTTTGGTTATATCGTGCCAATATTGTTGCACCTGAATCACTCACCAATACACCATATATTGTAGGTGCTGCCGATAACCGCTTGCTGGGTGGTAGTGGGCAAAAAATTTATGCTCGTGGCAATGGTTTAGCAGTCGGTCAGAATTATGGTATCTACCGCCAAACTCAACCTTATCTATTTAAGGATGCTCAGGGTAAAGAATATAACGCCGGTATTGAGCTTATTCAGGTTGCAAGTGCCGTATCGACTGCCGAAAACAATAATGGCGAGATAACGACTTTAGAAGTGACTAAGAGTTTCAATCAGGAAATCCGTCGCGGTGATTTCGTGTTGCCTGAATATCAAAATGACTTGCCTTCAATTTTCTACCCAACCAGTAAAAATGAAGTAACTGGCAATGGCCAAATCGTTCGCGTGCTTGGTTCAATTGGTCAAGCAGCAAAACGTAGCGTTGTGACCATTGACCGTGGCTTGCTAGATGGTGCGAAAACCGGACAGGTGTTTAGTGTTTACCAACAGGGTGAAGTGGTTAAAGATACTAAAACAGGACAACTCGTGACTTTGCCACAAGAAGAGATTGGCACAATCATGATTTTCAAAACATTTGACCATTTAAGTTATGCTTATGTGTTAGAGAGCACCGTACCTATTAAAGTGGGTGCATCAATCCAAGCACCTTCAATGTCAGACTAAGGGTGCTTTATGCTGAACCAGATCAGCAAGTCTCAACTCGACAGTCTTCGCTTGTGGTATTTGGTTCAGCATTCTTTATCGAGTTATCAGCAACTGATTCACTTCTTCGGAAGTGCGGAACAGGCAACTACACCTAAAAATTTGCAGCAATGGTCAAAACTCAAGTTACATAAAAATCATGTTCAACGCGCTGAGCAATTTCAACAGGCCAGTGAACAAAAAAATTTCCAGAGCATGCTCGATTGTTTAATAAAGCATTGCGACTTTATTTGTCTCGCCGAAGACAGCAATTATCCTGCACAGCTACGACCTTATGCGGATAAACCTCCCATTTTGTTTGGGCAAGGTAATCTTTTTAATTTAAGTCAGCCGCAAATTGCGATTGTGGGTAGCCGTAAAGCCAGCCCGCATGGTTTACAGATCAGTTATGATTTTGCTTACTATCTGGCAGAAAAAGGCTTTTTTATTACCAGTGGCTTGGCTCAGGGAATTGATCAGGCAGCACATGCTGCAGGGATTAAGCATCAAAAAACCATTGCAGTCATGGCAACAGGTATTGAACAAACCTATCCGGCTGCTCACGTAGAGCTCCGTCAGCAAATTGTGGCTGAGGGTGGTTGCGTGATCACTGAATTTTTACCCTTTACCAAACCGTTACAGCACAATTTCCCCCGACGCAACCGTATTGTCAGTGGTTTGAGTTTAGGAGTGCTGGTGGCTGAAGCAGCGCTAGAAAGTGGTTCTTTGATTACGGCTAAACTGGCAGCAGAACAAGGCAAACAGATTTTTGCGATTCCTGGGCATATTTATAGTGAATATCATCGGGGGTGCCACCAACTGATTCGCGAAGGCGCAACCTTGGTGGATCATCCTGAACAAATCATTGAAGATTTGGCGTTACCAACCCAATGGCAAATTCAGCAGCAAGATTCTCTTACTGCTGCAACAACATCGGATATTCCCGAACATTTACAGACCTTATATCAACAACTCGACTGGGTTGGGCAGGATCTAGATACGCTTGCAAGCAAGTTCACCATGACGATTGATGAACTTACAGCTCAACTGATGGAATTGGAACTTTTAGGCTTGTGCTTACAACAGGCAGGGCGTTATAGTCGTTGCCGTGCAGCAACTGCACCCTGCTTTTCTTAATTCTCCATAGAGCGTAAAAACATGATCACCTATTCAGTGGAACATGCCGCCGAGCTTTTGCAGCACGATCAAGTGTTAGCTTATCCAACTGAAGCCGTTTGGGGTTTAGGTTGTGATCCGATGAATCAGCAAGCATTTCAGAAAATTTTAGCCCTGAAACAGCGCCCAATTGAAAAAGGTGTCATTTTGCTTGCCAGTGATGTTGAACAGGTTGAAGCCTTACTCTCACCGCTTGATCAAGCTCGTCAACAAGAAATTATTGCGAGCTGGCATAATCGCCAAGCCCATGAGCGTGGTTTGACTTGGCTTCTTCCCAATCAGACAGCGATTCCTGAATGGATTACAGGTCAGCATCCACGTGTTGCGGTTCGGGTCACTAACCATCCTCTCTGTCAGCAACTATGCCGAGCTTTTGGCAGTTTTATTGTATCGACCAGTGCCAACCCCGCAGGTCTGGACCCTGCATGCAATTTAGAGCAGGCTCAAGCCTATTTTGCAGATCAGCTCGATTATCTGGATGGTGAACTTGGGCAAAGCCCTTTACCCAGCCGAATCATTGATGCAGTCACTGGACAAATCATTCGTGATTAAGTGTTTTTTTAAATTAAAACAGTTAGGCAAAAAAAAGCTCAGCCAGAAAGTAAGAGGCTGAGCGTATAAAACTGTGACGTTTTCACATCTATGGGGTTTCAATTAAAAATCAGATGATCTTTGTCTGAGAACGTTACCAATTATGACGAAAACACAGTTATTTGAAAAATAGTTTTTAAGTCTAAGTTGACTAATTTAGTCAGAATAGGTTTTCTAACTGAATGCCCAAAAGATTAGCCATTCTTTTTAAGAAAATAGATCACTGATTCCACTTTCATTTTGAAGAAATCATTGTGCATTTGGTATAAAAAACGACCAAAATAAATTGATCGTTTTTTTATAAAGATTGGTATTTTTTATGGCGGGATTTAGCCGCATTAGTGATAACGGCGCAGCATTTG
The DNA here is from genome assembly GCF_000488275.1 of Acinetobacter brisouii CIP 110357. GTDB lineage: Bacteria > Pseudomonadota > Gammaproteobacteria > Pseudomonadales > Moraxellaceae > Acinetobacter > Acinetobacter brisouii. The sequence continues at coordinate 25,439 of NZ_KI530768.1, read as the reverse complement.
CCAGATACAGACCAGAAGCAAAATCACAAAAAACAGACAAGACCATACAGACAAAGGCTGATCCAAGAATGTCCAGTCAATTTTGGCACATTCACCCGAGCCCGTTAGCACTTCAGCAAAGACTTCCTTCAAGGGTAAAACATCTATTAGATAATTTAAGCCTGGCCCACAACTCGGCACTTGGTCAGGCGGTAAATGCTGTAGCCAAATTTGGCGCGCGGCAACGCCTGCTGACCAGACCATACCCAATCCAGCAAGGAAGGCATAAGCACGCTTTAATTTATCCGAGGCTGGATTGTGAATCAGGGCAAGTAATGCGACAAGTCCCATCGCAATCAACCCAAGACGCTGAAAAATACACAGCGGACATGGCTGTAGACCTTTGACATGTTCGAGATACAGCGCAAATGACATGCCAATAATACTGATCAATACCAACAAGGCATTGACAAGACGATAACTCAAGCGCAAATGCTTTCCCCTTATTCTGTTTTAGCGAAAGTTCGCCAGATATTCTTTAAATGTGGGCTGTGAGGTCTGTTCAAGCTGTTGCTGTTGCTGCAATGAAGCGCCGACCAAATCCTGAAAATAATCCTGAGTATCATTAGACAAGTGATGCTGTTGATACGCTTGAGTATGCATTTCAGCCAACTGGCTTCCCAAGCGCCATGTCCCACCTGCTTGCAGTAAGTCATCAATAACCTGCGCTGAAAGCGTGGTTTTGGGATCATCAATTCGCTGTTGCATCACGCTCAAGGCATCAACATAAATCGTGGTCGATTCAATTTGATCCAGCACGGCTGCAACAGGGCGCATCGCATCCAGATGCAACTGTAACCAGTCGGCAATAGCATAACTTGCCGTTAAAGTTTGAATAGTGGCATTTTCAGCACGCCCACGTTCCACAACTTCTGCTTGATTTTTCTCAATTAGCTCCTGCTCTGCAACAGAGATTTCAGGGCTATCTTGTAACAAACAGTACAATGCCAGACTTTCTAAAAATCCTGCACTATTGGTCTCGATACCAATCGGGCTATAAGGGTTAACATCGACCGCGCGCAGCTCAATATAAGCGACACCACGTTTTGCCAAAGCTTCAGACGGCGTTTCGCTGCCCTGCGGAACTTGTTTCGGGCGCACCAAACTGTAGTATTCATTTTCAATTTGCAGGATATGATCATTGATCTGAATCGGTTCACCCTGTTCATCGTCCAACCCAAGCTGGCTAAAGGCAGGATATGGCGTTTTCACCGCAGCTTGTAACCCCTGCAAATAGCCTTGCAAATTGTTGTAGTGGATACCCAATTGTTTTTGGGCTGAATTCTGATACCCATGTCGCCCCATACGCAATGCTGTTGCATATGGCAAATGCAATGTACCGCCTACCAATGGTTGTAGTTTATGTTCACGCCCAATCAAAAAGGTCTTACAGACTGCGGGGCTTGCCCCAAGCAGATACATCACCATCGGTGTCAGGCGGATAAAATTACGAATCAAGCCAAAGTAACGATGGCTACGATAATCTTGCAGGCTTAAGGCTTTGTGTTCTGGGTTTGGTTCATGCTGTTGCAACCGTTCAAACAGTTGGTCTGGAAACGAAATATTGTAATGCACTCCAGCAATCGTCTGCATACGACGCCCATAACGCACTCCCAAACCTTTACGATATAAGGTCTTAAAACGTCCAATATTGGATGAACCATATTCTGCCAGCGGAATCTGTTCTTCATCCTGATCGAGCATACATGGCATCGACATTGGCCAAAGTTTTTCCCCTTCTGGCAAATGCTGGTTAGCAACATGATGAATATCACTTAAATACCTCAGGGTGTCGGCAATATTGGGCTGGGGTGGCGTAATGAATTCTAGTAAAGCTTCAGAATAATCCGTGGTAATGTGCGGATGAGTTAAGGCAGAGCCTAAAGCAACGGGATGTGGCTGTTGTGACAAATAACCATCGGGCTGCATGCGTAAAGTTTCACGTTCAATACCGCGCAACATTCCTGTGACTACAGATGCGTCTACCCAAGTTGGCACAATAGTTTGAGAAACGGCGTTGGGTTGACTCATGTTCTTCACTCACTCGAATTGAAATTATCATCTAGATCAAATGGACAAATTATACTGATTATCATGACAGTAGGTATCAAATAATGATAATGGGCTGTTGCCACGCAAAATTGTAACCATAAACCGCCATGAGCATGCATGAAAAATGTGAATTGCATTGAAAAATAATTGCAAAACCATGCTCAATACAAGGCAAAAGTGAAAATAGCCAATCACTTGCCCACGCATCACAGGGTCATACTGCAAATCCTTTATTTCAGACCGACGGTAATCACCTAAGAAATAAATAGATAAAACAATATCTTAAATTTTATATCCTTTTATTTATCTCTTGCTTATTCATCGTCAATCCACAATCATGATTAAAAATCATGTTGTTTGATAACAACAAAATCTCAATTGATTCTTCCAAGCATGACCTTCATGGTAATGGATATAGGGTCGCTACAGCAGAACGACAAGTCGCATTTTTATAATGCATTGATGATCAACGATTTTTAATAAAATCTCTCGATTTTGGAGCAGCCATATGAATAAATTGATTCCATGCCTGAGTTTGAGCCTCGCACTCGGTCTGTCCGCCTGTAGCACTCTGCCCAGCAAGCCCCGCACATTTGACCAGTTGGGACAATTTTCCAGTTACCCACTCAACAACCAGACTTATCGCATTGGCTTCAAGGCCAAGTCCGATTTAAGTTATGGTACGGCTGAAGAAATTGCCTTGGTCAAAGCCGCACAAACGACCGTCAAAAATGGTTTTCACTACTTTAAAGTGCTGAATGACCCAAGTAACCGCACACAACAACCACCGCGTAAAGCAGTGGTGTATCCTGACCCGATGTTCTACCCGTATAGTTTCCGCCATCCTGGATTTTATGACCCGTGGTACAACATGCCACAAGTCGTCACCATTGACCCTGTTGAAGTGTCCTATACAATTGAATGCTATAAAGATCAGAAAAATACCCCGAGCGATGCCTTTGATGCCTTTCTGATTTTGAAATCAATCGGGCAAAAATATGGCGTCAGCAGCACGGGTGATGTTCTCTTGCCTGCGACACCTCCTCATTAATGTGACCTGTTAGGAATCTACATGAGTCTGACCACTCAAACGACCTCAACCAATTTACAACGCAGTAAACGCTTTGCCAGTATCGCCTTAATCATGGCTGTACTGGCATGGTTGGCACTCATGCTCTTGGCGAAGTTTTTGCCCAATGATGTATGGCTTATTCATATTCTCATGCTCGGAGCAGAAGCAGGTGTGGTGGGTGGTTTGGCAGACTGGTATGCCATTACGGTTTTATTCCGTAATCCTTTCGGAAAAATGCCGATTCCGCGTTTCCTGCTCGATCACACCGAAATTATTCCACGCAACAAAGCCCGCATTGCCGAGTCGATGGGGCGTTTTGTTCAGGAAAATTTTTTATCGCCTGAAGTGGTCGAGCGTAGCCTGAAACAAACCGATTTGAGTCTGAGTGTGGGACGCTGGCTTGCCAACCCTCAAAATAATGCTCAGATCACCCAACTTATGCAGCAAAGCCTGCCACAGGTGCTAGACTTTGTTGGACAAGAACAGATTGCAGCGTTTATTCAAAGCAATAGCGTGCAATGGGTACGCAATACCCAAATCAACAGTTTAGCCAGTGAAATGCTGCGCGCTGTTTTAGACAATGATTTTCATCAGGATTTACTTCAACGAGGTTTGGACTTGGCCCATGACTGGGTCACCTTCCACCCTGAGCAAACTCGTGAACTGACCCAACGGATTTTTCAGGAATTGGGCGTATGGAAAATGGCTAAAGGTTTTCACTGGATTGGGATTGATATGCAGCAACGCATGATTGACAGCCTGATTGGTAAAGTCGAAGCCATGCTGGCAGATCCTGAACATCCGTGGCGACAGTATATTGAAAATTATGCACAAACTTTAATGTTAGAACTGCGTGATCCCGACAGTGAAGCCAGCCTGCGCCTGAATGCCACCAAAAATGCCCTGCTCGATAGCCCACAAATGCTGAATTTTATCAGTGGTGCGGTGGTGATTTTATGCAATGCCATTAAACAGGACTTGCAAAAAGAACCATCAGGCATTGCGCAAAACCTGCGCGCGGCGATTGAACTGGTCGGGCAAAACCTGATGGAAAATGACAAGGTTCGCGAGATTCTTAACCAGCGCCTGAGCCAATTGGCCATTCAAATCAGTGATCAATACAGTAACAAAGTTATTCGTTTTATTAGCCAGCGTATTCATGAATGGGATTCCTCAGAAATGATTGGCAAAATCGAAAATGAAGTCGGCGGTGATTTGCATATGATTCGAGTCAACGGCGTGATCGTTGGCGCATTTATTGGGTTATGCTTGGGAATGATTCGCGCAGCGTTTGAATACTTGATTTAAATCAAAAATTAGAGAAAAACCGCCATGTTGTCATTTCCGTCCAAACTCCCTGCTCAGGGTGTCACCATCTTTAGCCAAATGTCGGCACTCGCCCAGCGCCTGAACGCACTCAATCTGTCACAGGGTTTTCCTGACTTTGCAGCCCCTGAAGCACTGCTCGATTGTCTGGTTGACGCTACCCGACAGGGCTTTAACCAATATGCCGCAGGTGATGGCTGGTTGCCACTCCGTGAACAGGTGGCACAGCAGTTTGTACAACGTGATCAGGTGCAACTCGATATTACCCAAGAAATTACCATTACTTCTGGCGCAACCATTGCATTGTACTGTGCCATTCAGGCATTGATTCATGCAGGCGATGAAGTGATTATTTTCGACCCGAGCTATGATAGCTACGCGCCTGCGGTAGAGTTGGCACAAGGCGTGAGTGTACGGATTCCCCTGCTCGCACCTGATTTTCAGGTGGACTGGCAACGCGTCAAAGACAGCATTAACTCACGTACCCGTATGATCATTATCAACACACCGCATAATCCAAGCGGAGCGATTTGGTCAAGACAGGACTGGCTGACCCTGATTGAATTGATCGAAGCACACAATATTGTCGTGCTCTCCGATGAAGTCTATGAACACCTGATTTATGACGGACAGCGCCATTACTCGGCATTGTCGTTTCCTGAATTACGCCAGCGTAGCCTTGTGGTCGGCTCGTTTGGCAAGACCTTTCATGTTACAGGCTGGAAAACAGGTTACTGTGTGGCTGCGCCTGAGCTGATGCGTCTGTTTCGGCAGGTCTACCAATTTGCCAGTTTTTGTGGCAATACCCCGTGCCAAGTGGCACTCAGCCAGTTTATGCAGCAGCACCCCGAACATATTCAGCAGCTCGCCAGTTTCTATCAGCAAAAACGTAATCAGTTTAATGCCGGGCTAGCTCAGTCCAAGTTTATGTTTACCCCGACTCAAGGCACCTATTTTCAAAATGTTGACTATAGCCAGATTCGACCTGACCTGAACGATGTTGAGATGTGTCAGTGGCTCGCCGAACAGCATAAAGTGGTCGCTATTCCAATTTCGGTTTTTTATGCAGAGCCACCAAAAAACTTGCGTTTACTACGCTTTTGCTTTGCAAAAACCGAGCAAACCATTGCTCAAGCCTGCGAAATTTTGGCGCAAGTCAACTAAGTAAATTTTATACCTGCCTGCACTCGGTAAATCTGGTGCAGGTACGGTCACAACCATCATTTAACAAACTGATTAAAAATAAATAATTTAAATTTATCTATGTTATTAATATGGTAATTTTCAACAAATATGTAGATTTTTCACGCAATAACAAAAATTCTATGCTTTAATCAAAATTGATTCAGTATATTAAATCAGACCTCTTCATCATAAGGATTGTGCCCACCATGAGCACCATAATTACTCGCGAAATTCAATATACCGCGCCAGATGGTAAAAATTTAGTTGGTTTTTTTGCAGCACCACAAAGTGATACCCCAGTTGCAGCGATTCTGGTCGCGCCTGAATGGTGGGGGCGTAATGAATATGTGATTCAGCGGGCGAAACAACTGGCTGAACATGGCTATGCGGCATTTGCTATCGACATGTATGGTGATAAGCAAACTACAGAACAAGCCAGTCAAGCCAATACATGGATGATGGAAACTTTCCAGCAACCGAATACGATTGTTGAGCGTGTGACTGCGGCGCTGAGCACATTGGCAGCACAACCTGAAGTGGATGCGGCTCGCCTAGGTGCCATCGGTTTCTGCTTTGGTGGAAAAGTGGTTTTGGACTTGGCGCGCTCTGGTGCAGACATCAAAGCTGTTGCAACGTTCCACGGTAACTTGTCGACTGCTGCTCCTGCTGAAAAAGGCAAAATTAAAGCAGAAATTTTAGTGTTACACGGTGAACTCGACAGCATGGTCACACTCGACAATGTAGAGAGCTTCAAGCAGGAAATGCAGGCTGCCGAAGTTAAGCATGAGGTGATTATTTTAGCCAATGCCAAACATGGCTTTAGTAATCCACTGGCTGATGTACGTGCCAAAGCCAATGGCGTTGACCTTGGCTACAATGCGAAAGCCGAACGTGCAGGATTAGATGCGATGTATCAACTGCTCGCACGCGACTTGCAGCCTAAACCCGATTTTCTTTGATTGCTGTTGATTAAGTAGGAGGCCACCATGACTGAGCACTGTGCTTATTGCGATTTTGATGACTATGATGTGATTGCCAAAAATGATTTTGGTGCGATTTTCCCAGAGCCTCACCCTTTGTCTAAAGGGCACATGGTGATTGTACCGCTACGCCATGTCAGTTCGTTTTTTGATGTAACGGATAAAGAACGCAAAAGCTTGCTGTCACTACTTGAACAGGCACGCAATGAGTTAGAACTTCGCTATCATCCCGAGGGTTATCACATCGGGTTTAATGATGGCAATGTCTTTGACGAAGTTTCACAGCATTTGCACATTCACGTGATTCCACGTTACAAAGGGCAGCAGCTCAAGCTTGATGAGCGTTGGGGAATTCAGCAACCTTCTGATGTGAAATAACTGAACTTTTCAAGGCAGAGAAGATCTCTCAGCAGATCTTCTCTGCCTTTTTTCTCTGTGCTTGACGTATACTACCTCGCGGTTTTGAGGTGCTATGTCCATGTCTGATTTTTCGTTTTCCGATGCTTTACTCACTTGGTTCGACCAACATGGTCGGCATGATTTGCCGTGGCAAATTGCCGATGATCCCTATAAAGTCTGGGTCTCAGAAATCATGTTGCAGCAAACTCAAGTTAAAACCGTGTTGCAATATTTTGATCGTTTTATTCAGCGTTTTCCAACAGTTGAAGCGCTTGCTCAAGTCGGTTGGGATGACGTTGCACCTTACTGGGCAGGTTTAGGTTATTACGCTCGCGCACGAAACTTGCATAAAGCTGCCCAAATCGTCGCAGCGCAAGCCCATTTCCCGCAGACCTTAGAAGGTTGGATGGCACTGCCCGGGATTGGACGTTCTACCGCAGGTGCACTGATGTCTTTGGGTCTACGTCAGTACGGCGTGATTATGGATGGCAATGTCAAACGCGTGTTGGCACGCTTTTTTGCCATAGAAGATGACTTAAGCAAACCTGTACATGAACGCGAGATGTGGACACGTGCCGAGCAGCTTTGCCCCACAGAACGTAACCACGACTATACCCAAGCGATTATGGATTTGGGAGCGACCATTTGCACACCGAAAAAACCACTGTGTCTGTACTGCCCAATGCAACAGCATTGCCAAGCGCATCAACAAGGTATTGAAACAGAACTGCCTTTCAAAAAAGCCAAAAAACCTGTGCCCGTGAAACAAGCCGAAGTGCTATTGCTGCGCCATCAAGATCTGTGGCTGTGGCAACAGCGCCCTGCACTGGGACTTTGGGGAGGCTTGTATTGTCTACCAATTTTTGCAGAGCCAAATGAACTGGAACAACAACGCAACATACTGGACTTAGCAACCGCCCAATACCTGACTCAGATTCGTCACAGTTTTACCCATTTCACTTGGGAGCTGAATGTACAACAAATTATGGTTGACAGCGATGAGATGGAACATCTACAAATAGAACTTGGCGGTGAATGGCTCACCCCACAACAGGCAATTGACCGAGGCATTCCAACAGCCATGAAAAAACTGATTCAAAGCGTTTAAACATATATACGGCATGCTGTTGGAAAATACTGATTCAAAGGACACTGTATTTTGCGTTTTCTTTCACATGCTGTTTTAATTTTAACAGTCATCGTTTTGGCTGCATGTAGTTCAACTCCCAAAAAAACTACGCCACTGCCCAGCCAGCAAGTCAGCCGCCTCAAAGCAATGCGATTAGGTTTTCATCTTCCGATTCCTGTCAAAGGCGTCAAAGCAGATCAGCTCACCGATACATGGGGTGCTTCACGCAGTGCGGGACGTTGGCATGAAGGAATTGATATACTGGCACCTCGCGACAGCAAAGTCACCAGTGCCACCGAAGGTCTGATCGCCAGCCTGCAAAGCAATACGCTCGGCGGCAATGTAATCTGGATCTTAGGGCCTGCGGGGTCTTGGCATTATTATGCACATCTGGAAAAATCTAAACGCGGTTTGAAAGTCGGAGATTATGTGCATGCTGGTGACCTGATTGGCTATGTGGGCAACAGTGGCAATGCACAGCATACTGTCACCCATTTACACTATGGGATTTATCTGGATGGAAAAGGTCGCGGTGCCGTCAACCCATTCCCCTATTTACGTTAGGAAGTCTTGTTTCATGTCTGAAGCCCTCATACAACGTCTGGTTGAATTTGCCGAATCGGGCAATCAACAAAAAATCCAGCTGCACGGTCAGTGCTATCAGGGCTGGATCATGGAAATTGCAGAAAATGGCCTACTGATTAGCACGGGTTATAATGATAAGGTAGGCAAAGATGTGTGGCTGTCTCTGGAAGATTTACAACAGGCCGAACTGCTTTACTGGGACACAAAAAATGATCAGTGGACAAGCTTCTCCCTTTAAATTTAAATAATAACAATCAGGAGTTTTGTCATGTCACTACAACGCTGCCGCTGGTGTTCCGATGATCCGCTATATATCGACTACCACGATCAGGAATGGGGCAAACCTTTGTATGACGAAGCACAACTGTTTGAATTACTTTGTCTTGAAGGTCAGCAAGCGGGGTTGTCCTGGATTACGGTACTGAAAAAACGCGACTGTTACCGCCAGCATTTTTTTCAGTATTCAATCCAAGAGATTGCTGAACTCTCCGATACTGACTTGGAACAAAAACTACAAGATGCAGGTTTAATTCGCCACATCGGCAAGCTCAATGCCATCCGTGCCAATGCACAGGCATGGCTTGCCTTAAAACAGGACACAGGCGACGTCGTGACATGGTTATGGCAGTTTGTTGCTGCCGAACCCATTACCAACACAGTGCCTGATTACCGCCAAGCGCCTGCACAAACCGAAATTAGCCAGAAACTCTCCAAAACTTTAAAAAAGCACGGCTTTAAATTCGTTGGTGCCACCACCTGCTATGCGTTCATGCAAGCTTGTGGCATGGTCAACGATCATGAAGATGACTGCTTTTGTAAATAACAAGAGATCCATAACAAGGAGTGCGTCATGAGTGAAAACCGAATTCGTAGCTATGCAGCATTAACCGCCAAATCAGCTTTAGTTCCATACGAGTTTGATGCGGGCGAACTGCAACCCCATCAGGTCGAAGTCAAAGTGGAATACTGCGGCCTGTGCCACTCCGACCTGTCGATCATTGATAACGACTGGGGCGTTTCCCAATATCCAGTAGTGGCTGGACATGAAATCATTGGAAAAATTATACGCTTGGGCAGTGAAGCCAAAGGTTTAAAACTGGGTCAGCGGGTCGGGATTGGCTGGACAGCAGAAACTTGCCAAGCCTGTGACCAATGTCTTGCAGGGCAACAGGTCCTGTGTACAGGTGAACATAAAGCCACAATTGTCGGACATGCAGGTGGTTTCGCCGATAAGGTTCGTGCAGGCTGGCAGTGGGTCATTCCCCTTCCCGATGATCTGGCTCCTGAAAGTGCAGGACCGCTACTGTGTGGTGGGATTACCGTATTTGATCCATTATTAAAACATCAGATTCAAGCCATTCACCATGTCGGTGTGATCGGGATTGGTGGTTTGGGGCATATGGCCATCAAACTCCTCAAAGCATGGGGCTGTGAAATTACCGCATTTACCTCAAATCTCGATAAAACCGATGAGCTTAAAGCCATGGGCGCAGACCATGTGGTCAACAGTCGCGACAGTGCAGCACTGAAAGCCCAAAAAGGTAAATTCGATTTATTGCTCAGCACCGTCAATGTCACCCTCGACTGGAAAAGCTATCTCAATACCCTCGCACCGAATGGCAGTGTGCATCTGCTGGGTATTCCACTGGAGCCGATTGCCACACCTGCGAATTTACTGATTAGCGGCGCGAAATCGATTACAGGCTCACCAACAGGTTCACCTGCGGCATTACGTACGCTGCTCAACTTCGCTGCCCGCAAAAATATTGCACCGCAGATCGAACTATTCCCGATGTCACAGATTAATGATGCAATTGCCCGCTTGCACTCGGGTCAGGTGCGTTACCGCGTGGTACTCAAAGCCGATTTTGACTAATTCACAGTTGTATTTCCTGACAGTGGCCAACCCATCAAAAACCGTTTGTCACTGATTGGGAAAATCTTGTACCAGTCAGTGGTGCAGTTCTTGCTGTGCTGACCCTAATTTTGGTGTTGGTGCAAAAACGCCTGTATCAACATGACAATCCTGCTGCTTGCCAAGCCGCAGCCTAAAATGCAAAAAGCCAGTCACAAGACTGGCTTTTTTATATCTGGCAAGATCTTACAAGCCTAAAACATCTTTCATATCGTATTTGGCTGCATCACGACCCACAACCCATGCTGCTGCACGTACCGCACCTGAGGCAAAGTTCATACGGTTAGTCGCTTTATGCGTCACTTCAACACGCTCACCTTCACCAATAAACATCACGGTATGTTCACCCACAATGTCGCCACCACGGATGGTTTCAAAGCCAATGGTTTGACGATCACGTGGACCTGTATGCCCTTCACGGCCATACACCGCCACTTCTTTTAAGTTGCGACCCAAGGTATCCGCAACCGCTTCACCCATCATGAGTGCAGTACCCGATGGTGCATCGACTTTATGACGGTGATGCGCTTCAATGATTTCAATATCAACTGTATCGCCAAACACTTGTGCTGCAAGCTCTAGCAGTTTAATCGAAACATTCACACCGACAGAATAGTTGGCTGCATACACCACTGGAATCTGTTTTGCCGTGTCATTCAGCAATTGTTTTTGCTCATCTGACAAACCCGTGGTGCCAATGACCATTGCTACACCTGCATCACGGCAGATTTTCAAATGTTGTTCAGTCGCCACAGGTGCAGTGAAATCGATCACTACATCCACATCGGCCAACACCGCTTCGAGTGAACCTGAAACTTTCACACCTACCGCACCAATACCTGCCAGTTCGCCAGCATCTGTGCCGACCAAAGAACTTTCTGGGCGTTCTACCGCTGCTGCAAGTTGGAAGCCTGCTTGTTGAACTGCCTGAATCAAGATGCGACCCATACGACCGCCAGCACCTAAAATCCCAATACGTGGTGATGTAGACATGTTGTCATTTCCTAAATTTTTTAATCAATGTACTTACTATAACAAAACTTATTTCTATGCATGCGCAATCTGATATAAAAAAACCTGCTTTTAGGCAGCAGGTTTTTTCTAAAAATCAATCAGACAGATCAGTCAAACAACCGATCAAAGAATGATTTTTTCTTGGCACTTGAATGCTGATCATTGCCATCCATGGTTGCTTGCAACTCTTTGAGCAATTCACGCTGGCGTGCAGTCAGGTTAACTGGCGTTTCAACAACAATACGGCAGAGCAAATCACCGACCATATTGTTACGTACAGGACGAACACCTTTGCCACGTAAACGGAACACTTTGCCGTTTTGCGTACCTTCAGGAATTTTCAGACTGACACGACCATCAAGGGTTGGAATCTGGATTTCTTTACCCAAAGCAGCATCAGCAACACTAATCGGCACATCCATATACAGGTCAGCACCATCGCGCTGGAAGATTTCATGTTCACGCACCACAACTTCAACATACAAGTCGCCTGCCTGACCATCACGAATCGCTTCGCCTTTCCCTGTAAGGCGTACACGATCACCATTGTCCACACCCGCAGGAATGGTCACTTCTAAAGTTTGCTGACGATCTGTCACACCTGAACCATGACATTTCTGACATGGGTTCTTAATGATTTTACCTTGTCCACGACAGGTACCACAGGTTTGCTGTACAGAGAAGAAACCCTGCTGCATACGCACCTGACCTGCACCATGACAGGTTTTACAGGTTTCGACATCATTCGGTTGTTGCGAGCCTTTACCATCACAAGCATCGCACGGCGCAGGTGCAGTAAAGGTAATGGTTTTTTTCACACCTTTTACGGCTTCTTCAAGGGTCAGTTCCATGACATAGCGTAAGTCGGAACCACGGCGCTGACGTTGCTGTTGACGTCCACCTCCACCAAATGCCCCACCGAAAATATCGCCAAATTGACTGAAAATATCTTCCGCACTAAAGCCACCAAAGCCGCCGCCAGCTCCACCACCAAAGCCACCTTCAAAGGCATTGTGCCCCATACGGTCATACATGCTGCGCTTTTCACTATCTGACAGCACTTCATAGGCTTCTGCTGCTTCTTTGAATTTTTCTTCAGCTTCAGCATTGTCAGGGTTACGGTCTGGGTGGTATTTCATCGCCAACTTGCGGTAGGCTTTTTTAATTTCATCATCACTAGCAGTTTTAGAAACGCCTAAAACCTCATAATAATCACGTTTAGCCATGACAGGCGATGCTCCTCACGGAATTTCAAATAGAACAACTTCCAAGTAAAGTTGGGATCTTTACCTGTTTTACAAGGCAACAGAGTGAAAAAAATCGTGAAATTAAAATACTGCTTTCTTTTTGAAATACTTAGACAAGCCTTGAATAAAGCAGTTTAAGAAATACATCCACGCAATAAAGGCAAAAATCACGCCTGCGACTGTACAGCCCGTGACCCAAAGCGCCTCATTCCAAGCATAAAATGCCAATGGAATAAACCATAGCCCTGCAAACAGCCCCATCACCATAAATAAAATCACACTGCGCATCACCCAGATACCATGTGCCTGAATCCAGACTTCGGCCTGAGAATTATGGGCAACCTTCGCAGCAAACAGGTAGGCAATGAATCCCGCCACAATCGTAAACAATGCCAAAAACATAAACATATACGCCGTTGTTATATAACGACGATGCTGCTCAACCTTGTCTTGCGCCATGGAAATTTAACCCCTTCACGACATAGGACATGCCCTGAAAAAATGATATATACGATTTGGGAAAATTGACCTGTTACTATAGGTGAGTTTTGTAATTTTCGCATCCTTTTCCATAAATTTTTTCCGCCAAAAACTAGACTATTTCACAAAAAAACAGGTTTTTTACTAACCAGTTAGTCATCTACTGGCAATTTGCCCGAGTAATCTGAATTTCCCAGTCAGCCACCTACTGAAATCCAACATTTTTTCCGAGCTTACACGACCAATGGCTAAAGGCTTTTCTAGATAAATTTGTTATGTTTAGATAAAACCGACTCTCTGATATAAAAGACAATTCTCTTTTTATATTTCAATAGACCATAGTTCATCCCATAAGGAATTTAAATATGGCACAACATATCGATGCTCCATTACGCGAAGACGTCAGACTACTGGGCAATTTACTGGGAGAAACCCTAAAAGCTCACGCAGGTCAGGACTTGTTTAATCAAGTCGAACAAATTCGTGCGCTCGCCAAGGGCGCTCGCGATGGACAAATCGAAGCGGAAAAACAGTTAGAACAACTTTTTCTCAATCTTGAAGATAAAGAAATTTTACCGCTCACGCGTGCCTTCACCCATTTCCTGAATTTTGCCAATATTGCTGAACAATACCACGTGGTGCGTAGCCGCCGTGCCAGCGAATTCGATGAAAATCAGCCCTCTCCAAATCCGCTCGAACCTCTATTTGAAAAATTTAAACAGCGACAAATTTCAGCAGAAACGCTCTATCAACAAATCTGCGATTTAAATATTGAACTGGTACTGACCGCGCACCCAACCGAAGTGAGCCGCCGTACCCTGATTCAAAAATATGACGACATTAACCGTTGCCTCGAACAACTGGATCAGCAAAAACTGACCCCGAAACAGCGTCAGCAAGCCTTAGAAAAACTCAAACAACTGATTTGCTCAGCTTGGCAGACCGATGAAATCCGTCGCCAAAAACCGACCCCAATTGATGAAGCTAAATGGGGCTTTACTGTCATTGAACAAACTTTATGGCAAGCGGTACCGAAGTTCATCCGTGAACTGAACGAGCTAGTTCAAGTGCATTGTGGACAGGCGTTACCAACCCACGTGACCCCGATCCGTTTTGCCTCATGGATGGGTGGTGACCGCGACGGTAACCCGAATGTCACCCATGACGTCACCCAGCAAGTGTTGTGGTTCTCGCGCTGGCAAGCCACCGAGCTATATTTACGTGACCTCGAAAGTCTACGTTGGGAACTGTCAATTCAGCAATGTTCGGATGAACTACGTCAGGCACTTGGTCGCGAACATGCTGAGCCTTACCGCGAATATTTACGCGATCTGCGCGAACGTCTACGCATTACCCGTCAGTGGCTGTCTGACAAACTGCAAGGTCTGGAAACCATCGAAGACCATCGGGTGATTCGCCATAAAGAAGAATTGCTTGAACCACTACTTCTTTGCCATCGTTCTTTAATCGACAGTAATTTGCCTGAAATCGCCAATGGCAACTTGCTCGACTTTATTCATCGTGTGCACTGTTTCGGGATTGAACTGCTGAAACTCGACATTCGTCAGGAATCAGGACGCCACCGTCAGGCGCTGTCTGCCATCACTGAATATTTGGGTTTGGGCAATTTTGAAACTTGGACTGAGCAAGCACGTCAAAACTTCTTGCTCAATGAGCTGCAAAGTAAACGTCCACTGCTGCCGAAACTACTGAATGAACCAGAAGACAGCCTGATCAATCATCCTGACGTTCAGGAAGTTTTTGCGACCATGCGCACACTGGCAGAACAACCTGCTGAGTCTTTAGGTGCGTATATTATTTCGATGGCTGAACATCCGAGTGATGTCTTAGCCGTACTGCTACTACAGAAAGAAGCAGGAATACAAAAACCTTTACGCATTGTGCCGTTATTTGAGACGCTCAAAGATTTGGACGGCGCTGCCCACACCATGAATACGCTGTTTAATATGCAATGGTACAAACAGCATATTCAGGGCAAGCACGAGGTCATGATTGGTTATTCGGACTCGGCCAAAGATGCAGGCTTTATGTCGGCAAACTGGGCACAGTACCGCGCTCAGGAAGAGTTGACTGCGGTTGCCCAAGCACATGATGTTCGCCTGACCCTGTTTCATGGTCGCGGCGGTTCGATCAGCCGTGGTGGTGCACCCACTCAGCAAGCCTTGTTTTCACAACCACCAGGGTCTATCTCAGGTTCGATTCGCGTCACCGAACAAGGGGAAATGATCCGCTTCAAATTTGGAATCGAAGGCGTTGCGCTGCAAAATATGGAAGTCTATACAGCGGCGACTTTAGAGGCGACTTTGTTACCGCCGCCTGTACCAAAAGCTGAATGGCGTGAACTGATGCATCAAATGACTGAAACTTCAGTCAAGGTCTATCGCCAGACTGTGCGGGAAAACCCACATTTTGTTGAATACTTGCGCACGGTGACCCCTGAACTTGAGCTACAAATGTTGCCACTCGGTTCACGCCCTGCCAAACGTCGTGTCAGTGGTGGAATTGAATCCTTGCGCGCCATTCCTTGGGTGTTTGCTTGGACACAGATTCGTTTGATGTTACCTGCTTGGCTCGGCACAGGTGCAGCACTGGATGAAATCATTGCCCAAGAGCAAAAAGCTAAACTGGATGAAATGTTGCAACAGTGGCCGTATTTCCAGACCTTAATTGATATGCTGGAAATGGTGCTGTCCAAAGCCGATGCCGATATTGCTTGGTACTATGAAACTCATCTGACCCAAAATGAGCATCTACATGCTTTGGGCAATGAACTGCGTCAACGCCTGCAAGATGCCATTGATACCTTGCTGATTCTCAAAGGAGAATCGGAGCTACTCAGTCAAAATGAAGTACTGGATCAATCAATGCGAGTGCGTAAAACCTATTTGCTGCCATTACACCTGCTACAGGCGGAACTCATGAAACGCCGCCGTGAGTATCTGGCACAGCATCAGGCAGAACATACGCCTGTCGATCATGCCTTAATGGTGAGTATTACAGGGATTGCCGCAGGTCTGCGTAATACAGGCTAATTGCTTAAGCCTTATACAAGCTGACTTACTCGTCCATGCGGCGGGTAAGTCTTTTTTATTTGAACTAAGCCATTTATAAACAAAATAAATTTATCCAGACATTCATCATTCTTCTAAGAAAAACGACCAACAACAATTTCAGCCTATGTTAAGCATTTTCAACTGAGAGTATCATGTGCAGAATTTTGTAAAGATTTGAGCGCTTTTGTTATGTCTTGGTTTCCAAAATGGCGACCCTACGCGGGACAAATTGATTCTCGCCCTGTATCCACCGATGAATATCTACCTGTTGGACAAAGTGTGGTTTTAGGCATTCAACATGCCTTTGCCATGTTTGGTGCAACGGTTCTTGCGCCGCTGCTCATGGGTTTTAACCCGAACCTTGCGATCTTGATGTCAGGGATTTGTACCATCCTGTTCTTTTTATTTACAGGTGGGCGCGTTCCAAGTTACTTGGGTTCGAGCTTTGCGTTTATTGGTGTAGTAGCTGCAGCAACAGGACACATTACAGGTTCAGGCGCAAACCCGAACCTGTCCGTTGCACTCGGCGGGATTGTGGCATGTGGTGTGCTGTATGCGATTATCGGTCTGATCGTGATGCTAACAGGCACACGCTGGATTGAAAAACTGATGCCACCTGTCGTGACAGGTGCGGTGGTGATGATCATCGGCTTAAACCTTGCACCCGTGACCATTAAAGGTGTGGCAGGTCAACCGTTTGAAATGTGGATGGCACTCATTACGGTTCTGTGCATGGGGACGATTGCAGTATTTACCCGTGGTTTGCTACAACGCTTGTTGCTACTGGTTGGCTTGCTCATGGCCTATCTGATTTATGCGATTGCCACCAATGGTCTTGGCTTGGGTAAACCGATTGATTTCTCGCAAATCTCGGCAGCAGCATGGTTCGGTATTCCAAGTTTTTCTCATCCGACTTTTGACAGCAATGCCATGCTGATCATCGCCCCTGTTGCGCTGATCTTGGTGGCTGAAAACCTCGGACATATTAAAGCGGTTGGCGCCATGACAGGCGAAAACCTAACGCCACAACTGGGCAAAGCCTTCCTTGCCGATGGCTTGGCAACCACCCTTTCAGGAAGTGTTGGCGCACCAGGCATGACCACTTATGGTGAAAACATTGGTGTCATGGCAGTGACCCGAGTGTATTCCACCATCGTGTTTGTGATTGCAGGTTTGTTTGCGATTTGTTTGGGGCTGTCACCGAAATTTGGCGCAGTGATCAGCACCATTCCAAGTGCAGTTTTAACAGGTGCATCGATTGTAGTGTTTGGTTTAATTACCATTGCTGGAGCAAAAATCTGGTTAGAAAATAAAGTCGATTTTTCTAACAATAAAAACCTGATTGTGGCTGCAGTAACGATTATTTTAGGTGCAGGAAACTTTGAACTCATGTTCGGTCACTTTAACTTGGGTGGCATTGGCACAGCGACTTTTACTGCCATTATTCTCAACTGGTTCTTTAACCTGAAAAAAGATTAAATAACCCGATATTTATAGCAGCCACAAGGCTGCTTTTTTTATGCCATACTGCACCTAATCACAGTAAAAAGACAGGCAATGGACATGCGCCTTGAAGTTTTCGATTTAGAGCTGGTGCTACAGATTGCAAAAACAGGTAGTCTGACCCAAGCCGCACAACAGGCCGCTATTTCGCTACAAGCAGCGAGTGAGCGCCTGAAAAAAATCGAACAACAGTTCGACATCAAATTGTTTAGTCGACACAGTTCAGGAATGCAACTGACCTTCGCTGGAGAAAGTTTTCTAGAATATGCTCAAGAGATTGTGCAACGCAGTCATTCCCTACAACAGCACATGCTGCAATTTTCTTCTCAGCAAAAACAGCAATTGTGTTTATGGTGTAACTCATCGGCACAAAGTGAATATTTGCCAAAAATTTTGCCTGAATATTTGCTGCAAAACCCACAGCTACAGATCGAGTTACAAGAAGCTGAAAGCACTGATATCGTGACCGCATTAACCCAAGGTACGGCGCAATTGGGGCTGGTATCAAGCTTTTTTAACACTGAGCATTTACAGACTTTGGAGTTTGCTGAAGATCCGTTAGTCTTGATCTGCCCAATGCAGCATCCTCTGGCACACAATACACAGATCAACCTTGCTGATGCCCTGCACTTTGCTTTTATTGGTTTAAAACAGTACCACTCGTTACAACAATCGATTGAACGTCAGGCACAGCAACTCGGTTATGGGATCGAATATCGCCTGCGCCTACCGAGTTTTTCAGCAATTGCGCAAGTGGTTGCCGATGGTGTCGGTGTTGCGATTTTGCCACAGCGTGCCGCACAGCAATTACAATCGCTCTATCCGTTTCACTACATTCATCTGCAAGGCGCTTGGGCAAATCGTAAGCTGTTATTAGCATGCCGCCACTTTGATGAGCTGCCTGTAGCCTATCAACATCTGAGTGAATTTTTAATGGAAAAACGGGCTTTGCTTGCCCCTATTTAAGTGTTTAGGCTCATATAACCACCTAGAAAAATCAGCCCAACAAAGAAAATACGGCGAAATTTCTGTTCATTTAAACGCTGGCGAATCAGCTTGCCGCCCCACATTCCCACTAATGCAGGCAATAATACCAAGCAAGACAATGAATAATTAATGTTCTGTGTCGCACTCAATTGCTGCTGTAAAAAAACTGCCAGGCAAAGATTGGCACAGGTAAAGGTCAAACCAAGTGTCTGTACCAGATCATTGCGTTGTAACTGCAAACTTTGTAAATATGGCACAACAGGTATAATGATCACCCCAGTCGCAACAGTCAGCGCACCGCCCAAATACCCAACAACAGGCGACAAATATTTTTCGTGTGCTTGCAGGTTCGGCAAACGTTGACTGCATAAGCCATAAATGCCATACAACAACAGCATCATGCCGAGTAGAAAACCGCTATGCACATGTGAGTCTGCCAAGGTTGGAAAGATGCTCCACGTGGAACCAATCACAACACCAAGCAACAACGTCCAAAAACGATGCAGCAAAATCCACCAGCCACCTTCGCTGAACAGTTGCCAGAGATTGGTCGCCAAGGAAGGAATAATCAGTAAACTGGCCGCCTGAAATGGAGACAAAACAATACTAAGCAATCCCATTGCAACCGCAGGCAATCCCAAACCAATCACCCCTTTGACTAAACCTGCAAACGCAAATACCAGCATCACAAATCCCAACATGTTACTTCTCCCTGAAAACATACATTCATGCTAGGTCAAAGCGATGCGCTTGAATATGCGTATTTTTTGGAGTTGCCTCAAGTATTGCCTGAGGCCTGATTTAGCTTGTTTTGGGAATAATTTTATTAGAATCGGGGCATCCTGATGGAATCTGCATCTATGATGCTTTTCCCTTAAGCAAGTTGAAAATACATAAAGATGAACTACAGGCGACACAAATAAAATGCCGAGCAAAAACCACTGGCTTTTGATACTGTCAAATTCACTGATCGCTTTGCAGCCCAACAAATATTTTGCTCAAGAAAACTGACAGCATCAAAACAGCTGCCTGTCTATTTAAGGCACAGACTACAATGACAATGATAAATCGCGTGTATCGATAACATATGCGACTTAGAGTTGTACTGCACCACATCAGCAACTGCCAAACAGATGCATACACTTCTACCAAGCCAATTTTAATAATGCTGTAACTGCTCGAAGCCTGTTCCTGTGCGTGAAAACTGCACCTGATTGATCCGATATTCAGCAACCTGTTGAAAAGGATCTTGCTGCAAAATCGACTTTAATTGTGCTTCAGGCATATCTTTCACCAAAATCATGCCGCCAGTTCGTGGCTGCTTTGCCCCTGCGGAAATAAAATGTCCCGCAGCAAAATGTTGTTGTAGCCATTCTATATGTTGCGGTAATAACGCATCGACAGCAGTCAAAGGCTGTAAATAGTTCAATTCAACGATATACATGATTATTCTGCCTTTTTATGTTTATTTTAGATGTGAATCAATGCGAAGTTTAATCAGGTAAATGCTCTAATTCCCGTTCGATAAAATGCTGAATCATTTGTCGATAGAGCTTTTCAACCAAATCAGCATCTGCGGAAAAAGCCTCGGCATGCTGGCGCACTTGAGCAATCACCTGTTCAACCCGCTGCGGTGCAGGTGCTTCAGCACGGGAACTTTTAAATGCCACTGCCTGATCCACATAGGCTTGGCGGGCAGCGACGAGTTCAATTAAAGCCCGATCTATTTGATCAATCTGTTGGCGAACTTCAGCTAAAGAATTACATTTTTGATGAGTCATTTGTTGTCTGCTGCTTGTATTGTTGTTCGAGTACATGACTAAAAATACTCTCAATCATCCAGACCCGATACAAGCTATTAAACACATAACTCTGCCCTGCGATGCGCAGCTCTAGCACAGGAAAGTCAGGCTGATGTTTCGCATAACATTGTTGGTCATTTTGCTGCAAAAGCTCAGATACATCGACCTCGGTCAATTTTTCAATCTGTAAACTCTGTTGCAAAGCATGAACATGCGGAGCAAATGACAAGTCCTGCCCTTTACTCCATACCGCTTTTAAAATGTCATACATCACATCAACACGCTGTTCGTCATCTTCGATGCTATAAAACAAACGCGCAATATTTAAAACTGCTTCTTGGGTTGGACGGCAAAATGGCGTAAATGCTACATCGGCACGTTTTGATAAACGTGTGGCAAGCGACCAGTCAAAAAAGTCGCGTCCATGGTAGCTCAGCGGATAAACCCGCAACTGAATATTATAATAATTTGCCAGTTCTTCTTTAATGTAAGCCAAAAGCAACCAGCTAATCGGATCTTCAAGTGCAATATATAAATCCAGCTCAGGATGCATCGCATGAATTTCTGCCAATTCTTCTGCATCACTCATAATGTGTTCACGCCACTCAATATGATTGATCAAAAAAATCGGGTTGTCAGTCAATAATTTTTGCTGTTTCAGACGTCGCGTTAAGCGCAGTAAATCATCTACTGCATGATATTTTCGGTCGGCAAATTCAAAATAACTGGCAGCAACAGGTGTCTCGATAAAACGACGTTCAGGGAAATTTTGCGGTTGGTGTTGCTGACTTGCCATGGCATACAGGGTTCTGAGTTTGCCATATTGCTGTTGCCACAGCATGTGAAATACATCTTCAAGTAAATATAAAAATTGTTCTTCACGTAATGGAGTATTTCTTAAAATGACTTCAGCTTGTTGAATCGCTTCTGCGGTTGGAAGCTCGGGCTGTTCATCATAACCAAAGCGATGTTGGCGTGCGAGAATCTTGGCGTCATTGAGACAGTATTGTTGCCATTCCTGTGCGGTCATATTATTGGGTGGCTCGGCGGCCTGACTGGAAATCATCACCTTTAATGGCTTGAGTTCCTCGCTTAAAATTTCATGCAACTGCGGTAATTGCTGTACTGCCAAATAACTGTAAACATCATCAAGGCGCAAATAAATACTCAACCCTTTATCCGTGGGTAAAACCTCTTGCCGTGACGGTTTCTGGTAAAACCATCTCGATCGAATCGGATCAAACCAACGGCGAAACACAGACATGAGCATAGCCTCTAAAAAATCAACCTACAGATTGGACAAACAATTTACTGACAAAAAATACGATCAACAATAAAAATAGCTTTGCAGATGTTGACCTGTTGCAAGTTTAACAAATTTTGCCAAAGTTCCGCTTGTATATTTTTGATATTGGTTTCAGGCATTTTCTTTGCACAATTGCCTCAACAGCGTAATTTGCAAGAATGCTAAATGGCGACACCTGTTATAATTGTGCCTTGCGAAACGATTGAGTGATACTCTTGAAGATTATTTTTGCAGGTACGCCTGAGTTTGCGGCTGAAGCCCTCAAAGCCTTAATTCAAACTGAACATGACATTATTGCCGTTTACACCCAGCCTGACCGTAAGGCAGGACGCGGACAAAAACTCACCGCTTCTGCCGTCAAACAGGTTGCTCTAGAACATAATCTACCTGTCTATCAGCCTTTACATTTTAAAGCCTCAACTGAAGAAGGCTTGGCAGCACAGCAAGAGCTTGCCGCGTTAAATGCCGATGTCATGGTGGTTGCCGCTTATGGTCTGATCTTGCCACAAGCAGTGTTAGACATGCCTAAATATGGCTGCCTGAACATTCACGGTTCGCTGTTGCCACGCTGGCGCGGTGCAGCGCCGATTCAGCGTGCGATCGCTACAGGTGACCATGAAACTGGCGTAACCATTATGGCAATGGCAGCAGGTTTAGATACAGGCGATATGCTGTATAAAACCTATTGCCCAATCACGGCTCAAGATACCTCTGCAAGTCTGCATGACAAACTTGCGCTACAAGGTGCAGAGGCGATTTGTGCTGTTTTGGCTTCAGAACAACAACTGCAAGCTTATCTGGCACAGCGCGAAGTACAGGACGAAGCCCTGACTGTTTATGCGCATAAACTCAGTAAAGCAGAAGCACAAATTGACTGGGCTGTTAGTGCCCAGCAACTCGACCTCAACATTCGCGCTTTTAATCCTTGGCCAGTTGCCTTTTTCCCGATCAGTGAAAATAACAACTTACGCGTCTGGAATTCACAGCTTTCAACGCTAAGCAATATCACTGCTCAAGTCGGTGAAATTGTAGCGATCGATAAACAGGGTGTACATGTCATGTGTGGTGATCAACAGATCATTTGTCTAACCCAATTGCAATGGCCAGGTGGTAAGCCACTAAATGCAGCACAAATTTTACAAGCACAAAAATTACAGGTTGGGCAAATCCTATCATGAGTCAGATATTGAATTTACGTGCTCAGGTGGTAAAAACCTTGCTGGCAGTGCAACAAGGTCAATCCCTTTCTGCAATTTTGCATCAGCAATTAGAACAAGTAGCAACAAAAGACCGTGCGCTATTTCATGAGCTGGTTTTGGGAACGCTGCGTCAGTGGTACGGGTTTAAAGCACTCACTTTGCCACTACTCACGAAGCCCTTAGATAACCCCGCTATAGAAAGCTGTCTATATGTCGGGTTATATCAAATTTTATGTACCCGCATTGCAGCACACGCCGCTCTTTCTGAAACGGTAACAGCATGCAAACAACTGGGTTTTCCTGCTATGAGTGGTGTAGTAAATGCCATTCTACGCCGTGCTACACGTGAAACAGCTGAGTTCCAACAGACTTTAAATCAGGCACATGGTTTGCCAAGCTGGCTTTACAAACGTCTGAAAAAAGACTGGCCAGAACAAGTGAGCGAACTCTGTTCAGCCTTAAAACAAACTAGTGCCATTACCTTACGCGTCAATCAACGCAAAATCGGACGTGATGCCTACCTTGCCAAGTTACAAGCAGCAGGCATTCAAGCTGAAGCATGTCAGATTGCCGAAGCAGGAATTGTATTACAGCAGTCAGTACAGATTCCTGAACTGGTCGGTTTTGAACAAGGCTGGTTCTCAGTACAGGATCAACACGCACAGCTTTGTGCCAGCTTACTGCCTAATTTAAATGGCAAAATCGTGGTAGATGCCTGTGCTGCACCAGGTGGAAAAACTGCCCATTTACTGGAAAAATTTCAGCCTGCACACCTGATTGCCCTCGATCAGGATGCCAAACGCCTGCTTCGTGTTCAGGAAAATTTACAGCGCTTACAACTTAATAGCGACAAAGTACAAATTGTAGCTGCGGATGCAACGACATGGACAGCATCTGAACCCGTAGACTGTATTGTTCTGGACGCACCGTGCTCAGCGATTGGTGTATTACGTCGCCATCCTGACATTCGCCTGCTCCGCCAGTCAACGGATATTGTAGAAACAGTTGCGCTACAAAAGCAGATTTTGCAGCAAATGTGGTCACAGCTTAAAGTGGGTGGCACATTGCTTTATATCACCTGCTCAATTCTAAAAGCAGAAAATGAACAGCAAATGCAAAACTTTTTTGCTGAACATGCCGATGCCCGTGAAATCAAAATTGAAGCGGATTGGGGGATTGCTCAAGTGCATGGACGACAATTACTACCAATAACCGCTCAGGGTGATGGCTTTTATTATTGTCGAATCGAAAAAGTGGCTTAAGCCACTTTTTTTTATTTAGGAAAAATTCAGTTCTTGCTGACTGGGAATAGTTAATGCCTGATGAATATACAATTCAATCAGCTTTTCACGAGAACCGATCGAACGTTGATAATAACTTGAATTCAAAAGTAGACATGCGCCATAGATCAGTGACCAAACATAGGATAAATAATCTCGAATTGAAATATTGGACTGAAACTGATCCAAGTAGTCTTTCGTCATATCCTTAATACATAAAATGCGCTGCTGGCGAATATCATAAAGCTGCTGAAATAACTCTTTTAAGCCCGACTCAGTCGTTGTCAGCTGTTCTTCAATTTGGTGCAATACGATGATTTTTTCAGGCGCTCTCAAATGGTAAAGCATATACGCTTTAGCATAACCAATAAAATCATCCTGATACTGATGTGAAATTGCCAGTACCCGCTTTTCATTCTGAATTACCAGTTCTAATAATAATTCATTCTTTGACTTAAAATGTTTATATAGCGTTCCTTTGGCAATATCGAGTTCTTTGGCTAAATCATCTAGTGTCATATCCTGATAATGATCTAATAATAACTCTTCTGACACAGCTAAAATTTTTTGATAGCGCACTGAAAATTGTTCTTGACGGTTGGTTTTCATTGACAATTCCATTGTTTAAACCGATCTACTCAAAAAATTAAATAACACAATTTAAGCAGTTTGCCCATATTGATTCGTGATCTGTACATTCAAGCATCAATTCTTTTACAGGAATGATGGT
The DNA here is from genome assembly GCF_000488275.1 of Acinetobacter brisouii CIP 110357. Lineage (GTDB taxonomy): Bacteria > Pseudomonadota > Gammaproteobacteria > Pseudomonadales > Moraxellaceae > Acinetobacter > Acinetobacter brisouii. The sequence continues at coordinate 135 of NZ_KI530768.1, read as the reverse complement.
TTTATTCTTCTGACTGAGCGATTTGATGATACTTTTTTTATTTCTTTATTTTTTTAGGTGAACATCTAAATAACTTTTAAACTAATCCATTTTAGGTATGCATAAAAAAGCACCCCCTGCTCTATTGAGTCAGGG
>NZ_KI530767.1 GCF_000488275.1 Acinetobacter brisouii CIP 110357 | reverse complement strand
GTTAATGATTTGACCATATATGGTTAATGAATTGACCACATATAAACGCTGAAAGCATTACTGTATAAGGCTTTCAGAGGAATACAAAGATAGAAATATAGAAATATATGAAATTAAAGAAAGATGCTTCTTGTCTTTTTAAAATTATTTTTTGTTTCTTTTTCAAACAACACATATTTCATATAAATAAATATAAGTATTTATTTGAAAATATAAGATTAATTATCAGTAATATCGACAAAAAAGCCATTAAAGATCATAAATGTTAATGAATTGACCACATATAGCACTTAAAAAATAAGCAAATATTTATTTATACAATAAAAATATAAATAAATTTATAAAAATACTTTTAATTTAGGAACAATATTCCTATAATACAATCATGCCGAGCAATAAAGCTAAGGCGAAATAAACCACATACAGGTGATGATATGAATAAATTTGAATCTTACTCTATTGAATTTATTAAAATTGAAGCAGAAGCAGCAGGATTAACAGCAACTTTTGATAACAATGCATTTACAATTTTTTGTCATTCTTCTAACCAAATTATTTGTACAAATCTTTCTTTAAAAGATGCGTTAGTAATTGCAGATAACAGCGAATTTTCAGCATTCAAGCGAAAAGTAAATCAATCATTTGATTATGATTTATATAACATGGATTACGATCAAGCAGACTTCTTAACCGTTACATCATTACAATAAGCAACGAGGGCAAAATCCCTCCTTTTTTTCACTAGAACAAAAGGTAATAACATGATTCCTGATAGCAATAACTATAATCCTGATCCTAGTTATCTTCGTTACTTAGTTGATAAGGCCAATGTTAGCCAGCGTAAAGCAGCCCATATCATCGGTATCACTGAAAGGACAATGCGCTATTACATGTCAGATACAGCAAGCGAAACATATAGAAAAGCGCCGTATGCAGTGCAATTTGCACTAGAGAGCCTTGCAGGTGAATGGCTGGGTAAAGAATTTAAGCCATAAGAAAATACCACTAGATAAATGCCCTAAAATGTATATTTTAGGGCATTTTTTATTTATGATTGTTTTAACCTAAAAACAATACCAATAATCGCTATGAAAAACGGTAAAGCCCCTTTTATTTCAGAGGATGAATTAAGCCTTGTCCTGTCATACCAGAACGGCGCTAATGCCCTGCGTAATCGTGTTGTGTTGCTGTTTTCGCACTATTTGGGCCTACGGGCTAAAGAATTGGCTTCTTTGCGCCTAGATGACGTTTTTGATGTAACACGCAATCAAATTAAGCAAACTATCCGTTTGCTGGGTGCATATACAAAAGGCAACAAGTACCGTGAAGTATTCTTGATGGATCAGGAAACGATTAATCAGTTATTGGCATACATTGAGAAGGCCCACCAACATAAACAGCCAAAGTTTTTTTTATTTGAATCTCAAAAAGGTGGCGGCTTTAGTGCAAATACAATGCAAAGGATGATTGCTGGTATTTATAAAAAAGCTGGGATAAAAGCAAGCTCGCACAGTGGACGGCGTTCATTTGCAACACGACTTATAAGAAAGAATGTTGATATTTATTCTATAAAGCAGCTTATGGGACATACATCAATAAACACAACACAAGAATATTTTGTTTCAGACCCAAACAGGCTTAAAGATGAAGTTTTAAAGCTTAGTCAATAACTTATCTAATAGTAAATATTATTTTTATAATACAAATTGAATATGTATTACCATATATCTATACATATTCATTTACTCATGCACATAAATATAAATGTATTTATATTTATGTGGTTGAATATTAATATTTCTATGTAGTAGTATTCATGCACACACACAAAACATGGTACAAATAAATGATTCTATTGATTGCAAACTCAAAGGGCGGTGTCGGTAAAACATCTTTAGCAACATCATTTCTTGCTGAACTGGCAAAAAATAATGCTGTGATTGGTGTTGATCTAGATAGCGCAAATAAGGCGGCTTCTGACATTTGGAGTTCACAACGCACAGAAGAACAAGGCAAGTTTTACTATATGTCTGGAAATATACTGGATGAGTTAAAAAATGCTGGCCGTGAATATGATCATGTTGTTATTGATGCAGGCGGTTATGACAATGCGGAATTACGTTCCGCTATGGTTGTTGCTGATGTGATTCTAGTACCATTAAAAGTAGGTGCAAATAGCAATATTGAGGGTTTCCGCAATACAGTAGATTTAATCGCATCAATCAATAAAACACGCGAAAATAAGGCCCGTGTCATTGGTGTGGTAACTGGTAAGCCACATATTGGATCAACACCAGAAATTGACCGTGCTATTAATGAAATTGTCGAAGAACCTAATATTGAATCAGTTAATACAATTATTGGGGATCGTACATGGTATGGCCGTGCTTATGATTCTTATCAAGGTCTTACAGAGCTAGAGCCTGAGAATCACCGCGAAAAGAAATATATTGATATTGCGAAAGATGAATTTTTAAATTTATTTAATGAGGTGATGAATGTCGAATAGTACAAGAGGGCAGACACTTCCACGGCGTAACCGTGAAGAATCTGTCAAGTCAGAACTGACAGAGGCAGAGAAAGAGCAACAGCGTATTATCAATGGTGCGCCGTTGCATACGGCCCTAGCCGAGCAAACGAATCCTAATTCTATTGAATTGGAAGAAGTGGAGGAGGTTAAACCTTGGCGTGAAGGGACACCATTAACTGCGGATGAGCTAAAGGCAATTACGGAAAAAGTTTCTATGAATTTGCCGCTTGAGTTGTTAATGCGTTTAGATTTCATCTTGCAGCACGACAAGAAAAACCGCTTACTAGGAAAGAAAATCAACAAGACGACATTGTTTACTGAAGCACTGGATCAATACACAAAATCAAAGCTTAAAAAGCTTGGTTTTGATGTTAAAGATTAATAAAAAGCCAGCTATATGCTGGCTTTATTTATATTGAATATAAATAACAACATAAAAAATATAAATATTTTTTGCCTAAGTTGATCTTTATGAAAGAAAATAAAAATTATGTTGTACATTTTGCTTCAGACGAATCTAGCTTGCTTTGTACATGATTTGTCCAGAGCAATAAAGCCATTAAAATGAATATAAGTATCAATATTATGTACTTATAAAACTTTCCTAAGAATGCATCTATCATTTTAAAAATAGCCCCTTTTCAGCTACACGGCGATTAACCAAACCTTGAACTCGTTTACCATTGTCAAATACCCAACGATCAAATTGATTGGCCGTAGCAGAAAAATTTGATTGGTTTAATAATGTCAGTAATGTACTTTTTACAAATGATGTTTGACCAACGTTGTAAACAAAACTAGCCAAGGCATCAAACTGATTTTGAGTCACATTGACTTTGATATATTTATCTAGGCATTGGTCTACCCATTCACAATCATTTTTTAACCATAACTCAGCTTGTGCCTGAGTACAGCTATCGCCTTTTTTGACTGATTTACCATCTGGATATTTGATTGTTCCATAGCCAATTGTCCACACTCCACCAGTATCAAGATATGCTGTTGTTCGTAAACCTTCAGACTGTCGGATCAAGGCATAACCATTGTCTGAAATATCATGTTGTCCTGTAACTGCTTGGGCCTTTGGTAATTCAAAGCCAATCATTTGAGCAAAAACAGTAAGGCCATTCTTTTCAATTACGGCATCACCTGCGGTAACTTGGGCTTGTGATAACGTACCGCCCGACATAGCTCTTAACCATGTGTACATTTGTGCGATTTGTTGAGTTTGATCAACGCTCATATTTCTTTCCTGTATGCATAAAAAAAGCCCTGCTATAAGCAGGGCCATAATGGTTGATTGAATTAAACTTCTATGCGTCCAACCGTTCCAGTCGGCGCACTTCGCTTTATTTCAGTGCCAGCGATATAAACACGATCACCGACACTAAATTTAACTGCACTGGTACATAACAAAGTACCTGTACCATCTACAACTAAAACCTTGTAATTGGGGTGGTCTGCACTGGTGACATTCCCTATAAATTCAGGAGTTTTAGGCAATAAATCTAAAAACTTTTGATATGGGTTACTCATCTGTCACCACCCTTTCAACTTCAACAGTCTGAATAACTTTGTCGTATGTAAAAGAGATGTCCACTTTATCGACAATGCCCCACCATTCGCCGTCATAAGCTAGGATTTCACCAAGCTCACAATGACCTACAGTTTGAGAAATTGGCATCTGTAGAGTATGGACTTCAACCAATCCAGCTTTAGCTAGAAATGCCTTACCAGCATTACCGTAGGCAGAAGCAGCCGTATAAAGTGGATTATTTTGGGTTTCGTACTGTGTTGCGCCATCTGTACCCGTTTTAACGATTTTATATGCATCACCTGTTTTATCGTTTGTGAGCCAAACGGCGTTATATTTAGGGTAATCTGTGTCACTAATACCGATATTTGTTGCTATAGAAGCAGGCACAATACGGTCATACTCAGACATTTCAATCGCATCCCAGTACGTTTTTTTATACTGTGATTTGATGCTTAAAACATTGCTATCAGGCTCACTATAAACAAAGCCACCGCCTGCCTCTGCAATCAGCTTAATTGCCGCTATAGGCGTTAAATTTGAATAAGAAAAGCTCCCTGCTGGCACAATCCAGCCAAGTGCATCTATTAACTCCCAATTCAAAGCAATTGTGCTATTCACACGGTCTAATTCTGCCTGAACCAACTGCACAGACGTTCTTTCATTTTCCTGTGCAAATGTCCGTGTTGGTGATGCTGGCCCAGCAAGTAGCGCCGTTGGGCTTCGTCCAGTCACGGTATAGGTATTATTTGCAAATTGAATCGATTGTGAGCGATCTTCAACTAACATTCGATAATTCTTGCCATTTATCGATACAATTAAAACAACGGGATTGCCATCGGTACTACGTGTTTTATTGATCTGACTTGCTGGCACAGTTAAGCTGAAGTCCCAGCACCATTTAGAGCGATCAGAACCAACACGACCATTTAAAACATGGATAATTTCGCCCGTATCTTCTCTTGTAATTTGTACATCATTCACAATATGCCAACCTTGGACTGGTGCAATCTGCGGAATACAATCATCATTTCCAAAATCTAAAATGATGTTATCTGCATCCACATCTATGCATAAACATTGAAAATCAAAATCGCCTGTACCTTCATATTCTGGTGTTACTGGATCGGGCCACGGATCAACGGCATGTTTTCTGTAATAAATAGCCTGTCCATGTTCCCAATCGATTGAACTAGAGGTAATCAGCTCAAGACCCTTGTCGAACTCAAATGAATAGTGCTTTTCAAAGACTTGGGCCACTTCATGCGAATATGTAAACGCTTTGCGCTGGTGTTCTAGTTCAACCCAATGAACGGCGGTATCCTGGTATGTTTGTTTAGCGGCTTGCCACGGCAATGCCTGCTTTAATCGAATAGCTTCATCTACTTGCCACGCAATAAAAACAGAAGGTTGTAAGCCTATCGCTTTTTCAAATGTGGTTTTTACAGTGCGGCTAAGCGTTGTGGTTCGCTCATATTCGATTGAAACGCCGTTACCTATTCCTAGACTACGTGCAAAAGAAAAGGCGCGTAATAGCGCCTTATGTATTGGTTTCTGCCACGGTATTGCTAAAGCCTGAATATGTGCTGTGGCGCTTTGGTAGCCTGCTGTAAATCCAAGACTTAAACCCAAGTTAAAGTTAATATCGAAATGGGCTTGTATATCAGCAATACATGACAGATTGACAAAAGCATCCAGTGAGCCTGTGACCAGTGTTTTACCATCTGTAAAATCTGCATATATGCCAAGATCAACACTTGCCTCAAGCTGTCCTGTATTGACATTAAGCGCCTGTATATCACTTAAAATGCCTAAATCAACATAAGCATCTAGCGTACCTGTTGTGATGATGAGTTCATTATCTATAAACTCTAAATCGGTTGAACCTGTGGCAAGTTCTTCAAAATCTAATACAACGCCTGAACCATCGTTAAACTCTAAATCTGATGATTCGGTGGCCTCATCCTCAAATTCTAAAGTGATATTTAATCCATCTAGGTCATCTGGAATAACACCCACATTTTACCCCCTTATTCAGCACCCAAATAAGGTTTTAGCTTCAGCGATGTAAGATTGACTGCGCTACCTTCGGCTAAGTTATTATTTAAGAGAGTAATATCACTTCCAACGGTGAAATCCATAATCGCCAAGCCATTGCCATTGTATAGCCGCGCCCATGTTGCTAAGCCTGCGGTTGTGACAAGTGCCGTGTCTGTTGGTTGTAAATTAATACTGTCAGTATTGGTTTGTTTCAGTGAAGGTTTAGGCAGTGTGAGCGTTACCAATGCTTTGCTGGAATCTGCTGCGGTATCTATGCTGGATGGCTTGCTATCACTATAAAAAACAAGGGTAGCATTAGCGCTACCCTGATCAATATATGCAGAAAATGCGGCAAGCATGGCTAAGCCAGCGCCTAAGCTTGGATAGTTCATAATCTACCATCCTTCGTTTTAACTTTATCTTGAATCACGGCGTTGTACTGCTGTGCTGGATCAAATGCCACTACAAAACATTCAAGCCCAATCGCAATATTCCTAAAGCGATATGAACCATCACTTTTAGATGTGGTTTCCCACAACAATGCCCTTGTGTCTTTACGAAATAAGCAAACTTGGGCAGAAGGATAGATTTTCCCTAATTTTTTAACTGTACCTTTGGCAATGCCAAATCCCTGATTTGCATTTGCTACTGTAATGATTTTTTTACCAATTGACGGCATGACAAAATAACCACGCTCAGCCAATTTTGCATAATCTGGGGTATATCCTCCCCAAAATGCCCGAAAGATTTTAAGAGACAATTTTAATCTCCTCAATCGGCACAGCAATGAAAGCTGAAGTATTTAATGTCGTACTATAAGAAGTCATTTGCACTATGATTTTACTATTAAAATCAATATCATTCGTTATAGTTGGGTTGTTTGCTGAGTTTGATAGATCAGGTATATTGGTATTGAAGTAATTAACAGAATATATACCGTAAATATACCCTAGATGCTGTGATGTACTCGCTTCAGTAAGCGGTACTGGTGAACATGCCGTTGTATTAAAACTGTCAATATTATTACTATAATAAGAATTTAAACCATAGCTATTATTAGCTATAGGAAAAAGTAGCTCACTATAATCTTTTCTTGTTTTAACAGGAATATTACCCAAATATGCCATAGCTGATTGTAAAGGTTGATTGGTAAATGCAGTATTAGATAATGCTTGTGCGTTATATCCAAAAACAACCATTTTAGTCTTAAGTGGTTCTATATCTGAATATAGCGTTGAACATGGTAAAATTGCATTAAATTCACCCATGTAGGTTGAATAATAATAACCATTACAAAGAATTGCTAAGTGATAAATACTTCCAACAATCAAACCTTTACCAAAATTATTATAACCTTGAGAATATGTATAGTTATTATATTGGCTGCTTGCAAGCTGACATAAAACAAATTGAAAACCAACTTGTGGCGTTGTCGCCGTTGCATGCTGTGTATTTGTTGCTGTATCTGTGATTGTGCCTGTTGTTGTATCAGCGCTCATCCCTACGCATACTCCAACACTTGAAACATAACCAGCATTTAACTGAAAAACAAAACGCACATAAACGTCTTGCTCACTCAGATTCTTCATTTTATAAAGATGAACACTGCTATCTTCATATAATAAGGACCAACCCAGCGGTGCAATATATGTGGTAATTGTTCCACTTAAAGCCGATGTACTTGAATCAGTAAACGTAACTGTTTGATCCGTTACACTGTCAATATATACCTCTTTGCTATAACCACCCGTTGCTATTACTTTAAGCACACGATCAGCAGCATAGCCATGCGATACACCAAAATTCAATGTGACCTGATTCCCAGTGATTGAAACTGTTGCACCAGATTTCTGATTATATCCAGTCGCCAAAAACTTCTTAAAGACTGCTGGAAATAAAAGCTTTGACCCTGAACAAAAATCTAAGCCAACATCTGAAAAATCAAACATTTTTGTTTGTGTCTGCTTAATCATGGATTTGCTCTCAATAAAAAGCCCACTGGTAAAAGTGGGCATATAAAGTGGTAAATATTTGGTAAAAACAGCGCTTCAACTGGTATAAAACGCCGTTTTTTGGTTAATTTTCTATGCTACTCGGTCAATATCACCGATGAACATAAATTGTGCTGAATCTGACAAAACAGAAGGTTCAGAGGGTTTTACGGTACGAATACACCAGATCGGATACGTTGCAGCTTTGGTATCGAAACGCAAGACATTACCATTCGCCCAACCAGCACCCCAACCCAATGCTTTAATCGTGAAGTATGGCGCATTTGTGACAGGGTTTATCGGTGAACAATCGTTATTAACTGTTCCTGTTGCAATCTGGCCGCTATATTCACCAATAATTCTGAAAGTGGTTGTACTGGTAAACACAATCGCCCAGCGTTCCTGTATAGCGCCGTTGTTAGTGACATCAATCGGGTAAAGCGTATCGTTGTAATTTGCTGAAACACTTGCACCTGTTGCGCTGTCATTAAATACATCTGACCAAGAAGCCTGTACAAATTTATTGGTGTACCGAGCGAACATATCACCGATGACTAATCCAGAACCAACAATTGAATCGGATGCAGAATAATTATGTGTGATTGGCTTATTTAATGTGATTTGACCGTTAATTTGAACATCACTAACAACCCCAATATCGTGATAACGATATTTTGCAGACAACGGCGGAACCAGTGAACCCAATGCAAAATCTCCACTTAATCTAAATTTTCCGTAGTCATAATCTACAGTGTACATAGATGTATCAATCTTAGTCCCCACTGAATCCTCTAATTCACAGAATGAAATACGCTGATCATTTAAAGTATAGGTTTTCCCAGCAATGTAATCAGGCAAGGTATATGATTTAGATGAGCTAATGACTGCAATATCACCTGTTCTAAAGATGGGTACACGCCCATCTGTGGGTAATCGTGTGGCTGATAGACCTAAAATGCTCTCATCCAGTGGAATTGAGCTATACCCCACGGCGTTATAGATAATTGAATCAGATAAAACCCAAATTGGGACATCAATATAGGTCTTGGCATCTTCAGTATATTCATAACGCTGGTCGTACCAGTCGTATGCCTCAATTTCGGCGCGGTTTGTTTCTGTGATTTGGGTTTTTGTCCGAAAAATAATTTCACCCATGCCATAGTCCCAATTAAACCAGCCTGATGCAGATTCAGTATCAATTGTCCCATCTGTGCTTGGCGTAACTGAAATTGTTCCACCGTCTAGTTTAGTCGCTCGAATCGTGACTGAATCAGGACGCAAAGGCATGACACTTGAACGAAAACCAATATGTGAAGTGGACAAGTTATCCATTGTCGTAACCAGTCCCTGTAAAACTGGTGCATTCGATGCACCGCTATTCCAAGAACTTAGCTTAACCAGACCATTGGAATATTGCGCCGTACCAGCATAAGTACCTGATCCTGTTTTTACATCTGGATCACGATATAAAAGCCCAGCTCGGTCAAAATAAACTGAACCACCAAATAAAAACCGCATTGATCCGCTTAATATTGTTTCTGCATAACCATCTGTTAAATCAAACTGCAATACTGAAGCTGTCGGTGTTTCATTACCATTTGATGCACTAGACGTATCTCGATAGTTCATTGATAGTGTGAAAACACTATTTAATGGTGTATCTAGTTTTGATGCATTATAAGTATATGATTTATATGGATACCCAGAGTAACTATATTTATAAGCTGTAACAGATTTACCAAAAGCAACGGATGGATTCATTTTAATCGTCCGATTCAGATAGTCGATTGTTCCTTGTTTTACACCTGTATCTGTACGAACCATATTTCCCGTTGTTTCATCAATGGGGACATCTTTATAGTTGAGCGTCCATACTTTGCCACTTGCTGTCTCATCTGCTGCGGTATATCCACTAAATGAAAGGGCCAATGCAACACTGTTATGTTTAATCGCCCCCGTTCCAGTGACAATAATTTCTGAATTTACAGTACCATTGCTTTCAAATACAGTCTTTAGCCCTTTTTCATAACTCACATTCAGGGTGGTTCCACCATTTGGAAGCACGTTAGGCATTAACTTTGCGGTACTGGATGCATAATCAATTTTCCCTGTTGCATCCCCTGTGAAATTACCTGAACCATCATCCGTTGCGGTTTTGGTTACACCGTTATAAAGCCATGTCACAGATAATGATCCATTCAGGATATTATCTGCATCAAATTTCAATGGGAAGTATGCTTTAGAAATTGGCATGTCTGCACGGGAATATAAATGCAGATCTTCCCCCCAAGTCATAAGAATACCTGAGCCGACATCTGGCAATGCACCACAAGTTAGAAGGACTGTACCTGTACTGTATTCAATTGTACCCGATCCAAAATCCGTACTTGATCCAGATAATAGACCTGATCCATTATCCGTAAGTGTGTAAACTTTACCCAAAGCCACATAAGAAACTTTTAAAGATTTTGGTGCAGGGATTGGCGCTAAAGTCTGAATCCAGTTTAATCTACGGTTTTCCTTAGTCACTTGAATAAGCAAAGTTTCTTGTGGTCGTGACGGTGTAGCGGCTGGCTTAAAAACAAAATTGATTGTTGCTGTTCCTGTGCCTGCATTGCTTGTCCAATTGATTAGTCCATATTGGTAGTCAATCGTGCCATACACGGTGCCACTCGAATCAACCAATTGACCGCCTTTATCCGTTAATACTGCACCAAAAACAGTACAACTAAACGTATTTGGCAATACTGCACAGCCGATATAACACGCCTGAGTCGTGCTAACGGTGATATTTTTGCTTGTACTAATAGTTTCATTATTTGATGCAATTAGCGCCGTATTTTCACCTGAAGCACTCACATCGGTAACAGGTATTTCCGTTTCAGCGCTTGGGATGATTTGGATATACGCACTTTTTGCATTAACGACAGTATCAGCTACGGAAACATCTTCTGATAGTTTTACCGAAGCATAGTATTTACCCGTATCAGCCACGATGGTTTCACGCAATAATGTCTGTGATTTCGTGCCGCTATACCATTGTGCTGCTGATATTCCTACAAAATCATATTCAAGAGCGCTATTAATCGTATAAGTTGCAATCTGATATTCAACTTCTTTTTGATCAACCACAATTTTAGCGGTACGTGTTGTAACAGCAGTTACACGTACAAATTGAATTTGTTCTGTGCTTTTACCTTCATTCTGAGCAAGAACCAAAGTTGTACCAACTGGATAAGCTGTTTCTGAGGTAAATAATGCCGTTTGGATCTGCTTCATGCCCTTATATGCGGTATCAAGTAATGACCCAGCAGCCTGTCCACCTTTGGCTAAATAGTTCTCTACACGGTTTTGTGCGCTGCTACGGGTATCAGTCCAGCTTTCAGTCGAAAATAGGCTAACAGACACATTTTCATCATCTGGATTCTTTGCAATAAATGCGATTGCACTCATAAGCTTCGCTGTATCATTGGTATTGACAGCAAAAAATACTTTACGCATGGATACATCACCCATTGCCCGATCAAGCATAGATGTATCATCAAATATGTTATTACTATACCCACCTTCTACCTTTTCACCATTGTACTGTCCACCGCCGTCATCTGTATCTGTATTACGCTGTGAGCCATAGATAACAAGGTTATTCGTTTCAATTGCCATCCCGTGTAAACTCCAAAAAACGTATGGTTGCGTTGTAATAATCATCTTCCGAAATGGTCGGAAATTCTTTGACTGGCGTAGCTTCAAATGCCTTACTTTTGTGATTAAAAATCACATTGAAAGAGCGATTGTCATGCGGATATGTAAACTGCAATGTGAACTGTTCAGCTTGTGCAAGTGACCAGTCATAAAGCTTGCTTAAGTCTTTGCGTTTGATCCAGCCCTGACCAACATCTTTAGAAAGAAGGGTAATTTCACGTCCACCCTTCTTTTTTCCTTCCTGAACAATGGGTGTGCCATCCACGGCGAACTCAATATTTTGTGTAATTGGTTCCCAATCAAATTCATCTGTCCATAAAAAACCGTCCTCAATTTGGACGGTTTCTTTTGTACTTTCACGTTTTAAGATCATGTTTAAGAACTCTTTTTATGTCGCCCCAATGTTGAGAAAATTTCTTCTAACGTATCTGCCTGCGATGGTGTTGCTATTACTGTTGCTGTACTGCCATTTGGTGCCTCAATTTTGAGTGTGCGTGTTGTGCCTGTTGAATTGTTCACGTTTGCGGCTGCGCTTGATGTTGTATTAGCTGCGGTATTGCTCTGTTTTGCTGCTTGTTCAGCATATTGCTGAATTTTTTCATCGACTGCTGCATAGTTTGAAAGATTCGGAGAACCGCCACGCATCTGTGTATACATTGAGTCTGTATAACCATGGCTCATGTAGTAATCGCGTGAAGCATAAGCAGCACCAACACCGCTTTGTCCTTTAGTTTGGTTATAAATCTTCTCTGCAATACTTTTGGCCTGAGCATCATCGTAACCCTTACTTTTCAATTGATTAGCAATTGATTCTTGTGTTACCCAGAAGTTACTCATTGACGTACCAGAAGATATGCCAAATGCTGAACTTTTGGATGACGCATTTTTGATGCTGTTTGCCGTCTTATCCCAAGCATCTGAAACGCGGTTGGCTTGTTCTTCCCCAGCATCTCCAAGGCTTTTAAAACTATCACTGGCCGCACTTGTTGATGTTGAAATATTCGACACGGCGCTCGATACATTATTTGCAGCAGAAACAGAGTGCTTGCCCATGCTATCAACAGAATCAGATAAGCCATTTATAGCCAATTGATTCTCATACCAAGATTGCTTAGCAGTATTTCCAGACGAGTAAATGGAATCACTCATCTGAGTAAGGGCTTGCTTTAACTGTGATGTTGTAGCTTTACCACTGGATAACATGACGTTATAAGCATCAAGATAGCTTTGCGCCGTGATATCGGCTTGCTCTTTACTGACTAAGCCAAACTGACTGAAAGCTTCAGCCAGAGAATTAACGCCTGGGGTTGCTTTATCAAGTTGTGCATTAACATCAATTAACTGTTGCTTAGCTTGAAGTAGTAGGCCATTAGTAACTTGCGTTCCTAAAGTCCCCCTTAAACCTTCAATTTTCGCCTGAAGCCCTGCTATTTCTTCCTGATTGGTCGCCGTGCTAATGGCTTTACTTAGACTTGCTGACAATGCAAGAGAGGTATTCACCCCTTTTGCTGATAGCTCATCTAAACTCGCAATCAGTACGTTTACATCATTCTTTGCAGAAATAAATGCTTGGGTTGATTTACCCTCAAGCTGTTCATAGCTGAAACCAGTACGGCGAATGGCCTCGTCAAGTATCGCGCCGTGTACCAGTGCTGTACTTTGGATTGAATTATTGTACTGGGTTTGCAGAGTCGTGATTTTTGCTTGTGTTGCGTCTATATCATCCTGATATTTTTGGCTTTGTGCCTTGAAGTCGTTATAACTCAGACCATCTGAATTTTTAACAAAATCATCATAAGCCTTTTTCTTTACAGCTAAGTCCTGATAGACCGCATCCATTTCGCTCTTGATTTGAGCGCCAACGGCAGAAAAGTTAGTCTGAAATGCAACTAAATCCTGACCCTGTAGACCACTGGCTAAAGCCTTGCGAATATCGTCACCTGTGGCGATACCTTTCGCCTGAAGTGCTGATAAAGCTGTAATCCCGTTATTGATCCCGTCAAGATTGGTAAAGTTGAATGAATCAGAAACCTTTTTCATTGCATCTACAACGGTGCTACCAGCCTTGACCTCCTTATCAAAAGCATCAACCACGTTCTTTGTTGCATCGGTTAGACCCAAAGCAGCATTTTTTGCTGTTTCAGCAGCAGCAGCTTGACGGCGTTTTGCTTCTGCGGCCTCATCTGCCTTTTTCTTTAATTCCTCGTCTTGTTTGGCAATGATTGCTTCATTTTCTGAAACAGTCTTTAGACCCTGTGCATGAAGAACTACCTTTGCAATTCCCTCGCCCAGTGCTTCACCAGCTTTTTTAGCAAGATCATAGGCAATAACAAGCCCAAAGATTGCAGCAGCAAATGCCCCGATCTTTGAAATACCAGACATAAAGGCATTGTTTAATGCACCAAGTTTTTGCCCGATAGTGGTATTCGATGCAGCCAGCGCATTATTTGCCGCTGTTAAGCGGCTTGCTGCTGCTGTACCTTCAGCACGTACAGCGTTTAGGCGCTGCTCTGCTGCGGCAATCTCTTTAGTGACTTGTGCTTGTACCTTACCTAGCTCAGCCATGCGTGTGATGGATTGAGCGCGTCCAGTGGCGTTGTACTGCGCTTTTAATCGCTCTTGTTCTAACTGCATTTCAGCTAAAACAAGCGTTCTGGTCGATTGAAGGCTTTGCAACTGTGCCAAAGCTTTACCTGACTCGGCACGGGCTTCCTCTACGGCGCTAAGCGCTACGGCTTGGTTGGCTTGTGCTAATTGTCGTGCTGTTTGAGTTTGGTTTTGATTAGCTTGGCTGGTGGACTGAGAAGCACGGGCATTTTCAAGTTCAGCCTGTGTATTAGCTGCTAACTGGGAAGTGCTAGCACGAATCGCTGTAGCAGTATTGGCAAACGCCGTGGATTTGGCATTTAAATAGCTAACGAGCTGTGTGGACTTATAAAGCCCAACAACCTCAATAACATTCTTAAATGCTGCAACGATGCTGTCCAAATGGTCGGCAAGATACTTGATACCATTGGCGACAGCTGTTGTAACCCCTGTGGTTTTATCTAGCTCTCCAAGGTAGACCGTCCATGACGATTTTAAGTTTTGTACAGCATTTCCAATTGTGGTCGGAAATTTTGCAAATTCGCCGTTAATTACTGTGGCTTGGCTTAATAATGCCTTTGTAACAACTTCAGAAGATAACTGGCCGTTGTTTGCCATGTTCCGAAGCTGACCAATCGTAACCCCTAAACCGTCTGCCATTGCACGGGCTAAACGAGGTGTTTGCTCCATAACGGAGTTAAATTCTTCCCCCCTTAAAACCCCTGAACTAAGGGCCTGATTCAACTGGAATAAACCAGCTTCAGCAGATTCAATAGGGCCACCAGATACCTGAACAGCCTTATTAATTGTTTCAGTTAATGAGAGGATGTCTTGCTGAGTTAGCTTAAATGAAGCACTTGAGTTAGCAGCACGTAAAAAAACGCTTTGCTGCTGCGCCCCCATATCCTTAGTTGCCGTGGTAATTTTAGTATATAACTGCGCTGTAGCTTCTAAGCTGGTATTAGTACGCAATGAAATACCGATGATGTTTTGCATGGCTTGAGAAAGGTTTCCATGCTCACCAATTGCTACACGTACACTAGCAGCTAAGTTTTTATAGCTATCAGCCGTATCGAGCATTTCTTTAGCAGTCACACCGATACCAAGCGCCGCTAAGGTCATCATTAGCTTTGAGAAAGCACTCTCAAGCGCATGGGCCTGTGTTGTCGCTGCATTGGCTGATGTTTCTGTACGACCTAAATCGTTATTTACAGTCGTGATTTTCCGATCAAATTGATTGGCCGTGTTCGATGTTGACTGTAAGCTACGGTTCAACTGATCAATGCCATCCGCACCGTTGCCTGCCGATTGGCGTAAACGCTCTGACTCTTGACGTATTAAGTCGAAGAACTCTTTAGCCTGAACCTCAGATTGTTTAAAGTTTGAGATTAGGCTTTTAACATCGGCATCAATCACTAACTTAAATGTTAAGTCTTTACTCGCCATACTTTACTTTTTCCTAGGCATAAAAAAACCGACCTGATGAGATCGGCTTTAAAACTCTGTTTACGCTTTATTCACGGCGTAATACGCTCTGATTGATTGCCTATAGCTTCATAAGCATTAATTCACCACACCAAAGGCATTAACGCTATTGCTGCATAACTGCTTAGCCTTATCGCTGGCTGATATATTCTCTGATGTTAATCTTGGATAAGCCCCAATAGATTTATAGTATTCAATGCCATTATTTATGCACGTTCTTTGTTTCTGTGATGCGGCATTATCTTGTTGTCCAGAATTCCTACTGTTATATATTCCAAAGCTCACGCAAAATGCAATGATGATCGTAATAAATAAAACATGAATAAAATTTAATTTGAACTTTTCCTTTTTTAAAGGTTTTTCTAAAGCAAGTTTTTTATTTAATTCATCTTCATTATTCTTAATGACTCTTTTGGCCTTATTGTATAGATGAACCCATGCTTTATTTTTATCATCTTCGGTTAGCTCACTAAGAGAAAATTCAAAATGTGTGAATTTCTCTCTAAAGCTATCAACAGAATCATAAACGCTTTTATTTGCTGAAATTAGCTCTTGGCAATGATTCTGAAAATAACCATCTATTCTTTTATAGTAACTAAAATCAAGCTTTGTTTTCTGCTGTTCCATAATTTATATACTTAATTTATAAAAAACATAGATTGATCTTAATAAATAGTTATTTTTTAATCAATAATTACGCCGTTCTGAACATAGAAGCGTCTGCCATTTGTACAATCTACAAATGAAACAAGCTCATTGGGGTATGTTGAGCGCGATTCTGAATAAGCAACAAAAAACACCTGATCACAGTCAGTAAGCTTAGAAACCACTTTAGCGGCTTTTAAATCATGCTCATAAATAGCTTTTAACCCAGCATCACCAACTTTGGCATGTAAATTATGAAAACCAATCTTTGTATATTTTTGACATGCATCTTTAGCAATCTTACCCATTTGTTACATCCTCGCTAAATTTTTCAAATTGATCTTTATCGGCATGGAATGCAATTCGCATATAGCTGGCATTACCATAAATCTGATATTTCTGTTGTTTCTTTACAGCATCAATATAAGCCATAAACATGCCATAACCCATATTCATAATACTATCATGGCTATGGCCTGCATTAATCAAAACCTGAAATGAATCGAACCAAGTTACATCGGATTTTTCAGCGACTCTAGGCTTTGCTCTTTGGGTTTTCTCATAATTATCAAAATAGGCAAAATTTGCCTGAATTACTGCTTTGGTTAATATGAAAACATGAACAGGATTATGGACAAGGTCAGCAATATATTGATCATTCTTATCTATCACTAGACGAATCATGCCAAGGCAATTATTAAAATATTGGCCCGTAACTTCAGCAACTAAATCATCTGTAATCTTTTTATGCTTTAAAAACTCTTTGATTGATTCAGCTTGTTGAACAAAATCATCAAAGTGTTTCATTCTGATTTGATGCACTGCTATGGGTTCATCAAGCTGAACAATTAAGTGTGCATTATTTGCAAAGAAAAAATCATTCATAAATAAGCCTAAAATATAGGCACAAAAAAAGCGCTATTGCGCCGTTTTCATACCTATTTTCAATTAAAACTTAGATAAAGACAAATTCTCCGAAATTGCCTAAATCTTCGTCAGTTACTTGGGTGGAATCTGGAAGGGCCATACCTGAAACTTTCCATTTACCATATTCTTCATGGATCATTGGGAAATCGACATCTGGGGTTTTCATGGTACGCCAGAGCGTTACTGCCATTTTTTCTTTATTGCCTGCTGTATTCTTCCCTTTAAAGAAAAGTAAATATTCTTTTGAGAAGTCAGTGGCAATTCCGACCTTTGTTACTTTCCCTGTTTTTGCAGTGTAAGTAAGTGGCATGGTTAGGCCATCAATATCATTTACAATTAATGTACCAAATGGCGCATCTAATACATATTTTGAAGGATCAACTACTTTAGGCGTTGCAGCAGAATCATTTAATACAAATTCAGATAGATTGTATTTACCTAAACGGATCATTTCACCAGCTACAACAGTACCAAGCGAAGTTTTAGGCAGGGTATCTTCTGCAACATCTTTAGAATATGAACTTAGTAAAAACTCTAAGTTTTTTGCCGTTCCTTCTTCTAATTCTGTTTCAAATTTAACCCCCATGTCTTTTGTCATAACATCATCAACAGCACGAATACCTGTACTAGACTCATTATGCTTAACAACTGTTGCAGTAACAGAAATCTGAAAGCTTGGGGTGTTTCCGACTGGATATAACGAGCCTGCTACGCCGTTGATTAATTCTGCAAGAAATAATTCACCTTGCAGTGAAAAATATCGTTTTTTAGCCATTTATTATTTAGTCCTGTGTTGCTTCTGTTGGTGTTGCTGGATCACTGTTTTCCTGAACTGGCGTTTTTTCCTGTTCTACGGCGGAATCACCTGTTTTTTCACTACCTTCTAAGGATTTTTGCACCGTGGTTTCATCTACGGAGGTTTTAGTCACTTCAGTAGCTAAATCGGCTGATTCTACTTCTTCAGTTTCTTTAACCTCAGAGATAGCCCCTTGATGCAACCAAATAGCGATTTGACGCGGTGGAAAATCGCTAATAATTTCACCTTTTTTAAAGCGACCAATGGTTTTATTGGCTTGATAACGTGGCATTTAAGCCCCCTTAAATTTCTATTACGGCATCAAAAATAGCTGATAGGTAGCTACACGCTACAGAGTCAGCATCCTGTGCATCGACAAACTTTAGCTTTCTGATTGCTGAATCAGGTTGCCAGCCTCTTAAAAGTCTAATGACTTGGCATAGCAAACTGCCTGCCTGATCCAATACGGTGCTATTGTCTAGCTGTGATTGAGCATTACGACAGGCAATAGTGACCGCATAACGCTGGGTAATCATGTTTGCATCACCATTGCCAGCGCTTGAGGATGGAACAAGGTGCATAAAATAAATGTGCGCTGAAGGTGTAATCTGTGACATTTCAGTCACTTTAGCGGAGTTAGCAGGCGTATAAATCTGCAATATTCCTGTAATTTCCTTTAGCTTTTCAGCAATTTCACCACGCACTGCAAAAAAATCGTTGCTATCGTCCATTCATTAAAAACCCCGAAATAACATCAATGATTGATTCCTCATCATCTTTATTAATTCCCAAAAATGAGCGCTTCGGCATATTCACGACATAAGCCTTGGTCATAACTTCCTGAACAAAATTAGAACGGGATTTACGAACAAACTTATTCCCAACAGTACCGTCCTTATTCTGTTTGAAATGAAGGTGTCTAAGACGTGCGCCGTGGCTAACTGGCCCACCAGAGTTATGAATAGCCGCATAAACGACATTTGTTCCAGCTTCAACGCCGTTTGGTAATACGTTGTATGTGAATGAGTTTAAAAGCCGCCCTTTATCGCGTAGCGTTTGCCCGTTTTGCTTTATGGCACGTTGTGACCTTTTCCACGGTACGCCGTCAATATCACGCTGATTCATAAAGCGTTTACGGGTAATCTCGACAATTTCAGCACCAATTTGTGCAAAGAGTGCATTTCGGTTGAGATTGGCTATCTGATTTAGGGCTTGAATCACTGGGGATTCATTGTCCATTTTGATCTTTATACTCACTGCCATAGAATCACCAAGAACGGCGACTGTGCATGTGAATTGATGGCATCATGTCTAGTACATCATCACTAAACATGCCACCTGTATAAGATGCACCGATGGGTAAAATGGACGGGGATTGCTGCGGTTTCTCGCTGGTTACTTCTTTCTTGGCATTCAGAATAGGTAATGTACAAGTACCATTCGCAATACGTGTTAGATACAGAATTTCATTTTTATAGCGCTTCTCAACTTCTTCCGTTGATTGCTGAAAATACAAATTGTATCGAGCAATATTGCATGCCACTCGCTCAAACGTTGCAGGAATGTCAGTAATAGGTAAAGAGTATTTAACCCCTACATAACTGTCGATTTCCTCTGTAGCGTCCTGTAGCGCATTTTCAATAGCTTTCGGATCACTTTGCATAGCCTGTAAGCTCTGAACTTCAATTTCACCAAAGCGAGCCACCAAATTTTCTTTAGTGGCATAGGGCATGATTAAAATCCTTATGTTGAGCTAACGAGTTTCACCAAGGCTTTAGGTTTTAAACATGCAGGCAACTGGTTAGCCTGAACATGTAAATCCATACCACGGTTATATTTACGTGGCTCTTGCTTCGCATAGATTGGCAATGCCAGTGTATTTACGGTTTCACTAAAATCTGCTGGTGCAAGACCTGTGATAAATACGTCCTGTGTCCCAACAGGGTATGCATGCCCTGTTTTTTCAGCAATCAACGGCGTAGAACCAACTTTCTGACGGTTTACAATAAATTTTAGACCACAAAATTCAAAGCCACTCTTGCTTGATTGCCCTAGCTTCTCCTGTGCAGCAGCCCAGCCCAAGTAAACTTCTTTAACTTTTTTATGATCTTTTAAGGCATCATAGAAGGCGCGATCCACTTCAACTTCAATAGAATCATAAATTTCCTGACCTAGACCATCTTCAACCTTATCAATAACATCCTGACATTTGGCTTTAATATCTGTTGTATCTGTACCTAAGAGAAAATCTACAACATTTTGAGTTACACCAAAGTCAACATGATAGTCGACTAATACTGTACCGTCCGCATCCAAAATAATGCCTTGCTTCGCTTTACAACGGCGATAAGATAATGTTTGGTCAACATTATTTTTCATGCTTTGTAAAGTGTCTAAAACTTTTTTTCCAACAGTTTCCATTTCTGTTGTAGAGCCAAAAGCACGTACACCGATCAAATCCGATGCCAAAACTTTATCTTCAAGTGGCATGTGTGGAATCAGCCAGTTTTTAGCAGTACGTTTCCCTTTTGGGTTTTTAGGTGCTACACCACCCCATTCAGTGGTAGGCACTAAAATTGAAGTTTCTGCATAAAACTCAACTGGCATTGAATTTGTTGTAAGTGGAACTTCACGGAACAAATTTACATCGTTAGGGTTCCCGATACGCATCGGAAGATTATTAATTGATGCTGTAAGCTCTGTAAGTGAAAAAACGTCATCCCATTCCATATATAAAAACCTTATGCTAAATATGCTAAACGCACTAATGTAATGTTAATTTTTGCTAAATCGTCTAATGCTGCTGCTTCTTGCCCTGCGGTAAGACCATCTTTAAAGACAAGATTTTCGGCAACTACTTTCGCGATACGTGCCACGATTACGCCGTTGGCGGTATTGCTTGAATCTGTGGTCACAGACTTACCTGTGTAAATTCCTGCGGCGACTTCGCTTACTGCACCGCTATAAGCCTGAATTTCTTTATTGCTGTTGTATGAAACCACCTGACCATCTACAAGCGACTGATCTACGGCAATAATGACGTTTTCACGGCTTGGTCGATGATTTCCGTCCAATTCTTCAGCAAGCCAATCTGATGTTACTTGCTTTTTAACGTATGACTTAACCATACATAATCCCCTGATTATTAAGATTTATTACGCTTTGCTGCTGCTTCTGATAAAGAGAACTTCTTAGGCTGGTTTCCGCCACCGTTCCCACCTTGGTTATTTTGCTGTTGCTGGCTATTGGCCTGTTGCTTAAACAGGTAATCTGGCAAGCCATTACCCTGCTTAGATTTATTTGCAGAGAACTGGCGTAACTGATTGCTGTTAAATGCAAAAGCTGTATCGTCCATTGCGGTGTAAGCTTTTTTGTCTGCTTCACTGAACTGGGTATTTAGCTCAGTTTCTAAGCTTTTAATGTCGCTTTCACGTTTTTGGTCTTTGAACTGTTTAAGTTCAGCTTCCGCCGTGTCTTTAGCTGCTACAGCATCGTTACGCTCTTTTTCAAGTTCTGTAATTCGAGCATTGGCTTTTTCGAGTTCGGTCATTTCGCCGTCCTGTTGTTGATTAAATTTTTTAGATTGGTGACTTGCTGCAACGGCGCTTGTATTTGAATCAGCACCGAGTACACAAAATGAAATTTCACGGATCACACCACCACGAAAAACAACTACTGGCGCTTGAATCTCCCGACCGTTCACATTGACTGAACCCTTCTCTATAAATTCAGTAGACTGTGGATCAATAAAGACAGACATTTGCCAAGGAAATTCGTCATCACTATCCTGTGCAACTTCTTGGGCATCTTCATTAGAGAGAAATACACCAGAAACCTGTAAACCTTTGGCATAGTCCTTAATAAAGCTCTTAACTACACCAATACGTTTTCCAGTATTGTGTTCAAGCAAAGCTGCTAAAGGAGTAGCGATTTGCATTGAGTCAAGGTCAAAAATGACATTTCCCCAATAGTGATGATTTTCAATCACTTCACCGCTATACGCCGTTCCGTTAAATGTTCGTACAGGTGGCTTTCCTTCACCTGCATTGGTTGTACCTACAGAGAAAGGACTCGCCTTAAAACAAAAAGCCGCACGATCTAACGGCGGCTTTTGGCTATTTGGTTCAGGCATTGAAATGCTCCAAAAAATCTATTAGCTCATAAAAAAAGCGCCGTGATTGGCGCTTGTTATTTACCCTGAAGGCTTAAATATTCAGACTCTTTAATTTCAATCATAAATTCATTAATGACCTCTGTATCACCAGACACACGTACAACGGCGATATTGTCCTTTTCAGCCAATTTAGTTACACCACCAAAAAACCAGTTTCGTGAACATAGTTTATTGAGAAGGTCATCCATGCCATATTGTTTTAAAAACTGAATTGGAAGCTGTTTCGAGATTTCAGAAAAGGCTTTTTTATTGGTCTTGCGTGGCAAGTAGAAATGCACCTGTGAAACATTTCCCCTGTCTGTCACTGTCCCTGTACCTTTATGCATCCATACCTTTTTATCAACTGTATGTTGCTTGCCATCAATCTTATAAAAACCACGACAGCGCCAAGTGCCTAAACTTTCGCCATTATTGGCTTGTAACCCTGCGCCGTCAAAACCTAGCTTTTCTGCTATTTCTTGAACATCACAACGTAATTTATGTCGTGCATCTAATGTGCTTGAAATCTCTCGTACTAGCTCATGATTTTCAATTTTATAAAACTTGGTCATTGTGAACCTCCACAAAAAAATAAAGCGCCATAACGGCGCTACTGGTATTTATTTCATTGGTTTAAATTGATTTGATTAATGCAAATAGCTTTTTTTGTGAAAGATTATTAACTTCATTAGAACTTTTATATTGATACGTTCTTTGTAAAAATTCCATTAACTGAAGCTTTTCAGAAAAGTTATAGCAGCCATTAATTATTTTTTCTTTCTGTACGTGAACATTGACACCTAATCGTTTCTTACTTGGATTAGAAATACTCTCTTTAAACTTATCTAAAAGCTCCTGATCTACTGGCGTAGATACAATGACAGCATCCAGTGCATATAAATGCCCTTCTTTGACAACCTGAACAATATCAAATGGTGTAAAACCAATTTCACCATTAGTTTGTCGTGCATCTTCTGATTTTCCATCAAGAAAATACCATTGTCCCCATGATCCTGAACTTGCCTCTAACTCAAGCTGAACCATGTCAGGTTTTTTTTGATCAGATTTAACAGAAATAACTTTCACATAACCAGAACCTAAGTCCAGTACAATAAAATCACCAGCAGTAATACCCTCTAACATAATCAATTCACCAATGCTCTAAGTGTGTAAACCATTTGCCCGTTTTTATGCTCAATTTTGACCACTTCAAAGGACAATCCAATCTCAAATAAAACGCCTTGGCCTGCATTTAGCTTTTCAGCATCAATGCCTAAACCCTTAACATTTTCAATGTTAAAAAGAACATCACCGCCCATATTTGTCATAAATAACGGCGAATCTAGCGAAATGACTTCACCAACATTAAAACTAGATGCATAAGCTATAGAAACACTGCCAGAAACGGCGTTATTTTCATTTACAGCAATGTTTTTGATTCTAGCCATGTCATCCATCACCCATCCCCTTAAAACGCCAGTAGAGAGCGTATTAGGTGCATGATTCAGAAACGCCGTGATCTGTTCACTATTCCCTTGTACATAATCAAGAAATAACTTGATTGCACTTGGTCTAATTTCAGGATCAAGCGGCAACGCTGTATCAAATATGGTGTGAAATAAATCACGGCTTGAATCTGTCATAGGTGCAAGTAAGCTGGTTAATTTCTTGCTTGCAGTCCATTCAGCTTGAACACCTTTTAAAGAGTCATCGAATAGACTTGGATCAAGTCCTGATTCCATGATCTTTTTATGTGTAAGGTCTGACATTTCTCCAAATGTCATCGGTGAAGTTGTAAAGCCCATTTCAGCCGCCAACTGTGGCAATTTATCGTCTGGTGTAATGCCTAGTTTTTCTGCCTGTGCCTTGGTTAAGGAAATAACAGAACAACGGCAACGAAAGGCCCACGGCGGATAGTACATCAACCAAAATGGGTCATCTATATGCCGAATAATCCGATTAAGCGCGATATGTTCTGGACGTACTCGGTCATCATCAATAGCCGAGTACATCAAATAAGGTCGGGTATCGCGGCTACTGATTTGCTGAGTCCACCGCCCAAAGCTGTACGCCGTTTGCACGTTCTGCCGAAATACCAAATCTAGGTACTTTGGGCTTAATCGAATGCCATTTTCAAAAACTTCATTTTTAAAGTCTTGGAAAGTTGATCCGTTGGCAATCGCCTTATTAACCGATTGTATGACTGACTTAATTTGCTCAATGCTAGATAAGAAACTGACCGTTGTAGATAACTGTCGAGTCTTTAAATCTAGCGAATAGAACTCACTGGGCAATACAACCTTTCGAGCCTGTGCGAATTTAATCGCCTCAAGAAAGGTAACAGGTTGCATAATTACCTCACGGCGCTTTATTTAGATAAAAATTCTTTGCAGTAAGCCACAATGCAAAATAGCTATCACGCTGATCAAAATAGCGCCCTAACTTTTTTCGATTATATTTATCAAACTCAGAAAATTTAAGGCCCATGTGTTCAGTCATAAATGCCTCAAACTCATCAAATAGTTTCTGCATATCTTCATACATTTATTTCACCTCACCAGCAAAACAAAAGCCCATAACAGCACCCACATAAAGCGCATGGTCTAGCTGCATATTGAATTGGGATTTAGTAGCAATTGGGATTTGCTTCACTAGATTTTCTGCCAAGGCTTCTATGCTTGAACTTTCAGCAAATAGGTTTTTAATCTGTTCGCCGTCCATTAGCTCAAAATCAGGCTGTAAATCCGTGATTTGCTCTATTTGCTGCTGTTGTGGTGTGAACTTTGCCTTGCCTGCTGCAAAATTTAGATATTGCCGTGGTAAATCTGAGAATGACTTAAACGGCGTTTGCTGTGTGTTATCAGCTACATCACCATCTTGTAATGCATACTCACGCTTAAAATACTGCGGTGTAAGTGCGGCCCCAGCATTTTTTAACTTAACATCACGATCCGCTTTATCTGACTGAAGGTTTTGCTCATCACCCATAATTACAGTGACACGCTTCCACCCGTTCAGGTCACATAATGCATTCACGATGTTTTGTACCGTAGTGCTTACCATGCGTATGTCTGCATCTATCTTGTCTTGCTGTACCTGTAAATGGACAGTACCTAATGCACGACTTCCGCCGCCGTCCGTTCCACTGGTAAGCGTTTGGCCGAGGATTAGCTTTTGTATGTTTCTCTCGATACGGTCACTAAATCCCTCAAATGCAGACGGGCCACTATTACCCTGAGCATTAATAGCCTCAATACTTTCATTGGAATTTACTGCAATAACACTAGATGCATGGGCCTGTAACAAAGCATTACGCATAGCTTGGTTATCACCAACAGACTTACCGACTAAAAGCGGATTACCAAAGCGCTCTACGAACTTGGCCCACATTTTCCAGCTTCCATTTTTGAAGAACCAAAGCCAGTACAAACGGCTTAAAAGCGCTTCTCCATATGGGTTTTTATAGGTCGGCTTGCATTGGGTTAAAAAGTGCTTAAATGTCTGGTCACAATCAATATCCTTGCCCTGATCGTTATATGCAGCATAAAGAACTAAACGCCCGTCTTGCTTGGGTTCATACCACTCTAAAGGCTTTTCACCAATCCAAGTCCAGCCGATGTATGGCGTAATAGTGTCGCCGTCTATATGTAATGCATTTTGGTTGTACTCAGCTTCAATAACTGAATATCCAAACCAACGGGCATTTTGTGCGCCTAGAACAATGCGGCCCCACCATAACTTGAGTAAGTCCGTGATGATTTTAGAAACTGCATCATTATCAGACTCAATACGAAACGGCGTTTTTTCTAAGCCGCCCTGTCGCTTCTCAATACATTGATAAATTTCATCATCATATAGCAGCTTGCTAAGTCTTGATCGGCTAATCCCTGCACTGACTAAAACTTCGTCAATATCGGGGGCCTTAGTTAAATACTTAATTAAAGCTGTTTCAGCCTGCTGCTTAAATAAATAGTCCCCAGCAGACTGAGGACTTTGGATTTTATTGCTAGGCTTTTTATCGCCCTTGCCTTTATTACCTTTTGCCATTCTTTATCCTGTTGCTGGTGGTTGATAGTTGACTGTCATCACCATATCTTCGATACCGTCAATTAATGTATCCACTTGGTCGTCATGGTCATGCGTCATTTTTGCGTTAAATGCCTCACATTCTTCTAAGAAATCGGCAATCCACGGCGCAGACATTGGGATCATGACTAAACGATCATCTGGATTATTTGCATAGTCATGCTCTAAATGAACTTGTACGTCCATAAAGCGAGAGAGTTTGTCTGTGCCACGCTGTACAGGTATGCAAGGCACACCGCCGTAAGTTCCTAAATTTTGAATAAGCTGTGTGCCGTGGGCCTTATCTTCAACTTTCATGTAACGAATTGGGCGCGATAACGGCGTATAGACCTTATGCTTATCAATAAATGCCTGTGCATTGCGGTTTAAGTCTGGTGCTGTCCACTTGCCACGCAAAATGTCCAGAATGTAGATTTTCCCATCCACACCTAAGCCCATGAGCGTAAATACAGACCAGTCGTTTTCCTCTTTGACCTTTTGCGCCGTATCGACATAAATTGCCCTAAATACAAGCTGTGGTACGTCCTTGTAACGTCCGAACCATTCACCCTTAATTAAGTCACCGCCCAATTTCTTAGGCGCTTGCTGGTACTGACTGCTGAACGTATAGCGTGAAACGGTTGCACCTTCCTTATTTGTTCCGCCACGTTCAAGCTGAAGCAATGATTTAAGCGTTTCTTTTTGAGGCCAGTAACTTTGTCGGCCTTTTTCGTCACGCTCAATATCACGCGGTACAAGCTTCTGTATATGCTCTGGCAACTCATCTATATAGCGATCATCTATCAATGCAGGGATAGCGACTTGTTGCCATTCTCCCGACACGTTACCACTCATTAAGAAATGCGTTGGATCTTCTACATGTAAACGCTGCATGATCATAATGATTGGCGTATCTGAACGCGCACGGCGTGAACTGACCGTGTTTAAAATCACACGGTTGGCATTGTCACGGCCAACTTTACTAAATGCATCTTCAGGTTTAAGCGGATCGTCCAGAATGATACAACCTGTAAAGCCTTGGTCTGCTAATGTACCAGCGCGGCGGCCTGTAATCTGTCCACCCAATGAAGCAGCATAAATATGCCCTGCTTCATACCCATCAACCTTAGTTTTCCAGCTCGATTTAGAATCTGTGCTGTTAGATATAGTGGTGGGCCATAAATGTTGAAAATCGTCAGATTTAACGATATTTCGCGCCGTGGCTGATACGTCCTCAACCAATGACTTTGAATATGACAAATACAAAAAACGTGACCGTGGATTTAGTGCAAGTCCACGCGGCATGATGTTTGTTGTAAGTTCGGTTTTCCCCGCGCCTGGGGGGACATTAATCACTAAATTAGGAATGTTCCCATTTATTACCTCATCTATGAGCCAAGCGACATATACATGATGCCAATTGACCATGAATTTAAAGCCCATACGGGGCTTAAAGAAACGGCGCGTAAAATATAAATGATCTTCCTCGCAAAGCGTTTGCTCTGCTATGTCTTGCACTGTAAGCATGATTAGTACTCATCTTGCGCTTTCTTCAAACACTCTTTGATATGTTCTTTTATTTCTGCTGGTGTCAGTGGTATAGGTTGCTGCGGAACTGGTAAAGTTTCGCCGTCCTTGCCTGTAAGCTCGGTTTTGGTCTGATTTGTAAATTGACCACCCATGTCTTTAGCTGCCTGCTCCATGATCTTGATTGCCATAGCCACATTTTTAATATTTTTTATGTATAGCCTTTCATAGCGATCTAAACGCACTGCTAAATTAGCAATTGGGATATTTTGTGGAGCATCTAAAAAGCCTTGGCGTGTTTCATAAAATTCATTCTTCAATTCTTCGCTTAAAGATATACCAGCTCGTTTAGTTGGATCATAGTTTTCTACCTGTTGTCTGCTTACATCAATATTAAATTCTTCCTTGACGAGTGCCACTGTTTCTTGTGGTGTATTAAATACCGCAAGTGACCGTACAATAAAGAGTTTTTGCTTTTTGTTTAGGGTTGCCATTCTCTCTATCCGTCAAGGTACGTCAAGGAAGAAAGGCAAAAAAATATTAAGCCAGCTTCAACAAGCACGTACCGCATGCATGTGCAATTTTTGCTTTTGAAATTGTTGGCCCTTTATTTGCCAAATCAACCATCTTCTGAACTTGTGGTGATGCACCATAGCGTTCAACTACGCCGTGAAATTCTTCTACATCATGACCACGTAAAAATAACTTTGGCTTACCACTCGACATAAATTCAAGTTCACCCCTTTTATCTCGTTTATGCCCAATGTGATAAAGCTCATGTTCAACCAATGCTAAAAAGTCTGTATCGCTCATCACTTGGCATACACGGGCATCTAAAGTGATCATGTAATCAGGAACTTCCTTAAACCATTCAATGTATTGTGCTTCTTGTCGACCTTTGCGCCATCCGCCTGCATTAATCATGATTCTTTCAGTTTGACCATGCACACGTCCACCTTTAGCCTCACAAGTCGAATAAGCCCAAAGAAATGAAATTTCAGGTGGGTCATAACTCAATAAATGCTCATGATCAGGGTTATATAGTGGACTATCGCTATATAAGAAAGTTTCAACAATCCACGGCCATAAATCTTGATTTGCTGGCTCAAAATGAAGCAATCCACCGCTTTCCATAAATTCCTCATCACTATTAAAATGATGATCTTGTTCAGGTGGATAAGGTCGTTTCATTTAAAAGCCCTCTGGTTTATCACGGCGCTTTTTGAGCTGATTTAGCTCAAATACAGCTAAAAAAAATCGCTCATCTATGTGAGCGATTTCCTCTTGTGTCTTGCCATGCATTGAGCAACTGCCAATATGGCTTAATTCGTTCTCTATTTCTCGTATCTGGTCATCAAACTGCTGATAGTTCATGCCATACCCCAAAAATAAAAAAGTGGCCTGTACCTTTCAGAAAGCCACTATATGACTATAGCCACACTTATGCATGGCGATCCTGATTTGCCCGACCTACGGCGATTTGTGGTTTTTGGTCATTAATGACAATAAGACGGCTTTTGTATTTTTGGCGAACGGCGTAACTGATAATAAGTAAGCCAATGACCAAAAAAAGCGCCGCCCACCAAAGACTAATTAAACTCACAATTGAACTTAATAGAATTGACACAATTCCATTGTGAATAGAAAAGGACTTCTCTTGTCGATGTAGCACAAAATAAAGCCCAACAACTACGCCCAAAATGAGCCATACAACTTGAATGACACTCATTTAATTTTCCTTGTTTTCAATTCCAAAAAATGCATTTATGCGTTTTTTCAGATTGTCTTTAATAGTTGGTAAAAGTTCAAAGATTAAAGCCTTTAAACTTGGTACAACAGACGGCGCAACAAAAGCAACGCCAGCCACCCATGCAACGTGAACAATGCTCAATTGTTTTTCAAAATGAATGATATAGACCATTGCAATGATACTTGCCAAGATTGAATACACCAGCTTGGCAAGCACACTGATTTTTTGTTCTGTCGCTGGGTCGGGGGTTAGGATTGAGGCAATACTACCGAGAGGAATAACAACCAGACATAAAAAAATGATTGCTTCATCTGAATATTCATTTACTACCTTTTTATAGACTTCCCCAGCGTAGGCGTTTTGCAATACTGAAATAACAGGGACGCTAAAAATGACAGATAAACGAGTTAATAAGCCGAACATACGCTCTCTACTTTTTTTGCAAAAAAAAATTGGGTTCGGCGCTGGCTTAATTTAATGATTTTTCAAGTACAGAAATTAATTCTTGTGCCGTTGCCGCCGTGCGGTCAAGGTGGAATCCTGTTTGACCGATAATCTTTTTTAAATTTTCATCGTTTGGCAAATTACCTTCGATGCTTGTTTCTTCTGAAAGTTGATCAATACAAACTAAAGACGACTCGCATGTATTGATTAGAATCTTCAGGCTTTCTATTTGTACCTTTACTGAGTTAATAAACTCTTGATTATTCTCATTTTTTACAACTTCAAGGACTTCTGATTTGTTTTGTTCTGGCATTTCTTCCACCTCTTTGCATAAAAAAAGCCCAGTTTTTACACTGGGCCTAAATGGGTCATCACAGATAATCAAACATCTACAGTTAAAAATAAATGTAGGTTCGACCATCTTAGAAAGAAATATATATTAACGGATAATTGATTTCAATAAATTCATTTATATTTAGTATAAAAAACTTGATATTTATTTATATATTTCACTTTTGTTTCAATAAAACATAAAACGCACTTAACTTTTTACATATAAACATTTATCATATCTACATCTTTTATACATAAAGAACCTACATATCATTCAGAACTCATATTTTCGCAAATAAAAACAGGGCATCATATTCCTATAATGCCCTGTTTTTATTTTTAATATAAATACATAAATTTTTAATATAAATAATTCATAAAAAAGCTAATACATGGTTATGGCTACTCTTGGTTGATGCAATTAGGCAAAACACGATTAAAAAAATCATTGCTGCTAAGAACTGGTTTTGAGTCATAATCATAGACCTGTACCATTAGGTGTTTTACGCTTATTCCATATTTTCACAGCAAGGTTCACAACCTCACGTTCGTTTTCCCAATCAGTCAATAAATAATCTTCACATAGCTGGTGATCATCCCATGCTGCAAAATCTGTATCTGGTGCTTTTGTACCGCATTCATGACAGCTTGCTTGTGCTGTCCATGTATTTAGATGCTCACCTTTCAATAAAATCGTATCTACCACAACAGAATTTAAACCACACCAAGGACACGGCGCTGATTTAATATCTGGTTGCATGTTATTGTTTTGATCTTCATGCCAGCGATTACCTTTCATTTTTCACCCCGTCTAACAAAGTCAAAACAGTCATACCCACCAAGGTACGGTTTACCTGAAGAATCCACGGCGCTGATAATGTCCATGTATGTGCCAGTTTTAATAAGAGAAACTATAAGTTCTTTATCACCCCAGTTTTTTATAGTCGTACTGGAAGGCTTAACAATGTCCCCGACCATAATCGTTATAGACATATTTCTAGCCCCATTACTTCACTGCGGTATTTCATTTCTTGCTGCTTCAGGTGTTTAATCTTAGCTACCAAGTGCCTACTCATGTCCGTTAATTCTTCTCTTATGAAATTGTCATAATTCTTACAGCATGCGGTGTACCATTTCCGTGTAAATGGCATAGATGGCTTAGAATCATCTTTTTCAATATGCTGAATTGAGTCTAGGTAAATTTGGTAAAAACCATAATTCACACGTTCAGCCCAGTTATATTCTTTTCGTCCAGTACCGTCACACTGTGGGCATAACTCAAATTCATCATAATATTTATGTGTATTTTCATTCCACACACGAACATGCCATCCACCATCCCCAACACATTTAGGGCATTGTCCTTTTGAGTAAAAGAAGGCCCATACTGCTGCTTTGGTTACACCATCGGCAAAAACTGAAGTAGTACATATTTTTGGAACATACTTTTTATTTCGCATTTCTTGCATAACACGCTGTTTAAAATAGCGGTGAAGCAATTCCATGTTATAGCTACGGCGCTGGTCTATAGCTGCATAGATATACCAGCTATATTGTTCAGGAAATGAAGCAAGAACACCGCATAAGTCCTCTTGAGTGATGATTGGATTACCATCACCCTGCGAAGGCTCATAATTTGGGGTTTTGACATTTAAACGGGCAAAGAGTTCTAACATTTTCTTTCTGCCTCCAAGATTGCTAACGGCGTTTCTAAGTTTTTGCTTAGGTCTTGGACATATAGGACACGGTATAAGTGCTTTCCAAGAATTAGATTCTTATTGAACTGAATGTCTTTTTTGATGATGTTCACAGTCAGCTTATAGCCGACTGCTGCACCAATAAAACCACCAGTTAGAAAACAACACATAATTACTAACCAGAAATTCAACATGCTACCCCCATGCCTATACCAGCAATACGCTTTTTACGATCCCTTAGTTTTACCCGTTCATTAAGTTCACCTTTTTCAATGAGTCTTTTAATCACGGCGAAAACATAGCAACTATCACGGCAAACAGTTTCAGCAATGCGGTTAAATGGATAACCATCTTTGTACATTGAAGTAATCACATTTAATTCACATAGCCACAAACCACCTGTATGTTTTGCTAAGTCCCTGTGAATTTTTGAATGTGGCTTTTCTTTATCAATTTTTGTCATGCAATCAACACCCCGTTACGACTCTTAATAAAAAGTTCAATGCTCTCTAAGGCCATACCTTTCTTTACTTGCTCTGTTGTATATCGAAGTAATGAAAAACCAAGAATCTGAGCTGAGTTATATTTGATAAGGTCTGTTGAATAACCATCATGTGTTGTATGGCGGCTTTTTCCTCGCGTACCGCCTTCAACCTCTACCAAAAGGTTAAAATCAGTTAAATAAAAGTCAGCTCTAAAATTTCGGGTCGGATCAAAACTATATTCTTTTACATAATTAATGCCTTTGTAGCGTAGCTGAACACTTAAATCTTCCTCGCCAATGCTGCCCATGTCTAAAGCTGCTCTTTGCTTCTTAATTTGCTGGCGAATCTTCGGAGAAATTTTGCTTAAATCGGCCAATGTTAATCGGCTTCTTTTACGTGCTGATCCCATGCTTAAACCTCTGTTACATGCTGCTGTCTTACAAGCTCAATGAATGGCCGATCTTTAAAATGGTGCTTAATGCGCGTTACCAGGTAATTAGGAACGCGATTCGCATAGTCCAAATAGCTTGTCTGTAAAATGATATTGGTTAACTCAATGTTTTGGCCTTTGTTGTCCTTTTGGTACTGTCGAGCCAAGCGCTTGAATTGATAGAAAGTAATAATGATCATGCTGCACCCTGATATTTGCTTTCATGACTGAAATTGGCACGTACAAGTGCTTCAGATAATTGCGGGCAAACTGAATTACCAACCATGCGACCTTGCTCGGTTTTAGTTAGCTTTATCGTGTTGCCATGCTCATCAATGCCGTAACTGAAGATATATGTAGTTGGGAAACCTTGAGCCTTGAATAATTCAACTGGCTGAAACATACGCATGCCAATATCAACAATTTGATGTAGCTCACCTTTTACAGTCACTAAACCAAAACGGTCTTTGGTTGGAATTGTTCTAAGTGGAGTATTTAAGCTATTTCCGTCTTTCTCATTGCCATAAAATGCGGTCAAGAATGCAGATACATCTGGTGCTTTAAAATCAAGAGATTTCAAATCAACATTCTTATCGCTGTGCTTTTCAATCAATGCTGTAACCAATGCATGATGACCACCTTTAACCTGAGCACAAATAGTCCGAAGTGGCTCATTTGCTGACATACAACGTGGGCTTGAAGCATTTGCAATTTCAGTCATTACTGGCGCAACCTGTTGGCTATCTACGTCAACAATGAATGGATCAGGATTATTAATAACTTGGCGAACCAAACCATTTGCTAAACGGCGTGATGTAGCGTCAACAAGTGGTTTTGATCGTTCAAAGATGCTTGGACATGGAATTGTCCAGTCAATACATTCCGCAGCCGTGCGCCAAGGCTTTAATTTCCCATTTTTTACTTCTGAACTTTTTGGGTCTGCATGCGTAGGTTTTGGAAAAACAATTGGTAACCCGTCACGGCGCGCAATTAAGAAAAAACGCTTACGAATCGTTGGTGAGCCATAGTCACAGGCACGTAATTCTCTCCATTTAACTTCATAACCCTGATAGCGTAATGCTTTCACAAAGCTTCTGAATGTTTCACCCTTATGTTTTGGACATGGACGACCATCTTCAGCAGCACGGCCCCAGGTCTTAAATTCTTCGACATTCTCAAGCATGATGACGCGTGGTCGTGTCTTTGCTGCCCAGCGCAATGCTACCCAAGCAAGACCGCGAATTTTCTTCTCAACAGGTTTTCCACCTTTGGCTTTTGAGAAATGCTTACAGTCAGGTGAAAGCCAAACAAGGCCCACTGGTTGATTGCCAGTCACTTCAATTGGATCTATATCCCAAACGCTCTCGCAGTAATGCTTAGTATCAGGGTGATTAGCTCGATGCATCGCTAAAGCTTTTGGATCATGATTAATAGCAATATCAACAGGCCGACCAAAAGCAGCTTCTAAACCAGTACTTGTACCTCCACCGCCTGCAAAATTATCAATAATCAATTCATATGGTAATAAATCAAACATAGTTATTTCCAAAATTCTGTGAATATCCGTTTTCGTACAATTTTTATGCTTAGGCTAATAAATAAGCACTATTCATCTTTTTAAGCTTTGGCAGAATCAGACCATTCCAGAGTAGACGGCGCTCATCTTCTGTAATTGAGCTAATGTCCTTGGATAACTCACCAAGGCGAGAAGCTTTTAAACCAACACGTTTAGCAATGTTCTTATGCTGAACCCGATAGAAAATTGCAGTTTTAATCGCTCTTATCTGCATTTCATGATCTTGATAGCTCATAAATCCCTCATACGATGACTAATTCATTTATAAATTATATTGCTTTGTTTATTTCTATGCAATTTATATTTATATTTGTTTATATATAACTATTAGATTTAGAATTATATTGCGAAAATAGGAGTTTTTGAGTAATGGTTGATAGAGCTATCATTGAGTTAGAGGCCGCAAAATTGTCGGATCTATTCGCAATAAAAAAGCAAGAAGAAAAAGAGAAAGGCCGTTTATTCACTCAGAGCAATATTGCTAAGGTTGGGGGGTGGACACAGCCTAATGTGTCTGCTTACTTGAACGGCAGAGTTGAACTGAAAGAGGATTCGGCACAGGTTTTTTCTGATGCCTTAGATGTTGATATTGCAGCATTCAGCCCTAGACTTGCTGAACGCATATCAAAACGCGAAGCTATAAGTAGAAATCCTTTGCTGAATAAGCAAATGCGTATTAGCTACATTCCGACAATTGACGCTGAAACGATGGATAGCATTAGACCACGGTTTAAGGACAAGGATTTTATAATGCCCACCCAACCAGCTACGACCCCAGTTTGTTTAAATCTACCCGAAAACGCTTTTGGCTATATCCTTGAGGATGATGCATTAGAAGGTATAAACACCAAGAATATACATTCTAAAAACATACATCCAAAAGGAACGCTTTTTGTTATTAACCCTGAACGTGAACCAAAACCACAAGATATTGTCCTTGTCGGCAATAAGAACAAGCCGAGTGATTACCACTTCAGAATATATACAGTGCTTGAAGTAACGGCCAATGATGAAGTGATATGCTCATTTGAACCGATTAATCAAAATTTCCCTGTCTTACGTGAAAATTATGAAATCATTGGGGTTGCTGTAATCTCGCAAAAATCTCTCTAAAATTTATAAACCATTAATAAAAGCCAGCTATATGCTGGCTTTTTTGTTTATTTACTTATAAAAAATCATATTTTGTTTATATTTATGTATTTTTTTTGCTTAAAAAGCATAGATTTACCCAAATTAAAAATAACTAGATATAACTATATGTAAATTTTTCATTGATTTTTATTTATATTTGTTTATATTAATAGAAAGGGCAATAAAAAACCGCGCCATAAGACGCGGTTCTTGAGTTCAACGGGTGCAACCGTTTTCCCTCACTGTTCCACACTACACACAAAACAGGTGAAACTATGAATAATACTATCACACAAAATCCGATTAAGTTCGGTCACAACCTCCAAAAGGTTGATTTTGTTTACTATGCGTTACTTCCTTTCTTCATGATGGCTTTCTTCATCATTCAGATTGCTGACTTTTCTTCAAACTTATTCAAGTTGCTTAAACGTATAGCCCCTTTCGTTTTCCTTAT
This sequence comes from Acinetobacter brisouii CIP 110357, assembly GCF_000488275.1. Lineage (GTDB taxonomy): Bacteria > Pseudomonadota > Gammaproteobacteria > Pseudomonadales > Moraxellaceae > Acinetobacter > Acinetobacter brisouii. The sequence goes on along the minus strand of NZ_KI530767.1, from coordinate 3,617 downwards.
CTTTATCACCCTGTTTGGTATGCGCTCTTGCCTTAGTGCTTATGAGTACGAATACAACCAGCAGCAAATACAAAGCATAAAACTTCAAACACTCGCTGAATAAAAAATTTAATTCGATCTCGCCTAAGCCTTGGCTTATGCAATATTCAAAGGAATATCGAAATGTTACCAATTATCAAACCAACTGAAGCCATCCTAATCAATGCAATTAAACTCTATATCTATGGAGGCCCAGGAATCGGAAAAAGCTCAATTGCAATGACTGCAAAAAATGCCCTTCTTCTGGATGTGGATTTAGGTGCATATCGCACAGGATTTCTACGCCGTTCTTCTGTTTATGTAGCAAATAACTGGAATGCCCTAAGCTCACTTGATGTAAATAAAGACCTAGAACCTTACGACACTATCATTATTGATACTGTACAGCGCTTACTAGAACTTATCCGCGCCCACTTTGCGAATGATCGCAAAAACTGCAAACAAGATGGATCATTAAAATTAAATGTTCAAGGATCTGTAAATACAGAATTTACAACTTTTGTGAATCGTCTAATCTCAAGCGGAAAGGACGTTATTTTTATCGCTCATGCTACTGAGGACAAAGACGGGGACGAAACCATTATTCGTCCAGATTTAGGCGGTAAAAACAGAAACGAAATTTACCGTATTTCTGATTGTATGGCGTTCTTTAGCTGGGATAGAAAACATCAAGGTCAACAATGCCGTTTTCTAAAATTTGATAACAGTGGCGAGAAATACCACTCTAAAGACTGTGCAAGTCTTGGGAATGTTGAAGTTCCAGACTTAACAAATAACCCTACATTTCTGGCTGATCTTATTGCAAATATCAAAGATCATTTAAACACTATGACACCTGAACAACGCGAATTTCAAGAGCAAGAACAATCTTGGATTAAGTGGCAACAGGACTGCATAGAATCTCAATATGCAAGTGAATTTAATAATTTAAAAGAACAACTTTCCAATGAAATGGAAAATCCAAGGTTTAACCAAATGTGGGCCTGTTTAAAGCATAACGCCATCAAAGAGCGTGGCTTAGGTTATGACGAACAAACCAAAAAGTTTTTTGAAACTGCTGCTTAATTCTAATGCCGTGCATTGCGCGGCATAACTTTGGATTTAGAAATGAAATTTATTTGGCGATATACCGCAAAGATGCACCCTAAAGGCTCAATTCATGGCCTTGTTGAAGCTTCAACATTCACCGAGGCCCAGCAAATCGTAAAGCGCAATGAAATGGTTAAGTCTGTTTCTGTTGTTCTACATAAGAACCAAGTAGCAGCTAGAAAACAGCGCTATGAAGTTTAAAAACACCAAGAGGAAAATATGATTAAACAACTTGAACCCGTACAAGTACCTGTCGATTTTGCAGAGTGGTCGCACCCTGATTTAATGTTAATTGACCCTCGCTTACAGACCAGCAGCGAAGAACCATACTCAAGAGAAGAATGGGAAAAGATGCAGTCTGACGGTGGTATCACTATTAAAGTTGAACAACATTCTATTGAAGATGTTTCCGAAATTATTGGTGATGATGACCTTGAGGATTGGAGCAACTGGAAACCTAATCCGCCAACACCTGACCATTTCTTAATATGTGGGTTTTCCACTGAATATGATTTTATTGTCTTGTGGTGGGCTAAAAAAATACAGGGTGAAGCTCATGAGTAAAGTCCTGAAGATCACTTGGCTTGCAGCTTGTGAAAATTGTGGCTTTAGTGACTATGCAGAGGTAACAACTGACCGTGGTATTGGTTGCTATTTATGGGATGGTGATCAAGCTAAATGCCCTAAATGCGGAGCCACTGGAATTATTGAGTGTGAAGATGGTGCAGCAAACGTAAATTGGAATATGGAGCAGGCCAATGAATAGACCAATAAAAAACATCATGAAAGATATTAAGGCAACTAAAGCCAAACTTTCACAGGATCAGCTAAGCGGCCATAATACAAAGGCTTTACAGGATAAATTGCAACGTCTTGAAGTTGAACTCTGTGAGCGTGTTTCAGCAAGTGACAATCATTTTTTTAAGTTGTTCTATAAACAGGCTCAAGAAATACTTAATCCTGATCTATTCAATAAAGTACGTAGTATTGCACACACAAGGGCCATACAACAGCAAACATAACTTAAAGCGCCGTAATAGGCGCTTTTTTAATGCATAAATACAGCATTGGACACCTAGACATTAAAAAACCAGCATATAGCTGGTTTTTTTGACTGCCTCTTTGGACAATCTAACAATAGGAGTCCGTGTAATGGACAAATAAACAATACCTTTCACAGAAATATAAAGCAATAAAAAATCAGCATATTTGCTGATTTTTTACAAACAATTACTTTATCGAGTGTACCGAACACTACAGCCAAGCTCTTTTAATGCAGAGCGATACATATTCAATTCACCAGCCATTAAATCAGCTTTAATGCGTTTCTTGAAATCTGGCATATTTTCACCGATTTTAGCCAATCCAGCCACCGCCTTAAATGCTGCCTTTTCCTCTCCGCTTTCAATAGCACGTATAATTTTATCAGCATACATTTGTGCCTGATCTTCACTCATACTTATGGTTGCCTTGTTTTCTCCTGATTTAGCCACTGTTACGCTTTTATGCTCTAACCGTGGTTTTCTAGCAACTTTTGGCTTTGATAGCTCTAACGCGAAATCCTCGCCGTTATCAGGGGTTATATTTTTACCTTCGTGATAATCGAATAAAAAAGAAATATGAGAAATTACACGGCCATCTTTTTTATATGCGACTTTTTTAATGAAAATATTAGTTTTTGTATTGATCTTCTTAACAGCTTTTTCAATGACATTTTTCCTAAAATCACTGAATAACGCATATTCCCCGTTTTCAACATCAACGCCAAGCTGAAGCTTTAATGTCTGTACATCAAAGATTGGTGCATATTCTGCATTTTTCCACTTTAAAAGAAGCTGGAATAATCGCATTGCATACTTATTGCCAAGGCCAGACGTTTGCCGTAAATCAATCAAAGTAAAGTTTTTCTCGACTTGGCTGGCAAAAGGCAAAATGGTAGGTGAAAAGTACATTCTAATTCTGGACTTTTGATCTACTTCTTCTTTCGTATGAATCCAACGCCCTGTTTTCTTAGAAACCACGCCGTCATCTGCTATTACCTTCCAAGTGAATTGACGTTCAAAAATATTATTCTGAGCATTCAGAATTGCATTAAATGCAACATTCTTACTTACCCCATAAACCCTAGCATAATCAAGGGCATCAATATCAATTGCTGTCGTTGCATCGACATTCACACCGTTTTGTTCAAGCTGATTAATTTTTTTAAATGCAAGTAGCATGACAAGCTGTTCATGCGATTCCATTCTGTACATTGCTTCAACAATGGTGTTTGATTGTTTTAGATGCTCTGAATCAAGAACTTGGCGTTCTTTCATTTTTTTACTCTGTTTTGTGTGTATGCATAAATACTATACGTTTACCTTTATATGGTCAAATAATTTATTAACCACATATAAACAGAGGAATTGACTTAAAATTTGGTTAATGATTTGACCACATACGGTTAATGATTTGACCATATATGGTTAATGAATTGACCACATATA
>NZ_KI530766.1:6247-56509 GCF_000488275.1 Acinetobacter brisouii CIP 110357 | reverse complement strand
ATTGTGCTGCTTGCGGTGATGGCATTTAGTTATAAATATGCGTGGTGGAAACCTGCAATAGACTGGAAACGTCCTCGTGTCTTGATGTATCACATGGTGCGTGAGCATATTGATGGCGCAAAATTCAATAAGCTGCGTGTGACCCCTGCCGAATTTGACAAGCAAGTGGCGTGGATGAAAGCGCAAGGTTTTCACTTTGTGACCATGCAGGAACTTCAGCAAAACTGGGGCAAGCATCCTGAAAAAACTGTGGCGATTACTTTTGATGACGGTTATCTGGATAACTTGGAAAATGCCTATCCTGTTTTAGAAAAATATCAGGCCAAAGCCACGATTTATGTGGTGGTTGACCGTCATGATCGTGACTGGTCGACTTATAAAAAAGCCCATCACAATAGTGGCGAACTGGCACGTGAGCCCAAACTGAGTGATGAACAAGTCCGATTTTTGGCAAAGAGTGGTTTGGTAGAAATAGGTTCACATACCATGACCCATGCCAATTTGGACAAGTTGACAGATGAAGAGTGTTTGCAGGAGTTGGCGGAATCCAAGCAACAGCTTGAGCAGATGATTGAGCAACCTGTGACCAGTTTTGCCTATCCTTTTGGAATTTATAGTCAGCGTGACGTTGAACTGGCCAAACAGGTCGGTTATTGCAATGCCGTGACCACCAAAGAGGGTATTGATACTGCACAGCCTGACTTTATGCAGTTACAGCGCATCAAGATGAGTGGTAAAGATTCGCTATTTGCAGTGAAATGTCGCTTGAAACTGGGTCAGCGCGGGTTATAAGAGAGAATAACAATGCATATTTGTATGGTCATGGCGGGTGACGAAGAAGGCGGTTTGGAAAAGCATGTGGTTGAACTGGCAAATGGTTTGGCACAGGCGGGGCAAAAGGTGACACTCATCGCGCATGAAAAGTATGCTGAGCGAGTCAGTGGTGTTGAATTTAAAGCCTTGGATTTAAGCAAGAGCCGTAAAAACCCGATTTTGCTGTGGCAGTTGTATCAGACCATTAAAGCCACGCATGCCGATGTCCTGCATGTGCAAGCCAACAAAGCCGTATCCATGATTGCACCCATGCTGAAATGGCTGAAAATTCCAAGTGTGGCGACACTGCATAACCTAAAACGTAATGTTCAGGCATTTGAAAAATATGATCGAATTATTGCAGTGAGTCGACGGGTCGCCAATCAGTTTAGTCAGCAAGACCGTGTGCGTGTAGTCTTAAATGGGATTCAGCCACCTGTACTTCAGGCAGCACAAAAACAGCCACATCAACTTTTACAAGCGATTGCGGTTGCGCGCCTCGTGCCTGCCAAAGGTTTTGATTTACTGGTTGAAGCATGGCAAGGCATTGATGCCAAGCTCTGGATTGTGGGAGATGGGCCAGATCGCGGTTTACTACAAGAGAAAATTCAGCAGCATGCTCTAACAGATCGTATTGAATTGCTTGGGCATCGCAATGATATTACTACACTGATGCAGCAGGCGGATTTTTTGGTGATCTCATCGCGTAATGAAGGTGGCCCTTATACGCTGGCTGAAGCGCTTTTGGTGCATTGCCCTGTGATTTCAACGGATGTTGGTATGGTTGCAGAAATTTTGCCACCTGAACTGATGTGCCCTGCGGATGACGTCACTGCTTTACATGATTTAATTCAACAACATGTGCAGCATTTTGAGCAGCTGACTGAGCGTTCAGAACCGATTTATCAATCTGCCCAGCAACAGCTAACGCTAGAAGCTGTGCTACACAATACCCTACAGGTTTATCAGGAACTGAGTCATGCATAACCAACCGAAAAGTAAAAAAACAGTATGGGTGGTCAGCGATGGTGTGCCAGGGCATTTTAATCAGTCTAAAGGGGTGTTGTTTGCTCTGGAACGTGATTTTGAATTAGAGGTGCATTGGATTGAACTGACTTTAAAGCATAAGTTTTATCGCAGACCTTTAACCTGGTTACTTAACTATAAAATTCCTAAAGCAGAAAAAATTGATCAGTTTTATCAGGGAGATGCGCTGCCAAATGCACGCCCAGATATTGTGGTCGGTGCAGGTGGAAATAGTGCCTATGCGATTGTGTGGTTGTCCAAGGCATTTGGTGCAAAAAATATTTTTTGTGGTTCACTGCGTCAACTCAAAGCTGAATTGTTTGATGCAATTTTGGTGCTCGAACCAGATTTGCCAAAACCATTTATTAGCTTACCTGTGTCGCCGATGCCTTTAAGTCAGGCAACCTTGCAACAGCATGGCAAGCAATGGTACTCCGAGCATCCACATGTCGAGCAGCAAGTGTGGACCATGCTGATCGGTGGAGATGGCGCGGGAGCACAGTATCAGGAGCAGGATTGGATTCAACTGGCAAAACAGATGAACCTGCTGGCACGTCAGCATAGGATTAAATGGTTGCTCAGCACTTCACGCCGTACAGGGAAACAGGCTGAAAAAATTCTGCAGCAGTACTTAAATTTTGAATGTATTGCAGATATAGTGTGGTGGGCAGAACAGCCACGTGCAGTTTTGCATCAGTTTTTGGCAGTTTCGACACGCGTATTTTGTAGTGCAGATTCTATGTCTATGCTCATGGAAAGTGTTTCTGCCATGCGTCCTGTAGTTGCTTATTTGCCTGAGCATTGGCAACCCGACGAAAAATTTCACAATGTACTTGAGCGCTTGAGTCAGCAAGAGATTTTGCAAGTCATTTCCATCGCACAGCTCAATAGTACATTTAAAGCCGAGCAACAGCAGACCTTGACTGTTGAGCCAAGTGAACTGTTGGCACAACAATTACATAAACAACTATTTGCTAACAGTTAAGTGAGAATCCTCCGTGATTTCTTAACTGTTGTGTATCGAGAATTGGTTATACTAAGCAGAATTTTTAGTATTCCGATTTTAAGATGAAAATTTTAGTTACAGGTGGAGCGGGCTTTATTGGCTCGGCTGTGATTCGCCATATTATTCAAAATACACAAGATGAAGTTTTAAATGTCGATAAATTGACGTATGCGGGAAATCTAGAATCCTTATCTAGTATTGCACAAAGTCCTCGCTATCAATTTTCACAAACCGATATTTGTGACCGTGCTGCGCTAGATCAACTATTTTCAGATTTTCAGCCTGATGCAGTGATGCATTTGGCAGCCGAGTCACACGTAGACCGTTCAATTACAGGCTCAGCCGCATTTATTGAAACCAATATTTTAGGAACATATCAGCTACTTGAAGCCGCTCGCCAATATTGGAACGGCTTGGTTTCTGAGAAAAAGCAGGCTTTCCGCTTTCATCATATTTCTACTGATGAAGTATATGGTGACTTAGAAGGTACTGATGATTTATTTCATGAAACGACACCATATGCTCCAAGTTCACCTTATTCAGCGAGTAAAGCCAGTTCAGATCACTTAGTGCGTGCGTGGCATCGTACTTATGGTTTACCTGTACTGATTACTAACTGTTCCAATAACTATGGTCCATATCATTTTCCTGAAAAACTGATTCCTCTCATTATTTTAAATGCCTTGAATGGTCGTGCGTTGCCTGTTTATGGCAATGGTCAGCAGATTCGTGACTGGCTCTATGTAGAAGATCATGCACGTGCGCTCTATCAAGTTGTGACTCAGGCGCAAGTCGGTGAAACCTATAACATTGGTGGGCATAACGAACAAAAGAATATTGATGTGGTGAAAGCCGTTTGTCAGCTTCTAGAAGAGCTTGCACCGAATAAACCTGAAGGTGTGTCTCAGTATCAAGACCTAATTACTTATGTGACTGATCGTCCTGGGCATGACTTACGTTATGCGATTGATGCTAGCAAGATTCAAAAAGACTTAGGTTGGGTACCACAAGAAAGTTTCGAAACAGGGCTACGTAAAACGGTTGAGTGGTATCTGAACAATCAGGAATGGGTGGCACACGTACAAAGTGGTGAATATAAAAACTGGTTAACACAGCAGTATCATACTGAATCAGCTCAGTAAGGAATGACGAATGAAAATTCTTTTATTGGGTAAAAATGGTCAGGTGGGCTGGGAGCTACAACGTGCTTTGCAGCCTTTAGGTGAGGTGATTGCCTTAGATCGCCATACCAATGCACAAGGCTTGTGTGGTGATATTGCGAATCTTGAAGCCATCACTCAACTTATTCAGCAAGTTCAACCAGATGTCGTTGTGAATGCAACGGCATATACGGCTGTCGATAAAGCTGAATCAGAACCTAAACAAGCTGACCTGATTAATCATTTAGCAGTCAAACACTTGGCTGAAAAGTGCCAAGCAGTGAACGCTTTGTTAGTTCATTATTCCACTGATTATGTATTCTCTGGTCAAGGTACACAAACATGGCAAGAGCAAGACGTAACTGCACCACAAAATGTCTATGGTCAAAGCAAGCGTGCAGGTGAAGTGGCACTTGAGCAAAGTGCGGTAAAGTTTATCAATTTTCGTACTTCTTGGGTCTACGGCACGCATGGTCAGAACTTTATCAAAACCATGCTGCGTTTAGCGCAAGCTAAAGAAGAACTCAGCATTATTGCTGATCAGATTGGTGCACCTACAGGTGCAGCTTTAATTGCTGATGTGACTGCACAGGCAATTCGCTATTACAGTTTACACGCAGCCGAACAACAGCAACAACTGTGTGGGCATTATCATCTTGCGGCTTCGGGTGAAACGTCTTGGTACGAATATGCACAATATATATTTGATGTTGCTCGATACAAAGGTTTGGTTTTGAAGTTGCAACAGGTACATCCGATTGTAACCACAGCTTACCCAACACCAGCAAAACGTCCTTTAAACTCACGTTTAAATACCCAAAAATTACAACAACAATTTCATCTGCATTTGCCGTATTGGCAGCAAGGTGTGGAACAAGTCTTAGGAGAAATCATCGTATGAGCCAAATAAAACGTAAAGGCATTATTCTTGCGGGTGGTTCGGGGACCCGTTTATACCCAATTACGATGGGGACATCAAAGCAGCTGTTGCCAATTTACGATAAACCGATGATTTATTATCCGTTATCTGTGCTGATGCTGGCAGGTATCTCTGAAATTTTGATTATTTCAACACCAGAAGATTTGCCAAATTTTGAAAAATTACTGGGTACAGGCGAAGAACTCGGCATTAAGTTGTCTTATAAGGTTCAACCGTCACCAGATGGTCTGGCACAAGCTTTTATTTTGGGTGAAGAGTTTATTGGTCAGGATAATGTCTGTCTGATTTTAGGCGACAATATTTTCTATGGTCAAAGTTTTAGCCAGCAGCTTAAACGTGCATCGGCACAGACTTCTGGTGCTACAGTGTTTGGCTATTATGTCAATGATCCTGAGCGTTTTGGTGTTGTTGAATTTGACTCAACAGGTAAAGCAATTAGCATTGAAGAGAAGCCAACTCAACCAAAATCAAACTATGCGGTGACAGGTTTGTATTTCTATGACAATAGCGTGGTCGAAGTTGCTAAAAATATTCAGCCATCGGCACGTGGTGAACTGGAAATTACTGATGTAAATAATGTGTATTTACAACAAAATCAATTGAACGTTGAGTTGTTGGGGCGTGGTTTTGCATGGCTAGATACGGGTACACATGACTCATTGCTGGAAGCGAGCCAATTTGTGCAAACAGTTGAGCACCGTCAGGGGCTTAAAGTGGCATGCTTGGAAGAAATTGCCTTTAACAACGGTTGGATCAGCTCTGATCAGTTGTTAGCGCGTGCCAATTTCTTTAAAAAGACGGGTTATGGTCAGTATTTGTTAAAACTGCATCAAGAACACCAAGCAAAATAAGCCTAAAGTAGCCAGATTGAGTGACGCAATATGAATATTATTGAAACTAAAATTAAAGATTTGTTGATTTTTGAACCTCGTGTATTTGCTGATGAGCGCGGCTGGTTCATGGAAAGTTTTAATCAAAAAAACTTTGAACAGGCTTTAGCAGAGCGTAACTTCGAGATTCCAAACTTTGTTCAAGATAATCATTCTATGTCACAAAAAGGCGTGTTGCGTGGTTTACATTATCAACTCAATCCCCATGCACAGGGCAAATTGGTGCGTGTGGTGCAAGGTCGTGCATGGGATGTTGCAGTTGATATTCGTCAAGACTCGGCAACTTTTGGTCAATGGGTTGGTGTGGAGTTGACAGGTGAAAATCACCGTCAATTTTGGATTCCTGCGGGCTTTGCCCATGGCTTTATTGCCTTAGAAGACAACACGCAGTTTTTGTATAAAACAACTGATTACTATGCCAAAGAGTCTGAAAGAGCAATTATTTGGAATGATCCAACACTGGCAATTGACTGGCCTTTAAATCAAGTCGATAAAGTATTAGTAAGTGATAAAGATCAGGTTGCTGATACATTTAACCAGTAGAGGTTGTATTTCTTGTAGTTGATTTATTATTATCAACTACAAGCTATATCGCAAAAGTATATTATTTTTGAAAAAAATTATATATTGCTTCAATAATGAACAAAATATCCTTTTTCTCTAGACCATACCATAAGGGTAATCTAATCAATTTTTCACTTTCAATAGTTGTAAAATAATCTATTCCATGAAAAATACTGTGTTTAGACCCAAATGGTGAGGTATGTAGTGGAACATAATGAAATACTGCACCTATATTTTTTTCTTTTAGGTATTCAATTAGTTCTGTTCGGACTTTTAAGTTATTTAATTTGATATAAAACATATGCGCATTATGTTTACAATCGTTAGGTATTTGGGGTAATTGAATCAGGTTATCATTTTCTAGTTGCTTTAACCCATTAAAATAAAAATTCCAGCTTTCTAATCTATTTTGATTAATTAGATCAACATTTTCTAGCTGACCCCACAAGTATGCAGCTTGTAACTCACTAGGTAAATAGCTGCTGCCAATATCACACCATGTGTATTTGTCTACCATGCCTCTAAAAAACTGGCTACGATTTGTCCCTTTTTCTCTAATAATTTCAGCACGGTCAATGAATTTGGAATCATTAATTAATAATAAACCACCTTCTCCACCGCTCGTATAATTCTTAGTTTCATGGAAGCTATAAGCAGCTAAATCTCCTATTGTACCGAGCTTTTTATTTTTGTATGAAGACATCATTCCTTGAGCTGCATCTTCTATTACATATAAATTATATTTTTCTGCCAGAGACATAATCTTATCCATTTCACAAGCAACACCTGCATAATGAACTGGAACAATAGCTTTGGTTTTATTAGTAATAGCAGATTCAATTTTGTCTTCATCAATATTCATTGTATCAGGGCGAATATCAACAAATACGATTTTAGCACCACGGAGCACAAAGGCATTTGCTGTACTCACAAAAGTGTAGCTTGGCATGATAATTTCATCGCCAGATTGTACATCAATCAATATTGCAGCTAATTCCAAAGCATGTGTGCAAGATGGAGTTAATAAAGTTTTTTTGCATGACAGATTATCTTCAAACCACTGCTGACACTTTCGACTGTAGAATCCATCACCTGAAATTTTTGTGCTTTGCATAGCATCCATTACATATTGGGTTTCACTTCCAGTATATGGTGGTTTATTAAATGGAATCATTACTATCCTTAAGGTACTCTTTCTCTAAAATTAATAAATTTTGTTTTCTGTCTTTAATTCGCTTGGCAGGGTTTCCAATATATATTCCCCATGGATTAGTGCTCTTGTTAACTAATGTCATTGCACCTACTGAACAACCTTCTTTTAAATGCACTCCTGGGAATATAATAGAGCCAGCACCAACTATGACATGCTTTCCAATAATTACTTCTTTTTTAATCTCTCTTTTATATCGGGTTGGAATTGTAGGGTTTGTTAAGCTGTTACCAGAATAATCATCTGATTGGCTAAATACTTGTACTTTATAAGCTAAACCAGAAAAATCTTCCATAATAATTCCTTTTTCGCCACCAGCTATTAGGCAAAATGGAGCAACATGAACATTTCGACCAATTTTAATTTTTCCAGATATTACACAAAAATCATCAATTCGAGAATTATCACCAATTTCAATTTCTGAACAGTCATAAATTGAAGCTTTATCGCTAATTTTTACATTTTCACCTAAGGATTTAAAACCCATATTTGTCAATTGCTCTATTGATAAGTATGCCATATAACTTATCTCTCCTATAATATTAGCAAAATAAAAATGTTATTTAGGAGCAGCATTAAAAAATTCCTCAATTTCTTGTAAACACAATAAAACTCTTTCCTCAGTTTTTTTATGCTCATTAATTACGTGCTCAAGGACTTTATGTTGAGTTGATCTTGCCCACTCTAATTGGTTCTCAGTAATTCCATAAGCTATACCAAATCTATCACTTTCATTTGGATACCAAGAGTCTATAGAAACATTTTCTCCTGGTACAACAATTGATTCACACCCACATAAAATAGCGAATATAGAATATGCTGTGTAATCATCATAACAAATAAATCTTTTAGCTCTACGAAATATAACAGATATTTCTGTGTGGGTTTTTCCATCTAATTGTATGCTATTTTCATCATGAATAAATTTTTTATAATCTCCTTTTCTTACCATATAGCATGATTCAATATCTCTAGCTGTTGTGTTTGTAGCGTTGTAAATGTCAATTGGGTAATAAATAACTTTTAATTCATTTTTAGATAGAAATGAATTTTTATTTTTAAAATCTTTGATAGCAGAATTAAACTTAAAATAAAGCTCATTCTCTCCATAATTAATTTGACCAGTATGAAAACCTGGTTGATGCAAGAGCCACCTTACTACATTTTTTATTTCTAAAGGATTATTTTCCGTGATTTCAGGGTAAATAACCACTCCTGTACTTGGGATATTTATTTTATTCCATATGGGGGTATCCCAATTTGGATTTTTTTTGTAGTTTTTAGGTTTTTTAATATTTCCTTTTAAATATGCTTTAATTTTTTTTAAAAAATCATTTTTTCTATATCCGAAAGGAACTAGATATGCATTATGGTCACTAGATTTATTAATTATATGACAAAGTCGATGCAGTGCAATCGAACCGCCACTATTATCATCATAAGAGGGAGCATATATAAAAAATAGCATTACATTAATAGACATAATTAAGATTTTAATAGATAAAATATAGCATGGTTGTATATTTTATTTCAAGCTAATATTGTTAAGGATATATGACTGATAGAGAATGTGGAAATTATATATATTTGATTAACTGGTAAATTTTGTATTATGAATGTTGTCATATGCTGTCAGAAAAAATAAATTAAAACTGAGTTTTTCTAAAAAATATATTTTGTATGTTTGTAACCTGTTTTCATAAATATATAGAAATGGTAGAAGTAAAAAGTGTTAAAAAATGCAGAGTCTGATGGAGATGAGATTGAATTTCTATATTATTAACCATAGGAAATCGAATCGGCTTGGTGATTATAATGGAATCAATCGTGCTTTGATAGAAGCTCAATAACTTATTTGCTATCAAAACATTCTTTTTAAATATGATAGAAAATGATAATTAATCAAAAAATACAAGAGCTTGAATGGCTTGATACAATATTGGTACTCGAACCAGATTTGCCAAAACCATTTATTAGCTTACTTGTGTCACCGATACCTCTAAGTCAGGCAACCTTGGAACAATATCATGGCAAGCGATGGCGCTCTGGGCATCCACATGTTGAGCAGTAAGTATGACTATACTGATGGGAAGTGTTTTCGCCGTACGTCCTGTGATTGATTATTTGCCTGAACATGGACAGCCCGACGAGTAATTCGGAAATCTATTGAAGCGTTTTGAAGTGGATTATTTTATCTATATTTCGCCTATAGCTCAGTTAAGTCAGATTAATGATAGCGAAGATAAGCTGAAACCATTAAAATATGAACCGAGTAAACAATTGGCAAAACTGCTAAAAGAAAGGTTATTCCCTTGAAAAAACTAAAAATCATAAATGCCGTTTATGGTGATGCAACGGGTGGCCGTTGGCAGGCAATGCTTGATATTGCAAATACCTTAAAAAGTTTTGGACATGAAGTGGTTTTGCTGCGTGGTACTGAAAATCAGCATCTCAAAAGTGGTGAATGGCCAATCACAGTGATTCCGAATAAAGGTTTTTATAGTGTCACTGCGGCATTAAAAATTCGTAAGTTCATCGAGCAGCAACAACCAGATGTGATTATTGCCCATAGTGGTAAGGCTGTCTGGTTATTTAAAAATGCCATGCTGGGAATGTCGAAAAAAATTCCAGTGATTGCAGTCAACCACAGCCATAACGTCAAACGTACCTTACGTGCAGATGCATTTATTCATATTACGCCGTATGTACAAGAGCTGGTGCAAAAGCGCCAAACGCCTGAAGAGCGTGATGCAAAACCACAGCAAGTGATTTCAAATTTAACATATCTACCAAAAGTTACTGCTGAGCCACGGTTAATTAAGCAACCACCAAACATTGTGATGTTAACGCGTATGGTACCCAATAAAGGTGTTCATGTGCTAATTGATGCTTTAGCAATTCTTAATAATAAAGGCTTACCATTTCATGCAGTTTTGGCAGGACAAGGTGAAATGTTAGAACAGTGCAAGGCACAAGCACAAAGATTGGGTTTAGCTGATAAAGTTGAATTCCCAGGGTGGATTGGAGGCGAAGATAAAATTGCATTATTGCAAAATGCCGATATTGTGGCGCTGCCATCAATTACTGAGATTCAGGGGATTGGTATTTTAGATGCCTTTGCATGGGGTAAAACCCTGATCACTACGGATGACATCGGGATTCGTCAAACAGCAAAGCATGGAATTAATGCTTGGTGTGCCAAAGCTGATGATGCACAAAGTCTTGCGGATGGTATTGAATACTTGATTCAACATCCAGATGAAGCTTTAAAGTTCGCTCAGCAAGGCAAAAAAGAGGCATTAGAAAAATATTGTTTTGAGCAGATTGCCAAAAAGCATAATGCATTTGTGAATGAGGTTTATGAATTTTATAGCTGATGAATAACTAAATGTCTATTTCTAAGATTCTCAATATGTTTTAGAAAATTATTTTTTTATTTAATTTTGAATGTTAGCGCATAAGATTTTATTTTTGGAGTAATTCTATAATGCCAGATAAAAAGATTGCATTAGTTGTTGTGGTATATGGGAAAACGCTAGAACAATCTTTGACGATTAAGGATTTGGTTAATTTTAAATACTCTCTTGATTATTTGCTTATTGTGAATAATGGGCCAAATTACATTATTGATGATGAAATGATCAAAAAGTTGCATCAAATCCATCACCGTGTTGACCTAAAAAATGAATTACAAAATAAACCGCTTAGCTGGATTTATAACGATTTTATTCAAGATTATGATGCTGATTATTATGTATTATTTGATGATGATACTGAAATCAATGAGCACTATCAGGATGTTTTATTTAATCTGAAAGATATAGATGTTGAATTACCTAAAATACGTTCAATTATTGATAGGGAAATTTATTATCCACGTATCGATGGTAAAATTCTCGTTGAAAAACAAAAAAATATCACTTCTGAAAATATCTTTTCTATAGGCTCTGGTTTAATTATTTCAAAAAACATTAAATATTTTTTTGAAAAAAAACAAAAAGAGGTTTTTGATTCACATTATGCATTTTATGGGGTGGATACAGCTTTTTTTCGTAATTTAAATGCATGTAGTAAGAAAGGTGATATTTTTTTGATTTCATCAACTAGTTACTTAAATCATTCTCTTTCAATATCAGAAAAAGAAATGCCTTATTGGAGAGAGAAAGAGTATCTTTATGATAATATTTTAACAATGAAGCATTATAGTAAAAATGCATTTAAAAGAAATACTAAATTTATAAAATTAGTTGCTAAAAAACTAATCAAGTTTAAATTTAAAGAAGCATTATTGATAATAAGAACATTTTTAAAAGGGAAACATCCAAGATGTGAATAAGATGATGCTTTTATAAAACTAAGTTTTTATTTTGTATGATGTATACGATGATGTTTCGTATACATCACATTGCATTAATATGTATAAATTAAAATATTTTTTTGTAAATATAGACAAGGTACCATTTTATACAATTTAAAAATTGATTTTTATTCCATAAGATCTTGGCATATTTTTTTGCCTCTTTAGAGTTTCTTGGCGCATCTAAAGGTTGATCTTTCCATGGTGACTGGTAGTAGTATTCTAAATATTTTGCACTATGTGAGGCAGCGACACTCCATGGCTTTGGAGAACTGACAAAATGTATCAGTACAGGGTCTATTTTTTCTTGAGTAAAAAAGTTAAATTTTTCATCAATAAAGTTTACTTTATTTGCTAACAAGATATTCAGCACATCTTGGTCAGGAAATTTATAATCACGTTTAGAAATAAGTTGGTTAAATTTTTCAAAAACCTGAAAATCATTCCATGCTTTGACATTGATAAATAAAACACCTGAGTTGAAGTATTTGTTGTTAGAGTTTAAACCAATACTTTTGATGTAATCAGGTTTCATACATTTATCTTGTACCGCAGCTAAAACATAATTATTTATATCTATGGAAAGCATGCCTTTTATACTGTCAACACATAAAATGTCAGCATCAAGATACCAAAAATTATCTAGTTTATCTTTTAAAATACTTGCAATTGATAGACGATAATAGATAGCAGTTGTGAAATGACCATTAACTTGCAAATTGTCATAAAATTGAGTGTTTAATATATAAACATGAATTCTAATATTATTATTTTTTTCTAATATATCTTGATACCCTTTAGGGTCAAAAAAAGTTGTGAAAATATGAAAATCAATATTAATATCAGAGTTGTTTTTTGTAATTGAATAAAGTGTGATTCCACAAGGCTTTAAATAATTCTTATCAATTGCAAATGCAATATTTATGTTTGGAACAAAGTTATCCTGCGCATTTGATAATGTATATGTTTTGCTGACAAAATCATTAAATTTGTTCATGAGACATTCATTACTCTATATCTTAATCTGGTTTGAAAATTTTTAAATCTGCCATTATTTATAGCAGATCCAATGACTTTGAGAATCAGTTGATCATTCTGTTACCTTGCTGATAAATTTCTTTTTGCCAAGGAGAATTTAATGGCTGCTGATCAATCAAATTTAACCATTGTTGCAGAATATACTTGGCTTCAAAAATTGAATGTGCAAGTGTATAACCACGCTGTGCAATTTCAACAGCCTTTTCAGGGTGTTGCTGATAGTATTTTAATTTCTCAAGTAAATCAGAAGTATCTTGAAAATATACGACGCTATCTTCAGGGAATAATTCTGCCAGACCTGGTGTTTGGGCGGTAAAGACTAGACACCCCATTCCTGTAAGCTGAGCAAGACGGTCACTACTATACATATAAATATCATTATATTTTGAGTAGTTAATGCCCATTAAACTGTTGCGGACAGCCGCTTGATATTCATGCCCAAATAAAGATGGTTGTCCTAAACATGCACCGAGCTTAAATCTGAACTCTGGAAGCTGCTCGGTTAAATGGCTAATAAATTGCTCACGTTCAGGATATTTGCTATTTGAACCACAGAAAATACAGTCATAGTCAAATTTGAGCCAGTCTTCACGCGCGTATTCAATCGAATGTAAACTCAGGTTTGGCGTAAATGCAAACACAGGATGATCACAAACTTCAGATAGATTCTGTAAATGCTGACCTGCCGTTGTGACAAAGACATGATCGACTTCACTGTGCATTTCTTTGAAATGGTCAAGACGGTGAGGTTCATTGATTGGATCAACAAACCACATGGCAACTCTGGCGTGGTTAATCGCTTTAAGTTGCTTGAGTAATTCTTTTGGTAAATGGATATGCCCAATTAAAATCAGGTCAAAGTGAACATTTTGACAAAGTTCAATCAGTTGTTGATGTGTTTTTTTATGAGAAAGGGAAGTGGTATTGAAAATGTTACTTTTTCTGACCATGTATTTATAGTCAAAAGCATGCACATAGTGTCCAAGCTCAATTAAACCATGTTGAATCTTGGCATCGGTGTTGTAAAACATTGAGCCATTATTGTCAGTTTTGAAATTTGCAATATGCAAGATTTTTAAAGATGAATGGCGCAATGTTACTGTTCCATAATAAGAAGATGAACAAGAATCGAGATTTTACTGATTATCCGCATTACCCTTGAGCACCATATAAATAAGTGCACAGAAAATAAGTAGGGCCGCAGATAAACTACTGAAACAGAAATACAAAATACGCTGATAAGTGGTAAAGTTCATGAGCTGATTATGAATGATGTAGTTCATAATGCCCCATTGGACTAACGAAAACACAATAATCACCAACGAACGGCGACGGACTTCAGGACGCATAGCCATAAGGTTGCTCATCTATCAACACAAAAACAGTGGATATTATGCCACTGTTAAGAATTGAGCTCAAATGAATAAAAATAATCGCCTCAAAGCAATACAGATTCATATCAATTTCTAGCTGAGTTTATCAATCACCAGATCTATGCACTAAAATTTAAGTAATTGATTGCTTTCGATAAATATTAATATTGCCATAACAATTTCTGAAACGTTTGTATGACCAGATGTATTGTTCGGGGGCGAGATTAACCATTTCTTGCATCGTGAGATTCAAACTATCGACAGACTGCTGTAAATCTTTCGAGAGAATCGTTTGCGGTAATTCGGTGCAATGCACATCAAAATTCGACAGTTCACTATTACGGATACAGCTTAACCCGATCACATTACATTGAGTCTGAGCCGCCATTTTAGATACCAGTGTGGCTGATAATGTATTTTGTTGAAAAAACTGAGAGTAAATTCCACCAGATGGTTTGGGCAAATGATCGGGCAAAACCACGGTCAGACCACCCTGTTTTAGATGTTTAAAAATTTGGCGTATGCCTACTTTATCTGTTGGTACTAAGGTCGCATTAAATTTTTGGCGTGCATCCAAAATATAACGATTCATTCCCTTGGTTTTGCTGGGTTTATACATAATCATCGGTTGTGTATATATGTTTAGCCATGCATTTAAGAGTTCCCAGCAACCAAAATGAGGAATAACTACAATGACGCCTTTTTTATTGGCTAAAGCCTTTTCTAACAGATCTGCACCATGAACATTCTTGAGCAAGTCAAGGCTATACTGAGGTGGCATTCCCCAGCATTTCACAAACTCGATATACGTTAGACATTGGCTTTGAATACTCAGGCGAATACGTTCTTGTAGAGCAGTCTGCTCAAGTTCTGGATAAGCCAACTGTAGATTAATTGTGCTAATCCGTTTGATGGATGAGTTGGTGTGGAAGAGAATATAAGCCGCTAAAGTCGCGATTTTTTGTAAAAATGACAGTGGAAAAATTGCAATAAATTTGAGTAATAAATAAATAGCCATATTTTGACTCAAGAATCTTTTTTAAAGATATGGTGAGAGAAAATTTTGCAAAGAAACTTAAAATCTAAGATAGATAAAATCAAAAAGAGATGAGCATCTTAAAAACAAAATAAATTGATCAATAGAATAATTAGGGCAAGAGCCGTTGCAGCAGAATATAGACTATCGCTGCGTACTGTAAGCCTGATTGGGGAAAAATTCAAAAGGAAATTTGAAAACCGATTGTTAAAAGTGACATTTTTTAAGAAGAATTTCTATGGATTCAAAGAAAAAACCCTGCACAAGGCAGGGTTTTTTTAGCGAAGTCAAAGATTAAGCTTCTTTCGCTTCAGCTTTTGGTTTTTCACGTAAACGAATACCTAAATCACGCAATTGATTTGCTTCAACTGGTGCAGGTGCTTGAGTCAATGGACATTCAGCAGTTTTGGTTTTCGGGAATGCAATCACATCACGAATTGAAGAAGCGCCAGTCATGAGCATAACTAGACGGTCTAAACCAAATGCCAAACCACCGTGCGGAGGTGCACCATATTTCAATGCATTTAACAAGAAGCTGAATTTTTCTTCGGCTTCTTCTTCGCTAATACCCAACGCTTCAAAAATGGCTTTTTGCATTTCTAAAGTATAGATACGAAGTGAACCACCACCGATTTCAGTACCGTTCAAGACCATGTCATACGCTACAGACAATGCTTCGCCTGGGTTGTTTTTAACTTCTTCAACAGAAGATTTTGGTAGCGTGAATGGATGGTGAACAGACGTCCATTTGCCATCGTCAGTTTCTTCGAACATTGGGAAATCAACAACCCAAAGTGGTGCCCACTCGCAAGTTGCAAGTTTAAGGTCATGACCAATTTTCACACGAAGTGCGCCCATTGCATCATTTACAACTTTGGCTTTGTCTGCACCGAAGAATACGATGTCGCCATTTTCAGCACCAACACGTTTCAACAAATCAAGCACGATTGGCTCGATGAATTTCACGATTGGAGATTGAAGACCTTCGATGCCTTTTTCAAGTTCGTTGACTTTGATGTAAGCCAAGCCTTTTGCACCGTAAATGCTTACGAATTTGGTGTATTCGTCGATAGCACTACGTGGAAGTGAACCTGCACCTGGAACGCGTAAAGCCACAATACGACCTTTAGGATCTTTAGCAGGGCCTGCAAAAACCTTGAATTCAACGTCTTGCATCAAGTCTGCAACGTCAACCAGTTTCAATGGAATACGCATATCTGGTTTGTCAGATGCATAGTCACGCATTGCATCGGCATAGGTCATACGTTCAAATTTGTCGAATTGAACATTCAACAATTCTTTGAACATTTTAACTGTTAAGCCTTCCATCAAATCCATGATGTCATCGTCACTCATGAACGATGTTTCAACGTCGATTTGGGTAAATTCAGGCTGACGGTCTGCACGCAAGTCTTCGTCACGGAAACATTTTGCGATTTGGTAATAACGGTCAATACCACCGACCATCAACAACTGTTTGAACAATTGTGGAGATTGTGGAAGTGCGTAGAAGCTACCATTTGAAACACGGCTTGGAACTAAGTAGTCGCGCGCACCTTCTGGGGTTGCACGAGTCAAGATCGGTGTTTCAACGTCTAGGAAACCGTGATCTTCGAAGTAGTTACGGATCAGGTTGGTGACTTTAGAACGGAAACGTAAACGATCTAGCATTTCAGGACGACGGATGTCCAAGAAACGGTATTTCAAACGAATTTCTTCAGAAATATTGGTGTTTTCGTCATTCAGTGGGAATGGAGGTGTTTCAGAAGTCGCAAGAACTTCAATTTCTTTACCCAAGACTTCGATTTGACCGCTCACCATATTGGCATTTTCTGTGCCTGCATAACGGCGGCGTACACGACCTGTAATTTTTAATACAAATTCAGAACGTGCTTTATCTGCTGTTGCGAAAGCTTCAGGAGTATCTGGGTCAATAACCACTTGCACAAGACCATCACGGTCACGCATATCAAGGAAGATCACACCACCGTGATCGCGACGACGGTGTACCCAACCGCAGAGGGTCACGGTTTGGTCAATTTGGGCTTCGGTTAAAGAACCGCAGTAATGAGTTCGCATCATGTTTTTTAAATCCAAACTATATTGGCAATAGGAGCGTATACGTAAACAGCGTACCGCGAATCAATCAGCGATTATGCCCTTTTAGGTCATGTTGCTCAAGGTTTAGTGCGAAAAAACCATCGCCAAGACGACTTAAGGCTGAGGGAACGATTTTTTAGCAGGTTGAATTTGTGAATATTTCCATAAAAACAAGCCACAACCGATGCTAAAACACAGCAACCAACCTTGTACAAAGGCTTTAAAACTCCGTCCGATTAGTTCGTCGTTATTTTCCCCAAACTCAAAATGATGCGACAGATAAACACTCAGCATGCCAATGCCACAAAGTAGAGCGCAAGCAGATAAACGCTGTAAAAATTGTCGTTGAGCGAACGGGGGGAATCTGGAGTTTTGCCGATATTTGGCAATGTAATGCTTTGACCACATCCATAGCCAAGGCAAAGCGAGCAAAGATGTACTGATTTGTAAGATGTAATGCAGCGGGTAACTATGTTGTTTAAAAATTTCAACTTGCTGTTGTAAAAAATCGTGTGCAAACCACGTGCGGACGTCTAGATGGGTGAAGCTGTCCCAAAAGAAATGACTGATTGTTCCCAGTAAAATCGCAAAAATAGTGCTTATGAAAAATTTGATACCGTATTGAGGACGAGGCGCGATGAGCCCCAAACCTGTAAAAATCACAGGACGGTACAAACCATACCATAACCCCGAAAACAATAGACCAATCAATAGGTCAGGGAAAATCAGACCTTGCCATAAATGACTGATCATTATGTTCTGTTGGGTAAATAGGCGAAACAGGTCTGGGGTCATACAACCAATGCCTGTTGCAGCAAGTGGAAACTGCCGCTGACTGAGCCGATAGATCGCAGGTGCAAACAACATGTGCGACACAGTAAATGCCATAACGATAATTTAGGAATTGAAAAGTAAAATTTTAACGGAATTCTGGATAAAGCACGAATGCGTCTTGCAAATAACTCGATACGTTATAATATAACAACAAATTTAGCACTGGATGCCTACAATGCCTTTTAAGAAACATGTGTTTGCTCTTTCCATTTTATCGCTGGCGATTCAACACGTCATGGCACAAGATGCACCTGTGGAAGAAAGCGATTTACCGACCATTCAGGTTCATGTCACCAAAAAACCAAAAGTAAATTCAACCGCTGGGGATGTTGTTGTCGATCAGAAAACCTTGATTGAAGGTGCAACCACGATTGGTAATGCCTTGAATGGTCAGGCGGGGGTCTATTCGGCACAGTACACGGGCGGGGTGAGCCGACCTGTGATTCGTGGACAAGATGGGGCACGTGTCAAAATTACCCAAAATGGTGGAGATGCCCTAGATGTATCAAGTGTGTCACCTGACCATGCGGTAACAGTTGACCCAAATTCGGCGCAGGAAATACAGATTCTTAAAGGTCCAGAAGCCTTGTTATATGCTGCGGGGTCTGTCGGTGGTTTGATCAATGTGGTGGATGACAAGATTCCAGCGAAAATGCCTGAAGGCGGCTATAGTGGTCGTGCAGGCGTGCGCTATAACTCAGGGAGTGATGAACTGCTGTATTCTGGCAATGCCACGATTGGGTTAGGTGACCAGTTTGCGCTGCGTTTGGGTGGCTTAAAACGCGATGCCAATAACTATATCTTGCCAAAAGATTTACAAAGCGAAGATCGTCGTCAGGACAGCACTTTTGCCGATTCCAAAGACTACAATGTGGGTCTGTCGTGGATTTATGACCGCGGATACACAGGAATTTCCTTTAGCCAGCGTCATGATCAATATGGTATTCCTGCCGATAACGAACTTTATAGTACCTGTGAGCGCAGCGGCAACAGCTTAGTCGGTTGCGGTACAGCAGTCGCTGGTGGGGATGATGCACAAGGCTGGATTAATTTAAAAGAAAAACGCTACGACATTAAAACTGAGTTGAAAGATCCATTTGCAGGTTTTAACAAATTGTCGGCTCAAGCCAATTATACCGATTATCAACATACCGAAATGGCGGGTGATACTCCAGACACTCGGTTTAGCAGTAAAGGTACAGATGCACGCATTACCTTGAGCAACAACCCATGGGCAGGCTGGGCAGGGCAAATTGGCACACAGTTTACCCAGCAAAAACTCAGTATCAATGGTGATGAATCGTTGATGAATCCGAACACCACCAAAAAATACAGCTTATTTGCGTTGCAACAAAAGCGGCTCAATAATCTGAATTTTGAAGTGTCATCGCGGATTGACCAACAAAATATCAATATTGATTCCACCCAAAAAGACTACAGTGGTACAGCCTATTCGCTTGCAGGCTCAACCAGTTGGGAATTTATTCCAAACTATAAACTGTCACTGACAGCATCGCATCAAGAACGCTTACCCGTTGCTCAGGAGTTATATTCTGATGGCAAGCATATGGCGACCAATACCTATGAATTGGGGAATGACAATTTAAATAAAGAGAAATCCAATAACCTTGAATTGGGGCTGCACTTTAACAATGACCGTTTGAAATATAACGTTAGTGTGTTCCAAAACTGGTTTGATAACTTTATTTATGCCAAAACGCTCGACCAATATCAGGATTTTCGTTTGATTCAATATAGTCAGGCACAGGCGCGTTTTTATGGCGTTGACGCAGACTTGAGCTATCAGTTTTCACCTGTATGGAATGCAGGTCTGTTTGGTGACTATGTGCGTGGTAAACTCGATAATCAAGGTAATGCACCACGTATTCCAGGCGGACGTTTAGGGACACGTTTCAAAGCAGACTTTGGTGATGGCTACTCAGCAACAGCAGAGTATTATCATGTATTTAATCAGGATGATATCGCCAATTATGAAACTGCCACCAAAGGCTACAACATGTTGAATCTGGGTTTGGCCTATACAGGACAAGTTAACCTGAAAACAGGCTATCGTTTATATGCTCAAGCCAACAACTTGCTCGATGCCAAAGTCTATCAGCATGAATCGTTCCTTGCCAATGTGCCACAAGTGGGACGTAACTTTACCGTTGGTGTGGATTTTAACTTCTAAGTTGCTGCCGAATTCGTGACAGGAGTGCTTCCCATCACGAAATTACTCTTGAAAAAATCTGAGAGAGAACCTAGCCTGACCTTATTGGGCTAGGTTTATTTTTATGCGTATATTTCACAAAATTCATGATAAGTTACAATGGTCTCCCCGCCATTATGCAGGGTTACTTGCTGGTATTTTCTTTATTGGCTATGCGTCTTCTGCGGTGTACCATACGGTCAAACCGTTGCCACGCGGGATTGACTATACGGGCGCATTGCACCATGCCGATGTGCAGTTTTTTGCCGACGAAACGTATGTTGATGCAACAGGAAAAGTACAACAAGATCAGCGTATTTTTAATCAAATGCTGAGTTTGGTTGAGCAGGCCAAGACCACGATTGTCATTGATATGTTTTTATTTAATGACGAAATGGGTGAAAATGCGAAGCCTCAACGACATTTGACACAAGAGCTCACACAAGCGCTGATTAGAAAGCGTATTCAATCTCCAAATATCGAAATTAAAGTCATTACCGACCCGATTAACTCGGTGTATGGAGGGCTTGCGCCTGAACACTATCGCAAGTTGCGTCAGGCGGGTGTTGATGTGATTGAAACCAATCTCACACCGCTACGAACACCTAATCCTGTATGGTCAGGTTTTTGGTATTTGTGCTGTCAAGGTTTGGGGAATAATCCGCAAGCAGGCTGGTTACCAAATCCATTTGGTCAGGGCAAAGTGACGTTGCGAAGTTATTTAAACTTGCTGAATTTTAAAGCCAATCATCGTAAAACGATTGTGGTGGATACCGATCAGGGCTGGAAAGGTCTGGTGACCTCGGCTAACCCACACGATGGTAGTTCATATCATGACAATGTCGCTTTACTGGTGTCAGGTCCTGTTGCTGTCGATATTTTAAACTCTGAACAACCCGTGGCAGAAATGTCTCAAGGGGACATGGGTGTCGTGATTATTGGGCAACAAGAAGGTGCAAAACATCTGCCACAGGTTCAGGTACTTACCGAAGCTGCGATTTATCGGGCAGCACTGAACATGATCAATACCGCGAAACCACAAGATCATATTGATCTGGCGATGTTTTACTTGTCAGAACGCAAAATTATTGATGCTTTGAAACAAGCCAAACGCCGTGGCGTACAGATTCGCGTGTTACTCGATCCAAATAAAGACGCTTTTGGTTTAAAGAAAAATGGAATTCCAAACCGTGAAGTTGCGGCAGAATTACATGATGCGGGGATTCAGATCCGTTGGAATGATACACATGGTGAGCAGGCTCACACTAAAATGCTGTTAAAGCACAATGCGACGCAATCTGAGTTGTTACTTGGCTCAGCCAATTTTACTGCACGCAATTTGAAAAACTACAATCTGGAAACTGATTTGCGTGTGATTGGTGCGACACAGACCCCTGTGTTTGTGGATGCACAGCGTTATTTTAATACGGCTTGGGAAAACCTGAATGGTCGTCAAATCAGTGTGGACTACAGCAAGTATGCAGATAGCTCGAAGCTGAAATATGCCTTATATCGTTTTATGGAATGGTCAGGGTTATCGACATTCTAAAGTTTAGACTTCCAATCTCCTGTATTTCTGCCTATAGCAGAAAATAAACAGGCTGTAATGCAAGACGCAAATTTAAACTAATATAAAAAAGAGAGGTTATATATCTCTCTTTTTTTGTATTTTAAATCATTAGGCTTCTTTCATAAGTCCTTTTTATTTCGCCCTATCGGAGACAAATAAAGAGGGTGTAGATAATTATGAAGGAAGTCTATTAACTTTAGCTTTGAGGTGGAATGAGTTGGTCAAGTGCTTTGTCATCCAGTGATTCGATTTCGCTTAAATCCGTTTTGATTTTCCACTGACTTTCATCATCAACAGGGTTGGGTAAGCGTGCCTCAAGCCAGTCACAAACCACGTCAGGTGAAAACTCGGGATGGTTGCACTGAATCACCCATGCCAGAAAGTCTTTGGCTTCACCATTCATATACGGTGGTGGAGATACAGGAAGAAACTGGGTTGGCAAACGCTCATTGGTGGACAAGTAATTCAAAACATGTCCAAGTTCCTGTACGGTTTGCCAAGCTAAAGGATGCTCAACATCAATAAAAAACTTAAACCACCACGCATGTTGTCCATCATCACCATGCCCCACAATACGGCTGGTTTGCACACTTGGAACTTTGGCAAAAAATTGCTCTAGACGTTCAAAATTTAAATTAGACACTTTCCTCAGCTCTCTTTATTTCATTCGATCAATATATCTGACAATTATTATGCCAGTTCATCATCCTGAGGCTGTAGTTTTTTACTGACAGTTTCATTTTTTTCTTTAATTGCTGATGGATAATGCCAGGAAGCATAACGCACAATAAAAACCGCCACTGCCAGAATCAAAATCGAACCTGTCACAATCAGTAAATCCATCGATGCTTTATGGTCGTGCTGAATCACGGAAATCAGCAGGCGGGTTAGGGCAGTAATCGCAACATAAATCAGGAAACGCACAGGCATATGGTTGGTTTTAAAATAAATTCCGACCATTGCTCCAAGTTCCAAATAGATAAATAACAGTAAAATATCATCAATACTGGCGTAGTTTTTTTCAGTAAAAATACCAATAGTGGTATGCACTGCTGACCATGCAATCATACAGCCAATAATAAACAAGGCCAGATAATGAAAACTCTCAACCGCTAGATGACCAATACGATCTAGGAATGGTTGAACTTGATCGGTCTTATTTTTTGGGGTGGGCATGAGATGACACCATTGCGATCTATATTTAGATTACGAGAGTATCATGCAAAAACTATAACAAAATAAAAAAATGCCTGATAAACAGGCATTTTTTAAATCTGCAGCAGATTATTGTTGCGTGAAGTATACAGGCTCAAATTGCATCATCACGCTTGAACCCGCATTGATTTTGGCAAAACGGCTGTTGAGTTCAGGTAAAACTTTGTCAATATAATACTGGGCAAGACGCAGTTTGTTGGCATAAAACTCGCCTTGTTTTTGCTGTGCCACATCCGCAATTTTGGCAAACATATAGGCAAAGCTGAGTAGACCGACTACATGCAAATAATCAACCGCAACGGCACTGGCAAAGTCTGGGTCTTCTTGGGCTTGTTCAATTACGCGTTGGGTGATGGCTTCAACTTCAAGACATGCATCGAGTGTAAAGTCTTTTATAAAATTAAGCTCGATATCGAGGTCATGTACAAAATTACGGATTTCTTCAATATATTCATATAAGAATTCGCCGTTGTTTTTAATGACCTTACGACCGATTAAATCTTGGGACTGAATACCATTGGTTCCCTCATAAATCTGGGCAATCCGCAGATCACGCACACATTGTTCCATGCCCCATTCAGCGATATAACCATGTCCACCAAAACACATTTGGGCATCGAGTACGGCATTAAAGGCAGTATCGGTTAAATACGCTTTGGCAATTGGGGTGAGCAGGGCAACACGGTTATTGGCTTTGCGGACAGCTTCGGCATCGGTTGAAAACTTGGTAATGTCGAGCTGTTGTCCCACATAGACCGCAAAGGCACGTGAGGCTTCGTTGTTGGCACGGGCATTGAGTAACATGCGGCGTACATCACCATGTACCAAAATACTGTCTGCAGGTTTGTCGGGATTTTTAATGCCTGTGTCACTGCGACCTTGTAGTCGGTCTGTGGCGTATTGCGCGGCATTTTGGTAGGCAAACTCGGAAGCACCTAAACCCTGAATCCCCATCGACAAACGCTCATAGTTCATCATCACGAACATTGCAGCCAAACCTTCATTTTCTTTGCCGACCAAAAAGCCTTTGGCAGCATCGAAGTTCATGACACAGGTGGCTGACGCTTTAATGCCCATTTTATGTTCGATGGAACCTGGCGCAACATGATTACGCTCGCCCAAATATCCATCTTGATTGACCAGATATTTCGGCACAATAAACAGTGAAATCCCGCGTGAACCCGCAGGTGCATTTGGGGTTTTGGCCAAAACAAGGTGAATGATGTTTTTCGTGAGGTCGTGGTCGCCACCGGTAATGAAAATCTTGGTACCCGTGATGTTGTAACTACCATCAGCATTAGGTTCAGCTTTGGTTTTAATGATCCCCAAATCCGTGCCAGCATGTGGTTCGGTTAAGCACATGGTGCCTGACCATTCACCCGAATAGATTTTTGGCAAATAGGTTTCTTTTTGCTGTTGTGAGCCATAGCTGCTGAGCGCCATACCTGCACCTACAGAGAGTAGTGGATACAGCATAAAGGCAGGGTTGGTGGCAAAAATCATTTCATCTGAAAGTACAGTCAGCATTTTTGGCATGCTTTGACCGCCCCATTCTTCATCGGCACTTAAACCAATCCAGCCACCTTCGGCATATTGTTGAAATGCGGCTTGAAAACCTTCTGGCGTAGACACTTTGCCATCGGCATAGCGAGCGCCTTGTTCATCACCGCTACGGTTGAGTGGCAGGGTGATATTTTTGGCAAATTTCGCCATTTCTTCTAAAATTGCCTCGGCAGTTGCAGCATCTAAATGTGCCAGCTTTTCATTGCTTTGCCAAAACTGTTCTGCGTCAAAGACCTCATTTAAAATAAACCGCATATCGGCAAGTGGGGCATTATAGATTGGCATTGTTGTTCACCTGTTTTTTGTGTTTGTTTTAACTCTAGCAATTTTTATAGTGATGGATTGTGTATCGCCACCAGAATATCGTTGCAAGACATTTCATAAAAAAGGCTGCACAGTGGCAGCCTTTTTTCTGTGCATTAGAATGCAAAGTGTTCGGCATCCAGACTCATGAGAGGTTCTAAGCCGCCTGCAATCACGGCAATATGTCCATGTACGCGTGGTAAGACTTTCTTGAAGTAGAATTGCGCGGTGGTGATTTTGGCTTTGTAAAATTCAACTTCGCTTGCGCCTTGAGCCAGTTGTTGCTGAGCAACCACCGCCATGCGTGCCCATAAGTAAGCCAAGGTCACATAGCCTGCAAAGAACAGATAGTCAACAGCCGCCGCACCGACTTCTTCAGGGTTTTGGCTGGCACGTTCACCAATACGGTTGGTGAGTTGTCCCCATTCTTTATTCAGGCTTGCAAGCGTACCAATCAGCTCTTGCAATTCAGTGTTGTTTGCTTGCTCTTGAGTAAAGTCATAAATGATTTTGGTGAAATCGCGTAGCAATGCACCTTTGGTTTGTAGCACTTTACGACCAAGCAAATCCAGTGCCTGAATTTCGGTTGTACCTTCATACAAACAGGCAATACGGGTATCACGTACGATTTGTTCCATGCCATGTTCGGCAATAAAACCATGCCCACCAAATACCTGAACGCCTTTGTTGGCCGCTTCATAGCCTGTTTCGGTCAAGAAAGCTTTGGCAATTGGTGTGAGCAAAGACAAGATATTGTCGGCAAATTCACGTTCTTCGCTCGTTGCAGCACGTTCTACCAAATCGGCATATTGAGACAGTAAATAAACAAGGGCACGACCACCTTCAGCAAAAGCTTTTTGGGTCAAGAGCATGTTGCGTACCGCAGGATGTACAATAATCGGGTCGGCTTCTTTTTCAGGTTGTTTTGCCCCAGAAAGCGCGCGCATTGCTAGGCGCTCTTTGGCATACACCAGTGCCCCTTGGAAGGATGACTCAGAAGCAGCTAACCCTTGTACCGCTGTACCAATACGTGCCGTGTTCATAAAAGTGAACATACAGTTCAGACCGCGGTTTTCAGGGCCAATCAGGTAGCCTGTAGCTTTGTCAAAATTCAAGACACAGGTGGCATTGCCATGGATACCCATTTTATGTTCGATTGAGCCGCAACGGACATTGTTGCGTTGACCTAAAGACCCATCAGCGTTGACATGGAATTTTGGCACAATAAACAGTGAAATCCCTTTGGTGCCTTTCGGTGCATTGGGTAAGCGTGCTAGTACGATATGCACGATATTTTCAGCCATATCGTGTTCACCCGCGGAGATAAAGATTTTCTCTCCTGAAATGGCATAGCTGCCATCGGTATTTGGTTCGGCTTTACTGCGAATAATCCCGAGGTCTGAACCTGCATGTGATTCGGTCAGGCACATGGTACCTGTCCATTCACCTGAAACCAGTTTTGGTAAATAGGTATTTTTTTGTTCGTCTGAACCGTGGTCTTCAATGGTACGTACAGCACCATGTGACAGGCCAGGGTACATGCCCCATGCCCAGTTGGAGCTGCCGACCATTTCTGAAATGACAGTGGCTAGCGAGTTTGGCAAACCCTGACCGCCGTATTGTTCTTCTGCTGAAAGGGAAGGAAAGCCCAGTTCAATATATTTTTGATAGGCTTCTTTAAATCCTGTTGGGGTTGTCACAACACCATCATGCCATGTACAGCCTTCACGATCACCAATTTGGTTGAGTGGAGACAGTTCATTTTCACAAAAATCTGCGGCAGCCTCTAAATATTGATCAATCAATTCACGGCTCACCGTATCTTGAAATGCAGGCAATTTGGCATAGTGCTGCTCGGCATGTAGCAACTCATGCAAGACAAATTGCATATCACGTAAAGGTGCTTTGTATTGTGGCATGATCATATCCTCTTGTACTGGCAAACCCCAGTTTTATGTCTTTAAAATGTGCCTTTCCCAGCACTTTGTATGGATTACATCGTGCAACAAGTTGCAGTGTTCGACAAGAGTGGAATCGTGGAATCTATGTGACTATAAAGTCAAATTAAATTGAATTTACTATAATAAAATATTGAATAATATTGATTTTATATAATAATTTAATGTGCGTTTAGCCAATCGGCTGAGTGACAAACAAAAACGGCAGACCAATATGATCTGCCGTTTTTGTTTGTGGTGATTTATTTTGTCGCAGGTGCAGACATGGGCATATTTGCCGGATACATTGAATGATCTTTATTCATATTTGCCGGATACATTGGATGGTCTTTATTCATATCGGGTTTAAAGCGTAGTTCGCATGTACCTGTAATGGTTTTATCTTCAAGTTTGACCTGAACTTTAGCACCAACAGTTTGGTTGTTACATGCTTGTTTAAATTGTTCAAGTGCCGCTTGATGTTTTGCCATTTCCTGTTCTGACATATGATGTTGCCAGTGATGGTGATGGTGTGGTTCTTCCGAGCCTGCTTGCATACCAGCAGGATCATGGTGTTGCATCATGGATTGACAAGCGGTTAACGTTCCCATACTGAGCAACGTAACACTTACTAAAGCAACTTTGGCGAATCGTTTCATTTTATTGTCCTTTTTTTGTATACGAGAGTTAAAAAACTTTACTGTGTTAACTTTAACCAACCAACATGAAGGAACAATGGAGAGTTTTTTATCCACATGTTAGTTACAATGGAAAAAATCAGGCTATTGATAGAGTTGAATTTTTGAAAAACCTGCGTGTTCCTATTGCCTTACGCTTATTCTTAACTGTGTTGTTGACCACCGTTATTATTACGACGGTGAGTTTGGGTGTGTTTCAATGGACCATGAAGGAAAATTTCACCAAGTATGTTGCTGATGTTGAAATGCAAAAACTGGATCATCTCATTGAAAATCTGGCTGGGGTATACAGTATTTATCATGATTGGGGCAATGCCATTCAGGCGCAAATCTTACAGATAGAAGGCAAGCCTAACCCTGATGATTATGATCATCTTTCACGAGTTTGGTTGCGCCGTCAATATGATATTGCTTTTCAGCAGCGCTATTTTAAAGAAAATACCATTTTAAATGTTCCGACTGGCGTTGAGCAGCAAACAGCCGTCAAAAAAGAAGGGTTGTCTGTAAGCGAAATCCGATTATTACAAGAAAACCTGCCCTCTGAATATCAACCTTTTGAAGGTCTGAGCTTTCCCCTAAAGAATGGTGCGCTCTGGAATCGTAAGCCGCCACAGGACGACTCTAAGCCTAAAGGGGGCGAATCTTTGCTCGCTAATGCGCCACCTGAAGGCAAAAAACGCTTTATTCCGATGCCTGATAAATTGGGGTTAAGTTCGCGTTTATCTTTGTATGATGCGAAAAAGCATTTTATCGTCGGTGAGCAAAATACAGGTGCAGTTTCATTTCGCCCGATTACTGTCAATAATCAGGTTGTTGGGTATTTGGGCTTAAAACCTGTTCTTGATCAGGAAGATGCACTCAGCCTCAATTTCTTTAGTACTCAAAAGCAGGTTTTACTGCTGATTTATGCCGTCACGGTATTTGCCAGTTTGCTCCTTGCCCTGTTACTGGCGACTTATTTTAAGAAACCGATTCACCAACTGTTGCGTGTTGCCCGTGAGTTAACAAAAGGGCACTATGAATCCAAAATGCAGGTCAAACGTAACGATGAACTGGGTGATTTGTCCAATCAAATGAATCAGCTTGCCGAGATTTTGCATCAACATGAATTATCCCGCCGTCAGTGGGTTGCCGATACCTCGCATGAACTCAAAACCCCGCTTGCGGTGTTGCAGGCACAGATTGAAGCCATGCAAGATGGTATCCGTAAACCTACCCCTGAACATTTTGCTTCAATGATGAGTCAGGTGAGTAGCCTCAAAAAACTGACTCAAGATCTGGCAGACTTGGCACAGGTTGAAGCACAACAGCTGACCTGTTATTTTGCTGAGGTTGATCCGTGGCAGGTCGTGGTGCAAGAGGTGATTAATTTCACTCCTAAATTTGAACAGGCTCAATTACAAGTCGAAGTGGATGGTACGGGTGCGCTATTGTCTTTAGATGTTGATCGCTTTAAACAGATTGTGGTGAATTTGCTCGGCAATAGCATTCGTTATACTGAACAAGGCGGCACGATTCACATTCATAGCGCACAAAATGAGCAGACATGGACATTATTTATCGATGATAGCCCATTAGGTTTAAGCGATGAACAGTTGCAGCGTTTGGGCGAGCGCTTTTATCGTGTTGATGATTCGCGTACCCGTAGTACGGGCGGCACAGGTTTAGGTTTGGCACTCTCAGTCAAGATTGCGACAGCTTTAGGGGGCAAGCTCAGTTTTGATCACTCACCTTTGGGTGGTTTGCGTTGCCAGTTAACTTTCCCAAAAATTTCTAGGACATAAGTTTATGAAACATATTATTTTGGTTGAAGATGAGGTCGAATTAGCGGGGCTGGTTCGTGACTACTTGGAAGCAGCAGGTTATGAAGTCAGTATGTTTCACGATGGGCAAGAAGCCTATAACAGTTTTTTACAACGTAAACCGAGTCTGATGATTTTGGATTTGATGGTGCCACGCATGGATGGCTTGACCATCTGCCGTAAAGTCCGCGAACAGTCTGATTTGCCAATTATTATGGTGACTGCGCGTACTGAAGAAATTGATCGGGTACTGGGCTTAAATATGGGTGCAGATGATTATGTCTGTAAGCCTTTTAGCCCAAAAGAATTGGTTGCACGTGTGCAAGCTGTGCTGCGCCGTTTGGAGCGTAAAGCGGAGCCTGAGGACAATGATCTGTTTCGTATCGACAAGTCTCAGCAACGCATTTGGTATAAACAAAAAGCCTTGAATTTGACCCCAACCGAATTCCGCTTATTAGAACTATTTTTAGAGCATGTTGGACAAGTCTATTCGCGGATTCAGCTACTTGATCATATTAACCCTGACAGTTTTGATGTAGCTGACCGTGTGATTGACAGCCATATTAAAAACTTGCGCCGTAAGATTTCTGAAGTTGCTGAAGATGATAATCGCCATGAATGGGTACAAGCCGTGTATGGTGTCGGGTATCGTTTTGAATATCCGAATGAGTAAATAAAATAAAAAGGAGCGATAACGCTCCTTTTTTTAAGATGAGCAACTCACCATTACATCAGGCACATCACTTGGCAGTGGCGCAAGATCGGCAGGGCGTTCACGTTCAGGCTGATGGGTAAATGGCTGCGCCAATAAGTCAAATAAACGCTCCACTTCGCTAAAGTCATCACGCTGTGCGGCTTCAATCGCTGTCTGTGCCATGTGATTGCGTAAAATATAACGCGGGTTGACCAAACGCATGGCTGCATCAAGCTGTTGAGTGTCTTGGTTTTCACGAATTGTATGATACTGCTGTAGGAAATTCTCGACCTGACGGGTATTGAGGCAGTCATCTTGAATCGCGCGATATTGTTTGTCTTGTAAAAGCAAAAAGCTTTGCGTGTAATCCAGTTGCTCGCTTTGCATGATTTTTAAAAATGCCATGCCGCAGTCAAAGCTGTCTTTATGAAAATCGGGCAGTCCCATTTTTGCAGCCAACCCTTGCTGATAAAACGCCAGAAATTTCGGTTCAAACTGTTCTAAGGCTTTGACCAAGTCCTGCTTAAACTGTTCACGATCTTCAGCTTTGGCAAGTGGCACAAGATTATTGATCCAGACCCATAAATTCCAGTGTCCAATGCTTGGCTGATTTTGATAACTATAGCGTCCCTGATGATCAGAATGGTTATTGATCCAGTTGGGGCGAAAGCGCTCCATAAAACCGTAAGGGCCAAAATCTAGCGTTGAACCTGTAATGTTTAAATTATCGGTATTCATCACGCCATGAGCAAAACCCACCAGTTGCCATTGCGCAATCATTTTAGCTGTACGCTCAATCACCTGATCCACAAAAGCAAGAATGGGCTGTTCCGCAGTCAGACATTCAGGGAAATACCATTCGATAGCTTTTTGAGTGAATTCATTCAACAGTTCAGGTGCGTACTGATTAATCCATTCAAAATGCCCAAAGCGAATATGACAATCTGCTGTACGCAGGAGCATTGCGCCTTGTTCAAGTTGTTCGCGCTGCACGGCATGTTGAGATGTGGTAAATCCAATCGCATTGCTTGACGCAATCCCTAAAGCATTCAGTGCGTGTCCTGCCAAGTATTCACGAATCACGGAACGTAACACTGCGCGACCATCACCCATACGTGAATAAGGCGTTTTACCAGCCCCTTTTAAGTGTAGGTCAATGGTTTTACCTTGCTGATCTAGAACTTGTCCAATCAGCAAACCACGGCCATCACCGAGTTGTCCTGCCCATTGACCAAACTGATGCCCCGCATAAACCATCGCCAGTGGTGGAAACTCAGCAAAGGTTTTTTGTCCACTACAAATGGCCACCCAATCCTGCTGTTCTTCTATAGTCCATTGCAATTCATTGGCTAAGGCAGCATTGAAGTGTCCCGCACGGGCGCCTTGCAATGGTTTAGGGGCTTGCTGATGATAAAGCTTGGCATTTAAAGAAGGGTACAATGGATTAAAAATCATAGTCGGCAGGTTTTGCAAATGTTCAGAAAGACTATAACAAAACTTCGCTTTGGAATGACAAAATAAAAAAGAGATGCACTGGCATCTCTTTTTTAAATCGCGATATAAGATTAAGTTGAAATCTTACGCAGGCTTTTCACTAATACTTCCAAACGGTCACGATGGTGCTGTAAACGCTGTTCGATCAATTGAAAATCCAGTTTTAATTTGTGATCAAATTTCTGAAATTTTTCAGTGACCGCTGCTTTTTTATGTTGTAACTCAAGCTCTTTGAGTTTTGCCATATCATTCAGCGTGTGGGTAAATGCTTCGTATTCCTGTGCAATATGTTGTTTCATATTACGCATGTCTTCATTAATGTCATGTCCATAGACCGCGAGGTCTTGTTCGGCATATTTAAATTTCATTGCCAACTCTGCTTTTTTAATATTAAAGCTTGGAATACGGCGCAGATTTTTTGCCAAACCGACTTTTGAACACGACCAGATCAGCCATTTGGTTGGGTCATATTGCCACCATTTCACACCATTACGGTAGTCATACTGAAAGATATGGTGGTAGTTATGATAACCTTCGCCCCAAGTTGCAATCGCTAACCAGAAGTTGTCACGTGCGGTATTTTCGTCGGTATATGGACGTTTACCAAACATGTGGCACAGAGAGTTAATAAAGAAAGTTACGTGGTGACTCAGGATCAGGCGGAGCAAACCACCTAATAAAACCACGCCCCACAAATCGTCTACTGCCCAACCAATTGTACCCAAGATCACCACATGTACGGCAATCACCAAAGGCACATAGTACTTGTCTTGGAACATTACGACTTTATCATTGAGCAAATCAGGCGCATTTTTATAGTTTGCTGTAGCCGCAGGATAATCACGAATCATCCAGCCTAAGTGGGCATACCAGAAACCTTTTTTAATCGAATACGGATCTTGTTCAATATCATCGACATGGCGATGATGAGTACGGTGTCCAGATGCCCAGTACAAAATACTGTTTTGCACAGCAAAAGTACCACCGAGCATCAGGATAATTTTTAGTGGGAGAGCCGCTTCATAGGCACGGTGTGCCCATAAACGGTGATAGCCCGCTGTAATACTTAAACTACTCAGCGCGAGTAGAAAAAATAGGCTTACCCACGCACTGACAGAAAAATCGTGGTAATAAGCATATAGCGGTATGGCAATCAGGGCAGCAATGGGAGTCCCCAACAACGTAATGGTTGCTGTCCAGTTAATCGGTGCTTTTGCTTGGGGCAGGGGAGTCATATGCAGCGACGCTCCTAAGAGTAAAATAGGGTCAACCTTCAAAAATTTAATACTGATGGCTGTTCAGAGACATCTTTATAGAATAGATGCTTTAGCAATATTATACACTTGTATTTTAAAAGCTAAAGATAAACTTTCGATCAATATCTTCTGTCTAAATATTACTCTAAAATACCTAGCTGTTGTTGCATTGTTTTTGGAAAATCGGTGATTAACCCATCAATGCCTTGATCTAGTAAGTTTTTTGCTCTGGATACATCATTGACTGTCCAGACACTCACTGCAAATTTTGCCAGTTTTGATAATTCAATCATATCAGGCGTGGCGAGTTTATCTTTCCAGCCAATCCGCGTACAGCCATA
This sequence comes from Acinetobacter brisouii CIP 110357, assembly GCF_000488275.1. GTDB lineage: Bacteria > Pseudomonadota > Gammaproteobacteria > Pseudomonadales > Moraxellaceae > Acinetobacter > Acinetobacter brisouii. The sequence continues at coordinate 23,080 of NZ_KI530766.1, read as the reverse complement.
TTTTATTGCTTTTTCAATAGCTTGGGTTTTAATGTTGTCTTCTATTAGTAAGCCGCGTTGAAACTGGCTTTGGCTGCGCTGTAATGCCTGTAAGATTTTTTCATCGAAGCTGGTAATGGTCGCTGATCGTTCAAAACCTTTTAGTTGTTGTTGTAATGCCTCAGTAAGACGTTCTGCTTGAGCTTGATTGGCCACAGCTTTAATTTCAACTTCAATATGCTGAAAGTCCTGCAATAAATCGAGAACCTGTGATAGACACGGGGTTGGTTCATGATTTTCCCAGTTTTTCCACTGGGAGCGATGATCATGGTGAGCCAGATCATGTCGCTGGCTTTGGTAAACGGAACCCACTTTTCCTGACGTCCGAAAAAGATTGTCATCGTGTATGACAATAAGCGTGTCATCTGGAAGTTGGCGGACATCGAACTCGACTGCTCGAATGCCCAGTTGTTTTAAATAAGCAAAACCACCGAGAGTATTTTCAGGTGCTTCACCACGCGCACCACGATGACCAATAATTTGCATTCATTTGCCAAATCAAATAGATGATGAATTTATTTTACGCTGAAAAATACTACTTTTGTCTTTGCCAGTACATTTCTTTGCCGTGTTCTTCAAGTTGCAAGCTGCGAGATGCCACAAATAACCAGTCAGACAGGCGATTCAGTAACAGAAGTGACGTTTTTTGAATATTTTGATCGCGCTTTTGCAGGCTAATCAGGCTACGTTCAGCACGGCGACATACAGCGCGTGCCTGATGTGCATAACTGCATGATAATGAGCCTGCTGGCAAAATAAACTCTTTGAGCATTGGCAGATATTTATTCATGGCTTCAATATCTGTTTCCAAAAATAGCAAGGCAGATTCTTGAACCATCGTAAAGTTAGGAATACAGACTTCGCCACCCAGATCAAATAACCAGTGTTGGATCAAGCTTAAGCTTTTATCCCAGCGCTGTTTTTCATCTGCCTGAATATTGCTGTTGACAACTTGCGCACGTAATACACCGATGACGCTATTGAGTTCATCGATGTCTCCGAGTGTTTGGATACGTAAGTCATCTTTTTCAACACGTGTTCCATCTCCAAGCCCTGTGGTGCCATCATCACCAGTGCGGGTTGAAATTTTACTTAAACGGTGACCCATAAGTAGTTCCTTTTAATGATAAAAAAGGATAATGCCTTTACAAACATTATCCATAAAAATGCGCTGATTAAATACTTTTTTTAAAGTTTAGTAGTGTAGAGTGACTCCAATACTCGCTAGACGGCCACCATTTACATAATAGTTTCCATAGCCATAGTATGCGGTTTTGTATTTAACATCGCCGATATTCTCTATATTTGTGAAAAGCTTTAAGTATGGAAGTACATTCCAGTAGGCATTGAAATTAACAGTTGTATAACCTGGATCATTATTTAAAGTTGTTGAAGGCCAATCAGCAAAGTCTTTTGAATGTGATTTTGCAACAAGTGACGTGCTTAGACCATAAATCTGATTTTCTAGACCAACCGTTACAGTAAAGCTTTGACGTGGACGACGATTTAGATCTGTATTTGTTTGTTTATTGGTTGCTTTAACATAGCTATAAGAGGTTTTTGCAAATAGCTCGTTTTGTTTCCAATTTAAGTAAACTTCACCACCTTCATAGGTCGCTTTATTAATATTGGTTAGAATATTATTGCTTCCTGTGGCAATCAAATGATCTACATCAGTATGATACAGTGAGAGGCCTGTAGATAAGCCATGATTTAGCGTTTGATCTAAACCAATTTCATAAGACGTACTTTCTTCAGGTTTTAAATTAGGATTGCCTTGATAAGCATATAACTCATTTAGAGTTGGTGATTTAAAGGCTGTTCCCGCATTTGCATATATGCTTGTCATTGGTAAAATTTGGTAGCGAATTGCTGCTTGACCAACAGTATGCGAACCATATTTTTGGTTGTCTTCTAAACGAGCACCTACTTGGGTACTTAAGCCATTATTATTATATTGATGTTGAATATAGTAACCAGCTGAATCTATGCTTTCTTTATACGGTAAACCATAAGAGAGAACATCTCCATCAAGATTACGATAGGTTGATCCAATTAATAGATTTTGACTTGGAGTAAATTGCCATTTTCCATAAAGCTCTGCTTCTTGAGTTTTACTATGAACAAAATCAAAAGCACCTAGATAGTTAGGATCATTTTGATCTAGGTCATCGTTGAATTGAGATAGACGAGCATTTAAAGACAGAGTATCGAGTACATTAAAATGACCTTTAATATTGATCATCTGATTTTTAAAGTCTTCAGAAATTAGAGAACCATCACCATTCCCTGTGTCATATGCACTTGTTCCCTTATTTTGAGAAAAGTCAACAGAAGCACCAAATCTCTCTTTTTCTACACCAATTTTGGTGCTAAAGCCTTTTTGATCATAGCCCGCAGATTTAATTCCATTCCCTGATAGGTCAGTAACTTTTGTGCCATCTGTTTCAAGGCTTTGCCCTCGAACTTGTGCATAGAAACCATTTGAAGCTAAGTCACCACCAATAATGGTTTTGTAAGTATTATTTTCACCATATTCTGTAGTAAGAAATGCTGAGTTTTTTTGAGGGATTTTAGAGATAAGTTGGACAACACCAGCAATAGCATCAGAACCATACAATACTGAAGCAGGGCCTTTAAGGATTTCTACTTTTTCAATATCTGAAGTATCTAAAAAGGCAAGGCTCGCTGTGCCTGATGATGCTGAGTTTAAGCGAACACCATCTTTTAAAACTAACGTATGATCGGATTCAGCGCCGCGTAAAAATATAGAAGACTGCTGACCATAGCCACCGCTTTGCACCATATTAATAGAAGCATCTTGCTGCAATAAATATGGTAAGCCTGCTATCGGTGTTTGTTCAATCGTCTTGCTGTCAATCACATCAATTCGGGCAGGAACATTCTTGATGGACTCTGCGGTACGAGATGCCGTTACAACAATTGTATCTAAAGGTGGGACATCTTGTTGGTCGTTGTTTGCGGTTTGGTTATCTGCTGCATGAGCTGCTGCGAAAAAACTTGTTGCAAGTGCAATCGCACCGGCTAACGCAGTGGGCTTAAAAAGAAACATGGTTGCTCCATACATTCACTCCCCGTGAATGATTCATCGAAGTAAACAACAAGCAGGTCTTCGGACTTTCAATATAGGTTACAGATATAACCAGCATATTCGTCTTCCCATTTTAAAAAACAGTGACGTGAGTGAATGACTCAAACAATATGCGTTTCATTGTTACCGCTGCGGGGGCAGTGTTGGGTTTTCACCAACTTCCCTAAAACTTGTTGCTATAAATTGCGCCAAAGTATACGGGCTTTACATGAGTGAAACAATCAACAGACACAGATTGTGTTGAAAGCTGAAATTGTCTCTAGATTTTAGGGGCTGTTTTCCGTTTTAATCGGCAGTATGCTTTTTATTAAACCAGATGATCTATGCGAACCAGAGCAAAAATTTGTGGAATTACCCGAGTAGAGGATATTCACAGTGTGGTACAGGCAGGTGCAGATGCGATAGGCCTAGTGTTTTATTCACCCAGCCCTCGTTCCGTCACTGTAGAGCAAGCCCAGCAATTGCTCACACATATTCCGCCTTATGTACAAACGGTCGGGTTATTTGTAAACGCCAGTCCTGAAGAAATCTTGGCTGTGCTGCAAAATGTTGCACTCGATGTTTTACAGTTACATGGCGATGAAAGCCCTGAAATGTGTCAGCAAATTGCACAACTGACCAAACGCCGTTGGTATAAAGCGATTCAGGTGAAACCTGATTTAAATCTAATTAACGAAATTCAACGCTACCAACACGCGGGCGCAAGTGCTATCTTACTTGATGCTTGGCACCCTGACTTAAAGGGTGGGACAGGTTTACAATTTGATTGGTCGCAATTCCCTAAACTCGATATTCCACTGATTCTGGCTGGGGGCTTGAACCCTGACAATATTGCCGAGGCAATCACACTGACACAACCTTTCGCGGTTGATGTGAGTGGTGGTGTAGAAGCCAAAAAAGGGATTAAAGATCAACGATTAATCAAAAAATTTATGCAAGGAGTCCATTGTGGATCAGCAAAACGAAGTGATTGACTATACACAATATCCAGATGCTAAAGGACACTTTGGCATTCATGGCGGACGATTCGTGTCAGAAACATTGATGGCTGCATTACAAGATTTAGAAAATCTGTATAACAGAATGAAAAATGACCCACAGTTTTTGGCAGAATTTGACCGTGATTTGGCTTATTACGTTGGCCGCCCAAGTCCACTTTATCATGCTGAACGATGGTCTAAACATTTAGGTGGTGCGCAAATTTACCTAAAACGTGAAGATCTTAACCATACAGGCTCTCACAAAGTAAACAATACAATTGGTCAGGCATTGCTGGCTAAACTCTCAGGTAAAAAACGCATTATTGCTGAAACAGGTGCGGGTCAGCACGGCGTAGCAACTGCAACTATTGCAGCACGTTTGGGGCTGGAATGCGTAGTTTACATGGGTGCTGAAGACGTAAAACGTCAAGCCATGAACGTATATCGTATGCGTTTACTGGGTGCAAAAGTGGTTCCTGTTGAAAGTGGTTCAAAAACACTCAAAGATGCACTAAATGAAGCGATGCGTGACTGGGTGAGTAATGTTGATACCACTTATTATGTGATTGGTACAGTTGCAGGGCCACATCCGTATCCGCAATTGGTACGTGATTTTCAGTCGATCATTGGACGCGAAGCACGTCAGCAAATTTTAGCGCAAGCAGGGCGTTTACCTGATGCACTTGTTGCCTGTGTTGGCGGTGGTTCAAATGCTATGGGCTTGTTCTATCCATTCCTGAACGACTACGATGTCAAAATGTATGGTGTTGAAGCTGCAGGTCATGGTATTGAGACAGGTAAACACTCAGCACCTTTAAATGCTGGGCATGTTGGCGTATTGCATGGTAACCGTACTTACCTGATGAGTGATGCTCAAGGTCAGATTATTGAAACCCATAGTATTTCTGCGGGGCTTGATTATCCTGGTGTTGGGCCAGAGCACAGCTTCTTAAAAGATATGAAGCGTGTACAGTATGTCCCAATCAACGATGAAGAGGCTTTACAAGGTTTCCGTGACTTGACTCAGATTGAAGGGATTATTCCTGCGCTTGAAAGTTCACATGCTATGGCTTATGTCACTAAACTGGCACCAACTATGTCGAAAGATCAGATTATTATCGCGACCGTGTCAGGCCGTGGTGATAAAGATTTGCTGACAGTTGCACGTATAGATGGTATTCCGCTTGTTGAACTGTAAAACAATATTTTAACCAAAAGAAAGGCGGGCTGATTACAGCCCGCCTTTTGTTTTTGAGACATTTTTACAAAAAAGCAGAATACTGATGATGAATAGGCTGAATAAAATTTAAGCGTGTGCAAACATTTTGCCATGTGAGTAAAGCTTAGACATTTATTTAATCCATTGTTTTATATATTTTTATTAATTATAAATTCCGTGTGAAGTCAAAAAAGCAATTCAGAATATGCCTAAAAATTAGGAAGGTTTGATCATTGAGAAAAACTATCAAATATTGATTAATGTAGCTTGCGGATTGTTTCATAAATGTTGAATCAAATCAGGCAGCTTTTGGCGCTGTGCAATGTATAAAAAATAGCGTTACAATGCGGTGTCATGTAAACACAGCACACACTATTTTTCATGCAAGGAAAGTAAAATCTATGTCTCGTCTAGCCACACGTTTTGAACAGCTTCAATCTAAACAACAAAAAGCTTTGGTTTCTTATGTTATGGCGGGCGACCCTCATCCAGAGGTTACAGTACCATTATTGCATCGTATGGTTGATGCAGGTGTCGATGTGATCGAATTGGGCTTGCCTTTTTCTGATCCAATGGCAGATGGCCCTGTAATTGCACTTGCTGCAGAGCGAGCGCTTGCGGGTGGAACAAATACCCTAGATGCTTTGGCTATGGTCAAAGAATTTCGCCAAAAAGATCAAGAAACACCAGTAGTTTTGATGGGCTATTTAAACCCTATAGAAGTTATTGGTTATGAGAATTTTGTTGAAAAAGCCCATGAAAGTGGTGTCGATGGTATTTTGTTGGTGGACTTGCCGCCAGAAGAATCTGAGCAGTTTAATCAGGTGTTAAGCCAATACAACATGAATCAGATTTTCCTGTTAGCACCAACGTCAACTGATGAACGTATTCAACATGTCATAAAACAAGCCAGTGGTTTTATTTATTATGTGTCACTGAAAGGTGTAACAGGCGCAGCAACTTTAGATACGTCTGAAGCAGCAAAACGTATCGAAAAAATTAAAGCACAAACCAGCATTCCTGTTGGGGTTGGTTTTGGGATTAACGATGCACAATCTGCAAAAGCCATGGCTGCAGTTGCTGATGCCGTGATTGTCGGTAGTGCTCTCGTTAAGCCTTTTGCAACGTTGCCACCGGAACAAGCCGCAGAACAAACGGTTAATAAAGTCAAGGAGCTTCGAGCTGCGCTCGATGAGTGAATATGAATCAAGAAGTTAAACCAAGTAAAGTTCTGAACCCATCGACACCTTGGACTGATCGCCCAGTTCCTGGAATCCATGTGCCAGATGCTCAAGAAACATTAAAGGCAAGTTTTACTGAACCGACAGTTGAATGTCCAGAGTGCCATTCACTGATCACACTAACAGCAATGAGCTTTAATGCTTATGTTTGCCCACAGTGTGATGAACATTTACGTATGCGCGCACGCGAGCGTTTAACGTGGTTCTTCGACCAAGTCGATCATGAACTCGGTCAGGAATTTATTGCCAAAGATCCATTGAACTTCGTAGATAGCAAGCCATATTCTGCTCGTATGCAAGAAGCGCAAAAGAAAACTGGCGAGTCTGAAGCATTGGTGGTTTTACAAGGTACTTTAAAAGGCGTAGCAATGACAGCTTGTGCTTTTGAATTCGACTTTATGGGCGGTTCAATGGGTACAGTGGTCGGTGATCGTTTTGTACAGGCAGCTGAAAGTGCGATTGCGAAAAAACAACCGTTCATCTGTTTTGCTGCTTCAGGCGGTGCACGTATGCAAGAAGGCATGTTGTCTTTGATGCAAATGGCGCGTACTTCTGCTGCAATTGAAAAAGTGAAAGCAGCAGGCTTGCCTTATATCGTGGTGCTTACTCACCCTGTATATGGTGGTGTGACTGCATCATTGGCAATGTTGGGTGATGTTCATATTGCTGAACCGAAAGCCATGATTGGTTTTGCAGGTAAACGAGTTATTGAGCAAACTGTACGTGAAAAACTCGAAGAACCGTTCCAACGTGCTGAATACTTGCTTGATCATGGTGTAGTCGATCAAATTGTTCATCGTCATGCATTACGTGATACTGTATATCGAATCGTAAGTAAGCTGATGAATATCTAAATTGAACACAATAGCACCACAAGCTACGGATAGTCTTTACACATGGCTCAACTATTGGGGTCATGTGCATGTAACAGGAATTGATTTGGGCTTAGAGCGCGTCATTCCTGTTGCGCAAAAATTAAATGTGACTCAAACTTCTGCCAAAGTCATTACTGTTGCAGGAACCAATGGTAAAGGTTCAACCACGACCACCACCGCTGCTATTTTACAGCAGGCAGGTTATAAGGTAGCACTTTACCAGTCTCCACATATCTACCGCTTTAATGAACGCGTCAAAATTTCAGGCCTGGAAGCAACCGATCAAGAGTTAGTAGATGCCTTTGTACAAGTCGATCAAGCCCGCCGAGAGTGTGGTTTAAGCCTATCATTTTTTGAAGCCACAACGCTTGCAGCATTTCTGATTTTTCAGCAAAAACAATGTGATGTCTGGGTGCTGGAAATCGGGCTGGGTGGGCGTTTAGACGTTGTCAATGTTATTGAACCTGATGTTGCCGTGATTACCAATATTGGTTTGGATCATGTCGATTGGCTCGGTGATACCATTGAAAAAATTGCCTTTGAAAAAGCTGGTATTATTCGTCCAAACATTCCTGTGATTTTTGCGGGACAACAACAGCTTCCACAAGCGATTCAGAATAAAGTACAGGAATGTCAGGCGCAGTTGCATGTGCTCAATCGCGACTATTTTTATCAGGAAGATGATTCAGAAACATGGTTATTTGCGACACCTGCATCGACTTTACGATTACCTAAAGGGCATTTGGCACTCGATAATATTTCAACCGCGGTTGCTGCTGTTTTGGTGAGTGGTTTGGCAATTTCTGATCAGGCAATTCGTGCAGGAATTCAAGCCGCAAAGATTGCTGGGCGTTTTGAAGTTCGTCAAATTCAAAATAAAACGGTGATTTTTGATGCAGGGCATAACCCGCATGGTGTTGAATTTTTGTTAAAGCAATTGCAGAAATTTATGCAATACAATAAACAGTATTCTGAAGTTGTTACCGTTTTTTCAATGCTTGCCGATAAAGATATAGATTCTGTCGTTGAATTACTCAGCCCTGTGGTGTCTAAATGGCATATTGCGGAGTTGACTGTACCTCGTGCGGCAAAACTTGAGAAAATCCAACAAGCTTTACACAACACAGCGACACAACATTTTGCAAATGTGAAAGAGGCTTTTCAATCTGCTCTGGATCATGTAGAAGATCAACAACTGATTTTAGTTTGTGGTTCGTTTCATACCTTAGAAGCGGTTTGGGAGTACATTGAATAATGTCAATGAATAACAAACAACGTTGGATGGGAGGCGTTGTTTTATTGGGAGGTGGTGTGTTACTTGCCGCACTGCTGGTCAAAGGCACACAAGAATTAAAGCATAAGCAAGCTACTCCCTCAGCTCAGATGACAACAGCCCAGCAACAAAAAACAATGCAAAAAGCTGGCAATATGCAGGCTTTGCAGCCATTAACTGTGGATGTTGAAACCGAAAAACGCTTGCTTGAAGAACAGAAGCGCTCACGTGAGCGCGCAGTAGCCGAACAAGAAGCGCGTACTCAGCAATATCTACAGCAACAACAACAGGCTGAGGCGGACGCTGCACGTAAAGCAGCTGAAGAATATGCCGAAATTAATAAACGCCGCACAGGGCAGGGTGATTCTGACAATATTCCACCTGAGGTTAAGCCTGACAGCAAAAATAAGACCGCAGATCAACAACATCAGGTAGATTCTACTGCAAAAAAGAAGTTCGCTGATGATGAAGCAGCCAAGCATCAAGCAGCTGTAGATGCTAAGAAAAAAGCAGATGCAGAAGCGAAAAGACAGGCTGATTTGGAGGCGAAAAAGCAGGCTGAACGAGAAGCTAGGAAAAAAGCAGAAGCAGATGAGCAAAAGAAAGCAGATGAAGAAGCTCATCGTCGTGCAGTAGCCAAGAAGAAAGCTGAATTAGAAGCACAGAAAAAAGCGGATGCAGAAGAAAAGCGTCAAGCAGATGCAGAAGAAAAGCGTAAAGCTGAGGCTGCAGAAGCAAAACATAAAAAGGCACTAGAAGCCAAACATAAAGCTGCTTTAGATGCGAAGAAAAAAGCAGATGATGATCAAGATACGGAGATTAAGAAAAAAGACAAAAAAGCTGATGCTGACAAAGCACGAGACTTGCTCGAAGGCAAGAAAAAGTGGATGGTACAGGTATCACTTGCAGCAAACCAAGCCAATGCAGATGCTACGGTTTCCAAGTTACGCGCTAAAGGTTATAAAGTGGTGACTAGTCCAACCTCGAAAGGTATTCGGGTGATGGTAGGGCCTGCGAAAGATCGTGAAACTGCAGATACAGCACGTCGAAAAATCCAGGCCGACAGTAGCTTAGGCATGAAATCAGCGTGGATTATTGACTGGGTACCACTCGATCAGCGTTAATTTTATTGGGTTGGATGCGCCAGTTGCTGACGCATCCAGTCAATATTTTTAGTTTTAAATAACCCATCAATATTCATCCAGATAGGATGAAAGCCATAACCTCCATGTTTCATCTCGTTGATTGCATCATCACTTGACCAGTTCTCGAGTAAAATTCGTGACATGGCAACCATCGTACCTGTACGGTCTGAGCCATGATAACAATGAATCAATACCCTCTTATGCTGTGCCTTTGCTGCCTGTAAAATCTGCATGACTTTGACAATATCTTGTCGTTCAATATCCCAGGTATTGATCGGAATATGGGATAACTGAACTGGAACATGTTGTAATAATTGACGGTCTTCATTATGAATCCGCAGATTAATGACAATATCAATCTGTTGCTGTTGCAAGTAGGGCAGTAATTCGGATGAAGGTTGTTCACTCCGATATAACCATGAGTTAACACGATAAAAATTGTAGTGTTTATCGACAGCAACTCCCCAATTTGTAGGGCGCTGAGTATCGGGTAAAGCGCTGCTTTGCATACAGCCTTGTAAAAACACACCAGTGGTTATGGCGATGATAAACCAGCGATAAGATCGAACCTGCATGATCATGAACATTCGTCGTAGAATTTCTTTAAATTAATAAAAATTTCGGCATGTTGCAGCAGATTTTGTGTAAAAAAAGCCTATTAAAAAATAGGCTCGGAGAAATTTACATACAGTTTTTTTATAAGAATTTAGTCCAGATTGGGTTGTGGCGTTAAACGTAAATAGGGTTTTACGGCAGTATAGCCTTTAGGGAAACGCTGTTTTAACTCATCTTCGTCTTTTAAGCTCGGTACAATCACCACATCATCTCCTTGTTGCCAGTTGGCAGGGGTGGCGACTTTATAGTGGTCGGTTAATTGTAGCGAATCGATGACACGCAAAATTTCGTTGAAATTACGCCCTGTCGATGCAGGATAAGTAATGATTAAACGGACTTTTTTATTTGGGTCAATAATTACTAGAGAACGAACCGTCGTGGTTTCACTGGCATTTGGATGCAAGAAACCATATAGCTCAGAAACTTTACGATCTTTATCTGCCAAAATTGGAAAGTTAACAGTTGTCGCTTGAGTTTCGTTAATGTCCTTAATCCAGCCCTGATGTGACTCAACATCATCGACAGACAAGGCAATCGCTTTGACATCACGTTTTGCAAACTCATCGTGTAGTTTCGCAGTATAACCAAGCTCGGTGGTACATACAGGTGTATAGTCCGCAGGGTGTGAAAATAAAATCCCCCAATGCTCACCTAAATATTCATATAAATCGATTGGCCCTTCGCTGGATTGTTGTTGAAAATTCGGGGCAGTGTCGCCAAGACGTAAACTCATGTGAAACCTCAAAACTTTTTATGGGTTGATGGGTTTCACTATGAACCAGTTCTTTTGCATAGAAAATACAGCTTTCTTATGTTGATATGAATAAAAAAGATAAATAAGAAGTTTTTAGATTAAATTTTCTAGGGGCGATTGGTGTGATTTAAAGTGGATACGTTGAAAAAAAATGCGGCTTTTTACGTAAAAAACTTGTACTTCAAAAATCTAACTCCATAATAACGTCTTATTAGAAATTCATTTTTCATTTTTGACTAGCAAAATTTAGAGAGCTTATCCATGTTGGCAGGTCTGATCGGAGGTATCTTCGGTACAAAAAATGAGCGCGAACTGAAACGCATGCGTAAAATTGTCGAGAAAATTAATGCGCTCGAACCGACGATAGCCGCTCTTAGCGATGCAGAGTTGTCTGCAAAAACTCAAGAATTTAAAGATCGTTATCAAACTGGGGTAAGTTTAGACGACTTGTTGCCTGAAGCATTTGCGGTCTGCCGTGAAGCTGGTAAACGCATTATGGGGATGCGTCACTATGATGTGCAGCTCATCGGTGGTATTACCTTGCATGAAGGTAAGATTGCCGAAATGCGTACAGGTGAAGGTAAAACCCTGATGGCGACCTTGGCGTGTTATTTAAATGCCTTAACAGGTCAGGGTGTGCATGTCATTACCGTGAATGATTACTTGGCACAGCGTGACGCAGAGTTAAACCGCCCATTGTTTGAGTTCTTGGGTTTGACGGTTGGCACAATTTACTCAATGCAAGCGCCAGATGAAAAAGCACTTGCCTACAAAGCAGACATTACCTACGGAACCAACAACGAATTTGGTTTTGACTATTTGCGTGACAACATGGTTTTTTCTCTAGCTGAGAAAAAACAGCGTGGTTTGGTTTATACCATCATCGATGAAGTCGACTCTATCTTGATCGATGAAGCGCGTACACCGCTGATCATTTCAGGTCAAAGTGAAGATTCATCACAACTTTACGCTGCAATTAATGCGATTGCGCCAAAACTGCATCCACAAAAAGAAGAAAAAGTGGCTGATGGCGGGCATTTCTGGATCGATGAAAAACAACGTTCAGTTGAAATGACCGAAGTCGGTTATGAAGCTGTAGAGCGTGAACTGATCCAGATGGGGCTATTGCAAGAAGGCGAGAGTCTGTATTCTGCGGCTAATTTGAATTTGGTTCACCACGTATCTGCGGCAATTCGTGCTCATTTCTTGTTTCAACGCGACGTACACTACATTATTCACAATGGTGAAGTGGTCATTGTCGATGAGCATACAGGTCGTACCATGCCTGGTCGTCGCTGGTCTGAAGGCTTGCATCAAGCCGTAGAAGCCAAAGAAGGTCTGGAAATTCAGCCAGAAAACCAGACTTTGGCAACCACAACATTCCAGAACTATTTCCGTTTATACAAGAAACTTTCTGGTATGACGGGGACTGCCGATACAGAAGCGGCAGAAATGAAAGAAATTTATGGTTTGGATGTGGTTCTGATTCCAACGCATCGTCCAATGATTCGTCAAGACCATAATGACCTGATTTACCTCAATCGTAATGGCAAATACAGCGCGATTGTAGCTGAGATCAAACGCATTCAGGAAACCCGAGCGCCGATTCTGGTGGGTACTGCAACGATTGAAGCCAGCGAAATTCTGTCACAAAAATTGACAGCAGCAGGCATTAAGCATGAAGTGCTGAATGCAAAACAGCACGAACGTGAAGCGGATATTATTGCCCAAGCAGGTAGCCCAGATTCAGTGACTATTGCCACTAACATGGCGGGTCGTGGTACTGACATTTTGCTTGGTGGTAACTGGAAAGCTAAGCTTGCAAAAATTGAAAACCCGACTGCAGAAGATGAAGCACGTCTAAAAGCCGAATGGCAACGTGATCACGAGATTGTCCTGAATGCAGGTGGTTTGCATATTATCGGTTCAGAGCGGCATGAATCTCGTCGTATCGATAACCAGTTACGTGGTCGTGCAGGGCGTCAGGGTGACCCAGGTGTTTCACGTTTCTATTTGTCTTTAGAAGATGATTTGATGCGTATTTTTGCGGGTGATCGTGTGGTTGGCATGATGCGTGCGATGGGCTTAAAAGAAGATGAAGCTATTGAACATAAAATGGTCAGTCGCTCTATTGAAAATGCACAGCGTAAGGTTGAAGCCCGTAACTTTGACATCCGTAAGAACTTGCTGAAATACGATGATGTTAACAACGAGCAGCGTAAAATCATTTACTCACAACGTGATGCAGTCTTGGCAGAAAATACCCTGCAAGAGTATGTTGAAGAAATGCATCATGATGTGATGCAGGGCTTGATAGCCAACTTTGTTCCACCTGAATCCATTCACGATCAGTGGGATATTGAAGGCTTGGAAAAAGCTCTCAGCACGGATCTAGGCATTGAGTTGCCAATTCAACAATGGCTGGATGAAGAACGCCGCCTCGATGAAGAAGGCTTGGTTGAGCGTATTGCTGATGAAGTGGTTGCACGTTATCGTGCGCGTCGTGAGCAGATGGGAGCAGATTCGGCAGCGATGCTTGAGCGTCATTTTGTCTTAAATGCACTCGATCGCCACTGGAAAGATCACTTGGCTGCAATGGACTATTTGCGTCAGGGGATTCATTTGCGTGGCTATGCGCAGAAAAATCCTGAGCAGGAATACAAAAAAGAAGCCTTCAACCTGTTTGTGAATATGTTAGGTGCGATCAAATCTGACGTTGTGACAGACTTGTCATTGGTACATGTTCCAACACCTGAAGAGCTTGCAGAAATGGAAGCGCGCCAGCAACAGCAGGCAGATTCGATGCGTTTGTCATTTGAACATGACAATGTTGATGGTCTGACAGGTGCAACATTGATGGACGGTAGTGAGGAAGATACAGAGTCTGAATTTAGCTTGGCTAAAGATGCAGTGATTCCGCCAGCCAGCCGTAATGCGCCATGTCCATGTGGTTCAGGTCTAAAATATAAGCAATGTCACGGTAAAATCTAAGCCTGACAGTAGTTTTACAAAAGCAGAACAAGATGTTCTGCTTTTTTATTGCAAGGTCATAGGCTCAGTCACCAAATTCCAGTACACTTTTAGGCAAAATTCACTGTGTAAAACCTTAAAGTATTGGTGTGACCATGAAAAAAATTAAACAGGCAATATGGCTGTCTCTATGTCTTGCTCCAAGCTTAAGCTTTGCTGCAGATACACAATCGGTTATTACAACTGCACAAACTATTGTGCAAGGTAATACGACTATGGTGATTAGCCCGCGTACTGGAATCCGTTATGCATTGGGTGATACACAAGGACGCCTGATTCAAATTCAGACAACAGCGATTGCACCTGCAAACACCGCAACAGTAAAGCGCATAGTGGCAACAAATCCAGCATTATCTGTAGAAAGCCAGCAAAAAGCGGAGCAGTCCTTGCTCAGTATGGAACAATCCAAATAGTCGATTTGTTAAACCCTATGAAAAAACCAGCCATATTGGCTGGTTTTTTCATAGGGTTTGTTTTGTAGAGGCTCGATTTTTACTGACATATCTAATAAGCTAGAGCTTTATTTAACTTCTAAAAATGGATTATTAAAATGGCTGTTGGTGACGTTACAATGCCACTTATGCATGTGGTAAAAGGTGTAAAAATTGGCTCTACAGAAGCGCATGTACGTTACCCAAACCGACGCGATCTAGTGATTTTCGAGTTTGCTGAAGGCTCACACGTTGCGGGCGTGTTTACCCAAAATGCTTTTTGTGCAGCACCAGTGCGCATTTCAAAAACTCATTTACTAGAAAAAAATGCCCGTTATTTAGTCATTAATACAGGCAATGCCAATGCGGGTACAGGCACATTGGGTCTACAGAATGCTCAAAAAATCTGTGAAGCATTGGCTGGTATAGCTGGTGTAGTAACACAAGAAATCTTGCCTTTTTCAACAGGTGTAATTGGTGAGCAATTACCTGTCGATAGAATTATTGCTGGCTTAAAACCTGCATTTGACAGTTTGCAAGCCGATGCTTGGAGTGATGCTGCAAAGGGTATCATGACAACAGATACCACACCAAAAGGTGCATCTGAACAGTTTGAGCTAGATGGTGTTACTTACACCATGACAGGTATCAGTAAAGGTGCGGGTATGATTCGCCCAAATATGGCAACCATGCTGTCTTTTGTAGCAACAGATGCACCTATTGCACGTGATCTTGTACAAAAACTTTTAAAAGATGCTGCAAATCAATCGTTTAACCGAATTACCATCGATGGCGATACCTCAACCAATGACTCTTGCATCTTTGCGGCGACAGGTCAGGCAGGTGGTCAGGAAATCCAGTCCGCAGATGATGCTCGTTATGTAATCGTTGCAGAAGTTTTGACTCGTGTCATGAAGCGCTTGGCTCAACTCATCGTGCGTGATGGTGAGGGTGCAACTAAATTTATTACCGTAACAGTTGAAGGTGGTCAAAACACCGATGAGTGCTGTGAAGTTGCCTATAGCATTGCACATTCACCATTGGTTAAAACTGCGATTTTTGCATCAGATCCAAACTGGGGGCGTATCTTGTGTGCAATTGGCTATGCCAAAATTCAGGATTTGGATGTGGAAAAAGTTCAGGTCTGGTTGGATGAAGTTCAACTTTGCAAAGATGGTGGTGCAGCTGCAGACTATACCGAAGAAGCCGGTGCACGTGTGATGCAACAATCTGAAATGACCATTCGTGTGGACTTGGGGCGTGGTACAGCAAAAGATACCGTCTATACCTGTGACCTCTCGTATGATTACGTGAAAATCAATGCCGATTACCGTTCATAATTTACGATTTTGATTTTTTACAAGCCTCATCTTCTGATGGGGTTTTTTAATTTAATACAGTAGATGCTTGAAAATAAGAGAAAAATGTCTAAAAAAAACACAAAAATGATAAAAATGCTGAATAAATAAGCTTTTGAGTAAAGAAAAGCATGTTTTTTTGATTTAAGGTATTGACCAAAACAGGACTCACGCCTAGAATGCACACCGTACCGCACGATGTGCGATACAGCGAAAGCTGAGATGAATCGGAGCATAGCACAGCCTGGTAGTGCACCTGGTTTGGGACCAGGGGGTCGTAGGTTCGAATCCTACTGCTCCGACCAATTCCTCAAGGCAGTCATCGCATGATGTTTTATCATCGATTAAGCGCCTGTAGCTCAGTTGGATAGAGCATCCGCCTTCTAAGCGGATGGTCACAGGTTCGAATCCTGTCAGGCGCGCCATTTTTGGTAGTCTGGTAAATAGAACCAAAATGCTGTGGTGGATGTAGCTCAGTTGGTAGAGCCCCGGATTGTGATTCCGGTTGTCGTGGGTTCGAGCCCCATCATTCACCCCAATTTCGGAGCATAGCACAGCCTGGTAGTGCACCTGGTTTGGGACCAGGGGGTCGTAGGTTCGAATCCTACTGCTCCGACCAATTATTAAAGAATCCGCTTAAATGCGGTTTTTTTATGTCTAAAATTTCTTGCATTTCTGATTTTATATATTATTCGCTATTCGCTATTCGCTATTCGCTATTCGCTATTCGCTATTCGCTATTCGCTATTCGCTATTCGCTA
>NZ_KI530766.1:0-6147 GCF_000488275.1 Acinetobacter brisouii CIP 110357 | reverse complement strand
TATTCGCTATTCGCTATTCGCTATTCGCTATTCGCTATTCGCTATTCGCTATTCGCTATTCGCTATTCGCTAGCTGCAACAACCATGTTGAGTAGGTTGTATGTAATCATTAATTCAATAAATGTATTTTGGTGTAAGAAAGCGATTATTGTGTCTTTAGAATTACAGTTAAATTCTGATATATAAAAAGATAATAGCTATCTTATAAAAAAGAGTATTTTTATTAAAAATAAAAAGTTCATAAATAACAATAATTTAAATTTAATTGAGTATAAAAAAAGGACAGATAGAGTTGTTGGGGAGAAAAAAGGGTTGCGTTAGAATGGTTATGGTCTATAATGCGTATCCATCGGCGGTGATGCAGATAAAAACTTGTTGATTAACAAGGGCTTAGCTAGATAGATAAGTTTTTAGTTGATTGAATGAGTTTTAAAAAATATCGAAATTACCTGTTGACTTTGTTTTAAAATAGAGTAACATAGCCGACCTAGCTTGATGATGACGAATCATCGAGAAGATCATTAAGAGAATTGGAAGAACAACTTGTGTGGATTTTTATCAGTTGATCAGTCGAATATATATTTCATTGATTGAATTGGTAGAAATTTCTCGAAGTTTATTTGAGCGAATTTTTAGTCAGTAAGATTAATGAGCCAGATTTAGCACTTTTAGTAAAGTGCAATGATTTTAAACTGAAGAGTTTGATCATGGCTCAGATTGAACGCTGGCGGCAGGCTTAACACATGCAAGTCGAGCGGAGCGAAGGTGCTTGCACCTTAGCTTAGCGGCGGACGGGTGAGTAATGCTTAGGAATCTGCCTATTAGTGGGGGACAACGTTTCGAAAGGAACGCTAATACCGCATACGTCCTACGGGAGAAAGCAGGGGATCTTCGGACCTTGTGCTAATAGATGAGCCTAAGTCGGATTAGCTAGTTGGTGGGGTAAAGGCCTACCAAGGCGACGATCTGTAGCGGGTCTGAGAGGATGATCCGCCACACTGGGACTGAGACACGGCCCAGACTCCTACGGGAGGCAGCAGTGGGGAATATTGGACAATGGGCGAAAGCCTGATCCAGCCATGCCGCGTGTGTGAAGAAGGCCTTTTGGTTGTAAAGCACTTTAAGCGAGGAGGAGGCTTCTTTGGTTAATACCCAAAGTAAGTGGACGTTACTCGCAGAATAAGCACCGGCTAACTCTGTGCCAGCAGCCGCGGTAATACAGAGGGTGCAAGCGTTAATCGGATTTACTGGGCGTAAAGCGTGCGTAGGCGGCTAATTAAGTCAAATGTGAAATCCCCGAGCTTAACTTGGGAATTGCATTCGATACTGGTTAGCTAGAGTATGGGAGAGGATGGTAGAATTCCAGGTGTAGCGGTGAAATGCGTAGAGATCTGGAGGAATACCGATGGCGAAGGCAGCCATCTGGCCTAATACTGACGCTGAGGTACGAAAGCATGGGGAGCAAACAGGATTAGATACCCTGGTAGTCCATGCCGTAAACGATGTCTACTAGCCGTTGGGGTCTTTGAGACCTTAGTGGCGCAGCTAACGCGATAAGTAGACCGCCTGGGGAGTACGGTCGCAAGACTAAAACTCAAATGAATTGACGGGGGCCCGCACAAGCGGTGGAGCATGTGGTTTAATTCGATGCAACGCGAAGAACCTTACCTGGCCTTGACATACTAAGAACTTTCCAGAGATGGATTGGTGCCTTCGGGAACTTAGATACAGGTGCTGCATGGCTGTCGTCAGCTCGTGTCGTGAGATGTTGGGTTAAGTCCCGCAACGAGCGCAACCCTTTTCCTTATTTGCCAGCGAGTAATGTCGGGAACTTTAAGGATACTGCCAGTGACAAACTGGAGGAAGGCGGGGACGACGTCAAGTCATCATGGCCCTTACGGCCAGGGCTACACACGTGCTACAATGGTCGGTACAAAGGGTTGCTACCTAGCGATAGGATGCTAATCTCAAAAAGCCGATCGTAGTCCGGATTGGAGTCTGCAACTCGACTCCATGAAGTCGGAATCGCTAGTAATCGCGGATCAGAATGCCGCGGTGAATACGTTCCCGGGCCTTGTACACACCGCCCGTCACACCATGGGAGTTTGTTGCACCAGAAGTAGCTAGCCTAACAGCAATGAGGGCGGTTACCACGGTGTGGCCGATGACTGGGGTGAAGTCGTAACAAGGTAGCCGTAGGGGAACCTGCGGCTGGATCACCTCCTTAACGAAAAGACGGATTGATTGGTAAGAATCCACAACAAGTTGTTCTTCTGGTATATCGAATGGGTCTGTAGCTCAGTTGGTTAGAGCACACGCTTGATAAGCGTGGGGTCACAAGTTCAAGTCTTGTCAGACCCACCAAAGACAATTCGATATAAATTGATGATATAAGCTGGGGACTTAGCTTAGTTGGTAGAGCGCCTGCTTTGCACGCAGGAGGTCAGGAGTTCGACTCTCCTAGTCTCCACCACGAATTCTGAAGATTAGAGTTCGAGCTAAAGATTACAGAATTTAGTAAGAGAAAAACCTGAAGGTTTTATTTTATTAACTTCTGTGATTTAAGTATCACGGTATTAGTGTGATCCGACGAGGGCACATTAACTCATTAACAGATTGGTAAAATTGAGTCTGAAATAAATTGTTCAACTCATTCATTCGAAAGAATGAAATGAGAACTAGCAAATTAACTGAATCAAGCGTTTTGGTATATGAATTAGATTGAAGCTGTACAGTGTTTAGATACACAGTACTTCAAACTGTAAGAGATTGATGAGAAATCATTGATCATGTCTTATTACTACTTGTAGGTAATAACGACTGTTTGGGGTTGTATAGTCAAGTAATTAAGTGCATGTGGTGGATGCCTTGGCAGTCAGAGGCGATGAAAGACGTGATAGCCTGCGAAAAGCTTCGGGGAGGCGGCAAATATCCTGTGATCCGGAGATGTCTGAATGGGGGAACCCACTTACCATAAGGTAGGTATTGCAACATGAATACATAGTGTTGCAAGGCGAACGAGGGGAAGTGAAACATCTCAGTACCCTTAGGAAAAGAAATCAATTGAGATTCCCTCAGTAGCGGCGAGCGAACGGGGATCAGCCCATTAAGTTATATGTGTTTTAGCGGAATGCTCTGGGAAGTGCAACCGTAGAGGGTGATAGTCCCGTACACGAAAGGGCACATATAATGATGACGAGTAAGGCGAGGCACGTGAAACCTTGTCTGAATATGGGGGGACCATCCTCCAAGGCTAAATACTCCTGACTGACCGATAGTGAACCAGTACCGTGAGGGAAAGGCGAAAAGAACCCCTGTGAGGGGAGTGAAATAGATCCTGAAACCGCATGCATACAAGCAGTGGGAGCACCTTCGTGGTGTGACTGCGTACCTTTTGTATAATGGGTCAGCGACTTATATTCAGTGGCGAGGTTAACCGTATAGGGGAGCCGTAGAGAAATCGAGTCTTAATAGGGCGTTTTAGTCGCTGGGTATAGACCCGAAACCGGGTGATCTATCCATGAGCAGGTTGAAGGTTGGGTAACACTAACTGGAGGACCGAACCCACCGTCGTTGAAAAGCCGGGGGATGACTTGTGGATAGGGGTGAAAGGCTAATCAAACTCGGTGATAGCTGGTTCTCCCCGAAAGCTATTTAGGTAGCGCCTCGGACGAATACCATAGGGGGTAGAGCACTGTTTCGGCTAGGGGGTCATCCCGACTTACCAAACCGATGCAAACTCCGAATACCTATGAGTACTATCCGGGAGACAGACTGCGGGTGCTAACGTCCGTAGTCAAGAGGAAAACAATCCAGACCGCCAGCTAAGGCCCCAAAATCATAGTTAAGTGGGAAACGATGTGGGAAGGCATAGACAGCTAGGAGGTTGGCTTAGAAGCAGCCACCCTTTAAAGAAAGCGTAATAGCTCACTAGTCGAGTCGGCCTGCGCGGAAGATGTAACGGGGCTAAAACTATGTGCCGAAGCTGCGGATTTGACATTAGTCAAGTGGTAGGGGAGCGTTCTGTAAGCCGATGAAGGTGGATTGAGAAGTCTGCTGGAGGTATCAGAAGTGCGAATGCTGACGTGAGTAACGACAAAACGGGTGAAAAACCCGTTCGCTGAAAGACCAAGGGTTCCAGTCCAACGTTAATCGGGGCTGGGTGAGTCGACCCCTAAGGCGAGGCCGAAAGGCGTAGTCGATGGGAAATTGGTTAATATTCCAATACTTCTGTGTAATGCGATGAGAGGACGGAGAAGGTTAGGTCAGCCTGGCGTTGGTTGTCCAGGTGAAAGACAGTAGGCATGCATCTTAGGCAAATCCGGGGTGCTCTATGCTGAGAGTTGATAGCAAGCTGTACTTGTACAGTGAAGTGGCTGATACCATGCTTCCAAGAAAAGTCTCTAAGCTTCAGTTACACAGGAATCGTACCCTAAACCGACACAGGTGGTCAGGTCGAGTAGACCAAAGCGCTTGAGAGAACTCTGCTGAAGGAACTAGGCAAAATGGTACCGTAACTTCGGGAGAAGGTACGCTGCTGACGGTGATTCCCCTTGCGGGATGAGCTATTGGCAGCCACAGAAACCAGGCCGCTGCAACTGTTTATTAAAAACATAGCACTCTGCAAACACGAAAGTGGACGTATAGGGTGTGATGCCTGCCCGGTGCTGGAAGGTTAATTGATGGGGTTAGCGTAAGCGAAGCTCTTGATCGAAGCCCCAGTAAACGGCGGCCGTAACTATAACGGTCCTAAGGTAGCGAAATTCCTTGTCGGGTAAGTTCCGACCTGCACGAATGGCATAATGATGGCGGCGCTGTCTCCAGCAGAGGCTCAGTGAAATCGAATTCGCCGTGAAGATGCGGTGTACCCGCGGCTAGACGGAAAGACCCCGTGAACCTTTACTGCAGCTTGACATTGAACTTTGATCTTACTTGTGTAGGATAGGTGGGAGGCTTTGAAGTTGGGACGCCAGTTCCAATGGAGCCATCCTTGAAATACCACCCTGGTAATATTGAGGTTCTAACTCTGTCCCGTGATCCGGGACGAGGACCATGTCTGGTGGGTAGTTTGACTGGGGCGGTCTCCTCCTAAAGAGTAACGGAGGAGTACGAAGGTGCGCTCAGCGTGGTCGGAAATCACGCGTAGAGTATAAAGGCAAAAGCGCGCTTAACTGCGAGACCCACAAGTCGAGCAGGTACGAAAGTAGGTCTTAGTGATCCGGTGGTTCTGTATGGAAGGGCCATCGCTCAACGGATAAAAGGTACTCTGGGGATAACAGGCTGATACCGCCCAAGAGTTCATATCGACGGCGGTGTTTGGCACCTCGATGTCGGCTCATCTCATCCTGGGGCTGAAGCAGGTCCCAAGGGTATGGCTGTTCGCCATTTAAAGAGGTACGCGAGCTGGGTTTAGAACGTCGTGAGACAGTTCGGTCCCTATCTACCGTGGGCGCTGGAAATTTGAGAGGATCTGCTCCTAGTACGAGAGGACCAGAGTGGACGAACCTCTGGTGTACCGGTTGTGACGCCAGTCGCATCGCCGGGTAGCTATGTTCGGAAGGGATAACCGCTGAAAGCATCTAAGCGGGAAGCCTACCTCAAGATAAGATTTCCCTAGGAATTTATTCCTCTAAAGAGCCGTTCGAGACTAGGACGTTGATAGGTTGGGTGTGGAAGCATAGTGATATGTGAAGCTGACCAATACTAATTGCTCGTGAGGCTTGACTATACAACACCCAAGCAGTTGTATATAAAGCTTAAATCGATTCATAAAAGATCAGTTAAATCTGATCTGAAACAAAGAACTTGATTTAGTAAACGCTAGAACATAAAATTCGACTCAGTTAACCAATTTGTTAATAACTCATTTGGTACACAGTACGGTAGCAACAAGATCAACGTGATCTGAGCATAAAACCCGAAAATGTCCATAAACAGTTGTGCTGGCGACCATAGCAAGAGTGAACCACCTGATCCCTTCCCGAACTCAGAAGTGAAACCTCTTAGCGCTGATGGTAGTGTGGGGTTACCCATGTGAGAGTAAGTCATCGCCAGCTCATTATTCTAAGCACCCCCTGACTCAATAGAGCAGGGGGTGCTTTTTTATGCATACCTAAAATGGATTAGTTTAAAAGTTATTTAGATGTT
>NZ_KI530765.1 GCF_000488275.1 Acinetobacter brisouii CIP 110357 | reverse complement strand
TAAAAATATGTAGTTTTAGGGTATACTCTAAGATAACACTAATTATAAG
The DNA here is from genome assembly GCF_000488275.1 of Acinetobacter brisouii CIP 110357. Lineage (GTDB taxonomy): Bacteria > Pseudomonadota > Gammaproteobacteria > Pseudomonadales > Moraxellaceae > Acinetobacter > Acinetobacter brisouii. The sequence continues at coordinate 86,433 of NZ_KI530765.1, read as the reverse complement.
CTTAAAGAATGATGATATTTATTTAAAATTAATTTCATAAAATTGATAAATAATTAAAATTTAATCAGATCTACAGATTAATTATGAGATGCCATTAAATTTCGGATTAACTCAATCATTTTAATCGCTATTTCAAATAGCAATAGTCTAGAACCAAATTTCTACATTTATGAAATGTACCTATTACATCGAGTGGCATTCATTTTGCTTAATAAATATTACGTTTTTTAAAAATAGTAATACTAAGGCCAAAATGGGGGCTGTAAATATGGGTTATGTTGCAAAGGAACTGAGTAAAAAGAACAAGCTTATGTTTAGCTTTGGCTCTTTTCTTATTCCCATACTAATTTGGTGTGCGGTGAGTTATCTTCCTTTTATTTGGCACCCTCAGGTACAAATTACAGACTCGGGCAGTACACCCTATTTGCAAGTTGGTAGTCGGGTTGATAAAAATGTGTTCTATAGTGAGGCACAAAATGCGATCAATCAACATTCTGCACCACCACAAGGAATTTTAGTTAATCCTATTTACTTACCTGCACCGCATGAAGTTGCTAAAGCTTTAGTCACTGCTTTCACAAAAGCCCCAGAACAGCCTGATGCACCATGGTTTCATCAAAGTTTATGGCACAGTATCAAACTGGTATTTACCGCATTCTTTATTTCTTCAATTGTGGGGATTCCACTCGGCATACTCTGTGGTTTTTCTCAAAAAATATCACTTTTAACCGAGCCTTTTGTTGAATTCTTCCGTTACTTGCCTGCTCCAGCCTTTGGTGCTCTTGCCGTTGCCATCTTAGGTATCAATGATGCACCCAAGATTTCTATTATTGTCATTGGAACATTGTTTCAACAAATTTTAATTATCGCCAACACTACACGAATGGTCGATAGAGGTTTAATCGAAGCAGGTTATACCCTAGGCACCAACAAATTAAAAAGCTTATTTCATGTCGTGATTCCCTCTGCTTTACCAGATATTTATCGGGATTTGCGTGTGTTACTCGGCTGGGCATGGACGTATTTAATTGTTTCTGAATTGATCGGAACAACGTCAGGTATCACTTGGTTTATTACCCAGCAAGCACGCTATCAAAATTTCGACAATGTTTATGCTGCAATTTTGATTATTGGTTTAATCGGACTGGTTTGTGATTGGGTTCTCATGAAATTAGGGACGCACATGTTTACGTGGAAAGCAGGAGTGAAATAATGACTCATTCAAATTTTAATGCATCTGACTATTTTGAAAAAATTTATGAACGTCCTGTGATTTTAGAGGCCAAGCAACTCAGCCAAGTGTTTAAACACGGAAAAACTGAGCGTACGGTGTTAAACAAACTGGATTTGAAAGTTCATAAACGCGAGTTTATTTGTGTGATTGGGCCATCTGGCTGTGGAAAATCGACCTTTAGCCGCGTAGTTGCAGGCTTAGACCCTTATCATAGTGGGGAAATTTTGGTTGATGGTGAACCGATTTCTGGCCCAAGCCCTGAACGTGGCATGGTCTTTCAAGGTTACACCCTGTTTCCATGGAAAACCGTCAAAGAAAATGTCATGTTTGGCCCTCGCATGAAAGGCATCAGCCAAATGGCTGCCGAATCACAGGCTCGTGAGTGGATCAATATTATTGGTCTGGATAAATATGAAAATCAGTACCCTCATCAGCTCTCTGGGGGAATGAAACAACGTGTGGCGATTGCCCGTGCTTTAGTCAATGAGCCTAAAATTTTACTCATGGATGAACCTTTTGGTGCACTTGACCCACATACACGCCAGAAAATGCAAAGACATTTAATGGATTTATGGCAAAACATTGATATTACAATTATTTTTGTGACGCATGATATGGATGAAGCCATTTTACTGGCAGATCGTATCGTGGCATTAAAAGCCAATCCCGGGGAAATTAAAGAAATTATCGAAGTTGATCTTCCTCGCCCTCGCTCTTCAGATGTGTTTACCACACCTGAGTTTAGGCGTTTAAGAGAACGTGTCGATGCACTGGTACATGCTCAGGAAGATGAACTTGACCCAGCTCTTGCAGAATTGCCAAAGATTCCGCGTATGACGCAAATCAGTACAAAAAGATAATAGCTTCTATACGAATAGCATTTGGGACGACCTAAATGCTTTGGTTCTATGTTGGACGGCCAACGTTGGTGATCTTCATGTCTAGTTTGCATGTTTTACCCCTCGTCGATATCTCAAAATTATCGAGTCCGTATTTGGAAGACCGACTCACAGTTGCTGCTGCGCTGGATCGAGCAGCAAAGGAGGTTGGTTTTTTATATTTAACAGGAGAGCAATTTAACCCTGATTTATTTACAGCGCTGCATGAAACCGCAAAACGTTATTTTGCTCAAGATTTACAATCTAAAATGAAGCATTACATTGGTTTATCTGAGAATCACAGTGGCTATGTACCTATTGGGGAAGAGCGTTTTGCAGAAAATCACATTGATCTGAAAGAAGCATACGATGTCAATTATGATCATCAGGGTTTAGATGGTCGTCGTCCACTGATTGGCCCAACACAATGGCCCAATGACCCCGAATTTAAAATGCATGTCTCAAATTACTATCAACATATCAAAGCGATTGGGCAGCAAATTTTTCAGGGTTTTGCACTTGCTTTGGACTTAGATGAGCATTATTTCGATACACACATTTTAAAAGCGCCCAGTCAACTTCGCTTGATTCACTACCCTTTTCATGCCAATGCACAAGATCAGGATGGGATCGGTGCACATACCGACTACGAGTGTTTTACTTTACTGCTACCAACAGCTTCGGGACTGCAAGTTCTCAATAAACAAGGCCAATGGATTGATATTCCACTCCTAGAAAATACTTTGGTCATGAATGTTGGTGACATGATGGAAATCTTGTCGAATGGCCGTTACTTGGCAACCAAACATCGGGTCAAAAAAATTTCTGAAGAACGCTATTCCTTTCCGTTCTTTTTTAGCTGTGATTATGACTATGTCATTCAGCCGATCACGCAAAATGAATCGCCTAAATATTCGGCACTACAATGTGGCGAACATCTGTTTAATCAAACTGCTCAGACTTTTCAGTATTTAAAAGAAAAAGTGAAACGCGGAGAAATTCAGCTAAAGAATGCCCGCCCGCTTTATTCCTTTGGCTTAGACGAAAATCAGGAGTCGACATGAATTTAATTCAACTCTGCTCAAAACTTAATGCAAGCCCTATGGAAGATCTCACATTACCAAGTTATTTATTGGGCGCATTTCGGCGTAAAAGCATTACTTTTGCGAATGGTTTGACCGATGAAAAGACCATTGTGTACTGGTTTCAGTCCAAAAGTTTTACCATTGATTTGCGCTTAAAAGAGGCAAACACCACACCTGTTTTGGACAGGCAGGGCTGGATTGGTGATACCTGTTGGGATCAGGAACAACAACTCCTTTCATGGCATGTAACCAGCAATTATCAAAATCATATTCAATGGCCTGAACCAGCCAAGTTACACCCGATTGGCAATGCCATTTTAGAGTTTTCACCCAGTAATGCCTATGTTGAAGACTGGCGGCAACAAGTCACTCGTGGGCTGTATCTAGGTTTGCGCTTATTTAAAATTGAAAATTTAGAGACGAAACAAAGCTATGCTGCCGATGGGGGCCTGATTATTTGCGATCATTTTCTTGCCTTTGCCCAATCTCGCCATCCTGATATCCAACAACGACTCAATGTCCACAGCACTTTAAGCCATGCCTATACCGAGCAAAGCATTAATTTGGAAGAAATTCAAGACTATGAGGTTTCGATCAGTTTTTACCGAGAAAACATATATTTAAGTACCATCACTGACAGAGTTGGAACCACGATTGATCTTGAAAATTTTGAACTTCTAGATGCTGAAACACTGGTACAAAGCAAAGTGATTCAAGGCAAAAACTGCCGTCTATATTTTAAACTCGATGTATTTCAGCCCAACTTTGAATTTTCAACACACACTGAAACCACGACTGCCAGTCAACGCTGGCTACAACAAGAACAAGATCATCTTTTTCATGCTACAAAAATAACTCTATAGGAATCATTTCTCTTATGGCTTTTCTTTATTTACTGATTGCGATTTTGGCAGAAGTGATCGCCACTTCTGCCATGAAAGCATCCGATGGTTTTAGTCAGTTATTACCCTCAGGTATCACCATTTTGGGTTATGCCTTTGCGATCTACTTTTTATCTCTGACCATGAAAAGCATTCCAATCGGAATTACCTACGCACTGTGGTCTGGTGCAGGCATTATTCTGGTTTCACTGGTGGGATTCTTTTATTACAAACAGCATTTAGATGTTGCGGCTGTCATCGGTTTAGCGTTTATGATCGCAGGAATTATGATTATCAATCTATTTTCTAAAAGCACACATCTTTAATTTTATTGAATTTTTCTATATGAATGAAGCGCTTTTATTCTCTGATCAGAAGAACTCGGGACAATAACTTAAAAATTGAATACTGCTTTATTTGGGTTTTCTGGCATTTAGTTTTTAGTTGCTAGAAACAAAAATAGCCCAAGATAACTTAGGCTATTTTATAGATCAAGTTTTATTTTAACTCTTGAATCAATGCTGGATAAATCAAACCATCAACATTCTGTTCGGTTTTATAGATGCCATTTTCCACGTTGAATTTATTGACATGGTAAGACGAACCATAAATTGAGTCGAATCCATCTCCTTTGGTAAAGACTTTTTTGTTGTCGGCAATACTGAGCAAATGTGTACCACTCACCATCAGCTCATATTGTTTCGGATCGACCCCTGAACGATTCGCCATGATTTTCACGGCATCCGCATGAGTTGCAGGGTCATTGATATATTTCACCGTTTTGTCCCACACTTGCAGAATTTTTTTCCATTCCTCTTTGTGTGCAGACAAATGGCTCATATTGACTGACAAAGTATCGTAAATCAGACCCGGTTTATCTTTCGAGGTATAGATAATTTTTGAACCTGGAACAGATTTAAGTGCTTGACTTGCAACAGGTTGCCAAACGGCAATCGCTGAAACTTCTCGACTTGTAAAGACCTGTGGTAATTGGTTGGTTGCAGAGTTAACCAGTTTCACATCATTGATCGACATTTTTTGGTCAGACAATGCAGTTGCTAAAAGAAGATGATCAACAAGTCCTTTTTCAAGACCAACCGATTTGCCTTTTAAGTCCTGAATCGAGTTAATCCCTTCTTTAGCAATAATCACATCATTGCCCGCCGAATAATCCGTAGCCAAGATCATCATCCCTTGGGTACCGCCCGATGCTGTTAATAAGTCATCCCCATTGGTTACGAACACGGCATCAAGCTGATTGGCTGAAAATGCTGACAGTGATGCTGAATAATCGAACCATTTAAACTCAACATTGACTCCTGCATCTTTTAACCAACCTTTTTCGATGGCAACTTGCCAAGCCACCCAACCCGGCCAGTCACTATAACCAATGATAATTGGTTTACTATTGCTACTGGTTGCCGCCGATGAACTTTCCTTGGCCTCTGGTACTTTGGCCTTATTGTCACAACCAGCGAGTAGAATGGCAGACAATACCGATACCGATAAAAATGCTTTATTGATCATACAGAAACTCCCCCGATTTCCTTTACTTGAGATGTCGATGTGTTTTGTTGCAATGACTGTATATAAGCTCTCCAGCCACCCAAATGACTGATGTCTAGAGCGTCGTTGATGGCATAATTTTCACAAATAAACCCTTTGACCCATGTGCCATCTTCCAGTTGCAGATTGCCAATGCCGAGAGGCGCAGGCACTTCTGCCACGATTTCACCAAATCTGGCGATTGGAATCTCCCAAACTTCGATGTCAATCGACTGACCTGCCAAGTCAAATTGCAGTCCTGGTTTAGGTGGCGTGGTATTTTTTAATGCGAAAAGTTTATAACTGGCTGCGGTTTTGGCTTTTTTAAGCAGTGTCCCTTGACGGGTGGTGAGCTGAAAATTCAGTGGCATTCCTGAGAGATGCGCTCCCACAACAGCAAGTTTCACTGCATGTTGTGACTCAATTTCCATCGTTTTTGAATAGGTCTGAGTCGATTTACCCAAAGTGAGCGCAGTTTCGGCTTGCCAGATTTGAGCAAAGTTTGCCAAGGCCTGATCGTGCCAAGCCGCTGCAATAAAAGTCACACCACTCGGTAAACCATCTGCACGCATTGCATTGGGCAAAGCCAAAGCCGATAAGTCTGCGAAATTGACAAAATTGGTATATGCACCCATGTGTGAATTTTTCACGATTGGATCGGCTTCTACTTCGGCAATGGTATAAATGGTCGGTGCGGTCGGCACCATCAAGGCATCATAAGGTTGTAAAGCAAGATTGATTTTTCGCGCCAGCACGGCACGGTTGTATTCAGCTTGCAGTGCATCGGTCGCTGTAAATTTGTCGGCCTGAGCAATAATTTGGGCAATTACAGGATGTGCCTGTTCACGGTTCACGATCTTTTCAACTGCAACTGTGCGCTCAGCGACCCAAGCATCGTTATATAAGGCTTGAGCAAGCTCGTTAAAAATCGTGAAATCAATCGTTTCAACGTCATAGCCCAGTTTTTTAACCCGTTCAACTGCCAATTCAAAGGCTTTTTCGGTTTCAGCATCGCCATAAAATTCAAGCTGGGCAGGAATCGCGATTTTCCCTTTGGAAAAATGGGTTGGGACATTGGCAGGATGCGCACGTGAATATTCATCGCTTTCATCATAACCCTGCATGATGCTTGCCACCGACCACGCATCATCAGCCGTTAAGGCAAAAATCGAAATTACATCAATGGTACGGCAAGCAGGAATCAGCCCTGTGGTTGAGAACCAGCCTTTGGTTGGTTTCAATCCGACAATATTGTTATGCCCTGCGGGTACACGCCCAGAACCTGCGGTGTCAGTCCCCAAACTAAATGGCACCAAACCGTTTGCCACCGCAACCGAAGATCCCGAACTTGAACCACCACTGATATATTCAGGGTTAAAACTGTTTTTCACTGCACCAAATGGAGAACGTACACCGACCAGACCCGTCGCAAACTGATCAAGGTTGGTTTTGCCCACCACGACTGCCCCTGCACTTTTGAGTTTGGCAATCACGGTGGCATCGGTTGTTGCCAAGTAAGCGGCTTCTTGACATGCTGCCGTGGTATGAAAACCTGCAACATCAATATTGTCTTTGACCGCAAACGGGACACCATATAAAGGCAAGTCAGCCACATCTTTCTGTTTTAAAATTTCAATTTGGGCTTGGATTTGTTCAGCAGAAGCAATTTCAATCCAAGCGTGATTGTCATTGTTGAAAGTTTTGACATAGTCAACTAAACCTTCAAGGGTGATTTGCTTATTGGCATAAGCAGTTTTCCAGTCTTGAATTGTCCATAAGTCTTGCACGACTTGACTCCTGATTTGGTTTAATCGTTTTGTGGAATTGGTGGCATCACCGCATCCATCAGTTCTAAATGTCCTTTAATCACCCCCTTGAGAGCAGTGAATTGCTGGCTGATATGTCTGAGTTCTGAGCTTGCCCCTTGCATAAGCATGACTTGCAAGATTTTTTGCTGATCGAGCTGAATGTGTAATGAGCTAATCACTTGAGTTAAAAACTGTTGTTGTAAATCAATTAGTTGATTACGGAGTGTCATCTGGCTCGCGTCATATAAAATGGTCAGCGTGCCCACCATGACTTCGTTGGCTTGCGCCTGTTCCGCGATCAGGTGTTTGTTGATCATGTCGACAATGGCTTGCGAACGACTTTCATAATGTTGATCGACAATTTTCTGATCGAGTGCATTTAATGTTGTTTCAGGCACAGTAATGCTGATCCGTGCCAGTTTTGGTTTAGGCACGGTGTAATCCTTTCAGCTTGTTGGCATTTGGATTTTGGTTGAAATAAATACCTGCACGGGCACTCAGCAGATCAACCAGAAATGTTTTGAGTGGATGTTGCTTTTGGGTTTCTGATTTTGCATGGTTCATCTCGCAACTCCTATTCAGTATTACCAAATCTATTTTTTGTATTACTGATATTAGGAATGCAGAAAATGTGCCAATTTTTGAGGTGGGTTTTGCAGGTTTTAGGTAGGTTTTTCGGGTGTTTTTTTGTGCAAAATTAAGCCCCATGCACAAGGATGGGGCTTAATTTGAGATAAATGAATAGTTAGCTTACAAAGGGGCTGTTAACCTAAAAATTCTAAGGAATATTTTCTATAACAAAAGATTTAATACTATGGAATTCAAATAAATTTTTAGCTAAATTCATATTATGAATAAATAAAAAGTAGAACCATATGCAATTAGTATCAATTATTTTAGAAAACTTTAGAGGTTATCATTTAAAACATGAAGTTCTAATTGATAAAGATTTTACAGGAATCATTGGAAAGAATGATGTAGGTAAATCTACTATTCTTGAAGCATTAGATATTTTCTTTGAAAATTCAAATTTTGAAAAGAACGATAAATGTATCTTTGCGAATGAAGATGAATTTCCATCTATAACTTGTGTTTTCAATAATTACCCTAAATTTTTAATTTTAGATAATACATCTCAGACTTCCTTAGAAAATGAATATCTGTTAAATATTGATTCATTATTAGAAATTAAAAAAACATTTAGAATCAACCAAAAGATTACAACAGATATATCAATCATTGCTAATTATCCATCTAATCCTGATCTGAATAATTTAATTACTCTTAAAAACAATGAGCTAAAAACTCTAGTCAAATCTAGGAATTTAGATATTTCTTTAGTAGAAGACCAACGTTCAAATACTTCTTTGAGGAAATTTCTTTTTTCTTCTGAGCCCCTTTATTTTCAAACTAAAGAAATTCTTCTTAATAAAGAAGATGCTAAGAATGTTTGGGACAATTTAAAATCATTTATGCCTTTATTTGCATTATTTAAATCTGATCGAAATAGCAGTGATCAAGACAATGAAGTACAAGACCCAATGAAACTTGCAATTAAAAATGCACTTTCAGAAATACAACCACAATTAAAAGAAATTCAAGAACATATAAAATTAAAAGTTGAAGATGTAGCTAAAAGAACTTTAGATAAATTGGCTGAAATGGATCCAACTTTAGCAAAAGACTTGATTCCTGATTTCTCAAAAGACCCCAAATGGGATTCTATATTTTCTATGTCACTTGCATCTGAACAAGGTATTCCTGTTAATAAACGAGGGAGTGGTGTTAGAAGATTAATTTTACTTAATTTTTTTAGAGCTGAAGCTGAAAAAAAATTTAAAGAAGCTAATGGTCGTTCAATCATTTATGCAATAGAAGAGCCAGAAACATCTCAGCATCCAAGCTATCAAGAAATGTTAATCAAAGCTTTATTAGATTTAGCTATCCTTCCCAAAACTCAAATATTAGTTACAACTCACACCCCAGCTTTAGCAGGGTTAATGCCTATTTCTAGTCTTAGATATATCATCAAAAATGAAAATAATCAGCATAAGATAGAACATGCAAAAAACAATAAAATCTTAAAAGATATTAGTGATGACTTAGGTATACATCCTTTTGGATCAATCAATGATTCTCATTGCCACGGCTATATATTTGTAGAAGGTGTATCTGATGTTGTATTTCTAAAACATATTTTTTCACAATTTGCAAACAATGGACTCATCCAAAGAGATTATATTTCAAACAATGAGATTCAATTATTAATAAGTGGTGGAAGTGATAACTTAAAACACTGGGTAAACTATCAACTCATTGAATCACTCAAAAAGCCATGGGCTGTTTTTTTCGATTCAGATAATGATGGGAAAAATTGTGATAAATACTTAAAAAATATTGAAATACAGAAAAAATATCCTGATATTATTTTTCATTTAACAAAAAAAAGGGAATGTGAAAATTATATTCACCCAAATGTCATACTTCGTAAAACTAATAATAATGTAGTTTTTTCACCAAATGATTTTGATGATCAAAAAATAGCATTGCATGCAAAACTTATAGATTATATTGCTATTAAAAAAACTAATTTGATTGAAAAGTTATGGGATTCAACTTCTTTTGAAGAAATTATTGAAATCTGTACAGATTCAGAGGGAAATAATGAATTTTTAGATTTTATTAACCGTATAGAAGATAGCTTTAATTTAAATCAATCTTCGAGAAAGACCGCCTAAGCGGTCTTTCTTAATTGTTTTCTCATCAAGCCACAGGCGCTAACGTAAACAAAACCTGCCCCGTTTTCACCGTTTGCCCTTTTTCAATGGTAATCGCCTCAACCTTCATTCGTTCAGGTGCAACAATTGGTATCTCGATCTTCATGGCTTCAATCACGGCAAGAGTCGCGCCTTCCTCCACAATATCACCCAATGCACATTCAATTTTCCAGATTGACCCCGGCATATGCGATTCAACCGAACATCCCCCTTCAGGAATCGTCACGGCTTCACCATCATCCACCGCGTCCAGACTTTCAGACACATACTCTTGCAAACCTGCTTCATGCCAGCGACGACGTTCAGCTTCGAAGTTGGCTTGCTGCATGTCTTTAAACGCATGAATAGTTTCAGCATTTTTCTCTAAGAAATCATTGTATTCTTTCAGATTTAAAACACCGTCTTCAATCCGAAGTTTTAAACGACCTGCCTTAAAGTCTTCGCGCATGTGCAACAGTTCAGCTTCAGACACTTCATAAAACTTCACTTGGTCAAAGAAGCGCAGTAACCACGGTTTACCGTCTTCAAAATCGACATTTTTGCGGTAGCGACTCCACATTTGCGTCGTCCGTCCCACAAACTGGTAGCCCCCTGGCCCTTCCATGCCGTACACACACATATATGCGCCACCAATACCGACCGCATTTTCAGGTGTCCATGTCCGTGCAGGGTTATATTTGGTGGTGACTAAACGCTGACGCGGATCAAGGGGTGTCGCAACAGGTGCGCCCAAATACACATCGCCCAAGCCCATGACTAGATAATTGGCGCTATACACCACATCTTTAACCGCTTGTTTCGATGCCAAGCCGTTGATACGACGAATAAACTCGACATTGTCAGGGCACCAAGGCGCATCTGGACGCACAATTTGCGTATAACGCTCAGTCGCGAGTTGCGTCTGTGAATCTTCCCAAGCCAAAGGCAAATACACGGTGCGCGATGGCACTTGCATATTGTGAATATCAGGTAGTTCATTTTCGGCTTGTTGCAGTTTATGCAGCAGTTCAATCTGATCGAGTTCAATCGAATCAAAATGAATCTGTAATGAACGAATGCCCGGTGTTAAATCAATAATCCCCTGAATATCTTGATCTTTCACCCACTGCATCAAGGCATGAATACGGAAACGCAAGTTCAGGTCGAGAACCAGTTCACCATATTCCACCAACAAATAGCTGTTGCCTGCAGGTCGATACGTCACGCTCGGCAAATCATCCTGTCCTGCAAGCGTCGCTAAAACAGCATCGTTTAAAGCCTCTGTTTCAGCGTTAAACTCAGGGCTAAAATCAATTCCTGAGACATCATCAGCCATCACACTTTGATGATACTGCTGATCGAGTGCTTTGGCTTGGGCATAGCTGACAGGAATAAATTTGACTTTATCACCTGCTTTCAACTGACCGATTTTCCAAAGTTCCGAGTGAATCACCACCGCAGGGCAAACGAAACCGCCCAGACTTGGCCCATCTGGCCCCAAAATAATCGGCATGTCACCCGTAAAGTCGATTGCACCAATTGCATAGGCATTGTCATGGATGTTGGATGGATGCAGTCCTGCTTCACCACCATCTTGACGCGCCCATTCAGGTTTTGGCCCAATGAGGCGAATGCCTGTACGGCTTGAGTTATAGTGAATTTCAAACGCATTGGCAAAAAACGTGTCGATGTCCTGTTTGGTAAAGAAATCAGGTGCACCATGTGGGCCGTACATCACCGCAATTTCCCATGTATGGGCAAACTGTGGAATTTGAGCTTGCGGTAGTGCCGTGGTACTTTGGGTCAAATATTCAGTGATCGGCAACATATCGCCAATCAGTAAATTACGTCCTGCATGTCCACCAAATTGCCCCAATGTAAAGGTCGCTTGTGAGCCTAAATATTCAGGCACATCCAGACCGCCTTTAATCCCGATATAACTGCGGCAACCTGTGGTGATCGAACCACATTTAAGCACCTGACCTTTTTTGACATTGATGGTTTGCCACATCGGTACGGCTTCGCCATCCAGTTTGGATGGCATATCACCACCTGTAATCACGATTTGGCTGTCACAGTGGAATTTTAAAGTCGGGCCTTGCAAGGTACATTCAAGCCCTGCGGTATTTTTGGGATTGCCTAAAAGCTGGTTGGCAACCGTTAAACTTAAAGGATCAATCGCACCCGATGGCGGCACACCGACATCCCAGTAACCCAAGCGCCCCGTGACATCCTGCACTGAAGTTTGGATACCTGCTTGCAGCACTTCGATTTTTTGGGTTTTCCATTCAAAGGTATTTAAAAAACGTGTGGTCTGTGTGCCTTCATGGAACACATCACAGGCAATAATATTTTGTAAATACTCAAGATTGGTTTCAATACCTGCAACTTTGGTCTTTTTCAGACTTGAACTCATAGCTTGAATGGCTTCGTCACGCGTATGAGCCGTTACGATGATTTTGGCAATCATCGGGTCATAAAAAGACGAGACATTGGAGCCTGTTTCGACCCAAGTTTCGACTCGTGCCTGCTCATCAAATTTGACATAAGTGAGTAAGCCTGCACTCGGTTGAAATTGCTTGATCGGGTCTTCTGCGTATAAACGGACTTGAATCGAGTGACCTTTCGGCGCCAATTCCTCAGTCGGAGCTGTCCAGTCGCCACTCGCCAGTGTCACCATCCATTCAACCAGATCGACACCAAAGACTTGCTCAGTGACCCCATGTTCCACTTGCAGACGGGTGTTGACTTCCAAGAAATAAAATTCTTGGGTTTCAGTGTCCATGACAAATTCAACTGTTCCCGCAGAGCGGTAATTCACCGATTGCATCAGTTGAATCGCCACTTTTTGGATGTAAGTGCGTTGCTCATTATTCAAATGTGGTGCAGGCGTTTCCTCAATCACTTTTTGGTTGCGGCGCTGCACCGAACAATCCCGTTCACCCAACGCTAAAACCTGACCCTGACCATCACCAAAAATTTGCACTTCAATATGACGGGCATGCTGGACAAATTTTTCCAGATACAAGCCCGCATCTTTAAAGTTGGCTTGCGCCAAATAGGACACGGTTTGATAGGCATCTTTGAGTTCGCTTTCATTCCACACCAAACGCATTCCAATCCCGCCACCGCCAGCGGTACTTTTCAGCATGACGGGATAGCCAATTCGTGCTGCTTCGGTAAGTGCTTCGGCTTGATCAGCCAGCAATGAACTTCCCGGTAAAAGTGGCACTTTGCTTTTGATTGCCAGTTCACGTGCGGTATGTTTTAAACCAAAATCTTTCATCTGGCTGGAGTTCGGCCCAATAAAGGCAATTCCTTGGTTTTCACACAGGTCACAAAACTCGGCATTTTCCGATAAAAAACCATAGCCGGGGTGAATGGCTTCAGCCCCAGTTTGCTGGGCGACTTCAATAATTTTTTCAATATTTAAATAACTTTGCTGTGCAGGCGCAGCACCAATACAAAAGGCTTCATCCGCCAAGGTCACATGTAGTGAATCTCGGTCGGCTTCTGAGTAAACAGCGACGGAAGCAATGCCCAGTTTTTTCAGGGTACGAATGACACGACAGGCGATAGCACCGCGGTTGGCGATCAGGACTTTTTTAAACATGACTACACCTCTTCTGCTTCACGCACAACCAGTTGAATTTTGGTTGGGTTGTAGGCATTACAAGGGTTATTTAACTGTGGGCAATTGGAAATCAGCACGATTAAGTCCATTTCTGCCTGAATTTCAACGTATTTCCCCGGTGCAGAAATACCATCATCAAATTTAAGCTGACCGTCTGCGGTGACAGGCACATTCATAAAGAAGTTGATATTCGGGCCAATATGACGCACATTCAGCGCATATTTGTGTGCAATCGGATGTTTCGCCAACGCATACATAAAGTTATTGCGACAACTGTGCATCGGGTATTTATCGTGCGCATAACGAACCGTATTACTTTCACATGAACACGCCCCACCCAAGGTGTCATGGCGACCACAGTTATCATCGTGAATCACCGCCAATGGGCGACCTAAATTGCTGTATAAAGTGGTGCCTTTTTCAAGGTAAATGTGCTGGTTGATGGCTAAAGTGTCCGTTGCACTGTAGCGTTCGTTTGGATCTTCTGCGCTAATAAATAAGGTATCAACAGCTTGGTTGCCTTCGAGGTCAATAATTCGGAAATACTGCCCTTTTTTGACTTCACACATCCATGCTTCGCCAGCAGGGCAAACTTCATTAAGTACTGATTTTTCAAACGATTGTAAACTTGTCATTTCGGTATCCCCTGCCAACTTAGTATGTGTTTTCAAGTGCGTAATAACGGGCATTATTTGCAAATGCACGTTGGTTTTGTGGGCATGAATCTCGGCAAATGTCGGTTTCATTTAAAGGCAATGCTTTAAACAATTTCATTTGCACATCGGCAGGTTGATAGCGCTCTGCACCATCCAAAGCATGTGGAGCAGCAGAAAGGAAAACTAAACAGTCCATTTCAAAGCGGATTTCAATGATTTGATTGGTATTGTCAGACTCGACATAAGACAGTTTCCCCTCATCATTCGGGGTCACTTTTGAAAATAGGTTCAGGGTTGCGCTTAAATCGGCTTGTCCAAGTGAATATTTGCTCATTTCGACCAACAAGCTGTCCAAGCCATTTTGGTACATGTCATTGCGTGCATCTTGGAAAGTTCGCGTTCCAAATTTTTGTGCAATCTGTTCAGGTCGGCTTGGGCCACAAATTACATCGTTCCATCCATGATCATCATGAACGATTGAAGCCATCACGCGACCCAAATCTGAATACAAGACATGTGAAGCTGTTAAGTAAGCGGTATGTTGCCCTTTTAAACTATCTGGCATATTGAATCGTTCGAGCTTATCTGCGGCATTGACACAAAATAAGGAAACATTGGCATGTGCAGCAAGTGATTGAAACTGCAAGATCGTGCCTTTTTGGATACGACCAGACCAATGATGCCCACCTGGCAGAAGTTCTGACCAAATTTCTTGATTATTGTGATGATTTGCAGTGTTCATAGCCACTCCTGTCGGATAGTTTTGACTTCCTCCCGGGCTTTTATCCCTCCGTGTAGTTCGCTAGGAACCGTGAACTCTCGGTCCAGTCATACGCTGCTGTATCGGAACCCTAGATCACTTTTTCTTATTTGAGTAAATGCAAAGGGCATGCCAATTTAGTAATACTGTTTTTGCTTTAAGTAATACTATTTTTGCTTAATATCAGTGCGCTTTATAAAAATTAGCTGCTGCGTGCGCCAAATTGACCATCTTTTCTGGAATAAATGATCAATACAAATACTCTAATCATTCGTGTTGTATGCTTCGGATATCGTAACTGGCTTCCTGATAACGCGATGCGACTTTATCGCCAAAACGCTTCTCAACATATTTATAGGTATTCCGAATGGGTTTTACATTCGACGTTTTAATATCAATTTGCATGCAAGATCTCCCTGATCATTTACATTTGTTTTATTCATTAATTCCAGGCAATCCAAAGCGCCATTTCATCCGTTCATATTCAAGCTGTGCAATTTCATCATGACTCAAGTTTTTCACATGATGCCGCTGACAAAACTCTTCAAAGGCAGCAAAAGGCATAATCATTTCCACTGCAAGCTCCGGATCACCAATTGAAAACTCAAACTCGACAAAGCGATCTCGTTGTGTTCCGGTAATATGGACATAGCACTGGGGCTCTTCCTGATTGAGTAGTGGCATAACTGCATCCTCACCTTTCCCTGTCTGATATTTTGCAAAGGCTATGCCAACTTAAAAATATTTATATATCAATTACTTATTATTATTTTTAAATATTTATGAGTTTTATTTCTTTATAAAATTATCAAATTCATCTTTGGACTTGCGAAAATTCTTAAGTCAAATCCAAAAATTAATCAGAGTTTGACGAAATTGATTCAAGAACAGACAATTGTGATGGGAAAAAATATCATCCATCATTGTATTCGTTAGTCGATCTATCTAAGACATTGAAATAATTACATTTAGCTTAACTTTTATTTTACTTTAGCCACATAACCACAGATATTAAAAAAACTTGTAAATCAATTATTAAATACAACTATTAAACAACTAAATTAAAATACAATTACCATGTTTATAAATTAATTAAAACAATTAACATACATGTATTTAATAAGTAAAAAACAAGTATATTAATTATTTTTAACGCATTAAAATTCTTATAATATTTTGATTTTTATTTATATTTAAAAAATAAACCTAGTTAAAATTCCCTTAAATAATATAAATACTTGAAATTTAATTTTCAGTCTAAAGTAGTGCAGTAATATTACTATCTTATTTTCTAGACTATTTATTGTATTTAAAAATTCCTAAGCATTACTTGCTATTTTTCTACGCTCAAGATTCAATACACCACTTACAATCAACTTCATAAAGAATAATTATTATGAATTTTAAGATGCTACTTGGCACCCTGCTTCTTGTACCAACAATTACCTCAGCCAATACATGCTATACAAAGTCCGATACTTTAATAAAAGGCCTGTACAAAACCTTCCCTGTGGATGAATCCAATAACATACGAGAAGCTAACCCTGCTCTACTCAATAAATTCTTCTCCAAGAAGTTATCTGACCTAATCATCAAAGATGAAAAATGTGCAGAAAAAGTACAGGGACTCTGCAATATTGATTTCGATATCTCAACTGGTGCACAAGACTCACCAGACAAGAACAAATACACGATCATACAAAGCACCAACACACAGGTGAAAATACAACTTGAGTACAACCACACTCCAGAATTGTTAATTTTTAAAATCAACTCAAAGTCGAAATGTATGCTGATTGAAGACATCTATTATCAGAATGAAAAAATTAGCTTATTGAAACTCTTAAATAAAAAAGTTCTATAATGGTGAAGTTAATGAAATTAGTTAAAAATTTCTTTTGTATTGTGATGGTTTTTTGATTCCATTAGTTATTTCAGCGCTCTTATTATCATTTGTTTTTCTTATTTCGATTCTTCTAAAACATCCCAATAATTTTTCAATTCATTTTGATAGCGGTCTCTATGTAAGAACTTTCTCGTTGCTTTTATTGGGATCTGTATTTTTTTCTGGGATTCAATCTATCATTTATAGTTTAATGATGAACCTGTCTGTTTTACCAAGAATGAAGAAAACTCGATATATTCTATTCGTAAGTACAATATTAGGTGGGTTATCTGGAATATGCATTTTTCTTTTTAATCTACTTTTTGATCGAAGTTTCCATTTTAGCTTAACTTACTTCTATCTTGTTTTATTAGGTCTGGTCGTTGGTGCAATTTCTGGCTATTTACTCTTAAAAATTAGATCTTTCCTTTTCTAATTTTCAATAAGATACAACTTTTTTAAAGTTAAAGTAAAACTAAAGAACATGTATTACAAAAATAAAAAACAAGTAAACAACTTGTTTTTATGAAATTAAATATCTAAATATATTATTATTTTTAAATTATTAAGAAATCTTCTAACCAATAAAATATTAATTTAAATAAAACCAAGATCACAAATCCCTAAAACAGCAGCTTCAATTATTTTATAGTGATCAACAGATATTGGACACGGTTTTAAGTTTTTTTTCAGCCTCACAAGGGCTGATGCCATCATTAAATTGATGATGGTCGTATCTGATTGTAATATTCCATCAGATACAGACCAACATCTAGTCTTGCATCTTCAATTGAGTGGCACCCGAGTTTAGGAATCCATTCTATCTTGAAGCTGCTAAAGAGCCATTCTATAGATGCATTGCCCCAACAGTTTCCTTTTCAGGTCTACTGTGTCGCATATCATAATACCAACCTCTGCCGAACTAAATGGATTCTATACTGGCTACCCGAGAAGCATTGCTTCGCAAGAGAATGGAAGATGACACCAACAGCTTTCCACTGATGATGCCATGCTTCACCCAATGCCTTAATCACTAACTACTGATCTGCTTATGCTGACATAGACCAACCAATGACTCGACGCGCATATAAATCAAGAACTACTACAAGGCAACCCCACGTTTTACCTGTCCAGATATATGTAATATCACTGCTCCAAACATGGTTAGGTTGAACAAGTTTAAATTGCCTGTTAACGTATTTGAAACAAGAGGGACGTCACCCATATTGCTTTGATATTTATGCTTCTATGCTATCTGGAAACAAGACCCGATTCACGCATTAATTTACGTATCAAATAGCGCTCAACCTTAATCCCTTGATTCAGTAACATAGATCGAATTCCTCGACTACCGAGAGAGCAACGGCTTTACTTAAAGACACTCTTAATTATCACTTTAAGCTTGGTGCGATCTGGGTTCGAACTTTTGTATGTCATATGGTAATGATAATAACTTGAACGAAGTACACCAAAGGCATGACACAGTAATTTAACAAGGCTCCGCTTTCTTAATTGATCGATCAACGCATATGTTTGAATTCGTCTGACATCAAGAGAGCTGTAGCTTTTTTAGGATCATCTTCTCCTGTTCGAGTTGATGAATACGAGCTTTAAGTTGCTGTATTCCCCTTTGTTCCGTCATTAAAGCAGGTGTTGTTATGGCTTGACCTGTTCGTTCAAATTAAAGTTGTCCACCCAGCATCTCAATGCTGTTTGTCCCATATCTAAAGCACGACAGACCTGTAAAATTGAATAACCTTGATCAAGTACAAGGCTTACTGCTTCGAGTTTAAATTCTGGAGTGAATGTACGTCTTGGTTTCACAGAACACCTCTTTGGTGAATACCCCAAGTTGGTGTCCAACTTTATTAAACCACTACAGTTAAATTCCCACTTCCTGTTGATTAAAGATATTCAACAGAAATATAAGCAATTGAATTCATGAAACATACAAACCAAATAAGTTGTTTAATAGTTGTATTAAACAACTTATTTAAATTTTATTTATTCTTATTAAATACAAATAAGTACATGTTTTAAACAAATAAAAAACAAGTATATTATTTGTTTTTTACAACATTAAATTTATCAGAAACTATTGATTTATATTCTTCTTTTCCGATCACTTTTTCACATTTTGCTAAAATTGTTTCACGAATAAAAGCATTAATTGAAGTATCACCAAGCTCTGATAATTTTGAAACAGCAACTTCAATTGCTTTTAACTCTTCAGGGAAGAGTGGCACAGTAATGTTACGGCCTTGCTTGGTACGTGAACGCTCACGATTGCTTAAAGTGTTTGGCTCTAATTCAACTTCACTCTTATTTCGAGTCGTGATTTTTTTGGTCTTAGGCTCTACAACTTTTACATCCGAGTTTGCATCTTCAATAAAAGCCGTTTTCTCTCGGGCACGTTTAAATCTATCCAAGTCAGCCATAATCAAAGTACCTCAATCAAAAATTCATTAAACTCGTCTTTTGCTTTACTACTGTTCATTTCAGAAACAGACTTCGCTTCCACAATCGCGTCACGGAATTGCTTACGATCCTTAATCACAGTTTGCAAAAGTTTAAAATTAGGATAGTCTGCAAGATAAGCTTTCGCTTGCTCAATCTCACTACTTTTCGGATTGGTTGGCGCTTTGTTGATGACAATATATGCTTCGAGTGTTGGATTATCCGTTTTGACTTTTTGAATTTTGTCTTCCAAATACGGAATCACTTCCAGATCCAATAAGCTTGCCTGAGTCGGCACAACCAACTTATCTGTTACCAATAATGCTTCACGAAAAACTTCCGAGTCCCGCCCAGCAATATCAATCAATATGAAATCATAGTCTTCGACTTTCTTTTCTAGCATATCAAGTAAGTTTTCATGAACTGCAATTGAGTCCAATTTACTTTCACGAAAATCATTCCACTTATAAGCAGAGCGTTGCTCGTCAGCATCTACCAGAAGTGTTTTACCTTTATTCATTAAAGCTACAGCAATGTTTGTCGCAATCGTGGTTTTACCCACACCACCTTTACGATTTGCCACAGTAATAATCAGTGCCATACTTAGCCCCATAATTTTTCTATAAAATCATTATAGATGAATTATAGATTTTTAAAAGCCGTTTGAAACAATTATAAAAAAACTAAAAATTAACTATTAAAAATGTTTAATAGTTGTATATATGTTAAATAAGATACTATTTTATTTAATATTAAACCCAACTCTTTTTAAATCATCAATGTATTTAATTTGAAAATCAATATCTTTTAATTTTGTAATCAACCTAATTTCTAGGTCACCATAACTTTCCCCAACTTCAGCATGCTTAGATGCGAACTCATCATCATAGGCAAGCTTATTGGCAAACAATCGAATCTGTTTCTCAGTCAAACCATTGAATAGGTCAGGGTTCTCTTGATCTTTGTCTGGATCAATCACATCCTTAATCGGCTTAGCTTTAAATTTAAACTGAAATCCTGTAATCGTTCGACCAGTTTTAAACTGCTCATATTCAACCTGAATGTCAGTGTATAGATTAATTTGCTTAATGGCAGGTTCAATGACAATACGCTTAAGGTTATCCATGCGTTGATATTCGCTGTCATCCAAGCCAATCTTTTCGCGAAAATCCGCAATGGTAACAACAGGAGTCTTGCCAACCTCACGCCATGAAATCAAAATTTCATAAAGTCGAATCGCATACTTACTGGTAAGCTGTGCAACTTGCTTCAACTGATAGCTAGTGAAGTGCTTTTCTAATCGCGTGATCAGAGGTACAACATCTGGAGCAAAGGTAAGTTCAATCACACCATGATTGTCTGCATATGCAATTTTAGAGATCCAGCGTGATTTAACTATAAATTCCTTGTTTTCATTTGGACGGAACTCTCGGTATGAGAATTTTCGTTCAAATAAGGTGTTATTCGCATTCTTAAGCGCTTCATAGGCAGTTTCATTGGTAATGCCAAAACGCTGCGCATAGTCTCGAGCATTGATGCGAATCACTGTTTCAGAGGTAATACCTTGCCCATTTTCCCGAGCACTAACAATTGCAAGTAAAATAAGGCGTTGTTCTGTTAATTCTAAGTTATAGCTCGCATTGATTAACGCATTATCTTTAACTACGAGTTCGTTTTTCATGTCACTATTTTTCATATTCAACATAGTTTCGACTATATCATACTTTAATGTAGTTAAAAGCAAGGAATTTATAGTTATATGACAAGGAATTTATAGTTATATGACAAGGAATTTATAGTTATATGACAAGGAATTTATAGTGATATAGGGCTTGAAAGCATTGCTAGATAAGCCTTTCAGACTGCCTAAAAGCATTAAAAGAATTTAAAAATAATTAAAAATAGAGCTTTCCTGTGGATAACTTTTGTTTTTTATGTTGTTTAGCAATTAAACAAGGAATTTATAGTTATATAAACTTTATCCATTTAATAATCTAAGTGTTAGCATGAATCTATGTGATAACACCTTTATGCTATACTTAACCAATACCAATATATCGTTTCTTTTCACAAGGAGTAGTTTAATGTTAGTGACCACTGAACAGAAAAAAAAATACATTCAGGCAACTCGTCTTAAAAACTATCAAGCTAGTCTCAAATTAGAAGGCTTAAAAAGTTCTACGACTTCAGAAGCTTTAACCAAAACTCAGATTTTGCAGAAATATCAACAGAATCCTCAACTAACAGAGTCGTAATCCTTATATTATGGATAAATATGGTGAAGTAGGGGATAGCTTATATTGCTATTCTGGGACTAACATCTTACGTAATCAATTCCAAATTCAGGATGAAGCGATTCTGCAACAGGCCGAGTTAGAGCTCACTCAGCATGCCAGTATGCAGATTGAGTATGAAGAACCTCCCTATGATCTGAATTATCTTAAAAAAATTCATGCAGTTTTATTTTCAGACCTCTATGTTTGGGCAGGTGAGCTCAGGCAAGTGGATATCGCTAAAGGGGATACCCGTTTTTGTACTTTTAGACGGATTGAAATTGAAGCCAATAAGCTTTTTGCTCAGCTACAACAACAGCAATATTTTCAGCATCAGCCTTTTGAGCAGTTGATTGAGAGTATTGCAGATCTGTATTGTGAGTTGAATGTGATTCATCCATTCCGTGAAGGTAACGGTCGAACACAGCGAATTTTCTTTGAGCATCTCTTGGCATTTTGTGGTTATGGTGTGGACTGGTCACAGATCCAGTCGCAGCATCAGTGGGTACAAGCTAATATTGAAGGTTACTATGGGCACTTAGAAGGCTTAATTAACATCTTTAAAGCTTGTATTCTGATTCCAAAATAAAAAGAATAATGAGGATCTAAGCCAGTAAATTCGCATAAGAATATTCAAGCTAGTATGTAAATATTTAATCATCTAAAGCGCTCAACTTTTCAACAGTCCCACCAGCCGTCGGGCAAGCCCTTTGGGCTGATGGTGAACGTTGAAAGAGTTTCGGCAATACTCACCCTAAGAGCCAGCAAAAATTGCCTGCTCTTAAAGTATTGCCGAATGCCAATTTCGGGCTGACGGAGCCACGCATCGGTCGTATCTGCAGTAGGTAATTGTGCTTTCCTACATAGGCTGAGATTACGATTCACACACCGCATCGACACGTTCCCAAACCAACTGAACTAACCATCTCCGCAAGGGTTTCCCCAATATACGATTTAAGCCAAGTATTCAGCTACTCATCACGTTGTTGCTTTGTCGATATACCCTAGTAGCAACTCTTGCTCTAAATGCCTTAGAACAATCGCTGTGGTGCGCTAGCGTCGCTTAATCCTTCCACCCACACCACATCAGGTCGCGTAAAATTTTTTTAAAAATTAGCGATTTTCTGACAGGTGGAGCGTATCAAAAAAAAAATTTTGACCTTTCGATTGATGTGGTTTTTAGGCGTTTTCATCAAAAAAATTTGTAAATCACACTTAAACAGTGATTTTTTACTATTTTTGATGAAATTATGAGCATATATCTTCGCACGTAGCAGCAGATTGCTGCGGACGATTTCTGTGATTGCGAAATTTATGTCGGGATCTAAGCTGGATGAAGCGGGGATGGCGTAACAACATCGTGAACGATCAATCTAAGGGTTGGGATTGATCTTTTAAAGCAGTATAGCGCCATTAGGCATTGAGGCGTGTTGAATGACACCAAGGCAATTAGTGGGTATCTATGTGGATCTTGCAGGGAAGGATCAAATCAGGCTGATTCGGTATCATTCTCTTCATCGCTATATTCAAACAGCTCATTCATGCTGCAATTAAAGAACTTACACAGTTTATCTGCAACTGGTAGTTCAATTCTGACGGCACGATCGTAGTACATGCTGGTCAATGTATTCCGGTTAATTCCTGTGGCATTGGCTACATCACTCAACTTTAAAATCTTACGATCGCCCATCAGGCTAGATAACTTACAATGAATCATATTGTTTTCTAAAATATAAAAATAACCTACTGCAAGTTATTTTTTATTGCAATGCAATTAATACTTTGGTAATTTATAACCTACAGCAGGTTATATCTACCTTTTACAAGTATTATTTCCTCGTTACACAGTAATTATAACTTGTAATCCAGGGCGATAGAACCCGAGACAACATCAATTGCAAAAAAGGTTTTATCATGATGACACCCCATGAATTATGGATTAGCCCGGAAGCCAGGTCTTTAGGCTATCAATTGATCAGAGAACTGAACGTGGCGATGGGCTTCGGTATGGCCAGTTATCTGGACGTCAATCACTGTTATAACAATCATGAAGCCATCCTGGTCAGGCTGGACCATTTGTTGGCCGTCCAGCCTGAAGTCAATACGCCTGATTCAGTGAAAAGGGCTCTTTTAAGACATTTTCCTGAATCTTCTTATGTCTTAGCCTAAGTTAGAAACTTAGACTTTTTCTATAAATCAAAGTCATGACCATATGCGCTTTTCTGAGATGTGGGGTTAGGGCGCTGTTGTGGTTCAAGCGGTGGTGTTGAATCCTGTTGAGGTCGATTTGTCTGGCGATCATGTCCTGTAACCCCAGCTGCTGACGGCTGGGCCGGAACCTCCGATTGCGCTTGTCGCTGTTCGAGATGTTCTTCCCGGATCACGGGAATTTGATACTGGCGTGCAATCGCTTCCACCTGTGCCTTGAATTGCTCGTTGCCAGAAATCATGACTTCCCCATATCGCGCATGGGCCAGAAATAGGGCATCACGGACATGAACCTCCAGCGGACTGACGACGGTAATATATGCCTGATGCGTGTTTTCAATAAAGGCGGTCTGATTGAGCTCACGGTCGATATAAAACTGATGCTCAAACTGACAGATGATTTTATATCGGTCTTTAGGAAAGTGCGGTAGGGATTTCACTTCAGCATCGATGCGTTGACATGCACCGAACGAATTTGAAGTTGAACTGATCTCAGAAACTTCGAGGAACTGTTGCTGCAGCCGTGATTTGCGACGCTGGAATGATAATTCTTGCATCACCTCATTTAAAAAATCCGGATCTCTCTCGGGTAACACAATCTCTTCAATCACGAGTTTCGAACCACCTTGCGGCTTTGGCTTGTTGATGATTTTGGCTGTTTTTCGTTTTAATAAATTGTATTCAAGTTTTAATGCGACCTGCCAAACCAAATCAAGATCCTGTGCATTAAAATATTGCCGGTTCTGCGCGATGGGCTGGGTGCAGAGCACGCTTTTTAAGCGCAGCATCAAATTGTTGCGATCCGGCGCCTGCAAGTTGAAATTAAAAAATTCATCGCTGTATTCTTTCAGGTTCCGCTCCAGTCGATCGCTATTCACATGGCAGCAGCTGAGTAGCAAATTGGCTTTGAAAATCGCGGTCTGCAGATTGTGATGTTGCTGAAAGTGCTGATACAGCTGATCAAAAAACACCTCAAGATCAGAGGATGAGATCTGCTCCAGTCGCGGCAGTTCATGCTGTGGGTTAGGATCTTCAATCTGGTGATCCCGATGCTGCAGGGCAATCTGCGCCTGTTGTTTAAATGATGATTCTCCAGAAAATTCAATTGAAGTATCAGCATTCAGCAATTTCAGGCATTGCTGAATTCGCGGTATGGAATACTGGCTAAACATCTGGATGCCGTACTGGTTCATCACCGCAATTGGTTCATGTTTAAGCTGCTCGTCATAGATCAGCTGGGCTTGACGGCATTTGGGATTCGGTGCATGAATAAAATTGGCAGACTGACGCTGATCCAGCAGAAACTGCTGCGCAATAACCAGTGGATGTTCCCGATCAAGATGCGAGATAAAATCCGCGTAGGAGGTGATCTGTGCCGAATTTATCTTTGGTGATGAAAAGAGCAGTTGTCCCATCCCATCCTTGACTAACTTGGCCGTCAATTGCTGGTGACTCAGTGCATACTGGGTCCGTCTATCCGATCGATCATTTTTCTGCTGGAGAGCGTGCTGATCATCCAGCGTGGCTTCAATCTGATCTAAGGCCATGTTTGGTGATTGCTGTTGCTGCTGTTTAATCTGTAGATCTCTTTCAAAAAATTGATAATCTTCATGATTCTGCTTGATTTCAGCCGCAGCCTGTTTGTGCAGGTCGGTAATTTGATCTTTCTGCATTTTCAGGGTGAGATAGACATTGTGCAATTCTGCGACCAGATAATCTTGAGATTGAAATAAATGAAATGGATGGATCTTCGTCTTGCTGGACGGAGACGTTACTCGGGACTGAACTTCCTGATCCGGGACGGCTTGGGGACGGATTCCCTCGGCTGCGGTCTGATATGGCCCCCAGTGATGCTGCAGCTGGGGCAGGGTAGCTTGCTTCTGACAAAACAAGGACGCTTTAAATGTGATCTGTTCAGTGAAAGTCTTTAACTGAAAAATGGCGCCATTACGTTTTTTTTCAAACGTCAGACCTTTTTCCGCTAACGCCTGATGCCAGTCCTGCCAAGAGTTGGCGCGACGCAAAATATTCTGCACAGAAGATTCAACATACTGCTGATAGCTTTTTGCAAAGTGAATCTCCTGCTGTAACGTGCTCGGTTGTTGATGTCGGTAAGCCCGATCCAGAATGGGTGCAGGAAGTTTCTCTGCATCCGAGATTTTCATGTATGCAGGATTGCTTTCTACTGTTTGAGTGCGTCGATTATAAACAAACATCGGATTGGGTTCGGAGCTCCAGCCCTGCGTGGCTTCAATTTCTGCAGCACTGCGGTGCAGTGCATTGAGGATCCAGCCGTCACCGAGATTGACGCATTTGTGCTGCTGATGCTGATTTTTTTCAAAAGGATGAATCTTGTTGATCACAACATGATAATGCGCATTATCTGTATCGAGATGCATTGCATACTGCACTTGCAGCGCTTTAGCATTTAAATGCCGGAGCAGAATATCGATCTGCTCTTCGATTTGCTGAATTGTTGGAACTTCAAATTTTTTAAAACTCGCCACAAGGTGCACGATCGGGTCTTCTACACGACGATTTAAACTCGCGGTTTGCAGCATTTCGATTTTTTGCTGCTCAGGATCATCATCCAGAAAATTCCTTGAGCTGGCATAAACACATTTTTCAAGCAGCGCATCCTCATTCCATGCAGGCTGAGATGCAAATGGCTGACGGATATAGTTGCTCAAATTTTTGGCACGGGTATTTTCGGGATTTTGAATATAGTTTAATAGTCCATTGACGCGTTGTTTCAATGACGTGGAGCGAGTGTTTGCGATCAGCTTTAAGATCATGCGAGATGCACTCCTTGACTCAACTTACGCACGATCAGTTTAAGCTCCTCGATCAGTGCTTCAAGATCCGTTGCATGATCCGCCCGTTCAGCTGCGGAGAGACAATTATCGTGCTGTAAAATGTGTTTGAGCTGCAAAGCAATCATGCGAAGCTCTTGAACCTGTGCCAGCTCTACATGTGCTGATGGCTTCTGGTTGAATAACTGATGCCGAATCACTTCTGACTGATTTAGCTCCAGCTGCTGACACAGTTCAGCCAGTTGTCGATGTTCTGCATCGCTGAGTCGAATCAGAATTTGTTTATTGCGCATGCAATGCTCCGTGTTTTTTTTAAGTGTTTATAAAGTTTTAGACCCAGCATCAGTGAGTTCGAATGAGGAGCAGATGTCAGCAATAGCGATCCATTGCCGCATCATGTCGTTGTCTCTATGCCTCAGTTTCAGTGTACAAATGAGGATCAGCAAAAAGCCAGAAAACGGGAAAAAAGTGAGGTTTTTCGGTTTATTTTATTGATGCTTTTTTAGAGATATCGTCCGAACTATGAACGAGAGGCCGTCAGAGTTTTATGACCTTGTAGGTAAAATCAAGGCTAAAAAACCAAAGTCATGCAATTGGGAGATAGAACCATGCAGCTGGGCCATCAGGCATCGATTGCATTTGAATGATTCAAATTTTTTATTGGGACGGCACCCGTTTGAGTTGAGTGACGGGAAGGTATAACCTTCGATACCGAACATTCTATCCACTAGGGTACAGTTGCCTGTTGTATAATCGATCATCTTCAAGATCGAATGGCCAAAGTGTTGATTGGTGATATAACCAGTCCACAGAAAATCACATCAGTTGTAGCATTGATCATATATAAATGAGGCACAAGCGCTAGATTCATTGAATAACACCGTATTCAAAGCACAATAAAATAACAAGGAGCATTGCCGATGAATCAACATCAGCAAGCCTGTGGGCAAGAGCATCAACAGGCCAGTGAAACTGCAGCATTGACCGAACAGGTACAGATTCAACTCAGTGATGCTGAGTTTGAACATTTGCAGCAGCTGGTGAATACCCCACCAAAGGTTTCGGAGCGCTTAACACAAGCCGCGCAGCTGCTAGATCAGGACGGCTTTTAACATCACAATATTGCGATGAATACTGAAACATCAATTACTGCATGTTAAGAAAGGCCAGAATATTCTTCATCCCGTCCAGACTCTTCATTTGTTCAACTGGAATGCCGTTGCTTACCTGATTTCGTGTATGTATAAACTGTTGCATCCAGACCGCATCACCACCCGTCATGGCAAATAAACGTTTAAAAATCTGCACCAGAAACATCGCCCTTTGTCCGGTTTCCGTGTGTGGATCTAACTCGGGTAGTGCTTCTAGCTGGGCCATGCTTAAAGGATCTAGACCCAGTATCTCTGCGAGCTGAACGTGGGTAAGATTTAACTGGGTGGTAACATTCATCACTGCTTTTGCCAAAACTCGTTGTTGTTCTGCGGTTGCTTCCAATCGATTCATGACATCTCTCCGGTGCTGGGTTCATGTTCATTCCCTGAATATGAATGTGAACATCAAAAAATGTAGATTTATTTTTTTCGATCAGGCTGTCTAATTTACAGTGCTTAAAACCTTAGATGCTATGTCCATTATAAACTCTAGAATATCGTGAATGCAGATATCTTGTCTAAGTCTAAACAGTTGGCTTAGGCGTTGTTTGGCTCGTTATTGGATTCTTCTATTCTGTTGTGAATAAAGCATGATCCAATGATTGGAAAATACGAAATGAAAAAAGCCCTAACTTCCTGTTGGGGCTTTTTTCATTTCAACGGTCATCCCTCACGATCCTGATGCGAGAACTTATTATTTTTGTTTGCTGTTCCGAAACATCCTGTTCCTCGATGAATCCAGAAGAAGAAATTTGACCAAGTTTGAACGTGGGGCATTATCCCCTTATTTGTACGTTATTGCTTACAAATGAATGTGTAACAAAAACGGGTTGAACGTGTAACAAAGCGGAAAAAGTTCATTTGAATGTGTAACAAAACGGGGTTGAATGTGTAACAAAGCTCGAAAACACCCCCTTTGAACGTGTAACAAAGATCAAAAAATAATCATTTGAACGTGTAACGAAGTACTAAAAACCCTCGATTTGAACGTGTAACGAAGTCCCAAAAACTTACAGGATGGAACAATGTATATCACATTGTTCAAGTCTATAAAATCTCGAGCTCGCTCACGCTCGGTCTCAATTTTTACCCGCTCAAAATCTGGAGAAAACAGCAAAAAATCACCTCTTTTCTGTTAATAAAGAAGCCGAATTAGACGACTGAAAGCGATTTTTTAGGTCAGATTCCATCTCGAGGATCTCAAATAATGCATTCACTGAAACTGATATGAATCGTCAACCGGTCCCGTTTTTTATGTGAATTGAATCTGAAGACTCTATTTTTTCTCATCATGTAACTTCTCGATGACAACAAATTCTTCAGATAAAATGGTCTAGTTTGATGGTGATATATCAGTGTGACTGATCTCATCGTCATCCGGAGGTCAAAATGAAAGTGACTAAAATTCTGAAAATTGGTCGACGTCAAACGGTCAGGCTGCCTGAATCATTCCGCTTTAATTACCATCCGGACGCAATTAAACAATTTGGCCATGATGTCCAACTCCCCCCGATCGAAAATCCATGGGGAATAATGCAAGAAGCAGTGAATGAGTTTGAAGCCGGATTTCAAATGAAACGAGAAGAGCAAGGGAAGCAGCGACGTTAGTTTTTGGAGGGCCAAAAGCACTACTCGCTATCCAAAAAGTTGGGAATCGGAACGATGCTATCCAACTGGATCAGCCGCGGCATTAATCCGCGTTGTAGATGCTTATCCGAATCATATTCAAGCAAATGGGAGCTAATAACATAGCTCCCATTTCTTATTGGACATGTTCTTTATAGTATTGGTTTTTACGTTTGGAATTGTGCTTCCAGCTCTTAGCAACGTCATAGACATACGCTGGTAAGTCATCCCAAATATAAGGTAAGCCCGTGCCACGTGCTACACGAAATTTAAGTGGATAGTCTTTATATTCAATGCGATGCATAAAATAAAAACTACGCTCTTGGTGGGTGCTAAATTTCTTAAATCTAGAACTTCTGACATTGGGATAAATTTCCCTGAAGTAGTCATGACGCGTACTCTGTATGGCTTTCCGATACTGATATTTCAGTTTTTTCATTTTTCCTCCTAGGTCACATTACCTAGAAGGGATCCTCTGAAAAGTAATTCATGCTTTTAAAATCCTTTAAAAATATATAAGAAGAGCTTAAAGAATTTTTT
Source organism: Acinetobacter brisouii CIP 110357 (assembly GCF_000488275.1). Taxonomy (GTDB): domain Bacteria; phylum Pseudomonadota; class Gammaproteobacteria; order Pseudomonadales; family Moraxellaceae; genus Acinetobacter; species Acinetobacter brisouii. Next base: position 56,243 of record NZ_KI530765.1, on the reverse strand, counting down.
AAACTTTTAAAACTGATTTTTAAAATGCGAAGCTACGGCTATACCTCATCATTTTCATGTTTAGAACTCAATCATTCCTCTTTGATCGCATTCACTCGGAGATCAAATGCTAAAAAAGAGGAACGACCGTTTAGAAAATTAATCCTCAAAGTTGAAGAAATTCTCAGGGAAACAAGAGATGAAGGCTTTTCGAATATCGCTATATTCACCCTCTGGATTTTCTTCCAGATAACGTCGAGTCCAAATCAGGGTGGCTTCATAATCATTAAAGCTCTGGTCAAGTTGTAAAAAAAGCCAAAGTTCATGTGCTTTTTGAATGAAAAAGTCATTCATGATCATAAGGGCAATTTTCTTTTCATTGATTGAGTTAGGATATGAGTACATAGGACATTTCTCCGATAGAGATGAATAAATAGGTTTATTGGATAAAACCATTTATAACACATAAATATATGTGTTAGACACATATATTTATGTGTTTTTATGTAAATATCACCCTATGCTATAATCCTGCAACACAATTTCTATAAATTTAATCAAATGCCATATAGTGAATTCCAACGTCTTATCGGTAAAGCAGGCCTTTCAATTAAGGAGTTTGCTGCATTATTAGATATGAAGCCCAATTCGATTACGAATTACAGTAAACAAGGTGTGGTTCCTATGCATATTGCTGTAATTGTTGCATTGATTTCGACGATGAAAGATGAGGGATTAGATTTCTATCCAGTTTTTGAAAAAATTAAGTCATATTCACCAGAATAAAAGACTCATTCTTTAAGTACTGTAAGCTGTTGAGTGGATATTTTTTCTTTTTATCAATTTTCATAAAGGCTTGTATTATGGCTATAGAAAACCATTTGAATCGTCGTAATAGCACTGAACTTAGAGATGTTAAAGGGGTAAACTATGATATTGAAAAAATTAAAAAAGGTTTAACTTCTGGGATTATTGATGTACCTAAACATCAAAGCGTTGAGGAAACAGCGATCTGGCTATCTGAAATGCTAGAAGAAAGAAAGATTAAAGCGTAGATGGCTATATGGCTTTAGAATTTTGGCGGCTATTCAGCTCTCTTTTTTATTGAAGAACCATGAAATATTCAGTGTATACCCCATGAAATAGCCTGAATTAAGACGACTAAAACGATATTTCTAGGATAAATATAGTAGTAATCTAAATCTTAATGAAACCAGATTTACCTAGCACTGTTCTTAATTAGAGCTGTGCTAGGTTCTTGTGTATTGATGCTCTTTAGGTAAAAGTGTGACCCGTAAAATTATTCGAACCAGTTTTTTGGGCAAGTTATTTAGCCCAATCCGTCAGATGATTGTGACAACAGACTACATTGAAGTTCAGTATAAGAATCAAGACACACGCCAATTTCCATATCAACAGAGTCAAGGTATTGCCCAGCTTCAACAGGGTTTCTGGGGATCTAGATTTTCATGGCATGTTGCAGAGCAGTTTTTAGATTATTCCATGCTGAATCAGGCAGATTTAAATGGTTGTTTTGAGGGCATTGTCCAGGCAAGTCAGGTAGCGCTCAATCAGAATCTCACTCAAGCCCTGAACGGTTTTCAAACGCTGGCACAACAACAGTATTTACGTGAATCCAGTCTCGCGACGCTAAAGACAACACTGGTTCCATTACTGCAGAATTACCTGACGGCTCAGACTGTTTGGCAAAAACAGCTTGATCCAGAAATGCTGCAGAAATTAGATCAGATGCTGACCTACCTGCCTTTAGATCAAGGCAAGTCTGTTCTCCGTCAGGAATACGAACAACAACAGTTACAGCAGCGCCACAGCTTTTTTGAGCAGATTGAGTCTAATCCACTGACTGAGCAACAACGTCTGGCAGTCATTCGCAATGACGATCGTAATCTGGTTCTGGCTGCGGCCGGAACAGGAAAGACCTCGGTGATGGTGGCAAAGGCCCTAGATTTGATTGATTCCGACTTAGCCCATCAGCATGAGATTTTAATCCTGGCATATAACAATGCAGCAGCCAAAGAATTGCGAGAGCGCTTAGAAAAGCGCAGTCTAAGTTGTGGTCTTGCCGCAGAGGATTGTCCTGAAGTGATGACCTTCCATGCTTTAGGACGCAGTATTCTGCAGCAACAAAAAATCCCCACCCATTTATCAGTTTTTACAGAAGATCCGACCAAATTAGAAATCTGGATGACCGAATGGCTGAGTCACTATATCCAGTCTGATCCAGATGGGCTGAGCCGCTTTATTGAATTAAGTTACCAGCCGGTCAATGCCTTCGATTTTAAAACGAAAGCGGAATATGATCGTTATGTGCGTGATCATGAATATCGTACCTTGCAAGGTGAACGGGTACGCGGTTATCAGGAACTGCTGATTGCCAACTGGTTATTTCTGCATGGCATTGCCTATCAGTATGAAGCGCCTTATATCACCAAGCGACGAATTGAACTGGGCTTCGACTATCGCCCAGACTTTTACTTAAGCGATGCAGATGTTTATCTGGAACACTTTGGCATTGATCGTCAAGGTAAAACCCGACCGGATATCCCATCACAAGAATACAATGCCATTATTCGCAAGAAACGGGAATTACATCAAAGCTGTGGCACCACTTTATTAGAAACCTATCACTATGACTGGACCGAGAATCGGCTTGAACAGCGATTAGCGCAATTGATGCAGCAACAGCAGATTCCAGTGATTCAGAAATCGGCTCAGGAAATTTTTGAGGTGCTGAATCAGGCTGGCATGATCAGTAGCACCGCCAAGCGCTACGTCAAGAGTTTGGCTGCGATTCGAGTGGAACGCTTAGACCGCACGGCCATTCTACAACGCCTTCAGCAGCAAGGTATCGCATTTGCTGAACGTTATGCCAAGCTGCTGGATCAAATCCATCAAGCCTACTGCCAGAAATTACAAGATGATCACAGCATTGATTTTGATGACATGATTCTGCAGGCCACAGACCTGATTCGCCCCGATGCTTTTTGCCCACCATGGACCCATATTCTGGTAGATGAGTTCCAGGATATTTCCATGGCTCGGATGCAACTGTTGCAGGCATTAATCCGACAAGGTCCATCCCCGATTTTAACCGTGGTAGGCGATGACTGGCAGTCAATTTATCGCTTCTCAGGTGGAAAACTGGAACTCACCACACGATTTGCCGATCTGGTGGGTCCCCATTCCCTGACCAAACTGGAAAAGACCTATCGCTATAACAACAGTATTGCCTTAACTGCAGGCAAGTTTGTGATGCAAAATCCAGAGCAGTATCAGAAAAATGTGGTCACAGCCACACAGGTTGAACAATCAGCCGTGTATTTGCTGGATAGTCATGCTCAGCATCAAACATTGGAAGGTCAGGTTATTGAACTGATTCGAGCAATCAGACAGGAGAATGCCACGGCATCGATTGCCGTCCTGGCACGCTATCGCTATTTGTTGAATAACGTCAAAGACCAAGTACGATCAACATACGCCAATATTGCTTACTGGACTTTCCATGGTTCTAAAGGTCTGGAAGCAGACTACTGTATCTTGATTGGATTTTCTCAGGGAAAAACCGGTTTTCCCAACCAGAATAAAGAAGATGCGGTTGTGGATGCCTTGCTTCCGTCGCTGGATCGCTATCCACATTCTGAAGAACGACGGCTATTGTATGTTGCAATCACCCGGGCCAAACACAAGTGCTATATTCTGGCTGATTCAAGAGCACCTTCGGAATTCATTACCGAACTCCTTGCACCCAAATATCAACTGAATATCCTGTCTGAAAGTTTTGCCAGTGAAGATCGCCAAATCTTTAAGTGCCCAGTCTGTACTGACGGCTACTTCAAGATGGCAGATGGCCAGTTTGGGGAATTCTATCGCTGTAGCTCAGGCAGTATCTGCCGGTCTAAACCGAGAGTATGTGAACAATGTGGCTCACCTAGCCTAGACCAGCAAGAGCATAGCATTTGTCAAAATCCAAATTGTCGAAAAGAAATCAGGATCTGTGATCAATGTGGCCGACCGATGCGATTACGTACCGGGCATTATGGAAAGTTCTGGGGATGTTCCGGTTATGGTATTCCACATGACCAATGTAAGAATAAGAAGAAGTTTATGGCTTAAGGATAAAACTCATCTCTAGCCCCCTGAGCTTGCAACATTGAGCATTCTGGCCCTTTTGATAGCCTGATTGCCTTGGTGAATTTTTCTCTAACGCTGTACGCCATATCTCACACGGATAGGGGACAATGTCCCCTATTCAAGCTTGATCAAATTTCTTATTCTGAACTCATCAAGGAACAGGATGTTCCGGAATATCAAACAAAAATAATAAGTTCTCGCATCAGGATCGTGAGGGATGACAGGAGTTGACCCTAAGACGCAAATACGGAAAAAGCCCCAACAGGATGTTGGGGCTTTTTTCATTTCATATCAGAGATTTTATTAACTTTAGGAAAAATAGAAATGTTTATAGATTCCTTAATGAGTTTTCTGCAAAAAATAAATGCTGAATCTGAACTTGAAGAATGGTATTTATCTAATTTCATTGATGAATTTGTTTGTAAGTTATCCCCACCTGATGCTTTTGAAATGTCTTCATATGTTATAGAGGTGATTAAAAATGATTCGAAATTTAGCTATACATATGAATTATTAACGATTTTATTAGCACTTCAACGGCAGTCTAATACAGCACAGATCCCTGTTAATCTGATCAATGAGCCCCAATTTCTTAATGAAATTATTGAAAATAGTTCAGAGGAGTATGTTCAATATTTGGTTGATGAATTAGCTAAAAACTATAAAATAAATTCAAAAACTTATAATCACTGATTTTATAATTCATCCATTTAAGAATACTGCACCTTTTCTTTTTTTTAACTAAAAATTTGTCAAGATAACTAGGGATAGTTTGATTTCGTGCAATAAATTTATGTTAAATACATGCTGGAAATGCCTGAATAACAGAGATTCATCAGCTCTCGTTTTTTGTTATGAAAGCTGCTAGAATTTATATACGCCATTGACGTATATAGAGTCCATGTTATTTATTGAAACCAGCATCTTTACCAAGCAAATTAAAGACCTTGTATCTGATGAGGAATATCGCCAACTTCAGCAAGATCTTTTAGTTCAGCCAGATAAAGGTGACCTAATCAAGAATGGCGGTGGTATTCGCAAAGTACGTTGTGCTCAAGGTAACAAAGGGAAAAGTGGCGGCATACGAGTGATTTATTATTGGGTCACCGAGGACGATCAGATCTTTTTCTTAGTGGCCTATCCAAAATCAGTGAAAGACAATTTAACCGATAAGGAAACAGCCATTCTACGCCAACTCGTGAAGGAGCAATTTCATGGATAACAACTTATTTGATGACTTGGTTGCTTCAATCAAAGAAGCAGGAGCAATTAAGCGTAAAGAGGTTAAAGCAAGTCGAGTTACAGAACTTGAACTGCCTGATATTAAAGAAGTACGTGAAAAAACTGGTTTGAGCCAAAATGAGTTTGCTGCACGCCTACATATTAGCCCTCGTACCTTACAGAATTGGGAACAGGGACGACGCTATCCAACAGGACCAGCAGCTACATTAATTCGTATTTTAGATGCTCACCCAAGCCTTATTTGAAAAAAATATTTAAAAAATGGGGGCTTAAAGCTCCCATTTTTGACTTCGTATAAGGTGTATTATGTTAATTTTAGGGAAACTTAACTTAATGCTTTGATTTAACCCTTAGTTCATCACAACTATATTGATCTAAATAGGAGCTATCTTTGTTTGCTAAATAAGATTCAGTCTTAGAAATATCTCTACCTTTACTTCGTAGAAAATACTTGGCAGCATCTTGTCTAAGATGATAACTATTTGTTAAATAACATAGCAGTGATAAGTCTGAATTTTTAAACCGTTCTATGCTAGATTTTCTCATCAATAATTCATCTTGCAAACTCTCAAAATGGCTTAAATCTCTTACCAGATCATTGACTTGCTTATCAACCCGAGCTTTTGGCTTTTGCTTTATTTGATCATCTAGCTCACAAGCTTTTTTTAGTCCTATTATTAGTCTATGAACGTCTAGACCATAGCTCCCAGTATCTTTTGCATCAAACAGATTAAGCTCCTGTAAATATCCAATTCTTTCTGTCGTTTGGTATCTAGAATTACCTTTCTCATCATATTTATATGTTTTTATTAGAACAGCTCTATCAGATGATTTATATCTATCATTCAATATTTTAAGGTTAAAACCTAGTATTTGAATCTCTCGATAAAATGCTGTTATTTCACCAACTATTTCTTTTAAGCTATTAATTATATTTTGGTATTTTTCTTTATTATTTATAAAATCATAAAGACTACCCAGCTTTTCTTGTCTTTTACGTTCATTTTCGAATGAGGCAATATTTTTGGAAATTGTACTATCTGCATTAAATTTAGTTCTGCCACACGTTCCTCCCATCAAACTGTAAGTACCATCACTTAATAAGACTAAGTAACCTTTTTGATGGATCTGACCACACTTACCTTTTTCATCAGTTAAACAACACTTTAGCTCTGTATCTTTAATTTCATAATCAACCACAATATTTTCAAAATTTTCTAAGGTGATTTCTTTATTTTCTACAAAATTACCAAGTAAAAATATTTCATCATAAGAATTTATTGTTGCTCTTACTCCCATAATTTCCCTCTTATTTAAAAATTTACTTATAAATATTAATACGTAATAGAAACAATATACATAGGCGGAAAAATCCTAACGACAGCCTTTGTCGCATAAATCAATTAAATGCTCTCACTCAATTTCCCCTACTCCTAGGACAAGCCTTTTAGACTGAAGCGCCATACATCGTTCATCTAGGAGAGAATTGCTGTTATATATATGAAATCAAAAAAGCCTAGACCTCAGATCTAGGCTTTAAAACTTATATTGAAATAAAACAACTCTGAGTCTTACATCAATTCAGGAAATAGATCACTTTTATATTCATTTCGAGTTGTTTTTAATACTTTATTATCTAATTTGTTTTTTACAACCGCCCCGACAACTTCAGCCAATTTACATGGAACAGCATTTCCGATTTGTGTAAAAATTCTTGATTGAGTTCCATAAAATTTATAGTCCTCTGGAAAAGTTTGAATGATTTTAGCTTCATCAATCGTTAGCCTTCTTAAGGATTTAGGGACTTGTAGAGTAGTAATATCCTTACCATTAATTAAATCTGAATGATATTTCTCAACCCAACTTTCACCGTAATCATATAAGTGATTTTCATCAATAATTGGCGTTCTATTCCCACCCATTGATGCTGGTAGAGTACTACTCCATGAGTCAGGATTTAAGGGTCTACCTTGCCCATTAAATAACATTCCTGCATAGGCAGATTTTCTTAAAACTGGATTCTTGGCAATCGTAATTTTTGCATTGGTGATATGAGGATTCGTTACTGATCCTGCTGCACCTAAATGAGAAATTGCTTCTCTAATACTAGGGGCATCCTCACAATATTGTTCAAAATCATCTAATGTAATGTGATCCCCATTTTTTAAGCCAATGAAAAAGACACGTTCACGAGATTGAGGAACACCAAAATCTTTTGCATTTAGTTGAATTACGGAAACTCTATAACCCATATCATTAGCTTGGGAGATGATTTCTTGTTTAATGTGGCTAAACTTTTCTAATGCACCTAATGCTTTGACATTTTCCATAACAAACGCATTAGGAGAAACTCGTCTTACTACATCTAAAAATGAAAATACTAGCTTCGAACGAGGATCTTTCAGATCCATTTTGCCTGCTACAGAAAAACCTTGGCATGGGGGACCACCAAAGATTAAATCAATATCTGATATTCCATTGAATTTTTCTAGATTTTGATCAAGATCACCCTCAATCAATAAACAGCTTTTATGATTTAAAGCATAAGTTTTACAAGCAGTTGGATCAATTTCATTGGCTATTTGAACGGAGAATCCTGCGGTAATCATTCCCACATCCATGCCTCCTGCTCCACTAAATAAAGAAATAGCCTTCATTAAATCAATCTCAAAATATTCCAATTTCGAATATTTTACATTTTCTTTAAAATAAGTCACTAGATATTTGGTAAATATATGAAAGTAAAAACTATTTATAATTCTGATTATATTGAGCTTATCCAAATCTTATCTAGTGAAAGAAAAAGATTAGGAATCTCTCAAAAAGAAGTAGCTACATTGTTAGATATTTCTCAGGCAGATATTTCTAAAATTGAAAGATTAGAAAGACGTTTAGACATTTTAGAGCTAAAAAGTTTACTGAAAATTTATCGAATTTCATCTAATCAGAACCTTCAGAACTTAGTTCTAAAATTTTTTGAGTTTTAAATGTCGATCACACCTGAAGAAAGAAATATTAAAGCTAAACAATATGTTGAAGATTTATATTCAAATATAAGTCATTTGACTATAGATGATTTTTCTAGCCATCCTTTATTTGAACAGGCCGATTCAATTTTACAAAATGTTGTGCATGCCAAAATTACTGCAAAGGGTTTTAGGGGAATTGTTCTCACTGCTATTGTAGGAAAACACTTAAACAGTAGTTATGATTTTTTAAACAAGTTTTATGACTGTAGCCCACGAGCAATTTTTGAAAACGGTATTTTTTTAGCATTAAGAGATTTGAAAATACCATGTGGTAAATCAGATCCATTAAACGTTGCTAAAAATACCAATGTGCTGAGTATGGAGTGGGCAGAGGGTAAAAGACCTCAACGAGCAGCTGAAGCCGTAGTAAACTATTTAAAATTACTTGATAAAAACTTTAGTCAAACAGAAGATTATAGTTTTTTGATTAATTTATTCATGTTTAGGCTTAAAGAATTAGCCGACATTCATGCACAGTCTACAGTTTCAGTAGGTATTGTAGATATAGCATCATCTCAAGAATTGGCTCTTAATCTATGGAAGTTCATTTCTACTGCAGTAGAAGGTGGAACAATTCCTCAATTTTTTATAGGTATTCTTCTTGAAGCCATTTATCTACATGATCAAAAAGTAATTGTAGAAGGGACAAGAGAAAGTGTTTCGGGAACGAATACAACTTCTAAAAAACCTGGTGATTTAGTTCTTTTGAGGGATAGAAAAGCTTTTTCTATATTAGAAGTTACATTGAAAAAAATTGATAATAAAAGACTTAGTGATAGCTATGATGTTCTGCATGCGCTGAACCACTTAGATACGCCAATCACCTTTATTTGTCGTATTCCTGAAGATACACAAGCCTTAAAAGAAATTGCTAATTTGAATAAATCATCAGGATTTATTAAGAACCCTCATACTTTCAACTTCATTGATATTCAAAGTTTTATTTGTTCCCAAATAACACTACTAGATGCCGTTCAATTGGAATACTTATTAGCTCAATTAAGAACGTTCATTAATGCTTATGATAGACCAATAAATACTAGAAATATTTGGAATGAATGTTTTCCTGAAACACCATCTGACATCTAAATAGTTTGGAATTAAAAATGAAAATTGAAGCGCAAGATAAAGAAATTCAAGAACTACTTAGAGGGACCTTCTTTAAAATACCTAGATTCCAAAGAGCTTATTCTTGGGAGTCTGAAGAGATAGAAGACTTTTGGAATGATATAGTCGAAAATCAGGATGCCAACTACTTTATCGGTTCTGTTGTTGCCTATATTGTGGAAAAACCAATGGTCGGTTTAGTGGATGGTCAGCAACGTTTTACAACTGTGACGATTATTCTCTCTGCAATTCGTGAAAAATTTAAAGAATTAGGTGAGGAAGAATTAGCTAAGGGTGTACAAAATTATATTGAAGGTAATGATGCTGATAACAAAAAACAATTTATCTTAGCTCCAGAAACATCATATCCATATTTTCAGCGTGAAATACAAAAATATGAAACTGTACATCTTAATCAAACATCTCAAAGCATGAGCTTTGAAGAGACCAAACTTAAAGATGCTTTTAACTTAATTAAGCAACTTTTGGATGATTACCTAGAAAAATTTAAACTGAATAAAGAATCATCTACTTATCGAGAAACACTAATACAAAAGGTAAAAGATGTACGATCAAAAATTTTAAAATTAAAATTAGTGTATATCTTGTTGGATAACGAAGTTGATGCTTACTTAATATTTGAAACTTTAAATGCTCGTGGTCGAGAGTTAAATGTCTCAGATCTAGTAAAAAACTTACTATTAAAAAATTTACCAAATTCCCATGTCGATTATGATGAATCTGAAGGATTATGGTTATCCTTGATCGAAAAATTAGATACTTTAAAAGATAAACAAGATAAAACTATTGTTGACCAATATCTTTATCATTATTGGAATGCAACAGAAAGCATTACAACTGTAAAAAAATTATTTCCTACAATTAAAGAAAAGTTAGGTGATAAGCCAATAGATTGCCAAGTTTTTTTAAAAAATCTTGTTGAAAGTAGTGATTGCTATCTAAATATTCTAGATCCCGACACAATTCAGAAAGATACTAAAAATAAACCTTTAATTTTTAGTTTAAAAACCATACAAGATCTAAAGATTAAGATTGTTTATCCACTGCTATTATCCATACTAATTTCTTCAAAAAAAGAGATAATGACTACAAGACTCCTTAGAAATTTTATCTCTACTATTGAAAAATTTCACTTTCAATTTAATGGTGTTTGCCGTCGAAAAACAGGTGGAACATTAACGACTCTATATAATGAAACAGCTCAGAGTGTTCATAAAGCTCAAAACGTAGCTGACCTCAATTCGATCTTTACTGAATTTAAGAAGGCATTGAAAAAAATAGCTGTTTCCAAAGATGAGTTTATTCTTAATTTTGAGAAATTAACTTATGATAATAAGAATACTAAACATAAAAATGTCATTAAATATTCTTTATTTACAGTATTAGATAATATACCTAATAAACCTTACAGTAGCGAGTTTTCTGATTTAACCATTGAACATTTAATTAGCCAATCTACTAAACTTCCATATATGGCTAATATCGGAAATTTACTTCTAGTAGGTTCTAAACTCAACAATGAAAAACTAAAGGATCTAGATTTAAAAGATAAAGTTAAATTATTACAAGAACATAACTACCATCTAACAGAGAATTTTTTAGATCAAAACTGGAGTGGCTCTGAAGAAGAAATTCAAATCAGAAGTAAATCTTTAGCAAATAAGGTATATCAGTTGACAGAGATTAACTAAAGATTAAATTAGCCACCTAAGATAAGTAAATTAACTTCTCAATTTTAAGAAGATGTAAAATTTAAAGTCTAGGTCATTAGATTTGGGCTTTTTATTAAATATTTAACATAAATCTCTTATGCGAAGTCAAAAATGGGAGCATTAAGCTCCCATTTTTTAAATTATTTTTTCAAATAAGGCTTGGGTGAGCATCTAAAATTCGAATTAATGTAGCTGCTGGTCCTGTTGGATAGCGTCGTCCCTGTTCCCAATTTTGCAAGGTACGTGGGCTAATATGTAGACGTGCAGCAAATTCATTTTGGCTCAAGCCAGTTTTTTCACGTACTTCTTTAATATCAGGCAATTCGAGTTCTGTAACTCGGCTTGCTTTTACCTCTTTACGTTTGATAGCTCCAGCTTCTTTGATTGAAGCAACCAAGTCATCAAATAAGTTGTTATCCATGAAATTGCTCCTTCACGAGTTGGCGCAGAATGGCTGTTTCCTTATCAGTTAAGTTATCTTTCACTGATTTTGGATAAGCCACTAAGAAAAAGATTTGATCGTCCTCGGTGACCCAATAATAAATCACTCGTATTCCGCCACTTTTCCCTTTGTTACCTTGAGCACAACGTACTTTGCGAATACCACCGCCATTTTTGATAAGATCACCTTTATCAGGCTGAACCAAAAGATCTTGTTGAAGTTGGCGGTATTCCTCATCAGATACAAGGTCTTTAATTTGCTTGGTAAAGATGCTAGTTTCAATGAATAACATGGACTCTTTATACGTCAATGGCGTATAAAAATTTTAACAGTTAAAACATAAAAAAACTAGAGCTAAGTAATCTCTGAAGTATGATGAAAGTGCTATCACTACATTTAAGAATCATTATGAAGCACTTAGGATTTGTAGGAAAATGTACTGAATCTATTGGGTATACCCATGTTGAAATTATTAATAGCTCATTACATCTGTCTTTCAATGTGCCATTGAAAAATGACCTAGAAGCGACCTTTAAAAAGATGGTCGAAAATAACTATGATTTACTCATGGAAACATCAGGTGAAATAGAATTTGAGTTAGAAAGTGAAACTATAGAAAAAATTGAAGAAATCTTAAAAGAGAAAGATATTGAATTTGAAGAATTTATTCAGGATTCATTGATTAAATTTATCAACCAAAACCAATTAGATACTGCCAACTGATTGTTATATTTAAGCAATGAAAAACCCCGACATCCTGCCGGGGTTTTTCATATTCAGTTCTAGGTATAACATCCTGTCGTACCTCACGATCCTTGCGCTAGAACATAAATATCCATTTTACGTTCCGGAACATCCTGTTCCTGCATGACTTCATCATAAGAAAAATCTCCATACTGACATAGACGCAATGATCCCTAATTTATGTCCTCCTGAGCGTACAGGATTGTTTAAAATTTATCCCAAGGGTTATCCGCAGAAATTGTGGATTCTTTTGACCATAAAAGGCTTATAAAGCATATGGAATTGCTATTTTTGATTAAAAAATAATCAATTCTATTGGCGAAAGATTCCAGAATTGAGCATAAAAAAGCCGACTTGTTTCAAAGTCGGCTTTTTTTGGGTTTTTTGAAATTTTTTAAGTTATTGATTTATATTTATTTAACTTAATGCGTTTCGCATAACGACCATTATGTTAAATAGTCAATATTTAAGCACGAAAATTAAAGATTTGTATTATAAAAAGAAGCCAATTTGGCTACTGCTTTATCAACATGATCTGGTTGATCATACATTGTCATATGTGTTGCATGGTCAACAAGAAATAACTCTTTCTTAGTTTTTGCTAAATCATAAAAATGCTTACTTTGCCATAAAGATCCAGCATCACTACCAGCTATTAATAGAAGAGGCTGTGTAAGTAATTCTTGGATATTTTCTGCGGCATCAAATGCAATAATTTTATCTACACTTGAAAATAGCAATTGATTCCCAGAGTTTTTATGTTGCCCTCGAGGGGTTCTATAGTATTCAGTAGCCTCTCTTAAATCACGTGGTGTGTTTGCATTGGGCTGTTCTGGAACATAGTTGATATATAACGGGTTTGCACCATTTGCTTCTAGAGTTCGTTGCTGAGCAACACTATCAAGTAGTTTTAGTTGATCTGATAAAGTTCCATCACCATTCCAACCCTTACGGAATCCCAAACCAATATCCACTGCACTCACAGTACCGACTGCCTTAATCCGATGCTCTGTCATTGCTGCATTAATACTGTATCCACCACCAGCACAAATGCCAAGTGCAGCGATGCGATTCTTGTCAACGAATTTCAATGTCGTGAGATAATCAACGCCACTACGAATATCTTCTACACGTTCGGTTGGATTCTCTAAAAATCGAGGTTCACCGCCACTTTCACCTTGGTGAGAGGCATCAAATGCCAAGGTGATAAAGCCTTTTTTAGCCAGCTTTTGTGCATATAAACCTGCTGTTTGTTCTTTTACACCACCACCAGGATGAGTCACAATAATTGTAGGATATTGTTTTTTCTCATTGAAGTTATCTGGTAAATATAAATTACCAGCCATGAGGATCTGGCCATTTTTGAAAGTTATATGTCGTGTATTTTGTTGGCTTACTTCTGAGCTACTCTTTGTTTTTACTTCTACTGCAAAAGTGGCTTGAGCAGTAAAAATCATCGTTCCAAATGTTAGCGTTGAAATTAAAAATCCTTTTTTAACTAGTCTATGTAATTGGGATTTTCCTGTTTCTAGTCTCGTGTTTAAGATAATCGAAGTGCTATTTTTCATGTTACTAACCTCATTGAAAATTAATAAAAATTAGTCAAAAATTTGAGTGAGTTGTTGTTTTAGACGATCGATATCATTGTTGATTTGAGGGGATTTTATGACATCGAAAAATGAAAATGTCGGTAGCACTTCGACACCACAAAATTTGTAGTTTGCTGTGTTGTGAATAAAGACATCATCAACAGATCTACCTTCAAATAATTCTTGCTTAGAATCATTAAATGCTTCTCGTGGTGCATTCCATGTTAGCGATAACATGTACTTTTTACCGAAAAGCTTTCCACCTGTACCATATTGCTTGGTTGGATCTTGTCGTGTACGTCCGTCACCAGTTAAAAAACTTCCCTGTATCATTCCTGCAGTAAACACTTCATCAATATATTTTTTATAGATCCACGGAGAACCAAACCAATACACTGGAGACTGAGTGATAATTAAATCTGCCCATAAGTGTTTACTTACCTCTTCATTGATGTCATAGCCTTTTTCAACTTCGGTAAGTTGAATTTCACAACCCAGACTAAGCATAGTGTCTTTAATAATTTCAACTATTGAGCTATTTAATGTGCCAGTAGAAATACCTTCATAGAACTGATGTGTATTAATAATTAATACTTTTTTCATCACATATACCCGGAATTATATTTGCCTAGTGAGGATATTATTTTGGACTATAGATCAAAAATTCGATTGCCAAATCTGCTGTAATTCTTGCCCAATATGATGAGAAATAACTAAAGCGCAACCAATCATTTTTTAATCTGTTAATCTTAAACAGTCTATAGATATCTTGATTTTGTGATGGTGGAGTTAAAATGAATCAGCCTAATGTATATAACCTACTCCAGTCTTTAGTTGAAGATATTGCTCAAAACGACGGGGACTACAATACAGCAATTCCAATATTATCTATTTATCGTCGCAGTGCAGTCACTGATCCGATGCCCTGTATTTTTGGCCTAGGTTTGGGTGTTACCATTCAAGGCGGCAAGCGTGTAACGCTTGGAAATGAAGTTTTTAATTATAGCTCTGGGCAAGCGCTTATTAATTCGATTGATTTACCCGTTGTGTCTTATGTAACGCAAGCCACAATAACAGAACCTTATTTAGGTTTACGCTTAGATCTTGATGCAAATTTAATTGTACAAATTGCTGCGGAAATGAATACTTCGGGGATATGCAAAGGTGGTCCTTTAAGAGCGATGTCCGTTATTGCATTAGATGATGGGATACTTGATGCTTTAACGCGTTTAATAAGACTTTTAAATGAACCTAGCAAAATTCCATTGATTACACCATTAATTCAAAGAGAAATTATCATCCGATTGTTGGATGGAGAACATGGTCCGATGCTCCAGCACCTTGCTACTGTCGGCTCACCAAGTCATCAAATATCCCAAGTGATTACATGGATGAAATTAAACTACATCAATAGTATTTCAATAAATGAATTAGCAGCCAAAGCTCATATGAGCTCATCTACTTTTAGACAGCATTTCCGCACAATTACAGGCTTAAGCCCTTTGCAGTATTTAAAAAATTTGCGCCTACAAGATGCACGGCATTGGATGCTTTATGAAGATATGGATGCTAGTAGTGCTGCTATACGCGTTGGTTATGAGAGTGTTACTCAGTTTAATAGAGAATACGCTCGTATGTTTGGTGAGCCTCCGCTTAGAGATATAAAGCGCACTCGGGCTCTAATTAATTAAGAAAAGAATAGGAATAAAGTTTTTTCTTATCTTTTCTAAGTTGAATAAATTAATTTTAGTTTTTCTAAAATTAACATAATACACCTTATACGAAATCAACTAAGTATTTCATTACTTTTCAGTATCTTATGATCTATAATGAAGCCCGATTTGTTAAAGTCGGGCTTTTTACGTGAATTGTCGCGTTCCACGGATTTGATTAGCCTCTGTGAATAATTCAGCCATAGGTTATGAAAAATCGGCTCCCCAATAAAGCTGATTTATTTAGATATTGGGAGAGCAGTCCAAGATGTCGGAAGCATTTCCTGCAGCTCACGATAGCTAATGCCATATTTACAATACCAGGGCACAGCCCAAAGAATAATTTCGCCCTGAAAATGTCGACCATGGAAAGGATTCATATACTGAACTTTTAGCTAAAAGCTTATTTAGCTTATCATCTATGGCTATTTGCAATAGTGTCCGTAAATAAGGTGAATTATCTTTAACTCATGAGAAAAACTCATGCAAGGAATATTTTTTCTCACTTTATATTATTTTTCAATTATGAGATTTTGTTGGCAGATAAAACATAGGCAAACGTTGATGTTCTAACTATTTGTAGGGATTGCATTAAGTTAATGAAAATGGTTTTACTGCATCATCTGAAAGATGATGCTGGATTTTAGTAGAATCAAGTATAGGAACGGACAAATTAGGAGTGTCCATGAAAATCAAGCCATTGCCGCCAATGAATAGCCTGATTGTATTCGAGGCAGCTGCACGCCACCTCAGTTTTACACAAGCTGCAAATGAGTTAAATGTTACGCAAGGAGCGATTAGTCGCCAGATTCGCCAATTGGAAGAATATCTGGGTAAAGAACTCTTTGTAAGAGCCAATCGCCATATTTTTTTAACTTCTACAGGATTACAGTATTATCAAACGATTTATGGTGCATTATTGGATGTATCACAGGCAACAGCTGAAATTAAAAAATGGAAGGGTGAACATCAGGTCACTGTAGCAACAACCAGCGCAATGGCTGCACTTTGGTTATTGCCGAAGATAGCCGATTTTCAGCAAACAGAAGGTATTGATTTAAGGATTTTAACTACAGAAAATATTCTAGACTTGGATAAAATAGATTGCGATATTGCCTTATTTTATTGTAACCCCCCCCCAAGCGGAATGAAGGTTACCCCTCTATTTTCTGAGGAGGTTTTTCCTGTATGCAGTCCAAATTACCTTAAACAATTAAATGGCTCTCAGGATCCTCAGGAAATTTTTGGCAAGACTTTATTGTATTTGGATGAATCTCAGCAAGACTGGATGACATGGCCAAAATGGTTTGAATCAGTCGGATATCCTCTCATTAAGCCTAGGAACAAAGTGAATATCAATAATTATCCATTATTGCTTCAGGCGGCAATAAATGGTCAGGGTATTGCGTTAGCTTGGAGTTCACTATTAAACGATTATCTAGAAACAGGGGTTTTGGTTCGCCCAATAGATACCGTACTTAAGACTCAGGCAAATTTCTGTATGTTAGAATCAATAGATCGGGGTGTAATTTCCTCAAGCGTAAAGCGTTTTCGCAGCTGGCTTTTGGAACAGGTTTCAAATGATATAGGACCAACTGGTTTAAGTAATGTGGTGAGTGTAGAAAGTTAAGAGTCTATTTTTTCTGAGAAGTTAAACGAAATCGAAATGGATGAAAATAAAAATAGGGATCTGAAAGATCCCTATTTGTCTTTCTTATTCTTTTATGGCGAGATGATCTTTTGAAATTGTCTGAAGAGAGCTATTTTTATCTACAGGCTTATCACTTTCGGCTTTACAGAAGTCTGGTCGAACATGCTCAGGCATCATTGCCCATGCTTGTGGTTCTTGACGTAAGCTTTTGAATAAAGAAACGGCCATGATTCCCAGTAATATTGCAATTGGAAAACCTGCAATAATGGTTGCTGTTTGAATGGCTTTAAGCCCACCAGCGATGATTAAACCACCTCCAATTAATGGGATAATAATTCCCCAGATCAGACGGATACTAATAGACGGATCTGTTGTTCCATTCGCATCAAGAAAACATAGCACTAGGGTTCCAGAGTTGACTAAGGTAATAATGTGAATTGCTAACAATAAACATAGAAGGGAGCTAAGGAAAATTTTAGTTGTTGAGCTAGAACTAATGTGGTCAAAGAATACGAAAACAGCACGAGTCGGATCTGCTTTGGTTGCCTCAGCAATCGACATTTTATGTGGCTCATGCTTTGCAATATCAGCTTTGGCATTACTGCTAGTATTGCTGCCATGTTGTTGATTGATCACCAGTTCATGCGCTGGTCTCGCCCGAGCTTCTTTTTCGATCTTGAGTGAAGCACCACCAAATGCTGCAATCCAGATGAACGTTAGTAAAGTCGGGGCAAATAAGGTACAGCAAATGAGCTCACGGATCGTCCGTCCTCTAGAAATACGGGCGATAAACATACCGACAAATGGTGCCCAAGTCATCCACCAAGGCCAATAATATGCAGTCCACCAGTTTTGCCAGCCTGAATCTTTTTGGGCATCACTCCATAAGCTCATACCAACGATATGTTGTAGATAATCACCAACCCCTTCAAAGAAAGAGTTGAAAATATAGCGAGTCGCGCCCAATACAATCACGACAAAGACTAAAAAATAAGAGATGATCATGTTGCCCTCAGCAATCACTTTAAAGCCTTTACTGATCGCTGACATGAGGGAAATGGTCGCCAAAGTACATAAGACGATGACCATAGCGAGCTGAATTTTTACGTCAATATTAATACCAAAGGTATGATTAAGCCCTGTGTTAAGCTCCAAAATGCCCATACTCAGAGATTGAGAAACACCAAAGGCCGTGATCACAATTGTTAAAATATCAACGATATTTCCAATCGGGCCATAAATTCGGTTGCCAATTAGTGGATATAAAATCGAACGCATGGCAAAAGGTAAGTCCTTACGATAGCAGAAATAACCTAAAGCAACTGCCGCCATGCAAAATAGCCCCCAAGGGTGTAGCCCCCAGTGGAAAAATGTAATCTGCATTGCCATGCTGGCTGCTTCATCTGTGAAGCCTTGAGTAAAAGGATTACTGGCATAGTGGGTAATAGGTTCTGCTACTGACCAAAATAATAGCCCAACACCCATTCCACAGGAAAACAGCATGGAGATCCAAGCAATATTGCTGTATTCAGGCTTTTCATCATCTTTTCCTAGTCGAATATGTCCATAGCGACTCATACATAAATAAACTAAAAAAACCAATAACAATGTTGCCAGTAGGAGAAGAAACCATTTTGCATTATTTAGCAAACTGGTTGAAATAAACTGGAAATATTCGCCTGCCTGCTGTTCTCTAAAAATACAAAAAGCAATAAAAACAAATAGTAGTAGTTTTGAGCCTATTGAGACTGCGGGGTTAAGCCCTTTTAAGACTTGTGTTGTATTGCGCATAACTCCTCCTTGGATACGTATCAGTTAACAGCCTGTTAACTGTTTTATGCTCATCGTCAAAGAGTAGTGATGAGTATAAAGATTGCTCAACCGATTTATTCTCATCCATGGGTGAGTTTTAGTCATGCATCATTTTTTAGATATCGCAATCGCGTATGAATGCATAGCTATAAAGAAAAAATAGATGACAAAAACTCATGCATACCTAGCTAAAAAGTCGTTTGTCGGGTGTATCGATATTTAACACAATCGCAGAAGAGATAGCAGAGTATGCAAATCACTCAGCGCAGGGAGTTCTGCGTTTGTTTTAAATATATGGAGATCATCAGATGAATAGTCGAGTTAGCCAGCAATTAATTACGGTTCAGCAAGTCGATAACGTTTTAAATTCAATTACTGAATCAAATGGTATGCCAAATTTAGCATATACCAGTAGTGAATATTTTAATTTTGAACGGGATAATATTTTAAGCAAAACTTGGGTTTGTATCGGTTTTTCTTCTGACTTGCCTAAAAATAACTATGTAAAACCTGTAAATTTTATGGGTATGCCGCTGGTAATGATGCGTAATCGTGAAGGCGTCTTACAAGTGTTTCATAATGTGTGTAGCCACCGTGGAATGATTTTAGTACAAGAAGAAGGCACGATTGAAGGCGTGATTCGTTGCCAGTACCATTCTTGGAGTTATGACATCAATGGTAACTTAAAAGGAACACCACATATTGGTGGGATTAATCAGCACAAAGATGAACGCTTTAAATGTGAAAAACATGGCTTAAAAGCACTCCGTTCAGCCATCTGGATGGACATGGTGTTTATTAATATTTCTGGGGATGCTACTGCATTTGAAGATCACATTGCGCCTGTTACAGAACGTTGGAAAGAATTCTTAGGTAAAAATGGTTTAGATTTAATTCGTACCAGCAAAATTGGTTCGACTTTCCAATTACCTGTAGAAAGTAACTGGAAACTTGCTGTTGAAAACTATTGTGAAGCATACCATTTACCTTGGGTACACCCTGCCTTAAATACTTACTCAAAGCTTGAAGATCACTACAACATTATGATTGAGGATCGTTTTTCAGGTCAGGGTAGTTATAAATACAACTTATCATCAACAGCTGGGACGCATTTACCTGTTTTTCCAAGTTGGCCAGAAGATAAATTACGCCAAGCAGAATATCTGTCTATTTTCCCAAATGCACTCATTGGTATTCAGGCTGACCATGCCTTTGCGATTATGTTAGACCCAGTTGCACCTGAAAAAACGATTGAAAATCTTCGTTTGTATTATGTGGGTGATAAATCATTAGACCCTAAATACGACGAATGCCGAAAAGCAACTTTAGAGTCGTGGAAAGTCGTGTTTAGTGAAGATGTATTTGCAGTTGAAACGATGCAAAAAGGTCGTCATTCCCCAGGCTTTGGTGGTGGTGTTTTCTCACCAGAAATGGACTTACCAACACACTTCTTCCAGAAATGGTTAGCCACTCAAGCTAAAAAGGCGTTGGAGGCATAATATGCAACATTACCTCAATTATTTTGATGGTCAATGGCGAGATGCTTCTCGCCAATTGGCGGTTATTAATCCGGCAACAGATAAAGTGTTTGCAACAGTTGCTCAAGCAAGTATTGAAGACGCTGATGCAGCAATGGCTGCAGCACGCCGCTGTGTAAATAGTGGCGCATTAACGGATGTTCGCCCTGCACAGCGTACAGCATGGTTGCTTAAAGCAGCTGAGGCGATCCGTGAAATCACTGAAGAAGGAGCACTTATCCTTTGCCGTGAAAATGGTAAGAATCTACAGACTGCTCGTGAAGAATTTGATGAGGCTGCACGCTATTTTGAATATTACGCAGGTATGGCCGATAAAATTGAAGGGATTTCAGTCCCTTTAGGCAAAGACTATATTGATTTTACCCAATACATTCCAATGGGTATTTCGGTTCAGATAGTGCCTTGGAACTTTCCTGTATCAATTTGTGCTCGTTCACTTGCGCCAGCTTTGGCAGCAGGGAATGCGGTTGTCATCAAGTCACCAGAAGTTTCACCTTTAGGGATGGTTTTATTAATTAAAGCCATTGAGAAAGCTGGATTTCCTCAAGGCGCAGTGAACTTACTTTGCGGTAAAGGTTCTGAAGTTGGTACCCATTTGGTGACACATCAGGAAACCAACCAAATCGTGTTCACAGGTTCTGTACCAACAGGACAACGTATTTTAAAAGATGCTGCAGCACGTGCCACTCCATCTGTCATGGAACTTGGTGGCAAATCAGCCGCTATCGCATTTGCCGATGTCAATCTCGAGCAATTATTGCAGAGTGTAAAAGTCGGTATTTTTTATAACTCTGGTCAAGTCTGTTCCGCAATGTCTCGATTATTGGTACAGCGTAGCCGTTATGAAGAAGTAAAAGCCGCAGTAGTAAACCTAGCTGAGAGTCTGACTATTGGTATTGGTGAATCCAATGCTGAGTTGACGCCAGTTGTTTCTAAAGATCAACAGCAACAAATCCTCACGATGATTGAAAAAGCTCGTCAAGAGGGTGCAAACATCTTAACGGGTGGGAAAGCTGCTGATTTGGATGGCTACTTTGTATTACCAACCATTATTGAAGCCACGGCAAATATGTCAATTGCACAAGAAGAAGTCTTTGGCCCTGTCCAAGTCATTATTCCGTTTGAGGATGAAGATGAAGCAGTTGCCATTGCCAATGGCACAGACTTTGGTCTGGTGGCTGGTGTATTTGGTGAAAATCTAAATCAGACACTTCGAGTGGCAAATCGACTGATCGCTGGTCAGGTCTTTATTAACGAATGGTTTGCTGGCGGTATTGAGACACCATTTGGTGGTGTGGGTTTATCTGGTTTTGGTCGTGAAAAAGGGCAGGAAGCCATCTACAGTTATGTGCAAACGCGCAATATTGGTATTCGTTTGCAACATCACGCGTAAATAAGTACGAGAAAAGGGAATAGACACGATGAGAAAGTGGTTATGTATTGTCTGTGGCTGGATTTATGATGAAGCAAAAGGCTGGCCTGATGATGGAATTGCACCAGGTACCAAATGGGAAGATGTTCCAGATGATTGGTTATGCCCTGATTGCCAAGTGGGTAAAGCTGATTTTGAAATGTTGGACATTACCGATGTTGATATTGAGGAGCAACCGCAAACTGCGGTAGCTTCAGCTATTGAGCCGATTGTTATTATTGGTAGTGGACATGCAGGTTATCAACTGGCCTCAACTTTACGTGCCCAATCTCCCGATTTATCTATTACCTTATTTACGGCTGACGATGGCGCTCTTTACAGTAAACCTGCTTTATCCAATGCTTTGGCATTGGGTAAAGATGGAGAGAGTTTAGTTCGTGAGTCGGCACTCAGTTGGGAACAACGTCTAAATATACGTGTCTACCCACATACCAAAGTGACTCATATTGACCGTGTCAACAAAAAAATTCAGACCACAATTGGTGATTATCCTTACGGTCGCTTAGTTCTAGCCACAGGTGCAACACCTATTGTGATTCCTGTTGAAGGCGAAGCTTCAGCAACTTTAAGTGTCAACGATCTGGCAGATTACCGCCATTTTCGTCAGAAATTGAGTGGAAAACAGCATGTCACGATTTTAGGTGATGGGCTCATTGGTTGTGAATTTGCCAATGATCTAGCTGCACATGGTATGCAGGTCACTGTTGTTGGTTTAGGTCAATCAGTAATGGGGCGTCTAATTCCAAAGGAATTAGGGCATGCTTTACAAAATGCACTTAGCCAGATAGGGGTTGAATGGAAATTACAAAATAGTATTCATTCAATTCAGGCGGTACACGATCGTTACCGAGTTAAGTTACAAGATGGACAACTTTTAGAGACTGATTTAATTCTTAGTGCTGTAGGTTTGCGCCCAAATATTACTTTAGCACAGGCTGCTGGCCTTGAAATAGGACGTGGTGTTCGTACAAATCTTGATCACCGTAGTAGTGATGCTTCGATTTTTGCTTTAGGTGATTGTGCAGAAGTTGAAGGTCAATGGGCTCCCTACATTAACCCAATTAATCAGGCACTTCCTGCATTAGTCAATAGCCTTTTAGGGCAACCGACTAATGCAGCTCTTAAAGCAACACCAGTTATAGTCAAAACACCTATATTGCCGTTATCAGTTTTACCAGCAACGGGTATGGGTGAGTGGCGTGTAGAACAACACGATGGTGAATGGGCAGCGGGATTTTATGATGAAACTGGTCATTTGACAGGTTTTGCTTTACTTGGTCATAAGTTACAGCAGCAGCGTAGCCAATGGCTTGAAAAAATGAATGCATCTCCATCTACAGTTTAAGGGAATAACAAAATGATTGCTTTACCGAATGATGATCATACCTGTGGTTGGTATGCAGCGTTGCCACCCGCAGCGCCAGCTAAAAAGTTAGTAGGTTTACAAAAAGTTGATTATGCAATTATTGGAGCGGGTTTTGCAGGTCTGGCAGCAGCACGCAGATTAGCTGAACTAAAGCCTAATGCTCGTATTATTTTAATTGATGCTCAACGTGTTGCAGAAGGCGCTTCTGGTCGTAACTCTGGATTTGTGATTGATTTACCGCATAAATTCGCATTAGGGCACCCAGATCCAGCACATAAGCAAAAATTATTAAAGTTAAACCGCTCGGCAATTGCACAATTGGAAGGGTTGGTTAACAAGCACAATATTCAGTGCCAATGGTCTGCAGCAGGTAAATATCAAGGGGCTATCGGTGAGCGAGGTGAAGCACATCTCAATCATTTTGAACACTTGATGAAAGATTTGGGCGAACCCTATCACTGGGTGGAAAAAGAACAACTCAAGAAAGTATTGGGGACAGATTACTATAGCCGAGCGATTTTTACTCCTGGTTCTTATTTAATGCAGCCAGCAGCCTTGGTACGAGGCATGGGTGATCATTTGCCTGAGAATGTTGAGTTATTGGAACAATCTCCAGTTCGAAGCTTAAAGAAAAGCGATGGGCAATGGATTCTCCAAGGTGATCAGGGCACAGTAACTACCCCTAAAGTGCTATTAGCCACAAGTATCTTTACCAAAGAATTCGGTTATTTAAAAAATCGTTTGTTACCTGTTATGACTTTTGCAAGTTGGACTCGACCTTTAACTGATGCAGAAATGCGACGCTATCATGGTGAATTAGATTGGGGGCTTACGCCTGCTGATCATGCAGGGACAACATTACGTATGACTGCAGATCGTCGTATCCTGATTCGTAATACTTACAAGCATGTGCCGAAGTATGGTGCAAATGTGACTGATGAAACTCGACGTTGGATACAAGAAGACCATCGCAAAGCATATTTGGCACGTTATCCAGATTTGGCTGATGTTCCATTTACCCATACATGGGGTGGTGTTTATGCCATTTCTCGTAATTTCACTAACTTCTTTGGTCAGTTGGAAGATGGTGTTTATGCCAGTGCTTGTGACAATGGAGTCGGTGCTGCATGGGGAACCATTTCAGGGACTTTACTGGCAGATTTAGTTGTGGGTACAGATTCTCAAGCCTTGAGTGATATTCAGTATGTGACAGGTATGCCGAGTTTAAACCCACCAGAACCATTTTTAGGGATTGGGGTGAAAACGCGTATTGCATTCGAGAAATGGCGCAGTCGTAGTGAATTGTAAGCGAAGTAAAGATATGAAAGAAGTGAAGTTAGTTGATAGTGCTCAACTCAATTTTAATTTACGCGGCGAAACCCCAAATGGTACGGCTTATGTTGCCAGAGCATTAGGAGCTGATGTGTCACCCAATATGGGAATTGGTTTTGCGCGTTGGGAAGGTGCAGAAGTGACTTGGCAGGTTCTCTATGACGAAGTGGTTTTTGTGATAGAGGGCTGTTTTGAACTAACTGCCAACGGTCAAAAATATGAGGTTCGTCCAGGACAAATGTTGTGGATTCCAGAGGGAACAGAGCTTGTTTATGGTGGGCATGCTTTGTTTGGATATGTTGTCCATCCAGGTAACTGGAAAGAACTGCATGGTATTGCTTAAAAATAATCGTTGTATTTAAAAGTTTTTTTCTAAAGCTACAGGTGATTTTTCATAGATCTCCTGTAGCTGAAAGTAGGTACTCAGGCTAAGCATGTCATTAAAAAATAGTGATGTGTCACCTGAACACGTAAGACAAAAGGGATTAAATTTTTCTTAAAGTTTCATTTAAAAAGGACATGTGACTAAATGAATCAAGTTTTTCTTAAAGCCAGTATTGGTTTATTAATAGCAGGAATAGGCTTGCCATCTTTTGCAGGGATTACTTTAGGTAATCCAGACAGTGATTTAGGGGCATTGACCGTATCAGGTGCTGTGCGTGCCAGTTATCAAGACAAACAATATGGTGAGTCGGCATCCGATCAAAAAGTGCAGTTTGATGCGGGTATTTTAAAATTAGATTATCAATCTAAGAAGTTGTTTGGGCGCGCCGAATACCGTTGTTATCAATACGACAAACTTTGTGACTTTTCAACTTTGGTTGATGGTTACATGGGCTATAAAATGAACTCGACGGACAATCTTACTGTTGGTTTGCAGCCAATTCCATTTGGCCCAGGTCAATATTGGGACAGTAGTTTCTATGCGGGAATCAACAACACTATGGGCTTGCAAGATGCACATGACCTCGGTGTGAAATATCATTTTGAGATGCCTTCATCGACCAAGTTTGACTTAGCTTATTTTTTAACTGATGGTGGTAACTATCATGGTGCAAGCCAAGATGCAGCCCGCTATACAGCAAACTTGGTAAAGTCATCAGAGACAAATTTACAAGAAAAAAATATGTGGATGGCGCGCGTCAGTCAGGACATTCATCCGTATGATGATTTGAAAATGACAGTAGGTGGAAGTTACTGGTATTCAGATATTAAAAATCGTAGCACCTCACAAGATGGTTCTCGTAAAGCTTGGGCACTGTTCAATACAATGAGTTATAAAAACCTGGGCATTTCTTTAACTGGTGGTAAAACCTCAATCGACAATAAAGATGTGCTTATTCCCGCAGTATCAACGTTTGGTTCATTTGATGCTGAATATGATATTGCGAACACAGGCTATTTTTATACGGTAGATATAAATTATACATTTAATAATGTAAGGAACTTCCTGAATATCACACCTTATTTTGTTTATAGTGGGTTTGATAAAAAAGATAAAAATTTTGCAGATTCAGAGCGAAATATTCTAGGGGTTGCTTGGAGCCATAAAAATATAACGCTATATACTGAATATGTCATGAGCAAAAATGATCCATTTGTTGGTGGGGCGAGAAATTCATTGGCACAAGGTGATGATGGAAAATTGGATAAATTGTTGAATATCATGTTTATTTACAATTTCTGAAGTTAAATAACCTTAACTTAAGCTATTAAAAAATTAAGGAAGCCTATTAGGCTTCCTTAATTTTTTATAATAAGTTTTTTATTTAAAATATCATTCTAATAATCGAATTTTTCGAATTTAGCAGTTATGTCATTATATTGGTTATTATGATTTATTTAGCCTTTTATCTGAACTAGGAATTAAAATATTAGAGGTCGGAATTTTGAACTTCCGTAAAATAATTATGATTGTTTTAGTTATTCATAATCAATTTTGAAGATAAGCATCTCGGGCATTACTCTCATGTCAATCAACTAGGATGCTACCTCAAGATTTTTGGTATTGTGGTTTTTATGAATCGAAAACCAGCAAATTAATGATCCAAGAGTGACAGTTAACGCTCCATACCAGAAATTTGAAGATAAACTTGAATTCAAAACTATGGTTGAAAAAACTGATGAAAGAATTGGTGAAAAATAAGATAACATGATTAATACCGGCATATTCCCTTTAATAATACCTGTATTCCATGCCAAATAACCCATAGCAAAGAAAACAGCATTTATACCAATAACCGTATAACTCATAAAACCGTCTATTTGGGGTAGATGAAAACCTTGAGTGAATAAGGTTAAAATCCATAATGCAATAGCTGTTAAGATAAAATACAATGAAATGGCATTGGTGCCATTACTGTGCTTTTTAGTATAAATGCAATATACTGCCCAAAGTAAAGATGCAATAAAGATAAGTAAGTAACTGACTGGGCTTTTATGGAAATTATCCACAAAATTTAATTTTTTATGATAATTAATTAAGATAACGCCACTAAAGCTAACCAATACACCAATGATAGTTAAAAAGTTAACTTTTTCTTCTTTTAGGAATGCCATCATTAAAATAATTAAGGTTGGCCATAAGCTAAAAATAATATTCATCTCAATAGATTTTTCAGATGAGTTTGATAAAGTAATTGAAAATGCAAAGCATAATTCAAAAATAACGAAAAGCAGACTAGAAATAAATAAGAATTTTTTAGAAACTTTTTTGAAATCTGGTAGCCCATAGGATAAATATAAAATCATAGCACTTAAAGTATAAACATAAGTAACTGTATAGATTGGACCAAACTTTTCAGTTGAAAGCCTAAGTAAACCTACTAGAGTAGACCAAAGCAATAAAGCTGAAATACCTATTAATGTTGCAATTTGACGATTCATAAGATTTATCTAATTAAAAAAATAAATCATAATTTTTTATTCAAGAATTTTAAAGTTGAATTAAATTGATAAAAACTCATGTATACATGAGTTTTTATCATGGTTTGTATAGAAAACTATTTTTCTATTCTTTGTTGGTAAGACAAAATTTCTCAAATAAAAACTATAATGGAAATAATAGGATATTTTGAAATCTAATCATCAATATTATAATGCTGATTTATTAATAAAGTTATTAAAAAGATAAAAATTCAGAATCTAATTTTTAAAGATTCACTTACATATCATCATGATGAACCCATTCCTTAATCTTGGGTACCCTCATGATCTATTACAATCATACTTATAAAAGCACTGAAACACAGCCTCAATCCAATTTAAAATTTATGTTGCCAAGTTTTCTGACAAAGATAGGAATGAACATTACTCAATCATTGTAATTGATCAATACATTTTTCTAAATATCCATGTAAATAATCAATAAAATACGATACTCGTGGAGAATGTTGTAGTCGATCCAAGTACACAGCATACACATCCGCGGGAGCAGTATTATATTCTGTTAAAATCTGCACCAAGCGACCACTTTTCAAGTATTTAGCAACTTCCCATTCGGCACGCATTAAAATCCCATGCCCCTCAAGCGCCCAATTGAGTGCCACTGCACCATCATTCGTGCTCAACTTGCCATGTACTTTAATGGTTTCAAGCTGTGCTGCTCTATTAAAACGCCAATTCCCATATG
Source organism: Acinetobacter brisouii CIP 110357 (assembly GCF_000488275.1). Classification (GTDB taxonomy): domain Bacteria; phylum Pseudomonadota; class Gammaproteobacteria; order Pseudomonadales; family Moraxellaceae; genus Acinetobacter; species Acinetobacter brisouii. Next base: position 27,752 of record NZ_KI530765.1, on the reverse strand, counting down.
CCGTATCATTTTGCCGCAGCACAATACACTGATGTAGGGTTAAATCATGCGGAACTTGCGGTACACCATTTTTCTTTAAATAAATCGGTGAAGCGCAAAGCAAACGCCGATGTGCTATCAGCTTCTTGGCAATAATACGTGAATCTGGCAGTTCACCAAATCGGATCACGACATCGACGGCATCATCAGGCAAAGTCACTGGACGATCACTCAAATGTAGCTGAACTTCAACATCAGGATAAATTTTGGCAAACTGGCTAATCGCTGGCGCAATATAGGATCGACCAAAGCCCAAAGGTGCATTGATGCGTAATAAGCCTTTCGGGGCAACACGACTACTGGCAACCAGTCGTTCCATGTCATCAATTTCATTCAAAATCCGCAGTGCATTTTCATAATAAATTTCGCCTTCATGAGTCAGACTAATACGACGCGTTGTTCGATTCAGCAAGCGCACCCCCAGGCGTTGTTCAATCTGGTTTAAACGCCGCGAAACCGCGGGTGGTGTCAGGTTTAATTCCCGTGCTGTGGCAACAAGGCTTCCCTGTTTTATTAGTAAACAAAAAAATCCTAATTCTGTATCCGTACTCATGATTATTCAGTTTTTTGCAATAGTGATTTAACTTTAGCGCGATTTTTCTATTTTTCAAAGCCGCTACTATGGCTTCAGGTTACCTCCTTGTACCCATCACAACAATAAAAGTCGCAGAGGAATGCGGCTTGGTACAAGGAAGCCATTCGTCAAATTCGATCATGAAGTATCGATTGGTAATCTTTAGGAAAAATGGAGAATTCTTCTCATGGATATGGATTTAGAGAAACGGGTACTACGCAAAATTACGTGGAGAATTGTACCGTTTATCATGCTGTTATATCTGATTGCGTATATTGATCGGGTCAATATTGGTTTTGCTGCACTGACCATGAAACAAGACCTTGGTTTTAGTGCCTCAGTTCTTGGTTTTGGTGCAGGGATTTTCTTCGTAGGTTATTTTCTCTTTGAAGTCCCATCCAACATTATTTTGCATAAAGTTGGCGCACGGCTCTGGATTGCCCGCGTCATGCTCACGTGGGGACTGATTGCAGGTGGTATGGCTTTTATACATAGCTCGACCAGTTTTTATGTCATGCGCTTCTTGCTTGGCGTGGCTGAAGCTGGCTTCTTCCCTGGCATTATTTTGTACCTTAGCTATTGGTTTCCTGTGCGCTATCGTGCAAGTGTGATTGCTTTATTTATGGCGGCTGCCCCAATTGCAACCGCGATTGGCTCACCAATTTCCGCAGCATTACTGGAAATGCACGGTTTTATGAATTTGGCTGGCTGGCAGTGGATGTTTCTGATTGAAGCTGTACCTGCGCTGATTTTAGGTGTGGTGGTGTTTTTCTACATGACCGATCGCCCAGAAAAAGCCACATGGTTAGCTGCTGATGAAAAAGAATGGTTGATTCAGACCATGCAACAAGAGCATCAGCAAAAACAGACTCATGAACACCACAGCATCATCCGTGGTTTGACCAACCCGAAAGTTCTTGCCCTTGCCTGCGTGTATTTTGGAACATCGGCAGGATTATATACCCTCGGAATTTGGGCACCACAAATTATTAAAGAATTAGGCGTATCGGCAATGACCGTCGGCTTTCTAAATGCCATTCCACCCATTCTCTCTGTTATTGCCATGATTTTATGGTCACGCCACTCTGACCGTACGGGTGAACGTACATGGCATGTTGCGCTTGCTTGCCTGATTGCGGTTGCAGGGCTAGTGATTGCTGCCCAAACCCACAATGCGCTTGGGCTAATTGCTGCACTGAGTGTCGTCAATATCGGGATTAGCTGCTCAAAACCACCGCTTTGGAGTATGCCAACCATGTTCCTGTCAGGTACCGCCGCAGCAACAGGAATCGCTACCATCAACTCGATTGGCAACCTCGGCGGCTTTGCAGGACCAGCGATGATTGGCTGGATTAAAGATCAGACAGGCAGTTTCAATGGTGGATTGTATTTCATTGCAGGGCTACTCGTTATCTCTACGGTACTTACCCTGATTTTAAGTGCAAGCCACAAAACCAAGATGAATGCCAACAACGCTTCAAACGAAGCCTAGCAACCTATTTTTTCAGATTTGTCAAAGGAGTATCACATGGACAAACAGCTTGCCATCCAGTCCCTTACGGACACCATGGCGAAATTCACAGCCTATATTGGTAAACGCTTACCGAAAGATGTCAACAAAAAATTGATCGAGCTACGCACACTGGAAACCAATCCGCTCGCCAAATCAATCTATGACTCGATGGATGCCAATCAAGAAGCCGCAGACAAACTTGACCGACCAAGCTGCCAAGACACAGGCGTGATCCAGTACTTTGTTGAAGCAGGTGCACATTTTCCATTACTCGGTGAATTGCAGGAAATTTTGCAGGAAGCGACGGCTGAAGCCACCCGCAAAGGTCCTTTACGTCACAATGCTGTAGAAACCTTCGACGAAAAAAATACAGGAACCAACACAGGCACACAAATTCCATGGCTGGACTGGCGCATTGTCCCAGAAACCGATACCTGTACCATTGATGTCTACATGGCAGGCGGCGGTTGTACCCTTCCTGGTGCTGCCAAAGTCCTGATGCCAGGACAAGGCTATGAAGGTGTTGCAGAATTTGTGATGGATGTGATCACCGAGCGTGGTGTAAATGCTTGCCCTCCACTTTTGGTTGGGGTTGGCGTATCAACCTCCGTAGAAACCGCGGCACGTCTGTCTAAACTCGCCATCATGCGTCCAGTCGATTCAAAAAGCGATAACCCGCGTGCTGCACTGATGGAAGACTTGCTGGAACAAGGTCTCAATGAAATTGGTATTGGACCACAGGGCTTAACAGGCAACAACAGCGTAATGGGAGTTAATATTGAATCCTCTGCGCGCCATCCATCCACCATTGGAGTTGCAGTCAACACAGGTTGCTGGGCACACCGCCGCGGCAAAATCCGGATTAACCCTGACATGTCTTATGAAATCCTGTCACATGAAGGAGTTGTACTATGAAAAAAATCCTGACAACCCCGATTCGTGATGAAGATCTGGCTGACCTGAAAGTCGGTGATGTGGTGTATTTGACAGGCCGTTTAGTGACCTGCCGTGACGTTGCGCATCGTCGTCTGATTGAACAAGGGCGTGAACTGCCAGTGAACTTGGAAGGTGGCGCAATTTTCCATGCTGGCCCAATTGTCCGTAAAAAAGATGATGATCGTTTTGAAATGGTATCCATTGGTCCAACCACCAGTATGCGTATGGAAAAATTCGAACGCGAATTTATTGCTAAAACTGGGGTCAAACTGATTGTTGGTAAAGGTGGCATGGGGCCTGAAACTGCCGCAGGCTGTCAGGAACATAAAGCTGTACATGCCATTTTCCCAGGTGGCTGTGCGGTACTGGCTGCCACGTTGGTTGAAGAAATTGAAGGCGCAGAATGGCAAGATCTGGGCATGCCTGAAACTTTATGGATTAACCGTGTCAAAGTCTTTGGTCCACTGATCATTTCGATTGATACTCATGGCAATAACCTGATTCAGGACAATAAAACTGTTTTCCAAGCCAAGAAACAACCTGTTTTGGACAGAATCAGCAAACAGCTTGGTTTTATTCAATAATCTATTTTTCTCGGTATCTGCTTCCCATTGAGCGGATACCACTTAATTCATTCTAGCCTTCTAATTCCCTCCCAAATGCCATATTTACAATACCAGCGCACAGCCCAAAGAATAATTTCGCCCTGAAAATGTCGACCATGGAAGGGATTCATATACTAAACTTTTAGCTAAAAGATTATTTAGCTTATCATCAATGGCTATTTGCAACAGTGCGCTAATTCCCATCTAAAAGATATGTTCACTTTTAGGTGAGGTTTCCTGATCAGGAAGATACTTTTTAATTTGCTTTATTGATCTTCAATAATCTCCCTAAAGTCATTTCATACAAATAAATGAATAGCTGAGTAAATTGATCACCAATTTTTTTCCAGACTGGCTCCATTAGTAAAGCAATGCTGATGGACAAGATAAACGCACCAATCATATCGAATGGAAAATGTACACCGATATATATCCGTGCCCATGCTACAATCCATGCCATTATAAAAATAACCCAACCAATTAAATACTTACGGGACAGTAAAAAAGTGACTGCGATTGAGCTAAATAATGTCATGTGATCACTAGGAAATGACGGATCAGGCACATGATAAATAAGCGTTCGACCAATCCCCATCATAAACGGGCGAGGATGTGGATAAACATGGCCAATAATTTGAGCAACACCTAATGCCAACAACGCTACACATACTGATTTCAATGCAATTTGCTTTTGAATATGATCACCAGTAGCCCAGTAAGCCAGCAAAAATAGCGGTATCAGATATAACAAATCATTGGCAATAAAAATCGCAAGATGAATCGTTGATAAATGAGCCATGGGGCTAGCATTAATGGCCAAAAAAAGTTGCAGATTGAAGGGTTCTAATGACATCTTATTTTCCTTGATCTGCTAATCTTTTAAAATTTGAAAATCTGCATTTTGTGCCAAGTTACGGCTATGCTGAATGTGTGACAACACTATTAATATTGCCATTATAGCTATAGCGACCAATGATGCATTGAGTGTCCCCAAATCCAGCCCACCTTTTGCCATCGGTTTTGTCAGGAAGTCCCCAAAAGTTGCGCCAAATGGACGAGTAAATACAAATGCGATCCAGAACAAAATGATATGATTCACTTTGGAGAATTTATGCAACAGAATAACCAGCGCAATAATACCCCCCGTTACCATTGAGCCTTGTAAATAACTCAGCCCCAAGGCGTCTCCTAAAAAGTCACCGAATGCTGTACCCAGACTGTTTGAGAACAAAATCGCGATCCAGTAATACAGTTCTTTGGGTAATTCATAGATTGGGTAGACTGACAAATTACGATATTTTTTATACCAAAAACTTAAGGCTGCCACTAAGCCAGAGAACAAGAGCAAACTACCTCCTGTGTAGCCAAGATGGAAGGTACGGTCAATAGCATCTGAAATTTCTGTTCCCAATGTGGTCGTCCCGATAATCACTAACCAGAACACGACAGGAATGAATTTTTTTAAGCGAAGTTGTACAGCCAATACAATCAGAAAACCAACACCTGTAATGGCGATTCCTGTTAAATAACCTAGATTTAATGTTTGAGCAATAAAGTCCCCTAGCGTTTCACCTAGGGTCGTTGCCACAATTTTCAGTAACCAAAATAGAAAAGTGACTTCAGCAACTTTATTGATTAAGGGAATGTCTGAGCGGTTAAGGTCAGAATTCATTTTATGATTGATTGTACGCATTTTTAAAATTCCTGCTTACGTCAGTTGAACGCGAACGAACGAATGTTGGTGTTACGATACGTTGCTGAGACTTAGCAGAAACTTAGCGACTCTTATCAAAGAGATGTCATGTACACTTTTTATCCGTATAGCCGTAAAACCTCGCCCTTCAGAGCGGGGATTAATGGATAACCAGATTTAATTAATCACTCTTGGGGCAGTACTAAGGTCACGCACAATCCCCGATTGACGGTTAAGTTATAATCACTACCTTGTGACAAGGATAAAAATAGTAAGATTCCAGTCTGTTCACAGACCGTTTTTACAATAGATAATCCTAAGCCAGTACCTTTTGGTCCCTGGCTCACTGCCAGATTATCAGAACGGTAAACCGTTATATCTTGCGTGGAATTTAATCGGACAAATGGCTCAAAAGCTTGCAGATAATGTTCCTGATCAATTCCACATCCCGTATCAATAATTTGCAAGATGGTTTGTTTCGCAGGCAAATCAAAGGCCGTTTGTTGCGATGGCCCAATAACACAAACACTTTGGGACTTTAAGACATCTGGCCAGTTTTCAACAGATTTCAATGCAATACTGACTTGACCACCATCAGGTGTATATAGCACCGCATTTTGAATAATATTTTTAATTAACAATAAAATGGCTGTAGCATCAGCATGGATCGTAACATCTTGATGGTGAGTATTCTGGGAAAAATTATTGATATCAAGAACCAATTGAATCTGCTTATTATCAATAATGGGCAATAATAAATTAACAGCTTGCTCTAATAGCGGACGAACAGCGACTGGTTGGATATGATCATGATTGGCATTTAGTCGTGCAAGAGTGAGTAATTGCTCAACTAAATCTTGATTGCGTTTAACCCTTAAAGCCAATTTATCCAATCCTGCTCGAATTGTATCATCTGTTGCTAAACGCTGTAATCGTTGTACCTGTAGAGAGATTGCAGTCAGTGGTGAACGTAACTCATGCGATGTATCTGCAATAAACCGTTGCTGTTGCTCAACATTATTTTTGACTTGTACCAATAACTGATTAATTGCGGTCATGAATGGTAAAATTTCATCAGGCAAGTTTGTCAAAGGTAATGGACTAAAATCAAAATCCTGACGTTGCATCACCGTATTTGCCAGCACCTTGACTGGATGAAACATGCGCCACATGATTAAAGGCAATATTGCCCCCAGAGCCAGAATAGCCAAAAGCAATGGCGCAAGAGATTGTATAGCGCTACTTTCAGCCAAATCAGCTTGTAAATCAGTTAATTGTCGAACAATAATAATCGCATTATTTTTATCTAGCCGATAAACACGCCACTCTTCACCAGAGATCTGCTGAGAGCTTAAGCCATTTGGAATATGTTGTAATTGTTGAAATGTTAAGCGATCACTTTGCAAAGGACTTTTGTTGAATTGAATTTGAGTGTGGGTGTGATTCTCCAAGAGCGTATTTTTTTCAGTCGAAACTTGAGTAGGCTGAACAAGTCTAAAAACGTCAATACTAATTCCATCGTCATTATTAGATAATTGATAATGCTGGCTTTTGGACAATGGTTCTATCACTGAATCTTGGGCCAAGTTGTTGTAACTTTTATGATTTAAATTTTGATTTTCATTGTCAGCTATTAAATTCGCAATATTTTTGAGGTTATCGTTTTGAAAATTACTGATTTGACGATAACTATTCCAAAATGCAAATCCACCTGCCAAAATCGCCAAAATAAGTAACGTTACAACCGTCCATATGATCACTTGCTGTAATAATGAACGGTTTCTTTTTAATTGTAACGATGGTTGACTATCAAGCATGACCTTCATCATCCATCTGCTGAGTAATATACCAACCCAGCCCTCGCACATTTTTTATGGTTTGATGACCAAGCTTTTTACGTAAATTGTAGATCAGGAATTCAATCGCATTACTTTCAACCTCCATTCCCCAGCCATATAGTGAGTCTTCCAATTGGTTTTTTGATAATACTTTGTCCGGAGATAGCATAAATGTCGTCAATAGCATAAATTCTTTAGCCGTTACATCAATCACGGTTTTGCCTGATAGCATTACGCGCTTATTGGCCGTGTCTAGGCTTAAATTCCCCACAGTCAGTAAATTTTCAGCTTTTCCTTGTGAACGACGAATTAATACTCGCATTCTGGCGAGCAGCTCACCAAGTTCAAACGGTTTAATGACATAGTCATCTGCTCCAGCATCGAGTCCCTTGATACGGTCATTTAGCGCATCTCGCGCGGTCAAAATCAATACAGGCGTTTCAAGTTTGGAATTTCGAATGGTTTTAAGAACGCCCATACCATCAATTTCGGGTAATCCTAAATCGAGTAGAATCAAATCATAGGCTTGGGTTTCAATGGCTAAAATGGCATGTTTTCCATCTTTCACCCAGTCCGCAGTATAGGCCTCATCTTGTAATGCTTCAGTCAGTGTTTCACCGATCATCAGATCATCTTCAACCAATAATACGCGCATGATTTTTTCCTTTCTTTAGATCACTCATTCCGCTAAAAATTGCATTCAGCATAAATGAAACATTGATTTACGAATGATTAATTCGGTTTTATTCAGGAATCATGATACATACTTTAAGGCATTGATTAAACTTTGTAATTTCCCATAAAAATTTCAATACTGGCTTGCAGCACTGACTTTTCAACTGCTGTTTCTCGGAAAATATGAATTACATTCAGCTGGCACTGTTGTCAATAGAGATTTGAGTCGAGGGTATTCCCTTTAAAAAGTGCTTAGAAACCGAAAACTCTATTCAGACCTAGCTACACTTCACCCTGAGACTGTCTGATATCTAGGATACTGGGAGCATTCCAAACGACCTTTGACTATATGCTTTCAACCAGATCCTATATTGAGCAATAGGGCAAACCTCTAGCCTTTTACCCTGATGGAACGGTAGCCATCATGCATGAAGGGCGGAAAATTAACTACAGCATCTTTAATAAACTATCGAGAGTGCAGCAAAATGGAATCGTTGAGAATAAGCGTTTAGGTTCTGTGCTAGCCTATATCCAGCAACAACATGAAGAATTAGAAAAACAGAATAAATATTCTCGATCCAAGAAAAGTATGCCAAGTCGTAAAGCTCAGAAAGCTGTCATTGAACAAATAAATTTAAATCCTGTGCTTGACTCTTATGCTTAAAAACAGGACATTTTAATTGGTGAATAACATTCAAAAAATTATTTTATCTTTATGATAATTAAATAAATTTAAGAATTTAATATAATCACCATTATGTTCAATAGAGGAAATATACTTCAAAAGTAGCATTGGGGCAGGCGTGTGGAATTAGTCGCCAAACAGTTTATAGATATTTGCAACAGTATCCACCAAATAGCCAATAGTAGCTTTTGGCGAAAAAATACGTGCATTTTATTTTTAATTGACTAATGTATTAATTATTGTAAATCAAGCAGAAGAAGTGCTTCATGATTAACATTGAGCAGATGTCCATAGTTCTTGATACATTACCAGACCCTGCCTTTATCCTGTCCCGAAGTGGAAAATACGTTGCGGTGTTTGGTGGTCGTGATAAGCGCTATTACCACGATGGTTCCGGTCTCGTTGGTCTGTATATTTCAGATTTAATCAAGCCTGATAAGGCCAACTGGTTTCTTGAACAGATTGGCCGGGCACTGGTGTCTGGAAAACTAATCATCGAAGAGTACGAATTGAGCAACAGGGATGTAAAAGGTCTACCCGATCATGGCCCTGAAAAACCGATTTGGTTCGAAGGACGCATCCAGGCACTGAGTTTTTCTGTGGACGACGAAGATGTGGTGCTCTGGGTCGCAAGTAATATTTCAAAGCGACACGACCTGGAAATCAGACTGAGAGAACTAGGCGATACCGATCAGCTAACTGGCCTTTTCAACCGAAGAAAACTGGAGCATGAGTTGACGCTACACTATGAGTCATACGTACGGTATTCAGTGCCAACTTCCATCTTGATGTTGGATCTTGATAACCTAAAAAAAATCAACGACAGCAATGGGCATCACGTGGGCGATGAGGCGATTCGGGCAGTAGCTAACATTCTTCGCTCAACACTACGGAAGACTGATTGTGTCTGCCGCTTGGGTGGTGATGAGTTTGTGGTTGCCTTGCCCAATACTGAGCATGAGCAGGCAATTCAGTTTGCCAAGCGTATACATGACAGTTCCAAAAAAGAGTTAAGCCGGTTTTCAGTGGACAGTTCAGTTGTCACAGCTAGTATTGGGGTGACAGCTATAGTGCCGGAAGATCGTTCATACAAAGATACGATCAAACGAGCTGACCTAGCTCTGTATAAAGCCAAAAATGGGGGGAAAGATAGAATTGTATCGGCCTGAGAGCGCTGTTACGAATAAAGACTTAAGTTAATGATATTCTATAAAAAAATCTTAGAGACCAAAAAACGGGACTATTATTTCCATAATCCTAACACACGGTTTTGATTCTTTTTGGCTTTTTTGCATAAAGCTTTTAAATATAAAGCTTCTCTAAGCTAAGCAAATTTAAGTGACAACTTGGGTATGTGGTCAGCCTAACTCTGTAACTTTGTTTAAGGCTGCTATACGGATATTAAAAATTAAGTTTCTCTAAAATTAACACAATACACCTTATACGAAACCACCTTAGTAATTATTTTTTCAATATCTTATCTTTTAATTGTTGTGTTCCACGGATTTGATTAGTCTCCGTGAATAATTCAGCCATAGGTTATGAAAAATCGGCTCCCCAATAAATCTGATTTATTTAGATGTTGGGAGAGCAGTCCAAGATGTCGGAAGCATTTCCCGCAGCTCACGATAACTAATGCCATATTTACAATACAGCAACACAGTTCAAAGAATGATTTCGCCCTGAAAATGCCGACCATGAAAAGGATTCATATACTGAACCTTTAGCTAAAAACTATTTAGCTTATCATCAATAGTTATTTGCAACAGTGCCAAGAAATAAGTGAAGAGTGACAATTAATACACAGCTATTTTAGAATCATATTAGTTATAAATTGATTTTTTTGAATGTAAAAAACCTTTGCACTCGAGTAATACCAGTCAGTTAAGAAATTGACTGGCATTTTCTTATTCCATAACAGCTATCAACATGTACCATTTTTCACAATGGAAATTAGCTCTTTTTTATAGCTTCCTGGGTCATAAATGTCAGTAATTTTACATCCTTGAGCATCACATTTAATATCCAAATCTACATGGAAGCTTTCTCCGAAATTTTTAGCCTGCGCACGCACCAGTCCATTTGATAATACTGAGTATTTTATTTTATTAGCACGGACATCATGATCATTGCCCGGAATAAGCACTTGTCGTACCCATCCACACATCTCTCCCTCATGAAGATCAGCAATAGCATCTCGTTTCTGAATTAATAGGCGCAATTCTTTAGATGCATGCAACTTTAATACATCAACTCCCATCAAATCTTCATTTAATTGATCTTCATATACTTTTTTAACAAAATTTATTTTTTCCTGCTCAAGAGAATCTGCATAGACTGTACTTGAAAATAGAATGCATAATGCGCTTAGAAGGGTTTTTAGTTTCATTTCTCACCAACGTGTTTGATATTTAAAGTTAACCAGTAATAGTTATTAATTCCAAAACTAGAAAATCTGTATACTTGCTATAATCTAATAACATTTAAAAACCAACATCTTTTACCACGCTACATTACATGTCTACTACATGTAGTTTAAAGAGATGCTGTGTTCACTATTTTAGCTAGAATCAGATGGCTTACGTACACTTTGTTCCCAGCTTTCCAATGTGCGCACAGATACACCCAAGGTATCTACAAACTGGCGCTGACTTAACTCTGATTTTTGTCGAGCCAAGGCAACATCTGTCTGCGTAATGGTGTGAGTTTTTACGGTGTATTTGCCAGCATTTCATCTACAGCCATCAGTAGCTCAGCACCAATATCTCGTTGAGCATCACGGCTTTCAATATCATTTAAGCGATTCATTTAGTTTCTCTTACCTAATCATTTTCTCATCTTCCACAACTCGAGAATGACTTGATAACGTACTGAAGCCCAGAAAAGCCTTCAATGTAAACCGATTGATATTAAAATTCAATTTTGTCTTTTATAGAAGCCGAACCTGCATATCTAAGATGAACAAAAGCTTATTGTCACTCCCTGTATCTGCTTTTCGCAGATATAAAAGGGATGGGAAAATAAATGTATGTTTACAACAGTTTAGGCAATATATTGCTTCAAGCAATTAGTCTGTTTGCAGATCTAATTCAACTGATACAATTTATACAACCTTTGATTAGTTAATCACTTAGAACCACTACAAAAAAATTGTGGTGGTTCTTTATTTTCATTTATCAAATTACTCAAATCGTAACACTTAGTGACTTGCTGCCATAGCTTCTGATGCCGCTGCTGTAGCTTCTGATGCTGCTGCCATAGCCTCAAATTCAGCTACACTCATTCCTTTTTCCTTTGCAGCCTTCATAACGGCAGCATCTGATGTCGCTTTTGTTTTAGCAATAACTTCAGCTGCTGTAGCCTCAGTTGCTAATTTAGAGGGCTTTTTAGGCTCTTGATCAGCTGCACACTCTTTTTTAATAGAGAAATATTTAATTAATTTGTCATCAGATCCAAATTTTGTAGGCTCTTGATCAGCCATAAATTGAAGAAAAACATTAATCTTTATATCCATATAATCATTGAGTGCTTCTCGAGCAGGTTTTAAACAATCACTTAACTCAATGCTTCCCAAATCTCGTTTGATATCTTGTAATTTAGCTACTGGGGTTGGTAAAGCTATTCGAGCAGTTGAAGATGCGACATCTATAGCATCATCCCAACGCTTTTCAATTTCATTTAGCTGTTCCACACCTTTATCCTTTGATTCAAAAGGGTTTTTACAACCTCCTAATAAGGAAGTGCAAATCAAAAGGGGTGCAATCAATTTTCTAATATTAGTCATTTTAAAGTCTTGCATCGGTCAGTCGATAGTCATGAAGATTATGATATATCAAAATAATAACTATAACTCATTATTTTTTAAATGTATTGATTGAATCAGGTACGAACGTCGAGGGTTATTTTTTATCGTATTCAATGGACTATACTCATAAAAAATTGAAATCAAAGCTTCTTATATTCGCTCAACATTTGATTGAAATACTGATTGAAATCTTTCAGATTAACTTCACCATCAGTATTGTATTGATTAGGCCATTCTTGATAGCGAGTATAAGCAACTTTACCCTTCTTGAGTCTTTCTATAACGCTTAAAGGCTTAGGAAGCTCACCTTCATATCCGTATATTGCGGGGCCATTATCAATTTTAAGACCTCCTCTTGATCTTGGGTAATTGTCAGACCCTACACTGACACTGTATTTACCGTTGATAAGAAATACCCATAAGTCCTTTGAAGACATTGAACAGACTTTCATGTTGTCAAATTTCTTTTTATGGCAATTAACAAACCAAGTTGGTGGTTTGAAGTCGGAGTGATATGTAGTTTTTTTTTCATAGTAATATGTACTTGGTTTTATTTCATATTTACGCGCACTTTCTTTACGGGAAGTGAGAAGAGGAGCAGCATTCTGTTGATTTGAATCTGATTTATCACTGTCTACTTCATTTGATTTTAAGCTGTAAGAACCTTGCGCAACTGCATGACTTAATTGTTCAAGGCGTTCTGTTGCAGTTTGAGTATCTAAAGGTTCAGCACTAACAGGTAAAGTAAGAAAATATGAGCAACTCAATATGCTTAATTTTAAAACTTTGAACTTCATAGATTCCCTTCTTTTATTTGAGTTTTATACCCATGCTAAGAATAATATATTTAGACTTTAATTATTGATATGAATAGCCACAGATTTTGTAGATACTTTACAGTTTTTCTAAAATTAAAATAATACACCTTATACGAAATTCAGAAATGGGAGCATATAGCTCCCATTTCTATTGATGATTCTTTAACTCTTTCAGCATTGCATCCCGAAGAATTTTGTTCATACGTGTCTGATAGCCTTTACCTTGAGCCTTTAACCATTGCATAACGTCTGAATCAATACGAACAGTTGTAACTTGCTTAGTTGGCTTATAGAAAGGATTCTGAACAGCATTTTTCCAAAAGCTTTCGTCAAGTTCAGGAATATCTGAAAAATCGATTTCACTATCTGGACGTTTAGCTAATGCTTCAAGTCTTGCCTTTTGCTCATCAGACAAGACAGGAGGATTATTCAAATCCATTTTGTAAGTAACGGTTTTGCTCATACAGTTTCCTCTCTTTTTTCTCTGCCTGTCGTGCCGAAATAATGCGAATATGATCAATCCCATTATGATCTTATACCGTATGGGCAACCAATAAAACCGCTTGTCCATGTACGATACCTATCGCCTGCCAACGATATTCACCATTCTCAAAGCGATCCTGTTTATATAGGGTATGAGCATCATAAAAAACTAATGTTGCATCTTCAAAAGCTACACCATGCTTTTTGAGGTTGATTTGTGCTTTATGCTCATCCCATGAAAACTCAATTTTCATACTTGCATCGCTTTTTGTTCATACAAAAGTGTAAAAAATGCAAAAATTAGCCAATTTTTATTGGCGAAAGATTCCAGAATTGAGCATAAAAAATCCGACATGTTTCAAAGTCGGCCTTTTTGAGGCTTTTTGGTTTTTTGAAATTGTTTAAATTATTGATTTATATTGTTTTAACTTAATGCATTTCGCATAACCACCATTATGTTAAATAAATAACACCTATCATTAAGTTCATTATTAATGATATAGAATAATCTTTATGCATTATTCACGTGAAGATTATTATTTTGTTGTAAGTTACAAAGTTTCAGCCATTTTTTTATTTAAAAAATCTTCGACTTTATCAAAGTTATTCACGATCGAACGAAGCCTTCATAATCAGTATAGTTATATTTGGCTGTCCCTTATTAGTTCTGCGACCCAATCTGAGAATACGCGGATTGCTGGTGAAAGAAAACGTTGATGTGGGTATAGTAAAGTTACTGTGACTGGCAACGGGCACCAGTTTTGCAATACAGCAATTAATCTCCCTTCTTTCAGATGTTCTAACACAAGTTTTTCTGCAAGTTGTGCTATTCCATACCCATCAAGACACAATTTTATATAAAGCTCAGTCTCATTGACAGCTATATCAGTATTCATTTTTACTATTTTTTTTTCGACATCATCCACAAAGTTCATTTCACATGTATTTCTATTATGGTCTGAAAAATAATGAATCGCCTTATGAAATACTAGATCTTCAAGAGTTTGTGGAGTTCCATACTTTTGCAAATATTCAGGTGAGGCGCACGTCACCCAGCGAAACTTTCCAAGAGGACGAGCTACTAGTGAGGAACTTTTCAAGCTTCCCATTCGAATTACACAGTCAACCCCATCCTTGATCAAGTCTACTTGCCTATCGCTGACACCAATCATTAGATAGATGTCTGGATAGCGTTTTTGAAACTCTTTAAGATTGGGCATGATGATTGAATGAGCTATACCCGCAGGCATATCAACTCGTAACTGTCCCTGTGGTTGTTGCATTGTATCTGTTAGGCTTGATTCAGTATGCTCAATAAGATCAAGTATTTCCTTGCACTGTATTAAATACTGTACCCCCTCAGGTGTTAGGTTTACCCGTCTAGTTGTCCTGTTCAACAAACGTACTTGTAAATACTTTTCAAGATTTTTAATTGTGTTAGTTACTGTAGATGCTGGAAGTGAAAGCGTTTCAGCTGCATGTACAAAGCTTTCAGCTTCTGCTACCCGAACAAAAATCTGCATTGCTTGAATACGATCCAATCTCATTCCTTTATCCCAATACTATCCGCATGTTCTTAGATTATTCGCTTTTACTGAATAATAAAAACAGTTTAACTAGCTTTTTCAGCATTATCGCTTCACTTAGATTTTCACTATTCTTTTTTGAAGTTGAAATGAATATGACTGATTACAACAGAAACATTGTGCAATTGACAAAATCCTCCACAAGTAAAACGCTTATTCGTAGAGCCACTATCCTGAGTATGGACAGCACGATTGGGAACATGGTTCGGGGAGATATTCTTATCGAGAACAGCATGATTACAGCCATTGGTGAAAATATTGAAGCGGATGGTGCTGCTGTTATTGATGCTTCCAATATGATTGTGATGCCGGGTATGGTGGATACACATCGACATTCATGGGAAGGGCAACTACGACGAATTAATCCAAATGCAGAAACGTTAGAAGATTATTGTAACGCGACGCACTATTCTTTTGCCAAGTACTATCGACCTAAAGATATATACATCGGTAATTTACTTACAGCTCTCGGGTGTATAGATGCAGGTATCACAACAGTGATAGATAACTCGCATAATAGCCGTACTGCCGCTCACTCTGATGCAGCTGTTGAAGCCTTGCTAGATGCCAGTATTCGGGCTGTACACGCTTCTGGTGCACCAGTCTCGGGAGATTGGGATAAAGACAACTGGCCTAGCAATCTCGAACGCCTACAAAATAAATATTTTCAAAATAAAGAAAACAATTTGGTATCACTCGCTGCAATGGCCCAGCTTGAGCCTGAATTGTGGGCGGAGGCACGCAGATTAGGATTGCCAATTATTACTGAATTTTTTGGTGGGGAAATGGCTGCTGAACTAGAGGGTTTGCATCAACAAGGTTTACTGGGTCCAGATAATATCTTTAATCACTGTACTTCACTGCCAGACGCTGGATGGGAAATTTTGCACGAGTCTGGAGTACGAGTAAACGTATGCCCAAGATCAGATGCCCACTATGGCATCGAAGATGGTATGTTCGCCATGCAATCAGCTCTACGTCACGGTATTAGACCTGGTTTAAGTGTAGATAATGAAACCTCTTACAGTGGTGATATGTTTATGGAAATGCGTGTAGCATTTTATTTACAACGTGTAATCGGTATGCATCAGAACAAATATTGTGGTTCAGCACATTCGCCAGTGACGCTTCATGCTCAAAACCTTCTAAAAGCTGCGACGACTGATGGTGCTACTTGTGCAGGTCTACAAGAAAAAATTGGCAGCCTATCCATTGGAAAACAGGCTGATCTAATATTGATTAGAACAGATGATATTAATCTTTATCCGTCGGGCAATGCTTTTGGCACTGTAGTTCATGCAACCGAGCGCAGTAATATTGATACTGTGATGATTGCTGGGCGCATTGTGAAGCGTGACGGTAAGGTATTAGGTGTAGATAGTGAACGACTACGTGCAGCAATTGATGAATCTCGCCAGCATCTTTTTGCTACCGCTGGTTATACTCCAGACATTTTTGCTGAGACATTTCTGCCTCTTTAGTAAATGATATAAAAGAGGACAAACAGTATGAATGTTATCTATTATTTAATGGCCTTTGCAGCAGGATTAGGAATTACTCTACAAACTACATTGAATGGTCAACTGGCTAAAGGAGTTGGTGGAGATTCTGTGGCTGCTGCACTATTTTCATTTACTGTTGGTGCGGTATGTCTTGGAGTTTATTCTTTGGTTCGGGGTGGGATAATTCCTTCACTAATTGCTATTCCGACTCAGCCGTGGTGGAGTCTTTTAGGTGGAATTCTAGGTTCGTGTGCCTTGCTGAGCTATGTCATTCTTGCGCCAAGAATCGGATTGTCTGCTTTACTGGGACTAGCAATTGCTGGGCAAATTCTCTCCTCTTTAATGATTGATCATTTTGGATTGTTGGGAGCTACTGAACGTCCAGTTTCCTTGATCAAACTAGCTGGAACAGTAGTTATGCTGGTTGGATTAACTGTTGCTCTATTAGGTGACAAATTGTCAGAAAATTTTTAATTTTGATCGCTACAAATAGGTATAGCCGTAAAAGTAACGATATTTGAGGAAGCTGACTCTGAGAAAATTATAAGTTAAAAGCGATAAAAGCCTTATAGAAAAAGGCTTTTATCGCTTCATACTAGAATTTCTCGAAACTCAAAAAGTATTTACGACAACAACTCATTTTGTTGAATTATATCTGTACAACAACTCTACCTCGAACTTTGCCGTCTAAAATTTCATTTGAAATTTTTAAAGCATCTGTTATCTGAATTTCAGTCGTTATTGTTTCCAATTTTGTTTTATCTAATTCTTTAGCTAAACGTTCCCAAGCTTCTTTTCTTAACTCGATTGGTGCTATCACACTATCAACTCCATATAATGTAATCCCTCTTAGAATAAATGGAGCAACTGTCGCTGGAAAATCCATTCCGCCTGCCAAACCACACGCAGCAACTGCACCTCGATATTTTGTACTAGCACATGCATTGACTAGAGTATTGCTTCCAACAGTATCAATCACACCTGCCCAAATTTCCTTATTCCTTATTTAGAGGCTTTCCTTGTGAAGCTAATTCAGCACGATCAATAATTTCACTCGCACCTAAATAGGTTAAATATTCTGATTCTTGGGGGCGACCAGTTGAAGCTGTGATCTCATAACCAAGATGGTTCAAAATAATAATCGCAATACTACCCACCCCACCATTTGCTCCAGTTACTAAAATTTTTCCATCACTTGGTTTGATGCCATGCTTTTGTAAAGCCATAACACAAAGCATAGCGGTATAACCTGCTGTACCAATAATCATCGTATCTTTAAAAGAAAAAGCAGATTGATGAATAGCTCTTCTTTAAAAAGCAAAGCATAGTTGAATAAGTCAGAGTATGTTACTATTATTATAGTAGTTACTTTTCAGTTTGTTAATTCCCTATGACTACAAATACCAGTCTTGAAATCTGCCCAATTGCCAGAAGTTTGTCTGTTTTAGGTGATGCTTGGAGTATGCTGATATTACGAGATGCACATGCAGGTTTTACTCGATTTGACCAATTTCGTAAAAATTTAGGCATTGCTCCGACAATGTTAACTAGACGCTTGTCTGTTTTAGTTGATGAAGGATTACTTGAAAAAAGACAATATTCAGAACATCCTCCTCGTGAAGAATATGTATTAACTCAAGCTGGTCAGGATTTTCTCCCTGTATTATTTGTGATTGGTGCATGGGGGCGTAAATACAAACCTTATGAACATCCTGAAGAAATGGTAACGTTTCTTGATGCTGAAAATGGTACTGAAATTAAGCCTATTGTGATTGATCAAGTGACAGGAGCCGAAATTGGTACACGACCTATTCGCCAACGAGGTGAATAAAGCTAAAAAGTACCCAGAATGAGTGCTTTTTTATAGCTTCAACGAATGGGTTTATGATTTTATCCGGGTACGCTGGGTCGCATATGTTCCCCAACCACTACGTAAAACAGACTTAATAAATGCCCATAAACCGCTTTCTTTAGGTTTTGGTGTTTTACCTTGAGCAATACGATTAAGCTGTTGAGTGTACCAAAGCACCTCCATAATCCCAAGACTGTCGATTTTTTTAATTCCTGTTTTAATCGGTTGAACATTTTGTTTGCTATTGGTTCCTGCTAACAAATATTTGGGAGCATCAGGATCAATTGCCATAAGTCTTGCAATCCCGACTATATCAAATGCATTGGATTCCAGCGCTTGGTTCATACCTTCTACAGTTCTAAAACCACCTGTAACCATTAGTGGGGTTTTTACATGGTTTCTCACTTTTTCTGCAAACTCAATAAAAAATGCTTCGCGTATAATCGTTGAAGGTTTTTGTGGCGCTTTAGCTACACCAGACTCATAAGTCCCACCTGAAATTTCAATCAGATCAATCCCTGCGGCTGCTAACACTTTAATGACTTCTAATGAATCTTCTTCCGTAAACCCACCTTTTTGAAAATCTGCCGAGTTGAGCTTAATTGCGATTGGAAAATCTGTACCGACTTGTTTGCGAATCTCTTTATAAACTTCCATTAGAAATTTACGACGCTTTTCAGGTGTACCACCCCACTCGTCCTTTCTTAAATTATGTAATGGAGATAAAAATTGATTAATCAAATATCCATGTGCAGCATGGATTTCAACACCACTAAATCCTGCCTTTTTACATATTGCAGCACTACGACCAAAGCGTTGAATAATCTCTATGATTTCATCATGAGTCGCTTCATCTGGGGTTGCAAATAAAGATTGCATTTCAGCCCCAAATGGCACAGCCGATGCAGAAATATTACGGATATTTAAGCCTTTTGGTGATTGTTTCCCCGGATGGTTGAGTTGCGCCCACAATTGTGAACCTTGTTCGGTAACACTTTTCGCCCATTTCTGTAAAACAGCGAAATCACGTTCATCTTCAACAACGACGTTCCCTGGCTCACCTAAGGCACGTCGGTCGATCATAATGTTACCCGTGATAATCATACCAATTCCAAATGCCGCCCAACGCTGGTATAGACGAACATGTTTTTCAGTTGGATTATTGGAATAGGTGGCTAAGGTTTCACTGGTTGCTGCTTTGGCCAAACGATTTGGAATCACCACACCATTCGGTAACGTTAAAGACTGATTGAGGAGATTCGTTTTTAATTGCAAATGAGTCATGGGCTTCGCTCACACAGTGGAAGATGATTGAGAATGAGGTTGAATAAAGTCCACTAAACTTTGAAACCACATGACATCTAAAAAGTTTCCAGTAATCACGAGATCCTGTGTTCTAAGAGCAGTGAGAAACGTATTGACACTATCTTTAGCGGATAGCACAGCAAAACCTGTACTGCCATTCTTAAAAGTGAATGTAAAACTTGGGGATTTGGTTCGTCCAGCATGAGACTTTATCTTACTATTTTTGACTTCAAAATAACGCCCTTCACCACCTGCCGTTTGGATTTGGAATGTGACATTTTTATCTTTCACGTATGCAGCACATTTTGGATTGGTTTTCACAGCTCGTTGTAACAGCTTAGTCAACATCCACAGTAGTAATTTAAATTTCATCATTTTAGTTCTCAGTTCATCAATATATAAAAACACTAAGGAAATTCTTATCAATTACTCATCTAGAAACTGTATGGCATGCTTCACGAAGCGTTCTGGATACTGAAACTGTGCGCCATGCCCTGCATCTGGGTAAATGAATAGCTGTGCATTTGGAATATTTAGTGCCATGTGATAGGCATTGATGGTCGGAATCATCACATCATCCACACCATTAAGAATAAAAGTCGGCTGTTTAATCTCACGTAAATGTACAAATGGATTCTTTTCATCAAGCTTCGGTAAAAAGTGCATATTAGCTTCAATCTGGGCCTGCATCACATCGACTGAACTTGCTGGATCTTGATCTTTACGTTGATGGCGACGTTGCCAAAAATCACGACCTGCTTGAATTGCGGCTTTTGATCGACCAAAAAATAAAAACAGAAAATCCTCTTCAGAAGGCACAGCACTGGTGGCATGCTTCAAGACTAAAGCTGGTACATCTGGATCATCACCGCGTGGTTTTCCACCTCGTGGTCCTGTACCCAAAAGCATTAATTTTCTGACCAGTTCAGGATGACGACGAACTAAATCCTGTGCCTGAAATCCTCCTAAAGAGAAGCCTAGTAAATCAACTTGTTTCAAACCTAAAGCTCGAATCACTACGGCAGCATCATCAGCCATATCTTCAATGCGAGTTCGTGGTTGCCCTGTAGATGAAGCGACACCACGACCATTGAACAAAATGACTTCTCGACCAGCTGCTAATCCATCTGTAATGAATGGATCCCAATTGTCTAAACCACCACGGAAATGTTGAAGAAAAAATAAAGGTGGTTGCTCTGTATTTACATTACCCCATCGACGATAGGCAAAAGTTGCTCCATCTACTTCTATAAATTGTGTTTCAGCGGTTTGATGTGTAATCGCGGTCATCTTGATTGTCCTAATTTTTAAATATTTGGTTGGGTCTAATTTTATTTAGCTAAAAAAGTGAGCGATTGTTTGACGAAATCATCATGAAACTGAAAGATTCCACCATGTCCTGCATCTGGATAAATGATGAGTGCGCTATTTGGAAGGCGTTTTGCCAAGTCGTAGGTATTCACTGTTGGAACCATACGATCATGATCACCATTCGCCACCAATACTGGCTGTTGAATGATAGAAAGATCGGCTGGTTTCTTATTTCCCCATTTTTTTAATGCTTTAAGCTGGGCACGATATGCAGAAATCGTTATTTCTTTATCGCGATTTTCAGTACGTTCATTTATACGTTGCACAAATTCTTTTGCAGCAGCTTTGCCATTCTCTGTACGAGTAAAAAATAAGTAAACTTTAGGGTCTTGACGAGTCGCCATACCACGAACTAAATCCCAATTTGAAACTCGACCCACTGTACTAATTCCAGTTCCGCCAGCAGGTCCAGTTCCCGATAAAATCATTTTTCGGATCAATTGTGGTTGTTTCAAAACAATCTCTTGCGAAATCATGCCACCCATTGAAAAACCGAATAAATCGACTTGTTTAAACCCTTTCGCCTGAATAAAAGTAATCGCATCATCTGCCATTTGTTCAATGGACTTTGCAGGCTCACCAGTAGAAGCACCAACACCACGATTATCAAAAATAACGACATGATGTTTCGCTGCAATACCATCAATGATTCGTGGATCCCAATTGTCTAAGACAGCAGCTAAATGATTTAAGAAGATCACAGGTGTACCGCCATTTTGCTGACCATACTCTCGGTATGCGAAGCTAACGCCATCAGCTGAAATAAATTGAGTTGGAACAGTTGTCCATTGATATTGTTTTTCCGCCATTACAATCGCTCCTGAATTCTGAGTCATAGCTGTATTTACATCGGCATAGATTGAACTAGATACAGTTAAAGCTATTGAAATCAGACTTTTTTTGAGTAAGCCACGCATGATTAATTACCTAAAGTAAGATTAATATCTAAACCGCTACCCTAAGAATAAGAACCACATACTTTAAAAATCATTCATATGTTGAGCTGGTCTATGCACTCTTCAATAGGAAAAATCATTGTCACTATCGAATTAATACTAACAATACTGGAATAATTTCAAATAGTCACTATCTTTTTAGTAGTAACTACTAATTTTTTAGATTATGATAAAAAAATAAACATTGTTGATTACTCGAATACACTTTTAAGTTTTAACTAACTAAAGAGTCTGATATGCAACCTAGTCTGAAAATTTAATGTAGATTTACACGTGTAAAACATTAAAAAAAAAAGCAAACCAATTGAGGTCTTATATGAAAGCAGCCTACATTAACCGTTACGGCAATATTGATGATGTGCAACTAGATGAACAATCTAAACCACTGATTACAGAAAATGATGTACTTGTTCAAATACATGCAGCAAGTATTAATCCTCTGGACTTAAGGGTTTTAGAAGGTGAATTTAAGGCAATTCAGCCTGTAAAGTTTCCTTTTATTTTAGGCAATGATTTTGCAGGTACAGTTGTTCAAGTTGGCGCAAATGTTAAACAGTTTAAAGCTGGTGATGACGTGTATGCCAAAACTGACCAAAATGGCGCTTTTGCTGAATATACCGTAGTTCAGCAATCTTCGCTGGCTCTAAAACCTCAAAATATTTCTATGGAACTCGCAGCTTCTCTTCCTCTTGTTTCATTGACTGCATGGCAGGCCTTGGTTGAAATTGCGAAAGTTCAAGCAGGACAAAAAGTGCTTATTCATGCAGGTTCTGGCGGTGTTGGATCAATTGCTATTCAGCTTGCGAAACACTTAGGTGCCACTGTTGCGACAACCACGAGTGGTAAAAATGCACAATGGGTCAAAGCATTAGGCGCAGACATTATCATTGATTACAAAACAACTGATTTTGAACAAGAGCTTAAAGACTATGACGTAGTCTTAGATACGCAAGGTGGAAAAATTTTAGAGAAATCTCTAAATGTTCTTAAACGTGGTGGTCGAATTATCAGTATCTCTGGTCCACCTGATCGTGATTTCGCAGAAGCAATTCATGCAAATTGGTTATTGAAATGTATTATTCCTCTTTTAAGTTGGTCAATCCGAAAAAAAGCTAAAAAGAGAGGAATGACTTACTCATTTTTGTTTATGCAGCCGAATGGACAACAGCTATCTGAAATTTCAAAATTAGTAGAGTTTGGGAAAATAAATCCAATCGTTGATAAGTCATATACATTTCCAGAGATTAAAGATGCTTTACAATATGTGAATACTGGACGAGCAAAAGGTAAAGTCGTCGTAAAAATTTCAGAATAAATTCAGGGAAAAGAGAAAAAAGGCATCTTTTGATGCTTTTTCCTCAATAAACGAGAGTAGGCTTCAATCGAATGAAAGAACTTATGGTTTTAAGTTTAGTTTTAATAAAAAGCTTAGGTTCATGAACCATGTTTTTTAAGTAAAATAATTTATCGAAATAAATTATTGAAAATAAACTATAAATTTTAATAATTTATTGTGAACTAGGATTTAGGTGAACATAAGTTAAATAGAGTCTAAAAAAGGCTTTATTTGAGTTGAAGAATGGATGTAAAGAGGATGTTTTGGCTCCCCTGTTTTATTCAATTCTAGATAATAAAGTTTATCTTTTAATAACCTTAGATTCTCAAATGAAGTGCCTTATATTTTTAGTGTATTAACCACCATCCTTAGTGCTGGTGAAACATTTCTATGCGGATAATATAAAAATAGACCTTCATAATGATGGCTGAATGGCTTTAATACCTGAATGAGATTACCTTGATCAAGGTCTTCGGTCACTAATTCCTTTGGTACATATGCTAAACCTAGCCCCATCCTTGCTGCTGCAACTTCCATATAACTATCTGAAAACACCCATTGCCCTTCAGGTTTGTGAAGTACCTGTTTATTATTCATCCAAAATTCCCACTGATAAGTATTTCCATCCTCTAATTGATAGGAAATACAAGGATGAAGACTCAAATCTTTAGGTGTTTCAGGAAATCCATAGCGGCGAAAATGTTCTGGGGTTGCGACAACCACCATTTCCATATCAGGAGTAATTCTGACAGCAATCATGCCCTCACTGACTTCACCACCTAAGCGTACTCCTGCATCAAATTGTTCCGTAATGATATCAACAAAGCGACTTTCACTGATCAGTTCGAGCTTGATATCTGGATAACGTTCCTTAAAGACGGCTAACTTGGGCAGCAAGACTTTTTCAATGGCATGTTGACTAGCATTAATTCTAACTGTACCAGAAGGTGTCTCCCGATAGTGAGCAAGCATTGAAAGACCATTTTCAAGGGTCTGGAAACTTTCAAGGGTTGTTCTATAAAGTTGTTCACCAGCTTGTGTTAATGAAAGTTTTCGGGTGGTACGAGTTAAAAGTTGTAATCCTAAATGTTCTTCTAGTTCTCGAACTGTACGGCTTACACCTGACTGCGCCACACCTAATTTTGTTGCGGCTTTGGTAAAGCTCCCCTCTCGAGCAACCAACATAAAAACATGTAAATCGTTATAGCTATATCGAATCTGCATTTCACTATTACCCAAACACTAAAAATTATTGGCCGATCTTAAGAAAGACTTTAAATAATATTTATATCATTTTGGTATTAATATTATCTATAAATAGCAACTAATCATCACAATAAGTTCTTATTAAAATAATTGCATGTTTAGAAAATCAGCAACAAACGAGCTGACACTCTGTCTTTAAGGAGTTAAATGATGAAGTCTATTTCAAAGAAATTTATACCTATTTTCACTTCCCTGATGTTGGGAACGGCATTGTCAGGAGTTACAACAATGACTATGGCTCAAAACACCAATCCAAATTTACCTGTATCTATGATTACCCAATGGGATAAGACATTCCCAGAAAGTCATAAAGTAGAACATCGAAAAGTATCCTTTCAAAATCGCTATGGCATTACTTTAGTGGGCGATTTATATCTCCCTAAAAACCGTGGTACTCATCCACTTTCAGCGATTGCAATTAGCGGTCCATTTGGTGCAGTGAAAGAACAATCGAGTGGATTATATGCTCAAACACTTGCTGAGAAAGGATTTATCACGTTGGCTTTTGATCCATCCTATACTGGAGAAAGTGGAGGACAACCACGCAATGTCGCATCGCCTGATATTAATACCGAAGACTTTAGCGCTGCGGTCGATTTTTTAGGTTTGCAACATGAAGTTGACCGAAATCGAATTGGCATATTAGGCATTTGTGGTTTAGGCGGAATGGCATTAAACGCTGTTGCAGCAGATACACGTGTCAAAGCGGTTGCAACCAGTGTGATGTATGACATGAGTCGGGCCATGGGACATGGTGTCGGTGATGGTAAAGATCGCTATTCAACTGCAGATCGTAGAGCTGTCTTAAAATATATCAATGACCAGCGTTGGAAAGATGCCGAGAGTGGAACGATTGCCCGTTCAAATCATGATATCTACGTTGATAAAGATGGCAATGTCATGGCTGCAGATCGAGGATTACCTGAAGTGCTACCCGATCATCCTCATCCAGTCTTAAAAGAATTTTTTGATTATTACCGTACACCACGTGGTTATCATCCACGATCAATTAACTCAACGAGTGCATGGAACACAACTATGCCCTTATCATTTATGAACATGCCTTTATTAAGTTATGCGAGTGAAATCACAATCCCGACCCTGATCGTGACTGGGGAGAAAGCGCATTCTCGCTATTTTGCAGAAGATGCTTATAAGGCTATTGGTAGCAAAAATAAAGAATTGCTCATTATCCCAAATGCCAATCACGTTGATTTATATGACAATCAGGCTGGGGTCATTCCATTTGATAAATTCGCTCAGTTTTTCAAAACGAATCTTAAGTAAATCTATGACTTAGTTTTGACTATTCATCATACGGACAGGCAGCCAAAGGTTAATCTAAATACGCATTCTAGCTGCCTGTTTTTATTTCAATTTTATAGAAATATCAAATTCACTCTCGCAGGGATTTTATGGAAACACATCAACTTTTAACATTATTGAAAAATCGTCAACCAATAGTCCCTAAAACTGAAGCCTTCCAGACTATGTGTGAAATATCTCAATCTGCGTTAAGAATTACAGCTGAATTAAATGGAAGGTATCATTCCCCTGAAGAAATTAGAGCACTCTTTTCTCAGTTAACTGATAAAGAAGTAGATGAAAGTTTCACTTTATTTCCTCCTTTTCATACCGATTTTGGTCAACATATTACAGTGGGTAAAAATGTCTTCATTAATGCTGGCTGTAGTTTTCAAGATCAAGGTGGAATTGAAATTGGAGATGGAAGTCTTATAGGACATAACGTGGTGTTAGCTACCCTTAACCATGACCTTGACCCGAATAACCGTAGTACTGTCATTCCAGCACCTATCAGAATAGGAAAAAATGTCTGGATTGGAGCAAATGCAACAGTATTGTCTGGGGTTACCATCAATGATGGTGCTGTAATTGCGGCTGGGGCGGTTGTGACGAAAGATGTATCTCAAAATGTAATTGTGGGTGGAGTCCCAGCTAAGGTATTAAAAAATTTATAAAATTAGAATTATTTGATTAAAACTTAAATTAGAAGTTTAAGGTTTAAATTAAAAAATATATCAGTAAATATCTGATTCATAGAGGTTGTTTTAATTTAGCAACCTCTATAAATCACACAAATTAAGTCAACTTGAATAGTTAGCAATATCCTAGATATCAAAGTAGCCTCTTTAAAACTTCCTTAAATACTTCTATTTGCAACAGTACCATCTACATATGAGATAACTTCATTTCAAAGCTATCTCAAATTCCTAACGTCTTATTCCATCTTTAAATACCGATAAACAGCCTGCCTGCTAATTCCAAAAGCCTTCCCCAAAGCAGCCTTCGAACTATATTTCCCTTCTGCCCAAGCCTGACGTAAAGCATTCGCCTGATCAGGTTTGAGTTTATGGACCCGACCTTTATATTTACCTTGAGCCGCTGCCAGTTTAATGCCTTCTTTTTGCCGTTCTAAAATAATCTCACGCTCAAACTGAGCAAAAGCCCCCATCAGTTGCAACATCAGGTTATCCATCGGCGTGGCTTGGGCAGTAAAAGTGATCTTTTCCTTAATGAACTGAATTGCAATACCCCGCTTAACCAATTTATCTACTTCTTCAACCAGATCTTTGAGACTTCGCGCAAAACGATCCATCGAATGTACCACCACCATGTCCCCTTCCCGAACATAGTTCAGCATTTCCTGAAATTTGGGGCGGTCAGTATTTTTACCCGAAGCTTTGTCTATGAACAGCCTATCAATTTCGATGCCTTCAAGTTGGCGTCCAGTATTTTGCTCAACCGAGCTGACTCGGACATAGCCGACTTTTTGACCTTTCATACACTTCGCTCCAAATTGACTAAAAATAGTCCAATTTGTCTATTATAAATAATAGATTTAAAAATAACATGTGATGTATGATCAAAAAACATTTAAAAGAGACATTGTTTG
>NZ_KI530764.1:104104-182937 GCF_000488275.1 Acinetobacter brisouii CIP 110357 | reverse complement strand
ATTACCGAATTGACCAAATCCAATTCTCAGACAGTACAACACTCGATATTGAAGCTGTAAAAGCTTTAGTTCTTTTGGGAACAGAAGAAGCTGATGTTTTAAGAGCCTATACAACGGGTAGCACGATTTCAGGTGAGGCTGGTGATGATGTAATTCATGGAAATATCGGTTCAGACCAGATTTATGGTGGTGATGGACAGGATCAGCTCTATGGTGACAACGGCAATGATCATTTAGAGGGGGGTGCTGATAATGACCAACTTTATGCTGGCAATGGCAATGATGTCCTTATTGGTGGTTCTGGTAACGATCTGTTGGATGCAGGTGATGGCTCAGATCAGCTCTATGGCGGGACTGGCGATGATGTTCTCAACGGTGGAGCGGGTAATGATCTTCTGGATGGAGGCGATAGTTCCGACCAACTGAATGGTGGCATTGGAGATGATATTTTAGTTGGTGGTACAGGTGATGATGTACTGATTGGTGGACAAGGGAACGATCTTTATCGTTTTGATCTGGGCTGGGGACAGGACACGATCCAATATGAATCTAAGAACCAAACTGATATTGATACGATTGAGTTCATTAATATCAATCCAGATGACCTGATTGTCAGAAAAGTGGGGCAGGATATGGTTGTCATGCACCGTATCACGGGAGACCAACTTATTGTTGAGTCACAATTTAGTGACTACGTTTCAAATAAACCAATCAATAAGGTACGATTTGATGACCAAACGGAATGGGATGAAGATGCACTTAATGTGCAAGCTGTAAAAGGAACTGAATTAGACGATATTATTGAGGGAACAACTGATCATGATGTGATTCATGCAGGTGCAGGTGATGACATTATCTATGGTCGCCCAGTGTATGCCGAAACACCAGAAGCCCAGTATTACGTTTACGGTGGTGAGGGTAATGATAAAATCTATGCCACAGGCTATCTCGATGGTGGTGTAGGTGATGATGAAATTGAAGGCTCTGGACATCTACTGGGTGGTGAGGGCAATGACATCCTGAGCGGACAAGGTGTATTGGAAGGTCAGTCAGGGAATGACATCTTAACTGGACAGGGTAAATTGTACGGTGGAGATGGCCAGGATCAGCTAACACTAACAGGTTTGGCAAATGATGAACTTGGCTTACTTTCAGGTGGTGCTGGTGATGATGTCTTAACTATAGATGTCAATCAAATGGACTTTGTGAATGAATATAACCAAGATCAATTTTATCAAGATGCGGATGGCTACCATCGAATTCAGGATATAGAATTAACTGAAGTACAACGAGCTGTATATGTAGAAGGCGGTCAAGGTAACGATACCATTTATGGCTCATTTGGTGATGAAGTTTATCTGTTTAATCTAGGGGATGGGAAAGATACGATTATTGAACGCCCAGCAGGTCAGAACTATAGTAATGTCGCTGTTTCATTTGATGTATTGCGTTTTGGTCAGGGTATTACAACAATAGACATAAGCCTGCATCGTTATGGCACTGACTTGGTCATTAAGCATACTAATCAGACAGATCAAATTACCATTCAAAACTACTTTACGGATGGACATCATAAGGTCAATGAAATCCAGTTTGCGGATTCAACCATTTGGAATAATGCCTATATTGAAAACCATCTCACCTATCATGGTACAGCCAATAATGATGAAGTCTGGGGTTATCGCAATACAGATGAAACCTTTGAAATGGACGCAGGTGACGATAAGGTTTATTCAGGTGCAGGCAATGACATCATCTATGGTCAGGCAGGAGAAGATATCCTGTGGGGACAAGCTGGAAACGATACGCTTTATGGAGGGATTGGTGCTGATTATCTAGAAGGAAATGAGGGTGACGATATTTTATATGGTGATCAGGACAATGACATTCTTTATGGCGGAGCTGGTAATGACATCCTTTATGGTGGGCAGGGCGATGACATACTGAGAGGCGGTACATGTCACGATACTCTAGATGGCGGGGCTGGTAATGATCAATATTTTTATTACTTAGCTGATGGCACAGAGACCATTGACCAGACAGGTGGTGGAACAGACGTCCTCTGGCTGATGGATCAAGGTATTACTGAGGATAGAATTAAATTTACCAAAGAAAATAATGACCTGATTGTGACGATTGACAATAATCCAAACCAGTCAGTCCGAGTCAAGGATCACTTCCTGGGGGGTGAGAAAGCAATTAGTAGTGTACAGCCGAATGGGGGCTATACCATTACAGCGGCTCAAATTGCAGTCAAGGTCAATGCTTCTGCTGGAGGTTTATCCGATCCAGAAGGTGATACCATTTATCAATATACCACTGGTGCAATGACGATCACGGAACAATCGGGCAATGATACCGTGCTATTTAAGAATGGCATCACGTTTAGTCAAGTGGGTAATTATCTAACGAAATCAGGTGATGATCTGATCTTGAAAGTCAATGGTAGCAATACTAATAAGGTCACGATCAAAAACTTCTTTTTGGCAGGAAATTATCTGGTTGAAACCTTGCAGTTTGAGACAGGTGGGCAACTGACGGCTGAACAAATCTTTGGTGCATTCGGTTTGACAATTCCATCAGGAACAACTCCAATACCGCCGAATCCTGTGGGAGATACAACCTATAGTTATAGTTCTGGTGAATTGACCATTACTGAACAGTCAGGCAATGATAAAGTCATCTTTAAAAATGGTATTACCTTTAATCAGGTAGGAAACTATTTGACCAAATCAGGTGATGATCTCATTCTCAAAGTGAATGGTAGTGACACTAATACAGTCATTGTGAAAAACTTCTTTCTGGCTGGTCAATATCTGGTTGAAAGTTTTGAATTTGAAACAGGTGGGAAAATTACCGCTGAGCAGATTTTTGGGGCATTTGGCATTACCATGCCACAGCAAAGCGCGCCAGCAAACACATCACCTGAAAATATGGATTTAGATGCCTCTAATACTATCTATAACTATAGTTCTGGTTCCATGATTATTGATGAAACGCTAGGTACAGATCAGGTTGTGTTTGGCAATGGAATTAGCTTTAGCCAAGTGGGTAACTATTTAACTCAATCAGGTGATGACCTGATCCTGAAAGTGAATGGCAGCAATAGCAACAAGGTAACAGTAAAAGACTTCTTCCTTGGTGGTGCGCATGAGGTCGAATCTTTCAATTTTGAAACAGGTGGCAGTATTTCCTCACAGCAGATTTATCAAGTGTTTGGGGTGGATCATCCTACCAATGCTGAGGATGAGGTCACTAGTATTGTAGTGGGTGATTCAGATGACAATATCCTGAGCAGTAATGCAGCAGTGAGTGAATTATTTGTCTTAAATGAAGGTAATGATATTCTCGAATTATTGTTAAATGCTTCAGGTGAAACGGCTGTAGATTATGTAACTGATTTTGATGTGACAGAAGATCAAATTGATTTTTCCCAAATATTAGATAATCAGGCAACTAGCTCTAATCTTTCTGATTATATTGAGATTACTTATAATGCTAATGCCAAAACTAACACTTTGAGTCTGCGTGACCAACTAAATGTAACTGTAAAAGATCTTTTAATATTCACAAACCAAGCTGAGCAGTTGTCTATTACAGATTTAATGATGAATCAAGCAATTATTTATTAATATCCTAAGTTGTAGGGTGGTTAGCCACCCTATAGTTGTTAATTTTTAGGGTAGACCTCTTTCATAAATCATTTTTTACTCAACTCCATATTGTAAATTCCAGCAATTAAATCTCAAGCCCAGTCTTTTATCTCGGCTTCGATAACGTCCAGCAAGAATCTTAAAGGTTTTGAGCTTGCCAAATACATGCTCAATTCCAATCCTTCTTTTATTGATTTCTCGGTTGTAAATTCTCAGCTCAGGATTCAATTTACAGCGTCTTTTGGCTTTTAACGATAATAAGCTATTCGTAAACAATAGCGTAAATTCCCTGATAGCCTTTGTCTGCAAGAATAAAAGCACTAATGGGAATTTGATTGAAGTTGCGTTTGAATAGCTCGAAATCATGTACAGTACATGACGACCACATAAACTCAGAATTTTCTGAGTTTTGTAGAGAATTATCACCTGTACTTTAAATGTATGCGCCTTTTTCTTACTACTATAACTTTTCTTCTGTTTTTTTAGGTCTTTGAATTGGAATTTTTGTGGCTATTCACAGTTTTTTCTGCCTAATGTTCATGGAGGCATCTGATTTTCGACCCAATTATTACAAATAGGCAAATTCTTATCATCCAAATAATGGCAGAATGCCTGCCAGCGTTTTAGGCTATGTGTGAATTTGGTGGAACTTTGATCTGATGTTCTTTAAGACAGTCATACAGTTGTTGCATGATCGGTTGGCTATCCTGTTGCCTTCGCTGTATGCATTGTTCAATACTACAGTGTGAAATCTATCGTAACTCTGCTTCAATTTGGTAAAGCTGTTGAATCAATTGCTGAGCCTTTTCGCAATCAAACTTTTACCAGTCACATTTAGCTAATGGAATTTTCGACAGGCATGTGCTCTATACAACCCACCTCAATCATCTGACCTGAGGCAAAACGTGTCTTATAACCACTGTAATCATCCCAGATCAGTTTACTTTGCCAACCTTTTAGGAAACTTTGGTTTCTTCTCAGCAATCTACATCACGGTCACAGGTGTTTCGTCTGCATGAATCATCTGCTGTTTGAGCAGTACTTGTTTCAATGCATCTGCCAATAGCTCCAGTTCCATATCGAGATAGAAAATCAGTCATCTTATAATTTCTATTTAAAATAGCGATTAAAATTATTGAGTTAATCTGAAATTTGATTGCATCTAATAATTAATTTGTATATCTGATTAAATTTTAATTAATCATCAATTTTATGAAATTAATTTTAAATAAATATCAGTATTTTTAAAATTTATAATTAATGTTTCTTTAGAGTATACCCTAAAACTACATATTTTTACCCAAGCAAACAATGTCTCTTTTAAATGTTTTTTGATCATACATCACATGTTATTTTTAAATCTATTATTTATAATAGACAAATTGGACTATTTTTAGTCAATTTGGAGCGAAGCGCATGAAAGGTCAAAAAGTCGGCTATGTCCGAGTCAGCTCGGTCGAGCAAAATACGGGACGCCAACTTGAAGGCATCGAAATTGACCGGATGTTCATAGATAAAGCTTCGGGTAAAAATACCGACCGCCCCAAATTTCAGGAAATGTTGAACTATGTTCGGGAAGGGGACATGGTGGTGGTACATTCGATGGATCGTTTTGCGCGAAGTCTCAAAGATCTGGTTGAAGAAGTAGACAAATTGGTTAAGCGGGGTATTGCGATTCAATTTATCAAAGAAAAAATTACTTTTACTGCCCAAGCCACGCCGATGGATAACCTGATGTTGCAATTGATGGGAGCCTTTGCTCAGTTTGAACGTGAGATTATTTTAGAACGGCAAAAAGAAGGCATTAAGCTGGCAGCAGCTCAAGGGAAATATAAAGGTCGGGTCCATAAACTCAAACCAGATCAGGCAGATGCTTTACGTCAGGCTTGGGCAGAAGGAAAATATAGTTCGAAGGCTGCTTTGGGGAAGGCTTTTGGAATTAGCCGGCAGGCAGTTTATCGGTATTTAAAGATGGAATAAGCATATATTAAAAATATAATGCTAGCTAAAATATTAAAAATACTAATTTAAATTGTTGACTAAGAATTTTATATGCTTATTTTTTAATTAATTAACTAATTCACAGTGTATTCAAATAATTGGTTGTAATGAGTAAAATTAAGAATTTCAAATGGACTTGGATATTTATAAATTTTTAAACATTAACTTATAGTATTTTTGAATTACTAATATTGAAATTTATTAAGATGACCTTTTAGAATCCATATTTCACCTCTTATATAAACCTTTCCATCTTGGAGTTTAAGTACTTTTCCATAATAGTTGGTAATATTTATTAAGAATCCATCATCATTATAATTTGCCCATGCGCAACGTTGAACACTAGGGTTATCCTTCTTATAAAAAGTGATTAATTTTCTTGGAAATATCATTTTATACCTATTTAATAAATTAAAGGGGATTTGACTCCCCTTTAAGAAGCATAAGTTTAATTTAGGCTACTTAATTATTATTTTAATTTAGTAGCTTTACGCTACTTTTTTTATTTATTGTCTTTTTTGGGTTTTTCAGCATCTTTTTGCTGGTCTGGGTTTGATTGCTGCTGTTTTTGAGGCTGATGGCTTTTATCGCTGTCAGGTTGTTTAGTAGTTGGATCGCTACCTGGTTGATTTTGAGATTGTGACATAATAATTATCCTTTTCTAGTCATCATTATTAATGACGAA
Source organism: Acinetobacter brisouii CIP 110357 (assembly GCF_000488275.1). Taxonomy (GTDB): domain Bacteria; phylum Pseudomonadota; class Gammaproteobacteria; order Pseudomonadales; family Moraxellaceae; genus Acinetobacter; species Acinetobacter brisouii. Next base: position 176,598 of record NZ_KI530764.1, on the reverse strand, counting down.
ATTATCATGTGCCATTATTTTATTAAAAGATATACTATCTATGTATCAAATTATATTTAATGAATTAAAAATAAATTAATGCAATTGATTTTTATATGTTTTAAATAAATGTAATTTTTTATTTAAAAAATTTATTATTTTTGATGGGTGAGTTCTATTTAATACCAGTCAATAAGTAATTTATATTATATTTAATATAATTGGTATCGTGAAAAATAAAGTGAATATAAATCAAAAGTAAAATAATGGAAAACTACTTTTTAAAAAATAAAATTTTGAAACTGGTTGGATTTTTATTACTCTAATCCATAATGTCATTTTCAATAAAAGTGATAATTTTTTATTTAAATTGATTTTTTTTAGTGTTTTGATCTTGCAAGGGTGAAAATTATCTCTTATTTCTGTGAGTAAATTTTGAGATAGAAACATTTCTAATTCGGATTAGATAGGTATCGTTTATACGCACAGATTTAAGAGAATTGTTCAGAGTACGTAACTAATTTCTAATAAAAAGTATGTCATCTATACTTTTTATTATTTCGTATAGGCAAGAGCGTAAATATGCTATTGAGGAGCTTGTCTTTTAGCAGAATTCATCTCATGTCTGACTCGGCTGGTCCGATCATAAATAACCTTGCGCATTCGGTTTACGACACCAAGTGGTTTATGCTCAGGTAAAGCATGCCACGGTGTGAAAGAAAGATTTTCACAAAACTTATTTTGATCAGGTGTATCAAAAACCTGTTTGGGAATGCGAATAGTCGCCACCTGATAAAAAGGGGCTTGGGTTTCTTTCCATTCAGTCATGGAATCTTCAACTGACATTGTGTTTGATGTTCGAGGCTGCACTAAAAACTCCATACAAGCCCCATCTTTTTGTAGACTATTTCGAAGTGCTTCACGCAGAAAATCATGGCTGGGATGCTTTGGAATAGGATCTTTAATCGGTGAGCAAGCTCGGGCTGAATATTTGACTGCCTGACGATTAGAACCCAATCCCAACTGATAGGGCACCATTGACCAATAGCGTGTTTGTAGAGGATTTGAAATTTTGGTTCTAAGGTTTAAGGCAATTAAAGTTCCTTTAGATCCTAGAGCAAAAGGAATCTGAAGTTTTTTAAAAAAGCTATCGCTGTTTATATCCTGCATTAATGCCATATAGCGGTTCGGATCATTGGCAAAAAAAACTGGATAATTGATCATAATAAAGTCTTGCGTGAAGTCTTCATCTTCTAAAAGTTTTTTTCCAGGTACATTTAAAAGTTTTATTGCCATGCCTCGAGCATCTGCTTTAATGTCTGCTTGCGTGGCATCACGAGAACCATTAGAGAAGCGAATCCATGCTGGATAGGTTTTACCAGGAATAAAAACGCCTTGCGCTAAGTTTTTAGAAAGTGTTTTTTTCACCTGAAACTCTGCCCGTACACAGCCATGTGCTTTGGGATGTGCATCACGTAGGGCTGTGCCTACGGAATATTGTTTGCGAATGGATTTTTCAATCACATCTGAGATTTCTTCAGCTATTACAGCTTCATTTGGATAAATGTGCTCATTCAAATCTGGATCTATACTACTGGGGTAAGCCATCTTGTTAGGAGAGCTGGGCTTTGTGAGAGAGGGATTGTCTACAGCCGTACAAGCACTGATTAGGATTGCTAAAGGTGCTACAGTGAACAGCAGGTTCAAGGGTATTGAGCGCATGAAATTGAGCATTGGTTTTCTCCATGCTTTGGCATCAGCATCATAGTTAGCTTTTTACGCTGATGAGATGAAATTCCTTAAGCTTATTTAACGCATAAAATCATTATAATATCTGTGATATTTTAGGTGCATTCATTGGGGATAATGGTAAAGGCATAAGATTAAAATAATTCAAGGAAAAATTAGGCTTCTTTCATAATTTTACATAAGTTTTTTCTATTAAAAGATAAATGTCTGGCAGTAAAAAACTGATGAGACTGTTTGCATGGTATAGAGCAACAAGATGAGTTCTTTCTTGACCTAAATTACGTCGAACAGATCTAATGATTTTAATATGTTCCATAAGACACTCCTTAACTCTAGCGCTATGACCAGATCTTCATTGTGAAGTGTCTGATTTAATTTGGGGCTAATACAATGACTCAAATTTCTATTTGCAACTGTGCCAAAAAATTCACCAATAAAAAGACACCCCTTTCGGAATGTCTTTTTTAAAACTTAAATAGGTAGGTATTAAGAGTTAGAAAGCACCACTTTCATCGCTTTTTCTTGCGCGGCATGACCAAACACTTTATATGCCTCTTCAATATCACTTAAAGCAAAATGGTGAGTCACCAATTTATTTGGCTCAATGGTTTTGGCACAGCAGCTTTTCAACAACATTGGTGTACTTGAGGTATTGACCAATCCAGTAGTGAGCGTAATATTTTTAATCCACAAATCTTCAAGATGCAGCTCTACTGATTTACCATGCACACCCACGTTGGCAATATGTCCACCCGGTGCAATAATCTGTTGACAGATCGCGAAGGTTGGTTCGACACCAACACATTCAATCGCCACATCTACACCCACACCATCAGTCAATTGATCAATCACCGACTTCACATCCTGCTTGGCAGGATTAATAATATCAGTCGCGCCAAAACGTTTTGCGGTTTCCAAACGGCTTTCATCAGTATCGACCATAATGATTCGGCCCGGTGCATAGAATTGAGCTGTAAGCAACGCCGCCATCCCAATTGGGCCAGCACCCACAATCGCAACCGTTTGCCCCGGTTGTACCTGACCATTTAACACACCAATTTCAAAGCCTGTTGGCAAAATATCGCTCAACATCAAAGCTGATTCTTCATCCAGGCCTTCTGGCAAATGGTACAGACTGTTATCGGCATGTGGAATGCGTACATATTCCGCCTGCGTACCATCAATTTTATGACCTAAAATCCAGCCACCATCTTTACAGTGAGCATATAAACTTTTCTTGCAATAACTGCATGAACCACATGATGTGATACAAGAAATAATGACTTTATCACCTTTTTTAAATTGCTGAACTGAAGCGCCAACTTCTTCAATAATTCCAATGCCTTCATGTCCCAAAGTACGGCCATCGGTCACTGCCGGCACATCACCTTTTAGAATATGTAAATCTGTACCACAAATAGTTGTTTTAACAATCCTGACTATTGCATCACTCGGTTTGAGTAGTTTAGGTTGCTGTTTTTCTTCCCATTTAGCATTACTGGGGCCGTGATAAACCAATGCTTTCATTGTACAAATCTCCATTCAAAATTTTAAATTACTCAATTTTTATAAATTAATTTTTAACTTTGTATTTCGTGGTCAGACCACATCTAAGACTCTAGCGTTAATTTTCACCAGCCACAATAAGCAAAGATCCCCAAAACTCAAAAGCTATAAGATTTTTCTCCTCACTTGTATGAGCCCCCAATTAAATCGAACACTTCACAATGAAGACCTAGTCATAGCTAAGGATAAGTAAGAAGTGTCTTATGGAACGCGTCGAAGGGATTACATCTGCTCAACGTCGTCGACGTGATTCAGTTCAAGAAAAAGTACAGTTTGTTGCGCTCACCATGCAATCGGGTTCATCTGTTTCTTCTATTTCCAGACAGTATGTATTGCATCCAATTTGCTGTTTAAATGGAAAAGAATGATGCAGGATGATGGAGTGAGTGTCGTAGAAGCCAGTGATTAGGTCGTGAGTGTATCTGACTATAATGCGCTGTTAAAAATTACCGATCTTGTAGAAAATCTGTGATCAATGCATAACTCAATCTCAGACTGCTCAGCTAAAGCTTAGAATGATTCTGTTTAGACTGACGTTTGCAACGTTCAGAACAATATTTAACTTCTTCCCAGCAGCGTTGCCATTTCTTGCGCCATCTAAAAGGGCGTAAGCAGGCAACACAGATTTTTTCCGGTAAATGCTGTTTTTTCATAGTTTATAATTCATCAATCTGACTGAGCAGCTGTTGGGCATGAACGATAAGCTGATCCTTATTATTAAGTTTATCTAGTTGTCGATAGATCATGCCCATACGCGGATTAGCGCGGAATATCGCTTCATGCTTCATCATAAAATACCAATATAAACTGTTAAATGGGCAGCTATCGGGTTCAGTACGGGTTTTAACATTGTAAGTACAGTGCTGGCAGTAATCAGACATTTTATGGATATAGTTGCCCGAAGCCGCATAGGGCTTACTCGCCAGTAAGCCACCATCCGCATGCATCACCATACCTACCGTGTTAGGCAGCTCTACCCATTCATATGCATCGGCATACACTGCCAAATACCATGCACTGATCTGCTGTGGATCCACGCCACTTAACAGGGCAAAGTTACCAGTAATCATCAAACGCTGGATATGATGAGCATAAGCATGTTCAAAAGTATTACGAAAACACTCGGCCATACAGTTCATTTTGGTACGACCTGTCCAGTAAAATTTGGGCAGTGCGGCGGAATGATGTAATGAATTGCTGTTGGCGTATTGCGGCATGTATAGCCAGTAAACCCCACGGACATATTCGCGCCAGCCGAGAATTTGCCGGATAAAACCTTCAACTGCATTTAATGGTGCATGACCTGCATGGTAGGCTGCTTCTGCAGCATCACAGACTTCTTTAGCGAGCAGTAGACCACAGTTTAGATAAGGTGATAACAGACTATGAAATAACGCGTCTTCGCCTTGAGCCAAAGCATCCTGATAATCACCAAAATAAGGCAAACCGTTGACAATGAAATGTTGTAAAGCAAGCAGGGCATTACTACGCGTTGTAGCCCAATGGAAATTGTTAAGACTGCCCGGATGCTGGGGAAATTCACGTTTGACTAGCTCAATGACGTCTCGGTCAATCTGATCTAACTCAAAGTACAGAGGGGGAGATAATGGGGGATTGCCAGACCAAGTTTTTCGGTTGGCTGTGTCATAGTTCCATTTCCCCCCGATAGGTTGGCTATTTTGTATCAGATAGCCAGTCTGCTTACGCATTTCTCGATAAAAATATTCCATACGTAGCACTTTGTATCGACTGGCCCATTGTCGGAACTGAACTGGGCTACAAAAAAAAAACGGTCATCATCTAGGCACTGTACGGGTAATTGTAGTTGCTGACTCCAGTGATTTTCAATTTGCTGCTGTAATCGGTATTCTCCACAGTGAGTAATCACTAATTCTTTTGCTGACAACCGTTGTTGTTGTACTTGTACGAAATCCAGCTGTGTACGAATCGGACTGTCAGATTGAAAAACATGGTAACGTACACGCCAGCCTTCTGCTTTGAGTTGTTTGGCAAAATGACGCATCGCACTAAAAATAAGGGCAATTTTTTGTGGATGATGAGTGACATAAGTCGCTTCTTCAAATACTTCTGCCATCAAGATCACGTCCTTGGTACGGTCGAGTACTTTGAGCGTAGCAAGCTGATGGTGAAGCTGATCACCCAAAATCAAACCAAAACGCATACATACCCCAAATCTTGCAGAAGACAGCATACTTTAAATGCTGATACTTCAATTTTTTGTGAAAAAATAGCAATCAGTCAAATATGGCTAGCACAATGGAAGGGTATCGGTCAGTTCAGCAAAGACCGTATTAAATAATCTTTAATTACAAAATAGCAGTATCTCTAATCTGGTTGTCATTGTTGGTACTTATGAATTCTACCTAAGGCCAGCTTCATAACTGATGTGAAAATTATGTGATTTTAATCAAAAAGATACAAAATATTGTGGTTGTAATTATGCTCGTATACACCTAATATTTTTCTTGAAGCAATTTCATGTAAACTTCCTTCATTTTTTCCCATACATCCCCAGTATGGGATTTTTTTATCAGGTTATCTAAATCACCATGCACTCAAATCTCTATTTGCAACAGTGCCCAAATAAATGTATATGGTTGTCTTGCTGAATATTGAGCGATTTGATATTTCTACAAAATAAAGAAAGATGGTGTTGGGTTTCTTTGAGTAATTGCTGTGTGACTAAACGTGCAATTTGCCCTGAAGCTCCTAAGATTAAAACATTTGCCATATCTATACCTTTTTTCTCAAGGAGAATATAAGGTTCTCCTTGAATACTATGGATTGATAAAAATTACTGATCATCAAGGGCGAGCAATTCTTTAGATAAACGCTCACCTTCAATCTGAATGGATGACAAGATATTGCTTATTTCCTGTAAATCTTCTGAATTAAGTTCAACTTCGGCAGATAGGATGTTATCTCGCAGATATTTCTCTTGATCAATTCCTGGTACAGGTACGATAAAATCATGTTGTGCGAGCAACCAAGCCAAAGCAATTTGAGCAGAGGATGCGTGCTTTCTTTGTGCCAATTCGGAGATTTTGTCGACTAGAGGCATATTGGCAATCATGGCTTCTCGAGTAAAACGGGGAAAGGTTGCTCTTAAATCAGTTGCTGCATCAAAAGTTGTATCTGGATTAATGGTTCCAGTGAGAAAACCCGTACCTAACGGTCCCCAAGAGACAAAACCAACCCCTAATTCTTTACAGACAGGCAATACATCCTGCTCTGGCTCACGCGTCCATAACGAATACTGATTTTGAACCGCGGTAACTGGAAAAACACTGTGCGCTTTTCGAATTGTTTCAGCACTGGCTTGTGATAAACCAAAGTGTTTGACTTTACCTTCTTTGCCTAAGTCTTGAATGGTTCCCGCAACCTCTTCAATTGGGACATTTGGATCAACACGATGCTGATAGAACAGATCAATATAATCGGTTTGCAGGCGTTTCAATGAATCTTCGCAGACTTTACGAATATGGTCGGGACGGCTATTAATGCCTGTATCGGAAATCATGCCAAATTTAGTGGCAATAATGACTTTCTCCCGAAATGGTTTTAATGCTTCGCCGACTAATTCTTCATTGGTATAAGGACCATAAGCCTCTGCTGTATCAAAAAAAGTGATGCCTTGTTCAGCAGCTTTACGAATTAACGAGATGCCTTCTTGTTGAGATTTTGCCTGACCTAAACCAAAACTTAATCCCATACATCCCATGCCAATTGCAGAGACCTCTAGAGCACCTAGTTTGCGCATTTTCATAATTTATCTCGTATCATTTATCGAATAAGTCAAAGTATAGAGAGACATTTATTAATGATTAAGATGGTTAAATCGCATGTGCTTATGAATATAATTAATTAATACTATTTTGGATGAGATCCAACTCATTTGGATCACTTATAAAATAAAGGTGTGGCTATGCTTGATAATTTAAATGATCTTAAAGCTTTTATTCTTGTTGCACAGGTAGGTAGTTTTACTAAGGCTGCAGCACAACTTGGCGTTTCACAATCTGCATTAAGTCATACCGTGAAGTCATTAGAAAACCAGTTAAATTTAAGACTTTTACATCGGACAACACGCAGCGTATCAACTACAGCAGCCGGAGAGCAGCTCTTAAATAGAGTTGAACCTTTATTGAATCAAATCAACTCCGAGATTGATACATTAACCCAACTGCGTAATACGCTTGCGGGGAATTTTCGAATCCATGCGACGGATCACGCAATTTATCAATTTGCTTGGGAACGTTTACTGCCAATTCTCAAGCAATACCCAGAAATAAATTTAGAAATTACAATGGATTACCGTTTTACTGACATTGTTGCTGAACGGTATGATATGGGCATACGCATTGGCATGCATATTGATAAAGACATGATTTCACAGCGTATTTCACCAGATATGAAAATGGCTGTCGTTGCCAGTCCTGAATATTTTTCTGAGCATCAACCACCCAAAACTCCAGATGACTTGGAGTTTCATAATTGCATCAATATGCGATTGCCAACCAAAGGTGGTTTATTGGCATGGGACTTTCTAAATTCTGAAGGTCAGCGGGTTGAAAAGCATGTCAATGGACAGCTCATAGTCAATCAGGTTCCGATGATGGTAAAAGCAGCGACAGATCATTTAGGGGTAATTTGGATTCAAGAAGATCGAATACGGCAGGAATTAGAATCTGGAAAATTGGTCAAGGTTTTAGAGGATTGGGCGATCACGTATGAAGGATATTATCTATATTATCCGCATCGGCAGGAATCCAACCCCATTTTTAGATTATTTGTTGATGCTTTAAAGCTTTAAAAAGTCAGCCCAATTGAATTAATCAGGCCAACTGTCATTTTTGATGAAACAGAGATAAACATGATTTAAAGTAGCGATGCGTTCTTTTCTAGATAAGAATGATCAACCTGATTATTTCTGCTTTTGCATCTTGAATGGGATCAGCACCATAGCCGCACTTAAAATTGTGAAAACAGTCATGATCAGAATCATGGTTTCTGGTGTGCCTTTTGATAACCACGCTAAAAGTAACGAGGAGATCACGCCACTTCCATATTGCAGTGAACCAATCAAAGCTGAAGCTGAACCCGCAATTTCAGGTACGCCATCTAATGCTGCCGCAGTCGAATTGGCCGCTACCGTGCCATTCATCGAAAAGAAAAAGAAGACCATGAGAATGACACTATATATTCCACCGATTCCCGCATAAAACAACACACATAAAATGACTAAGGCGATTGCAGCAAAAGCCGTCGTACCACGTAATAAAATATCTAAACTATAACGCCCAACCCAAGAACGATTGATAAAACTTAAGCCCATAATGCCGACAATATTGATGGCAAAAAGCCAGCCATAGTACTGTGGTGCAATACCATAATAAGTAATGTAAACAAATGGTGAACCGACAATAAAGGTATACGCAGCGACATAAAAGAAGGTCACACATAAGGTATAACGCATAAATTGCCAATTCTTAAGCAAGCGACCATATTGCTGAAAAATCGTCATGATTGAACTTTGTTGGCGGCGTTCTTCATGATGTGTTTCTGGCAAAAGGAACAGTGAAATAAACATCAAACTGCCAATGGCTGCCAATAACCAGAAAATATCATGCCATGAACTGAGTTTGAGAATCTGACCACCAATCAATGGCCCTGCAATTGGTGCAATTGCCATTACAATCGTCAATGTAGAAAGCATTTTCGCAGCTTGGGTACGGGCATATAAATCCCGAATCATCGCACGAGCAAGCATGGGCGCAGTACATGCCCCTATTGCCTGAATCACACGCCAAAAGACAATTTGCTCAATACTTTGTGAATAGACACAGCCAATCGAACCAATCACAAAGACCACCAAACCGAGATATAACGGACGTTTACGCCCAATTCGATCGCTGATCGGCCCCCAAATTAATTGGGCAATGGCAAAACCACCTAAAAACCCTGTAATGGTCAATTCGACACTACCCTGTAAATCTATTTCCATTTGCGGCATGGCAGGCAAATAAATATCGGTAGATAACGAAGTAAATGCCATTAATGCACCCAAAATCGCCATAAATACCCAACTACTGGCGTGTAGTTGATTACTTTGACTTTGGGTGGATATGGGTGTATTGGACATAGTTTTTACTCATTCAATTTGTGAAACAGGTTAAGCGAAGCCAATTAACTCAATGACTCCGCTTATTGGTGGTGGTCTAAATGTTTAAAACTGTGACTCGTTGTTAGTCCAATTCATGAACGTATTTATAGCCATTTCATGTTTGGGACATACAAGTTTGGGCAAGGTCTATAAGACAAATATGTTGGATGGATCAGTACATTACTTTTTTCTGATTAAACATCCAGTTTTCGACTGCTTAACCATTCAATCATGGCAGGATCGCGGTGTGAGAAAAATGCACTGGTTGCAGTATCAAGCGCAGTAATCTGATTGATATCTTCAACAGATAATTCAAAGTCAAAGATATTGATGTTCTCTTGCAAACGTTCAAGACGAACAGATTTGGCTAATGACACTACATTGCGTTGTAAGAGCCAGCGTAGTACCACTTGACCGATCGATTTTCCGTATTTCTGACCAATCTTCTGCAAGACAGGATGATTAAATAAATTGTTACGCCCCTCAGCGAAAGGTGCCCAAGCTTCAGGCTGAATACCACGTGATTGCATCCAAGGCACGGCATGCAGTTGTTGCTGGAATGGATTAACTTCAACCTGATTCACCGCAGGCACGACTTTATTGAAAGCAATCAAGTCGGCTAAACGATCAGGATGGAAATTACTCACACCAATCGCGCGAATTTTTCCCGCTGCGTGTAGTTCTTCCATCGCACGCCAAGCCCCATGTACATCACCAATCGGCTGATGGATCAGGTATAAATCGACATAATCCATTTGTAAGCGGTTTAAAGAGCGTTCAAACTGCGCCTTTGCACCTTCATAATTGGTATCTTGTAGCCAAAGCTTCGTGGTCACAAACAATTCATCCCGTGCAATATTGCTTTGACGAATGGCATTACCAACTTCAGTTTCGTTCTGATAAGAAGCAGCGGTATCAATCAAACGATAGCCTGCATCTATTGCATGGCGTACCGCTTGTTCACATTCTTGACGATCATTCATTTGGAATACGCCAAAACCTGCAAGTGGCATTTCAACACCATTATTCAATTTTATGGTTTGCATCATTTTTACCTTTAAATCTGTTAAAACCTGATCACAAAACCACTATAACCTTGTCAAAATTGCACAACTAGACAGCAAATTTCGATTACACTTATATAAATATTTTATTAATCAAGTTTGATTAATAAAATTTATACCGAATAAATAATAAACAAATTCAGCAAATCGTGAGTTACCATGTCTGAAAATCTTGATGATTTAAAAGCATTTTTAATTGTTGCCCGATCTGGAAGTTTTACCAAAGCCGCAGGACAAATGGGTGTTTCTCAGTCTGCGTTGAGCTATACCATTAAAATGCTGGAACAGCGTCTGGACATAAAGCTATTGCACCGCACGACCCGAAGTGTTTCTTTAACCCAAGAGGGCGAACAGTTATTTAACGATATTGAGCCGCTCATCAACGGCATTGAACAGAAGCTCAATAACTTGAATTATTTTCGCGAAAATCCTCGCGGGCAGCTCAGAATCAACGGGACAGAAATCTCTCTGAATGTTTTGCTCTGGGACAAACTGTCGAAATTCATGCGTGATTATCCCGATGTACAATTGGAACTGACCATGGACTATGCCTTTGCAGATATTGTGAAAGATCGCTATGACATTGGGATTCGCTTGGGTGATGCCGTACATAAAGATATGATTTCAGTCCGTGTCAGTGATGAACTAGAAATGCTGACTTTAGCTGCACCACAATATTTGGAACATTTCTCCGTTCCCGAAACACCTCGAGAATTAGATCATCATCGCTGTATTGGCTTACGTTTACCGTCACATGAGCGGATACAGTCTTGGGAGTTTCATGATTTCAAAGAACCAAATAAAACCCTGACCATTAATCCAGAATATTCACTGATCGTTAGTCATGCCCGATTGCAACTTAAAGCAGGTGTGGAAGGGCATGGTCTGGTTTGGTTACCGAAAGTCATGGTTGAAGATGAGCTCAAAAGTGGAAAGCTTGTCACGATTTTGGATGACTGGAATATGCGCTATTCGCCCTATTACATGTACTATCCAAGTCGCCGAGAATCCTCACCATTATTTCGCTTACTGATAGATGCCTTACGTTTATGCCCCTAAATAACGCCAAGAGTTATTTCTTTTGAAATATAAAAACTTCAGCAAAATCGATGCGTTAATTCGGAAGTTTAAATTAAGGTGCAGATCACTACACCTTTTCACTCCTAACCCAGTCTTGAACATTATTTAGAAACAGAGATTGGTGCAAGTTCACCAAACCAATAAGCAGCAGTTACACCACCATCCATGAGGAAATCGCTACCTGTAATAAAAGTGCCTTCTGGCCCCATTAAAAGTGCACCAAGCGCAGCAACTTCATCAGGTGTTCCTGCTCGCCCAGCTGGAGACAGTTTCAACATGTTGCGATAACCTTCTCCTCGTGGGCCTGTTAATTCATCTTTTGTTAATGGCGTTATGATGATGCCGGGGCTAATCGTATTGACACGAGCACCTCTTTTACCCCAACGAACCGCCTCAGCCATGACTCTTAAGGAATTGCCACGTTTTGAAATCTGATAGGCATGCAAAGAATCTCGAATCACATCAGGCTGCAACATTGGTTGTTGAAGCAGCTCTTCAGCAGGTGTTGTGGCAAGAATGCGATCTTCATCTTGAGTTAATGCAGGTAAGCGGTGTCCCGATTGAGAGGAAATCACAATACAAGAGCCACCCGAACGAATGACTTGACCGAACTCCTCCAAAATGACAGCTGTACCATACAAATCCACTTTTAAAATCACTTCAGGTGATGCTTGCGAAGGAGATACACCAGCAGCATGAATGACACCGCCAATTTGACCCAGTTGAGTTGCCGTCTGAATCAGGGCTTGAACAGATGTGCGGGAAGAAACATCCACAATGCAGGTACTGACTTCAAAGCCTGCCTCACTTAACACTTTTGCAGCAGCTTCAGCATTTTCTTGTTTTAAATCTGCCAGTAAAACATGTTTACCAGCACTGACTCGACGTGCAATTGCTTGACCAATCGACCCTGTACCAATAACGACAATAATATCTTTCATCTGTTACTTCTCATGATTCTTAGCAATGGAATTATTCTATTTTAGAGACTTATGTTTGAATGATTAACGTCTAAACAGAAATAGCCTCTATGAATGAAATTTATCAATGGAGGGCTATTACTGATGAAAATATAATAATTGATGCTGTAAAGACTGGATTGATCAAAGTCTCAGAGGAGTAAATACATTTTTAGTTTTTCAACGTATGTACCTCTGTCATATTTTGATCTTCAATCAAGGTATGAATCGTATATTCCAGATTTCTTTTTGTTCACAAGCAAAGTCATAGCGCTGATCTAACTAGAACACACAACCATTCAATAGTGGGCAGCCTGTAAACAATTCTGCAACCCAGTCAACAAACACACGAACTTTAGGAGACAAATGTCGATTTTGTAGATAGACAACAGAGATCGGCATTGGTTCAGGTAACCATTCGGCTAAGACTTGTTATAATGCCCCAGATTCACTGTAAAAAAACTGGCAAAAAAAGCAAAAACGCTGAATTTAAAAAATATAAGAGAACTTGTACGAAAAGAAGAAAATGCCTTATCCAATGGAAACTGGCAAGAGTGGGTTAAACTTTCGGGGGACTTCCACCTAGAACTGACTGAAATCAACAATAATCCACTGATTACCAATTATCTTCAGACGTTGATCGCTAGAACTTCCTTGTTAATTCGAATGTATGAAACCCCTACGCATAATAGTTGTTCAGTTGAAGAGCATACCGCTATTCTCAATACCATTGAAAAAGGTGATGAACAATTGGGGATTTCCTTGATGGAAAATCATTTAGAATGATTACGCCAGTGCATTTCTAAATAGACAACCCACATCAAATCATGCCAATTTATTTGAGATCTTTCAGGACAAAAAAATAGCAAACTAAAGTTATATTATTGATAGTGAATACAATTTATAAAATTATGGTTTTCAACGTATTCCAAATACGAGTAATGTCTTAAATTTATTAAACAATAAGTAAATTACAAACCCAATAAAACCCCATTGAGAAAGTAATGGTGCTTTTATTGAATATCAAAATTTTAATCTATTGATTTTGGACAATAAGATCAGCGATTGCTTGAGTTTCTAGTACCCTGCCACTTGATACAATTTTATCATTAATAATGAGACCCGGCGTACTTAACAGACCTGTTTCCGCAATCTTGATCATGTCGGTGACATACTCAATTTCAGCTTGCACGCCACTCATCTTCACTGCTTCCTCTGTTGCAGCTAATAGTGCTTTACATTTACGACATCCAGTACCCATAACTTTAATCTGCATATTTTCTCTCCGATGTTTTATACCAATAAATAACCAAAAGCATTTAAGCTATAACCAATGATCAGAATACCTATAAAAATGATACCAACAAACAGACTGAGTAATGGGAGTTTGACTACTTGTTTAAGCAAGATGATCGATGGCAATGATAATGCTGTTACCGCCATCATAAAGGCCAATACTGTACCTAAGCCAACACCTTTACCGACCAAAGCTTCAGCAATCGGCAATGTGCCAAAAATATCGGCATACATAGGAATACCGACAATGGTGGCTATCAGTACAGAATACCAATGCTCCTGTCCCAATAAGGCAGTGATCCAATGCTCTGGAATCCAGTTATGGATGGTAGCGCCAATACCCACACCAATCAAAACATATAACCAAACCTTATCAAAGATTTCAACGACCTGTTCCCAGGCAAAGTCACGCCGCTCTTTAGTCGACATGCTAAAATCTTGCTCTCCCTCAATCGCTCCATTATGCGTTACAAAGTCAGCGACATACTTTTCCATTTTCAAAAAACTGATCAATGAACCACCCAGCACGGCTAACACTAACCCGAGAAGCACATAAGCGATGGCTATTTTCCAGTTAAAAATACTTGCCAATAAAATAATTGATGCCAGATCAACTAAAGGAGATGAAATCAAAAATGAAAATGTCACACCAACGGGTAGTCCGGCACGTGTGAAACCAATAAACAGTGGAATAGATGAACATGAACAAAATGGTGTAATCGTTCCAAGTAAAGCACCGGCAATATTCGCTTGTACCCCATTCATGCGCCCTAAAATTTGTCGGGTACGTTCCGGAGGAAAGTAACTTTGAATATATGAAAGGGAATAAATCAAAACTGATAATAGAATAAAAATCTTAAAAACATCATAAATAAAAAAGTGGATACTGCCACCTAGTCGAGTTGCAATAGATAATCCAAATACATTTTCAACCAGCCAACGCACCCCTTCAGACAACCAAGTCATTTTAAGAAGTGCATTGTTTAACCAAGCAAAGATGGCAACTATGCTGTCCATTTAAATCTCCTTGTCTTGGGCGAATAAAATTTATTATTTAAATCAATAAAATAATTATATGGTAAATATATACTCAATGCCAAAGTTAGCTTTTTAAGTATGAAAATTATATTGAAAATAATCAATATATCTTTTGACGATAAAATTTGAGTTGTAAAAATTGAGACTTCTATTGACATTTTACCTCATGCCATAGGAGTTTTGATTTTGAGTACAAAAGCCCAACTGGAAATTACCTACAAATTAAGCGTTTTGCTCACGCTGAACAAAATAGCAATGTTACATTTAATGGCCGATATTTTGGTATTTAAAAAGATACTTTTATCGTTGGAAAAAAATGATCAATCCAAGGGAGAGATAGGATTAGCCAACAGTAAGCCATACCAAGCACAGCCTAAACTTCGCATGTCTGTTGAAATTGAAGATAAGATTATTCATTTACGCCAACATACCATTCAAATTGATAATGATCCCGACCTTATGCAGCCATGAATGGCAAACATCCTGTGAGTAATTAAAAGAAAAGCTATACTAAAATCTTAGTGTCGGTGGAAGTGCTAGTATTCACTAGTTTTTGATATTTTTAAAATAAATAAACTATTGATTTAAATGTATTTTATGTAGTGATATTAGAAGCCATTCTATTTTCTTTAAGCATAAATTTGGAGTTTAATCCAAGATTGGTTTATATTCATTTTACTAATTACTTTTATTCTATATTCTAATATAGGTTATGGATAAGAATGATTCTAATAGAGGAAAATCATGTTTAACATTCTGATGTACTTACCTTTGGGCAAAGTGCCTGAAACTACCTGTCAGGAATTATGGCAGAAACGGGAAATTGTACAGATTGTTGATGTCAGAAGTACTCAAGAGTTTAAACATAGTCATATAGAAGGCGCTGTCAATTTACCCATTACAAAATTGAACGAATCTTCAATACAGTCATTAGGGCTTGATCCAGATCAGCCTGTGGTAACCATTTGTTTATCAGCACACCGTAGCATTCCTGCGACACGTAGATTGGCCAAGATGGGATATTCAGTTACGCAGTTAAAGGGTGGCATGAAATCCTGGTGGAAAAATAGCTTACCTTGTATCGAAAACTAAATTTTAAATATGTTATGTGAGCTTCTAAATTTAAAAAAGGAGTAAGGCGATGTCCGCAAAACCAAAGGTAAAAGATTTTTTCGATCCAAAAACAAATACATTCAGTTATGTAGTTTCAGATACGAGCACGAAACAATGTGCAATTATCGATAGCATTCTCGATTATGATGCAGCTTCAGCGGTTACGTCTACCACTCATGCTGATCAAATTATAACGTATGTTAAAGAACAAAACTTACAGGTTGAATGGATTCTGGAAACACATGTACATGCGGATCATTTAACTGCAGCACAGTATTTGAAACAGCAACTTGGTGGTAAAACCGCGATGAGCGAACGGATTTCACTGGTACAGGAAACCTTCAGCTCAATCTATAACATTGATATCAAACAGTTCAATGCTCTCCAGACCTTTGATCATGTATTTCATGATCACGAAGAATTTTATATTGGTAACCTGAAATCCTATAATATTCCTACCCCAGGCCATACACCAGCATGCTTGAGTTATGTGATTGGCGATGCTGTTTTTGTGGGCGATACTTTATTTATGCCAGATTATGGAACGGCACGATGTGATTTTCCTAAAGGCAGTGCTGCGACCTTATTTGACTCCATACAAAGTCTCTATCAGTTGCCTGAAGACACTCGTGTTTTCCTATGTCATGATTATTTACCTGAATCACGTCATGACTACATCTGTGAAACTGATATCAAAACCCAGAAACAGTCTAATATTCATATTCGTACTGGCACAGAAAAAGCAGATTTTGTAACAATGCGCCAAAAACGTGATGCAACCTTAAGAATGCCAGAGCTAATTTTGCCATCTATTCAGATTAATATGAATGCGGGGCGCTTTCCACAGCCAGAAGCCAATGGTGTATCTTACTTAAAACTTCCTCTCAATTATTTTAAGTAAACTCTACTCAACACTCTTTATGCCATAAACAAGTTTTTCCTACAGTTGATGCAGGAGAAGCTTGTTTATTTTTTTAACTGTTTAATTTAATTGATTTTTTAAGTTATTTTGCTAACCTAAAACATTGATCTTATTACTGTACTTTGCCTTAAACTGAAATCGCTATATATTCAATTACACTATGTAGCTGGTTTTTGTTGAACTAATCTACCCAGTTGAATGTAACAAGCTCCTATATCAGCAACCACTCCAATCAGATTTCAAAGATTCAATCACCTGAGTTTTATATAGACCATGCTCTGTTTTAGCGACAGCTTTTTCATAGATTTGAATCCTAACGTGGCCCTGATGATCCGCTTTAGCTTGCCATGAATCACATTCGATCACGTTATTTTTGTATTTAATTTGACTGTGCTCAAGGTCTGGTGGACATTTTCCTTATGAACAGATATCGCTCTGTGGCAACTTCAATTTAAAACAGTACTCGGCTCTGAGACAATAGGGCATTCGTGAGTAGAAATATTACATAAAAAGATGTATTTTAAATATATTTAATTATGGTATAGCAGGCTAATGCTATGTGATTGCTCTATTTTTTAGCGATGATCTGATCATACCAAATCGTGTTTTGCTCACTATCCTAAATAGATTGATTGTGCCATATCCATTAAGCAGTAAAGTTTTTGTATTAAAAGGAATTATATGATGAATAACAATGAACTAGCTGAATTAATTATAGAACAAGCTAACGATGCAGTCATTTATGCAGATCATCAAGGCAATATTCAACGCTGGAATGATGCTGCTAGCCGATTATTTGGATTTTCTAAAGCAGAAATACTTGGCAAAGTCTGAATGCGATCATTCCTGAGCGTGCACGTAAAGCGCATTGGCAAGGCTTTCACTCAGCTATCCAAAATGGAAGCCTGAAATTATCAGGCAAACCCACTTTAACCCGAGTAGTTCATAAAGATGTAGATAAAAAACTCTATGTAGAAATGAGTTTTTCCTTAATCAAAGATCATGATGGAAATGTGCAGGGAAGTGTTGCTATCGCTCGTGATGTTACTGACTCTGTTGCACAAAAGAGCTTAAAGTGAATAACCACATAATCTAATGGAGAATGTTGGTCATTAAAGAACATCTCGATTGTACTAACTCATCCCTGAACTGTTTTAGATAACTTCTACCACAATCTTGCCGACGTGCTCGCCAGTATCCATTACCATGTGTGCCTGCTGAATTGCTGCAAACTTGAAAGTTTTGTAGATCATTGGCAAACATTGCCCTTGAGTCAATAACGGCCATACATGCTGTTGTAAACCTTGTGCAATTTCAGCTTTTTCTGCGATATTTCGCGCACGCATGGTCGAACCGGTAATCGTCAGGCGCTTCATCATGATAGGTCCCAGTTTGGCATCTTTGACCTTGGCACCACCCAAGAATGCGATATACACCAAGCGGCCATCCTTACGCAGTAAATTCAGATTGCGCTCCCAATACGGTGCCCCCACAATATCGAGAATGACATCAACACCGTGATTGTCGGTTTTTTCATTGATATAGCTTTCAAAATCCTGAGTTTTATAGTTAATAGCATCCGTCAAATGGGCAATCGCCTGAACTTTGTCTTGTGAACCTACTGTGGCAAAGGTCTTGATACCCAAAGCCTGACATAACATCAAAGCCGTAGTACCAATGCCGCTGCTACCACCATGAATCAGCACGGTTTCACCCACTTTGGCCCTGCCCATCTGGAACAGGTTAGCCCAAACTGTAAAGAAGGTTTCTGGAATCGCTGCGGCCTGAGTAAAGCTGACGCCTGTCGGAATGCTCAAGGTTTGGCTAGCTGGCACCACGCAATATTCGGCATAGCCACCACCATTGGTCAAACCACAGACCTTATCCCCCACTTTAAACTTGCTTACTTCACTGCCTACCGCTTCCACGACACCAGCCACTTCTAGTCCCGGCACCGGTGTTACGCCTTTCGGCATTGGGTATAAACCTTGACGTTGTAGAATATCCGGACGGTTCAGACCAAAAGCATGGACTTTAACCAAGACTTCATTCGCTGCAGGTACTGGAATATCTGTGGTTTGTATTGCAAGCTTTTCCGGACCACCCGGTTCAGTAATAACAACCTGTTGCATTTGTGCCTGTGCCATTCACTTGATTCCTTGTTTGCTCTATTTTTTCAACCCTGATTTAAACATAAACACTGGCAGGAAAAAACACATCAGAACCCGTTATAATCCAAAATCAGATCTCGGCACCATTGGGTCATTAGGAGTAATGCATGACAAGCATCGTAGAATATAACGAAGATAATTTTTCTGACTTTGAACGTTATGAAGGCGTTGCCATGATTGGCTTTTATGCGCCTTGGTGCGAGTCTTGTGGACTACTAAATTTACGTCTGCAGCAGTTGGCTGCACAATTTGACGACGTTAAGTTTGGTCAGGTGAATGTCGATCAGGCACCCATTGTGACGCTACGCTACAATGTGTATGGTTTGCCAACGGTTCTACTTTTTAAGAGTGGTGTGATTATTGAACGAATCGCGGGGTTGCAATCCCTAGCACGCTATGCAAAAGCCATCCGCACAGCACTGGCTGGCGAGTAAATCCTACTCATACACCGTCTTTACAAAATCATAGCCTGAGAAGCTGAAATTTTAAAAGATGCATTAGAGATTGCTCAAGAAAAAAAGTACATATCGCATTCAGCAGTCTACTGGACTGCTACACGTGCATGAATTTCATTGACTTGGCTTTGAAAATTTCTTGCAGTGAGTTTATCTCCTAATAATTTGATGCAATGCATCTTGGTTTCGATCAAACTTCGGCGATGATAGCCTGAATCAATCTGCTCATCCAATGGAATTTGATCAAGTAAATCCCCAAGGACTTGCGAATCACTGACATTATTCATTGTAAGCTGAACTGCTCGTATTTGCCGGGTCTTAGCATCTATTATACCAATATGAAGTTTACGCCATTGGCGACGATATTCGGGCTGATGTTTCTTGTGCTTCCATTCACCTTCACCTAAAAACTTCAAGCCTGTGGAATCGACGAGTAGATGTAATCCCTTACAACTCTTTTCATAGTTAATTTGAATATCAATATGCTTTTGTCTACGGTAAAGGGTTAAATAATCTGGTGCTATCCAATCTAACCCACAAAGTTTAATCAGGCTTTGTACAAAGCCTGTGACCATGCGTAAAGAAAGACGAAATAATGATTGGATCATTAAACAGCATTGAATGGCTGCATCGGAGTAGGTTTGATTTCGACCATGTTTGCCTTTTGGCTGAGCGTACCATTGAATTTTGGAATCAAACCAAACTGAATATTTCCTCGATTTATTAATGCTCGATTATAAGAGGACCAATTGGTTGTACGATAAATTTTAGGTGTAGGCGTCTTCATTCGGAAATTATATTGCTGAATCAGACCTTACGAACGGCTTTGTGCAACAAAGCCATTATAGAGTATTAGCTAGTTATTTTATTTTTCTAATGTTCGCGTAAAAAAAACCTGCACCTTGGGGAAGGTACAGGTCTAAAACTCAAAAACTATTTAGTTGGAAAACCAATTATACCTTTTAAGTAAAAAAATATACTTTATAGGTAGGTGGATATTAAAACTCTCATCAAATATATCTATTAATTTGAATTATACGCCTAATTTATTTTTATAGTAATAATATATTTAAATTTTCATAGAAACATCTGGAAACTTTAAAAAAGATACGATTTAAAATACGTCTATGATGCGTATTTATTTTTAATCTATAAAAGATCAATATATTAAATATCAATGTTTTAGCTATGTATCATGCTTGAAAAGCTTTGGTTTAAAGGTTGGGATGATGCTTAAAAGCCTTTAAGCTAGCTTCAAAATGAGGCTGTCTTGTATCTAGAAC
This sequence comes from Acinetobacter brisouii CIP 110357, assembly GCF_000488275.1. Classification (GTDB taxonomy): domain Bacteria; phylum Pseudomonadota; class Gammaproteobacteria; order Pseudomonadales; family Moraxellaceae; genus Acinetobacter; species Acinetobacter brisouii. Next base: position 155,739 of record NZ_KI530764.1, on the reverse strand, counting down.
ACTGTGAGCAGTCCATTTTATTTAGTTTAAAGCTAAATAAGGAGATGCCCTAGTATTTATTTTTTAACGTTTAAAAAATTCATAAAGAAATTAATTAATTTTTTAGATGATTTAGCTTTTCTAAAAGAAAATCTAACTCTCTTCCAATCATTAAAAATTGAAAGTACTAAAATAATGAACAGCAATGTTAAGACAGCTATTGAAACAAGATATAAATCCATATGATCCTAACAATAATAAAGATATCTATTTTTAAAATTATAAAATTATTTTTTCTTTATAGTAAAGAAATAAATAGATATGATTTAATTTTTTTTAAATATGTCTTAATGGTCATTTGAAATGCTATTTATCAAATGAGGATAACCTTTAAAATAACGATAACAATCCAGTGAAGAATTTAGAGTGATTGAATAGGATAGGAGACCGGGAACAGTCCACCCGATCAGGCGAATGCTTTACGTCAGGCATGGGTAGAAGGGAAATATAGTTCGAAGGCTGCTTTGGGGAAGGCTTTTGGAATTAGTCGGCAGGCGGTATATCGGTACTTAAAAGTCAACCAGTGAACCAATTGAAAGTTACGACTGAATAAATCATACAATTGATGATAAAGTATTTTTAGACTCTGTATCTAAGGGCTAAACAAGGAAAAGTTATGAATAAAAAAACAATATTAACAGCAGCTTATGGTCTTACTCTACCGTTACTATTTACTGCTTGTGCTCATACCCATACATTTGTTTCACAAGACGGGACTAAAACAGTAACGGGTAATCATGAATACTTGCACCTTGCTAGTACCCATCCTGCTCATATTCCTCCCAATAAAGATGAAATGCGTGTCACTTTATTGGGAACAGGTAGCCCAGTCCCGAGTGAACAGCGTTTTGGTATGTCCACATTGGTACAAGCTGGAGGCTATAATCTGGTTTTTGATGCAGGGCGGGGAGCCGTTATTCGTTTAACCCAGGCGGGTATACCGTTAGGAAAGATAGATGGCGTTTTTTTAACTCATTATCATTCCGACCATGTCAATGGTCTTAGTGATATGTGGATGACAGGCTATATCCCTGCTTTTGGCGGTCGTCAAGGTGACTTTAATGTATATGGGCCAACTGGCGTCGTTGCTTTAGTAGAAGGCTTGAAGATCGCTCATGCAGATGACATTCGAGTTAGGGTAGCCGATGGTGAGCTAAAAAAAGAGATGACTAATATTGTTGCTCATGAATTTCCTGAAGAAGGCGGTGTTGTTTTTAATCAAAATGGCGTAGTCGTTACAGCCTTTAAAGTTGAACATGACCATCATGGTGCTATTCGGCCTGCGCTAGGTTATAGAGTGGATTATGCTGGACGTTCAGTCGTGATCAGTGGCGATACAATTCCCACTGCGAATATACTTAAATACGGCAAAGGTGTTGATTTATTGATACATGAAGTCGCCGAGTTTCAAGATACTCATGCCGTGCCACAAGTGTATGCTCATCATACTAATCCTCGAGAGGCAGGTGAAATTTTTAATCAAACCAAACCTAAACTGGCAGTATATAGTCACATTGTAAATGGAGTTTCATCTAAAATAATTGGTATTCCTGATGAGGTGTTAATCCAACGTACCAAGGTAAATTATCAAGGTCCATTAGTCGTGGGTCGAGACTTAATGAGTTTTCTATTAACGCCTACTAAAATAGATACTTACACACCTTAACTTTGCTAGCGATCTTTATTTCGATCTAGACAATGACTAAGCCAAGAAAACAAAGTTTTTTATGTGAATAAATGTGATGTAAAGCGCCCTGTTTTTGTGAAACTGCTGCAAAAGGCTTTTGATGGTCAGCTAAATCATTTTTTAGCTAACGGTTCGATATATGAACTATGTTCGACATTTTCAGGGTGAAATTATTCTTTGGGCTGTGCGCTGGTATTATAAATATGGCAGAGTTATCGTGAACTTCAGGAAATGCTTGCCGAAAGTGGTGTGAATGTTGATCACACCACTTTTATCGTTGGATTCAATTCAATGTTATGCTCCTGAAATGAAAAAACGCTTACGCAGGTATTGGCGTAATTCGACAGATCTGAGCGCTGGTCTTATTTCTATCCTTTAATTGATCAATGTATAAAAATGATCACGTTTCGCTGCGAACTCCTCACATTTTTTAATAATTTCAATAGCATGAATTTCTAGCTAAGGAAGTTCGCTGAATAAATCAAATATGACTTTTCTTAACCACTGGTTACTGCTCTGATGATGACAAGAGGTATGCCAGTATTGGCGTACAGGATAAGTCGGGAAGTCTAAGGGGGCTTGTAATATTTTCAGATTACCCCGCGAGAGTAAAACCTCACTCAGATAATAAGGAATCGTGGCAATAGCATCAGTTTCCTGTACAACCAGTCCAACACCCAGATAACTTGGCAAGGTCATTAAAATATTACGCTTCAGACCTCGGCTGATTAATTCATTTTCAATGTGATAATGACCAATACTGGTATCCACATCGACATGCGATTCCCGAATATAGGTTTCAATATCGAGATGGTCAGATTGAATTCGTGGGTGATCCTTGCGGCTAATTACCACATAATATTGGGAAAATAATTGTTGCTGATAAAAGCCTTGATCAAACTCTGGTAAAAAGCCAATCGCTAAATCAATTTCACCATTTGCCATCTGGTAGCTGGTTTCACGACTGATTGGGCGAACTTTTAATCGAATAGAGGGAGCATATTGTTTTAAGTATTTGGCGAGCTTTGGCAATAACACTAGATGTGACACATCGGTCATGGCAATACTAAATAACTGATCAGACTGATTCGGCGTAAAATCAACTTTAAAATTATTTACACTTTCAATCTTGCCAATAATTTCACTGATCGGAGAAAATAATTGCTTAGCCAACTCGGTTGGTACCATTTCATTGCCCACACGCAAAAATAGCGGGTCATTAAAATGTGTTCTAATTTTATTGAGACAGTTACTCACTGCTGGCTGACTCAGCCCCAATGTTTCAGCCGCCGCAGAAACGTTCTTATATTTGTAAATATAATAAAAAATCTCAAGAAGTTTGCTGTCTAGCTTAAACATGTCAATTATTCCATAATCACAATATGCTTTTCTTAATTTAAAATTTCGAAATACATTCATTTGGGAGAATGATTGTATCGAATATTTATATTATTACATGTCTTTTTTAGTGCTGTAAGCTATATCTCACAAGCATATAGGAGAATGTCTCATATTCAAGCTAGGTCAAATTTCTTATTCTGAATTCATTGAGGAACAGGACGTTCCGGAACATCAAAAAAAAATAATAAGTTCTCGCATCAGGATCGTGAGGGATGACAGGAGTTGACCCTAAACGTAAATACGGAAAAAGCTCAGGCAGGATGTCTGGGCTTTTTTCATTTAGATCATCCATTTCGGTTTAATCATTGGATCATGTTCCATTCGGCCGCAGATCATATAATCAATAGCGAGCCAAAGAATACCTAGCTGGCTTTTTAGATCATGCGAGAACATTGACGATATTCTGGCATTTATCAAGCACGCCGCATAACACAATAAGCCCTGAGCTTTTGCTTACGGACTATGTTTAAAGCTAAATTTTCTCCTTCAAAACCAGTCTATACAGGGGGCCGAAACAGCGAATTGTCTCTGTTGATCATGTTGAAAATCAGCTATTTTTTGATTTTTTAGGCATTTCTTTTTAAATTTAATTAGCTGTTTTTATTAGTTTATTTAACATATTTAGTCGTTTTTATTTTGATCAGTTGACCGAACATATGGCATGTTTTGTGTAATCAATCCATGATTTATTTTGGGCCGCAAGGCATGTGCTTAGGCAAGACTTGCGGCAAGTTTCAGCTATTTTTTGTCGATGGTACTTAAACACAGACGGCTTGTGCATGCAGATGATGGGTCTGACATTTATTAATTAATGGCACACCGGTAACTTGTTGAATCTGTTGAAAACTCACGCCATCCGCAAGTTCGATCAACTCAACACCTTGAGCAGTAATATCCATCACACCCAGATCGGTAATAATTCGGCTAACCACAGATTTACCAGTGAGAGGCAGACTGCATTGCTTGACGATCTTTGGGGTACCATCCTTGGCACAGTGCTCCATCAAAACGACGACTTTCTGTACGCCAGCCACCAAATCCATTGCACCTCCCATGCCTTTGACCTTTTTACCCGGAATCATCCAGTTCGCCAGATCACCAGTTTCAGAGACTTCCATGGCACCCAGAATTGCGATATTGACATGCCCACCACGGATCATGGCGAAGGATTCTGCACTGGAGAAAAATGAAGCACCCAGACACGTAGTAACCGTCTGTTTACCCGCATTGATCAGGTCGGCATCTACCGTTTCAGTAGTAGGAAACTCGCCGATGCCGAGTAAACCATTTTCTGACTGTAACCAGACATTCATGTTGGCAGGAATATAGTTAGCGACCAAAGTAGGCAGACCAATCCCCAAATTGACGTAAAATCCATCTTGCAGTTCTTGTGCGGCACGTTGTGCCATTTCATTACGAGTCCAAGACATAATTACACAACCTCCGCTTTTAAAGTCATTTGTTCGATGCGTTTTTCAGGGCGCGCATTCACGATAATGCGATTGACATAAATACCTGGCAAATGGATTTCATCTGGGTCCAATTCTCCAATTTCGACCAGTTGCTCGACTTCTGCCACAGTCACTTTTCCTGCCATGGCACACATCGGGTTAAAATTACGTGCGGTTTTACGAAATACCAGATTACCGGCTTTATCTGCTTTATAAGCTTTGACAAGCGCCACATCTGCGGTTAAAGAATTTTCTAGAATATATTCTTTGCCGTCGAATTCACGCACTTCTTTACCTTCCGCAATTAAAGTGCCCACCCCAGTCTGAGTAAAGAAAGCCGGGATACCTGCACCGCCAGCACGCAGTTTTTCTGCCAGTGTGCCTTGCGGCGTCAGTTCAACCTCAAGTTCGCCGCTTAAATACTGGCGCTCAAACTCTTTATTCTCACCGACATACGATGAAATCATTTTTTTAATCTGTTTGGTTTCCAGTAAAAGCCCTAAACCAAAGCCATCGACACCCGCATTGTTGGAAATACAGGTGAGTTCTTTGGCACCAGTTTCTTTTAAGGCAGCAATCAAGGCTTCTGGAATCCCGCATAAGCCAAAACCACCCACGGCAAATGTTTGTCCATCTTTCACAATGTCCTGGAGTGCATCTGCGGCACTTTGAAATACTTTATTTGACATATTGTTTTCTCTACTTATTTTATTGTTCCAGCATCATGCTGAGCATTTCCTCATCCATAATGGCTATGAGTACGAAACCGTATTGTTTAAGCGCAGCGAGTTTGCCAGTAAGCATTGGCATAATGGGATGGATTGTCTCGCTGTAGCACCTGACTAATATTCTGGCTAGCTTGCATCAGCGCTTCTAGATTCAGCCCAGTTTCAAATCCCATATGCGAGAGCAGATAATATAGATCCTCGGTAGACACATTTCCTGATGCTCCCTTGGCATAAGGGCAGCCGCCCAATCCGGCAATTGAGGAATCAAACACCCTGATACCATGCTGCAAGGATTCATAAATGTTGGCGATGGCCATGCCATAGGTATTATGGAAATGTCCAGCCAGCACCGAAGCATCGAGTTCAGCCAGACAAGCCTGCCAGACTTTTTTCACCCGATCTGGGGTTGCTGTGCCAATGGTATCTCCGAGAGAAACTTCATAGCAGCCCATCTCATAGAGTTTTTTCACCACCTGTGCAACCTGACGAGGATCAATCGCACCTTCATAAGGGCAGTCAACCATACAAGAGACATAGCCACGCACACGGATATTACTGCTTTTGGCAGCCTGAAAAATATCGGCAAACTTGTCAAAACTTTCAGCAATCGAGCAGTTGATGTTTTTGTGGGTAAAGCTTTCTGATGCTGCGGTAAACACAGCAACTTCCTGACAATTAACTGCTTTGGCCGCTTCGAACCCCTTGATATTCGGCGTGAGCAGACTAAAGCTGATATCCGTATTTTGGGGTAACATGGCGTATAATTCATCACTGTGTGCCATCTGGGGCACCCATTTGGCAGAAACACAAGAGCCAACTTCAATTGAACGCAGACCAGTTTTCATCAAATCAAGAATCAAGTTACAGCGTTGACCAATCGTTAAAGGCTGTTTTTCATTTTGCAGACCATCACGCGGCCCGACTTCGACAATTTTGACAAATTTACTCATGCCACAGCCTCCTCAAAAGGCTGGAATTCCAAAAGTTCATCTCCAGCTTTGACTTGGTCTCCCACTTGGAAGTAAGCAGAGGTGATCATGCCATCACTGGGTGCTCGAATTGAGTATTCCATTTTCATGGCTTCCAGTGTCATTAACACGTCGTCTTTTTTTACCTCATCATTTGCGGTAAATAACACTTGGGTAATCACACCCGGCATAGGCGCTTTCAGGTTACTATCATCTGTTCCGCTTTCTTCCTGAGCATAATCTGGATTGATATATTCAAACTGATAACTTTGACCTGATTTAAACAGGGTGAGATGGTGATCTTGCTGACTGAAGGCCAATTTTTGTTGTTGGTTATCCAGATGTACATGTACAGTATTTTGATCCAGCAATTGACCCGAAATCTTGTAGGATTGTTGCTGGTACTGGGCAGTAAAACCTTCATCTTCGACAGTAAACTGTACTTTGATGGTCTCAGGGCCATATTTCAATTCGATCTGATACTGACTACGGACATTTAAGCGCCAAAGTGGCTGTGCCTGCCAGACTGTTGAAACGCTTTGTGCGTTTTGCTTAAGCAGTGTCAACAATTCAATAAATGCAGCAAAAATAACCAGTTTGGCATCAATCTTTAGCGCTATATTGAATAGGAAATTATGCTCACGCTGGATGAGACCAGTGTCTAATTTTGCTTGTTTAAAAGAATTACTGAGTACTAAACGATCCAGAAAAGCAATGTTATTGCCCAAGCCATCGACATGAAACTGACTTAAGGCATGGTGCATCTGTATCAGTGCAGCCTCACGATTTTTGCCCCAAACGATTAATTTGGCAATCATCGGGTCATAATAGGTCGTGATTTCATCACCTTCAACAATTCCACTATCAACACGAATCGCTGCATTTTGCTCCGGATAGTGTAGGTAGCTGATTTTACCTATAGCAGGCAAGAAGCCCTTTCCTGGCTCCTCGGCATAAACACGTGCCTCAATGGCATGACCATGAATCTGCAATTCATGTTGCTGTTTAGGTAACGGTTCTCCAAAGGCAACGCGCAGTTGCCACTCCACCAAGTCTTCACCAGTGATCATTTCCGTGACTGGATGTTCAACTTGCAAACGCGTATTCATTTCCATGAAATACGCTGTACCATCTTGCTCGACAATAAACTCGACCGTACCCGCACCCACATAATTTACGGCACGTGCCGCATCAATTGCAGCCTGACGCATGGTGGCCAGTTTATTGGATGGCATTTGTGGTGCAGGTGCTTCTTCCAGCACTTTCTGGTGGCGGCGCTGTACTGAACAATCACGTTCAAATAAATGTACATAGTTGCCATGGGTATCACCAAATACTTGTACTTCAATATGACGTGGCTGTAGCACATAACGTTCAATCAACACATCATCATTACCAAAGCTGGATTTGGCTTCACTTTTACACGAGGAAAGGTGGCTCAAAAAATCTTCAGCACGTTCCACAAGACGCATGCCTTTACCACCACCGCCGGCACTGGCTTTGATCAATACGGGATAACCGATCTGGTCAGCCTGTGCTTTGAGAAAAGCAGCATCCTGATTGTCCCCATGATAGCCTGGGGTTAAAGGTACACCAGCTTTTTCCATCAGCGCTTTCGAGGTCGCTTTCAAGCCCATTGCCAAAATCGCATCCACTGGCGGGCCAATAAATACGATATTATTTTTCTGGCAAGCAAGGGCAAACTGGTCATTTTCGGACAAAAAACCATAGCCCGGATGGATGGCCTGTGCACCAGTGTCTAGTGCCGCCTGAATAATCCGATTGATCTGTAAATAACTTTGTGTTGCAGGGGCTTGCCCAATATGTACAGCTTCATCAGCTAATTTGACATGTTGCGATTGTGCATCGGCATCAGAATACACAGCCACTGTGGCGATTCCGAGTTTTTTTGCGGTACGGATGACACGGCAGGCAATTTCACCACGGTTAGCAATTAAAATTTTCTCAAACATATCCTTATTCCTTATTTTTATGCTAATGGAGTAATCCACGTCGGGCTTTGTTTATTCAAAAAAGCATTTAAACCCTCTTTCGCCTCAGATCCTTGGCGAACATGAGCAATATGTTGTGCAGTCTGTAAAAGAAGTTCCTGCGTTAATTGTTTTTGATCGACCAGTTGAATCAGTTGTTTCGATGCAGTTTGAGCCTCTGGGCCACCCAACAGCAAAGCTTGTACGATTTCATCAACTTTGTGATCGAGTTCATCTGCTGCTGCGATTTCATGTGCCAAACCAATATTGAGCGCTTGCTCTGCTGAAATGCGCTCAGCAGTCAGAAAATAGCGTGATGCCTGACGAACACCAATGGCGCGAATGACATATGGGCTGATGGTCGAAGGTGCTAAACCTAAACGCACTTCGGAAGTTGCAAATTTGGCATCCGTGCTGGCGATACAAATATCACAGGCTGACGCCAGACCCATACCTCCACCAAAAGCGATTCCGTGCACTCGGGCAATCGTTGGCTGTTTTAAAGTGGCCAAACTATGCAACATCATCGCCAGTTTCAACGCATCTGCTTCATTTTCTGCCTGTGATGCTTGCCCAGCGTGTTTCATCCAGTTCAAATCGGCGCCAGCAGAGAAACTTTTACCACGTCCCGCCAAAATGACTACACGCACATCATCACGCCCATTGAGCTGGGTAAAACAGTGATGCAATTCTTCGATCACCTGCGTGTTGAACGCATTATGCAGTTCTGGGCGATTCAACCAGATATAAGCCACTTGGTCGCGATGTTCGAGTTGTAAAAATTGATAGCTCATGTTGCACCTCTTACATGCGGAACACGCCGAATTTAGTTGGCTGGATTGGTGCATTCAAGGCTGCAGCCAGACTTAAACCGAGCACATGACGGGTTTGTATCGGATCAATTACACCATCATCCCACAGGCGGGCAGAGGCATAATAAGGATGGCCTTGCTTCTCGAATTGATCACGGAACGGTTGTTTAAACTGATCTTCTTGTTCTGCTGACCAAGTTTCACCGCGCTGTTCAATTTGATCACGTTTTAATGTTGAAAGTACGCTCGCGGCTTGTTCTCCGCCCATCACAGAAATACGTGAGTTTGGCCAAGTCCACAAGAAACGTGGTGAATACGCACGACCACACATCCCATAGTTACCTGCACCAAAAGAACCGCCAATAATTAGAGTAAGCTTAGGTACATTAGCATTAGCGACCGCCATCACCAGTTTGGCGCCATGCTTGGCAATACCTTCATTTTCGTACTGGCGCCCCACCATAAAACCAGTGATATTCTGAATGAATAACAGTGGAATATTACGCTGAGTACATAGTTCAATAAAATGTGCGCCTTTTTGTGCTGATTCTGCAAATAGAATCCCGTTATTGGCAATAATCCCAACCGGCATACCGTACAGTGAGGCAAAGCCAGTCACTAGGGTCGAGCCAAAACGAGCTTTAAACTCATCAAAACGTGAACCATCAACAATTCGTGCAATGACTTCACGAACATCAAACGGTTTACGTGCATCACTAGGGATCACACCATAGAGTTCTTTTGCATCAAATAAAGGTGCTTCAATGTTTTCGCCTAGTTTTTGAGGTTTTTTATTGAGGTTGGCGACTACATTTCGGGCAAGTGCAATGGCATGCCGATCATTTTCCGCCAGATAATCCGCCACACCAGACAATCGGGTATGTACATCACCACCACCGAGATCTTCGCTGCTGACGACTTCACCTGTTGCCGCTTTTACCAAAGGTGGGCCACCGAGGAAAATCGTACCTTGATTACGTACAATAATGGTTTCATCCGACATGGCTGGAACATAAGCGCCGCCAGCGGTACAGCTTCCCATCACGACAGCGATCTGAGCGATACCTTGGCTCGACATACGGGCTTGATTGTAGAAAATACGACCAAAGTGATCGCGATCCGGGAATACTTCATCCTGAAGTGGAAGATAAGCCCCACCCGAATCGACCAAATAAATACAAGGTAGATGGTTCTGCTCGGCAATTTCTTGTGCACGTAAATGTTTTTTTACGGTGAGCGGGTAGTAGGTTCCGCCTTTGACCGTAGCATCGTTTGCCACGATCATACAGGTCACACCATGTATGAGTCCTACACCCGCGATGACACCTGCTGCAGGAATATCATCCTGATAGACTTTATAGGCAGCTAACTGGCCAATTTCGAGAAAAGCTGTTCCTGGATCGATCAGGTGATCGATTCGCTCTCGTGGCAACAATTTGCCGCGGGCCAGATGTTTTTCACGAGCGACTTCACCCCCGCCTAGAGCAATGTGCTGTGCCACATTTTTGAGATCGTCTACCAGTGTTTGCATGGCTTGCTGGTTAATTTTAAAGTCTTCACTTCGAATATTTATTTTGCTTTTTAATTGATTCATAGGGAAACTTCCTTGCTCTTTTATTTTTCGGGTTGATTTGCGTTATGCCGTTTCGTTAAAAATTTCACGGCCAATCAACATACGACGAATTTCAGAAGTTCCAGCACCAATTTCATAGAGTTTGGCATCACGCCATAGACGTCCAGTATTGTATTCATTGATATAACCATTACCGCCCAAGGTCTGGATTGCTTCACCTGCCATCCATGTGGCTTTTTCTGCCGCGTATAAAATGGCACTGGCGGCATCTTTACGCAGACCACGGTCATGATCTACCTGATCACAGGCTGCACCCACTGCATAGACCAAGGCTTTACACGCCAACCAGGTTGAGTACATGTCGGCAATCTTGCCTTGCATCAACTGGAATTCACCAAGGGCTTGTCCAAACTGTTTGCGGTCATGAATGTAAGGAATGACTTCATCCATACAGGCATCCATAATGCCTAGTGGGCCAGCACTTAATACGGCACGTTCATAATCCAGACCACTCATCAGGACTTTGACACCATTGCCGATACCACCAAGGACATTTTCCATTGGAACTTCAACATTATCGAAGAACATTGGATAGGTGTTTGAACCACGCATCCCGAGTTTGTCGAGATGTGAGCCATGACTAAAGCCCGGCATATCTTTTTCAATCAGGAACGCTGTAATTCCTTTTGAACCAGCATTGATATCGGTTTTGGCGTACACCACTAAGACATCTGCATCACCGCCATTGGTGATCCACATTTTTGAGCCATTCAGGATAAATTTATCGCCTTTTTGCTCTGCACGCAGTTTCATGCTGACGACATCCGAACCCGCATTCGGTTCAGACATTGCTAAAGCACCAACATATTCACCAGAAACCAGTTTCGGTAGGAAACGCTGTTTTTGTTCTTCATTACCATTTCGATTAATTTGATTCACACATAGGTTAGAATGTGCACCGTAAGATAAGCCGATTGCTGCTGATGCACGAGAAATCTCTTGCATTACAATAATATGGGCCAAATATCCCAGATTGGTGCCGCCATATTCTTCACTGACTGTCATGCCGAGTAAGCCCATATCGCCAAACTTTTTCCAGAGATGGGCAGGGAACAGGTTGTCATGGTCAACTTGGCGGGCGATAGGTGCAATTTCCTTTGCGCAGAAAGCGGAAACCGAATCACGAAGTGCGATTAACGTTTCATCGAGACCAAAATTTAAGCTTTTAAGATTCATTTCTTCATTCATCCTGGAGGTTATATTTGTTGTTCCATAAGCATTTTTGCTGTGCTTGATTTTTACAATACAATCTTTTTTTAAAAAAGTGAATCAATATTCACAAAATGATTTACAATTCATTTTATCTGGTTGAGAATAAGCCTATGAGTGGTTATAAGAGATCTTCATTGATGCAGGACCGAATGGAACAAAATCGTAAAGCGATTTTGCAATCCGCTCGTGAATTGATTGCACAGGGAGGATTGAAAGATGCACAGATCCACGCGATTGCCGAACGTGCCGGTGTTTCCAGTGGGTTGGTCTACCGTTACTTTGAAAACAAAGGGCAGATCCTTGTTGAAGTGTTATCGGAAGCGATTAAGCAAGAGGTACAGATTTTAGATGCCATTGCAGCGGGTCCGCTTACACCGAAAGATAAACTGCACAAGGCGGTAACGGCATTTGTAAAACGTGCATTGAATAGCCCTCAACTGGCGTATTCGCTCATGTTCGAACCGGCTGATCCTGCGATTGAACATGAGCGTTTTCGCAGTAAACAATTTATTAAGCAAAGCATGAAAGAGATTCTTGCCGAAGGGAAAGTGACCGGTGAGTTTGGATTTGAGGATTTGAATACAGCAGCTTTATGTGTCGTGGGAACCATGACCTTTGTCGTCATTGAACCTTTAAATCCATCTCGGAATGTGATGTTTGATCAGTCTTACCGTGATTATTTTGTCAAACAGATCGCCGATTTTTGTGTCAATGCAGTCAGCGTAAAGGAGGAAAATTTAATTTAATCATCACAAAAACAAATAGATGACAGTTTGGAAATAGTCACAACAACAAAATTAAAGTGTGCAGTAAAAATCAGAATTACAAAGAATCAAGGAGATGGATTCAATGACACAGTCAAAGTTAAGTTACGCCTATGGTGCGAGTAGTCAGCCATTATTGGGCATGACAATTGGTGAGAAGTTTGATCAAGCTTGTCAGCAATATGCCAATCATGATGCAGTGGTGAGTGTGCATCAGAATAAGCGTTTAACTTATCGGGAATTACAAGCACAGGTGAACGCCTTTGCTTGTAGTTTGCTCAAATTGGGACTAAGGAAAGGGGACCGTTTGGCCATCTGGTCACCAAATTGTGTGGAATGGACGATTACACAGTTTGCAGCTTTTAAAGCAGGTATTATCTTGGTCAATCTCAATCCAGCTTATAAAAGTAATGAGTTGGAATATGTATTAAACAAGGTTTCTTGCACAGGACTGGTGATTGGTTCGCAATTTAAAACCACGAATTATCAGGCTATTCTTACCCATATTGCTCCTGAATTACCGCACGCTGTCAATAAAGTCCTGTTCTCAGAGTGTCTACCTTATCTCAAACATGTCATTAAAATTGACCAGCAAGAACATCCGGGGATCCACCGCTTTGACGACCTGCTAGTTAGCCCAAGCCAGAAGCAGCTCGATGAACTGACCAGCATTTCCAATGAACTGCAATTTGATGAAACGATCAATATCCAGTTTACTTCTGGCACGACAGGCAACCCCAAAGGCACCATGCTGACCCACAATAACATTTTAAATAATGGTTATTTTGTCGGTGAAGCGATTCATCTGACTCCACAAGATCGAGTGTGCATTTCTGTACCGTTATTTCATTGTTTCGGCATGGTGATGGGTAACTTGGCCTGTCTAACACATGGTTCGACCATGGTGTATCCGGCAGCTGTATTTAACCCGCTGGACACACTTAAAACGATTCAGGTGGAAAAATGCACGGCAGCCTATGGTGTGCCAACCATGTTTATTGCCATGCTAGAGCAGGACAGTTTTGAAGAGTTCGACCTGTCCAGCTTGCGTACTGGCATTATGGCAGGTAGTCCATGCCCGCGGGAAATCATGCAGCGTGTGATGGAACGCATGCACATGTCAGACATTACCATCTGCTACGGTATGACAGAAACAGCGCCAGTCAGTGCCCAGACACATACTGATGATTCAATTGAATGTCGAGTCGGCACAGTAGGACGTGTGCATCCACATCTGGAAATCAAGATTGTGGATGAGCAGGGCAAACTGGTTCCGCGTGGTTCACTCGGCGAGCTTTGCGTGCGTGGTTATTCCGTGATGCTCGGCTACTGGGAAGATGAAGATAAAACCAAAGAAGTCGTTGATGTTGCCAAATGGATGCATACCGGTGATATCGCCGAAATGGATGATCAGGGTTTTGTCAAAATCAAAGGTCGTATCAAGGATATTGTCATTCGTGGCGGTGAAAACCTGTTCCCGAAAGAAATTGAAGATTTCCTCTATACCCATCCAGATGTTTCTGACGTACAGGTGATTGGTGTACCAGATGCCAAATATGGTGAAGAATTATGCGCCTGCATTATTCTGCATGGTCATCACACCACGACGGAAGAATGTATTCGTCGTTATTGCGCAGAACATATCTCGCATAACAAGGTGCCGCGTTACGTGCGGTTCTTCACCGAGTTTCCAATGACCACTTCGGGTAAGACACAAAAATTTAAATTACGCGAATTGATGCGTAAGGAATTAAATCTGGAAGAAGTGGCTTAATTTACCCTTTATCTTTTTTGAGCCGATCTAATCCCTTTATTTCTGTAGTACATGCTACGGAATAAAGGGGGAATTGCCAATTTTAATAATAAGTTATCAATATTCAGGGAAAACGTATGCAACCAAGGAATGACTGGACACGTGAAGAAATCCAGCACTTATATGAACAACCTTTTCTAGATCTGCTTTTTCAGGCACAACAAGTGCATCGTGCACATTTTCAGCCTAACCAGATACAGGTGAGCACCTTACTGTCGATCAAAACTGGAAAATGCCCAGAAGACTGCAAGTACTGTTCACAATCGGCTCATTATGATTCTCAGCTAGAAGCTGAGAGGCGTATTACGGTAGAAAAAGTTGTTCAGGAAGCGCAAATCGCAAAAGCTTCTGGTTCTTCACGTTTCTGTATGGGGGCAGCCTGGCGAAATCCACATGAACGTGACATGCCATATGTACTCGAAATGGTCAAAGAGGTCAAAGCCTTGGGGCTGGAAACCTGTATGACCCTAGGTATGCTGAATGCGTCGCAGGCAGAACGCCTCAAAGACGCTGGACTGGATTATTACAACCACAATCTAGATACCTCTCGTGAATATTATTCTCATATCATTAGCACCCGCAGTTTTGATGACCGTTTAAATACGCTTGATCATGTACGTCAGGCAGGTCTGAAAGTTTGTAGTGGAGGCATTGTTGGGCTAGGGGAAAACCAGCAGGATCGTATCGGTTTGTTGCATGAGCTTTCGACTTTGCCGATTCATCCCGAATCTGTCCCGATCAACATGCTGGTTCCAATTGCAGGTACTCCCTTGGCAGAGCTAGAGCGGCTTGATGTGACGGAATGGATACGAACCATTGCCGTGGCACGTATTCTCATGCCAAACAGTTACATCCGCCTTTCTGCGGGGCGTGAATCATTAAGTGATTCGGATCAGGCCTTGGCTTTTATGGCAGGTGCCAATTCACTGTTTTCTGGAGAAAAACTGCTGACTACACCAAATGCAGGTGCAGGACAAGATCAGCGGTTATTTAAAAAATTAGGATTGCAAGTGGAAAAGGCTCGACCAAGCATCTCCCAACTCGGTATTGATGCAATGGCTTAGTTTCCACAGGTTGGCTTTAATCAAATTTATCTTATAACTGATTGTATTGAATAAATATTCTGCAATGAATTAACTTTTAGATATTCGCATCAACTTAAAAATAAATTAGATCAATCAGAAGGTTGTGTTTCTGTCCAGCAAACCGATCAGCATGGATCTAACGCATATTTATGCATGGAATATCAATAAATCAAAAAAATAAGCAACGGAGCTTATGTTTAAAATGGAGTTTTATATGAAAGGGTCGACTAATTTTCTGTTCAAAAGTGCATTGAGTTTTGCAACATTAATATTTGTTTCGCCAACTTATGCTGCGGTAACAGAAGAACAAATTTCTAAACTTGAACAAGAAATTCAAGAATTGAAATTAATGCTGAAAAAACAAAAAGAAGAAGATAAAGAGGAATTGGCTAAAATAAAAAAGACAGCATCTCCTTTAAATCTCACGCATATGACGACCAAGGGCGGTGCTGAATTTGAACTTTATGGCAATATTCGTGCAGATGCTTCGTATCAGGTGAAAGGGCCGAGTGCAATGTTTAACAACATCAGCACTGTACCTTTAGAACATACCGCTGCAGAAACAAACAATGCCGATAAATTTCAAAGTTCGCTGAATGCTACCCGTTTGGGTTTTAATTTTAAAGCACCGACAAGCTTGGGGCACGATATCGGCGGTAAGATAGAAATGGACTTCTTGGGAAGCAGTACCCGAGATACATTTCGCATACGCCATGCCTACATCACTTATGATCACTGGTTAATCGGTCAAACATGGTCTAACTTTAATGCCGTAGAATATTTTCCTGAAACTGTAGATGCCGCATTGTCAGTAGGTGGGTCTTTAACACGTATAGCGCAACTTAAATATTCTAATGTGATTAATCCACACATGAATTTTGCAGTCAGCTTGGAAGATCCTAAACCTGAAACAGTAACCACTACAGGCACACAAAATTTTCAAACTGACCCGAATGCAAAACTAAAACTTCCTTCATTGACAGGACGACTAAATTATAAATTTGATAATGGTTCTTTAGTTTCTGGGCGAGCTTTCGTCACTCAAAAAGCAACTACGTATGGAAATCATGATGAATTTATTGCATGGGGTGTTGGTTTAGGCGGGAAAATTCAGTTAACACCAACGACATTACTTCGTGCTGACTATAATCATATTTTCGGTGATACCAAAAATCTATTATGGACGAACTATGCTTACGTATTTGATAAGAATGGAGATATAAAACAAAATGAATTTGATGCTGTCACAGTTGGTTTGACCCAGCAGTTTACGCCAAAAATCAGATCAAGCATCGGTCTTGGTTACATGCGTGCAAATACCAATAATTCATTTTCAAAATTAGTCCACGATGATCATAGTCAGAATAAACAATTAATTGAAGGCTGGATCAATGCTTTTTACAATCCTGTTAAACCAATTAATATTGGAATTGAATATATGTATGGGCAACGCCAGACGTTTGACAACAAAGAAGGTCTAGATAACCGAATCAATGCGACCATTATTTATGATTTTTAATTTAATGAGCGTTGCTACATGACAAAGCGTTTAATTTGCTGGCTTGTCAGATTCCCAAGAAGAATGACCAAGCCACAAATTATCCTATAACCGTCAAAATGCAAGGTAACAGGCAAATCTTTGACCTGCATGACCTTGCAGAATGATATGAAAATTTTAATAAAATCAATCAATAAAATAAGGATATTTATGCCAGCCTATTACCAGTTACTTGGACGTGAACAAGATGAACAAGGCATAACAACTGCACATTATCGTTCTACCCTTCATAGTCAGGGTGCATGGAATGCCCATGAACAGCACATGGCACCAGCTACGGGGATTATGTGTACTGAACTTGAACAGTTTATGCCCAGAACCGACATGCGTATTGGTCGAATTAGTCTGGATATTTGGGGGTTGATTGCTTTTGGCGAGTTTTCCATACAAACCCGACTGTTACGCCCAGGTAAAACCATTGAACTGATTGAATCAACCATGCAGGCTCAAGGTAAAACCTGTATTGTGGCGCGCGCCTGGCGCATGATGACGCAGGATTCCAGTGAGATTTCCGGGTTGGAAGATGACAAGGTCGCGCATCCAGAAGAATTACCCGTATGGATGGGCATGCAGTCTTGGCCGGGTGGTTTTATTCAAACTCTGGAAGCACGTGCTGATGAACAATGCCGGTCAGGCAAGGGCATTGTCTGGCTGCATAATGATACGGATATGGTTGAAGGGAGTAATACAACCGATTTTGTCCGTCTTATGGGGATGGTTGATACTGCCAATGGTGTCGTACCTCGGGATCAGACCTCTAAAGCAAAGTGGGCGTTTCCTAATTTGGATTTGCAAATTCATTTGTACCGCTGGCCACAAGGTCAATGGTTAGGTTTAGAAGTCGTACAGCAATACGGCCATGATGGTATTGGTTTGACCAGTGGTATCTTGCACGATGTACATGGCCCTTTTGGTCGTAGTGAGCAGATTTTAACTTTGCGAAAAATGAATGCCTAGGCATTCATTTTTTTGAGTATGCTTCGCTGCAATTAAACAGTGCGGTATTTTTTTAGTAGACCTAAAAATAATAAATTAATTTTTCTCACTTAGGTGTAGATTAATAAATAAACAATCTCTGAGCTTTTAACCCGTCGTTTTTATTGTAGATTAACCTGTTGTCGGCTTCGATTATGGACGATTGATGCCGCGGGAAGAATTTGACGATGACAATACCTCAAAAAAGCATTAGGCAGCAAATACCATCAGGCGTGTGGGTACTCGGTTTTGTCAGCATGCTGATGGATATTTCATCTGAAATGATCCATAGCCTACTGCCAGTATTCATGATCACGGCACTAGGAGCCAGTGCGCTCGCGATTGGCTTGATCGAAGGCTTGGCTGAGGCTACAGCACTCATCATTAAAATATTTTCGGGTGTCATCAGTGACTATATCGGCAAGCGTAAAGGTTTGGCTGTGATCGGCTACACGCTGAGCGCACTCACTAAACTGCTGTTTGCTGTAGCATCCACGATTGGTCTTGTATTGACTGCTCGGCTATTGGATCGTGTCGGAAAGGGCGTTCGCGATGCTCCGCGCGATGCCTTAATCGCCGACATTGTGCCTGAACAAATACGTGGCGCGGCATTTGGTTTGCGTCAGGCTCTTGATACTGTCGGCGCATTTCTGGGGCCGCTGCTAGCAGCAGGCTTGATGTTGCTGTGGGCCAATGATTTCCGTGCGGTGTTTTGGGTTGCGGTGATTCCAGGGTTGATGGCAGTCGCATTGCTGTTATTTGGTATACGAGAGCCAGAACACCAAGAGGCGCCTAAACGTACCAATCCAATTCAGCGAGAAAACCTAAAACGCCTAAGTGGTTCATATTGGTGGGTGGTGAGTATCGGTGCGGTATTTACGCTTGCTCGCTTTAGTGAGGCCTTTTTGGTTTTGCGTGCGCTGCAAAGTGGTGTACCAGTTGCCTTCATACCGCTGGTCATGGTCGCAATGAATCTGGTCTATGCTTTGTCTGCTTTTCCATTCGGAAAATTGTCTGATCGTATGAACCATAAGACTTTGCTGGCTCTTGGATTGGTTGTATTAATCTCAGCCGATCTGGTATTGGCAATCAACACTCACTGGAGTGTTATGCTGACTGGTGTCGCCCTCTGGGGTGTCCACATGGGGATGACTCAGGGTTTGCTGGCAACAATGGTTGCGGATACTGCGCCCGCCGACTTGCGCGGCACAGCATATGGATTTTTCAATCTTGTCAGTGGGTTGGCTATGCTACTCGCGAGTGTACTGGCTGGGCTGTTGTGGGATCGACTTGGAGCATCGTTTACATTCTATGCAGGCTCAATTTTTTGTATCATGGCACTTGTAGGATTGCTCTGGCAGCCAATTATGAAAATACCGAAATCATAGCCTGATTTGAGGGGTATTCTGCTTCAAAAAAATTCCTATGTCTGATCAAAAAGATGGCGAAATTTGATGGAATCTAAAAGGAAAATTAATTTTTAGATGAAAATATGAACAACAACACCGTGTATAGAATAAAGCGTGAAACATTGATCAAATCATCAGCGTGCAACCTGATAATAAATAAAAAAGCCTCATCAGGGATGAGGCTTTCAGTTTTTAAAAATATTGATTTATATAAAATAACTTCGCGTAAATATAATTTTTGAGTTGTAAAAAAATTAAAAACTATACTTCATTTTCATAAAGACTATCTTGGCTGAAACTTGTATCGGCGAGGGGATCGGGATTTTTAAAACCATAGATCAATACATACCACATCGCCATGGATAACCAGCATAGTGGTCGTAATTTCTCTGTAACAGGAAAACTAATCAGAATCATGCAGCCAACACAAATCAGTACACCCCATGTAATCAGTTTGCGCTGTTGCACGATATCCAATTGACTTGTCAAAATCATATAAGACAGTGTCAATAACGGTAAAATAAGTACACCAAAATAATGACTTTCTGCAATCGGTGTAATCAGTAATGACCAAATCAGAAAAGCACTAATCAAACGTATTTTGTCTAACTGGTTTTGTATACGCATGGAAAAACGATACATAGAAACCAAAGAAAAGAAAGCCATGCTTGCAACGAAATAATTGACCCAAGCTGCTGGAACAGACAAGGTCAAGAACAGTGCTTCAAAGGACTGATTTCGTGACTTGGTCGTATCAAGCAACTGTTGATAGAGATCTGTATTTGACTGTCGGTCTACATTTGATTCAACAGCCTTTGAGCCAACCACATGGAACCAGTTCATATAGTCGTTCAATGTCGTATGAAAACCAATTTGTAAAGAAGGCAATAACAGCCCCATAACAAGTAATGCAAAGGCAAAGGCAAAGGCATAATTCCATTTTTTCTTAAAGATAAAATACAGGATTAAACTGGCAGGAAAAACTTTAATTAATGTGGCAAAAGCGAATGATATTGCTGATAAAACTACCCGATTTCTTTGGCTATAATAAAAAGTTGCAATAGAAAAGAAAATAACAAATTCAGACGCCTGACAACGCATAATGCCAGACAGTAGCAAAACGCATAAGGATAATAAAGGTAAGGCAAAATACAAAAATCGGGTATTTTCTTTAGTTTCAATGCCGAGCATGCGGATGGAAAAGACAAGGCTAAAGTAGATCGCTAGAATTTCCAGAACATACCAAATAAAAGCACCTAAGGCTAAAGGCATTAAACTAAATGGCACCATCAAAATGGCAAAAGGCGGCAGATACACATAGCGCCAGCCACGGATATTTTGCACGTGATAAAGATCCAGTTGATAGAGAATCGCCTTGCCTGCTTCTGTATACACGGTAAAATCTGTACGCTGGATATCATTCCAAGCCACTCGATAAACTGTTGAATATGCAAAGATTAAAATAATTAGTGTAATCAGTACATAATAATAAGTTCGAAATTTTGCCATTGGTTCATGCATCAGTTGGTAGGTTAAAAGAATTTGCTCAGATATAATCCAATACGAAAATTAACGGTTAATTAATAATTAAGTATAGTTTCACGTAAATTTATGGATTCGGCTCTGCTAGCTTTCGCTAGGGGATATAGACTTGGCTCGTAGATAATAACCAGCTCTTTTACTTAGTGACTTAGGTTAGTCCCTAGGCTTCTTTTTATTCTGCATAATGACCCGTGTTAATTGGGTTTTACCCGAGCCACAAAATCTCTGGATTTATGTGTGACAAGGTGTACAAAAAAACGTTTAAAAATTGATCATTTTTACCCGCAAAAAGTGTAGTTTTTTCCGATCATGAAAGCCTTATAAGGTATATTCATGTCTGCTCAAACAACACTAACTTAATTATTGGAAATTTATTACATTATTGATTAATGTATAATGATATTATCATGGATGTTTTTTTAATTTTTGCATGATTTTAAAGCTGACCTTTGATCCAAAATATTAGTTTTTGGGTGCTGCTCACTATTGCAGCGTAAATAGAATTCTAACTAACTCACAGAGAGTATATGCTGCAAAAAAACAAATCCATTTTTGTCTTTATTGTTCTCACTGTAGTGATCATGAATATTTTCATGATCATGTTGTTGGCGTATACTTTGTATACTTCACGTGAACGCAAAGAAGCGGAAGTTCGTACTAATGTAGAAAATTTAACCTTGCTGCTTGAAAAAAGCATTAGTATCAGCTCAAGGGAAATCGATCTATCTTTGCATACGCTACAGGCTTATGTAGAAAAAGAATTACGTGACAAAAAACACATAAATAATAATGAAATTAATAATTTACTTCAAAGACAACAAGACTGGATCAGTTATGTAGCGAGAATTAATATCACAGATGAAAAAGGTCAAGTCCAATTTGGTCATAGTGATATTGGTCGTAGGCTGAATTATGCAAATTATAGTGTCTTTAAAGATGCCCAACAACGCAATGAGAATCAGCTGTTTGTCACCAAACTGATGAGAGACCCCAATGGTCAAGGTTGGGTTCATCTATTTGTACGACGCTACAACCAGCCTGATGGAACGTTTGCTGGCGTTATTACTGCCACATTGCCAGCCAGTTACTTTAATAATCTGATTACGAAACTGAATGTAGGCTCTAAAGGTGTAGTGCTGGTTCAAGACCTGGATATGCGCATTATCGCACGCAATCCGATGCTCGAGACCTTGAATGGTCAGGTGGGGGGTGTTGGCGGCCCACCGGAACTATCTCGACTGGTTCAGTCTGGCATACACTCTGGCACCATTTATACACGACGTACCACAGATAAAGTGCCGCGTATTGGTACTTTTCGCATGTTAACTGGCATGCCTGTTTTTGTCGTAGTTGCTCTCGCTGAACAAGATTATCTGGCGCAATGGTATAATGACGTCATCAAAGCCGTCTTGTTAGAGTTTATTTTCCTCTTGGTGACGACGATTGCTGCTGGGTTACTTTGGCGTCAAATTCAGGCGAGTTTTTTTGCCAATCGTCGTAGTCAGATGTTATTGCGCAATGCTCATGACGGTATCCATGTCCTAGACACTCAAGGCAGACTCATTGAAGCGAGCGAGTCATTCTTTCGAATGATCGGCCATACGCCAAAAGAAGTGATTGGTCAAACGCCATGTTATTGGGATGCCTATTATAATCAAGCCGAGATTCAAGACCTTATTAAAAATGATATTCGCACGCCGGAAGGTATCCGCTTTGAAACTTTTTACTATAATGCTCAAGGTGAAGCCTATCCCGTAGAAGTCAGTTTAATACTGGTACATATTGATGACTACGAAGTATTTTTCTGCTCTGCACGCGACATTACCGAACGTAAAAAAGCAGAAGAAAATCAGCGTATTGCAGCGGCTGCATTTGATTCCCAAGTTGGGATGCTGATCACTGATCCAAACCTGAAAATTTTACGTAGCAATCGGGCTTTTACAGAAATTACAGGTTATAGCCAGCAAGAGTTGATTGGACAAACCCCTCGTATCCTACAATCTGGAACGCATGAAAAAAATTTCTATGCCACCATGTGGGATCATATCCGTAGTACAGGCTCCTGGCAGGGTGAAATCTGGAATAAACGTAAAAATGGAGATCTATACGCACAGTACATCCTGATTGCCAATGTACGTGATGAAAAAGGTCAGACAACCCATTATGTCGCATCGATTACCGATATTTCGGCTTATAAAGCGTCAGAAGAAAAAGTACGCCTGTTGGCATTGTATGATTCTCTAACCAAGTTGCCAAACCGCCGCCTGTTTTTAGAACATCTTGAACAGAGCATACAAGAAGCTGAAATGAAAAAGCGGCTTGGCATACTGCTGTGTATTGACCTAGATAATTTTAAAGCCTTAAACGATACGAAAGGTCATGAAACAGGAGATCACTTATTACAACAAGTGGCAGCTCGCCTGTTAGAGTGTGTCGGGGCAAATCATATGATTGCTCGCCTTGGAGGGGATGAATTTGCGGTGCTGCTTGATCAGATAAGTGCATCTGAATCAGAAGCTATCCAGCATGCGGAAATGGTCGCAAAACGTATTTTACAGGCACTTGCTCAACCATATTTCTTTGAAAACTCAGAATATCGCAGTTCTGCCAGTATCGGGATTAGCCTTTTTGGGATGGAGGCGCATGAAAATGTTCAGGATCCGCTTAAACGTGCAGACATAGCAATGTCTGAAGCAAAAAACTATGGTCGGAATACTTATCGGTTCTTTGACCCCTCGATTCAATCTCAGGTTCAGGAACGTGCCGAAATTGATGCTGGACTGCGTCAGGCATTAGAAAAAAATCAGCTTGTGCTGTATTACCAGCCACAAGTGAATCATATGCAACAGGTGACTGGTGTAGAAGCCTTATTACGTTGGCAACATCCAACCAAAGGACTCATTTCACCTGCCATTTTTATTCCGATTGCAGAAGAAAATGGCTTCATTATTCCACTGGGCAAGTGGGTGCTAGAAACAGCCTGCCAGCAATTAAGTGCATGGGCCAAGCACCCCAAAACAGCCAAACTCAGCATAGCCGTGAATGTAAGCGCTAGCCAGTTCGCTCGCGATGAATTTGTCCAAGATGTGATCGAAATTCTGGAACACACACAAGCTCCAGCACATTTACTTAAACTGGAACTCACTGAAAGCGCTTTAGTGATGCGTATAGAAGATGTGATTGCAAAAATGATGGTTCTTAAACGCTACGGAGTCATGTTCTCTCTAGATGATTTTGGCACGGGCTATTCTTCTCTTGCTTATCTAAAACGAATTCCAATTGATCAATTAAAAATTGATCAAAGTTTTGTACGCGATATTGTGGTCAATTCCAACGACGCTGAAATTGCCAAAATTATCATTGTCTTGACCAAAACTTTTGGAATTTCTGTACTGGCTGAAGGCGTAGAAACTGAAGCGCAACGTGATGTATTGGAAAAATATGGTTGTTATGATTACCAAGGCTATTTGTTTGCTAAACCGATGCCAATTTATGAGTTTGAGCAATATTTATTGTTTCAGAAAACGCAGAGTTAAATAGTTGAGTATCTATCACGACAGTTGTTGCTGAATCTAGAGTGGTTACTAGACTCTTTCATAATACCCTCTTTATTTTTCTCCCATAGGGAGAAATAAAAAGGATTTATTAAAGAAATCTACTATAAGAATATTTTTTATATTCAGTAGGTTAATTTAATCTTAATTTTTTTGAATGGTATGTTTTTTCACCAGCTCAAAATTTTTCTGCCATTGCAGTTTATACAATAAATAAATCTTTAGCTATCAGAATAGAATCTGGCAATCCGCAGAAATTATATTATCCGCAGTCCATAGAAAGTAAAAGAATATTGTCTGGTACTCGTACCTGAATCACGACAACCGCAAGCGTCAAGAATGGTTGAATTGCGAGAGTTGTGACCGATTGACCATGCAAATCACAATCCATCACTCGTTATGATGAAATGGATGATTAGGTTTATTTTAGATACTGGAAGTTTTTTGATGGAGAGACATTGGTAGAAAATAGTTACATTTTTCGAGAAAAATAAGTAGTGATTGTAATACTGACGTAATAAGTTAAAGGTTAAGTTATAGCCTGATAAAAAATAAATAAACATCTATTTTTAATATTTAAATAAATGAGTTTAAAGGTAAAACGTATGTCTGAGAAAAAGGTTGCACTTGTTACTGGCGCTTTGGGTGGGATTGGTAGTGAAATTTGTCGCCAGTTGGTTGCTGCAGGTTATAAAATTATTGCAACAGTTGTTCCACGTGAGGAAAATCGCGAAAAACAATGGTTAATCAATGAAGGTTTTAATGAAAGTGACGTACGTTTCATTTTGACAGACCTGACCAAGCATGAAGAAGCAACGGTGGCGATTAACGAAGCAATTGAGGCAGAAGGTCGTGTGGATGTACTGGTCAATAATGCAGGTATCACCCGCGATGCCACTTTCAAAAAAATGACCTTCGAGCAGTGGACACAAGTGATTGATACCAATTTAAAAACTTTATTCACCGTGACACAGCCAGTCTTCCTTAAAATGCTGGAACAGAAAAATGGCCGTATTGTGAATATCAGTTCGGTGAATGGCTTGAAAGGTCAGTTTGGTCAGGCAAACTATTCAGCGACAAAAGCGGGAATTATTGGTTTTTCCAAAGCGTTGGCACAAGAAGGCGCACGTTCTAATATCTGTGTTAATGTAGTTGCTCCAGGTTACACCGCAACGCCGATGGTAACCGCAATGCGTGAAGAAGTCGTTAAGAGTATTGAAGATCAGATTCCATTGCAACGTTTGGCTCGACCAGAAGAAATTGCGGCAGCGGTGTTATACCTAGTTAGTGATAACGGTGCTTATATTACGGGTGAAACACTGTCAGTGAACGGTGGCTTGTATATGCAATAAGGTGTGTCATATTAATGACTCATTTGATGTTTTTTTAATAATGTAATGATACTAAATCATAATTCTACGGAGAAAATGCCCATGCTATATGGCGAAATGTTTGCAAACATGAATAGTCAATATAAAAACATGTTTGAACCTTATGCAAAATTTAACAGTCTGATTGCTAAAAACTTTGCCGATTTAACCAATTTACAATTAGATGCTGCTCGTCAATATGCAGACATCACTTTGTCGCAAGTGTTTGCAAACAGCGAAGTTAAAGATATGCAAAGCATGGTTGGCTGTTGTACCAAACAAATGGAAACCATGACCAAGCTTAGCCAGCAAATGATTGAAGATGGCAAAAAACTGGCTAGCCTAACTGCTGAATTCAAATCTGAATTCGACAAGTTGGTTAGCGAATCTATGCCGAACACTAAATAACACCAATCTCAGACCATGACATATCAAGCTCAACACACGGGGAAGTGCTAGTCACTTCCCCGTTTTTCATAGTGTCGCTGATGCAAAGGTAAGGTCATTAACCAGATGGAGAGGTGAAATGGAGAAAAATATTCTTCAGTTTAATCAGAATGTACAGAATTTTTTTAATGTACATGAAAATATGTGGGAAAAAGTACAAGAGTTTTACTACGGTAAAAACCCATTAAATGAGGCACTGGCAAAGGTCAATAATGATGACATGGCAGTGTTCTTTGAAGCATTGGTCAAGAATCCGACGCGGTTGATGGAAATGCAATGCAAATGGTGGCAAGGCCAGATGCAGATTTACCAAAATGTCATGCTACGTGGTGTAATGGGGAGTCAGGTGGAACCCTTCGTGAAACCTGAAAGTGGTGACCGTCGGTTTACCAATCCATTGTGGCAAGATGAACCAAATTATGACTTGTTAACGCAGTCTTATTTACATTTCAGCAAATTAGTTCAAGACATGCTGGATGTTGTGGATGGCATTCCTGATAAAGTTCGCTACCGCATTCATTTTTTTACCCGTCAGATGATCAATGCTTTTGCACCAGGTAATTTCCTGTGGACTAATCCTGAAGTGATTCAGCAAACGATTAACGAACAAGGTGAAAATCTAGTTCGGGGTATGGAAACGTTTTATGATGATCTGATGAACAGTGGAAAGTATTTGTCTGTACGCATGACCAATAATGACTCGTTCAGTCTGGGTAAGGACTTGGCATACACATCAGGTGCTGTGGTATTTGAAAATGAATTATTTCAGTTACTGCAATATGAAGCTGTGACTGAAACAGTTCATCAAACGCCGATTTTAGTGGTTCCACCATTTATCAATAAATATTATGTACTTGACTTGCGCGAACAGAATTCGTTTGTGAACTGGTTACGCCATCAAGGGCATACAGTGTTTATGATGTCGTGGTGTAACCCGAAGGCAGAGCAAAAAAATATCGCCTTTGATGATCTTGTTGTTTCTGGAACTGTCGAAGCTTTACGGGTCATCGAAGAAATAACGGGTGAGAAAGAAGCAAACGCAATTGGCTACTGCATCGGTGGTACTTTATTGGCTGCCACACAGGCCTATTATGTCGCTAAGCGTTTGAAAAATCATGTCAAAAGTGCAACTTATCTGGCGACATTGCTCGATTTCGATAACCCAGGCAGTTTAGGTGTATTCATCAATGAACCCGTGGTTTCAAGTATTGAAACCTTAAATGAACAAATGGGTTATTTTGATGGTCGTCAGTTGGCTGTGACTTTTAGCTTGTTGCGTGAAAATACCTTGTATTGGAACTATTACATTGAAAATTACCTGAAAGGTAATGATCCTTCAGATTTCGATATTTTATATTGGAATAGTGATAGTACTAATATTCCAGCCAAGGTGCATAGTTTCCTTGTGCGTACCCTGTATTTAAACAATGATTTGATTCAAGCAAACAAGATTAAAATTAATGGCGTTAGTTTAAATTTATCGCGAGTCAAAACGCCAAATTTCTTTATTGCAACACAAGAAGATCATATTGCACTTTGGGATGCCTGCTTTAAGGGTGCAACTTTCTTAGGTGGTGAATCAACATTGGTACTGGGTGAGTCAGGTCATGTAGCGGGGATTATCAATCCGCCAAACCGTAACAAATACGGCTGTTATACCAATGCTGCACCTTACACAAACAGCAAAGAGTGGTTAGACGGTGCGCAGTTCCATTCCGAATCCTGGTGGTTACGCTGGCAGGAATGGGTTGCACCGTATGCAGGAGAGCAAGTGCCAGCACGTGTTCTGGGTACAGAAATCTACCCTGTAAAAGAAGCAGCTCCAGGTCGTTATGTGCAGGTTAACCTGTTTTAAGTACTCAAACTTGTCATGGATATGAGTTGCATTTTCACAGAAAAATGCAACTCACCATTTGATTTTTATTTAAAAAAAACATTTAAAATTTTAGGAAACACAATGAAAGAAGTCGTAATTGTTGCAGCAAAGCGTACCGCAGTGGGTAGTTTTCTTGGTGGAATCTCCAGTGTCAGTGCGCCTCAATTGGGTCAGGTTGCCATTCGTGCAGTCTTGGATGCCGCAGCAGTCAAGCCAGAACAGGTTGATCAGGTGATTATGGGCAATGTATTGACGGCAGGCGTGGGGCAAAACCCTGCACGTCAAGCAGCAATTGCAGCAGGAATTCCGATTACGGTACCCGCGTCAACCTTAAATGTGGTATGTGGCTCAGGACTACGTGCTGTTCATTTAGCGGCTCAGGCAATTGTTTCAGGTGAAGCTGAGATTGTTGTTGCGGGCGGTCAAGAGTCGATGTCGCAAAGTGTGCATTTTATTCAAATGCGTAATGGTCAGAAAATGGGCAATGCCCAGCTCGTAGATAGCATGGTTTATGATGGCTTGACCGATGTTTATAACCAGTATCACATGGGCATTACTGCAGAAAATATTGTAGAAAAACTCGGACTTAACCGTGAAGAGCAAGATGCATTAGCTTTAACTTCACAACAACGGGCGGCTAAAGCTCAGGCTGAAGGTAAATTTTCTGCAGAAATCGCGCCAGTTTATGTGCCACAGCGCAAAGGCGAACCTTTGGTTTTTGATCGTGATGAATATATTAAAGCCGACACCAATGCTGAAAGTCTGGCTAAATTGCGACCAGCATTTAAAAAAGATGGCAGCGTGACTGCAGGTAATGCATCGGGTATTAATGATGGTGCAGCAGCAGTGTTGGTGATGAGTGCAGAAAAAGCTGCAGAGCTAGGCTTGCAACCATTGGCACGCATTAAAGCCTATGCCATGTCAGGTGTTGCGCCAGAAATTATGGGTTTAGGTCCAGTTGAAGCAGTGAAGAAAACCTTGACTCGTGCTGGCTGGAGTCTAGATGAAGTGGATTTAATTGAAGCAAATGAAGCTTTTGCAGCACAGGCATTAGGTGTGGCAAAAGAACTTGGTTTAAACATGGATAAAGTCAATGTCAATGGTGGTGCGATTGCATTGGGTCACCCGATTGGTGCTTCTGGTTGCCGTATTTTGGTCACTTTATTGCATGAAATGCAGCGTCGCGATGCCAAAAAGGGATTAGCGACTTTATGTATTGGCGGGGGTATGGGCGTTGCCTTGGCGGTAGAATCTGTGTAATCGTGTCTTGTTTATTGTATCCAGTGAATCATTTCACTGGATACTCACCCATATATGAAACTGGGTTTTGCATAAGAAAATAAATAGAAAAAATCCGACTATCTATAAAGTAATAAGTGATGCGGAAGTAATATTTCAGAACAAGATTTTTTATAATCATATTACTGAATTATCTTGTTTTTTGGCGATTTCACGCTAATGGTTATATTAAAAACCGAGCTGAACTATCATCACAGTCATTTATTTTAATTTTCATTTTTAGCATTAACTTGTGGTAACTGATCTAATTCCAGCTCCTTTGCTGGTTGATTTATGGATATCGGCGCATCGGTTCTGACATGAGGCTTAAAGGTTTGTTTTTGACCATTCACTGGTTTTTTCATATGAATAGGTCGGTAGTTTTTGCTAAAGACCACACCACCAAGACGCCAGCCATCTAAACAGGTCACACTCCCCCAAAACCGCTTTAAGGATTCTACCTGTACACCAATCAGACCTTTATCGTTGTCGATATCGACCATCTTGTCGCCAGTGACTCCCGTTGGGTGTACAGGCTCGTTATATAAGGCCGTTTTGAAAATAACATCCCAGATGGCAAATACTTGTCCAAAATTACAGTTATGCAGCGTTGGGCGTTCAGGCACAAAGTCCATATGGTGTAAGCGGTGAAATTCTGGGCTAACAAAAATTTTGCCAAAAATTGGACCAAAGCCAATACGCACATTGGCATGGGAGAAATTTTGTACCAACTCACCCAGCAGCATTAACCAAACAAATTCTTCACCAGATACGCCCCAAAATATCCCCACGCCCGCTAAAACAAACGACTGTCCCATTCCATCTAGATAATTGGTACGATCATTGGTCCAGCAACTCATTTGACGCTGGCTATGGTGGAAGCTATGCATTGCCCACCACCAAGGCACAACGTGTTGAATACGATGCATCCAGTAATAAACTAAATCATACGTTAAATAATAGAGAATAAAAAACAACCAAGTATGTTCTTTTAGCCATGGAAATTGAGATCTCATACTCCAACTGGTGTCATCACTCACTGTAGGTGAAACACCACTAAAATAATTGACAATTGGTGTCATGATCAAAAAGGCAAACAGCGGAAATAAGCCGACCAACATTAGCCAGGTTAAATGAAAATCTATGCGTGCATAACGACGATCTGCCCACTTTTCAGCGGGAATCAAATTTTCCAAGGGGCGAAATAAACCACCAATGATCAGCAACTGTAACCCACCAATCATTAAGGTTGCTGCGATATCTGTGGGTGAATCGGTATATTTCGTAATGTCTAAAAAATTAAGAATAGGCAAAATTGCATAATGACCTAACCAAATAGCGCATTGCTCCCAAAGAGTCGCTATTTCAGATAACATATTCACTCCATCTACACCAATAACCACGCTCTACGAGCTAGCCATAGTCTTGCTAATGTTTGTTCGTGCAAC
The DNA here is from genome assembly GCF_000488275.1 of Acinetobacter brisouii CIP 110357. GTDB lineage: Bacteria > Pseudomonadota > Gammaproteobacteria > Pseudomonadales > Moraxellaceae > Acinetobacter > Acinetobacter brisouii. The sequence continues at coordinate 124,698 of NZ_KI530764.1, read as the reverse complement.
TACTTTTTGTGTCTATAAATAGTTAATAGGCATGAAATTAAAATTTCATTAAGAAATTCACGATGCTCTAAAAACAAGAGTAATAAAGCGGTCTTATTGAGGTTTCGACCATTTTGGATGATGGTCATTAATCATATACTCATGTATATGCACGCCATTGACTTGGTGCTGCAACAAGTGCTCATGATCTGGCGGTAAATCATCATGGCGGTGTGGTAAAAATGTCTCATCTCGAGATGACCATAAAGACATCGCTAGAGTTAATGCACCAGTCGCGATAACAGCCATAGGAATAAAGGTCTGTAAAGTCCCAAAATGAGTGCTCAACCACCCCACCAAAGGGTAGGTAATCAACCAGCAAGCATGTGAAAATGCAAATTGTGCAGCAAATAACGAGGTTCTATTTTCACTCGCAGCAGACTTACGAATAAGGCGACCTGTCGGTGTCTGTGAAGTAGAATAGCCAACGCCTAAAATAAACCAGAGTACAAGCAATCCAGTATATGAAGTGACAAAGTATCCGCTAAATAAACCTAAAACCAGTACTGTGGTTCCAGTTAACATGACCGATCTGTCTGAAAATTTATCGAGTACTTTAGGCAAAATAAACGCTGATAACATAGAACCCAAGCCAAATAGTCCAAAAGCCCAAGTTGTCGCGTGCTCAGTTAATTTAAACGTTGATTGAACCAACACCACGGTATTGACAATAACCACAGCACTCGCAGACGCAATGGCAAGATTTAATGCCAATAAAGCCTTTAGGCGAGGCGTATTAAAATAGATTTTTGCACCTTGCTTGATTCTGCGGTAGACCCCTTTAAATTCAGGTTTTTTTGCTTGAGGTAATTTCGCACTCACAACAAAAAGAGCTGAGCCAATAAAACCAATGACAGTCCCTAGAAATAAATTATGATAGTTAATATAAGTTAATAAAAAACCCGCTAGCATCGGGCTAATAATATTTTCCAGATCATACGCTAAACGGGAAAGAGACAACGCATTGGTATATTCTCTTTCTTGAGGCAATACATCTGGAATCATGGCCTGAAATGTCGGTGTGAATGCAGCAGAAGCAGATTGCAACACAAAAATAAGGATATAAATCTGCCAAATCTGAGTGACGAAAGGCAAACATAAAGCCGTCAAAGCTCGGATGATATCCAGAGTGACGAGAACTTTTTTGCGTGGTAGCCTCTCTGCAAATGCAGAAGCGACTGGTGCAACACCAATATAAGCAATCATTTTAATTGCGAGAGCAATACCCAGTACCTGAGCTGCTTGTCCTCGTGCAAGATCATATGCCTGTAAGGCCAACGCGATAGTAATCAGCCCTGTTCCAACCAAAGCAATCACTTGAGCTAAAAATAAATGCCTATACGTTATATTTTTTAACACTTCGAGCATCTTATGAATTCCTGATAGCATCTACATTGGTGTTCAGACGGCTGAATATATGCTCCTAAGATTGGATATAGCTTAAATATGAGATGTGACTGAGCATTGAAATGAGTAAAAAGCTGGATCAGTTCAATCACAGAAAAGAAAATTGAAATCTATTTCAATGCAGCGTAAAAAATAAAATTTTAAACATTTATTGTTACCGCTATTTTGCGGTAAACATTGGAGGAATTTTTATTTATCCTGCATTTCCGCCCAGTCTGTAGCATTCGTTTTAAGCGCCAGCGCAGTATAGCCCTGCTGCTTTAAAATCTGAATCGCATCGGCTGTCATAATACAATAAGGTCCTCGACAGTATACAGTCACTGGAACATTTGCTGGAAGCTCATGCAAACGTTTTTTGAGTTCAGCTAAAGGAATAGATTTAGCAAACGGAAAATGAGCATGATCAAATTCATTTTCTGGGCGCACATCAAGAATAATCATTTCTCCAGCTTTCGCTTTTTCTAATAATGTGTGCTGGTCTTCACTGTAGCTTTCACCTTCTAGCTGACTTAGATGCTGTAAAGCATCCTGTAATTCAAACAGGCGATCTTGGGCAAAATCTCGCATGAGATTCAAAAACCGTGGAACTTCTGCGCTGGCAAGACGATAAATGACCTGCTTACCACGACGCTCGGAGTTGACCAAACGCGCTACACGTAATTCTTTTAGATGCGCACTCGCCAGCTTTACGCTGATATTTGCCTCATGCGCCAACATTTCAACTGGCTTACTGACCTGTAATAGTAAATCGAGTAATTCAAGTCGTTTTGGATTTCCAAGGACTTTAGCAATGCGAGCTAACTGTATGTAGAGTTCTAATTTAATTTCGCGCGCATTCGTCATTGTTGCATCCTCTTACCCAATTTTTGAATCGCTCTCATTTTGGCATAGTTAAATCTCCAAAACCAACATTCCAATTATCTTTAGAATGTTTTATATTAAATCAACAACCCCACTAAAAATGAATTGAATGACCATGTGACTGTGAAATTTAATTTACAGGTGTGCAATTTTCACAGCGCACGGATAGGTCAAGATCAGGAGCACTCCCCATGCCGAAATTCAATGTATCTGAGTCAACGTACAGGTATGGTATTCGTGAAAACTTAGCTCAAGTTGCCTATCAGCTCTTACAAGTCTTTTTGGTTGGTTTAACCATTGGGATGTTTCGTACCGTTGTACCTGCTTTAGCTGAAGATGAATTTGGGGTATCCAAAGGTTCTTTTATGCTGCTGACTGCTTTTGTCGTGGCATTTGGTTTTGTCAAAGGTACTCTCAATTTTGTTGCTGGGCGTTGGTCGGAACGCATTGGGCGTAAAAAAGTCTTGATTTTTGGCTGGCTGATTGCCGTCCCGATTCCATTTCTGATTTTTTTTGCCTCTTCATGGAACTGGATCGTTGCAGCAACCATTCTGCTCGGCGTCAATCAGGGCTTATGCTGGTCGATGACACAAACCTCAAAAATGGATATGACCCGTGCTGATGAGCGCGGTTTAACGATGGGGTTAAATGAATTTTCAGGATACATTGGCGTTGCCTTGGCGGGTATTTTGACCAGTTATATGGCACTCATATGGGGAGCACGGTTGGGGTTACTGATCTTTGGTTCAGTCGTGATCTCGTTAGCACTCATACTGGCGTTTTCTCTTGTAAAAGAAACTCAAGAATGGGCTAGAACTGAAGCGCAGCAAAGCTTGAAAAAACCGCAGCACCAGCAATCATCTAAAGCACTTGGCAACTTCCCAACACATCCAACTACAGCACAAATGTTCTATTTGATGAACTGGAAGGATCGGCGTATGGTGGCTTTTTGTCAGGCTGGGATGGTGGAAAAATTTGTCGATGCTTTGGTCTGGGTCTTTTACCCAGTATTTCTGCATCAACGTGGACTGAGTTTAAATGCGATTGGTTGGATAGTCGGGATATATGGTTTTGTCTGGGGAATTACACAATTGCTTACGGGCAAGCTGTCCGATCATATTGGTCGGATGAAACCTATCGTTTGGGGAATGTGGATTTGCGGGCTAGGTGTTGGACTCATGCTGATTCGGGATGGAATGATTTGGTGGTCTGTTAGTGCCGCAATCACTGGATTTGGTATGGCTTTATTGTATCCCAATCTCGGAGCTGCCGTTGCTGATCTATCACATCCAAACTGGCGGGGTTCAGCGATTGGTATTTACCGCTTTTGGCGTGATCTGGGCTATGGCGTCGGTGCATTAAGTTTTGGTGTGATTGCACACTTTGCTGGTGCTGTTACGGCAGGTTTCTGGTTCGTCAGTATTGCCATGCTGTTCTCTGGAATGCTAGTCATGCTATGGGGTGAGGAAACTCATCCAAATATTCATTAAATCATAGACACATACTTTCAGGCATCCAAGTCAATGTTTACTGAAAATAAATGAGAGATAAGATCCACTTTTTCGAGATTATTTCAGCATGATCATGTTATGAATGTTATGAATGTTATGAATGTTATAAATGTTATGAGGTAAAAAATACCATCCAGCGACTTGCAACTAAAGCATTTATTTTATTTAGAATAAAAACTGATTTGAAGGATAAGGGCATTCTTTACTTCAATCATCTGTGCATCTAAAAAAGTGCATAAGCCCGTGAACAAAATGTACAGGCTTAAGATCACCTGATCATGCGTGCTTATACTGACGACTACAGTAGGCGCGACTGACATCTGCTGAACGTAACTGCAAGTGTTTGGTTTTACGTCCTGTGACTCGCTTACGCCAAAGTTTAAAGCTGCTTGATTTTAAATTCTGGCGCATCAGTTCAATCACCGCAGGCTCATTTAAGCCATACTCACGTTGAATTGCTTCAAAAGGTGTTCGATCTTCCCACGCCATTTCAATCACACGAGATAGATCAGCATCGAGCATTTTTACATTACTAAACATCGAGTTATTCCCATTTCCCATATATTCAAGAAAATTCGTTGAGTTTGATTTGCTTTACAAATGCTTATACATAACCTAAGTATTTATTTGATGCAATTGAATTTGAGAAAATAAATTTTCAATTTCTCATCTAAAGAACCTGCGTCAGGTTCTTTTTATTGTTTGGGTTTTTGGGCGATAGGCAAGTGCCAGCCATGACGAATCGCCATTAAACGCAGCCCAAAACAAAGCAATGCACCAGCCGTAGTAGCAGCCGTAGATGGAATATGGAGGAAGGGACTGATGACAACAATACTTGAACCCGCTAGAGCTGCGGTTGCATAAACGTCAGCACGCATCACTGTAGGTACTTCCGCTAAAAGAATGTCACGCACCATTCCGCCACCAATACCTGTCAGCATACCCAACAATGTTGCCATGACGGGGTTTAAACCAAAAGTCAGTGCTTTTTGTGTACCAGCAACAGCAAATAGCCCCAGCCCTGCCGCATCAAATATCAGCATGGGGCTGCTCAATTTGTCGATGATCGAAGATCTATAGAAGGTGATGATACCTGCCAGCAGGGAGGCTGCCAAATAACGCCAATCATTAATGGCATTTGGTGGCACAGACCCGATGAGCACATCACGGGTAATTCCTCCGAAATTACCTGCTACAAAGGAAAGCACAAGAACTCCAAAAAGATCAAGCTGTCGCTTTACCCCTGCAATTGCTCCACTAATCGCGAAGACAAATGTCCCAACCAGATCAAGCACTAAGAGCAGCGTATCCATGCCAAGCCTCCCAGATTTTTATGTTGTTAGCCAGGCAAGGGCTGCCACGACTAAAGTTTCGACACCCGTTTCCAAAGTCGGATGCAACACTGGAGCAAATAACGGACTATGGTTAACTGGCATTTGGTTTAATGTTCCTTCGGCTTTTGCCTTGGCGTAAGCCGCTGGATCTGTACCACCAACAAACCAGAATACCGATGGAACCTGCCAAACTGTAGCAAAGCAGCCAAAATCTTCGCTCGCAGGTGATGGTCCAGTGTGGTGAACGCGTGCTGGTGAAAAATAAGCACGGAATGCTTCGGCAACGCAATTACTTGCGTCCACATCATTCACATTGAGAGGATATTGATCCAGTGGGGTAATCTCTGGTTTGCGTGGGGCTCCCGAAGCTTCTGCCTCTGCATTCACGATTCTCTCAATCGCGGCTAAAACGCGTGTGCGAACTCCCTCGTCAAAAGTCCGAACATTCAGTTTGATGATTGCTTCGTCAGGAATCACGTTTTCTTTTGTCCCTGCCTGCAATACACCCACGGTGATCACGGCTGCTTCGGTTGCTGCCACCTCGCGCGCCACAATCGTTTGCAGTCGAAGAACAGTAGATGCAGCCATAACAACAGGATCAATGGCGGCTTGTGGCATAGAGCCATGAGCACCACGACCGAACAGTCTGATCTGCAAGCTATCTGCGGCTGAGGTGATGGGGCCTGCGCTACCTGCAATATCTCCAGCTGCCCCCAACATGACATGCTGACCAAGCACCACCACAGGTTTTGGAAAACGTTGCAGCAGGCGATCTTCTATCATCGCTCTAGCCCCTTCAGCTGTTTCTTCACCCGGCTGAAACACGATCATCAAAGTACCTTTCCAGACATCACGAGCTTGGGCAAATAAAACAGCAGCACCGACGAGCCACGTTACATGCATATCATGACCGCACATATGCCCAACAGGTACAGACTTGCCTTGATTATCCATCTGCGTGACTGTACTGGCGTACGGAAGTTTGGTGGCTTCTTCGATCGGAAGGGCATCCATGTCGGCACGTAACATGATTGTCGGGCCATCACCATTATGCAAAAGACCGACAACGCCTGTTTTCCCAACACCTGTTGTCACCTCGTAACCTGCCTTGCGCAGCCAGTCTGCGGCAAGCCCTGCTGTTCGGGTTTCCTGCATCGACAACTCAGGATGAGCGTGTACGTCTTTGTACAAGCTCTCCAGTTCAGGCATGAGCTGATCCAGATTTTTTAAGATAGCTGTTACTGCTGTACGGTTCATAAAATCATCCTTAAACAATGAGCGGAAACAACAAGATTTACGTCTTTAGATCAGCTCTGCACCATGTAGATCAATCATCGCATTCTTGCCTTTAGACATAATCTGGATTGTTTTACTCAACTGAAGTCCATTACTTTTAATTTTTTACTGCGTGTGGTTGGTCTTGTTCTAGCCCATTTGGAAACTGCAATGAGTCCAAATCTGGTTTTCTTCATCCGTCTGAAAAAAACCGCTATAGGCAATATAGCTTTGAGATTCTGTTTATTTTTGCACCACTATTATCAAATAACCACTAAAATTTTAGACACACATCACTGTCTTTTGATAGACCTTTCATCCTCTCATCGAGAACACCGACCATTAGAACTATGTCTGTGTTTTGAATTTTAGAACATCTGAATATACTCAAAGATATCAGACTTGGCTTCAGCTCTTGAGGTATATATTTCTTCTTGATCCTTTCTCATTTTAATAACAGAAACAAATTTTCAGCCACAGCACTATAATGACGTAAGCGGTATACTGTGCAAACTACAGCCAGACTGTATTCAGACTGTGATGTTTAAAAATGTTTGTCATGCATAAGGCGCGTAGTCATACCTAATACGGTCTAAACCTCAGCTACACTAACTTTTCTCAATAACTGGCTTCACTGCTTCAATTTTGAATTTTTCAAGGTATAGCTTACCTTCATAAGCACCGTGCCAATTCGCTATTTCATCTAACTCAAAGGCGGTTGGAACGTCGCTGACTGTTCAGCTTCTGAATGATTTAGAACATCTGATCAAAAATAGCACCATTGATCATGCTATTGTTCTCAGTCTGAATAATAGTATGAATAAAATCAAAAAGATTTACTTCACATAAATTTCATTTTGCTATATCTAGAATGAATCCCACAAAGAAATACTTAAAATCCGGAAGAAACGATGTTTAAATTTTTTCTACGCTGGATAGACAGCTGGTCAGGTGATGTACAAACACAACCCGTGCATCCAAACAGCGCTTATAAAATTCAGTGGCTACGCATTTTGCCTTTCATTCTGCTGCATATTGCCTGTCTAGCAGTATTTTGGGTCGGTGTGTCTAAGTTTGCAGTATGCTTTATGCTGTTTTTTTATGTCATTAGAATGTTTGCCATTACCGCATTTTTTCATCGTTACTTGTCACATAAAACTTTTCAAACGTCCAGATTCGTTCAGTTTATTTTTATCTTAATTGGCACAATGAGTGCTCAGCGTGGCCCTTTATGGTGGGCTGCACATCATCGTTATCATCACCGTTTTACAGATACAGAAAACGACCCACATTCGTCCACGCATGGGTTTTGGTATAGCCATGTGGGATGGTTTCTGAATGATCAGAATTTTAAAATTCGCAAAGAAGTGGTTAAGGATTGGCTTAAATATCCAGAGTTAATCTGGTTAGATCGCTTCAATCTCCCGATCGTCTTATTCACTGCTGCTGCCATTTATGCTTTGGGAGAATGGTTAGCGTTCGCGTATCCAGACTTTCAAACAACAGGTCCCCAATTGCTGGTGTGGGGTTTTGTAATTTCAACGGTATGTTTGATTCATGCCACATTATGTATCAATTCTTTGGCACATTTATATGGTTCGCGGGATTTTGATACTCAGGATCAGAGTCGGAATAACCTATTGCTTTCTATCATGACCTTAGGTGAAGGATGGCATAACAATCATCATTTTTATGCGGGTAGTACCCGACAGGGTTTTTACTGGTGGCAGATTGATGTGACTTATTATTTGTTAAAAATCCTGTCTTGGTTCGGTTTAGTTTGGGGTTTAAAACCTGTTCCAAAACGCATTTATGCAGCAAGCCGCCGCAATTTATCAGAAATCAATATCAGTTCAAAAAAATTGAAAAACGGGGATCTTTCATGAAAATTGCAATCATAGGTTCGGGTATTTCTGGGCTTTATGCTGCATGGAAACTGTCAGCTCAACATGAAGTAACCGTCTTTGAAAAAAATACTTATTTTGGTGGGCATACCGATACCCATCATTTTGAAATAGAGGGGCAGGCGATTACGGTTGACAGTGGTTTTATTGTATTCAATGACTACAATTATCCATTATTTAGTGAGATGTTGGCCCAGCTTGGCGTTGATGCCCAGTCCAGTGACATGAGTTTTTCAGTCAATAATCATGTGACGGGATTACAATACAACCCTTCCAAAAAATGGTCTTTACTGACTCGCCCACAAAACTTTTTCAACAAAAAATTTCGGCGTATGTTGGCAGATTTATTACGCTTTTATCAAGATAATAAAGCACGATCTGTGATCAATCATGACCCTGAAATGACGATAGAAGCCTATTTAAACCAACACGGTTATTCAGAGGAATTTCGTCAAGAACATCTATACCCGATGTGTGGTGCGTTGTGGTCAACACCTGTCGATCAGGTCGGTAATATTCCGTATAAGTTTGTGGTGAGCTTTTTCCAGCATCATCGAATGCTACAGTTAAAAGAACGTCCGCAATGGCAGACTGTAAAGAATGGCTCAAATCGTTATATTCGCGCGATTCAACAGCAATGTCCCTCAATTCAATGGAAAAATCTAGAGATTAAAAACGTGAGTCGACATACAGACCATGTACTGCTAGAAACAGATACAGGCGTTCAAGTTTTTGACTGGGTGATTTTTGCCAGTCACGCAGATGACAGTCTAAAATTATTAAAAGATCCAACTGATTTAGAACAAGAAATTTTACAAAACTTTAAGTATCAAGATAACCATATGGTGGTTCATCATGATACATCGATTATGCCGAAACAACGTTCACAGTGGGCAAGTTGGCATGTGCATGTCACACCAGCTAAAAGTAAATTCACTGATTCACCAGCAATCCATTATGGTTTTACCTACTGGATGAATAATTTGCAGAATCTCAAATGCAAAGAGCAAATCTTCGCAACCTTAAATCCAAATATGGATATCCATCCAGCAAAGATATTGGTGCAACGGTATTACCGTCATCCTGTTTTTGATCAAAAGGCGATTCAGGCTCAATCTCGCTGGCATGAACTGCAAGGGCTAAATCGTAGCTCTTATTGTGGCGCTTACTGGGGATGGGGTTTTCATGAAGATGGCGCTCGAAGTGCTGCACGTGTAGTAGATTATTTGAAAAAATTATGATGATCTGCATGGAGTGATCAAATGTTGAATACTTCGCTTGCAATCGCAGAGGCCACTATACGTCATAGGCGTTATGCGCCCAAACAACATGCTTTTGAGTCTAAATTAAACTATCTGTGGTTTGATCCAGATCAACTTGAAACAATAACCGCCAATTCATGGCTGTGGTCTTCACATCGCTGGAACATACTCAATTTGTATGCCACAGATTTTTTAACCGCCTACCACGGCACAATCAGAGAAAAAGTACAAAAAGCTGTACTGCAATATGCGAATGTCGCGTTATCTCCAGCTTCACAAATACGCATACTGGCTTTGCCACGCTGTCTGGGTTTTCGATTTAATTCGGTGGTATTTTATTTTATTTTTGATCAAGAACAAAAGCAGCCAGCATTTATTTTGAGTGAAATTACCAATACTCCATGGAACGAGAGAAAGGTTTACCTGCATGACTGTCGCAACCAGCTCATGTCACATGGTGATTTCCAAGGTTTTGAGTTTAATTTCCAAAAATCATTTCATGTTTCACCGTTTATGCCGATGGAATTGGATTACCGTTGGCGATTTAATTTTTCTGAGACGTTAAATGTCATTCATATGCAGCTGTTTGAAACAGGAAAACAGATCTTTGATGCCACCATGCGCTTTCGTTTGAATCCAATCACATTTCCTTCACAACAACATCATTATGCTCTGAGACATAGCCTTGGACCTTTTAAAATGATGGCTTCAATCTATATACAAGCCTTTCAGTTGTGGTGGAAAAAAGTTCCATTTTACCGTCACCCAAAGAAAAATAAGGATTAATACCTCATGATGAAAGCATTTCTTTATGGTGAGCAAGATTCGCTGCCTTTTTTGTTGAGAAGCCTACTTAAATTGCGGCATGGACAGATCAGTTTTCGTGGAGTTTGGAATGGCACAGTCGGAGAGGCTTCGGATTTGCATGCCATCGTAGAGGTGCATAATCCTGAACTCATCGAGTTAATCTTTAAACATGGTGTTTTAGGTGCTGCCGAAGGATATATTCGCGGAGACTGGCAAAGTGACCAATTGGTAGAACTTGTGCAAATTCTGGCCCGTAATCGCGAGATTCTAGACAAACTCAACCAAAACGCGCTTGCTCAAGTGAGTCAGTTTGTACTGAAAAACTGGTATAAAACTCGTAAAAATAGTATCAGTGGTAGTCGCAAAAATATTGCCGAACACTATGATTTAAGTAATGATTTTTTCAAACTGTTCTTAGATGATTCACTGATGTATTCCAGCGCTGTATTTGAACATGAAACCATGTCATTAGATGCTGCTTCGGAATTAAAAAAAGAGTTGATTTGTCAGAAATTACAATTAAAACCTTTAGATCATTTGGTGGAAATCGGGAGCGGATGGGGCGGTTTTGCCATATATGCAGCACAACAATATGGCTGTAAAGTCACGACCATTACAATCTCTGAAGCGCAATATCAAGAAGCTATTACCCGTGTCCATGCTGCCGGGTTAAGCCATCGGATCGATGTACAATTGAAAGACTACCGTCTATTGGAAGGCAAGTACGATAAATTGGTTTCGATTGAAATGATTGAAGCGGTAGGCGAGCAGTATCTTCCAACATATTTTCAAAAATGTCGTGAGTTACTCAAACCGAAAGGTTTGGCACTCATTCAGGCCATTACAATTGAAGATGCACGTTATCAAAAAGCGCTCAGAACCGTTGATTTTATTAAACGCTATATTTTCCCAGGCAGTTTTATTCCTTGTATCAGTGTGCTGACCCAGACAGCTTCAGAACAAAAGCTGCGTTTGAAACAGTTAGATGATATCGGCTTGAGTTATGCCCAAACTATCCATCATTGGCGTGAGCGTTTTCTTGCCGTAAAAGATCAGGTTTTAAATCTCGGATTTGATGAAAACTTTATTCGAATGTGGGACTTTTACTTATGTTACTGCGAGGGTGGCTTTAAAGAAGGCGTGATTAGCGATGTGCATATGCTGTTTGAAGCCAGCGGTTACTAATTTGGCTGATCAAAACAGGAGAAGATGATGTTAGTTGAACTCATGATCTTGAATCTTGTGATTATGCTGTGCTGCTGGATCTGGGCAACATTCAACCGCCGCGTTGGCATAGTGGATGTTGCATGGAGTGCTTGCCTTGCTTTAAATATTTTACTGACGGCTTCTTTGACAGATATTGCTCCATTGCCGATACGTCTGTTTATCGGCATCTGTAGTGGTATTTGGTTTCTCCGACTGAGCGCGCATCTCTTCCGCCGCTATCTTTCCGAACGGCAGGAAGACAGGCGATATGCCAATATGCGTCAGGCTATGGGAAAGTTTCAACACATTGGCTTTCTGTTGTTTTTTATGTTTCAGGCAGGATTGGTTATTTTATTTTTCTTGCCGATGTGGGCATTGCTGACGACGGCTGAACAAGGCTGGCGGCCTGATTATCCTATTGTTTTAGCGATTGCAGTCGTTATTTTGGTGGTTGCTTTTATAGGAGAAACAATCGCTGATCAGCAATTATATGCCTTTAAACAACAGCCAGAACATCGTGGTTTAACCATGGATCAGGGGCTTTGGCGGTATTCACGGCATCCCAATTATTTTTTTGAGTGGATACATTGGTTTGCTTATCCAATATTAGGACTGGCAGCAGGACTCTATGTATTGTGGATTTATCCAGTCCTGATGTGGTTGTTTTTGTATTACATCACGGGCATTCCGTTTAGCGAACAACAGGCAGTTAAAAATCGGGGACAGAATTATCTCGATTATCAGCAGCGAACATCAATGTTCATTCCGTGGAAACCCAAAAAATAGGTACGCACATGGATTATATTATTCAGAAATCTTTAAAACTGGTTGAAAGTGGTTTAATTCCTGACCCAGCCATTCGAGCCGCAATTCGCGCATTAAGTAAAAAACGTCTGATTCAAGAAGGGCGTTATGATCCTGAACAGGCTGCTCAGCGTTACATGGACGTACTTAATCTGCTGAAACAAAGCAAAATTGCGATAGAGACAGATAAAGCGAATGAACAACATTATGAACTGCCAACCCAGTTCTTTCAGGCGGTTTTAGGCAAGCGCTTGAAATATAGCGCATGTTATTTTCCGCATGAAACGACGACATTAGATCAAGCAGAAAATTATTCATTACAGCTCTATAGCGAACGAGCGCAGCTAAAAGATGGTCAAAGAATTTTGGAGCTCGGTTGCGGTTGGGGTTCATTTACTTTGTGGATGGCTGAACGCTATCCAAATGCGCATATTACCGCGGTTTCTAATTCTAAAACCCAGCGCAAACATATCCTGGAGCAAGCTCAGGCTCAAGGGCTGACCAATATTGATGTAATCACCTGTGATGTAAATGTATTGGAACTGACATCCAATTATTTCGATCGTGTAGTATCGGTAGAGATGTTTGAACATGTTCGAAATTATCAGCGGTTGTTTGAAAAGATTGGTGGGTGGCTCAAGGCAGATGGTTTATTGTGGTGTCATATTTTTTGCCATCGTTTTTTACATTATCCATTTGAAATAAAATCAGAATATGACTGGATGTCTAGATATTTTTTCACAGGTGGCTTAATGCCTTCGACCTCTACTTTTTTACACTTCCAGGAGCATCTGGAACTGAGTCAGCATTGGCAATGGTCAGGTCAACACTATGAAAAAACAGCAAATGCATGGCTCAGTAATATGGATGCACAGGAAACTGAACTCCGACCAATATTTGAGCAGGTTTATGGAAAAGATGCAGATGCATGGTGGCAACGCTGGAGAATTTTTTTCATGGCTTGTGCGGAACTATTTGGTTTCGAACAAGGTCAAGAATGGGTGATTGGCCATTTTTTATTTCAAAATAAAAGCAGCTAATTATCCGGCTCTCATTTAGGAAACTTATATGCTGAAATCCCAAGCACGTAACCATCAAAAGCATGCCCTTACAGAAATATTCAATCGTTATTACTGGTTGCAAATCGGTCTGATTGCTTTATCGATTGTTGTCGGGATTGCTTGCAGTGCTTGGGTCATCAAAGGGTCGCTATTAAAAACTGCATTAGAGCAAGAAATGGAGCATTACTGGGTACGCGTAGATCGCAACCCGAATGCAGATTTGCCAGATACCAAAAATCTATATGGTTATCGATGGAATACGCATATTCCTCCCCAACGCTTTCAGAATACGCCACTGGATATTGGTGTACACCGCATCTGGATAGATGGTAAAGAGCGAATGACCGTTTATGGTGAGCGCAATGGGCAGCACGTATTACTGGTATTTGGTGAAAGCAATGTCAATAAATTAGTGTGGTTATTTGGCTTGGCGCCTCTTATGTTTAGCCTATTTGTTTTATATAGCTTTTTATGGTGGTCAAACCGACGCGCTAGGCGCTATTTTTCACCCATTACGCGACTGGCAAATGCATTAGAACATATTGATTGGGCACATCAAAACACGCAGGCATCCCCATTCGAAGATATCCATACCAATGGCAATATGGACGCGAAATATCTGAAGCAGGCTTTAGAAAAATATCACTATATTTTAAGTACATTTATTCAGCGGGAACGGGAATTTACAGGTGATGTGAGTCATGAATTACGGACACCGCTTACAATTCTGAAAGGAAATGTACAGTTATGTCAGGCACGTTATGGTGACGATAAGGCATTTAAGCGTTTGAGTAACACGATTGATGATATGCAACTTTTGGTAGATACCTTGTTGGCAATTGCGCGTAATACGACTCAGAATTTATCCTCTGAGCAAATTTTATTATCTGAAATTATTGAGGACTTGGTCGAGTCATTGCAGACAGTGAGTCAAAGTAAAGGCATGGTGATCCATGTGCAGGGTGAAAAATCAGAACAACCCCGAAATTTATACCCATCCATGACCAAAATGGTACTCAGTAATATTCTAAGAAATGCGCTGAATTATTCGCAAGGTTCAGAAATTCATATTATTCAGCAAAAACATAATTTAGTCATTGCAGACAATGGCGTTGGAATCAGCCTGCCAAATGATGCCAAGGCGCAAGAATTAGATAGCTCACAAATGACATTTGAGGTTAAAGGTCACGGGATCGGTTTGCAGCTGGTCGAAAAACTCTGTAAACAGTTGGGCTGGAGAGTCGAACTGTTTGATCGAGAGTATTACCTGTCTGTACATCCTGATCTCAATTTGGCGCCGAGTACGGGGCTCATTGTAGTGGTGTATTTTCATTAATACTCATGGGCTTCGAGTGCGATTTTAATTCCCACGCCTGAAACGGTATGAAGTAACTTTTGAGCGAAGGGTTTGTCGATCATTTTACGTAAGCTATAAATGTGGCTACGTAAAGCATCGCTTTCTGGTTCTTCATCTCCCCATAGCTCGATCATGATTTCTTGCTTGGTAATGACTTTAGGAGAGTTACGCATCAAAATTTTGAGTAATTTAAATTGAATCGGTGGGAGTTCAATGATCTGCCCAGCTCTGGATACCGTCTGTTTAGCACTATCCAAAATTAGATCATGAATTTGCAGTTTGTTATTTGATACTTCACCTAAAGACCGTTTAATTAAAGCACGTATGCGTACAACAAGTTCATTAAAATCAAATGGTTTGACCAAATAGTCATCAGTTCCCGCTGCGAAACCCTTCAGTTTATCATCAAGCGTATCGCGTGCGGTGAGCATCAGCACAGGGATATCCAGGCTTTGCTGATCGCGGAGCCAGTGACATAAATCATACCCAGAACCATCGGGTAAATTAATATCTAATAACAGTAAGTGATAAGGCTGGGATTTTAGAAAAGTTTTTGCTGCATCAAGATTGCGAGCATGATCGATAATGTAGCCGTGCGCTTCAAGAAATTCGCAAACCGTTGCGGCTAAATCAAAATGATCTTCAACCATCAGAATAAAGTGATTATTCATATGCTAACCATGAACCCTATTAATTTAATAGTTGTTGTCTTAATTTAGCATTAAAAGGTGCATGCCCAAACCATATTTTAAAATATTGATTTATTTGAGGATCACTAATTTGTCCCAAGACTTTATTATTGAGGGACAATGTCATTTTTTTGCTGCTATGCTGGTAATTTAAGCGATACAGATCTCCTTTTCTGACGGGTTGATACCATTCGGTAATTTTATTTAATGTGTTGAGTGAAATATTATCTGCAACGTTCTTTTTTAAAAAATATGTCGCCGCCTGCTTAAATGCCCATCCTGGTATGTCACGCTCATAGGAAAAATCAAGTTGAATACTTTGATTGTCCCAAGCTTTCTGACAGCTCTCTGCAAAATAGTTCACATGCCCAACATTATTTTTACTGACCATGAGTGGGGCTGAACTACATTGTTTTAATGTTGCGGCATTTGATGATACGCAGCATTGCAATATCATTCCTGTGAGTATTAGCGTGTATTTTTGAAAGGCAAAATCCATCCGTAAATTCCTCCAACCACAGGCATTGATCTGTAAAGACCATTTGCTGGGTCCCAAAAATCTTGCTGAAAGATGATTTGATTCGCTTGATTGATTTTGATTTCACTGATGCCATATGACTTCATGGCTTTTTTAGTACCAAAAATTTTAAAGTCATACGCCATTTTCCAATGAATATATGCAGAATCCTCATGATGTGTAGCGCTAATCAGTTTGACGCTGACATTGCTGACCCGACTATTCATGCCTTCAAAATGCTTGATTAGATCTTTCTTGTGGGCAAACTGCGATAAAGTATCATTAATAAACAATTGATCAGCATAGAGACTACTTGCACGATCAACAAAAACGGGTGTACCCAAAGTATTGAATGCGGCGACAAAACGTGAACCGATACTGTAGGCCTGTTCGTTATTTAAGGTAATACCTTTTATATTTTGATCTGCATTAGCATAGTCATTGGTATAACTTGGAACAGTTTTGCACGCAGTTAAACTTAAAACTGCGATAGTCGTTGCCATGAGTTTTTTAAGTTTTTTCATCACACTATTCCTTACTTTTTATTTAATCTAAGAAAAACCATGTGAAGTGAATGTGAATAGTTATTTTGTCTGGTCTGATGCCATTAAGATTCAATGCATCCAAAAATGTCACAGAGATGATAATGATTTTGTAAATTTTACTTATCGAGAGAATTTCCTGATACGGCACCCAGCCTAGACATATTTGGTTCGCTTTTTATGCAAAAAAACTGTTTTTAACGTGAAAATATATTATCAATCGGTTCAATAACATTTTATAGTCAAAGGACTATAAAGCATAAAATTCACCTGAACGGTAGTACTTTGCAGATATATGTGCCCGTTTCCATCTAATCTGGAGAAGCTCATTGCGCACGGTCAGCTATAAGTATGTTGTGATTATTGCAGTGTTGATTATTGCTGCAAGTTTTGCTGCATTACGCTGGTGGCAGGGGCCGCTATTATCAAGCTACAGCGTTGCTTCGATGCCCATTGTACAAACAGTCGTGGCAACTGGACGAGTCATGACAGTATCACGCGCTCAGGTTGGGAGTGAAATTACTGGCGTCATCCTCGAACGTCTGGTACAGGAAGGTGACCGAGTTTCACGTGGAGATTTGTTGCTGGTACTGAAATCTGATGAGATTGTTGCTCAGGTGAAACAGGCAGAGACCGCACTTACCGAACTGGCAACCAGTAGACGCCCACAGGCTGCAGTCGATTTGGCGAATGCCAAAGTCCAGCTAGATCAAGCGATCCGTGAAGCAAACCGCAGACGCAACCTGAGCGAATCTGGAAGTCTATCGACCGAAGCAAAGGAACAAGCGGATAAAGCTGAACGTGTGGCTCGTAATAACTTTGAGTCAGCACGTTTGGCGGCAACAGCACTAGCCCCAGGCAATGTTGAGGAGAAACTGCTCCGTGAACGTCTGGCTGCGCTGCAGGCACAACTGGCTAGAACCCAAGTCCGCGCTGAAGTGGCAGGTACGGTTCTGACACGTAATGTGGAACCAGGTGATCTGGTACAGCCTGGCCGTACCCTCCTCACCATCGCACTGGATGGCAGCACGGAAATTCGCGTACCATTCGATGAGCGCAATTTACCACAGCTTGCATTACAGCAGCATGCTGTTGTGATTGCTGACGCTTACCCAGATAAACCATTTCCTGCCCGTATTAATTTTATTGCACCGAGCATTGATCCGCAGCGCGGTACGGTAGAAGTACGCTTGGCAGTTGACCCTGTACCTGAATTTTTGCGTCAGGATATGACGGTTTCTGTAAATATTGAAACAGCAAAACGTGATCGAGCACTGGCGATCCCAAATGATGCCTTAACCAATGTACAGGGTAATCAGGCAACCGTACTCTTGGTACCTAACGGAAAAATACAGCATCAGCCGATTACTTTGGGTTTACGTGGTCTAGCGATATCAGAGGTCATTGCGGGTTTAAAGGCAGGGGATCATATCTTGGCTAACCCTGTTTCTTCACTGACTGATGGTACGCGTGTACGCTTGAAACTAGAAAAAATTCCTTTTGCTCAGGCGTATGCTGCAGACAGCAAAAATGAATTACCGGTGAAATTCAATTGAACAGTTTTCTTGGACGACTCTGGATTGAGTGGACGATCGCACTCAGTTTTTTGCGTGAAGGACGCGTACAGTCTTTCATGATCACCGTCGGTGTCGCTGTGGGTGTCGCAGTGATCGTGTTTGTTTCATCTTTAGTACAAGGTCTGCAGTCGAATATTATCCAGCGAACTTTAGGCACGCAAGCGCATATCCGTGTGTTATCACCAGATCAGGTGAACCAAACTCTTCCTCCAAAAGCAGGAACTTTACAATTATTGCTGGAAGATAAGCGTGCACAACGCTTGCGCTCGATCAACAACTGGCAGGAAGTTATGGCAACGCTAGATCAGTTGCCTGTACTGACCGCAGTATCACCTGTTGTATCAGGTCCTGCATTTGCCCAACGTGGTGACGCGCTCGAATCTGTAGCGCTCGTCGGAATTAATGTAGAGCGTTATCAAAAAATTATTCCCCTCAAAAACTATCTGATCAGTGGTCAGCTGCGAGTAGGGGCGGACAATGTACTGATCGGGAGCCAGTTAGCCGATGACTTGGGGGTGCAAGTAGGAAGTAAGCTGCGACTGGATACAGGTCAACAAAATAGTACGGTGGTGAATGTTGCTGGAATCTTTGAGCTAGGCGTGCGTGAACTGGATGCGCGTTACGTCTATCTCGACTTAAAACAGGCGCAATCATTACTCAACCTTCCTGGGGGAGTCACTGTCATCGATCTGACCGTTACAGATATTTTCAAAGCCGATGAGATTGCTGCGCAAGTTGGACGCTTAACTTCACTGAAGGCTGATAGCTGGATTAAAACCAATTCACAATTAATGAATGCGATTTCAGCACAGAGCCTGTCCACCAATATGATTATTGTCTTTGTGGCTATTTCTGTCGCTTTTGGAATTGCCAGTGTATTGTCAGTTAGTGTCGTGCAACGAACTCGGGAAATTGGTATTTTGCGTGCAACAGGTGCAACCCAACAGCAAATTTTGCGTATTTTCCTTTTTCAGGGTGCCATGTTCGGTTTAATGGGTTCAGTTATGGGCAGTGCGGTGAGTTATGCGCTAGTGTGGGCCTTTAATCACTTTGGGCCAGGTTTATTTTATATTCCAGTGCCCATCAACTTGGTACTGCTCGCATTACTGTTGGCAACCCTCACTGGTACCCTCGCTGCAGCTGTACCAGCACGCCGAGCAGCAGCTCTTGATCCTGTGGAGGCGATTCGTCATGTCTAATCCTGCTCATGAAGTCCTGCGCCTAGAAGCATTGTGCAAGTCTTACAATATCGGCCAGCCCAATGAAGTTGAGGTTCTGCATGGGATTGATTTGCGTATAGATCGCAGTGACTTTGCAGCACTGATTGGGCCTTCAGGTTCTGGCAAAAGTACTTTATTGAATATTCTTGGTCTGCTGGATCAACCAAGCAGTGGCGAACTTTATCTGCTGGGTCAGCCTACAAGTAACATGGATGATGCAGGACGTACCGCGTTACGCGGTAACAGCATCGGTTTTGTGTTTCAGTTTCATCATCTGATTCAGGCATTTACGACCTTAAATAATGTGCTGATGCCATGGATGCTGACACGGGGGAAACCCGATAAATTGGTATTGGAAAAAGCACATGAATTATTGGCTGCGGTCGGTCTGGAAAACTTTGCCGACAGAAAACCAAATGAACTCTCAGGTGGTCAGCAACAGCGGGTCGCGATTGCCAGAGCACTGATCACTGATCCAGCATTATTATTGGCCGATGAGCCTACAGGCAATCTGGATACTCAAACAGCTGCAGATGTTTTCGAGTTGTTTCGAAAAGTTCATCGTGAGCGAGACTGTGCAGTGCTGCTAGTCACCCACGATCCACGCCTGTCAGCAACCTGTGATCGAACCATTAATCTAGTTGATGGCAGCATCAAAAGTGATTCGCTAAATCAAAAAGCATCGGCAGCTCATCTCTGACAGAAGCGCAAATGTGAACAGATCAGCATAATTAAACCTAGATCATTGATAGAAAAGAAAAAACCCCGACATCCTGTCGAGGCTTTTTCGTATTTGCGTTTTAAGTATGATTCCTGTCGTACTTCACATCCTGATGCTTGAACTTATCATTTTTGTTTTATGTTCCAGAACTTTCTGTTCTTTATAGCTTTAGAGTAAGGGATCCGATTGAGTTTGAATATGGACATTGTCTCTATCTTTTGTGCGCGACAGCTTACAAGGTTAAGAAAATATGACCGCTGGAAGCAGCACTTTACAGGGTCAAAATGCCGATTTTTCAATATTTTTATTGGCACTCACTTTTAGAGTTGGATCTAAAAAAACGGCATGTTTAAAAGTCAGATTTTTATGATTTTAGGGTACTTAAAGTAATTAAGTTTATGATTTAATTAAGTATACTAATCATAAGTTCATAAGTTCATAAGTTCATAAGTTCATAAGTTCATAAGTTCATAAGTTCATAAGTTCATAAGTTCATAAGT
>NZ_KI530764.1:20219-103989 GCF_000488275.1 Acinetobacter brisouii CIP 110357 | reverse complement strand
TCATAAGTTCATAAGTTCATAAGTTCATAAGTTCATAAGTTCATAAGTTCATAAGTTCATAAGTTCATAAGTTCATAAGTAGAAAATTCTTATATTGATATCTCCAAGTCAAGTACGGGATTTGGATTCTCATTGAATTGCCATTTTCTGTGCATGCCTGTTTTGCATCTTTTGACTTTTCATTTTTAAGCAGGATAACAAAATCCATAAACATGAATTTTACTCATCTTCATGTTAGATAAAATCATTTTTATTCATGTAATGATTCAGGTATAAATCACATCATTAAGAAATTTAGATTTTAATTTAGAAATTAGGGTATCGGATCACCATGAGTAAAGAGTTTACATGTTCAATTAAACGCATTCGTTTTGATGAAAACTATCAGCCAGCAGATAACACACGTCTAACAACGAATTTTGCTAACTTGGCGCGTGGTGAAAGCCGTGAGCAGAACCTACGTAATACACTTCGAATGATTAATAATCGTTTCAATGCTTTAGCACAATCAGATAACCCGAAGGGTGATCGTTATTCACTTAAAATTGATATTATTTCTGCGGATTTAGATATAGAAGGCAATGGTAAAACTTTCCCGATCATTGAAATGCTGAAAAGCACCATTATCGATCATCACACCAATCAGCGTATTGAAGGCATGATCGGGAACAGCTTCTCATCTTATGTCCGCGACTACGACTTCAGTGTGGTACTGAAAGAACATAATAAAGAGAACTCGACTTCTTACGCACCAGAAGGTTTTGGTGATTTGCATGGCAAGTTGTATCAATATCTTGTGAACTCAGAAACCTTTAAAGCCGAGTTTAATCAGCAACCTGTGATTTGCCTGAGTGTTTCAACAGCGAGGACTTATCACCGCACGACCAATGAACATCCAATTTTGGGTGTTGAGTATAAGCAAGATCAGTACTCACGTACCGATGAATATTTCCATAAAATGGGCTTACAGGTTCGCTTCTTTATGCCAAAAGGCAGTGTTGCACCTTTAGCATTCTATTTTGCGGGTGATTTACTGCGTGACTATACCGATTTTGAATTGATCAGCGCGATCAGCACCATGGAAACCTTCCAAAAGATTTATCGCCCTGAAATTTACAATGCAAATTCATCAGCGGCACAAATCTATCAAGCAAGTCTAGAGTACCCAGATTATTCATTGACGCGAATCGTATATGACCGAGTTGAACGTGGTCAGCTTGCTGTAAAACAAGGCAAATGGACGGAAGAAAACTTTATTAAGCCTTATCGAGATATTCTTGAGCAATGGGCTGCAAATTACAACGTAGAGCGTAACGCTGCTTAATTTACCTGAAATAGAATATAGAGATAGAAGATTAAAATGGCAATTTTATTACCAACATCAACCGCTGGCAGCTTACCGAAACCATCTTGGTTAGCAGAACCCGAAAAACTTTGGTCACCGTGGAAGCTCGAAGGTGAGCAATTGGTTGAAGCCAAACAAGATGCGTTACGTTTGTCATTGCAAGAACAGCAACATGCAGGCATCGATATTGTCAGTGATGGCGAACAAACCCGTCAACATTTTGTCACCACGTTTATTGAACATCTTGACGGTGTGGATTTTGAGAAACGCGAGACAGTTCGCATCCGTAATCGTTACGATGCCAGTGTTCCATCGGTGGTTGGTGCTGTATCTCGTCAAAAGCCTGTTTTTGTTGAAGATGCCAAGTTTTTACGTAGCCAAACCACACAACCCATCAAATGGGCGCTCCCTGGCCCGATGACCATGATCGATACACTTTATGACGGTCACTACAAAAGCCGTGAAAAACTGGCTTGGGAATTTGCCAAAATCTTGAATCAAGAAGCACTTGAGTTAGAGGCTGCTGGCGTAGATATTATCCAATTTGACGAACCTGCATTTAATGTGTTCTTTGATGAAGTAAATGACTGGGGCGTTGCAACCTTAGAACGCGCACTTGAAGGTCTGAAGTGCGAAACTGCAGTACATATTTGCTATGGCTATGGCATTAAAGCAAATACCGACTGGAAAAAGACTCTAGGTTCAGAATGGCGTCAGTACGAAGAAGCTTTTCCTAAACTTCAAAAATCGAAGATCGATATTGTCTCACTCGAATGTCAAAACTCGCGTGTACCGATGGATCTGATTGAACTGATTCGCGGTAAAAAAGTCATGGTCGGTGCGATTGATGTCGCAACCAACAGCATTGAAACAGCAGAAGAAGTAGCCAATACACTACGTAAAGCACTTCAGTTTGTCGATGCAGATAAACTTTATCCTTCGACCAACTGTGGCATGGCACCTTTATCTCGCCGAGTAGCAACAGGCAAGTTGAATGCTTTAAGTGCAGGGGCGGAAATCATCCGTAAAGAGCTTGCAGGGCAGTAATTGCTCAGGTGATCTCTCGAGGGTTACTTTTGGGATTGAATAGGATTTTATTCTTCATCCAACAGGTAGCCCTGCCCCTATCCAAAGTAAGTATCCACTCTACTTAGAACACATCTAGATGATGTGCAGAAGTAAATGAAATACACAATTAACTCAATCTAAATCACCAGTTAGGACTCAATTTAGGAACAAAATGATGATTGAAGCAACAGACTTTAGAAATGCAATGTCTTTGTTAACCAGCGCAGTCAGTGTTGTGACCACGGCAGGCATGTCTGATCGTCATGGTTTCACTGCATCTGCTGTGTGTAGTGTCACGGATACACCGCCGACATTGTTGGTCTGTATGAATAAAGCTTCTCGGTCACATGCGCATTTTGTCGAAAATAAGATCTTAACTGTAAATGTTTTAGGCGCACAACATGAGCATATTTCTAATCTGTTTGCATCGAAACTGAGTTCTGAAGAACGCTTTCAACATGGAACTTGGACAGAACTGGAAACTGGAGCACCCGTTTTAGAGGATGCTTTAGTGAATTTTGATTGTGAGATTGAGCAAATTCAAGAAGTTGGAACACATACGATTTTTATGTGTCGTATTGTCGCGATTCAACAAAACCAACATGATCAGAGTCTGGTTTATTTTAACCGTGCATATCATCATGTAGGGCAGACGGAAATTGCTTAAGCCAGCATGCAGTGGAATGAATAATTCTTTAACAATAGATGATGTTGATCTGCCCATTTCTCTAGAGCATTTAAGAAATGGGCAGGTGGAACAGTCCAACTTTATAGAAATTAAGTTTATCTATTATGTATATTATTGATATTTAACAGATCAATAATAATCTATACTCACCTTCCTTTTCAGCAGGCGCTCTATGAACACAGGGTAAGACCTGTTGCATTGGATGATCTACTGCCAAGCGCCAAAGATGCCCCGAGCCCAAATTCACTGGTTTTGCATCAGGTTTTGGCTGGTAATGCAGATCAAAGAAATTATCTTCTAGGAAAGCTTCAAACTCAGCTTCTGAACCATCATGTAGTTTTTTGAGTTTTTCCCTGATTTCTGGAACCAAAATCATTTTCTCAACCTGATCATGAGGCAAAATATCACTTGCAGGGCCATGATAGGTACATAAAAAAGTATCCGCTTCAATGGGTGAGCGATCAATATGATAGGAATACACATCTGTTGAAATGAAATCTAGCTCTTCATCCCGTTCATAACTTTTAAGTAAATTCAGAGAAGGTGATGCCCCGAAATCAGTTAATCGCTGTAGATCACTTAAAATAATTTCTCTCGCGAGATGACCTTTTTCTGAAAGCTGCAATGCTAAAAGATCTTCCACAGAAACTTCTGTAATATTTTCTTTTAAGTGAAGTTTTTCCACAATCTCTTTAAAATCACCAATCAAATTTCGAGACCAGCAAATGGCGTTCTTATTTCCTTGAAAATGCAAATTCACAAGTTCAGAAAAAGTAGAGACCACTTCAATTTGATTGTTGTTGGAAAGTGTATTCTTCACAATTATCAACCATTTTTAAAAGTTTGACTTTATCCCAAAACTTTGCAGCTTGCCATCATTCAATTTTATAAGAGGCACAAACATGCACAAAATGAATCTAAAGTAACTAACAGAAAATTTTACTATCGTTTTAAACTTTCTTTTATAAATGAATGGTCTTTTATAAAAATAGAGTCGGGTTAATACATATATCGACTTCTGGGCTTAGACAATATTTCACTATTTATTGACTATTACGATTTTTCCAATGGTTTTATTTGAAGCAATTAACTGATGGGCCTTTCTAATGTTTGATGCATTCATTGGGCTAAGTGAAATTACTCTAGGCGATATAATCTTCTTTTGATCGATCAGTTCTGAAATACGATTTAAGATTTCGGACTGTTTCACCATATCGTGGGTAGAAAAACTAGATCGAGTAAACATAAACTCCCAATGAAATGACAAACTTTTTCTCATCAATAAATTAAAGTCATGACTCTGAAGGAAAGGAACAATACTGCAAATTTTCCCAAAAGGTCGTGTAATACTCGGTAAAATATCAAAATACGTATCAGGTGAGTTACAAATCAGAATATAGTCCACCTCGGGATAACCAATTTTTGATAATTGTGGTGCTAATGCCTGACTATGATCAACTACATGATCCGCGCCTAATTTTAAACACCATTCGGTGGTTTCCTTTCTAGAAGTAGTAGCGATCACGGTTAAATTAGGAACAAGTTTAGCAAGTTGAATCGCCATAGAGCCAACGCCACCACCCCCACCAAGAATAAGTAGTGAAGGTGTTGGTTCATCATCCTGTATGGTTAAATTAGTATTAATCGCAAGAGCTAATTTTTCAAATAGCGCTTCCCACGCAGTCAGTGAAACTAAGGGTAATGCTGCTGCATCTTCAACGCTAATCGTTTTAGGTTGAAATGCGACTAATCTAGAATCAATTGCATGATATGAACAGTTTCCACCTGAGCGGTTAATATCACCTGCATAGTAAACAGCATCTCCGACCTGAAAATGGTCTGAAACTTCATTGCCTTTTTCAACAATTGTTCCAGCAACATCCCAACCTAGGACATTTATGCGGTTATCTTTTTTCTTTCTCAGTCGGGCACGCATATCTGCTGGATTAATAGAGACGGCTTCGACACGAACAATCACATCTTGTGGCAATGCTTTAGGATATGGAACTTGCACATCCAGAAATGAATCTGGATGTGCAAGTTCTAAGGGATCACATATAGCAACTGCATGATTTAATTTACTATTCATTATGCTATTTACGATGTAAGAGGAAGTTTATGCGTAACGCTACAGATAATTTTGGTATTACCAAAAATTGAATAGATATCGGCTTTTCTCCAGTCACCGTCTGATGTTTTATAGCGTCTGACATTGTCTAAACGTGTAAAAATCGGATGTGAATGATCAAGATTTGGTTTGTCCGAAAGAAAGAATATTTCTGTCTTTTTCATCCAGAGGGTATTACTTTCTGAGCGACTAATTGAATCTAACTGGTAAAGTAAAACTTGACCCAACTGCAAGCCTACGGAAAATAGGCATGAAGTTGACCATGGCTCCATCTTTTCTTTCATGAGCTGATTATTGGTCACCAAAGCAGATGCTTTCATTTCATTAACATTGATCATCACATCATTAATATCCAATGGTGTTTTCAAATCGACTGTAGGTGCTGAATAGTCAATTTTATTGAAATCACTAGAGTATTGAATTTCAATTCTCATATTAGAGATATCAAGGTTCAAGGCTTTGGTCTCTTGATCAATCTTGTCCATGCTTCCATGAATATTGATCTGATCAAAATCAGACTCCACTGGGCTTTTGCCTGCCCTAATGATCATCTTATAAATGAGGCTCTTATAAGAAATTTTAGGTAAATTACTATAGACAGTCTGAATAAGATGATCAAAAGTGAGTAAAGACAATTCAATAATATCAATCGTACTTAAATGTGGTTTTTGGCTACCATTGCCTTTAATAGACCAAGTTTGAGGCAATACAACTCGACCAAAACAAGAGAATTTTAAGATATTTTGGTCATCAGACTCGCTAGAAAAATCATAGATTGCATGATTGCTATTGAGATAGCCTGCCCCAAAATAACGTGTCTTTTTATCACCTAAAAATTCATCAACATCTTTAAAAAATGATAAGTTCATCATTTACCCCTATTTATCTAAGAATTTTTTTTGCTTTTATATAGATACTTACATAATTAGTGTTTTATATTTTTGATTTGCAATTTTTATAGATTCTTGGATACTCTTTACAGGCTTGATTTTTAAAAGTTCTGCAATAGCATCCGCACGTTCTTCCAGACTTCCGCCAATAATGTGATATTTCATATCCAGTTCGTCAAATGTATCTTTTAAAAGCTCATCTGAAGCAGAACGAAATAACTCATTTACAGGTCGATGACCATCTTTTGCTAGTGGTAGCTCATTTGGTAAATGAATAAAAAGATCAAAAGAATCTTGTACATGGCGCTTAAATACTTTTCCCAGCTCACTCATAATATTTTCAAAATAAGCCAGCTCGGTAGTTTTTGAAACAGCTTCATTGTCTTTTAAGTGAATCGACTGATTAGGATTCATACCATATTTAACGCGCACACTACCGTAGATCCATTCTTGTAAAGAACAGCCATCTGATATGAAACGATCTTTGAGCTTATATTCATGAATAACTCGATCCATATGACGAGTAATGATCATCTGAATCAATTGAGGAGACGTGACTTCTTCTAATGTTTTTCCTGGTGCAGCAAAAGGTAGAATCTCCCGCATCGTTCTCGCTTCTGTACGAGGCAAATTTAAATATTCGCTGATAATTAAGGATGTGAGTGTTTTACCTGATGAATATGTTCCCGTTAAACCAATCCGCATTTGTATAACCTTATAGCATTTATTATTAGATTGAATTTTTGAAGCCTATTAGCGTTCTAATAGACTTCATGATTGATTTGTTGTTATTAGGCAATTAGTTTTTCAAGATCATCAATCACTTCGCCTTTTGTTTTTTCATAATCATTATTTAAAACGGTAGGTGAAATATGAATGGTTTCAATATCTGTAATACCAATAAATTTTAGCCAATCTTGTAAATAAGGTGTCGCAAAGTCAGAACCAAAGTTTTCTGGAATACCTTCGTAGTACACACCACTTGCAATTACGAGGTAAGCTTTTTTATCTGCTAATAACCCAGAATAACCATGATTCATGTCAAAGCCAAATGACCAACCAGGTTGGGTAACAACATCAATCAGCTGTTTTAAAATATATGGAATATTGTTATTCCATAATGGAACGTTGAAGACATAAATATCTGCTGAGGCAAAGCGATCATAAACGGCCTTAATTTCTGTCCATGCTGCCTTTTCTGTAGAGTTTGCATCTTGACCTGTAAATAATGCCATTTTTGCACCAACAGCATTTTTATCGAATGCAGGAAGAGCTCCTGCAAATAGGTCAAATTCATCAATGACCAAATCGGGATGTTTGTCTTGAAGTTTGGCAATCACCTGTTTAGCAATCAATAAAGATTGACTATTTTCTCCGCGAGTTGATGAATTGATGTGTAATAGTTTCATAATATCCTCTGGATTTCACTCATTAAAAAAATTAAATTTTTATTTGTATTCATTTTTATCATTCATGAATAGTAAACTTTTACGCTACTTGAAGTACTCTTCCACACAAGGCAGTTGTTTGATTCTTCTTCTGATGTAAATCCCAAAATTGATCCGCAACAGTTTTGGGCGCAATGGTATAAAGCTTACTTTCGGCTCCGGGAGTACCTTCCACAAATCCATTCACAATGACTTGACCTACATAGACCTGTGAATTTTTCAAGGAAAGTGCCAGTAAATTTGTGGTTTTATATTGTGAGGTAGCTGCAATTGATAAAGCCGCATATTCTTTTGCGATCAGATCAACTTCATTCAAATCAAGAGCAAAGACACCATTTGTTGACAAAATACTACCTTTATTATTTTTCAAGTCATCCATACAAGCCTGAACAGTAGCAATATAACTTGAGACACGTAAGTGAAAGCTTTTCGTGAGGTCAAAAGGGTTCAGCGTGAGTAAATCACCTTCAATATCATGGAATGCATTCCAGTGAATATTCTTGATTTCACCAAACTGATTTTTAATTTGGTGAATAAGCTCAGGAATATTTTCCGTTTGGCTTAAATCACTACAAAAAAAATGGGCATCGATATTTGCTAATCTAAGTTCTAATACTTGTTCTTCTAATTTTTTTTTATCTCGAGCAACCAACCCAACGATATAGCCTTCTTGACCAAATCGATAAGCCAGCGCTCTAGAAATACCTAGCCCATAGCCGAAAATTATAATATTGTTTTTCATTATAAAGTTCCAAAATTTCCAACGAATTAGTTGGATGTGTGCTTTATAATATATTTTTTTATGGTTTGCAAGAGGAAAAATTATGCCTTGGGATACGGAAGGGACCAAACAGAAGATTTTAGATGCAGCTGTGAGCGAGTTTGCAAAGCATGGGCCAGATGGCACAACCATTGATAAAATTGCAAAAATTGCGGGGGTAAACAAAGAAAGAATTTATAATTATTTTGGCGCTAAAAGAGAGTTATTTGATGCTGTTCTGCGCAATGAATTGGTTAAAGTTGCTAAATTAGTACCTATTCAATCCATATCAGAAGAAGACTTATCTGAATATGCAGGGCGGGCTTATGATTATCATTGTGAACATCCTGAACTTAGTCGTTTATTACTTTGGGAAGGGTTAATTTATGATAAAGAAGTCCCAAATGAAGAAATTCGCAGAAAAAATTATGATTATAAAATTCAGGCAGTTTCTGATGCACAGCAACAAGGAAAAGTCACCAATAGTATTGAACCAAGCTATTTAGCATTTTTGATTTTAGCAATTGCAAATAGTTGGTTTATGTTGCCACAAGTTGCGAGAATGTTTACACCATTAGAGGATATGGGAAATCATGAAAAACGCAGAGAAATGATTATTAAAGCAACCAAACGATTGATTTTAAAGTAGGTATTTTTGATAAATTAAGCTAGTTGAATCCGCGAGAAATAGTTGAGAATAACTGTTTGGGTTTTGCGCTAGCTCATATTCAACAACAGCATGAAGAATCAGAGTAATTCAGCCAACGTCATCTTTCTCTCTGCCAGGAAACTGAGTAAAAAAATGAGCAATTCGGTAGGGGAATTTAATTTCTGTGTTTGACTTAGAGATATCGGTTGGGCTACTACCTAGACTCTAAATACACATATTCATATTTTGATTGGGATTTGCATAATCTAATCGAGTTCTAGAAATCGGCAGGCAGATTGAAATTTAAGAAATCCTCATCCTCACTTTGCATTCAGGTTTTGCTGCATATATTTTAAACGTATGATTTTTAATGTTTTAATTTGTTTTTTAATTTGAAATATTTTTTGTTAAAATCAATAACTTAAATATTTATGCAACAAAGCCGTTAAAATATAGTCGTTCGGCGAACATATAATTTTGAACGACCTCATACAATTAAATAAAACTATATGTGAATCTCACAGAGGAACATTATGCCTAAATCATCTCGTGACTTATTTTCACTGGATGTATTCGACCTTAAGTCGTTTATTTCTCCTTATATGATGATTTTTCCTCCGACGATTTTTGCCTTACTGATCTGGTGGACCAATAAAACTTTTGGTTTCATATTCACACATACCGTGGCAGAACTAATTTCAATTATTATCGCGGTCACTGCACTGATTGTGACCTTGGTTTCACGACATTTTACTCAAAATTATTTTGTTGTTTTTATTGCGATCGCTATGGGTTGGTGTGGATTCATTGATTTGTTTCATACCCTGCTTTACAAAGGTATGTATATTTTTCCAGCGAACAACGCTAATCAGGCAGTACAGCTATGGATTGGTGCCCGACTGTTGCAGGCCTTTGCAATGCTTGCATCACCTTTCATGTTGACTCGGCTCATCAAACCACTCCAACTTAATCTGTTTTTTGGTCTGTTGAGTATTGCGATTGTCACAGCGGTGATGCAAGGTTTTTTCCCAACAGCTTTTATTGAAGGGCAGGGACTTACACCTTTTAAAATCTATAGCGAATATCTCATCATTGGAATCTTGGCGATTGCCCTGGTTTTAGTTTGGAAACGCCGGAAATACTTATCGGCGCAACTGACATTTGGCGTTTGTCTCTCCATGCTCACCATGATGGCCTCTGAATTTGCCTTTACCAAATATGTTTCCGTATATGCAGATGTGAACCTATGGGGGCATATTCTGAAAGTTTATTCTTACTGGTTTATGTATCTTGCACTGGTGGAAGCGACGATTAAAGAGCCTTTCAGCATGCTATCAAAGGCGGCTAGTACCTATGATACCATTCCAGATCCCACCTATATTGTAAATTCCAGTCAAACGATTCAGCAGGCAAATCTGGCAGCAGGCAGAGCACACGGTACATCTGCAGCACAACTCACTGGGTTGTCCGCGCATGAATTATTGCATGACCCCAATGTGCCAGTAACGGACTGTCCGGTCTGCTCTCAGTTAGATCAAAAACCTAAAGAGTTTTTAGCTCAGCTAACCCTATCCAATAACAAAACCATAGAGTGTCATGTGGCACCTTTCACAGAACGCCTAGGCAAAAAACCGGTCTGGGTCATGGTGGTACGTGACATTACAGAGCGTCAACTTTTACTGCAAAGTGTTCAGAAACGTGTAACTGAAGTGCGTTGTCTGAACCAGATGAATCAACTCTGTAACAATACCCATATCAGCATGGCTGAATTGTTGAATAAAGCCTTGCAAATCATTCCTTCAGGCTTTTCCTCTCCAGAACAGATTCATCTGCAGATTAACAGTGAATGGGGTATTTTTGGCGCAGATCCTCCTATGCAGACATCACACCTGCAGTCAGTATTTGCCAATGATATCCAGCGATTTGGAACCTTAACCGTCTGGTATGATCAGACCCAGAATACTCCGGCCTTTCTGCCTGAAGAACAACGCTTAATTGACCATATTACCAGTCAAATCACCGACGTTCATACCCGACTAGAATCACAGGGCCGTGTAGCACGTTTGACTTATCTCTATCGCTTGCTCAGTGAAACCAATCGGGTGATTGCCCATAGTCAGAATCAACATGATATGTTTGCAGAATTACAGCAGGTTCTATTGCGGCTTGGCAGTTTTGATAAAATTTTTATTGCACTTAAAGCCGATGATCAAGCCGATAGCCCATTACTGATCCAGTTCCATCATAATATTGCAGAGAACATGCTAGAAACCCTGTATAAGGGATTACAACAGGACGAAAACCTTCCGCTGAAGCAATTAAAAAATACCAGTTCAGATGTAGAAGTTTATACCTATAATCTGCTCAGTGCCCCTCATAAAGATTTTACTCCAGAATATAAAATGTGGAGACAATATTTAAACCAAGAGCAGGTGCGTCAGGCGGCATTGACCCCATTGTTGCTTAAAGGCCGTTTCTTGGGAATGGTCGGACTGTATACTACAGGTCAGGTTGAATTTGATGAGGAACAGATTCAATTGTTGCAAAACCTCTCTAGAGATATTTCATCTGCACTGGAACGGTTTTCAGCGGAACAGCATCGTAAAACTGCCGAAATTTATTCACAACAGATGGAGCATCGGTTTCAGCAAGTATTTTTACAGTCTCCTGTACCGATGCAGATTATTTCTATACAAGATGAATGTATTCTAGCAGTCAATCTGGCCTATGAAAAATGGCTAGGATATAACCTCGAAGATCTTCAAAATCGGGAAGTCTGGCTAAAAAAAGTAGCACCCGATGAAGAACAAAGACAGTTCATACAACAAAGCTGGGAAGAAGCTTTGCAGCTGGTAAAAAATGGCAAACAGGTGCAGCTGCCTGAAATTACCTTAATCGCAAAAGATGGTAGTCAACGCATCGCACAGCGCACACTGGCGATTGTCGGCAACGATGTGATTCTTGCTTGGGGCGATCTGACAGTCATCCG
The DNA here is from genome assembly GCF_000488275.1 of Acinetobacter brisouii CIP 110357. Lineage (GTDB taxonomy): Bacteria > Pseudomonadota > Gammaproteobacteria > Pseudomonadales > Moraxellaceae > Acinetobacter > Acinetobacter brisouii. The sequence continues at coordinate 92,024 of NZ_KI530764.1, read as the reverse complement.
AAAAACTGAGCAGGCATTAAAAGACAGCGAACAGCGTTTTCGTAGCATGGTGGAACAAACCGTGGTTGGGATGTATGTACTGCGAGACAATCGCTATCTTTACGTCAACCCAAGTTATACTGAAATGCTGGGCAGGCCTGCCACAGAACTCACTGACCATAATTTCCTTGAATTTACAGATGCTACAGCAGAAAATCTTGAACGAATTCATAAGGCTAATGATCAATTTCAGGTCACAGATCATCTGAATACTCCCTATACAGTTCCAGTGCGACACAAAAATGGACAGATGCGAGAATTTGCTTTGCATACCCGTAGTATCATTTGGGATGATGGCTTACCTGCAGCGATTGTGATGGCGCAGGACATTACCGAACAAAAACAGGCTGAAGAGCAAATTGCTAGGCAGGTTAAACAGCTAGAAGCGACAATGTATGGCACATTACGCGCAGTATCGACCATGGTGGAAATGCGTGACCCTTATACTGCAGGCCATGAATGCCGTGTTGGACTGATTGCCAGTGCGATTGCCAAAGAAATGGGATGGGATGAAAAGCGTTGCTTCCAAATGGAGGAAATTGGGCTAGTGCATGATATTGGTAAAATTTCCATTCCTTCCGAAATTCTAACCAAACCTTCACGTTTGAGTTATTTAGAAATGGAAATGATGAAAGGTCATGCGCAGGCTGGTTATGAAATTCTCAAAAATGTTCCTTTTAATATTCCAATCGCTGAAATTATTGGTCAACATCACGAACGGATGGATGGCTCTGGTTATCCTAAAGGCTTGAAAGGAGATGAAATTCATGTTGAAGCACGTATTCTGGCAGTAGCTGACGTGATTGAATCCATGTCTTCCCATCGCCCATACCGTGCTGCTTTAGGTGTGGATGCTGCCCTTGTAGAAATCTTGCAGGGGCGTGGAACGGTCTATGATGCGGACGTTTGTGATGCAGCGATACGTTTGATTAAGGAAAAAGGATATGTCCTGCCCATTTGCGCCGAGTAAATTTATAGCTGATTTTTTGTATACTTTTATAAGTGCATAATGATGCATATTCATACTTAAATAAAAAATAAGCACTGCTTAGGTTGCTCATTTTGGATGAACAACTGAGACGCAGCTCTAGATACTCACAGTTAATTTCAGGATGCAACAATTCATACAACTTTGCTAAAAAATGACAAATTTCGAAAAATAGTAAGAATACAAACACCTTAAACACTTTCTAAAAAGTAGGGAAATCTGAGGTCTATCTCAAGTCAAAATACACGCTTTTAGAGTATTCACTTTTGTGATTTCTTAGCGGACAGTTTGAAATGCTGGTCAATATTCGCATCTGGTTACACTGTGATTGATGGTTTTTTCGATGTTTTTAGTACTTTAGCATTTATTTGAATACAAATCAGTAAGCCCAACAACCTTGTTTCGACCAGTCCATTTGGCTTGGTAAAGTGCCTGATCGGCTTCGTGCAGTAACTCTTCCAGTGTTGATGTTTTATTCGGCATATTCCAGCTAATGCCTATACTGATTTGAATAGAAATTTCCTGATCTTCGCCAACATAGAACTGTTTGTTTTCCAGATGAAAACGAATACGTTCAGCAACGCTAAAAGCTGATTCCCTACTGACATTACTGAGCATGATGGCGAATTCCTCGCCGCCCAGTCGGCCAAAGATATCGGACTTGCGTAAATGTTCCTTAATCGTATTGGCACAAATCTGTAAGGCAAAGTCGCCAGCCTGATGACCGTAACGATCGTTGATCGATTTAAAATGATCAATGTCGAGCATTAAAATGGCAAAGGGTTGCTGTTTTTGTTTGGCGGTGCTCATGGCATCTTTAACTGCCTGATAAAACTGGCGACGGTTAAAACTTTGCGTCAGTTCATCATGGCTGGCATTGTGTTTTAATTCCCGAATCAGTTTGCTACGTGCCGCATTAATGTTGGATACAGTAAGTGGTGCAAGTGCCATCATGATCGCACCCATGCGAATGGATAAAATGTTTGATAGATATCCCACACTATGCGAAATCAGATGCTGATGGCTGGTATGATAAATAATGACGGTACAAGCAATGGTGTTAATCAATGCCAGTGGGAATGGAGCATAACTCAGCGCACACCAAATTAAGGCAGCAATCGGAAACAGTAAAGAACCAGGGCCTTGGTCATAATAGCTGATCAGTAAAGAACAGATTAAGGCAATCACTGGCAGCAAGGTACTCCACGGGAAATCTTGGGTTTTTAAACGCAGCAATGCTTTAATTAAAACCCTGCGGGGCGGGTAGCTGAGTAGAAGAGGTAAAATCAAAATGGCATTTTGCATTTCTGCCGAAAACCAGTCGCTAAATTCATAAATAAACGGGTTCTGCATGAAGGTGGTGTTCACTAAAGGAACAGCGCTGACGGCAAATAATGCGCCTAATGCACTGCCCACTGCACAGAAGACCAGTAGAAATAAATATAAATAGCCATAATGGGTTTTATGGATTTGTTCAGTAAAGTAACGGTAAAGCCATAAGACGATGCCCACATAAATCAGGTTGGCGGTGGTCAGCACTGCGGTTAAAATAAAGGCGGAACCCGTGACCAAGTCTGCCAACATGTAGCCCGTAATCGCACCGAGCCATGCAAGTAGGTGGCGCGTATGGGGAAAACGAATCAGCAACCCCAGTAATACCGAATTGGCTGGCCAGAAAGAAGCCAGAAAATCAACTGGACGGGTGGCAATACCTAACAGGCAAAAGGCAAGAATAACAATCGCAAAAATGACGAAATGCAGCAAAGCAGTATGATGACTCAATGGGCGAATCGACTTGGGCACTGCAATATCCTTTAAAGCCTTTGGCTGGCCTGTACAATCTACAGGAATGGAGAAAATTCAAACCATCCAGCAAAGCTATGTGAAGTCCGTTTTCTGCAAGTGGCTGCAGATGATGATAAAATTTTCGCCTGCATTTTAAGAGGTTTTTCTGATCATTAAAAGTTCAAAATGCCGTAAAAAAAGCTAAAAATAAGAAAAAGTGATTATTTATGAATGAATTTATTAGAGTATCTAACGTTTTGGCTGAGAATAGGTGTACAAGTCGTTGTTGATTTTGCATTCATATTGAGTTGCAATGATGAACGCTCAATATGCAATGAAGGCTTAGGTTTGCCTTGTCACCTATCCTAAAAATCATGCTTTTCATACATGTGCGACATACGTTTTTGCTTTGTTTCTAAGTAGCCTTTATTAAAAATATTTAAACCTACAGTTAACGGAACACGCTCAACTACATTAATACCTAAATCTTTCAATGCATTGATTTTAAGTGGGTTATTTGTAATTAATTTGACTTCTTTAACTTGTAGATAATCTAACATAATAGCGCACATGTCATAATGACGAGCATCTGCAGGTAAGTTTAATAACAGGTTTGCATCAAGAGTATCGTGCCCTTGATCTTGAAGAGCATACGCGCGAATTTTATTGGTCAATCCTATTCCACGGCCTTCTTGACGTAAATATAAAATTACTCCTTGCCCTTCATCATTAATCATTTTCATTGCTGAATGTAGCTGTGGGCCACAGTCACACTTTAATGAACCAAAAGCATCGCCAGTTAAACATTCAGAATGCATTCTGACCAAAACAGGTCTTGTCGGGATAGTCTCTAGCCCTTTAGCAAGAGCGACATGTTCTTCACCAGTGCTTTGGTCCTGAAATGCTATAATTTCAAAATTGCCAAAAGCAGTGGGTAATTTAGATTTAGAAATGAATTTGATAGCCACTGATTTATCCAATGATATTTTTAACGCCAGTAAAAAATACTATTTGCAAAAAATAAAAGATATTTAATATCAATTAAATAATGCAATTAGATTAAAATCTAGTAAGTATTGCCATATTTCATCTGAACAAGAATAATTTCAGCGTATCTTTGAAAGATGAAATTTCGATTTTGATAATAGTTGTTGGAGAGTGAATTTTATGTGAAAACCATAGATAACTTTGACAACATTGCCAGAAATATCCAGATCAGGCGAAGCGTATGATTTATAAAGATAATTTCAATCTAGCGATCTCTATAAATCACACACCTTATTAAGTTAAAGAATGTAGATTAAACATCCAAAGTATTGGTCTTTGTTTTGGAAAAAAGGGAAAAGAATTTTTTATCAGCTCCCAGTAAGCGCAAGTGCCCAACGATTACATCTGAAATCACATATTCAACTAAACCTTCCAATGAAATTTCACCGTGTTCCGCTTGTTCTTTGAGAAGCTGTGCTTGTTCTAATAAATGTACATGTTGCTCAACATGATGCTGCAAATCTTTATAGTCAAATTGCGCTAGAATAATTTCTTCATGTGCAAAATGATGCGCCACGTCATCTAATAACTGATCAATTGCACTCATCGCTTCTGTTTGTCCCTTACCTGACTGTGCAGATAATTGCAAAAGCTGGCTCGCTTTTTTGAATATTTTCTGATGTTCTGCATCAATATCCAACTGACCACATATGAACTCATCGCGCCAAATTAATTCAACAGTATTCGGGATAATTTCCTTAGCTGGATTCTTAAATAGTTCAATTTTATTACGACCACCTTTTTTGGCATAGTACATGGCCTCATCACCAAATCGTAACAAATCTCGTGAGTTATCAGCATTCTCAGGGTACATGACTATACCGATACTCGATGAAATGTATAATGTAATGCCCGTCTCCATGACAAAAGGCTGCTCAAGTTCAAGACGGATTTTTTCTGCAATATTTAAAGCATGCTCTGCAATTTTTGCATCTGGAAGTAAAACAACAAATTCATCTCCACCCACTCGGGCCACGGTATCTGTTTTCCTGAGTACAGACAGCATGCGCTGTGCAACTTGTTTCAATAGCCAGTCACCAGCCGCATGACCATACTGATCATTTACTGGTTTAAACTTATCAAGGTCAATAAATAACATCGCCATTCTAGAATGTAATCTTTGACAAGAGCTAATGAGCTGATGCAAACGGTCTTCAAGCATTCGGCGATTCGGTAAATTCGTCAGACGATCATAGAAAGCCATATTCCTGATAATAGCTTCTGCAGCTTTACGTTCAGAAATATCTCTTGAACTGCCAATAATCTGGATAGGCTCACCTTTGGCATTCAATATAATATTGAATGCCGTTTCTACAGGAATAGCATGTCCATCCTTATGCAATACTTCGAGTTCTATCGAACCAATTCGGGCGGTTTTATCCCCATCCACGAGGCGTTTTAAATGTGTTCTTAATGCCTCTTGCATCGCTGCAAGCATATTTGGGGGAAATGTTCGATATATTGAATGCTCCATGACTTCTTCAGCTTCCCACCCGCGTAAATATTTGACGGATGGGCTGACATAACTAAAGCGCAGGCTAGGCAGCTCTAGTACCCAGATCACATCGGTACTGTTATGAGCAATTAATTGATACAAATGCTGTGTTTCTAACAGGGCTTCAGTTAATCGTGACCGCTCTATCACCAGCTGAGCTAACTGCGCATAATCTTCTAATAAGGAAATCTGGGCTGCCGTTGGTGCAGCTACATGTCGCAAATAAATTGCAAAAGTTCCTAAAACCTTTCCTGTAGCATTTTTAATAGGTTGAGACCAGCACGCCCGTAATCCGTTCATCAAGGCATCCTCGCGAAAGGCTGCCCAATAGGGATGAGTTGAAATATCATCAACAATGACAGGCTCTCCGCGATATGCGGCTGTTCCACATGATCCTATTCCTTCACCAATAGGAACTCTGGCAATTTTCTCTACCCAGTCTCGAGGCAAACTAGGAGCGGCACCATGAATAAGATATTTATTATTTTTATCGACAAGTAATACTGAACTGTAGGTTCCTAAATGACAATCTTCAATGCTGATCATCATTTCATCCAGAATAACTTTCATCGGCAGGTTTTCACCTAGCTTCTTCAAAATCAAATTATTGAGCCACAAATAATGATTTCTGTGAGATAGCTCAAGTTCAGTATGTTTACGCTCTGTTATATCTCGACTTACCGCCAGCATGCCAAAAACTGATTCATTGGTACTATTTAATTTCACTGGTGTTGCATGACATTCTAACCAGCGCTTAGTTTTCTTTGCACCTAGAATGGAAAATTCGAGTACGCCAGATTGTCCTTTATAAACTTTTTGGCTTAAAAGTTTAAAATCTTCCTTAAAATTATCTTCAATAAAATTAAGAATCCCTACATCTCTAATTTGAGCAATATCCTCAACCTCAAAGCAGCTTAGGCCCGCAGGGTTGATCTCTTCAAGATGATGATCATGATTAATAATCATGACACATTCTGGTTCCGCTTCAAGAATGGACTGTAAAAACTGGTTTTTTTGTTTCACTATCGCATTGGCTTGGTGAATATCAGTCACATCATTAAATACAATCATGATGACTTTTTCATTTTTATACTGATCAATAATAGCCATATCAACCAGCACATCTCGCTGAAAGCCATCTTTACATTGAATTGTTCTTTCTAATTTAGAAAGGGCTTTTTGACGATATAAAAACAAGGGCAGGTTGAGTTTCCAGAAGTCTCTCACTGCTCTTTTGTAATGTATATCCAGATAAGCATTTTCAAACCAGGCTTCTAAACTAGGTATATCTTCAGCAGAATACCCAAAGACCTTAGTGAATGCCGGATTCAGATATACAATTTTTTCCTGACTATTAACCAACATCTTGGGTACAGGTGAAGCATCAATAATCTTTTTTTCACGAGCTTCTAGTCGAACCAAATCTGTCCTATTGCTTTGGAGCTGCTGTTTTAGTTCATCATTAATTTTATTTAGCTCAAGCTGGTTATTCTGTTCAGATAACTTATCCAAACCATGAGTCATCAAGGTTGAAATTAATTTCACATAAAGTTCAGTGATTGACTGACTTCTTTGCAAAGAGATTATTGGCAACTTTTGAATAGATTCAAGATAATCTTCAGGATTAAAACCGAGTTCTAACGCTTGCGAGTGAAAAAATTCTAAATGAGGTGGTTCTGTAAAAAATAGGCCAGTCAAAATATTAGCCACATGCTCACCATTTAAAAAAATTGGCGCGGCTGTTTTCACTAATCCATTTGCACAATGATAAACTGTATACTTTTCATTTTTAGTCATCTGCTGTACGAGCACATCGTCATTTTCGACGCAACAGATACACGTTTTTATAGTTTTACTATGAAATTTGGTACAAAGATCTTGCCAACCAGTTTGAACAACAACATTTCCTGCAATATCAACGACAGCATTCGCAACACCAACCGCTTGATAAAAGCTATCCATTAAATCCTGAATTTTGCCATTTCCAACAAATTCAATCACTTCATTGAATGACACATGCATATTCTGGTTTCTCTCATGTCTGGTTAGTCTTCATTCATGAAGTAAATCGACGTTGAATTCGTGCGTGTTAACAAATTACCATCACCAACAATAACAAACATCAAGAATTTGGTCTAATTGATTAGCATAACATCCTATGTAAAACAGACAATTAAGTGACTAAATTGATTGTAATCGCGCCTGTTCATATGGTTCGACTTTTTAGTTATGATTAAGCTACAATTAATAAGTTGCTAAAAGTCATTTTTTATATTGATACTTTAATTGGCTGTGACTCTTCATATAAGAAAAATGATAGATTTTTAAAAATTCAGGAGAGCTATATGATAAGTAAAATTAATGATCATGATACCCAATATCTTTTTGATTTGATTGGTTTGCATACTGAATTAAAAACAATCTTGCATGCAATTACCAAGTGGCTTGAAAATCGCATCACCAATGCAATCGTTTCTATTATATTGTTTTCAGAAACAGAGCAGAACCTCCACATTATTAATGGCGGTGCGTACTTCACTACACAAGATAAAAAAATTTTAGACCATTTTAAAATCAGTCCAGATGTTTCCATTTACGAAAAGTTCAATTTTAATCGCCTTACTTCGATTATTAATGAAAATTTTAAGTCAGACCCAAACTGGGTTTCAGCACAGAATTTACTTAAAGAAAAGAATATGACCGCCTGCTGGTCAACCCCTGTTATTAATGCTCAGGGAGTTTTATATGGCACTTTTGAAACTTATTATTATCAATCTAAAAAACCAACTGATGAAAGCATACGATTACTTCATCGGGCAGCAGCATTAATCGCTTTAGCACTTGATTTGCAGAATGAACGTCAACGACGCTTGGCGATAAATGACAAGCATGATTCGTTTTTCAAGCATCATCCTGATGGATGTTTTGAGTTGGATTTCGAAGGTAAATTCGTTAGTGTAAATCTTGCCTCATTGCAACTCTCTGGTTTCACTGAAGAAAAAATTCGGGGAATACATTACAGCCACTGGATACATCCTGAATATCAATCAACTGCAAAGTCCGCTTTTGATCAGACACTCAAAGGAAAGACCCAGCATTTTGAACTACAGACCTACCAAAATGCGTATGGCAAAACTTACTGGCTCAATCTGACCTGTTTACCCATTATGCAAGACAAACAGATCACAGGGATATTCTGTATTGCTCAAGATATTACAACTCGGCATATCACAGAAAATCATTTGCGCTTGCTAAAACGAGGCGTATCAGCGAGTCCAAACGGTATGATCATGACCGATGCGGATGCTGATATGCCGATTGTCTATGTAAATCCCGCATTTCTGAACATAACAGGCTATACAGAAGCAGAAGTTCTTGGCAAAAATTGCCGGTTTCTGCAGGGTGCAGATACAGATCCATCGGCTATTCGTAAAATTAGAAATGCGCTCAGAGAAAAACATGAAATAGAAGTCACATTAAAAAACTATCGTAAAGATGGGAGCAGTTTTTGGAATAAATTAACATTAGCTCCAGTTTTGGATGAATTAGGAAATTGCACTCATTTTGTTGGAATTCAACAAGATGTTACAAAACAGCGGATACAGGAAGAACATATTGCCCATTTGCATACTCATGACACTTTAACAAATCTGCCCAATCGACAATACTTTGAAACACAATTACAAAGATCGTTTGAGCATGTAAAAAATACTCAACACCCTTTATTTATTCTCTATATTGACCTTGATGATTTTAGACTTTTAAATGATAGCTTAGGCTATTTCATTGGTGATCAATTAATTAAAGCCGTGTCTATCCGGATGCAAAGCCTCATGCAAGCGAATGATCTCTTGGCACGTTTTGCGGGTGATGAGTTTATCGTGATGCTGACACAATTTAACGAAAAGCAGGATGTCATTCAATTTGTAGAAAGCACGCTTTCCTTATTATCAAAGCCATTTTATATTGCAAAAGAGAAAATTTATATTACTGCCAGTATTGGCATTATAGATAACACCGCCAATACACAACATCCAAACGATTTATTGCATCATTCTGAACTGGCAATGAACGAAGCAAAAAGGCGAGGGCGAAATACATGGCATTGGTATGAAGCCGATAAGAAAAATTTAGATCAAATTAATTATCTTAGTTTACGCAATGACTTGATAGATGCTTTGAAAGAAAAGCAATTTAAAATCTATTATCAGCCTCTCGTTGATCCGTTAACAGGACAAGTTAAAGCAGTTGAAGCATTAATCCGTTGGGAACATCCACAAAAGGGACTCATGTCACCAGACACGTTCATCCCATTTGCAGAAAGAACGGGGCAAATTGTGGCGATTGGTCAATGGATACTTCAGCAGGCCTGTTTAGATGTTGCAGACTGGAACATAAAAAATAATGTTGCCTTACATGTTGCAGTGAATATCTCTCCTTTACAATTTCGTCGTAGTGGTTTTCTGCATGAACTACAACAAGCATTATCAGCCAGCAACTTACCAGCAAACTTACTCAAAATTGAAGTCATTGAAAGTATGCTCATCGCAGAAGCTGATCGGTCTATAGAAATTTTGCAAACTATCCGCTCTCTAGGAATTCAAGTTGCAATCGATGATTTTGGTACGGGCTATTCTAGTTTAAGTTATTTAAGACGCCTTCCTGCCAACCAAATAAAGCTAGATCGAAGTTTTATCAGACATATTCCGCATAACAGTCAGGATGCCGCTATTGTTCAAGCGATTATCACGCTTGCTCATCAACTTGGACTAGAAGTTGTTGCTGAAGGGGTAGAAACATCTGATCAAGCTGTATTTTTAACTCAAAATGGTTGTAACATGCTACAAGGGTATTATTATGCCCATCCAACCCCTCTTGAGAATTTAAAAACAAGCTATTCTCCATGTGTAATGCTGCTCTCTTAACCCGAATTCGATGAAATTGGGTCAAGATTTCAGTAATTTTTTAAAATAAACCATGATTCTGTGTGAATTAGAGAAAGAAAAATTTCATGGAAATAACTTATTTGATGATTTTGTTGCTTCGATTAAAGACGCAGGGGGAAAGAGATCAAAGCAAGATGCAGGAAAGATCTTAAACGCATTGTACTCTTTTATCGTATAAGCTGTATTATACTAAATTAAGTAAAATTAAAGAGATAGGATAATGCAAGTAAGAAAACTTTTAAAACAAGACTATCAAAACTGGCTAAGCCTTTGGGAAGGATATCAGAACTTTTATAAGGTAAATTTAACAGCAGAGCTTTCTCAATTAACTTTTAATCGTCTTATAGATGAATGCGAAGAGATGGGATGTTTTGTACTTGAGGCAGATAAAGAGTTAATTGGTCTAGTGCATTATATTTTTCATCGTAGTACTTGGACAGAAGGGAATTACTGTTACCTTCAAGACCTATTTGTAAAAACAGATAATCGTGCTAAAGGCTGTGGAAAAATTTTGATAGAAGCAGTATATGCTGAAGCTCATAAGCAAAATTGTTCTCGAGTCTACTGGTTAACTCAAGAAACCAACTACCAAGCAAGAATCTTATATGATCAGGTAGCGGTCAATGCTGGTTTTATTCAATATCGAAAAAATATAGCTTAGTAAAATTTATTGGTGAGAATATAAACTTTGAATAGTTTCTAACATTTTCATTTAGGATAAGTTGTATTCTATTCGCTTTAGAAAAAACTGAATGAAATTTATAGAAAAATTGGATTTTTGAATAATCTGGTTAAGCCTGCGATTTAATTTTTAAGCTAAATACAATTCCTTGGCTGTTATTATATGCATTTGCTTCTCCATGATGTAACGTCATGATAGATCTCACGATTGATAACCCTAAACCACCCGTTTTTGCTTTGAAATTTCGACTGCTGTCAATCTGATAGAAACGTTCAAATATATGATTCAAATGATGTTTATCAATAAAAATATTTTTGGTTAATATTTCGATATGGGCGTATTCTGCTATCGCTTTTGTTGAGATTACAATATCTTGGTTTTCAAGCCCATAATCAATAGCATTGACGATCAAATTAGATAGAGCTCGTTTTAATAACTCTGCGTTAGCATATATTTGAACTCCTTTTTCCAAGTGTAAAACAAATTTCATTTGTTTATCTTCAGCTAAAAATTCAAAGTAATCGACCAACTCTAAAATAAGATTGGATAAGTCAATATTTTCCTTCTCAAGAATATAATCACTATGCTCAGAACGAGCAATGAATAACATATTGTCTATCATTTTACTTAGCCGTTCATATTCCTCAAGGTGTGAATATAAAAGCTGTTCCAGTTCTTGTTGCGATCGAGGCTGCGTGAGCATAATTTGTGTTTGACCCATTAAATTATTTAATGGGGTTCTGAGTTCATGTGCAATATCTTCAGAAAATCGCGCCAATTGATCATAATTAACCTGAATTTTTTCTAACATAGAATTCATTGCCGAACTAAGTTTCTCAACCTCAATATTCGTGCTTTTAGCTTCGATTCGCTGGTGTGGCTGCGTACCATTAATTCTATGTGTCTGTTCAATCAAATGATTTAAAGATCTGAGTAAATATAAACCTACCCAACGTCCAAGAAGGCTTGCTATTACAATCCCGAATAAACTATAGAGAATCAATTTCCATAAATACTGATCTAAAGTAGATTGGGCTTCATCCAGTTGTGTACCAGCAATCAGTTGATAATCTTGATGATTAAACCTAACAGTTTTATAAGCCAAACGGGTTGTGGCAAATTCAGATTGATTATTCAAAAAGGTAATGGTTTTTGATTTAGCCATAGCTGGAATATGGACTTTCAGCGGATTAATCTCAATTAAGGTGTGTTGCGGGTTTCTTAAGATTAAAAGATTATCTTCTTTTCCCAGCATATTTTCATACAGGCGAGGGTGTTGAATTAAAATCTGAAAACTTTCTTGATCTTGTAAAAAAATTTCGATGCGCTCAACACGTGCAGTTAAATTCTGATCGCGTTGTTTCGCTAACAGCTTCTGCATGTTGTGATAAGAAAGTAAGCCAATACCCAAAAATACAGTGCAGCAAATAATACTGAATGCAATACTTAAACGTGTGGTTAAACTCAGATGTCTTAGCTGGTTTTTCATTTATGTATGCTTAAACGATATCCCATACCACGAACAGTATGAATTAATTTGAGCTGAAAATGATCATCAATTTTGGCACGTAAGCGGCGAATCGCAACATCTACAACATTGGTGTCTGTATCGAAATTAATATTCCAGACTTCCGAGGCAATTTGAGATCGGGTTAGTAATTCACCTTGGTGTTGCATCAGTAAATGTAAAAGTGAAAACTCTTTAGCGCTTAAATCGATTTTTTGTTGGTTCCGATAAACTGTACGTTCGAGCCGATATAAAATCAAATCTTCAACTTGATAATATTCAGACTCAGTTTTTACACTGCGTCTCAACAGGCTTTTGACTCGCGCTAATAATTCTATATAAGAGAAGGGCTTAATTAAATAATCATCTGCGCCTAGTTCTAGGCCTTTAACTCGATCCAGGACATGATCTTTGGCAGTCAGCATAAGTACTGGAATTTTAGAAAATGTCCTTAAAGTCTTTAAGACTTGCCAACCATCAATTTCAGGTAACATGACATCTAAAATCACCAGATCAAAGTTTTTCTCTTCGAGCAAGCTGAGCGCTGTCAATCCATCATAAGCAATGCTGGATAAATAACCAGATTCGTTTAAACCTTTTGCTAGAAATTGAGCAATTTTGGTTTCATCTTCAACAATAAGTATATGCATCTGAAAATAATATATGGGTTTTTCTGTTGCTACATTACAAATTCGTAATCTAATTGTCATGCAGTCGCGACTTTATTTTGCATAAGCTAACTTCTCTCTCAATTTAGCTTCATAGAAATGATGAAAAAACTTCTATTTATTCCAGCAATTCTATTTAGTTCAATCGCATATTCTGCACCTAAAACCAGTTATGTCATGGATTTAAATATTGCGAATCAACTTGCGATCAATGTCATGAAAGCTTGTACAAATACTACAAAACCAGCAGCTGTGGTCATTCTTGACCAAAGTGGTAATGTCATGGTGAGTCAACGCCATGAAACTGTAGGCATTCATAATTTAATCGCAGCGCAAAGAAAAGCTTTTACAGCTTATTCGAGCAAAATGACGACATTACAGTTTATGCGTAATGCACAGAATAATTTAGATTCACAGAATTTAACCAGTTTACCTGAACTATTACTTTTAGGTGGAGGCGTACCCGTAATTTATAAAAACCAGCTATTAGGTGCGGTTGGTGTCGCAGGTGCAGGTGGGTCAATTCAAGATGATAAATGTGCACAACAAGGCATAGCAACCACACTTAAACAAATTTAGATCAATTTAATTCAGGATAGATTCACATGAACAAATTATTTTTATTCGCTGGCAGTTTATCTATTTCAAGTTGGGTAATGGCGCAAAATCCGTTAAGTGTACATGTACTTAACTTGGAAAATGGATTGCCTTCATCCGATGTGACAGTGACTTTGGAAGAACAAAAAAATGGAAAATGGGTACAGATTTCAGAAGCAAAAACCAATGAACAAGGCCGTATAACTGCATTATTTCCAGAAAATAAAACTTTAGATAATGCGATATATAAAGTAACGTTTAAAACAGGGGATTGGTTTAAGAAAAATAAACAAAATACTTTCTTTCCAGAAGTTCCTGTAATTTTCCAGACTGATGGTTCGGTAAAACACTATCATATTCCTTTACTGCTTAGTCCTTATGGATATTCAACTTATCGGGGGAACTAAACTGAGTAAAATAAAATCTCAAACTTTTATAAAACTTAAGCTTGATACAGTTAGTATGAAGTGTATCGGATTTAACTTATGTTGACCTAAAGTCTAGTTCATAAATTATTTATAAAAATTTCTTAATATTTTCAGTATATTATTTTAATAATTTACTTATATTAAGATTTTTAGTTCATGAACCTATAGGATTTTTAAGTTCATTTATATAAAAGACTAAGTTCTCTCAGAAGAGAGATAGATGTTGCTTAGATAAAATTTTCAATCGAATAATCTTATTGTTGATATTTCTAGTCAGATAGTCTATTTTTATTATATGAATTATTCTTCCTTACCCAAAAGACCACGTGGTCGACCAACCAAACATGGTTGTAACTATGCAGATACGAAAGAAGTGTTAATCCGCCGAGGGATCGAGTTACTGACCGAACGTGGAATGAATGCCATGAGTTTGGACGATCTGATGAAATCAGTCCAAGTTCCCAAAGGGTCTTTCTATCATTATTTTGCAAATAAAGAGGCTTTTATTTTAGAAGTCTTAGATACTTATGAGCTTTATTTTGTGAAACGATTGAATAAGTTTTTAAGTCAAACCGATCTTTCCCCATTAAAAAGGCTGCAAAATTTTGTAAATGATGCGGGTGAAAAGTTGCAAAAATACGACTTTAAACGCGGTTGTATTTTAGGGAACCTCGGTCAAGAAGTTGCTTATTTACCTACTGAGATCATCGCCCGAATTGAAAGCATCTTTAAGGTATGGGAGAAAATGGTTTCTGATTGCCTGTATCAGTCTGATTTGCAATATCTACAATCTGATTGTGATGAAGCTGCGTATCAGTTTTGGATCGGATGGGAAGGTGCAGTTCTGAGAGCACGTTTGGTTAAATCCACCAGTCCTTTAGATGCATTTTATCGCTTATTTGCTGTCGGAGTAGAACAGCTCAACCATATTAAAAATTAAGTAAAAAATGAATGCAGATGTTTGCATTTATTTTTTACTTAATTCTAGACAAGTAGTCTAATTAAATGAAGAGGAAGTTTTATGTACAAAGGTATCGTCATCACGAAAGATGAAGCAGGTTACATGTCAAAAATTGCAGAGATTGCAGCAAAGCCTTTGCAAGAAGGAGAAGTAACCGTTGAAGTCAAATATTCAACCTTAAATTATAAAGATGCTTTAGCCATTACGGGGCGTTCACCAGTGGTGCGTAGCTTTCCATTGACTCCAGGTATTGATTTTTCAGGGGTAGTGCTTGAATCAAAACATCCAGCATGGAAAGAAGGCGACGAAGTTCTACTCAATGGCTGGGGTGTCGGTGAAAAATATTCTGGAGGATTGGCTGAGCAGGTGACTGTGTCAGGGGATTGGCTTATCCAGAAACCTTCTGTCTTTTCTTTTAAAGATACGATGATTATTGGAACAGCAGGGTATACCGCTATGCTGTGTGTCATGGCATTGCAGAAGCATGGTATCGAGCCAAGCGATGGAAAAATTTTGGTGACGGGTGCAAATGGTGGGGTGGGCAGTATCGCCATTATTCTTTTGAACCATCTTGGTTATGAGATTACCGCTTCAACAGGTCGACCTCAGGAATCTGAATATTTAACCCGTTTAGGTGCGAGTGAAATTATTGATCGTGCGGAATTATCTTCGCCAGGAAAGCCACTGAATAAAGAAATTTGGGCAGGTGTGATTGATACTGTTGGTAGCCATACTTTGGCGAATGCATGTGCCGCAACCAAATATCACGGTGCTGTTGCTGCGTGTGGTCTGGCAGGGGGAATGGATTTTCCCGCGACGGTTGTTCCATTTATTTTGAGAGGAATTACCTTATATGGAATTGATAGCGTGATGGCACCGATCGAATTAAGAAAAGAGGCGTGGGAGCGTCTGGCTACAGAATTGGATAAAACAAAATTGGAAACATTAACGACTGAAATCCAGTTAGCGGATGCTTTAAATATTTCAAATGAAATTTTAGATGGAAAAATAAGAGGCAGAGTTGTTGTAAAACTATAATCCGACAAAATCAATTGTGTAATAAATGCTTTTAAAGTTCTGGGAGAGTATTCTACATTGAATAAATTTGCCTAAGCTTAAATCTCTTATATGCTGCTATGAAATCCTTACAGAATAAGGATTTCATAGTTCTCTGTTTTATCCTTGAAACAAAGTTGAAAAGCTTTGTAACTTATAGAAAAAATTAAGAATCTTGATGGGAATGCTGCTTGAAGACTATCCTATATCAATATTAATGAACTAAATGACATGTGTCATTTATTTAACTTATGTTTATCTAAATCCTAGTTCACAATAAATTATTAAAATTTATAGTTTATTTTCAATAATTTATTTCGATAAATTATTTTACTTAAAAAACATGGTTCATGAACCTAAGCTTTTTATTAAAACTAAACTTAAAACCATAAGTTCTTTCATTCGATTGAAGCCTACTCTCGTTTATTGAGGAAAAGGCATCAAAAGATGCCTTTTTTCTCTTTTCCCTGAATTTATTCTGAAATTTTTACGACGACTTTACCTTTTGCTCGTCCAGTATTCACATATTGTAAAGCATCTTTAATCTCTGGAAATGTATATGACTTATCAACGATTGGATTTATTTTCCCAAACTCTACTAATTTTGAAATTTCAGATAGCTGTTGTCCATTCGGCTGCATAAACAAAAATGAGTAAGTCATTCCTCTCTTTTTAGCTTTTTTTCGGATTGACCAACTTAAAAGAGGAATAATACATTTCAATAACCAATTTGCATGAATTGCTTCTGCGAAATCACGATCAGGTGGACCAGAGATACTGATAATTCGACCACCACGTTTAAGAACATTTAGAGATTTCTCTAAAATTTTTCCACCTTGCGTATCTAAGACTACGTCATAGTCTTTAAGCTCTTGTTCAAAATCAGTTGTTTTGTAATCAATGGTAATGTCTGCGCCTAATGCTTTGACCCATTGTGCATTTTTACCACTCGTGGTTGTCGCAACAGTGGCACCTAAGTGTTTCGCAAGCTGAATAGCAATTGAGCCAACACCGCCAGAACCTGCATGAATAAGCACTTTTTGTCCTGCTTGAACTTTCGCAATTTCAACCAAGGCCTGCCATGCAGTCAATGAAACAAGAGGAAGAGAAGCTGCGAGTTCCATAGAAATATTTTGAGGTTTTAGAGCCAGCGAAGATTGCTGAACTACGGTATATTCAGCAAAAGCGCCATTTTGGTCAGTTTTGGCATACACGTCATCACCAGCTTTAAACTGTTTAACATTTGCGCCAACTTGAACAACTGTACCTGCAAAATCATTGCCTAAAATAAAAGGAAACTTTACAGGCTGAATTGCCTTAAATTCACCTTCTAAAACCCTTAAGTCCAGAGGATTAATACTTGCTGCATGTATTTTAACAAGTACATCATTTTCTGTAATCAGTGGTTTAGATTGTTCATCTAGTTGCACATCATCAATATTGCCGTAACGGTTAATGTAGGCTGCTTTCATATAAGACCTCAATTGGTTTGCTTTTTGTTTTAATGTTTTAATGTTTTACACGTGTAAATCTACATTAAATTTTCAGACTAGGTTGCATATCAGACTCTTTAGTTAGTTAAAACTTAAAAGTGTATTCGAGTAATCAACAATGTTTATTTTTTTATCATAATCTAAAAAATTAGTAGTTACTACTAAAAAGATAGTGACTATTTGAAATTATTCCAGTATTGTTAGTATTAATTCGATAGTGACAATGATTTTTCCTATTGAAGAGTGCATAGACCAGCTCAACATATGAATGATTTTTAAAGTATGTGGTTCTTATTCTTAGGGTAGCGGTTTAGATATTAATCTTACTTTAGGTAATTAATCATGCGTGGCTTACTCAAAAAAAGTCTGATTTCAATAGCTTTAACTGTATCTAGTTCAATCTATGCCGATGTAAATACAGCTATGACTCAGAATTCAGGAGCGATTGTAATGGCGGAAAAACAATATCAATGGACAACTGTTCCAACTCAATTTATTTCAGCTGATGGCGTTAGCTTCGCATACCGAGAGTATGGTCAGCAAAATGGCGGTACACCTGTGATCTTCTTAAATCATTTAGCTGCTGTCTTAGACAATTGGGATCCACGAATCATTGATGGTATTGCAGCGAAACATCATGTCGTTATTTTTGATAATCGTGGTGTTGGTGCTTCTACTGGTGAGCCAGCAAAGTCCATTGAACAAATGGCAGATGATGCGATTACTTTTATTCAGGCGAAAGGGTTTAAACAAGTCGATTTATTCGGTTTTTCAATGGGTGGCATGATTTCGCAAGAGATTGTTTTGAAACAACCACAATTGATCCGAAAAGTGATTTTATCGGGAACTGGACCTGCTGGCGGAACTGGAATTAGTACAGTGGGTCGAGTTTCAAATTGGGATTTAGTTCGTGGTATGGCGACTCGTCAAGACCCTAAAGTTTACTTATTTTTTACTCGTACAGAGCATGGCAAAGCTGCTGCAAAAGAATTTGTGCAACGTATAAATGAACGTACTGAAAATCTCGATAAAGAAATAACGATTTCTGCATATCGTGCCCAGCTTAAAGCATTAAAAAAATGGGGAAATAAGAAACCAGCCGATCTTTCTATCATTCAACAGCCAGTATTGGTGGCGAATGGTGATCATGATCGTATGGTTCCAACAGTGAATACCTACGACTTGGCAAAACGCCTTCCAAATAGCGCACTCATCATTTATCCAGATGCAGGACATGGTGGAATCTTTCAGTTTCATGATGATTTCGTCAAACAATCGCTCACTTTTTTAGCTAAATAAAATTAGACCCAACCAAATATTTAAAAATTAGGACAATCAAGATGACCGCGATTACACATCAAACCGCTGAAACACAATTTATAGAAGTAGATGGAGCAACTTTTGCCTATCGTCGATGGGGTAATGTAAATACAGAGCAACCACCTTTATTTTTTCTTCAACATTTCCGTGGTGGTTTAGACAATTGGGATCCATTCATTACAGATGGATTAGCAGCTGGTCGAGAAGTCATTTTGTTCAATGGTCGTGGTGTCGCTTCATCTACAGGGCAACCACGAACTCGCATTGAAGATATGGCTGATGATGCTGCCGCAGTGATTCGAGCTTTAGGTTTGAAACAAGTTGATTTACTAGGCTTCTCTTTAGGAGGATTTCAGGCACAGGATTTAGTTCGTCGTCATTCTGAACTGGTCAGAAAATTAATGCTTTTGGGTACAGGACCACGAGGTGGAAAACCACGCGGTGATGATCCAGATGTACCAGCTTTAGTCTTGAAGCATGCCACCAGTGCTGTGCCTTCTGAAGAGGATTTTCTGTTTTTATTTTTTGGTCGATCAAAAGCCGCAATTCAAGCAGGTCGTGATTTTTGGCAACGTCGCCATCAACGTAAAGATCAAGATCCAGCAAGTTCAGTCGATGTGATGCAGGCCCAGATTGAAGCTAATATGCACTTTTTACCGAAGCTTGATGAAAAGAATCCATTTGTACATTTACGTGAGATTAAACAGCCGACTTTTATTCTTAATGGTGTGGATGATGTGATGATTCCGACCATCAATGCCTATCACATGGCACTAAATATTCCAAATGCACAGCTGTTTATTTATCCCGATGCTGGACATGGTGCACAGTTTCAGTATCCAGAACGCTTCGTGAAGCATGCCATACAGTTTCTAGATGAGTAATTGATAAGAATTTCCTTAGTGTTTTTATATATTGATGAACTGAGAACTAAAATGATGAAATTTAAATTACTACTGTGGATGTTGACTAAGCTGTTACAACGAGCTGTGAAAACCAATCCAAAATGTGCTGCATACGTGAAAGATAAAAATGCCACATTCCAAATCCAAACGGCAGGTGGTGAAGGGCGTTATTTTGAAGTCAAAAATAGTAAGATAAAGTCTCATGCTGGACGAACCAAATCCCCAAGTTTTACATTCACTTTTAAGAATGGCAGTACAGGTTTTGCTGTGCTATCCGCTAAAGATAGTGTCAATACGTTTCTCACTGCTCTTAGAACACAGGATCTCGTGATTACTGGAAACTTTTTAGATGTCATGTGGTTTCAAAGTTTAGTGGACTTTATTCAACCTCATTCTCAATCATCTTCCACTGTGTGAGCGAAGCCCATGACTCATTTGCAATTAAAAACGAATCTCCTCAATCAGTCTTTAACGTTACCGAATGGTGTGGTGATTCCAAATCGTTTGGCCAAAGCAGCAACCAGTGAAACCTTAGCCACCTATTCCAATAATCCAACTGAAAAACATGTTCGTCTATACCAGCGTTGGGCGGCATTTGGAATTGGTATGATTATCACGGGTAACATTATGATCGACCGACGTGCCTTAGGTGAGCCAGGGAACGTCGTTGTTGAAGATGAACGTGATTTCGCTGTTTTACAGAAATGGGCGAAAAGTGTTACCGAACAAGGTTCACAATTGTGGGCGCAACTCAACCATCCGGGGAAACAATCACCAAAAGGCTTAAATATCCGTAATATTTCTGCATCGGCTGTGCCATTTGGGGCTGAAATGCAATCTTTATTTGCAACCCCAGATGAAGCGACTCATGATGAAATCATAGAGATTATTCAACGCTTTGGTCATAGTGCTGCAATATGTAAAAAGGCAGGATTTAGTGGTGTTGAAATCCATGCTGCACATGGATATTTGATTAATCAATTTTTATCTCCATTACATAATTTAAGAAAGGACGAGTGGGGTGGTACACCTGAAAAGCGTCGTAAATTTCTAATGGAAGTTTATAAAGAGATTCGCAAACAAGTCGGTACAGATTTTCCAATCGCAATTAAGCTCAACTCGGCAGATTTTCAAAAAGGTGGGTTTACGGAAGAAGATTCATTAGAAGTCATTAAAGTGTTAGCAGCCGCAGGGATTGATCTGATTGAAATTTCAGGTGGGACTTATGAGTCTGGTGTAGCTAAAGCGCCACAAAAACCTTCAACGATTATACGCGAAGCATTTTTTATTGAGTTTGCAGAAAAAGTGAGAAACCATGTAAAAACCCCACTAATGGTTACAGGTGGTTTTAGAACTGTAGAAGGTATGAACCAAGCGCTGGAATCCAATGCATTTGATATAGTCGGGATTGCAAGACTTATGGCAATTGATCCTGATGCTCCCAAATATTTGTTAGCAGGAACCAATAGCAAACAAAATGTTCAACCGATTAAAACAGGAATTAAAAAAATCGACCGTCTTGGGATTATGGAGGTGCTTTGGTACACTCAACAGCTTAATAGTATTGCTCAAGGTAAAGCACCAAAACCTAAAGAAAACGGTTTATGGGCATTTATTAAGTCTGTTTTACGTAGTGGTTGGGGAACATATGCGACCCAGCGTACCCGGATAAAATCATAAACCATTCGTTGAAGCTATAAAAAAGCACTCATTCTGGGTACTTTTTAGCTTTATTCACCTCGTTGGCGAATAGGTCGTGTACCAATTTCGGCTCCTGTCACTTGATCAATCACAATAGGCTTAATTTCAGTACCATTTTCAGCATCAAGAAACGTTACCATTTCTTCAGGATGTTCATAAGGTTTGTATTTACGCCCCCATGCACCAATCACAAATAATACAGGGAGAAAATCCTGACCAGCTTGAGTTAATACATATTCTTCACGAGGAGGATGTTCTGAATATTGTCTTTTTTCAAGTAATCCTTCATCAACTAAAACAGACAAACGTCTAGTTAACATTGTCGGAGCAATGCCTAAATTTTTACGAAATTGGTCAAATCGAGTAAAACCTGCATGTGCATCTCGTAATATCAGCATACTCCAAGCATCACCTAAAACAGACAAACTTCTGGCAATTGGGCAGATTTCAAGACTGATATTTGTAGTCATAGGGAATTAACAAACTTAAAAGTAACTACTATAATAATAGTAACATACTCTGACTTATTCAACCATGCTTTGCTTTTTAAAGAAGAGCTATTCATCAATAACTTCTATTTTTGCTTATAGGTTCTCATAAATTTTATCATGTAAAACTTGATATAAAGAAGAATAAAATTTACTACATATCAGTATTAATGAACTAAATTTCAGGTGTTATCTATTTAACATAATCAATATTATGCGAAATAAAAATGTTAGAAACCATTTAAAGTGTCTGTATTCTCACCAATAAAAATGTCTGGTCTATGATACATATCAACATCATGGGCTGGATAAAACTTGAGATGCTGATCACTATGTCTGGCGGTGAATAAAATCAAAGATTTTTAATTAATATAAATCAGTAGTTTAAAAATGAATATCAAAAAATAGCTTGCTTGACTTACTCATTACATTAATTATCAACAAATCCTGATTTAATTTTAAGTTTGTTTTTATACATTTGTTTGTCAGCTTCAATTAAGGTTTGTTGAAGGCTCTTATCAGGTTCACGTACTGCGATTCCAATCGCCGCATTAATTCCAACTTTGTGGAAAGATTCTAAAATCCGATTTGCTAGTTTTTGAGTATTTTCTAAATTAGTTTCAATATTCAAAATACCAAATTCGTCTCCTCCTAAACGGGCAACTAAATCACCAGAACGCACAGATTTTTTGAGAATTTGAGCAGTTTTTTGAATGATTCGATCACCTTCGGAATGACCAAATTTATCATTTACATATTTTAAATCATTTAAATCTATGATAATTATTGTGGTTGGATGTCCATAAATTTTACAACGATTTTCTTCTAAATCTAAAAGATTATCCCAAGCACGACGATTGAATATACCAGTTAAATGGTCAGTCAATGAATCCATCTGAAATTTTTCACTAATTCTTTTTTGTTCATTTATTTTAAGTTCATTCTGTAAAATCCGACTAAGCAATGAACTAAATAATTCCAATAAATCACTAGCACCCTCTATACTTTGAGGCTGTGGTGATGGATCAATCGCACATAATGTTCCAAATAGAGAACCATCTTCATTAAATAAAGGTTGACCTATATAGGCCTTAATATCAACAAATTTATTAATTCCTGCTTTAGCATATACTGGAATTTCTTCTGAATCAGGTGCTATACGAGGTCCGTTCCCCAATACCATTTGAGAACAATACGAATCATCCCAATTAAAAACTTGCCCAGATTTTACACCATATCCATGATCTTCAGTTTGAAGAACAATCCAATCATTACCTTCAGTACGGGTAATCATCCACAGGCTAAAACCTAGATGGTTATGTAGATACTCTAGAATTTTTTTACCAGCATCTTTAAAATTCTTCAAATTTTCGTGAGGAAATATCATAAAAACTCGCTATTAGCCATTCTAACCTGAGCTTAATGTAGATTATTTAATTTACAATCAATTTTTGGTAGCGTTTCATTTATAGATGATAAATCAATTGATGAGCTAATCTATACATTGCTGCTGTTAAAAATAACACTCACTGGGTAAATTCTGATCGTAAATTTAGAGGAAACTCAAATCATAAAGCCTTTAGCCGTAGTGATTGGGCTTACAATCCCTACTTCTT
Organism: Acinetobacter brisouii CIP 110357; assembly: GCF_000488275.1. Taxonomy (GTDB): domain Bacteria; phylum Pseudomonadota; class Gammaproteobacteria; order Pseudomonadales; family Moraxellaceae; genus Acinetobacter; species Acinetobacter brisouii. The sequence goes on along the minus strand of NZ_KI530764.1, from coordinate 68,302 downwards.
GTTTAACCAGACTGTGAAAGTAACCCATTTTGCAAGTGTCTGACATGCTTGTAAATAAATATACAAGATACCATCTCAAACCTAGGCATGGTTCGAATGATCAGCATTCCGTATCAGATTCTGAAAAGGTCCATCAAAAGAGGTTATGTGTGTCTAGAATTTTAGAGGCTATACAGGCTAAGGCGTGCTTTTAGTTAAATTTGAATGGGAAAAATTATTGTTATAAAAAATATTGAGGCAATCCTAAATTGAATCACCTCAATATATACATCATTCAAATATTAAAACTTCTTAGAATAATTGATAAAGAAACGGTCTTCACCAAAATCATTACCCGTTTTAATACCATAATCAATACGAATATATTGCAAAGACAAGCCCTTCAGATAAGGTTGCTGGAAGGCATAGTTCACAATGATATCTGATTCACTTTCCATGTTTTTACTACCGTTGGTAGCTTTAAAGTGATTACCATACACATATTTCACCATGGCATTTAAACCTGGTACATAGTCTTTAAAATCATATCCATAAATAAAGTGGTAAGATCTTTCGTCTTTCTTAAAGAAGCCTGTCGTATTCCAGTTAATAAAATAGGTTTCAGGTAGGAATCCATCTGGAATCGGGTAAGCTGATTTGCCTGTAATCTCTTGATAGCCCAAACCAAAGGTATGATTTTTTACTTTCAGGGTTTCCAGCAAACCAATATTTTGAACTTCAATATTGAAGGTATTGCCATCATTTTTGGCATAAAAATACTTAAACTTACTGTTTAAGGTAAAATTCTGTTGTTTCCAGCTATGATCCAAGCCCACATAGTGTTTGTTAAACAGATTTTCCATGTTGCCAAAATAGTATTCGCCTTTCAATGTTGGCGTAAACTGATAGCGTAAATCGATATAATTCAAGCCATCGGAATATTTGGTCACGCCATTTGCGGTAAATGCAAATTTGTGAAAACCTTCCTGGTTGCGTGGGGAAACTTTTTCGACCCGTCCGACTTCGACATTAAAACGGTCCGTGATTTGTGACTTCAGGTTTTCGCCCCAGTAGGAGGTCAGTAACTGGCGGCTATAATCGATTGAGGTCACTGGCAAATCTAGCCACAGTTCACCGACTTTCAGTAAGGTTTTGTCATAACCGAGTTTCAGTGTGGCGCCATGTTTTAAATAGTCAGAGGCTTGAGATTTTGTCTGTGTGTCAAAAGGCAATACCGTATCGGCAACATGTCTGTCATTACTTAAGCGTACTGCATATTGAACTGAAGCATCGACCCCGATAGTCAAAGGTTTATCCGCAATCTCTAAAGGTGTATCACGCATTTTAGAAGTGTAGAACAGAGAAGCCGACTGAGACCAGCTACCGGCATCCTTGATGGCAGGGTTTTCAAAGTCACGGTTGATATAGGCATTTTTCAGGGTGAATTTCCATTCATCGTCGTTTGGCTGCCCCAGTGAATCTGCCGCGAAAAGTACAGAACTTGATATTCCACCGATAAAGAATAGGGTTGAAGCAGCTAAATAGTGTGATTTAAAACATGGTAATAAGCGCATAATCCGTTTCCAATAAGGGTGCGCCAGTCCTAGGCGCACCGATTTTTACGACTCAGTGAGAGATGATTTAAGGGAAAAATCAGGAGCTGACTGGGCAGCAACAGAAGCTTTTAAATTCACCAAAAAGATGGCAAGTGCAGCAATAAGACCCGGGATGGCAATTGCTATAAAGTTCATTTGGTGAGGCAACTCAAATGTAAGTAATGCACCTGTTAAAACTGGACCGATAATGGCTCCAATCCGTCCGATACCAGATGCCCATCCCATACCTGTTGAACGAACTGCAGTTGGGTAAAACTGTGCAACAAAGGTATACAGTAAGATTTGCGAACCAATGGTTGCAGCTCCCGCAATCGCAATAAGCGTGTATAAAACAAATTGAGGGCTATTAAATCCAAGTAAAATCAAGGCAGCAGCACCAATCACAAACATAGTGGTCAATACTGGTTTTAAATGGAATTTATCTGCAAGCGCGCCACCACCAATCGCACCCACCATTCCTCCAATATTTAAAGAAAAGAGGAATAACATACTGGCACCTAATGAATAGCCGGCTTGTAACATCAGTTTTGGTAACCAACTTCCTAATGCATAAACCATTAACAGACACATAAAGAATGCAACCCAGAACATAAATGTGCTAAATGTGCGCCCTTGTTGAAAAAGTGCGCGAACAGGCGCTTCTGTCATGGTATTTTCATTAAGTACAAGCTGTGTATTGACCGTTAGTTCTGCTTGTGGAGCAAGTTTTCTGACAATACTTTGAGCTTGATCGCCACGATTAGATTTCACGAGGAAAGCTAAAGATTCAGGTAAAAATTTCCAGATCAAAGGAAGTAGCAAAAGTGGAATACCTGCAATCAAAAACATGATTTGCCATCCCATATCTTTGACTAGCCATGCACCAAGCAGCGCCGATGTCATGCCACCAATCGCATAACCACTGAACATAATCGCGACTAAAGTGCTGCGGATTCTTTTAGGTGCATATTCGGTCATGAGAGCCACGACATTTGGCATGACACCACCAATACCGAGTCCAGCCATAAAGCGCAGAACGGCAAATTCTGCTGGACCTGTGGCAAAAGACCCAATAAAAGTAAATCCGCTAAATAAAGATACACAAATTAGGATGGCTTTTTTACGCCCTAATTTGTCTGAAATGGTTCCGAAAATCATGGCACCAAACATCATGCCAAATAACGCTGTACTGGCGAGTAACCCTGCCTGAACCGTTGTTAGTGACCACTGTTGCATCAATAATGGAAGTACAACACCATAAATCACCAGATCATATCCATCAAAGATAATAATCAATAAACACCACATTAAAACTTTCCAATGAAAAGCAGTAAAGCTGGCCTTGTCAACAATGTCATTAATATTGACTTTGTTCATCCCTCACCTCCTGTGAAGTATCGTTTTATTTTGTAAGTAAATTATTTTGTTATTGGGTTAGAGTCAAAAACCAAATTGATATATCTTTATGTCTTTAAAGTATTGAAAAAATAATATTTTATAAAAATTTCAGCGTGCCAAAACCGTGTTCTTTTGCTAAAAATGAGCTGAAGATAAGCTTGTAAAAGATGATTTATATTCTTTTATTATGAAGTTTTATCAGCGAAAGGCATGACGTTACAAATCTAAAACATAAGCTTTATACAAGATGTCAAACGTATTGGTTTTTGCGATTTAAATTAATTTAGTGAATTGATTTTTATATTCTTATTTTAAATTGAGCGAAAAATTTATTCATCTTTCATCAGACAAAATATTAGATGGGCATAATGCCCATCTAATATGATAAAAATCAAGTAAATACGGTTGCTAAAAAAACAGCAACGAATCCTATGGATTGACAATAAATAAACTTATTGCATTCGCCCTGTTTCCACAAAATTGGCATGCCATGACAGCGCTTCACGCAGCAAATGCGGAGTATGCCCTCCTAAAGCACAGGCACGTTCAAAATAATCTAACAGCGATTTTTGGTAACTTGGGTGTGCACAACACGTAATAATTTTGCGTGCGCGCTCACGAGGTGCCAAACCACGCAAATCAGCAAGGCCCTGTTCAGTCACCAAAATATCCACATCATGCTCAATGTGATCACAATGGCTGACCATCGGAACGACTGAAGAAATTGCACCATTTTTAGCAATGGATTTAGTCACAAAAATAGCCAGATGCGCATTGCGGGTAAAATCGCCTGACCCGCCAATTCCATTCATCATTTTTGTGCCTGACACATGGGTTGAATTGACGTTGCCGTAAATATCAAACTCCAGTGCGGTATTGATGGCAATGATGCCTAAGCGACGAATAATTTCAGGATTGTTAGAAATTTCCTGAGGGCGCAGCACAATCTTGTCTTTATACATCTCAAAATTTTTCATGACATGCGCAGCACATGGTTCTGACAAAGTCATGGAACTACCCGAAGCAAATATCATTTTCCCCGAATCAATCAGCTCAAATGTACAGTCTTGCAATACTTCAGAATACATTTCCAAATCATGAAAATTGGAATGCTGGAATTGTGCAAAAACTGCGTTGGCAATTGAACCGACACCCGACTGTAATGGCCCCAGATTTTCAGGCAAACGACCCGATGCCACTTCCTGTTCAAAGAAATGAATTAAATGCTGGGCAATGGCCAAAGTATCTGCATCAGACTCATCCATTTTAAAGGATGTATCGGGCAGATGATTGATCACAATCGCGGCAATTTTGGCTGGATCGACCTCTATGCCTAATGTACCGATGCGGTTGCTGGCATTGACTAAAGGAATAGGCTGACGATTTGGGCGAGTTGCAGGCACATAAACATCGTGCGCACCTTCAAATTCGGGGCTAATGGTACAGTCAATTTCGATAATGACCTGATCAGCCATTTCCACAAAATTGGCCGAGTTACCACAAGAAGCCGTTGGAATAATCAGCCCTGTTTCGGTAATTGCAGTTGCTGCAATGACTGCGACATTAATGCGTGGCAAGTTTTGGTGACGAATATTTTCAGCCATTTCAGATAAATGCTGATCAATATACATCACTTCTCCTTGATTAATGGCTTGACGCAAATCAGGGTCTGCCTGATATGGATAGCGGCGGGCAAGTGCATGAGCTTGACTTAAACGCCCATCAATCCGATTGCCAAGACTGGCGCCTGTCGCAAGGGTAATTTTTAGTGGATGCTGCTGAGCATAATCTGCCAGTGCCAAAGGCACAGTTTTTGCCTCACCTGCACCACCAAAACCGCTCATTCCAACGACTGAGCCGTCTTGAATCAGTTGAATTGCCTGCTCAACAGGCACAACTTTGTCATGCAGACTAGCTAGACGAATACGCTCCAAACCATTTAACATTTCTAATATCCCAATATCGTTTGAATTCTGGTTCCGTTTTTATCGTTATGTTTAAACGGAATTTCCTTGTTTATTTGTATTAAACCAATTCGATCGCCATCGCAGTGGCTTCACCACCGCCGATACATAATGCTGCAATTCCTTTTTTACCGCCAGTACGTTTTAAGGCATGAATTAGAGTGACGATAATTCGTGAACCCGATGAACCTAATGGATGTCCGAGAGCGCAGGCACCACCATGGATATTGACTTTATCGCGCTCTAGTTCAAATGCATCTATAGCCGCCATTGTCACCATGGCAAAGGCTTCGTTAATTTCCCACAAATCTACGTCTTGCGCAGACCAGCCTGTCTGTTTCAGAACTTTTTCAATCGCGCCCACAGGTGCAATGGTAAATTCTGAAGGATGCTGTGCATGTGAAGCATATGCCGAAATCTTGGCTAAAGGACGTAGACCCTGAGCTTGTGCATGTTGCTCTGACGTAATAACCAGTGCCGAAGCACCGTCTGAAATTGAACTGGCATTGGCGGCAGTAATCGTGCCATCTTTTTTAAAGGCAGGGCGTAATGTGCTGATTTTTTCAATTTTTGCATTGAGCGGCTGTTCATCCTGATCAACCGTGATCTCACCTTTGCGTCCTTTAATATGAACAGGCACAATTTCAGCTTGAAAATAACCCTGTTGGGTGGCATGAATGGCGCGGTTGAGAGACTCGATAGCATACTGGTCTTGTTGCTCACGGCTATAGCCTTTTTGATCTGCCATGTCTTGTGCCAAGATGCCCATCGACAGACCAGTTTCAGCATCTTCCAGACCTTCCTGAAACATGTGATCGGTGATTTTGCCATGTCCCATGCGATAACCACTGCGGGCTTTATCCAGCAGATAAGGTGCATTGCTCATAGATTCCATGCCGCCAGCCACAATAAACTGAGCTGAACCTGCGCGAATGCTATCCGCAGCCTGCATCACTGCTTTCATGCCTGAGCCGCAAACTTTATTAATCGTGGTTGCTGGCGTTGTATCGGCTAAACCTGCCTGACGCATGGCCTGACGTGCAGGTGCTTGCTTCACACCTGCAGGGAGTACACACCCCAAAATGACTTCATCAACTTGCGCAGACTGTATACCTGACGCCTGTACCGCTTCACGAACCACCACTGCACCAAGCTCTGGTGTGGTAAGTGGTGACAGCACACCCTGAAAACTTCCCATGGCTGTACGTACAGCACTTAAAATAACAATCATCGTTTTTATATCCTTATTACGTTCATTAGAGTTCAAATCTTTGGATTCAATATCCTTACTGATTTATAGTTCAATGACTTTGAATCATTCATAAGTCGGTTGTGATCTCTAATTTTGTCTTGCTATAGGATGAAAAATTTTGATTTCTCATCCTATAGTGAATCGTTTTTTTTACGCTTGTGCTGTGAAATATGCTTCTGGTAACTGCATCAACGTTGCCGTGCCTGCCTGGATTTTGGCAATATGCGAAGCCAGTTGTGGCAAACATTTCTCTGCATAGTACTGTGCCAGTACCAGTTTATGCTGATAGAACTCTTCTGGTTTTGCCTGAGCTGCTTGTGCAATGCGGGCAAACATATAGGCAAAACTCATGAGACCAACTGCATGCAAATAATCAACTGCAATGCCATTGGCAAACTCAGGATGGTTTTTTGCTTGTTCTAAAATAAACTGGGTAACCTTTTCAACTTGTGTACATGCATCGAGTGTTGCTGTTTTAATTACCAAGTCATCATCGAGTTGCTGTACAAAATCACGAATCTCGGCAATATAATCTGCAATCAGTGCACCTTGATTCTTAATGGTTTTTCGTCCAATCAAGTCTTGTGCCTGTACGCCATTGGTCCCCTCATAAATCTGGGCAATACGCAAATCACGTACACACTGCTCCATGCCCCATTCACGAATATAGCCATGCCCACCAAAACACATTTGTGCATCTAAAACAGCATCCAATGCGGTATCGGTCAAATAAGCTTTGGCAATCGGCGTAAGCAAGGCAACCCGATCATTGGCTCGTTGTACACTTGCTGGATCGTGGGCAAATTTGGTCATGTCCAGTTGCTGCCCCACATAGACTGCAAATGCCCGTGACGCCTCGTTATTGGCACGCGCATTGAGCAACATGCGGCGCACATCACCATGTACCAAAATCGAATCTGCTGGTTTTTCAGGAGATTGTGCACCAGTAGCACTGCGCCCCTGCAAGCGATCAGTCGCATATTGGGCAGCATTTTGATAAGCAAATTCGGAAGCGCCAAGTCCCTGAATTCCCATAGATAAACGTTCATAGTTCATCATGACAAACATAGCCGCCAAGCCTTCATTTTCCTGACCAACGAGGAATCCTTTTGCAGCATCGAAGTTCATAACACAAGTAGATGAACCTTTAATTCCCATTTTGTGCTCAATAGAGCCTGCAGCAACACTGTTGCGCTCACCTAAACTACCATCTTCATTGACCAAAAACTTAGGCACAATAAACATGGAAATACCACGTGAACCTGCAGGCGCATTTGGTGTTTTAGCCAAAACTAAATGAATAATGTTTTCACAAAGGTCATGCTCACCACTGGTAATAAAAATTTTAGTACCTGTGATTTGGTATGAACCATCAGCATTTGGCTCAGCCTTAGTTTTAATGATCCCAAGATCGGTACCCGCATGCGGTTCAGTCAGGCACATGGTTCCTGACCATTCTCCTGTATACATTTTGGGTAAATAGGTTTCTTTTTGCTGCTGCGAAGCGCAGTTATTCAGTGCCATTCCCGCACCGACAGTCAGTAACGGATACAACATAAACGATGGGTTGGTGGCAAAAATCATTTCATCCACCAGAACAGTCAACATTTTTGGAATGTTCTGACCACCCCATTCTTCTTCTGCACCCAAACCAATCCAGCCGCCTTCAGCATACTGTTGAAATGCCGCTTTAAAACCTTGCGGTGTTTTGACTTCACCTTGATGAAACTGTGCACCGCCTTCTTCATCTGCGGAACGATTCAAATCCAGAAGTGTACCTTTAGAAAACTTTGCCATTTCTTCTAAGATTGCATTTGCTGTTTGCATATCCAAATGTGCAATTTTTTCATTTGCTTGCCAGAATGCTTCTGCGTTAAATACATCGTTTAAAATAAAGTCCATATCTTTGAGAGGCGCGTTATAAATTGGCATTTTTCCTTCCTGAATCACTTTTTTAGGCTCAAGCAGTGTTACCCAAGCAGTCTTGATGACATCAGCGATCTTTTGATTAAAAAAATCAATTCCATTCTGATGAGTATCATTATCAATTAATATATTTAAAGTGTTTGAATTTATTTGAGTTTTAAAAAATATGATTGAACACTTTAATGTACTCAATACGCTTTTAAAATGGTCTAAATCCACACTCAAAAATCCAAACCATTAGGATGTTAGATGAGTTTTTATTTAAATCCAAAATATTGATCTCTAGCGTTCACTTTTTTCAAAATTTTAGTTTTTTTAGCAAATTTATTATACAATTTAAAAACCTATGGATCAGTCAATGGACTCTAAAATGACTCAATCTTTCAATAAGCTAGATACAGTTCTTCAAGATCTGCAGAAAGAAAGAAAAGTGAGTCCGACGCGCCAGCAAAAGTTTTTAGAGCGTAAAAATAATATTTTAATGATGGCTGAAACTTTATTATTAGAAAATAATCAGGAAATTAGCTTAAACGATATCGCGCTAGAACTGGATATTGCCAAAGGTACAATCTACAAACATTTTAAAAGTAAAAATCAGTTATACCTTGAACTGATTATCTTAAACGAAAAAAGATTATTGGAAATCTCCAAAAAATATAATCATGACATTAAAGTCTATGTGTTTAAGTACATGTTATACAATATGTTAAATTCTAGTCGAACAATTTTATTGCATAACATTGAAGAACGCCTGACCAATAATGAGCGCAATCTGAAACCTCTGTTTGAAGAATTATACAAAATACGCGAAGAAAGAATTATCGAAATCAAGGATATTACCAAAGACTATCTGCATCTTTTGAATAGCAATATGTCAATTCGTGATTATCTGTCTTATATCTGGACAGTCACTTATGGCGCATCATTATTATTAAATTCAACTTATTATCAAAAATCCATCGGCTCCCGTGAGCGTTTGGTCAAACTGTATATTGATCAGGCATTAATGATTCCTGACCGTTTAACCTCCTTGGACTTGCATTAATTGATTGTGTAGTCACAGGCGGTATATTCTCTAAACTTCTTTCATAACAACTTATACGCTCTCTACCTTTCTCCCATAGCAATCAATAAAAGGGGAGATGAAAGAAATATTCTGATGACGTATTACAACTTATATAGATGCAATTGATGTGAGTTATAGCCTGATTGATGCAGTAACCAATGTCTTTTTCTTAGATTGCGTTGTTTTTGCTAAAGATCTTCGGTCAGTATATTTTTAAAAAACCGAATGACTAAATTTACAAAAAGCTCACCTACATAGAGCGAGCTTTTTGTAAATCAATACTTTCAGTGCAATTATTGCAATGGCGAAACAGCGGTTGGTAATGCAATCATCGAATTCATTTGATGTGTCAACCATTGAGGCCCACCTTTAGGTGGCCAAATACCATCAGCCACAGATTTCGCGCGAACTTCTGAACGTTCATTTAGCGATGCGTATGGCCAAATACTCACAATTCGTGGTGTGCCACCCAGTGCATACATTGCAACGGTCAATTTGGAATATTCAGTACGGGTCGGTACCGCATTTTTCCACGCTTCAAGTACGTGAGGTACGCCACCATGTTTGAGTTCATAGGTGCGAATTTCATATACAGGGCCAAATTTTCCACGCTCAATTTCTGGCAAAAAATCAAATCCTGCAAAATGCTCAACTGAATAATCAATGATATTTTCACTTGAGTTAAATAAGTTTTCTTGAGCTGCCAAACGAGCATCTTCAGCATCTTGATCTTCTTTCGTATCAAAACCACGTAAAACAACAACTTGGTTTAACTGACCGATATCCGAAAACCATACACCAAATAATGTTCCTTTTGCTTCACTTGCAGCATAATATTCCTGAATACCCTGAGCCACTGTGCCTGCTGTACCCATTTTGATGGTGATATTGATTAATTCATAAAGTTTCATGCGGATTGACGCTCCTGCTGTAAATTTTGTGGCTGAGTTAAAATTGAGTTTTCATTTGTATTTTCACGTAGTTTTCCTGCTGCAAATTGAGCAATTCGCCACGCAAAAACCATTGCTGGACCGAGGGTTGTGCCAGGCCCTGGATAAGTTCCTTTGAATATTGAAGACAAGTCATTACCACAGGCAAACAAGCCCTGAATCACTTGATTGTTTTGATCGAGAACACGACCAAATTCATCACCTGCCAAACCACCACTACTGGCGCAGTCCATCGGAATCACTTCAAGTACGTAGTAAGGCCCTGTTTCCAGTTTGCCTAAACATGGGTTTGGTTGAACTTCAGAATCACCGTTAAAGCGGTTCATTACCCCTGTGCCTTTGGCAAAATCCGCATCGACACCTTGTTCAACGAAATGGTTATAACGCTTAACGGTTTGCTCTAAACTTTTCGGGTTGATCCCCACTTTTTGTGCAAGTTCTTGAAGTGTATCTGCTGAATATAAATATTTTTCACGTAAAAAATAATCGAGCTTTTTTGCACCAGGAAGCACAAAACCTAAGCCATATTTTTGAATAGCCGTATGATCACAAATCAGATAAGACTTAATTTTATCTTTACCTTGATTTGACGCAATTTGAGCCATACAGAAATCATGATAAGAATCTGCTTCATTCACGAAGCGCTTACCATCTGTATTTACTGCAATCACACCTGGTTTTGCGCGATCTAAAATAATATGCGGCCAAATGGCTTTATAACCATTTTTATGGGTATGAATGGAACATGGAAAATACAGAACGCTACTCTCTACAGATGGATCAAGCTTTGCACCAATTTGCATTGCTGTTATGAGACCATCACCTGTATTCGACATTGGCGAAAGTGACTCTTCGATTAACCCTTTAGGGAATAATTTTTGACGTAACTTTTGATTCCAACCAATGCCACCTGTTGCTAAAACAACACCTTGACGAGTTTTTACAGTAACAGTTTTTCCATTTTGAGTAATTTTTGCACCTGTAATTTTGCCATTTTCAACAATCAATTCTTGCAATGGAGAATCTAGCCAGACAGGCACATTTCTTTGTTTAAGGTTATAAAAAAGGCTGCCGACCAAAGCATTTCCCATCACCAAACGGGTGCCCCGTGGATAACGTAAACGTGACAGGAAGTAAGGCAAAACGACTTTCATCGTAGTCATAAAATTTATGCCTGATGAAAATGGATTGAGCAAGGCATTCAATTCATTACGATTCACCATCATCCCTCCCAAGCCCATAAACTCGAGGCGTGGTGGACGTACATATTTAAAGTCTGAACCCAATACACTTGCATCAAATTCAGCAGGTGCGAAGGCGCGTCCGCCCAAAGCTTCACCAGGTTGATTTTTGACATAATCAGGATGAGCAAGGCAAACATTCAGTTTTACAGATGTTTTATCTTCTAATTCTTGAATCATTTTGGGGCTAGAAGCTAAAAATGCTTCGCGGATTTTTTCCCCGCCACGATCCGCAACCACTGATTTTAAAAAGGCTCGTACATCTTCAATATGATCAGGTACACCGGCTTTCTGGCTTTGTACTGTTCCTGGTGCCCAAATCGTACCTCCTGAAGTTGCAGATGTTCCTCCGACTTGACTGGCTTTTTCGCACAGCAAGACATCTAATCCGTTTAATTTTGCAAATAATGCAGCAGACATTCCCGCAGCACCAGCACCAATGACCAATAAATCAACAACCTGTTCCATGTCATTTTCCTTTTGCTTGCCTGTTTATGCTTTTGTCGTATGAGCTTGTTTAACCAAATGATTTGCCGCGATATAACCAAATGTCATTGCAGGCCCCAAGGTAATTCCACCACTTGGATATTGCCCTCCCATGATAGAATTCATGTCATTACCCACGGCATATAAGCCTTGAATCGGTAAGCGCGTGTTTTTATCGAGAACGCAAGCATCATTGTCAGTGATTAACCCTGCAAAAGTACCCAAACTGCCAGGAACAATTTCAACCGCATAAAAAGGTCCTTTTTCAATCGGGGCAATACATGGGTTAGGTTTTTGCTCATGATCGCCTTGTGCTTTTTGATATGGCGTTGTGCCACGACCAAATTCATGATCTACGCCTTTATGCGCATCAGCGTTATAATTCATGATGGTATTTTTGAATGTCGTCATCTCTATTTGGCAAATTTTTGCCAAACTTTCGATGCTATTCGCTTGTTTCAAGTAACCATTATCAATCCAAGGTTGCATGGATATGGGAAATGGCTTGACTGCACCCAAGCCATATCGCCGAATAAACTTATGGTCACAAATTAGCCAGCAACGTGCCAAATCGCCTTTTTGTGTATTTTTAAATAAGTCTTTGATAAATGCAGGGTAAGAATCGCCTTCATTGGTAAAGCGTTTGCCATTTGGAAGTACTGCAATTAACCCTGGTTTACCACGTTCAACCAAATGTGGGAAACGGCCTAATGTTCCATCCAGACGAGGTATAAGTGATACAGGTGCCCATGCAGCATTGCATGAGAGGTTGGTATCCACTTCCGCACCGACACTTTCAGCAAGTTTTAAACCATCACCTGTATTGGTTTCAGGCGCAGCCGAAAAATGTGGCGTACCATCAGCAACATGCTGAAATAATTTAAGTTTACGTTCATCATCATGCGGGAAACCGCCTGTTGCTAAAACCACACCATGTTTCGCCTTGATCTGGACTAAACCTTCAGGTGTTTTAAAAATAGCCCCTGAAATTTTTCCATTTTCATCGATTAATTGCGTTGCTGAGTGATTGGCCAATAACTGAACATTTTGATCTAAAGCAGATTTTAATAATCGTGCAACTAAGGCGTTACCATTTACAATTTGTGTGGAACGATGCCTGAATAACAAATCGAAAACATGCCGTAGCACCCGTTTAGTCGCATAAAGAAATGAAGGCACAGCATTAAATGTATTAATAAAATGCTTCATATCTACACCTGAAGCAATCCCCATTCCCCAAACAGTGGTTTCTGGAATAGCAGGTTTTAATAAATGTAAGTTTGAACCTAATTCACGCCCGTCAAATGGTGCAGCAACGATAGAACGCCAACCGACACGCGAACCTTCCAGATTAAAAAAATCAGGTACAGCAGCACCAACATTAAATTTTACACTGCTTGATTTTTCAAAAAAATCAACCATTTCAGGTGCTTTAGTCAAATAAGTATGAATACGTGATTCATCGTATTTTTCACCAAGCACATTTTTAAGATATTGTTTCGGTGTTTCAATCGGCTCAGCTTGCCCAGCATGTTTTGCATGTGGTGTATTGGGAATCCAAAGCCAGCCACCTGAAACCGCAGTCGTTCCACCAAATACGGTTGCTTTTTCAGCAACGATAACATTTAAACCCTGAGTTGCCGCGGTCACAGCAGTCGAAAGTCCACCTGCTCCAGAACCGATGACCAAGACATCACATTCATATTGATGGCGGAACTTTGCCGTCAAAGCAGTAAAGTCGTGTTGAGTTGACGCATTCATAAACTACCCCGCTGCTGTGTCCATTTGCGCGAGTGCAACAAGTTTTTTTATTGCCTCTAAATTTATTCGGGCACGTTCAAGTGCAGGTAACTTGGCAAGTTCTAAATTTGGAACTTCTGCTGCCAAGGTTAAATCGTTGGGTAATGCCGCAATTAAAGCCACCAAATCAATCTCACCTTGTCCTGGAACCAAGCGGTTTGAACGCGCAACTGTAATTAAACCTTCATCACTTGGATCATAATCAGCTAAACCATCACAAAGCTGGACGTAGTTTATGCGTGATTTAGGCAATGCCTTGACTTGTTCAATTGTTGAGTCAGAACGATCAAAATGCAGAGAATCAATTAAAACTGCAGCGTTACTTTGAGCAGATTGTTCAACGATGAAATTCGCTTGCTCTAGATTTTTAACTTCAGTCCACGGCATAAATTCCAGATCACAGCTCAAACCGTATTGCTTTGAAAGCTCACAAAATTGTGCAAAGTTCTCAATTAGACGGTTCTGTTCGGGGTCGTTCCCTGCAACTAAAATATGTTTTGCATCAAGTCGTTGTGCGACTTCTAAAAACTTCAAATAGTTTTGCCCATTAAAGTCAGGTGTCAGACGTATGATTTCTACATCCGCAACCTGCACACCAGTATCTTTAAGTGCTGTCACGGTTTCAGACACAACATTTGCATCGGTTAAAATCGGATAGTCAGCTTCCTTGGGTGCAGCAGGCAAAAGGCGTAATCCGACTTTTGCATACCCACACTCTGCTGCAATCTTGACTGCTTCCACTGGAGCAACATCAGCAACAGTCAAAAATGAAAGTGAATACTGACGCTTAGGTGGATTTTTTTGTAGATCAAGCGGCATCATGTTTCATGTCTCCATGACCAGAGCCATTTTCAAGCAAATAATTCACCATCAAATCACGCACTTGAACAAACATTTCTGTACCCATCACCACTGTACAACCCAACTCCAAAGCTTTAGAAATAAACGGGGTTTTTTCAGGACTGGTCACAACATCGGCAACCGACATTTCAGCGGTTAATTGGTCGAGTAGGTACGCTGCAGATTGATCACCGTTCATTCCCATTGGGGTTGCATTGACAACAATATCGAAACCTGAAGGATCATTATCATGAGCAATCACTTTGCCTTGACCTAAAGCATTTAAACGTTCAACCAGTTGTTGCTGGCGAGTTGTGTCTACATCAAAAATAGCCAGTTCAGTCACACCAGCCATCAATAGTTCATACGCAATCGCTTTGCCAGCACCGCCTGCACCTGCCAAAATGGCACGTTTATCTTTAAGCTGAATATGTTTAGCTTTAATGGCCTGAATCATGCCTGTACCATCCAGCATGTCACCTTCCCAACCCGCCGCAGTGCGGCGCATGGTATTGACAGCTCCAATAAACTTGGCGCGGTCAGTCACTTGATCACAACATTGCAACGCAGTGATTTTGTGCGGCACAGTCACAATCAAACCATCGGTATTGAGCATATTTTTAGTGCTTTCAACAAAGGCAGGAAAATGATCTGGATGCACATCTGCAGGGGAAACAATTGCATTTAAACCTTTATTGATTAGCTCATGAGTCACGCCTTCAGGTGATTTCACTTGTTTAATTGGATGCCCAACCACAAAATAAAGACGAGTAGATCCATTCAATTGAATATCCATAATTCAATATCCTTTTAAAATAAGCAGGTTAGGTTAAAATTTACTTTTAAGAGTGTGCCTTAGATTTGAGCGTTATCTAGCTCACGTTGCTGTATACGTTTAGGGGAATAAATAAGTTTCATTAACATCAGGGCAATAATGATGCCGATCGTTGGCAAACATAAAATCAGGAAGATTTTACTGGCAGCCCAGCCTAGGCTTAAGAAATATGCGCCTGCAAAAGCACTTGCGACTGCACCTAAACGCCCGATTCCGTGCATCCAGCTATTGCCTGTTGCCCGAGCAAAAACTGGATAAAATGAACTTGAAATACTATTCATACCCGCATTAGCACCATTCATCCACATCCCGATGAAGAAACACATGGTGCTATACAGCATGAAGTTATGCCCTGCATCCCCAACAAAAACCATGAAGACAACCGCAAGTGCATAGGCAAATACCAAACCAAGATGCGGATTGACTTTATCCATAAGATAGCCGCATGCAATACATCCAATCGGTCCACCAAGCTGATAAATGGCTGTAATCAGAGAAGCTTCACTAATGCTAAAACCAAATTCATGCGTCATCATCGGTAACCAGCTACCCAACAGATAAACCACAAACAACCCCGATGCGTAACTCCACCACAGCAAAAAGCTTCCTATGAAATAAAATGGGCTCAAGACAGTTTTAACAGGGTTATCTACGGTATTTGTCTTTGGCTGAGGTAATACAAATACGGTGTTACGAGTATCAAAGCTCGGGGCCATTTTATGAATAATGGCATCAATTTCTTCTTTAGGATGTTGCTTAAGTACCTTATAACCAATAGATTCAGGTAATTTAAAGATTGCAATAGTCGCAAGCAAAATTGGTAAGATGCCTCCAATAATCATCATGGCATGCCAGCTAAAATGCGGAATCACCCAAGCTGCAAGAAAACCACCAATCGCGGCACCAATAGTGAAGCCACTCAAAATAATCGTTACTAAACGACCATTCACTTTCATCGAAGAATAATCTGTGACCAAGGTGACGGCTTGAGGCATAACACCGCCCATAAACAGACCCGCAATAAAACGAAACATCATCAGCTCTGTCACGTTTGTAGATAGTGCGGCCAGTAAGGTAAATACACCAAAACCAAACAGGTTTGTGATCAAGAGTTTTTTACGCCCGAATTTGTCTGCCAAAGGCCCTGAAATGACCGCACCGACTGCCAAACCGATTAAAGCCGCACTCATGACTGGCGCGAGATCAGTGGTGCTGATGCCCCATGCCTGTTTGATCACAGGAGCAACAAATCCCATTACCGAGATATCAATACCATCGACAACGACGATCATTAAACATAAGAAAATAATCATTTTTTGCATAGGAGAAATCCGATTTTCATCGATAAACTCCCGTAAATTGACTTGTTGAGTCATGCACTTTTCCCTCAGTGTTCGCCAGTAAAATATGCGTTTTCCATCGCATGACTGGTTGTTGTTATCCATTCAGATTCTGAACTTTTAAAGAACTCAGAAATGACCTTTTCTGAGTTAAGCGATTTATCTCATCTGTATTTAAGATAGAATCTAATCGTACTATAATCGGTTTTTTAAATTTTTGGAACACTGTTCCAAAAAATAATATCAGGATTTTTATGCTCAGCAATAATGATCGTTCTTTACTCATCCTTGAGGCACTATTAAAAGAAGTGAATGGATGCGCACTTAGCCAACTTGCGGTTGATCTGGATATTCCTAAATCCGCCATGCACCGCATTCTGACAGCGATGAAAGAGATGGGTTATATCTATCAGGATGAATCCTCACAGCACTACAAACTTACCCTTAAAATTGCCTCAATGGGTTTGAGTTACTTATCCTCTCGTTCTATTACTGAAACCTTTCAGCCGTATCTGACAGAACTTGCTGAAACCTCAGCCGAACTGGTTCGTTTAGGCCTGATTGAAGATGAGAAAATCATTTGGATTGGTAAGGCACAAGGCGCTAAATCTGGTCTAAAATATGACCCAGACTCAGGAAATGTCGCCTACTTGCCCGCATCTGCATGCGGTCTTGCCTACCTCTCTGCGCTAAACCAAGATGATTTTTCCCGTCTTGTGGAACGTGAAGGTTTTGACAAAGCCAAAAACTTTGGACCCAATACACCTAAAACACTCACTGAACTCGAAAAAATCGTTCAAGCATCCAAACAACGAGGTTATGGCATCATCAGCGATACGTATGAACTGGGTATGTCTGCGATGGCACGAATTATTATCAATCCCCATACAGGCAAACCTTTTGGAACGGTCAGTATTGCTGGTCCATCTGTCCGCCTCAATCAAAAACGTATCGAGGAACTCGCGCCCGCTCTGATAGCAACTGCCGATAAAATTTCTTCCATTATTGACTTGATCCATATTTAATTTCATCCATACGGATTGTCTTTGCCTCATCGGAGAAGGCAATCCGTAAATGTTCGATGTATAACAATTTGCTTATCCTTTGCATCTCAAGCTCCTGTTTTTATAAGTTTATTTGTGGCAAACCAACAAAGGCTTAACTTTGAATTTAATTTGATAGATGAGCCAGATAATCGTTGCCATAAGCAGAATCGAAATTAGCCATAAAGTAACGATGAGTCCCATATACTCAATCAAATAACTCGAAAAGATGACAGGCCAAATCGTTCCCTGATATGCGATAAATAAATAGCTTGAAAAGATCAACGGATTTTTTTCAAGCTCTATAATTTTCCCAATAAAATAATATGCAGCACTTAGCGAGAATCCATGTCCTATCCCTGTGAGTAAAATACTCAGGAATAAAAAGGTCATGCCATGTTCGATTTCTGCGACCACAAGACTGATTGTTCCAAGCAACAATGCTACCAAACCATAGGACAATACATTCATCTCTTTCAAAGATTTGCAGAACAATTGACTCAGCACTGAAACAAACAAAATGATCGAAATAGAAAAGCCTGTAAATGTAGCTGAGGAGTGAATCGCCAAGTTTCGTATAAACGTTCCAGCCAAAGCCGCATACAAGCTAAATGCACCGAAACTACACAGTGCTGAAATACTGCATATCCAGAAAATTTTACGGGATGCGGCTTGAGGTAAAATTAACCCTTCAACTTTAAGGAGTTCACTCCATTTATATTTTTTTTCTGGCTGATTCTTGGGCTGAACCAAAAACACACTGAATAAAACGACTCCAGAAAATATTGCCATAATCCAATAAGGGTCTGCCAATGGATGATGAGTGTGATCTGCCAAGATACCTCCCAGTAAAGGGCCTAAAGCAAAACCCAATATGGTAATCATGGAGGTTAATTTTTCTGAAAGCATTTTGTTCCTAAAAGGATACTGATCTTTAAGACCCACCATTGCTGCTGTCGTAATAAGACCAGAAGCAATTCCTATTAAA
This sequence comes from Acinetobacter brisouii CIP 110357, assembly GCF_000488275.1. GTDB lineage: Bacteria > Pseudomonadota > Gammaproteobacteria > Pseudomonadales > Moraxellaceae > Acinetobacter > Acinetobacter brisouii. The sequence goes on along the minus strand of NZ_KI530764.1, from coordinate 49,599 downwards.
AACCGAGAGAAACTCAACAACCAAATCGATAAAGCACAGGCTGACAAAATCATACCCATAATGCTTAGGCTAAGACTGACAACAATAACCTGCTTATAGTTATAAATCGCATTCAATTTACTTAAAAATAGCAGTGAAAATACCACACCAAGCATATAAGCAATAAAGATGTACCCCACTTGTGAAGTCGTAATTCCCCAAACCTGCTCATAAATTGCGTAAAGAGGACTTGCTAATGCCGTACTCACAGCAGCAAGACATAGCGCAAAACTAATAATCATGTATTGCAGACTAGAACTTGGCGTTTGCATCAGTTTAACCAAAAATGACTTTTAAGTCGATTTTAATCAAAAGTGACCTACAGGTCAATTTATGTTACATTAAGTTGATATAGACAATTATTGAATGTGCTATGGATAAACCAAGAACCCGCGGCCCAAGTCTTGAAAAAACACAAGAAACACGACATAAAATTCTCGATGCTGCACTGCAACACTTTATTCAGGAAGGATTTGCCCGAAGTAAAATTTCTGATATTGCAAAACACGCAGAGTTAGGCAAAGGAACAATTTATTCTTATTTTGAAACCAAGGAACAATTGTTTGAAGGTGTCATTGATGCGTTCATGAATGAATCTTTTCGCCCGATTAAAGCGCATGAAATTCAAGATGATGAGTCAGTATATGACTTCATTTGCAAAAAGATTGTGCCGAGCGTTTTAACCCTGGAATCCACAGGGCGTGCCGATATGGCACTGCTCATTTTACGTGAAGGGAAAAACTTCCCCAGCATTTTACAAACCTATTGCAACAAGATTTTTTTACCAATCCAACATGAACTACAGCAACTTGTTGAACTGGCGATACAACGTCAAGAACTCCCTGCTCACATTAATCCGAAATCCTTTGCATTACTGATTGTCAGTCCAATGTGGATGGGTATGATTCATAATCACATCCTTAATTCAAATGAAGTCTTACAATTAGATCAATTATTTAAAGAGAATTTAAAACTTTTATTTCAATCTTGAACTGCTGTTTGAATAGATTGCTTTCATGATGATTTATCTAATCTTTGTCTTTTCGACACAGGAAAACGGATCCATGCAAGGCATCGTGGTGAACAAACTTTTCTTGCCCATTTTCTTTCAAAGATCTTCAGCCTAACCCTAGACCAGATTTTAGGTAGAGTCGTTGTGTTTTGTTCTCACTCTCATCAGAACAAAACAAAGAGAACTTCATCAACAACTCGTGCGGGCTCTAATTCCCTATCGAACGTATCGTCAAAGGGTGGAGCTGTTAACTTGTCAGAATCCGAAAATCGGGATGCAATTGCTGCCAGTGCATTTTTAATTTTTCTTTATGAACTGTCGCCATAGGCAGATCGGCTAATGCTTTTGGCCACAGTGTCCGCGCCTTAGCCATAACATCATGCAACTGCTTTTCAATGACTCGCCAAGGAACCCCCACTTTCTCTGCCCATTGTTGAAAGTGCTTCATTTCAGCTAAATACCAGTCCTTGTTTTTGGCCAGATTTAAGGCAAAATGTCGCTCATTTTCAATATAGACACTGGTCATTAAAATATCATAGGCAGGTGAAAATCTGGGTATGCGCGTATCGGGGTAGATCATGCTCCAGTTTTTTAAATGAGCATCGCCATTTGCCAGTAAAATATTGATCAGAATACGACTGGCAAATTGTTGAATATCCAAAATTTTATTTCCAGAATACTGATAAATAATTTGACCGATCTGCTCATAATTGGTGGTACTGTATTTTTGGTGTGGATACGCCCCAAAAATCTGAGCAAAATCTTCAATATGAATTCGTTCTGTGGTCTGATCAGTGCTGTGCCGGTCAAATCTTTTGATTGCAAACGCATATTGTTCTTGAGGCAAATTCAGCACAGGTAAATCCTGTAGACATGCCACATCTACCAGTTGAATCTCTGGAATTTCGATTCCTGCCATTTGAGCAAGCATCATGATCGAATATTCATTCAGCGGTACAAAAGCATGCCGTGAGGAAGGCGTTTTAATGATCCAGTCTCCCAGTAAAGCCGACTCTGCACCATGTGCCAAAGTAAAACGCCCATCTTGAGCTTTCATGGAAAACTTCATCTGCACGCCAGCAAGCGAAAACTTATTATCTGTCTGTAGTTCTTGCGGTATAACTTGGTCAGTATCTGAGATTTGAAGCTTGTATTTTATAACATCTGGAATTTCATCAAGATTTGCCTGTGTTGCAAGCAATGCACCTGGCAGGTCATGCCCCAAAGCAGCCAGCAACTGGAATTCATTGTCAATATGGAGTTTCAAGCTGCTGGCAATCAGCTCTCGCAAGGCCCCTTCAGGCAATAAGTTCGATAGCAATGGATGTAAGCGCTGATGTGTTACGAAGGTCTTTTCCAAGATTTTTTCAGATTGTGGATATACAGGCGAAGTTAATACACTCAGTGTTGGGCGTTGTGAATCAAGCCGAAAGGCATCAGTAAAAACCAGAATATTCTTTCCGTTCTGAAACCCTGCCAAGTATCCGATTACGACATGGTGTAATATTAATTTCAGAACACTGACGCTATTCATGATTCAGCATCTCCCAGTAGACCTTTCCACGGGTTAGTCATTAAATCATCCTGATCTTCAATGCTGATTTTAATTTCATCATTTAACAACTGCCTGACCAGATATGCTTTATCGTCAGGAATCAGCATCAACTGTGCATTGAGCCCTGCGGCAACAATTTCCAGCGTATCCAAGCGTGGATTGCCCTGACTTTCCAGTTTTTGATACTGCTGCCGCGATATGCCTGTACGAGATTGCATCTCCGCTTGCTTAAAGCCAAGTTGGAGGCGTCTTCGTTTAATTTGCCGAAGTAAAGGCTCATTCATGGTAGATACTTTGATTGATTTTTAATTCATTAAGCAATATATTAGTTTCTTTTTTTACATAAAGCAATTTATTGATTGCTTTTACAAAAGATGTAAGCGTTCTGAAGTTTATGGATTAGCATTCAATCATGATTTGAAAATAGAAAGATATAGATTGATCGCCTTTCATAAAACGATTTAAAATTAACCAACACATCTAAATTTTTATTAAATTCGTGTATTTACCCAGTTTTCAGTATTTTCTACTTATTGTTCCTACTTGCTTAATTTTAATAGGCTGTACTTTTATTGTCGGGTATCTGATGTTTCATGCTCCAAAATATTTATTTTGGTGCGGGATCGGATATATTTTACCATCTAGTGCATTAGGCATTCAGAGTCTTATGACAAATGAGCAAATGACTCTGACCGCCCCATGGATCGGAATTTTATATCTTTGTGGGACTTGGGCTTTAACCCATGGCATAAGACTAAAAGTAAAAGCGAAATCCTATTTTTTAGCCTCATTGCTTTTAGTTTTATGTGGTATCTGTTTACTGGGCTATCTGTCATATATTGATCAGAAATTCTGGTTGAGAATGCTGACCATCAACTTTGTCATCACCTGCCTGCTGGCGATGGTTGTGCCGGGTGTTTATTCTTATTTCAAACAGGTGTCTTTATTAGGTAAAATTTTCTGTTTTAGCTACTTTTTCTTAACAATTTACAATGCCATAAGATTTTTAGTCATTCTCTTCTATCTTCAAGATATAGATGCCATCAATTTATCGTTCTCAAATTGGTGGATGTTGATGCTGGCGATTAATATTATCTTAAGTATCTGGTTTGCAATCATTATTGTAGCCACAACCATCAAAGAGCAATTCACCTTACTCAATCATGAACGCTATCAGGACCCTCTCACTAAACTCTATAATCGAAGAGGATTTTTTGAAAAAACTGACATGCTGATTAAAAAATATCAGGCAGCCAATTTATATATTATTATGTGTGATATCGATCATTTTAAGAAAATTAATGATACTTGGGGTCATGCGATCGGCGATAAAATCCTATGTGATATCGCGCATATATTAAAAGACAGCGTTCGCGAAGACGATTTAATTGCTAGATTTGGCGGCGAAGAATTTGTCATCATGATTAAATGTTCAAACTATGCGTCAACCATAAAACTCGCAGATCGTATACGCGATAGAATAGAAAAACAGTCATTTACTGAGCATTATATTGACGTGACCGTTAGCTTTGGAATTGCTGAAATAGAAAGCCATACACAACTTCTGCAGACATTGGAACTCGCAGATAAGCGACTTTACATTGCAAAAAATAATGGTCGAAATCAAATTTGTTTTCATTGAAAACGATTGCGAGACACTATTTTAAATTTTGTATCAATGAACGGCCAACACTTTAGCCAACAAATAATGACCATCCTGCTGTGCCATTTTTACAATAGACTGTAACCATTTTTCCCGTTGAGTAGCGCTTGAACCACGAATCGAACCCATATAATGAGTTTTGACTTTTTTAACGCCACAAAATTGTAAGGTTGCTTGTTTAAGCTGCCGAGTGCTTGGCTCTCCAAAATACCATTTATAAGTCCAACCTGATTGGTCTAAGGTCGTCACAATTCGAGCTGTTTTATTTTGTAGATGCCCGCGAATCCAATTGCTTTTATCGTAATAACTAAATGCCATAGAAGGCAGAAAAACACGGTCAATAAAACCTTTTGTAATCGCAGGAAGCCCTCCCCACCAAACAGGAAAAATCCAGACAAGATGATCAGCCTCCATGATTTTTCTCCAAGCCTCAACCAAATCAGGCTCTAAATTCATTCTTTTTTCATAGCCATATTTTAAATTTGGGTCAAAATTCAATTGACCTATTTCAATTACATCAACCCATACACCTTGTTCAGCAGCCGAATCAGCATAAGCCTGTACCAATGCATGATTAAAACTGCTTACTGAAGGATGACCATTGATCACGACGATTTTTCTTATTGAAGTTGAAGCATTCATAATTTTCTCTAAATTTTTAAAATTATAATTTCAGATATCAAGTGATATTTGAAATATAGATGGCAAACTTATCGCATAAAATTTAAGATAGCAAGTGATATTTAAAATCTAAACACAGTTATGGAACACGCTAAAATATCTCGTGATGAGAAACAGATACAGACTCGATTACACTTAATCAATGCAGGATTTCATTTGATTTCTGAGCAAGGATATAGCGCTGTATCTATCAGAAATATCTCAAAATATGCAGGATATACTCAAGGTGCTTTTTACTCGAATTTTAGTCATAAAGAAGAGTTCTTACTCACGCTTATGAAGAGTCAGTTTGAGCAGGAAAATGCCCAATTACAAAAAATCATGACTCAAATCGATTCGGATTTTTCTTCATTGCTAGAAAAACTTGAACTTTGGCTGACTGACTTTTTTCAAAATGATGAGTGGTTAAAGATTTCAATCGAACTACAACTGTATGCAGCACGTGAAGAAAGTTTCGCTACTGAATATAAACAAGTTTGGCAAACTCATCACGAACAAATTTCTAAAATCTTGATTCAACTTTTCTCACACTACAAGCAAGTTGACGCAGAACAGCTTGAAGCAAAAATCTTGGAAATTATTTCATTAAGTTACGGTTTAGCTCTGCAATATATGATTTTTAAAGATGATCTAAACAAATACATTCAAATTATTATTCAGCGTTTGATTGGACAAATTTAATGATTTGATCAAACTTTTTTCAATGAATAAATTAGACCAGATTGATAAGTATTTCTAATCATTTCAATCCACTAAAAGTAATATATCACTGTGCCAGTGATGTTCTTAAAGTTGCGCATGATCTGGATTTATTTTTTATTCACAACTTGTTAAGGTAGATTTTGTTTAACTTGAGTTTGCTTATGTCTACCGAACGCGATTATCAACGCATTGCTCAAGCAATTGAATATATTCATAAAAACTTTATGCAGCAACCAAGTCTTGCTGAAATTGCAGCACAAGTACATTTAAGTCCTGCACACTTTCAGCGTTTATTTAGTCAATGGGCAGGCACCAGTCCAAAAAAGTTTTTACAATATACCAGCTTGGCATATGCGAAACAGGTGCTGCAACATAGCAGCCAAAATGCCATTTTAGAAGCAACTTATGCGACTGGATTGTCGAGCAGCAGCCGCTTACATGATTTGTTTGTTCAAATTGAAGGAATGAGCCCTGCCGAATACCAACAAGGCGGCAAGCAGCTCACTATTAAACACTGGGTACATGATACTCCCTTTGGCGCAGCGTTTATTGCATCAACTTCAAAAGGTATTTGTGCTTTAAGTTTCGACAACCCCATGCTTGCGCTACAGCAGTTACAAACACAGTTTCCAAATGCAGATTTCCAGCAGATGCTGGAGATCAAACAGCAACAGGCATTGGCAATTTTTATGCAGAATGAAGCCAATCTTCCACAGTTAAAACTGCATTTAAAAGCCAGTGAATTTCAACTCAAGGTTTGGGAAAGTTTATTAAAAATTCCGCAAGGTGCACTATGTAGTTATGCCAGTATTGCCCAACAAATTGGTCAACCCAAAGCCTCGCGTGCTGTTGGCACCGCGATTGGACGCAACCCTGTGGCATTCTTAATTCCCTGCCATCGAGTGATTCAGGCATCTGGCGTATTGGGTGGTTATCGTTGGGGTATCACCCGTAAAGCGGCCATCATTGCATGGGAAGCGGCACAGCAACAGCCATAGTTCAAAATATTTAAACAACGGTATCAGTATTTGAATATAATTTTTTTAATATAGCCGTTTGAACGAGTATTTAGCTTTCAGTAACAACAGGAAGTATAAAGGCAAGAAAGCACATCCTGAATCTGATAGAAATATACGATATCTATTCGTTTTGCCCTTTCCTCATTGTCTCGGATTATTGTTTCTGAGCGAACTTTAAATCTATTTTCACAATAGCATAAGGAAAATAGAATGGCGGATGAAAGAAGTTTATTGATTCCAACTACATTCGAATACAGTTACGCCCTTCATTTTTAGCACGATACAAATTCTGATCGGCAATTTTAAATACCGTTTCTACATTTTTTGAACTTAATGGCCAATATGCTATCCCGATCGATACAGTAATTGTACCAACAAGATCAATTTGATGATTTTCTAAACTTTTTCTCAAATTTTCTGCTAAAGAATAACTAAAATCCAAGTCAAAAATTGGAGCAAGTACCACAAATTCTTCCCCCCCAATTCGACAGCACACATCATCACTACGGAAATTCGATTTAATATAAGCAGCCAGCTCTTTGAGTACGAGATCACCTTTATCATGTCCAAAGGTGTCATTAATCTTTTTAAAATGATCAATATCAATAAAAATAACCGCAAACTCAGTATTGGTTTTTACCAGATCATCGATAAACAGATCCATACCACGACGATTATATAAACCTGTGAGCGGGTCAGTATTCACATGATAATTTAGCTCGTTAATCGTTTGTTTAAAATATTGTGAACTGAGCAATAAGGAAATTTTAAACTTCAATACCTCGACAAACCACGGCTCAACCTGTTTAATTTTTTCATCTATTTCAGGATGGCTAAGATCGCTTGCCATTTTTGCCAGATCAGAGAGTGGGTTAGAAATCAGGTAAGCAACTCGCCAGATAATTAGAAAAATCAAAATATAAAATAATGACATACCAAATAAAATTTTATAAATTATTTTATTGGCCTGATCCAAAAGTTCATGTGTTGGCTGTTGTGATACCACAATCCAATTGGTTGAGGGAACACGAGCAAAGCCTGCCAAGTTATCAATTCCTAGACTATTGATCAAACGAATGGAGCCTTGTTTATTGTGGGTCATCGCATCCAGACCTGTATTATTCTTTACAGTCTCACCTATACGTTTTCCATTGGGATGAAAAATAATTCTTCTGGAACTATCCATGACATACATATAATTTTTCTTATAGCCATATTTGCTGGCAAGCATCTGATTTAAAATATTGTCTTGCTTTAAATAAATTGAAGCCGCTATAAATCCCAAATAACGATGCTGCTGGTCAAAAATCGGCTGTGAAATAAAAATGATGAGATTATTTTTAATCGAATAATAAGGCGAACTAATAAATGCTGCTTTCTTTTGCAGTGAGGATTTTACGCCTATAGTATGATTCACCACATTTGTATTGAGTTTTAACTGAGCTGGTGCATAGCTCAGAAAACGCCCAGTGCTATCGGAGATCAGCACACTATTAAAATAATTCGATTGATACTTCAGGCGTTCAACTTCAGTTTGACGTAGCTGAGCATTATTAAAATTCTGTCCTAGCAAGGCAGCACTATAAGCGAGTTCATGCTGCATAATGGAAAAGTGGCTATCCGTTCCATTGGCGATTTTTTGAGCATATTCTAGGTTGACTGATAATGCATTTTGTATCAGCTCTTTTTTCTGGACATAATAGCTGACAAGTAATGAAGCAATAAATAAACTAAAAACGCTAAATGCAGCGAGACACAGAATAAGTTTTCTCAGGTCTAAATTAAGTGAGTAAATGATTTTTCTTAGCCACATTAACATTGATTACTTCAAATTTGATTCAAAAAATTATACGATTAAACGTAAATAATAATCAAAAGAAATATGCTTATTTATTATAAATCATAAGTTTTCATCCTTTTTATTTTTCTTACTGAGTAAGATTGAAATGTATTTCAACGTAATTTATGATAAAAACCACCTTATAAAATGAGTCTAGTTTAAAAAAAAATCAATAAAATGAGAACAAAATCACATTTTATTATTTTTATATACATATGAAATTTAGCTGATCATTTGGCATCACATCACAAATCTAATGTAAGTGTATCTTTATCACTCATTCTGTATTTTATTTTTATATCTCAGTTATATATCTTTGATATTTAAATATTTAATTTATAAATAAAAAATGACTATGATTTTTTATAATGTTTATGCTAGGCTTTTTTCATCATAGTTTTTGTTATTTTTTTTAATAAAATCATGAAAAAAAAGAAAGAGGATGTAAGCCATTATGAAAGCAGTCTAAAATATACTGATAAAAATATTTAATAAATTAAAACTTAGTTATATTTCTGCTCAGAAAGAAAAATAATTCGGTGAATAATATATAATATATAAATAGGGTTTAGGTGTTTTTAAACCTTAAAAACGGGTGCAATTTCTTCCATCAGCCTTGGCATTATACAAACACTCATCCGCACGTTTAAATACAGTTTTTATATTTTGTGAAGTGGTTGGCCAGTGTGAAATACCAATAGAAATTGTGACTTCACCCACTAAAGGCATTGATGTACTTTCAATTTTTTGACGTAAGCGCTCTGCTAGATTTACAGCATTTTCCAATTTTAGCCTAGCAGCCAAAACCACAAATTCTTCACCACCACTACGACAACAAATATCTTCATCACGGAAATTAGAACGAATATGGTTGGCAATTTCTTTTAAAATTACGTCACCTTGGTCATGCCCAAACGTATCATTAATTTTCTTAAAATAATCGATATCAATCGAGATGATTGCAAACGGAATGTTTGTTTCAATAAAATGAGCCACAGACAATCCCATACCACGCCGATTATATAAATGAGTGAGTGGATCGGTGTGCATATAGAATTTAAGTTTTGAAATCGTGTCCTTAAAATGTTGTGAACTGATTAACAATGCGCTTTTGAACTGACGTACCTCAACAAACCAAGGATTAACACGTTCAATGCTTGCCTCAATGTCAGGCTTATGCAGATGACTTGCCATGTTTGCCAATAGAGACAAAGGACTTGAAATTAAATAGGAAATTTTCCAGATAACAAAGAAAATCAGGATATAAAATAGCAACATTCCCACCAGCATTTCATAAACTGTTTCGCTGGTTTCTTTAAGTAACTCACTCGCAGGTTGTTGAGAAATCACCATCCAGCCTGTAGTTGGAATGCGTGCAAAACCCGCTAACCATTCATTTCCATTCTCATCGTTCAAACGAATTTCGCCACGGTTTTTACCTACAAGGCTTTGAATATTAATATTGGATAATTGACCAATTTTATTCATGTCAGGGTGAAATAAAATATATTTATTCTGGTCAACCACATACATATAGTTATGCCTGTAACCATAATGGCTAGAAAGCATTTTATTTAAAATATTGTCATGTTTTAAATAAATAGTTGCACCAATAAATCCTAAATAATGATGTTTCTCATCAAAAATGGGGTGTGAGATAAAAATTAATAAATTTTTACTTGTACCATAATAGGGTGGAGAAATAACCGGAGCTTGTTTCTCTAAAGAGAGTTTAAATCCTAAACTTCTAATCACTTTATTTTTTTGAAAATTTAGTTTTAATGGTGCAAAACTTAAAAACTTACCATTTTTATCGGAAATAGTTACGCTATTGAAATAATTGGACTGATACTTTAAACGATCGACCTCATTTTGCATATATTTTTGATTATTAAAGTTTTTTCCTAAAATTTCCGCACTATATGCCAACTCCTTTTGCATCATTTTAAAATGACTGCCTGAGCTATTGGCAATTTTAGCAGCATACTCTGCATTAACCGATAAAGCATTATGTAAAAGCTCATGCTTTTCTATATAATAACTCATGACTAAAGATACAATAAATAAACTCACGACACTAAAAATCGAAAGATACAAAATCAACTTCCGTAAGTTCAAATCTAGTGAATAAATGAATTTTTTAAAGGTCATTTTGTATCAGTCATGAATTCATCATTTTTTTCTATTTTAAAATAGTATAACTTAAAACTTAACAAGTAAAATATATATTCATTATCTAAGTCTATTTTTAATAACTATTTTAGAAGGTATGATTAGCCTTGAAAAACAGAAAATTATTTAGCAATTTTAAACAATAACGAAATACCATTTAGGCATTTAAAATTTAATGCGCTGCCGTGAAAGCACTCACCACATTAGGCTTGTTTCATCATTGCTCACACCTTCTTTATTTTTCTTCCTAAGCAAAATTGAAATATTTTTCAATAAAATGCAAGAGAAAAAAAGGGCTGATGAAAAAGCCTATTGCGTGAAAATATATGTCTAGCCTTGCCTTATGTTTCCTGAAATTTTTTAGAGTAAAAAAACTTAATATCAGGAAGTGTACCATCCCCAAGGCTGGTCACTACTATAGCTGGTTATCTGCTTGATTTCCAAATAATTCTCTAATCCCCAAACTCCCAGCTCACGCCCAATACCGCTTTGCTTATAACCACCCCATGGCGCTTCGGTAAAGGTCGGTTGTGAGCAATTAATCCAGATAATCCCTGCGCGTAGTTTACGTGCAACCCGTTGGCAACGAGCCAAGTCTTTCGACATTACCGCACCTGCTAAACCAAAAATGGAATTATTGGCAAGTTGAATCGCTTCTTGCTCATGTTGAAAAGCACGAATAGCGACTACAGGGCCAAAAATTTCATCTGTCCATAGCGGATGTTCTAATGGCACATCCACAAAAATCGTCGGTTCTACATAATAACCTTGTGGCAAATGCGCAGGACGCTGTCCACCACTGAGCAATTGCACGCCATCCGCTTGCCCTTGTCGAATCGCCTGCATCACTTGTTGATATTGTTTGGCATTGACCAGTGGACCAAGTTTGACATCGGCATCCAAACCATTGCCAATTTTGATTTTTTGTGCAGCAGCACTTAGACGTTGCAATAATTCAGGGTAAATTTCCTGTTGGACTAGCACTCGTGAAGTTGCCGAACATACCTGTCCCTGATTCCAGAAAATGCCAAACATGATCCATTCCACGGCCGCGTCAAGATCACTATCAGAGAAAATAATAAAGGCTGATTTTCCGCCCAGTTCCAGACTTAAGTTTTTGACGTTATGTGCTGCAGATTGCATGATCTGCTTGCCCACAGGCACACTCCCCGTAAAAGCAACCTTGTCAATTTCAGGGTGCGCAGTTAAATATGGCCCGATTTCACCACCAATGCCTGTGACAATATTCAACACTCCTGCTGGCAAACCGACTTTTTCAGCAATCCGACCCAGTTCAATCGCAGTTAATGACGTCGCCTCGGCAGGTTTTAAAATCAGGGTACAACCTGCGGCAAGTGCGGGTGCAACCTTCCATGCTGCCATCAGGAGTGGATAGTTCCAAGGAATAATCGCACATGCTACGCCCACGGCTTCTTTACGCACGACACTGTTAAAGCGTTCATCAGCAAGAGGGATATTTTCTTCATGGTTGGGATCAAGTTGTTCCGCCAAGTCGGCATAAAAGTCAAAGCAGCCTGCAGCATCTTGAATATCCCAAACCGCTTCAGGCAAAGGCTTGCCATTATCACGGACTTCTAATTCAGCGAGTGCATCTAACTGGTTACGGATTTCTTGGGCTATCGCACGCAAATAGGCTGCACGTTGCTTAGGCTGATTTGCCCAGTCAGTTTGATCAAATGCCTGTCGAGCAGCTTGGACAGCAAGTTCAGCATCTTCAACCGATGCCGCCGCAACTTGGGCAATTTCCTGTTCATTGCTCGGGTCAATACTGCTAAACGTTTGCCCATTTTTCGGGCTAAGCCACTGACCATTAATATATAACTGCTGGTATGACATCACTATCCTGTAATTTTCTGCAAATCTGGCATATTTGAGTGTAACAGGATTTTAAGTGCAATTTTTAGTCCCAGCATTGGATTAAATAACCCAAAATAAAAAAACTGCTTAAGGTATCCTCTCAGGCAGTTTGAATTAAATAACCGAATATTAGATTTCTTTCATCAATCCCTTTTCTTTCTCCCTACGGGAGAAAATTAAAGAGGGTGTAAACAATGATGAAAGAAATCTATTTATTTTAGAAATTCACAGTCCATGACAATTGTGCTGTACGTGGCGCACCAAGGAACAGATAGTCATCTCCCAAAAAGCTGCCTGCATCACGCCAGTATTTTTTATTGAACAAGTTGTCAATATTGAGTCGAAGCGTGTTGTCATACCCGTAGGCACGGAAATTATAGGCTGTACCCGCATCAAATATGCTATAGCCAGGCACTTTGACTGTACCCGATTTGTTGGCATATTTACTGCTGCTGTACTGCATGCCCGCCAACAGTCTCAGCCCATCAATCTGTGGTACTTGGTAGGACAAGTGGCTGGCAAAGCGCAAGGTTGGAACGTTCTGGGTTTGATGACTCTGATATTCAGCCGTTTGTATGCCCGCAAGGCGTGAACGAGTCAGAGCTAAAGTAGAGGTGATGTCTAGGTTTTGGTTTAAACGACCTTGCAGACCCAGTTCCAAACCGACATTGTGCTGTTGACCATCGGTGACATAATCACCCGCAGTATTGGTATATTGATTGTCCTGTTTTAAATCAAACACTGCTGCGGTAAAGAGTAATGCTTTCCACTGCTGTTTAATTCCCAACTCATACTGCGTTGAATGCACAGGTGCCAAAGTCGTATCGGCATTATTGGCATACCAAGGCGCTTGCCCACCATCACTTAAACCTTTGGCATAAGAAGCATACACATGAGTACGCTCCCAAGGTTGATACATCAGCGCAAGTTGCGGAAGGAAGCGATTAAAATTGGTATCGCGGATATTGTTGCCGTCAGCAGCATAAGCATTTTCATTTAAATGTAGTAACTTCCCACCCAGCAAGACTGACCACTGTGAATTAAAATCGATCTGATCAAGCAAGTTTAATGCTGTTTGCTGACTTTCTAAAGATTTGTAGTGCTTACCCAGAGTTGCAGTCGTAGGGCTATAGGTCGCACTATTGCTGTAAATATTACCTGTACCAACCCAGACCATACTATTGGTAGATTCATACTGGGCATGGCGTTTATAAGTCTGAGACAATTCAAGACTCACCGTATGCAACCATGTACCTGTATCAAATTTTCCGTTTAAGCTCGCTTTAAACTGATTGGTCACATAAGTGTCATTGGGGCTGCGGTAATCATAAATGTCATAATTCCCATTTGGGTCAAAGGTATTGCCTAAGCCTGTTACTTGACAAACACCAATCGTTGAACATCCATATGGGAATGAAGAATAATCATCAATCACTGCTCGGCTTTGTGAAGCCGTAAGATGAGCTGTCCAGTTATCATTGACTTGATAAATATATTTGAGACTAGTATTGAGACTTTCATCGGTCACTGGTTTACCCCAGCTTTGATAGCCTAACAGGCGATCCCAACTGATGCCACTTGGTACAGTCGTGCCACCAAGTAACTGATAACCTGGGACAGAGCGTTGGCGTTGGCGCTGCGATTCGATATCAAATTCGAGTTTTGAACGATCTGAAATTTTCCAGTCCAAAGCCAGAGAGCCAAACGCACGCTGTCCATTGGCATGTTCCACATAAGGATGCATTTCTTCTTTGGCGAGATTGAGACGATAGCCAAACTGCTGATCTTCACCGAGAAAACCACCAAAATCCGTTGCAACACGGTTACCAGCATGACTGTCCGTTTCAACCGTCACAGAATGAATGTCTTTCGGGCGTTTGGTGACATAGTTGACCACTCCACCTGGCGTTGACATGCCACTTTGCATGGCACTAATGCCTTTTAGAATTTCGACTTGTTCTTTATTTTCCAGTGCAACATTTTGCTCACCGCGTAGCAGATTGCCATTGAGCAAGTAACTCGACCCAAGATTTAAGGCAAAACCGCGCATCATAAAGTTTGGATAATACCCAATCGCGGCATAACCATCACCAACCGCAGCATCATTTTTCACCACATCGGTGAGCGTTTTGGCATGCTGATCGGCGATACGTTCTGCGGTCACCGTACTGATAGATGCAGGAATATTCAGAATATTTTGCTGGACAAAGCCTGACAAATTGACTTTGGGCTGATAATACGCTGACTGTGACTTTTTCGCCGACACGGTAATAGTTGCCAGTTGCTGAAGATCATCTTCAGCATGTGCCAATACTGGACTCAGTCCCAAATATGACAATGAGCTAACAGCCAGTAATGCCTGTTGTAAACGAGAAAATGAAAATGGATACGTGTTCACGGTGTTTGCCTAACCCAAAAAGAAAATTTGCAAGCTTGTATTTTTGCGGGCATGAGTATTCACATTTTTTTGATTTTAAACAAGGCTTTCTCGCCATCATCTGTAGATTTTGGGCATTTATCCCGATGAAAGGCAATTTTCGATGCAAATCATCAGATGATGGTCAGATCATTTCACCTCTGTCGGGTGCAAACAGATGCAAGTCTGCCTTCTACCACAGGCATTTTTCACGAAGTCCTCAGCTAAATTACGTCTTAACTGCCTTGACCTCGATGTATATTGGGTGATTGCTATTTGTTGATGAAACCGCATCGCTGCAATTTTTTGCGGATATTGTATTTAGATTAAATTAGCTGATTGATATTCAAGAATACAAATCCAAGAACTTATGAGCTGGAAACATCGCATAAGTCCTGAACATAATTTTTTAACAGTGGACTGGCCTGTCGATGATATGCAATAACTACTTGAGCATAAGCAGCCTGATCCGAAAGTGGAACATAATTTACGGCCATAAGAGTGCGGTCAATCATAGACTCAGCAATAATGCTTACACCAAAACCTTGCTGTACCAAAATCAATTGCATACGTTTACGCGAACGTACAGCCGCAGGTTGCGGGTTAAATCCTGAAGCAACACATAAACTGCGTAATACATAACTCATACCGCCACGTTCAGGATGCGGCACAGAAACAAACTTCTCGTTTTTTAAATCAGATACCTGTAAAACCGTACAGTTTGCTAACGCATGTTGTGATGGCAACACAGCATAAAGGCGTTCTTTTTGATATTCGACCAGTTCCAGTTCAGCATAATCATGCGTCAGCACCGGCAAACGTAATATGCCTATATCCAACTGACGATTGGTTAACAGTTCAATCTGCTGTTCTGAAGAATATTGACCGATCTCCATACTCACCTGTTGCATCAAGGCAAACTGCTGAGTTTTCTGTAAAAAATTTTCAGATAAACCAATACTACTAGAATGAGCCAAGGTGAAATAGGCTTGTTTTCCCTGACTCAGTTCTTGTGCCTGTAGTGTTGATTGCTGCAATGCCTGTAACAGTTGACTGGTTTTTTTATAAAAATAGGCACCTGCGGGCGTTAACCGAATTTGTCGCAGTTCTCGATTAAAAATTTGAAATCCCAGTTCATCTTCAAGCAGCAAAATCTGGCGGCTCAATGCCGACTGTGCAATAAATAATTGCTCGGCAGCCTGATGATAACTCCCTGTCTCCACAATTTTCTTTAAGTACTGCAATTGCTTCATGCTTGGCATATTGATCTCTTTTTTAGATCGTTTATTCAAAATTTTGAATTAGATTAGATCAAAAGAGTGCCTTATGCTCATAAAAAAGAAAAGAGGAATTTATATGTTGGATTGGTTATTTATGCAGTGGAATTGGGTTTATCTCCCTATTATTTTCCTCTCCTATATCGTTTTTGGTTTTTCTGGGTTTGGAACAACACTGATTGCTGCTCCGTGGTTAAGTCTATATATGCCGCTGAATCAAATCATTCCCATGATCGTGATTCTTGATGCAATTGCTTCTATCAAAAACTGGTATCAATTACAGTCAAGCGTTGAATACCATCAAGTGCGGCAACTTTTCCCATTTATGAGCCTCGGCGCAGGTTTGGGTATTTATCTGCTGGCCACGCGTCCACCCATGTTATTGCTCTTATTTATGGCCATTTTTTGTATCGGTTATAGCCTGTACCAATTGTTCAAGAAGCCTATCTCTCATCCATCTTCCCGAGCCTATTTACATATTCCAGTAGGGCTATTTGGTGGCTTGTTTGGTGCATTATTTGGCAGTGGTGGGTTTTTATATGCACTATATTTACAACAAAAACTCCCGAACAAACTACAGATTCAATCCACACAAAGTGTCCTCATTTCACTCAGCACCAGCCTACGGCTAATTTTGTGTCTATTGATGGGACTGTATTCTTTACCATTGTTGGGCTTGGTCATACTGCTGATTCCCAGTATGCTCTGTGGCGTTTATATTGGCAAAAAAATCATGGCAAAAATGAGTTTAAGCCGCTTTAATCAATTCATTTATATTTTGGTTCTTTGTTCAGGCATCAGCCTGTTGATTCGTTATCTGGCTGTTGGTTAAGGGCATGGAAATGTATCAGTTTCACATTTGCAGCATAATCAGCAGTTTTTCGCGATCCAAGACTTTCATCAGTTCAAAGTAACAGGGACAAGAGCAAACACTGCCAAGAAAAACTATGCTCAACCTAAAAATACACATATGGACTGATATTTATATAAAAACAGGCACTTGGCAGATGAAATTTGTGCAAAATTAAATCGATATTAACAATTTTCTACGAGATTTCATCTGCTAGACAACGTCTTGAAAACATCATAGCTTTAGCCCTTAAGCCTATAAATTATTTTTGCTGGATATGATGCAGCTTTGACACGAGCCAAGAAAAACCCAAATAGCTTTAAGCAATCTCTTGCTGCATCTGGCAATAAAAATCACATTCATTCTTAAAATATCAAATAAATTCACAGTTTATTCACGTTGCCAGCCATAAGCTCCGTTTGCAAGATATCCCGATGTTGAATTCATCCTTCGCTTGTTCCACCTACTCGTCAGCAGCTGGTTCAATCTAGGGTGACATCGTGTCTGCTTTAATTCGGAAACGACCAAATAGATTTTATATCTTATTAAATCTTGATAGAAAGAGAGTATCTATATGATTTTACATCAATATAAAATTGTTTTTGGCGGCAGTATGGGTGCTGGAAAATCAGCAGCAATTAAGGCGCTCTCCGACATTCCTGTCGTAGAAACTGAAGCAATCAATACAGATATCAATAGACATAGCAAATATTCCACGACAGTCGGAATCGACTATGGTGAAATCGTGCTTGAGGATGACACTAAAATCGGACTGTATGGCACCCCCGGCCAAGATCGTTTTGATTTTATGTGGTCTATCGTCTGCAAAGGCGCAATTGGCGTCAGTATTTTAATCGATCATTCATGTGCAAATCGTTTGCAAGATTTACAAAGCTATATCAGCGCTTTTGAAAGCCATAGTCAAAATATTGTGATCGGGATTACCCATGTCGATCAACACGATGAACAAATCCTCAAGATTTATCGGGACTGGATGAGTCTACACCACTACAGTTATCCAATTTTTGCGATAGATGCCCGACAAAAAGATGATGTTCTACTCATGGTTGAAGTACTCATTGCTTCGATTGAAACTCACGCAATTGCAATGGTTTAAAGGACGAGTCAACAAGTGAATACCAATACCCTTTCACGCCAGATTCCACAAGCATTGATTGAAACTGGCCGTATGCAAATTCAAGAATTCTTAAATAATGTAAGCGGTCTTGAGTTTGTCATGCTGTGTTCTTCGGATGGTTTTGAATTGGCTTTGGCAAGTAAGAAAAAGTTGGAAAATAGTGGAAAAATTGCGGCCGTCTCTAGCTCCATTCTGGCTATGGTGTCCGCTTTCATTTCAGAAATCAACTTAGTCGGCTGTAAGACTATTTCACTGAATGCGGAAAATGGGCATGTGGTTTTAACGGGTGTAGAACATGCGCACTATCCGATGCTGATTATCGCGGTAGGCTCACCTGATATTCTCATGGGGCAAATGCTCTATGCAATCAAAAAAACTTCCGCATCTTTAGCTCAAATCCAGATATAGATGATTGCATACATGAAAAACACGTGACTGTTAATTTTCATTTAATTCACTGTATTTAAATGAATTTAATGATCTATCGCAATGATACATAGCTTAATACGGTTAGAAAATGAAAAAGTTTTTACATATTGCTGTGTTTGGTGTTAGTCCACATGTGCTTGAGCAGTTTAAAACCCAAATATTGTTATCTATTCCCCATGGGGTCGAAGTACGCTGGGTCAATATCTCTGAAAAAAACATCGACCTGTTGATGGTTAACGATGCTTTTTTTGCTTCATCGATCATTCAAAAAATTCTTTCGCAGATTCATATACAGTACCTACGTCTGGTTAAAGTTCCAGAACAGCAGGGAAAGATTGTTGATGACACTTTAGCTTATCCTGTAACGCAGCTAGAAGATTTACGTGCATGGATACAAGAGAAATTCTTTGATTATGCATCGGGTTATGCCCTTAATTTCCCCTCTGCAACTGTAGAAAAATCTGCTGCTCTCACGACTATATTTAATCAATGCTTATTGCCTCGAAATGGCTTTATCCAGTTACTCGACTATCGGGGATTTTTAGCTTTAGTCGACACCATGACAGAGCGCGTCTGGGTCAATCCATCTCATCCCATCATTGTTTTTGATAACAGCTTAAATCAGACCTATGCCACAAATCACTTTGTGCAAGAAACCATTAAAAATCAACCCGCACAAGATTTACGTAGCTGGCTTTGGGAAGTGGCATATCGTTCTACGGATATACAACTTCCCGAGATTCAGACCAATCAGTATTTTAAATTAGAGATTTGGCCAAAATTCGAACAGGGCGATAAACGTCGAAATTTATTAAAGATTGCGGCATGTTTCGCCCAAGGTGCTCAGATTCAAATGGTCATCAATCGGTTAAATATTCCCGAACAACAAATCATAAGGTTTGTTGCGACTAGCTATATGCTCAAAATGGGTTCGTATGTTGTTTCTGATGAAGCTAAATTCATGAGAAATAGTGAATCAACTGATCAAAAACAGTTGGTTAAAGTTCGCAGTTTTTTCACAAAACTGCGTAAAAAACTGGGTCTTTAAATCAATGTTCTGACGGGGAAACCCTTAACTTAAGGTAGGAAGTAAAATGAGTCGTATTGTTTTAGATAGTCTAACTGGTATAGATGGTTTTATTGCAGCAGCGTTGGTAGATAGTGAGAGTGGTTTAGCTTTAGCCACGCAAGGAACAAGCATAGATTTAGAACTTGCTGCGGCAGGCAATACCGAAGTCATACGCTCAAAACGTAAAGTCGCGAAAGCACTTCAATTGAATGATAATATTGAAGATATTTTAATTACCTTAGGTAAGCAATATCATTTGATTCGTCCTCTTGAAAGCAATGAGAATTTATTTCTGTATCTTGTTTTAGATCGTCCAAAATCAAATTTGGCGATGGCGCGCTTTGAACTCAAAGCGTTTGAAAAAGAATTGGACTTTTCTTAATCTTGTATTCAAAACAAAGTGATCTGAGCATGTCTGCTTGATCTACTTATTAGGCTTCTTTCATAACCCCCTTTTATTTCTCCCTATGAGGAAAAACAAAGCGGGGGAAAAGTGATGAAAGAAGTCTATTACTATGGTGAATTTTTTAATTTAGAAAGGCTCGGTCTCGGTTACTTCAAATAAAAATATAGATACGCACCAAGACACTACAGTACGACAGGCGTTCTACAGAGTAAACCAATACAACACCCCCCGACAGAATGTCGGCTTTTTTATGATTTGAACTGGGCTGCTCCCAGTATCCTCACCTTGTCTCCAGTCATGGGCAAACACCATTTCCAATAATAGACTGAGCCATAACCAACACATTTATTCGCAAAACAGCCCATCTCCATAATCAAAAAACTTCGCACACTAAACTTGTTTCACATTTTCACATCCAGTTTATTTTCTTCCTGAGTAAATTTGAGACATATAGCCATAAATTGCAAGATCGATAAAATAAAATCATGAAACAATTTAAATAAAATTTAAATCAAAAATAATCTTTCATCCTGCTATATTTATCTCTATAATTTAGTTTAAATAATCAACAATGATATTTAAATGCGGAGTGGAAATGAAAACTTCAAACCAGTTGGTTGATGAGGCTAAATCTAAAATCAAGGAAATCTCCATCCAAGATTTAAAATCAAAATCCAGTAACCCTCATATTATCTTAATTGATATCCGTGAACCTGATGAATATCAAGCAGGTTATATTGAACATGCGGTAAATATGCCTCGTGGTGTTTTAGAAATGCGTATTCACCAGCACCCTTCTGTTTTACAGCACTGTGACACCTTGGTCGCTCTAGAAGCGTTATCTCAACATGAAATTTACTTGATTTGTCGCTCAGGTGGCCGCTCGGCACTTGCTGCACTTTCTCTGCAAAATATGGGTTTTCCACACGTTTTCTCTATCGCAGGCGGCATGCAAGCATGGCAAGACGCCAATTTCCCAATCGTTCAATAATCAAACGGAAATCATTATGAAATTTACTGAACTTACGCACAACATTTCCAACAACATTAAAACCATTCGCCAAAATTCTCCTGAAACAATGAAGAATTTTAATGCTTTAGCACAAAGCAGCATGAAAGAAGGCGTCATCGATGCCAAAACCAAAGAATTAATTGCGCTTGCAATTGGAGTTGCCAATCGCTGTGATGGATGCATTGGCTTTCATACTCGCAGCCTTGTGAAAATGGGCATGACCTTAGAAGAGCTAAATGAAGTCCTGTCTGTGGCAGTTTATATGGGAGGAGGTCCTTCTCTGATGTATGCGGCAAATGCGATTGAGGCTTTTGAAGAATTTAATCAAAATCAATAATTTAAAATAAAACAAATCACCTTTTTTAGGTGATTTGTTTTTTTGTTTTCAGGTTAAATAAGTGACCAATAAATTAGGTGCTCGAATAAACAACCTGAGTAAAGATTGTGCTGCACGTGAGGGTTTTCGATGCCCTCTTTCCCAACTTTCTAGTGTTCTAACCGATATACCTAAAATACTGGCCAATTCATTTTGGGATATTTTTGAGCGCTTGCGTGCAAAAACAATATCTTTCGGCTGAATATCTGAAAGATTTGAATAATTAAATCGATGTTGCTGTGCGATTAATATCATACCACCCCACAATTAATCTATTTTATTTATCTATATTAAAATCAAAAATCTTGAATATAAGCAAACGGATTTACTTATATTCAGCACATTTTAAAATTCATTTATTTCGCTTAGGTCTCTTTCCTAAATATTTATACCCATTTTATTTTTCCTAGCGAGGTAAATAAAATGGGTTTCTGAAATAAATCTTATTAATAAGCCAGAAATAATAACCCTCTAAAAATAGCAGCAATTATACCTAACCCTAAAAAACCCAATAACCACAGTCCTATAAACCATTGCATTTCAGATTTTTTCATATCACATGCATCCTAATGATAACCTTCATCACCCACACGGACTTTGTCACGAAATACCCAGTACGCCATGATGGTATAAATTAGAATGATCGGAATGAGTAACAATGCCCCGATCAGCGCAAACAACTGACTATTGGCTGGCGCTGCGGCTTGCCAGATTGTGACCGATGGTGGAATAATGTTTGGCCACAAGCTAATCAGGAAGCCCGTATAAGCAAGAAACATCAGCACAAGGGTATAAATAAAAGGCCGAAATTCATGTTTTTGGCGACAGGCTTTCCAAATTAAAAAGCTAAACAACAGCACCAAAACTGGTACGGGGCTGAAATAGATCAGTTGCGCCGGATTTAACCAGCGTGCGGCAATCGCAGGTTGCGAATATGGCGTATACAAACTCACCCCTGCAAAAATCACCAGCAGTGCCAGCACAAACTTGGGCATTAAACGATACATACTGTGCTGTAAATCATGCTCAGTTTTCAGGATCAGCCATGCACAGCCCAATGCCGCATACATCACCACCACGCCGATGCCTGTGAAAACGGAAAAAGGCGTTAACCAGTCCCAGCTTCCACCAGAAAAAATACCGTGCTGCGTATGAATGCCCTGAATATAAGCCCCGAGCAAAATCCCCTGAAAAAAGCTGGCAAGGGTTGAACCCCAGATAAATGCCGCATCCCAAAGGTGTTTCGAACGCTGTGCTTTAAAACGGAATTCGAATGCTACACCCCGAAAAATCAGGGCAATCAACATCATGACAATCGGTAAATACAGCGCTGAAAGCACGGTGGCATATACCATAGGAAAGGCTGCAAACAGCCCTGCCCCGCCCAGAACCATCCATGTTTCATTACCATCCCAAACAGGAGCAACCGTGTTCATCATCACATCACGTTTGTGCGGATCCTTGATAAAAGGAAATAAAATGCCAATCCCTAAATCAAAGCCATCGAGTACCACATAAATCAACACACCGAGTGCAATAATGACTGCCCAAATGATAGATAAATCAATCATGCTTCTGCTCCTGAGTTGGTTGATCAATGCTTTCATCAACTGCACTTAGTGGACGCATTGGGGTTTTAAAATGCCCAACACCTGCCATTTCTTCAGGTTGGGCATAGATAAACTGAGGGCCTTTGTGCATGAGTTTGAAGATGTAGTACACACTTGTACCGAACACCACGGTATAGACCACCACAAACAAAATTAAAGTAAAACCGACCTGAGTCGCAGGCACACCTGATAACGCATCTTTGGTACGTAAAACACCATAAACGACCCATGGCTGACGCCCCATTTCAGTGGTAAACCACCCAGCAAGCAGCGCGATATATCCCGTCGGCCCCATAATGATGGCGAATTTATGCAACCACGATGTTTCGTACAACTTATTGCCTTTACGCAGCAATAAGCCAGACAGTGCAAGCAGTAGCATTAACATGCCCAGACTCACCATTAAACGGAAACTCCAGAACAATACCGTTGAATTTGGGCGGTCCTCAGGAGTGAAATCTTTAAGGCCTTTGACTTCACCATTGAGTTCATGAGTCAGAATCAGACTACCTAAATATGGAATACCGACCGCATAATCTGTATGTTCAGTTTGCATGTTCGGAATACCAAACAGATACAGTGGCATGGATTCATGATGATTGGTTTCCCAGTGCCCTTCGATCGCTGCCAGTTTGGCGGGTTGATGATGCAATGTGTTTAAACCATGTTGATCACCAACCAAAACCTGAGCTGGTGCAGCAAATAAAATCATCCATAACGCCATGGAAAATGAGCGTTTAACCAAAACGTCCCGACGCCCTCTGAGCAAATGCCATGCCGAGGTTCCTGCAACAACCAGTGCTGATACTAAAAATGCAGCCACGGCCATATGTGCAAAGCGGTACGGGAAAGATGGGTTGAAAACGATTGCAAGCCAATCTTTGGGTACAATCACCCCATTTTCAATCGCAAATCCTTGCGGCGTTTGCATCCAGCTATTGGAAGACAAAATCCAGAACATGGAAATACATGTACCGATGGCAACCATCAACGTAGCAAAAAAATGAGCGCGTTCGCCAACTCGCCCCCAGCCAAACATCATGATACCGAGGAAGCCTGCTTCAAGGAAAAATGCAGAAAGCACTTCATAACTGAGTAAAGGTCCCGTGATACCACCAGCAATACGTGAGAATTCAGCCCAGTTCGTGCCGAACTGATAACTCATGACCACACCCGACACTACACCCATGCCAAAAGCCACAGCAAAAATTTTGATCCAGTATTTAAATAAATCCCGATACACAGGATCACGCGTTTTTAACCAACGCCATTCCAGTACAGCTAGAAAACAGGCTAATCCAATCGAAGTGGCAGGAAAAATAATATGGAAAGAGACTGTAAACGCAAACTGAATACGCGCCAGTTCCAACGCTGTTAATCCGAGGCTCATTGCTTGACCTCTTTTTGGTGAACGAACTCTTGCATCACCAGCCAGCCAGACATCGTCATTTATTCACCTTCTTCATACAATTTAAAAGTTTTGTTCAAAATAAATGTTCATCGTCTTAAACATACAGTTGGCTTAGGTCAGAAAATTGCACAGCAAAATCTAAAATTGACATCAAAATTTTCTGACAGAAGCAAACGCTGCTTTAGCGTTAACGCAAATTTGATGCCAAATCAGAAATAAATTTTATTTATATAAATATCAATAACTAATGAATAACAGATATAAATTTATGAAAAATAAATATTGCAAAATTGTTTCAGTAGATACAGTGAAACATTACAATCGAAACATTTGAAATATAAACAAGATCAATTTTCTACTTTATAAAATCTATTCTTAAATCAAAAAACAGTACCAAAATTGAATATTTTCATGCAATTCAAGAACAGATGCTTTGAAAGCTGAGTATTTAATTCTACGTTTAGACTGCTTTATCCATATATTCATAGCAACGTATATGAAAGCTGTGATGCTGCATGCGCAATTTGTATGTTTAAAATATGCTGTACTTCTAGTGTGTATTCATGCCTGAGATGAACTAATCTGAATTTGCTTCAGTTGAGTTTTTAAACCAGATAAAGCCCTGTTTCTATTTCTCTCTTTCCATATAGATTTTCGTAATCCCCTATTTGCTGAATCTGGATCAAGCGGTACATAGGGTTAAATTCTGAATTTTCTGTATTACAAAGTTATTTAACTTATGTAAGTTACATAAGTTACGAGTCTTAAGTTTTGTCAGGAATCTGTCCATATATGCACATAGTGACTGAAGATTGGTGATCAGGAAGAACATATTGATTTCATCATGATCTGTAGCACAGATAAATTAATCATCGATTCATAAGTTATAAAGTTATTTAACTTATGAGAGTTACATAAGTTATAAATCCTAAGTTTTGTCAGGAATCTGTCCATATATGCATGTAATGACTGAACATTGATCATCAACAAGAACATATTGATTTTATTATGATCAGAATGACTGGTAACTCGAAAATCATTTTACAAATTATAAAGTTATTTAACTTATGCAAGTTACAAAAGTTATAAATCTTAGATTTTGTCAGGAATCTGTCCATATATGTACATAGTGGCTGAAGATTGATGATCAGCAAAAACTTATTGATTTCAATACGATCTGCATCACAGATAAATCAATGATTGATTCACAAGTTATAAAGTTACTTAACTTATGTAAGTTACAAAAGTTATGAGTCTTAAGTTTTGTCAGGAATCTGTCCATATATGCATATAGTGGCTGAAGATTGATCATCAGCAAAAAATTATTGATTTTATTCTGATTAGCGTGACTGGTAACTCGACCATCATTTTATAAGTTATATAAGTTATTTAACTTATGAAAGTTACACAAGTTATGAATCTTAAGTTTTGTCAGGAATCTGTCCATATATGTAGATAATGACTGGCTATTGATCATCAGCAACAGCATATCGATTTCACCCTGATCTGTATCACAGATAAATTACCTCATAAGTTGTAAAGTTAAATAACTTATGAAAGTTATGAGCTATTCTACTTTTATCATAAGCATGTCTGTATACTAGAAGACTCTACATAGCACGAATTTACAGGGTTTCCAGCTACCCATTGAAAGGCCTTCACTCTCAAGCATATGAGCTCACCAAAGCTCAAAAGCTGGTAATCATGCTTAGATATACTCGTAACTGGCTTTACGGCTATTTTGCAGCATCAATGCCAAAATTTGCTTTATCAGCATACCTTGCTCAAAAGAAATGGATGAAATTTATATCCAGATGTAATGATGATCTAAAAATGCGAAATATCTAAAAAAATCTTGGAGAGAACGCTTATGCAATACTTATCAAACTTTTTATAAAAACTTTTTATAAAACTAAACAGAGTACTTATCAGTTTTGGCTTGGATGGTATTTGAATTATTTAAATTTTTCCTTAAACCCAACTTCTAATAAATACGGATAGTACTTCTTCACATTTTCTTGCTCTAAAAGCTCAAGAGAGATTCTCTCGCGGAATTCTTCAATTGATTCACCGATATTGGCATATTTAGCTCCGAATTTTGGATATAGCGTAAGATCACACAATTTCTGAGCAAAAAAAGCACATTGTTTTGCTGTCAGTGAATATGTTGGTTCTAATAAAATCTCATTTTTGATGAGTGTTGTTTTAAGATCGAAAGAGAACTCTATATGTGTAATTGTTCTTCCTTCTTTTTTTTGTGTATAGCTCACATCAATATCGGTAAACTTATTGATCTGGTCGATTGCAACCGTCAGTACACGCTTTTTGAAATCGCCCATGACTTGATATTCATTTTCAAGTAAACCAAGTTTTTCACGGAGTTGAGAAACACTAATATATAATTTACCTTTACCTCGCCATCGAATCAGAAGTTCATACAAACGTATGGCATAGACACTCGATAATTGAGAAATCTGTTTCAATTCATAACGAGTAAATTTTTCTTCGAGTTTGACAAACAACTGTAAAATATCGGGAGCAAAAACCAATTGCGCGCACGCTGCTTCTTTAACGTAACCGACTTTAGATACCCAGCGGCTCTTGTAAACCGCTAATTTGCCTGTCTGAGGATCAATTGCTTTATAAGTCAGTTTACGTTCAAAAAGATTGTCACATGCAGCCTGGAGTGCTTCATAAGCAGATTGGCGCTCTAGATTGAAGTGCTTCATATATTCAGATGCATGAATCGTGAGCATCGTATCAGCTGTAAGATCTTGTTCAATGTCTCGAGCTGCAATAATTGCAATTAAAATTAAGCGTTGCTCAGACAAGCTTAAAGCGTACGATGCTTCAATAAGGTTGTTATCTTTATAAATTACATTTGCCATATTGTGTTTAATGATAATAAAACCATTTA
Source organism: Acinetobacter brisouii CIP 110357 (assembly GCF_000488275.1). Classification (GTDB taxonomy): domain Bacteria; phylum Pseudomonadota; class Gammaproteobacteria; order Pseudomonadales; family Moraxellaceae; genus Acinetobacter; species Acinetobacter brisouii. The sequence continues at coordinate 22,127 of NZ_KI530764.1, read as the reverse complement.
TGGACATTACCACTTACTGTCCATAAATGGAAGATTTTTTGATGACAGGAAAATGTCCATGAATGACAGGAAAACGTCCATATATTGACAGGAAAACGTCCATATGAATCAAGGAAAACGTCCATATATTGACAGGAAAACGTCCATATATATCCTCCAGATACCATATAGAATAAAGCTTGCAGGCCATTTATAAATATAAATTTAAAAATATATATAAATTTAAAAATATATAATTACTTGTGGATAACTTTTTTAAATTTGTATTTCTTAATAGTTGATTCAAATAATAAAACACTATACATTACTTTTAACAAAATTACGTAACTTGCATAACTTATGATTATTTTAGTCGGTGGTGAAAAAGGCGGTGCAGGTAAAAGCTGCCTTGCTCAAAATTTAAGTGTTTATTTGCAAACCAAAAATAGAGATGTACTTTTACTCGATGCAGATCCACAAGGTACAACGACAGATTGGATTAAAGAACGCGATGATAATGAACAGTTAAAAAATATTCCTTCTGTTCAAGCATCAGGCAACATTCGCCTTGTTTTAAAAGATTTGGCAAAAAGATATCAAGACATTGTAATTGATGCGGGTGGTCAAGATTCTGAAGCATTACGTTCTGCAATGACAATAGCAACACATATGTTATTGCCTTTTAGACCAAAACGTAGAGATCTAAAGACACTGGATCATATGGAGCAAGTGTTAAAGTTAGCAAAAGCAGTCAATCCTGATTTAAATGCTCGTGCAATTATTACCCAATGCCCAACATTACCATCACAAGTTCAACGTATTTTAGATGCTAAAGATGCATGTTTATCTTTTGGTATTAAAGCATTGAATCAAATTACAACGAATCGAAATGTTTACGACGATGCTGATGAAAATGGTCTTTCTGTATTTGAAGTAACCAGCGACCTTAAAGCAAAAGCTGAAATTGAAGGCATCGCACAAGAATTTTTAGGAGTGTAATTTATGGCAGGTTTGAGCGGTTTGAAGAAGAAAACGGAAGAGCTTTTAGAACAAGATCAGCTTGTTGATAGTTTTATCTCTGGCGCAGAAAAAAGAGTTAAAAATCTGGAAGTTTCTCAGAAAAAATTTGTTCGTTGTACCTTCTCATTAAATGAGGAATTGAACCAACTCATTGATGATTTAATTGTTAAAAGCAACAATGCCCGTGTCAATAGATCGAGTATTGTCAGAATGGCTTTAGAATCATTGGCTGAGCAGACTCCTGAAGAGTTTCAGGCATTAATTCATAAAAAGAGCCAGTAATTTTTGTGTCATTGCCTGAATTTGTTATTTATCACCTGAGTAACAGAATCAGGCAATGTAATAATAAAAGAATAAGCCTTGGCAGCAGGCTGAGTTAAGAACTCAAAATAAAAGATAATCTCAATAACGTCTCAATTTCGATATAGATCACATCATGGTTCCAGCCAGTCACAATACCCGATGACAGCAAAGTTGTATTCTAGGCACTAACCTTGATAGGCAGAAAGATATAAGCGATTGTAGTTTTGCAATCTGGAGAGCTAATACTCCTGCTTCACATAGCCATTGTTTAGGCCTCAATGTGAATAATTGTGAATGCTTTTGTATAATTCGATTACAAGCTCATAACGCCTTTCATCCCTTATCTGATCAAGATTTAGACAGACTTATACTCGAAGATCAAAAAGCAAAAAGGGGATTCTGAGCTAATTGGTGAAGCTCTAAAATATGACTTTAGCAATAAACGACTTTATCATCTAATTTTGTATGCCCTAAGCGGTCACTGCTAATACTTTAATTTATAATAAATAATAAGATAAAATTATTTACAAACTTATGTAGGGTTAAATATCATAACTTCATAACTTCATAACTTCATAACTTCATAACTTCATAACTTCATAACTT
>NZ_KI530764.1:2347-20009 GCF_000488275.1 Acinetobacter brisouii CIP 110357 | reverse complement strand
TCATAACTTCATAACTTCATAACTTCATAACTTCATAACTTCATAACTTCATAACTTGGACTGCTCCCAGTATCCTAGATATGAGATAGCCTGATTTTGAAGCTGCCTCAAAGGCTTCTGGACTCATCCCATCGAGATGCGAATGACGTCTGATTCTATTGTAAAACATCTCGATATAATCAAATACATCTGCACGGGCCATTTCTCGTGTTTTATAAACCCCTTTTTTAATTCTTTCCTTCTTCAAGCTGCTAAAAAAGGGTTCAGCAACAGCATTATCCCAACAGTTTCCTCTGCGGCTCATGCTGGGTATTAAGTTATCCTTCTGACAGAATTTCTGCCAGTCTCCACTGCTGTATTGTGAGCCTTGGTCTGAGTGTGGATCAGGTTCATTAGGTCTGCATCGCCACACTGCCATGAGAAGTTCATCCAAAACGATATCCTTGGCAAGCGTAGGTTTCATTGACCAACCGATGACCTTTCTTGAATATAAATCAAGAACCACAGCCAGATATAACCAGCCTTGCCATGTGCGAATGTAAATTATATCAGTCACCCAAGAGGTATCAGGTGTGTTTACAATAAACTCTCGATTTAAATGGTTAGGTGGTGCAATCTGAGGACGACCGCGACCATAGCTTTTATGCTTCTTATATCGCTCGAACAGCGACAATACAATTGTTCTTCATGATCTCTCTATAGGCCCGCAGCTTTCACCCAATTCTTTTAGATCCAGCGTAATACGACGATAACCATAGATGCCATAACTGACCTCATAAGAAGAACGGATGAGCTGTAATAACCGCTTATCTTCAATAGTCCTACCTGATTCGGGTTAATGCAACTAGGCATAGTAACCAACACGAGCGATCTTAAGAACCTTGCACATCGTTTTAATCTTAAATTGATGGCTGTATTCCAAATAAACTGATACTTTACTCGGGCAGGCTTGCAAAGCGGCGTGAAAGCAGTGCTTTCACTTTAGGATGTCCCGTTATCTTCAGTCTGTTTAAGCTGACTTTTAAGGCGAAGGATTTCTTTCTTTGGCTCGAGCAGTTCATGTTCATCAAGGTTGTTGCGTAAAGGCTGTACTGCCTTTAGCCATTTATAAATGCTGTGCTGTGATACACCTAAACGTTCTACGACATCAGTGACAGAATATCCATGTTCGGTAATCAACTTAACAGCTTCATCTTTAAATTCTGGGGTGTATCGTTGTCCACTCATAATGTTCTCTCCTATGCAAAAAGAATAGACGAATTTTGTTTAGGAGAGTGGTGGCAGCCCAAAAGACAAGAAAGTTATGACTATTCGGATGGCTATGGATCGATTAGATGAGGCTAAGTTAGAACTAATTAAAGAATTTTTAAAGACTTTAGATCAGTTTTTTATACGTTTCGTAGAGCAGTGCTTAACTATTGATCTATTAAAGAGCCTATATATATCTGACAGACTTGAACTATTTTTAATAATACTTTTATAAACATATACATATGAATTATTTTCTTGGAAATTATATTAATATTAAATAAAACTTAAAAACATATATTTACTAAAAATATATATACATATTATAATATAGTTTTTACAAAAAATATTTGTAGTTGTACATGTACATAAAAGAAAAAATCTTATTTTTTGCAATTTTATCTATACAGTCAAATGCGTTATTTGCTTTACCCAATTGGCAAGAATTTACCTTTCAAAAGGACGAAAATAAGCCATTAGTTGTAAGTGTAAATCAATTGAGTCAATTTCAAATTGATCGTATTTTAAATCAAAAAATCAATATGCCTTTAAGTAGTTTTTCTTCTCCACAAGAAAGAAAAAATGAATTTTTAAAAACAATTGAATTAGCTTTGATGAAGCATCCTGATATTCAACAGCAGATTCAGAATATTCAGGGGCAAAATGCAAATATTGATATTGTAAAAGCAGGTTATTATCCACATTTGTCCAGTGCAATGACTACTGGTGATTTTTCAAGTCGTGAAAGAGGAAGGCAACTGATTAGTTTAAGTGCCACGCAACTACTTTATGACTTTGGAAAAACGCAATCGAGTGTAAATGCTGAAAATGCACAACTTGCTGTAAAAAAACTGAACCTTCTGATTAAAATCGATGAAATCGCATTAAAAGCAAGTTCTTTAATCATTAATATCAAGCGCTCACAAGAAATAGTTAGAATTGCTGAACAAGAAGTGAAAGGAATCCGACATATTGTTGAGATTACACAACTTCGGGCTAAAGCAGGTTTAAGTAGCCAAGCTGATCCTGTACAGGCTCAATCCTATTTGCAGATCGCACAAACCAATTTACTCGCTCAACAATCACTATTAAAACAATACCAACTCCAGTTACAAACTTTGGTTGGACTAGAACAAAGCTTAGGAAATTGGGAAATTCCAACGGCTTTAACCCTCAATTCTGCTTTATATGATGAGCCAAAATTTAATCGTATTCCGCAAATGATGGCCGCACAAGCAGAAATCTATGTTGCTCAAGCTAAAAGATCCCAAGCAAAAGCTGAATATTATCCTACAGTTAATTTAAAAGGCACTTTAAGTCAGGCAGTGAATGGCCGAAACCCCAATACCAATGAGCAAAATGGGCATGATAGCAGCATTATGTTAGAAGCTACTGCGAACTTGTTTCAGGGAGGGGCAACTGCTGCACAAATTCGTGCCGCAAGTTATGCAGAGGATGCTGCAAAATCTAAATTAAGTTCTGACTATCGGAATATTTTGGATCAAGTACAACTCATACGAGAGCAAATTGAAAATAAACAACGGCAACTACACATTTTATTGGCTAGACAACAAGTGACAATTAAAACAAAAGAATTATACCAAGAACAATATAAGTTGGGTACGCGTTCTGCTTTGGATTTATTAAATGCTGAACAAGCTATTCACAGTGCAAGTTCTGATATCGAAAATGCTCGATACGATATTTATAGCAGTTTAGCCCAATATATTCAGGTGACAGGTAGAACACGAGATGTCTATGAATTAGATCATGTATCCATACAAGGTGTAGAGATTCAACCATGACAACAAAAATAAATTATACTGCTTGGTTGCAGGCAGTTTTATTGATAGCAAAACATTATCGCATTGAATATTCAGAAGAGCGGATTAAATTGCAATTGCAATGGAGTTCTGAACAAACGCATGAAGCGATGCTCCAGTTTATCTCTCGCCAAGTTGGTTTATCTACAAAAAAAGTACAACTTAATGATGAAATATTATTAAATGCATGGCATTTACCCATATTGATTGAGTTAAAAAATGGGCAAGTTGGTGTTGTTCATCAAATCAATGCTCATGGAATTTTAAGTGTGCAATTAAGTGGTGAGCAAGGTTTATCACAGCAATTCGCATTTACAGATTTAAAAGAGAATATTCAGAATATTTATATCTTAAGACCAGAGAAATCTGTTGCTGATGTACGTATTGATGAATATATCAAGCCTTATCAGCCCAATTGGTTTTGGAATATTATTTTTAAAGATTGGAAACGTTATATTGATATTTTATTGGCATCCTTAATTGCCAATATCTTGGCATTAGCAACCATGATCTTTTCCATGCAAGTTTATGATCGTGTTGTTCCATCACAGTCTATTCCGACTTTATGGGTATTGGCAGGTGGTGTATTAATCGCTGCAATTTTTGAGTTTACTCTCCGAGTTGCTCGAATTTACTTATCGGACATGATTGGTAAAAGAGCAGATTTGAAAATTTCTGATCAAGTTTTTGGTCATGCCTTACGAATTAAAAATAGCCAACGACCGAAGTCTACAGGAACTTTCATTTCCCAAATTCGTGACTTAGAAGGCGTGCGTGAGTTAGTCACGTCAACCACGCTGACCGCAATTGCAGATTTACCTTTCTTTATCTTATTTTTGATTATTTTTGCCTTAATTGGCGGAAATTTATTTTGGATCATGCTTGTTGTTGTGCCTCTTATGATTATTCCTGGCATTTTGGCACAGAAACCGTTAGCTAAACTTGCTCAGCAGGGAACCCGTGAAGCTGCTATTCGTAATGCTGTTTTGGTTGAAGTTGTTCAAGGCATTGAGGATATTAAATTACTCAGAGGCGAGTCTCGCTTTCAAAATCAATGGAACCATATGAATGATGTTTCTGCAACGATTAGCATGAAACAACGAAAAATCGTGGGTGTAATGACTGCATGGACGCAAAAAATACAAGGTTTGACTTATGCCATAGTGGTTCTTGTTGGCTGCTTTGCAGTCATGAATGGTGAAATGACCACAGGTGCACTGGTTGCTTGTTCAATTCTCTCATCAAGAATGCTCGCTCCAATTGCACAACTAGCAGGTGTCTTGGGACGTTTGCAGCAGGTTAAAACCGCAAAACACGGTTTAAATGAATTAATGAAAAAAGAAGTCGATCAGCCTGAACAGGCGCATTTGATTCATCGACCTGCTTTATATGGGAAATACCACCTAGAAAATGTGCAGTTTAAGTATCAGTCAGATGATCTACAACCCAATTTAAACCTGACTACACTGAATATCCAACAAGGTGAAAAAATCGCGATTCTTGGGCGAAATGGGGCAGGAAAAACGACTTTATTGCAGTTACTCGCAGGGATGCAAATTGCTCAACAAGGAAAGATTTTTCTTGATGATCTGGATTTAACTTTGATTGACCCTGCCGATGTTCGACGTGACGTTGGACTATTGAATCAAAATGCGATGCTGTTTTATGGCACGATTCGTGAAAATTTGACTCTGGGTGCACCTTTAGCAACCGATGAAGATATTTTTCAAGCCTTAAAAATGGTCGGAGCTTTAGGTTTTGTACAAGCAAAAAAACAAGGATTAGATCACTTAATTTTAGAGGGTGGAACTGGCTTTTCTGGTGGTCAGCGCCAAGCTTTATTGCTCGCACGTTTATTGATTCGTCAGCCGAATATTCTACTTTTAGATGAGCCTACTGCTGCAATTGATGATGTGGCAGAAAAAGAGTTAATTGAACAGCTTAAGCAATGGTTAGGTAATCGCACCTTAGTGATTGCAACCCATCGACGGGCAGTTTTGGAGTTGGTTGATCGTATTATTGTCATGAATGATGGAAAGATCGTGATGGATGCACCACGTAGTCAACTGATGAAAACTGAATCGAGCTTACAACATACTGCAATTGCTGGAGGTGCTTAATGGCGACCCAATTAAATACAACAACCGTCGTCAAATCAGCTTTAGCAGAGCCTAAATTGCCAAAAGCCAGTTTGATGATTTGGATTATTAGTTTAGGTCTGAGTATCTTTGTGGTTTGGGCAAGTGTTTTTAAGTTAGAAGAAGTGTCTACAGGCACAGGAAAGGTCATTCCTTCATCGAAAGAACAGGTCATTCAGTCTTTGGATGGCGGTATATTAACGCATTTATATGTTAAAGAAGGACAAATCGTTGAAAAGGGGCAAATCTTAGCACAGCTTGATCCAACGAGATATGCATCTTCTGCTGGCGAGTCTGAGTCTGTATTGATTGCAGCACAAGCAAGAGCAGCTCGACTTCGAGCAGAAGTCAATCAAACACCATTAACTTTTCCTGTAGCCGTAAAAAAGTATCCCAAACTTATTCAAGAAGAAACAGCACTATATCATGCTCGACAACAAAACTTACAAGAATCTGTTACAGGCTTAAACCAAGCTTTGGCTTTAGTTCAAAAGGAACTCGCTATGACAGCACCATTGGTTGAGAAAGGTGCAGCGAGTGAAGTTGAGGTTTTACGTCTAAAAAGACAAGCAACAGAGTTGCAGAATCAAATTCAAAATACACGTGATCAATACATGGTCAGTGCTCGTGAAGAACTTGCCAAAGCCAATACTGAAATAGAGAGCCAACAAGCTGTCATGAAAGGCCGGGCAGATAGTGTCCAAAAAACCATGATCAAAGCCCCAATGCGTGGCATTGTAAAGCATATTGATACCATCACTTTAGGGGGGGTGATTGCTCAAAATGGTAAGTTGATGAGTATTGTCCCTGTCAATGAAAAGTTGCTGATCGAAGCACGGGTTTCACCACGAGATATTGCATTTATTCATACGGGATTGCCTGCACTGGTCAAGCTGACTGCTTATGATTATGCAATTTATGGTGGATTAGCTGGCAAAGTGACTGTGATTTCACCTGATACTTTACGAGATGAGGTCAAACAAGACCAAGTTTACTATCAAGTTTATATCCAAACTGATCGTGACCATTTAACGAATAAAGCAGGTCAGAAATTTAGTATCACTCCTGGGATGATTGCCACAGTAGATATTCGGACAGGGGAAAAGACCATATTAGACTATTTATTAAAACCACTGAATAAAGCCAAAGAAGCTTTACGTGAGCGATAATCTTTGGTTTTGACCAAATCAAAAGCATATAAAAGAGACTTTACCATGTAAATAATTTTAGATTATTAGCGTAAATTTTTTAAAACTATGCTTAAAAGAAATAGATTTATATTCTGTATATTTGAAAATATTTTAATTTTATTAAATATTTTAATTAATTTTTATACTAAATGATTTTAATTAAATCAAAAATGGAGCAAAACAATGGGTTTTATTAATGCAGAGATTACTGAACAAGACCGTTTAGATTATGGAACAGATGATTATGCTATTCCATATTTTAAAAGTGCAGAAAATTGGACAATTGACCGAGAAAAAAAAATGTTCTTATTTCGTTATTGGAAAGGGCATGAGTTAGGCGTGGATACTCATATTTCGATATGGGTCTTTGGTATCAATGGTGGGCTGTTGAAATTTACCAAAGAAATTTTGGAATATAAAAAAATAGAAGACGGTCATTATTATTCCAAACAAAAACTGACAGACCTTCAAATCATTAAAGAAGTGAATGTGGATCGGCAGCAACTGTTACAGTATATTGTTGAGGCGATGGAGGTGTGTAAGGAGCGAGGGTTATTTTCTTCCATGAAAAGTTATGACCTTGTGGTTGAGCTGAGTGAGGTGCTTTAACATGCTCAATAAAACACAAGCCTTAACTGAAATTGAAAGTCGCACTGTAGGACTACAAGGTGATGCCCTGAAGCAAGAGTTGACCCGTATCGTCAATGAAACATCCGTTTATGCTGAGGGCAACACCACCTATCTCTATGCGGGCAGTGGTACACCTGTAGCAGGTAGTATGAAAGCAGATGTGAATGCAAGAGTAATAGATAAAACTGCGGCATCTGAATTATTGCTCAGTGATAAATTTCAAGCCAAACTGGCTGAAGCCTTTGGTGTTTTAGACGACGAATTAGATAATTTACCTCGAGACCATGAACTCAATCAATTTTTATATGATGGAGAAACAGGGCTTTGGGCACAAACATCCAAACGCTTTGTTGAAGAAACAACAGGTGAAGTCCGAATTATCACTACCGAACCTCGACTGAATAGTGTTTTGGTACAAACTGAAATCCCAACACTTGTTGAAAAAATAGCCAATGGTGGTGAAGGGATTACCAAAGTTGTTGGTTACTCTATGGATGATTTGGCTAAAATTCCACATGAAAATATAGCGAATACTTTATTACAAACAGGAATTACCCAAACATATTTTACTAAACCCACACCAACAGATTATAAAAATTTTGTGGAGCTTACCCCTGAAAAATTAGCGCAGGCTATATCCACGAGTAGTTCTGAAGACGTAAATCATGGTCTTGGATTAACACAGCGATTTGAACTTCCTGAGGGAATGGGTAAAGTTTTAAAGGGATTGGGAGTATTTGGAACTGTTGTAAGTGTATTGCTTGTTTCGGGTGAGGCTGGTGCAGCCGAACTTGCAGGTAATCATGATCAGGCAAAACAGATTGTAAAAGATTGGGCTATTGATTCAACAGGATCAATGATCGGCGAAGTTGCTGCTGGAGTAGTAGCAACAGCTTTTGCAGGAGTTTTGGTGACTGGAGGTATAATTTCAGCACCTGTAGCAGGTTTACTGGTTGCTGCTGGTTCAATTGCTGGTGGCATTTATGGTAGTGAAACCGCTAAAGAATACTATGATAAAGCAATTGATTATACAGCAGATTTGATGGAACAGGCGCATGATAAATATGAAGGTTGGAAAGATGATATCAATAACTTTATTGATAACACCTCAGATAAGATAGATGCAGCTGAGAAATATATAGAAGATAAATATCAAGAATTTCAAGATTTTCTTGAAAAAGAATACGATAACGCAGAGAAATTCATAAAAGATATGTCAGATGCTTTTCTTGATGGTCTCGATACAATGAAAGATCTTGTACATGAGGGCATAGATAAAGCAGCTGATTTCTTTGATGACATAAAAAATACAGCCAAAGAATATGGTGAAAAAGCATTTAAAGATCTCCAAGATGCATGGGATGATGTCAAATCAAAAGCCAAGGAAATGTATGAAAATGCGAAATCAGGTTGGGAAAAAGTAAAAGATGCATTTCATGACTATGCAGACAAGGCATGGGATTCACTTCCAGATAGTTTTCAATCATGGATTAATCAAAACCGTGATGGTAAATACCATGTATATGACCCATTAGCATTAGACTTAGATGGCGATGGTTTAGAAACCTTGAATATGAATAAATGGTCAAGTGTTCTATTTGACCATGATAATGATGGGCTTCGTACCGCAACAAGTTGGCTTAAATCAGATGATGGCTTTTTAGCTATAGATCGTAACCATGATGGTTTAATTAATGATGGTAGTGAGTTATTTGGTGACCATTATTTACTTCAAAATGGTACAAATGCGAGCAATGGCTATAGTGCTTTAGCCGAATTTGATACGAATGGTGATGGTAAGGTTGATATACAGGATACTCAGTTTAACGAGCTGAAAGTATGGCGAGACTTAAACCAAGATGGCACAAGTCAATCTAACGAACTTTTTAGCCTAACAGATGTTGGTGTTAAAAGTATAAACGTTGGAAATACAAATACAACGACATCTTTAGGTAATGGAAATATTTTAGCACAGACAGGGAGCTATGAAACTTTAGATGGTCAAACCAGACTTGCAGGAGATATTAATTTCTCATTTAGCAAAATGTACAGTAAATTTAGCCAAATAGTGACTTTAAGTGAAGAACAACAAAATACAGTAAATTTAAAAGGAACAGGGCGCTTACATGATTTACGGGAGGCAGCAGCATTATCACCCGAACTAGCATCTACTCTGGCGCTTTATAGCGCTGCTCAGACAAAGCAAGAACAACAGTCTTTACTTGGACGATTAATTGAAGAATGGGCAAGGACAGATCCTGAATTTGATATGACTTCTAGTTTTATACTAGGGACACAATGGGTTGCCACAGCATCAAGTGGTATTGCGGTAACGCCTGGTCAAGCTGCAGAGTTAAATAAAGGTCTGATCGTTGTTGATGATGCTTGGACAAGTCAGTTCAAACAAGCTCAATTAAAAATGAATATTTTAAATGCATTTAGTGGGGAAAATTCACGAGTGGTGTATGCAGAAAATGCTGTAGCACGACAAAATTTACTCAATAATATAAGCAATACTTACAATAACTTAGAAGAGTCAGTGTATAAGAGTTTATTGTTCCAAACTCGGTTAAAACCTTATATTGATGCAATTCATGTTAAAGCAACTGATAGTGGTTACTCATTTGATTTTTCTGGAATTACTTCAAAATTTAATCAAATATTTACAACAAATCATGAAAAAGCTTTTGTTGATCTAAGTGATCTGCTGATATCGAAAATAGGTTTATTAAATGATTGGCAGCCTAATGGAATTACTTTATTAAAAGAATACTTAGAGTATGGATCGGATCATGATTTCATACATATATGGCAACAATCAGTTGATAATTCAGAGCTTCAAAAACTTGGTTTTTATTTAGGAAGTGCTAATGCTGATCATTTAATGGGTAATAGCGAAAATAATTTCATTTATGGTGGAGCTGGCAATGACATCTTAGATGGTGGAGCAGGAAATGATACCCTGAATGGCGGATCAGGCAACGACATTCTAAATGGCGGAACTGGATACGATACCTTAATTTATCAATTACTTTTGAATTCTGATGCATTAGGTGGGAATGGCAGTGATACATCCTCTGATTTCATAGTTGGTAATACTGCAACTAATCTAAATGCAGACAAAATTGATATTGGTGATTTGCTTGTGAATTATACAGGAGATTATAACTCTGCTAGTTTAGAACCATTTATTAAGACAATTGTGAGTGGTAATAATACACAACTCTATATTGATCGAGATGGTGGAGATACACTTTATAATAGTACATTGTTATTAACATTAAATAATGTAAATACCAATCTAAATGATTTAATAAATAATCAGCAAATTATCATCTAATCTTATAAGGTCTGTAGCTATCGATTAAACAATAGTTTTACAGACCTTTGTATTATAATGAGTGTTGTTTTTGAATATGCATTCAAGGGTATTTTCTTAAGATCATTTTTTCCTGATTCCATAAATTTAAGTCCCGTTGATGTGGTTATGACTACAAAATAGCTTGAATGATTGGTCCTATAATGGCAAAAGCGAGAGAGAATCAAGAAGAGAATATATGCATTAAGAACTGAAGCAAAGTCGGATATCTTTGAATATATTGAAATGTTTTACAATCGAATCAGGCGCCATTCGCACCTCGATAGGATGAGTCCAGAAGCCTTTGAAGCAGCTTCAAAATGAGGCTGTCTCATGTCTAGGATACTAGGAGCAGTCCAAGAGAGGGAGAATTAGTGTGTATTTCTAATGCATCTACTGCTGAGTGTGCAGTTACTTTGAGTAAAAAAACTCAAGTAGCTTAAATTATATTTCTTATTTAATTTACAATAGCTTAGCTTAATTTTTATAGATTAACATAATTAAAATCTAGTACACTCCTAATTTTTTGTAAAAACATTTAAAAATCAATGTACTTACATATATCTTTTGTTAAATTAAAATGGAATTATTTTAAGCATATATGTAATACATATAATTCATTTAAGATATAATGTAAAAACTTAAAATCTTGATAAATAATTAAAAATGCACATTCATTTTACCCTAGAACATACACCAGAATTTGAAGTGTCTGGGTCAGTAGAAGTCGGTTGGTTTTTGGTCGATGATCAAGCCTCTATTTTGTATGCAGCTCCATATCGGATGCGTTCACAATCCAGTACCAAACATGCCAAGTCAGCCAGTCGCTGTCCTGCGGTCTTACAACTGGAAAGTCGTTACTTTGTAATTAATTGCCCTTTTGATTTTCATTTGCGCTTTGAACGAGATGCTCAGGGACATCCTAAGTTGGTCAATGTACTGGGTGATGCATCACCTGTTCGTAATAATAAATTGCGTGAGTTACTGACACTGGTCAATGAAAACGAATGGCGTACGCCGCAAGTGCCGATTCTTCAGCTTAAATTGCCCTATTGCTTTATTGCCGATGAAGCCGTGTATATCACGCAGTTAGATGCCTTTGGGCATTATCGTAAGCATCCATTACCAGGCACAATTTTTGGTGGACGTTTCCCGATTCATATTTGGCCACGCCCGCTGATGTGGGCATTTGAGTGGCATGACACTTCGAAAGATTTGATTTTAAAACGGGGCGAACCTTTATTTTATTGTCAGTTTGATGCATTTGATCCTTCGCGAACCATAAAGCTGATTCAGGCAGAAAAAACACCTGAGTTGACCCAGTATATGCAGCAGATTTCTGGGGTGGTGAATTATGTGAATCAAACATTTAGTTTGTTTAATGAAGTGGAGAAGGTGAGACCAAAAAAATTAGTAAATAATAAAAGGAGTCATTGATGAAAAAAATAATTTACTGGATATTATGTATTATATTTTTAATATGTTTAATTTATATATTTATATTTGCTAAAAATAAATATTGTTATTCTTATAAGAGTTTAGATTTAACTAAGATGGATTCTTTAAAAGTACAGTATGCAAAAAAACTGATTGTCGATAGAGCTTGGGAGATATATCGACCTAAGCCAGATACGGATTATGATGCTGGAACTGGAGATGTTTATATATCAAAATATGATATTAAAGATATGGATATGTTAATTAAGATAATTAAAAATTCAGATCGCAAAAAATCATTTGTAGAAAATTTTAATGTGATTGCCGGAGCAAATCGTTTAGAGATTTTTGCAGATGGAAAAAAGGTTAAATTACCTGCAAAAGGTAATGGTGTTTCAGCTGAAGAATTAAAACATTATAAAAAGACGACCAAACGTGTCTATGATATTTTAGATCCTTATATTACTCCAACTTCAACCATTATTATGATCACTAACGATGGTCATACTGCCCATGCAGAAGTCTTTCCAGTTTCATCTATGATTTTTTATAAAGCAAAAGGCCTCCCTGATAAAAGAATGCGACGAGTAGAAAAATATGTTAGTCGTTTTTGGCCTGAAGGTGATTTTGAAAATTCAAAATATATACTAAATTTAAATTATTATGATTTTATTGATCCTCTATTATGCTGCGATCAATACTCTATTGATGAGAGATTAAAAGAAAATCTTAAAGATTTATCAGAAGGCGGAAATTTGGATCAAGATGGGAAACGAAGAGATTATTTTAACCATCATGTCAATTTAGATCAGCTTAATGGCACAAATGAACAGGATTATTCTTTTTTTAGTGATAATTTCCATAATTATAGTCACCGTTATAAAAAAGCAGAGGAAATTTCTTTAGCAGGAAAATATCTGTCAATTATTGATATGCAACATAGTGCAGGTATAGGTCTTCCAATGGAATTTGGAATCAAGGTCAATGCATGTAACTTTAAATAACAGTAAATAATAGGAATAAATCATGAGTACCATCCCAACAATGTTTGAAATTATATCCATGTATCTCTATGAAAAGGCAAGTAAGTTGTAATTTTTAAAAGGATTATATATGAAGCTATCACATAAAATAATAATCGGCATTGTTTTAGTTGTGCTTATTTATATTCTTGTCAGAATGATTATGTGGCAATATGAAGAATATAATGAAAGAAGAGATTATTGTACAGCGGAAGGGAAAGTTTTAACAGAAGAAGAAAAGTTAAAAAATATACGTGTAAATTTTATCAAATATTATTTGCTAGATTGGTCAAAAAATTATGCAGGTCATAAATTTAGTATTATTGGAATCTCTAAATATGATCTCTCCGATGGAGAAAAAGTCATCGATTTGATAGCACAAGCAGATTTTAATAAGTCTTGGATAGAAAATCTGGGTATTATCGCGACGGGGTCGATTCCAGAATATATCCATAGACGTACTTGTCTAAGCAAATCTCGGCATTGTTATGAATTTAATGAATCTAATAATGGTTTGGTGACGTTGTGGAATGCTGATAACAGCATCAATATCGAATATGTAAAGGCTCTCCCTAAAAATTATTCAATGATTTTGGGTGAGGGGTATATTTATCCGCTCTCTACACTACAAAAAATTGATGCTAAGCACTATCAAATATCAATTTATAGTATAGATCAGAAATGCTGTGATAGACAAACCATTGAAAGAGAATCCCCATTTGTAGGTAGTAATCTTACGAATATTAGTAGCCATCCAGAAAAATATGCTGCATTTCATCGTGGAGAAATAGATATTACACCAGAGCCTGAATTACGCTTAGATCAAATTGATGGTAAGACCATCGATGATATTTATGTGTCTAGATTCTATGGTGATGCATTGTTAGATAAACCACAACAAGTGCAGAAATATGGATTATTGTGGAGTGCGGGTGGTTTAAGAGGCTGGCAACCATCTATGCGTAAATTGAAGGTCACTGCTTGTGGCAATATTGTAGATATAAAGTAATTATTAATCTAATAGGATAAAAATGATGAGTACCATCCCAACGATGTTTGAAATTATATCCATGTATTTATATGGACAAAAAACAAAACCAGAAGATTATCTAGATGAAAAATATATCGGGCGATCTGTTGATGCACAAGGTATAGGTTCTACAGTAACGGTAAATGCAAGTGAATTTATGACCACAGGTGCAGGTCGTTATATTGATGTGGGTAATTTCTTAGCAGTACGTAAGTTTTTGGCAGGGGAATATAATCTTGCTCCTAAAACTTATACTACAGAACAGTTTTATGATGCAATAGGTTATCCAGCTTATCAAACTAATACAGGAGCACATTTAGGTGTTTCA
This sequence comes from Acinetobacter brisouii CIP 110357, assembly GCF_000488275.1. Taxonomy (GTDB): domain Bacteria; phylum Pseudomonadota; class Gammaproteobacteria; order Pseudomonadales; family Moraxellaceae; genus Acinetobacter; species Acinetobacter brisouii. Next base: position 5,805 of record NZ_KI530764.1, on the reverse strand, counting down.
AATTATGGTCTAGATACTAATAGTGCTGATTATTTAGATCGTGCCTATGTATTTGGTTCTATGGAATTTATGATCAATGAAGACGCAAGATTTATTGTTGAAAATGATGGCTCATTTAAAATTGAAAATATAGCAGTTGTCCCTTTGACAGATAATTTTGATTATGATGGTGGTGGTATTGCAGCAGGCGTAACAAATTTTCTGACAAAAGACGTGATAGATCCTTATGGTATTGGTAAAACCGTTAAGATTATTTTTGATAAATTAGGTGAAGTACCAAAAGTTGATTTATCAGAAGGTAATTTGTTGGAGTTAATTAATCAACAAGATTATTTTGATTCAATAAATCGTACAGTTTCAGGTCAGCCAGTACCAAATGTATTAAAATTAGCTGAAGGTTTAAAAGATATTTTAAGCTATGATTTGACACATTATTTTGATTCTGAAAATAGATTAATAATCTATGGAACTAACAGTGCTGATTCATCTTCTATATTAACAATTAAAGCTAAATATCTTTTTGATTTGGCTGTGCTTGCTCGAGCATACAGAGAGTTCCCTATTTATTCTGCCCTTGCAAATAAAATCGCAGATATACAGGATGCTATATCCAATAGTAATGGTATTTACTATATTGCGGGGGGTGGAAACGATGAAGTTAATGCAACAAGTAAAAATGATATAGTCTATGGCGGTTCAGGTAATGATGAACTTTATGGCGGCGATGGTGCAGATGTATTATATGGTGGAAATGACCTAGATAAGTTATATGGAGGTGATGGTAATGACACGCTAATTGTAAGCGGCTCAAGTTCTGAAGAGATCGCACTCGATACATTCAATAATGAAGCTTATGGCGGTGATGGCAATGATTATCTTTATGGTGGAAATGGAGATGATCATTTAGAAGGTGGAAAAGATGTTGATGTTCTTTATGGTGTTGGAGGAGATGATACTCTAAAAGGGGATGAAGGAAATGATCGACTTTATGGAGGAAATGGAGGTGATCAGCTTTATGGTGGTGATGATGATGATTTATTATTTGCAGGCGAGGGAGAAAATGATTCTCGGGACAAAAGTAATAATCACTTATTTGGTGGTTTAGGAGATGATAAGCTTTTTGGAGCTGTTGGAAATGACATTCTAGTTGGAAATGGAGGAGATGATTATTTATATGGTGGAGATGGAAACGATAAACTGTATGCGGGTGATGAAGGTAATGGCTTAAGGGATAGAGGAGGAGAAGGCGATTTTCTTTATGGTGGTAAAGGAGATGATACGCTTTATTATACCAAGAGCATACTTTTTGGTGGAGAGGAACGTTTAGAAGGTGGAGAGGGCTTTGACACCTATAAAACTGACGGTAAGCTTACTATTATGGATGAAGACGGAAAAGGTATTTTATTCTATAAAGATAAAAATTTGCTTGGCGCAAATATGAATTATCAATCTGATACATTATCTTTACCTGAAAAGTTAGATTTTAGTAAAAATAATTATGATATTAATGATAAGACAACAGCTCGATTGGTTGAAATTATAAGAACAGAAGACTATGTCAGATATTTAGTGACTGGTGATATTAATTTTAAATATAAAGATCTAACAACGGAAGGTTTAGATAACCGAGAACTTGGCATCAAATTTTATGTTACGGTTTATAAGGATATGCCGCCTGCTCCACCAATTTTTCAACCACCAAAGAATCTTCCAACTCCTTCTGATCCACTAGTATTAGATTTAAATCACGATGGGCTTATTAATACTACACATATCTCAGAAGGTATAAATTTCGACTTAGATGGTAATCAATTTGCAGAAAATACATCTTGGGTTTCAGGTCAAGATGGGTTTGTAGTTTTAGATATCAATGAAAATGGTGTTATTGATAACGGGAGTGAGCTATTTGGAACAGATACATTATTGGCAGATGGAACAAAAGCCAATGATGGTTTCATAGCTTTAGCACAATATGATAAAAACCAAGATCAAGTTATTGATAATAAAGATGATATTTATAAAGATCTCAAAATATGGAAAGATTTGAATCAGGACGGTATTTCACAAACTGAGGAATTGTACAGCTTGTCTGATTTAGGAATCACCTCTATTTCTCTCGCTAAAAAAGCAATTAATGTTACAGATAGTAATTCAGTTACTCATACGAACCAAGCTGAGTTTACACAGCAAATTTTAGAAAATGGGGTTTTAAAAGAGATTACTGGATTGACTGAAACTTTATTATTTCAGGTGAATACATCAAATACTGTTTGGCAAGGAGATAATCCAAGTTCAGAACAACTTCCAGCAGATATTTTATCGTTACCAGATATCCCAGGATATGGATCAGTAACTTCTCTACATATTGCTATGGCAAGTGATACGACTGGAACGTTAAAAGGGCTGGTCACCCAGTTTGAAGATACAGCTGATTTAGATGAGCAGCTAGAGCTTACACGTCAGATTTTACTTTATTGGACAAATAGCCAACACATTCCTGTAAATGCTTCTACATTTTTTAGTAATGGCATGAGTATGCAGCAATTCTCAATACTTAAAGCATTGTGGGGGAAAGAAACTGAATGGAAAAACTGGACGCCACATGATACGGCCGCAAGAGAGCTTGAAGGTTATTATCAAAAGATTTTAGAAAATTTATATAGTCAATTATATATTCAAACAAAAAAAACAGATTGGATGGATTTTATTGTATTTAAAGAAGAACAAGTTTATACAACATCAGCCTCTAATGGATCAGGTACGATACAGTATAGTACCTTTAATGGTAAACCTCCATCAGTTACGGTCGAAGAAAAAGGCGGCTCAACATCATGGCAACTTATAGATACAATATGGCATGCTGATTTTAGTCTACTTATTGAGCGTTTAATAGATACATTAGCTTTAGATAATCAGTCAGGTAAAGACCAAATACAGCAATTGAAGTTTATTATTCATAGTTTAGACCCGAATCATACGATCTTATATAGCGAGTTTTTTAAGCAAGCAACGGATATAGCATCTACTTTAGAAGATAAAAATATTAGTCATTTATTTCTAGCAGAAATATATAAAGATGATGATGATATATCTGGTACGAGTCTAGCCGATATTATTAGGTCATTCTCTGGTGATGATGTTATCCAAGCGTTAGCAGGAGATGACCAGTTATATGGAGGTGAAGGAGATGACCAATTATATGGAGGTGAAGGAGATGACCAATTATATGGTGATGAAGGTAATGACCGAATCTATGGTGGTGATGGGAACGATGCACTTATTGGTGGAACTGGAAATGACTATCTAGATGGTGGTGTGGGTAACGATAATTATATTTTTAGTCTGGGTGATGGTCAGGATACGATCCAAAGCTATGAATATAATCCGAATAAACTAGATCGCATTGTATTTAGTGAAGGTATTGCTCCCAAAGATGTCAGTCTAAAGCGCCAAGGCAA
>NZ_KI530764.1:0-689 GCF_000488275.1 Acinetobacter brisouii CIP 110357 | reverse complement strand
CAGGTAGTATGATTTCTGGTGAAGCTGGTGACGATATTATTTACGGTAATACAGGTTCAGATCAACTTTATGGTGGAAAAGGTCTGGATCAAATCTACGGTGGCGATAGCGATGACCAGTTGTATGGCGGAGTCGATGATGACCAGCTTTATGGCGGAACTGGAAATGATCTTCTAGGTGGTGGTGAGGGTAACGATCTTCTGGATGGAGGCGATGGTTCCGACCAGCTTTACGGTGGTACTGGCAATGATGTTCTAAATGGCGGAGCCGATCATGATCTTTTGGAAGGTGGTATTGGAAACGATAACTTAACTGGCGGCATAGGAGATGACATTCTTATTGGTGGTAGTGGTAATGATGGACTAGAAGGCGGCACTGGTAATGATACTTATATCTTTGCCTCAAATTTTGGTTATGACATTATTAACAACTATGACTCTAACCAAAACCGTCAGGATATTATCCAATTTACAGATGGTTTAACCCAAGGTGATTTTACCTTCCGACGCAATAACGATGACTTGGTGATTCGTACTCTAAATGGGGAAAACAGCGTCACTGTACAGAACTATTTCCAGTCCGATGCGTTAGGACATTACCGAATTGACCAAATCCAATTCTCAGACAGTACAACACTCGATATTGAAGCTGTAAAAGCTTTAGTTCTTTTGGGAACAGAAGAAGCTGAT
>NZ_KI530763.1 GCF_000488275.1 Acinetobacter brisouii CIP 110357 | reverse complement strand
GTTGATCTTGTTGCTACCGTACTGTGTACCAAATGAGTTATTAACAAATTGGTTAACTGAGTCGAATTTTATGTTCTAGCGTTTACTAAATCAAGTTCTTTGTTTCAGATCAGATTTAACTGATCTTTTATGAATCGATTTAAGCTTTATATACAACTGCTTGGGTGTTGTATAGTCAAGCCTCACGAGCAATTAGTATTGGTCAGCTTCACATATCACTATGCTTCCACACCCAACCTATCAACGTCCTAGTCTCGAACGGCTCTTTAGAGGAATAAATTCCTAGGGAAATCTTATCTTGAGGTAGGCTTCCCGCTTAGATGCTTTCAGCGGTTATCCCTTCCGAACATAGCTACCCGGCGATGCGACTGGCGTCACAACCGGTACACCAGAGGTTCGTCCACTCTGGTCCTCTCGTACTAGGAGCAGATCCTCTCAAATTTCCAGCGCCCACGGTAGATAGGGACCGAACTGTCTCACGACGTTCTAAACCCAGCTCGCGTACCTCTTTAAATGGCGAACAGCCATACCCTTGGGACCTGCTTCAGCCCCAGGATGAGATGAGCCGACATCGAGGTGCCAAACACCGCCGTCGATATGAACTCTTGGGCGGTATCAGCCTGTTATCCCCAGAGTACCTTTTATCCGTTGAGCGATGGCCCTTCCATACAGAACCACCGGATCACTAAGACCTACTTTCGTACCTGCTCGACTTGTGGGTCTCGCAGTTAAGCGCGCTTTTGCCTTTATACTCTACGCGTGATTTCCGACCACGCTGAGCGCACCTTCGTACTCCTCCGTTACTCTTTAGGAGGAGACCGCCCCAGTCAAACTACCCACCAGACATGGTCCTCGTCCCGGATCACGGGACAGAGTTAGAACCTCAATATTACCAGGGTGGTATTTCAAGGATGGCTCCATTGGAACTGGCGTCCCAACTTCAAAGCCTCCCACCTATCCTACACAAGTAAGATCAAAGTTCAATGTCAAGCTGCAGTAAAGGTTCACGGGGTCTTTCCGTCTAGCCGCGGGTACACCGCATCTTCACGGCGAATTCGATTTCACTGAGCCTCTGCTGGAGACAGCGCCGCCATCATTATGCCATTCGTGCAGGTCGGAACTTACCCGACAAGGAATTTCGCTACCTTAGGACCGTTATAGTTACGGCCGCCGTTTACTGGGGCTTCGATCAAGAGCTTCGCTTACGCTAACCCCATCAATTAACCTTCCAGCACCGGGCAGGCATCACACCCTATACGTCCACTTTCGTGTTTGCAGAGTGCTATGTTTTTAATAAACAGTTGCAGCGGCCTGGTTTCTGTGGCTGCCAATAGCTCATCCCGCAAGGGGAATCACCGTCAGCAGCGTACCTTCTCCCGAAGTTACGGTACCATTTTGCCTAGTTCCTTCAGCAGAGTTCTCTCAAGCGCTTTGGTCTACTCGACCTGACCACCTGTGTCGGTTTAGGGTACGATTCCTGTGTAACTGAAGCTTAGAGACTTTTCTTGGAAGCATGGTATCAGCCACTTCACTGTACAAGTACAGCTTGCTATCAACTCTCAGCATAGAGCACCCCGGATTTGCCTAAGATGCATGCCTACTGTCTTTCACCTGGACAACCAACGCCAGGCTGACCTAACCTTCTCCGTCCTCTCATCGCATTACACAGAAGTATTGGAATATTAACCAATTTCCCATCGACTACGCCTTTCGGCCTCGCCTTAGGGGTCGACTCACCCAGCCCCGATTAACGTTGGACTGGAACCCTTGGTCTTTCAGCGAACGGGTTTTTCACCCGTTTTGTCGTTACTCACGTCAGCATTCGCACTTCTGATACCTCCAGCAGACTTCTCAATCCACCTTCATCGGCTTACAGAACGCTCCCCTACCACTTGACTAATGTCAAATCCGCAGCTTCGGCACATAGTTTTAGCCCCGTTACATCTTCCGCGCAGGCCGACTCGACTAGTGAGCTATTACGCTTTCTTTAAAGGGTGGCTGCTTCTAAGCCAACCTCCTAGCTGTCTATGCCTTCCCACATCGTTTCCCACTTAACTATGATTTTGGGGCCTTAGCTGGCGGTCTGGATTGTTTTCCTCTTGACTACGGACGTTAGCACCCGCAGTCTGTCTCCCGGATAGTACTCATAGGTATTCGGAGTTTGCATCGGTTTGGTAAGTCGGGATGACCCCCTAGCCGAAACAGTGCTCTACCCCCTATGGTATTCGTCCGAGGCGCTACCTAAATAGCTTTCGGGGAGAACCAGCTATCACCGAGTTTGATTAGCCTTTCACCCCTATCCACAAGTCATCCCCCGGCTTTTCAACGACGGTGGGTTCGGTCCTCCAGTTAGTGTTACCCAACCTTCAACCTGCTCATGGATAGATCACCCGGTTTCGGGTCTATACCCAGCGACTAAAACGCCCTATTAAGACTCGATTTCTCTACGGCTCCCCTATACGGTTAACCTCGCCACTGAATATAAGTCGCTGACCCATTATACAAAAGGTACGCAGTCACACCACGAAGGTGCTCCCACTGCTTGTATGCATGCGGTTTCAGGATCTATTTCACTCCCCTCACAGGGGTTCTTTTCGCCTTTCCCTCACGGTACTGGTTCACTATCGGTCAGTCAGGAGTATTTAGCCTTGGAGGATGGTCCCCCCATATTCAGACAAGGTTTCACGTGCCTCGCCTTACTCGTCATCATTATATGTGCCCTTTCGTGTACGGGACTATCACCCTCTACGGTTGCACTTCCCAGAGCATTCCGCTAAAACACATATAACTTAATGGGCTGATCCCCGTTCGCTCGCCGCTACTGAGGGAATCTCAATTGATTTCTTTTCCTAAGGGTACTGAGATGTTTCACTTCCCCTCGTTCGCCTTGCAACACTATGTATTCATGTTGCAATACCTACCTTATGGTAAGTGGGTTCCCCCATTCAGACATCTCCGGATCACAGGATATTTGCCGCCTCCCCGAAGCTTTTCGCAGGCTATCACGTCTTTCATCGCCTCTGACTGCCAAGGCATCCACCACATGCACTTAATTACTTGACTATACAACCCCAAACAGTCGTTATTACCTACAAGTAGTAATAAGACATGATCAATGATTTCTCATCAATCTCTTACAGTTTGAAGTACTGTGTATCTAAACACTGTACAGCTTCAATCTAATTCATATACCAAAACGCTTGATTCAGTTAATTTGCTAGTTCTCATTTCATTCTTTCGAATGAATGAGTTGAACAATTTATTTCAGACTCAATTTTACCAATCTGTTAATGAGTTAATGTGCCCTCGTCGGATCACACTAATACCGTGATACTTAAATCACAGAAGTTAATAAAATAAAACCTTCAGGTTTTTCTCTTACTAAATTCTGTAATCTTTAGCTCGAACTCTAATCTTCAGAATTCGTGGTGGAGACTAGGAGAGTCGAACTCCTGACCTCCTGCGTGCAAAGCAGGCGCTCTACCAACTAAGCTAAGTCCCCAGCTTATATCATCAATTTATATCGAATTGTCTTTGGTGGGTCTGACAAGACTTGAACTTGTGACCCCACGCTTATCAAGCGTGTGCTCTAACCAACTGAGCTACAGACCCATTCGATATACCAGAAGAACAACTTGTTGTGGATTCTTACCAATCAATCCGTCTTTTCGTTAAGGAGGTGATCCAGCCGCAGGTTCCCCTACGGCTACCTTGTTACGACTTCACCCCAGTCATCGGCCACACCGTGGTAACCGCCCTCATTGCTGTTAGGCTAGCTACTTCTGGTGCAACAAACTCCCATGGTGTGACGGGCGGTGTGTACAAGGCCCGGGAACGTATTCACCGCGGCATTCTGATCCGCGATTACTAGCGATTCCGACTTCATGGAGTCGAGTTGCAGACTCCAATCCGGACTACGATCGGCTTTTTGAGATTAGCATCCTATCGCTAGGTAGCAACCCTTTGTACCGACCATTGTAGCACGTGTGTAGCCCTGGCCGTAAGGGCCATGATGACTTGACGTCGTCCCCGCCTTCCTCCAGTTTGTCACTGGCAGTATCCTTAAAGTTCCCGACATTACTCGCTGGCAAATAAGGAAAAGGGTTGCGCTCGTTGCGGGACTTAACCCAACATCTCACGACACGAGCTGACGACAGCCATGCAGCACCTGTATCTAAGTTCCCGAAGGCACCAATCCATCTCTGGAAAGTTCTTAGTATGTCAAGGCCAGGTAAGGTTCTTCGCGTTGCATCGAATTAAACCACATGCTCCACCGCTTGTGCGGGCCCCCGTCAATTCATTTGAGTTTTAGTCTTGCGACCGTACTCCCCAGGCGGTCTACTTATCGCGTTAGCTGCGCCACTAAGGTCTCAAAGACCCCAACGGCTAGTAGACATCGTTTACGGCATGGACTACCAGGGTATCTAATCCTGTTTGCTCCCCATGCTTTCGTACCTCAGCGTCAGTATTAGGCCAGATGGCTGCCTTCGCCATCGGTATTCCTCCAGATCTCTACGCATTTCACCGCTACACCTGGAATTCTACCATCCTCTCCCATACTCTAGCTAACCAGTATCGAATGCAATTCCCAAGTTAAGCTCGGGGATTTCACATTTGACTTAATTAGCCGCCTACGCACGCTTTACGCCCAGTAAATCCGATTAACGCTTGCACCCTCTGTATTACCGCGGCTGCTGGCACAGAGTTAGCCGGTGCTTATTCTGCGAGTAACGTCCACTTACTTTGGGTATTAACCAAAGAAGCCTCCTCCTCGCTTAAAGTGCTTTACAACCAAAAGGCCTTCTTCACACACGCGGCATGGCTGGATCAGGCTTTCGCCCATTGTCCAATATTCCCCACTGCTGCCTCCCGTAGGAGTCTGGGCCGTGTCTCAGTCCCAGTGTGGCGGATCATCCTCTCAGACCCGCTACAGATCGTCGCCTTGGTAGGCCTTTACCCCACCAACTAGCTAATCCGACTTAGGCTCATCTATTAGCACAAGGTCCGAAGATCCCCTGCTTTCTCCCGTAGGACGTATGCGGTATTAGCGTTCCTTTCGAAACGTTGTCCCCCACTAATAGGCAGATTCCTAAGCATTACTCACCCGTCCGCCGCTAAGCTAAGGTGCAAGCACCTTCGCTCCGCTCGACTTGCATGTGTTAAGCCTGCCGCCAGCGTTCAATCTGAGCCATGATCAAACTCTTCAGTTTAAAATCATTGCACTTTACTAAAAGTGCTAAATCTGGCTCATTAATCTTACTGACTAAAAATTCGCTCAAATAAACTTCGAGAAATTTCTACCAATTCAATCAATGAAATATATATTCGACTGATCAACTGATAAAAATCCACACAAGTTGTTCTTCCAATTCTCTTAATGATCTTCTCGATGATTCGTCATCATCAAGCTAGGTCGGCTATGTTACTCTATTTTAAAACAAAGTCAACAGGTAATTTCGATATTTTTTAAAACTCATTCAATCAACTAAAAACTTATCTATCTAGCTAAGCCCTTGTTAATCAACAAGTTTTTATCTGCATCACCGCCGATGGATACGCATTATAGACCATTCATAACTGCTTGCAAGCATTTTTTAGCACTTTTTGATTTAGGTGTGTGTTTTTTCATCTTTTTTGTGGTTTTTGCTGGTTTTATACGCATTTTTGCATAAAAAAAGGCAATCTTTTGCAGATTGCCTTTTTAATTTTTTATTTATTTCGAGGTTTAATCAGTAAAAGTGACCCGTGCAATGGCTTTTTTACCTGATTGGACAATAATAGTCGTATTTTCTTTCACAGAATAACCTGCATCAACGACATTCCAGTCCACTTTTACGGCGCCACGTGCAACAGCATCTTTTGCAGCAGCTGCATTTTTAGTTAAGCCAGCAGCACGGACAATAGAAGCAATAAACAGCTCACCACCAAATTCACCACGTGAAATGGTCACTTCAGGGGTACCTTCAGGCAATTCACCTTCTGTAATGATGTTACCTGCACCTTTGTGAGCATTGGCAGCAGCTTCAGCACCGTGGAAACGTTCGACCAATTCAAGAGCAAGAATTTTTTTGACTTCTTGCGGGTTACGCCCTTCTTCAATTTCTTTAAGTAAGGTTTTGATTTCTTCAACCGACTTAAAGCTGAGCAAGTCAAAATAACGCTCAATCAAAGAGTCTGGCATTGAAAGCACTTTTTGGTACATCGCACCTGGTGCATCAAATACGCCAATGTAGTTGCCGAGTGATTTCGACATTTTATTAACGCCATCCAGACCTTCCAAGATTGGCACAGTAATACACACTTGTGCTTCTTGATCATAACGACCTTGTAAAGTACGTCCCATGAGCAAGTTAAAGGTTTGATCGGTACCACCTAACTCAACATCTGCATGTAAAGCAACCGAGTCATAGCCTTGTACCAATGGATACAAGAATTCATGAATCGCAATAGGTTGCTGGTTGTTGTAACGTTTGGTGAAGTCGTCACGCTCCAGCATACGCGCTACAGTTTGCTGTGAAGCCAATTGAATCAGGTCAGCCGCAGTCTTGGTTGCGAACCATTCTGAGTTAAACACCACTTTAGTTTTGTTTGGGTCAAGGATTTTAAAAACCTGTTCCTGATAAGTTTTGGCGTTTTCTAATACTTGTTCACGTGACAATGGTGGACGAGTTGCACTCTTTCCAGTTGGATCACCAATCATCGCGGTATAGTCACCAATCAAGAAATAAACTTCATGCCCTAAATCTTGGAATGTTTTTAATTTGTTGATTAAAACAGTATGCCCAAGGTGCAAATCTGGTGCAGTTGGGTCAAAGCCTGCTTTGATTTTAAGTGGGCGGTTCTGTTTAAGCTTCTTTAACAGGTCTTCTTCAGAGATAATTTCATGCGTGCCACGTTGGATCAGGGCAAGCTGTTCTTCAGCAGGTAAGAAATTTGACATCACAAAATCCAAACACATCAGTTATTCAATTTGTGCGATATACTAACACTTTTTCAGCATATTGCAGGCTTTGTTGCTCATGTCAGACATCTATATTGGAGTGATGACGGGAACAAGTATGGACGGTGTCGACATCGTAGCCGCCTCATTTGACCCATTACAGCTTCATGCAACACTTACTGTGCCCTTTGATCCTGATTTACAAGATCAGCTCATGGCACTGACGTTACCTGACGACAATGAAATTGATCGGATGGGTAAAGCCGATGTTGCACTTGCCAGCATGATTGGACATGGCATTAACCAACTGATTGAAAAAAATCAGATCGATCGCAGTAAAATCAAAGCGATTGGCTCACATGGACAAACCATTCGTCATCGTCCCGAACACGGTTTTACCTTACAGATTGGCGATCCCAATATTATTACCGAACTCACCCAGATTCCTGTGGTTTCAGATTTTCGCCGCCGCGATATGGCAGCAGGTGGACAAGGTGCGCCTTTGGTTCCCGCATTTCATCAGGCACTATTTCAACATGCCGCGATTGATCGGGTGATTTTAAATTTAGGCGGCATTGCCAATGTCAGTATTTTACCTGCCAATCAACCTGAAAAGGTCTATGGTTTCGATACAGGCCCTGCCAACATTTTAATGGACGCATGGTGCGAGCGTTATACAGGCCATCCTTATGATGATAATGGTGACTGGGCAGCCTACGGCACACCAATCCGTTCTTTAATGGATCGGCTCTATGCACATGAGTTTTTCTCCAAAGAGCCACCCAAAAGTACGGGACGTGAAGACTTCAACCTCGAGTGGCTAGATCAACAGCTCAGCGATTGGCGTAACGACATTTTGTATAATGAACTTGAAGATACTCCTGAAAACATTCAGGCGACTTTAGCCAAACTCACAGTGCGTGCCATTCAAAAAGCCATTTACCGTTCAGGACTTGAAAATGGCGAAGTTTATGTCTGTGGTGGCGGTGCTTATAATTCACATATTTTAGAGCAGTTGCGCTGGCGTTTACGCAAACATCACTGGGCAGTACAAACCACCGATGTACTCGGTTTATCACCAACGTGGGTTGAAGCCACGGCATTTGCCTGGTTAGCCATGCGTTTTGTGAAACAGCTCAGTGGCAACTTGCCTGCGGTGACAGGCGCGCGTGGTCTGCGTATTTTGGGCAGTATCACCGCAGTTTAGTGCTATTTTCCAAAACATAAAAAAAGCCCTGCTCATCTACTATGGCAGGGCTTTTTTTATGTGCGAATCAAATCGAGAATGATGAACCACAACCACAGGTTGTTGTTGCATTCGGGTTCTGCACAATAAAACGCGAACCTTCCAGACCTTCCACATAGTCAACCACTGAGCCAACTAAATATTGATAACTCAAAGAATCGACCAACATTTTGACATCGCCATTTTCAAAAGCAGCATCATCTTCATTGGCATTTTCAGCAAAGTTAAAGCCGTAAGAAAAACCAGAACAGCCACCACCCGTCACATACACACGCAACATCAACTCTTGGTTGCCTTCACTGTCACGAAGTTGGCGGACTTTGTTCGCAGCATTATCTGTAAGCACTAAAGCTTGAGTACTCATCGTGGGCATTCCTCACATCAATTTCGTTTTGTCTGAAGACAATTTGCGCAATCATAGCATATTCAAAATGGGGCTGCTGTTGGAAAAATTCAATTCCTAGCAATTTACTCAATTTTAACATGGCAATTTGGTTTTATCAGGATTCCTGATTAGAATAAGCACAAATTGCTACCCAGTTAAAACTTTTATGATTCAACTTGACCAACTTAGCTTACGTCGCGGTGGACGCGTGTTATTTCAAAAAGCCTCGATGCAACTGCATCCTGGTTGGAAAATAGGTTTAACTGGGGTCAATGGCGCAGGGAAATCAACTCTTTTTTCAGCCTTACTCGGTGGGATGGAATCAGATGGTGGTTCTTTAACTCGTCCAAATGTCTGGACTGTGGCGCATATGGCACAGGAAATTGAAGCGCTGGACATGAAAGCCATTGATTTTGTGCTTTCAGGCGATGAAGAATATTGGGACATTCAAAACAAACTCGACCACCCTGATCAGCTCAGTAACGATGATCTGGCGCATCTATATGGCCGTTTTGATGAAATTAACGGTTATTCGGCGCCAGCCAAAGCCTCTCAACTGATGGCGGGTTTGGGCTTTTTTGAACATCAGTCCGAGCTGAGTGTGGCAAGTTTCTCGGGTGGATGGCGGATGCGCTTGAATCTGGCACGTACCCTGATGAGCCGTTCTGATTTGCTGTTGCTGGACGAACCGACCAACCACTTGGATCTGGATGCGATTTTATGGCTGGAAGACTGGCTCAAAGCCTATGCAGGAACGTTGGTGCTGATTTCGCATGACCGTGATTTCCTCGATGCCATTACCGATCATATTCTGCATATCGAAAATCAGGAACTGACTTTATATACAGGCAATTATTCAACCTTTGAGCGTACCCGTAGCGAACGCCTTGCCCAGCAGCAACAGGCTTACGAAAAGCAGCTCGAAACTCGTGCACATTTGCAAAAATATATTGACCGCTTTAAAGCACAAGCCACCAAAGCCAAACAAGCACAAAGCCGTATCAAACAACTGGAACGCATGCAGGAGCTTTCTGCCGCGCATGTGGATACCCCATTTACCTTCAGCTTCCGTGAACCGACCAAGATGAGTTCACCGTTACTGGAACTGGAGCATGCTGATATTGGCTATGGAGATAAACTGATTGTCACCAACGTCAATTTACAGATTACCCCGACCAGTCGCATTGGTTTATTGGGCATGAATGGTGCTGGTAAATCGACCCTGATCAAATCACTGGTGGGTGATTTGCCATTACTGCGTGGTCATCGTAAGGCTTCAGAATTACTCAATATTGGCTACTTTGCCCAGCACCAGATGGATGCGTTAGATGGTAATGCCAGCCCGATGCTGCAACTCGCGCGTATTGCTGATCCTAAAATCAGCGAAGCGACTTTACGTTCCTTCTTGGGCAGTTTCGGCTTTAGTGGTGAACGTATGGACACACCTTCCGAGAGCTTTTCGGGTGGTGAGCGTGCACGTCTGGCCTTGGCGCTGATCGTCTGGAAACGCCCAAATGTGTTGATTCTGGATGAGCCAACCAACCATTTAGATTTGGATATGCGTCATGCCTTAACCATGGCTTTGCAAGACTTTGAAGGTGCTGTGGTACTGGTATCGCATGAACGCCAACTGATCGCGAGTGTCTGTGATGAGCTGATTTTGGTTCATGCGGGACGTAGCAAAGAGTTTGAAGGTGATCTGGCGGCTTATGCCGACTGGTTACGTCAAGCCCGTCTGGACATCATGAAAAATGGGCAACAGCCGAGCGCACCTGTTCAATCCTTGGTGGAAGAAAAGCCTGCAATTTCAAAAACGGATAAAGAAGCACAACGTAAAGAAGCTGCTCGCCGCCGCGATCTGACCCGCCCGATTCGTAAAAATATCGAAAATGCTGAAGCTAAAGTTGAAAAATTACAGCCTCGTTTGGCCATGATTGAAGAAAAATTGGCTGATTCAAGTCTTTATGATGCCAATCGTAAAGATGATTTGCTCAAACTGATGAATGAGCAAACCGACCTTAAACAGCAGCTTGAACACGTGGAAGAACAAATACTTGAGTTAATGATGGAACTTGAAGAGCTTGAAAGTTCATTTGAAGGTTAATGAAATACAAAGCTCGGTCTTAGGACTGAGCTTTGATTTTTCTGGCGCATACTTCACATGAACAACAGCATTCTGTGAACTTGCTTTTTTGTGATCACAATCGTTTAATTAAACCAGCGATGATTACCGTCAGTTGTTGGTTAATTTGAACAGTTACGGTCAATAAAAATGTAATTTAGTGACATTTATTGATTGTATTCACTAACCAATATTCAGTGAAATATAAGAAGGAAATTAAAAAATACCTTCTAATACGTTGATCTTCAATCAAATACAGTCTAAATTCTAGTCAGTATAGAATATGATATTGTGAATTATCACTGTTGATAACTGAGGGGAAATCGTAAATAACTGTGGATAAGTTTTGAGTTATCCATAATTCATAGAGCAGATTACTCAGTCAAATTTAGACCATTTCTAGTTTTACTGTGTGCAATATCCAAATCATAAGTTTATTTATGCTTATCAACCATAAACATAATACCTTGGACTCAGCTTATAATGCACTTTTTTGATTTCCTATTCAGCCTTGAGCAAGCGCTACCAGCACTATTGCAAGAATATGGTTTATGGCTTTATGTAATTATTTTTCTTATTATTTTTTTTGAAACAGGCTGTATCTTCATGGCATTTTTGCCAGGGGATAGTCTACTGATCAGTATTGGCGCGCTTTGTGCTACGGTGGGTAGTGAACATCTCATTTATATGATTCTGGTGCTGTTTTTTTCTACAACATTGGGCTATATCATCAATTACTATACCGGGCTATATTTTAGTTCACGTATTTTAAATTGCCGCTTTTGTTATGTAAAACAAGAGTATCTCACCAAGACAGACCTGTTTTTTCGACGCCATGGCGGCAAAACTATTGTGATGGCTCGGTTCGTTCCATTTGTACGTTCATTTGCACCATTTGCAGCTGGCTCAAGTGGCATGCCCTATACTCCGTTTATGATCTATAACCTGTTAGGCGCTTTACTATGGGTCAGTTTACTGTTATCTGCGGGCTATTTAGGCGGAGCAACCTTTTTATGGATGTTACCCGAATAAAAAAGCATCCCGAAGGATGCTCTTTGTTTCAATACCAATTCAATTAAGCATCAATATCTGCATTGAGCGCATTTTCTTCAATAAAGGCACGACGCGGTTCAACATCATCACCCATTAAGCACGAAAACATCCGATCCGCTTCAATTGCATCATCAATGGTCACTTGCAACATATGACGGTTTTCAGGATCCATCGTGGTTTCCCAAAGCTGTTCAGCATTCATCTCACCAAGACCTTTATAGCGCTGAATCATCATGCCGCGGCGTGAGTCCTGCAAGATATGTTGCCATACTTGATGGAACGTATTGACCAAAATACAACGCTCACCTTTTTGTAAATAAGCACCCTCTTCCAGCAAGTTAAACCAGCTTTTTGAGTTCTTTAACAAACGTGCATATTCGGCTGAGTTCAATAAACCTGAATCAAGCAAATAAGCATGCGGCAAATTATGCACATACACCGTAATACGTGGCCAGTAATGCGTTACTTTGGTTCCATCAATGCTTTCGACCTCAAAGCTTTCCAATGAAACTTCTGGACGAAGGCTTGGTTGGAGCTTGATGATTTCTGCCTGCAAATGTTCAGCCCATGTCTGTACATAATCTTGCTCGACATTTCGTTCAGATTTAAAGGCTTCAACTGCCAATAAACCATCCAGCAAACTCGCAGGGTAACGTTGAGTTAAACGATGCAAACTCTTTTGTGATACCTGATAATCTTGAATCACTTTTGCTAAAGCTTCGCCAGCAATTGCAGGAGCTTCGGCACTAATATGTAAAGACAACTCATCAATTGCATTGGAAATCAAATAAGTTTCCAAAGCATCATTGTCTTTAATATATTGTTCTTGCTTACCTTTTTTCAGTTTATACAAAGGCGGCTGAGCAATATAAATATAACCACGTTCAACCAGTTCAGGCATTTGACGGAAGAAGAACGTCAACAACAAAGTACGAATATGTGAACCATCGACGTCAGCATCGGTCATGATGATAATTTTATGGTAACGCAGTTTGTCTGGATTATATTCTTCACGCCCGATACCACAACCTAATGCGGTAATCAGCGTGCCAACTTCCGCCGAAGAAATCATTTTGTCAAAACGGGCGCGTTCTACGTTCAGGATTTTACCTTTTAGTGGCAAAATCGCCTGCATTTTACGGTTACGCCCCTGTTTTGCACTACCACCTGCCGAATCACCTTCGACCAGATATAGTTCAGACAATGCAGGATCTTTTTCCTGACAGTCTGCAAGTTTACCTGGTAAACCTGCAATATCGAGCGCGCTTTTACGACGGGTCATTTCACGGGCTTTACGGGCTGCGTCACGCGCACGCGCTGCATCAATGATTTTGCCTGCAATCGATTTTGCTGCTTGCGGATTTTCCAGCAAATACGCTGAAAACTCTTTATTCATCGCCTGCTCAACCGCAGGTTTGACTTCACTCGACACCAATTTTTCTTTGGTCTGTGAAGAAAATTTTGGATCAGGCACTTTCACTGAAACAATCGCAGTCAAGCCTTCGCGGGCATCATCACCAGTAACAGCCACTTTTTCTTTTTTGAGAATATTTTCACTTTCAAGATAGTTATTTAAACCACGTGTCAGTGCTGCACGGAAACCAGCTAAATGCGTACCACCATCCTTTTGTGGAATGTTGTTGGTAAAACAGCGCACATTTTCCTGATAAGAATCATTCCACTGCAATGCCACTTCAACCGCAATACCACTATCCGTTTCTGTAGTGAAATGGAAAATTTCATTCAGATGGTTTTTGCCTTGATTGATGTATTTTACAAACTCAGACAAACCACCTTCATAGTCATAGACATGCTCAAAGTTAATTCGTTCGTCACGTAAAACAATCCGTACGCCTGCATTCAAAAAAGAAAGCTCGCGTAAGCGGCGTGCCAAAATATCGACATTAAAAATAGTTTGGCTAAAGGTTTCTGCACTCGGCCAGAAACGCACAACGGTACCTGTTTTGTCTGTCGTACCAATCACACGCAGTGGATACTGTGGATCACCATGTTGATATTCTTGTTCGTGAACCTGACCTGCACGGTAAATTTTCAATTGCAATTTGCTCGATAAAGCATTAACAACCGAAACACCTACACCGTGCAAACCACCTGAAACTTTATAACTATTGTCGTCAAATTTACCGCCAGCATGCAGAATCGTTAAAATAACTTCTGCAGCAGAAACACCTTCTTCCGGGTGAATATCCGTTGGAATACCACGACCATTGTCAGACACACTCACCGATTCATCTTCATGAATGGTAACGATAATTTCGTCACAATGACCAGCCAAAGCTTCATCAATCGCGTTATCGACCACCTCAAATACCATGTGGTGCAAACCTGTACCATCATCAGTATCCCCAATGTACATCCCAGGGCGTTTACGTACAGCGTCTAAACCTCGTAAAACCTTAATGCTAGAGGAATCATAAGCCTTTTCATTGGTTTGTTCTGTTTGAGAAGCAGATTGAGTCTCTGAACTCATGTTTTCTCCCTAGTCATTGTGAACGGCTGATTCAGCATGCTGTTGATCAGCGTGAATCCGATGAATCTCACCGTTGTCTACATTGAATAATTGATAAAAAATAGATAGATCATGTAAATGTTTTTGTACCAACTCATGATCCAAAGTTGTCAAAAAAACTTGACTACCCAGTTGGCTTAAACGTTCAAGTAAACGTCGTTGGGCAGCATAATCGAGCTCTGCCGTCAAATCATCTAATAATACCACAGTTTCCTTATTGCTCGCATGCAGCATTGCAATCTGTGACAGCTTTAGTGCCATGATCAGCAGTTTTTTCTGTCCCCGAGACAGTACGGTATCCGCATCACCCAAAGCTGTTTTTAAACGTAAATCTGCCCGATGTGGCCCATATTCGGTATAGCGTCGGTCTTTGTCTTTTTCATGCGCCAAAACCAGTTGTTGCAGCAAACCTTCTTTCTCATGAAAACCCGCACTGTATTCCAGACGGATCTCGACATCAGGCAACAGATACTGAATATCCTGCTGAAAAAAAGTATTCCAGCGTTGCACAATACTGGCACGTTGATGATGCAGAATTTCCCCATATTCACCAAGCAACCTGTTCCACGGCTCAAGATCAAGCAAGGTCAGTTGTCGCTGGGCTTTTAACAAACTATTGCGCTGTTTTAAGGCTCGGGTATAGGCCTGCCATGTTGTATAAAAATCAGGTTCCACGTGGAACATCAGCCAGTCCAACAACTGTCGTCTGGGCTTTGCCCCATGATCAATAATATCGGTACTTTGTGGTTCGATCAGTTGAAGTGGCAATAATTTGGCGAGTTGTCCCTGAGTGGCAATGCTATCTCCATTAACCTTAATCACCTGTTCGCCTGAAGTCATTTTTTGAATGCCAATTTTATCTTGCCCTGCTTGGGCAAAAATCAAGGCATGACTTTGTTCATGCTGAATATAGTTTTTAGGAAGATGTGTTCGAAAGGAACGCCCTGTCGCGAGCAAATGAATCGCTTCTAAAACCGAGGTTTTACCTGAGCCATTCTTGCCATAAAAAACATTAAATGGCTGCAAGCAAGGCAATGCAGCCATTTTAATGTTACGCACACGTTCGATACTTAAACGCGTAATATGCATAAGCTTGGGATTAGACACGCATTGGCATGACCACATAGGTTTGGTCAGCGTGAGTAGGATCTTGAACCAGAACAGATTGGTTCGCTTCAGTCATGGTCATGGTCACATCATCACCATCCAAGACACTTAATACATCCAGTAAATACTGCGCATTAAATGACATTTCCAGTGCTTCATCTGCATACTGAATCACCAAGTCTTCACTGGCTTCATCTTGTTCAGGGTTATTGGCACGCAGCTGCAACGTATCGGTATAGAAATTTAAGAATACACCACGTAATTTTTCATTACTTAAAATTGCTACACGCTGCAAAGACTGTTTAAACACATCATGCGCAATCACGACATGCTTGTCGCCACCACGCGGAATCACACGACGATAGTCAGGGAATTTTCCATCGATTAATTTTGTCGTGAAACGTACAGTGACATTGCCCTGCTCTTTGTCACGGTTTGGCACCTGAATCGTCACGTTCAATAACTCACGACCAATCACCAAAGTTAACGGTTGATCTTCGATCGTTAATAAACGTTGTAACTCACCTACAGCTTTACGTGGAACAATCGCCTGTAAAGGCTGAGCAGCCGTTGATGCCGCAGAAGTTTCACAAAGCGCCAAACGGTGACCATCGGTTGTGACTGCACGAAGTTGATTTTGATCAATCTCAAGCAATGTTCCTGTCAAATAAAAACGAACATCCTGTACGGCCATTGCAAAAGAAGTTTTTTCAAACAGGCGTTTCAGTTCACGCTGAGTGACCTGAACTTGGGTACCTTGCGTGTTTTCAGTGGTCAATAACGGATAATCTTCTGCGGGTAATGTACCCAAAACAAAACGACTATTACCTGACTTTAAAATACAGCGCTGGTCTTCGGTAATTTGTAAATCAATCAGCGCTGCGCTTGGTAAAGATTTGCAGATATCCATCAGTTTACGTGCAGGAACTGTCGTTTCACCTGCTTGTAAACATGCCCCTTCTGCAAACGGCATACTTGCCACCAATTCAACTTCTAAATCCGACCCTGTAATGGTCAATGCTTGTGCAGAAGCTTGAATTTTGACATTAGATAAAATGTTTAAAGTATGTCGACGCTCTACCACCCCAACAACATGAGATAGCACATTTAACAGACTCTCTTTCGCGATTTTTAAACGCACAATGCATTCCTCTAACAGGTATCTTTTTAGACAAATAGGGCTTGAGTCGAGTACTATGCGGCAGAAGTTGACACATTGCAACTCGACTTTTTCTCTTCAATAAACTTGGGATTTTAACTCTGTAACAAGCGGGTTAAATTTTTATAATCTTCGTCAAAAATTGGATCTTCTTCGCGCAAGCTTTGTACTTTTTCACAAGCATGCATCACGGTACTATGATCACGCCCGCCAAATGCCATACCGATTTCAGGAAAGCTATCGCCTGTCAGTTCACGCGCCAGACCCATCGCTAACTGGCGAGGACGTGCATAAATACGCGTACGCTTTGGTCCAATTAATTCCTTGAGTGGAATACGAAAATACTCACTCACCACACGCTGAATATTTTCAGTGCTAATGGTACGTGCACGAATTGCCAAAACATCTTTTAAAGACTCTCGCACAACATCCAGATCAATTGCAGAACCTTTAAAACGCGAAATAGCCACCACTTTATTTAATGCGCCTTCCAGTTCACGTACATTAGCAACCACTTGCTGAGCAATAAATAACGCACAGTTACGAGGTAAATCAACACCTGTGCTTTCTGCTTTTTTGAGTAAGATTTCGATACGGGTTTCAATATCAGGAGGCTCAACACCCACAGATAATCCCCAAGAAAAACGTGAAACCAGACGTGGATCAAGCTCGGTCAATTCTTTCGGATAACGATCGGAGGTTAAAATTATCTGTTTTGATTCGTCCAAAAGTGCATTAAACGTATAAAAAAACTCAACTAAGCTGGCTTCTTTCCCTGCCAACAAGTGAATATCATCGACCAATAACAAGTCCAAAGAACGACAGTTTTTCTTAAACTCTTCAACCTTGCCTTTTTGTAAGGAACTGACAAAGTCCTGAACAAAACTTTCTGCAGTCATATACATGACACGGGCATTTGGCTTGGCTTGTAGCAAAGCATTGCCAACCGCTTGCATCAAATGTGTTTTACCCAAACCTGTCGGGCCATACAAAAATAAAGGATTGTGCTGAGAAGCACCCAATTGTGTCAGAACCTTACGGCAAGTTTCAGCTGCCATTTGATTTGAACGGCCTTCGACAAACAAAGAAAATGTAAATAACGGGTTTAACTGACGCTTTTTACTGAGTTTTGCAGCAACAGGTTGTGCAATAGAGGGAATTTCAGGTTCTTTTTCCTTTTTGGCTATACTTGGTGCAGGTGTTTCTAGTGCCGACACTGTCGTTGCTGGTTGCTCACTGGCTTTTAAGATTGCACCAGGGCGAGAATCCACCATAATCTCAACATGGCGAATACGACCTTCAGAAAGCTGCTCTGCCAAAATTGAAATCAGCTCCAGGTGATGTTCCTGAATATAACGTGTCCAGTATGGATTAGGCGCATATAAACGTAATGTATGCTCATGCTCTTCAGCAACCAATGGTCGAATCCACATCGCAAAGACATTATCAGAGAGCTCTTGTCGCAAGCGAGTTAAGCAGTCCGTCCAAAGCATGTGATTCCCCTATGTACCGACTCAAAGAAAAAGATGCCCTGCACTTCATTTGCAGGGGGTGGTTATTCTAACTAAGTTATCCACATCTGTCATAGAAAAATCCACAGATCCGAATAAAAAATAGCATTTCAATGTGGAAAAAGTCTCCCACAACTCTTGTGGATAAGTTTATACACAAGCTGTGGATAAAATAACACAAAAAGTTATCCACATTCTATAAAAAAGATAACAACAATAATATCCACAAAGTAAAATGCTGTTTTTTATTTAAAAAAATTGATTATCCACAGAAAATATCAACACTAATAATAATAAATTTAAATTTTAATTATTAAATTTAATTAATAACGTGGATAATTTTTGTGGATAAGTGTGATTTTTTGAATTTAAATTCAAATTTAAAAAAGAACTCGTAGAAGGGTTGTTGATAACTTTGAGAATAATTGAGTGGATAAATCTCAGTTTAAATTCAAATTATACAAAGCAAAAAGACAGTATTTTTTTTAAATACTGTCAAATTAAGCCTGTCATATAGGGAAATATGTAAGAAATCGCGTAAAAAACAGCTTTTTGATTGACAGTACGCTAAATGCACAATAAAATCGCGAACCTTTATAGATAGATCAATTTTTGGAGTTTCTGTATGAAACGTACATTCCAACCATCTGAATTAAAGCGTAAACGCGTTCATGGTTTCCGTGCTCGTATGGCAACTAAAGCTGGTCGTCAAGTTTTAGCTCGTCGCCGTGCAAAAGGTCGTCATAGCTTAACTGTATAATTCAAAGTTAACGCTTCATCGACTTGGGTGTATGACACGTTATAGTTTCAGCACAGACGTTCGTATACGCTGTGCTGCAGATTACAAGAATGTGTTCGATGGTGCGCTTTTTAAAGTGCATCAACCCCATTTTCTTTTTTTGGCAAAGCCAAGCGAACAGACGAGTCGCCTTGGAATTGTTGTAGCTAAAAAGAAAGTACGTCGTGCACACGAAAGAAATCGAATAAAACGGATCGCTCGCGAAAGTTTTCGCTTGAACCAACAGGCTATTGCCTCGTTGGATATTGTTGTTATGCCTAAAATAGGCATAGAAGATATTTCAAATGCTGAATTGCACCAGCAATTAAAATTTGCTTGGCAAAAACTCAATCGCTTGGTACATAAGCGCCAGAATAATACGTCTATTTCCCCACAAAAGTAGAGATGGCCAATGGTTCGTATCCTGCATTGGTTGGTACGTCTTTATCAGATTGCGATTAGTCCTTTGCTTGGACCACGTTGTCGCTATATTCCTACCTGTTCTCAATATGCGTTAGAAGCTTTGCAAACGCATGGTGCTGTACATGGAGTATGGCTAGCAACTTGTCGTGTCTGCCGTTGTCATCCTTGGGGAGGTTCAGGATATGATCCTGTACCTGCAAAGGCGATCCGTTTTATTTCCTTTCAGCAAATCGATTCTCAAACGCTTCATGTTACTGTACCCTTTCGTGAACGTTTCTTGAACCAAAATCACTCTAACTACTTGGGGTCATAGCTATGCAACAATGGGCCAGGTTTGCGATTATCGGTGCCATGTTGGTTACCGCTTATTTGCTCATTTTGGCTTGGCAAAAAGACTATGGACACACCACGAGCGCACCGCAGCAGCAAAATACTGCTGTCGTATCGCGTGATGTGTCTGCAGATTTGCCAAATAGTCAAAATACAGCATCTACAGATATGCCACAGGCAAATGCTGCTGCACCAGCAAACACGACTGCTGCACCAGTCAGCCAGCATTTGATTACTGTACAAACAGATTTATATCGCCTTTGGATTACACCAAAAGGTGGTGATATTGTGCGTCTTGAACTGCTTGCACATGATGAAAGTAAAGGTAGTAACCAGCCTTTTGTCATGCTTGAGAGCGATAACAAACGTACATATGTCGCACAATCTGGTTTAATTGGTGCCAATGGACCAGACAGCAGTGCAAATGGTCGTCCTGATTTTGAGGTAGAGAAAAACAGCTATACCTTAAATGATGCGAAAACTGTGACTGAAAACGGCAAAACTGCAAAAGTCTTAACTGTACCAATGGTGTATAAAACTGCCAATGGTGTCGAGATTGTTAAGACTTTTACCTTCAAACAGGGTGATTACCCAATTGAAGTCGGTTATCAGGTCATGAACCGCAGCCAGCAAAACTGGCAAGGTCAATTCTTTGGTCAAATTAAACGTGATGACTCTGTCGATCCAGGTAAGTCAAGTCAGGGTATTTTCCAGTTAGGAACTTATCTTGGTGGTGCTTGGGGTACGCCAGATCAGCATTACAACAAGTTGAAATTTGCCAACTTTAATGATGACAAGCTCAATGTTCAGGCCAAAGGTGGTTGGGTGGCTGTGGTTCAGCACTACTTTGTCAGTGCGTGGATTCCTGGGTCATTAAAACTGACTCAAGCCAACGGACAGCCATATACCGCAACTCTACAATCTCGTAGAGCTGGCGAATCAATGAATATTATTGGATTCACTTCACCTGCCATTACTGTGCCTGCTGGGACTAAAATGGAAGTGAACGCGACCTTCTATTCAGGACCTAAAGTTCAGTCTGAGCTGAAAGATTTGGCAGTCGGTTTAAACCAAACTGTAGATTATGGTTGGTTGTGGCCAATTGCAAAACTGTTGTTCCTTGGTTTGGAAACATTCCATAAATTCTTGGGCAACTGGGGCTGGTCAATTATTCTTTTGACTGTTGTAGTGAAAATGATTTTGTGGCCGCTGTCTGCAAAAAGCTATCGCTCAATGGCAAAAATGCGTGTGATTGCGCCTGAAATGCAACGCATGAAAGAAGAGTTTGGTGAAGACCGTATGCGTTTCTCTCAAGAAATGATGGCTCTTTACAAACGCGAAGGGGTTAACCCGCTTTCAGGCTGCTTGCCATTGTTCATGCAAATGCCGATTTTCTTGGCATTGTACTGGGTATTGATGGAAAGTGTTGAGTTGCGTCATGCACCGTGGTTAGGTTGGATCACCGACTTATCTGCAATGGATCCATGGTTTATCTTGCCGTTAATCATGGGTGGAACCATGTTTGCACAGCAAATGTTGAACCCTCAACCTGCTGACCCGATGCAAGCCAAAGTCTTCCGCTTAATGCCGATTATCTTTACGGTATTTATGCTGTTCTTCCCTGCAGGTCTAGTGTTGTACTGGATTGTGAACAACAGTATTACCATTTTACAGCAGTGGTTTATTGCACAAAGTGTGAAAAAACAGCGTGAAACTCAAGCGGGTACTTAATCTCGCCTGAGCCAAGCAGACAACTGCTGAATAAATCCGCCTAAGATGATACGCTTAGGCGGATTTTTCTTTGACTGAATATTGATAAATTTAGGTGTGTGCTATGCAAAACCCAACCACCATTGCTGCAATCGCAACGCCGCCAGGTCGTGGTGGTGTCGGTGTCATTCGGCTGTCAGGCCCTAAAGCTTATGCCATTGCACAAGCCATTAGTCAAAAAGCCTTACCCCAAGCCCGTATGGCTGGTTTTCGCCAATTTTACGATGCTCAGGGTGAAGTGATGGATGAAGGGCTGGTGCTGTGCTTCCCAAATCCAAACTCTTTTACTGGTGAAGATGTGGTGGAGCTGCAAGGTCATGGCGGTCCCGTCATTCAAAATGCCCTGCTTGCACGTTTGCTTGAACTTGGAGCAACCGCAGCCAAAGCAGGTGAATTTTCCATGCGTGCCTTTGAAAATGGCAAGCTGGATTTGGTACAGGCAGAAGCGATTGCCGACCTGATTGATGCGACTTCCCAAGCGGCTGCACGTTCTGCGGTACGCTCATTGCAAGGTGCTTTTTCCAATAAGGTGAATACAGTTTTGGAAAAACTGATTCACTTGCGTTTGCATGTTGAAGCTGCGATTGATTTCCCTGAAGAAGAAATTGATTTTCTGGCTGATGGCAAGATTTTGGGATTGCTAGATGATGTACAACGCTCGGTACAATCGGTACAGCAATCAGCACGTCAGGGGCAACTGTTACGTGAAGGCTTGCAGGTGGTGATTGCGGGTAAACCCAACGCTGGCAAGTCCAGTTTACTGAATGCCTTGGCAGGGGTTGAGCGCGCGATTGTCACGGACATTGCAGGCACAACCCGTGATGTCTTGCATGAAAAACTCAGCCTCAATGGTCTGCCAATTACTCTTACCGATACCGCTGGTTTACGGGAAACGGGCGATATTGTGGAAAAAGAAGGGATTCGCCGTGCCATTAAAGAGATTGAACAAGCAGATTTGCTCTTGCTGGTGTATGACTTGAGTCAAGGTGAAGAACCATTGCAGCTTGCGCAGCACTATTTTGCAGAACATTTAGAGCCACGTCGCCTGATGCTGATTGCCAATAAATGTGATTTGGTCGATGCTACACCTGAGATTGGTGAATATCAGGGCTTTCGTCATATTACAGTGTCAGCGAAGCAGGAAATGGGGGTTCAGGGGCTCATAGACGCGATTACAGCGCATGCAGGCTTTCATCCTGAGGAAGATACCTTTATTGCACGAACACGCCATTTGGACGCAATGAAGCGCACACAGCAGTATCTGGCAGAGGCACGTGTACAGCTTGTCGATTTTCATGCAGGTGAACTAGTTGCCGAGTCCCTACGCCTTGCACAAAATGCGCTCAGTGAAATCACGGGTGAGTTTAGTGCGGATGATTTGCTTGGAAAAATCTTCGGGTCGTTTTGTATCGGAAAATAATCAAAAAAGCTGCCCATTTGGCAGCTTTTTTTTGCATTAATTTTTATTTTTTATCGACTGAAATTGCACCAGGACCCGCAATCGCCAGTAATAAGAAACCACCCACAATACTCATGTTTTTAAAGAAATGAATTTTTGTATTCAAATCTTGCATCATGTCGCCAGTGGTGTGCCAGTAAGCATGCCCAATCATGGCAGTTCCCAGTGTATACAGCGCTAAAAGCACAGCAATTGGGCGTGTATAGAAACCAATTAGAATCAATAACCCCAAAAAGGCTTCAGCCACAACAGCAATCATTGCAGATAGAGTTGGCAGTGGTGCATGAAGCATGTTCATGTACTGAACCGTACCTTCAAAGCCTGTTAATTTGCTGAAACCAAAGATCAGGAATAACGTGATTAAGAAAACGCGAGCAAGCAGTAAAACAAGCGATTTGGCTGAGCCAAAGTCCAGATAACGTATTGAGACCATGATGCAACTCCAACATGTTGATTAAATATTGTGCGATCATATGGGTTGTAAAAATATTAATAAATGTTAAAAAAAGTACATATTGTTTTAAAAATAGAACAATTAGAGTGTATTCAGCATTCGCTATAAAAAAACATGCATTTTTAGGATATTGAGATCGCAATCTCTAGCCGTAGCGTTTTAATAATTTTAAAAATTCTTCTAGTTCAGTTTCATTCACAGCAGTCGCTTCAGCCAAAACGTGATGGCGCAGATGCTCTTCAATCAGTTCATTCATCAAACCATTGATTGCACCTTTAATGGCTGCAACCTGCTGTAACACCTCAATGCAGTTACTGTCTCCTGCTTCAAGATGCTGTTCCACACTGTGGATTTGTCCTTTCAGACGTTTGACGCGATTCAATATTTTCTTATCTTGGTGAAGATGGCTCATATCCGAACTCGAAAAAAAGAAATATACTATGGGGGAGTATATTTGAGTAATCCTGAAATGCAACGTATAGATTCAAATCGATCCCACCATCACCAGTTTGATGAAGGAAATCCATTGGCTCAGAAACGTATTTTATGGGCAACGATTCTAACTGGAATCATGATGGTTTTTGAAGTCGCTGGCGGATGGATTTTTAATTCGATGGCGCTTTTGGCTGATGGCTGGCATATGAGTTCACACATGCTGGCTTTGGGGCTCGCGTATGTTGCCTATCGTGCTGCCCGACATTACTCTCGCGATCATCGCTTTAGTTTTGGGACATGGAAAATTGAAATTCTTTCGGGGTATAGCAGCGCAATTTTATTGATGGTCGTGGCTTTACTGATGGCATTTCAGTCGGTTGAGCGCCTACTCTCACCTGTACAGATTCATTATAACGAAGCGATTTTAATTGCCGTTATTGGGCTTTTGGTCAACTTGATTTGTGCCTGGTTACTGCATGACGATCCGAATCATCACCATCATACTCATCACCATCATCATGAAGATGAACATGGACATGACCATCATCATGATCTGAACCAAAAAGCAGCATTTATACATGTGGTAGCAGATGCGATTACGTCTATATTTGCGATTCTGGCGCTACTTGCAGGCAAGTATTTTGGCTGGAATTTTTTAGATGCCTTACTGGGGATCGTCGGTGCAGTTTTGGTGGCAAAATGGTCTTGGGGATTGCTCAAGGAAACAGGAAGAACGTTGCTTGATGCTGAAATGGATCATCCTGTCGTAGATGAAATTGTAGAAGTGATCGAACAGTTAGGCGAGCATCTTGAGATTACCGATTTACATGTATGGAAAGTGGGTAAAGGTAAATTTTCCTGTATTTTGGCTTTGGAAACCATGCAGAATGTGAGTGCAGATGAAATTCGTGAAGCTTTATCGATCCATGAAGAAATCGTGCATATTTCAGTGGAAATTAATCCAAAAATATAGTCATGTTCCACGTGAAACCTGCTGACAAATTTACAACGCTTTGTTGTGCAAGCAAGCATACGCAAGAAAAGCTGATCCGTTAAAATCAGCTTTTCTTGAGGGTGTTTATTTACAATGAAAAAATTGAGTCTTTTACTGTTGGCTTGGTGTTGTTCGAGTCTTGCCGTTGCTGATGTTGCCAGTTTAAATAGCCAGCTCAAGCGCCAATATCCCAATCTGAATTTTCAGAATATCGCAGCGACTGAAGTGCATGGTATTTATAGTGCGACTCTGGATAAACAAATTGTATATTTAGATGAAGCTGGACAGCACGTCATGCTCGGGAGCATGATTCGCCTCAAAGACCAGAAAAACCTGACTCAGAATTTAGTCATACAAAACAATCAGGTGGACTGGCGTAGCCTTCCCTTACAAGACGCATTAAAACAGGTTAAAGGCAACGGGCAGCATCAACTGGCAATTTTTGTTGATCCGAATTGTCCTTATTGCAAAAAACTGGAAAAAGAACTCGATAAACTCAATAATGTGACGATCTATCGTTTCTTGTATCCGATTCGTCCACAATCGATTGTTCCATCAAAACAAGTCTGGTGTAGTCCAAACCGTAACTATGCCTGGGATAATTTGATGGGGCGTGGCTTAATGCCAACAGCAAGCTCGACTTGTGCCAATCCGATTCAGCGTAATTTGCAGTTGGGTCAAAAACTCAAAATTGAAGGCACACCTGGGCTTATTTTTGCCAACGGTTATCGTGCGTTAGGTTATACGTCTGCTGAGCAGATTCAGGCATTTTGGCAGCAAAATGGCTTATAAGTCATACATAATAAAATAACATAGCACTCACGGGCGCTATGTTATGTCCGTTTTGGCTTTTAGGTATTTTTACGGATAAAGTTATAAATAATTAAAATGACAATCGCACCAATTACTGAGGCAATAAACCCTGCCGATGAGTGTGCGCCATAAAAACCGAGCATGCGTCCACCATAAGTGGCGATGACTGAACCTGCAATGCCTAACAAGGTGGTGACAATAAAGCCCGCTTGGTCATTGCCAGGATATAAAGCACGTGCAATCAAACCCGCAATAAAACCAATAATAATCACAACAATCAGATGCCACATGCTGTTGCTCCTTCATTTTGTTATATCAATACTATAAAAATAGTGTGCAAGATCAATATGACAGGAAATAGCAGATTATTGCGAATTCTCGTTATATTTTGTTATAAAAAAAGTGGTGTCCTGCACCACTTTTTGATTTTCAAGCTTACAGACCAATTTCACCAATAAATGGTAAGTGGCGATATTTTTGATCATAGTCTAAACCATAACCAACAATAAATTTATCTTCGACTTCAAAGCCCAAAAACTTCACATCAAGCTCAATTTCACGGCGTGAAGGTTTGCTGACCAAGGTACAGAGTTGAATCGAGTTCGGAGTACGAGTTTGCAATATTTCTAGCACTTTGCTTAAGGTATTGCCTGAGTCGATAATGTCTTCAACCACAAGCACATCTTTACCGCGAATTTCACCATCAAGATCTTTGAGAATTTTCACATCGCGTGATGAGACTGTTCCGCCACCGTAGCTAGAAACCGTCATAAAGTCGAGCTCATGTGCTTTGGAAATTTGACGGCACAAATCTGCCATAAAAATGACGGAACCACGTAGGAGTCCAATCAATACCAGTTCTTTATCACTATGGGCATAGTGAGCATTGATCTGTTCACCTAGCTCTTTGACTTTGGCTTGAATAGCCGCTTCAGAAATCATTACGCTCAATTGCACAGTCATGGACAGCTACCTAAAAACATCAGTATGTAAAAAGAAAAAAGGTGTTGACCTGCAACACCTCGAATTCATGAGTTAATGCCAAAATTTTAAAACAATTTCAGGTTTCCTGCATCTGTTCTTGCCCAACAAAATGTAAGCGGCTGATTTTTGTGTTTGATTTTATTAAAAAAATCGATCTAAAAATCCAGTTTTATTTGCTAAATTTACGTTGTCCGTACACGTAAGTTGCATGGATACTGCGGTCATCTCCCATGGTAAAGAGTGCAAATAAACTGTCTTCAATCGATTTGGCGCGAGACTGGCGCAGACTTTGTAATGCTGTGGCATTTAAGTCCAGTACCACAAAGTCAGCTTCTTTACCGATGTTAAAATTGCCGAGTTTATCCTGTAAATCCAGCGCTTTTGCTCCACCTAGTGTGGCATGATAGAGCGATTCAAATGCTGAGAGTTTGTTGCCTTGTAGCTGCTGAACTTTGTAGGCTTCATTCAGTGTTTGTAGCTGACTGAAGGATGTTCCTGCACCAATGTCTGTGCCGAGTCCGACTTTGACCTGTTTTTCCCATGTTTTATTCAGTGGGAATAAACCGCTGCCCAAGAACAGATTTGAGGTTGGGCAAAACGCAATTGCAGAGTCTGTGTCATGCATGCGGTTCCATTCTTCATCTTCCAGATGCACGCAATGCGCAAACACCGAACGCTGACCTGTCAAGCCATAATGATGATAAACATCCAGATATCCCTGACGTTCAGGAAACAGCGATTTTACCCATGCGATTTCATCCTTGTTTTCACTCAAATGCGTATGCACATAGACATCAGGGAATTCCTGTTTTAACTGCCCTGCTTTTTCCAGTTGTTCTGGTGTTGACGTTGGTGCAAAGCGTGGCGTAATCGCATATAGCGCACGCCCCTGCCCATGCCATTTCTCGATTAAGGCTTTGGAGTCCTGATAACTGCTGTCTGCGGTATCGCACAGATCATCAGGTGCATGGCGATCCATCATCACCTTGCCTGCAATCAGGCGCATATTGAAATTGGCAGCTGCTTCAAACAAGGCATTGACGGATTCGGGATGCACGGTACAAAAAACCAGTGCCGTGGTGGTGCCGTTTTTGAGTAATTCCTGAATAAAGAAATGCGCAATATGCTCGGCATAATTACGATCTTTAAACTGTAGTTCGGTTGGGAATGTATAGGTGTTTAACCAACTTAAAAGCTGTTCGCCGTATGCACCGACCATTTCGGTTTGTGGATAGTGAATGTGCGTGTCGATAAAACCTGGCACAATTAATTGTTCAGGGTAATGCTGAATTTCGACCTGTTTCGGTAAGTGCGCTTGGGCATCTTGCCACGTGCCAAACCATTTGATTTTTCCATGCTCACTGATCAGCACGCCATCTTCTAGATAACGAACTTGTTCAGCAATTTCAGATGGGTGTTGAACCAGTTGTTGGATATCTAAGAAACGACCACGAATGACGCTGATAGGAGAACAATTTGACATGGAAAACCTGCTTTTTACTTTTTTCGAGTGATTGTAACGCATTTGTACAATAACTTGAAAACCTGATTATAGTGTCATCAAAAATGGGAATTGTTGCGACCCTGAAAATTGGGCTTTTAAGCCTTTTATTGAAGCAAAAATTGTTCCATTTCAATTAGATTTATGGGGCAATAAGATGAAATTCACCTGATCGCCCGATTAAAATTAAGAGCCTACTTTGATCTGTTTCTCATGACGTAGTGATAGTAATGCGGTGATTGCGAGCACTAAAACGATAAAACCTAGTGAAATCCAGATTGGTAAGTGTATTACATCGAGCAGCAGCATTTTGCCCCCAATAAATAACAGGATAATCCCCAAGCCGTAGGGTAAATAATGCATTTTCTCTGCTGCACCTGCCAGCAGGAAAAACATGGCGCGTAAACCCAGAATCGCCATCAGGTTTGCACTCAGTACAATAAATGGATCACTGGTGACGGCGAAAATTGCAGGAATGGAATCGACTGCAAAAATCACATCGGAAAACTCAACCAGAATCAGCACTACAAATAATGGCGTGATCCAGCGTTTACCTTGTTCATAAACTACAAAGTGATTGTCACGTAGCGTTGAGGTAATTGGAACGTGCTTACGGAGCCACTTGAGTAAGCGCATGTCTTCAATGTTGGCATCTTCATCTTGTCCTTTGAGGAATTTAAAGCCTGTATAAACCAAAAATGCACCAAAGATATAGAGAATCCATGCAAACTCTTGCACCAGCCATGCACCAATAAAAATAAATACAGTACGCAATACAATCGCACCCAGTACGCCGTAGAGCAGCACTTTGCGTTGCAGTGTCGGTGGAATGGCAAATGCCGAGAAAATCATCAACCAGACAAAGACATTGTCAATTGCGAGCGATTTTTCCAGTAAGTAACCTGAAAGGTATTCTAGAGTTTTTTGATTGGCGATCGCTACAGAAGTAGTCTGCTCTAAGTACAGCCATAACCCGCCTGCAAACAGTATGGCCACCGACACCCACGCGATACTCCAGTAGGCTGCCTGCCTGAGAGGAACATGGTCAGATTTGTTGTTTTTAAAGCCGATAAAATCAATCATCAGCATAATGGCCACAATGCCAAAAAATGCCAGATAGAGTCCGAGACTACCAATAGATTGCATGAGTTATTCTCCTCATCATCTGGCGGCTGTCTCGTTTTCTTACATAAAAAAACCTTGACCTGCTGCCAGATGAAAAAACATCTGTGTCAACATGATCAAGGTCTTGCCTACACCATACAGGGCATGGTGCTCAGATACCGACTTTTTGCAAAGTGTATTGACGATACCTGACACATAACATTTTGCTATGATGCAATTGCTACGTTTGGAGGAGGCTACTCCCCTTGTCAAACTTAATTTTGCATTAGGGATTGAACTTTATTCATCCTAATGTTTGAGTAGCATGCCATAGTTTTTCTCGATGTGCAATTTGTACGCAGTATCGACATGTAAGGGATGAAATCATGACAGAACAACAATTATTTATTGTGTTGCTGGGTGGAAAGCACGCACAGGCACGCGTCGAAGTCCATGATATTATCCCCGTGATTTATCCCCAGCTTGAAAAAAGTTATCCACAGTTGAAGCAACGCTGGTTTGGTGTACCTCAGGGTTTGCATATTGATGCATGGATGTGTATTCGTGGGGTGCAGTACCAAGGAGTGAATTATCGGGTTGAAATCGTGCCTTACTCTAAGCCGATGCGTAGCCAGTTAAAACTCTATCTGATCAATCTCGGGGCATATCTGACAGGTGAATTTGGTGAATTTCATCGCTATGTTGTGGTCGCGGGAATGAGCCCTGCCGATGCCCGACAGCAAGGTAAATTACACATTGAACAGCACTGGCATAAAGCCCATACCGATGCTGTGATTGATATTGATGAGTGTCTGGCTTTAGATTTAATCGATGGCTATGCCGTCCATCTGGTACAGGGTAATTTCAAAGAGAATCATTTTGAAAATACCTATATTGTTTTAGATTGAAATCTTTCAATAAATTGTCATACGACTGAAACGATTTTGTCATTTTGATATTTTAGATTAAAAAGAAAAAATCCAGAAAAAAGCAAGGCGCTGATTGGGAGAGTCAGTGCCTTGCTTTTTTATTTTGAAAACCTTGAAGGATGCATCAGGTTATTTCACCCAGCCTCGATTGAGCAATGGTTTGCAGACAATTTGGTAGAGTTGGGTAATGAACTGTAGGATGCGTTCTCCAATCATTTTCCATAACCAAATTCCGAAAATATTGACCATGAGTGCGATACAAAAGGCACCGAGCATGTCCATTGGGAAATGTACACCTAAATACACCCGTGACCACGCCACTAAAGCAGCCAGTACTAACAATAAACTGCCCGCAAACTTACGTCCAGAAAACCAGTAGGACAATGCAATCGTGCTAAAAATCAGCATGTGATCACTTGGAAAAGACGCATCTGGTGCATGCTCAATAAAAGTATGTCCAACACCGATCATGAAAGGTCTTGGATGGAAGTAAAACTGGGAAATAATAAAACCAGTACCAAGTGCAATTGCTGTAAAAAATACCGCTTTAAACGCGCGCTCTTTGAGCGCTTGATCGCCTAAAAACCATAAAAACAGTAAAAATAAAATGAGTAAATAAAACGTATCATTGGCAATAAAAATTGCCAGATCAATCATGGTATTACTGGCATGTTGCGGTGCATTGATTTTCGCGAACCACGCTAAATTGAGCGCTTCTAGAGACATGCTCATATATCAGGCCTCAAATTAAATTGCGCTATGATAAAGACATGACCTTAAGAGAAAGAAATAGAAAAGTTACAGTTTTGTAATTTTTAATGATGATGCACTACGTATAGATTTGATAGCTCATCAGCCAAAAGCAGCATCTTGAGATCCTGCTTTTGACTCAAAATATTGTGGATTATTTGGCTTTTAAAGCCGCAATCAGTTTTTGGTGCAACCCGCCAAAACCACCATTTGACATAATGACCACTGCATCGCCCTCACCTGCTTGCTGACAAATTGTGGCAATGATTTGTTCTAAAGAACGTGCAACAACAGCATGGTTTGGTGCAGCATCCACTACAGGCTGTAAATCCCAGTCCAGACCTTCAGGTTGATACCAGATCACTGCATCGGCTAAACGTGCAGACTGAGCCAGTTGATCTTTATGACTGCCCATACGCATGGTGTTGGAACGTGGTTCAATAATTGCCCAGAGTTTACGTTCGCCCAAACGCTTGCGTGCGCCGTCCAGTGTGGTTTCAATCGCTGTTGGGTGATGGGCAAAGTCATCATAAACTTCGATACCCTGTACCGTATCGAGTAGTTCCATACGGCGCTTGACCCCGCCAAAACAAGACAATGCTGCACAGGCTTGTTCAATCGAGACACCGACATGTTCCGCAGCAGCAATGGTGGCTAAAGCATTGGCAACACTATGCTGTCCTGTCATGTTCCATTGTACTTCAGCTTTCAATTCACCATGTTGCAGTACTTTAAAATGACTACCATCGGCTGAAATCAGTTCGGCAGAAAGCTCGGCTTGCTCATTGGCTGCAAGGCTGGTACGCACCACAGGTGTCCAGCAGCCCATGTCCAGTACAGTATCAATATTGGTCTCGGTGATTGGCGCAATGATACGTCCTTCACTTGGAATGGTACGGACTAAGTGATGGAACTGCTTTTGAATCGCGGCCAAATCATCAAAAATATCGGCATGGTCAAATTCAAGGTTATTTAAAATTGCAGTTTTTGGGTGGTAATGCACGAACTTGGAACGCTTGTCGAAAAATGCCGAATCGTATTCATCGGCTTCGACACAGAAGTATTTGCCACCGCCCAAACGCGCACTTTGACTAAAACCTAACGGCACACCACCAATCAGGAAACCTGGATTTAAACCTGCCTGATCCAGTACCCACGCTAGCATGGTCGTGGTGGTAGTTTTACCATGAGTCCCTGCAACACCGAGGACATGTTTACCTTGCAAAACATGATCTGCTAGAAACTGTGGGCCCGAAATATACGGTAAGCCCGCATTCAGCATGTATTCAACAGCATCAATGCCGCGTTTCATGGCATTACCGACAATCACCAAATCGGGATGTGGCTGTAAATGGCTACGGTCATAGCCTTGCATCAAAGTAATGCCTGCATTTTCCAGTTGAGTTGACATGGGCGGGTAAACATTTTGGTCTGACCCTGTAACGGTATGCCCAAGATCGCGGGCTAAAAGTGCCAATGACCCCATAAAAGTGCCGCAAATACCCAAAATATGCAGATGCATAACTCGCCTACTCCACTGTTTCCGATATGCTGAATCGTGTGTTTATTTGAAATTATTGGCAACCATAGCAAGGCTGTATTTGAAAAGATAGTCAAAAAACGTGAGAACTTGTATGGGTTTGCCATGAGGATTGGACTTTAGCCAATCCAGCGTGGATATTTTTTGAGAGCTTGATACGCTACAAAATTTAAGCCCAGTGCAATCAGCAAAGCCCCCAAAATATCAAAGGGAAAATGCACACCCAGATAAATCCGTGACCAGCCAACAGCGAGTGCTGCTAGCAACAGGCCACAGCCAATCCAGAATTTGGATGAAAAACAGTAAGCAAAGGCAATCGTGCTCATCACCAGCATATGGCTACTTGGAAATGAGTTGTTATTTGAATGTTTGATGTGGTTTTGACTTAAACCAAGCGTAAATGGGCGTGGAAAATCAAAAGTATGATCAAAGATATAATTTAAAAGAGAGGCGCAAAGAGTCAGTACCAACGCTTTAAGAAACAGGATGGGATAGCTTTTTCTAAGTGCCATACTAAACAGCAAAATGACCGCTAAAATTGTGGTGAGATAATGTGAGAAAAACAAGGCAGCGCTTAAAGCAAATTCAGAATGACGTCCCGTCATATAAATTATTTTAAATAAATCATAATTAAGTTGTGTCAGGTTCAACATTTTTCGGCAATGACCCAATAAATTTTCTGTGTGCATTTTAAGGGATTTATCAGGATGATGCTTTAAACAAAAATCCTATAAAGATCTTTCTTTTATAACATGCTGATTTTAATATTTTTAAATGTATTTCAAGCATCTTGATGCGCTGAGAAATCATGACATGATTTTGGTAAAACTATAATATAAATCAGAATCATTTATTTGGAATTGACATTTTGATCACGCCTTTACCCTTTATTTTGCTGATTATTTCCAACTGTTTCATGACATTGGCATGGTATGGGCATTTGAAATTTTTACATGCTGCTCCGCTTTGGAAAGCCATTTTATTTGGTTGGTGTATTGCCTTCCTCGAATATAGTTTCATGATTCCTGCCACGCGCTTATTTGCCCAGCAAGGCTTTAGCATGGGCGAAATGAAAATTACCCAAGAAGTCGTGACTTTACTGGTGTTTGTGCCCTTCATGCTGTTTTTATTTAAACAACCTTTCAAACTGGATTATCTCTGGGCGGGATGTTGCCTGCTCGGCTGTGTGTATTTTGTGTTTCGTAGCCAATAATCTGCAAATTCGTGGTGAAGCGATGAGTATTTTTGGAGAGGATGAAAAAAACCGCTATACTAGAGTGCCCTAATATTTATGCAATGCACTTCTTGGCTTTGCTAAGCGCATTGATCTACTTACGCTTTGGAAATATCAATGAATACGGTCGCAGCTCCAGACGCTCAACCTTTAGTCGGAATTATTATGGGTTCTCAATCTGATTGGGCAACCTTAGAACACACTGCCAATATGCTAAAACAGCTTGGTGTCCCTTTTGAAGCTGAAGTAGTTTCTGCACACCGTACTCCAGATCGTTTGTTTGAATATGCCGAAACCGCGCGCGAACGCGGTATTCAAGTGATTATTGCTGGTGCTGGCGGCGCAGCGCATTTACCTGGTATGTGTGCGGCGAAAACGGATTTACCTGTTTTAGGTGTTCCAGTCAAATCATCGATTTTAAATGGTGTCGACTCTCTCCTTTCGATCGTACAAATGCCAGCAGGTATTGCGGTAGGTACTTTGGCGATTGGCCCTGCAGGTGCAACCAATGCCGCGATTATGGCAGCACAAATTTTAGGTTTGACGCGTGCTGACATCGCTAAAAATGTCACAGCTTTCCGTGAAGCACAAACTGCTAAAGTTGCCAACAACAACATTCCAGGTCAGGTATAAACGAGATTTGATCATGAACAAAACCATCGGAATTTTTGGTGGTGGTCAACTGGGTCGTATGATGGCTCAAGCTGCGTTACCACTAAATATCCAATGTACTTTCTTTGAAGCCAGTACCGATTGCCCATCTGCTGTGTTGGGTCAGGTGATTTCAAGTCAGGCAGAAAACGGTTTGCAGCAATTTATTGACAGTGCAGATGTTTTTAGTCTGGAATTTGAAAATACACCATTGGCTGATGTCGACGTGTTGACGCAAAGCAAACAATTGCATCCACCGCGTCAGGCGTTGGCAATTGCACAAAACCGCTTGCTTGAAAAAGCCTTGTTTGATCAGTTGAGTATTCCAGTTGCACCTTATCGTGCTGTGGATAGCCTTGAGAGCCTAAAACAGGCTGTGACTGACTTGGGTTTGCCAATTGTCCTGAAAACTGCGACAGGCGGTTATGATGGTAAAGGTCAGTTTGTCTTGCGCTCTGAAGATCAGATCGATACCGCATGGGCAGAACTCGGCCCTGCAAAAAGCCTGATCGCTGAAAGCTTTGTAAAATTCTCGCGCGAAGTTTCAATTATTGCGGTACGTGGGCAGAATGGTGAAGTCAAAACTTGGGCGCTAGCAGAAAACCATCACCATAACGGCATCTTGTCACACTCGATTGTACCTGCGCCAAACAGTGCAGATTTGCAGCCTGTGGCACAGGACTAT
This sequence comes from Acinetobacter brisouii CIP 110357, assembly GCF_000488275.1. Lineage (GTDB taxonomy): Bacteria > Pseudomonadota > Gammaproteobacteria > Pseudomonadales > Moraxellaceae > Acinetobacter > Acinetobacter brisouii. Next base: position 459,952 of record NZ_KI530763.1, on the reverse strand, counting down.
ATTACCCGTTTGCTCAATCATTTGAATTATGTCGGTGTGTTGACGCTTGAACTGTTCGTGACAGAACAAGGCCTATATGCCAATGAAATGGCGCCACGTGTGCATAACTCAGGACACTGGTCAATTGAAGGTGCAGTCTGCTCACAGTTTGAAAACCACATTCGCGCCGTTGCGGGCTTGCCACTCGGTTCAACAGATGTTGTTCGTCCAACGGTGATGATTAATATCATCGGTCAGCATCCAAAAACCGAAGATGTGTTGGCATTAGATGGTGCGCATCTGCATTTGTATAACAAAACTGAACGTCAAGGTCGTAAGCTTGGACACATTACTTTAATGCCAGTCGATGCTGCGCAATTAACGACTTTATGTCGTCAATTGGCGAAAATCTTGCCTGAACCACTGGCATTAACTCAAGATATGAACATCTGAAGCTAGATTGTTGTTAAAAAAAGCGTTTGTCTCGGCAAGCGCTTTTTTTTTGACAATTTCTCAGGCAAGATAGCCGCCGTTTTAAATTCAAAATGATTGAGGCTGTGGATAAATCCACACACTGGAAAATTAAATTTGAATTTAAAGTTTTGAATTTAAAAAGTTGGTTTGAATTCAAATTTAAAAAAATGAATTCAAAAAATCATAACTGCTGTAGCTCAACATGCAAAACTATCAATTTTTAAAATACAATTAATTTTAATTTTTAAAAACAGTGACTTGTTTTATTTTTGTGGATAAGTTAAAAGATATCCACATTCTCATTTTATGAATTTTATCTTCATTTCCCTTATTGTAAAAATGAATTCATTTGTTTTGAATTTAAAAATTTGAATTTAAATTCAAAACGCAGAAATGCTGTGAAATTGCGAGTATTTGTACATTTGAATTTAAATTGCATCGTCATTTTTTTGGGATAATGATATGTTAGGGTGATTATTTGAATTCAAAATGGCGAGCAAGATCATATGCGTCCTTTTCCTTTTCTTGTCGGTAGTCTTTTTCTAGCAACAACTCATACTCATGCAGAATTAATCATTAATGGTGTGAGTGATACAGACAAGAGCCATCACACAACAATCATCAGTAGTTCTCCGCAATTTTCTCCACCCAATGCTTTTGGCCAAGATCAATTTCAGCAATGCTTAGCAAACTTGCGTTCTCAAGCTCAGGCAGCTGGTGTGAATGCTGAAACTTATAATCAGTACACCCAGCACTTAACACCTGATCGCTCAGTATTAGAAAAACTTAACTACCAACCAGAATTTTCAACGCCGATTTGGGATTATTTGTCTGGGTTAGTCGATGATGAACGTGTCCAGCAAGGGCAACAGAAAATTGCTCAGTATCGTGAAGTTTTAAACCGTGCTTCACAAGTTTATGGTGTGCCTGTCGAAACGATTGTGGCGGTATGGGGTGTGGAAAGTAATTATGGGGATATTTCAGGAAAATATCCGCTCTTACAGGCATTGGGAACTTTAAGCTGCGAAGGACGCCGTCAAAGTTATTTTCGGGGTGAGTTTTTTGCTGCCATGCGTATCTTGCAACGTGGTGATTTATCCCTAGATCAGTTAAAAGGTTCATGGGCAGGAGCTTTTGGGCATACTCAGTTTATGCCTGTAACTTATGAGCGTTTAGCCGTTGATTTTGATGGAGATGGCCGCCGTGATTTAGTATCGAGTGTGCCTGATGCTTTGGCATCTACAGCCAATTTCTTGAAAAAAGCAGGCTGGCAAACAGGTTTGCCGTGGGGCTTTGAAGTCAAATTACCAGCAGGGATGTCGATTGTAGGTGAAAGTCGACGCAATAAAAAACCACTCAGTTACTGGCTTTCACGCGGGGTAGTCCGTGCCGATGGTTCTGCTTTAATTCAGGGAAATTTGAGTGATACAACGTCTGCAGGTTTAATGACACCTACAGACACAAATGGCCCAGCGTTTTTAGTGTTTAAAAACTTTGATGCAATTTATAGTTATAACGCTTCGGAAAGTTATGCCTTGGCAATTGCGCATTTATCGGATCGGTTACAAGGGCAGGGCGAGTTTAGAACTGCTTGGCCAACTGATGATGCAGGCACATCACGTGCAGAGCGTCGTGAAATTCAGCAGATGCTTTTAAACAAGGGTTATGACATTGGTAACCCAGATGGCTTGATTGGGGATAAAACCCGTCAGGCAATTCAACAGGAACAACAGCGTTTGGGCTTGCCAGCTACAGGTCGGGCAGGGCAAAAAATTTTACAGGCACTGCGCCAACAACAAGCTGTTAAAATGATGCAATAATTCAGCAGTAGCATTGAAAAAGGTCTGAAAGTTCAGACCTTTTTCAAGAATCATGCTTAAAAACTCTCACGATCAATTTTGACTGCATCGAGAACATCAAAAATCACTTTTGTCACATCTTGACTCAGTTCACGATCATTAAAAATTTCGTGCGCGGTAATTGTGACATCCGTATCGCTCGGTAATTCTTTTTGCTCTTCTTCAATCAGGTATTCAATCGGCATTTTGGTCTGTTTAATTTCAAGATGCAAAATATCGTCAAATGGAATATTTTCGTCCTCAAATTCGATCATTTGTTTATTGAAATAAGGCAGCAGTAGCCCATGCAGATAAGGGGTAAGCTCTTCAATATTAAAGATTTCAATATCACGTGTTTCTTCAATTGTGCTGATGTGATCATTCACTTCGACAATAATATGATAATAACTCACGCTGATCTCCATCGAATTTAAGGTATCTCGCATAACCATAGCATGAAATTCGCTTGCATCATGGCGTTATGGATTGAATTTATCCAAAAACTTTTTCCAAGAAGAATTTTGTTGCAATAGCAAGCGGTCATCTATAGTCAGCTGGAAATTATGCATATTCTGATCTTTTAATATAGGGTACATCAAGGCATGCGAATTGACTTCGGTATGGGCTAAACCTAAGGCATGTCCCAGCTCGTGTGCAATCACCAGACGTAAATCATCCTGATTTTCAAATTCATAAATATTAATGCTGCGTCCATTAAAAAGCCCTTTATCAAAGGCACGTGCTGCATAGTGCTGATTATAAGTCTGGATAGACTGGTTAATTTGTTGAGTGGTCTGATTATAGTTTTGTACTTGGGCATTTGATTGTTGTACCAGTTGGTTATATTGAGCCATTGCCTGATTTAGTTCAGCTTTGAGTTGTTCAAGATGCTGTTTCTGATGATCAAATTGTTGTTTTAGTTCAAGGTTTGCACCGCCATGAGTATTGACCATTTCCACAATAGAATTGTACTGATTGAGTTCATGCTGAAAGATATCTTGCTTGAGCTGAATGGCTTGTTGTGCACGTAAAATTTCAGCTTTATGACCATCAATTTGTTGCTGCTGCTGTTGTTGCTGGTTTTGAGTCTGCTCAATCTGTTGCAGCTCACTGAGACGCTGTGTGGTATTGACCTGACGCTGATCATAAATAAAGTTAATTTGCAGGCGGGCATGTGGGTCGTAAACTAACCAGTCTTTTCCCGTACCTTGTTGCCAGATATGGGATGCTTGCTCGGCGAGTTGTTGTAATTCACTGCGGGATAATTCAAAGCGCGGATCGACGTCACCAATCCGATAATGTAGGCGTGTATCAAAAGGGTGAAAAAGCTGGGTTGAAATCGGGTTCAACCTGACTTGTGGATATTGCATGTGTTGATAGAACAAGAGTGCAACCCACAAAGCGATCAGCAATAAACTTCCTGTTTTCATTGTATATTTAGCCCTGTCAGTTTTATTTTTTGTTGCAATAAATTGATCAGTTATTCTCAGTCTTGGCTTTTATAAAATAGCCATTTTTGTTCAATCTGGCGGCTAATGAAATCAACCAGATAAGCAATTAAACATCCAATAATACAAAAGAAAATTCGCGATAATGCACCTTCAATCGTGTGATGTGCCACATCATAAATCGTCACGATTAAAAAACTCGACAAGGCAATCCCGCAATATTCACTGTGATTGAGCATAATGCAGAGCAGGGTGGTCACAAAAATACCCAAAATCAGAAACCAGTACTCGAGATTAATATAGTACAGATGATGAGCTGACACATGGGTCATGAATACCCAGATCACAATTCCAATGATCGAGCCGATGACGTTACCAATAATCTGGTTAAAGTTTACTTTACTTTGCCTGCTAAATTGTAAAGTCGAAAAAGCAGTCAGTGATGCCCAAACAAAAAAATTGCTGGTTTTATCCTTGTCAAAAATGATAGAGAGTAGGGTGATAATCACAGCACAGCTCAAAATCTTGCTGATATACATCACTTTTTCAGACTGGAGCAGCAGCATCATTTTCATGTCAAGTAGATCGGACATAGAGGTGCTGAGCATTATAAACAGACGATGTTATAAAATCTGTACCTGTTTGAGTACATGTAATGCCGATATAAAAAAACCGCGCTTGCGCGCGGTTTTTTAGTTAAAGCGACAAATTATTTTTTGTCATCTTTTACTTCAGTGAATTCAGCATCAACAACGCCATCATCAGCTTTTTGTTGTTGCGCACCTGCATTACCACCTTGGAATGCATTTGGATCAAAACCTTGCGCACCACCTTCAGCACCTTGCGCTTGTTCATAAGCACGTTGTGTGATTGGCATCAAGATGTTTTGAAGCGCTTCAGTTTTTGCTTTGATCACTTCAACGTCATTTTCTTTGGTTGCTGCTTCAAGTTCAGAAACTGCTGTAGTCACCGCTGTTTTTTCATCTTCAGTGACTTTGTCACCTAAATCTTTTACAGCTTTGTTTGAGCTTGCAACCAAAGCATCAGCTTCGTTACGTGCTTTCGCTAGCTCTTCAAATTTACGGTCTTCTTCAGCATTTGCTTCAGCATCTTTGATCATTGCTTCGATTTCAGCATCAGACAAACCAGAGTTGGCTTTAATCTGGATCGATTGCTCTTTACCAGTGCTCTTGTCTTTTGCAGAAACTTTCAAGATACCATCAGCATTAATGTCAAACGATACTTCAATTTGTGGCACACCGCGTGGCGCAGGAGGGATGTCACCCAACTGGAAGTTACCTAGCAATTTGTTTTGCTGTGCAATTTTACGCTCACCTTGGTAAACCGAAATATCTACTGCAGGCTGGTTGTCCGCAGCTGTAGAGAACACTTGAGATTTCTTCGCAGGAATCGTCGTGTTTTTCTCAATGATCGGAGTTAATACGCCGCCCATTGTTTCGATACCAAGTGTCAACGGAGTCACGTCAAGAAGCAATACGTCAGTTTTATCACCAGACAATACCGCACCTTGAATTGCTGCACCGATTGCAACTGCTTCATCAGGGTTTACATCTTTACGTGGTTCTTTACCAAAGAATTCTTGGACTTTTTGCTGAACCATTGGCATACGTGTTTGACCACCGACCAAGATCACGTCAGAAATATCTGAAGTTGATAAGCCTGCATCTTTTAGTGCAACGCGACATGGTTCAATGGTGCGTGCAACCAAATCACCAACCAATGCTTCAAGTTTCGCACGAGTCACGTTGATCACTAAGTGCTTAGGACCAGTTGCATCAGCAGTGATGTATGGCAAGTTGATTTCAGTTGCGTTAGAAGAAGAAAGCTCGATTTTTGCTTTTTCAGCAGCTTCTTTCAAACGTTGTAACGCAAGTGGATCATTTTTCAAGTTCACACTTTGTTCTTTCTTGAATTCTTCAACCAAGAACTCGATCAATGCATTATCAAAGTCTTCACCACCAAGGAATGTGTCACCATTGGTTGACAATACTTCGATTTGTTGGTCGCCATCAAGGTCTGCGATTTCAATGATTGATACGTCGAATGTACCACCACCCAAGTCGTAAACTGCAACTTTACGGTCGCCTTCTTTTTTGTCCATACCGAACGCAAGTGCCGCAGCCGTTGGTTCGTTGATGATACGTTTAACGTCTAAACCTGCAATTTTACCCGCATCTTTAGTTGCTTGACGCTGTGCATCGTTAAAGTAAGCAGGAACAGTAATTACCGCTTCAGTAACGGTTTCACCCAAGTAGTCTTCTGCAGTTTTCTTCATCTTTTTCAAGATTTCAGCAGAGATTTGTTGTGGTGCTAATTTCTTGTCGTTGACTTCAACCCAAGCATCGCCATTGTCTGCTTTGATGATTTTATACGGTACAAGACCAATGTCTTTTTGAACCGCTTGATCTTCATAACGACGACCAATTAAACGCTTAATCGCGAATAATGTGTTTTTCGGGTTAGTCACTGCTTGACGTTTTGCAGATTGACCAACCAAGATTTCGCCATCTTTGTACGCAATAATCGATGGGGTAGTGCGCGCACCTTCAGCGTTTTCAATAACTTTTACTTTGTCGCCTTCAAGTACTGCAACACATGAGTTGGTTGTACCCAAGTCAATACCAATGATTTTAGCCATTTATGTGTTCCTCAAAAATTTTTTTGCAATTGTTTATGCTTGTTATTCGATATGAGAGTGAATCCATTTTTTTCAAGCAATTTTTGTGAAAAAAATTGGAAAACCCTCCAAATTGTAGGCTTATTGACCAACTGTGACCATTGCAGGGCGCAATAGACGACCAGAAAGGGTGTAGCCTTTTTGCAACACGTTACCAATTTCGCCTGCTTTGGCATTTGGGTCGATTCCCACCGCCTGATGCAAATCGGCATTGAAGCCGTTAGCCGTATCAACAGCCAGAACTTCAAATTTTTCAAGTGCGTGGGTGAGTGATTTTAACGTCAGTTTAACCCCTTCAAGAAGCGGACTTTCTTCATCACCTGCCGCCTGAATGGCGCGTTCTAGGTTATCGACAGAATCAAGCAAGCTTTTTGCAAATTTTTCAACAGCAAATTTTTTCGCTGCATCTGCTTCGCGTTCAACCCGTTCCTTGACTTTTTCTGCTTCATATACGGCATTGGCAGCACGCGCTTTTTCAAGTTTCAAACTTTCTTCAAGTTTTGCAATCTGAGCTGTTAAATCTTCAACGGTCACTTCTGCATTTGGTTGTGCTTCAGCTTGCTCAAGTTGTTCTTGCTCTAGGTCTTGAGTTTGGTCATTGTGCTCATTCGCCATTGATGATCTCCGCTTAAAAAGGTTTTTAAACATGTACAGTCCTTCGGCATCAGTGGTGCAACTGCATAAATTCTGAACTGCCATGGTTTGGGTTTTCTTTTGCTGTTAGAGAAATATGGGCTGTACAGGAAAATTCAAGCACTCAGTTTGATTTAAAGCTTTTAATTTTACAGATTGAAGAAAATGACAGGTTTTTTATCCCTTATATCCATTAATTATAGTGTTGTGGATTTGCACTGATGTTGTCAGAGGTAGGAAAGTTACATCATAAAAACATAATGTCATGGCGATCTTTTAGATCAATATCAAACCCGCCATTATGTGAAAATTATTCTCAAAAACTGTTAAAACTACGTTGTTTTTTTATAAAAGAAAATTTGAAAAAAATTAAGATTGAAACTGAAATCTCTCGTGCCGAATTCTGTTAAATATGAATGTAGTAATCTTACGCTTGGGAAGCGTCAATACTCGGTTACAATGTAGCGAAGTCGAGGCTAAATAACATAAGCGACCAATAACTATAAAGGTTATTAAAAAAACATAGCATTTAAAGCGTATTTTCCATTTTTAAACTTCGCCATGATGCAACAGCTCGTTTACGAGTTTTTCTTTTGAAGTTTTTTAATTTTTAAATACGAGAGTGAAGATGAAAAAATTAGCAATATTCTCATTAACCGCTGCAGGGTTTACATTTTCAGCTGTGGGCTGTGCTTCACATGAAGTAAAACCAGATGCACCAACAACGACTGAAACATCTCCAATGAATGCTTCAGCCGATAATCAAACACCGAACTCGGTTGCTTCAGATTCAGCAAGTACTGATGCCAGTATGCAGCAAACATTAACTCCAGCGAGCAATACACCTGCAACCAACATGCAATAATTCAGTCGTGCCATAAACAACAGCACTTGATGAAAAAACAAAAGATATGGATTGTGGCACTCGCTGTGATCCATATCTTTTATGCTATAAAGATAATGATCTAAATAAAAAGAATTGGGTTGAGTGACTATTATGTTGCATCATCTTTGGGAAAAAAGAACAGCGTTGCTCGCTCGCAGCCTGAATTACACACCAAAACAATTACAACGCCGCTTGGTAGATTGGCTGAGCTATCCCTACAGTTACCCACAACTGGATCCTGTTTTACAATGCCTGATGGCATATCAATATCAACAAGGGTATCGGGGATTACTTAAACCTGATCTTATACAATCGCGTCAGAACTTTCAGCGCAGTATGGCAGAACTTATATATAAGCCGACTACATTACCCTTTGTACAAAACTTACAATTACAATTGCACTCAGGTTCACTCACAGCCCGACATTATCACCCAATGCCAAATAAGCCATGCCCTATGATTGTATTTTATCATGGAGGTGGCTTTATGCTGGGAGATCTGAACACGCATGATGAAGCCTGCCGCGTGGTTGGCAAACATAGCCATTGTCAAATCTTAAGTATTGATTACCCTTTAGTGCCTGACGTATCCGCGCAGCACCTGATAGCAGTATGTGAAGCTGCGTGGTGTTGGGTCTGGCAGAACCAACACCAATTTAATATTATGAAAAATGCGATTGCTATTGCAGGTGATAGTGCTGGGGGCAATATCAGCACTGTTATTTCTCAGCGGCTAGCTCGACAAAAAATAGCACCTGTCGCCCAGCTTCTGATTTACCCTGCAGTTGATTTTAAAAGTCGTTATCCTTCTTTCTTTAAATATAAAGAAGGTTTGCTCTTAACCGAATCTGATATTGACAGCGTTACTGAGCACTATGTACTCCAAAATCATTTGTCTTTAGATGATCCGCTGGTTTCTCCAATTTATGGTGAGTTCAAGCAGTTGGCACCTGCTTTTATTGTCACGGCAGGGCATGATGTTTTACATGATGAAGGGGAGCACTATGCACAGCTTTTGCATCATGCAGGTGTAAAAGTAAAATATAAAAATTATCAGCATCAAGCACACGGTTTTATAAACTTGACATCGGTTTCTGCTCAGGCTAAAAAAGACCTTGTAGATATAGGTCAAACATTTTATAAGTTTTTAAAAACTGTCATCTAAGTTTCACGTGGAACACCTATAAAAGAGATATAAAAGCAAAATAAACAGAACTCAATTAAACTCATGCAACTTTATATAATGAATTAAAGGTTGATGACATGAAGAAAATTACATTAGGTTTAGGATTACTTCTCACAGGGCAAATGGCGCTTGCAAATACATTTGTACAAATGAAAACCAATGCAGGCAATATTGAAATAGAGCTTTTTGACCAGCAAGCACCGATTACGACCCAAAACTTTAAAAACTACGTTAAATCGAACTTTTATTCAGGCACATTATTTCATCGAGTAATTCCAGGATTCATGATTCAAGGTGGTGGTCTTAATCTACGCATGGCTGAGAAGTCAGGAAAACCCCCAATCAAAAATGAATCTTACAATGGTTTGAAAAATCTCCGCGGTACTTTGGCAATGGCACGAACCAATGATCCAGACTCAGCAACAAGCCAGTTTTTTATTAATACTGCAAACAATAAAGCATTAGATCGAAGTGCTTTTGATGCGGGTTATGCAGTATTTGGAAAGGTGACAAAAGGTATGGATGTTGTTGACCGTATTTCTAAAGTGCCAACTACAAATTATGGTATGCACCAAAATGTACCTGTTAAGCCGATTATTATTCAAAGTGTGCAGATAGTGAGCAAAGCCGTGCAAAATAAATAAAAAATAAAACACATATATATCAACATCTTAATTTTATTTGCTGTGTAAAATAAATACACTCGATGCAGCATGCATGAAAATGCACTTGCGTGCTGCAAAAAATCACCTATAATGCACTCATCCCAACGCAATTGATGAAACAAATCTTCGCTCTAGGGTGAAGGATTTTGAAGTTGTGTTGTCTTTTTATTGACGAAATAAAAAGAAGATCATTAAGAGAATTGGAAGAACAACTTGTGTGGATTTTTATCAGTTGATCAGTCGAATATATATTTCATTGATTGAATTGGTAGAAATTTCTCGAAGTTTATTTGAGCGAATTTTTAGTCAGTAAGATTAATGAGCCAGATTTAGCACTTTTAGTAAAGTGCAATGATTTTAAACTGAAGAGTTTGATCATGGCTCAGATTGAACGCTGGCGGCAGGCTTAACACATGCAAGTCGAGCGGAGCGAAGGTGCTTGCACCTTAGCTTAGCGGCGGACGGGTGAGTAATGCTTAGGAATCTGCCTATTAGTGGGGGACAACGTTTCGAAAGGAACGCTAATACCGCATACGTCCTACGGGAGAAAGCAGGGGATCTTCGGACCTTGTGCTAATAGATGAGCCTAAGTCGGATTAGCTAGTTGGTGGGGTAAAGGCCTACCAAGGCGACGATCTGTAGCGGGTCTGAGAGGATGATCCGCCACACTGGGACTGAGACACGGCCCAGACTCCTACGGGAGGCAGCAGTGGGGAATATTGGACAATGGGCGAAAGCCTGATCCAGCCATGCCGCGTGTGTGAAGAAGGCCTTTTGGTTGTAAAGCACTTTAAGCGAGGAGGAGGCTTCTTTGGTTAATACCCAAAGTAAGTGGACGTTACTCGCAGAATAAGCACCGGCTAACTCTGTGCCAGCAGCCGCGGTAATACAGAGGGTGCAAGCGTTAATCGGATTTACTGGGCGTAAAGCGTGCGTAGGCGGCTAATTAAGTCAAATGTGAAATCCCCGAGCTTAACTTGGGAATTGCATTCGATACTGGTTAGCTAGAGTATGGGAGAGGATGGTAGAATTCCAGGTGTAGCGGTGAAATGCGTAGAGATCTGGAGGAATACCGATGGCGAAGGCAGCCATCTGGCCTAATACTGACGCTGAGGTACGAAAGCATGGGGAGCAAACAGGATTAGATACCCTGGTAGTCCATGCCGTAAACGATGTCTACTAGCCGTTGGGGTCTTTGAGACCTTAGTGGCGCAGCTAACGCGATAAGTAGACCGCCTGGGGAGTACGGTCGCAAGACTAAAACTCAAATGAATTGACGGGGGCCCGCACAAGCGGTGGAGCATGTGGTTTAATTCGATGCAACGCGAAGAACCTTACCTGGCCTTGACATACTAAGAACTTTCCAGAGATGGATTGGTGCCTTCGGGAACTTAGATACAGGTGCTGCATGGCTGTCGTCAGCTCGTGTCGTGAGATGTTGGGTTAAGTCCCGCAACGAGCGCAACCCTTTTCCTTATTTGCCAGCGAGTAATGTCGGGAACTTTAAGGATACTGCCAGTGACAAACTGGAGGAAGGCGGGGACGACGTCAAGTCATCATGGCCCTTACGGCCAGGGCTACACACGTGCTACAATGGTCGGTACAAAGGGTTGCTACCTAGCGATAGGATGCTAATCTCAAAAAGCCGATCGTAGTCCGGATTGGAGTCTGCAACTCGACTCCATGAAGTCGGAATCGCTAGTAATCGCGGATCAGAATGCCGCGGTGAATACGTTCCCGGGCCTTGTACACACCGCCCGTCACACCATGGGAGTTTGTTGCACCAGAAGTAGCTAGCCTAACAGCAATGAGGGCGGTTACCACGGTGTGGCCGATGACTGGGGTGAAGTCGTAACAAGGTAGCCGTAGGGGAACCTGCGGCTGGATCACCTCCTTAACGAAAAGACGGATTGATTGGTAAGAATCCACAACAAGTTGTTCTTCTGGTATATCGAATGGGTCTGTAGCTCAGTTGGTTAGAGCACACGCTTGATAAGCGTGGGGTCACAAGTTCAAGTCTTGTCAGACCCACCAAAGACAATTCGATATAAATTGATGATATAAGCTGGGGACTTAGCTTAGTTGGTAGAGCGCCTGCTTTGCACGCAGGAGGTCAGGAGTTCGACTCTCCTAGTCTCCACCACGAATTCTGAAGATTAGAGTTCGAGCTAAAGATTACAGAATTTAGTAAGAGAAAAACCTGAAGGTTTTATTTTATTAACTTCTGTGATTTAAGTATCACGGTATTAGTGTGATCCGACGAGGGCACATTAACTCATTAACAGATTGGTAAAATTGAGTCTGAAATAAATTGTTCAACTCATTCATTCGAAAGAATGAAATGAGAACTAGCAAATTAACTGAATCAAGCGTTTTGGTATATGAATTAGATTGAAGCTGTACAGTGTTTAGATACACAGTACTTCAAACTGTAAGAGATTGATGAGAAATCATTGATCATGTCTTATTACTACTTGTAGGTAATAACGACTGTTTGGGGTTGTATAGTCAAGTAATTAAGTGCATGTGGTGGATGCCTTGGCAGTCAGAGGCGATGAAAGACGTGATAGCCTGCGAAAAGCTTCGGGGAGGCGGCAAATATCCTGTGATCCGGAGATGTCTGAATGGGGGAACCCACTTACCATAAGGTAGGTATTGCAACATGAATACATAGTGTTGCAAGGCGAACGAGGGGAAGTGAAACATCTCAGTACCCTTAGGAAAAGAAATCAATTGAGATTCCCTCAGTAGCGGCGAGCGAACGGGGATCAGCCCATTAAGTTATATGTGTTTTAGCGGAATGCTCTGGGAAGTGCAACCGTAGAGGGTGATAGTCCCGTACACGAAAGGGCACATATAATGATGACGAGTAAGGCGAGGCACGTGAAACCTTGTCTGAATATGGGGGGACCATCCTCCAAGGCTAAATACTCCTGACTGACCGATAGTGAACCAGTACCGTGAGGGAAAGGCGAAAAGAACCCCTGTGAGGGGAGTGAAATAGATCCTGAAACCGCATGCATACAAGCAGTGGGAGCACCTTCGTGGTGTGACTGCGTACCTTTTGTATAATGGGTCAGCGACTTATATTCAGTGGCGAGGTTAACCGTATAGGGGAGCCGTAGAGAAATCGAGTCTTAATAGGGCGTTTTAGTCGCTGGGTATAGACCCGAAACCGGGTGATCTATCCATGAGCAGGTTGAAGGTTGGGTAACACTAACTGGAGGACCGAACCCACCGTCGTTGAAAAGCCGGGGGATGACTTGTGGATAGGGGTGAAAGGCTAATCAAACTCGGTGATAGCTGGTTCTCCCCGAAAGCTATTTAGGTAGCGCCTCGGACGAATACCATAGGGGGTAGAGCACTGTTTCGGCTAGGGGGTCATCCCGACTTACCAAACCGATGCAAACTCCGAATACCTATGAGTACTATCCGGGAGACAGACTGCGGGTGCTAACGTCCGTAGTCAAGAGGAAAACAATCCAGACCGCCAGCTAAGGCCCCAAAATCATAGTTAAGTGGGAAACGATGTGGGAAGGCATAGACAGCTAGGAGGTTGGCTTAGAAGCAGCCACCCTTTAAAGAAAGCGTAATAGCTCACTAGTCGAGTCGGCCTGCGCGGAAGATGTAACGGGGCTAAAACTATGTGCCGAAGCTGCGGATTTGACATTAGTCAAGTGGTAGGGGAGCGTTCTGTAAGCCGATGAAGGTGGATTGAGAAGTCTGCTGGAGGTATCAGAAGTGCGAATGCTGACGTGAGTAACGACAAAACGGGTGAAAAACCCGTTCGCTGAAAGACCAAGGGTTCCAGTCCAACGTTAATCGGGGCTGGGTGAGTCGACCCCTAAGGCGAGGCCGAAAGGCGTAGTCGATGGGAAATTGGTTAATATTCCAATACTTCTGTGTAATGCGATGAGAGGACGGAGAAGGTTAGGTCAGCCTGGCGTTGGTTGTCCAGGTGAAAGACAGTAGGCATGCATCTTAGGCAAATCCGGGGTGCTCTATGCTGAGAGTTGATAGCAAGCTGTACTTGTACAGTGAAGTGGCTGATACCATGCTTCCAAGAAAAGTCTCTAAGCTTCAGTTACACAGGAATCGTACCCTAAACCGACACAGGTGGTCAGGTCGAGTAGACCAAAGCGCTTGAGAGAACTCTGCTGAAGGAACTAGGCAAAATGGTACCGTAACTTCGGGAGAAGGTACGCTGCTGACGGTGATTCCCCTTGCGGGATGAGCTATTGGCAGCCACAGAAACCAGGCCGCTGCAACTGTTTATTAAAAACATAGCACTCTGCAAACACGAAAGTGGACGTATAGGGTGTGATGCCTGCCCGGTGCTGGAAGGTTAATTGATGGGGTTAGCGTAAGCGAAGCTCTTGATCGAAGCCCCAGTAAACGGCGGCCGTAACTATAACGGTCCTAAGGTAGCGAAATTCCTTGTCGGGTAAGTTCCGACCTGCACGAATGGCATAATGATGGCGGCGCTGTCTCCAGCAGAGGCTCAGTGAAATCGAATTCGCCGTGAAGATGCGGTGTACCCGCGGCTAGACGGAAAGACCCCGTGAACCTTTACTGCAGCTTGACATTGAACTTTGATCTTACTTGTGTAGGATAGGTGGGAGGCTTTGAAGTTGGGACGCCAGTTCCAATGGAGCCATCCTTGAAATACCACCCTGGTAATATTGAGGTTCTAACTCTGTCCCGTGATCCGGGACGAGGACCATGTCTGGTGGGTAGTTTGACTGGGGCGGTCTCCTCCTAAAGAGTAACGGAGGAGTACGAAGGTGCGCTCAGCGTGGTCGGAAATCACGCGTAGAGTATAAAGGCAAAAGCGCGCTTAACTGCGAGACCCACAAGTCGAGCAGGTACGAAAGTAGGTCTTAGTGATCCGGTGGTTCTGTATGGAAGGGCCATCGCTCAACGGATAAAAGGTACTCTGGGGATAACAGGCTGATACCGCCCAAGAGTTCATATCGACGGCGGTGTTTGGCACCTCGATGTCGGCTCATCTCATCCTGGGGCTGAAGCAGGTCCCAAGGGTATGGCTGTTCGCCATTTAAAGAGGTACGCGAGCTGGGTTTAGAACGTCGTGAGACAGTTCGGTCCCTATCTACCGTGGGCGCTGGAAATTTGAGAGGATCTGCTCCTAGTACGAGAGGACCAGAGTGGACGAACCTCTGGTGTACCGGTTGTGACGCCAGTCGCATCGCCGGGTAGCTATGTTCGGAAGGGATAACCGCTGAAAGCATCTAAGCGGGAAGCCTACCTCAAGATAAGATTTCCCTAGGAATTTATTCCTCTAAAGAGCCGTTCGAGACTAGGACGTTGATAGGTTGGGTGTGGAAGCATAGTGATATGTGAAGCTGACCAATACTAATTGCTCGTGAGGCTTGACTATACAACACCCAAGCAGTTGTATATAAAGCTTAAATCGATTCATAAAAGATCAGTTAAATCTGATCTGAAACAAAGAACTTGATTTAGTAAACGCTAGAACATAAAATTCGACTCAGTTAACCAATTTGTTAATAACTCATTTGGTACACAGTACGGTAGCAACAAGATCAACGTGATCTGAGCATAAAACCCGAAAATGTCCATAAACAGTTGTGCTGGCGACCATAGCAAGAGTGAACCACCTGATCCCTTCCCGAACTCAGAAGTGAAACCTCTTAGCGCTGATGGTAGTGTGGGGTTACCCATGTGAGAGTAAGTCATCGCCAGCTCATTATTCTAAGCACCCCCTGACTCAATAGAGCAGGGGGTGCTTTTTTATGCATACCTAAAATGGATTAGTTTAAAAGTTATTTAGATGTTCACCTAAAAAAATAAAGAAAGTTTGATAAATGATGATGGTGAATAGGTCTAAATTGATTTAATAAGCCAATCGTGAAAAATTTGGGCTGCTTCACTTAATTTACGATGCTTTTCATAAACTAAAAATTCTCCATTGCCTGTATTACACTTAAATTTTGTTACCTGTTGTAGTTTACCTGTATGTACCAGTTCATCTGCCATAAAGCTCCACGCTAGTCCTATCCCCATACCTTGTTGTACTGCATGAAAAGCCAGAGTAAGTTGATTGAAAGTTGGGCTTCCCAAAGCAATTTGGTAAGGCATATTAAAGTGTTGAAACCAGTCCTTCCAATCTAAGCAGTCCCATGCGCTGGCATTGATTTGCACTAAAGGAACGGCAGCTAAGTCCTGTAAGCTATGAATCTGAGAAATATCGATATCAGGATGAGCTACAGGGTAGATAACTTCGGGAATCAAGCATTGGCTGTGTAGTGATGACCAATGTCCTGCACCATATAAAATGCCGAGATCGTACTGGGTGAAACTGGATTCATCCATCGTATTAATTGCATCGACATGTACCGTGATATCTGGATACGCTTTATGAAATTCAACCAATTTGGGAAATAACCAAAATTGAGTAAGTGCGTGCGTTGCGAGAATAGTGACACAGTTTGGTTGATGAGTTTTCTGTAACTTAATGATTTTATGTTGTAATTTTTCAAAGATCTGTTCTGTGGTCTGATGTAATTCTTCCCCCGCAGGCGTCAGTACCACACCGCGTGGTTTGCGTTCAAATAGCTGAATTTTTAAGGAATCTTCAAGTTGCCGAATCTGCTTGCTGACCGCACTTTGTGTCAGGTACAGCTCGGTTGCTGCTTGAGTAAAGCTGCCATGCCTTCCTACTGATTCAAATGCAATCAGGGTTTCAAGTGGTGGTAATTTTTTGATATAGCGACTCATTTTAAACCCTCTGCTATTCCTTTGAGGAATGGGTAGATTCTAAATGATCTTTAGTCATTTTGTTGTGATCTGTTTATGCTGCTGTTTTATTTTTAGGAAAAATCAGTATGCGACAAGGCATTATTTTTGCGATTTTAGCCTGTGCTTTATGGGGTGGAACGATTGTTGCCCCATGGTTCATTCCTGAATTTAATCCGATACTGATTAGTAGCGTACGCTTTGTGCTGTATGGGCTGATTTCTTTAGTTTTGGCATTGCCTAGTTTAAAAAAACTGATAAAAAAACTTGGTAAAGCAGATATTTATAAGTTAATTCAGCTCTCGATTGCAGGTAATATTTTGTATTTTGCTTGTATTGGTACGGCAGTGCAGTTTGCTGGAATTACCATGACGTCATTGATTAATGGGTTAATGCCTGTGTCGATTGCTTTTTTAGGGCGAGGTGAGCAGTCGAGCTTGCCATTTTCACAGCTAAAACTGCCACTGTGTATGGTAGCGCTGGGCTTAATTCTGATTAACTTTATTCCTGATGTATTTTTAGGAGTGCATTCGAGTACTGCGCAGCGAATTTTTGGCATGGCTTGTGTTGTTGCAGCGGTTGGAAGTTGGTCATGGTTTGCAATTCATAATGCACGTTATTTAAAAGAGAGTGCATTCAATAGTCATGAATGGTCAAGTTTAATGGGAATTATGACAGGTTTAATCGCGTTACCTGCTGCGATTTTAACAGTTGTTGTTATGCCTAAAGCTTGGTTTCTACAGCAAACGACCCAGCAGTGGCTGACATTTGGTGCTGTGAGTTTATTTTTGGCCATTGCAGGTTCATGGGTCGCGAACGCTTTATGGAGTGCTTCAACCAGACGGTTGCCAATTAGTTTGGGGGGACAACTGATGGTTTTTGAGACATTGTTTGCGTGTAGTTATTCTTATATTTTTGCAGGGCGATTGCCAAGTTTATTAGAAACGATTGCAATCGGTTGTATTTTAGGTGGTGTATTTTGGGTGATCCGCTTATACATGCGTGTGCAAACATTGCAAAAAGCTCAGGTATAAAGCAAAAAAAGCCTCAACATCCTGTTGAGGCTTTTTTTGATTCTTCACCGAGGGTACAACTCCTTGTCGTACCATAAGGTTTCCATACCTAGATTTTTTATTCTTTTAATTAAGAAACGTCCTGTTTCTGTATGGTTTTATATTAATAAAAAATAGAGGAGCACTATAGCCGCTGACAGCGGTAACTCATGTAAGCAATCGCTGACAACGTTGTAATAATCAAATATTCGATTTAATCAACACATCAAAATGTAGCTGCTGCAAGCACTGTTTCTTCGCAGTTTTTTGTTTAGAATATTGGAGATATGCCATACCTTTGAGATCACCATGCAAAAAATACAAGATTCTACTGCGATTGTTCATCAAAATACGCAGGATTATTTGCATTGGTTTCGTCATTCCGCTCCGTATATTAATGCACATCGTAATAAAACCTTTGTGGTGATGTTTGATGGTGAAGCCATCCAGCATGAGAATTTTCAATATATTATTCATGATATTGCATTACTGCATTCGTTGGGTATTCGTCTGGTACTGGTATATGGCGCTCGTCCGCAAATTAATGCCCAACTACAAATTCAGCATTTGCAAACGCCATTTCATGATGTGCGTCGGATTACTACTCGTGAAGCGTTGCCTTGCGTGATGCAGGCGGTGGGGGCAGCGCGTATGCAAATCGAAGCGTTACTATCGATGGGATTAGCAAATTCTCCGATGTTTGGTGCGCGTATTGATGTGGTATCGGGAAATTTGGTGACTGCAAAACCATATGGCATTCGCGATGGTATCGACTTTCAACTTACAGGGGAGGTGCGTAGTGTCGATGTCGATGCGATGACCCGTCTGTTGGAACGACATAATATTGTTTTGTTAGGCCCAGTGGGCTATTCAACCACGGGTGAAGTATTCAACCTGTTGGCGGAAGAAGTAGCAACTAAAACTGCGATTGCGCTCAAAGCTGAAAAACTGATTTTCTTGGGTAATCAGAATGGGGTATTCAACTCGCAAGGGCAGTTGCAGCGTGAAATTGTACCGCATCAACTCGATCAATATATTACCCAATATCAGCAAGCTCAGAGTCAAATGGCGCTGTATTTACAAGGGGCAAAAGATGCGGCATTGAATGGGGTACAGCGGGTACATGTTTTGCCTTATGCGCATGATGGTGCATTAATTCAGGAGCTATTTACCCGTGATGGGATAGGGACAATGGTGACCGATGCGCATTATGAAGAAGTACGTATGGCCAATATTCAGGATGTTGGGGGGTTAATTAACTTACTGCGTCCACTCGAAGAACAGGGGATTTTAGTCTACCGTTCGCGTGAACGCTTGGAAACCGAGATTAATCAGTTTGCAGTGATTGAGCGTGATGGAACGATTTTGGCTTGTGCGGCTCTGTATCCGATTCCAACGACAGCAAATGAAATAGCGTCAGCAGAAATTGCTTGCGTGGCGGTACACCCAAGTTATCGTAAGTCAAATCGTGGTAGCCAGATTTTACATTTCCTTGAAGAAAAAGCCCGTACGTTAAACATTCATCAGCTGTTTGTTTTAACCACACGCACAGCCCATTGGTTTCTGGAACATGGCTTTAGCCATGCCACAGTCGATGATTTACCAAATGCTCGACAAGCACTATATAACTATCAGCGTAATTCCTTGGTATTTAAAAAGATAATCTGAAATTTCGATGCAGTTTTTAAATCCCATTTTATTTTTATGGAATAGCACTTTTCCTGACAAGATGAGTGCACAAATTCACAGAATTGCTCTACAATCAAAATCATTTCTCTGAAATTGTTGTGTTGGCAATGGAACTAAAGAAAAGTACGCAAAAACGTAATCAACTTTTAAGTGCTGCCTTAGATGTATTTTCTGTGTACGGTTTTAATGGGGCAAGTCTGGATGAAATTGCTCAGCTGGCACATATGCATAAGTCGAATATTTTCTATTATTATGAAAATAAAGAGGCGCTGTACGTTGAAGTGTTGATGTCTGTTCTTCAAAAATGGATTGAGCCACTGCAATTGTTTGAGTCGGGCTTGGCTCCAGAGGAAATTTTAACGCAATATATTACCCAGAAAATTGAGTTTTCAAGAACGAATCCAAAAGCATCGAAACTGTTTGCTTTGGAAATTATTCAGGGCGCGCCATATATTCAGACAGTACTGAAAGGTTCAATTAAAAAACACGTCAAGCGTAAACTCAAAGTGCTACAGCAATGGCAGGCCGAAGGTAAAATGGCGGCACACATAGATCCTGAGTTATTTGTTTTGAATTTATGGTCAATTACCCAAAGTTATGCCGATTTTGATGCACAATTTGCTGCTATTCTAGGTAAAACCTTACGTAATCGCAGCTTTCACCAGCGTGCAATTCAGCATACCGTAGCGATGTTATTACACGGTAGTCTGACTTCTCCTCCAGTGCAAGAATGATGCTGATGGATCAAATCTAAAAGTGCTTTTGATAGAGTTGTAAGAGTTTTTCTGCACCCACTTTTAGATTGTCTTGCCAGTCGATATGTGCAGTGTCATCTGCGCCATCGGTAATATATTTGACTGAAATCAGGCGCACACCTAACTTTTTACAGACTTTTGCCAGTGCATAACCTTCCATGTCGACCACCTGACACTGTACTTTAGGTAAGCCTGTTTCAAATGAATCGCCTGTGCCGCAGACTGCATGTGGAAGCTCAAGAAAATAACGATCGAGTTCAATTTCTGCTGGGTGATCATCATCCATTGGCGTGGTGCCGATCGGGAAGCCAAGCGGAGAAACATCCATATCGCGTTGAACAAATTGTTGAACTTCGACCAGTGCATGGCGCGGAAAGCTTGAGCTACCAGCTGTACCAAAGTTGATCAAGGTTTTACAACCTGTACGCTGAATTACGTCATAGGCTTTAAATGCTGCATTGATTTTACCAATACCACTATAGTGTACTGGAATACCATGCTGTTCAAAATAACCTTGTGATTCGCTAGGGAGAGCCATAATCAGGGCATGGTCGTGCAAAGTGTTCAATCGATCTTCTCTTCGGAGTTAAGGCTGCGTGTTTAGTATAACCAAATTGTGTTGATCTGTAAGAGATATGCTAAGTTTGTTTGTTCTAAATAAACATAATTTTTTATAGATAAATATATGTTTTTAATCATTAAAATTTGATAAAAACAACCACAAGACGAATTGATCAGAATATGGCACAATAGTTGGCTTTGAAATCATCAATTTTTAAAAGTGCCATGAAGCTACTTCGTTTGAATGTAATGACAGCCGATTTAGATTTGCCAAAGACTGCCGTCACCATTGGTAACTTTGACGGTGTGCACCTTGGGCATCAATCCATGATTGCTCAGCTCAAACAAGCAGCGCAAGCCGAGCAGTTGAAAACTGCCGTGATGATTTTTGAACCGCAACCTTTGGAGTTTTTTAAAGGTTATCAGGCCCCGCCGCGTATTACTTCATTGCGTGAAAAAGTCGAATATTTAAGTGAGCTTGGGGTTGATTATGTGGTGATTGCCAAATTTGACAATCACTTTCGTAGCTTGAGTGCCGAGCAATTTTCAGAGCTTTTAAAACAACAACTCAATGCCCAGCATTTGGTGTTGGGTGATGATTTTCATTTTGGCAAAAACCGTCAGGGCAATGCCGAGTTTTTACGCCAGTATGGGTTTAGCGTCACTAATCTACATACTGTAGAACTTGATGGCGAGCGTGTCAGCTCAACCCGTATTCGTGAAACCTTGCAAAAGGGGGATCTGGCACTGGCTGCACGCCTGCTCGGTCGTCCGTATAGCATTACGGGACGGGTACAATATGGTGACCAGATTGGGCGCACCATTGATTTCCCGACCATTAATGTGCGTTTAAACCGTCATCGTCCGTGTATCAACGGGATTTATGCGGTTGATGTGGTTTGTGAAACAACAGCACTCGATGCCAAAGTCCGCCAAGACTCACCTGATCAACTCGGTGTTAAAGGTTATCAACCGACGGCACTGTTTGGTGCTGGACATGTCGGCACGCGTCCTGCGATTCGTCAGGAACACCCGCAATGGCGTTTAGAAGTACATTTTCCTGAGGTTTCTGCTAATCTGTATGGTTTATTAATGCGAGTGACATTCTTACACTTTTTGCATGGTGAACGGAATTATCCTTCTTTAGAAGCACTCAAAGCCGGAATTCAGGATGATGTTGTACAATTACGTACGTTTCGTGAGCAACACAACGAATTTCCTTTTTAAATTTTAGTTTTAATCTTGATGGTACAACGTGTCGGCGTTAGCGCAGACAGAACTGGAAGCAACTTGCATGAGCGATAAGCAAACACCTGAAAATGCAGTGGATTATAAAGCCACATTGAATCTGCCAGGTACTGAATTTGCAATGAAAGCAAATTTGGCAGTACGTGAACAAAAATGGTTAGAAGAGTGGTACGCTGACAACATTTATCAGCAGATTCGTGCTTCGCGTATTGGCAAGAAAAAATATGTGCTTCACGATGGCCCTCCGTATGCCAATGGTCAGATTCACCTTGGGCATGTGGTCAACAAAGTTCTCAAAGATATTATTGTTAAAAGCCGCACTTTAGATGGTTTTGATGCACCGTATGTGCCAGGTTGGGACTGTCACGGTTTGCCAATCGAGCTTAAAGTCGAAGAAAAAGTCGGTAAAGTCGGTGAAAAAGTTGATGCTGCAACTTTCCGTAAACACTGCCGCGAATATGCCTTAGAGCAAATCGATATTCAGCGCAATGACTTCAAACGCTTGGGTATTTTGGGCGATTGGGACAATCCGTATTTGACCATGAACTTCAAGCAAGAAGCCGATATCGTGCGTGCTTTGGGTGCAATCCAGAAAAATGGTCACATTCAACCAGGTTTAAAACCAGTCAACTGGTGTCTGGACTGTGGTTCAGCATTGGCAGAAGCTGAAGTTGAATACGAAGACAAAAAATCTGATGCGATTGACGTTGGTTTTGCGGTGGTTGATCTTGCCGATTTGTCAGCGCGTTTAGGCGTTGAAGTTAAAGATCCAACTGATTTTGTCATCTGGACGACGACGCCTTGGACACTACCTGCCAACCAAGCAGTTGCATTGCATGCTGAAATTGAATACCAATTGGTTCAAGTACAAACGGATCGTGGCACACAAAACCTTGTCTTGGCAAAAAGCTTGGTTGAGTCTGCGTGCGAGCGTTACAAATTAGAAAATCCTGTAGTTTTGGCTGATTTTGTTGGTGCAAAACTGGAAAATCTACAGCTGCAACACCCACTGATCGCAGAGCGCCAAGTGCCTGTCATTTTGGGTGAACACGTGACTGCCGATAGCGGTACGGGCGCAGTGCATACTGCACCAGGGCATGGTGTGGACGACTATAAAGTGGGTTTGATCTACAACTTGAAAGTGGACAATCCTGTGGGTGGTAATGGTGTGTATTTACCAACTGCCCCGATTTTTGCAGGCGAGCACATTTATAAAGCCAATCCAAAAATTATTGCTGCATTGGGTGAAACTGGTCGTCTTTGGGCACATAACCCGATTAAGCACAGCTATCCACACTGCTGGCGTCATAAAACCCCGATCATTTTCCGTGCAACACCGCAATGGTTTATCAGCATGGATGCCAAAGGCCTACGTGACGGTGCATTGAATGCGATTGAAAAAGACATTCAATTTGTACCAAACTGGGGTCAAAACCGTATTCAATCGATGATTGAAGGTCGTCCAGACTGGTGTATCTCACGTCAACGTACATGGGGTGTGCCAATCCCGTTCTTTGTGCATAAAGACACCAATGAGTTGCATCCACGTACGCCTGAACTGATTGAAGATGTGGCGAAGCTGATTGAACAAGAAGGCATCGATGCATGGTTTAACCGTGGTGCTCAAGACTTCTTGGGTGATGAAGCAGAACAATATAATCCTGTACGTGACACTCTAGACGTCTGGTTTGACTCTGGTACAACGCACTATGCGGTACTTGAGCAACGTGATGAGTTGCAAAGCCCAGCGGACTTGTACCTAGAAGGTTCAGACCAACATCGTGGCTGGTTCCAGTCTTCATTGTTGACGTCTATGGCAATCCACAACCGTGCGCCGTATAAAGCGTTATTGACACATGGTTTCACGGTGGATGAGAAAGGTCGTAAATTGTCTAAATCTTTAGGCAACTACATTCCGCTTGAAGAAATCATCAAGCAGTTGGGTGCTGACGGTCTACGCTTATATGTAGCATCAAGCGATTACCGATATGAAATTGCAGCGTCTAAAGAAATCTTTAGCCGTGTCAGCGACAGCTATCGCCGTATTCGTAACACTTTACGTTTCTTGCTTGCGAACTTAAACGGTTTCAAACCAAGCACTGATTTGCTGCCTGTTGAAGAGTTGATTGCACTGGATCAATACATCTTGCAACGTGCCAATGAAGTTCAAAACGTCATTACCCAAGCTTATGACGAAATGAATTTCCACGTGGTGTGCAGTGCCTTGACCAACTTCTGTATCAATGACTTGGGTGGTTTCTACCTCGACATCATTAAAGACCGTCAGTACACCACCAATGCAAATTCACAAGCACGTCACTCAGCACAAACTGCGTTGTATCATCTGGTACAAGCTTTTGTGCGCTGGATGAGCCCAATCTTGAGCTTTACGGCACAAGAAGCGTGGCCACTGATTCCAGAGCAATCTGAACAGTATGTGTTTACCACTGAATGGTATGAAATTCCAACAGTGATGGCTAACCTGTTGTCAGAAGCGGATTGGCAAACATTAATTCAAGTCAAATCAGCAGTAAATAAACAGATTGAAGTGGCGCGTAACGCTAAACTCATCGGCAGTAATTTGTCGGCGAAAGTTGAACTTTGGGCGCAACCTGAACTTGCTGCGGTACTCAACAAACTGGGCGATGAACTCCGTTTTGTCTTGATTACTTCACAAGTAGCCGTTCATGCTTTTGCAGAACAGGGCGAAGCAACTGAGCTAGATGGATTACGTGTTCAGGTGTCTGCTGCTGAAGGTGAAAAATGTGCACGTTGCTGGCATGTCTTACCAGATGTCAACACACATGCAGCACATCCTGGTTTATGTTCTCGTTGTATTGTGAATGTTGCCGGTTCTGGCGAAGAGAGAAAGTATGCCTAATCCTCAAAACAAGGGTTTAGTATTTCATGCGTATAACATCCTGTGGTTGGGGCTGTCTGCCCTAGCCATCGGGCTGGATCAATGGACCAAACACATTGCCAGCACCGCTTTGATGTATGCGCAACCTGTTCCTGTGATGCCCTTTTTAAACTGGACATTGCTACATAACTATGGCGCAGCCTTTAGCTTCTTGTCTGATGCAGGTGGCTGGCAGCGTTATTTGTTTATGGGACTGGCTGGGCTCGTGTCTTTGATTTTTGTATTTTGGCTGATGCGTATGCCGAAATACATGAAGGTTTTACCTGCAGCAATTGCCTTAATTTTAGGTGGTGCGCTAGGTAATTTGATTGATCGGGTAACTTTGGGTTACGTTGTTGATTTTATTCATGTGTATTATCAAAATCACAACTTCCCAGCGTTTAATGTTGCCGATAGTGCGATTACCTTGGGAACGATTTTGTTGCTCATCGACACGTTCTTTTTGGAAAAGCAGCGTAAAGCGGATGTAAAAAACTAAGATGGTTGAAATTATTAATCCCAATGAAGAAACCCGCGTCAGCGATGGTTCAAAAGTTGATTTGCATTTTTCAGTTGCGATTGAAAATGGTGTGGAAATTGACAATACCCGTAACCGAGAAGAGCCAGTCAGTCTGGTGATTGGTGATGGTAACTTGTTACCTGGTTTTGAAAAGGCACTCTTTGGTTTGCGTGCAGGCGATCGCCGTACCGTGCATTTACCCCCTGAAGATGCGTTTGGTCCTTGGAACCCTGAAAATATTCAGCGTTTCGATACGGTCAAATTTGAGCAGCGTCCAGTGGTTGGGCACATGATTGAATTTGAAGACAAAGCCAAATCAAGCTTGTTTGGTGTGGTGAAATCGGTGAATGATGATATTACTGAAATCGATTTTAACCATCCTTTGGCTGGCAAGAATATTACCTTTGAAGTCGAGATTTTCAAGGTGACGCCAGCAGGGCAGCAAGGCATTAAAATCATGTAAGAAAAAAAGCTCCTTCGGGAGCTTTTTTTAATGTACCTGAATAATGGTATTGTCATCATCAATCAGCAAGTAGTCATTATTGACTTTATACCACTGCTGCCCATGCTTAGGGCGAGGCAGCTGATAATAATTATAATCGACTTTGTAACGGTCACTACGGTAGTGCTGTGGCATGGTATAGCCCGTTTGCCACTTGAGTTGTTTTAAGCGTTCAAAACCACGCTCTTCACGTTGGCGACGACGTTCTTGTAAATCTTGCAATGAAACAGCATCACGGTACTCATTTGTAGAATCAAAAAAGCCGCCGCCACCACGACCTGGATTTCCACCATGCGGCGGACCTGCAAAAGCAACGGGGATACTTAGCCAAACAGTCAAGCATAGCGCCATCGCTGTTAAACTTTGTTTCATTTTGCTTCCTCGAATGTATTACGTATGCCTAACTGGCTTGACTACTGTATAAAAAAAATGCAGAGAAACTGTGAAGATCATGACATGATTTTTTTAAAAACATTGGAATATTGGCTATATTCAAGATTCTTATGCAAATTTTATTGTCATTATAATCTAAAAATCAGCATCTTAATTTAAAGATGCTGATGTCTGAGGTAAAGATATAAGAGGCGAAACGTCAAAATAATGATTTGATCGTTCGATAGCATCAGTCTTGAGCGTTAATACTCTGACCATTCATGCCGATACTATCTTCCCCCATGAGGTATAAATAAGCAGGCATTAAACTTTCTGGTGTTGGTAAGCTGAGCGGGTCTTCTTGTGGGAAAGCTTTGGCACGCATCGCGGTACGAGTTGCCCCAGGATTAATGCAGTTGTAACGAATGTTAGCGAAGCTATTTTCACTGGCAAAAATCTTGTTCATGGCTTCAACCGCAACTTTTGAAATCGAATAAGCGCCCCACATGGCACGTGCTTCACGCCCCACACCTGAGGAGGCAAATACTACAGAAGCACTTTGAGATTTTTGTAAGAGAGGTAACAGCGTTTGCGTCAAGATAAACGGTGCGCGCAAATTGACCGCCATGACTTCATCCCATACATCGACTGGATAATCTGCCAGAGCCACACGGTCGCCTAAAATGCCAGCATTATGCAAAATGCCATCGAGACGACCAAACTGGTGTTCCAGAGTATCGACCAAGTGTTCATATTCACGGCTAGATGCAGTGGAGAGCTGTAAGGGGAGAATCGCGGGTTGTGGTGCACCTAAGCTTTCAATTTCATCATAAATCACTTCAAGTTTATTCAGCGTGCGTCCATGTAGCACCACTGTTGCACCATGCAAGGCATAACTGATGGCTGCTGCACGCCCAATACCTTCACCCGCACCTGTAATTAAAATAATTTTGTCTTTTAATAAGTCAGTTCGAGGTTGATATTCTGAATATTTCATTATGAAACCTCCATTTGTCATTGATTTGTTTATTAAATTTTTAGATGTTGCTGCAACACTTGCTGAAGCTGAGGCACATTTTCAATAATGCAGTCGGCTTGCCATGCCTGTAAATTATCGCGCTGCTGTACAGGTAGATAACCATAAGCGGCAAGAATTGTATACATTTCTGCATTACGACCTGCCTCGATATCACGCGGATGATCACCTACATAAATAATCTGCTGCGGGTTGATCTCAAGCTGTTTGGCAGCTAAAAACATCGGTTCAGGATGTGGTTTGGCGTGTGTCACATCATCAGGGCAGACCAAAACCGAGCAACGCTGTTGCAGATCTAAGGCTTCTAATAAAGACTCGCTCAAATTGCGCGGCTTGTTGGTGACAATGCCCCAAGGAATCTGGTGTTGTTCCAGCATTTCAAGCAATGGATACATGCCTTCAAACAGATCGGTATCCACCACGATCTGTTTGCCGTAACGCTCCAGAAAGTCTTGGCGATGTGCCAAGAAGGTTGCATCATCAACAGCCAACTCTGGATAGACCAGTTTCACCATGGCGCGTGCGCCTTCAGATACCTGACTGCGAATGCTATCGGCATCCACGACTGGGCGTTGCTGTTCACGACACATGCTTTGAATGATGCGGATAAAGTCGGCTGCTGTATCGATCAGCGTACCATCTAAATCAAATAAGACTGCTTTCATTGCTTAGACCAGATTTTGTGTATACACCATATAGTTCACATCAACATTGGGTGCGAGCCAATAATGTTTGGTGAGTGGATTGTAATGTAAGCCCGTCATTTGTTTCAGTTTCAAACCTGCTGCTTCAATGTCAGTGGCTAATTCAGATGGGCGAATAAATTTATGATAGTCATGCGTACCTTTTGGCAGCATCCGCAACAGGTATTCAGCGCCAATAATGGCAAACAGATACGATTTTGGGTTGCGGTTAATGGTCGAGAAAAATACATGACCGTTTGGCTTCACCAGCTTTTGGCAAGCTTGAATAATCGAAGCTGGGTCGGGCACATGCTCCAGCATTTCCATACAAGTCACTACATCGTATTGACCTGCCTGCTCTTCGGCAAGCTGTTCGACAGGAATTTGACGATATTGGATATTGGCAACCTGTTCTTGTTCGGCATGTAAGCGTGCTACTGCCAGTGGTGCTTCGCCCATGTCAATACCAAGTACTTCTGCTGCCCCACGACGTGCCATGCTTTCCGCCAAAATACCGCCACCGCAACCGACATCTAAAACTTTTTTGCCACGTAAGCCACCAGACAATTCATCAATCCAGTTTAAGCGTAACGGGTTGATCTGATGCAACGGCTTGAATTCGGAATGCTGGTCCCACCATTTGGCCGCGAGAGCTTCGAATTTTGCAATTTCTTGTGGATCAACATTCAGCTGTGACATGACCTTCACCTCAGTACAGTGCTTCATTTTTAAAAGATTTGTTTTCGTTGCTAGTGTAGCGCGTCTTGGGAAAAAAGCGATAAAAGCTGTAAAAAAGTTGACAGAAACAAAACGTTTTTTGCATAGATGTTTTATAGTTAACAGCTAAGCTAGTCAAAATCTTATATAAGGAAACATCAATCAATGAAAAAATTCATTATCAATGGCTTAGCTGCAACAGTTATGGCATTTTCAGCCAACGCTATGGCGGCGGATTTTGTTGCGGGTAAAGATTATACGGTTTTGCAAAATCCTGGTAAGGTTGATGTTCCAGGGAAAATCGAAGTTCGTGAATTTTTTTGGTATGGTTGTCCACACTGCTTTAAATTAGAACCATATATGCAGTCATGGTTGAAAAAATTACCTAAAGATGTGAATTTTGTCCGTTCTCCTGCAGCCATGAACCCAGTTTGGGAGTCAGGTGCGCGTACCTATTATGCTTCTGAACAACTCGGAGTACGTAAACGTACCCATTTGGCATTGTTTGATGCCATTCATTTGAAAAACCAGCAAATTTTTGATCAGGCTTCAGCAGCCCAATTTTTCACCAAATATGGTGTGCCAGCAGCAAAATTCAACGAAGCCTATAGTTCTTTTGCAGTCACTGCCAAAGTTGCACAGTCCAATCAGCTTGCTGCTCAGTATCAGCTAACAGGTGTTCCTGCGGTTGTGGTAAACGGTAAATATCTGGTTAGAGGTGAAGATGGTAAAGTGCCTCAAGTGGTAAGCTACTTGATTAACAAAGAACGCCATAGCAAATAACTCATTAGCTGTTTTGGTTTCAAGCGTATGGTGACATACGCTTTTTTATTGGCTTAAGGAAAGTGAATATACTGAAGTTGTTGTATAAAACACTGCAATAACTGATCTTTTTGCTGGGTTTCATGGCTATGCAGCCATTTGATGATCCAGGCAAAATGCAGTTCAATGCAGAGCTCTGCGAATGCTAGAGGTTGCTGTTGATCCAGCCATTGTCCTGCATATTTTTTATTGAGAAGTTGTGCCAGATCATCAATTAAAAATATCACTTCCTGACGGATTTTTTCTTTAAGAAAGCTTCCACCTCCCCAACGTTCCACAATAAAAAAATGCCAATGTGCAGCTTTTTGCTGAACCTGACCACAGAACAACGATAAATGTGTTTCGAGTATTTCACTATTTTTATGTTGGATATGCTCCAAGAACTGCGTCAGGTGGCTTTTGATAATTAAAGAGGTTTGATCCACCAGTTCAATTGCCAATTGCTCCTTGTTCGGAAAATAACGATAAAAAGCACTGGGCACCATGCCGACGGCTTGTGCCAGTTGTCGTAAACTAATGCTGTTAAAACACTGACCTGCATAGTTCAGCTTTAATACCTGATCCAGAATTGCTTGCTGACTCTGCAATTTACGCTCTGCACGTACTGACATAGCAAGTCCATCCTTAAAATTTTTTTCTATATATTGTGCAATAAGTATAGCGGTTCTTGAGTGAAGAAAATGTGAGTTGTTACTATTTTTTCGAAAATATTAAATATAAATCATATGGTTATATAGTTAATGTAATGGTTTGAATTTGAATGAAATCGACTTGGGTAAAAAATATAGGTCGTGTCTACACAAGTAGGTTCATCAGTTTCACTATACAAATAATGATCATGTGTGGGCAATATTGTTCATGTTTTAATGAGAGATTGATGGTTCTGCTCGGTTGGTATAGAAAACAATATTTACATCATTAAAAAAGAGTATTCTTTTGCATAAATAATAATTAAATTCAAAATCTTGTATTTTCATCAGTCGATGAACCTGACGTATCAAACTGATCATTTTCTAAAATTTTGTAAGGATTCTGCTATACTTGCCCGTGAATTTTTTGGCTGAACACTGAAGGAAAAATTATGCGTATTGACCAACGGGCATTAAACCAATTGCGTGATGTGAAAATTACACGTAACTACACGCGCTATGCTGAAGGCTCGGTTCTCGTTGAGTTTGGTCATACCAAAGTCCTTTGTACCGCAAGTATCGATAACAGTGTACCGCGCTTTTTAAAAGGTCAAGGTCAAGGTTGGGTGACAGCAGAATACGGCATGTTACCACGTTCAACCCATACACGTTCTGACCGTGAAGCGGCACGTGGTAAGCAAACAGGTCGTACTCAGGAAATTCAGCGTCTGATCGGACGTAGCCTGCGTGCCATGATTGACCTGAAAAAACTCGGTGAAAATACCATTACCATCGATTGTGATGTGCTTCAGGCTGATGGTGGCACACGTACTGCAGCAATTACAGGTGCTGCAGTTGCACTGGTCGATGCCATGAACGTTTTGCTTGAGCAAAAGAAAATTAAGCATGATCCACTCAAAGGTTTGGTCGCTGCAATTTCTGTGGGGATGTACCAAGATGAAGTGCTGCTTGATCTTTGCTATGAAGAAGATTCAAACTGCCAAACAGACCTCAATGTAGTGATGACACAGGCTGGTGAGTTTATTGAAATTCAGGGTACAGCAGAAGATAAACCATTTACCCGTACCCAATGTAATGCCATGTTAGAACTGGCTGAGCAAGGTATTCAAGAGCTGATTAAAAAACAGCAACAAGCTTTAGGCTGGTAAGTCAATCGCTCAAAAAAAAGACTCCGCATGGAGTCTTTTTTTATTTGAAAAGCAGAATACTTGCCCATGCAATTGCAATCATACTCAGCGTCACAAATTGTGCAGCGCTGCCCATATCCTTGGCATTTTTCGCCAAAGGGTGGCGCTCTAGTGAAATGCGATCGACCACGGCTTCAATTGCAGAATTGAATAATTCCACAATTAATGCCAGTAAACCGACTAAAATCAAAATCAGATGTTCTAATTTTGACAAACTGAGCCATAAATTGATCGGGAGTAAGACAATATTCAGTAAGACAATCTGGCGAAAGGCAGCTTCGTAGCGAAAGGCGGATTTAAATCCAGCAATTGAGTAACTCGTCGCATTCAGAATACGTTTGATTCCTGTTTTGCCTTTCAGCGGTGAGTATGGGTCCATGATAGTCTACAGATAAAGAAACTAGGGGTATGGTAATCAACCTCTGGTAAAAAGTAAAAAATAACCCAGTGATAGGAGCGTTTGGACGGTTAGATTACGCTCTTCAGGTCTGGCTCGGTTAAAATGCTCGAAAGTGATTTAATGCGGAAATGAAGATGCAAAACCAGACAAAATTTAAAGTGGTGGAGGGTGTGCTATGCGGTGCGCAGCAGTTGCCTTCTCCAAACTTTAATCAACGTCCTGCTCAAACGCAGATTCGGCTAGTGGTGATTCATAATATCAGTTTGCCACCCTCGCAATTTGGAGGGGGCTATATTCAGCAATTTTTCCAAAATCAACTGGACTGGAATGCACATCCGTATTTTCAAACCATTAAAGGTATGCAGGTTTCGGCACATCTTTTAATTCTAAGAACAGGTGAAGTCCTGCAATTTGTCAATTTTAATGATCGGGCATGGCATGCAGGGCGTTCGAGTTATTTGGGTGTGCCAGAATGTAATGATTATTCGATTGGGATTGAACTGGAAGGCAGTGATGACTTGCCATTTGAATCTGTACAATATCAGGTGCTTGCACAAGTTATTTCAGCCTTGCAGCGAGCTTATCCGCAGATTCAGCAGCATATTGCGGGGCATTCCGATATTGCACCGCAGCGTAAAACCGATCCAGGGATGCATTTTCACTGGGCAGATTTTCGTGAATTATTGCATCAAGAAAATCACAGAAATTGAAGAATTAATAACGAAATTGTTCAAGCTTTTCTTTAAAATAGCCACTTCAAATTTGACTTAGGTGTAAGCGATGGCGCTTTGGCGGTCGACCTTTATCGTGAGTGCAATGACCATGCTGTCCCGTGTGTTGGGACTGGTGCGTGACATGGTGTTGCTGAACGTGTTTGGTGCAGGCAAAGAATTCGACGTCTTTGTAGTTGCATTTCGCATTCCCAATTTTTTCAGGCGACTGTTTGCCGAAGGTGCATTTTCCCAAGCCTTTATTCCGATTTTGACTGAGTACAAAACCGGACGTTTACATGCAGAAGTGCAAATCCTGATTAGTCGGGTGTTTGGCTGCCTGCTGGTGGTGATGTCGTCGATTACCTTGCTCGCCATGATCATCGCGCCTGCCGTGGTGTATATCTATGCACCAGGTTTCCACAATGATCCCGACAAGTTCGCACAAGCGGTTGAAATGTTCCGTTTGACGATTCCGTATTTGATGTTTATGTCACTGACAGCATTTGCCAGCAGTATCCTGAACAGTTACGGTGCATTTTTTAGTCCAGCGTTTTCTCCAGTGTTGCTGAATCTGGTGATGATTGCAGGGGCATGGTGGCTGACGCCGTATTTGCAAACCCCAATCATGTCATTGGGCTGGGCGGTACTGGCAGCGGGCTTTATTCAGCTGATGATCCAGATTCCTGAGTTATGGCGCAAGAAATTGCTGATTCCACCACGCATCGATTTTAAACATGAAGGGGTGGAGCGTATTCTTAAGCTGATGCTGCCTGCACTGTTTGGGGTATCTGTCACACAAATCAATTTGTTGCTCAATACCATTTGGGCATCATTCATGCAAAGTGGTTCGGTATCATGGTTGTATAGTGCCGAACGGATGACCGAGTTACCACTGGGTTTAATTGGTGTGGCGATTGGTACGGTGATTTTACCCTCATTGTCGGCACGGCATGCCGAACAAGACCTTGAACGTTTCCGTGGCATGATTGACTGGGCTGCACGGGTCATCATCATGGTGGGTGTGCCTGCCAGTGTGGCACTGTTTATGTTGTCAACGCCGATTATCCAGACCTTGTTCCAGCGTGGTGAATTTACCGCAGAAGACACCCACATGACCTCACTGGCATTGCAGTGTATGAGTGGCGGGGTACTAGCCTTCATGCTGATTAAGGTATTTGCTCCAGGCTTTTATGCGCAGCAAGATACCAAAACCCCAGTTCGTGTGGGCTTAATGGCGGTTGCTGCCAATGCGATTTTAAATGTGATTCTGATTAGCTTCTTTAAATCTATTCACTGGCATGCCGAGCATATGGCACTTGGAATTGCATCTTCGGGTTCTGCATTTGTCAATGCAGGGATGTTGTATTACTACTTGCACAAACGCAATATTTACCGCTTTGGTGCACACTGGAAAAAGATTTTTGCCCAATACGGCTTTGCCAATTTATGTATGGCTGGCGCACTGGCGTATGGTTTGCATCTATACGACGGACACTTGTCTACATGGATGAAAATTGTAGAGCTGACAGCGCTGTGCGTGGTTGGTGCGGCTGCCTATACGATTGGTTTATTACTTTCAGGCTTCCGTCCACGGCACCTGCGTCCAGAGCATTAAACATAAAAAAACCGACATCACAGTGTCGGTTTTTTTAACTGATTTTTTAATTCTTTATTTAATTTTAAGCAGCTCTACATCAAAAATCAGTGTGCTATTTGGGCCGATGGCATCGCCAGCGCCAATTTCACCGTAACCAAGTTTTGCTGGAATAAAGAAGCGGGTTTTGCCACCTTCTTTCATGGTCAATAAACCTTCAGCCAAGCCGCTGACTACTTCACTGACGCGGAAACTGGCAGCCTGCTCACGTGCAATTGAGCTATCAAAAACGGTGCCGTCAATCAGGCGACCTTCATAGTTAATTTCAACTGTACTATTTTTGCTCGGGCTTTTGCCTTGACCAGCTTTGATCACTTGATATTGCAGACCTGAAGCTGTGGTTACCACGCCAGCTTGGCGGGCATTGTTGGCTAAAAAGTCAGCGCCAGCTTGGGCGTTGATCTGAGCTTGTTGCTGATGTTGTAAAAGGTCTTTGGCTTCTGCCTGTTTTTTATAAAGTGCCAAGGCATTTGCCATTTCCTGTTCTGACAAGGCAGGGTTCTGGTTATGCGATGCAGCAGTCAAACCCTGAACAAAGGCATTTAAGTCGAGCCCTTGTATCGCTTCAGCATTACTTTTTCCCAAAAGATAGCCAAAACTATAACCTGCTTGTGTGCTAAGCGAGCTATTGGCATCAATGGTACTGGCTGCCCATACGGGGGTAGATAAACAAGACAAGGCACACACAACGCTCAGGATCTTTTTCATTATCATCTTCCTAAAATACAAATGGAGAGTTGTTACTCTCCATTGTTTTGATTATTTCACAGCAAGTAAATCGACCTTGAAGATCAACACGCTGTTTGGTGGAATGGCTTGGTTACCTTGTTCACCATAAGCCAGTTTGGCTGGAACATAAAGCATGATGCTACCACCTTCTTTGAGTAGTGGAATCCCTTCGATCCAGCCCGGAATCGTGCCTGCAAGTGGGAATTCAGCTGGTTCACCACGTGCGTAACTGCTGTCAAACACTGTACCGTCAACCAGCTTGCCTTCATAATTCACTTTTACAGTTGAATTGGCAGTCGCTTGTTTGCCTGTACCTTGTTTGATGATTTCATATTGCAAACCTGAAGCGGTGGTTTTTACACCCGCTTTCTTGGCATTTTCAGTCAGGAACGTTTTGTTTTTTTCCTGCAAGCTGCTGAGTTTGCCTTGTAATTCTTTTTGATAGTTGACGATAGCTTCTTTAACTTGTTGATCGTTATAAGCGTGCGGTTTGTGTTCGCGAGCGTCACGCAGACCTTGTGCAAAGCCGTCAATGTCCATTTCAGGAGAAACCTGACCACCCATTTGGTAGCCTTGCATATAGCTCAGAACCTTTTTCGGTTCAGATGACGTGCCTGCTGATGCGCGATGGGTCTTTGCTGGAGCAGGGTGTTGAGATGCATAAAAAACAGGAACAAGTGCAGCGCCGCCTAAAATAACTGCAACAGCAACGGGTAAGGCTTTACTCATAAGAGGAATCCAATTTTATTTGATTAAAACAGCTTGCCTGATCATGCAGGCATTGGTGACTCTAAGCATATAATGGATTGTAAACAAACGGTATGTTTTTTGTGTGAAGTAACCGCCTAATCTGAGCAAAAACGTGTTTTAAATCTGTAAATAAAGCCCGCCTGTACTAAAGCTCGAACTCGCTTTTTTATCCGAAAAATCAGTCTGATTTCTGTTATATTAGTCAGCCTGTAAGGATCATCCATTATGATCCTCTTTTACTTTATTGATTAGGATCGGACTGTCTATGTTGCAACGAGATCAACTCAAAATCGCGATTGTTGGTTTAGGCTATGTGGGACTGCCACTAGCTGTCGAATTTGGTAAAACTGTCGCAACAGTCGGGTTCGATATTCAGCAAAAGCGTATTGATGAACTGCGAAGCGGTCAGGATCATACTTTAGAAACCTCGCCAGAAGAATTACAACAGGCAAGCCATTTAAGCTATACCACCCAGATTGATGATTTACAGGATTGTAACTTCTTTATCGTGACAGTCCCAACCCCGATTGACCAGTATAAACAGCCTGACTTGACCCCGTTGGTGAAAGCTTCGGAAAGCATTGGTCGTGTGTTGAAAAAAGGCGATATCGTGGTGTACGAGTCGACTGTGTATCCGGGTGCGACCGAAGAAGTCTGTATTCCTGTACTGGAAAAAGTTTCAGGTCTGACTTTCAATCAGGATTTCTATGCAGGCTATAGCCCAGAGCGCATTAACCCGGGCGACAAAGAACACCGCGTCACTAATATTTTAAAAATTACTTCGGGTTCAACCCCTGAAATTGCCGATTATGTCGATGAAGTCTATAACCTGATTATCACCGCAGGTACACACAAAGCGCCGAGTATTAAAGTCGCTGAAGCGGCAAAGGTCATTGAAAACACCCAGCGTGATGTGAATATTGCACTCATCAATGAACTGGCATTGATTTTCAATAAAATGGGCATCGACACTGAAGATGTGCTCAAAGCCGCAGGCACCAAGTGGAACTTCTTACCATTCCGTCCAGGTCTGGTGGGTGGGCACTGTATTGGGGTTGATCCGTACTATTTAACCCATAAAGCGCAGGCGATTGGCTATCATCCTGAAATTATTTTGGCGGGTCGCCGTCTCAATGACAGTATGGGTGCTTATGTTGTGACTCAACTTGTAAAAGGGATGATAAAAAAGAAAATTCAAGTTGAAGGTGCTAAGGTCTTGGTACTGGGTTTAAGCTTTAAAGAAAACTGTCCTGACATTCGTAATACCCGCATCATTGATATTATTCATGAATTGCAGGAATACCACATTCAGGCCGATGTGTATGATCCGTGGGTTGATGCTGCCGAAGTGCAGCATGAATATGGTTTGGAATTGACTGAACAGCCGAAAAACCATTACTACGATGCAGTGGTGCTGGCGGTTGCCCATCATCAGTTTAAGGCATTGACGCGCGATGACATTGCCAAAATGTGTAAAGCCAATTTTGTGCTGTATGACTTGAAATATGTGCTCGACAAAGACTGTGTGGACATCCGTCTGTAAGCGGCATCATGAGTAAAAAAGTCTATCTCAATTCATTGTGGATGATGGCTGAAAAGCTGTTGTCCATTTTTGGATTGATCTTCGTGACCTCGTTTGTGGCACGTTATATCGGGCCTGCCAACTTCGGTAAGCTGACTTTTGCCACCTCGATTTTTGCCATCGTGCAAACGGTGTCATTGTTTGGCTCAGACAACCTGATTTTCCAAAAAACCAGTCAGAACCGTAAAACGGGTGAGCATATTATTTTTGCCACACGTACTTTGCGGAATCTGTTCTTTACAGTGTTTGCCAGTTTGGTACTGCTGTATCTGTATTTAACGGTTGATCCTCTGACCTTTATTTTCTCGGTCGCAGCGTGTATCGGGGTGTATTTTTCCCTGCATGACACGGCTTATAGCATTTATTTCAATGCCACTTTGCAGTCACGTTTTAATACCATTTGTAATGTCACTGCGATTTTGGTGAGCCTGATCGTGCGTTATGGCATTGCCGAATTTCATTTACCTGTCAGCTATTTAAGTATTCCAATCGTGTTGGTGACGCTGGTTCCGTTTTTGATGCGTCGGGCGATTTTTGCACGTAAAAAACTCAGTACACCACAACGTATTGCCGATCATTTACAGCAGTATCGCAGTTATGTATTGAAAGTTGGGCGCAAACTGGTGCTGTATACGTTATCCATTGCGATTTTTACCAAGACCTCACAACTGTTTTTGGGGATGAAGTCACAGCATGATCTGGGGATTTATTCGGTGGCGATGACCCTTGGCAGCAGTTTTTACTTTGTTTTAAATGCTTTTATTTCCTCGTTTTTAACCCAGATTTATGCGGAAAAAGATTTTGAACGCAGCCAGAACATGGTGGCGCGCTTAAACCTGATGGTCATCGTGATTGCTTCTTCGGCTGCGGTATTTTTTGCGCTGTTTGGGCACTGGATTATCCAGTGGTTGTATGGCGCTGCCTATCAGCAGGTCAACGATATTCTGATTATTGCGGTGTTCGTGACCCTGTTTTCAGGCATGTCGACGGTGGCAGAAAAGTATCTGATCAAGTTCAATGCCTACGATTATTTACATCATAAGACCATGACTCTGGTGGCATTTAATGTCATCGTGACCTTCTTGGCGATTCATTATTTTGCTCTGTATGGAGCAATTTTTGCGATTCTCGCCACAGAAATTTTGTCTTTAACGTTGTTTAATTACTTTTATAAGCAGGGTTTAATTTTAGATACGCATATTCGTATCTTTAAACCATCCACCTATTTCAAACGCTGAGAATACCCGATGAAGCTGAGCTTGATCATCCCCGTTTATAATGTCGAAAAGTACATTGAACAATGCCTGACCAGTATCTGCCAGCAGTTGCCTGTGCCTGAGGTCGAGGTGATTGTGGTCGATGATGGCAGCCCAGACCAGTCGGTAGCCAAAGCGCAGCAGTTTTTGGCACAGCAGCCTGAGGCCGTACAGCAGCAATTTCGTATTATCCGCCAAAAAAATCAGGGTTTGAGCGGGGCACGTAATACAGGGATTGGAGAAGCGCAAGGCGAGTACGTGGCATTTCTGGATTCAGATGATTATCTCAATCCACAGTATTTTGCTGAAGTGTTCAAAGGTATTGAAACGGGCGCTGACATTATCCAATTTGCGGTACAACGTGTAGATGACCAAGGCAATACCATTCCGTTTTTACACCGTATGTCGAAGCAGGGTTTGCAAACCCTGAATCAGGACATTCTACTGGAACTGTCCAACCGTTCGGCTTGGTTTGCATGGCTGCGGGTCTATAAACGCGAGTTATTTAAAGACATTCGCTTTCCAGTCGGTAAAAACTATGAAGATGCCTACACCACGCCGTTGTTATTTTTCGCAGCAAAAACCGCCTATTTTAGTCCTGAAGTATTGATCAATTACCGCATCAATCCGCAAGGTATTACCGCGACCAAATCCCGTAAAAATATTGATGATTTGGGTGGCGTGCCGCTGTTTTATTTGGAACGTATTGAACAGCATCCTGAACTGGTGGCAACCATGATCGCCATTAGCCAGTCGCATATTATGGATGTTTTGAACGCCGATGGCGTGAGTGCGGCACAGCAGCGCTGGAAAACTTTAAAACAGAAAATGCGTCAACATCCACTGAATGAAACCATGATCCGTAACCGTGGCAATCGTCTGTTTTTTCATTATGGCGTGGCATTTTTATTGTTTGACCGCACCTTGCGCCGTTTGGGTCTGAAAAAATGATCGGCAAAATCTGCTTTCTGATTGGCAATCTCAACCTTGCAGGTGGAACCGAGCGCGTCACCACACTGGTCGCCAATGCCTTGGCGGCACAGGGGCAACAAGTCTGTATTCTGAATCTTTCACAAGGTGAGCGTCCATTTTTTGCCTTGGATGCCCGTGTGGAAAACCATGCACTTTATCCACAGCCTGTGTCGATGAAAAGTCATTTATTGGGGACAATCTGGAAAATCCGCCGTTTTGTCCAGCAGCAACAGATTCAGCATCTAGTGGTAGTGGATAGCATTTCCTGCATTTTTACTGTACCTGCCTTGTTCGGTTTGAAGGTACAGCATATTTGCTGGGAACATTTTAATTTTGAAGTGGATTTAGGGTTACGTTTGCGCCGTATTGGGCGGATTTGGGCTGCGCGCTATGCCGATGCGGTGGTGACTTTAACTGAGCATGACCGACAGTTATGGCAGCAGGGCATTGCTAAAATCTCAGTGAAGATTCAAGCCATTGCCAATCCGTCACCTTTTCAGATTGCTACACAGTTACCGAGTCAAAACCATAAAACGGTGCTTGCGGTTGGGCGCTTACGTTCTGAAAAAGGTTTTGATTTGCTGCTTGAGGCCTGGCAATTGCTCAGCTCGAAGTATCCTGACTGGACGCTACGGATTGTGGGGAGTGGTGAGCAGGAGCAGGCGCTCAAACAACAGGCAACACAACTTGGCATTGAAAAGTCTGTGGATTGGGTGGCTGCGACCCCCGAGGTTGCACCGTACTATGCACAGGCTTCAGTATATTGTTTAAGTTCGCGTTTTGAAGGTTTTGGCATGGTGTTACTCGAAGCGTTGAGCTTTGGTTTACCGATTGTGGCTTTTGACTGTCCGATTGGCCCGCGTGAAATTTTAGCCAACACGCCAAATCCTTTGGTTAGCCCTGAAAATGCTCAAGCTTTGAGTGATGGATTGGCACAGATGATGAGCTTGGATACTGAGCATTATCAAACGATTGCTCAATACAATCAGCAACATGTGCAACAGTATTCCACTGAGCAGATTGTGGCCCAATGGCTGCAACTGTTTGCCCAAGCTTAAGCGAGCCTAACCATGAAAATTTTGTTGCTGATTACAGGCTTGGGTTTAGGTGGTGCAGAGAAAGTTGTAACCAGTCTGGCCGATCAATTGTTTGTGGCAGGGCATCAGGTCAAAATCGCCTATTTGCGTGGTGAGATTGAAGTTCAACCACAACATCCCGAGATTGAACTGATTCAACTGGGTTTAAATTCACTGGCGAACTTCTCGCACAGTGCCCAGCGTTTTGCCCAAATCATGCAGCAGTTTCAGCCTGATGTGGTACATGCACACATGTTTCATGCAATTTTATTTGCTCGTTTGCTACGCCGTTCGGCACAGATTCCGTATTTGATTTGTACTGCGCACAGCAAGGTGATTGGTGGCAAGGCGCGGCAGTGGCTGTACCGTATGACCGATCGTTATAGCGATGTGAATACCAATGTCAGTCAGGAAGCTACAGATTTTTTTATTGCACAAAAAGCCTTTGGCGCAGCCAAAAGCACCGCGGTCAGTAATGGCATCGATACGCAAAAATTTCAATTTTCTGCATCGGCACGTCAGCAGCTTCGTTCGCAATTCGGTTTTTCCGACGACACCCCTGTGTTGATAGCGGTCGGGCGTTTAATGCAAGCCAAAGATTATCCCAACCTGATTCAGGCATTTCGCTTACTCCAACAAACTCAGCCAAAAGCTCAGTTATTGATTGTGGGTGATGGGGTGCAACGCGCTGAACTTGAACAGCAGGTGCAGCAGTTGAACTTGGCAGATCAGATCCATTTTCTGGGGGTACGGCATGATGTTGCGGAACTATTGTCAGCCGCAGATCTGTTTGTCTTGTCCTCGGCTTGGGAAGGATTTGGTCTGGTGGTGGCAGAAGCCATGAGTTGTGAACGGGTCGTGGTGGCAACCGACTGTGGTGGCGTAAAAGAAGTGTTAGGTGAGCCTGAATGGCTGGTTCCGCCACAAAACGCAGAAATGCTCAGCAAAAAACTTGTCCAAGCGTTACAATTGTCGATAGAACAAAAAGCCCAGTTGGGGCAGCAGCACCGTCAGCGCATTCAGCAGCATTACTCGATGCAGAGCATGCTGCAACAATGGTTGGCACTTTATCACCTCAGCACTGAGAGAACAGCATCATGAGCCAATATCAACAATGTTGCGAACAACTGCAACAGCAACCTAAAACGTGGTTAGTCACAGGCATCGCGGGATTTATTGGTTCAAATTTGCTGGAACAACTGTTGTTGCTAGGTCAGCGTGTGGTTGGCTTAGATAACTTTTCGACAGGTTTTCAGCACAATCTCGATGAAGTGCAGGCCACCGTGTCGGCTGAACAATGGCAGAATTTCAAATTTATTCAGGGTGATATTTGCAACCTTGAAGACTGCCAAACGGCGTGTGCAGGTGTGGATTATGTGTTGCATCAGGCGGCGCT
Source organism: Acinetobacter brisouii CIP 110357 (assembly GCF_000488275.1). GTDB lineage: Bacteria > Pseudomonadota > Gammaproteobacteria > Pseudomonadales > Moraxellaceae > Acinetobacter > Acinetobacter brisouii. Next base: position 418,148 of record NZ_KI530763.1, on the reverse strand, counting down.
GGGTTCAGTACCGCGTTCGATTGAAAACCCGATTGCGACCAATGCTTCCAACATCTCGGGCTTTGTGAATATGTTGGTGGCTGCCAAAGAGGCTCAAGTCAAAAACTTTGTCTATGCTGCCAGTAGCTCGACTTATGGTGATCATCCTGCCTTACCTAAAAAAGAAGAGATTATTGGTAATCCCTTGTCGCCGTATGCCGTGACCAAATATGTCAATGAGCTATATGCCAGCGTGTTCCAGCGTTGTTATGGCTTTAACTCGATTGGTCTGCGTTATTTTAATATTTTTGGGAAACGCCAAACCCCAGATGGTGCTTATGCCGCAGTGATTCCAAAATGGACGGCTGCCATGATTCAGGGCGATACGGTGTATATCAATGGTGATGGTTCAACCAGTCGCGACTTTAACTATATTGCCAATGCCGTGCAGGCAAACCTGTTGGCAGCGACTACAGAAAATCCGGCTGCACTCAATCAGATTTACAATGTTGCAGTGGGCGGGCGAACTGATCTCAATCAACTGTTTAATATGCTGACTGAAACCTTGGCGAAAAATGCGGTGCACTATACGCAAGCTGCTGTGTATCGCGATTTCCGAGCAGGCGATGTGCGCCATTCGCAGGCTGATATTTCCAAAATTCAAACTTTGCTGGGTTATCAGCCGCAGTTCAATATTGCACAGGGCATTGAACAAGCTATGCCGTGGTATGTCCAGCATTTACAAGGTTCAGCAAAATAATCTATGAAGTTCTGTATTATTTCTAATGACCTGCATACCGTCCGAAATTTTCGGGGCGACTTGCTGAATAGCATTGCAGCGCAAGGCTATGCGATTCATATTCTTGCGCCGAATATCGAGTTGTATCCTGAAGATCAGGCGTATTTTCAGAAGCTGGGATTTGCTTTACACAGTTACCCATTACAAAAAATGGGCACCAATCCTGTCGCAGACTCGAAAACCATGTTGGCAATTTACCAGCAGCTTAAAGCCATACGCCCCAATAAAGTGCTGAGCTATACCATTAAACCGATTCTGTATGGCACGATTGCAGCGTATCTGGCGAAAGTGCCTGAGCGCTATATTTTACTCAGCGGTTTGGGCTTTGCCTTTCAGAATGATCAGTCAGCGGGTCGTTTTAAATATGTGAAACGTCTGTTTAACCAGATTTTCCGCTTTGCCTTGAGCAAAGCCAGTGCGGTGATTTTTCAAAATGCCGATGATCTGGCTTTGGTGCGTGAGTTGAAGCATCTGCCCGTGCGGATTCCGACCTATATTGTGAATGGCTCAGGCGTGAATACCGAAAAATTTGCTCCGCAGCCGTTATTACTGGATGAAAAAGGACAACCACAGCCGATCTTTTTGATGGTGGCACGTTTATTGAAAGACAAAGGTGTGTATGAATATATCGCCGCAGCCAAGCAAATTAAACAGCGCTATCCTGCAGCACATTTTCATCTGGTCGGCTGGATTGATGAAAACCCTGCGGCAATTGCTCAGGATGATCTGGAAGCGTGGATGGCATCGGGTTTGATTCAGTACTGGGGCAAGCTCAGTGATGTCCGTCAGGCGATTTGCCAAGCCAATATTTTTGTGTTGCCGTCTTATCGTGAGGGTATTCCACGTTCGGTACTCGAAGCCATGGCAATGCGCCGTGCCATTATCACCACCGATGCACCAGGTTGTAAGGAAACGGTGATTGAAGGGCAAAATGGTTTTAAAGTCCCTGTACGCGATGCCGATGCACTGGCCCAAGCAATGCAACGCCTGATCGAACAGCCTGCACAGATCGAACAGATGGCAGCCAGCTCTTTGGCATTGGTACAGCAGCGTTATGAGGTCAAACAGGTTAACCAGCAAATGTTACAGGCGATGCAATTTGTGACAGATTCATCGGTGCATTGATGCTGTACATGAATGGCAGTTTCGCCCAAGAGTTGATAAAATATGCTTTTAAAAATTGATCTACCATTTCGGCAGACCAGAGTTTCAACAAGGTTCAATTAAATGTCTACTATCGCTATGCGATGTGATTTCGGTTTGCGGGTGAAATAATCATGCTCAAAAGACTTGTCGATATCATTATTGCTTCTATTGCATTTACGATTTTGTTGCCTGTGTTTATTTATGTTGCCTTCAAGGTCAAAAAGAATTTGGGTTCACCAATTTTCTTTTACCAAGAACGTCCAGGGAAAGATGGCAAGCTGTTTAAAATGATGAAGTTTCGCTCTATGAAAGACGCACTTGATCAGCATGGCAATCCACTCCCAGACGATCAGCGCATTACGCCGTTTGGTCAAAAGTTGCGTTCAACCAGTCTGGATGAAATGCCGCAATTGCTTAACGTCATTAAAGGTGACATGAGTGTAGTGGGGCCTCGCCCGATGCTCAAAGAGTTTGTTGAGCACTATACCCCTGAACAGGCACGCCGTCTGGAAGTGCGTCCAGGCATGACGGGTCTTGCACAGATTAGTGGGCGCAACGAGCTCGATTATGAAGAGCGTTTTAAATGTGATGTCTGGTATGTTGATCATCACAATGTCTGGGTGGACTTCAAAATCATGTTCAAGACCGTATCGGTGATGCTGAAAAAAGAAGGCATTAATGCGCCTGGACATGTAGGGCCATCACTATTTACAGGTAGTGATCCTGACGTATCGAAACAAACTAAAACCTGATAATAGTGAAATGAATGATTAAAAAAGCGATTTTGCCTGTTGCAGGCTTGGGAACACGGTTTTTACCTGCCAGCAAGTCCATTCCAAAAGAAATGGTCACCGTAGTTGATCGACCTGCAATCGAATATGTCGTACGTGAAGCCGTTGAAGCGGGTATCGAACAGATTATTTTGGTGACACATTCTTCAAAAGCCTCGATTGAAAACTATTTTGACCGTAATTTTGAACTTGAAACCACATTAGAACAAAAACAAAAATGGGACTTGTTGGCAGAGATTCGCCAGATTGTGCCTGAGCATGTCAGCATTGTGAGTGTGCGCCAGCCGCAGCCTTTGGGTTTGGGGCATGCAGTATTGTGCGCCAAGTCATTGATTGGTGATGAGCCATTTGCAGTATTGTTACCTGATGTTTTGGTCAAAAGTCAAACTGAGCAAAATGATTTGGCACAAATGGCCGCGCGTTACCAACAGGTACAAGCTGCACAAATTATGGTTGAAGCGGTGCCTGACCATTTGGTCGATCAATATGGCATTGTTGATGTAAATACAGTCCCTGTCGAAGGGCAAAGTATAGTCATGCAGGGCATTATTGAAAAACCTGCTGTAGGCACTGCACCAAGTAATTTATCTGTGGTCGGGCGTTATATTTTACCTGCCAAAATCATGCAGTTATTACAGCAGACACCGAAAGGCGCAGGCAATGAAATCCAGCTGACCGATGCGATTGCGATGCTTCAACAAACTGATGCGGTCGAAGCCTATCGTATGTCTGGTGTGACATTTGACTGTGGCAGCAAGCTCGGTTACCTCAAGGCAGTACTGCACTATGCTGTTGAGCATCCTAAATTGGGTGAAAAATTTATTGAACTCATTCAGGAACTGAAACTTTAAGAGAGATGAAATGCCATGAAAATCGCAGTTTATGGAGCGACATTGAATGCGGGCGTTATGGCTGGGTTATTTGCAGAATATGGACACCAGGTTTTTTGGAGTCCATATTCAAGTGATGATCAAACGAGTTCTATCCAGTATCAAGATAAAACGGTTAATCAGCTCATCTCTACTCAGGCACAGACGAAAAGATTATCAGTATGTGATTTAGCAGAAATCCCTTTACATATAGATGCTTATTTTTTTGCATTTAATAGCAATGAAGAACAACAAGTTGATTTTATTTTAAATTATTTACAACAACAGCCGATTATTCATCCGAAGTTAATGATTAATGGTTCTAGCTTTGGTTTAAATGGGACAACAGCCTTAAAACAAAAATTGCCTCAAGATTATTGGTGTTATTTGCCAGATATGGTGCAAGAAGGCAATGCCATTAATAGTGTCTTACAAGTTTCTCATGTGGTGATTGGCATTGATCATCTGGATGTGAAGCCACAAATCAAAGAGATTTTACGACCTTTTTATCGCGCAAATCATCATTATGTCTTTATGCCAGTTCTAGACGCTGAGTTCACTAAACTCAGTATTTCAGGCATGTTGGCAACACGCATTAGTTATATGAATGATCTGGCTCAGGTAGCAGAAAAACTCAATATCGATATTGCCAATGTTCGCTTAGGTCTGGGGGCAGATAATCGAATTGGTTCGAGTTATTTGGCAGCAGGGGCAGGCTTTGGCGGAGCAAACTTTTCCCACGATATTTTAACGCTGTCTAAAACGATTGCAGATGCAGGGGTGAAAGGTCAGTTGTTGGAGCAGGTCTGGGAAATTAATGAACAACAAAAAGAAATCCTGTTCCGTAAGCTATGGAATTATTATCAGTGTGACCTGAAAGGCAAAGTGATTGCAATTTGGGGGGCTTCGTTTAAAGAGGACACACCACGTACCGATTACTCTCCGATTCATACCATGTTGCAAGCGCTTTGGGCGCAAGGTGCGATTGTGCAATTACATGATCCACAGGCTTTATCACTGATTGCCGAGCAATATGGAAACCGTGCTGATTTGGTGTTGTGTGAAGATCAGTATGAAGCCACGCAAGGTGCAGCAGCACTATGTTTGCTGACGGCATGGAAACAGTATTTAAGTTTAGATTATCGTCTTTTGCATCAGTTGATGCAGCATCCTTTAATTCTGGATGGACGCAATATTTATGATCCTGATTATGTGAAGGCACAAGGTTTTGCCTACGCAGGGGTTGGTCGACAATGACAGAAGAAAATATTACCCATTTCCCCAAACACCAAACCAGTTTGGCACAGCAACAACTCAGCAGTTTGGCTGAAACGATGTCGCAGTTACATCTGACGGAGTTATTCGAACTAGATGCCGAGCGTTTTCAACAGTTTTCATTGCGGTTTGAACAGTTGTTTCTGGATTATAGTAAGCAACGTATTGACCAGCGGATTATCCAGCAGTTGGTTCGCTTAGCTGAGCAACAACAGCTTAAGGAATGGATTCAAGCCTTATTTTCCGAGCAGCGGATTAACTATACTGAACAGCGTGCAGCGATGCATTGGGCACTGCGTTTGCCTGCGAAGTCCGCTGAATTTCCTACATTTTCCGATCAAGTTCAGCAGCAATTACAGCGTATGTATGCTTTGGTGGAAAAAATCCATGCAGGGCAATATCGTGGTGCAACAGGTGAAGTGATTCAGGATGTGGTCAATATCGGAGTCGGTGGGTCTGACCTAGGGCCACTGATGGCGACCCATGCCTTGTCGGATTTTAAAGTCAATACCGCAAAATCGTTGCATGTGCATTTTGTTTCGACCATGGACGGCAGCCAGCTTTCAGATTTGCTGCATCAGCTACGACCTGAGACGACACTGTTTATTATTTCATCGAAATCGTTTGGTACGATTGATACGCTGTCCAATGCACAAACTGCGCGTTTGTGGCTTGAAAAAGCTTTGGGCCAGCAAGATAAGGTGACGAAAAGTCATTTTATTGGCGTATCGACCAAAGCAGATAAGATGACGGCATGGGGAATCGCTGCGGACAAACAGTTCCTGCTTTGGGACTGGGTGGGCGGGCGTTATTCGCTATGGTCATGTATTGGTCTACCGATTGCTTTAACCATTGGCGTTAAAGGTTTTCAGCAGTTTTTAGCAGGGGCGCATGCGATTGATCAGCATTTCCGTTCAACTGATTTTGCAGAGAATATTCCAGTACTCATGGGGCTGCTTGGGGTTTGGAATACCAATTTTCTCGATGTACAGACCCATGCCATTTTACCTTATGACGGGCGTTTAAAATATTTTGCGGCGTATTTGCAGCAACTGGAAATGGAATCGAATGGTAAATCGATTCAGCGCAATGGTCAAAAAGTCAGTATGAGAACCTGCCCGATTGTTTGGGGGGAAGTTGGCCCAAATGCCCAACATGCCTTTTATCAATTGCTACATCAGGGCACGCATGCAGTCAGTTGTGATTTTCTTGCTCCTGTACAACGTTACAATGCTCAGCAATTTACCTATGTGGAAAATGCCAGTGCCCTGATCGAGCAGCATCATCTGGCGCTGTCGAACTGTTTGGCACAATCACGTTTACTGGCATTTGGTAATCAAGCTTTGGATAAAAGTGAGCTGGATCATTTACCCATTTATAAACAGTATGCGGGGAATCAGGGTAGTTCAACCCTGTTGGTGGATGAGCTTAATCCATATAGTTTGGGCATGCTGATCGCCTGTTATGAGCATAAAGTTTTTGTACAATCCGTGATTTGGAACATTAATCCCTTTGACCAGTGGGGCGTGGAAAAAGGCAAGGAAATTGCCAATCAGTTATTGCCGATTTTAAATGGTCAGCAGCAAGATGAGTTGCAACTGGATGCATCGACACAAGGCTTACTCACGATTCTGTTAGGAAAATAAACATGGCAACGATTTTAGTCACAGGCGGAGCTGGGTATATTGGTTCACATACCTGTATCGCCTTGCTTGCAGCAGATTATGAAGTCATCGTACTGGATAATCTCAGTAACAGTTCACCTGAAGCCTTGCAGCGCGTACAAAAAATTGCGGGAAAATCACTGCAATTTATCGAAGGTGATATTCGCGACAGTCGAGTGCTGGATCAGATTTTTGCCGAGTATGCGATTGATGCGGTGATCCATTTTGCAGGGTTAAAAGCCGTAGGTGAAAGCCAGCAGATCCCACTCACTTATTTTGATCATAATATTTCTGGCAGTATCAACTTGGTACAGGCAATGCAACGGGCGGGGGTATTTCGTCTGGTGTTTAGCTCATCGGCTACGGTATATGGTGACGCGCATCCATCGCCGCTGAATGAGAACATGCCAACTGCCATGCCGAATAATAACTATGGTTATACCAAACTAGTCGTTGAGCAAATGCTGGAAAAACTGGCAGCGTCTGATGAACGCTGGTCATTTGCTTTATTGCGCTATTTTAACCCTGTCGGTGCACATCCAACTGGGCATATCGGTGAAGATCCACAAGGCATTCCTAATAACTTAATGCCGTATATCACACAGGTTGCTGTTGGAAAACGCGAAAAATTGTCGATCTTTGGCAATGATTATGACACGCCTGATGGCACAGGGGTGCGGGATTATATTCATGTGGTCGATTTAGCCAATGCACATGTTTGTGCGTTGAAAAACCGTTTGCAACAGCAAGGTTGTCGAGCATGGAATATTGGTACAGGGCGGGGTATTTCAGTTCTTGAAATCAAAAATAGCTTTGAACAGATTAATGGTGTAACGATTGCCTTTGAATTCGCTCCGCGCCGTGCAGGGGATATTGCCACTTGTTTTGCCGATAATGCGCGTGCGATTGCAGAATTGGGCTGGCAGCCACAGTATCAGTTAGAGGATATGCTGAAACATAGCTGGAACTGGCAAAAACAGAATCCACAGGGTTATCGATAATTCATACAATGATAGAGATGGCGCTGAATGCGCCATTTTTATTGGCGCTTTCCCGTAGGGCTGACAATCTTTTGCTATAATTTACCATCTGTTTGATTAATCTCCTTGCTCCTGCCTTATGAACACCTTACGCCAGCAAATGTTATTTTTGCTTGTGGCTTGTTTTTCTACGTTTTTTTCAATCTATCTTGCTTCTAACTGGAATTTCTTCCTTGAAGGTTTCTCTCCTGACCGCCTTGCCAAGACGTTGATGTCCTGTGTGTTTAACTACAGCCTGATTTTGGTCTTTGCTGCACTGTTCAGGCGACAATATACTGCGTTGGTACTCAGTCAGATTTTTGTCGGTTTGATTGAATTTATTAATTTCAAAAAAGAAAAATATCTCTCTACCAATTTTAGCCCTGACGATATTTTATTGTTTTCAGAAGCCTTTAAGGCTGCGCCTCTGGCACTTAAAATTGCTTTTTTTGCCTTTATTGCCATATTTTTTGCGGTGCTAATTTTCTGTTTTAAAAAAGAAAAAACAACATTACTCAAAACTTATTTGCTACAGATTACACTGAGTGTGCTGATATTCTGCTCGGCAATTTATTTAAACTATATCAAAAGCCCGATAGGGGCATGCAGCAAACCTGATTATCCCAGCATTTGTTTAAATATGTCGGGCTTTCCCAATACCCGCAGTGACTGGATGGGTGATTTTCGTAAAATTCAGAATTTTGGCTTTACCACATTTTTCATGTCGAAAATTTTGGATAGCTTAACTGAAGCTTTTTTACCGCATGAAACGGTTTCACGTGAAACCATCCAACAGATTTTTAAACCTTTAGAGACATCTGCTGTAACAAGTCCCACGACATCTTCGACCACAGAGCAACCGAATATTGTGGTGGTCATGGATGAGTCAATGTGGAATCCACGATTACTCGATAAAAAATTACCCAAAAATCTCACCCCATTTACCAGTCAAAATCGGGTGTCGGCACTCTTGTCTCCATCATTTGGTGGTGGAACTGCCAATGTCGAATTTGAAGCGCTCACCAGTTTAAATACGATTTTCTTTCGTAACGAGCTGGTTTATGTGGCCAAAATCCGTAAACCGATTTATTCCTTGCCGTTATATTTGAACAGCTTGGGTTACGACACCATCGCCATGCACAACAACTGGCGTTATTACTACAATCGTAACCGTGTTTATCAGCAGATGGGCTTTAACAAGTTTGTGTCTCTGGAAAACATGATGAATTCAGCCAATCATTCGACCATATTTAATCAGGCGGGCTGGGCGAATGATGATGTGATCTTTGATTCGATTAAAACCGAATTGAACCTTGCCAGCGATCAGCCAAAATTTATTTATGCAATTACGGTCGAAAACCATCCGATGTATGCGGATGACCGTTATGGAACACAGTCCTATAAACTCAATCCGAACCTGTCAGAAAGCGCACAGCAGAAAATGGCAACCTATACTGCAGGGGTGGCACGTGCCGATCAGCATATTCGGGATTTGACTGAATTTGTCAAAACCCTAGATCGCCCAACCATTGTGATTGCTTTTGGCGATCATTTGCCCAATTTACAAAATGTCTATGATGAATATCATTATTTTGAAAATGATCCGAATCGTGAAGAGCTGAATGCTTACGAAACGCCGTTACTATTGTGGAGTAATTATCCTGTACAGCACAAAATACTGGCACAGCCGTATATAGCAACCAGCTTTTTAGCACCGAAAATTTTGCATCTGGCGAATTTGCCATTGCCACCGTATTATCAGTTTATTGAGCGTGTTTCACGATGCTATGATGTGATTCATCAGAAATTTATTCATGAAAAAGCTTCGTGTCAGTTCGATAAGGCACAATTGCTGGATCAATATAAAGCCTTAAATAATGACACGGTAAATGGGCAAAACTTTACTTATCAGTTGCTCAAGCCTCAAACAGTCAATTAAGCATTAAAAAAGCTCGGTCAACTGCCGAGCTTTTTTAATTGCCAAATGATTAACTTTGAATCATGGCTGAAAGTTCATCCACATAGCTTTGCATTGGGCGAGGTTGTTTATCACGACGGCTTTCAATGTTTAAGCGTAAGAGCGGTTCAGTATTGGAAGAACGAACATTGACACGCCATGCGCCAAAGTCCAGACTCACGCCATCGGTACGGTCAATGATCGGGTTCTGATCGGCATAATGATCAAAAATTTTCTGAATCGTTGCTTGGCTGTCAGCAACTTTAAAGTTGATTTCACCGCTGCACGGGAACTTGGCAATCATGTCTTCGACCAGACTCGACAAAGATTGTTGGGTTTCAGACAACAGGCTTGCAACCAGTAACCATGGAATCATGCCACTATCACAGTAGGCAAAATCACGGAAGTAATGGTGGGCACTCATTTCACCGCCATAAATCGCATTTTCTTCACGCATGATTTGCTTAATAAAAGCATGACCTGATTTGGACTGTATCGTTTGCCCTTGGTATTTTTCGACAAGATCTTGTGTGTTCCAGACCAGACGAGGGTCATGCACAATCTTTTCATTTGGATGTTGCAACAAAAAGGCTTGTGCCAGTAAACCGACAATATAGTAGCCTTCAATAAACTGACCTTTTTCATCGAACAGGAAGCAGCGGTCAAAGTCGCCATCCCATGCGATACCCATATCAGCTTGATGCGCAATCACGGCTTGTGAAGTGCTGTCACGGTTTTCAATCAGCAATGGGTTAGGAATACCATTTGGGAATGTACCATCGGCTTCATGATGAACCTTGATAAATTCGACAGGAACATTCAATGCTTTAAACTGAGTTTCAATCGCATCAATCACATGGCCTGCGGCGCCATTGCCTGCATTGACCACCAGTTTCAGCGGGCGAATTTTTTCAGGCTGAATGTAGGTCAAAAGATGTTGCACAAATTCAGCCAGAATATTATAGCTTTGAGTGGTTCCTTTTAGACTCACTTCAGTAAATGCAGCCGTTTCTGCCAATGCCTGAATCTCTTTTAAGCCTGTATCGGCACTGATCGGGCGGGCATTTTCCCGCACCAGTTTCATGCCGTTATAGTCCATCGGGTTGTGACTTGCGGTCACTTCAATCCCACCCTGAACATCGAGATGAAAAGCTGCAAAGTAAACTTCTTCTGTACCTGTCATGCCCAAATCAAGCACATTTACCCCTGCGTCATTGAGACCGCGAATCGTGGCTTGTTTGAGACTTTCGCTACTGAGACGGACATCACAGCCTACTGCAACGGTTTTAGGTTGATAGATTTGACCGTAAGCACGACCAATTTTATAGGCAATTTCTTCATTGAGTTCAGTTTCGAGTTTGCCTCGAATGTCGTAGGCTTTAAAACAGCTAAGTTTAGTCATGATTTACAGAGGAATAATATGGTTATTTGACCAGCATATTATAGCGGGCTTTAGGGTTATGTTTATACGTATGAATACAACAGATGACCTCGAAACCATGAACTTTTAAAGCATAAATTGGCATTTTAAGCAATTAGACATTTTTCCAATTAATATTGAGGTTTTTTATAAAAAAATAGAAATTAAATATATGAAAAATAATAACTTATAGTTATATTTCTTGCATTTTATTCATATAGAGTAAGATGTTTTAATGAATTGTTAATAAATTCTTAATAAAAAAATAAATTTAAAAGTAAAAATAACATTTTGAATTAAATGAAGATTTGTATTTTCAGATTTTTTTTGTTCGTTGTTTGTAAATTTTTTATGTTGACGAGAGAATAACCCATGAGTAGAGTAGTCCCATTTTGGAGCGGCCTCGAAATTGGATTTCGACTTATATGCTTTATTCTTTTCCATCTTCCGTCGTTAATGTCTGCCCATTACTGTGGACAACTAACTGGATCGTATAAGGTCTCAGCCTATGAACAAATTCAAGATTAGTCTTGCCTGGCAAATCTTAATTGCATTGATTTTGGGTATCGTTGTGGGAACAATTTTACACAACCAACCCGATATTCAGCAAAATGTTGTGAATAACTTTTTGAAACCAGCCGGTCAAATTTTTATTAACTTGATCAAGATGATCGTTGTACCGATTGTGATTTCAACTTTAATCTTGGGTATTGCCGGGGTTGGAGATTCCAAAAAGCTTGGGATCTTGGGTGTAAAAACCATTGTTTACTTTGAAATTATTACCACAATTGCGATTGTTGTCGGTATTGTGTGTGCCAATGTCTTCCATCCTGGTACAGGCGTTGACATGTCGTTGCTTCATAAAGTGGATATTTCCCAATATGAACATACGACTGAAGAAGTAAAATCGCAATCTCATGGTTTGATGCAAACGATCTTGTCCCTTATTCCATCGAACATCTTCAGTGCGATGGCAAGTGGGCAGATGCTACCGATTATTTTCTTCTCGGTCATGTTCGGGATTGGTTTAGCTGCTCTTCCTGTAGAAACCAAACAACCATTACTGAATGTGTTAAAAGCGGTTTCTGAATCGATGTTTAAAGTCACACACATGATCATGCTCTATGCGCCTGTGGGTGTATTTGCACTGATTACAGCGACTGTAGCGACCTTCGGTTTTGCATCTTTGGTACCTTTGGCAAAACTGGTGATTTTGGTTTATGGCGCAATTTTGTTCTTTGGTCTGGGTGTACTCGGTCTGGTGGCAAAAATTTGTGGTCTGAACATTTTTACCCTGATCAAGATTCTCAAAGACGAATTGATTTTGGCGTATTCAACTGCAAGCTCTGAAACCGTTTTGCCACGTATCATGGAAAAAATGGAAGCTTACGGTGCACCAAAAGCCATTTCGAGCTTTGTGGTACCGACAGGTTATTCATTCAACCTTGATGGTTCTACACTGTATCAAAGTATCGCAGCAATCTTTATTGCTCAGCTTTACGGTAAGGATTTATCGATTGCTCAAGAAATCGTGCTGGTCTTGACTCTCATGGTGACATCAAAAGGGATTGCAGGTGTTCCTGGCGTATCTTTCGTGGTGTTATTGGCGACTTTGGGTTCAGTCGGTATTCCACTGGAAGGTCTGGCGTTTATTGCAGGTGTTGACCGTATTTTAGACATGGCACGTACTGCACTGAACGTAGTGGGTAATGCTTTGGCTGTGCTTGTGATTAGTAAATGGCAGAAGCAATTTGACGAAGACAAAGCCAAAGCTTATGAAGCATCCTACAAATAAGATGATTTTTGGCAGATAAAAAAACGGCTCATCAGAGCCGTTTTTTTATGTCAGGGATTATTTATGTGAATGATTGGTCATCCGCAGTCAGACGTTTTTTATGTTTTACATAGCTATAGATGAAAATCATGAGCCCGACCATGTACAGTTGTACCGAATCCCATAGCAAAGATAGATCTGCCGCATACAATAACCATACCGCATAAATTGTAGCAACCAAGGCAATCAGGATATGTTTAGGCTGTTTGTTTTTACCTGATTCTTTTAGATAAAAAGCTGAAACCAACAAATACGGCAACAGAATCATCACGGAAGAAATCATCAACAGCCACGTGTAGTTTTTATTGAAAAAATACACGCCAATCAATGCCGCCTGTACCACAATCGAAGTCAGCCACAGCGATGAAATCGGCACGTTATTGGCATTGGTCTTGAGAAACATCGCAGGGAAAGCACCATTCTTTGCAGCCAAGAACGGAATTTCCGTGGCGAACAGCGTCCAGCTCAAATACGAGGATGCTACCGAAATCATTAGACCGACAGTAATCACAATCGTGCCTGGCAACCCAATCAACTGGGTCAAAAGAGTCGCCATAGACGGGTTATGCATACCTGCAATCTCGGCACGGCTGGTGACACCGTAAGATAAAACCGTGACCATGACATAAAATGCCAGCGCCAATAACACACCAAAAACAGTTGCTTTACCAATGTCATGACGGTTGCGCGCCCGAGAAGACAGTACGACAGCACCTTCAATGCCTGTAAATACCCATAAGGTAATCAGCATCAGGTCTTTGACCTGTTCCCAAAGCGGCATTTTTAGGGAGAAGTCATTCAAGTTGAGTTTGAATACATCCAGTTTAAATGCGACTAAACTACAGGCAATAAACACCACCATCGGGGCAATCTTGGCAATCGTTGCGATCAGGTTGACCACTGCTGCTTCTTTGATGCCGCGACTGACCAGCCAGTGTACCAACCAGACAAAGACTGATGAACCGATCAGGGCATAAAGGGTATTGCCATCGCCAAAGATCACATGCTCCTTCGTATCTACGAATGTGCCGAGACTTGAAAATACAATCACCACATAACCGACAATGCCGATCGTGGTACACAGCCAGTAGCCCCATGCCGAGCAAAAGCCAATCAGTTCGCCAAAACCTGCGCGGGCATAATTATAAATCCCGCCGTCCAGTTCAGGGTACTGACGTGATAAATACAACAATGAAAATGCCAAGAATAAAATACCAACGCCTGTGATCAGCCATGCAATCAGCAGGGCTGAACCATTGGCGACGGCTGCCATGTTCTGCGGCAAGCTAAACACCCCAGAGCCAACCATGGAGCTAAACACCAGCGCGGTCAGCGACAGTAAACCAATTTTTGCAGAAGACATGATGATTATTCTTTAAAAAATGCAGAAAGCTCGGCAATGTGCGCAGGGGTAATGCCACAGCAACCGCCAATTAAAGATGCGCCTGCATCTTGCCATTGTTTGGCAAAGCTTAAGTAAGCCATTGGGTCAAGATCTTGACGCACTTCATCCAAACCGTCGTTGGCAGTGGCAGATTCATCTTGTGGCGGGAAAGCATTGGCATAAGCACCAATGGTCAACTCAGGGGCCAGTTGTTTGATTTCCTGAATGGCTTGCAAAATCACTTCAGGCTGACAGCAGTTAAATAGCACCGCTTCTGCTCCAATGCGACGAATTACTTCAACCGCTTGTGCAAGGTTTTCACCCGAACGCAAGGAAGCACGGTCTTGTTGCAACACATCTTGCAAGGTGAAAGAAACCCAGTACGCTTTGCCATCTTTTGGAAGGAGGTTGTGTACCATTTCCACTTCTTTCAGGCTGGATTGAGTTTCAGCCAACCAGAAATCGACCTGATCTGCCAATGTTTCAATAATCGGCAAAGCCAGTTCACGCACATGATCTTCTTGAAATAAATCGGCGCGGTACGAACCAAATAATGGTGGCAAGCAACCTGCGATTTGCACATTGCGACCACTTTCCTGAACCGCCTGTTTGGCTTGGTCAACCGCAACTTGAACCAGTTGGCGAACTTCTGCATCAAAACGTTCCTGACCGATATGAAAAGGAACAACGGCATAGTTATTGGTAGTAATGACTTCTGCACCTGACTGAATAAAGTCGAGATGTACATCTTTGACAATTTCGGGAGCTTCCCAAAGGGCAAGTGCAGACCACTCTGGTTGACGAAATGGTGCACCACGACGCGCCAATTCACGTCCTACACCACCATCTAAAATTTTCATCATACAATTCTTCTAAAGTTTTACGAAAAGCGCTCTAGTATACGCAAAAGCTTATTTGTCGGTTAATGGAGTTTCTGATAACCATATTCAGTAAAATCATGAAGCTGAGCAGATATTCTTCACCGTTTATAAAGCGCCAAACTGTTGCCATGACTCATCTGTCTGAAACGAAGCATAGTGCTGTTGCAAGTGGTGTAAATAAGTGATCTGCAAGCTCAAACAAATCAGCAAACATATACTCAGCAGGCTCGCCAAGAGTAAATGTTGACATTTAGTGAGCTGTTTAGAGCGGCGAGAAAAATAATAGGCGGACAAACTCAAATGCGGTAACAGTAGCCCAATAAAAGGCAAATGCAGATACAGCGATAACAACAGGCAAATCGGTAAAATCAGCAAGCTACAACTGCGTAACAAACTTTGTTTGAGTTGCAATTGATAAACCACAACCAAGCTGAGGTCGAGCCAAAAGAAAATCGCTGTGCCGCCTAAAATTGCAATATAGCAGGCATGTAAAATGACCAAGCCAAATAAACTATATAGAAGATAGAGACTCAATTTTGACCAAGACATAGGCAGCAAATACACTTAGGTTTCATTGGAAAAAGAACGATCAGAGGTCTGATCACGGGTTTGTCGATAACTCAGCAGCACAGTCAGTAAAGACAAACTTGAACCGAGTAGCATCGCAGGAATAACCCCAAGTAAACGCGCCAGAATACTGGCGTGTAACGCGCCAAGCTGATTGCCTGAGGTCACAAAAATCCCATTAATCGCAGCAATCCGCCCCAGCATGGCTTTGGGGGGAATTAGTTGTAATAAGGTCTGCCGAATCACGATGCTATAACTGTCACATGCACCCATCAGCAGCAAGATCAGCACTGCAAGGTATAAATGTCGACTCAGGGCAAAGGCAAAGCCACAGCAGGCAAAACCTGCAACTGCACACAGCATTTTGTGCCAAAGTTGCTGTTGGGGCGGGAACTTCACCAACACGCTCATTATCAGCAATGAACCACAGGCAGGGGCTGCACGCAGCAGCCCAAAACCGTCGGCATCAAGATGCAGCACATCTTGAGAAAACATTGGCAGCAGTGCAATCACACCACCAAAAAATACCGAGCTGACATCCAGTAACATCGCCCAGAACAACACCCGACTTTGCAGTAAAAATGTCGCGGCATCTTTTAGACTCGACCAGACTGAGCCATTGGCAAGCGGTGGAAAATCTCGCGCTTTGAGCTGCCAAAGTGCCAGACTACCGAGCATAAATAGCAGTACAATCAGCATAAAAGTTGTATTTAAACCTGCATGCGCCAGCAGTAATCCAGCCAAAACAGGAGCAAGCACCGCATTGATTTGCCAGCATAACGTCGTCCATGTGGCAGCATTGCTGTACAGTTTTTCGGGAACTAGAAATGGACGTAGCGAATTAAAACACGGGCTATAAATCCCCCGAATACAGCCAAATAAAAAGATGATCCCGTAAACATTCACTAAAAACAGTGTATCGGATAAGAGCTGTTGTTGATGGCTGGAAAAACACAGCCACAGCAGAGCCGATAAAGGAATCGAACTGCTAAAACTGAGTTGTAAAATGCGTTGTCGGTTAAAACGGTCAGCAATATAACCGCCCCAAAGTGATAGCAGCACAAAGGGAGCAAACTCTGCTAGTCCGACCAAACCGAGCATCATTGGATTATGAGTGAGTTGATATAAATAAAAACTCAGCAGCACTTCCTGAATCAAAATCGCTAAGGTCAAACAGCACTGATTGATCGTCAGCAATGAGAAATCGCGACAAGTCAGTGCAGCAAAAGGTGAAATCGTGTCAGACATTAGAGATCTTGCAAATCAAAAAATAGGTTCGGGCTTAAAATGACAAAAGGGATGAATGGCTTCATCCCTTGTGCTTTTAATGCTTTAAATTACTTGTGCGCTTGCTCGGCAACAGGCGTGTAATGTAAGCCCAGTGTTGAACTGGTGTATTGACGTACCTGATCTAACAAGGCTGGGTTTTCACCCAAGTCCTGTTGATAAGAATGGATAATTTCATGCAACTTGCCGTTCCATTCACCTTTGGTTTGTGTCGGGAAGGCTTTTTCCAGAACATTCAAAATGATGTATGGAGAAGTAGATGCGCCTGGAGATGCACCCATTAATGCTGCAATGGCATGATCTTTGGAAACAAAGACTTCAGTACCAAACTGCAATTTTGCAGGTTTGCCTGGTTCCTTCTTAATGATCTGTACGCGCTGACCACCTTGGCTTAAGTGCCAGTCTTTCGGGTTGGCATTTGGATAGTAGCGTTTCAATTCACGGAAACGGTCTTCGTCCGACATCATCACTTGGCTAATCAGATATTTCACCAAGTCCATGTTTTCCATACCAATTGCAGTCATTGGCAAAACGTTGTTTTTGTTGGTATTGGCAATCAAATCAAGCTGGGAACCATTTTTCAGGAACTTGTTCGAGTAAGTTGCAAATGGGCCAAACAACACATATTTCTTACCATCAATATAACGGGTATCGATATGCGGTACAGACATTGGAGGTGCACCAAAGTCGGCACGACCATACAATTTCGCCGTATGTTGCGCTGCAACTTTTGGATTGTCTGTAATCAGGAATTCACCGCCAACAGGGAAACCGGCATATTGTTTCGCTTCAGGTAAACCTGTCATTTGCAACATTTTAATCGCTGCACCGCCCGCACCAATAAACACAAAGCGAGTTTTGACATGATCGACTTTGCCTGTTTTTAAATCTTTAAATGCAACAGACCAAGTTTTGTCATCGTTTTGGCTAATGCCCGTCACTTCAGTCGAGGTTTGCAACTTGAAATTTGGCGATTTTTCCAAATGACCGACCAATTGGCGCGTGATTGAACCATAGTTCACATCAGAACCAATTTCCATACGGGTTGCCGCAACTTTCTGTTTTGGATCACGTCCTTCCATCACCAAAGGTGCCCATTGCTTAATCTGATTTGGGTCTTCAGTAAATTTCATGCCTTGGAAGAATGGGCTTTTGATCATCGCTGCATAACGTTTTTCAAGGAATTGAACGTTGTCATCCATCACAAAAGCATGGTGTGGCACAGGATTAATAAAGTTGGTTGGTGTGCCCAAAACGCCTTGTTTGACTTGGTATGCCCAGAACTGTTTTGCGACTTCAAACTGAGACGCGACTTTTTCTGCTTTAGAAATGTCCATTTTACCGTCTTTTTCTTCGGTATAGTTCATTTCCATGAAGCCTGAGTGACCCGTACCTGCGTTGTTAAAGCCGTTTGAGCTTTCGAGGGCAACGTTATCGAGGCGCTCATACATACGAATTTGCCAGTTTGGCTGTAGCTCATTCAGATAAGTCCCAAGTGTCGCACTCATGATGCCGCCACCAATCAGCACCACATCCACAACAGGTTCACCTTGGGTTGTATTAATTTTTTTAGACGCAATTGGTCTAAACAAAAATATCACAGCAAGAATTATCAATACCAAGAGCAGTATTAATAAAACTTTTAAAAACTTACGCATTCAATTGACCTTAAAAATTAAATGACTTGCCAGAAAAATCGGCAAAAAGATCGACATAAAAAGTGTTCAAAAGGTGCTAAAAAATAAAACAGGATATTTAAGAAGCGAGAACAGAGATCGAACGAAATAAGACTTTAGTATAACAATTGTGTAGAAATATTAATAGAAAGTTTTTTTAAATATAATTGATCGATTTATTTTTATTTAAAAAATATTTATATTCAATCACTTGTATTTGTGTTTATTTTTAAAATGATCAAATTTTTTAAAAAATTAACTATATTTATGTATAAATTGATGAAAAATATAAATAAATTTAAATGGTTTTTAATTGTTTAGTTGTAATTGTAAATATCTAAAAAGTTTAGAATTTGCGAGGAATCATACTTAAAAGATCGGATCAAATCAGTTTTTTATTTGGATGAACGTGCAGGGGCGCAACACTGTGATGTGTACACTCATCACTTGAATATAAATAACACATTAAAAAAACTACACATTGCCAGAATGTGCAGCCAATTTTATGGTTTTAGCCCGTGGCTAAGTGCAACGCAATTCCCCACATCACACAACCAATCATTGCATCCAGAATTTTCCATGATTGCGG
This sequence comes from Acinetobacter brisouii CIP 110357, assembly GCF_000488275.1. Lineage (GTDB taxonomy): Bacteria > Pseudomonadota > Gammaproteobacteria > Pseudomonadales > Moraxellaceae > Acinetobacter > Acinetobacter brisouii. The sequence continues at coordinate 399,011 of NZ_KI530763.1, read as the reverse complement.
GCGCTGAAATATAGGCAGCAATATTTTGGCACCATAAGCCAGACTAAAGAAAAACAGCCATGATGCGAGGATTGCACCACAGGCAAACAAGTGGGTTTCGGGGGTAAATTGTGTAGAAACCGAACCGACCAGCAACATGGTATCTAAATATACATGCGGGTTGAGCCATGTGAATGCCAGACATATTCCAATAATTTTCAATGGACTTTCAGGTTCGTGCTGACTGGGAGCCAAGGCAGCATTGCTATAAAAGGCTTGATAAAAACTGCGTAAGCCATAGCCAAATAAAAACATTGCGCCAACGTATTGTGCAATGATCAGGATGTGTGGAAATTGAACAACCACGTGTGAAAAACCCTTAACCCCAAGAAAAATCAAAACAGAATCGGAGAGGGCACAAATCAGCGCAACCGAAAACATATATTGCTGTTTCAGCCCTTGCTTGAGGACAAATGCATTTTGCGCACCAATCGCGAGCAGCAAAGAAAACCCAGTACCCAGACCATAAAAAAATGCTGACATGATCAACTCGGTGAAAGTGAAATTTTCAGCATTATGATTTTTATAGACTTTTAAAGCAGCAAAACTAAAAAAATATTGGGGTGGCTAAAAAATTTTTATTTTGAATATAAAGAAAAACAGCCAGTGATTTTTAAATCACTGGCTGTTTGGAGGTATGGTTACAGAGAGTTTTTTACTCTTTTTACAAAAACCTTATTCGACTGTGACACTCTTGGCGAGGTTACGTGGCTGGTCAACGTCTGTACCACGCAGTACCGCAACATGGTACGACAGCAATTGTACAGGTATGCTGTAGACAATCGGTGCTAACCATGTGTTTACACTTGGAATATTGACCACATGCTGGCGGTCTTTTTCAGTAATTCCACTTTGCTCATCGGCAAAAATAAACAGCTCGCCACCACGTGCCTGAACTTCTTCCATATTGGATTTGAGTTTGTCGAGCATGTCGTCTTGCGGAGCAAGAATGACCACAGGCATATCATTGTCAACGAGCGCCAATGGGCCATGTTTCAATTCACCTGCGGCATAACCTTCAGCATGAATATAGGAAATCTCTTTAAGTTTTAGCGCGCCTTCCAATGCAATCGGGAAATGCGTTCCGCGACCCAAGAACAGGCAGTGCTGCTTTTCAACAAACAATTCAGACAAGCGCAGAATTTCAGCGTTATGTTGTAAAGTATCCAGAATGACTTTCGGACAATGCCAAAGTGCATCTGTAATTTCAGTCATCTGCTCAGCAGAAATCCGTTGTTTGACCTGACCAATTTTCAGTAATAACAACATTAATGCTGCCAACTGGGTGGTAAATGCCTTGGTCGAAGCCACACCAATTTCAGGGCCTGCCAACGTCAATAAATGATGATCAGTTTCACGTACCATCGATGAAGTGGCGACGTTACAGATGGTCATGGTCGCAATATTTAAGCCTTTCGCTGCTGCGCGTTTTTGCGTGTCGCGTAGTGCAGCAAGTGTATCTGCAGTTTCACCTGACTGTGAAATACACACGTACAAGGTACGGTTAATAATCACAGGCGAGCGATAGCGGAATTCACTGGCAATTTCAACTTGGCAAGGCACATCAATCAGTTGTTCTGCCCAGTATTTAGCAATCATCCCTGCATGGTAACTGGTACCACAGGCAATAATCTGGATTTGCTCAATATTACGAAAGTTAACTTCTGCATCAGCAAGGAAATCTTCACGTAATGCATTGCCATTGAGTGCCTGAGAAATGGTTTGCTGCAAGGCTTCAGGTTGCTCGTAAATTTCTTTGAGCATGTAGTGTTTGTATTCACCTTTAGATGAATTACTCACTGTTGCATCAAGCTCTTTAACTGGACGTTGAACGGCTTGAGTACCATGCGCATAAATTTCAATGCTGGTACGGGTCAGGCGAGCAATATCACCCTCTTCAAGGTAAATAAAGCGGTTGGTAATCGGTAACAATGCCAACTGGTCTGAACCAATAAAGTTTTCACCAATTCCGACACCAATCACCAGTGGAGAGCCTTCACGTACAGTAATCAGCTCGTCTGGATAGTCTGCATGAACAATCCCGAGTGCATAAGCGCCTTTGAGTTTTGACACGATGCTTTGTACAGCAACTAACAATGAATCGGCAGTTTTTAGAGCTTCAGCCACCAAGTGTGCGACCACTTCGGTATCGGTTTGAGAACTAAATACATAACCTAGTGCCTGTAAATCGGCTTTGAGTTCAGCATAGTTTTCAATAATGCCGTTATGTACCACAGCCACTTTGCCTGAAATATGCGGATGAGCATTGGTTTCAGTCGGCTTACCATGGGTTGCCCAGCGCGTATGTGCAATTCCCAAAGTCCCTGCAACCTGATGGCTTTTTACTGCTTCTTCAAGGTTAACCACTTTACCAACGCGACGCTCGCGAAGGACTTGGCCATGATTAATGAGTGCAAGTCCTGCCGAGTCGTAACCACGGTATTCAAGACGCTTGAGACCTTCAATCAAAATCTCGCTGATATTTCGTTCTGCAACGCCACCAACAATACCACACATAGAATTTACCTTTTATTTCTTAGTCTTTTGAGGACGTTGATAATTTGCTTTTTCGACTTGCTGAGCGCGTTCAAATGCCAGCGCATTTTCCGCAACATCGCGAGTAATTACAGAACCTGCACCCACGGTTGCACCACTGCCGACTTTGACGGGAGCAACCAGTGAGCTGTTTGAGCCAATAAATACGGCATCGCCAATCATGGTTTTGTGTTTGTTTGCGCCATCATAGTTACAGGTAATGGTTCCTGCGCCGATGTTCGAACCTGCACCCACTTCAGCATCACCTAAATAAGTAAAGTGATTGGCTTTAGAGCCTAAACCAATACTTGTATTTTTGACTTCAACAAAGTTACCGATGTGGACTTCATTGGCGAGTTTTGCACCTGGACGTAAACGGGCAAATGGACCAATTTGTGTATCTTCACCCACAATTGCGCCATCGAAAATGCTGTAAGGCTGAACTTTAGTTCCTGCGGCAATTTTGGTATTTTTCAATACGCAGCCTGCGCCAATTTCAACGCCATCGCCAAGTTCACAGTCACCTTCAATAATGACATTGATGTCAATACGAACATCGTGTCCAACTTTGAGGTTGCCACGCAAATCGAAACGTTTCGGATCTGTCAGCGTTACACCCTGACGCATTAATTCTAAAGCTTGCTGTGCCTGAAATTCACGTTCTAAAGCAGCCAGTTGAATGCGGTCATTTACGCCTTCAACTTCAAAGGCTTGTTCAGGTTGAATCGATGCAATTTCTAAACCTTCAGCCACTGCCATCGCCACAATGTCGGTCAGGTAATATTCGCCTTGTGCATTATTGTTGGAAAGTTTTGGTAGCCATTCATGCAGTTTGGCATTGCTCACACAGTAAATACCTGTGTTAATTTCTTGAATCTGACGTTGCTCATCTGAGGCATCTTTATGTTCAACAATCGCTTGAATTTTACCATTGTCACGTACAATCCGCCCGTAACCTGTTGGATTGTCTACCGTGAGGGTAATCATGCCAATGCCTGTTTCACTAGAAGCCGCAAGCAGTTGCTCAAGAGTCTGCTGACGGACTAGAGGGACATCACCATATAAAATAAGGGAAATACCATCTTGCGCTAATACAGGTAAAGTGACTTGAACAGCATGACCTGTACCAAGTTGCTCAGCTTGCTCGACCCATTGAATATGTTCATGCTGGAATGAATTTTTGACTAAATCACCGCCATGCCCATAAATCGTAATAATATTTTGAGCATGGAGTTGTTTAGCAGTGTGAATCACATGACCGAGTAAAGGTTGTCCTGCGAGTGGTTGAAGCACTTTTGGCAACTTGGAGCGCATGCGCGTGCCTTTACCTGCTGCAAGAATAATCACGGTAGTTGACATAATAACCTACTTAAATGGCGTTAAGCACCTGAAAGTAATAAATATATGGTAATACATAATGCAGCCCAAAGCCCTGCAATAATGTCATCGAGCATGATACCGAAGCCACCTGCAACCTTTTGGTCAGCAACACGAATCGGCCAAGGTTTCCAGATATCAAACAGGCGGAATAACCCAAAGCCAATCAGTGCCCATTGTATATGCATTACATTAAAAAAGATTAAAGGCAATAAAGTAATGGATTGTCCTGCAAACTCATCCCAGACAATTCGCCCATCATCATGTACGCCAATCACTTTGGCGGTATGCCCACAAATCCAGATCCCGACTAAGGACATAATAATAATGGCAAGTACTGAAGCATAAAAGCCCAGAAATAACCAAATGGGAATAAATAATAAGGCAAAGGCTGAACCGAATGTGCCAGGCGCTTTGGGTGCAAGACCTGAGCCCAAGCCTACGCCACAAAACACGACGCAACGATCAAACCAAGACATTTCTTGGAATTTAATAGGTGGTTTATGCAAAGTGTTGATATCCGCTTAGCTGTAAGAATTGGGGCTCGCCCTGATATTCAAATTTTAAACTTAAATCCGCCTGAATACAGCCAATAATCGTAAATGGCGTTACTGGGTTAAGTTGACACAGGCGCTGATAGTTGTCTTTAGAAATGGTAAAGCACAGCTCATAGTCATCGCCACCTGCAAGTGCGTATTGCCATTGCTTAGCATGAGGTAATACCTGTAAAGCAGGGTCGATAGGCAGTTGGTCAAGCCATAAAGTCGCGCCAACATGTGAGGCTTTAAGAATATGCCCTAAATCCTGAGCCAGACCATCTGAAACATCAATCATACTCGATGCGAGACCACGTAAACTTTGTCCAAGTTCACAGCGTGGGGAAGGGTAGTCCAAGCGTTGTTGCAATGGATGCCCAAGATGCTGTAGGGCAAATGCTGCATCGCCAACCTGCCCACTCACGACCACGTAGTCACCCACTTGTGCGCCAGAACGCGTAATACCCTGACCAGTTGGAATCCAGCCGAGAGCCGTGACACTGATGGTCAGGTGTGGGCTTTGAGTGGTATCGCCACCAATCAGGTGTACATTATAAGGCGCACAGCAGTCAAACAAGCCTTGGCTAAAATCCTGTAACCAGACCTCATCGACCTGTGGCAGGCTTAGCGCCAGCAAGATACTGTGAGGGGTTGCACCCATGGCAGCCAGATCGGAAAGGTTAACCGCAACGCTTTTCCAGCCGATGGCATGTGCAGATGTAGAAAGAGGGAAATGCCGCCCTGCGATGAGGGTATCGGTACAGATGACCAGTTGTTGCCCCACGGGTGGGGAAACGATAGCCGAATCATCTCCAATACCTAAGTCGACCTGTGCAGATGCAGCAGTTTTGAAATAGCGATCAATAATCGAGAATTCGGCCATAGCGTTTGACAACAATTAGCCTTGTTGTTTTTCAGCTTCGCGTAGCACATGTGCTAAACGATCTAATACACCGTTGATGTATTTGTGGCTGTCTGCCCCACCGAAGTGTTTAGCCAATTCAATGGCTTCATCAAGTACCACACGATAAGGAATTTCAGCATGATGGCGTAACTCGTATGCACCGAGACGTAAAGTCGCGAGCTCGACACCGTCAAGCGCATCAATTTCACGGTCAAGTACAGGAATGAGCAATTCATCCAGAGTTTCATGCTCTGCCACGATTTGGGTTAACAATTCGTGGTAGTAGTTTAGGTCAACCTTGTGCATGGCATTTTCAGCACGGGTACGCGCTTCGATTTCATGAACAGGGTTATGGCTCATTTGCCATTCATAGACGCCTTGTACAGCAAAACGACGTGCTTTGCGTTTTGCTGCATAAATTGCTTGTAAAGTTTGTGACATGAATTAAATTGCCTTTAACAAATTCACCATTTCAATAGCCGTCAAAGCAGCTTCACTGCCTTTGTTGCCCGCTTTGGTGCCTGAGCGTTCAATGGCTTGTTCAATGCTGTCGGTCGTTAACACGCCATTAATGACAGGCAAACTTGATTCTAAACCAACAACACCTAAACCTTTGGCACATTCACCCGCAACAAAGTCAAAGTGTGGCGTGCTACCACGAATGACTGCACCCAATGCAATAATCGCATCAAACTGTGCAGAATTCGCGAGTTTTTTCGCAACAACAGGCAGTTCCCATGCACCAGGGGCATGAATAACGGTGATATTTTCTTCTGCAACGCCATGACGTTTTAATGTGTCAATCGCGCCTTCAAGCAGATGTTCAACCACAAAGCTATTGAAACGAGCAACCAAAATCGCGTAACGGCCTTCGCTCGCGAGATGTAATAAACCTTCTATACGGCGAATCGCCATAGCAACCTCGATTATTTTCCAAAAGATTGATCGGCAGAAATATATTCCACCACTTCTAAGTTAAAACCAGAAAGGGCATTGAAGCGTAATGGCGAACTGAGAAGTTTCATTTTTTCCACTCCCAAGTCGCGTAAAATTTGCGCGCCGACCCCAATAGTCTGATATTGATGTGACAATGCCGAATTGGATTTGACTGGCGTTGGTGCAGTTAATGCATCTAAAGCTGGGCCTAAGTCAGGCAAGCTTTTTTGACCAATCCAAACCAGAACACCACGTTCACTGTTGGCAATCGTTTGTAGTGCATGGTCAATTGTCCATGCAGATTCACCCGATTGTTTTTTCAATTTTAATAAATCACGCGTTGGGTTGAACCCATGAACACGAACGGTGGTGACACCTTGTTTCGGTTCACCTTTCACCAAAGCCAAATGAATATCTGGGCTACCTTGCTCCTGATAACGATACAGTTGCAATGGGCCATATTCAGTTTCAATGCTTTGCTGGCTTAAACGCTCGACCGTTTGTTCATTGGTCATACGGTAATGAATTAAGTCGGCAATTGTACCAATTTTTAAGCCATGTTTTTCAGCAAATATTTCTAAATCTGGACGACGTGCCATGGTGCCGTCTTCTTTAATGATCTCGCAGATCACAGATGCAGGTTCTAAACCTGCTAAACGTGAGAGATCCGAGCCTGCTTCGGTATGTCCAGCTCGGTGCAATACACCACCAGGTTGTGCCATGAGCGGGAAAATATGCCCAGGCTGTACAATATCGGACGGTTTGGCTGCCGCTGCCACCGCAGTACGAATGGTATGCGCGCGCTCTGCCGCAGAAATGCCTGTGGTAATCCCATCAGCCGCTTCTATGGATAAGGTAAAGTTGGTGCCATGCTGTGCGCCATTCTGATCGACCATGAGAGGTAAGTTCAGTTGTTGACAGCGATCTTTGCTCAAAGTCAGACAAACGAGACCACGGGCATGGGTAATCATGAAATTGATGTCTTCGGCACGCACATGAGTTGCTGCCATGATGAGGTCACCTTCATTTTCACGATCTTCATCATCCATAAGGATGACCATTTTGCCAGCACGAATATCTTCGACAAGCTCTTCAACAGTATTGAGTGCCATCCTGTCCTACCTTAACCCTGAATTTACAATGCAATCGATTATCACAGTTGTTTATATTAGCAATTTTTAGGCAGTATTGCCTATGTTTCCCTCAAGATCCACAGCAGCTTTTCTGATGTGTATTTCTATAATGCTGCTAAAGCTGATGATGTCAAGGCAAAATCATGATAAAAAAACCTCGCCATTCAGGCGAGGTTGAAAACTAGGCAATCATTTAAGTGGTTTCAGAACGTGATTTTTTACTTTTTAAGATCTCGGTACGCAGGTTTTGCGCCAGTTCAGCACATTCACTGTTCATGCCGTTGATCATAAAGGCGTGACGGGTCAGTACATTGCTTGGGTTAGGTAAAGCCACGAGCTGAAAATGTTCACTGATGAGTTTCAGATATTGTTCTTGCAAATACAGCGCGCTTTCTTTCGCGGTTAAGTTATGTGTCAGGCGAGCTGCCGCTTGTGCTGCATTGAGTTGCATGTCTTCAACTGAGTTGGCAATCGCGCAGCGAGTTTGCAGTACAAAGCGTTTTTCTTCACGGTAGCGTTTATATAGCACGTCAGAGAGTAACTGAAATACCATGCCAACCATAAGCAGACATTCGACTGCTTTCGGGCGTTCAGCATCGATGGTAATGGTCGCGCCATCGGCTTGGAAGCTTTGCTGTACGTTAATATCTGCTTGAGAAAGCTGATAATGCTGTACACATAAATCAATGCTTTTTTTCAAGAATAACTGACACAAATTGAAGTAGGGTACAGAAACTGATTGGCTGACCGTGCTCAAGAGTTGTTTTGGATCATAAAACTGAATATTGAGTGCCAAAGCATGTGGATTTGGATTCACGTCAGTTTTATCGCTATTGAACAATCGGTTCGGAATCGCCTGTTTTTTAGGTTGCTGCTGAGCTTGTGCGATCACCACGGCACTGTTGTGCTTTTCCTGTTCAAGGGCTTGAGTGAGCGCCTGAATTTCATGCTTGAGGTGCATTTCCTTGTTAATGCGTGCCAGATATTCGCTACGGCTTGGGCGAGCAATCGCTCGATAGGCAATCCATAAAAGAAAATGCAAAATCAGAGAAGCTAAAATTGCAAGCCATTCACTACGCAAAATTTCGCCAATGCTCGGTTTGATGAGTGTGACTTCGACACTGCCGACTTTCTTTTCGTTTTGTAGTGCATCACGGCTAAAGACTTCACCTTCGCGGGTCTTATATAAGCCATCTGTTGCCAGAACCTGATTGGAGGCATCGAGAATGCGAATAGATGCAATACTTGGATTGGTTTTATAGCGATCGACAAGAAGCGCCAAAGACACGCGATTTGCTGGGTCTAATTCATGCAAGCTGTCCGTCACCAGTTGTGTGGTCAGCAGTTGACCTTGGCTGGCACGATTTTCTTTGAGTTGATGCGTGGTTGCAATGACCAGTAAAAAGGTCTGCAATGCAAAACTTACAATCAGTAGGCTAGCAAATAGCCCTTGTCTAGGTGCATTCAAGGTAAACTTCCAAGGCAATTCGATTCATTTTCGATTATGATTCTAATCATAGTTGTAGCTCAAACTGAGTCAATCCATGCAAGAAATCATTCTTATTTCATTTTTAGGACCCGACCAACCCAATCAGTTCACTCGATTGATGCAAGTTTTGTCCTCTCATTCATTGCAAATTTTAGATGTGGGTCAGGCCGTGATTCATAATCAGCTGACCCTTGGCATCGTGGTTGCATCTGAAGATCAGACCGCAACCGCTTTGGCAATGAAAGAGATTCTAATTTTAGCACATGATATTGGCTTAACTGTGCGATTTAAACCAATCTCTAACGCAGAATATAATCAATGGGTCAGTGAAGGTGGAGCAACCCGTTATATTGTGACGGCGTTCGCACCTGAACTGAAGGCAGCAGATTTGCAAGCCGTTACACAAATTGTATCGGGTCAGGGATTTAACATTGAAACAGTGACCCGTTTATCAGAGCGTTTGGTGCTCGACACCCCTAATACAGAGCATCGTCGTGCTTGCGTAGAGTTCGGTTTAAAAGGGAAAATGTTCGATGCACAAGGAATGCGTGCAGCATGCCTACACTTATCAACTGAACTGAACATTGATATTGCAGTACAAGAAGACAATGTTTACCGCCGAAACCGCCGTTTGGTCTGTTTTGATATGGACTCAACCCTGATTGAACAGGAAGTAATTGATGAGTTAGCGCGTGAAGCTGGGATTGGGGCACAAGTTGCAGAAATTACAGAGCGTGCCATGCAGGGCGAACTGGATTTTCAGCAAAGTTTCCGTGCGCGCGTTGCCTTGCTCAAAGGTTTAGACGCTTCAGTGTTGCCAAAAATTGCAGAACGTTTGACCATTACCGAAGGTGCAGAACGCCTGATCTCAACGCTTAAGCTTTTGGGATATAGAACAGCTATCTTATCGGGCGGTTTCCAGTATTTTGCTGAATATTTACAGAAAAAACTGGGGATTGATGAAGTCCATGCCAATATTTTAGATGTACAAGATGGCTTTGTGACAGGTGAAGTCAAAGGTACGATTGTCGATGGTGCGCGTAAAGCTGAACTGCTTCGCCGCTTGGCCGATGAAATGGGCATTTCACTTGAACAAGTGATCGCAGTGGGCGATGGTGCCAATGACTTGCCAATGCTTTCAATTGCAGGTTTAGGTGTTGCATTTAGAGCGAAACCACTGGTACGCCAAAACGCTAATCACGCAATTTCAAGCATTGGTTTAGATGGTGTTTTGTATTTGCTAGGCGTACACGATAAAGACATGCATCCTGCTCATTAAGTTTTTGTTTTTAAATAAAAAAGCACAATTTAAAAATTGTGCTTTTTTCATATCAATTAAATATTTGTTTCAATGAATTTACGTTTTTTACAGGATTAAAAAATTTTATAAAAAAATGATTTTAGGCATAAAAAGCGCTGAAGTGCATTGTAATGACACGCAATCCTATATATTTCCTTTACTCGCCGAATTTTTACAAAAAATCGTTTTGTAATGACATTGGTATTTGGCGACAAAGTGTGTCGCTTTGCTGGAAAAACTCCCTTTTTTTTCTGAAAAAACTTTGCATAATGCCATTATGAGCATGCACACAGTCGTCTGAAAAATACGTAAGCGCTGAATCAGAACATGCTTAAATTGATCAGTGTTGCAGTCACAAAATGTGATAGACGGAGGTTTTATGTTAACAGCAAATGTTGCCACTATGGTGGGGATCGGCTTGATTGCCATTGCGCTTATCGCTGTTTTCTTTTCACCTTTTCGGCATTGGCTGGGGTTTATGTTTGCAGGTATGGCATTTTGGGGTGTTGTAGAGGCGATCCGTTTGGGTGTGCAGTCTGCCTTTCATTGGCCAATGACCTATAGTTATTTAACTGCGCTTAGCCTTGTCATGATGGGAATTACCGTGCTGTTATTAAGAGCAGATCATGTTGCGCAAAAGGCGCTTGCCAATCGGCAGTTGATTGAACACACACCCGTTTATGAAGAAGAACAATAAAGCCGTTTAAATCATCAGTTACTCAACTCGGGTGCATTGAAAAATGCACTTTTTTTTCTTAAAAATTGTTATACAAAGCTTAGTTATTCATTTGGCAAGTTATGATAGGATGCTTTAAAGATGAATAAAATGACAATAGGCTAAATGCACATGAATCTTTCTGCTATTCCTGTCGTAAAGTTACCTTTGCTGAATGTAAGTACAGACCCACTGGATTTGTTGGTGGTCAGCATGGTTTTACGAATGAAACAGCTTGCGAAAACCTCACCGAAATTTATTGAATTATCGCATGATCGCCAAATTCGCATCCAGATCGCAACCGATGCAGGTTTTGCCCGTCAGATTCTGGTCAATAATGGCAAAGTGGATACTGTTGCTGGTGCGCCTCAACCTGCTGATTTTACCTTGCAGTTTGCTGATAGCAACCAAGCTGTAAAAACCTTGATCAAAGGTGAACCTTCAGCATTTATGACGGGTATGCAAAACGGCAGCATTAAAATGGAAGGTGATTTTAGTTTGTTGGTCTGGTTCAACAAGGTTGCACGTTTATTGCCACCGAAATTGCCAAAACCAGTACAAGCCAAAGTTAAACAGGTTCGTCAGTTTATTCGCCAAAAAACAGGCAAGTAAATTCTCGACCATAAAAAAGCTCTCAATCCTGAGAGCTTTTTTTATTTAAACCACTTCAAGGTTAAACGTGACAGGCCCATCATTGACCAGATGGACTTGCATATCGGCAGCAAAAATGCCCGTTTCTACTTGTGGATATTGAATTTTGGTGTAGTCGACCAGTTGCTCGTACAATGCTTTTGCCGCAGCAGGTGGCATGGCAGGGGCAAAGTCAGGACGTAAACCTTTTTGGGTTTGTGCCATCAGGGTAAATTGTGAAACCAGTAAAATTCCACCTTGCGCTTGCGCGACATTCCAGCCCATTTTGCCTTGTTCATCATCAAAAATGCGGTATTTCAGGATTTTGTCGATCAGTTTTTTGCCTATGGCAAGATCATCTTGCTGTGCCAGACCCAAAAAAACCAAAAGACCGTGTTGAATTTCACCCGTAATTTGTTCATCTACAACAACTTTGGCGGATTTTACGCGTTGTAATAGGGCACGCATGTTTAAGACTACTCATAAAAGTACAGACTATAAACATTTCAGACGGGCTTTAAAATCTTTTTCATGAAGATGCAGTGGTTATAAATTCAGCAAAAAACTGCTAATTTGGATAGGTTTTTATCATTATTTGCTAAAACACTCGCTGAGTTGCGGATAAAAGTATGGTTTAATGCCTTGAGCTAAAAAAGATCTAACCGATATGGAACCAATCATACGATCCTTGCTTGATACGGATTTATATAAATTTACGATGCTGCAAGTGGTGTTACACAAGTTTCCACAAACTCATAGTGTGTATCAATTCCGCTGCCGTAATCTTGAAGATACTGTGTATCCATTGACGGATATTCTGGATGACCTGAACCAGCAACTGGACTACTTGTGTGAGCTGCGTTTTCAGGACGATGAATTGCAGTATTTACGCAATTTACGTTTTATCAAAAGTGACTTTGTTGATTATTTAGAATTATTCCAGCTCAAACGCCGTTTTATTCGTGCAAGCATTGATGAGCAGGGGCGTCTCGATATTCATATTGAAGGGCCGATGGTACAAGCCCTGATGTTTGAAATTTTTGTGCTATCGATTGTCAATGAGCTATATTTCAGACGTATTCATTCTGAAGAAGTCCTTGCTGAAGGTGAACGCCGTTTACAAGCCAAATTGCAGTTATTAAAACAATACGAACAGCAGCAACAAGCAGATGAAAATCCATTTTTGGTGTCTGATTTTGGTACGCGTCGCCGTTATAGTTTGACGTGGCATCGGCATATCGTGGAAGAATTTCACCGCGCTGCTCCTGATGTATTTCGCGGTACCAGTAATGTCATGTTGGCAAAAGAACTTGGTATTACCCCAATTGGTACGATGGCACATGAGTTTTTGCAGGCATTTCAGGCACTGGATGTACGCTTGCGCAACTTCCAGAAAGCAGCACTTGAAGCATGGGTACAGGAATATCGTGGAGATTTGGGCATCGCCCTGACCGATGTGGTCGGGATGGATGCTTTCCTGCGGGATTTTGATCTGTACTTTGCCAAGCTGTTTGATGGTTTGCGTCATGATAGTGGTGACCCGTATGTCTGGGGCGATAAAGCCTATGCACATTACCAAAAGCTTAAAATTGACAGTAAAACCAAAATGTTAACTTTTAGTGATGGGCTGGATTTAGAGCGCGCGTGGAATTTGCATCAGTACTTTAAAGACCGTTTCAAAGTCAGTTTCGGAATCGGTACCAATCTGACCAATGATATGGGCTTGAAACCTCTCAATATTGTGCTGAAACTGGTGGAATGTAATGGACAGTCTGTGGCAAAAATCTCGGACAGCCCAGGTAAGACCATGACCGATAATGATACTTTCCTTGCCTATTTACGGCAGGTGTTTCAGGTTGAAGCTGTTTAAGTTGAATCGAAACCGACTCATAAGAGTCGGTTTTTAGTTTTTGTCTTGTGAATCTTTGGCACAATGCTTGCGTAAAAAATCATAAATCGGCATGAAAAGCCTATGTTATGATCAAGCATGATCGAGTTTCAGCACGTCTTGAGCCCAATAAAAATGACAGCCACTTCTGAATTAAATTTTCCATTATTAATCGATGCCGAAGATCTTGTGCCGCATTTAGGCAATCCAAATCTAAGGATTGTCGATTTGAGCCGTCTATCGGTGTACGAACAGTTGCATATTCCTCATGCAGTGCATGTTAAACCCCAGCAGCTGGTGCGTCAGCAAGAGCTGGCATCAGGCATGCTGCCCGATGTAGAGGGCTTACAACAACTGGTTGAATACTTGCAGCTTTCACCACAACATCATGTGGTGGCGTATGATGATGAAGGTGGGGCATGGGCAGGACGTCTCTTGTGGAATCTGCATTGCTTGGGCTTTACCCAAACCAGCTTACTCAACGGCGGTATTCACGCTTGGCTGGGGGCAGGCTTACCTACTTCGGTTGATGTACAAGATGTGGCTGTGACAGATCAACTGATTCCCGTGAATCTTGATCAAGCCGCTAAAGTACGGATTGAATATCCCGAATTGCTGGAATTGGTTAAAAAGAATGCCATCCAGCTTTGGGATTGCCGTACTGAGGATGAATATACAGGGCTACGGTTGGCAGCGCGACGGGGTGGGCATATTCCCCATGCGATTCATTACGAATGGAGTACTGCCCTTAATCGTGAAAATCATTTAAAATTACGCCCTTTAGAACACATACAACAAAGTTTGCAACAATTGGGGATAGACTTTAAGCAGCCTGTGGTAGTGTACTGCCAGTCGCATCATCGTTCAGGTCTGGCTTATATTTTAGGTCGTTTGCTCAATTGGAATATTCGCGCATACGATGGTGCATGGAGTGAGTGGGGAAATCGCCCCGAGAGTCCAATTGTTACGGGAGAGAAGCCGTTTTGAGCCTCACATCACAACTGAAGAAACAACTTTTTTTACAAGCCCAACGTATCGTACCTCAACATCAGCTGAGTCGTGTGGTGGGTAAAGTTGCTGCCAGTGAAAACCCGATTGTTAAAAACATTGTCATTCAGGCATTTAAGAACAAATATCAGATTGACTTGTCGGTTGCCGAACAAAATAATCCGTTGCAATACAAGTCGTTTAATGAATTCTTTACTCGTGCTTTAAAGCAGGGCGTACGTCAGATTGACAGCGACAGTCGTAGTATTGTCAGCCCAGCCGATGGTGCAATTTCACAAATTGGTCAAATTACCGATGGTGAAGTATTTCAGGCGAAAGGACAGAGCTTTTCTGTTGAACAGTTGGTGGGTGATCCTAAACTGGCTGCGCCATTTAAACAGGGGCAATTTGCAACGGTTTATCTGTCACCCCGTGACTACCATCGGGTACACATGCCATTTTCAGGAACATTGACTGAAACGCTATATGTGCCAGGCGAATTATTTTCGGTCAATCAGGTCACGGCAGAAAATGTTCCGAACCTGTTTGCGCGTAATGAGCGTATGGTTTGTTTGTTTGATACCGAGATTGGTCGTATGGCAGTGGTGCTGGTTGGTGCCATGATTGTGGCGGGGATCGAAACAGTTGCCACAGGTAAAGTCAAACCGAATGGTCGTCTAGACTTACAGCAACATCAGCTTGAACTGCAAAAAGGCGATGAGCTTGGGCGTTTTTATTTGGGTTCAACGGCAATTGTATTGTTTGAACCAAATACGATGGCTTGGGATGCAAAGTTCAAAGCGGAATCTGTTGTGGTCATGGGTGAGCGTTTAGGGCAAGTGCTTTAACTTACGGATTGATCTAATGAAAAACGCAACCTTCAGGTTGCGTTTTTTGATTGAGGGTGTTTGTTAAATACCTCAGTACACTGTTCGTAGGATAGCCGTGCCTGCACTTGCTGAGCAGTTGATAAACTGAAATAGGCTTCAATCCACTGATTGGCTAAGGTTTCGCGAAAATGGGGTTGCTTGAATGCATAGTCAGGAATACTGCCTTGCTGGACTTGTCGCATTTTTTCACGAAGTTGCTGAACATTATGTGGTGCATCGGGTTGTCGAATCACAAAACACAAGATGGCTTGATACCGAGCAATTTCATCGGTATCGGGTTGCTGTGCTTTCACGATCAGAAAGACAATCAACGCAGCGCACAGGCTGCTCAGTATAAGATAAAGTTTTTTCATGCCTGCAGTGTAGGGCTTTAGGCCTCTGCTTGACAGAGGCGTTCTTTTGGAAAGACAGCTTTGAAGCATGAACCTTGATTGATTTGTGATTCAACTTCTAAGTGCGCCCCATGTTGCATGAGCACATGTTTGACAATTGCCAGTCCTAGACCTGTTCCCCCTGTTTGGCGGCTACGTGCGCTATCTACGCGGTAGAAGCGTTCGGTCAGGCGTGGTAAATGTTTGGGGTCAATCCCAATTCCATTGTCCTGCACGGTAAAGTAGCCATGTTCCTGATCATCATGCCAGCCAATGGTAATCACGCCACCTTTGGGCGTGTATTTAATGGCATTGGTAATCAGATTGCCAAAAGCACTGGCAAGTTCCATGTCCGAGCCAAGCAGGTCACAGTGACTGTCAATGTCGAGATTTAAAATATGTCCGTATTCGGAGTTATAGGCTTGTGCATCATCAAACAACTGGTTCATCAGACTCGGCATATCCACAATCTGGTTTTTTGCCAGTTGTTTGTCATTTTCCAAGCGTGATAATAGCAGCAGGTCATTGACCAGAGCATTCATGCGGCGAGTTTGCGCCTGCATTTGTTCAAAAGGGCGTTTCCAGCGTGGATTGAAATCTTCCTGATCCGTAAAGGTTTCCAGATAGCCGCTGAGCACTGTGAGAGGTGTGCGTAATTCATGCGAGATATTATCGACAAAGTCTTTACGCATCTGTTCGAGATTATGAACCCGAGTTACATCGTATGCCACGACAAGGCGGCTTTCTAGACCAAAGCGTGTCAGCTTGATTTGCACATAGCGATCTTCATGAATCGAAGATTTTAGTTTAATGCCGTCAGGCTGCTGTTCCATATTATTAAAATATTCAACAAAAGCAGGCTGGCGCAAAATACCCAAAATATTGCGTCCACGATCCAGTTCCTGAACGCCAAGCAGTTTCTCTGCCGCAGGGTTCCACCATTCAATCTGATGTAATTCATCAGTCAAAATCACAGCTTCAGCGAGTGCGACCAGTGACGACTGGGCACGGTCAATGAGCCCGACCATTTCGGCCTGAACCACACGTTCCTGACGTTGTGACCGATAAATATTAAACAGCAGTGCACCCCAAATCCCGTTCAGGTTGGGCGGTACATCATAAGGTCGATTGGCAATCCAGTCGTTGACCAGATACAGTGCTCGCAGTTGCATGACCATAAACACAGCAAATGCAATTGCGATACAAATCCAAAAATGACCTATCCCCAAGCCAATTAAACTAGCAATTGTTATGAAAAATAACAAGATCCGTAGATCTTGTTTGGCATAATCCCATAAGCTGCTATAACGATAACGCTTATGTTCAAGGCTAATTTCCGGGGTTGGGTAAGGTTCATACATAAAGGTGATCTAACTAACTTAAAGCATCGGCACGCGTTGAAAAACGGTAGCCTGTACCTCGTACAGTCTGTACGAAACGATCCACTCCGAAGGGTTCAAGTACTTTGCGTAGGCGGCGGATATGGACGTCAATTGTTCGGTCTTCAATATAGACATTGCCACCCCAAACCTGATCAAGCAGTTGTGCGCGCGTATAGGCACGTTCTGGGTGGGTCATGAAAAATGCCAATAGGCGGTATTCGGTTGGGCCCATATCTAAAATATTGTCGGCAAAGCTGACGCGCTGACTCACAGGATCCAGAATTAAACCATTGGCATCAATAGATTTTTCCCCACTCAAGGCATTAGAACGACGTAAGACGGCTTTAATCCGTGATACCAGTTCGCGCGTTGAGAACGGTTTGGTCATATAGTCATCGGCACCTGCGTCAAGACCTTGAACTTTATGATCTTCTTCGCCACGTGCAGTGAGCATGATCACAGGAATTTCCGAAAGGTTTTCATCGCGTTTTAGGCGGCGGCACAAATCAACACCACTAATTCCACCAGGAAGCATCCAATCGAGTAAAATAAGCGAAGGACGTTGATCAACAATCATTTGGTGGGCTTGTTTGGCATCTTCGGCTTGCAAACATTGGAAACCTGCCATATCGAGCGAAGTATGAATCATCTCGCGAATGGGTAATTCGTCATCGACGATTAAAATATAGTCCTCTTTCACAAGGTCAAATCCTATCACTGCTTTATTTGTTTATAGTCCAGTATTACAAAGACTAATTATGACAGTATCATTGCAGTAGATTTAGGTATCTGCAATTTTAAAAAATATTTGTGACAAAATCTTGATCGTCATATGACTAAATGATGACGCATATGGTGGTCAAGATGCAAGATCGAGATGGTAATGAAAAGTTTTCAAGGAAAAGTCGCAGCAATTTCAGGAGCAGGCTCAGGTATTGGGCAACAGTTGGCATTGCTTTTAGCACGGCAGGGCTGCCATTTATCCTTGAGTGATATTGATTTGCAAGGTTTAGCACAGACGCAAAGCTTACTTCAGGCATATAAAGTGCGGGTCTCGACCCATTTGGTGAATGTTGCTGAGCGTGAGCAGGTGCAATATTGGGCAGAGCAGACCGTACGTGAACATGGTCAGGTCAATCTGATTTTTAATAATGCGGGGGTGGCACTGGCATCGACAGTTGAAGGTGCAAGTTATGAAGATCTGACTTGGATTACCAATATCAACTTTTGGGGCGTGGTGTATGGAACCAAAGAGTTCTTACCTTATATTAAGCAAACCCAAGATGGTCATATTGTCAATATTTCCAGTATTTTTGGAATTGCAGCACAGCCAACCCAGTCCGCATACAATGCCAGTAAGTTTGCAGTACGTGGTTTTACCGAGTCATTGCGTCAGGAACTGGATATTCAGCGCTGTGGGGTGAGTGCCTTATGTGTACATCCTGGAGGGGTGCGAACCAATATTGCCAAATCGGCGCGTTCTAATCAAAGTTTACAAAGTTTGGGGATTGAAACCGATGGCACACAGCAGGACTTTGAGAAGCTGCTGCGGACTCCACCTGAAAAAGCTGCACAGAAAATTCTTAAAGCCATTCGTCGAAACCAGCGGCGAGTCCTGATTGGTACTGATGCCAAGGTTTTAGATTTGCTACAGCGTTTTTTCCCGGCAGGTTACCAGCAACTGAGCGTTTGGTTAAATCGGTTGCAAACATGGAAATACTAAAGAAGAGAAGCGTAAGCTTCTCTTCTTGTTTGAGAATCTGTTAATGACCTCTTGAAAAAAAACCAATCACGGCCAAAATCAAGGCAACGACTAGCAAGATCACTGCAAATTGTTGTGATAGACCAGCGACGCCACCGAATCCGAGTAAGCTAGCAATGAGTGCAATCACTGCAAAAATAATCGCCCAACGAAACATGATGATTCTCCTGCATTTTTTATTTTGATGTTAAGTTTAGCACTGTAAATTGGCACGACTGTTTTTGCTTTGTGCATAAAATGTGCACTTTATGCAGCGCTTTCATCAAGCTATGTAAGTGCGGTTTGTAAAAATCAAGCTGGAGTTGGGCATGTTATAATGCCGACCTTGTTGTTTTTAGACTGAGAAATTCATGGCGCTGCGTCCACAATTCTGGAAAAAATATCCATTAGATCAACTCTCAAGCGAAGAATGGGAAGCTTTGTGCGATGGCTGTGGCTTGTGCTGTTTACTCAAACTTGAAGATGAAGACACGCATGAAGTGGCTTATACAAAAGTGGCGTGTAAGTTACTCAACTGTACAACAGGGCAATGCTCGGATTACAGTCAGCGTCAGCAGCATGTCCCTGATTGTATTCAATTAACTTTAGAAAGCTTACAAAAAATTCAGTGGTTGCCATCAAGCTGTGCCTACCGACGTATTTATGAAGGCAAAAACTTACCCTCATGGCATTATTTAAATACAGGCTCACGGCAAAGCGTGATTAAAGCCAAAAAATCGGTGGCAGGACGCTGTATTTCAGAAGAATCTGTGAGTGAGGATGATATTGATGAATATATCGTGCGTTGGGTAAGATAAAAATTTTTTAAAAACAATAGTATAAAAATAAAATATAACTCCCTTCATTTTTGGCTTAAATTTTGCTTCATTTTTACACATAAAAAATGGGTGAAATTTCAATTATTTTAAGCAATCGTGTCATGGGGGGGAGAATGTATAAAAATAGCTATATCAACAATCTTGTACTCATCTTAGTTGGTTTTTTTGCCAGTTCGGGTATGGCATGTGCAGCAACTGCACCTTATATCACCAATCTAGAGCAAATCAATACCGGAAACACCGCGTGGATGCTGACCTCTACCGCGCTGGTTTTACTGATGACCATTCCGGGGATTGCTTTGTTTTATTCAGGAATGGTGCGTAAAAAGAATTTAATTGCCACCGCCTTACAAAGTTTAGTGATTGTATGTTTGGCAAGTGTGCTGTGGGTTGTAGTCGGGTACAGCCTAGCTTTTACACCCAATAATGCATTTATTGGTGGTTTTGACCGTGTCATGCTGCAAGGTGTGGTGTTCGATGCCATTGATGGCAAAATTTCCGTGAGCCATATGGCTTCCACTATTCCTGAGACTGTCTGGATTATGTTTCAGATGACTTTTGCCATTATTACGCCTGCTTTAATTACTGGCGCATTTGCTGAGCGTATGCGTTTTTCTGCGATGTTCTGGTTCATGTTTTTCTGGATTTTACTGGTGTATGTCCCTGTTGCACACTGGGTCTGGGAACCAACAGGCTGGTTGGCAGCCAAAGGTGCTCTGGACTTTGCAGGCGGTACAGTTGTGCATATTAACGCAGGTGCTGCAGGTCTGGCATGTGCTTATATGCTTGGTCAGCGCAACGGTTATGGTAAAGAACCATTTTTTCCAAATAACCTGATTTATACCTTTATTGGTGCGGCATTGCTGTGGGTAGGCTGGTTTGGTTTTAACGCAGGTTCAGCAGGTGCAGCCGATGGGCGGGCGGGCATGGCAATGCTGGTAACCCAGTTGGCAACAGCATCGGCAGCACTGACATGGTTACTGGTGGAATATATCAGCCGTCGTAAAGTGACGCTGCTTGGTGCATGTTCGGGTGCGGTTGCAGGTTTGGTTGCGATTACCCCCGCATCCGGTTTTGTTGATATGACAGGCGGTTTGCTGATTGGCTTGATTGCTGGGGTGTGTTGTTACTGGGGGGCAACTCAGCTCAAAATTCTACTCAAAGCTGATGACTCACTGGATGTTTTCGGGATTCATGGTGTAGGCGGGATTGTCGGTGCAATTCTAACAGGCGTATTTGCTCAAAAACATATTTCAGGTTTGGATGCGAGCTTATTGATACAAGTGATAGGTGCAGTGACGACCTTCCTTTACAGCGCGATCATTTCTGTCGTGATTTTATTTGTGATTAATAAAGTGATTGGTCTGCGAGTCGATGCAGAGCAGGAACAAATTGGTTTGGATTTAGCACAACACGGTGAGCATGTACCTTGATGTGTTGTATAAAAAATTGGTTCAAGCTGGGCTTGAACCACAACTGTGGAGAAAAGTATGAAGACGATGTTGAGCAAAGATAAAAAAGTTGAAAAAGAGATCTTTGACCTCGCCACACAGTTATATGTTCGTTTAAGACGTGTGGCAGGGCGGGTGATTGATGTAGTGTATCTGGAACATAATCAGGAGTACGCTCAAGAAGTGGTCAAGCTTGCCTTGACTTCAGGCGATGCAGAATTGCACCGTTTAGGGTCTCGTCTGGATGCAGTGCTGTCTCATGGTACAGCACCTACCCAGATTGCAAGCGTGAAGTTTGTTGCTCCAGTAAGCGCAATGACACCTGTTCTTGAGGATATGCCAAGCCCAGCGCAAAAAGAAGAAGTGCCACATCATTATATTGGTGCGTTACGCTAAATGTCCTGTTTTATTGGCTTGACGCTCAGCACGTGATTTTTGAACCACATGATAACCTGAGCTAAAGCCTAGACTTGCCATAACCGCAGCGACAATCAGGTCAGGAATGGCACTTTGTGTGCCAAAGACGCCAACCGCTGCCAAAATTACTGCAATATTACCAATCGCGTCATTGCGGCTACATAACCAGACCGACGTCATATTGGCATCTCCATCACGGAAGGTATAGAGTACAAGGGCACTGATGACATTGGCAATCAGGGCAATGATACCAATCACGCCCATCGTCATGGCTTCGGGTTGCACGCCTGTGCAATATGCCCAAATCACTTTGACCAAGATCAAAATCGCAAAAAACAGCATGGTATAGCCTTTAACCAAGGCGATACTGGCACGCCAATATAAACTGAGCCCCAATGCCATAATCGAAATGGCATAGTTGAAAGCATCGCCAGCAAAGTCAAGAGAGTCTGCCCAAAGCGCAGCAGAGCCTGCATGTGCCCCTGCAATCACTTCAATAATAAACAGACTTAAATTGAGAAATAAGGCAATCCACAGCGCATTACGAAATTTTTTTGAAATGTTATGATTTGATGTGTGATGTTCACATTGACAACCTGCCATTTGAAAATCCTGTTTTAATTTGCATACACGGATTTAAAAGCTTAGAGTTACTCTAAGGTCAAGTGAGGTGCATATGTTTTTTTCGATTGGCGAACTGGCTAAAAAATCCAAAATTTCTGCGGATACCATCCGTTTTTATGAGAAAAAACAGCTCATCATGCCGCCAAAGCGTGCGAATAATAATTATCGCTATTATGATGATCAGGCATTGCAACAGTTAATTTTTATTCGGCATTGCCGCGAATTGGGGATGTCTCTTAAGGAAATTCAAGAGATGAATGAATTGATGCTGCATCCGCAAGACAATTGTGCTGTTGTGGATACACTGGTGGAAGCCCATTTGGGACATATTCAGGATAAAATCCAGCAATTGCAGAAATTTAGCCAGCAATTACAGCAGCTACGCCAAAGTTGTAATTCTCAAGCCTGTATTCAGGATTGTAATATTGTAAAAACCTTACATCAGCTGGATGCGGAATAAAAGGTAAAAAACTATAAACTCCTGTCTTTTCAGGATGCATGAATGTTACGGATGGTGTGTTTATGCGAAGATTTCAGCATCTTCTTTTGTTATTAATGTCAGTTTTCGGCTTAACTGCCTGTAGTTCTTCCGATTTTTCTAAACAGATCGAGCAATATTTTGATCAGTTTATGAACCAACGCACCTCAAAATTTGCACTATTACACTTTCAGACAGTCGGCACTTTTCATTCACCGTGGGCGCTGGTCGCATTACCTGATGGGCGATTACTGATTACTGAGCAAGCAGGGGCAATCAAGTTGTTTGATCCTGTGAGTCAGCAGGCATGGTCTGTAGCAGGTGTACCACCAGTGGTCTATGCGGGGCAGGGCGGTCTTGGTGATATTGTCTTGCATCCTGATTTTAATCAGAATCACTGGGTGTATTTTAGCTATGTAGAAGCTTCTGGGCAGAACACTACAGGTGCAGCCGTTGACCGTGCCCAGCTGGATCTCTCACACGCTGGGCAGCCAAGACTGCTGAATCGTCAAAGAATCTGGACACAACAACCTAAAGTAAAAGGTAATAAGCATTTTGCTTATCGGTTGCTATTTGACCGTGATGGCAAACTCTGGATCAGTTCTGGTGAGCGTCAGCAGGTTAATCCCGCACAAAATCTGCATAGCCATTTGGGTAAAATGATACGACTGAATGCCGATGGTACGACACCCACCGATAATCCACTTTATGCCCAAGGTGGCGTTGCTGCTCAGCTTTGGTCATGGGGGCATCGGAACCCTTTAGGCATTGCTTTTGATACCAAAGGGCAACTTTGGGAAGTAGAACAGGGCCCTAAAGGTGGTGATGAGTTGAATCAGATTTATAGAGGTCGCAATTATGGTTACCCTTTGGTTTCCAATGATGATCATTATTCAAATTCAGGTTTAAAAATTCCACAGCATGATACCCAACCAGGATTTCAAGCGCCTGCTCTAAGTTGGACACCTGCAATTTCTCCTTCAAGCCTGATTATTTATCAGGGTAAACGTATTCCTCAATGGACAGGTAAGGCACTGATTGGCGGTTTGTCATCTGAGTCAATTATTGTGGTGGATATTCAGCATCAACCGATTAAAGAACTGGAACGGGTTGAGATGGGGCAGCGCATACGAGGATTATTGCAAACACCTCAGGGAGATTTATGGGTGATTGAAGATGGTGAGAATGCAGCTTTGTTGAAATTGCAGTAAACTTAACCGATGCAGATGTTTTGATTGTCGAATAAAAAACTGACTTAAAACAACTTAAAAATAAAGCATAGTATTATTTAAAAATTGGATGATTTATGAAAAAAATTCGTAATGTATTGGCCACTTGCTTATTGGTGGGTGCGATGACCACACCTGCATTTGCTGCCAACTTGGATGATATGAGTGATGTACAGGTTCTGGCAATTGCTGAAAAAGGTCAGGCCGAAGCGCAGTATAAAATTGGTGATGTGTACTACTATGGCAGCAATGACACCGAACAGGATTTTGATCAAGCACGTTTTTGGTATGAAAAAGCTGCCCAGCAAGGCAATGCGGATGCTGAATATAGCTTGGGTGTGATGTATGACAATGGTGAAGGCGTAGAACAGAATCCGAAAAAAGCCTTGGCTTACTATACCAAAGCGGCTACACATGGTTCAGCTGATGCCATGTATAATCTTGGCTATACTTATGAATATGAACAAGATCCGCCAAATTACGCCAAAGCTTTTACTTGGTATAGCCAAGCCGCACGGCTCAATCATCGTGAAGCCTTGAACAATATCGGGGTCATGTATTTTAATGGTCGCGGTGTCGCACAAAACTTTAAAAAAGCCTTTGATTATTATCAAAAAGCAGCAGAGCTAGACAACCCGACAGCGCAATATAACTTGGGTTGTTTGTATCGCGATGGCAAAGGTGTAGCCGCAGATAAAAAACAAGCCATGAAGTGGCTGGGTAAAGCCGCCGAGCAGGGAGATGAAGATGCCAAAGCGGACTTATATGCGTTGATTCAACAGATGTAATCACAGAACAACGCTATTGAATGGGCATTTCAATCTTGTAGACTATAGCTAAGCCAAAGCAATGAATTAAAACCGCATGTCAGAGAGTCAAATTCCATTACCCGAGCGCCTGCGCCCACGTGATCTGTCTGAAATTATTGGACAGGAACATTTATTGGGAGAAGGTGCGCCATTACGGCAAATGATTGATCAGGGTCATTTACCCTCAATTATTTTTTGGGGGCCACCTGGCGTAGGTAAAACGACGATTGCTTTGTTGTTGGCGCAAGCGGTGGATCGACCTTTTATCAGTTTGTCGGCACTCAATACTGGGGTCAAAGAACTGCGTGAAGTGATTGCAGAAAGTGGTGATTTACTGACACCTGTGGTTTTTATTGATGAAATTCATCGTTTTAACAAGTCTCAGCAAGATGCCTTACTCGGTGCGGTAGAAAAAGGCAAAATTACCTTAATTGGTGCGACCACAGAAAACCCGTCTTTTGAGGTCAACAGTGCCTTGTTGTCACGTTGTCAGGTGTATAGCTTAAATGCGCTGTCCAATGAAGCCATTGAAAGTTTATTAAACAAAGCCTTACAGCAAGATCGCTTTTTACAGGAACGTCAGATTTATATTGACGAATTTGATGCACTGATTCAGTTTGCAGCAGGTGATGCACGTAAGGCGCTTAATTTACTGGATTTAATAGCCAGTACATTTGAGCCTGAACAGGACAATCACGTTAACAATGCGCTGGTGGTACGTGTTGCCCAGCAGAATATCGCCCGTTATGACAAGTCAGGCGAGCAGCATTATGATTTGGTTTCGGCATTTATTAAATCCATTCGCGGGAGTGACCCAGATGCGGCACTGTACTGGATGGCACGTATGCTGAAAGGCGGGGAAGATCCGCTGTTTATCGCACGGCGCATGCTGATTGCTGCTTCTGAAGATATTGGAAATTCAAATCCGAATGCGCTGTTACTGGCAGGAGAATGCTTCCGCTCGGTACAGGTGATTGGTATGCCTGAAGCCCGCATTATTTTGGGACAATGTGCTGTGTACTTGGCGACCAGTGCCAAAAGTAACAGCACTTATTTGGCGATTAACCGTGCGATGGATCTGGCAGAGAAAACCGCAAATTTATCTGTACCTTTGCATTTACGCAACGCGCCAACCAAGTTGATGAAACAGCAGGGTTATGGAGTAGACTATCTTTATCCACATGACTATCCTGAACATTTTGTCATGCAGGATTATCTACCACCTGAACTCAAGGGCACAAAGTTGTATGAGTCAGCGCGTAATAAACGAGAAGTAGAAGGCGAACGTTTACAGCAGCGTCGTTGGCAGCAAGAACAACAACAGCAATAAAATAGAATCGATGAGGCTTCTTTCATCGTTCCCAACCTCTTTATTTTTCTCCGATAGAGAGCATCATACAAAAGGGACTTGTGATAGAAGTCGAGGGTATCTACTGCCAAGTTGCCAAGCAAAGTGACAGTAGATACCGATCATTTTTAAATTAGCTGGCTTTACAGGAAACGGATTTATTGAGTAGTTCGGCTTTGTTGTTGCTAAAACTGTAAAGTTTGCCCCGATTATAAATTTTAATGACTTTGGCATGTGTGACTTGGGTTTTAAACGCAGCCAGTTGTTTTGCCTGACCTAATTCAAAAATATTGCCATAGTTTTTATTGTCGAGCAGAAACTGGATTTGTCCTGCCTGTTGATCATAAGCTTTGAGTAGCACTTGCCCGTCAGTATTTTCAATCGAGAAGGTCGGTTTTTGGCTTGAGACATTGCAGTTCAGTTTGAGTGACAGTATATCTCCTGTTTTGGACTTATTTTTCAGGCTATAAATACCCTGTTTTTTATTTTCAATATAAGACCATTGCTCGGCAGGTAAATTTTCAGCCAACTGCTCTAACTGGCTGATATTACTATCACTGACATCGAGCATGCCTTTTGGGTTGGCTTGAGGAATTTCTTCTTTACTGAGTCCAACCATATTTCCTACTTTGTGTGTGGCTTTGGAAATGCTTTGACAACCTGTCAGGCAAATGAAAGGGATGAGGCCTAGGCAGATGGATTTTAAAAAATAAGTTTTCATTGTTTTATAGATGAATGATTTAAAAAATATTGTGATGCAAACGTTATAGAGCGATGAAAATTAAAAATTATACTTATCTTGAATAATAAAAAACCGAGCCAGATGACTCGGTTTTTACAAGGAAAAAACTTAGATATCGTCTAAGTTAATGCCTAAGCGTGCTGCAACTTCTTCATAAGCTTCAACAACACCACCTAAACCTTGACGGAAACGGTCTTTGTCGAGTTTTTTCTTGGTTTCTTTGTCCCACAAACGGCAACCATCTGGAGAGAATTCATCACCAAGTACGATACGGTCATGGAATACGCCAAACTCAAGTTTGAAGTCAACCAAAAGCATATTGCCTTTGTCGAACAAATCTTTAAGAACGTCATTTACCTTGTAAGTGAGTTCTTTCATGCTTTCAAGTTGTTCAGCAGTTGCCCAACCTAAAGCAATTGCTTGAGATTCGTTCACCATTGGGTCGCCAAGCGCATCATCTTTAAAGAACAATTCGAACGTAGGCGGGTTCAATTCTTTACCTTCTTCAATACCCAAACGACGGCATAAAGAACCTGCTGCATAGTTACGAATCACGCACTCTACAGGAATCATTTTTAGCTTTTTCACCAACACTTCTGTTGGAGTAAGCAATTTCTCAAAATGGGTTTCAATACCAGCAGCAGCCAGTTTTTCCATAATAAAGGCGTTAAAACGGTTGTTCACCTTGCCTTTACGATCTAGTTGTGCGATTTTTTCGCCGTTGAACGCCGAAGCATCGTCACGAAAGACTAAAATCAAGTGGTCTGGACTATCTGTTTCATAAACAGATTTTGCTTTACCTGTATAGAGCAAGGTTTGTTTTAACATGGGATGAACCTGTTTTCAAAAATATACCTAGGGTACTAGGCTGGCCAATTTTGAGAAATCTGGTCTAACAATGCTTTCGCTTTAGCCTGATCAGCAAAACTGTTATCAGGATTAAATAAAACGAGGGTATTGGTTTTACCAACAGCGGAGAGCTTTAAGACATAGGTGTGATCATCGACTTTAATTGTCGCTTCATACCGTGTTTGACTTTGGCTAATCACGCTGTAATTTAGACTGCTTAGTGTTGCAAGCGTGTACTGCCAAATTGTATCAGATTTACCAGTAACTTTCAGTAACGGATTTTGGTTTCCGTCAACTAAAACCACAGGTTTCGGATAATTATTATTGGCTTCAGCCAAAGCACGGTTTGGAACGACTTCATCTGGGCGAGGCATTGCAAAACGATTACCTTTTTGGTTTTCAAAATCAGGCGCGTGTTGTAATGCAAGTGGGTCGATAATCGGCGCAGGATACAGTGGCGTTGCAGGTCGAGCCGTTGAACCGTCAGGATATTTTAAAGGATCAATGTCGACGGTTGACTTTTTATAGTTTAAAGAACCGTTGTTAATACTGAGCTTATTACTCAAGGTGCTACAACCAGCCAAACTTAAAACTGAAAGTGCAAGGGTTAAACCTAAACGTAACTGCATAATGTTGTGCTCTTTAAATAATACCTACGTCTTTTAGCGCGTCACGCAATGGTGTGCGATATTGTTCTGCAAGTGGTGTTAGTGGCAGACGAATGCCTGAACCAATTTTCCCCATTTCATGCAATGCCCATTTCACAGGAATCGGGTTGGATTCGCAAAACAAAATATTGTTTAAATTTGCAATCTTATTATTAATTTGCTCAGCAACTTCTTGGTTGCCTTGTAACGCTGCAGCACATAATTCGCTCATTAATTTTGGAACGACATTGGCAGTCACTGAAATATTACCTTGTGCGCCAAGACGAATCAGTTCAGCAGCAGTGGCATCATCACCAGAAAAAACTGACATGCGACCCTTCAAGGCATCGATCAATTCTTTGCCCCGTTCGGTGTTACCAGTTGCATCTTTTACTGCAATGATATTAGGAATATCGGCAAGGCGAAGCACGGTTTCATTGAGCATGTCAACGCCTGTACGTCCTGGGACGTTATACACAATAATCGGTAAATCAACAGTTTCAGCGATGACTTTAAAATGCTGGTATAAACCTTCTTGAGTCGGCTTGTTATAATAAGGTGTGACTAAAAGCGCGGCATCTGCACCAAGGGTTTGAGCTTCTTGGGTGAGTTCGATCGCTTCGTGGGTTGAGTTTGCACCAGTACCAGCAATCACAGGAATACGTTTGTTCACG
Organism: Acinetobacter brisouii CIP 110357; assembly: GCF_000488275.1. Lineage (GTDB taxonomy): Bacteria > Pseudomonadota > Gammaproteobacteria > Pseudomonadales > Moraxellaceae > Acinetobacter > Acinetobacter brisouii. The sequence continues at coordinate 370,051 of NZ_KI530763.1, read as the reverse complement.
ACACGAATGATTTCTTTAATCACTTGTGTATGTTCAGACATACTCAGCGTAGAAGGCTCACCTGTTGTGCCGACTGCAACAATTGCATTAGTACCTTGTTCAACGTGCCACTCAACGAGCTTTTCAAGGCTCTTCCAATCTACGCTGCCATCTTCAAACATAGGGGTGACTAGTGCGACAATTGAGCCTTGAATATTCTGAGCTTGCTGAGTCATTTTGAAAAAATATCCTATTTGACCATCCGTACAGTTTTAAAAAGGATGGTTACTGTATTTTGAATTTAAGCGGGAAAGTCAACGTAATCTAGTGGTAACGTTGAATGTTGCTTACTCAAATTATGACTGAACATGGTATGAAGAACAATATACTTTCGTTAAAGCAGTCAAAACTTTTAAGGCATTTTTTAAACAGCTTGGCTATAAAGACTTTGAGTTGATAAATTGAAAAAAAATATTGGCTTGAACCGCATCATTCAGGTTTTTTTTTGTAAATTTTCAGCTGATATTGGCAATTGGTAAATTGATAGGAGAATAAAAATGAATCTGGAGCAGAGTGCCCTGATCGTGGTTGATATTCAAAATGGTTTTACTCCAGGCGGTCACTTGGCGGTGGCAGACAGCGACCAGATTATTCCATTAGTTAATCAATTGGCTCAAAAATTTCAGCATGTGGTGCTCACTCAAGATTGGCATCCTGCCGACCATATTTCTTTTGCTGAAAATCATGCGGGCAAACAAGCTTTTGAGACCATTCAGCTCGATTATGGCACACAAGTGCTTTGGCCAAGCCATTGCGTGCAGGGTACACACGATGCTGAACTACATCCCAATTTAAATATTCCACATGCACAGCTCATTATCCGTAAAGGATGGCATACCAACATTGACAGCTATTCGGCATTTTTAGAGGCAGATCAAACCACCACAACAGGTTTGGCAGGCTATTTAAGAGAAGCTGGAATTACCACAGTATATGTCGTTGGAATCGCGACTGATTTTTGCGTGGCATGGACTGCGATGGATGCAGTGAAATTAGGCTTTCAGACCTATGTGATTGAAGATGCGACCGCGCCAATCGACTTAACGGCTCTTTAAAACAGGCGTGGGAGGCGATGCAGGCGTTGGGTGTGATTCGTTTACAATCTAGCCAGCTTTAAGGATATTTCGAGACTAAGAAGTCGGCAAAATTTTTATTCAAGATGTTAAAAATAAATGAATTAGCCTTGCTGTTTTGGCTCGTATTTCAGGATTAAACCATGATGGCTTGCACGTCGATTAAAATATATTTTAATCTCGTTCAGGTTTATTCATTTTTGAGATGCTGCTGTAAGCCTCATTTGACGTGTGATTTCATGAAATTATTTTTATCGATGATTCAGTTCGTCCAGAAAAGTTTTGCGTTGTGGGTGGTGCTGTTTGCAGGAATTGCATTGTATCTGCCACAAGGGTTTATTTGGCTAACCCATTATATTCCACTCATGCTTGGCGTAATCATGTTCGGTATGGGCATGACCATGACAGTGGATGAGTTTAAAAGTGTGGCGCACAACCCCAAAGCGGTGCTGATTGGTGTGGCTGCACATTTTATGGTGATGCCGAGTCTGGCGTATGTGCTGTGTAAGCTGTTTCAGTTACCGCCTGAACTGGCGATTGGCGTGATTTTAGTGGGCTGTTGCCCAGGAGGAACAGCCTCTAACGTGATTACCTTTATGGCAAAAGGCAATACGGCATTATCGGTCGCCTGTACTTCAGTATCGACTTTACTTGCACCCATTTTAACCCCTGCGATTTTCTATCTGCTTGCCAGTCAATGGATTGAGATTCATGCCAGTTCCATGCTGCTGTCGATTTTACAGGTGGTGCTGTGTCCAATTGCTTTGGGTTTGGTGATGCGGATATTCCTGAAAAATAAAATTAATACGTATATTGAAATCATGCCTTTGGTTTCTGTGGTGGCGATTGTACTGATTGTGGCGGCGATTATTGCAGCTAGCAAAACGGCATTGTTGCAATCAGGTCTATTGGTCTTGCTGATTGTGGCGTTACATAATGGTTTTGGGTTTTTATTGGGTTTTTGGGCAAGCCGTATTTTGGGATTGTCTTATTTTGACAGTAAAGCGGTGGCAATTGAGGTGGGCATGCAAAACTCAGGGTTAGGAGTTGCCTTGGCAGCCGTGCATTTTGCTGCATCGCCATTAACCGCATTGCCAAGTGCTATTTTCAGTTTGTGGCATAACATTTCAGGGCCTGCACTCGCCAGTTACTGGGCCATGGTGGCGTCTCGAAAACACCAAAAAAATCAGTCATAAAACCAAGATAATAGCAGGCATAAAAAAACCAGTCATCGAATGGGCGAGACTGGTTTTTTTAATGGGTTGTCTGAATGATTATTCAGAAAGATCAACACACAAGTATTTCATTTCGAGATACTCTTCGATGCCGAACTTCGAACCTTCACGTCCAAGACCTGATTGTTTTACACCACCAAATGGTGCAATTTCATTGGAGATCGCACCAGTGTTGATGCCGACCATACCATATTCGAGTGCTTCACCGACACGCCATTGACGTGCTGTGTTTTGAGTGAACAAGTACGCTGCCAAGCCAAACTCAGTGTCGTTTGCCATTGCCACAGCTTCGTCTTCAGTTTTGAAGCGGAACAATGGAGCAAGCGGACCAAATGTTTCTTCTTTGGCAACTTTCATGTCTTGTGTCACGCCAGTCAACACAGTTGGTTCAAAGAATGTTGCACCTAGCTCAGAACGCTTACCACCAATACGGATTTGCGCACCTTTTGCCACAGCATCATCGATATGTGATTGAACTTTAGCCACAGCTTTTTCGTCAATCAACGGCCCTTGAGTTGAACCTTCATGACGACCGTCACCGACTTTCAACTGTTTCGCTACAGTTTCAACCAGACGTTCAGCTACTGCATCATAAATGCCGTCCTGAACATAAATACGGTTTGCGCAGACACAGGTTTGACCGCTGTTACGGTATTTACTTGCCATGATGCCTTGAACCGCTTGATCCAGATTCGCGTCATCAAAAATCAAGACAGGTGCGTTACCGCCCAGTTCAAGAGAAAGTTTCTTGATGGTTGGTGCACATTGTTGCATCAAGATACGACCCACTTGGGTTGAACCTGTGAAGCTGAGTTTGCGTACGATGTCACTGTCACATAAAGTTTTGCCGACTTCTGCAGCATTACCGCTGATGTTAATGAGAACATCAACAGGCAAGCCTGCTTGTAGTGCAAGTACTTCAAGCGCATAAGCAGTTAACGGGGTTTGTTCTGCTGGTTTAACTAACATTGAACAACCCGCTGCAATTGCTGGTGCTGCTTTACGGGTGATCATTGCCGCTGGGAAGTTCCAAGGGGTAATCGCCGCAGTCACACCAATGCCTTGTTTAATCACAAGTAAGCGTTGTTGGGGTTGCACTGATGGTAAAACTTCACCGTCAATACGACGTGCCTGTTCTGCAAACCAACGAATGAAAGAGGCTGCGTAACCAATCTCACCACGTGCTTCCGCCAGTGGTTTGCCTTGCTCCGCCGTTAAGATTTGTGCCAAATCTTCTTTGTGAGCCAGCATGAGGTTGTACCATGCCCAGAGTACGTCGGCACGTGCAGTCACAGTTTGTTTTTTCCAAGCTGCCTGCGCTTTTTGAGAACGTAAAATGGCTGCTTCAACAGCTGCGCTGTCGTAGGTTTTTACCCACGCCAGCGTTTCACCTGTAGCAGCGTCATTCACCTCGATATAGTCGTCTGAAGCAGGTGCTTCAAACGTAATATCTGGGTGTTTTAGCAAATACTGCAAGTTGGTTTGGATCATGCAGACTGCTCCGCAGAATTTGTAGTTGTATTTAAAGTTGCAAAACCTTGTTTCAAGATGTCTAGACCTTGACGGAATTGTTCAACAGGAATCGTCAATGGATACAAGAAACGGATCACGTTACCATATTTACCACAAGTCAGGATCAATAGGCCGTTGTCCATTGCATGTTGTTGTACAGTTTTTGCTTGTTCAGCAGTTTCAAGTTCAACAGCAACCATAGAACCTAAAGCACGGATGTGAGTGACAACATCGCCAGTAGCTGCTTTGATGCTTTCTAAAGTTGCAACAAGCTCAGCACCCAATTCATTGGCACGTTCGCACAGGTTTTCACCTTCGATGACATCGATCACGGCATGAGCAGCAGCAACAGCAATTGGGCTACCTGCATAAGTACCACCTAGACCGCCTGGGTTTGGCGCGTCCATGACTTCAGCACGGCCTACAACACCTGAGATCGGGAAGCCGCCACCTAAGCTTTTCGCCATAGTGATCAAGTCTGCTTTAGTTTCAAAGTAGTTCATGGCAAATAATTTACCAGTACGGGCGAAACCAGATTGAACTTCGTCAGCAACCAACAAGATACCGTGTTTGTCACAAAGCGCGCGAAGGCGTTTTAAGAATTCAGCAGGAACAACGTTGAAACCGCCTTCACCTTGAACTGGTTCAAGAACGATTGCTGCAACGTCATGAGCTGCAACGTCTTCACTGAAAATGTTTTCGATGCTTTCGATCGCGTCTTCAATTGACACGCCTTTTGCAGGAACTGGGTAACGCGCGTGGAATACGCCAGCAGGCATAACACCGAAGTCACGTTTGTAAGGTGCAGTTTTACCTGTCATTGCCATAGTCATGAAAGAACGACCGTGGAAACCGTTACCAAAAGTAATGATGCCGTGACGACCTGTGTAAGCGCGTGCAATTTTTACTGCATTTTCTACAGCTTCTGCACCTGTAGAGAAGAATGTCGTTTTTGCAGGGCCTGCGATTGGAGCACGTTCATTGATACGTTCAGCCAAAGCCACATAACTTTCGTAAGGGACAACTTGGTAAGCAGTGTGTGTGAATTTAGTTAACTGTTCAGTCACAGCCGCAATCACTTTCGGGTGACGGTGACCAGTATTCAATACTGCGATACCACCAGCGAAGTCGATAAATTGGTTGCCTTCAGCATCCCAAAGTGTTGCATTTTCAGCTTTTTCTGCATACCACTGACACATTACACCTACGCCACGTGGTGTTGCTTGCTGTTTGCGCTCGTTCAGTGCAGTATGTTTATCGCTCATGTTAATCCCTCATTTTTGTCATCGGTTACAGCTTGTACGTATGTATAGCATCATCATGGATTATGATGGTTTACAATCACTGTGTATCGCTATAATTTCGCGCTTTAGGCGGCAACTAACGAGAGCCACTTTAATACAGAAGGAGAGAGCCAATTGCGTAGCCTGCTTGGAGATCATTTGTTGCAACGATTACAACAAGACGCCGAGGGTACGCTACATCAACGGTTATTTCGTTGTTTGCGTAGTGCCATTGTGGAAGGAGTATTACAGCCGAAGACCCGATTACCTGCGTCGCGTGATCTGGCGGGTGAAATTCATGTATCGCGAAATACGGTACTGACGGCGTATGAACAGCTGCAAGCGGAAGGTTATGTTGAAGCGCGTACAGGGCATGGCACATGGGTTGCCGAGAAACTGCCTGAAGCATTTTTAAATAGCCAGAAAAAGAAAGCTCAGCCACATTTGCAGCCACCACGGCGTGATTATACGTTGTCGCATCGTGGGGCGAGTCTGATGGGCTATGCCGCCGCATCTCCACATCAGTGGGGTGCTTTTGTGCCAGGCGCACCCGATGTCACTGAATTTCCACATCATATTTTTAGTCGAATTCAGTCGCGTTTAAGCCGTGAACCAGACATTAATCGCCTGATTTATAGCAATGCGGGCGGTTGTGTTGAACTGCGCAGCGCTCTGGCAGATTATTTGCGTGTAGCACGTTCAGTCCAATGTGATGTTGATCAGATTATTATTACCGAAGGCATTCACCAAGGCATAGATTTGGTGTCGCGCGCGCTAAGTGATATTGGTGATCATGTCTGGATTGAAGATCCTGCCTACTGGGGTATGCGCAATACTTTGCGGATTAACGGGCTGCATTTGCGCCCAATGCCTGTGGATATTGAAGGGATTATTCCAGAAGATAACCCCAAACAAGCACCCAAACTGATTTTTGTGACTCCATCGCATCAATATCCGCTCGGTTCGCATTTGAGTCTGGCACGTCGTAAACAATTATTAAATATCGCACGTCAGCATGGCAGTTGGATTATTGAAGATGACTACGACAGTGAGTTCCGTTTTTCAGGACAGCCATATCCATCTTTGCAAGGTTTAGAACCCGAAGCACCTGTAATCTACATGGGAACCTTTAGTAAAACCATTTACCCGGCGCTACGTATTGGTTATCTGGTGGTGCCAAAACCATTGTTCTCACCGCTACGTATTGTCGCAGCTGAGCTGTATCGCGGTGGGCATTTACTGGTGCAAAAGGCATTGGCAGAGTTTATTCGTGAAGGGCATTATGAAGCACATATTCGCCGTATGCGCTTACTCTACGGCAAGCGTCGTTCTTTCCTGATCGATCTGATTTACCGTTATTTGGGCAAAGACTTTTTGCATGAATACGATGAAGCTTCAGGCTTGCATCTGGTGATGAAACTGCCAACCTACTGTGATGATGTGGCAATTGCCACCAAGGCACTAGAACGCGGAGTGAAGGTGCGTCCATTGTCACAATACTATATGCATTCGCATGCACGTGCACAGCGTGGTTTATTGATGGGTTTTGCCTGTGTCGATGAAAAAGACATGGTGATGGCATTTGGCGTGCTGTTGCAGTGCTTACGCGAAGCGGGTGTGCCAACACTCAATTAAAATCCGACAATAAAAAAACAAGGAGATCGCCAAATCTCCTTGTTTCCTTTGGTCGCTAGACCAGCGTGATGCTGTCGAAAAAGTAAACTGTGTTAGCGCTCACAAAGTCAGGGATTTGGGAGAGTAGTATTAGTATGCCCATGCCAGACACAGTAATCTAAATAACCTGACCAATTTACTTTTTCTTCAGCATCAACCTGTGAATACAGGCATAGGTTGATGCCTGTATTGAATTTGATTATTTGCTTTCAGCGATGGCTGAAGGTGCTTTTTCACTGCGGCGCTTAGTCACGATCAGACCAGAGATAACCACGAACACACTGAGAATCGCCGTTGAAGTGATTTCATGCGTATGCGCTGGATCAAATGCCATGATGACGAGTGCTGCGATGATAAAGACAATCACGGCCCAAGTCAGGTACGGGAAGCACCACATTTTCATGCTGAGCTGTTTACCTTCAGCCACCAGTTTTTTGCGCATTGCCAGTTGCGAGAATGCAATCACCAGATAAACCAGCAACGCAATCGCACCAGAGCTGTCAAGCAGGAAGTTAAAGACTGCTTTTGGTGCAGCATAGTTGGCAAAAGTACAGATAAAAGCCACTGCGGTTGACAGTAAAACTGCATATACAGGTGTATGTTGCGAGTTTACTTTTTTGGTAAATGAAGGTGCATCACCACGGACGCCTAAAGAATACACCATACGTGAAGCGGTATAGAGCGCCGAGTTCAAACAGCTAGCCACAGAGGTCAATACCACAATATCAACCATCAATTTTGCATGTGGGACGTGCAGTGCAGACAATACGGTTTGATATGAACCCATATTTGGCAAGTTCGGATCATTCCAAGGCACAAGCGCAATCACAATGAAGATTGACACGATATAGAACAATGCGATACGCCAAATCACCGAGTTGGTTGCTTTGGTAATCTGATGTTCAGGGTCTTTTGACTCACTTGCAGCAATCGTGACAATTTCAGAACCCATAAATGAGAACATGGTGGTTAGTAACGCAGCCAAGACTGGCCCCCAACCATTTGGCATAAAACCACCATGATCCCATAGGTGTTTAACCCCGCTAACTTCTGGGTTTGGAGAGAAACCAAACACAGCAGCACAACCAAAAATAATGAACGCGATAATCGACACTACTTTGATTAATGCAAACCAGAACTCGAATTCACCGTAATTTTTTACGCTAAACAGGTTGGTTACAGTCAGTGCGGCGGTAATGAGGAAGGCGAGCAACCAAACTGGTGCGCCAGGAATCCAAGAGTTAATAATGGCAGCTGCGGCATTGGCTTCAAATGGAATAACCAAGACCCAGAACCACCAATACAACCAGCCGATGGTAAACCCAGCCCATTTACCAATCGAACGATCGGCATAGGTTGAAAATGAACCACTGTCAGGTTGAGAAACGGCCATTTCACCGAGCATACGCATGACCAGAACCACCAGTGTCCCTGCGATGAAATAAGCTAAAATAGCAGCAGGGCCAGCTGAAGCGATGGCATGCCCTGAACCGACGAATAAACCTGCCCCGATGGCACCTGCAATAGACAGCATGGTGACATGGCGGTTTTTTAAGCCTTGAGAGAGTGAGGCTTGATTTGCTTGCGTCATAAAAAACCTTCAAAAAAGAAAAAATGGATTTATACCGAACCCGCATTTGCCCGAAGGCACTGTGGGTTACGCAGCAAGGACGAACCTAACTACTCTGCAAGGAAAGAGAGAGTAAATGTGCTTTGCCCAAATCAGGCATCGCAACTGCATTGGCAAAAATACCAATGACCCCAAAATGTGAAAAAGAAGCTGTCTGACTGCGACGGTCAGTAGCGGTATGATGGCGGCCGCTTGAGGCGGCATGCACATAAACAGCTTGATGTGTTGCCATATGATTTTCCTTAATTCATGACTTAGGGCATTGCACAATCAAATACAAATGCCCTACAAATTTCTTGAGTTGCCACCAGATTGCATGGAGAAAAAAGCAATCTGGGAAACAACACCATTTGTATATGCATACTTCCAGTAACTTTAATTTGATGGGTCACCAACCAATAAACGAGAGCCATTTCCTGACATGCGGAAAGAGCCAATTGTGTAATTTAATTGAAAAATGAGAGACTTATTTAAAATAAAATGTGATATTTATCGCATATTTTTATCAAATGGTTTTTTTTATTCTTATATTTTTCATGTGAATATATAGAACTGATCACGCTATATTGTGCGTTTAATTATCTGTAAAAATCGAATAAAAACACATCTCAAAATACGAAATTTTTTTTGCAGAAATATGACATTTACCCGTCAGCTAAAATCACTTTTTTTACAATTATGACTTGGGGTTTTTAGGAATATACAAAATAAGCGATTCGTATCTCTCTATATTTGGTCAAGAGATGCGAAATATTAAAACAGCGATTCCAAAAACAGCATTTGGCTGTCTGACGGGGGAGGCTGATATTGGAGAAGCACATTTAAGCGCGGTATTTTTCTCTTGATTTTAATTCCGAGCTCACTAGCGCAACTGAGTCGTAAAGATAAACATCAGGAAGCATCAGCTTTAAACAAGCTTGCTAAGTTGGCGAGAACAGCATGATTGGATCAATAAAAAAACCCACACTAGGTGGGTTTTTCAGGAGCATGAATGATGAATTAACCAGGTATTTTTTCTTGATCAAGTTCAGGTTGTTGTTCTTTGCCCCAGTTAAATTTCTGAGCACATAAACCAAGAACGACAATAAACAGCGCCAAACCTGATGTGTAGATAACTTCTTTGAAGTAAGTACCTTCAATCAGCATCACAATAATCGCACCGATGATGGTGAAAATCACTGCATAGGTTAAGCCAGGGAAAAGCCACATTTTAAAGTCAATTTTTTGACCTTCTGCTTCAAGTTTCTTGCGTAAGCGAAGTTGTGAGCAAGCAATGGTGAGATAAACATACAGTGCTGCTGTACCTGTTGCCAGCATGAAAATATCATAGACATCCATACTGCCTGTTGCAGTCAAAATGGCAGCGAAGACGGCAAAGCTACAAGAGACTAAGACACCCATCCAAGGGCTACCTTTACTGTTGATTGAACCAAAGCTTTTTGGTGCATCACCACGTTTTGACAGAGAGAACAACATGCGCGAGCAGGTGTAGAGTGCCGAGTTAAAGCAGCTACATACCGAAGTGAGTACCACAAAGTTCACAATGTGACGTGCTTCAGGGATGCCTAGCGCCGTTAAAGTCACACTGTATGTTCCCCAAGTTGCATCTTTTAAAAGTGGATCGTTGTGTGGAATCAGGCACACGGTAACGAATATGGAACCCACATAAAACAGCATGATTCGCCAAACAATCGAATTGGATGCTTTACGAATTTCTCGTGAAGGGTTGTCTGATTCAGCCGCAGCAACCGTAACAATTTCCGCACCGATATAGGCAAACATCACCCCAAGTAAAGCCGTGATGATGGATGAAAAACCATTTGGCATAAAGCCTTGAGATGTCAGGTTGGTAAAGCCCTGAGCCGACGGTGTAGCCCACGGCCAGACATGTAAAATGGCTAAACTACCAATCACTAGGAAAATAATAATCGCGATCACTTTGATTAGAGCAAACCAGAACTCAAATTCACCGTAATTCTTCACGTTTTGCAGGTTCACCAAGACTAGCGCCGTAATTACCGCGAGCATATAGATCCAGATTGGAATCAGCGGAAACCAGCTATTTAAAATTTTACCCGCAACATACGCTTCCCAGCCCATGAGTAATGCCCAGGAACACCAGTACAACCAGCCAATGGTAAAGCCAGCCCAGCGTCCAATTGCACGGTCAGCATAGGTGGAAAATGAACCACTATCTGGGTTGAGTACAGCCATCTCACCCAGCATACGCATAATAAACAGAATCAGTAAGCCACCCAATCCATACGCTAAAATTGCGGCTGGACCAGCAGAGTAAATAACACTTCCTGAACCTATAAATAATGACCCTCCAATCACACCTGCAATTGAGATCATTGTAAGATGACGTGACTTAAGTCCGTGTTTTAAATCGTGAGAGGAGGAGTTGCTCTCATGGGTCTGCGTCATAAAAAACCTTCACAAAAAAGAAAAAATGAATCTAATTGAGCGCGCCATGCCTGAAAAAAAGCGTGCGCCTTCCGCAGCAAGGACAAGCCGAGCTACTCTGCAAGTAAGACGAAAAGGATTGCTTTTAGGTGTGCTGAATACGCTAAGAAAAGTAGCTCTGACAGCCGTATTGGATCCGCCTGATACATGGCTGATGCCAATTTCCCCTTTTATTGAAAAAAATGATCTTTGGGTCACGAAGACTGAGACCACTAAAATGGCGACCGCTTTGAGCGGTATGCACATAAACAGCCTGATGTGTTGCCATACGATTTTCCTTAATTCATGACTTGGGATTTTGCATTTTCAAATGCAGCTTGATGTGCAAATGTCCTGCAAAAATGCTGCTTGATCGTGTGTCGAACTCAACTCGAATCGGCTTTTGTTACAACAACATCAATAGCAGCAGTCGTGTATGCATACTTCCAGTAACTTTAATTTGTCGTTTGGAGAGCAAAGAAACGAGAGCCATTTTTAGATATAGAGAAAGAGCCAATGTGCAAAGCTATTGTGAAAATTGGCACTAAAGGCTTAAAAAAAATATGGGTTTATGGATGGGAAATTAAATTTTATAATTTAATTAAATTTATATATTTCAATATCTTATATTTATAATTTGGTGGATTATTTTTTATTTCAGGATTGTTCACAATAATTCATTTTAAAAATACTAAAAATTTTATCCAAAAATACTAAAAACCAGATCGAGGCTCTACTGCTGTCGAAAATGAGTCGCTATTGGGTAAGCTGTGATGCATACCTAGTAGCGACTGCAGGTGAGAAGGGTTTACCAACCGCCATGACGGCCGCCATGACCTTCGCCATAACCGCCTCGTTCGTAGTGCCCACCTTCATGATGAGGGCCATCCCCCCACCAGAAAGGATCATATAGGCAACAACCCGACAAGCTTAATATTGAAAGAATCGCTACGCTTCCCAAGATCACTTTTACTTTGTTCATAGACCTCTCCTTATGACCCGCGCCTACAATACAATAGGATAACGCGGTAAAAATGAAGGTATTGAGATGTTTTGTTGCATAGTGTACAAGGCGCCATACAGCTCATCTTGACTGATCTTTAAACGGGATGTAAAAACCGCTGGCTGTTCTGGCAAATCTGCTGGGTGAGCTGTTGTAATGGTGTAGATTGTTGTTGCCAATGATGCCAGTACAGCAAAATATCGGTTTGTGCTTCAGGTAAAATTTCAACTAATTCGCCGAGCTCCAACGCTGCGCCGAGCTGTAAATCAGGTACAAGACCATAACCTAAACTACGATGAATGGCGTGTACAAAGGCTTCGGACGATGGAATGAAGTGATAGGGGTAACTGTTTGCAGTCAAACCATGCAGTTTCAGCAATACATTTTGATGCATGTGATCTTTTTGATTGAAAATAACCGCAGGTGCCTGCATCAGACTTTGGCGAGAGACGCCGTGCTTAAACCAGCGGGCAATAAAAGTGGGTGTTGCTACCATTTTGTAACGCATATAGCCCAAGGCTTTGGCAGCACATCCCCGTAAAGGTTGCGCTTCTACTGAAATACAGGCATGAGCCTGTCCCGCTTCGAGCAGAGCATGGGTCAAAGACTGGTCATCTATGCGAATTTCTAGAGCGATTTGTTGTTGAATAACCGTATGTTGCAGGCTAGGGAGTAACCATGTGGCGAGTGAGTCGGCATTACTGGCGATCACTACTTTAATAAACTCGGAATTTGCCTGTTTGCCCTGTAGATTTTGTAGAAAATTCTGTTCCATAAAGCGCTGCCGCTGCAAATATTGCAGCAATTGCTCACCTGCGGGTGTGGTCTGGCAAGGTCGCCCGCGAATCAATAGCATTTGCCCAAGCTGCCGCTCGAGTGCCTGTACACGAAGTGATACTGCCGAAGCGGTTAAATGTAACTGTAAACTGGCATGTTCAAAGCTGCCAGTTTCCGCGACAGCGAGAAACGCTTGGCATTGTTTGCTATCGAGCATAATGAAACCTGATTGAGTTTTTTTTAGGTAAGATGGTGTTTATTTAATTTTATTTACTTTTTAGGCGAAATGGAAATCTAAAGACTCTTGACATGATGCTTGAGCAAATTTTTTTTGGTTTATTTTGTTTGTTTATAGGGAAATGTGGTGGAGATCGATCATTTAGCACTGAGAAAGGCGTATTAAAATCTTCATCATCGACCCAATTAAAGCATTTAAAAATGAGAGGCTGACTAAAACAATCAAGATGATTGTAACAAGTTAGTTTTTCCATCAACTGGGTTAAAAAATAGAGAGATAGGTTGCAGATTGACACGATGTTTCATTGTTTTTAGCGTGCTATGTAACAAGGTTAAGGGTTTTTAAAGTCTCAATAATTAAGAAGCTTCAGGTAGTCTTGTGTTTAACCTGAACCCGATAAAAACGATGACTCAAGGTTATATTTGATAAAAATATTGCATAAACAGCATCTTAAAATATTTTTTTACTCAAATAGTTATAGATGGCGATTTCTGGTATCCAGTTTTTTAAAAATTCTGATAGGACTCGGCTGATTTATATTTGAGGTCAGTCGTTTTTGACGCTGTAAAACTGCCAAGCGTAGATGAACGAACCTAAATTTAAAATGTCATATAATTGTCATAAATTAGTCGCAAAATTTGCACAATTTTATGATATGTCGCAAATCGCATGAATCATCAGGCATCGATTGTTACTGAAGCGCATCCAGCGCCAGCAATTGCCCAAAACACAACAAATTCTTCTTCTAAAAATATTCATCTTCCAGCGCCACAGTGGTTTAAATATGTCTTTGCCTTAGTGGTATTGGCATCTTTAACTTATATTGGCGTGCAACTGACTTTTGATTTGTCACAAGTGCCACCGCTGAGTGCGTTTTCTTTCATCATGCTGGGAATGGCATTGGTGATCGCTTTGGGGTTTGAGTTCGTGAACGGTTTTCATGACACAGCCAATGCTGTCGCCACGGTGATTTATACCAATGCCATGCCTGCCCCTGTTGCAGTGATGTGGTCGGGCTTTTTTAACTTTTTGGGTGTTCTGACTGCCAGCGGTGCGGTAGCTTACGGCATTATTGCGTTATTACCTGTCGAGCTGATTTTACATGTTGACAGTGGTGCAGGGTTTGCAATGGTGTTTGCCTTGTTACTTGCGGCGATTCTCTGGAATTTGGGAACATGGTTTTTTGGTATTCCCGCATCCAGTTCACACACCATGATTGGTTCAATTATTGGGGTGGGCATCATGAACCAGTTGCTACACTCGGCAACCGATGGGGTTAGCGGTGTGGATATGGGGCAGGTTCTAAAAGTTGCCAAAGCCTTGTTCTTTTCACCCTTGATTGGTTTTGGTTTGGCTGCTGCTGCATTCCTGTTGTTAAAACTGGTGATGAAAAAGCGTCAAAAAGAATTGTTTGCTGCCCCAGAAGGCAATAAGCCACCTTCATTTTTGGTACGTACTTTGTTGATTTGTACCTGTACAGGGGTGAGTTTTGCCCACGGTTCAAATGACGGTCAAAAAGGTATGGGGTTGATCATGCTGATTTTGATCGGGATTGTGCCATTGGCTTATTCTTTAAATAAAACTATGGATCCTGCGCAAGTACAGTCTTTTGCAGCCTTGTCTGAGAAAACTGCGCATATCTTGGCGGTTGATCATCAGCCAGTGATGCCTGAATTACAAGCACGCGATGTGTTAACGAAGTTTATTCAAACCCACAAATACAATCAGCAAGTGATGCCAGCAGTCGCAAGTTTGTCCAATCATTTGGGTGATGCTGTTGCCAGTTATGGCAGCATGGCAAAAGTACCTGAAAAAGCTACCGTCAATTTGCGTAATGACATGTACTTGAGCAATGCAAGTTTAAAAGAGTTGGATAAAGGCAATCATTTAACACAGTTGTCACCTGCACAAAAAGCGACTGTAGACGATTATCGCCAAAACCTCGACAAAGCGACTCAGTATATTCCAACTTGGGTTAAAGTCGCGGTTGCATTGGCTTTGGGTTTAGGAACCATGGTCGGCTGGAAGCGTATTGTCGTGACTGTCGGTGAGCGTATCGGGAAGACCCATCTGACTTATGGTCAAGGTATGTCAGCAGAACTTGTTGCAATGGGAACGATTATTGCCGCAGATAAATTTGGTTTACCTGTCAGTACTACACATGTATTAAATAGTGCGGTAGCGGGTACCATGACTGCGAATAAATCAGGGTTGCAGTGGGCAACCGTGAAAAGCATTTTGATGGCATGGGTATTGACCTTGCCATGTGCGATGGTACTTTCAGCATCGCTTTACTGGCTGTTCTTGCAGTTCGTTTAATCTGCCGATTTGCATAAAAAAAGACCTCCATGTGAGGTCTTTTTTTATTTGAAGCATCAGGTTTTATACATCAATGATATCGGCAAAGTGAGCACCGAGTAGTTGTGCCAAATCTTGCGGCGATAAACCGACATCCAGTCCGCGTTTGCCACCACTGACATAGATTTTTGCCAAAGTTTCTGCGCTTGCATCAATCACGGTTTTCAGGCGTTTTTTTTGCCCTAGTGGGCTAATGCCACCGACCAGATAACCTGTCAGGCGTTCGGCATCTTTCGGGTCTGCCATGTGTAGCTTTTTACAGCCCAAAGCAGTCGCGACTTTTTTCAGGTTTAACTGATGGTTAACAGGAAGCACCGCAACATAATGATTTTTATCATCTGTAACCAATAAGGTTTTAAAGACTTCATGTACAGCCAGATTGAGTTTTTCTGCGGCTTCTAGTCCGAAACTTTTGGCATTGGCATCATGTTCATATTCATGCAGGCTAAATGAAATTTTTTTCGATTGAAGCAACTTACAGGCAGGGGTCATATCCATCTCTGATGCAAATATACAACAGGTATTATAAGAGCTTTTTAGGCATGATACTGCTGTACGAAGCCGATGATATTTGTGGGTTTGCTGAATAAATGTGCAATGACTCTGCTATTTGTAAGTTTCCGATTTGTCTAATCTTTAGACGTAATAGCTTAATTCTCAATTAATATTTAAAAGCTATGATTTTGCGCCACAAAAAACCCAAGTTATGATGATCAAAAAACTGATTTTCAGTGCAAACCCGAGTAGAATCCGCCTTTCTTTTTTTTCTAGAAAGGCACCGCCTCAACTCGACTTATGATGTTTTTCAAGGAATTCTTATGTTAGCGCTAGATACACAACATGTTCGGATGAATCAGCATGCTGTCGATAAGGCTCAGGCGTTGCAATGTCTAGTGGATATTTTGGTTGAAGATCAACTGGTTCAACCTGAATATATTCAGGGTCTGATTGGGCGTGAACAGCAAAGCGCAACTTATTTAGGACAGGGGATTGCGATTCCTCATGGGACACCACAGTCACGCCAGTACATTTTAGAAACTGGTGTGCGTTTGGCTCACTTCCCTGAGGGTGTGGTCTGGGATGGTGAAAACAAGATTTATTTAGCAGTGGTTATTGCTGCAAAGTCAGATGAACATTTACAAGTTTTACAAATTCTGACTCGGGCATTGCTCGATGATGTTTCTGAGCGTGTGCAAAATGCGCAATCTGCCCAGCAAATTATTGAATTATTACAAGCACAGCCACCTTCTTTGAATTTGCATGAAAATCTGATTACAACACAAGCCGTGGTTACTGATATTGATGATTTTCTCTGGCAAGCCAGCCAATTGTTGAAACAACAAAAAATGGTAGAATCTGGTTTTCTCAGCCAGTTACAACTCAAAAACATGATTCATCTGGGTGAAGATATCTGGTCTATCAGCGCCAATCAGCATGTACTCAGCCCTGCGGTGAGTATCATTAAAGCTGAGCAGCCGATCCAGTATCAAGATCAAAAACTGGGTACATTATTATGTATTGCCAGCAATCCGCAGCTGGACATGTCACAGTTTAACCGACTTATGGATATTTTCTTTGATCCTGAGCAGTTACAAGCGCTGAGCCAACAGCAAGATGCGCAACATCTGGCCCAGTTGATTGGTGCAGATGTGATTCCTGACTGGGCATCACAGCGCGTGATTCTGGCCAATGCGCACGGTTTGCATGCTCGACCTGCCACACAGTTAGTCAATACCTGTAAAGCATTTCAAGGTGAGATACAGGTGTCTGTCGATGGTGGGCAATTCGTATCTGCCAAAAGCTTAACCAAGCTGTTGTCGCTGGGGTGTAAACGTGGTCAAACCCTGACCTTTATTGCAGAACCTGAAACCGATGCCGTCGCTGGTTTAAGTGCAGTGATTGCCGCAGTGAAACAAGGTTTGGGTGAAGAGGTTGAACCTATTCAAGACGAGGCGGACACCGTTGTTGCACCTGAACCTACACATCCAATGCTATCGGAAACGCTGACTGTCCCAGATCAAAGTCAGGGTATTGCTGCCTCATCAGGTCTGGCATTTGGCCCTGCACATGTGGTCAAGCCGCGCCAGTTCCAATATGAACGTTTTGGTTCGAGCGTTAAAGTCGAAAGCGAAAAGTTCGATATCGCCATTCATCAGGTCAAAAACAGTATTCGCCAGTTTATTGCCCAAAGTTCAATTGATGCGATTAAACAGATTTTTATGGCGCATCTGGAAATGCTGGATGACCCTGATCTGATCCAGAGTGTACAACGTGGGTTGAAGCAGAACTTATCTGCCGCAGCCGCGTGGCATGAACACATTGAAGCAGCTGCCAAAGCCCAAGAATCTTTAAATGATCGTTTGTTGGCAGAACGCGCGGCTGACTTACGCGATATTGGTGAGCGTGTATTGGCAGTGTTATGTGGCGCACCAGAAATTGTCGAACCACAAGAACCCTATATTCTAGTGATGCACGACGTTGGACCAAGTGATGTGGCACGCTTAAATAAAGACCGTGTTGCAGGTATTTTGACGGCTGTGGGTGGTGCCAGCGCACATAGCGCGATTGTGGCACGTGCCTTGGGCATTCCTGCGGTGGTCGGTGCAGGGGCGGCAGTGCTGAATATTCCCAATCATAGTGTGGTGTTGATCAATGGCGATACGGGTGAGTTTGTGGTGAAACCCGAAGCGCAGCGCATTGAACAGGCAATGGCCGAGCGGGAGCGTCAGCGTCAACTTCGTGAGCAAGCGGAGCAACATTGTCTGGAACCTGCGATTACTCTAGATCAGCACGCAGTCGAGATTGCAGCGAATATTGGTAAGGTCCACGCCACAGCAAAAGCTGTAGAACAAGGCGCGGAAGCGATTGGTTTATTGCGAACTGAACTGGTGTTTATGTCGCATAACAGCGCACCAAATGAAGCCGTTCAAGAGGCGGATTACCGTGTGGTGTTTGATGCCCTAGCAGGTCGCCCACTGGTGGTGCGTACGCTCGATGTTGGTGGCGACAAGCCATTGCCGTATTTGCCGATGGAACCTGAAGAAAACCCGTTCTTGGGTTTACGTGGTATTCGTTTGACCTTACGTCAACCCGAATTGCTACGTCAGCAACTGGTGGCATTGCTTAAAGCTGCGGATAACCGCCCATTACGGATTATGTTCCCGATGATTGGGCGTGTAGAAGAATGGCGCGAAGCCAAAGCCATTTTGGATGAAGTGCGTGCACAGCATCCGTGTGAACATTTAGAAGTGGGCATCATGGTCGAAGTTCCTGCCGCAGCATTGCTTTCACCAATTTTGGCGCAGGAAGTTGATTTTTTCAGTA
This sequence comes from Acinetobacter brisouii CIP 110357, assembly GCF_000488275.1. Lineage (GTDB taxonomy): Bacteria > Pseudomonadota > Gammaproteobacteria > Pseudomonadales > Moraxellaceae > Acinetobacter > Acinetobacter brisouii. The sequence continues at coordinate 351,460 of NZ_KI530763.1, read as the reverse complement.
TTGGAACCAATGACCTGACCCAGTACACCATGGCGATTGACCGTGGTCATCCTGTGTTGTCTGCCGAGGCAGATGGTTTGCACCCAAGTATTTTATTGTTGATTGATCAGACCGTACGCGCAGCGCATCAGCATGGCAAATGGGTCGGCATTTGTGGTGAATTGGCAGGTGATCCGAAAGCTGTTCCTGTTTTAATGGGACTTGGAGTGGACGAGCTGAGCATGTCAAGCACGCGTATTCCATTAGTCAAAGCACAAATACGCCAGTTAAATTTTGCCGATTGTCAGCAATTGGCACAACGTGCATTGTTGTGTGACAGTGCGACCGCAGTCCGTGATTTAGTTGAGTAAGTTCTATGGCAAAAATTTTAACAGTGACGCTCAACCCCGCAATTGATGTTACGTTGCAACTTGACGTGCTGCATGTAGGTGAAGTCAACCGCCATCATGCTGTGCAAACCCATGCTGCGGGTAAAGGCTTAAATGTCGCACAAGTACTCAAAGATTTGGGACATGATGTGGTGGTGACAGGTTTTTTAGGTGAGGCGAATCGTCAGATTTTTGATGCGCATTTTGCCAAAGAATACTTTGAAAACCAGTTTGTTTATATTCAGGGTGAAACTCGCCAAAATATTAAAATTGCGGAAGCTTCGGGTCGCATGACCGATATTAATGGTCAGGGTCTTTATATTGATGCCAACGCTAAGCAGCAGTTGCGCGAAAAAATCCAAGCCATGATTGCCGATATTGATATGGTTGTGATTGCTGGCAGTTTGCCACAAGGTTTTGATGCAAGCGAACTACGAGCCTTAATTGAGTTTCTCAATCGAGAGGGTAAAAAAGTCGCAGTAGATACCAGTGGTTCTGCATTGCGCGCTGCAATTGCAGCCAACCCGTGGCTGATCAAGCCCAACAGTGATGAGTTAACAGAAACTTATCATTTGCCGGCAAACAGTTTTGCTGAACAGCAGCAATTGTTTCAATCACTGGGTCATATGCAGATTCAGCATATTATTGTGTCAATGGGAGAGCAAGGTGTGAACTGGTTGCACCCAACACACCCATTGCATGCCCAAGCGCCACGCGTTCAAGTCAAAAGCACTGTAGGTGCAGGTGATTCACTGGTTGCGGGTATGATTCATGGCTTGTTGAGTAACAATAGCCCTGAAGAAACGCTAAAAACAGCAACTGCGATTGCCAGCCATGCCGTGACCCAGATTGGTTTTCATGTACCAGATTTATCTGTTATTGAAGATTTGAAGCAACAAATCGTCATCAATTCATTGAGTTAATATGATGTCAGAAATTCACCAGATTTTATTTGTTCCGCATAGCCCTGAACATTCGATCAATGCGTTGATTTTGGCAAAAAAACTCGCACAGGTTGCAGGTCAAACAGGGTATCAAGTCCAAGTTGTAGAAAATTTTGAGTCAGCACTCAGCATTTCCACAGATTTATTGGTTGTACTGGGTGATAAACTCCCTGCATTACACAGTATTGCAGCACAGAAAGTCGCTTTGCTGTCTTTAGAACAAGCACAACAGAATACGGCGCAAGCCTTACAACAAGCGCTAGATTCAGCCAAAACACCAGCACAATGGTCACAACAACCTACACAAACTTCGACAGAAGCACGCAAATTTGTGGCGATTACGGCTTGCCCAACAGGTGTTGCCCATACTTTTATGGCGGCTGAAGCCTTACAACATGGCGCTGATAAACTGGGCTATGAGATTCATGTCGAAACTCAAGGTTCGGTTGGGGCGAAAAATATTTTGTCGCCTGAGGCGATTGCTGACGCGGATATCGTGATTTTAGCCACCGATATTGAAGTCAATACTGACCGTTTTGTCGGCAAGCGCGTGTATCGTTGTGGTACAGGCTTTGCATTGAAGCAGACTGATAAAGCCTTTGCCAGTGCGATTCAGGAAGCCAAAGTTCTAGAGTCAGGAAAACAACAGGCAGGCGCGAGTGAATCTGCCGAGAAAAAAGAAAAAGTTGGGATCTATAAACACTTGCTGACAGGTGTGTCCTACATGTTGCCAATGGTCGTGGCGGGCGGTCTGATCATTGCAATTTCATTTATTTTTGGTCTAAATCCTGTTGATGGCAGTTTTGCCGCATCGCTGAAACAAATTGGAGTGGCTGCATTTACCCTGATGGTTCCGATGCTTGCAGGTTATATTGCCTACTCGATTGCCGATCGCCCAGGTTTAACCCCTGGTTTGATTGGTGGTTTACTGGCAGCGCAGTTACAGGCAGGCTTTTTAGGTGGGCTTGTGGCAGGCTTTTTGGCGGGTTATATCGCGCTGTTCCTTGCCAAAAAAGTCAAACTGCCATCGAGCCTAGAAGCCTTAAAACCCATTCTGATTATTCCTTTACTTGCCAGTCTGGCAGTGGGTCTGATCATGATTTATGTTGTGGGGCAACCTGTTGCTCATCTCTTTGAATTATTAAAAATATTTCTAGCGAATATGGGAACAACCAATGCCATGATTATGGGCGTGGTCTTGGGCAGCATGATGTGTATCGATTTGGGTGGACCGATCAATAAAGCCGCGTATGCATTTACGGTGGGGTTGTTGACTTCGCAAACCTATGAGCCGATGGCAATTACCATGGCCGCAGGCATGGTGCCACCTTTGGGTATGGCGATTGCGACCTTTTTGGCAAAAAATAAATTTGCGAAAGCTGAGCAAGATGCAGGTAAAGCTGCGGTTGTCTTGGGCTTGTGTTTTATTTCGGAAGGGGCGATCCCTTTTGCAGCCAAAGACCCGATTCGAGTGATTCCATGTACCATTGCAGGGGGGGCAGTGACAGGGGCACTGGTTGCCATGTTTAAATGTCAATTGGTGACACCACACGGCGGAATTATTGCCTTGATTATTCCAAATGCCATTAACCATCCTTTGCAATACCTGCTGGCGATTGCGATTGGTAGTTTTGTGACAGGAATTAGTTATGCGGTGATTAAACAACGCGTAACCTCAAACCCTGTTACGGCTTAAGCACAAAAAAAGCTGAATCTCCAAAGAGGTTCAGCTTTTTCGATTTATAAGTCTGGACGCATGTGTCCACCTGAAAGCACAATCGCCAATAACAAGCTCACTTTGAGCACGCCAGCACTCAAAAAAATCCGATCATATTTTTTAAGCCATATTTTCATAACAAGTCATCATCCTTTTTAGTTTTTAACATATTGGCATGCCGTTATTGCTGATTAGGTTAAAAACATTTTTATCAATAAAATAGGCATAATTTGTGATAAACGGTATATTTTGTGGTTAAAAAATGAATATTATACTTTTCTATAAAGTATATCTAAAAACAGCTTGAATTAGACCTTAGGGGTAATTCTTTGATTAAAAAGTAGTCAGTTGAAAATAGGTGTTTAAAACCCTAATTGATACGTTATATCGTTTTTAAATCAAAAATATAGCCACTCAACTTATGCAATAAGTGCTGTGTAAAACCTAGAGCTGTCTAAAATTTGTTACAACCCTGTAGTACATCTGAAAACATTTCCTTCTACAATGGCACGCTGTTGAAGTTTTGATGGAAAAAATAGGTTTTTGTCATGATCCATGCTCACCATGCGGTTCACGCGCATGACACCCATGCACATTCTGTTCAGGTTCACGTTCGACATGCACATGGCGCCGCTAAAAAACCACAGCATGTTCAGCCGCAGCATAAAGTACATCATGTTAAAATGACAAAGCATCATATTGCTCATAACGTAGATTTAACGGCGCAAAGTATTAATCTGTCCAAGTTTTCTAATAAACTTGAAAGCATTTCAGCAAGACGAAGTTCGGAAAAATGTGCGCGTAATGTACGTATTGCCTTGCAAACTGCAGGGGCGAATGTATCTAACCACCCAATTGCAGCAGCAAACTGGGGGCGTACCTTAGAGAAAAATGGTTATAAGCAAATTAAACCTGCGTTTAATAAACCAAAGAAAGGCGATATTTATATTATTGATGCGACCAGTAACCATACTTACGGACATATAGCAGGCTATACAGGTTCAGAGTGGATCTCGGATTTTCGCCAAAACAGCTATGCCGTCTATAAAGAGAAAGATGTGGAATATCATTATTATCGTTTAGAGTCAGCAACCTGATTATATTGTTAAACTGGCTATAAACAAAAAAGGCTTAAATTAAAAAATTTAAGCCTTTTTTGTATTCCAGTTGATGATACTGTAATAACTTCTGGCGAGATTTGGAAAGAACCTCAAGAAGTGGTAACAGTATGGATTTTTGAAAATTTAAAAATATTTTTAGTATGTTTGATGATCTTCATATTCTTCATCTTCGTATGATCTACACTACACTTCTTCTGATTGTATTTAGACAACTTTACCTTCAATTAGTTTACGAAACTCTTTTAGAACATCCTTTGCAATTGATAGATTTCTATTTTCTTTCTCGTGAATAAATTCGTCTCCAAATAGGTCTTGGATTTCCTATTCAGCTAATTCTTGCTCATTTATTTCTTTAATCGTCCATTTTGCTACATCAAAGTAGTAGAATTTCTTATTTTAAATCTAGTTTTTTTATCTCAAATAGGGGATAGAGTGTGGGGCTTAAGAAATAAATTATTTAAATAACATTAAACAAATTTGGTTCAATTATTTATGAATGATTTAATAGCAAGATTTTTAAATAGATTTAGTCAGTGGCATGAAATCGGGCTGACAATAATAAAAACTATTATTGCGATTGGGATATTATGCTTAGTTGCCTATCTTTTAACAATTGGCTATATCCCTTCAGAGATTAGCTTTGGCGATACACTTATTTTCTTATTGATTTTTGTCGCTTGTTCTATTGTTTATGCTGGTTTAAGCATGGTGCTTTTTTTCTTTGGGATATCATTACGGCCTGTGGTCTACTGGATTTTTAGTACTGTAGATATGTATTTGCCACCAGATATAAGGATAGGCAAAAAACTTCCTTTTCCAAAGATTAGTATTCTTACATTAGGCTCATCCCTCTATCTTTTATATACTATTCGTAGTCTGCTGTTATTAGATTGGAAAATCAGGCTTTATGTAGCTCTTACTTCAGCCTTTATATCCCTTTTTTCTTATGCTTTTTACATCAATTGGCAGAAGATTAAGGAGTTTAATAACAAATTTGAAAACTTAAAAGATATCATTGATGATCCTGATGCGAGTGAAAATATTAAAAAATTCGCAAGTATCAAATTAAAGAGATTAGAAATTCATATTAAAGATAGTTTACAAATAGCTTTTTTTCTTATTCTTGTTCCTCTTGTGCCCATGTTTTTTATTGGAGATATTGGGAAAGTATTCTTAGACTTTACTATGCAAAAAACAGGTGTAAGTGTAGAAAAAGCAACATTGTATATTAAAGCGCCTTATGCCAATTTAATTGATTTACCAAAAACAACAACTAAAGAGCTAAGTCAGTACCAAATCTTTATTTTTAAGGATATAAAAGTATTGTTTCAGGGTATTGGGAAAAATACTTTAGTCTCTTATAAAGTTAAAAATATTGAAAAACAGATTGTAATTCCAAATGAATATATTTTTGTTGAAAGAGAGCGGAAAGCCAATGAATAATTTAAAATTATTTAGCGGGTCTTTTTGATAGGGTACATCCTATTTTGAAAAATATTATATTTGACAGTATTTTGAATTTCTGCCCTTTAGTTAATAGGATATCTTATTCCTCAAGCTATCAATAACATCAGACCAATCTTGCATCATCTTGATTCGATGCTCTACTAAATGTTGAGCATTATTATAAGTTTGAGATATAGCATTACTTACACGGTGTGCTAGCTGAATTTTAGTCAAATCATGCATGTAACCTTTCTCATCAGAATACTTGGTTTTCTTCTCTAATGGCTTGATTTTTCTGACTTGAGCATCTGTGAGCATTGCTATTTTTCTGCAGAATTGGGGGTATAATTTTGGAGGTGATTTATTATACCCCCCCCAACTATATCGAGATTGCAAGAGATGGAGTGGATAATATTAGACATAAAAAAAGCTTAAACCCTTTAGATTTAAGCCTTTTTATATATCATGAATCTGCATGATAATGAATCTTGGCGGTGAGAGAGGGATTCGAACCCTCGATACGCGCAAACGTATACACACTTTCCAGGCGTGCTCCTTCAGCCACTCGGACACCTCACCAAGGCGTGCGATAGTAACTAAAAAAAAGCAGGCTGCCAAGATTTAATCGCCGCTTTACAGAAAAAATTTTATTTAAATGCTAAGATTGCATCAAAAATCATCTTGGTTTAATTATGCAATGCAAACTATGACCCAAAAGGCAAGATTACCTGCGATGGCTCTCGCAGCACTCGGAGTCGTCTTTGGTGATATTGGTACCAGCCCACTCTATGCCCTAAAAGAATCTTTTCATGAGGCACATGGACTTGGCATTAACCCTGCAAATGTCTTAGGTATTTTGTCGATCATTTTTTGGTGTTTAACGCTGATTATTAGCATTAAATATGTAGCAATCGTTATGCGCGTCGATAACAATGGTGAAGGCGGCATTATGGCATTGCTTGCTTTGAACCTGCGTAAAGCAAAAATTGCTGATAATAAAAAAATCTATCTTATTGCAATTGGTTTTGTTGGAGCATCCTTATTTTTTGGTGATGGAATTATTACCCCAGCCATTTCAGTGCTTTCGGCAGTAGAGGGTTTATCCATCGCAACTGATGTTTTTGATCCCTATATTATGCCAATTGCAATTGTGATTGTGGTGATACTGTTTTTGGTACAAAAACATGGCACAGCATTTGTTGGTAAACTTTTTGGACCACTCACTCTGATTTGGTTTCTGGCGATTGGTATTTTTGGGATCATGAGTATTGCCAAAACACCACTTGTCTTGGGAATGTTTAGTCCACATTGGGCAGTTGAATTCATTTTTACCAACCCAGTGATGTCTTTTTTTGTTATGGGTGCAGTGGTATTGACTGTGACAGGTGGCGAAGCTTTATATGCAGATATGGGGCACTTTGGCCGTACGCCAATTCGCTTCGCGTGGTTTGGTGTAGTTTTACCCTGTTTGGTGTTGAATTATGCAGGTCAAGGGGCCTTATTGCTGCGTAATCCAAGTGCGATTGAGAACCCATTTTTCTTGCTTGTACCTTCGTGGGCATTGTACCCAACGATTATCTTGGCTGCTATTGCAGCTGTCATTGCTTCTCAAGCCGTAATTTCAGGTGTGTTTTCTTTGGCGCGTCAGGCTGTGCAACTTGGATATTTGCCACGGTTTGGCATTAAGCACACTTCCGAATCAGAAGAGGGGCAGATTTATGTGCCTTTTCTGAACTGGTTGTTACTGACAGCCATCATTATTCTGATTCTGATTTTTAAAACCAGTTCTAACTTGGCAAGCGCTTACGGTTTGGCAGTAACTCTGACTATGCTGTGCGATACCTTGCTGATTGGCGTATTTATCTTTTATGCGTGGAAATGGAGTGCACCAAAACTACTGTTGCTGATCACGCCATTTCTGGTTTTGGATATTGTGCTGGTTGCTGCAACTTCGCTGAAAATTGTATCGGGTGGTTGGGTTCCATTGTTGATTGGTGGGATAGCCTTTGGCATTTTGATGACATGGAAACGTGGTCGTGAATTAATGTTTGCTAAACTCGAACATGATACCTTGCCGATTGATTTATTTGTTAAAAGTATTGGTTCAGATACTGTGCATTGGGTACAGGGTGATGCTGTATTCCTGACTGGAACACCAAATGTTGTGCCGCATGCCATGCTGCATAATATTAAACACAATAAAGTACTGCATGAACGTAACATTCTGATCACTGTGATGGTTCAGGATGTCCCATATGTTGCACAGAAAGAACGCATTTTAGTTGAAACTCTCACTGAGCATTTCTACCGTATTCAAGTTTTCTATGGTTTTAAAGATGAACCCAATGTACCACGTGATTTAAAGCAAGCCTATGAAGAACTTGGCTTTGAGTATGATCTCATGCAGATTAGCTTCTTTATTTCGCGAGATCGTGTGGTGCATAAAGTTGGAGATGGCATGTCTCCTTGGCGAGAAAAGCTATTTATTTCTATGCAACGCAATACCAGTCCCGTCAGTGATTTCTATCAAATTCCAACCAATCGTGTGGTTGAGTTAGGTGGGCAAATCGAAATCTAGCTATAAAAAAAACCAAGGCTCAAGCCTTGGTTTTTTTATTTTTTAGCTTACTTATTGGGCTGGTGTAGATGCAGGTGTATCGGGAGTTGCGGCAGGGCTATTGTTATGATCTGCTGCAGGTTGTGGCGTAGGAACAGGTGTATATTTACCACTGCTCATTAAGTCTGCTAATGATCCTGCTTGACCATTTACAGTTGTATGGACTTTAACTTGAGACAGGCTTTCTAGAGTCTCGCCTGGTTGTACAGCAGGCTCTGCAAATGCAGCAGTTGCTGTGAACATTCCCATGAATAACCCAATGCTAACGAAAATATTACGCATACCCGAACTCCAATACTAAAAAATTGTGTGAGTTTTAATCTGAATTAACAATCCCATAGATTGGGATTACCCGCAACTAAGTATACGGAATATCAATAAATTATAGGTATAAGTGTGGTATAACCACAACAAACTGTTACGTAAAAAGCAACTGACAATCTGATGAGTATAAGGATTAGTCATTTGAAAGAAACCAGATATACTTTCTAAAATGGGCTTGCTAAGCTGTTTTTAGTGCTCAAGGATAATCAACATGACCCAAAAACTTAACCATAGTATCCAAGGACTCGTTTTGTTATGTGCATCTGCTGCGACAGGCACTGTTTTTGCACAAGACTCATGCTTATCTCAATTTTATCAGCAGACTCCGCCTGCACTGGTTAAGCAAAGTTTAAATAAAAACACTTTTCCTTTATGTTTTAATGGTTTTGGTCTGGTTTATTCTGGCGTATCTAAAACACCTTTATGGAGTGCTGAGCATCTCACCGCGGAACGTTTAAGCCAGAAAATTAAACGTGAAGACCAGTTTCATGAAGAAGAACAAATTCCAGAGCAGTTTCGTTCCACGCTAGCAGATTATCGCGCTTCAGGTTATGACCGCGGACATATGTCTCCGAATGCGGACATGCCAGACAAAGCTTCACAACATGACAGCTTTTCTTTAGCTAATATGGTGCCACAAGCCCCAAAAAATAATCAGGAAGTCTGGCGGAAGCTTGAAGAAGCCACTCGTAGCTTGGTCAAGAAACAAAAACAGGATGCCTATGTAGTGACAGGGCCGATCTTTACAGGTCAACGCCTAAAAACCATCGGAAAGGGCAAAGTGCTTGTCCCAAGTGTGGTATTTAAAGCAGTATATATGCCGAAGACAGGCGTGATCAGTGCTTACTATGCTCCAAATAATAACTCTCAAGAAGTGCAGGTTGTCAGTGTTTGTCAGATCGAACAGCAAACTGGCTTAAATTTATTTCCACAGCTTTCAGTAGAAACCAAACGTAAAATTTATGATTTGCCACTTACCACCAGTGATGTTCAGGCAGGTCGTGTTCCTGCGCAGATTGGAACGGATCAAAATAGCCAATGTGCTACGCCATCAGCCTCATCGGACATTCATTCATTGCAGCAATCTTTTGGCAATGCTGTGCAACAAGCAACGCAAGATATTGAAAAAACTGTGAATCAAGAAAAAGATAACTTTATAAAAAAGTTATTGAAAGCATTGCTTGATAGTGTGTTGGAATTTTTATTAAAGTTGTTTAAATCTTAACCCCGTTTCAGGGAGCTGAATATGTTTAAACCATTTGCTGAAGACCAGTCATCCTCTGCAATTTATGACTTAACCTTAGAAAATCAGCTAGATTGCATCAATCTGTATGGCAATCTGCAAATTACCAAAGATCAGCAGGGGCTTGCGACAGCCAAAGCACTGCAAAGCTTGATTAATCAGGTGGTTGAAGTATTAGAGCAACAAGAAAACTTGCCCGAGAAGATTGCACATCAACCCGAGCAGGAAGTTGAAAATCCGTTTTTATAAAGTGCTACGAATTTTTTGCCAGCAAAACAGCACAAAGAAAATACTCGACATGGTCAGTACAATACTTAAACCACTGGCAATGTTGAGTAAAGCGCTAGTCCACAAGCCGATACCTAAGGCAATTTGACCGATAATAAACGCATACAGCACCATTTGTTTAGGGGAGTCTGCCAAGAGGCGTGCTGCCAATGCGGGAATGACCAAGAGCGCGCCCATCAATAGGGAGCCGACTGCACGTAGTGCCAATACTGTAAATAATGCCAAAAGCAGCATGAAGATAAAACGCTGCAATTTGGCATTTACGCCTTCACTAATTGCAATATCTGGGTCAATTGCAATCTGAATTTGTGCTGACCAAAATTTCCATAAAATACTGACAGACACAACAATAATGACTGCAAAAACAGGCAGATCTGACCAACTAATGGTGAGTAGATCCCCAAACAGATAACTAAGTAATTCAGGACGTAGAGCAGGGAGGTTTTGAATTAGCATTAAACCTGAACAGAGCAGGGTAGCAGCACATAACGCCAGTAGTGCATCGTTAGGCAAACGACGATCATGCAAAATCCATAAAATACAAACCAGTAAAATCGCTAAGCTTGCGACACCAACCCACATCGGTAACTGTAAAACCCCAGCTACCGCGACGCCGAGTAGCGTGCCATGAGACATGGTATCTGCAAAAAAAGACATACGACGCCAAAGCATGAGGCAGCCGAGTGGCGCAGTTAAAATAATCAGTAAAGCACCCATAACCCATGCTGGGAGCAAAAGTTGAAACCATTCCATCATGCGTTAAGCTTCCGGTTCAGGGTGAATATGGGGGTGGCTATCATGTTCACAGTTTGCTGTCGGACTGTCACCATGTGCGCAGTGGTCATGATGATGCTGATAGAATACTCGCTGTGTCCCGAAAATAGCTTGATACTCAGGATGTTGCTGTACATTTTCTGGAGATCCGCTACAGCAGATATGTTTGTTCAGGCAAACTACACGATGTGTCCCTTGCATGACCCATTGCAGGTCATGTGAAACCATGAGTACCGCACAGCCATAACGCTCAGGCAAACTACGGACATATTCATATAGCTCGGCTTCAGATTGAATATCCAACCCTTGCATCGGTTCATCAAGCACCAAAACCTGTGGTTTGCGTAGTAATGCTCGCGCCAAAAGTACTCGCTGGCGCTCACCACCAGAAAGTTGCTGCACTTTGGCATCTTGAAGTTTTTCAATGCCAGTTTCCGCAATAATCTGTTGTTTAGTTGTGGTATCACACGCCTCTAACGCCAATAAATCTCGGACACGTAACGGCAAACTGTGAGAGGGGTTAAACTTCTGCGGAACATAAGCAAATTTTAAATTGCGATCTTTTAGAATTTTACCAGACGTAGGTTTGACAATGCCTAAAAGGACTTTAATGAGCGTAGATTTTCCAGCGCCATTTGGGCCAATCAGTGTCACAATTTCATTGGGATGTAACTCAAAGTCTACCTGTTTAAGAATCTCGCGTTCATCAATTCGGACATAAATTTTCTGTAATGAAATGAGCGCAGGCGTTAGTGACGTTGTGTGCACTGTTGGCATTTTCCTGAAATTTCAATAATGGTGTGATGAATATTAAATTCATCCGAATGTGCTAATGCATTGAGATGTGCCATTAAGGCATCGGCAGAAGCTTCTTTAACCGCTTTACAGCTTACACAGATTAAAAATGCCGCCTGATGACCTTCACGAGGGTGGCAGCAAGGAATAAAGGCATTAATTGAACTTAAACGATGAATTAAGCCTTTATCCAGTAAAAAGTCCAAACTACGGTAAACGGTTGGTGGTGCAGCAGGTTTATCTGATGTATTTTTTATTTTTGCCAGAATATCATACGCACCAATCGGTCCAGACGCATTTAAAATTAAATGCAGAACCTCCTTACGTAATGGTGTAAGACGTGCACCAGTCGCTAGACACAATGCTTCTGCTTGCTCTAGGCGGACTTGAATATCGCCGTGGTCATGTACCTCGTGTAAGCTATTGGCATGTGAATGCGAACATGAACTCATAAATATCTCACCTATGGTGCATCAAAACAGATAAGTTAACTCTTTTATAACAATATCACTATTTTTGGTGTTATAGTGTAACATTAAATCCCAAGTGATGATATATAGAGATCGTTTGAACATGATGGCGCGTTTTTTTGCAGCGTGTGTCTTGCTGTGTATGAGTGGCAGTTTATGGGCACAGGGCTTGGTTATATCCATTCACCCTTTATACTTAATCGCTAAAGAAGTGACCAAAGGTGTTGAGACGCCAACTTTATTATTGGGAAATCAATCTGGGCATGATGTACAGCTGACACCAGCCAACCGAAAAGCAGTCCAAGATGCAGAGCTGGTGATCTGGTTGGGTAAAGCACATGAGGCGCCATTGGATAAGCTGCTGGGGCACAATCCTAAAGCAATTTCGCTGCTTAACTCTAAGATTTTAGGGACTTTCCCCGTGCGAGATGTACAAGGAAAACCAATTGCCAATACCATCGATACACATGTCTGGCTAGACCCGAATAATGCAGTTCGAATTGGCTTTTTTATTGCTGCATTACGTTCGCAGCAACACCCAGAACATAAAGCTCAATATTGGGCAAATGCAAAAACTTTTGCTCAGCAGCTATTGGTGAGAAGTAAGCAAGTCGGTACGTATAGAAATACGGTTGACTATTGGTCATATCACGATGCTTATCAGTATTTGGAACATGCACTGAATTTACATCTTGCTGGTGCTTTAAGTAGCGACCCGCACATTCCTGCTACGGTCACTCAAATTAAGTATCTCAATGACCATCGCCCATATCCACAAATGTGCTTGTTGGCAGAAGGGCAGGCAAATAGCCAATATCAAATCTTGCAGCCTGTGCGTTTTCAGGCAGTAGACGAAAGTATGAGCGCAGAAAATGACTTTATTCAGGGTTGGACGGATTTAGCAAAAAATATTCAAAATTGCGCAAGAAATATACGAAAATAATCAAATCAAGAGAATCTTAATAGAAAATTAAAAATATATAGATTATTTGAAAATCATACGTCTTAAGTCGGGAAAAGATTGCATGTTTAGGGGGGTGACTCTATAATGCCACCGATTAAAAACGATCATCAGGTTAACTTGTCAAGCTTTTATGCTGTGAGTGGATAATAATGAGCCGACCAAGTCGCATGATTGACCGACGATTGGCGAAAGCTTTGGTCTTCTTGCAAGCATTGACGATACCTGTTGCAACTTTGATTGCGTGGGTGCTTAAAGACATCGTGGTAGCCAAAAGTGTCGCTCTGGGCGGACTGGTTTGCTGGCTGGCACATTGTTACTTTGCCTGGCAATCTTTTCGGGTTGCGGGAGCGCGTGCTTCAAAGCAAGTGCTTTCAAATATGTATCGAGGCATGATGGGCAAGTTTGCTATTGTGATCGTTGGACTGATTTTGATTTTAAGCAATGTCAAGCCGTTGTCATCGGTGGCATTGTTTTGTGGTTTTATTCTCGTTCAAGCCATGTCGTGGGTTGCTCCTTGGTGGGTATCACGTCAACAAAAACGAGTATAGGCGCATAAAAAATTGAATATATAGAGCAAGATGAGATATCTAGCAGCGTGCGATATTCATCTCTCTTTTTATTAATTGACATTGACCAGGTGTGATTTATGGCTGCTGAAGAACATGCCCTTACTTCGACAGAGTATATTAAGCATCACTTGACCAATTTGGCCTATGGCAAAATGCCGGACGGTACATGGAAATTGGCTGAGAATGCGAAAGAAGCTCATGAAATGGGTTTTTCTGCTATTCACTTGGACTCAATGGGTTGGTCAATCGGCTTAGGTCTGATTTTCTGTTTGCTTTTTTGGTGTGTTGCGAAAGCTGCCAATTCTGGTGTGCCTACGAAATTCCAAGCAGCAATTGAAATGGTGATCGAGTTTGTTGACTCAAGCGTTCGCGATACCTTCCATGGTAAATCTCGTTTAATCGCACCACTTTCACTGACCATTTTCGTGTGGATTTTCCTCATGAACCTAATGGACTTGATTCCTGTTGACTGGATTCCATATTTGGCTCAACACATTGGTGCAAGCGTATTTGGCATGGACCCTCATCACGTTTACTTTAAGATTGTTCCATCTACAGACCCGAACATTACCCTTGGTATGTCATTGTCTGTATTTGTACTGATCTTGTTTTATAGCATTCGTGAGAAAGGCATTGGTGGTTTTGTTGGCGAATTGGCGCTTAACCCATTTAACCCAAGTAATCCAATTGCAAAAGCGTGTCTAATTCCTGTGAACTTAATCTTGGAATTAGTAACCTTCCTTGCACGACCAGTTTCATTGGCTCTACGACTTTTCGGTAACATGTATGCGGGTGAATTAATCTTTATCCTTATCGCATTATTACCGTTCTGGATCCAATGGGCGTTGTCTGTGCCTTGGGCTATCTTCCACATTCTCGTAATTACATTGCAAGCATTTATCTTTATGATGCTGACAATCGTTTACTTGAGCATGGCAAGCGAAAAACATTAATGGTAACGCCTAACTATCACAGGGTGGTTAGGCATAAAATTTTTTAATTTAATTGGTATAAACCTAACCTCTGAGGAATTTTTCATGTCTATCGTTCCAGGTTTAGTTGCAATTGCTGCTGCTATTTTGATCGCTTTTGGTGCTTTGGGTACTGCAATTGGTTTTGGTCTTTTAGGTGGTCGCTTCTTGGAAGCTGTTGCTCGTCAACCAGAATTGGCTCCACAACTTCAAACTCGTATGTTCTTAATCGCGGGTCTTCTTGATGCTGTGCCTATGATCGGTGTTGGTATTGGCTTGTTCTTCATCTTCGCTAATCCATTTGTAGGTTAATCAGCTTAATTCCTAAATTAAACTATTGAGGAATAGCAATGAATATCAACCTCACATTGATTGGTCAAGCAATTGCATTTGCGATGTTTGTCGCATTCTGCATGAAATTTGTCTGGCCACCACTAATCAATGCGATTAGTGAGCGTCAGCGTAAAATCGCTGATGGCTTAAATGCTGCAGAAAAAGCGAAAGCTGACCTTGCTGATGCGCAAGCACAAGTAAAGCAAGAGTTAGACGCAGCAAAAGCACAAGCGGCTCAATTGATCGAACAAGCGAACCGTCGTGCAGCACAATTGGTCGAAGAAGCGCGTATTCAAGCATCTGCTGAAGGTGAGCGTATCCGTCAACAAGCGAAAGAAGCTGTTGATACAGAAATCAATTCTGCGCGCGAAGAATTACGTCAACAAGTTGCTGCTCTTGCAGTTACTGGTGCAGAAAAAATCCTGAACCAGCAAGTTGACGCAGAAGCTCACAATGCCATGCTGACTCAGCTGGCTGCTAAACTTTAAGAGAGGCAGATTATGGCTGAATTCTTGACGTTAGCACGCCCATACGCTAAAGCAGCATTTGCTTACGCTTCTGAGCAAAGTGCAACTGACAATTGGTCAAATGCATTAAACTTGCTCAGTGCTGCGGTGCAAGATGAAGCATTTTCAGCTTACTTAAATCGCCCTGAGCTTACACCTGCTGAGCAGGTTAGTCTTTTTGCAAAAATTTTAGGTGAAGACCAAACTGCGGCAGTGTCAAACTTTTTGACATTGCTGGCTGAAAACAGTCGTTTGGCTTTGCTTCCTGAAATTGCTGCAGAATACGAACAACTCAAATCACAGAATAACAATACTGTGGATGTTGTGATTGAATCAGCATTCCCGTTGACTTCTGTACAAGAACAACTATTGGCTCATGCGTTAGAAAAACGTTTTGAAGCTGCAGTAGATGTAACTGTAGAAGTCAATCCTGCATTAATTGCAGGTGTGGTTATTCGTGCAGGCGACCAAGTGATAGATGATTCTGCGCTTAACAAGCTTGAAAAAATGCGGACACGTCTTCTTGCTTAATTGCATAGAAGACTGAACTAATTAAAGATTGAGGTATAGCGCAATGCAACAACTGAATCCATCCGAGATCAGTGCGCTCATTAAACAGCGTATCGGCGATCTGGACACCAGCGCGACCGCTAAAAACGAAGGTACCATTGTTATGGTATCCGACGGTATTGTGCGTATTCACGGCCTTGCTGATGCAATGTACGGTGAAATGATCGAATTCGACGGCGGCTTATTTGGTATGGCACTGAACCTAGAACAGGATTCAGTGGGCGTCGTTGTTTTAGGTAACTACTTAGGCCTTCAAGAAGGTCAAAAAGCTCGTTGTACAGGCCGTGTATTAGAAGTTCCGGTTGGTCCAGAACTTTTAGGTCGTGTCGTAGATGCTTTAGGTAACCCAATTGATGGCAAAGGCCCAATTGATGCAAAATTAACTGATGCTGTTGAAAAAGTAGCACCAGGTGTAATTTGGCGTCAATCAGTGGATCAACCTGTACAAACTGGTTATAAATCAGTAGATACAATGATCCCTGTAGGTCGTGGTCAACGTGAGTTGATCATTGGTGACCGTCAAACTGGTAAAACAGCAATGGCGATCGATGCGATCATCGCTCAGAAAAATTCTGGCATTAAATGTGTATACGTAGCGATTGGTCAAAAACAATCGACTATCGCTAACGTTGTGCGCAAGCTTGAAGAAACTGGTGCTATGGCGTATACGACTGTTGTCGCAGCTGCGGCAGCTGATCCAGCAGCAATGTTGTATTTGGCTCCATATTCTGGCTGTACAATGGGTGAATATTTCCGTGACCGCGGTGAAGATGCGTTAATCATTTATGATGACTTGTCTAAACAAGCTGTTGCGTATCGCCAAATTTCATTGCTTTTACGCCGCCCACCAGGTCGTGAAGCATATCCTGGTGACGTATTCTATTTACACTCACGTCTTCTTGAACGTGCTTCTCGTGTATCTGCTGACTACGTTGAGCAATTCACTAAAGGTGAAGTTAAAGGCCAAACTGGTTCATTAACTGCATTACCGATTATTGAAACTCAAGCCGGTGACGTATCTGCATTCGTACCAACGAACGTAATTTCTATTACAGATGGTCAGATCTTCTTAGAAACTTCATTATTCAACGCGGGTATTCGTCCTGCGGTGAACGCGGGTATTTCTGTATCGCGTGTTGGTGGTTCTGCTCAAACTAAAATCATCAAAAAATTGTCTGGTGGTATCCGTACTGCTTTGGCGCAATACCGTGAATTGGCAGCGTTTGCTCAGTTCGCTTCTGATCTTGATGAAGCAACTCGTAAGCAACTTGAACATGGTCAACGTGTAACTGAGTTAATGAAGCAAAAACAATATGCTCCTTACTCAATTGCTGACCAAGCTGTTTCAATTTATGCATCTAACGAAGGCTATATGGCTGACGTTGAAGTGAAGAAAATCGTTGCATTTGATGCTGCGCTTATTGCTTACTTCCGTTCAGAACATGCTGCGTTAATGCAAAAAATCGATGAAACTGGTGATTACAACAAAGACATCGAAGCTGCAATCAAAGCAGGTATTGAAAGCTTTAAAGCGACTCAAACTTACTAAGTTCAGTCTTAGTTAGGTTTGGTTCACGGATCAACCTTCGGAAGCTCGAAAGAGCTTTCGAATACTAGGTTAAGCGTATGGCAAATTTAAAAGAAATTCGCGCCAAAGTAGCTAGTATCAAGAGCACGCAAAAGATTACTCGCGCGATGCAAATGGTAGCAGCTTCTAAGATGCGTCGTGCGCAAGAGCGCATGGCTCAAGGCCGTCCGTATGCCGAAAATATGCACCGTGTAATTGCTCATTTGGTACAAGCGAATCCTGAATATAAACACCGTTATATGGTTGAACGTCCAGTAAAACGCGTTGGCTATATCATTGTGTCTTCAGATCGTGGTTTGGCAGGTGGTTTGAACATTAACTTGTTCAAAAAAGTTGTTAAACACGTACAACAACAACAAGAGCAGTCAATTGAAGTTCAATTTGCTTTAATTGGTCAAAAAGCGGTTTCGTTTTTTAAAAACTACGGCGGTAAAGTGCTTGGTGCAACTACGAACGTAGGTGATGCGCCAAGTCTTGAACAGTTATCTGGTTCTGTACAGGTGATGTTAGATGCGTTTGATAAAGGCGAATTAGATCGTATTTATCTTGTATCCAACGGCTTTGTCAATGCCATGACTCAAAATCAAAAAGTTGAACAACTTGTTCCTTTAGCTGCGGCTGATACGGATGAGAGCCTGAACCGTCAATACGGTTGGGACTATATCTATGAACCAGAAGCTGAAGAGCTATTAAATGGTTTATTGGTTCGCTATATCGAGTCTATGGTTTATCAAGGTGTGATTGAAAACATCGCTTGTGAGCAATCTGCACGTATGGTCGCAATGAAAGCTGCAACCGACAACGCAGGTGAGCTGATCAAGAGCCTACAACTTATTTATAACAAGCTGCGTCAAGCCGCGATTACTCAGGAAATTTCTGAGATCGTTGGTGGTGCCGCTGCCGTTTAACATTATTAGTTTGAATTGAGGAGACAGCAATGAGTAGCGGTCGTATCATTCAGATCATCGGCGCGGTTATCGACGTCGAGTTTGAACGTAACAGCGTTCCTAAGATCTATGACGCTCTCCAAGTTGACGGTACTGAAACTACTTTGGAAGTTCAGCAACAACTTGGTGATGGCGTAGTTCGTACCATCGCAATGGGTTCTACCGAAGGCCTTAAACGTGGTCTTAACGTAACTAACTCTGGTGCACCAATCTCTGTACCTGTAGGTACTGCATGTTTAGGTCGTATCATGGACGTTCTTGGTCGCCCTATCGACGAAGCTGGTCCTGTTGCTACTGAAGAACGTTTGCCAATTCACCGTCAAGCACCTTCTTATGCTGAACAAGCAGCTTCTACTGACCTTTTAGAAACTGGTATTAAAGTCATTGACTTACTTTGCCCGTTTGCTAAAGGTGGTAAAGTTGGTCTGTTTGGTGGTGCGGGTGTTGGTAAAACCGTAAACATGATGGAATTGATCAACAACATCGCGAAAGCTCACTCAGGTTTGTCTGTGTTTGCTGGTGTTGGTGAGCGTACTCGTGAAGGTAACGACTTCTATCACGAAATGAAAGATTCTAACGTTCTTGACAAAGTAGCGATGGTCTACGGTCAGATGAACGAGCCACCAGGTAACCGTTTACGCGTAGCGTTGACTGGTTTGACCATGGCTGAATACTTCCGTGACGAGAAAGACGAAAACGGTAAAGGCCGTGACGTATTGTTGTTCGTTGACAACATTTACCGTTACACATTGGCTGGTACCGAAGTTTCTGCACTTCTAGGTCGTATGCCATCTGCGGTAGGTTACCAACCTACACTTGCAGAAGAAATGGGTGTTCTTCAAGAGCGTATTACGTCTACTAAGTCTGGTTCGATCACTTCGATCCAAGCAGTATACGTACCTGCCGATGACTTAACTGACCCATCACCTGCAACTACATTTGCTCACTTGGATGCAACAGTAGTATTGAGCCGTGACATCGCATCTTCTGGTATTTACCCAGCGATCGATCCATTAGACTCAACTTCTCGTCAGCTAGATCCATTGGTTGTTGGTCAAGAGCATTATGAAATTGCACGTTCTGTACAGAACGTATTGCAACGTTATAAAGAGCTTAAAGACATCATCGCGATCTTGGGTATGGACGAATTGGCTGAAGAAGATAAATTGGTTGTTTACCGTGCGCGTAAAATCCAACGTTTCTTCTCTCAACCGTTCCACGTAGCTGAAGTATTTACTGGTGCTCCTGGTAAACTTGTACCGCTTAAAGAAACAATTCGTGGCTTTAAAGGTCTTCTAGCTGGTGAATACGATCACATTCCAGAACAAGCGTTCTATATGGTTGGTGGTATTGACGAAGTGATTGCGAAAGCCGAGAAACTCTAATTTAAGGAGATCATCTCATGGCGACTATGCAATGTGATGTCGTAAGTGTTAAAGAGTCTATTTACTCTGGCGCTGTGACTATGCTTATCGCGAAAGGTGCAGGTGGTGAATTGGGTATTATGCCTGGTCATGCTCCACTTGTAACTTTGCTTCAACCGGGACCGATTCGTGTTCAGTTGGAAAATGGTACAGAAGAAATCGTCTATGTATCAGGTGGTGTTTTAGAAGTTCAACCACATGTCATTACGGTTCTTGCAGATACTGCAATCCGTGCTGACAACTTGGATGAAGCTGCAATTATGGAAGCGCGTAAAAACGCTGAACAATTGCTTGCAAACCAAAAAAGTGATTTGGACTCGGCTGCTGCATTGGCTGCTCTTGCAGAAACTGCTGCTCAGCTTGAAACCATCCGTAAAATCAAAAACCGCGCTCAATAAGAGACGGTTTGAGATTGAAAAAGCCACTCGAAAGAGTGGCTTTTTTTATGAAATTTTCAGTAAAGCATCGACAGTTTTATTGATGCTCTGTCGGTCATGTTTTGCTTATTTTGAATCATTCGATGCTATGCCAAGGTCGTGCCTGTATCTGCTCTTTTTTATGTTATAAAAGAAATGAGCGCTGTCAGGTAGAACTTTATGAAACTCATTGAAATAGAACCGCATTTTTGGGAATTGTACCAAGATCAACAACAACTGTATTTGAGTGTGAGCGTGGATAATAGCGCAGTCACTTATAACTGGGATCTGCATTTAACTGCGCAGCAGATCGAAGCTTATCAACGGCAGGGGCGAGACAGTATTGTTGAGTTGGCTAAGCAGGTTGTTGCAGCCGTTTTTCGGGGTGATTTTTCTTTTATGCAACAGCATGAAGCGACAGCTACAGAAAAGACAGCGATGTTTGCAGCATTTAAGCAATGGCGTGAAGCACAAAAGCCCGATTAAACTTGCGATTGATCAGCAATCAATTGAATGGAAAATTGCCCATGTGTGCTGATTTTTACCTTATAAATTTCATCAAATCCTTCACTAAGCTGCGGGATTTGTAAACGCCGATGGGTGGCATGTACGCCTCGATCGGGTATTCTGGCTTTGCCTTGGCGCTCGGCATTGCGTTCTAAGGCATGACTCAGTGCCGTTTCAAAATAATAAGCCACAATCTGAAATCCTGCCTGCTGTGCGCGTTGAATATAACGGGCACGATCTTCGATGCTGACATTGGTGTTATCAACCACACATTTGGTTTTTGAGGCAAGACAAGCTTCAAAAATGATATTTTCCCGATGACGGGTTTTGAGCATGTCCAGATTAATGCGCAAATGAGTATGATAAAAATATTGTTGATAAAATGTAGATTTCCCAGCGGCCTGAATCCCAATAAAAAGAATAAGTTGCATATATGGTTTACATATCGAAAATGAGGAGATCAACGTCACTATTGGAGAGCTAATCTTCTAACTGGCTATTTCAAAAGGACTTTCGCTGGTTAAATTAATTCTGAAAACATAATTTTGAATTACATAAAACCTACCAAGCACCTACCTATGTCATTTTACTTTATGGATGAGAATGATTCTTAAATTTGGCACCTATCATAATAGTCATTTTCATCAATAGAAATAATAAGGAGAATAACATGGGAAGCACAATGAAAGCCGCTGTGGTGACAGCATTTAATCAACCCCTAGAAATTCAAGAGGTTCCGATTCCGAAAGTGAGCGCAGGTAAAGTCTTGGTCAAAGTCATTGCGACGGGTGTTTGCCATACTGATCTGCATGCTATGCATGGTGACTGGCCAATTAAACCGACGGTTCCCTTTATTCCTGGGCATGAAGGCGTTGGAGAGGTTGTGGAGGTTGGTGAAGGTATTACTCATTTGAAAGTGGGTGATAAAGTAGGAATTCCGTGGCTGTATTCGGCTTGTGGGCATTGTGATCATTGTTATGCAGGTTGGGAAACCTTGTGTAAGAAACAGCAAAATTCAGGTTATTCGGTAAATGGCAGTTTTGCAGAATACTGCCTTGCCGATGGTGATTATGTTGGCGTGATTCCTGAAGGTGTCGATCTGTTTGAAATTGCACCAATTTTGTGTGCAGGTGTGACCGTGTACAAAGGTTTGAAAATGACCGAAGCCAAAACAGGAGACTGGGTTGCCATTTCAGGGATTGGTGGCTTGGGTCATGTTGCGATTCAATATGCCAAAACCATGGGCTTCAATGTTATTGCGATTGATGTAGATGATTCAAAACTTGCATTGGCAAAAGAACTGGGTGCAGATGTGGGGATTAATGCCCTGAAAGTGAATGTCAAAGAGGAGGTTCTAAAAGCTTCTGGGGAGGGTTGTCATGGGGTATTGGTAACGGCGGTTTCTCCGAAAGCCTTTGAACAGGCTGTTTCGATTGTGCGTCGTGGCGGTACAATGGTCTTGAACGGTTTGCCACCAGGCAAATTTGATCTGTCGATTTTTGATATGGTACTGGAGGGAATTACCGTGCGCGGTTCGATTGTGGGAACGCGTTTGGACTTAAAAGAGGCGTTAGATATTGCGGCACGTGGCAAAGTCAAAGCACATATTAGTGTTGAACCACTTGAAAATATTAATGATATTTTTGAGCGGATGGAACATGGCAAGATTGATGGGCGTATTGTGATTGATTTAGCTTTATAAATCAGACGTAATAAAAAAGAGGGCAGATGCCCTCTTTTTTATGCCTGAAATTAACGATGAACTACTTTAATCACGCGATGGTTGTCAGTGTTTACCAAAACGTATTTATGTGGGTTCACTTGATACCATTGTTGATGGCGTGCAGGGTGATGTAATCTTTTATAGTGACGATAATCTACAGCATGTGCACGTCTGAAATGCTCTGGCGGTACAGCATGACCCACGCGCCACTCAGTTGTTGTAACGGTTTGTTTGACATAGTGAGGGTCATTTGGATAAGCAAATACTGACCCTGCAGCTAAAGTTGCAGCTAAAGATAGAACAATTCCTTGAGCTAGACGTTTCATAAAATTCTCCACTTGTTATTGCTGTTGTTTCGACAATTTTATTTAAACAGATTTGTGCTAGGCGCAAATGAAGATTTTGTTGGAACAGTTTTAAAACCATGAACAGACCATGAAAACTTGCCTGCGAAATGTAAACTTAGATAAATTGCTTAGTATTTATGAAAACATCAATCAGTAAAAAGTAGAGTAAATCCGTGATGGACTTACTCTATCTGAATGCTTATTTGGCAAGTTCAGCTTCAATAGCATTGACAATACGCGGGTCATCCGCAGTAATGTCTGGTGCGAAACGTGCGACAACGTCACCATTTTTGCCAATTAGGAATTTTTCAAAGTTCCATAAAATTTCAGGTTTTGGGTTTGGTGTTAAGCCGTAGTCGACCAAATCTTTCCACCAAGGGCCTTCGCCAATACGTTCAGGCTGCGCCGAAATCAGAGCCTGATACAAAGGATGCTTATCTTCACCTGCAACTGAAATTTTTGCAAACAGTGGAAAATCGACATGGTAGTTCAGGGAACAGAATTTTTGAATTTCTTCGTTGCTGCCTGGCTCTTGTGCCAAGAAGTTGTTGGCAGGGAAACCTAAAATTTCTAAACCTTCAGCTTTTTTTGCCTGATACAGTTTTTCCAGACCTTCATATTGCGGAGTTAAGCCGCATTTTGAGGCGACATTGACCACTAAAAGAACCTTGCCTTGGTAAGTTGCAAGCGTAGTTTCTTCGCCTGTAATGGTATTTACAGGAATATCCAAAATTGACTGGCTCATCATCATATCCTTAAAAAGTAGAGTTATGTTTTAAAATGATTTTTTATGAAAGACAAGTAGATTTGCGTGACTAATGTTCAAGGCGCATTTCCGCAGGTGTTTTACCTAAATAACGCTTAAAAAATGTAATAAAACTGGAGCTATGTCGAAATCCCAAAAGGTAAGCAATTTGTTTAATCGCAAGCCCCTGTTTCAATAAAGAAATGGCATGAACAATTTTGGCACGGTTACGCCATTCAGAGATTGGCAGTTTAAGTTCTTGCTGACTCAAGCGTAAAAGATGCCGTTCACTTATACGAAATTCAGTAAGGATTTTCTGAATAGAGTGCTGAAAATGTGCTGAATCACTTAACTGTGCCAGAATCGGTTGCAATACAGGATGACTGGTTTGTGGCAGATAATGATCATAACAGTCTGCCATGCAGATCTGGTCATAAATGACTTGCAATAAATGCTGATACTGCTGTGGATGGCTATGTTGAATTCGTAAGGCTTCTTTTACTAATGTATGAAAGAAAGGTCGAGTGACCAAAGTTTGAGTTTGCGGGCTGAGCTTGTTGGCTAAATAGGGATGAACGCGGATACAAATAAAATGGGTAATCTGTTGGTCAATTGCAATACAGCTATGCTCGGTCTGTGGTGGAAGCCACAAACCGTAATTCGGGGGTGCTAAATACAGCGCATCACCAATCTGGAGTTGTAAAATACCATCGAGGCTAAAGTTAAAATCACCCCATAAACAGCAATGCATCGAAATCTGGTCATTGGCTTGGAAGAAAAACTCATGGATTTCAACCATGTCATTGAGTTGAATGAGATTTGATGCATTGTTCATAGCAATATTTTAGGATTCGCAGGTCATTTTAGGATTATTTAGCCCTCGGGTTAGGGTAAATAAGGCAATTAGTGCCAAGACAATGAAACTCAGGACACTA
Organism: Acinetobacter brisouii CIP 110357; assembly: GCF_000488275.1. Lineage (GTDB taxonomy): Bacteria > Pseudomonadota > Gammaproteobacteria > Pseudomonadales > Moraxellaceae > Acinetobacter > Acinetobacter brisouii. The sequence goes on along the minus strand of NZ_KI530763.1, from coordinate 326,808 downwards.
TAAATCAGCGTAGTTTCATTATAGTGGTCAACCACCATTCCGCCAAATAATGAACCCACGGCAATCATGATCTGAAACATCCCAACAAATAACGGCATACCTTTTTCTACCGCATCGCCTGCATGCAAGAACATCCAGATGTTGGCTGTCGTTGGAAATGCTCCAAAAGCAAAGCCCCAGAGTGCAGTCAAGACCAATGCGCCAGACAGATGCACGGCAAATACAGGAAAGCTAAAAAATACGATGGCAAAACACAAACTGACAAAGGCGAGGGTATAGCGAATATTGAGGTTGCCACTATAGCCTGCAAAAGCATTGCCAAAAATCCCTGCAATGCCGTATAGCAATAACAGGCTGCCAATCGTCGCGCTGTTAAAACCTGCAATGTGTTTAAAAAATGGTGCCAGATAGCTATAAGCACAAAAATGTGCCAGACCGATTAATAGAATAATCACAATTCCACGGCGTGCCTTACTGACACGTAGCAGAGCGGGCAAGTCAGCAAAACGAATCGCAGATTCGGGTAGCAGTTTTGGCAAGCACAGCATTTGTAAAATCAGTACCAAAAAACCAATCCCCGCATTGATGGCAAAAGCGCTGCGCCAGCCATATAAGCCACTCAGCCATGTACCAATCGGTACGCCTAGGACTGTTGCAAAAGTCACACCTGTCATGACCACCGCAGTAGCTTTGGCAATTGGGAGTTGGGCAGGTGCAAGTTTGCCACTTAGCGCAATTGCTGTTGCCCAGAACCCACCAATTGAGATACCTAAAACCAGACGGCTAAGCAGTAAAATATGAAAATTGCTGGCCAATGCGGTAATGCTATTGGCAATCACCATAATCGCGGTCAATACAATGAGCACATAACGTCGATCAAGCCGTTTAAACCAGACAGGCAGTAGCGGTGCAGCCAGTGCAGCCATGACACCTGGCAAGGTAATGACCAAACCCGCTGTACCCGTTGAAATATGTAAATCACTGGCGACATTATTGAGTACGCCTACAGGTAAAAATTCACTGGTGACCAGTACAAAGGCAGCAATGGCAACTGTCAAAATGGCAAGCCAACTGCCTTGAGTTGAGGGAGATTGATGTTCTGAGACCACGGAAGTGGGCATAAAGGCATCCTGTTTTCAAAGTAAAAATTAATTATGTAGTGATCACTATAAAATAAAATAGTTGAATAAAATCCAATCGTCAATTAATTTATTAGCGATTGCTATAAAAATGGTTGTTCACTGTATGACAAAAACCACAACAGATTTGGCGGTACAGCACACCGACGTACAGATCAAAAAGAAACGTGGGCGACCAAAGTGTTTTGATGAGCAGCAGGCGCTGGAAAAAGCCATGCTATTGTTTTGGGAACATGGCTATGAAGCGACATCAATCAATGATTTAACCCACGCTTTACAAATTACCGCACCAAGTTTGTATAGCTGTTTTGGGGATAAAGCTTCATTGTTTTATCGCTGTATTGACTATTATCTGGAGCATGAAGCCTGCCCGATTATTCCGATTTTTGAGCAGGCAAAAACAGCAAAAGTCGCATTTGAAATTTATCTGTATAACCATATTCAACGCTTACTCCAGCCCAATAAGCCTGCGGGCTGTATGCTGATTGTTGCCGCAGTCAACTGCTCCGAACAGACGCATGATGTACAGCAAAAAGTTCTGGAAAAACGCTTAAAAGAGAAACAAAAACTGTTGCAGCGTTTGCAGCAGGGCATAGTTGATGGCGATTTGGCACCAACTACACCGATTGAAGAAATGACTGATTTTTATACTACGGTGATTCAGGGGTTAACCTTACAAGCACGTGATGGTGCAACACAGGAACAACTGCATAAAGTGATTGAACATGCCATGCGGGTTTGGGATTTGTTTTAGGTTCAGGTGTCGTCTTTACCATATTCATGTCGGATTTTCAGGATTTCAATTCAATCCGCCGATAGTCAGAATATTCCTTTAATCCATGATCAAGAGAATGCTATGCAACAGCATCAGAAAACACCGTGGTGGGCATTGGCTTTGCCTTTATTGGCCGTACTGATCTGGTCATTGAATATTGTCGTGACCCGTTATGTTTCTGACTTCATTTCACCTGTCAGTATTAGTTTTTACCGCTGGCTGATTGCTTTTGTATTGCTGACACCATTTATGCTGCATCGGGTGTGGCAGGCACGCCAACAGATCCGTCAGCATATTGCTCAACTGGCGGTTTTGGGGGCATTTGGCATGGTGTTGTATCAGGGCATCGCCTATACCGCATCGCATTACACCTCGGCGACCAACATGGGCATTATTAATGCCTTTATTCCCGTGTTCACTATTTTTGTGTCGATGTTGCTGCTTCGAGATACGCCCAACCGCTTTGCCTTGATTGGCAGTGTCTTGTCTTTTTTGGGGTTGTTATATGTGATTGGGCAAGGCAATTTTGCCGCCTTGCTGGCGATGGGGCATCATTTTGGCGATGCGCTGATGGTGGTTGCCGTATTTTTCTATGCATTTTATGGCGTATTCTTAAAGAAATGGCGTTTAAATCTGCCACTCATGGTCAGTGTGTATATCCAGATTGCCTTTGCTTTGCTGTTTCATCTGCCGTTTATTATTTATTTGGGATTGGATGCCTTGAACAGTCAAAATGCTTTGAGCGTGCTGTATGCAGGAATTTTCCCATCACTATGCGCGCCAATTTTATGGATGCTGGCCGTGCAGCATTTAGGGCCAAATCGTACCAGTATTTTTATGAATCTGATGCCTGTATTTACTGCGATTATCGCGTTGATCTGGTTGCATGAACAGTGGACAATCTATCACACGTTGGGCGGCATCATGATTTTGTGCGGGATTGCGCTGGCGCAAAAGAAAAATGCGCCAAGTCATTTGCGTTCCGTCTAATCTTCACTTTGCATTTCAAGTAAGGTGTCGAGTTCATAGATTCCCAAATCCACCACATGGCGATGCAAGAAGTTTTGTTCTGGCAATTCAGGGTTTGGATATAACCAACGGGTAATCTGTTCGGCGACACTCGGATGATACTGAATATTAAAATGGTTTAAGCCATAAAATACAGCCTTGTGCGAATCGGGTAAATTTAAGTTAAAGCGCGGATTTGGGTGTTCGCCCAGTGCGCTTTTGACACTGACCAGATAGTCACCAATCACAGCCATGGTTTTGGTTTTTATTTTCTTAAACTCCATTGTACCTGCAATAAAAAAGGTATTGATATGTGAGGGGAGTGGTGCTGGTTTGCGGCTATCATTCATGGAGCCGATACGGGCAGACATGTGTTCCCAGTCGTCATCCCGCACGCTGCCATAGCGCAAATCTAAAATGCCATTGCTGCGCAGATTGACCACATGACGGGCAATTTTAACCAGAGGAAAACGCCCCAGACTTTCCTGTAAACGAAAGCCAAAGCGTTCCAGTGCCGCGCCATGATGTGGCGAGCCAATACACACCAGATTTTGGGTACGGTGAAACCAGTGTTTTTGATCTTGCTTGCCATAAAATAGCGCGCTACGGCAGACCAAGCCACCCATGCTATGCCCTATTAAATCAATTGATTGAATACGTGGATTGCGCTCAATCAAATCTTCAAGCAAATTGGATAAGCTTCGACCATTGGCAGAAATTCGCCGCCCAGTATTATAGTTAAGATACAGCATGGTATTGTAATCACGCTGTGCCAGTAAGCGTTCGCCAATGCCTTCATAACGATGATTTGACCAATAGAGGTGACTTGTGCATAAGCCATGGACAAAAATTACTACCCGTCCCCCCACATCGCCGCGTTGTATTGCACCATAGTGATCATACAGCACCATAGGTAGTGCCAGTGGGTTTTGCTGGAGCAAGAAATAATCTCCAGCAATACCGTTGAGTATGCTGATAGCTTCCTGAGCAATCGGGCTGAGAGATTTTTGACGGAGTTGTGGATTATGTTCCAGAATTTTCCGTAGACTAGGTGCAATAATACGACTACCAGACTGTCTCATGACTTCGTAAACAGTATGGTTAAATCGATTGATCAGACACATCCGTTGCAGGCGTTGAACATGTTCTTCACTTAAGCCTAAAGCACTCGACAACAGTTCCGTCTGAATGTTATGCATTAAACCGTACAGGTTTTGTTTCGGTGTAGTCAGAAATTGCGCAAAACCCTCCAGCAAGTCCGCTTGACTTGGTGGTGTATCGTCCCAACGACAATAAGTTTCGTGTAGTGGCGTTAAACTTGGCATAGTCTTTGATCTCTCTATAACTGTGCTAACCAAGTATTGTCTGGTACTACGGCAATAATTTATGGTTTTGCTTTGCTTAACATACGCAATTTTTACGCAGGCTGAGCATACTTTTGTCTGACAAGACTAGTTTAAATCATCATAGGGGAGTCATGCATTGAATGACGTAGATTTAATACAAAATTGATGAGTGATTTGTATGAATATTATTTATTTACATGGCTTTCGTAGTAATGCTTATTCGGTGAAAGGGCAGCAACTGAAACGATACTGTGAAGCCCATTGCCCAAGCTATAGTGTACACTTGCCTGATCTGAACATGCCGCCACTGGAAGCGCTGGCACAGGTTGCAGGTTATATTCAGGCGCTTGAAAATGTCGTGCTGGTGGGGAGCAGTCTGGGCGGATTTTACGCAACTCATCTGGCATTGCAGTATGCTTGCCCTGCGGTGCTGATCAATCCTGCGGTACATCCTTATGCCTTGTTTATGCGGTTGTTTGGTCATGGGCAGATTCCGCTACAGGTCACACCTGACTGGACACTGGATCAGTCTCAGTTGCAGCAACTGGCAGCGATGGATGTGCCTATTGTTCAAGATGCCAGCAAATTGTTGGTGTTATTGCAACAAGGTGATGAAGTCTTGGATTATCGGGAAGCACAACGCTATTATAATCAGGCGCAAACCCCCAGCATGATCATGACCGAAATGGGGGGAAATCATGCCATGGAAAATTTTGCTGATAAAATTCCCATGCTACTGACCTTTTTAGCCTTATCGATTACAAAGGAAAAATAATCACGTGTCACAATATACGGCTCAATCCCTTGAAGTTTTATCTGGTCTAGATCCTGTACGTCGCCGTCCGGGAATGTATACCGATACCACGCGTCCAAACCATCTTGCGCAAGAAGTAATCGACAATGCGGTGGACGAGGCTTTGGCAGGGCATGCTAACCAGATTAGTGTCACGGTCTATGAGGATGGCTCTTTATCCGTTCAGGACAATGGGCGCGGGATGCCTGTCGATATTCACCCTGAATACGGACAAAGCGGTATTGAAATTATTTTGACCAAACTGCATGCAGGTGGCAAATTCAGTACTGACAACTATCAGTTTTCTGGAGGATTGCACGGGGTTGGCATTTCGGTGGTCAATGCGCTGTCGAATCGTGTTGAGGTTGAAGTACAGCGTCAGGGTAACTTATACCAAATGGCATTTGAGCATGGCGAGCCTGTTGCGCCGCTTGAAGTGCTTGAAGGTAAAGCCCCGAAACGTGCTACAGGTACACTGGTACGTTTCTGGCCAGACAGTAAATATTTTGACAATCCAAAATTTGCTTTAAAAGCCTTAAAACATAACCTGAAAGCCAAAGCCGTTTTGGCAGCAGGCTTAAAAATTTGCTATATCGACAAGATCAATAACGAAAAAATCGAATGGCAGTTTGAAAATGGTCTGGTCGACTATTTGATGGATGAGCTGCAAGATCGTGAGATTTTGCCGCAACCTGCCTTTGTATCACGTGGTGATGCTGAGCGTGCCAGTTGTGAGTTTGCCGTGTGCTGGAATGTCGAAGGTGGCGAGCAGATTCAGGAAAGCTATGTCAACCTGATTCCGACTGCGCAAGGCGGTACGCATGTAAATGGTTTGCGTGCAGGCGTGACCGATGCGCTGCGCGAGTTTTGTGAACTGCGCAATTTGTTGCCACGTAACATGAAACTTTCAGCAGAAGATGTCTGGGACGGGGTGAACTATATTTTGTCACTCAAGCTGCAAGAACCACAATTTTCAGGGCAAACCAAAGAACGTCTGTCGAGCCGTGAAGCTTCAGGTATTGTCCAAAATATTGCCAAAGATGCGTTTGCATTGTGGTTTAACCAAAATGCCGAAACCGCGACCCAACTAGCGGAAATGGCAATCGCCAAAGCCGGTCGACGTCTAAAAGCAGCCAAAAAAGTCGAGCGTAAACGCATCGTAGCAGGGCCAGCGTTGCCTGGAAAACTGGCAGACTGCGTTGGGCAGACGCGTGAAGAAAGTGAATTGTTTATTGTCGAAGGCGACTCAGCAGGCGGTAGTGCCAAGCAAGCTCGTGACAAGAATTTTCAGGCGATTATGCCGATTCGCGGGAAAATCCTGAATACATGGGAAGTCTCTTCCGATGAAGTTTTGGCTTCGCAAGAAGTGCATGATATCGCGATTGCCATTGGGGTTGACCCTGGCAGTGATGATTTGTCGGAACTGCGCTATGGCAAAATCTGTATTCTTGCCGATGCTGACTCGGATGGTTTACATATTGCGACGTTGTTGTGTGCCTTGTTTGTGAAGCATTTTCCTGCGTTGGTGGAAGAAGGACATTTGTTTGTGGCGATGCCGCCCTTGTTCCGTGTCGATGCAGGCAAAGACGTATTTTATGCACTGGATGAAGACGAACTGGAAAGTATTTTAGCCAAGATCAAAACTAAAAATCCGCAAATTACCCGCTTTAAAGGTTTGGGGGAAATGAATGCGGGTCAGCTGCGTGAAACCACGATGGATCCCAATACACGCCGTCTGGTGCAGTTAGATCTGGATGATGTGCAGTTCACGGCAAGTTTGCTGGACAAGTTGCTTGCCAAAAAACGCTCTGCAGATCGAAAGCACTGGCTGGAGCAAAAAGGTAATTTAGCCGATTTGGTGGTTTAATTGAGCGAATAAAAAAGAGGGCAGTTGCCCTCTTTTTTTATGAATGGGTTTGTCGGTACAAATCCCATTCGTCTTGCTCTTGTCCATTGGGTAATTTGCAGTTGGACGATTCATTGCCAAAGGCATCTTTCAGATGGCGCAGTTTACCGCCTTGTTCTAGGCAGTACTTACTGGCAGGGTTTGCCATCGCCAGTTGTTTTTCCGAAGGGTTGCTGCTACAGGCTGCTAAAAATGCCGTTGTGGTAGCAAGGCTCAGTAAAATCAATTTTTTCATCATGGTATGGACAAAAGTTGGCACACTAAACAGGTTTTCTACTATAGCCAATCGAGCTTGCAGAAGTTTTATGCTTTTGCAAAGACTAAGTAGGGAAAATGTAGAAACATGTTATTCAATTGGCATATCGGTATGCCAAAGGAAATAGCCACCGTACTGGTTTGTTTTGAATTCACCGCCTACAGATTTTCCCTGTTCAGTCAGTTGATGCTTGCCACGATCATTTAAAATCAGGAAGCCTTTATCTACAAAGCGATCCAGCAAATCTTGGGTTTTTAACTTGTATTTGGCAGCCAGTTTGGATGACGTTAGTTTCTGCTGTGCATCATCATTGTCTTGATTCGTGACTTCTGCTTCTTGAGTTTGATTACGAACTTCATCCAGTGAAATGCGGACTTCTTCGCTGATCCGAATAATCCGTTGTGCTTCTTCATAAGCATCTTGAAACACAGACTCATCATGTTGTTTTTCAATCAGAATCCCCATCTCATTATTATTAATTTGACTAAACTCATATAAATTCAAGCTGCTAATAATGCAGGTATTCTCATTCATATAGCATTTTGCATGCAGATTTTTGCAGAAGCTGACCCGAATATAGTCGAGGCGCTGCATCCATTTAATCTCGTCAGGATGTAAATCACTTTTGCCGTAGACAATGCGAATATCAATTTTAAGACGGTTTTTATCTTCCAATAATTCTTTAATACGATCATTCAAACGTAAATAAGGGCTAATCAGAATTAAACGCTCTTTGGCATTTTTAATCAGTTCTTCAAGGAAGAAATTGGTTGCACTGGTATTTAAGAATTTTGCCATGTTTTATCTAGTGTCATGTTGTGTTATTTCAAGATCATAAAGCAAAAGAATTGATGTTTTCCAGTTATTTAGCAGACAGGCTGCCGAAACAGCCTGTTCAGGTTTTTATTCTTGAATCAGTACAGGCTCAGCAAACTCGAACACATCACAATTGTGTCCTGTACCGAGCCGATCAATCACCGCAAAGTCACTTGGGCTTTCGAAAGTCAGCAGTGGGTGATGCCATGTCCCTGCCCGATAATTCACCCCTTGTGTACCATCTGACATAAAGGCGCGAATACGTTGTGGATCGGGCTGCTCGGCATTTAAATTTGGAGCAACCACAATCAGGAATTTTTGTCCCTGCATCGGAATAAAAGCTTGTGAACCGATTGGATGTCGTTCCAGCAGATCAATCTGTAACGGTAAAGTTGTGGTCTTGATATTACGAAAAATACTGATGCCGATCTTGCCTGCTGTATCTGTTTCAGTGTGTACCAAGGCATGATAGCGTTCGGTATGTGCCTCATTAATATGAAAGAAATCATGCCCTGCACAGCCGATTACTTCACCGAATTCGGCGAAGTTTTCGATGGTTAATGGTTCAAGCTGAATGCTGAGTTGGCTCATCCTGTGACTTTACCCCATAAACGGATGCGGCTAATGCCACCATCTGGAATCATGTTAATGCGAATGTGCGAGATTTTTTCGTGTGCCAAGACCTCATTGATATAGCTATGCACATGATTCATTTGCATGTCTTGCGCTTCCAGTAAAAATGGCCAGAACATGCTTTGTGGAATCAGTTGTGGATCGGTGGCATCTTGTACATACACCGCCTGAATCGACACTTGAGCAGGGAAGTTGCCTTTAAAGTGCGCGGTATCAATCTCGATTTTTTCAATCAAGCCTGCTTGTCCCAAAGCCAGCACACACCAGTCAAAACCAGGGGTGCGACGGCGTTTGGTTTCCCAGCCATCCCCCATATTGACACCACGACCAGGGTTAATCAGGTTGCGAGGATGACCATAGTGTGCATCGCTATAGGCGATCACTCGCCCGCCATTTTCCAGTGCCAGTAAATCCAGTATTTGATCGTGATCTTTCAGTTGGATTTGCACTTCACCATAGACACGTAAACGGGCTATGCCACCATCTGGGAAAATGTTCAGGCGAATATGAGTAAAGACCTGATCCGAGGAAATATCAAAAATGTGATGCTGACTTGAACCCAAAACGCTGTTGGGCAACAGGCTATGCCATTCGGCTTGATCAAGCTGATCATCAGGCGCATAGCAAGCTTCCAGTGCAGCCGAAGCAGGATAGTTACCTGTGAAGAACGTAGTATCGATATCTAGCCCATAAATCTTGCCCGCCACACCCAGTTTGACGATACACCAGTCGTAGCCTGCATGGCGTTTACGGCGGGTTTCCCAACCATCCATCCACTTACCGTGATCATCAAACTTGTCTTCGATAAAAATCGGTGCATCCGCGTTGAGCATGCGTTTCGCTTCTGCAAAGAACTCATCGGAACAGTCCATGATTTTGGCACCAATACGTGCATCGGCAAGGTTGGTTAAATGCGTCAGATGTGTAGGAAGTTCAAAAGCAGGGGCGAGTAAGGTTACCATGTAGGGTTCCTGTATGCTGTTATTTTAGTCACTGAAATGGAGTCCTTTACCTATACTAGCATCGTTGTTTATTTAGGGAAGACTGGCAAAAATGTGGCAGTTTTTACGCTAACTGAACAAATTCAGCGAAAAATATTGAGCATGGCACGCTTTTGGCATCAAAAATTAAACAAATGTTATAAATATAAAGGAGCTATAGATGGAAATTGTGATTATCGGCGCCGGTATGGGAGGATTGACTACAGGAATTGCACTAAAAAAGTTCGGACATAAAGTAACCATCTATGAACAAACAGAAAAAATTCTTCCTATCGGTGCAGCCATTTCGTTATGGTCAAATGGGGTTAAATGTCTGAACTATCTGGGATTATCAGAAAAAATTGCCAAACTGGGCGGGCAAATGAATGATTTGGCTTATGTTGATGGTCTGACAGGGGAAACCATGACCCAGTTCAGCTTACAGCCCCTCATTCAGGAAGTTGGGCAGCGTCCTTATCCTGTCTCGCGTGCCGATTTACAAAATATGTTGATGGATGAATTTGGTCGTGAAGACATTCATTTGGGTAAACGCATGCTGGCTTTAGAACAACAAGAACAGCGAGTAAAGATTCAGTTTGCCGATGGGAGTGAGGTTGAAACCGAGCTTTTGATTGGCGCAGATGGAACACACTCATTAACACGTGCTTACGTGCTTGGCGAGCAGGTACAGCGCCGTTATGCAGGCTATGTCAACTGGAATGGGCTAGTGGACATCTCTGAAGATTTAGCACCTGCTGAACAGTGGACGACTTATGTCGGTGAAGGTAAACGTGCTTCTTTAATGCCTGTAGCAGATCAGCGTTTTTATTTCTTTTTGGATGTGCCCTTACCTGCGGGTCTGGAGAATGACCGCAGTCAGTATCAAAGCCAGCTAAAACAATACTTTAAAAACTGGTGCCCACAAGTGCAAACGCTAATAGAGCGACTGGATCCGCAAAAAACCAATCGGGTAGAAATCCATGACATTGAACCCTTTTTACAGTTTTATAAAGGTCGTGTCGTGTTGGTGGGGGATGCCGCGCATAGTACCACGCCTGATATTGGGCAAGGTGGTTGTCAGGCGATGGAGGATGCGATTTATTTGGCACGTGCTTTACAGATCAATACTTTGGGTGTTGAAGATGCCTTGTCACGCTATCAGGAAAAACGTAATGAGCGTACCAAGGAAATGGTGTTACGTGCCCGCAAGCGTTGTGATGTGACCCATATGAAAGATGAAGCAACTACACAAACGTGGTATAGCGAACTGCGTCAGGAGCAGGGCCCACACATCATGCAGGGGATTATTCACAATATCGTGGGAAATGTACTGGATTAAACCTGATTAGCAATAAGAAAAGCAAACCATAAAAAAAGATGCCTTGAGGCATCTTTTTTAACAACTTGATCAAGATGGTACTACCGTCGAAACGGTAGTTATACCAAGACACTTAGAAGTTGTAAGTGATTCCAAAACGGTTTTGCAAGAACAGGTTGGCATCACCTTGGAGTTTCTGGAAGCCAACAAATTCAGACAGGCTCAAGCCTTTGAGGGAGCCTGTGAAATTATAAAAACCATAGAACATCACTTCATACATGTCATTGTTGAGGCTGCTCAGTTTTTTGTAGCTATCGTTCACTGCAACATAGCTCAAACGCGTACCCACAAAGGCATTCTGACCAAATGGCGAAGAAAGCTCGGTGGTATAGAAATCGCCTGGTCCCAAGTCCTGAGTACTGGTGAAGAATGGCTGTGCAAAGTATGGATCAGAAGACGTATTGTGAGCATAAGGGGTTGGCAAACTACCTAGACCCCAAGCGTTATTTTTCTTGAATACGTGGTCATAGCCAATACGCCAAGTCAGTTTGTCAGTTGGTTTAAGTTTCAACTGAGCACCAAGTGATGTGCTGTCGACTTTACCAAATTGCGCATCACCAATGTCATTGGCATAAGCGGCTTGCACGCTAACTTCTGGGTTCCATTTAACTTTGTTGAAGCCAAGATTGGCTTCGCCATAATACAAGTTGAATGAATCTTCATAGCTTTCTACCCAAGCCTGAGTTTTTAGGTATTTATCATTCAAGTTGAATTTTTTACCTAGACCGAAGTTGGTGACGTGATCAAGACGTGTGTTTTGTGCAGCCGAATATGGGTCATCATTGTAACGGTCACGGTGGGCAAAGTTGTCATCGCCGTAGCTTTTGTATTTATTAATATAGGTCGCACGAACGAAGTTATCGACATCACCGTACTTCATGTCAACGCCTTGATATAAGAACGGTTGGACACGATAGAAGGAATAATCACCCACAAATGGCAGGTCAAGTTTTTGATTACCCACTGTCACCGAGAATTTGTCTTGTGTCCAGTTTAAGTAAGCTTCACCAATACCAAAAGTACCATCTGATAATTCAGAAACGCTATGAGAACCGTGTGAAAGACGATTTTGACCTTCAATCCCGACAACTGCCTGAAAGCCATTGTAACGGGCTGTTTTATAATTTACATATCCGCCAGCAGTAGTAGTATCTTGGCTGATATTACTAAAGTAAGCATTGTTGGTTGAGTAAGAAGCCAAACGTAAGCTACCTTCAACCGAACCACAGCTAAACATTTGTGAAAAATCACTGACATTCGTGGCCTTACAAGCGTCATCGCTAGATAATGGCAATGCAAAAACTGAAGAACATAAGCTGCTGATACCACATAATAGAAGCGCTTTTTTAAGGCGAATGTTGCTCATTGTAGACTTCCCCACGAAAATAAACTGGTTTACAAGCAAGATGCAAAAATTTGACCAATTTTAAACAAATTTCGCTTGAATGTAGCTATTGATTAGACAAATCGACAGTAGATCGTTGAGAAAAACGGCAGAAAAGCCGAGAAAGCATGAGGAAATATAGCGGTGTGATGTATTTTTAATGATTGATCTATAAAAACTCCATTCAAAAACTCACGGCAAAAAGTAGGGTTTTACATGGCATCCTGCTTGGATTTAGTGCAGAAAATGAATTTATTTTGACCATTTGGTCTGATTGGTATAATCCTGCTACTTGGCAGAATCATACCTTGTCGTCAGCAATTTGCTGCTTAACTCCCCCGATAGGTCGAGTAAGCAAATGGGCTAATCAGTAAAGGCACATGATAGTGTTCTTGTGGATCTGCGACATAAAACTGGATACAGACTTTAGGAAAAAAAGTCTCAAGTTGTTTCGATGCGAAGTAAGGTAAAATTTCATATTCAAGCTGATATTCGCCTTCCGTGATGGTAGTCAAACCAAAATCTTTCAGGCGACCATCGGCATCGGTTTGGCCTTGCCCAAGTAATTGATGGCTGACCGCCTCAAATAACTTCACGTTTACCGCCGCAGCAGGTTTGCCTAAGTGCGTATCTAAAATATGGGTACTAATCACTTTCGATTCCCAGTTCCAAGCGATGCAGAGCAATCCCCGCAAGCTGTTCATGAACCACCTGTTTTTCGGTCTCCAGGTCATTTTGCAAACGTTGTTGTAAGGCTTCAAAAATATCCATATGCGTCAGCCCAACGGCTTTAATTAAGAAGATAAAACCAAATTTTTGTTCATAAGCCAGATTGGCTTCATACAGTGCATCAGTCGTTTCAACACCTTGGTAAATGAGCGCCTGTTCTTGTTGTGAAAAAGCCTGCTCTTGTGCTGACAAAGCCTGTTTTGCCTGTTGTTCCCCAATGCGTGGATGTGCATCTAGCGCTGCTTTAATATCTGACCATGTCCATGTTTCCGTTTGCATCTCGGCTGCATTGATCAGGGTGTGCTTGCTTGGATAGGGGCGTTGTTCAGAAAGTGTTCTTACCCAAGAAGAAATATGGACACAGTGTTTTAAAAATTCTTGCGCCTGTGTCTCGGAGAGTTGGTTGAATTCTGAGAGTTGCATAATTATGTCCAGTTTATTGTTGCTTTTAATCATTTAAACATGTGCAATCATGGCTTAAAAAGCAAGAGCCAACACAGATTTTTTTACTTTGGATAATGATGCTGATACCAATGCTCGGCAATATCCTGACGGCGACAAATCCATACCCGTTCATGTGACTGAATGTAATCTAAAAAGCGTTGTAATGCCTTGAAACGCCCAGGTTTACCTAAAATTCGGCAGTGCATGCCAATCGACAGCATTTTCGGTGCAATCTCTCCTTCCGCATACAACACATCAAAAGCATCTTTGAGATACTGATAAAACTGCTCGCCACTGTTGAAACCGCCAGATGAACAAAACTTCATGTCATTGGATTCTAAGGTATACGGAATAATCAGATGTGGTCGGCTTTCACCTACTGAGTTGGTCAAGGTAGTCCAAAAGGGCAGGTCATCACCATAGTAATCACTATCATATTGAATTTGTGGGAATTCAGCTAAAAGTTGGCGGGTGTTCGGGCTATCGCGTCCTGTGTACCAGCCAATAGGTGCATCACCAAAAAGCGTTTCCAGTACGCTGATCGCCTGATCCATATATTGCCGTTCCGTTTCAAGAGGCATGTCTTGATAATGAATCCAGCGCTGCCCATGCGATGCCACATCGTAGCCCGCTGACTTGATTGCTTCGACTACATAAGGATTACGAATGAGAGCCATACCGACACCAAAAATAGTCATGGGTAAATTACGCCGTTGAAACTCTTCATGGATACGCCAGAAACCTGCACGCGAACCATATTCGTACATGGAATCCATCGACATGTATCTGGCAGGAAAACTGGCTGCGCCAATAATGTCGGATAAAAATTGCTCCGAGCCTGTATCGCCATGCTCAATATGGTTTTCAGATCCCTCCTCATAATTCAGTACAAACTGCACCGCAATTTTGGCTTGATGTGGCCAGTTGGCATGAGGAGGAGACCCATGATAGCCAATCAGGTCACGAGAATAGGGGGTAGAACGAATACAATCGATGAGTGCCTGACCACGCAAGTAAGAAGTTGTCACGGTTGGTTTCCTTTTGATCGTTTTTTGCAAAATATGCTTGCATATTTTCGAGTATAGCCTGATATTTAAAGCATAAGGACACCGAAACAATATGCAAAAATGGTGACAACATCTTCTGTTTAGGAAGAGTAAAAGCTTATAAATTTAAGTGTTTTTACCATCGCGCATCATTAGGTTTCAGGTGCATTTACATGGATGGTTGTTTTGTTTTGCACAGCGCAGATCGATGAAATAAGAGAGGATTAATTATGAATATTGAAATCCGTACAGATAAAAATATCCAAAATAGTGAACGTCTAATTGGCTATATACGTGCAGAACTTACGAATGAATTTCAACGTCACAGTGAACGTATTACTCACTTTTCAGTACATTTAAGTGATGAAAATGGAGACAAGGGCGGAGATGACGACCTACGTTGCATGATCGAAGCACGCCTAGCAGGATTGAAACCGATTGCTGTGTCACATAAAGCAGGTAATGTGGATGCCGCAATTCATGGCGCAATTGAACGCCTCAAACGTAGCCTAGAACATGTGATTGAGAAAAAAGATAATCCTCGCGCTAAACCGCTTGAAATTGAAGAAGAAGATGAAGCTTAAGTAACTGCTTTTTCTAGAAAAGCTCCCTCGGGAGCTTTTTTTATTGCCTTTGATATTGGATTTCTTGTTAAACTGGCTTGAGCACATTGCCATTGAGAACTCATCATGCTAACGACATCACAACATGCCTTGATTGATGCCATTGAACAACTTGACCCAGCCAAAGTACAAGACCTGTTATCTCAAGGGCTTGATCCTAATTTTATGGATCCTGAAAAAGGCTTGCCAATTACCGTGGTTTGTGATGGCTTGTTCCAGTGGTGGGAAGCGCTGTGCGATGCTTCTGAGGCAGGAAAACCTTTGTCAGAACAACAAAAACAGCAACTCCTACAACCCCATCTTGAAATTCTAGATGCTTTGATTCAGGCGAAAGCCAATGTGCATTTGTGGGATGCGGAAGAGTTTTATGGACCGCTTTGGGATGCAGCCAGCGCAGCATGTGTTCCTGCGGTGCAGCGGTTGCTGGATGAAAAAGTCAACCCAAATACGTTGGATGATGAAGATTTAACCGTGTTATCATCAATTAGCCAATTATTTTTTGAATGTGACTATGATGAAATCGATTGGTCGCAAACCTTGCCAGAGCAAAAGCAGACTTTGCAGTTGCTTCGTGAGCATGGTGCAAAAATGACAAAAGAATTAACTAACGCTTAATCCTTGAGAATATCTATGAAACTATGGCAAACCACGGCATTCGCACTGGCTTCTACAGTGAGTATGCATAGTCTGGCGACTGATTTTTCTTTTGACCGTCCAGGTTCAGGCTTTGGAACAAGTATTACCCCAGTTGGGCAACTGGCATGGGAACAGAGCTTGCCAAGCGTCTCTTATAGCAAAGAGGGTACGGCTGACGGTTATGAGAAAACTACAAAAATTCAGATGGATATGCTCTTTCGTACGGGTTTGACCAACAGTATGGAATTGCAGTTGGGTTGGCAAGGGCCAGCTTGGACACAAATCCGTCGTGCAGGTCAAAGAATCAATGATAATGGTCTGGGAGATGTATCTGTCGGGATCAAAAAAGCCATTGATTTACAAGATGACCAAATGACCATGGCGGTTTTGGGTAAAGTCTCCTTTGCGACAGGTAATCAAGGTTTTAGAGAAAATCAAGATACCTATACTTTGGGTTCAACCGTGGCGTACCAGCAAAATGAATTGCTGAACACCAGCATGACCATGTTCTATGAAATGCAGGATGGTCGCTGGTCATGGACGGCTATTCCGACTTTAAATTATAAGATTGCTGGCAACTGGTCTGGTTTTTCGCAGTTTGTCTACCGTAAACAAGAAAGCCAGCATGAGCAGACTTCATTGGCAACAGGCTTGGTTTACAATCTTAACAATCGCACACAATTCGATGCCAGTTTTGGCGTGGGTTTGAGCGGCGATGTACCTGACTACAGTGGTGGTTTTGGCGTATCCTACCTGTTCTAAATTCAATGAGCAGATCTGCCGATGCGGTTGTATGTCAAAAAAACGGCAATATTGTGGCTAGCCTTACAATATTGCCTATTATTGATCGTATCTTTTCCTGTGTTCAGCCATGCCGACGAGTTGTTGCCTGCTGAACAGGCATTTCAGTTTTCGGCGGAATCTCTCTCTGATCATCAGGCACAACTGTCTTGGAAAATCCAGCCGCATTATTATCTGTATCAGCAAAAATTTACGGTGCAGCAGGGGCAACAGCAACTCGCACTTAAATTTCCGCAAGCCGTGTCCCAGCACGATGATAATTTTGGGCAAAGTTGGGTGTACTTTAATCAGGTCAGTTTTAGTATTCCAACTCAACCCAACCAAAGCTATCAGGTGACGTGGCAGGGATGTGCCAAAGACCGTTTGTGTTACCCACCACAAAAACTCACCATTCGCACCGATGCCGATGGCTTGATCAGTATGCAGGACCAGGTACGTCCACCGTCTGGTTTGCTTGAACTTTCACAGCAGCAATCCACATCGCTAGATTCCAATCCTTTAAATACCACAGCCGCTGCGGTAACGACGAAAAATACTCCCCAGCCCGCCACTGTTTTAACCGCCGATGATGAAGTCTGGTCACAGCGCCTTAGTCAGCATTCTTTTGCTTATGGATTACTGTTGTTCTTAGGCTTGGGAATTTTACTGGCTTTTACCCCATGTTCTTTACCCATGATTCCAATTTTGACTTCGCTGTTAATTCGGGAGCATAAGGGCTTAAAGGCGTGGAGTATTGCTTTGGTCTTTGTTTGTAGCATGGCATCGGTTTATGCAGTTTTAGGTGTGGTGGCATCTTCATTTGGCTTGAGCTTTCAGCGCTGGTTACAGCAGCCGAGCATTTTAATGGCATTTAGCCTGTTATTTGTGGTCTTCGCCCTGAACCTGTTTGGTCTGTTTGAAATCAAGTTACCGCAGACATGGACACACCGCTTAGATCGGGCACAGTCTATGCAAAAAGGGGGGTCCTTACTTGGTGCCTCAGTCATGGGAGTGATTTCTGCTTTGCTGGTCGGGCCGTGTATGACAGCACCTCTTGCAGGAGCGTTACTGTTTATTTCTCAGACCCAAAGCCCATGGCATGGTGCGATTTTGCTGTTTGGCTTAGGCATGGGGATGGGAGTCCCAATGCTGCTGGTCAGTTTGCTTGGCTCCAGAGCTTTGCCTAAAGCAGGGTTATGGATGATGCAGGTTAAGGTGGTCTTTGCATTTATTATGCTGGGACTGGCACTGTATTTTATTCGCCCTGTCCTGAGTGCTAGTGCGTGGCAACTTCTGAATGTATTGCTGCTGGTGAGTTTTATTGCTTATTTGCTCTATGGCACAGTGAAACATGTGCGCGGTCTCAAGTGGTTGTATGCAGTTTTACTGCTAAGTCTGGTGCCTGCATATGCTTACCAGCAATACCAGTGGTGGCAAGGTCAAAATACTGTTGGAACCTCTACTCAGGTGCAATGGCATGTTGCCAAGACTGCTGCCAAATTTCAGGCGTTGCTTGCACAAGCACCTCAAGGTCAGGCTATCGTGGTCGATGTCTATGCTGAGTGGTGTGTGGCATGTCAGCCTATTGAGCATCAGATTTTGCCACAGCCACAGGTACAACAGGCACTTGCGCCATTTTATCTGATCAAGCTGGATTTGAGTCAGTATGATGCTTCGCATCAGGCGTTATTGAGTCAATGGGATATTTTGGGGCCACCAACTTATTTGTTTTTAGACACCCAACATCGGGAACTACGCAGTTTGCGTTTAACAGGTGAATTTAAAATGGCTGGACTGCTTCAGCGTTTGCAGCAACTTACGCAAAAAACGCAGTGATTGGCGTGTAAATAACTCATTTATTGCTTGTGCTGAGCTGAGGATGCGATAAAAAGCGACGTTATATAATTCCTGATGCTTTATTTTGAAGGCTAAGGTCTATCAGGCTTTTGATCTGATGTGGTTTGCTTGTATTTTCTCTTGCAAGAGAACAGCACAATATAGGATGATCTTGTAAATATTGTTACAAGGCAACACTAAACGGTCACACTGAGAAATTGCAAATTGGCGATGTATTTTGAATACTGAAGATTGGCAATACTACAATAGATGATTAGGGAAGAAATAATGAAAAAAATGTTACTTGCGTTTGGACTATTTGGTGCCGCGATGGCTGCACATGCAGCAGATCAGCTCAATGGAACAGTTTGGCAAACAATTGATGATGAAACCAAAAAGCCTAAAGCGATCGTTGTCTTTACCGAGCAAAAAAACGGTACATTGTCTGCAAGTATTCAAAAAGTACTGACCCCTGGGGAAGAAAATAGCTGTACCAACTGCGAAGGTCCCTACAAAAATAAACCATTACATGGTGTGACGATTGTACGTGGTCTGAAAAATGTGGGTGGCAATCAGTACGATAATGGTTCAATCCTTGATCCGAAAAATGGCAAAACTTATAGCCTGAAAGGTCAGTTAATTAACGGTGGCAAGCAGTTTAAAATTCGGGGGTATTTGGGTTTTTCTGCGCTTGGACGTAACCAAACCTGGAACCGTATTCACTAATATGTATTGTGATAAAAGCAAAGCCTAGACTGTTCTAGGCTTTTTTTATTTTTAGGCTAAGTTGCGATACGCTGCTTCATCGAAGCCTACAATAAAGCCTTGAGCAGTTTGCAGCACAGGGCGTTTAATTAAACTGGTATGTGTGATGAGTGCCTGAATCAGATTGTCTTCGTTCGCAAGCGCTTGCTGTTGTTCAGCTTCGCTGAGTTTACGCCATGTGGTGCCTTTTTTGTTTAAGATCTGGTCTTGTCCACAGGTGTCTAGCCATTGTTTGACTGTTGTTGTATCAATACCTTGTTTTTTATAGTCATGGAACTCGTAGCTTAAACCTAATTCATTTAGCAGATCGAAGGCTTTTTTCATGGAATTACAGTTTTTGATACCGTAAATTTTCAGCATATTCATTACTCATCTATCAATATGACAAATGAGCTTAACCAAAAAATCTGTTTTCGGCTATGCTTATCTTATTGGGAAAAATGAGTACTTCAAATAGAGAAAACCCGCATTAGATCATCCTGATTATGCGGGTCTCATTTACAACGTCCGATGTCACATCCTTGAAAAATAAACTAAGAAACTTAGTTTATTTTTACTTCATCCTACGGCGTCCTATCCTTTTGCTGTCGTCCTGACATGTCCCTGTGCCGTGCGGCTATATTGCTACAAAGTGATGTCAGAAAAAAGCATTTCAGGCGACAATGGATGTAAGCTATTTTTAATGGTTTTGTGAACATGTGTTCACAAAATTAATTAAGTCGATAATCGATAATAACAGGTGCATGGTCACTAAACCATTGATCTTTGTAAACCCATGCGTTTATTGTTCGAGTTTTCCAGTCAGGTGAACAAGCTTGATAGTCGATTCGCCAACCGACATTTTTCGCACGGGCTTGTCCACGATTTGACCACCATGAATACAGTTCTGGTTCAGGACGTACTACACGGAAGGTATCGACATAACCCAGTTCATCATAAATATGGTCAAGCCATGCACGTTCATGAGGAAGGCAGCCTGAAGCTTTTTGATTGCCTGACCAGTTTTTAATATCAATGCGCTTATGTACGATGTTGTAGTCACCACAGACAATGATGGATTTATTTTCATCGCGCCATTGCTTCAGAATTTTTTTGTATTCATCTAAAAACTGATCTTTACGGATTTGTGCTTCTTCACCTGAAGAGCCTGAAGGTAAATACAACGACGCAATATGTACAGGCTGCTCTAGTCCTAAATCAAATTCGGCACAAATAAAACGCCCTTGTGAATCTGCCAGTTCAAAGCCCAGACCATCTCGAACCGAGAGAAAGGGGAGTCGGCTATAGATTGCCGTACCTGCATAACCTGCACGCTCTGCTGGAAAGAGATGCGTATGCCAGCCTTCCGGTTTAAATTTGTCTGTCCATTGGGCGTGGGTAATACGACTTTCCTGAATGCAGACCACATCGGCATCGGACTGTTCTAGCCAGTCCAGCAGACCTTTGGTCACAGAAGAACGTAGCCCATTTACGTTAATCGAGACTACGCGTAGAATTTTTGCCTCACTTGGATAGTGATCCTTTGGTATCATGCTCAAGTCTTACCTTAATATCTAAATTTGGAGCCCTCATGACAACGCCATCTCAATTTAACCCACAGGCTTTTATTGACCTTGCCTTATCACGAGGTGTGCTGAAGTTTGGTGAGTTTACTTTAAAATCGGGTCGTGTTAGCCCTTATTTTTTCAATGCAGGCTTACTCAACGATGGTGAAGCATTATCATTGCTTGCACAAGGTTATGCGGATCAACTGATTCAGTGTGACAATGTTGAAGTTATTTTTGGGCCTGCGTACAAAGGTATTCCATTTGTTGCTGCAACGGCTGTGGCATTATCACAAATTCATGGTAAAAGTGTGCCTTGGGGTTTTAACCGTAAAGAAGCCAAAGATCATGGCGAAGGCGGTGTTTTAGTCGGTGCTGCTGTCGAAGGTAAAAAAGTCTGGATTATTGATGATGTGATTACCGCTGGTACAGCGATTCGCGAAGTCGTGACCATTTTGAAAAATGCGGGTGCGAGCATTGCTGGCGTGTTGGTTGCGTTAGATCGTCAGGAACGTGGTCAAGGTGAATTATCTGCAATCCAAGAAGTACAAAAAGAACTTGAGATTCCTGTACATGCACTGATTACCATGAAAGATTTGATGGATTATCTGGATGCCAAAGGTGAGAAAGAAGCCTTAGCCAATATGCAGGCATACCGTGAGAAATATGGTATCTAAGTCTATATTTACTTAAATAAGAAAGGAGGCGAAGGCTTCCTTTTTTATTAGTCATTTAATTAAATTGTTGAGTAGACTTAATTAAAACGATTAAATAATAGTCGTGAAACGTAGAAAATCATGAAAAAAAACGTTGCAGTGCGCCGAACTCTGGAGTGGATTATTTAAGGTATTGATGCTGAATAAGAAATTTTAAGAATTTCGTATAAGGTTTATGTTAATTTTAGAAAGAATTAATAATTAAGAGCCTGACAATGACTAGAGATGAGCTTATTAAATTATTAAAACAGATGGGAATTCATCACAGCAGTTACTCTTTTGATAAAATTAAGAACTCTGAATGTATTAGTGTCTTAAAACAAAAAACAGAGTGGTGTGTTTACTATACAGAAAGGGATAAACCTGAACTTATATTTTCCTCGAAAGAAGAAAGTAATGCTTATAGATTCGTAGCTAATCAGTTTGAAAGATGGATCTCAAATTAATCCTTTGTTAAATATCATGTGTACTTGCACGAAGTAGAAAAATTTTTAGATCTCATACCTAGCCTTCGTATAATCCGTATTATATTAATTTTAGAAATATTTAAAAATCTATCGACATCACCATATGCAAATAATAGAAATAAAACCCCATTATTGGGAATTATATAAAGACCATGAATGGATGTATCTTAATGTTATTATCAATTTAAGAATAACGAGTTTCGAAAAGGCTATAATCCTAGATGAAGAAGCAATTCAAGGTTATATAACCAAAGGAAAAGAATTTATTGATGGATTAGCTGAAAGAATTGAGAGTAGTCACTTTAGGAATGATTACGATAGATTCTATTCTTATCCAGATGTTTCTAAAGAGCAAAAGAATAAAATGAATGAAGCATTTAAGCAGTGGACTTTATCCTTAGATGAACCTTACGAACCCTATATTTAACATAATGATCGTTATGCAAAGTTAATTTAAAACAATATGAATCAATAGTTTGTTTGATTTTAAAAAATCAATCAAACATAAAAATGCCGTTTCTGAAATAAGTCGGCGTTTTATGAAGTAAATCTCTTATCTTTTGCCAATAAAATTTCTTATTCAAAATTTTCCACATCACACTTCTTACACTCCAGCATCATCCCGATTTTTTCCTGACGCCCTTGTTCAGTCATGACCCAAGGGCGGTTTTGCCAAGGCGGCATATGCCGTACATGTTGCGTATGCCCACAGGCTAAATCTGCAACCCAATGCTGTTCTTCATCTAAATGAAACCCAATAATCGCCTGCTGCATGAGTTCATCCTTTATTTTCTTGCAAATAATATATGAGGCTTTACTGAAATTCAGAAAAAGACCGCCACAATCTCCGCTATACTTTTTCTCATCAAAAAATAGCTAGAGTAAAAAATCATGCGTGTATTGGTTGTGATGGATCCCATTGAAAATGTCAATCTGAAAAAAGACTCAACCATGGCAATGCTATGGACTGCGAGCCGCCGTGGGCATGATTTGGGCTATGCTTTACAACAAGATTTATATATTGATCAGGGTAAAGCCTTCGGCTTGATTGCACCACTGAAAGTTTTTGAAGATTATCAGCATTATTACGAACTGGGTGAAAAACAAAAACAATCACTGGCGGATTACGATGTAATTCTGATGCGGAAAGACCCACCGTTCGATATGAATTTTGTCTATACCACTTACATTCTGGAACAGGCAGAACGCGAAGGTGCGTGGATTATCAACAAACCACAGTCGTTGCGTGACTGCAATGAAAAACTATTTGCAACCCAGTTCCCTGAGCTTCAAGTTCCAACTCTAGTTACATCACAAGAAAGTTTGATGCGCGAGTTTATTACTGAACATGGTGATGTGATCGTTAAACCACTGGATGGTATGGGGGGAATGGGTATTTTCCGTTTATTCCAAGACGGCGTGAATATTGGATCAACGCTTGAGCTATTAACCCAGAACGGTCAGCAGCCAATTATGGCACAGCGCTATATTCCTGAAATTGTGGAAGGGGATAAACGTATTTTGATGGTCAATGGTGAACCGATTCCTTACTGCTTGGCACGAATTCCTCAAAATGGTGAAGTGCGTGGCAACTTGGCAGCAGGTGGTTTAGGGCAGGCTCGACCATTGAGTGAAAATGACAAGAAAATTGCTGAAAAAGTCGGCCCATTCTTACGCGAAAAAGGTTTGGTTTTTGTGGGACTCGATGTGATTGGTAACTATGTGACTGAAATTAATGTGACCAGCCCAACCTGTATTCGTGAAATCGATGCTCAGTTTGGTACTTCGATTGCCGATACGTTATTTGATGTGTTAGAGCGAGGACGTTAATTCACTCCTGTAAGCTGTCTATGCAGTAAAAATATTCAAATTCCGATCATATGAGCGTATCAAGAGTACGCTCATCGATTTTTAAGATCAGCCGAATAACATATTGAATATAAAACATATCGATTTCTTATGATTTTAAAAACTACCTGATGCAGAGTTGTCTATCAACTGAGTTGATTTGCGCGCCTGCTGTGATAGAAAAATACCGAAAGTTGTCGTGATTTAAACAAACAGCTTCAAGATGATTTAACAAGAATGTGAGATAACAAGATCAGTATCACTTTAATTAATCAATATTTGTTTAAATGACGTGAAAATCATTCACGCTAATAAGACTTTATGATTAAAATAAGCCAAGAAATTTACGTAACTTGCACAGCTGAAGTATTTAACCGTGACCAATTCTCAATTACAAAAACCGAAACATGTCATGATGATGGCTGCTGGTACGGGTGGACACGTTTTCCCTGCATTAGCCGTGGCAAAATTATTACAACAACAAGGTCATCGTGTCTCTTGGTTGGCAACCCCAGCAGGCATGGAAAACCGTTTGTTAAAAGACCAAAACATTCCGATTTATCAGATTGATATTCAGGGTGTACGTGGTAATGGTTTACTTCGTAAACTGGTTGCACCATTTAAAATTTTGGGCGCAACTCTAGCTGCTATGCGCTTTATGAAACAGCAACAGGTTGATGTGGTTGCAGGTTTTGGTGGCTATGTTGCAGGCCCAGGTGGTTTGGCTGCACGTGCGCTTGGAATTCCTGTGCTGATTCATGAACAAAATGCTGTTGCAGGCTTTACCAATGTACAATTGGCACGTGTGGCAAGTAAAATTTGTCAGGCATTTCCAAATACATTTCCTGCATCAAGCAAGGTTGTGACGACAGGCAACCCTGTACGTAAAGAAATTACCGAGACATTAACCCCGAAATGGCGTTACGAAACCCGTGAACAAGCCCATCAACCGCTGAATATTTTGGTGGTTGGTGGTTCACTCGGCGCACAGGCACTAAATGAAAAATTGCCAGAAGCATTTAAACAACTTAATGTTGAACTGCATATTACCCATCAGTGCGGGCAAAAACAGCTTGCTGAAACGCAAACTCGCTATGCCAACGCGCCACAGCAGTTACAAGTGCAAGTGGTTCCCTTTATTGAAGATATGGCAAAAGCGTATAGTGATGCCGATCTGATTATTTGTCGGGCAGGTGCGTTGACAGTGACGGAAGTCGCAACCGCAGGTGTTGCCGCCGTTTTTATTCCACTGCCAAGTGCGGTTGATGATCATCAAACTGCCAATGCCCGTTTTCTTGAGGGGATTGGTGCAGCAAAAATCTGCCCGCAAGCCAGTATGACCCCTGAAAATTTACAGCAATTATTGACGCCGCTGATGAATCGCCAGTTACTCTCTGAAATGGCAACTAAAGCGCGTCAACACGCACAACCAGAAGCCACACAACATGTGGTGGATTTAATCCAAGCATTATAGTTAGAGCATCGTATGTCATCGACAACCCCAGTAGATCAAGTCAACAAACTTATCAAAGTGCCTGAAATGCGCCGTATTAAACACATTCATTTTGTGGGAATTGGTGGTGCAGGGATGTGTGGTATCGCTGAAGTTTTAAAAAACCAGGGGTATTGTGTTTCTGGTTCGGACATTAAAGCATCTAAAACCACAGCGCATTTGGAAGAAAAAGGCATTCAGGTGTATATCGGGCATGCCGCTGAAAATGTGCAAGATGCCAATGTCTTGGTGGTTTCAACTGCAATTGATCATGAAAACCCTGAAGTCAAAGCAGCACTTGAAAAGCGTATTCCTGTCGTGCGCCGTGCAGAAATGCTCGGCGAGTTAATGCGTTATCGCCACGGGATTGCAGTTGCAGGTACGCATGGTAAAACCACAACCACCAGTTTATTGACGACCATGCTGGCAGAAGAAAACCTCGATCCAACTTATGTGATTGGTGGTTTACTCAACCGTACAGGTGTAAATGCTGCGCTAGGCGCGAGCCGTTATATTGTGGCGGAAGCAGATGAATCTGACGCTTCATTTTTGTTTTTACAGCCAATGGCTGCCATTATCACCAATGTCGATGCAGATCACATGGACACCTATGGTGGTAGCTTTGACAAATTAAAAGATACCTTTATTGAATTTATTCACCGTTTACCTTTCTACGGCTTGGCTGTAGTTTGTGGTGATGATGCCAATGTACGTGAAATCATGCCGCGTTTTGGTCGCCCAACGGTCACTTATGGTTTCAATGAAGATAATGACATTCGCGCAGTTGAGGTTGAACAAGATGGTATGCGTTCGCACTTTACCGTTTTACGTAAAGATCGTGAGCCACTGCGTGTCACTATCAACCAACCAGGTTTGCACAATATCTTAAATGCCTTGGCAGCGATTGGCGTCGCAACCGATGAAGGGGTTTCTGATGCTGCTATCTGCCGTGCTTTGGAAGGCTTTAGTGGTGTAGGTCGCCGTTTTCAGGTACAAGGTGAATATGCGCTTGGTGATGGCAATGTGAAACTGGTTGATGATTATGGTCATCATCCAAAAGAAGTTGAAGCGACCATTAAGGCAGCTCGCCAGAGTCATCCTGACCGCCGTTTGGTGATGTTGTTCCAGCCACACCGCTTTAGCCGTACCCGCGATTGTTTCGATGACTTTGTTGACGTGCTGTCACAGGTGGATCAGTTACTGTTACTTGAAGTTTATCCAGCAGGTGAAAAACCAATTGTGGGTGCAGATAGCCGTTCACTGGCGCGCAGCATTCGCTTACGTGGTGAAGTCGAACCGATTTTGATTGATCCGGTTGAGGGAAATCTCGAAAACGTCATTCAAAAAGTGTTACAACCAAATGACTTGTTATTAACACAAGGTGCGGGTAACGTGGGTGCAATTTCGGTTGAGTTAGCGCAAAAACGCTTATTTATAAAATAATCCCGCTTGGGTGATTTGCTTAGATTTAAGGATAAAAAACGTGTCAAATGCTTCAAAATTCGGCAAGGTTGCAGTGTTATTGGGTGGACGTTCAGCAGAGCGTGAAGTTTCCTTAGATAGTGGTCGAGCGGTTCTTGAAGCATTGTTGCGTTCAGGTGTCAATGCAGAAGCATTTGATCCACAGGAACGTAGCGTGACTGAACTGGTTGGCTATGATCGTGCTTTTATTGTTTTGCATGGTCGTGGTGGTGAAGATGGCCAGATTCAAGGTGTGCTTGAATGGTTAAATATTCCATACACAGGTACGGGCGTACAAGGCTCGGCGATTGGTATGGATAAAGTCAAAACCAAGCAAGTTTGGCAAGGTTCGGATTTACCTACTGCGCCGTATCGAATTATCGGTAAAGACACTGATTTGAACGAAGTGGTTGAAAGCCTTGGTTTACCTTTAATTATCAAGCCTGTGCATGAAGGTTCAAGCGTTGGCATGAGTAAGGTCGAAAAAGCGGAAGACCTTGCTGCTGCGATTGCCAAAGCCACTCAGCACGATGCCGTAGTTATGGCAGAAAAATGGATTACTGGACGTGAGTACACCATTTCATTCTTGAATGGTCAGCCGTTGCCAGTGATTCGTTTACAACCACCCGCAGATGTGGCTTTTTATGATTATGAAGCTAAATATCAGCGTAATGACGTGCAATATGGCATTCCTTGTGGCTTGAGTGAGTCAGATGAGCAACGTTTGCAGGCATTATGCTTACGCGCTTTTCAGGCGGTGGGTGCAAGCGGCTGGGGACGTATTGATGCAATGCAAGATGAACAGAACAATTTCTGGTTGCTGGAAGTGAATACAGTTCCAGGTATGACCAGCCATTCGCTAGTACCTAAAGCGGCTAAAGCAGTTGGCTATGATTTTGACAGTCTTTGCGTGGCGATTTTAGAACAAACCTTGACGGAAACGGCTCGCTAATTTATGGCGCAATTACCAGCTTCAATGCGTCGCAAATCACGCGCAGCAGTCACCTCTATTCATGAAAAGCCGCCCACACGTGCCGAGAAAATGGCAAATTGGGGCGGATGGATATTGTTAATAATTGCAACAACTGTTTTTATTGCAGGAGCTTATGGGTTATATAAGATTATTACAGATGCGCGTGTTGCAGATTTGCAAGTGGTCGGTAATGATTCTGCTCTAGAAGCTCAGCAAGTTGGTACGTACGTTAAACCGATTATACGAGATAATTATTTTACTTCAGACTTGGAAAAAATCCGTGATCGGACTTTAGAAATTTCATGGGTTGATCGGGTTGTTATTTCTCGTGCATGGCCAAATGCAATTCGTGTGCGAGTTTTCCCTCGTCACCCGATTGCGCGCTGGGGAACAGGACGTTTACTGAGTGACAATGGCGATGTGTATAGTGAAGCTGCACCGCAGCCACACAATGATTTACCATTGTTACATGGGCCGATTAGCCAGTCACAGTTGATGATGCGACGTTATAATGAGATAAATCAACTATTTCAACCTTTTAATCTCCATTTAAAAGAGTTGTATTTAACCGAGCGCATGACGTGGTTTATGCAGTTTGATTCAGGATTACGCATTATTGTGGATCAGGATCAAACCATGAGTAAACTACAGCGTTTAAGTGTACTTGCAGGAACAGATTTAAAGCCGATTTGGTCTCAAATCGCCACTGTAGATTTGCGTTACAGAAATGGGCTGGCAATCCAGTGGAGAGGTGAAGCACCTGTTTCGCATGGACAATTTGTAGCGAGCAATAATGTTGCCAGTACACCAGCGAGTGAGCCAAATACGGCACAAGCGCATTAATATTGGAATACTGGCCGGCGCTATGCCAATAATTAATCATAAATCAATGGTAGTAGGTAATGAGTGAAGCGGTTCCCTCAGTTGTAGCAATAGACATCGGGACGCATAAAGTTTCAGTCTTGATAGGTAAAGTTCATGCACCTGACAATATTCAGGTTGTTGGTATGGCAACTGCGCGCAATCGCGGTATGAACAAAGGTAAAATAGTTAGTCTGGATAAAGTGATTTCTGCCATTAAAAATGCAGTGTCAGAAGCTGAAAATATGGCAGAATGTCGTGTACATTCTGCCTGGATTTCGATTCCAAGTACTGATTTAAAAAGCTTTTATGCAGCAGGGCGTACCCCGATTGCCAATCCTGATCATACCATTACCACCAATGAAGTTGTGCGTGCACTAGAACTTGCTAAGGCCAGTCATATTACGCCAGATCATTATCTTGCTAGTGCTGTACCATTGGGTTTTGAGCTTGATGATTCCCAACAATGGGTGATTAACCCAATTAACATGTCAGCACATAGTATGACAGGGCACTATCAGTTGATGATGTTGCCAATTAGCACCATGCAGAACCTTGATCGTGCGATGAAGGGTGCCAATATTGGCGTTGAGCGCATGGTTATTTCATGCTTGGCAACAGCCGAAGCGAGCTTGTTGCAGGATGAAAAAGATTATGGCGTATGCTTACTCGATATTGGTGCGGGTACAACCAATCTTGCAGTTTACCTCGATGGTCGTTTAGCATTAACCAAGACCTATGCAGTGGGCGGTGAGCATGTGACCCGTGATATCGCTGCTGTCTTGCAAACCACAACTGAAGAAGCTGAGCGAATCAAAATTCTGCATGGCTGTGTCGATATGAATGTGGTTAAACCCGATCATATGTTGCATGTGCAGGGGATTGAAGGGCCGCAGACCATTAGTCGTATTGAATTGAGTGAAATTATCATTGCGCGTTACGAACAAATTTTAAATACTATTCGTAATGATCTTGATGAAACGGGCGCAATCCACGGACTATATCATGGCGTTGTGCTTACAGGTGATGCTTGTCAGATTGAAGGTATGGTCAGTTTGGCGCGTAGAATCTTTGGGGTTTCAGCACATTTAGGTAATCCACCTTTACAGGTCGGTGCAGATGATGCATATTTAGCCGCTTTACGTCGTTCGCAATATACTACTGCTGCGGGTTTATTGATGTATAGTCAAAGTGAAATACCTGATGCAATTGAAGTTGCCGACGAAAATAGAGATAAAACGATGATGAATCGTTTAAAAAATGGATGGAATTCGTTAAACAATAAACTAAAATCGATTTTCTAAGTCCGTTTTGATGGCGCATATTGTTGGGAAGTTGTAAGCAAAAAGTTCTATACTTGACAAAGATGGCTTTAGCACAGCATCCTAAAAAAATTGTATTTTATATAGACGTTCAAGGCAGTATACGGGCTCAAGTGGCTGCCAATAAGCATTAGGAACACTCAAGGTCATGGCCTCATTTGAATTTTTAGACGACGAACAAACCGATGGTAACGGTCAAGCCCGTTTTACTGTATTTGGTGTAGGTGGTGGTGGCGGTAACGCTGTGCAACATATGGTGCAGTCTGATATTAAAGGCGTAAAATTTGTTTGTGCGAATACAGACAAACAAGCCTTAGACCGCATGAATGCCCCATTTAAAATCCAGCTTGGTGAACAAAGCACACGCGGTTTGGGTGCTGGTGCTAATCCAGAAGTCGGACAAATTGCAGCGGAAGAAAGCCGTGAGTTGATCCGCCAGCATCTTGAAGGCGCAGACATGGTCTTTGTCACCGCAGGAATGGGTGGTGGAACAGGTACGGGTGCTGCTCCTGTCGTTGCAGAAATTGCCAAAGAAATGGGAATTTTAACGGTGGGTGTTGTTACGACACCATTTAATTTTGAAGGTCGTCGCCGTCAAAAATCCGCTGAAAAAGGTATTGAGGCACTTGAACAGTTTGTTGACTCACTCATTATTATTCCAAACGAACGCTTGCTCAATGTCTATGGTGACATTTCTATGCAAGATGCTTATCGTAAAGCAGACGATGTATTGCTGAATGCTGTACGTAGTATTTTTGATCTGGTTGTACGCCCAGGTCACATTAACCTTGACTTTGCCGACTTGAAAACAGCGATGAGTACTCGTGGTTATGCCATGATGGGTGAAGGTAAAAGCTCAGGTCCAGACCGCGCAGAAGAAGCTGCACGTTTAGCTATTCGTAGTCCATTACTTGATAATGTAAATATCATGAACGCGAAGGGCGTGTTGATTAACATTACAGGTGGTAACGATGTAACTTTGCGTGAAACCCAGATCATTACCGATGTGGTGAACCAAATTGTTGACCTTGATGAAGGTGAAGTCTTCTTTGGTACAGTATTTGATCCAGATGCACGTGATGAAATTCGCGTTACTGTGATTGCAACAGGTCTGACTCGTAATTCTAATAATGCAGAAGCACGTGCTAAGGCAGCATCACACGTTGCGGCAGCTGTAGCTCAGCAGCAACCTCAGCAAATCGTTGAAGATGATGATATTCCAGCGATTCAGCGCCAGTATCAGCCAAATAGCGCACCTGCACGTCCAGCAGCAACATCAACAGGTGGCTCACGTCCTAACCCGATGAGTATTCAAGATTACTTGAAAAAACAACAAGGTAAGTGATTATTTTAGTAATTAATTTACTAAAATGAGAAAAGGTAGGCAATAGACCTACCTTTTTTGTTTTTTATCAATGGTTAATTATGCTAATCTTGAGCAGTTTGTAAAGGTAGAAGACAATAGCAGATGTTGAAACAGCGTACCCTCAAGCGTGTGGTCAAGGCCAGTGGTATTGGTTTACACAGTGGGCAAAAAGTCATGATTAACTTTGTGCCGCATACGGTTGACTCGGGTATTGTGTTCCGTCGTATTGACTTAAACCCACCTGTAGACCTACCTGCAGATGCCATGTTGATCCAAGAAGCATTTATGTGCTCTAACTTGGTAAAAGATGAAATTAAAGTCGGCACAATTGAACATGTTATGAGTGCGATTGCTGCATTGGGTATTGATAATTTAATCGTAGAAGTCTCTGCCTCTGAAGTTCCAATTATGGATGGTAGCGCGGGTCCATTTATTTACTTGCTGATGCAAGGTGGGCTTGTTGAACAAGATGCCCCAAAGAAATTTATTAAAATTTTAAAACCTGTTGAAGCAACGATTGCCGATAAACGTGCAGCGTTTACCCCACATCACGGTTTTCAGCTTAACTTCACTATTGATTTTGACCACCCTGCATTTGCTAAAGAATATCAGTCAGCAACAATTGATTTTTCAACTGAAACCTTTGTGTATGAAGTCAGTGATGCACGTACTTTTGGTTTTATGAAAGACCTGGATTTCTTGAAAGCCAATAATCTGGCGTTAGGTGCAAGCCTAGAAAATGCGATTGGTGTCGATGAAACAGGTGTAGTGAATGAAGAAGGGCTACGCTACGATGACGAATTTGTACGTCACAAAATTCTAGATGCAGTAGGGGATTTATATTTGCTAGGTCACCAAATTATTGCAAAATTCGATGCTTACAAGTCTGGGCATGCATTGAACAATCAGTTGTTGCATCAGGTGAAGAGCGATCCGAGTAACTATGAAATTGTAACATTTAATGACATTAAGGATTGCCCAATTCCGTATGTGAATGTGAGCTAAACCCTTAAAATTTCAGGCAGGCGCATTGATTATACAAAAATATAAATTGTGTGAAAAATAGCGAAATATCGAGAAATAGCCTGTCGAAATTAGCTTGTTACTTTATAACGCTTGCCAAATTGCGTAGAGCTTGGCTAAGCTTAGGGTCGTTCACAAACTGTGCTGCGCTTTGTAACATTTGTTGTGTTTCTGCTGAGATAGGTTGAACTTTGTTTACCGGTCTTTTTTGAATACTTTTTGTACGCAGACGAACTTGAATTTTTTGTAAATCTCTTAATTCATCTTTTTGAGATAATTGTGCAACATAATGTTTTTGTAAATATCCCAGTTGGCTAATCATGGCCTGATTTTCCCCTGTGATAATTAAGACACCATGTTGATAGCAAACCACTTGCCATTGTTCAGGCTGTGGTAAAAGCGGTTGAATGATTTTTGTCAGCATCTGCCAATATTGTACTTGTTTGGTGAGTTGCTGAATATTTGCAGCCTTTGTTTGGGGGGGATTAGACTGAAATAGATTCCGAGGTTGTGACATGGCAGAGTCCGATTTTTGCTATGGCATTCATCTTAGAGCCTTGTTTAAGTCTAAACAAGAAGCACAAAGGTTGTTTTTCGTGATGCTTAAGTTAAGCAGTTTTTAGAGGTTTTTATGCGACGTATTTTATTAGCGTTATCTTTACTGGTCTCGACGCCACTGACATTTGCAGATTTAATTGAGACTCCATCTTCAACAGATCGTCTTGAACAATTGAGCCGTGCAGTTGCACAAGGTTCATACTCAGTAGAAAGTAATGATGTTGATGATGAAGATGCGACACCACATGTGAATGTGAGACTTCGTGGTCATAAATCAGTTGAATTTAACAATGCGTCAGTCACTAAAAAATACGGTAGTTCAAACCTTTCTGCTGCAAATACCGGTTCTGGTTCAAGTGTTCTGTCTTGGTTAAAAGCCAATCCTTTACCAGGTATGGTACGTGTGAGTTCACAGTATGGAACACGTTATTTTGCTGGTAAATCTGAATATCACCCAGGTGTAGATTTGGCTGCACCAAATGGCACTCCAATTTACGCTTCTGGTTCTGGTGTCGTGACTCGTTCAGGCTGGGTCAATGGTTATGGTCAAATGATTGAAATTAACCACGGTAATGGTTATATCACTCGTTATGCACATGCATCACGTTTGCTAGTGAGCGTGGGCGAGCGTGTACAGGCGGGCGAAGAAATTGCCAAAGTCGGTTGTACAGGTCGTTGTACAGGTGCGCATTTACATTATGAAATCGTACAAGATGGTCAACGTAAGAACCCAAGTACTTATCTTGCGATGTTGCCATAAATTTGAATATTTAAATGTGTAATGTGACAGATCAGCAGTAAAAACCTCTAAATCTTCCTGCTGATTTGTTGTTATTTTATAAAAATCGCCCTTATGGGCGATTTTTTTGTCAATAAGGATTTTAAAGATAACGATTATTTATTTTATGAATGTTGGTATCTAGTTGTATTTAAAAGTAGCCATAACTTTTTAATCTAAAACATGTTAAAAATAACGGGTTGTCTAAAATGATTAAGGAAAGGTGAAACATGGCGTATTATGGCGATTCTGACGCGCAAGAAACCCTAGAATGGGAAGATGCTTTTGATTCAGTGTTACAACATATGGGAACAGAGCGAGCAGCCTTCTTATTAGAAAAACTCTATCAGCGTGCAATTGCTAAACACGTTCCTATTCAGCGCCTAAATACTCCATATCTAAATACCATTTCTGTAGAAGAACAACCTGCAATGCCGGGTGACCAAGACATGGAACGCCGTATCCGTGCTTTGATTCGTTGGAATGCGCTGGCGATGGTGTTACGTGCCAACAAAACAGGTGATGATTTAGGTGGTCACTTGGCAAGTTTTGCATCTTCAGCAACCTTGTATGATGTAGGTTTTAACCACTTCTTCCGTGCAAGCAATGATAACTTTGGCGGCGACATGATCTATTATCAAGGTCACTGTGCACCAGGGATTTATGCACGTTCATTCTTAGAAGGTCGTTTGACTGAAGAACATTTGAACAACTTCCGTCGTGAAGTTGCAGGTGTTGGTTTACCATCGTATCCACATCCATATTTAATGCCTGATTACTGGCAGTTCCCAACGGTTTCAATGGGTCTTGGTCCAATCATGTCGATTTACCAAGCGCATATTCAAAAATACTTGATGAACCGTGGCTTGATTAAAGAAGAAGACCGTAAAGTCTGGGCATACCTTGGCGACGGTGAAATGGACGAGCCAGAGAGCTTGGGTGCGATTTCACTGGCAGGTCGTGAAAAACTGGATAACCTGATTTGGGTTGTCAACTGTAACTTACAGCGTCTCGATGGTCCTGTACGTGGTAACGGTAAAATCATTCAAGAACTCGAATCACTATTCCGTGGTGCAGGCTGGCGTGTGATTAAAGTGGTTTGGGGCCGTCATTGGGATCCATTACTGGATAAAGATGAATCAGGCGCTTTAAAAGCAGTAATGGAAGAAGCAGTTGATGGTGATTTTCAACGCTACCAAGTAAAAGGTGGTGCATATACACGTGCGCACTTCTTTGGTAAATACCCAGAAGCTGAAGCCTTGGTTAAAAACTTAAGCGATGAAGATATTGATAACCTGAACCGTGGTGGTCACGACCCGTACAAAGTTTTTGCTGCATATGCAGAAGCGACCAAAGCTAAAGGTCAACCTACTGTAATCTTGGCAAAAACTGTCAAAGGTTATGGTCTGTCTGAAGAAATTGAAGCGGTCAATAAAACGCACCAAATCAAAAAGATGCAAATTGAATCGTTGAAATATGTTCGTAACCGTTTCAACTTGCCATTTACAGATGAGCAACTTGAAGAGCTTCCATTCTATCGTCCTAGTGAAAACTCACCAGAGATGAAATACATGAAAGCACGTCGTGAGTCTTTGGGTGGTTATTTGCCTGCACGTCGTCGTGAAAGCGAATCTTTGGCGATTCCTGAACTATCTGTATTTGACTCAGTGTTGAGTGGTTCTGGTGGTAAAGAACAATCTACTACGATGGTGATGGTTCGTTTAATTGCTGCATTGTTGAAAGAGAAAGCGATTAAAGACCGCGTTGTGCCAATCGTTCCAGATGAAGCACGTACTTTTGGTTTGGAAGGGATGTTCCGTCAGCTCGGTATTTATGCCGCTCACGGTCAAAAATATACTCCAGAAGACCAAGAACAGTTGATGCATTACCGTGAAGCAAAAGACGGTCACATGTTACAAGAAGGGATTAACGAAGCAGGTGCGATGAGCGCATGGGCTGCGTTGGCAACCAGTTATTCAACCAATAACTTGCCAATGATTCCAATGTACATGTACTACTCTATGTTTGGTTTCCAACGTATTGGTGATATTGCATGGGCAGCAGGCGATGCACAAGCACAAGGTTTCTTGTTGGGTGCAACTGCGGGTCGTACCACACTGAACGGTGAAGGCTTACAGCACCAAGACGGTCATTCACATATCTTGGCAAATACTATTCCAAACTGTATCTCGTATGATCCATGTTTTGGTTATGAGTTGGCTGTGATCGTACATGACGGTTTAAAACGCATGTATGTCAATCAAGAGCGTGTGTTCTATTACTTAACCGTGATGAACGAAAACTACGAGCATCCTGAAATGCCAGATGGTGCTGAGGAAGGCATTAAACGTGGTATGTACTTGTTCGAAAAAGATGAAAAAGCAACAGTTCAGTTGATGGGTTCTGGTGTGATTCTTCGTGAAGTGATTAAAGCTGCGAAAATCTTACGTGATGAATATCAAATCCATTCAAACGTATGGAGTGTAACAAGCTTCAACGAATTGGCACGTGATGGTATGGCATGTGAAGAATACAATCGCCTACATCCTGTTGCTGAAGAAGTGAAAGAATCTTGGGTATCTCAACAGTTGCGTGGTACAGAAGGTATTGTGGTTTCTGCAACAGATCACGTGCGTGCGTATAGTGAACAAATCCGTGCCTATCTTCCAGATGGTCGTCCATTTGTTGCATTGGGTACAGACGGTTTTGGTCGTTCAGATACACGTGCGAACTTACGTAGTTACTTCGGTGTAGATGCTGCGCATATCGTAGTTGCAACTTTGAAAAAGTTGGCTGATGAAGGCGAAGTTGATGCACGTTTAGTCAAAGATGCGATTTCTAACTTTGAATTGGATACAGACCGTCCAGTGGCATGGGCACCGCAAGCAACACCTGAACTGCATGCTGTTGCAGACTATAAAGAGGAGAACTAATCATGCAAATTACGACTCCTGATATCGGTGTAGATAAAGCAACAGTCGCTGAAATTTTAGTTAAAGTTGGTGACAGCATTGCTGAAAATGACAGTTTGGTTTTGCTTGAATCAGATAAAGCCTCTGTTGAAGTGCCTAGCACTTCAGCAGGTGTGGTAAAAAGTATCTTGATCAAAGAAGGCGATAGCGTTACTGAAGGTACGGTATTGCTTGAGCTTGAAACAGCAGGCGCAGCGCCTGCTGCCAAAGCAGAAGAAGTGGCAAAACCTGCTCCAGTGGCTGAAACAGCAGCTCCTGTTGCAGCACCACAAACTGTGGCTCAACCAGCAGTAACCAGCAGCCAAGTGGTTGAAGTTCAAGTACCTGACATTGGTGTAGAAAAAGCCCTTGTTGCTGAAATCTTGGTAAAAGTCGGCGAGAGCATTGCAGAAAACGACAGTCTTGTTTTGCTTGAGTCTGATAAAGCCTCTGTTGAAGTGCCAAGTACAGTGTCTGGTACGATTGAAAGCATTGAAGTTAAACAAGGTGACAGCGTTAAAGAAGGCGTGGTTTTAATTAAGGTTAAAACAACTTCTGCTGCTGCACCAGCACCTGTTGCACCATCAGTAGAAACACCAGCACCTGCTGCAGTTGCTCAAGCTGCTGCTCCAGTACAACAGGCACAACCTGCAGGCGATGTTGAAATTCAAGTGCCTGATCTGGGTGTAGATAAAGCGGTTGTGGCTGAAATCTTGGTTCAGGTCGGCGATAAAGTTGAAGTGGATCAAAGCCTAGTTGTAGTTGAGTCTGACAAGGCGACGGTTGAAGTCCCGAGTACTGTCGCAGGTGTAGTGAAAGCCATTCACCTACAGTCTGGTCAAAGCGTATCACAAGGTGTCTTGCTTGCAACGATTGCGGCAGAAGGTCAAGCGGCTGCACCAGTGGCGGCAGCAACGCCTGGACCTGCTGCAACAAAAGCAGAAACTGTACCAATGGCAGCACCAGCAGCCAAAGTTGAAGCTCCAGTCGCAGCAACTCAAGGTGCCGATAAGCTGACCAAAGAACAGCAAGCTGCAAATGCGAAAGTTTATGCAGGCCCTGCGGTTCGTAAGCTAGCACGCGAACTTGGTGTGATCTTGGCACAGGTGAAAACATCTGGCGAGCATGGCCGCGTCATGAAAGACGACGTTTATGCCTATGTGAAACAGCGTTTGACAGCGCCTGTTGAAGCACCAAAAGCGGCTGCCGCAGCAGTTGCATCAGGCTTGCCATCATTACCAGACTTCAGTGCATTTGGTGGTGTTGAAGAGAAAGTTCTGACTCGTTTACAACAAGTTTCAATTCCGCAACTGTCATTGAATAACTTTATTCCTCAAGTGACGCAATTTGACCTTGCTGATATTACTGAGCTTGAAACATGGCGTAATGATCTTAAAGGCAACTTTAAGAAAGAAGGCATTAGTCTGACCATTATGGCATTCATCATTAAAGCGGTTGCGCACTTACTCAAAGAAGAGCGCGAATTTGCAGGCCACTTGGCAGATGATGGTAAATCTGTGTTGTTACGCAACGAAATCCATATGGGTATTGCAGTTGCAACCCCAGATGGTTTGACGGTTCCTGTACTACGTAACCCAGACCAAAAAACCATTAAGCAAATTGCAGTTGAGTTAGGTGAGCTGAGTAAGAAAGCGCGTGATAAAAAATTATCACCAAAAGACTTACAAGGTGCGAACTTTACCATTACAAGCTTGGGCGCAATCGGTGGTACAGCGTTTACCCCATTGGTGAACTGGCCACAAGTTGCGATTTTGGGTATTTCTCCTGCAACCATGCAACCTGTATGGAATGGTAAAGAGTTTGAGCCACGCTTGATGTTGCCATTGTCATTGTCTTATGACCACCGCGTGATTAATGGTGCAGATGCTGCGCGCTTTAGCAATAAGTTGACCAAACTATTGGCTGACATTCGTAGTTTGTTGCTCTAATTTTCAGCTAAACTAAAATTTAAAACCTCGCCATGGCGGGGTTTTTTTTATGCACATTATTTAAAAAATACGTCTAATGGTGTCTTCTCAAAGATTCAAAAAAACATAAAATAGCTGAAAATAAAAGCAATTTGGTCATTAAGATGAAAGACAAACTACCTGATGTTTGGGGATATTTAAAGATGATGCTGCCATTTGTGCTGCTTGTCTTACTGCTGATGTTTATGTGGGTGAGCCTTTTGAGTTTTCCTTGGACATGGGTCAGTTATAGCGTGTTGGGGATTGAGGCGGTTGCTGCAATTTTTGTCTTATTTATTGAATATGACGGGATGAAAGTACAGGGTGCTGCGGGTTGGACCAGCTTCGGTTTCGTGGGATTAAGTTTATATTTTGCATTTTTATTGGGACTCATACGTTTAATGGTCTGGGGTTATTTTAAATTTTTTTCCTGATTTGATTTTTAGAGCATTGGCATCGTTCAGTTGCTTTATCTTTATAAGTAGTTTCTCGTTGTATGTCTTTTTTGGGAGAGAAGCAGGGGAAAGGAAAAATAGATATGAAGTTACTGGATTGAACAGATGGGATTCAATTTATTTTTTTATTGGGTCGTAAAAGAAATGTTTTGAAAAATAAATTTAGATTTATATAATAACCACACACTTCATTGGGGAGTAGCCGCTATTTACGTTTGTAAATAGATGATGGTCAACATACTTGTTCTGAACCGAACATGGTCATCATAGCAAAGAACCAAATGAGCTTTTCACCAAGCTTTCTTTTGTTGGCAAGACCTTTGATTTATCACTCTGCGATCAGATCATCTGATCATGGCTAGCAGGAGGGGTAAGTCATAGGCAAATTTTGCTAGCCAGAGAAAATTTATGCTAACTTTCCTGTTCTCTCTTGGAGCCGTGTTTATCTCAGAAATTGGTGATAAAACACAACTTCTCGCTCTTCTGCTTGCTGCACGTTTTCGTAAACCGATTCCTATTTTAATTGCAATTTTGGCAGCCACCACGCTGAACCATGGTTTGTCTGCTGTTTTAGGTCAGTGGCTTACCCAAGTTATTCCTCAGGACGTCATGATCTGGATTTTGGCACTCGGCTTTATTGCGATGGCAGCCTGGATGCTGATTCCCGATTCAATTGAAGAAGAATCTGATGGTATTGCTAAATGGCAACATCTAGGTGTCTTTGGTGCAACCTTTATTCTGTTCTTTTTGGCAGAAATCGGCGATAAAACCCAAATTGCAACGGTTGCTTTGGCTGCACAATTCCATAGTGTTATTCTGGTAATGCTGGGTACTACGGTGGGGATGATGCTTGCCGATGGTCCTGCTGTCTTTATTGGTAATAAACTGGCGGACAGACTGCCAATTGCGCTGATTCATAAGTTTGGTGCATTTATTTTTCTTGCAGTCGGTGTGGTTACACTGGCACAGCACT
The DNA here is from genome assembly GCF_000488275.1 of Acinetobacter brisouii CIP 110357. Taxonomy (GTDB): domain Bacteria; phylum Pseudomonadota; class Gammaproteobacteria; order Pseudomonadales; family Moraxellaceae; genus Acinetobacter; species Acinetobacter brisouii. The sequence continues at coordinate 286,780 of NZ_KI530763.1, read as the reverse complement.
ATTGGTCGGCAATTTTTTAATTTGATAAAAAAGACTCAATTTTTTTGAGTCTTTTTGACTATTTAGCAAATTTTGTTAAAGATTTTTAATCATCTGTGATTGTATGTAAATCAAAATCCATATAACTTATACGTGATAATAATTTAGTCATTTTTTTGGGGCCTAGGAAAGATGTTTGAACGTACAACATCGCAGGTACTGTTTGATAACGGTACACATAAATGCATTAGCTTCACAAGTCTAGTTAAAGGCGAAGGTGTACAAGCCAACCAGTTTTTAATCATTGACCATGAACGCGCAGCAGTCCTAGATCCAGGTGGAGATTTAACCTACGTCCCACTGACGATGGAACTCAATAAATATACCAAACTGAAGAACTTAGACTATGTCATGGCATCGCATCAGGATCCTGACATTATTACTTCTATGCCACGCTGGTTAGTGTATACCGATGCAAAAATTGTGGCTTCTAAACTTTGGGCACGTTTTTTACCCCACTTGAATTCGTCATTTATGAGTGACCGTATGAAAGGTAGTTGGGAAGAACGTCTGATTGAGCTTCCTGACCAAGGTCAGCGTATTCCATTGGGTAATAGTGTTCTTGTCGCGATTCCTGCGCATTTTCTGCATTCTGTGGGGAATTTCCAGTTTTATGATCCAGTCGCTAAGATCTTGTTTTCAGGTGATATGGGCGCATCAATGGTGGATGACGCTAATCTGCCAATTGAAAACTTTAGTGACCATATTCCAAAAATGAAGGGTTTCCACCAGCGTTATATGGGAAGCAATTCAATCATTCGTTTATGGGTCAAGATGGTTCGCCAGTTGGATCTAGAGATGATCGTGCCACAACATGGTACGGCATTTATAGGTAAAGAGCAGGTGAATCAGTTCCTGGACTGGATTGAAAATCTTCAATGCGGTATTGACCTGATGAATGACCGAATTTTCAGCGTACCGCTTTAAGTTGTGTCTAAATTGCAAAAAACCCAAGGCATTTGGGTTTTTTGCAGATTTTCATTTCTCCGAACATGCATTTTTAAGAGAAATTTGTTTATAATAGCTCACGGAATTTACCAGTGAGTTTGTTATGCTGACCATCGTTCAAGAAGCGCTAACCTTCGATGATGTCTTATTAGTCCCTGCCTATTCTACTGTCCTCCCAAAAGATGTTTCTCTTAAGTCACGCCTAACTCGTGGCATTCAGCTCAATATTCCTCTCGTTTCTGCTGCTATGGATACAGTGACTGAGTCACGTATGGCAATTGCTATGGCGCAAAATGGTGGTATTGGTATTCTTCATAAAAACATGGATATTGCAGCCCAAGCCGCTGAAGTACGCCGTGTGAAAAAATTCGAAGCAGGTATGGTGAAAGACCCGATTACGGTTACACCAGCTACAACTGTGCGTGAATTGATCGAAATTACCAAAGCAAACAACATCAGTGGTGTGCCTGTAGTGCAGGATGGCAAAGTTGTCGGGATCGTAACAGGTCGTGATGTACGCTTTGAAACCCATCTTGAGCAACCTGTTAGCAATATTATGACGCCGCAAGAGCGTTTGGTAACAGTAAAAGAAGGTGCCTCTAAAGAAGAAATTCAAGCCTTGCTACAAAAGCATCGCATTGAAAAAGTTTTGGTTATCGATGATAGCCATGCTTTAAAAGGCTTAATCACCGTAACGGATTTCCGCAAAGCGGAATCTTTCCCGAACTCTTGTAAAGATGATTTGGGTCGCTTGCGTGTAGGTGCAGCAGTCGGTACAGGTGTTGAAACGCCTGCACGTGTTGAGGCTCTTGTTGATGCAGGTGCTGACGTGATTGTTGTAGATACAGCACATGGTCATTCAGCAGGTGTGATTGAACGTGTACGTTGGGTTAAACAAAACTATCCACAAGTTCAAGTCATCGGCGGTAACATTGCCACTGGCGATGCTGCTTTGGCATTGCTTGATGCAGGGGCGGATGCAGTGAAAGTGGGGATTGGTCCTGGCTCAATCTGTACGACACGTATTGTTGCAGGTATCGGGGTTCCACAAATCTCTGCAATTGACAATGTAGCAAGTGCGTTGAAAGATCAGATTCCATTGATTGCTGATGGTGGTATCCGTTTCTCTGGTGATATGGCGAAAGCGATTGCTGCAGGTGCAAGTACGATTATGGTCGGTTCACTCATGGCAGGTACTGAAGAAGCACCTGGTGAAGTTGAATTCTTCCAAGGTCGTTACTACAAAGCTTACCGTGGTATGGGGTCTTTGGGTGCAATGGCAGGTTCTTCAGGTTCTGCGGATCGTTATTTCCAAGATGCTAAAGCTGGTGCTGAGAAACTGGTTCCAGAAGGTATTGAAGGTCGTGTGCCTTATAAAGGCCCAATGAGTGCAATCGTACATCAAATGATGGGCGGTTTACGTTCTTCAATGGGTTATACCGGTTCTGCGAGCATTCAGGATTTACGTGAAAACGCCAAATTTGTAAAAATTACCTCAGCAGGTATGCAAGAGTCTCACGTACATGATGTGACCATTACTAAAGAAGCGCCAAATTACCGTGTAGGTTAATAAGACGTTTTTAGTAAAAAAAATATGTAAAAAGCCGTCATAAACTGACGGCTTTTTTGATATGGTGTAAAGTATTACAAATTATGTATGACGAAACAGGGTTTGTTCAACAAACCTAAGAACACCAGTGAGAACAGCATGAGTTATTTTGGCACAGACGGAATTCGTGGAAAATTTGGTCAGCTTCCAATTACGCCAGAATTTGCATTGAAACTGGGTTTTGCAGCAGGAAAAGTTCTTAAAAAACAAGATCCAACGCATAAACCTGTGGTAGTAATGGGGAAAGATACCCGTTTATCCGGTTATATTTTAGAGTCAGCACTACAAGCAGGCCTTAATGCAGCAGGTGTCTATGTACATTTGCTTGGGCCACTGCCAACGCCTGCAATTGCGCATCTGACACGCGCTTTGCATGCTGATGCAGGCATTGTCATTTCAGCTTCACATAATCCATATTATGACAATGGAATTAAATTTTTCTCAGGCGAAGGTAAAAAACTGCCTGATGACGTACAAAATGCGATTAACCAAGAATTACAAAAAGATATCGTGATTGCTGACACCGCGCAGCTCGGAAAAAGTGTCCGTGTTAAAGATGCCAATGGACGTTATATCGAATTTTGTAAATCAACGTTCCCTTATCATTTCAATTTACGTAATTTACGGATTGTGGTGGACTGTGCCAATGGCGCTGGCTATAACGTTGGGCCTGCCGTATTTTTAGAATTGGGTGCTAAAGTCACTGCGATTTATAATGAGCCAAACGGTTTGAATATTAATGAAGATTGTGGCTCAACCCATCCAGGCAATTTGCAGAAAGCGGTTCTTGAGCATGAAGCCGATATCGGGATTGCTTTTGATGGTGATGCTGACCGCGTGATCTTGGTTGATAAATTCGGTAACCTGATTGATGGCGATCACATTCTGTATATTCTGGCGACTCAAGCCTCGCAGAAGCCCAAAGGTATTGTGGGTACTGTGATGAGTAATATGGCACTGGAGTTAGCATTACAAAAAGCCAATGTACCATTTGTCCGTGCAAAAGTCGGTGACCGCTATGTTTTACAAGCACTTGAAGATAATCAATGGGTGATTGGTGGTGAACCTTCAGGGCATATTTTGACCCTCGATAAAAGCACTACAGGCGATGCGATTATTTCTGCACTGCAAGTGTTAACCGTGATGGTTGAACAAAACAAAGCACTACATGAATTAGTGGAAGGTTTTCACTTGTTCCCGCAAGTGCTGGTCAATGTCCGTTTAGAACAGATGATTGATCCGTTTTCAATCCCTGCTTTGGTGGCTGAATTCGAGAAAGCTGAGCAGCAATTGCAAGGACGAGGACGGATTCTGATCCGTAAGTCAGGTACTGAACCTTTGATTCGTGTCATGGTTGAAGGGGATCAATTACAAGAAGTGACCGATCTGGCGAATCACTTGGCAGATCTTATTCGTCAACATGCTTAGGGGAAGCAATGATGAAAGATGTAATTAAAGATTTAAGTGAACTACGTTTAAGCTATGAGCAAGGCGAGCTACTTGAAACTCAAGTGCAGCTTCATCCGCATCAACAGTTTTTAGACTGGTTTAACTTTGCCTTGGCTGCCAATTTGCATGAACCCTATGCGATGTCTGTGGCAACTGCAGATGCTCAAGGGCGACCACATGTGCGTACTCTGTTATTGCGCGGTGCAACTGAAACAGGCTATGACTTTTATACCAATTATGACAGTCAGAAAGGTTTGGACTTGGCTGCCAATCCTTATGCAGAGTTTTTGTTTTACTGGCCAAGCCTAGAGCGTCAGGTACGTATTCATGGCCGAGTGAGTAAAATCGCTGAAGCAGAATCTACTGACTATTATCATAAACGTCCGCGCGATAGCCAAATTGCCGCACATATCAGCACCCCACAAAGCGGAGTTATTTCAGGGCGTAAAGAGTTACAACAACGTTTTGAAACTTTGCACGATGCTGTGGCTGAAGAAACCGAGTTGAAAAAACCTGAGTTCTGGGGTGGTTATCGTTTGCAGCCTGAAAGCTATGAATTTTGGCAAGGTCGTCCAAACCGTCTACATGACCGTTTGCGTTATGAATTGCAAGATGGACAGTGGATTCTGCAACGTTTAATGCCATAAATGAAAAAAATACAAATTAAACAAAGACCTTTGCTAACATGCCCTGAAGATTTTCAGGGCATGTTACCTTTTATCGCCCAAATTCTGGCGCGTCGTGGCGTGGCTTCGGTGCAAGAGTTAGATCTTAAACTTAAGCATTTACTGCCGCCAAAGCTCAAAGGATTGCAAACCGCGATTCAACTCATCGATGCTGCGATTGATCAACAGCAGCAAATTGTGATTGTCGGAGATTATGATGCCGATGGCGCAACCAGTACCGCATTGATGTTATTAGCCTTGCGTGACATGGGCGCAAAAGTTGATTATGTCGTGCCCGATCGCTTTAAGTATGGCTATGGCCTAACCCCGAAAATTGCAGATTTGGTACAGGAAAAATATCAACCAAAACTGATGATTACCGTTGATAATGGCATTTCCAGTCATGCAGGAGTAGAGCAAGCTCAGCAACATGGTATGCAAGTGATTATTACTGACCATCACTTAACGACTAAGCCGACACCCAATGCTGATGCTGTGGTCAATCCGAATCAACTTGGCTGTGATTTTCCGAGTAAGTCACTCGCAGGTGTAGGTGTTGCCTTTTATGTACTGGCGAATCTTGCCAGTTTGCGCCGCCAGCAGGGGAAACGTAGTAGTCAACTGACCCAATATCTGGATTTGGTGGCATTGGGTACTTATGCCGATGTTGCAAGTCTTGACTATAACAACCGTATTTTGGTGGATGCGGGTGTACAACGCATGCGTCAGCAGCAATGTCGTTTAGGCATATTGGCATTACTGGATATTGCGGGGCGTGACCCTGTAGAGCTACAGGCACAAGATTTGGGTTTTGTGCTTGGCCCCCGAATCAATGCTGCAGGGCGTATGGAAACCATGGACATAGGCATTGAATGTCTATTGGCACAAGACGCGCAGCAAGCGTACCAACTGGCACAGCAACTGCATCAGCTGAACCAAGAGCGCCGTCAGGTTGAATCACAAATCAAACAAGATGCCCTGCAAACTTTAGAGCAGATTCGTTTAGATCAGGAACATTTACCTGCGGCATTGGTAATGTTTGAGCCACATTGGCATCAAGGTGTTATTGGAATTGTTGCTGGTCGCCTGAAAGAACAGTTTCATCGCCCCAGTATTATTTTTGCGGCAGATGAAGATGGGATTCATCTCAAAGGTTCAGCACGTTCGATTGATGGTGTTCATATCCGCGATGCAATTGAACTGGTTGCCGAGCGTCATCCGCACTTGGTTCGTTATTTTGGTGGGCATGCGGCGGCGGCAGGCTTAACCATTGAAAAACAATATTTTGCTGAATTCCAGCAAGTCTTTAATGCACTGATTGCAGAGATGGATGCACAGTTATTTGAAGAAGTACTGTGGACAGATGGTGAATTGCCAAGTGATGCTTTGCAGCTACAAACTTTAGATGTGTTGGAGCAACTTGGCCCTTGGGGACAAAAATTTCCATTGCCGACTTTTGAAGGGACTTTTGCTGTTTTAGACTATCGTTGGCTGAAAGAGCGGCATTTAAAGCTTCGCCTAGGGATGGAAAATGGGCAAAGCCTTGATGCGATTGCCTTTAATGCGATTGATCGTTTTGAGTTTGATCCGATGCAAATGCAGGTTCGTTTGGTGTATCGACTAGAAAAAAATACGTTTAATGGCGCAACCAATTTGCAGTTGCATATCATTCATTTAGAACAATAAAAAAACCGCTCATATAGAGCGGTTTTTTTATGTGTGTGATTTTAGAAACGGTAAGATGCGCCTACACTATAGGTATTGTAGTCATCACCGAAGCCTAAACGACCATCGACACTGACGTTGTTGTTAAAGTATTTTTTCGCAGTTAAGCCCCATTGGTCTTGATTAATGGATTTATCTTTACTGTAATCTGCACCAATACTTAACGTTTTATCGATGTAGTAATCACCTGCCACATAGTACTGTTTATTTTCCTTGTCACCGAATACACCACGGGCTTCGAGGTTAATGTCATGTTGACCGATTTGAGTCACATATTTGGCACGTAAGGTTGGATCGACTCCATTGCTACCATGCTGGGTATCATAGCCTTGTGCACCTACTGCAACCAGTAAACCTGGTGCAGGTAAGTAGCCGACTTCAGCGTTATACAATGTTGTTTTGAGATTAATATTTGTATTATCGACTTTGAATTCGTTTCGTCCAACATTACCACCTAAGTAAAAGTCAGAGTTTGGAATGTAATATTCCACACCACCGCTGTAGGTGGTGTTTTTTGTACCACTGTTGTCACCATAGCTGGCATTGGCGTGTACGTTACTGGCACGGTCTAAAAATGCAGCTTCTGCCAAAGGCGCGTTACGGGTTTCTACAGGATTAAAATAATAAGTACCATTGACACCAAACTGACTGACGCCGCTGGCATGATCTGGGTCTAAGTAGTTATAAGAACCGCCAACTTCAGCTTGATAGGCATTTGCCACGCTAGTGACACTTAATCCTGCAAAAAGTGCTGTCGTTGCAATCAGTATTTTTTTCATATCACTTTCTCCTTAGAAAGCCTATTTTCATTTTTTGTTACATCTTTAAGTCTAGTAAAAAATACTCATGGGTCAATTATCGGAAAGTAATTGAACAGTACAAACGTAAGTACATGTAAAAAAATCAAATTAAATAATTGATAATTATTTAAAAAATAAAATGTAGCCGTTTATTAATAGTGTTGTGGTCTTGTGTTTTTAGCTCAAATAAACAGCAATTTTTTTGTTACAGAGTATGTAACCTGTTTTTGCAAGCAGGTCGTTGAGCCCCGAATCATCATGTTCTTTTTCAAAAATACCAGCATATCGTCAGATCAGACTCTATGTTAAAATGCCGAAAATTTTATGGCTGTAGAGAGAAATTTCACGTGGAAATCAATCCGTATCTAAACCAACTAAAAGATTTAACTGATCGTAGTCAAACACTACGGGGGTATCTTTGACTACGATCTGAAAAAAGAACGTTTAGAAGAAGTCCTACGTGAACTTGAAGACCCTGCGATCTGGAATGATCAAAGCCGTGCACAAGCGATGGCCAAAGAAAAAGGTGAGCTGGAAAACGTTTTAAATGTCCTTGATGGTTTGGCAACACAACTTGAAGATGCTCAAGCCATGCTGGATTTGGCTGTGGAAGCCGATGATGAAGGTCTGCTGGAAGATGTACAGGCTGAACTCACTTCGGCAGAAGAAGAACTGGCAAAACTTGAATTCCGCCGTATGTTTAGCAATCCAATGGACCCAAATCCATGCTATGTGGAAATTCAGGCAGGTTCGGGTGGTACAGAAGCACAAGACTGGGCTTCGATGCTATTACGTATGTATATGCGCTGGATCGAACGTCATGGCTTTAAAGCTGAACTGATGGAAGAATCGGACGGCGACGTTGCGGGGATTAAATCTGCAACCATTCGTGTGGAAGGTGAGTATGCCTATGGCTGGTTGCGTACCGAATCGGGTGTACATCGTTTAGTGCGTAAGTCACCATTTGACTCGGGTAACCGTCGCCATACATCGTTCTCTGCGGTATTTGTCTCTCCTGAAGTAGATGACAATATTGAAATCGATATCAATCCATCCGATGTACGTACCGATACTTACCGTGCTTCGGGTGCAGGTGGTCAGCATATTAACAAAACTGACTCTGCGGTACGTTTAACCCATATTCCAACAGGAATTGTGGTGGCATGTCAGAACCAGCGTTCACAACACGCCAACCGTGACCACGCGTGGAAACAGTTACGTGCCAAATTGTACGAACTGGAAATGAGCAAGCGTAATGAAGCTGCTCAAGCGCTTGAAGATTCAAAATCTGATATTGGCTGGGGTAGTCAGATTCGTTCTTATGTCCTTGATGACTCTCGGATTAAAGATTTGCGTACAGGTGTTGAAAACTCGAACACAGGTGCTGTTCTAGATGGTGATCTGGACAAATTTATTGAAGCGAGCTTGAAACAAGGGTTGTAATTGTTTCTTGCGGATCTCCAAAAAGCCAATGTAGGAATTTACATTGGCTTTTTTCTTGTTGCAGATTGCATCTGTTCTTTTGAGAAAATTTACGCATAATAGGCACAAATTTTTTGTGACTTCAGATTTGGATGATCCAGCCCGTTCCTTTTTTCAAAACTCCCTTTTGGTACAATTGGCTTTTGGCATGTATTAAGCCAATTTATCGCTGGCGTTTAAACAAACGCTCAGGGCATCTTGCTGATTTTCAAGATGAGTTAACGGAACGTTTTGGCCCTTTTCAACCTGCTAAAAACCGTCAGGTGATCTGGTTTCATGCCGTTTCTGTGGGTGAAACCAATGCGGCACAACCTTTGGTTGAGCATTATTTACAGCAAGGTCAGCCTGTTCTGATCACCAATACCACACGCACAGGTCAGGCACGGGCAAAAGCCTTGTTTGCGCAGCGTTACCCTGAACTGTTTCAAGCAGTCTTTTTACCAGTCGATCAGCAACCATTACTGGATGCTTTTATTGATTGTTACCAACCAAAAATTTTACTGCTCATGGAAACTGAGCTGTGGCCAAATCTGCTGCAATGTGTGGCACAGCGTGGTATTCCACAGCTTTTACTCAATGCACGCCTGTCTGAAAAATCTGCCAAAGGCTATGCCAAATTGAAACGCCTGACGTATCCGATGCTGAGTCAGTTAAACTGGATTGCGGCACAGGATCAGGCCACCTTGCAGCGTTTTGCCGATTTGGGGAAATCTGTGAGTGAGATGAGTGTGGTGGGCAATGTCAAATTTGACATTACCGCACCTGACTGGGTCGTGACCAAAGCAGCACAGCTCAAACAAGATTGGCAGTTAAGCCACCGCAAAATTATGGTACTTGCCAGTACCCATGCTCCTGAAGAACTGCAACTGTTAACTGAACTGAAAGCAGCATTACAGGCAGACCAAAATTTATTGTGTATTGTTGTTCCTCGCCATCCTGAGCGTTTTGATGAAGTTTTTCAGATTACGCAGCAATTGGGCCTAAATACCAAACGTCGTAGTTTGCAGCAGGCTATTGATGCCAATACTCAAGTCTATCTGGCAGACAGCATGGGTGAATTATGGTTATGGTATGCCTTGAGTCAGGTGGCCTATGTTGGTGGTTCACTCAATGAACCAGGGGGCGGGCATAATATCCTAGAGCCTGTAGCACTGGGTGTTGCGACGGTATTGGGTAAAAATTATTTTAATTTCCAAGTGATCGTGGATGAGTTCGTGAAACAAGATGCGGTCAACATTGTACAGGATGCGGTGCAAGCACAGGAGCAACTCCTTGCTCTGCTCGAAAATACTGACCAGCGTCAGCATATGCTGCAACATGCCACCACAATTTTGCACAGCAACCAAGGTTCGGTGCTGCGCCATATTCAACTCATTGATCAGTTCTTGGCAAGCGTATGAATCTGGTTTTGTTGGCTCAGCCACCCGAAAGTGATGTTTGGGCAATTCGCGAACCCCGTCAGTTACAACATTTGCAGCAACATCTGGATCTCAAAGTGGGTGATCAGCTTAAGGTGGGTATTCGGGAAGGCAAACGCTACCTGACTGAAGTACTGGCCGTTTCGGCAGAGCAAGTACTGGTCAAACCTGTACAGGAATTGGCGATTCCTGAAAAATTGCCCGTAACGCTCATTGTGGCTTTGCCTCGCCCGAAAGTGTTGCGTCGTCTGGTGATGGACAGTGTGACCTTGGGCGTGGAAAAGCTAGTACTGATCCATAGTTATCGGGTCGATAAAAGTTACTGGCAAACGCCATTTTTACAGCAGCTAGATGATTACGTTACACTGGGTCTGGAGCAAGCGGGTGATACGATTGTGCCTAAAATTGAGCTGTATCGCCGTTTCAAACCGTTCGTGGAAGATGTCTTGTCAGAGTGGACAACGGCAGAGTGTCCGAGTTTTGTGGCACATCCGTATGTAGAGCAGGGCATATCTGGCTTGCAGGCAACGCATTGCCAGTTATTGATTGGCCCTGAAGGTGGCTTTATTCCTTATGAGATTGATTTGCTCGAAAAAAACGGTTGCCAAAGTTTTAGCTTAGGCAACCGGATTTTAAGAACTGAAACAGCGGTCTCGTATATTTTGGGGCGTTTAACTGCCTGAGGCTTTGACAGCAATCTCATCGGTATGTGGCTCGGCACGATGAACTTTGACTTCACGAATTGGGTATGGAATCGAAATCTGATGTTCTTCAAAAGCCAGCATGACATGTTCCTGAATTTCACTGGCTGAGGCAGCAATCGTGGTTTCAGTTGTATCTACCCACCAGCGTACCGTCAGATTGACCGAGAAATCTGCCAAAGCCGTGACATTGACCGAGAACGCAGGCTGGCTCAACACATTGCGGTTTTCATCCAGAATTTTTAAAATAATTTCTTTGGCTTTTTTCACATCGTCTTCATAGCCAATCCCGACCACAAACTCACAGCGGCGACGCTGATAGGCTGTATTGACCGTAATCGCGCTGGTATAAACCGTGGCATTTGGAATCACGATGCGACGACCATCGTAAGAACGTAAAAAAGTGGCGCGAATCTGAATATCTTCAACCGTTCCTTCCAGACCATTACAGATAATGTCATCGCCAATACGGAAAGGTTCGCTGAGCAAAATTAACAGCCCTGATAGCAGGTTCTGAAAAATATCTTTAAATGCAAAACCGATGGCAACAGAACCGATTCCCAAAGCACTCATCAGTTGCCCAGGGGTGAAGCCAGGGATCGAAATCACGAGCGCAATCAGAAAACCAAAGAATAAAATGGCAGATGTACCGACGCGGTTGAGTACTAAAACCAGATTTTGGCGAGTATAGGAGCGATTTTCCAGCGTTTTACGCACAAAGAATTTAAACAGTTTGGTCAATAACCAGAAAATGATAAAGACCACAATGGCAATACAGATATAAGGAACACGTTCCCAGAAACTGTCCATGATCTTGTCGATCGTCGTATACGCATCATGGTACTTGCTGCTATGTTCCAATACTGTTTGCGTGGTTTTTTTGCCCGCTTCTTGTAGCAGTTGAGTGGTATCTTGTGCCACATTTTGTATGGTTGAGGATTGATGCTCTGCCACGTCGATTTGTTCCAAACTTCAAAGCGCTATATTTTGCCTTAAAAAGTATAAAGTTGAGTAAAGAAACGTAGAGTAATCTTAGAAATATTGCATACCATGCTTCATGATTTGATGTGGGCTGTCCAGTTCACCTGTACCCATCATGTAGGAAATACGCATACTGCTTGTAGCAAGGCTAATCAGAAATAGCAGGATCATCAGCCATGCACAGAGTTTCTCCCAAAAAGCAGTATGAGGAACTACGCCGTAATTGTTTGCATGAGGTGTTCCTCGCGCCAACACCAGATACAGGCTAAACAGAAGATTGAGCATCGGAATGAGGAGTAACAGGCTCATCCATCCGCTTTGATTCAGGTCATGTAAGCGCCGAATCATAAAGACAATGATGAGATAACTATACAACAAGAATAAAATGGATCCGCCAGACAACATGAAAAATGAAGGCGTTGGCAGATGAGCGGTGCGGAGCATCATCGTATTCCAGTTGATCAAATGCATGCCTTGTGCAGTCACGGAGAGTATGACAATAAACAGAAAATGCAAAAAACCAAAACGGGCAATATAGCTCAGACGACCAAGCCGACCTTCACAAGAGAAAAGTGTGGGAGCATGCTCGGGATTAGCCTTACCAAAAAAAGACGCTGAATTTTGAGATGGCATATGGTCTTTCCCTAGAATAAAGTCATCTACAAAAATTATACGATACTGGCGTGCCTTGTGTTGAAATATTGTACTTAAATAATCTTTATGGTGGAAAAATAACAAACAAAAACAACACGCATTTCATGATGAAACTGCGCCATCTACTCAAGGAAGTCAGTCTATGCAAGAAATTTATCCCGTTCCCGAAGAATTCAAAAAAACTGCGCGTACGCTGGAACACGAATACTTTCAGCGCTATCAACAATCGCTTGATGATCCAGATCATTTTTGGGCAGAGCAGGCTCGGCATATCGACTGGATCAAGCCATTTACACAAGTCAAAAATACCAGTTATGACCCTGAGCATTTTAAAATCGAGTGGTTTGCCGATGGTCAGCTCAATGTCTGTGCCAATTGTTTAGACCGACATTTAAAAGAACACCCGCATAAACCTGCGATTATCTGGGAAGGTGATCATCCTTCCCGACATAAAATTATTTCTTATAAAGAGTTGTATAGCGAAGTTTGCCGCTTTGCCAATGCCCTGAAAAAATATGGCATTTCTAAGGGCGATCGGGTGATTTTGTATATGCCGATGGTCAGTGAAGCCACCATTGCCATGTTGGCGTGCGCGAGAATTGGCGCGGTGCATTGCGTGGTATTTGGTGGTTTTTCTCCTGACGCGCTCGCGAGCCGAATCGAAGATAGTCAAGCCAAAATGGTGATTACGGCTGATGCGGGTATGCGTGGGGGCAAGTTGTTACCACTCAAACAAAATGTCGATCTGGCATTGGAACAATCAGGCACGGCAACAGTTGAGCATGTGATTGTGGTACATCGTACAGGCAATCCCATCAATTTTTATCCTGAACGCGACTTGTGGTATCACATGCTGCAAATGGAGGTCGATGAAATTTGCCCGCCTGAGCCGATGCAGGCTGAAGATCCACTGTTTATTTTGTATACCTCAGGTTCGACAGGCAAGCCTAAAGGTGTACTGCATACAACAGGGGGATACTTGGTGTATGCCGTGACGACATTTCGAGAAGTTTTTGATTTAAAACAGGATGATGTTTACTGGTGTACCGCCGATATTGGCTGGATTACGGGGCATTCCTACGCTGTTTATGCACCACTGGCAACAGGCACAATGACATTGATGTTTGAGGGAATTCCGCAATATCCAACATGGGCACGCATCGGACATATTATTGATAAACATAAAGTCACGATTTTATATACAGCACCGACTGCGATTCGCGCCATGATGCGTGAAGGCGATGCCTATGTGCGCGAAAGTAACCGTAGCACCTTACGCTTGCTGGCAACTGCAGGCGAACCGATTAACCCTGAAGCATGGCACTGGTTTTATGATGTTGTGGGTGAGGGGCGCTGCCCAATTTTAGACACATGGTGGCAAACTGAAACAGGCGGCATGATGATCACTCCTTTGCCTGGGGCAACCGCATTGAAACCAGGTTCGGCAACCCGTCCATTTTATGGGGTTCAGCCTGCATTGCTGGATGCAGAAGGTCATGAAATACAGGGCGTGGGTGAAGGTAATTTGGCTATTAAGGATTCATGGCCAGGTCAAATGCGCAGTATTTGGGGCAATCAGCAGCGTTTTATAGAAACCTATTTTCTGACCTATAAAGGCTATTATTTTACAGGAGATGGTGCGCGTCGTGATGCAGACGGTTATTACTGGATTACGGGGCGGGTAGATGATGTTTTGAATGTATCGGGGCATCGTTTGGGAACTGCCGAAATTGAGAGTGCGTTGGTTGCACACGAAGCAGTTGCAGAAGCTGCCGTGGTGGGAATGCCACACGAGGTTAAAGGTCAGGGAATTTGTGCTTTTGTTACCTTACAAGCTGATTATGTCGAGTCGGAGCAATTACGGGAAGCCTTGGTTCGATGGGTACGTAAGGTCTTGGGGCCGATTGCAACGCCTGATGCCATTTACTGGGCGAGTGCGTTGCCAAAAACCCGTTCAGGCAAAATCATGCGGCGTATTTTGCGTAAAATTGTGATGGGGGAACTCGATAGTCTCGGAGATACATCTACACTGGCAGACCCGCAGGTGGTTGATCAATTAATTGTAACTGTGATCGGGGAACCGCAAAAGTAGCCAATTTTTGTGGTGAAATAGCGAATATAGCTTAAATAAATGCCACTTTGATGTGGCATTGAACGCTTTTATTTATCATGCCATGATGAATAGAAAATAAATAAAAGATGTGTAGACTATGTAAACATCTTTTTGATTTATCTATAAAAATGCAGTATGTTAGGATTATGCTTAAGAAAAATAACCTGATCTTTAGATCATCATATATTGTTAATTTTTTTTGAGCAGATAGTAAAAAATGCAGAAACCTATCGAATCTCACAACAAAGTTGGTAAAAATTCGGTAATATTTGTATACATACATAAAGTTGTAGCATAGAGTGGAAGGCTAGGCTACGCCAAATATATAGCCAAATTGCTTATGAATATACTAATCGTTGATGATCATCCTCTGTTTCGTCACGCACTGATTCAAGCGGTGCGTTATAGCTTTCCGCAAGCTCAAATTCATGAAACAGCAGCGGTAAACGAGTTTTACGCACGCCTTGAAAATGGAACTGAACCAGATCTTGTCCTGTTGGACTTGAACTTGCCAGGCGCATCGGGTTTTTCGGCACTGGTACACGTTCGTGCTCAATATCCATCCATTCCGATTATTGTGGTTTCAGCACATGAAGAAGCCAGTATTATTCAGCGTGCAATTGCACATGGCGCAATGGGCTACATTCCAAAATCGGCTCATCCAAGCCATATTGGTGAGGCAATTCGCCAAGTGCTTGAGGGTGAAATCTGGTTACCACCCAATTTACCCGCCAACATCAGTTTTGACCCACGTGCGGCAGATGAAACTGCATTGGCAGAGCGAATTCAGTCATTAACTCCACAGCAGTTCCGTGTCTTGATGATGGTTGCTGAAGGTTTGCTGAATAAACAGATTGCCTATGAGCTTGATGTTTCTGAAGCGACGATTAAGGCGCATGTCACTGCGATTTTTAGAAAGTTAGGGGTACAAAACCGTACTCAAGCAGTTTTAGCTATCAGTGCATTGAACATTGATGAAAAGAAAATCTAATTTTTACAGCAGATTCCACCGAATTAAAAACACCCTCAATTGAGGGTGTTTTTTTATGCCTAACTCGGAAGTTTTAAACCCGATAACCATGCGCGCATCGATGCAGGTTTGAGCGGTTTTTTCAGCAACATAATGTTGAGTTGTTTTAAACGCTCTGGCAGTTCTGGATCGGAGTCTGCGGTAATGAGCGCGACAGGCGTATTGTCCTGACGATACTGCAAAATAAAGTCTAAACCACGTTGTTCCTGATTTAAATGTTGGTCAATCAGCCAGATCTGGATATTTTCCTGTTCAATCAGGCGTTTTGCTTCCTCAGGTTCGCGTGCCTTAAAGACCTGATGTCCCCATTTGCTGAGTAAGGTATTCATCCCTTCCAAAATGTTTTCATCATTGTCTAGACACAAAATTCTGTAGGTATTGTTTCTGAGCGGCATCATCTGAACAGGCGTAGCCGTAATCTTCGGTGCAGCGACGACAGGGGCTTCAATCATGAAGCATGAGCCGCGTTGCAGATGTGAATACACATGTACAGGATAGTTCAGCAAACTGGTCATACGCTGTACGATCGCAAGCCCTAAACCTAAGCCCTGTTCGCCCCATGGCGAGGTATGTCCGCAGCGCTCAAACTCTTGGAACAGTTTAATACGTTGCTCTTCAGCAATCCCGGGTCCTGTATCCCAAACACCAATCCGGATATGTTGCGGTTGTGATGCGGAGCGTAAAACGCCGACTACAATGCGCCCTTTTGCTGTGTAACGTAGGGCATTGCTAACAAAATTCTGAATAATACGACGAATCCACTGTGGATCGGTATCAATCCAGAACTGAGCATCATGAACATGAAACTCAATTCCACGCTGTGCTGCGATGGATTTAAACTGTAATTTTAAATCACTTAACAAATCGTGTAATGGATAGGCTTGGCGTTTTGGCTGAATAGTACCGCCTTCTAAACGGGCAATATCCAAAAGTGCAGACAGCATACTTTCCGCACCATGTAAGGCACGATCTAGTTGCTGCAAGGTTTGGCGATCTTCATCTGATTGAATGCTTTGCTCAAGCGCAGTACTAAACAGGCGTGCTGCATGCATTGGTTGCAGCAGGTCATGGCTGGCAGCAGCAATAAAGCGGCTTTTTGACATATTGGCGGTATCGGCTTGTTCACGCGCGAGCTGTTGTTCTTCTAAAGCATTTGCTAATTGTTGGGTACGTTCTTTGACACGTGCTTCAAGTGCGGCTTCATTTTCACGGAAAGCAGTAATATCAGCAAAAGTTGTGACAAAACCACCGCCTTCAATTGGATTACCACGCATCTGAATCACTCGTCCATCTTTACGAATGCGTTCAAATTCATGCGCGCTACCCACTTTCATCCAGTGAATCCGCTTGCGGACATGTTCTTCAATCGAACCTGGACCACATTCACCTCGTTCGGCATTGTAACGGATCAGGTCGGAAATCGGGCAGCCCACATAAACCAAATCTTTTGGATAATCAAAAAGCTTTAGATATTGGTTGTTCCATGCGACCAGACACATGTTGTCATCGACCACACTTACACCTTGGGTCATGTGGTCAATCATGGTCATGAGTAAGTTTTGGTTAAAGCGCTGCCACTGCGAAGCCTGATCGAGAATATTGGCAACCTGTGCCACACCTAAACCGTTATTGGCAAGTGCAGTCGTGAGAAGGGTACGCGCCGAGGCTGCACCAATTGTCCCTGCCAGATACTGCTCGGTAAAACGCCACCACATGCCATTGGCAACGCTATTGGTATTGAGTACTAAATAATTCTGATCACAAAATTGTTGAAAAGCGTGGATGGTTGGCCCTTCGCCTGTAATTCGTTTTGCCAGTGCCATAAGGTCGCTGACTTTTAAACGTGGGCTATCTGGATGGAAGTAGCCCATTTCATGATTGGAGTTTTGAGAAGGTAACGGCTTGGTTTCATAGTAAAAGAAACTTTCAGCTTGAATCTGTTCCGCAACACTTGGGCGGTAGGCTTTGGAAATCCAGATATATAAAATCGTATTCAACCCTAACGACCAGATTACGCCATGCGTGAGAGGTGCAAGTGATTCAAATCCAAACAATGCTTCAGGGCGCAAGCCATTAATACCAAATAAACCACCGTGTAAAACCTGAAAACTGAGCTCGGCGTATTCGCGTGGCAGGCTGCGTAAAATAGTTGGAAAGAGCAGTGTGTAAGCCCACATTAAAAAGCCAACCAGCAAGCCTGCATACACGCCTTGCTGACTGCCTCCACGCCAGTACAAGCCTCCGATTAACGCAGGTGCAAACTGGGCAACAGCACTAAATGCCAGTAAGCCAAAAACAGACAGCTGATTAATATCATTAAAGAAATGGAAGAATAAAAAACCCATCAGCATGACCGCTACAATACAAATACGGCGCGTGGTTTTAAGAACCAGTGGTAAACGGCGGTCATGACGTGACAGCATATTGAAACGCCATAATGCAGGCATAATCAGGTCATTACTCAGCATAATCGATAAAGCCACCGACGAAACCAGTAACATACCTGTTGATGCAGAAAAGCCACCAAGAAAGGCCAAAATAGTTAACCATTCATGGTTATAGCTCATTGGCAGGCTCAGTACAGCTAAATCTGGAATTTTGAGTAAATTGGGGTTGGCATGCAGTGCCCAGCTGGCAATTGGAAAAATAGTCAGCGTGGTCAGAATCAAATAGAGTGAAAACCATTTGCGCGCACCGCGAATATGTTTTTCATCACGTAGTTCAACAACAGCAACATGAAATTGGCGCGGCAAGCAAATAATCGCAAGTGCTGCGAGTAAAGTTTGTACCCAAAAAGTATCAGGAACGCCAGCCATTTGCACTTCATGGTATTGTTCTTGGATATCACGACTGATTTGTGAGATGTTGCTTGGCTGATCGGCGATAAAGAAAATGGCAACACAAACTAACGCAAACAGTTTTACAAATGATTCAAAAGCCACTGCCAGCATTAAACCACCATGCTGCTCAGTATTTGCCATTTGGCGTGTTCCAAAGACCATCGACAGCATGGCTAAAATGGCAGTGAGCACCAATACGGTATTTGTTGTTAAGTGTAAATCATTGTTTTCTGGTAATATTACTGAAATACTAAGAGCAATCGCACGGAGTTGTAATGCCAAGTAAGGTACAATCGCAACAACTGCCAGTACCGTGACTAAAGAGGCTAATGTCCCACTTTTGCCATAACGCGCAGCGATAAAATCGGCAATTGACGCAATCGCATGATGCTGGCGCACTCGTCCAATCCTGCGCCAAATATCATAACCCAGCCAAATAAATAACAGGGGGCCGAGATAAATTGGTAGGAAGATGATACCCTGACGGACAGCTGCGCCCGTTGCCCCATAAAATGTCCATGAAGAGCAATAAACACCGAGGGTTAGACTAAAGAGTAACATGCGACCGCGTGCATTTAGCCGGCTTGCATATTTCTCCCCAAAGAAAGCACAGACAAATAAAATCAGAATGTAAAGGGTTAATACCCCAATGATTACCCAGTTATTCATATTGATGGCTTATTAAGAATCTGTTGTTATCATACCTGAAGGTCGTGCCTGAACAAAAATGCTGCTTAAAAATTTAGCGACCAAAGTCTAACTGACTAAAAGCCTTAAATATTGATACCGTTAGAACACAGAAAAAACAATTAAAAATTGCGACCAAGGCTGGTTGTACACACGGAGTAATGCTATGGATGAGGTTCAAGTAGAAAGAATTCTACAAAATCCAAAATTCAAAGAAATGGTTAGCCGCAAAAGTAAGTTAAGTTGGACATTAACCATCATCATGTTGGTGATCTATGTTAGCTTCATGCTTCTTGTCGGTTACAACAAAGAATTCTTAATGAGTTCTTTTAGTGGAGGCGTCACGACTTGGGGAATTCCTCTCGGTCTAGGTATCATTGTCTTGTCTTTTGTTTTATGTGGTGTGTATTCGTACATCGCCAACAATACATTTGACCAGTTGAGTGCAGAAGCTATGAAAGAAGTTGAAGCGATTACGCATCAAAAAACTTCTGCTTCTCAATCAAATGCAAATCAAGGATGAGGATACGCGGATGAATTGGACTTCTCTAAAAACAAAAGCTCTGCTTGCATCAACAGCACTTTGTTCAACAGTTGCGATGGCAAGCCCTGATCTTGGTGCAACTGAACAACAGGCAACCAACTGGCACGCGATTATCATGTTCGTGATCTTTGTTGGTTTAACTTTGTTCATTACCAAATGGGCGGCTAAACAAACTACCAGTACCAAAGACTTCTATACCGCAGGTGGTGGTATCAGTGGTTTCCAAAATGGCTTGGCCATTGCGGGTGACTACATGTCAGCTGCATCATTCCTCGGTATTTCCGCAATGGTGTTTAGCTCAGGTTTTGACGGTTTGCTGTACTCACTTGGTTTCATGGTGGGCTGGCCAATCGTATTGTTCCTTGTTGCTGAACGTCTACGTAACTTGGGTAAATACAACCTGTCTGACGTAGTATCTTTCCGCTTGGAAGAAAAACCAGTACGTACACTTGCTGCATTTAGTTCGTTGGTTGTTGTGGCGTTCTATCTGATTGCACAAATGGTAGGTGCAGGTCAGTTGATCAAACTTCTATTCGGTTTGAACTATAACATTGCAGTTATTGTCGTTGGCTTACTGATGATGGCTTATGTAATCTTCGGTGGCATGTTGGCAACCACTTGGGTACAGATCATTAAAGCGGTCATGTTACTGAGCGGTGCAACCTTTATGGCGTTCATGGTAATGAACTCTGTTGGTTTCAGCTTCAGCGAAATGTTTACTAAATCTATCCAAGTCTTTGGTGACGTACGTCATATCAGCTTCAGCGATGCATCTAAAATCATGGGGCCTGGTAAACTTGCAGCAAACCCGATTGATGCACTGTCTCTTGGCTTGGCATTGATGTTTGGTACAGCAGGTCTGCCACATATCTTGATGCGTTTCTTCACAGTAAAAGATGCGAAAGAAGCACGTAAGTCAGTGGTTGTTGCAACAGGTTTTATTGGTTACTTCTACCTATTAACTTTCATTATCGGTTTTGGTGCGATCTTGTTCGTATCGAACAATCCTCAATTCCTTGATGCTGCAAAAATGGCAATGACTGGCAAATTGGAATTGATTGGCGGTAACAACATGGCAGCTGTGCATCTAAGTGATGCTGTAGGCGGCGACATGTTCATGGGCTTTATTTCAGCAGTAGCATTCGCAACAATTCTTGCGGTTGTTGCAGGCTTGACCTTGTCAGGTGCATCTGCAATTTCTCATGACTTGTATGCAAACGTGTTCAAAAAAGGTCAAACAACACCTGAATCTGAACTTCGTATGTCAAAAATTGCAACACTTGGCCTTGCAATCTTTGCGATGATCTTGGGTATCTTGTTTGAAAAACAAAACGTTGCATTCATGGTAGGTTTGGCATTCTCTGTTGCTTCTTGTGCAAACTTCCCAGTACTCGTATTGTCAATGTTCTGGAAAGGTTTAACCACTCGTGGTGCGGTAATTGGTGGCGTTGTTGGCTTAGCAACAGCAGTGATTATGATTGTATTGTCTAAAGCAGTTTGGGTAGATACGCTTAAAATCGCTGAGACTCCAGTTAACCCATTGAATGGTCCAGCAATCATTGCAATGCCATTGTCGTTCATCTGCTGCTGGTTCTTCTCAATTACTGATAACTCAGCGCGTGCACAAAAAGAACGTAAAGCGTTTGATGCTCAGTATGTTCGCTCAATGACTGGTATCGGTGCATCAGGTGCATCTGATCACTAATCGTTGAATCGATAAAAAAAAGCTCCGTCAGGGGCTTTTTTTTATGCCTAATGAATAAACATATTAGACAATGTGCTTCATACAGAAAAACTGTTAGAATAACGCGCCTATCTTCTTTAGCTATCTATAGTTGTTTCTCATGACTACCAATACCCAAATTACTGAAGATCGTATCCTGATTCTGGATTTCGGTTCGCAATATAGCCAATTGATTGCACGTCGTGTACGTGAAGCAGGCGTATATTCTGAAATGTATGCGTTTGATATGTCTGAGGAAGACATTCGTGCATTTAAACCAAACGGCATTATCTTGTCAGGTGGTCCTGAAAGTGTGCATGAAGAAGGTAGTCCACGTGCACCACAAGTTGTGTTCGAACTTGGCGTACCTGTTCTTGGTATTTGCTATGGTTTACAAACCATGTCTGAACAGCTTGGTGGTAAAGTTGAACCAGGTACTGTGCATGAGTTTGGTTATGCAGAAGTCGATATTTTGGTACGTGACCAATTGATTGGTAACCTGCAAGACAAAGAAAACCAACTTCATGTTTGGATGAGTCATGGCGATAAAGTCAGCCAGATTCCAGAAGGTTTTGTGGTGACTGCAAGTACACCAAGCTGTCCATTTGCTGCGGTGAGTGATGAAAAACGCCGTTTTTATGGCGTACAGTTCCACCCAGAAGTAACACATACTGCAAAAGGTGCAGAACTTCTTGCTAACTTTGTACATAAAATCTGTGGTTGCCGTGGTCTTTGGACACCAGAACACATTATCGACTTGCGTGTAGAACAGCTTCGTGCCCAAATTGGCGATGAAAAAGTTCTTCTTGGTTTGTCAGGTGGTGTAGATTCATCTGTTGTGGCTGCGCTTTTACATAAAGCGATTGGCGATCAGTTAACTTGCGTATTTGTAGACAATGGCTTGCTTCGTTTAAATGAAGGTGATCAAGTCATGCAAATGTTTGCAGACAACATGGGGATTCGTGTGATCCGTGCTGATGCTGAAGAGCGCTTCTTGACAGCTTTGGCAGGTGAAGTTGATCCTGAGAAAAAACGTAAAATCATCGGTCGTGAATTCATTGAAGTATTTGCCGAAGAAGCACGTAAACTTGACGGCGTGAAATTCTTGGCACAAGGGACAATTTACCCTGACGTGATCGAATCTGCTGCAAGCAAACAAGGTAAAGCACACGTAATTAAATCACATCATAACGTGGGTGGTTTACCAGAAGATTTAGCTTTTGACTTGGTTGAGCCATTACGCGACTTGTTCAAAGATGAAGTGCGTAAATTGGGTACAACTCTAGGTTTGCCACACAGCATGATCTACCGTCATCCATTCCCAGGTCCTGGTTTGGGCGTGCGTATTTTGGGTGAAGTGAAAAAAGAATATGCAGATATTCTTCGTCTTGCCGATGATATTTTCATGCAAGAATTACGCGATAGCGGTTGGTATGACAAAACTGCTCAAGCCTTTGCTGTGTTCCAACCTGTGAAATCAGTTGGTGTCGTAGGTGATGGTCGTCGTTATGCATGGGTAATTGCACTTCGTGCAGTTGAAACTGTGGACTTCATGACAGCGCGTTTTGCACACTTGCCGTATGAGTTGGTTGACAAAATCTCAACTCGTATCATGAATGAAATTAAAGATGTATCACGTGTAGTCTATGACGTGTCATCTAAGCCACCAGCAACAATTGAATGGGAATAATTTTTCTATATTGTTGTTAATGAAAAGGACGCGTAAGTGTCCTTTTTTATTTATACTTAGATAAAAATTGAGATTTTAATCAGAGAAAAATAATGACCTTGCCAACATATGATCAATTAATGCTTCCATTAATGAAATTATTGGCTGAACAAAAAGAAGCGATCAGAATTTCACAAGCAGCAGACTTACTTGCTAGTCAATCTAATTTATCTGAAGATGAGTTAAATCAAACTTTACCCAGTGGAAAAAATATTTTTAAAGATCGAGTGTCTTGGGCTAAAACTTATTTAGTTAAGGCAGGTTTAGTTCAACAACCCAAAAGAGCATTTTGTGAAATTAGTAACTTAGGGAAAAGTCTTGATTTAAGTCATTTTGATTCAATAACAAATGAATTTTTAATGCAGTTTGATGGGTTTAGTGATTTTAAGTTAGGAAAATCTTTATTTGTGAATCAACAGCTAAAGGATGGTGTAATTGGTATTATTCCGAATGAAAAAGATGCGAGTCAAACACCAGAAGAAATAATACAGACGACAACTGAATTGTTAAATATGAGTTTAAAGACTGAATTACTTCAGTTGATTAAAGATAATTCTCCTGCATTCTTTGAAAAACTAGTCGTTGATTTACTGGTGGTAATGGGCTATGGAGGGTCTCATCAAGATGCAGCACAAGCGATTGGTAGAACAAATGATGGTGGAATTGATGGAATCATCAGTGAAGACCGTTTAGGTCTAGATAAAATTTATATTCAAGCCAAGCGTTGGGAAAGTACAGTTGGTCGACCTGATATTCAACAGTTCAAAGGGGCTTTGGCAGATCAGGTTGCTAAAAAAGGTGTATTTATTACTACGTCCAATTTTAGTAAGGAAGCAGTTGAATCTGCGAAGAAATCAGGAATAGTTCTAATTGATGGTGACAAACTAACATCGTTAATGATTGAGTTCGGTTTGGGTGTACAAGTAGAAAGAAGCTTCCATATTTATAAAATAGACCAAGATCGGTTTGATGAAGATAATTTTTAATAGCGCTTTGGCGCACTTTTTTATGTAGGTATATATTTTATTCTTTGATTTTTCAAATAAAAAAAGCTGGCAATCATGCCAGCGGATAGTCGAAATTTAATTTAGATAACAAAACTTGCAGGCATCGTTAGATTATTAATGGCTGTGTAAATTTCAGAAATACTCTGACAAACAATTAATTTGGCGCGGTGTTGTGGTGGAAGAAAGCCTTCTGCAACTGCATGGTCAAGTTGGGCAATTAAAGCGTTATAAAAACCATTGACGTTATAAAGCATCATAGGTTTTTGATGCTGATCTAATTGTCCCCAAGTAGCAATTTCCAGAATTTCTTCAAATGTACCCAAACCACCTGGCAGAGCAATAAAAGCACTGGCACGTTCAGCCATCATGGCTTTACGTTCATGCATACTCTTGACAATATGCAACTCTGTCAGCCGTTCATTGGCAACTTCATAGTCCAGCATAAATTCAGGAATGACGCCCACGACATCACCGCCATGTTCCAGTACGGTATCTGCCACCTGACCCATCAAACCAATACTTGCACCACCATAAACAATTCCAAATCCATGTTCGGCCAAACCTTGCGCCAATTGAATCGCACTTTCCAAATAAATCGCTTTATTACCTACACGGGAGCCACAATATAATGCAATCAGTGCTTGCGTCGTTTTTACTTTGTGATCTTTATTCATATTTACAACACTATTCATCTTTTATTCTCACCTTATCATGTTTTCTTGTTTTAGATTAAGCAAGAAATATGACAATTTGATGCGAAAGTTATTGTATTTTTAACGTATTTTGTAAACTTTATCATCAGTATGGTGGTCTTAAATCAGCTCGAAAGAACTGTCTCGAAAAAGCTCGATTTTTTGAAAAACTCTCATGAAAAGAGGATAAAAATGGTGAATTTCTAAAAAATCTTGCCTATACTGAAAATTCGATTCACAACATATAGATCAACATGGGTAGTGGTTGTAGGCGCTCGCACGATTTTTCAACAACTCAAATTTTGAACTGCATTTCGGTTCATTCTTTCTTTTTGACGCAAGTCCAGTTTCCAGTTAAAGCTTTCCTCGGGGAGTGTGATCAATGATTTTCGAATGGATGTCTGATCCCTCAGCATGGGTAGGCTTGGCAACACTGGTGATTCTTGAGGTGGTTCTCGGGATCGATAACTTGGTGTTTATTGCGGTTTTGTCAGAAAAGTTGCCATTAGAGCAACGAGGTAAAGCGCGTATCGTTGGCTTGTTGCTAGCGTTGTGTATGCGTATGGTTTTATTGGCATCCATAGCATGGATTGTCACTTTAGATCAGCCTTTATTTCATATTTTAGGACATCCTTTTTCTGGGCATAATCTGATTTTGCTGTTCGGTGGTGTATTCCTGTTATTTAAAGGCACCATGGAGCTGCATGAACGTATTGAAGGTAACCTGCATTTAAAAGATGAAAACCCAGTCCATGCGGCTTTCTGGGTGGTGATTGCCCAAATTGTCGTCCTCGATGCGGTATTCTCACTCGACAGTGTGATTACTGCTGTCGGGATGGTGAAACACTTGCCTGTGATGATGATTGCCGTGGTCATCGCTGTCGGTATTATGCTTTGGGCATCCAAACCGCTGATGGATTTTGTCAACAAACATCCAACTGTGGTGATTTTGTGCCTTGGCTTTTTGATGATGATTGGTTTCTCTTTGGTGGTGGAAGGCTTTAATTTCCATATTCCAAAAGGTTACCTATATGCAGCGATTGGCTTCTCAGTCTTGATTGAAGCGATTAATCAGGTTACTCGTCGTAATCAGGCACGTACAATTACCACAACTGATTTGCGTTATCGGACGGCTTCGGCAGTTATGCGTATGCTAGGTGGTAAGTCGAACAACAATACGAATGACGTTACTTCTGAGCATGATGTTTTGGCAACACATGCCTTTGCTGAAGAAATGTTTGATGGTGCAAATAGCGCATATCATAGTGTCATGGTGCAAGGTGTTTTAGGCTTGTCGGAACGTCCTGTTAAATCGGTCATGACGCCACGACCTGAGCTGGAATGGATTGATCTGGATGATCATCCCGAGCAGATTCGTGAGCATATGACACAGATGACCCATTCACGTTTGATATTTGCCCATGGTGAGCTGGATAATCTAGCGGGAATTGCCCTGACGCACAAAATCCTGAATGAGTATATTGAAACAGGTAAGCTGAACTTTACGGGTCATTTGCGTGAACCGATGATTGTGCATGAAAATGCTCAGGTACTCATGGTGATGGAGCAGCTACGTCAGGCACCATTACAAATGGCAATTGTGTTAAATGAGTATGGTTCAATCGAAGGGATTGTCACACCAATTGATATTTTAGAAGCCATCGCAGGGGAGTTCCCTGATGAAGATGAAATGCAGGCCGCTGCTGAAAGTCTGGAAGATGGTTCGCTCATGATTGATGGTTCAACCGATATTCGTCATATCTCTTTGTTGCTCGGACGTGACTTGGTTGATGAAAGTGAAGAGTACTCAACACTGTCAGGATATTTACTGTTGCATTTGGGACGCTTACCCGAAAGTGGTGATGTGATTGAGGTTGATGATTATCGCTTTGAAATTGTCACTATGGATGGGCATAAAATCGAGAAAGTCCATATTGTCCCCAAAGCACAACCTGAACAAACATCCTAAGTCTGGTTTTGCTAAAATAGCCCTTTAAATAGGGCTTTTTTATGAATGAACAAACCTGCCCATGTGGTCATGGGCAATACGCTACATGCTGTCAACCTTTACATCAAGGCATAGCCAGCGCCCAAAGTGCAGAACAGCTCATGCGTTCACGTTATAGCGCATTTGCCAAACATGAGATTGATTATATTGTTAAAACTACGGCTTTAGGGCAGCAGAAGCAATTAGACCATGCTGCGCTCGATGCATGGAGCCGACATAATCAATGGCAGAAACTGGAGATTCTAAACAGTTTGCCCAAGCTGGATAAATCCCATGCCATGGTGGAATTTAAAGCTTACTATTTTGATGGTCAGGAAAATCAAATTCACCATGAACAGTCCTATTTTGTTTACTATGCCGATCAATGGTTTTTTCTGGATCCGACATTGCCAAAAACATTCAGTATGAAGCAAGCCTGCCTGTGCGGTTCGGGGAAAAAATTTAAACATTGTTGTGCGAGTTTTCTTTAGAATAACGTTTGTTTTGAGTTACCTAAAAAAGGTTTCAGGGAATGCTGTTAACGGTCATTTATATTGTGGCGATTACCGCTGAAGCCATGACAGGTGCCTTGTCTGCGGGTCGACGCAGCATGGACTGGTTCGGTGTGATTCTGATTGCCTGTGTCACTGCGCTCGGTGGTGGGTCGGTACGTGATGTTTTGTTGGGACATTATCCTTTGGGATGGGTGAAACACCCTGAATATCTGATGCTGACGTCTTTTGCAGCGCTGGTCACAATTTTTATTGCCAAATGGATGAAGCATTTACGTTCTATCTTTTTGCTGCTCGATGCTTTGGGGTTGATTGCCTTTACCATTATTGGTTGTCAGGTCGCGATTCAAATGGGGCATGGCTTTGTGGTGGCAGCGGTGGCAGGCGTATTGACGGGTGTGTCTGGCGGAATTTTGCGCGATATTTTGTGTAACGATATTCCATTGGTGTTTCGCCGTGAACTCTATGCCAGCATTTCCTTTGTTGCTGTCATCTGTTACTGGCTGTGCAGCATGCTCGATTTAACACTTGAAGTCACCAGCGTTATTACCTTGTTGTTTGGTTTTATCTTAAGGGTGATTGCGATTTATTTTGGTCTGGAAATGCCGAAATTTATCTATAAAGAAGATGATGGACATTCGGCATCATCGATTGATGAATAAGACATTGTGTAGAACACGTTTCAATGCCTTTTAAATAACCTATTGATTTGAGAACAGCTTATGGATCTTGTATCCCGCGTGCAACGCTTACCGATTGGTCGCTTTCATTATAATCTGTTGTGGATGGTTGGTTTGGGCTGGATGTTCGATGCGATGGATACTGGCATCATCGCATTTATTATGACCAAGCTGGTGCATGACTGGAGTTTGACTCCTGTAGAAAGTGGCTGGATTGTGAGTATCGGTTTTGTCGGTATGGCAATTGGTGCAGTGTTTTCAGGTGCGTTAGCTGACCGTTTTGGGCGTAAGAATGTCTTTGCCAGCACTTTGGTCATTTATAGTATTGCGACTGGATTATGTGCGTTTGCTCCAAATTTGACTGTGCTTCTGGTCTGTCGTTTTATTGTGGGATTGGGCTTGGGTGGGCAGTTGCCTGTAGCGGTGACTCTGGTCAGTGAATATGTGCCCGCACAGGTACGTGGACGTTTTATTGTATTGCTGGAAAGTTTCTGGGGGCTAGGCTGGTTGGTTGCCGCCCTGATTTCTTATTTTCTGATTCCGCATTTTGGCTGGCATATTGCCTTTTTAATCGGTGGTTTACCCCTGTTTTATGTTTGGGTGATTTTTAGCAAAGTACCCGAATCTGTGCCTTATTTAATTAACCGCAATCGAATTGAAGAAGCTCATATGTTGATCCAAAAACTGGAGCGGCAGGCAGGGGTTGAGGTTATTCAAGAGATTGAAGTGCAGCCTGTCGCACATCAGCAGAAAGTATCCTTTCAGCAGTTATGGCAAAAACCATTTGTGCGTAGAACCCTCATGCTGTGGTTGATCTGGTTTGGAATTGTATTTTCTTATTATGGTATTTTTACCTGGTTGCCGAGCCTTCTGGTGAAGCAAGGCTATGATATTGTTAAATCTTTTGAATATGTCCTATTTATGATTTTGGCACAGCTTCCTGGCTATGTTGCGGCATCTTGGTTAGTGGAAAAACTTGGGCGTAAAGCGACACTCGCAGGTTTTATCGGCTTTTGTGCAGTGTCGGCGTACTTTTTTGGACAAGCCAACAGCGACAGTGAAATTATGCTGTGGGGCTGTTTAATGTCCTTTTTTAATCTGGGGGCGTGGGGTGTTTTATATACTTATACGCCAGAGCAATATCCAACCAATATCCGTGCATTTGGCTCAGGTTGGGCGGCAGCGATTGGGCGGATTGGCGGCATTGTCGCGCCGATTGTGGTCACGCATTTAATCGTTGATCCAGAGGCTTTTCATCATGTCTTTATGATGTTTACGGTGGTGCTTTTAGTGGTTGCTGCGGTCATTCTTATTCTTGGAGAGGAAACTCAAGGCAAAACGCTTGAGTCGATTGGATTGTAAGAAAACGATCCTAACGATTTCTAATCGCTAGGATCGCCAATTTATTAAGGCTGATATTTAGGCGAACGTGGTCCATAAAGTAGACCAATACCGCCCTGTTGAGTCGGGTTGAGCATTTGAGAGCTGACAATAGCAGCAGCTTTATAACCCGAATCAGACTTTTGATTGATCACCTGATCCACAACAGAAATGACCAGCATCGCGATCAAGTTGTTGTTATTGTCATTATTAGACAGAACGATGCGTTTCGAACCTGTCCATAAAACAGTACCTGTGTTCAAATCAACCAGTTTGGCATCTGCCGAGACAGTGGTTGTTGTCTGAATGACTTGATACTTCGAGCCATATTCTTTTAAGTGAATATATAAGCCAGCATCTGCGCCAAAAATCTCTTTGAGTTTTGCTGCAGGAATTGACTGTGCATCATGCCCGTTGGTTACACCATTTTCTTTAAACATGCGATCCACAATGCTTAAGGGGAAAACATAGTAACCTGCTTCTGCAACAGGCACAGTGGTGGTTGACCAAAAACTGTAAGTTGCACGCGGCTCAGGGCTGTCATTGACAGGTGGTAAAATCAAAATCGAATGCGGCATATGTTGTTTATATACCGTTGCATCGTATTGAGGTTTGATGGCTTGGTGGGTTGCACAGCCTGTTAAGCTGATGCCGAAGCAAGCCAGAAGCAATAACGTCATATTTTTCATGATATTGTTCCTTAATTGGCTTTCAATTGAGCCAATAAGCGATTCATCAATACGCTGGCTTCTGGGTAGCTTTGTTTTTCCAGTTCAAAATACTGAGCTGCTTTTTGAGTGTCAGTATGACTATACAGTAGTCCTAAATGCGCATATAAACCTGGTGGAATGGCTTGATTTTTAGCGCGCGCTTTTTCAATATCAGCTTCTAATACGCTGATTTGCTTGGCTGGAGAGGCTTTTTCAGGTTGATTAAATCCTAAATAAACCTGCTGAGGATAATTGCCCCAATGGTAAAGCGTATTGGGTTGCGAAGCACAACCCGTCAAGCCAATGGCAAGTCCAAGACTTACCCATGGTAAAATTTTTTTCATGTGATGTTATTCTCTGGCTTATTTCTGGATATTCCACTGATTGTTTTGAATATCGTTGACCAGATGATTGACTGCTTCACGAATGGCTAAATCCAGCACTTTACCATTTAAGGTTGAGTCATAAGACGCATCACTGCCAAAGCCTAAAACTTCGCGTTGGCTGAGTGAGTATTCACCACTGCCTTGCACCGAATGTACGATTGCTGAGGTTTGTACATCGACAACATTCAAATTGACTTTGGCATAAGCCACTTGTGCTTTGCCACGTCCAAGTAAGCCAAATAATTGCACATCGCCCACTTCTTTACGTCCAAATTCAGAAACATCGCCTGTAATGACATAACGAGCGCCCTGAATTTTCTGAGCTGAACCACTAAAACCAGTTTCCTGTTTCAGTTCAGATAAATTGTCACGGTTTAAAACGGTAAAATAGCCTGTTTGCTGTAAATGGGTTTCTAAAATGGTTTTGGCTTGTCCACCTAAACGATCAACATTGTCCGAGAAGATGCCACGCATATAGCTTGAGCGGTTATCAAATTTCCCAATAGAAATACTGGTTTTTGTACCTGTGTATTTATTTGCGCTCAGTGCAGCATTCACTTGAGGAGATTGCAAAACCGTTGATTTTTCAACAGGCGCACAGCCACTGACCAAAACACCGAGTGCGAGTAAAGAGCAGCCCATATAATGAATTTTCATAAATTATTTTTTCCAATCTGGTTATAATCAAGCTTATGTAATCTAATAAATATTATAAATCAACCACATTACATAGCCTATATTATAAAGAAGCAGGGTGTAAAACCCAAAGGAATGTGTGAATTGTATGCAATAATTTAAGAAAGTAGAAAAAATCAGCGAGATCATAGAGTTTTAATTTACGTTTGAGTCTCGATCTTGTTAAATAGCCATATTCATTGTTTCTTTCCCTTAGCATTCAGATAGGTTCAATTCTTTTATGACCAATCTTGCGCATCATGCGACAGAAAACCGCTCCGTAGCAGAGTTTACCGAACAAGCCTACTTAAATTATGCCATGTACGTGATTATGGATCGTGCATTGCCCCATATTAGTGATGGTTTAAAACCTGTACAGCGCCGTATCGTCTATGCCATGAGTGAGCTAGGGTTAAAGCACAGTGGCAAACCGAAAAAGTCAGCACGTACAGTGGGCGATGTACTGGGTAAATACCACCCACATGGTGACTCGGCATGTTATGAAGCCATGGTGCTCATGGCGCAGCCATTTAGTTATCGTTATCCGTTTATTGAAGGGCAAGGCAACTGGGGTTCACCCGATGATCCGAAGTCTTTTGCGGCAATGCGTTATACCGAAGCCAAGTTGTCACAGTTTAGTGAGTTGTTACTGTCTGAGCTTGGGCAAGGCACGTGTGACTGGCAGGACAACTTTGATGGTTCGTTGAAAGAACCGATTAACTTGCCTGCACGTGTGCCAAATATCCTGTTGAACGGTACAACAGGTATTGCTGTGGGTATGGCAACCGACATTCCACCCCATAACCTACGTGAAGTCATCAAAGGAACGATAGCCCTGATTCGTAACCCGAATCTGAGCGATGAAAAAGTCGCAGAATATATTCCAGGCCCTGACTTACCGACCCAAGCTGAAATTATTACGCCACCAGATGAACTCCTGAAAATCCAGACGACTGGGCGTGGCAGTTACCGTATGCGTGCAGTGTATACGGTTGAAAAAAATGAAATTGTGATCAGTGATTTGCCATATCAGGTGTCTGGCTCAAAAGTCGTAACGCAAATCGCAGATCAGATGCTGGCGAAGAAATTACCTTTAGTCTCTGACATTCGTGATGAATCGGATCACCAAAACCCAACTCGCTTGGTGATCGTGCTGCGTTCCAACCGTGTTGATGCAGAGCAGGTGATGAGCCACTTGTTTGCGACCACTGATTTAGAGTCTAGCTATCGGGTCAATTTAAACATGATTGGGGCAGATGGTCGCCCACAGGTTAAATCGATTCGTAAAATCCTGCTGGAATGGATCGAAATTCGTAAAGCAACCGTCACCCGTCGTTTGCAATATCATTTAAATAAAATTGAAAAACGCCTGCATATTTTGGCGGGTTTGTTAATTGCGTATTTGGATATTGATACTGTTATTCAGATTATTCGTGAATCAGATCAGCCGAAACAGGCATTGATGGAAAAATTACAGATCGATGAGATACAGGCCGAAGCGATTCTGGAACTGAAATTGCGTCAACTGGCAAAACTCGAAGAAATGCAAATTCGCCAAGAGCAGGATGAGCTTTCAGCCAAAGCAGCGATTATCCGTGAGCAATTGGCAAATCCTGAGTCATTGAAAAACCTCGTGATTAATGAACTCAAGGAAGATGCGAAAAAATTTGGCGATGAGCGCCGTTCAGCGATTGTACAACGCGCTGAAGCAGTACAGATTAAAGAGCAGGATTTGATGCCAGCCGAAGCTGTAACGGTTGTGTTATCTGAAGCAGGCTGGATTCGTGCCGCAAAAGGTGCAGAGGTCGATGCCGAGAACTTAAATTACCGCGCAGGCGATCAGTATTTGAGTCATGCCGTTGGTAAGAGTAATCAACGAGTTTATGTGATAGATCAGACTGGGCGAAGTTATGCATTGCCAATCAATAGCTTACCGTCAGCACGTGGTTTGGGTGAACCTTTAAGTTCGAAACTTGCTCCTGCCAATGGCGTAGCATTTACTCAAGTGCTGATTGAAGACGATCAGCAAGAATTACTGGCAGCGAGCAGTGCGGGTTATGGCTTTAAAACCCAAGCCAATACCCTCGACACCAATGCCAAAGCAGGTAAGGCCTTCCTGAGCATACCTGATCAGGCTCAAGCGTTACCTTTAATGCCAATTCAACAAAAAAGTCATGTTGCACTGTTAAGCTCTAGTGGGCGTGTCTTGGTTGTTGATTTGCAAGAATTACCTGTTTTAAACAAAGGTAAAGGCAACAAATTGATACAACTTCAGGACAATGAAATTGTTGTGGATATGCAATTATTGAATTTATCTGATGTGATTCAGGTGGTTGCAGGGCAACAACAATTGAAATTAAAAGGCGATGACTTACAAAAATACCTTGGAAAACGTGCAGCAAAAGGACAACTTTTACCACGTGGTTATCAAAAAGCAAATAAACTCATAGTTCAGACATTGATCTAGTAAGCCAATTTTGAAATACGTTATATATGTTATTGTGGAAACAAAAGCGCGTTGGGCATAAGAAACTCAACAATCAGGTACATAGCATACAACGCGATCGGATCGGATTACAGATTGGAGATTAAAAGCATTATGGAAAAAATTTGGATTAATGAATACAAAAAAACAGGTATTCCCGAAATAGTCGAGCTGCCATCCGAAAATACTTCCTTAATTGATATTTTTGAGCGCAATTTTCAAAAATATGCTTCTCGAGATGCTTTTATTTTCATGGATAAAACCATTTCTTATGCTGACGTTGATCGCGAAAGTAAGAAATTTGCCTGTTATTTGCAGAGTTTAGGTTTAGCAAAAGGCTCACGCGTGGCAGTAATGATGCCAAACGTATTTCAATATCCGATTGTCAGTTTGGGGATTTTTCGGGCGGGTTTGATTTTGGTCAATGTGAACCCGCTTTATACTGCACGCGAACTTGAACATCAGCTGAATGATGCAGGTGCAGAAGTTTTGGTGATTATTGAAAACTTTGCTTCAGTGTACCAAAAAATTATTGGACATACGCCTGTCAAGCATGTGGTGGTTGCATCGGTTGGCGATATGCTGGGTTTTGTGAAAGGCAATCTGGTGAATTTTGTCTTGCGTAAAGTACGTAAACAGATTCCTGACTGGGATATTCCAGGACATATCCGTTTCAATACTGCATTGCATAAAGTTAGCCCAAGCCAATATAAACGCCCGATCGTCACCATGAGTGATACCGCAGTATTGCAATATACAGGTGGAACTACAGGGGTATCTAAGGGTGCTGAACTGACGCATCGTAACCTGATTGCCAATATGCTGCAATGTGACACCATGTTCCAGAGCAAATTTGGTCAAGACTCACAGGAAGTCGAACGCTTGGTGTGTGCTTTGCCGCTGTATCATATTTTTGCGTTTACGGTATGTGAACTGTACGGTATGTATAAAGGTTTCAGTAACTTACTGATTCCTAACCCGCGTGATTTAACTGCATTGACCAAAGAACTTGCTAAATTCAAGCCAACAATTTTCCCTGCGGTCAATACCTTATTTAATGCCTTGGTCAATAATGATGGTTTCCGTCAGTTAGATCATAGCCAAATGAAGCTGGCACTCGGCGGTGGTATGGCTGTCTTACCATCAACTGCTGAAGCATGGAAAAAGCTGACAGGTATTATTATCCATGAAGGTTATGGCTTGTCAGAAACCTCACCAGTTGCCACGTTTAACCCGCCAGCTTCCTCTGAATTTAGTGGTTCGATTGGGATTCCACTGCCTGCAACTGAAGTTGCCATTTTAGATGACGATGGTAAAGAAGTGGCGTTGGGTGAGCAGGGAGAAATCTCGATTCGTGGCCCTCAGGTCATGAAAGGCTACTGGAACCGCCCAGATGAAACTACAAAAAGTATGACTGCAGACGGCTTTTTCCGTACAGGGGATATTGGCGTCATGAATGATCGTGGTTTTATTAAAATCGTCGATCGTAAAAAAGACATGATTTTGGTGTCTGGTTTTAATGTTTATCCTGCCGAAATTGAAGAAGTCGTTGCGAAGCATCCAAAAGTTCTGGAAGTTGCAGCCATTGGTGTACCTGATGAAAAATCGGGGGAAGTGCCAAAACTATTTGTGGTGAAAAAAGACCCAAGCCTCACCACAGAAGAACTGCTGGCTTATGCAAAAGATAATCTGACAGGTTATAAACGCCCACGTTATGTGGAATTTATGGACGAATTACCAAAATCCAATGTCGGTAAAATCTTGCGTAAAGATTTACGTAATAAAGCCAAGTAAGTTTTCAGCCTGACAAAATAAGATCGAAATTTCGGTCTTATTTTTTGGGTTGTTGCATCAGTTTGTCTAAATAAGGGCGTGCGATATAGATAATAATCAGAAAAGGTAACATGCCAACCATTTGTAAACGTAATGGTTTAATTTGTAATGTTGTAAAAGTAAGGTAGTTGTCGACCAAACCATATATGACACACAGAACCAGCCATAACCAGATTGACCAGCGTTTAATGCCAACAGCATAAAATGCAACGGTTAACATGATGAATGTGCCAAGAGTTGACTGCCATGTCATATTGGCGCAAATGGTGGTAATCAGTAGGGCTAAGATTGGTAATACAATTTTTAAGATACGATCGACGCGCTTTTGAGCAAGCATTTGTTGTGATAAGGCATTTAACAAAGTTTGTTGATCTTGATCGATCATTCGGGTATCCACATATACATAATAGAAAGCCCTATATTTAACAAAAAAAATCACAGAAAAGCCATGTTATGATGAGCTCCTGTCTAATTTCAATAAGAGAAAACATTCATGCAAAGCATAAGCGGGATTATTTATCTGATTTTGACTGCATGTTTATTGCCTTATGTATTTGCCGTGATCGCTAAAATAGCAGGTGGATATACTGCCAAAGATAATCAGAATCCTCGTGAATTCTTGGCGAAAACTACAGGTCTGGCTGCCAGAGCCAATGCGGCGCAACAAAATAGTTTTGAAAGTTTACCTTTATTTTTAGCATCTGTGCTGATGGCTGAGTATATGGTCTTGAATCAAGCCATGATTATGACGCTCGGCATTGCTTATATTGTGCTGCGTATTTTGTATGGGATTTGCTACTTGGTAAACTGGGCAACGTTACGTTCAATCATTTGGGTATTCTCGATGGCATGCCCGATTTTATTGTTGGTGTTTACCTTGCGCCTAGTTTAAGGCGCCTGAATATTTTCCCAATCAAATCATGTGCCATGTATAATTGGGCACATGATAAAACTTGAGTCTCTCAACTCAATTTTTTCAATTTGTTTCCATTTAAAGAGTATTGTCATGAGCTACAACAATATCCCTGCGGGTAAAGATGCACCAAATGATATCTATGTGATCATTGAAATTCCTGCGAATGCTGCACCAATTAAGTACGAAATTGATAAAGATTCAGATGCATTATTTGTAGACCGTTTCATGGGTACAGCAATGTTCTACCCAGCAAACTATGGTTATGTGCCAAATACCTTGTCTGAAGATGGTGACCCATTAGACGTGTTGGTTGTGACTCCACATCCAATCGCTGCGGGTTCTGTGATTCGTTGCCGTCCTGTTGGTAAATTGAACATGGAAGATGACGGTGGTATCGATGCGAAATTGGTTGCTGTACCGCATGACAAATTGACTCCATTGTACAAAGATGTACAGGAATACACAGATTTGCCAAAATTATTGATCAGCCAAATCGAACATTTCTTCGCACACTACAAAGATTTAGAACCTGGCAAATGGGTTAAAATCTCTGGTTGGGAAGGTGCTGATGTTGCAAAAGCTGAAGTTGTTAAAGCAATTGAAGCTGCTAAAAAATAAGTCATTTTTTGCTCATGCTTGTGAGCAGAATGTATTTATATAAAAAAACCTACACTTTACAGTGTAGGTTTTTTTCATTCGTATTAATCAGTCATGATTAAAAGAATTTGATAGGGATATCTAGGAAGATACGTGTTTCGTTGGTATCAGGCATGTAGTAGTCGTTTGCATAAGCTTGGCTATTACGATAAATAGATTCACGTAGACGCACGTTTACGCCTTTTGCAAAGCCAGATTGAACAGTGTATTTAAGCTGGTTGAAGAATTCGCTTTCTTTCGCATTTTGCGTTGTTTTGGTGTTGATATCCCAACCATAGACATACGCAGTTGTAAATGATAAGCCAGGAACACCGAAAGCACCTAAATCAACACTGTATTGAACTTGTGCAGATTTTTCACCACGACCGTTAAAGTCTGAAAGGTAAGAGTTTGGCAGGTAAATACTTTGGAAACCATCCGCATTTTCGTTATAAGCATAACCTGTGTTACCTGTGCTTTGTTGGTAAGCAAGCATTACACTATGAGGGCCATGGTTATAAGTTGTAGAGAAAGCCCAAATGTTATTTGAACGATCAGAAGAATCAGCGGTCAATTTAGAAGAAGATGCACTTGCACCTTTATCCCACTCAGTGTGATAACCACTCAAGTCATATGTTAATGAACTTTTATCACTTAGTGGTTGTTTAAAGTTCAAATCAGCATAATGGCGTGTAAGCGCATCTTTGCTGTCTAAACCGTAATAAGACGCATTGAATTTGTCATTAAATTTATATTTTGTGCCCCAAACATAAGCACGTTTTAAATGATTTTGGTCTGTAGCAATCTGGTCAGACATTTGATCTTTGGTAAATTCACCAGCGATCACTTCTAAATTTTTAATTTCATGGCTAGTAAGTAAAGTCCCTGTGAAATATTCAGGTACCATACGTGCTGTGTTGCTCGCTAGAACTGGAATATCAAGAACTTGTGTACCATAAGTTAAAGTTGTATTTGAAGCGCGCACTTTGACATAACCACCGCCACGAGTCCATTGATCATATGGATCATTACGATTGTCATTTTTCCAAGGAATCATTTGGTTGCCAGAGTGCTTATTGTCACCGAGTTTAAATGAGAAATCACCAATGACACCGACGGCAACGCCGACAGTCCCTTGAGTGAAACCAGATTCAGCATTCAACATAACAGATTGAACGGTAGAGCGAGTGTCTACACCTGGTGCAACATTTTTTTTATCACGGTCAATAAAACCTGTACGTAATAAAACTGATGCGCTTGCATCTTCAACAAAGCCTTTAGATTCGCTTTGTTCACTTGCAAACGCGGGAGAGAGTAAAGTAGCCTGAATTAAAACTGCTAAGGTTAGCTTCTGTGCTTTTAGCATTGGTTGCCCCTAAAAGTAAAATAAAACCCGTAACGCTGTTTGATACAGAAAGTTACAAAGTGTGGTTTAATCTATAATAAAAAGATTGCAACTATCAATATTATTTCATGATTTTTTCACTAAAGTTTCATATGGTTTTAATATATCTATATTTTTAAATTTAAAACCTGATGATGAAATAGATCATTTATACTTTTTTTGGATATAAATGAGATTTATTTTCATTTTTTGGCAACATTCATAATAATTTCCTAAATAAAACATACTATGTTATATGTATTTTAGTTTGCTTGGCTTCAACAAATCCTTGCTGAAGCATATGCACTTTTTTTATACAAATAAATCACTAAAATGAACTAAAAGTGATCAATTTTATAAAAATGATGAGCCGAATAATCATTTGCTGGCAAGGAAAGTTGGCATAAGTCTTGCTAATACTAGGTGGGTTGCAAGAAATAACCAAAAAATCGAATTCACGGTTTGGGGAGAAATCACAAAATGAAGAAACTACTCACAACAGCATTATTTGCATCGGCATTGTCAACAGGAGCAATGGCTGCAGAAAACAATACATTGGCACAATATGGATTAACATTTAGTGGCAATGTGGCATTGACTTCAGACTATCGTTTCCGTGGTATCAGTCAAACTATAAATGACCCTGCGATTCAGGGATCATTTACTTTGGCACATTCTAGCGGTTTGTATTTTTCTACTTTTGCTTCAAATGTTGACTTTGATGGTGAGAATGTTCCACATTTAGAGCTCGACCCATCGATTGGTTTTACAACCACTTTGCCATTATCCAGCAAAATTAAGCCAACGCTCGATGTTGGGGTTGTGGAATATAACTATCCAAGCCATAGCAAAGATTGGGACTGGACAGAATTTTACGCCAAGTTAACATTTGCAAGCTTAATCACCAATGGCGACAGTCTATTTACCAATGTGAACTACACCAATGACTGGGGTGGCTATACAGGCAGTAATTCTTGGAATGTCAACGCGAGCTACTCATTCCCAATCGCCAAAGGTTTTGGTGGTGTCTTGGGTGCTGGCTATACCAAAGCGGATAAAGACATCTTTGGTTATGGTGACAAAAAACATGACAACTTTACAGACTGGAAAGCGGGTGTCACCTATAGCTTTAAATCAGTATCTGGTTTAACTGCCGAGCTGGATGCGATTGGTAATAATTACAAT
Organism: Acinetobacter brisouii CIP 110357; assembly: GCF_000488275.1. Lineage (GTDB taxonomy): Bacteria > Pseudomonadota > Gammaproteobacteria > Pseudomonadales > Moraxellaceae > Acinetobacter > Acinetobacter brisouii. Next base: position 247,175 of record NZ_KI530763.1, on the reverse strand, counting down.
ACCAGTGGTTTGCCAAATGCCGTCAAACGCGAAACTGGTACAGGTGCGGTCTTTACTTTGACTAAAACCTTCTAAAAATAGCTGATCTACCCAAAAAACCGCATGTAAAACATGCGGTTTTTTTATGTCGCAACATTAGCCTTGAAATGGGCTGCGATAGGACAGTGCTTCAGAAAGATGAGCTGTGGAAATAGACTCACTTTGTGCCAGATCAGCAATACTGCGTGCTACTCGCAGTACCCGATGATAGGCTCGGGCAGAAAGGTTGAGACGTTGTTGTGCAAGCGCCAGCATTTTTTGAGAGTCGCTAGACAGCACAGCATATTGTTCAAGTTGCTGAGGGGATAACTGCTGATTACTAAACCCTTGGCGGGAGAGCTGAAATTGATAAGCTGCCAAGACCCGAGCACGAACTGTTGTAGAAGTTTCACTTGGGAGCTGGGTTTGCAGGTCTTGTGCCGAGAGTGGCGGCACATCAATATGTAAATCAATACGATCCAGCAATGGCCCTGAAATTCGGTTCTGATAGCGTTTAATCGCTTCAGCAGAACATTGGCAACGGCTGTCCTGATTAAAAGCATAACCACAAGGGCAGGGATTCATGGCTGCAACCAGTTGAAACTGTGCTGGGAACGTCATCTGCCGAGCTGCTCGCGAAATCACAATTTCCTGATTTTCTAAAGGTTGGCGCAGAACTTCTAAAACCTTACGATCAAATTCGGGAAGTTCATCTAAAAATAACACCCCTAAATGGGCAAGCGTAATTTCACCTGGTTTTGGCTGTGAGCCTCCTCCAACCAGCGCAATTGCTGACGCGGTATGATGTGGTGCACGAAAGGGGCGCTGTCCAAATTGATAAGATTGATTGGCAACCGAATAAATACTGGCAACGGTGAGACTATCTTCTTGATCGAGTGCGGGAAGAATACCAGGGAGCCGTGATGCCAGTAAGGTTTTACCTGTGCCAGGCGGGCCACGAAATAAAATAGAATGTCCGCCAGCCGCCGCAATTTCTAAGGCACGACGCGGTCGAAGCTGACCTTTAATATCTGCCAGATCCAGTAACTGCGGTGAGGTGGCAAGGTTTTGCAAGGGGAGCGTGACCTGAATCGGTTGCTGTTCTAAAAAATGTTGGCAAACTTGCTGAAGTGAACTGGCTGCATAGACGTCAAGCTGTTGTAACTGGGCAGCTTCATTGGCATTGTCTGTTGGCAATAACAGTTTATGCTGGGCTTTCTGACAAGCCAACGCAATACTTAGCGTACTCGAAACAGCGCGTAATTGCCCATCCAGAGCCAGTTCACCGATCAATTCGTAGTCTGTAATTTTCTGGTCAGGAATTTGCCCAGAAGCAATTAAAATTCCCAAGGCAATTGGCAAATCAAGCCGTGAACCATCTTTGGGTAAGTCTGCAGGGGCTAAATTGATCGTGAGGCGTTTGGTCGGGAACTGAAAACCACTATTAATGATTGCTGAACGGACTCGATCTTTACTTTCGCGTACCGCAGCTTCAGCTAAGCCAACAATTGTTAAAGAAGGTAATCCTTGACTGACATGGACTTCAACTTCAATAAGGGGAGCATGGAGTCCCAATACTCCCCGTGTATAAATTTTAGCAAACGACATGTTATTTTAGTTCCGTTTTGGTGCTTATTATTTAATCAAAATTCTATTTTTTTGCACAACTATGGTGCTTATTTTTGTGATTGCAGGCTGTTTTCAAGTTGTTTAATTTTTTCATCTAAAATTGCTAGGCGTTGATTTGCAATAAATAGTGCATTTTTTTGGCGCTGAATTTCCTCTTGAGAGACTAAATCCATGCGACTCACAGCTTCATTGAGGAGCGCCCTTAAATTGTGCTCCAAGTCCTTTTTGGGCTGATCAATTTGCTCTAATATCGCCTCTAATAAGGTTTCAATCATTATAAGATCCTCATAAATGTGCAGAAAATGTTAAAAATCTGCAGCATTCTAGCATGATGTGTTTAGAGCATCATAAATTGAAAAAAAACTTCTTTTTTTTCTGATCTATGCACGTAAAGCGTTAAAATAGGGTATAAAGTGGATTCATGTCAGATATTTCTGTATTCCCCTAACCGCAGGGATATTGGCATGAAAATTGAACATAAAACCTTACAGCTGAACAACAAGCCGAAGGAAAACAAACATGAAGCTCGTAACTGCAATTGTAAAACCATTCAAATTGGATGATGTGCGTGAAGCACTCTCTGAAATTGGTGTTCAAGGGATCACCGTAACCGAAGTTAAAGGTTTCGGTCGCCAAAAAGGTCATACGGAATTGTACCGTGGTGCTGAGTATGTCGTTGATTTCCTACCAAAAGTTAAAATTGAAATTGCCATTAGTGATGAAATGGTGGATTCAGTGATTGAATCTATTACCCGTGTCGCAAGCACAGGTAAAATTGGTGATGGTAAAATTTTTGTCACCAACCTTGAGCAAGTTATCCGTATTCGTACAGGTGAAACTGGTCCAGATGCTGTGTAATTTGGCACGAAGTTTGCTCAGTAGAGTTTAGCTCGCAAAAGATTAAGGTTGGGGGATACACATGAAAAAAATAATCATGGCGCTTAGTTTATCTGGCGCATTATTTGGTGGTTCTGCTGCTTGGGCAGAAGAAGCAACGTCTTCTGCACCTAAACAAACAGTAGTTGCTGCATCGGACGCAACAACCACGGCAGCATCTGCCACCACTGCAACACCAGCATTAGCACCCGCAGCAACAACGCCTGCTCCTGCGCCAGCAGCCAAACCAAAATTGGATACTGGTGATACGGCATGGATTCTCATCTCTACCGCATTAGTCCTTCTGATGACCATTCCGGGATTGGCTTTATTCTATGGCGGTATGGTTCGTAAAAAGAACGTATTGGGAACCATGGCGCATAGCTTTATGGCAGCCGTGATTGTGAGTATTGTCTGGGTGGTGATTGGTTACACCTTGGCATTTGATACAGGCAATGCTTTTATTGGTGGTTTTAGTAAAACCATGCTGGCTGGTATTAATACGGATACTTTGCAGGGAACGATTCCAGAAATTCTTTTCGTTATCTTCCAAATGACTTTTGCAATTATTACAGTCGCGATTATTAGTGGTTCTGTTGCTGAACGTATGAAGTTTGGCGCATTCGTGGCATTTATTACCATTTGGGTGATTGCAGTGTATGCACCAATTACTCACTGGGTTTGGGGTGGCGGCTGGTTAGGCACAGATGGTGCGCTTGACTTTGCTGGTGGTACAGTCGTGCATATTAACTCTGGTGTTGCAGGTCTGGTTGCTGCATACCTCTTGGGTAAACGTATTGGCCTTGGTAAAGAATCTATGGCACCACATAACCTTGTCTTGACGGTTATCGGCGCAAGCATGTTATGGGTGGGTTGGTTCGGTTTCAATGGTGGTTCAGCTTTAGGTGCAAATGGCGCTGCAGGTTATGCCGTGCTCACCACACAAGTTGCCGCCGCCGCCGCCGCTATTTCTTGGTTGTTTGTTGAAAAAATGATTCGTGGTAAAGGTTCTGTGTTGGGTGTAGCTTCTGGTGCGGTTGCAGGGCTTGTTGTGATTACACCAGCAGCGGGTTATGTGACTGTAAGTGGTGCTTTAATCATGGGCTTGATCGGAGGCGTGGTATGCTTCTGGGGTACAACAGGTCTTAAACGCTTACTTAAAGTCGACGATTCACTCGATGCTTTTGGTCTACACGCCGTAGGTGGTATTGTGGGTGCAATCTTGACAGGTGTATTTGCAAGCTCATTCATCATGGGAAGCAAAGCGCCAACAGATATCGCACACCAAGTTTGGGTGCAAGTTGAAGGTGTACTTGCAACAATTGCCTACAGTGGTATTTTGACTTTCGTGATCTTGAAAGTGATCGATGTGGTCATTGGTCTACGTGCGAGCAATGATGACGAGCGTATGGGTCTTGACCTTAGCCAACATGGCGAACGTATCGAATAAGTTCTCGCTTTTAGATTGAAAAAACAGCTCCAATCGGGGCTGTTTTTTATTTCAAACACAACATTTAGTATCTGGAAGATTTTTGATACACTAGAATTACCGTTTTGCTTGATTCATTGTGTAATGCATTGTCCGTTTTGTAATGTTGCCGATAGCAAAGTGATTGACTCACGTTTAGCTGCGGAAGGAAGTCAGATTCGTCGTCGTCGTGAATGTCCAAGTTGTGGCGAACGTTTTACGACATTTGAAAGTTATGAAGTGGTTATGCCACGTGTGATTAAATCAAATGGTAAAAATGAACCATTTGATGAAGCTAAATTACGCCGCTCACTGATGCATGCTTTGCAGAAACGTCCAGTCACACAAGAACAAATTGAAACTGTACTCAGTGATATTCAAATTAAGATTCGTCGTTTAGGTGAGCGTGATGTCAGCTCGCGTACCATTGGTGAAATTGTGATGCAGGCTTTGTTTGGTTTAGATCATGTGGCGTATGTTCGTTTCGCTTCGGTTTATCAGGATTTTCAGGATGTAGAAGCTTTTCGCCAACATATTGAACTCATGCAACAACGAGAACACTAACACATGATGTCGAATTATTCTGTTGATGAACGCTATATGCAGCAGGCAATTGGGCTTGCCAAGCAAGGTTGTTACAGTACCAAGCCAAACCCGAATGTGGGTTGTGTCATTGTTAAAGATGGTCAGGTAATTGGTCAAGGGTTTCACCCACGTGCAGGACAGCCTCATGCTGAAGTGTTTGCCTTACGTCAGGCAGCTGAACAAGCACAAGGTGCAACGGCTTATGTGACGCTGGAACCTTGTGCGCATTATGGTCGTACGCCGCCATGTGCTGAAGCATTGGTCAAAGCGCAAGTGAAAAAAGTGGTGATTGCCTGTTTAGATCCAAATCCGTTAGTGGCAGGTAAAGGTATCGGGATTTTAAAAGCCGCAGGTATTGAGGTTGAATCAGGCATTTGTAACGCTGAAGCTGCTGCATTAAACAAAGGCTTTTTAAAAGCGATGGCAACGCAAATGCCGTATGTCCGTGTAAAAATTGCGGCAAGCCTCGATGGTCGAACTGCAATGGCATCGGGCGAGTCAAAATGGATTACAAGCACTGTAGCACGCCAAGATGTACAGCACTGGCGTGCCATTTCAAGTGCTGTGATTACGGGAATCGGGACAGTTCTAGCCGATGACTGTCAGCTCAATGTACGTGAACTCGCCGATGTTGATCTGAGTGGTGTGGTTCAGCCAAAACGTGTGGTGCTGGATCGTCAGGGACGCTTGCCATTAACCGCCAAAATTTTGCAACAGCCTGAAACACTGATGGTCATGGGACCTTTTCGTCAGGAACTGGCAGATTTAGGGGTGGTACAGATAGCAGTACAGCCTTTAGATCAATTGCTCAAGCAATTGGTACGTGATTATCAGATTTATGATGTATTGGTTGAGGCGGGTGCAACCTTGACTTCAGCATTTATTCAGCAGCACTTGGTTGATGAATATATTCATTATATTGCGCCAACTTTATTGGGGCATTCAGCTCGTGCCATGTTCCAAGTCGATTTGCAGAGTCTTAACCAGCAATATCGTTTGCATATTCAAGAAATTGCCCAAGTTGGGGAAGATATCCGCCTTAACTTAACGCCATTGCAAGAGTGATTATGAGTTCAGAAACAACGCTTTATCATAAACGCCGTCATGCTGCCCGTACCACTGATGAATACTTGTTTCATCAGTTGGTGCCATATCTGGGGAATAAGCGTCGACTGCTACATCTGATTTTAGAAGCGCTGGAAGAAACAGGAACACTGAATCACAAAGGCAAGCGTGCCCCTATTTTTGCAGACTTTTTTGCAGGTAGTGGTGTGGTATCCCGTTTGGCGCGCCAGAATGGTTATCGGGTGATTGCAAATGACTGGGAGCCATATAGCCACGCTTTAAATCATGCGGTGTTGTCTTGTATTGATGCACCAAAGTTTAAAGAGCTGGGTGGTTATCAGAAAGCCATTGATTATCTTAACCGCTTGCCACTGGTAAAAGGCTGGGTCACGCATAATCTTTGCCCACGAAAAGATGAAGAATATGATCCTGCACGTGACCGCTTGTTCTTCAAGCGCCGTAATGGCATGCGGATTGATGCTATTCGCCAGCAAATTGCTACTTGGCAGGCAGAAGGCGCAATTGACGATATTGAAATGAGCGCTTTGCTCGCACCATTGCTGTATTCCGCCAGTTTTGTCAGCAATACCAGTGGTGTATTCAAAAGCTTCCATCATGGTTGGGGTGGTAAAACCCAGACTGCGCTGGAACGTATCGAGTCATTATTGTGGTTAACGCCAAGTCGTTTTTGTGAAATCGGTGATGTTAAAAATCCGATGGCAGAAATGTGGTGTGTCGATGCTCAGCATTTGGCAAATCAAATGAGTGGTTTTGAGGTTGATGTTGCTTATTTGGATCCACCTTACAATCAGCATGCTTATAGCAGTAACTATCATGTGTTGAATTCACTGACCTTGTGGGATCAGGCAGATTTACCTTCGCCAGACACCAAAGGCTTTAAAAGCGGGATTGACCGTGCATGGCGCAAAGAGCGTCCAAGCCCATATAACTCATCGAAACATGCTAAGGATGCTTACGAAACCTTGCTGTCAACGATCAACGCACGTTACATCCTGACCAGTTATTCAACCGATGGCAACATTGCCGCCAAAGATTTGCTGAAAGCCAACTTGGAACGCGGGCGAGTGACCTTATTAACACAAGATGTGCCACGTTATCGCGTGAGCAAACAACGTCAGTCTGAGCGTGCGCGTGTACTGGAATTTATCGTGATTACCGATACCCATGCCAAGTCTGGGCCGCCATTGCGTCAGTTATTGGGACAACTTTATCATTGTGCTGAATTGGGTGGGGTAGATACCTTTGGTGCCAGTACCCAGCTTGCATTGTGGTAAGCAAAATAAAGAGAATAGACTATGTTCACAGGAATTATTGAAAGCCTCGGTAAAGTGTCCAGCCTGCAAAATGTGGGTGGTGATGTACGGTTACGGATTCAGACCGATTTAGACATGTCGGATGTGCATTTGGGTGATTCGATTGCCACCAATGGTATCTGTCTGACTGTGATTGAATGGGGCGACAACTGGTATGCTGCCGATGTTTCCCGTGAAAGTCTCAACCGTACCACATTGGGGACTTGGCAAGTGGGGCAGGCGGTCAATGTCGAGAAAGCCATGTTGCCAACGACCCGTTTTGGCGGGCATATTGTCAGTGGACATGTCGATGGGATTGGTGAAATTACTTTGGTACGTGAAGATGCCCGTTCTCTGTATTTTGAAGTGACAGCACCTGCTGAGCTTGCAAAGTATCTGGCTGAAAAAGGTTCAGTTACGGTAGATGGTATTAGCCTGACGATTAACCATTTGCGAGGCAATATTTTAAGTCTGAATCTGATTCCACATACTGCGGAACGTACCAATATTGGCACATGGAAACAAGGCTCAAAAGTCAATCTCGAAGTTGATGTGCTGGCACGTTATATCGAACGCTTATTGCTGGGTGATAAAGCTGCTGAACAAAAGACACAGTCCAACATTAGCATGTCATTTCTCGCGGAAAATGGCTTTCTAAAATAAAAAAATCTCGGCATTTGCCGAGATTTTTTTTAAGTCTCCGAAGAGGAATGCTGTTCCAGCAAGTAGCGGATTTCTTCATCCGCGGCTTGCTGAATTTTCTGATTTAAACTGGCGACACTGTGTTGAATCTGCTCAATTAAACTTTCAGCTTCAAGTTCTAACCGAATTTTTAAGTTATCCAGTGCATGCTGAATTTCAGGGCTAATGACACTGTTTCTGGTCGCTTCAAAACGTAGTTTTGGAGTTGTTGTATAGCGTTCACTATATGTCAGGCTTTCCTGACTGAGTTGTTGTTGCAATGCTTGTAATTGTTGAGTTTGTGCCTGATGTTGCAGGCGTTCATCCAGTTGCAGGTCATCAATATACGCCTGTTGCTGGGCGCGCTTTTTTGCCAAAGATTGTTCCAAGGCATGTTGACGGCGAATACGGGCTTCTTCAAGGAGCTGTGCCTTGAGTTCGGCGTAGGCATTTTCGATGGTTTCATAGGACTGGAGCTGGGCTTGTTTATTTTTAGACAGCCAGTCTTCTAAACGCACATCGTTCGAAAATAATTCACAAATACGAGTCAGATCATCGATATAAGTTTGGCGAACAGCTTGTGGTGCATTGAGCCAACGCTTTTCAAAATCTGCTCCAACATCTAACGCCACATTTCACTCCTCAAAATAACACATTGGTTTATATTATAATTTAAAAGTACGTGGGCTTATGCCCCAATCGCGATACTGTCTAAACTTGTTGCGTCCTATTATTTTAGTCGATTCTTGATTTTCGACAATTTCAATAATGTGTTCAAACGTGTCTTGAGGTTCGAGTGCCTGCTGTTCAAAGTTAAAGATCAGCCAGGAACCCTGATCAGGCAATTGTGCTGAAATACAGACACTGGCTTGCGGCTGATCAATACCATGAGGAATAAAACTTTGTGGATCAAAAGTCCACAAAGCCTCATCAAGTAACTGTTGCTGTTCGGCTTGACAGCAATACCACCAAATCCGAACAGGTTGACGCAACAGTTTGCGCGATAAACGGCAAGCACTGCCGACTTGCCGTTCTACGCTATTTTCAAACAAATAAAAACTGACTTTAGTCATGTTGAACACGGTTCGCAATAAATTGCATGAGTAGTGGTACAGGACGACCTGTAGCACCTTTATTGCTACCAGAAAGCCATGCTGTGCCTGCAACATCTAAATGTGCCCAGCGGTAGTCACGGGTAAAGCGTTGCAAGAAGCACGCCGCTGTAATTGCACCGCCGTGTGGCCCGCCAATATTGGCAATATCGGCAAATGGTGAATCCAGTAATTCTTGATAGTCATCTAGCACTGGCATGCGCCATACACGGTCAAAGCTTTGTTCACCCGCTTGAGTCAACTCTTGTGCCAAAGCGTCATCTGGCGAGAATAAACCACTCAGCACTTTACCGAGTGCCACGACACAAGCGCCTGTCAATGTTGCAATATCAATCACGACCGCAGGGTTAAAGCGTTGGATATACGTTAAGGTATCGCAGAGTACCAATCGACCTTCCGCATCGGTATTGAGAATTTCCACGGTTTGCCCACTCATGGTGGTGACAATATCCCCTGGACGGGTCGCATGGTCAGATGGCATATTTTCCGCAGCCGCCACAGCACCCACCACATGAATTGGTAATTTCGCTTCACATAGCGCACGCATGGTTCCCAAAACTGATGCTGCACCACACATGTCAAATTTCATTTCATCCATGCCTAAGCCTGGTTTGAGTGAAATACCACCTGTGTCAAAAGTCACACCTTTACCGACAAGGACAATCGGGGCTTGCTCTAATTCGGCTTTGTATTCAAGGGTGATGATACGGCCTGCACGTGCAGAACCTTTGCTCACAGCCAGAAATGCATTCATTCCCAAATCAGCAATTTGCTGTTCATCGAGTACAGTGACTTTAAGCAGGTCAGGATATTCTGCTGCCAATGCGAGTGCTTGCTCGGCAAGGTACTCAGGGAAACAGATATTACCAGGACGATTGCCCAGATCACGTGCCAGATCTTGCCCAGCATTAATCGCTTGCAATAACTGAAGCTGTTCTGCATTCAGTGGTGATTTTTCTGCAATGAACTGGATTTCTTCTAAGATAAATTCATTTTTCTTGGATTTGAATTCATCGAAGGCATAATTGGCTTGGGTTAAGCTCATCACAAACAGTGTATGCAACTGTTCAGGTAACGCGGATAGGTCAATATCAATGCGGCTATATTTTTTTTGTGATTCTTTAATAATGCTTTGTGCTAATTTGCCGAGCTGTGCTGCTTGAATTTGTGCTGCATTACCTAGACCAAGCAAGCTACAAAATGGATAATGATCGTGCTGTGTAATTAAGGTTACACTTTCATTCAAGCTTGCTTTAAATTGTGTGGTCGCAATCAGTTGCTGGTAGTTTTTAATATGCTGCGCTGTTGGATGTTGGATTTGTTCAGCATCCACCAAGACAAACAGGGCAGAGCCAGTGTCTTGAGTGCGTTTTAAAGACAGTTTCATATGGTTTTAGATGCCTATTGATGTTTGCGGAATTTAAACGATTGCAACATTACACTGGATCAGGTTGCAATGTGCAATACAAGTATGGGTTTTTTCTGCTGGCTATTGGGTTAAACTATTCATCAGTCATGTTTTCATTTTTTACGGAAGCTTCCTTTGATTATTCGACGTTATCTTGTTAAGCAGGTCATGGAGACCTCTTTGGTCGTCATCGCCTTACTCACATTAATCATGATGGGCGGTCGCTTAATCAAATATTTTGGTATTGCTGCTCAAGGTCGTATAGATGCCAATATCTTATTTAGCATTATTGGCTATCGATTACCTGAATTTTTAACCCTGATTATGCCATTGGGCTTTTTTATTGGCTTGATGCTGGTTTTTGGGCGTTTATATATTGATCATGAGATGGCCGTGCTCAATGCCAGTGGCGTGAGTCGCAACCAATTGGCACGCTTACTTGCACCGCTTACGATAGTTTTTCTGATCGTGCAGCTTGTCATGATGGTGTGGGTGTCACCGTGGGGACTACGTAAATTTGAACAGCTGTCGAGTACGCAGGCTGTACGCACAGGATTTGATCTGGTACGCCCCAAAGAGTTTGTGTCTTCTGGTGCTTATACGATTTATGCCAGTGACTTGTCAGAAGACCGTAAAAATTTGCGTGATATTGTGTTTTATCAACGTGCGATCAAAGAAGGTAAACCTGATGTGGTCATTTTGGCGCGTGAAGCAACTCGCGTAGAGATTCCCAATGACACGGCCAGTGTGGTGGATTTGATTGACGGTCGCCGTTATGAAATTTATCCGGGACAGCCACGTTATACGCAGGCCGAATTTAAAAGTTACCGTTTAAGAATTGAAAATAATAAAGAAGCCGACATTTCGGGTGATAAAGCAGAGTCAATGCGTTTACAACAGCTTTGGGAGAAACGCCAAAACCCTGTTGTACAAAGTGAACTCGGTTGGCGTTTGTGTGTGCCATTTGCAATTGTTGTGGCATTACTCTTGGCAACGGCATTGTCTGAAGTAAACCCGCGTCAGGGGCGTTACTATCGTTTATTACCTGCTATTTTGATTTTTGCCAGTTTGATTGTGGCATTGATGGCAGTCAAAACCCGCATCACCAAAGATCAGTTGAGTATCTGGGCGTATCCCGCTGTGATATTTGGATATGCTTTTGTCACAATCTTATTTTTGCGCAAACCGAACCTTGCGCCAAAGTTAAAACTTAAATTGAGCAAGTGAGGTTAAGCTAATGTTCGCACGTCGTCTAGTCGCTAAACATGTGACGAAAACCTCTACTTTAGCCATGCTAGGGGCTACAGCTATATTGACCTTGTTACAGTTTCTGTTTACCTATCTGGCGGAGCTGAGTGAACTCAAAAGTGATTATAACGCTTGGCAGGCCGTTCAATATGTTTTTTGGAATACACCTTATTACTTGTATCAGATTTTACCGATTTCTGCACTGATTGGCTCAGTGATTGGTTTAGGTACACTGGCATCAAACAGTGAGCTGATTGTGATGCGTTCTGTTGGGATTAGCCTATGGCGGATTGTGGGATGGGTGGTGCGTTCAGCCATGCTACTGGTCATTTTGGCATTTGCACTGAGCCAGTGGGCGATTCCTTATAGTAGTGAAAAAGCGGACAGCATTAAGAAACACCAATCAGTTGCGGCCTTAGGTGAAGTGAAAGGCTACTGGACACGTGAAGGGCAGCGCTTTATTTATATTAACTATGCCAATTCACAAGGTGTTTTACGCAATATTCAGGTTCTGGATTTTGATGCTAATTATCGCTTAAAAAGTGTGCTGAATGCTGAGCAGGGGCAATATAGCAGCAGTAGCAGACAATGGAATTTGAAGCAAAGCCAGCAAATGCAGGTTCAGCCCAATGGTGATGCGCATTTAATTGAATCGGCGCAGTTACCACTGACTTTGGCGTTACAGCCTAAATATGTGCATATGGTGACGATTGACCCAGAAGAGTTAGCACCAAGCCAGTTAGTTTCATTTATCAATTATTTGTCAGTATATAGTCAGGTGCCAAAAACGTATCAACTGGCATTCTGGAAAAAAGTCGGTATGCCATTCTCCTTGATTGCGTTAGTGGTGATTGCCTGTTCATTTATTTTTGGGCCACTACGCCAACAGTCGATGGGTTTTCGCTTGGTGATTGCCTTGTTTATTGGTCTGGGCTTTTATTATATGCAGGACTTTTTGGGGTATGCGAGTCTGGTTTATTCACCGTCGCCTGCATGGTTTGTCTTTATTCCGATTATCCTGATCTTTATCGCAGGGGGATACTTACTCAATCGCGCCAAATAATATTGAACTGAGAATAATCATCAATTTTTAGTCGATGGAGAATTGCTTAAAAATTAGGTAAAATGCGCGCACGCAATTGACAACTGAAAGAGAGTTCAAAATGACGGATGCGAAGGCAGCTAAGATTCCTCATGTCTTGGTGATTATGGATGGTGTGGGGCATCGTGAAGCGATTGAAGACAATGCTTTCTTAGCAGCAAAAACGCCGAATTTGACTGCAATGCAAGCAAAGCATCCGCATAGCTTAATTTCAGGTTCTGGCGAAGATGTCGGCTTACCTGACGGGCAAATGGGTAACTCTGAAGTTGGGCATATGAATTTGGGTGCAGGTCGTGTGTTGTATCAGGACTTTACCCGTATCACCAAAGATATTCGCACTGGGGCATTTTTTGAGCATGAAGTTTTGGTCGATGCTGTTGAGAAAGCCAAAGCAACAGGCGGTGCAGTCCATATTATGGGGCTGTTATCAGAAGGTGGTGTGCATTCTCATGAAGACCATATCGTTGCGATGTGTGAGTTAGCACTTAAACGCGGTGCAAAAGTTTATCTACATGCATTTTTAGATGGTCGTGATACGCCACCACGCAGTGCTGAACCATCTTTACAAAAACTTGATGCAGTCTTTGCCCAATACCCAAATCAAGGCCGCATTGCGACATTGATTGGCCGTTACTTTGCGATGGATCGTGACAATCGCTGGGATCGCGTTGAACAGGCCTATCGTTTACTGACTGAAGGTGAAGCAGTCCGTGTTGTTACGACAGCAACTGAAGGTCTTGCACAAGCTTATGCGGCAGATGAAAGCGACGAGTTTGTCAAAGCAACCCGAGTGGGCGATGTGGCTGCTATTCAAGATGGCGACAGTGTCGTGTTCATGAACTTCCGTGCTGACCGTGCGCGCGAGCTGACCCGTGCATTTGTTGAAAAAGACTTCACAGGATTCCAACGGAAAGTTGTGCCACAACTGGCAAAATACGTAATGCTGACCCGTTACCAAGCCAGCATTGATGCACCTGTTGCCTATATGCCTGAAGCTTTGCACAATTCAATTGGCGAATACTTATCCAATTTGGGCAAAACTCAGCTACGTATTGCAGAAACTGAAAAATATGCCCATGTAACATTCTTCTTTAGTGGTGGTCGTGAAGATGAATATCCTGGTGAAAAACGTATCTTGATTCCATCGCCAAATGTTGCAACCTATGACCTGAAACCAGAAATGAGTGCTTATGAAGTGACTGATGAGTTGGTGAAAGCGATTAATTCAGGTGAATATGACCTGTTGGTCGTGAACTATGCCAATGGTGATATGGTTGGGCATACGGGTGTTTTTAGCGCTGCAGTGAAAGCTGTTGAAGCTGTAGATACTTGTCTAGGTCGTGTTTATGACGCGGTCATGGCAAATCACGGGCACATGCTGATTACTGCTGATCATGGGAATGTTGAGCAAATGCAGGACTACGAAAGTGGTCAGGTACATACTCAACATACCACTGAGCTTGTACCATTTATCTACGTTGGTTCAACTCAAGCAGTGATTGCAGAAGGCGGTGTTTTGGCAGATGTTGCGCCGACATTATTGCATTTAATGAATATTCCTGTTCCTACTGAAATGCAAGGTCGCAATTTAATTACATTACAAGCATAAAAAAGGTGAGTGGATGATTCAAAAAATCAGGCAGGTATTTTTAGCGACCAGTTTAACACTCTGCTATTTGAATCATCCTGTTTATGCTGCAAATTCAGCTTCAACAGAAGCTGATGCAAATCTTGACTATGACACTGATGGCTCAGAATCCTCTTCTAATGAGGAGATTCCTGTCGATTCGATTCAGAAATTTGTGCAGATCTACAGTATCGTTAAAGATAATTACGTTACTGAGAAATCAGATGATGCGTTATTTGAACAAGCCATCAAGGGATTGGTGGGTGGGTTAGATCGCTATTCTCGCTACCTTTCTCCTGAAGATTATCGCCAATTAATGCAATATACTGAGGGTGATGTTGCTTCTGTTGACTTTGATTTAATTTTTGATAAATTGCGCCGCCAGTGGCTGATTCAAGGGCTGAAAGAAAGTTCAGATTCCGTCAAACTGGGACTGCATAACGGTATGACAGTCTATAAAATTGATAATCAGGAATTAAAAGATCTCAATCATGAGCAAGTGCGAAACTTGTTATATGGTTCAATCGGGACAGTTCTCACTGTGCAGACAGCGCCTGTTGGGCAGCCTGTCACGGTTGTTCGTAATAAAAAAGTAGATGTTGCAGTGTCATCGACACTTTTACACAATCAAGTTTTGGTGATTAAAGTTCCTGTATTTCAACAGGAAACTGCGAGCGAAATCAAAAATATTATTGAGCAATATCCGTCTAATCGTTTAAAAGCAATTTTAATAGACCTTAGAAATAACCCCGGTGGATTACTGTCTGCTGCGGTTGAAACGGCTGACCTGTTTTTAAATAATGGCATCATTGTCACGACCAAAAGCCGTTCAGAAGGTGATCAGACCTTTCAAGCGCTCCCTGGTAATAAATTCAGCAATATTAAATTGGGACTGTTGATTAATGGTCGCTCGGCATCAGCCGCAGAAGTTTTTAGCGCGGCTTTAAAAGATCATGGACGTGCCTGGGTGATTGGTGAGAAAAGCTATGGAAAAGGGGTCGTGCAAAAGTTATTTCCATTGCCAAGTGGCGCAGCATTACAAATGACAGTTTCTCATTACTATACGCCGAAAGGCAGTATGATTGATGGGCAGGGGATTCAGCCCAACCAGATTTATGCGTTGCCAATCGATATGCGTGACGATTTGTATATCGAGAATGCCGCCGAAATTTTACTCAAGCATCGGTAATAGACTACGATAATCAAGAAAAATAAAGACAGTATTAGCTGTCTTCCTCGCCTTCGACATCTAGCCCAAATTTTTTCAGGCGATAGCGTAATGAACGAAATGACATTTGTAGTTTTTTGGCTGCCATGGTGCGGTTCCAGTGAGTCATTTCTAAAGCATTGAGTAAAATATTTTTTTCAATATTTTCCAAATAGGCTTCTAATCCTTCTTCAGGTAGTTTGAAACGCTGGCGTGGAGTCAGGATTTCATTTGGATAAGCGATAGGTTTTGTTTCAGGTTCAGGCACCTTGACTGGTACTGGGTTGCTCGTTTGTGAGTTTAACCTCGACTCAGAATGATATCGGATATGTTGAATATCAAGCACAGTGGAATCGCTGAGTGTTAATGCCCGTTCAATAATATTGCGCAGTTCACGGACATTGCCTGAAAATCTCTGTTCAAGTAAAAATTGTTGCGCTGTAACCGTAAGCTGCTTATTTGGAATTTGCCATTCTTGGCAGATTTTCTGAATAAAATAATGCGCAAGTTCTAAAATATCTTGTCCGCGCTCTCGCAAAGGTGGCAGACGAATGTCCATCACATGTAAGCGGAAAAATAAGTCTTGGCGGAATTTTCCTTGTTGAATCAGTGCTTCAAGATTTTGGTGAGTTGCACTGATAATGCGAAAATCTACAGCAATTTCGACATCGCTACCGATGGGGCGAATCTTCTTTTCCTGAACAGCACGTAACAGTTTGACCTGCATGTTCATAGGTAACTCGGCAATTTCATCAAGAAATAGACTGCCCCCATGTGCAGCCTGAATCAGCCCTTGCTTGTCTTGGTTTGCATTGGTAAAGCTGCCTTTTTTATGCCCAAACAGTTCACTTTCCATCAGCTCAACAGGAATTGCACCGCAGTTAATCGGGACAAAGGGACCATTTTTGCGGTTGCTCAGGCAATGAATCAGGTTAGCCACGACTTCTTTCCCTGTGCCTGATTCACCTGTAATAAAGACAGGCGCTTGAGTTTTTGAAATTTTACGAATGGTATGTTTGAGCTGTTGAATCACTTCAGAGCTGCCAATTAACATGCGCTCTTCAATGGCAGACGAGGCTGTTAAGTGACTATTGTTGTCTTCGTTTGGAATAATTGCTTTTTCTAAGAGTTGTTGTAAATCTTCGGAGCGTACAGGCTTGCTCACGAAGTCAAAAGCGCCTGCTTTGAGTGCTGCAATTGCAATTTCCATATTGCCATATGCCGTAATCACCGCAATGGGTGTATTTGGGTAATATTCGGTGACATGTCGTACCAGTTGGATACCATCACCATCCGGGAGGTTTAAATCGGTTAAGCAGGCATCAAAGTGTTGAGCCTTTAACTGTTGTTTGGCTTGTGTAATGTTATAGGCTGCTTCGGCTTGAATCCCGATACGCTTTAGACTCATGTGCATGAGCATGCATAAATCTTTTTCATCATCGACCAGAAGCACGCGGGGTTGCTGGGTTGTCATAATGCTCCAATGACTTATTTATTGTATTTGAATGGCAGGGCATTCAATGCGGAAACAAGTACCGTCTTGTAATTTGACATAACTTAATTTTGCCTGATTTGCTTCACAAAAACTACGTGAAAGGTATAACCCTAAACCTGTTCCATCAATTTGTGTAGTAAAAAATGGGTGAAATAGATTGTGTACTTTGTCTGCAGTAATTCCTTCTCCAAAATCAACCACATCAATAAAAGCATAACCATCTTGTTGATAGGCATACACATAGATCTGAGGTTTTTCTGGCGCAGTGTGACGCAATGCGTTACGAATCAGGTTAATGAGCACTTGGCGAAGTTGTGCTTCGTCAAATGAAATGAGTACAGCATCTCGAACTTCAATCATAATTTTATGATGAACTTCATATAGATCTTCAAGCACCAGTTGCGGTAAAAATTGTTTGAGCTGGATATCAATCGGCAATGTCGCCTGATTATGCGCCATATTCAGGGTTGACTGAATAATATGATCAATACGTTGAGCTTGTTTCTGGATCATATTGATCAGCATGGAGTGTTGCTCGCTATCTGCATCAATCAGCAGGTTATTGGCTTGTACAATACTGGCAAGCGGGTTACGAATTTCATGGGCAATACTTGCAGAAAGTTGTCCAAGCGCAGCCAGTTTAAGTTGTTGGACTTGCTGGTTGATTTTCTGTGCGTCCTGCATCACAAACAGGGTTAGGGTCTGCTGTGGCAGTTCCAGCTTTTGTACCCGAATATGAATGCTACTATAGCGAGATTGCATTGTTTCAAAAATAAAGCGTTCGCCTTGTTTGGCGGAGTTTAGCTGTAAATATTGATACAAATCAGGCTGAATTTCTTGTAAAGGAGCAGAGCGAAAAACCATCAGTGCTGGAATACCAAGCAGCGTATAAGCCGCAGGGTTACTCAGCACCACTTGCATTTTTTCATCAATGGCAAGATAACCCATATCAATTTGTTCGAGGATATAGCGATTAATATTTTGTAGTTGTAATAATTCTAATGACTGTGAAATGCTGATGTTTTCCAATAACCGAAAACGTTGTACTGCAAATTGCCCAGTCAAATAGACCACAAAAAATAAGAAGGCAAGTAATGTACTATTCCCGATTTTACTCAGGTCAGAGGTCATGAACCAGCTACCAAAAAGTTGCAGGTAGAGTACAGCGATCACTGAAAGTAGCGTAATACTGAATGCCTGACTTCGGCTAAGGAGTAGATTAGTAACGAAAATGGTAATAACAAACAGTAAGCCAATATGTAAGGTTGGGCCACCCATTGCAAAAGTCAGGCTAGAAAAACATCCTACATCGATCAGGCTGATCAAGAGCAGCTGTCTAGGTAGTGCAATCGGAAAAAGTTTCAGTGCAAGTAACTGTAAAGTGCCTAAAAATGAATAAGCCAACAGGGTGAACAGATACACCCCGAGATGTTGATAGTCGCTTTTAAATTGTTGAAAAGTTAAGAAAAAAATGATAATCAGGCTAAAGGAGATAATCAGTCGATAAACACCGTACCACACCCCAAGGCGATATAATGTACTGGGATTGGAGCTCAGAAGTGCCGTATGCATATACCGAACCTGATTAAGGTTTGATTAAACCATAACGAATTGCCAGATGGGTCAACTTCACATCACTGTCAATGTCCAGTTTCTCAAAAATACGGTAGCGGTAGGTATTGACGGTTTTTACGCTCACAAATAACTTATCTGCAATGGCTTGCGCGCTATGGCAGTTGACCACCATCATGGCGACTTGCATTTCACGCTCGGAGAGTTGGTCAAAAGGAGATTTTTGCGTTTCAGATAAATACGAACTTGCCAACTGTTCAGCAATGTCAGCACTAAAGTATTTACCACCTTGCATCACCTTGTTGATGGCACGAAGCATTTCCTGAATCGGTGCACCTTTGGTGATATAACCCTTCGCACCCGCCTTGAGCAATAAAGACGGATAAGGCTCTTCAGCCAAGCCGCTCACAGCGATAACTTTAGTTTCAGGTGCAATTTGCAATAAGCGTCGTGTTGTTTCTACACCACCGATACCAGGCATATTGACATCGAGTAACACCACATTTGGGTGATGCTGGCGTGCGAGAGTCAAGGCTTCTTCTCCTGATTCGGCTTGACCAATGACTTCAACATCCGCATGGTCTGCCAGCATACGACAAATCCCTGTGCGTACTAATTCATGATCATCCACAACTAAAACCGAAATCACGAGCAACACCTCCCAATCTAAATGATTTTTTTGTTACATAAAGCAAATTAAGCTTGCAATGAAACGACAAAATTAGCAATGCTATCTTAAAATATAATCTAAAAGTTATGCACAATTACTGAACTTTAAAAGAGCGAGTCTATTGTGTAAATGTAAGGCATTTTTGTGGTTATACACAAATGTATCTTACCACCCCTGAGTTGAGTGTAATATGATGAAAAGTTTAAAAAAATCTTTAGTACGTGCTGTAAGCATGTCGATGCTAATAGGGTTGAGTGCCAATAGTTTTGCTGAACTCATCGTGAACAGTGGCTCGGGGGCAGCTTCCCAAGCAAAACTAAACTGGTCAACCGATGAAGCAAAACAGCTCCTGAGCCAAGACCGAAATAATGCTGAAACTTCTGTACGCAGAGGTGTCACTACCACTACATTCCGTGCGCCGCATGTCACGGATACTCGCTTTGCGACTAGCAGCCCAGCTGTGTCAGCAGGTTCGGCACTGGTTATGGATGCTCATACTGGTGAAGTACTCTATAGTAAAAATAGTAATGCGTCACGCCCGATCGCATCGATTACTAAATTGATGACAGCTGTAGTTACTGCCGATGCGCATTTAAATATGTCTGAGCAGATTACCTTACAGCAAAGTGATTTTGAAGGTCCAAAACACGCCAGTTCTACTTTAAAGCCTGGTGACAAGATGAACCGTGCAGAAGTTTTGCTGGTGGCTTTAATGAAGTCAGAAAACCCAGCAGCGGCAGCGTTGGCACGTACTTATCCGGGAGGAAAACCTGCTTTTGTTTCAGCAATGAATGCCAAAGCACGTCAGCTTGGTATGAGTTCGACCCATTATTATGAATCAACAGGTTTAGATGCTCGTAATGTATCATCGGCACGTGATCTGGGCATTTTAGTGGCAGAAGCTTCACGTTATGGCGTAATTCGTCAGTTTTCATCAACGCCGCATTATGATTTCGATTTAGGTTATCGCGTATTGAAATCAAATAATACCAATGCTTTGGTACGTAATGGTGGTTGGAATATTAATCTGTCTAAAACAGGTTATATTAATGAAGCGGGACGTTGTGTGGTTATGCATGCAACTGTTAATTCGCGCCCAACTGTTGTGGTCTTATTGGGTGAACCAACAACACAGTCACGCAATAGTGATGCAACGAATTTGTTGAGCTGGGTGAATCAGTTACCAAAACAGATCTAATCTAATGATTTTCAAAAAAAGCTTTTCTAAGATGAAAGGCTTTTTTTATGTCTAACAAATCGGGTGTGTTGGTATTTTACAGATGGTTAGTTGAACTGGAAAATGTCTAAAAACTAAATACTTTTAGGCTTTTATTCGATCATCTATGCTAGAAGATGAAAATAAAAAAACCAGTTGCAAACAACTGGTTTTTTTATACTTAAGCGAAATACTTACATGTTAGAAAGAATAGAATCTTTCACTTGGCTCATGGTGGCATCAATTGACAACATGACAGCATCAGCACATTGCTTGATTGCTGTATCTGGGTCTTTCAAACCATTACCTGTCACTGTACATACGATCACAGAACCCTCAGCAATTTTACCCGCTTTAATGTCACGGATAGCACCGCCAATAGACGCTGCTGAAGCAGGCTCAACAAAGACACCTTCATACATCGAAAGCAAACGCTGTGCTTCTAGGATTTCAGCATCTTGTAGCTCGTCGAACCAGCCTTTAGAGTCGCGTACTACAGCTTTAGCATGGTTCCAGCTTTGCGGATTACCAATACGGATTGCTGTTGCAACAGTTTCAGGGTTAGCAACAGGCGCACCACGAAGGAAAGGTGCAGCACCCGCCGCCTGATAACCGACCATTGTTGGTAAGCCTTCAGGTTTTGGTCCTGTAAATTGATCCGTTTCAGCATCATAAATCACAGCTTCAAACTGGTCAGCAGGCTGATTGGCAACCGCTTCGGTATAACCCATCCAGTGTGCAGTGATGTTCCCTGCATTACCAACAGGCAAGCAGTGATAATCTGGTGCACGACCCAAAGCTTCTACGATTTCGTAGGCAATGGTTTTTTGACCTTGTAAACGGTAAGGGTTGATTGAATTTACAATCGTCACAGGAGCTTGGTCGGCAACTTCTTTTACAAGGCGCATACCATCATCGAAGTTACCACGGATTTGCATGGTGATCGCACCGTACATCATGGCTTGCGCCATTTTACCCATGGCAATTTTGCCTTCTGGAATTAAAACGAAAGCTTTAATGCCCGCACGTGCTGCATAAGCTGCTGCAGCAGCAGAAGTGTTACCAGTAGACGCACAGATAATCGCTTTTGAACCCGCTTCAACCGCTTTGGTTACGGCCATGGTCATACCACGGTCTTTAAATGAACCTGTTGGGTTAAGGCCTTCATATTTCACATAGATTTCAACATCTTTGCCAATAATACGTGGAATATTCTCCAGTTTAATGAGAGGGGTGTTACCTTCACCTAAAGAAATTGCACGTGTAGTTGCAGATACAGGTAAACGATCACGATAACGATCTACAAGACCAGTATAACGATTGGCATTCGACATGATGATGTTCCAATGAAAGAAGAAGCATGAAGAGGGGAGTGTTCCCCTCGACCTGATTAGTTATCCAGCGATTCTAAACGAATTCGCACAATTTCGCCATGAATGGCAGGAAGCGCTTGAATTTGAGCAAGCGCTTCATCCATTTTGGATTCCACGATCGGATCGGTCAGAATCACAATAGGAATAAGATCTTTTAAACGGGACTGTTGCATGATGGCATCAATACTAATCCCTGCACGGCTGAGAATAGTTGTCACATCAGCAAGCACACCCGTTTGGTCTTCAGCATTGAGGCGAATATAATAACCTGTAGTCATTTCTTCGCGGCTCAAGATTGGTGTATCAGTCAATGCTTCAAAAGCCAGTTGTGGAATTGTGCCCGCACCATCTTCGGTATAAGAGATGTCACGCACGATATCTACAATGTCGGCAACTACTGCTGAAGCAGTTGGGCCTGCACCTGCACCTGCACCGTAATAAAGCGTTGGGCCGACAGCATTCGCTTGAACGAGAACGGCATTTTTTACGCCGTTGACATTGGCAATCAGTTCTTCAGACGGAATCAAGGTTGGGTGAACACGCAGTTCAATGCCTTTGTCAGTACGGCGGGCGATTCCCAAGTGTTTGATACGAAAGCCAAGTTCTTCAGCGTATTTCACATCTTGCGCAGTAATTTTGCTGATGCCTTCAGTATAAACTTTACTAAACTGTAAAGGCATACCAAATGCACAAGAGGCTAAAATGGTGAGTTTGTGCGCAGCATCAATGCCTTCAACGTCAAAAGTTGGATCAGCTTCTGCATAACCAAGCTCTTGTGCTTCTTTTAATACATCAGCAAAGGCACGACCTTTGTCACGCATTTCAGTCAGAATGAAGTTACCTGTACCATTAATGATACCTGCTAACCAATCAATTTTATTGGCAGCCAAACCTTCACGAATGACTTTAATAATTGGAATTCCACCCGCAACCGCAGCTTCATAAGCAATCTGAACTTTGTGATCTTCAGCCGCTTTAAACAGTTCATTGCCATGTTCAGCCAGTAACGCTTTGTTGGCAGTGACGACATGTTTGCCATGTTTAATCGCTTCATTGATGATTTCATAAGCAGGATGAATACCGCCCATGACTTCAACCACAACATCGACATCGGGTTGACGAACGATTTCGAACAAGTCAGCGCTTTGTTTAATCCCTTCCAGATTGAGGTCTGGACGAGGGCGGCGGGTACCAACGTAGGTAATTTGAATTTCTCGACCTGTGCGACGTTTAATTTCAGCGGCGTTTTCTTGTAATAATTTAAGGGCACCACCACCTACGGTACCAAGACCTAATATAGCCAGGCGAACTGGTTTCACGTCACACTCCAAGTATTTATTGCGATTGAGATTGATCATAGCTAAAAAAATGCACAGACTCTAGGGTGGAGATCACAATATCTTCACCTTATTTCAGATTATTTTTCCAAATGTTGCTCTAGTTCTTCAGGGCTGAGGTAGCCGCCAAGGTATAAACCATCTTGCGAGTAAATTGCAGGTGTACCGTTGACCCCAATTTTAATGCCGAGCTGATATTGGGCTTTTACAGGGCTATTACACTGTACTGCGGGAATTTGCTGACCTTGCACTACTGCATTAAAGGCTGCTTTACGGTCGTTGTTACACCAAATGGCTTCCATAGTCGGGAAGAACTGCTCGCCACGTGGCCAGGCAATATAGCGGACTTCAATGCCCTTGGCATTGATCTCAGGCAAATGTTCGTGCAGTTTATGGCAGTATGGGCAGTTGGCATCGGTAAACACATAGACAATATGTTTTGTTGCGCCTTGAGCAGGGTAAACGATTAAATCTTTTGGATTGAGCGCAGCAAACAGTTTTTTGTTTTCAGCTGCCTGTAAGTCTTGGCTGACATTTTTTAGTTTCGTGTCACCTAAACGCAGCACATCACCCTGAATCAGGTATTTACCGTCAGCCGTAGCATAAACTGATGGCATGCCATCTAGGTTGACCCAGTAAATATTGGGAATTTCAGTGGTTTTAATATCAATAATTTTAACGTTGATGTTTGCTTTTTTTAAACTTTCTTGCAAAGTATTGATCAAGCGTTGTTTGGCATTATGTTCTAAAATTGGCGAAGCTTGTCCTGTTGCAGGTGCCGTTGCAGTCAGAGAGTCAGTTTTTTGTTCAGTATTTTTATCTTTAGAGCACGCACTAAGCATACCAGCAGCGGCAAGTGTACATGCCAGGAAAATTTTGGAACGGTGCAAGGACATAAATAACCCTTTGACTGGTCAATAAAAAGAAAACACCGTTAGCATAACAAAAAATGTGTGGTGCTTCGTGAATTTTCATTATTCTGTGTAATTCTTCGATAACACAGCGCGAGGTTAGGCGCGAGGGTGGTATTGCTGATGTAGTTGCTGCATGCGGATTTGTGCGACATGGGTATAAATTTGCGTGGTGGACAGATCACTATGCCCCAAGAGCATTTGTACTACGCGCAGGTCGGCACCGTGATTGAGTAAATGTGTCGCAAAAGCATGTCGTAAAGTGTGAGGGGAAATTTCAAACTCGATGCCCGCTTGTAGGGCATAGCGTTTGATTGCATACCAAAAATTTTGTCGACTCATAATGCCACCTTGCTGGGTTAAAAACACATAGTCGCTGCTTGATTTTAACAGTTGTGAACGTGATTCACTGAGATAGCGTTCTAGCCATTCACAGGCAATTTGCCCCAATGGAACCAGACGCTCTTTATTGCCTTTTCCGACAATTCGTACATAGCCTTGCTTAAGATTGAGTAATTCTAGGCGCAGCGTGATGAGCTCTGAAACTCGTAAGCCGCAAGCATAGAGTACTTCTAACATGGTTCTATCCCGTAAACCGAGCGCAGTTTCGGTATTGGGTGCTTGAATCAGGGCATCTACTTGGCTTTCAGATAAATCTTGAGGCAGGGCACGCCCAAGTTTTGGGGTTTTATGGGTACTTAGCGGATTGTCGGTGCGTAGTTGCTGTTCTCGTAAAAACTTGAAAAAAGAACGTAGTGCAGACAAAAGGCGGGCAATCGAGCGTGGGCTTTTCCCTTGTTGTGTTAACGCGATCAATACATCGGTAATATCTTCGCTTGACCAGTCTAATAACGGTTTTTCCATATACTGGCTACACTGGATCAAGTCAGACAAATAAGCATTTCGTGTGTGCGGACTGACGGTTTGAGCAACGAGATAGTCTCTGTAACCCAATAAAAATTCTAAATTTTTTGGAATATTAATCGCCGTTGGAATACGAGGTTTTTTGTTTATCATCTAGCGGATATATATGAGGATCGAAAATGCTGTTTCACTCTAGAATAAATTTCCGTAAAAGTCGAATTGTAAAGCTAAGCCAGATGCAAGTAGTGTATGTAAATTATTCTCATTTATGTTTATAATAAATCAAATGTCTGTGAGTAGAACGCTGTGCGGTTATCAGATTTAAAGGTAAAACAAACCGCTGTCATTACCAAAGTCAACCGTCAAACTGTTGATGATGGCAAGGCGGATTTAATAGCAAGTCGATTGGAAACCTTGGGCTTTATTCCAGGGACACCTGTGAAAGTTGTTGCCAAAGGGATCTTTGGTGGTGATCCACTGCTGATTCAGATTGGCTTTACTCGTTTTGCCTTGCGAAAAGCAGAAGCTCAGAAAATTGAAATTTCCGCACAGGGAGCTGTAACATGAGCGAAACTTTACGTGTTGCTCTGGTCGGTAATCCAAACTGTGGTAAAACCTCAGTTTTTAACCAACTGACGGGAACCCGCCAAAAAGTCGGTAACTATGCAGGTGTCACAGTTGAACGCAAAATCGGCTTTTTTCAGCTACCTTCTGGCAATCAGGTGCGGGTACTGGATTTGCCTGGGACTTATAGTCTCGAGGCGACTAGCCCTGATGAAGCGGTGACTCGTGATGTCTGTCTTGGCAAAATCAAAGATGAAAGCCAACAGGATGCATTTTTGTGTGTGGTTGATGCCACTAACTTACGTTTGCATTTGGGTTTGGTTTTAGAAGTCATTGAGCTTGGACGACCTGTGCTGCTGGTTTTGAACATGATGGACGAGGCACGTCGCCGTGGTATTCAGATTAACTCGCAGAAACTGTCTGAACGCCTTGGTATTCCTGTTGTTGAAACTGTTGCTAAAACCTCGTCAGGGGTTGTCAATCTGATTGATGCTTTGAGTCAGAAAAAATTTGCTTTGCCACAGACCGAAATGAACGGTTTGGTGGGCGACCAACATCAGAAAGTTGCACAGATTTTGGCAGATGTTGTGGTCTTTTCAGATCATGAAGATAAACGTACCGAATTCTTAGACAGCATTTTTTTACATCCTGTATTGGGGTTTGTGGTTCTAACCCTGCTGATGTTTGTGGTGTTTCAGGCGGTCTTTACTTGGGCAGCGCCTTTTCAGGAAGCCATTACCAAAGCATTCACTTGGTTGGGTACCGAGATGGGCACCTTAGTGACGCAACCACTGTTACATAGCTTGGTGGTTGATGGCGTGATTGCGGGTGCGGGCGGTGTTGTAGTCTTTTTGCCACAGATTTTGATTTTATTCTTCTTTATTTTGCTTCTGGAAGAAACGGGCTACTTGCCACGCGCAGCATTTTTGCTGGATAAACTCATGTATAAAGCAGGCTTAAGTGGGCGTGCATTTATTCCGTTATTGTCGAGTTTTGCCTGTGCCGTGCCTGGGATTATGGCGACCCGAACCATTCAGGATCCGCGTGACCGTTTAACCACAATTTTTGTTGCACCGCTCATGACCTGTTCGGCACGCTTGCCCGTGTATGCCTTGCTGATCTCGGCCTTTATTCCCAGCAAAATGGTGTGGGGCATTTTCAATTTGCAGGGGCTAGTGCTGTTTGCGTTGTATATGGCAGGCATTATCAGTGCGTTAATCGTGGCATTTGTGCTGAAGTTTTTCCAGAAAGACAAATCCCAATACGCTTTGCTGATGGAATTGCCAAGCTATCGCTTTCCGAATATGAAGAGTATCGGGATTGGCTTGCTCGACCGCACCAAGATTTTCTTGAAGCGGGTGGGTGGGATTATTTTCGCCTTATCTATTTTGCTTTGGTTTTTGTGTAGTTTTCCACAAGCACCAGAACATGCCGCTTTATCGCCAATTAATTACAGTTTTGCAGGGTATATTGGGCATTTCATGCAGCCATTCTTTGCACCAGTTGGCTTTAACTGGCAAATCTGTATTGCCCTCATTCCTGGGATGGCTGCCCGTGAAGTGATGGTGGCATCTCTTGGAACAGTCTATGCATTGTCTGCTGCCAACGATGATGCGATGGCGCAGGGTTTAAGTCATTTAATCAGTGCGCCTGGTAGTGGCTGGAGTCTGGCAACAGGTTTGTCACTTTTGGTGTGGTACATCTATGCACCACATTGTTTATCGACATTGGCAACGGTACGCCGTGAAACAGGGTCATGGAAAATGGTGGCGTGGATGACAGGCTATCTATTTGCATTGGCTTATTTTGCAGCATTTTTAACCTATCAAATTGCGTCCCACTATCTGGGCTAAATGCAAGCGGAGGTGAGTATGGTGAGTTATCTGATTATTGCGGTATTGGTGCTTTGGAGTGCCATTTATACCTTTAAAAAGATTTTCCCTCAATCGGCATATAGTGTGTTTTCTGCTCTGGCACGTGGTTGTGAGCAGCGCGGCTGGATGACTTTGGCAAAATGGCTACGCCCGACAATGTCAGCAGGCTGTTCGGGAGGCTGTGGTTGTAGTGCCGACAGTTCTGCGCAGAGTAAAAATAAAGTCACAGTCCAAGCGGTGAAGTGGAAATAACCACATTGAACCGATCTTTAAAACCGCCAAATACTGGCGGTTTTTTTACGTGAATATACAAAAAAAATGCGATAAGCCACGATCAGGAAAAGCTTTCCAAAAAGCAAAGTGCTAACATTTGCCAAGTTTAAAAATAAATGCGATGGGGCAAATATGTTAATACAACGCGGTGGATTGAAAGTCGTTGCAGGGCTTGGTATTTCTGGTGTTTCAGCTGTCAATTTTTTGGTGGAACAGGGTTATCAGGTTGCGGTGACCGATTCGCGTGCGACACCGCCTGGACATGATCAGATTCCAAGTCATGTGCAGACCAGTTTTGGTAAACTGGATGTTGATTTGCTCCTGCAAGCCGAAGAAATTATTTTAAGTCCAGGACTTGCGCCACAACTGCCTGAAATTCAGCAAGCGATTGCCCAAGGCATTCCTGTTGTGGGTGATGTGCAGTTATTGCGCCGTGCAACCGATGCACCGATTGTGGCAATTACAGGTTCCAATGCCAAAAGTACCGTCACTACTTTGGTTGGCTTAATGGCAAAAGATGCAGGCAAAAAAGTGGCTGTAGGCGGTAACTTGGGGCGCCCAGCACTGGACTTGCTCAAAGATGATCCTGAATTGCTAGTTTTGGAATTATCCAGTTTTCAACTTGAAACTACCTCGCATCTCAATGCCGAAGTTGCGGTGGTGCTCAACATGAGTGAAGACCACCTTGACCGTCATGGCGATATGTGGGGTTACCATCAAGCCAAACACCGCATTTTCCAAGGTGTGAAAAAAGTGGTGTTTAACCGCGATGATAATTTAACCCGCCCTTTAGTTCCTGACACCACACCGATGCAGAGCTTCGGTTTAAATGCTCCTGACATTCAGCAGTACGGTATTTTAAAAGATCTGGATGGCACAATTTGGCTGGCGCGTGGACGTGAGCGTTTGTTGAAAAGTTCCGACATGTATATTCAGGGAACGCACAATGTTGCCAATGCTTTGGCATGTCTGGCTCTCGGTGAAGCGATTGGTTTACCAATGGATTCTATGCTGGAAACTTTAAAGCAGTTTAAAGGTCTGGAACATCGCTGTGAATACGTGGCAACTGTACAAGATGTGCGTTATTACAATGACTCTAAAGGAACCAACATTGGTGCAACTTTAGCGGCAATTGATGGTTTGGGTGCAGCAATTGAAGCGCAGCAAGGCAAAGTAGCTGTGATTTTGGGTGGTCAGGGCAAAGGGCAAGATTTCAAAGCCTTACGTGAGTCGCTACAAAAATATGTCAAGGTTGCCGTGTTGATTGGTGAGGATGCTCCGATCATTGAGCAGGCAATCGCAGGTACAACCAAATTGCTACATGCCGATAGTTTGCAGCAGGCAGTTGCGTTATGCCAACAGCACACCCAAGCGCATGATGTCGTGTTGTTGTCGCCTGCT
Organism: Acinetobacter brisouii CIP 110357; assembly: GCF_000488275.1. GTDB lineage: Bacteria > Pseudomonadota > Gammaproteobacteria > Pseudomonadales > Moraxellaceae > Acinetobacter > Acinetobacter brisouii. The sequence goes on along the minus strand of NZ_KI530763.1, from coordinate 218,286 downwards.
TGTGCAAGTTTTGACATGTTCAAAGGTTATGCTGACCGAGGACATCAGTTTGTGGCTTGTGTACAAGCCTTGTCTGCATAAGCAAGAATCAGGGAGCACGTATGGCTGTAATTACTCAAGGTATGAGCAAACTGCAAAGTCTCTATACTCGCATTGCCCCGAAACTGCCGAGCGAAATCACCGCACGTAATATTTTGATTTTCTGTGTGGTCAGTTTGCTGGTGATCGGGACGGTGATGGTGGGATCGGCATCCATGCCTTATGCCGATGCCAAGCAGCATGATCCATTTTATTTTCTGGAACGGCATGCCATTTCGATTGTGATTGCTGCCATCGCGGCATTTGTCACATCCAAATTTCCGCTGGATTACTGGTTTAAAAATACCTTTTTGTTCTGGTTAGTTACGATTGGTCTGTTAGTCGTCGCACTTGGTGTGGGAACCGAGGTCAATGGTTCAACACGCTGGATTCGTATTGCAGGTTTTACCTTGCAACCAACGGAAGTTGCCAAATTGATGATGGCGATCTTTACCGCAGATTATGTGGTGCGCCGTGCCCATGAAGTCCGTAATAGCTGGATGGGCTTGGTGCGGTTAGGTGGAATTATGTCGATTACGGTTGGCTTGATTTTGGCTGAACCTGACCTTGGGGCAACTGTCGTTATTGTGATGATGATGTTTGGGGTGTTCTTTTTGGCAGGTGCTCCGATTATCCAGTTCCTGTTTTATATTGGCGCGATCCTGATCGCCTTAGTGTTCCTGATTGTGTTTGAACCGTATCGTTATGAACGTCTGGTGTCTTTCAGTAACCCGTGGGCAGACCCACTGGGTTCAGGTTATCAGCTGTCAAATGCCTTGATGGCCTTTGGACGTGGTGAATGGTTTGGTGTCGGGCTAGGGCACAGTATGCAAAAAATGTCCTATTTACCCGAAGCACATACCGACTTCATGCTGGCGATCTTGGGTGAAGAGTTTGGTTTTATAGGCATTACCACAGTGTTAGGGCTTGAGTTCCTGATGCTGGCATGTTGTGTGCGGATTGGGCAGCGTGCTTTAAAAAATAACTACTTGCGCGCAGGTTATCTGTCCTACGGGATTAGTATGATCTTCCTGATGCAGATTCTGGTGAATGCAGGCATGAACATGGGAATGTTGCCAACCAAAGGTTTGACCTTGCCATTTATTAGTTATGGCGGGACATCGCTGATGATGTGTGCGGTGATGATTGCTTTTGTACTGAAAATTGACTCATCGACCAGACAAACCAACCCCAATGAGGAAGTCTCTAACTTCTAAACACAAAACCACGCAATCGCGTGGTTTTTTATTGATAAATCTGTGCAAGTTGCGTGGTTCGCGGAATTCGCGAGACATCCCACTGCGCGACTGCCTGTGCCAGCATACGGGCAGGGCAATCGAGTTCAACAGGCAACTGATGTAAGGCGGCAATCGCTTGTTGTAATAGCTGTGGTGCTTGTGTCGGGTCAAGTGCCTGTGCCAGATTTTGCTTGGAGAGTTTTTGCCCCTGAGCATTCATGGCAAGAGGCAAATGCATATAGCTGAGGCGTGGATAGCCGAGTAACTGCCCCAGCCAGATTTGCCGTTCAGTATTATCCAGCAGGTCTGCGCCACGCACGACATGGGTCATGCCTTGTAAATAGTCATCGACCACGACAGCCAGTTGATAGTTAATAATGCCATCGCGGCGTTTCAAGACAAAATCACCAAGCTCATGAGCGAGATTGGAACAATGCTGACCTTGCAGGCGATCATCAAAACAGATGAGTTGATCACTGACTTTGACCCGAATGGCCTGATGGTCAAATGGTAATTTGAGTTTGCGGCAAGTCCCTGCATAAATGGCATTGGAGCCGAGCATTTTACGGGTGCACTGACAGGCGTAGACAAGATCTTGTTGCTGGAGTTGATTGAGCACGTCTTGATATAGATCGAGGCGGTCTTTTTGAAAAATAATGTCGGCATCAGGTTCAAAGGCAAAGGCATCTAGGCACTGCAGAATATGCGTTTCACTGCCAGGATAAATGCGGGGAATGTCGGTGTCTTCAATCCGAACCAGCCATGTACCATTTTGGGATTTTGCATCGCAATAGCTGGCAACAGCAGTGAGTAGTGAACCAAAATGTAACGGGCCAGTTGGCGATGGCGCAAACCGACCCACGTAAGCAGACTGCATGGACTGCAATTCACTCATGGTTTAACCGTTGTTTTGCTTCTCTTTGATTTCTGCCAAAGTCTTGCAGTCGATACATAAAGTCGCTGTTGGACGAGCTTCTAGGCGGCGTAAACCAATTTCAATACCACAAGTTTCACAGAAGCCATAGTCTTCATCTTTGATTGCAGTAAGAGATTGTTCAATCTTACGAATCAGTTTGCGTTCACGGTCACGGGTACGCAGTTCAATGGCAAACTCTTCTTCTTGGGTTGCACGGTCATTTACATCTGGCAATGCAGTTGATTCGTCTTGCATGGTGTTGAGTGTACGATCAACCTCAGACATAAGCTCGGCTTTCCAAGCTTCAAGAATTTGACGGAAGTGCTTAAGCTGACCTTCAGACATATACTCTTCATTTTTCTTCGGTTCATAAGGAGCGATACCGAATAAGCTTGCTGTTGAGCTGCCTTCAGAAGCCTTAGGCTTGGTCTTACGTGCACGTTTCGGTGCATCTGTTTGGTCATCTAAGACTTGGTTTAGGTTGTCATTCGCCATAATAGGGCATTCCTCATCATATACATCGAGATCGACGTAATCGCTATGGTGATATGCAAGTTTTTTGTTATTTCACCCTCAAGTGAATTCATGCTCAAGGGGTCGTCATCATAAAGACTTTTTGCATACTTGAATAGTCTTAAATTCTACCCAAGCGATCCTTTTTCAAGACGGTTAACTTAATCGAAATTGCACCAAATGAAAAGTTAATAACCTGAAATCTCATTATTTATTTTTGGAATGAGGTGATTGACACGATAAACCCTGCTGTCGATACGTCCATCATTATACAAATCCAATACACGATAACCGGGTGCATCGCTATGTCCTAGAGCGAAATCATGGCTTTGGGGTTCAAACTGAACACAGGTCGATGGAACAGCTAAAAATTCGATATTGTCTTGAATCTGTGAAAATTCTTGGTGGACATGTCCGTGAATCACAGCTTTAACTTGAGCAAATTTGCGAAGTACAGAGCACAGGTCAGCACTATTTTTAAGACGGTGATGATCGATCCAGGTTGATTGCATATGCAGTGGATGATGATGACAGCCAATCAGCACAAAACGGTCATTCAATTGCTGTAACAATTGATCTAATTGATCTAATTGATCTTGATCAATATGTCCATCAATTTTTCCCGTGACTGTCGTTGTCAATAAAATGATCGTCCACGGCATCAAATCGATCACTGTGATGGGCGCAGGTTGTGAATACGGAAAATAGCGCAGATCATCATGATTGCCAGGTGTCTGATAAAATGGAATGCCTAAGCTCTGCATATATTGCATATAGCGGGCATACGTTGCTGGTGTTGCGTCTTGCGCGACATCTCCCGTGTGTACAATGGCTTGAATCTGGGGATGTGTGGCAACAATATGTTGCATAATTCCATGAAAGTTATGTTCTGGACACATTTCCACAAATGTCGCACCTGCATGCTCCATCAAGTGGGTATCGCTAATTTGAATAATAGTTTGAGCCTGTTGTGTCATCGCATCTATCACACTTGAGTGCCATTTATTTTTGAAGATGTTGCTGTAACCATTGCAACGCCATAATTACAGGCGCATTGGCAAGTCGTCCACTCGTCAGCAATCGGGACAGGTCAGCATAATCAAAAAGATGTAATTGAATATTTTCGCCTTCGTCGGCGACCCCAAAAATTCCACCCTGTTCAGGCAAGTCTGCTTGTGCAGCATACAGATGAAATAACTCGGAACATGCGCCTGCGGATGGGTAAAAACTGAATAAATGCTGGAGTTGGTCAAGCTGACAACCTGACTCTTCTAGGCTTTCACGGCAAATACAGGTTTCTGGTGATTCATCCCCATCGAGGACGCCTGCAATAATTTCCAGTTGCCATGGTGATTGCTGATCATCGAGTGCGCCAACACGGAATTGCTCAATCAGGGCAAAGCGTTGTTGCTGATCATTGTAAATGAGTACACCTGCTGCTTCTGGTCTGTGAATTAATTCACGTTGTAAAACAGAGGTATAGCCTATGTTTTTAAATAGGCGATGACGTAAGCTGACTTTTTCAACTTGCAAGAAACCTTTAAATAATGTTTCGCGCGAAGTCACTTCAACATCTTGTTTGTTATAGCTTGCATGCTCAACGATATTCATAAGCAAAATTAGGATGAAATATTTCATTTCATCCTAACTGAGCTATGAATTAAGGCAACTCTTTTTTATTGGAAAATTAGACCTTGTGGTATAACTTTTGCCCTGTCTGCTGGTAGGTTTCCTTCATGCTTTGTAAACCTTGTTCAACTTCTTGATTTTGAATATCTGCCTGATTTGCATTTTTTTGATTTTCTGCATAATCCCTTACATTTTGCGTGATTTTCATCGAGCAGAATTTAGGACCGCACATTGAGCAGAAGTGTGCTGATTTATGCGCTTCTTTCGGCAAGGTTTCATCATGCATGCTACGCGCCGTATCTGGGTCCAGACTTAAGTTGAACTGATCATCCCAACGGAACTCAAAACGCGCTTTTGACAGCGCATTGTCACGGACTTGTGCACCCGGATGTCCTTTGGCAAGGTCAGCAGCATGAGCAGCGATCTTGTAGGTAATAATGCCATCTTTCACATCTTTCTTGTTTGGCAGACCCAAGTGTTCTTTCGGGGTCACATAGCACAGCATCGCTGTACCGTACCAACCAATCATGGCTGCACCAATCGCTGAAGTGATGTGGTCATAACCCGGTGCGATATCAGTCGTTAGCGGCCCAAGTGTATAGAATGGCGCTTCTTTACAGACTTCAAGCTGCAAGTCCATGTTCTCTTTAATCATGTGCATTGGCACGTGACCTGGACCTTCGATCATCACCTGAACATCATGTTCCCAAGCACGATGAGTCAACTCACCCAATGTTTTTAGTTCGCTAAATTGTGCTTCATCATTGGCATCCTGAATACAGCCTGGACGTAAACCATCACCTAAGCTGAATGATACGTCATAGGCTTTCATGATTTCACAGATTTCATCGAAGTGCGTATAAAGGAAGTTTTCTTCATGATGTGCCAGACACCACTGCGCCATGATCGAACCACCACGTGACACGATGCCTGTGAGGCGGTTTGCCGTCATTGGTACATAACGCAGCAATACACCTGCATGAATGGTGAAGTAATCCACACCTTGTTCTGCCTGTTCGATCAGTGTGTCTTTAAAGATTTCCCAAGTCAGGTCTTCAGCAACGCCATCGACTTTTTCTAGTGCTTGGTAAATTGGTACAGTTCCGATTGGCACTGGCGAGTTACGGATAATCCATTCACGGGTTTCGTGAATATTTTTACCTGTCGACAAGTCCATGATGGTGTCAGCGCCCCAACGGGTTGCCCAGGTCATTTTTGCTACTTCTTCATCAATCGAAGAACCAAGCGCCGAGTTACCAATATTGGCATTGATTTTCACCAAGAAATTGCGCCCGATAATCATTGGCTCAAGTTCAGGGTGGTTAATGTTAGCAGGGATAATCGCACGTCCCGCAGCCACTTCCTGACGTACAAATTCAGGGGTGATTTCTTTCAGGTTTTGCGCGCCAAAGTTTTGCCCTGCGTGCTGGCGCATATCGACATCTTCACGCTGACGCTGGTTTTCACGAATTGCGATATATTCCATTTCAGGCGTGATGATGCCTTGCTTGGCGTAATGCATTTGCGTAACGTTTTTGCCTGCCTTGGCACGGCGCGGGTTTTGAATATGCGCGAAACGGATTTCTGCGGTACGGATGTCTTTGAGGCGTTCTTGACCGAACTTCGAGGTTAAGGTGCCGAGTACATCGGTATCGGCACGTTCTTCAATCCAAGTGCCACGAACGGATGGCAAACCCTGATTGAGGTCAATTTGTGTATTCGGGTCAGTATAAACGCCTGAAGTATCATAAACCATGACAGGTGGATTATGTTCACCGCCCAAACCTGTAGGTGTTTCAGTCAGTGAGATTTCACGGAAGGGAACTTGAATGTCTGGGCGAGAGCCTTGAACATAGACTTTACGTGATGCAGGCAAAATACGGGTCAGATCTTTTGCATCTTGTTCATGTTGTGCTGAAATATCAGCAGGGGACGGATTCGTTAATTGGTTCATGGTCATGATCCTTATGAATGACATCAACGAATCAAGCACGACCAAAAAACGTGGCGGATTTATCAGGTTAGAAAGGATAAATCTCAGGCTGTAGTTTTTAGATGGCTTGATTCCTACGCAGGTTTTAACCTGATCAGGTTCAACGGTACTTGTGTTTAAATGCGGACATTTACACAATCTCAGCGAGGGATTACTCGCGCTCCGTCAAGCATGGCAACAGCTTAGCATGTTTTTATGTAGAAAAAAGACCCTGCAAGATTTTTACGAGGCTCTGATTGTTAACAGACAGATTTATCATTATTTTTTAGGTTTTAATTTGGCAAGTAGCGCAGGATTGCACAGTAAAATTGAAGCAAAAATCAGGGTAAAACCAATTAAGCTGACAGAGTCAGGCAATTCTTGCCAAAAGATATATCCCCAAACGCCTGCAAAAATAATCGCCATGTAGTTGACAGGCCCAATTTGCCCCGCAGGTGCCAAGCTGTAGGCTTTGGACATAAAAATCTGACTGATATTGGCCAATAAACCTGCACTAATTAAAAATGCCAGTTCATGCCAGTGATAAGGGCGAATCAGCCAAAACATTGGAATGGCAGACACCAGCGAACCAAAAGCGCAAAAATAAAACACAATCCGCTCCGCAGGTTCAGTATTGGTCAGTGCCCGTACTGTGACAAAAGCCATCGCTGCCAGAAAACTGGCGATTAGTCCAATCAGTGAAATACTGTTAAACATACCTGAGTCGGGTTTGGCAACACACAGGACGCCTGTTAAACCAATCAGTGCCGCTACCAGCATGGGTTTGGTAATGCGTTCTTTTAAAAATAACCATGCAATCAAGGGAATAAAAATCGGGGAAGAATAGGTAAACACCATGGCATTGGAAAGCTTAAGATGGGCAATCGCGTAGAAAAAGCCATACATTGCAGATAATCCGACAATGCTACGCCACAAATGCATCCACAATTTTGTAGTTTTAAAAAACTGTGGCCCTTTTTGTAAAAGCATCGGGATGAAAATAAATAACCCGATAAAATTGCGGAAAAACACAATAGTCGCGTTGTCTACAGTATGTGAGGCATAGCGAATACAAACTCCCATAATCGAAAATAAAAAGGCAGAAATAATCAAAAAGCCAATTGCTTTCAATATATCGGAGGAGCTAGAAGTCATGGTTTGGATAGTGAGAAAATAAAGCCAGAATAATCGCCTAAGATAGCATGAATAGGCTGTTTTTACGGCAATCGTCTTAAAATTGCTGTTTACTCACAAGGCTGTTTGCCACCTTACCTGCATGGGTAATACAAATAGAATCACTTAAACAATCCCGATTAATATGGGTGCTGTCTAACGCCAGCGGATCATACAGCCCCATGTAATGATCGAGCTGTTTTATGGCTTTGATTGTCTCACTTCGCTGTGAACGCTGCTCACTTGGGCTGAGTTCAATCGGAATACTCTCATCTCGGTTTTTTGGGGAAATTTGAATAAAATGCAGGAATTTTTTTGCCTGTTGTCCTAGCTCAGAGCGATCTTTCGCCGCTAAATACTTAATTTCTTCGAGCGCTTCTGGATAGATACTGTCCTCACCGACATAATTGCTAGACACGGGCATATTACTTACCCCGTGAAAGAGAAACTGGGTGTATCTGAATTTCAGGCGTTGCGCATCATCAATCAAAGTGCTGTCAGGGTAGGTCTGGGCATAGTTTTGCCAAAATAATGCGCGTTTGGAAATTTCAGCCCATGAGATATTAAAACCATTGCCAGACAAGACTGGAAATTCATTTTGTGCTGCCAGTGTTTCAATAAAAATCTGCTCGGCTTTGGGGAGGTAAGGCGCAAAAATATGCAGCAAATATTTGGGCTGACGGCGATACATAATTCCCGTATCGCCAGAATCATACACCTCATAATAGGCTGCATTGCCCTGATGCTGTAGTAAATAGCGGTCGCGTGGTGAAAACTCAGATAAATAACTGGTGTTGTATGTATTGTCACTCATCGCGTATTGATCAAAAGCACGCTGTTGCTCTGTCGTGCGGTCGCTGGCGAGAAAGCGCTGATACATACTCGTTGATGCATAGAGTAACTGTTGGCGCTCACTCATTGAAAGCTGCGGTAAACATTGCTCCAATCGTTGATTAACATACCGCAGATCTTGCACTGAGCTGGTATTGGTGATGTTCTGCATTTGCTGACTCAGCAAGCTACACAAAGAAATGACGGTTTTTTGTATTCCGTGTCGTTGAGATTCTTCCTGATGTTGTTCATTGGGAGGTTGATGGCAGCCTGCTATCAAGAGTACGAGCATTAGCATGGAACGCCCTAGTTTAACTGGCATAAATCAACCTCAAAAATTTAAATCGTCAATTGCTAACATTGCGAATTTATGGATGATATTTTTAAAGTAAGCATGCAAAGAAAGCTGTTGTAATGTTGCAAATTTTGGTTAACAAATTTAGTGAAGTGTCAAAGAAAAACGAAATATGTCCATACTCTGTAAAATTCCATGATTTTTGAGAATTTCAAGAATAAGATATTGAAAATCAAAAAATCACCACCGTATTAAATTGTTGGTTTTGTCATCAAACCGTCATGTGAATTATGTTTAAATAAAAAAATTCATTTCTCGATTTTGGAGATCTCTCTTGACCCTAAAAAATCCAGTCTTAGCACATCATATTTCTTCACAATTTAATGAAGATTTACAAGAAGTGAATGCTAAATTTATGGCAATGGGAGGGATAGTCGAACAGCAAGTGACCAATGCTATTCATGCACTGCTCGATACTGACGTAAATATGTCACTTGATGTTCAGTACCAAGAAAAAAATGTAAATCGCCTTGAGCTGGAAATTGATGAAGGCTTAACCTTGATTTTGGCGCGTCGTCACCCTGCCGCAATTGATTTGCGTATGGTTATTGCGATGAGCAAAGCCAATACGGATATGGAGCGTATTGGGGATGAAGCCTTAAAAATTGCCAATATTGCACAAACTTTATGTGAAGAAGGTGGTTCACCACGTGGCTTTATGGAAACCCGTCATATTGGTAACCAAGTCCGTGTCATGATCCATGAGGCACTGGATGCTTTTGCACGCCTTGATGCCGATCAAGCTTTAGAAGTACTGCGTGCCGATGTCGATATTGACCGTGAATACCAGTCTGCAACACGCACGCTCATGACGTATATGATTGAAGATCCACGCTATATTTCGCGTGTATTGAATGTTCTCTGGGTACTACGTTCTTTGGAACGGGTAGGGGACCATGCGCGTAATATTGCTGAACAGGTGATTTATATTGTTAAAGGTCTAGATGTTCGTCACACCAGCGTAGATGAAATTGAACAACGGGTACACAGTCGCTAATGTAGCTGACACTTATATTTTTGAAAGGGCGAAGTAATTTCGCCCTTTTTTTATGAATGATTCAAATTCAAGACAAAAAAAATCCCAGAGTTGGGGGTGATCTGGGATTTATAAAAGGAGTATCGGTCGGATTAATCAAGAACAAACTCTGTCTTAATGAGGCAATTATAACCAGAGCCTAAGCAATAATCATGTGTAGTCCTGTGAGGTCTTGTTATTTTGTATGCCTGTTTGTAAGCGGCATGTAAGTTTTGTTGAAATAAAAAAAGCAACGGATGAGCCGTTGCTTTTTTACAGTCGGTTTTATACCAAGCTAGATTTTATCAACAGAAAAAATCATTATTTCTCAGCAGTCCAGCCTTCCGCTTTCTCTACGCTTTCATCATTACTCAAGAATTTTTCACGCTGTTCTTCCAGAAACTTTTTCGCCTCTGCTTCAAACACATTTAAGCGTTTTTCATTGATCAGAGTGGTTTGGTGTTTTAACCATTCTTGCCATGCCTGTTTCGAGACTGTTTCAAACAGTTCTTGTCCTTTGGCACCAGGAAATGGTGCAAAGTCCAAGCCTTCCATCTCGGTCTGATATTTACGGCAAAAGACTTGTCGAGTCATATCTTATTGATCCTTAAGCGTAAAGTTTAGCTAAACGTGCATGCGCACGCTCAATTGCTGCAGCAACCTGTACAGGGGCAGTACCACCGATGTGGTTACGCGCGCTGACAGAAGCCTCAAGGGTTAATGCTTTTTCAAATACATCTTCACTGATCAGGTCAGAGAACTGTTGTAATTGTTCAAGGCTGAGTTCAGACAAATCTTTCGATTCCTGTACGCCAAGAGCAACTGCTTTACCCACAATTTCATGCGCGTCACGGAATGCCACGCCTTTTTTCACCAAATAATCCGCCAAGTCCGTTGCGGTTGAGAAACCACGTAGTGCAGCTTCACGCATCACTTCGATGTTTGGAACCAGTGCAGGAATCATGTCGGCAAATGCCATGAGTGAACCACGAACGGTATCAATCGCATCAAACAATGGCTCTTTGTCTTCTTGGTTGTCTTTATTATAAGCTAACGGTTGACCTTTCATGAGGGTTAACAGGCTCATGAGGTCACCATACACGCGACCTGTTTTACCACGAATTAACTCAGGAACGTCTGGGTTTTTCTTTTGTGGCATGATTGATGACCCTGTGCAGAAGCGGTCAGGAATGTTCACAAACTTGAACTGTGCCGATGTCCACAAAATCATTTCTTCAGACATACGTGACAAGTGCATCATAATTAAAGACGCAGCGGCATTGAATTCAATACCGAAATCACGGTCAGAAACTGCATCGAGTGAGTTTTCGCTAACGGCTTCAAAACCTAACAACTCGGCTGTATAAGCACGGTCAATTGGGTAAGTTGTGCCTGCAAGTGCAGCAGAACCAAGTGGCATACGGTTAACACGCTTACGGCAGTCGATCAGACGTTCGCTGTCACGCACCAGCATTTCAAACCATGCCATCAGATGATGACCAAAAGTCACAGGCTGTGCAGTTTGTAAATGGGTGAAGCCTGGCATAATAGTGGCAGTATTTTTGGCAGCTAAACCCAAAATTCCTTTTTGTAAGCGTTCGAGTAGTTTGAGAATGTCGTCAATCTCGTCACGTACATATAAACGGATGTCAGTTGCAACTTGGTCATTACGGCTACGACCTGTATGCAGTTTTTTACCTGTAATGCCGATGCGGTTGGTCAGACGTGATTCGATGTTCATATGAACATCTTCAAGATCAATACGCCATTCGAACGTACCTGCTTCAATTTCCTGACGAATTTCAGTCAAGCCTTGAATAATATCATCACGTTCAGCTTCAGTCAGAACACCGACTTTGGCAAGCATGGTGGCATGTGCAATTGAACCTGCGATATCTTGTTGATAAAAACGTTGGTCAAATTGTACAGATGCAGTAAATTCAGCAACAAAAGCATCAGTAGCTTCGGTAAAGCGACCTCCCCACATACCTGAAGTTTCATTGGTTTGCGGAGTATTAGAGGAATGAGAAGATGTGGTCATGGCGGCTCAGTAAAATAAAAAGCAGTATAACAAAAGCTCAGCAACTTGCCGATGCTCAAGATCATCATTCAGCCCAGAGTAGCGATGCGCTGAACAATCAGTCAGCCTATTTTTTTACGAAAATAGGGCGTTGGCAACACTTAATCGAATTATTTGCAGCCAGTAGCATTTTGGCGGTGGTGTTAATGCTGGCAGAAGCAGGGACATGGCAAGCCATGAACTGGGGGCATGTGCTGCAATATTTGCTCTACATTTATTGGGTGATTCTGGTTTTTATTGTTGTGATTCAGAAAATACAGCCGAAACTCACTCATTTAAATCATGTTGTTGTATTCACGTTAGCATTTATTTTGTTGCAGGGGACAGTACTGCTGACCACGATTTTCTTAAATGCATTGCTGTTGATGGTGCATTTTGGCTGGCGACAGCTTGGCGATTGGCAACAGTTATTTGATCATGCAGGCTTACATCTCAGCTATGGCGTACTTATGGGGGCATTTTCTCTACGTTATTTGTACATCCGCGATCAGTGGATCAAGCAGCAACACAGCGAATTGCAGGCACGGATTCAGGCTATGCAGGCGCGGATTCAGCCGCATTTCTTGTTTAATAGCTTAAACAGTGTGGTCAGCTTGATTGCAGTTGACCCCGATAAAGCAGAAGAGATGCTGATTAATCTATCACGTTTATTTCGGGTGAGTTTGCAGGAACTCAAACTGGTTAGCTTGGCAGAAGAACTACAGATTTGCCGACAATATATTGCGATTGAACAGATTCGCCTGCGGGATCGTTTGCAGATGGATTGGCGCTTACCCGACATTCAATCACTCCAATATATTCAAATTCCAGTCCTGAGTTTGCAACCTTTACTTGAAAATAGTATTTTTCATGGTGTTGAAAAAATAAGCAGTCCGTGTAAGATCAGTTTATTGGTGGAGATTCTCAACCGACAAGTCAATATTGTGATTACTAATCCATATTTACAAGAACAACAAGGGCAACGCCAAGGCAATGGCATTGCATTAGAAAATGTTAAACAACGGCTACGTGCCTATTATGGCGATGCTGCCTATATTCAATGTTTTGCAGGGCAGGGCATCTTTACCACAATCTTAACCTATCCGTATCAATAACAAACGGATGACATACAAAGCAGATCGGGGAATATAAAGCGCGTATGGATATTTTAATTTGTGATGATGAGCCGTTAGCTGTTGAGCGATTGGTGCGTTTAGTCAGCGATTTGGGGCATCAGGTAGTGGCAACTGCTGAACATGGTGGGCAAGTCTACGATTTGGTTCTTGAGTATGAACCTGATGTGGTATTGCTCGATATTCAAATGCCTGAAATGGATGGATTAAGTTGCGCCCGTCAATTGGCACACCTTGAGATCAAGCCCGCCATCATTTTCTGTACAGCGTATGATCAGCATGCTTTACAGGCATTTCAGTCACAGGCGCAAGCTTATTTACTCAAACCGATTGCCAAAAATGAATTGCGTGAAGTGCTGGATCAGGTTTGTAAACCCAATCAAGCGCAAGTCAGCCAGTTTCAACAATCATCCAGTCAAATGTCCCAAAAACAGCGTCAGCACATTACCGCAAAGTCCCATCGGGGAGTCGAACTTATTCCGATTGAACAGGTGTATTATTTTCTGGCAGATCAGAAATATGTCACCATTCGCCATCAAAAGGGCAGTGTTTTGATTGATGAAACATTAAAAGATCTGGAACTGGAATTTGCTGACCAGTTTATTCGAATTCATCGCAATGCCTTGGTATCCATCAAATTTTTAGATGGAATTGAAAGTATTTGTTCTGGACAGTATCAGGTGCGGTTACGCGATATCGCTGAGCGGTTGGTGATTAGCCGACGACATTTGCCTCAGCTTCGCGAGTCGATACAGCAACTCTAAACAGTTTTTTGGGCTGGGGACTTGCATTTTTATTAGATCAGGTTAAGTTTAGTGCATCATCTCGATGCTCAGGCTTCATCCATTATGAATATTTTGAAAATTGCGACTCGCCAAAGCCCTCTTGCACTCTGGCAAGCCGAGCATATAAAAAGTCGCCTTGAGCAGCTTCATCCTCAGTTAACCGTAGAATTGGTGACTTTTGTCACTCAAGGGGACAAAATCCTTGATACGCCATTAGCAAAAATTGGTGGAAAAGGTCTATTTGTCAAAGAACTAGAAAGTGCCTTGCTCGATGGGCGTGCCGATCTTGCCGTTCATTCCATGAAAGATGTTCCAATGCAACTGCCTGAAGGCTTAACGCTGGCGGTGATTTGTGAGCGTGAAAACCCGTTCGATGCTTTTGTTTCCAATCATTACACCCATTTTGATGAATTGCCACAAGGTGCAGTGGTGGGGACTTCCAGTCTGCGCCGTAAGTGCCAGATTTTGCAGCAACGTCCTGATTTGGTGATTAAAGATCTCCGCGGCAATGTGGGTACTCGTCTTGGAAAACTCGATGAAGGTCAGTACGATGCGATTATTTTAGCCAGTGCAGGATTAAAGCGTTTGGGCTTGGAGCAGCGTATTCGTCATCATGTTGCCTCAGACATGAGTTTACCTGCGGTTGGACAAGGGGCGTTGGGCTTGGAATGTCGTGATCAGGATCAGGCAGTTCTGGATTTGATTGCACCTTTGGCACATGCTGAAACCCAATATTGTGTACGTGCTGAACGGGCATTTAATGCGTATTTGGAAGGTGGATGCCAAGTGCCAATCGCAGGTTTTGCTACCTTGGATGGCGAGCATCTGCATATTGAAGGCCGTGTTGGTAGTGTGGATGGTACTGTTCTGCTCAAAGCCACCCTTGAAGGGACTGTGGAGCAAGCTGAGCAGTTGGGTGTGCAATTAGCACAGCAATTGCTGGCTCAAGGTGCAGGTGAATTACTCAAGGCACTGCACCACTAAAATGCTTCTGCTAAATACTCGCCCAATCGAGCGTGCGCAAGCCCTGACACAAATCTTAGAGCATGACCAGATTGACGTGATAGAGCTGCCTTTACTGGAATTAAAGGCAATGCCCTATTCCGCAGAGCTTGCCGCACTCTATCAGCAATTGCTGCACGCTCAGGTGATTGTGGTGGTCAGCCCTACGGCAGTTGATGTGGGGATGCGGTATTTACAGGCCAGCCAAATCGAACTGTCAGCTTTGAATCAGGTGCAGTGGATTGCTGTGGGACAGGCAACGGCACGCAGTTTGCAGCGCTATGGTATTACCGCAACGGTTCCAGATATTGAGAATTCTGAAGGTATGTTGCAACTTCCTGTGTTGCAGCATTTGCATCTGCAGCATGTGGCGTTTTGGCGGGGGCGTGGTGGACGACAGTTCATGATGGATGCCTTACAGCAGCGCGGTGTCAATATTTTGAATTTTGTGCTTTATCAGCGCCAGTGCCCCGCACAGACCATGACCCAGTTTCAGCAATTATCCCCACGCTTGCTGACCATGACACAGCCTATCTTTGTTTGTATAAGTAGTGAAGCCAGTTGGTTGAACTGGGTCAAACTATGTCAAAATACCCCTGAAATTTTATCTAAATGTCAGTATCTCACTTTAGGGCAACGCTTAACGCAATTGTTGCTTCAGCAGCAAATTCCAGCTGTGCAGCAGCTTGAAAGTTTAGACCCAGAGAGCATACGCAACTTTCTGTTAAAACAAAAAGGCACAGCATGAGAAAGTTATTTGTGGCTTTAAGTCTCTTGATTGTCGCTTGGATGGTAAAACTCAATTACGATCTGGTGCAAAATTCAAAGCAATTACAAGAGCTACAAACGCGGATTTTGCATAGCGAACAAGCCAATGCCAATGCCAATGACCAATTAGTGGCATTACAACGCCAACTTGCACCCAATGAGGCTACTGCTTCCGATGTTGCCAGCAGTGAAAGTGCTGCTGTACATGCGCTTAATCCGATTATTTTGGTAAAACAGCAGTTGCAACTGGTACAGTTTGCTTTACAGCAGCAACAGGACGTTTATGCATTTCAACAATTGCAAAAGCTCAATCAGGAGATTGCAGCTTATGATTTATCACCTGCCCTGCAACAAAGTTTATATCAGGCAATTACTCAAGATTTACAAAATATTCAGCAATATCACGATAACCATCAAAATCAGCTAGATCAGTTACATTTAATATTTCGCCAAATGGATCAACAATTAAATCAATTATTATTGAGCCAGGCCCAGCAATATCAGCCTGTGCAGCAAAAGCATTTTTGGAATCGCTGGTTTAAAGTTGAATCAACAGACCAGCCACAAACTGAATTAATGAATCAACGGCTGGTATTAAAAGAAATGCAAATACGTCTGGTACTCGCAAAACAATTGCTTGAATCTGGTCAATATGATGAATATCAGCAAACATTGTTAGAGGTAAATCAATTATTGCGCCAAGCACCGACATTTAATCGCCATGCTTTAAGTGTATTACTGGAAAAAGCCAAGCAGCTGCCTGCTGTGACGATGCCAAAACTCACTGCACTGGCAATATTGAATTAGAGGTCAGGCATGAAACAGATTTTATATTCTTATACATTTGTGCTGCTGCTTTTAATCGCGCTTGTGAGTATCCTGAGTTATGGATATGGCGCAGGTTATGTTTATGTTTATTTTCGACATTGGCAAATTCAGAGTAATGTTTGGGTATTATTAATTTTTCTGGTCATACTGAGCCTGATTGGACAAGTATTATGGTTGTTATTTAAGCGCTATTTTTCCCGACTTGAACAAAGAAAACAGAAAATATTTAATTTTGAACATTTGCACCCTTATGAAAAATTGGCGGTATTGTGGTTATTAGATGCCAATCAAGAAAAAAGGGACATGGTTGAAGGGATTTTTAAACAATCTAATTTATTAAATGAAGTAATACATGCATTTTTTCTCTGGAAACAGGGAGATGTAAAATCAGCCTTAAATATGCTTGAACATAGTCCTGCCATGGCTTTTGAATTGGCAGAATTGCAGCGAATTGAAATTTATTTATCTGAACAAAACCCCAATCATGCATTAACCCATTTGGAATTTTTATCTCAGCATGAATTATCCCCTTGGCTCAAAGATATTCAGCAAGGGTATATGCAGCGTTTAACATTGCTTTGGGGGCAGTTTGCGGTGCAGTTTCCGTGGCTGTATGTACAAAGTAGCCAGTTTGGGCAGCTCAATGATCCTGATAAAACCCGTTGGTTGCAGCAGCTTTTAATTGCTTTTGATCAGGCGAGCCCTGAAGATTTAACTCATTTACAGCAGCGTTATGACGAGTTTAAGGATACCAAGCTGCATGACACAACCCGTGAAAATAAAGTGTTGTGGTTGAAGGTTTTAGCGCGTTTACCAGAGATGAGTCTTGAGCATGAAGTGCTGGCTGAAACATTACTGAATGAATTGTTTGATCAGGAAGTTTTTTATTTATGGTTTGAAAAACAATTGTTAAAACAAACACCTGCATATGAGAAAATTGAACAACAGTTAAATATGTGGGAAGCGAAATACTCAAATATTCCTATATTTAGTTTTGCAAGATGGTTTGTTTATCAGGAAACTGGTCGTTTTTCTGAAGCAGAAAAATTATTAGAATTATATCCAGATAATATATTAATGAGTTATTTAAGAATTAAAAACCAGTTAAAGGATAATGAAGTTCTTGTACAGCAGCTTAATTTACTGTTTGAGAGTAATACAAACTTTTTAAAAGTAAATCTATAGCTGAATAATTTCGAAGTTTGAATATTAGGGTGTTTTAAATATGAAACTAGAGGTTTTATGATTTAAAATAAAAAGCCATTGATGTTGTAAAAATAAGTTATTTCTTTGGCTTTTCTCTATACTTAATAATCGTGATTAGATTAATATATTTGACATGGAAGTTTATTTTAAATAGATTCCGATCTGAATTTGGAGAAAAACTGTGCAAGACATTAGTACTTTATCTGTTGAAGAGCTAAAACGCTTACAACGTGAAGCAGAAGTTTTAATTGCTTCTAAAAAAGAACAAGCAATTCAAGATGCTTATAATCAAGTGATTGAAATTGCTTCAGGTCTTGATTTAACAATTGAGCAACTACTTGAATATGGTGCTCAAAAACGTAAAAGCCCAACGCGTAAAACTGTTGAGCCACGCTACCGTAATAAAAACAACCCAGAAGAAACCTGGACTGGTCGTGGTAAACAACCTCGCTGGTTAGTGACTGAGTTGGAAAAAGGCGCAAGCTTGGAAGACTTCTTGATCTAATTCAGATTAATAAGATGAAAAAAGCTGAATTCATTTTAGATTCAGCTTTTTTTATGCGCACTGTTGCAGGGTTTTATTGTTTGACTACATTTTAACAATTGGGTTATTTTCATGCTTGTTTCAATTCTCTTTATATTGAGTTCATAGAGCGAAGAAAATACATGAATAAAAAAGGTGGAGTTGTTAGAGTTAAATTCACGATCTAGTAGATTTGAGGGCTAAATGCTACGTATTTGTGAATAGCATTGTTGAATAAATCATCATGAGTCGTTTGGCAGAATGCGGCTATGTTTAATCAGATCAAAATAATCATAAGTATTACAATTTTATATCATTAATTTGTCATTTTAGAGAATTATAATCTGGAGTATTTGGTTTAATTTTTAAATATATTTCAAATATTTAATTTATTTTTTTAAGATTGTTTTTAATTTTTGTTTAATTTTTAATTTATATGATGCATACGCTTTAAGCAGGTCGATTTTTCAAGAATCACGAATCCAATACGATTTAAGGTAGCCAGACTATGCCTTCAACCAATCATAACGCTTCAAAACTATCTGTCGGTTCAAAGTTGGCTATTGCACTCGGGGGATGTTTGCTGATAGGCATCATCTGGATGGTGGCATTTCATAAAAATGAACCTGCTGAAGCTAAAAATCCGAGTCCTCCGCCTGAAATGTTTAAACATCAAGGGGATGAATATATTGTACCGAATCATTCACCTTTAATGAGTCATCTCAAAGTCATGCCTGTGAGTTCAGGCGGTTCGGCTCAAGTGACCAGCTTCCCGGGAATGGTTGAGGCAAATACGGCGGCTTCTGCCAATATCGAGCCGCCACTGACAGGTCGTATTGTTCAGCTCAATGTAAAAATTGGCGATCATGTGCATAAAGGGCAAGTGCTGGCTGTGATGAGCTCTGGAGATTTAGCTCAAGCATATGCAGATGTGAGTAAAGCCAAAGATAGTTTGAGTTTGGCCAATGCCAGCTTGAAACGTGCGCGTGAAGTCAATGCGATTGGTGCGAATGCCAATAAAGATTTGGAAGCGGCTCAAAGTATGCAAATTCAAGCCAAAGATGAATATGAACGTGCAACGCAACGTTTAAAAACCCTCGCAGGGCATGGTGCAAAACTTTCAGGCTCAGAAGCCTTTTTACCGATCGTTTCTCCAATCAATGGTGATATCACGGCTTTGAATGTAGGTCTTGGCTCGTTTATCAATGACAATACCAATGCGATTTTGACCATTGCAAATTTTGATCAGGTCTGGGTAACTGCAAATATTCCAGAAGCACAGCTGAATCAGGTACATACAGGGTTAGAGGTTGATGTGACTTTCCCAGCCTATCCAAACCAAGTGTTTCATGGACGTATTGGGAATATCAGTAATGTTTTAGATAGCGACACCCGCCGCACCAAGGCTCGTATTTTATTTGATAACAGCAATATGAAATTGAAGCCAAATATGTTTGCAACGGTGCAAATTAAAAATAATAACCCGCAAAAAATTACTGTGCCACAGTCTGCATTGCTGATGAATAATGAACAAATCACCGTTTTTGTAGAAACAAAGCCGCATACCTATGTACGAAAAGTGGTGGAATTGGGCAGTGAAAATGATACTGATGTGCAGATTGTCTCTGGCTTAAACCCATCGGATCGCGTGATTGTTAGTGGTGGAGTGCTACTCAATGATTAATCGCCTGATTGCCTTATTTTTTCGTCGCCGTCACTTGGTTTGGGCGATTGCCATTATTCTCGCAATTTATGGCATGTACTCATGGAAAGTGATGAAAGTAGAAGCGTATCCAGAACTTGATGACGTCACCGTACAGGTTACTACACAAGTTCCTGGGCTGTCTGCTGAAGATGTTGAGCAGCAAATTACAACACCTTTAGAACGCAGTCTATATAGTACGCCAGGCGTTACGACCATCCGTTCCAGTAGTACTTTTGCACTGTCCCTGATTACACTGGTTTTTGACAGTAAAGATGATTACTTTGCTCGTCAACGGGTGATGGAGCGTTTAAGTAGTGTCACCTTACCAGCTGGAGCTCAACCCAGTTTAGGCCCACTCAGTGGTTCAGGCGGCGAAATTTATCGTTATACCCTCGAATCTGAAAATAAAAATTTGATGCAGCTTTCAGAGATCCAGCGCTGGGTTGTGATGCCTGCATTTAAGCAGGTTGCAGGGGTTGCCGATGTCAATAACTTTGGTGGTTTAACCAAAGAATTCCGTATGGAATTAGACCCTGCAAAAATGCAGCAATATGGTGTGGTTCTTAATGATGTCACCACAGCAATTAACTCTAGCAGTTCAGATGCAGGCGGTGGACGTATTACCCGAGGTGAGCAAAGCTATGTCGTGCGTGGTGTGGGGCAGGTTCATTCTCTTGAAGATTTATCCTTAGTTGTTGTAACGCAAAAAAATGGCATGCCTATTTATTTAAAAGATTTAGGCAAGCTGGTGATTGGTCATCAAGAGCGTGAGGGAATCGTAGGTAAAGACTATAACCCAGACACGCTAGAAGGGATTATTTTGATGACAAAATATCAAAACCCTTCAACCGTTTTAGATGGTGTACATGCCAAAGTTGATCAACTGAATAAACAACTTGCGCCGCAAGGTGTCAAAATTGTGCCTTATATCGACCGAGATAGCTTGGTCAAACTCACTGTAGATAAAGTAACACATACAGTGATGGAAGGCGTCGGGCTTGTCTTGATTGTTCTGATCTTGTTTTTAGGCAGTCCGCGCAGTGCCATTATTGCGGCGGTTGCTATTCCTGCGGCGTTGGTGACGGTATTTATTCTCATGAATTTTACCAATATGCCCGCCAATTTATTTTCGCTTGGGGCAATCGACTTCGGGATTATTGTCGATGGGGCAATTGTGGTCATGGAGGCCATCTTAAGGCGCCGAGAAGAAGAACCCGATGTGGTTTTAGGCGAGCAAGATATCTTGGAAACTTTGAGTTATGTGGGTCGTCCGATTTTCTTTGCAACACTGATTATTATTACTGCCTATTTACCATTATTTGCCTTTGAACGCGCTGAAGGTAAGTTGTTTACACCGATGGCGATTACAGTGAGCTACGCATTACTCGGTGCTTTAGTCTGTGCGATTGCATTGATTCCGGGACTAGCTTACGTCGCCTTGAAAAAGCCCAGAAAGGTTTTTGAAAATAAACCCTTAATCTGGCTCACTGAAAAATATAGAAAGGTTTTAACTACTTTACTACTGCGCCCAGTGATTGTTTATAGCATTACGATTTTGTCTTTAGTGGCTGTGGTGTTGCTTGGTGCGCGTACAGGACGTGAATTCTTGCCTGAGTTGGATGAAGGTGCATTGTGGTTACAAGTACAGTTGCCAACAGGTATTTCGCTAGATAAATCCAGCGAAATGGCCACAAATCTGCGCCGTGTTTTACTCAAGCATCCTGAAGTGTCTTATGCGGTGAGTCAGGTTGGGCGTAGTGATGACGGCACAGACCCGTGGACACCGTCACATATCGAAATGCCAGTCGGGCTGAAACCTTATAGTGAGTGGCCAAATGGCGAAACCAAGGCTCAATTTATTAAAAAGTTGGGGCAAGAATTTAGCCAGATGCCTGGTTATGATATCGGAATTAGTCAGCCGATTATTGATGGGGTAAATGATGCGGTAGGTGGTGCGCACAGCCCGTTGGTTTTACGTATTTATGGGCCAGATTTAAAAGAAGGTCGCCGTATTGGTGATCAAGTGGTCGATATTTTAAAAGGAATCCGAGGAACGGCTTCAGCTTCATTATTTCAGGAACCACCTATCCCGCAAGTTATCATCAAGGTGAATCGTGAAGCGGCAGCAAGATACGGGATTAGCATTGCAGATATTTCTGCGCTGATCCAAACGGGTGTCGGAAGCACGCCGATTATTCCTGTGTACGTTGATGCCCGCCAATATAACGTTACAGTCAGTTTCCCTAAGAATGCCAAGAATAGCCCTGCCGAACTGGGTGCTTTGCAATTAAACAGCGCGAGTGGTGCAAAAATCCCATTGGCTCAAGTGGCCGATATTTCACTGAAAACAGGTGAAAGCACGATTTCTCATGAGCAGGGCGAACGACAAATTACCGTTCGTATTGATAACCGTGGTCGCGATTTAACATCGTATTTGACTGAGGCGCAGCAAAAAATTAATGCTCAAGTCAAACTCGATCCAAGTCAATATCATATGGAGTGGGCAGGACAGTTCCAAAGCCAAGATCGTGCCGAAAAACGTCTAGGGTTTATTATGATTTTGGTGATCGGCATGATGGGCGCTTTGTTATTTTTCCAGTTTGGGCGCTTCCGTCAGGTATTTCTGATTTTAGGTGTTGTGCCACTGGCGACTTTAGGTGGGCTTATTGCGTTGAATGTGACGGGCAATACCTTAAATGTCGCGAGTGCAGTCGGCTTTATTGCGCTGTTCGGTGTCTCTGTCCAGAACGGGATTATTATGGTCGCCAATTTCAGGCGTGCGCGCGGGGATGGACTTGATCTTGATCAAAGTATCATTACCGCAGCAAGTGAACGGTTACGTCCTGTGTTAATGACGGCTACGGTGGCTTCTATTGGGATGCTCCCAGCCGCACTGGCAACAGGAGTCGGCACAGATGTTCAGCGTAATTTGGCTACGGTTGTGGTGGGTGGTCTCATTGTATCGACTTTATTGACCTTATTTATTGTTCCAGTATTTTATTATGTGATTGAAAGATTTGCTGAAAATAAAAAATGGAATATGCCTGGACGTCGGAGTCATCGTTAATGAAAAACTTGAGACCATATACTTTGTCGGTAAATGTTTTAAGAAAAGGTACGTTCTGGAGCGGCATAAGTTTGCTGGCAATCCTCTCGGGTTGTACGGTCGGCCCCAATTATCAACGTCCCGATGTTCATCTGCCTAAGGCGCTCGTTGAGCAACCCAATCTGGCATTATCTCAGGCTTCTTCAACAGCACAGAAATATGTTTTACAAGATATTCCTACAGCATGGTGGCAAGCCTTTCATTCACAAGAGCTGAATTTACTGATCGAAAAGTGCCTGAAAAATAATCCTTCTGTGGCAATTGCCCAAGCGAATTTAAATCAGGCTTTGGAAAATGTGAAAATCCAGCAGGCGGCATTTTTCCCTTCGGTATCTGCAACCTTTAACCCAACTCGACAAAGTGTTGCGAAGTCATTGGCAAGTCCCTTGGCATCAAATAGCTATGTTTATAATTTGCATACGGCACAATTAAATGCCTCCTATAGTCTGGATGTATGGGGGGCAAATAGACGTCAGGTTGAAATGCTAAAAGCTGAAGCAGATGCAAGTCGCTACAATGTAGAAGTGACTTATCTCACCCTGATTAGCAATGTCGTCAATGCGGCGATTCAAGAAGCGATTATTCGCGATCAAATTCGAATTACCCAAAATGCAATTCAAAAACAACGCGAATTAACCTCGATTATGCATAAAGCGAGAGTACTCGGACAGGTGTCAGATGCAGATGTGATGACACAGGAGTCGGCGCAATTGGCGGTGGAAGCGACATTGCCTCCTTTACAAAAGCAACTGGCAATTCAACGTGATTTAATCAAGGCTTTGGCAGGTGAATACCCGAGTGATCGTTTGGCTGCCGAGTTTAATTTAGCTCAGTTTAAGTTGCCATATGAACTGCCAGCAGCATTACCTTCAAGCTTATTGCAGCGCCGTCCTGATATTCGCTTATCTGAAGCCATATTGCATGCTGCGAGCGCCAATATCGGTGTTGCAGTCGCGAATCGCTTGCCAGATATTACTTTAAATGCAGATCTGGGATCATCTTCTAATCGGCTTGCAAATTTGTTTGCCTCGGCATCCAATTTCTGGACGATTGGGGCGAATGTCGCACAACCTATTTTTGATGGTGGCGCATTAAAACATAAAGAAAAACTGGCACGTGCTGCTTATGATGGTGCAGTAGCACAGTATAAAAGCACGATTATTGCTGCATTTCAAAATGTTGGTGACGTGATGCAATCGATCCAGTCAGATCAAAATGCCTATAACACTGCCTTGCAGGCTACACAGGCCAGTTCAAAAAGTTTAAATTTGGCACGCAAACAATACCGTTTAGGTGATATTAGCCGTATAGCTTTACTGCCACTTGAGCAAAATGATTTACAAATGCAATTGGCATTGGCACAGGCTCAAGGCAACCGCTTACAAGATACGGCTGCATTATTCCAAGCCTTAGGTGGGGGATGGTGGTCGACTCAGCAAAATCAAGAAATAACAAAATGACAACATCTGTGCCATGTAATTAGATATTGTGAAATAAAGAATAAGGAGAATTCAAATGGTGACGATTACACGGCATGAAATAGGTCCACGATTTAGTGAAATGACCATTGCTCATGTAGGTTCAGCAAATTTTATCTATATTTCAGGGCAGGTGGCTGAAAATACAATTTTAGATGTTGAAGGCCAGACCAAGGAAGTTCTGAAATTTATAGATCGCTTGCTTGCACATGCGGGCGCCAGTAAAAAAGATATCGTTTGCGCTCGAATTTATTTAGCTTCTGTGGGTGATTATGCACAAATGAATGCGGTTTGGGAGGATTGGGTGCCAGAAGGCTGTCCACCTGCTCGTGCTGCTTTAGGGGTGAAACTGATTGACTCGGAATATAAAATTGAAATTGAAGTTCAAGCAGTTGCAGAACAACATGTCCTTGAAGATGAAAATTGTTTAACGGCTGCGAGTTTAAAACATCAATCTGAGCATAAGCGTTAAAAATGAATGTGATGATAAATAGACAAGCCTGCTCAATAGCAGGCTTTTTTAAAACTTAAATCTTTGTGATTTTGTTGGTAGGTATTTAAAAATTGAATCACACTTCGTATGAGGCCGCTGAAAATGCAATTCAGATTAGGGATATTGCTCAATAAACCATCTAGATAGGCTCGTGTCACACAGCGCTGTTTAACGATAAAGTGAATTGAATCATTGAGCTGACAGGGCAGCATGATCGGCTAAACATGTTATTCTATATGAAACGAGAAAATGGGAAATCAATATGAGTTGGACACTACAGGCGATTTCTGATGAATTACAGGGTCAGGAAATCGAAGTAAAACAAGATATGCTGGTTGGACGTCATCAAGACTGTGACCTTATTTTGCAATCTTCGGCGATTTCCCGCCGCCATGCAGCATTGAACGTTCGTGATGATCAATTGTGGTTAACCGATTTAAATTCATCGAATGGTACGTTTGTGAATGATTTGCGTATTGCTCAAGAGACGCTGTTAGCACAAGGTGATATTGTTCAATTTGCGAACTTAAAATTTGCGCTACTGGCTGAAAACGCAGACTTAGTCATTGATGAAAATCTTGAATTACCTAAAGCCGCGAGCCAAACAGAATCAGATAATCATGCTCAAAAAATGAATGAGCAGGGTATGCCAAGCTTAACAGAGCGCGCAGCAGAAACGACACTCAGCCGTGAAGGCATGCCACAACAGGTCTCTGTACCAAAACCTGCACCAATTCCTGAAGGTATCGACCCTCATGCTAAGGCTGAACCTACACCAGTACCTATTGAGCTGCCTGCATCTCGTGTTGAGCAGGAAGTCGAACAACAGAAAAATGTATCAGTTGGGTTGATGACCATCATTGCGATCATTATTTTGGTTGTTTTGGCATTTGTATTCTTTAAATAAGACGAAGTGGTGAGGTTGCAACACAACCTCATACTTAAAAGGAGAAACCCATGTCATCGGTCAGCCGATTACAGCAGCGAAATGTCATTTTATTTGATTTAGATGGCACCTTAATCGATACCGCAGCAGATATGTTTCGCGCCATGAATCTGACCCTGCAACAGCTCGGCTATCCGCTTGTCACTGAAACGCAAATCCGTGAATGGGTTGGGCAGGGGACATCCAAGCTTTGTGATCGGGTGCTAATGCATTTACAGGGACAGATTGATCCTGAGCAACATCGGCGGCTATTGGAAAAATACTTGGCAGTCTATGAACTGGAACTGTGTGTAGAAAGTCAGTTGTTTGACGGTGTTTTGCCTTTTCTACAGTATTGCCAGTCACAGCAGTTAAATATGGCGTGTGTGACCAACAAACCTGAGCATCTGGCAAAAATTCTGCTCAATAAACTTGAAGTCGGGAACTTCTTTAGTTTGGTTGTTGGTGGGGATAGTTTGCCTAAACGTAAACCTGATCCGATGCCACTGTTGCATGCTATGGATTTCTTTCAGGTACAACCTGAAAAGACGCTCATGATTGGTGACTCAAGCAATGATGTCGAGGCTGCACGTCGTGCAGGGATTGACTGTGTGGTAATGAGTTATGGCTATAATCATGGTGAAGATATTTCTGCTTGCCAACCGCAGCAAGTGATTGATACTCTCGAAACCTTAATCGTTTAATGTTTGTTTAATAAGTACAGGAATTTTGGAATGAATATGATCACCTTTTTTCGATGGCGTCGCTCATAACCGCGCTTAACCGAGTTTTGACTGATCAACCCTATTTTTAAAATAAAAGGCATTCCATATATGATGACTCCTGAATTATTCCAACAGCTCCAGCAACAAGGTTTTAATACCATTCCTGTTTACCGTCGCCGTTTGGCAGATACGGATACACCGTTGTCGGTGTTTGCTCGCCTGAAACAGCATGCACAAGCTTATTTATTTGAGTCAGTAGAGGGTGGCGAAAACTGGGCGCGTTACTCAATTATTGGATTGGGTGAATCCACCATCTTTTCTTGTAATGAAGGTCAGCTCACAGTTCAACAACCTGATGGGCAGATTACTCAACAGTCATGTAGTGACCCATTTCAATATATTCGTGACTTCCAGGCTCAGTTTAAAGTCCCAACACAACAACAAATACCTGAGTTACCGAGTTTTACAGGCGGACTGGTCGGTTATTTTGGCTATGATGCTGTACGTTATATTGAGCCACGCCTGAAGCATATTCCAAATCAAGACCCTGTTGGCTTGCCCGATATCTGGATGATGCTGTCAAAAACCGTGATTGTTTTTGATAACTTGAAAGATACCTTATTTATTATTGTGCATGCAGATACACAAGATGCTGATGCCTACCACAAAGCACAGCAGCAACTTGATGAGATTGAAAAACAGCTCAATACACCAATTAGCCTAGAAGCCAAACCACATACAGCACCACATTTTGAATCCCTTACAGGTAAAGAGAAATTTTTACAATCGGTTGAGAAAGTCAAAGAGTATATCCGTGCGGGCGATGTGATGCAGGTGGTGCCTGGTCATCGTATGGTGTCAGACTTCGATGGTGAACCTTTGCAGGTGTATCGTGCATTACGTCATCTCAACCCATCACCTTATCTATTTTTGGTGCAAGGGCACACCTTAACCGATCAAAAACCATTCCATATTGTGGGTTCATCACCTGAAATTCTTTCCCGTTTAGAAAATGGAATCGCCACTGTGCGTCCACTTGCTGGTACGCGTCCACGTGGTAAAACAAAAGAAGAAGACTTGGCACTGGAAAAAGACCTGCTTTCTGATGAAAAAGAAATTGCTGAGCATCTCATGCTGATCGATCTAGGGCGCAATGATGTTGGGCGTGTGTCTAAAATTGGAAAAGTGCAAGTGACTGACCGTATGGTAATCGAACGTTACTCACATGTGATGCACATTGTTTCGAATGTACAAGGTGAAGTACGGGATGATGTCGATGCTTTGGATGTTTTTAAAGCTACATTCCCAGCGGGAACACTATCTGGTGCACCTAAAATCCGTGCAATGGAAATTATTGACGAAGTTGAACCCGTAAAACGCGGTATTTTTGGTGGTGCAGTCGGATATTTGGGTTGGCATGGTGAAATGGACATGTCGATTGCGATTCGTACCTGTGTTATTCGTGATCATAAAGTCTATGTACAGGCTGGAGCGGGGCTAGTTGCAGACTCAAATCCTGAATCTGAATGGAATGAAACCCAAATAAAAGCTCGCGCAGTGATCAAAGCGGTTGAATTATCATCAAATGGATTGATTTTATGAGTTTTTCGCGGTTTTTTTTAAAAAACCGCTTGCATCATTTCTGAGTTTTGCTAAACTGCACACCGTTCCGATACGAAACGTACGAAACACTAAGAAACGCCGGCATAGCTCAGTTGGTAGAGCAACTGACTTGTAATCAGTAGGTCCACAGTTCGAATCCGTGTGCCGGCACCATTTAAAAGTGTGAAGTTTGGTTGAGTAAGAACAGCACTGAAATAAGTGTGATTTGGTGAGATTCCCGAGCGGTCAAAGGGAACAGACTGTAACTCTGTCGCGAAAGCTTCGAAGGTTCGAATCCTTCTCTCACCACCATATTTAACTTCGAATGAAGTGGTATACATACCAACACGCGGGAGTAGCTCAGTTGGTAGAGCGGCAGCCTTCCAAGCTGCATGTCGCGAGTTCGAACCTCGTCTCCCGCTCCATCGAAGCTTATCGCTCTTATAGCTCAGTGGTAGAGCACTCCCTTGGTAAGGGAGAGGTCTCGAGTTCAAATCTCGATAAGAGCTCCAGATTACAGTTTAGTAGAAATATCTACAAATTTTTAAAGAAGCAGGCTTATTAGTCTGCTTTTAAAGTATTGGGCGTCTGTTTTTTTAGACTATATGTCGATGTGTTGTGTAGCTTCGGTGTCTTTTGTAGCCTCTTGTAGCTTGCTTTCGACGTAAACGAGGAAGATCATCATGGCTAAAGCCAAGTTTGAACGTAATAAGCCACACGTAAACGTGGGCACAATTGGTCACGTTGACCATGGTAAAACAACTCTTACTGCTGCAATCGCAACGATCTGTGCGAAAACTTACGGCGGCGAAGCGAAAGATTACTCGCAAATCGACTCAGCTCCAGAAGAAAAAGCACGTGGTATTACAATTAATACTTCACACGTAGAATACGATTCTCCAATTCGTCACTACGCGCACGTTGACTGCCCAGGACACGCCGATTATGTTAAAAACATGATTACTGGTGCTGCTCAGATGGACGGTGCGATCCTTGTATGTGCAGCGACTGATGGTCCAATGCCACAAACTCGTGAACACATCCTTCTTTCTCGTCAGGTAGGTGTACCTTACATCATCGTATTCTTGAACAAATGCGACCTTGTAGATGACGAAGAATTACTTGAATTGGTAGAAATGGAAGTTCGTGAACTTCTTTCTGCTTATAACTTCCCTGGTGATGACACTCCTGTAATCCGTGGTTCAGCGCTTGCTGCTCTTAACGGTGAAGCTGGTCCTTACGGCGAGCAATCAGTTCTTGACCTAGTTGCAGCACTTGACTCTTACATTCCAGAACCAGAACGTGCTATCGACAAAGCATTCTTGATGCCAATCGAAGACGTATTCTCAATTTCTGGTCGTGGTACTGTAGTAACAGGCCGTGTTGAGTCTGGTATCGTTAAAGTAGGCGAAGAAGTAGAAATCGTTGGTATTAAAGATACAGTTAAAACAACTGTAACTGGCGTAGAAATGTTCCGTAAACTTCTAGACGAAGGTCGTGCGGGCGAGAACTGTGGTGTTCTTCTACGTGGTACTAAACGTGAAGACGTACAACGTGGTCAAGTACTTGCTAAACCAGGTACAATCAAGCCACACACTAAATTCGACGCAGAAGTATACGTACTTTCTAAAGACGAAGGTGGTCGTCACACTCCATTCCTAAACGGTTACCGTCCACAGTTCTACTTCCGTACAACTGACGTAACTGGCGCTATCTCTCTTAAAGAAGGCGTTGAAATGGTTATGCCTGGTGACAACGTAGAAATGTCAGTAGAATTGATCCACCCAATCGCAATGGACGCTGGTTTACGCTTCGCGATCCGTGAAGGTGGTCGTACTGTAGGTGCTGGTGTTGTTGCGAAAGTAACTGCATAATATCTGTTGTGATATTTAAACCGAGAATTTAGATTCTCGGTTTACTTTGTAGGTTAGTAGTTCAATTGGTAGAGCGTCGGTCTCCAAAACCGAATGTTGGGGGTTCGAGTCCCTCCTAACCTGCCATTTATTTCAAAGTTAAAGCTTGATGCTGACTGAGCTAAATTGTCTTATAATAAGTCGCGAATTCTACGACGAGTACACCCATGTCGAATGATAAATCGCGTGACGCATTAAGCGACGCGCCAATCCCTCAAAGAAATAATTCTGCTGAAGTTGTTCGTTCTGGCTCCCCTTTGGATGTTGTCCTGTGGATTGTTGCGATTATTTTATTTATTTGTGCAACTTTGGTGAATCAGTATCTGCCAGCATACTGGGCACCAGCCAATAATGTTTGGACGCGTATAGGTGCAATTTTAGCTTGTATCATCGTGGCTTTAGGTTTATTATACGCCACCCACCAAGGTAAAGGGTTTATCCATTTACTGAAGGACGCACGCGTAGAATTACGTCGAGTAACTTGGCCAACCAAGCAAGAAACCGTAACAACCTCATGGCAAGTGGTGCTTGTTGTTGTTATCGCTTCAATTGTGTTGTGGTGTTTTGACTACGCTTTGGGCTGGTTAGTGAAGTTGATTATCGGGTAAGAAGCTATGAAACGTTGGTATATTATTCATGCCTATTCAGGTTATGAAAAACAAGTGATGCGCTCACTCAAAGACCGAATCCAGCGTAGTACTGTTGCCGATAGCTTTGGTGATGTTCTTGTTCCTACCGAAGAAGTGGTAGAAATGAAGGACGGTAAAAAACGCAAGTCTGAGCGTAAATTCTTTCCTGGCTATGTGTTAGTCGAAATGGAAATGAATGACGATACTTGGCACATTGTTAAAGAATGTCCAAAAGTATTGGGCTTTATTGGTGGTACACCAGAAAAACCTGCACCGATTACTCAGCGCGAAGCAGATGCGATTCTTGCTCGTGTACGTAGTACAGGTGAAGCACCTCGTCCCAAGACGATGTTTGAACCAGGTGAAGAATTATTGGTTATTGACGGTCCATTCACAGACTTTAAAGGTGTGGTGGAAGAAGTTCAATACGAAAAGTCACGTTTAACGTTGACGATTAATGTATTTAATCGACCAACTCAAGTTGAATTGGAATTTCGCCAAGTCGAAAAAACCATTTAATTTGAATTGGTTGGAAAACGCCCGATTTATTCGGGCATTGTTATTGTAACAATTGTGTTGCGAGAATAGTTGGGGAGCCTAGCGGCGTTTGTACCCAGAGGTAATTTAAAATGGCTAAGAAGATTGACGGCTATATCAAGCTGCAAGTTCCAGCTGGTAAAGCAAATCCATCTCCACCAATTGGTCCTGCATTGGGTCAACGTGGTGTTAACATCATGGCATTCTGTAAAGAATTCAATGCTGCGACTCAAAAGCTTGAAGTTGGTTTGCCAATTCCAGTCGTGATCACTGTGTACAACGACAAGTCGTTCACATTTATCATGAAAACTCCACCTGCATCTATTCTTCTTAAGAAAGCTGCTGGTATCCAAAAGGGTTCATCTGTACCTAACAAAACTAAAGTTGGTAAGTTGACTCGTGCTCAGTTAGAAGAAATTGCGACTACTAAAGAACCAGACTTAACTGGTGCTGATTTAGACGCACGTGTTCGTACCATCGCTGGTTCTGCACGTTCTATGGGCTTGGAAGTGGAGCTATAAGACATGGCAAAGTTAACTAAACGTCAAAAAGCCATTGCTGCTGCTATTGAAGCAAACAAAGTTTACACTTTGGAAGAAGCAGTACAAGTTCTTTCTAGTCTACCTGCTGCTAAATTCAAAGAGTCTTTGGATGTTGCGGTAAACTTGGGTGTTGACCCTCGTAAATCTGATCAGGTTGTTCGTGGTGCGACTACACTTCCTGCAGGTACTGGTAAAACTGTACGTGTTGCAGTATTTGCTCAAGGCGCGAATGCAGAAGCAGCTAAAGCTGCTGGTGCAGATGTTGTTGGTTTTGATGATCTTGCTGAGAGCATCCAAGGCGGCAACCTTGACTTTGATGTAGTGATTGCTGCTCCAGACGCAATGCGCGTTGTAGGTAAATTGGGTACGATCCTTGGTCCACGTGGTTTGATGCCAAACCCGAAAGTCGGTACTGTTACTCCAGACGTTGCAAATGCAGTTAAAAATGCAAAATCTGGTCAAGCACGTTACCGTGTAGACAAAGCGGGTATTATCCACGCTGCGATTGGTCAAGTAGGTTTCTCTGCTGAAGCTGTTCGTCAAAACGTTGAAACTTTGATTGCTGACTTGAAAAAGTTAAAACCAGCAACTTCTAAAGGTGTCTATATCAAAAAGATCACTTTGAGCTCAACTATGGGTCCTGGTCTTACTGTTGATGTAAACAACGTTTCTAACTAAGTTTTAACTTAGAAAAGAATTTTAAAGCCCTGATAGGGAAAAGTGTAAATAGCAAGTCATTGATTTTCTTTTACACTTAAGCAATTTATTGCTTGCTCATCAGGCGGACTTTGAATTGATAAATGTAAATTTATCAGCGTCAAAGACCTCGGGCGAAAAAAGTTTTTTGAACTTTTTTCTTAAAAAATCAGTCCGAGTAGACGCGGTGGTGTGATTTACTCATCCTCCGCGTGTAAGTTCGAAAGAGCTTACGAATTGGGAGTGTACTTGTAAAAGTACATAGATCACCGTTAGGAGGTTTACGATGGCTCTTCTTATCGAAGACAAAAAACAGATCGTTGCAGAAGTAAACGAAGTTGCTTCTAAAGCGTTTTCTGCTGTTGTTGCTGACTACCAAGGTTTAACTGTAGAAGCATTGACACAATTACGTGTTGAAGCTCGTAAGCTAGGTGTTAATACGCGTATCGTTCGTAACACTTTGGCTAAACGTGCGTTCGAAGGTACTCAGTTTGATATCTTGAACGACAACCTTGTTGGTCCAACAATTCTTGGTTTTTCAACTTCTGAAGATGACATGGGTGCAGCTGCACGCTTGTTCGAAGAATTTGCGAAAACTAACAAAGCATTTGAACTTAAAGCTGCTGCATTTGATGGCAAGGTTTATGTTGGTGCTGAAGTTAGCGTAATTGCGAATCTTCCGAACCAAGAAAAAGCGCTTACTATGCTTGCCAATGTTCTTCAAGCTCCTATTTCGAAATTGGGTCGCCTCATTACAGCGCTCAAAGAGAAAAACGAGTCAGAAGCTGCATAAGCTTAAATTTATTTACACACCATTCAATTTCCATTTGGAGTTATTCTCATGGCTTTAACTAACGAAGAAATTTTAAACGCAGTTGCTGAAAAAACTGTTCTTGAACTTGTTGAACTTATCTCTGCTTTTGAAGAGAAATTCAACGTATCTGCTGCTGCTGTAGCTGTTGCTGCTGCTCCTGGCGCTGCTGCTGCTGTTGAAGAACAATCTGAATTCAACGTTGAGTTGACTTCTTTCGGTGCTAACAAAGTTGCGGTTATTAAAGCAGTTCGTGAAGCTACTGGCCTTGGTCTTAAAGAAGCTAAAGATCTTGTTGAAAGCGCTCCTTCAGTTGTTAAAGAAGCTGTTTCTAAAGAAGAAGGCGAAGAACTTAAGAAAAAACTTGAAGAAGCTGGTGCTACAGTTACACTTAAGTAATTTGCAAAGGAGTCAATTGTTTTTAATTGACTCCGAAAAAATGGCTGATGGCTCTTGGGTCATCAGCCTTTTTGCGTTACAATAATCGGCTCGATTTTTATTCTTATTGAATGAAAACGAATATTTTATAAAATAACGCAATATATCAAACGCTTACCAATATTTTTCAATAAAAAATATTGTTAAGCGTTTTATTACCACTCTAAATTGCAGCATTTGTAAGTAGTGGTGGCCATATCGGCCTGCGTAATTCCATCTAAATCCGAACTGCAGGCGGATTTAGTTTTGTACTTTCCGAGGACTCCAAATGGCATACTCATATACCGAAAAAAAACGGATCCGTAAGAATTTTGGTAATTTGCCTAAAGTGATGGACGTTCCGTACTTGCTTTCGATTCAAGTCGACTCGTACAGAACATTCTTACAAGATGGCAAAACACCAAAAAATCGAGAAGATATCGGTCTTCAGGCCGCATTTCGTTCAGTTTTTCCAATCGAAAGCTATTCTGGCAATGCTGCTTTAGAATTTGTTGAGTATAGCCTTGGTAAGCCAGAGTTTGATGTACGCGAATGTATTCTTCGTGGCTCAACTTATGCGGCACCAATGCGTGTAAAAATTCGCTTGATCATTAAAGATCGCGAAACGAAATCAATCAAAGACGTCCGTGAACAAGAAGTCTATATGGGTGAAATGCCACTCATGACCGAAAACGGTACGTTCGTGATTAACGGGACTGAGCGTGTTATCGTGTCTCAGTTACACCGTTCTCCTGGCGTGTTCTTTGATAGTGACAAAGGTAAAACGCACGCGAACAAAACTTTATATTCTGCTCGTATTATTCCTTACCGTGGTTCATGGTTGGATTTCGAATTTGATATTAAAGATTTGGTTTACGTACGTATTGACCGTCGTCGTAAATTATTGGCAACAGTTATTTTACGTGCGTTGAATTACACAGATGAACAAATCCTGAACTTGTTCTATGAAAAAGTTCCTGTGTATGTCGATATGGGCAGTTACCAGATTGAATTGGTTCCAGATCGCCTGCGTGGTGAAATGGCACAGTTCGATATTACAGACAGCTCAGGTAAAGTAATTGTTGAACAAGGTAAACGTATCAACGCACGTCATGTACGTCAAATGGAAGCTTCAGGTCTGACTAAACTGCCTGTTCCAGATGAATACTTGTATGAGCGTATTATTGCAGAAAACGTGACTTTACGTGATGGTGAAGTGATTCCTGCAAATACCTTGCTCAGCCACGATATTATGGTGAAATTGGCTGAAGGTGGTGTTAAGCAATTTAACATCCTGTTTACCAATGATATTGACCGTGGTTCATTCATTGCAGACTCTTTACGTGCAGATACAACATCTAGCCGTGATGAAGCATTGGTTGAAATTTATAAAGTGATGCGCCCAGGCGAGCCACCAACCAAAGAAGCAGCAGAAAACTTGTTCCATAACTTGTTCTTCTCTACAGAACGTTATGACTTGTCACCTGTAGGTCGCATGAAGTTCAACCGTCGTTTGGGTCGTCCATACGAAGTGGGTACAGATCAGAAATCTCGCGAAGTTGAAGGTATCTTGTCGAATGACGATATCATTGATGTAATGCGTATCTTGATCGAAATCCGTAACGGTAAAGGTGAAGTCGACGATATCGACCACTTGGGTAACCGTCGTGTTCGTTCTGTTGGTGAAATGACCGAAAACCAATTCCGTGTTGGTTTGGTTCGTGTTGAACGTGCTGTGAAAGAGCGTTTAAGCCAAGCAGAAACAGACAATTTGTCTCCACAAGATTTGATTAATGCTAAACCTGTTGCTGCAGCAATCAAAGAATTCTTTGGTTCAAGCCAGTTGTCTCAGTTTATGGATCAAAACAACCCGTTGTCTGAGATTACACACAAACGTCGTGTATCAGCACTTGGACCTGGTGGTTTGACTCGTGAACGTGCAGGCTTCGAAGTGCGTGACGTACACCATACACACTATGGTCGTGTATGTCCGATTGAAACGCCTGAAGGTCCAAACATCGGTTTGATCAACTCGCTTTCTGTGTATGCAAAAGCTAATGACTTTGGTTTCTTGGAAACTCCATACCGTAAAGTTGTTGATGGTCGTGTCACTGAAGAAACTGAATACCTGTCTGCAATTGAAGAAGTGGGTACAGTTATTGCACAAGCCGACTCAGCAGTTGATGCTGAAGGTAACTTGATCGATGAGATGGTTACAGTTCGTCACCAAGGTGAAACTGTACGTATGCCGCCTGAAAAAGTGACGCATATGGATGTATCTGCACAGCAGGTTGTATCTGTTGCAGCATCATTGATTCCATTCCTTGAACACGATGACGCGAACCGTGCATTGATGGGTTCAAACATGCAACGTCAGGCTGTTCCGACTTTGCTTGCTGACAAGCCACTTGTTGGTACAGGTATGGAAGCAAACGTAGCACGCGACTCAGGTGTATGTGTGATTGCCAACCGTGGTGGTGTAATCGAGTTTGTTGATGCTTCACGTGTTGTAATTCGTGTCAATGAAGATGAGATGATTGCTGGTGAAGCTGGTGTCGACATCTATAACTTGATCAAATATACACGTTCAAACCAAAATACCTGTATCAACCAGAAAGTTCTTGTGAACTTGGGTGATAAAGTGGGTCGTGGTGATGTATTGGCTGATGGTCCTTCTACCGATGGCGGTGAGTTGGCACTTGGTCAAAACATGCGTGTTGCGTTCATGACTTGGAACGGCTTCAACTACGAAGACTCGATCTTGCTTTCTGAACGTGTACTTCAAGAAGACCGTTTAACCTCGATTCATATCCAAGAATTGTCATGTGTAGCACGTGATACTAAATTGGGTGCAGAAGAAATTACAGCTGATATTCCTAACGTTGGTGAAGCTGCACTGTCTAAACTGGATGAGTCTGGTATCGTTTACATTGGTGCTGAAGTAACAGCAGGGGACATCCTTGTTGGTAAAGTGACACCAAAAGGCGAAACTCAGTTAACTCCAGAAGAAAAATTGCTTCGTGCGATCTTTGGTGAAAAAGCGGCTGACGTAAAAGACTCTTCTTTACGTGTTCCGTCAGGCACTAAAGGTACAGTCATCGACGTTCAAGTCTTTACTCGTGATGGTCTAGAGAAAGATGAACGTGCACAAGCAATTGAAAAAGCACAACTTGATGCTTACCGTAAAGATTTGAAAGAAGAATTCAAAATCTTTGAAGAAGCAGCACGTGAACGTATTATTCGCTTGTTGACAGATCAAGAATCTAATGGCGGTGGTACAACCAAACGTGGCGACAAGCTTGCTGAATCTGTTCTATCAGGTCTTGAGCTGGTTGATCTACTTGAAATTCAACCGACTGATGAAGCAATCGCTGAACGTTTAAGTCAAATTCAAGTGTTCTTGAAAGAGAAGAGCGCTGAAATTGACGAGAAATTTGCTGAGAAAAAACGCAAACTTGCAACAGGTGACGAACTTACAACTGGTGTATTGAAAGTTGTAAAAGTTTACTTGGCAGTGAAACGTCGTATCCAGCCTGGTGATAAAATGGCTGGTCGTCACGGTAACAAAGGTGTTGTATCAAACATCTTGCCTGTAGAAGACATGCCACACGATGCCAATGGTGTTCCTGTTGACGTGGTATTGAACCCGCTGGGCGTACCATCACGTATGAACGTGGGTCAGATTCTTGAAACTCACTTAGGTTTGGCTGCAAAAGGTCTTGGCGAGCAAATCGACAAGATGCTTAAACAGCAACGCACAATGGCTGAACTACGTGATTTCCTTGACAAGATTTATAACAAAGTCGGTGGTGAGCAAGAAGAGCTTGATACATTGACTGATGAAGAAATCTTGAAACTTTCAGGTAACTTGCGTAAAGGTGTACCTTTGGCAACACCTGTATTTGATGGTGCTGAAGAAAGCCAAATCAAAGAGTTACTTGACCTTGCAGGCTACTCGAAGACTGGTCAAATGGAGCTGTACGATGGTCGTACAGGTGAAAAATTTGATCGTCCTGTCACTGTAGGCTACATGTACATGCTCAAATTGAACCACTTGGTTGATGACAAGATGCATGCGCGTTCAACAGGTTCTTACTCGCTTGTAACGCAACAGCCGCTTGGTGGTAAAGCACAGTTCGGTGGTCAGCGTTTCGGTGAGATGGAAGTCTGGGCACTTGAAGCATACGGTGCAGCATACACACTTCAAGAAATGCTCACTGTGAAGTCGGATGACGTTGAAGGTCGTACCCGCATCTATAAGAACATTGTAGATGGCAACCATTATATGGATCCAGGTATGCCTGAATCATTCAACGTATTGACCAAAGAGATCCGTTCTTTAGGTATCAACATTGAACTGAAAAATGGTGACTAAGACTCTCCATTAAATCTCCCTAAATCCCTCTTTGAGAAAGAGGGACTTTTCCCCTTTTCAAAGGGGGAGTAGGGGGATTAAATCAGTTAAGAAACAATATTTGTGACCCAGTTGTGAAGTGAAAATCTCCACAACACACGGAGAAAAAAATTGAAAGACTTGCTCGATATCATGCGCAAAAAGACGGACTCAGACGGTCATGCTCCAGTAGAGTTTGATCGCATCCGTATTGGTCTTGCGTCACCAGAAATGATTAAGTCATGGTCTCACGGTGAAGTTAAAAAGCCAGAGACAATCAACTACCGCACCTTTAAACCAGAACGTGATGGTTTATTCTGTGCCAAAATCTTTGGTCCAGTAAAAGATTACGAATGCTTGTGTGGTAAATACAAGCGTATGAAATACAAAGGCGTCATTTGTGAAAAATGTGGCGTTGAAGTAACAACTGCAAAAGTTCGTCGTGAACGTATGGGTCACATCGAGCTTGCATCACCAGTTGCACACATCTGGTTCTTGAAATCATTACCAAGCCGTATCGGCTTGCTTCTTGATATGACATTACGTGATATCGAACGTGTATTGTATTTCGAATCATACGTTGTGACTGATCCTGGTATGACTCCGTTCGAGAAATATCAGCTTCTTACTGACGAAGAATACTTCAATGCACTTGAAGAACACGGTGATGAATTCACTGCGAAAATGGGTGCAGAAGCAGTTCAAGACTTGTTGAAAGACATCGACCTTGAAGCTGAAATCACACGTTTGCGTGAAGAAATTCCTCAAACAACTTCTGAAACGAAGTTGAAAAAAGCGTCTAAGCGCTTGAAATTGATGGAAGCATTCAAAGAGTCAAACAACAAGCCAGAATGGATGGTGATGAACGTACTTCCTGTACTTCCACCAGATTTGCGTCCGCTTGTACCACTTGAAGGTGGTCGTTTTGCGACTTCTGACTTGAACGATCTTTATCGTCGTGTGATCAACCGTAACAACCGTTTGAAACGTCTTCTTGACTTGGCTGCGCCAGACATCATCGTACGTAACGAAAAACGTATGTTGCAAGAGTCTGTAGATGCCTTGTTAGACAACGGTCGTCGTGGTCGTGCGATTACAGGTTCGAACAAGCGTCCGCTTAAATCTTTGGCTGATATGATCAAAGGTAAGCAAGGTCGTTTCCGTCAAAACTTGTTGGGTAAACGTGTTGACTATTCTGGCCGTTCGGTAATTACCGTAGGTCCATCTTTACGTTTGCACCAGTGTGGTCTTCCGAAGAAAATGGCACTTGAACTATTCAAGCCGTTTATTTTCGCGAAACTACAAGCTTCAGGTCAGGCAACAACCATTAAAGCTGCGAAGAAAATGGTTGAACGCGAAACTCCGGAAGTTTGGGACGTTTTGGCATCAGTGATTCGTCAGCATCCTGTGATGTTGAACCGTGCGCCAACACTTCACCGTTTGGGTCTTCAAGCATTTGAACCGATCCTGATCGAAGGTAAAGCGATCCGTCTACACCCGCTCGTATGTACAGCGTTTAACGCCGACTTCGACGGTGACCAAATGGCGGTACATGTACCATTAACACTTGAAGCTCAACTCGAAGCTCGTGCGTTAATGATGTCAACCAACAATATCTTGTCACCTGCCAACGGTGAGCCGATTATCGTACCTTCTCAGGACGTGGTCTTGGGTCTTTACTACATCACACGTGATGCGGTAAATGCCAATGGTGAAGGCATGGTGTTTGCTGATACTCACGAAGTAAACCGTGCGCTTGCAACAGGTCAAGTGGCGATGCACGCTCGTGTAAAAGCACGTGTACACCAAACTGTAATTAACGAAAATGGCGAACGTGAAAAACAGACCATTATTGTTGATACAACACCAGGTCGCTGCTTACTTTGGGAAATCGTACCTGAAGGTCTAAGCTTCGAGTCAATCAACCTTGAGATGACCAAGAAAAACATCTCAAAACTGATCAACTCTTGCTATCGTAAATTAGGTCTTAAAGATACCGTTATCTTTGCTGACCAATTGATGTACTTGGGCTTCCGTCAAGCGACTCGCTCTGGTGTATCTGTGGGTATGGAAGACATGCTTATTCCACCACAAAAACAAGCAATTATTGCCAAAGCAGAAGCTGAAGTCCGTGAAATCGAACAACAGTTCGAACAAGGTTTCGTAACTGCGGGTGAACGCTATAACAAAGTGGTCGATATCTGGGCGCGTACCAACGATCAGGTTGCTAAAGCGATGATGGACAACTTGTCTTATACGCTTGTGAAAAACAAGAAAGGTGAAGACGAGAAACAGAAATCATTCAACAGTATCTACATGATGTCTGACTCTGGTGCGCGTGGTAGTGCAGCACAGATTCGTCAGCTTGCAGGTATGCGTGGTTTGATGGCGAAACCGGACGGTTCGATCATTGAAACGCCAATTAAAGCGAACTTCCGTGAAGGTTTGACAGTACTTCAGTACTTTATTTCAACCCACGGTGCGCGTAAAGGTTTGGCGGATACAGCATTAAAAACTGCGAACTCTGGTTACTTGACACGTCGTCTTGTAGACGTTGCACAAGACTTGGTGATCACCGAGCCTGACTGTGGTACAGCAGGTGGTCTAGTTATGACTCCACTCATTCAAGGTGGTGACGTGATTGAGCCGTTACGTGACCGCGTATTGGGTCGTGTAACTGCAGAAGACGTAAAACGTGCATCTGATGATGAAGTTGTATTACCTCGTGGTACTTTAATTGACGAGAAAATTGCAGCTTATCTTGAAGAAGCCGGTGTCGACGAAGTTAAAGTTCGTTCAGTTGTAAACTGTGAATCTACATTTGGTGTATGTGCACGTTGTTATGGTCGTGACTTGGCTCGTGGTCACTTGGTAAACCCAGGTGAGTCTGTTGGTGTAATGGCAGCACAGTCAATTGGTGAACCAGGTACACAGTTAACCATGCGTACGTTCCACGTAGGTGGTGCAGCGAGCCGAACTTCTGCGGCAAACAGCGTACAAGTGCGTAACAAAGGTACAGTACGTTTCCACAATGTGAAAACTGTACAACATACCAAAGGTCATTTGGTTTCTGTTTCACGTTCAGGTGAAATCGGTATTGCGGATGATTTAGGTCGTGAACGCGAGCGTTATAAACTTCCTTACGGTGCAAGCATTGTACTGAAAGATGGTGAAGTGGTTGAAGCTGGTGGTATCGTTGCGACTTGGGATCCACATACACATCCACTTGTGACAGAGGTTGCTGGTAAAGTACGCTTCTCACAAATTGCGGATGGTGTAACTGCAACATCGAAAACTGATGATGCAACAGGTATGACCACAGTTGAAATCTTGCCTGTAACCGCACGTCCTGTATCTGGTAAAGATATGCGTCCTGCGATTGTGCTTGATACGGCTGATGGTACTGAACAGTTCTACTTCTTGCCGCAAAACACAATCGTAACTGTACGCGATGGTGAAACGATTGGTGTGGGTGACGTTATTGGTCGTGTCCCACAAGAATCTTCACGTACTCGTGACATTACCGGTGGTTTGCCACGTGTTGCCGACTTGTTCGAAGCACGTAAGCCGAAAGAACACGCGATCTTGGCAGAAGTGTCTGGTATCGTAAGCTTCGGTAAAGAAACTAAAGGTAAGAACCGTTTAGTGATTACACCAGATGATGGTTCTGAGATTTACGAAGAGCTTATTCCGAAATGGCGTACCATTAACGTGTTCGAAGGTGAGCATGTGAACCGTGGTGAAACCATTTCTGATGGTCCACAAAACCCGCATGACATCTTACGCTTGAAAGGCGAAGTGGCATTGACGAACTACATCGTGAACGAAGTTCAGGACGTTTACCGTCTGCAAGGTGTAAAAATCAACGATAAGCACATTGAAGTCATCGTACGTCAAATGTTGCGTAAAGTTGATATCACTGATGGTGGCGATACAAGCTTCATCAAAGGTGAGCAAGTCGATTACATCCGCATGGTACAAGAAAACCAAGCAGTTGCAGCGCAAAACAAATTCCCAGCGAAATTTGAGCGTCAATTGATGGGTATTACCAAAGCATCGCTTTCTACTGACTCGTTCATTTCTGCTGCATCGTTCCAGGAAACAACTCGTGTGTTAACTGAAGCGGCTGTAACAGGTAAAGAAGATGACTTACGCGGTCTGAAAGAGAACGTAGTTGTAGGTCGTTTGATTCCTGCAGGTACTGGTCTTGCGTATCACTTGGAACGTCGTCGTCAAGAAGCTGAAGCTGCTGAGTTTGAACTTCACAATGACTTTAGCGATGTTGACCAAGCGTTTAGCCAAGCATTAAATGAAAGCCAATTCTAAGTTTGAATTGACTGACTAAAAAGAGAGCCTTTCGGGGCTCTTTTTTTGTTTATATACTTTGAAAATAATGAATTGGAAAATTTAGAAGAATGAATTTAGAAGAAGCAACGCAGAAATTTGATCGAGCTATAAACTTATATGAAAATCATAAATTTGATCAGGCTAGGAAAATATTTGAAAACTTTCTTCTGAAATAGATTTACAAGATGCTCAATGTGAAGATTTTTATGCACATAAACACTATGCTTTTAAAGAAGAGCAGGAGTGTCGTGCCATTTATATCACCCAGTGGAATGATGAAAAAATTCATCTAGATCCAAAAATAAATCGGGTTTATGTGGATTATCAAAGTGTTTTACCTGCGATGGAAAAAATCTTTTTATCGGTTGGGGCATTACACCATGAAAGTGCATTGCAGTATTTGGGACAAACCGCAGATAAAACTTTCATTGTAAAACGCTCACATAATCCCTTTAGAACTGAATCAAGCAGAACAGGTTTTGCTTAGCCATTTAAAGAATATGTTTAGCATAAAAATTCATAAATAGGATTCTGGATTATTTGAGATTGTGAATTAAAACGGTTTATGATCTTGAAATAGCCTTT
Organism: Acinetobacter brisouii CIP 110357; assembly: GCF_000488275.1. GTDB lineage: Bacteria > Pseudomonadota > Gammaproteobacteria > Pseudomonadales > Moraxellaceae > Acinetobacter > Acinetobacter brisouii. The sequence goes on along the minus strand of NZ_KI530763.1, from coordinate 175,358 downwards.
AAAAAACTATTCAGGAAGACTTATGACAACAGATGCACAATTTCCAACGCCAGCCAATTTAGGTATTGCGGTTTATGCCAATAACGCCGAAGCAATTGGTAACACGCCACTGGTTCGCATTAACCGTATTATTCAAGGTGGGGCAACTGTACTGGCAAAAGTTGAAAGCCGTAACCCTGCATTTTCAGTGAAATGCCGCGTGGGTGCAGCATTGGTCGCGGATGCTGAAAAACGTGGTGTGCTGAAAGCAGGCATGCATATTGTTGAGCCAACCAGTGGTAATACGGGTATTGCTTTGGCATTTGTCGCGGCTGCAAAAGGTTATCCGATTACTTTGACTATGCCTGCCAGCATGAGTCTGGAACGTCGTAAAGTACTGAAGGCGCTTGGTGCAAACTTGGTACTGACTGAACCTGCAAAAGGGATGAAAGGTGCGGTAGATGAAGCAGTACGCCTTGCTACTGAACAGCCTGAGCTGTACTTCCTGCCACAGCAGTTTGAAAACCCTGCCAACCCGCAAATCCACCAAGACACAACAGGCCCTGAAATTTGGCAGGCGACTGGCGGTCAGGTCGATATTTTGGTGTCAGGTGTTGGAACTGGCGGCACAATCACTGGGATTTCGCGTTATTTTGAACAAGTGCAAAACAAGCCGTTATATTCAGTTGCGGTTGAACCTGCGGAATCACCAATCATTAGCCAACACCAACGTGGCGAAGATATTACTCCAGCACCACATAAAATTCAGGGGATTGGTGCAAACTTCATTCCTAAAAACTTAGACCTGAGTTTAGTCGATGAAGTTTTACCAATTGCCAGTGAAGAAGCTTTGGAATGGGCACGTAAAACGGCAACCCAAGAAGGTATTTTGGTGGGTATTTCATGTGGTGCAGCATTGGCAGCAGCAGCGAAACTGGCTGCGCGTCCTGAAAATGCAGGTAAAACTATTGTGGTGATTTTGCCAGATAGCGGCGAGCGCTATTTGTCTTCGGTATTGTTTGAAGGTTTATTTACTGAAGAATAAACGCCAGCCTACGAACTGAAACTGTAAAAAGACAAGGTAAATGCCTTGTCTTTTTTATTATCAGGTTTAATTTTGCTGTGCGCTGCGGCGACGTTCTGCCAAGCGTTGTAGCCAGACCTGCTTGGTTTGTGGTTTGATAAATAACCCGACAATTTCAGGGTGCATGTGTTTGACGTGCATTTCTAGACGGTTAACACAAACTTCAATCTCGTCGGAAGTCAGGTTGTCTTTAAACTCTAAACTAAGAGAGGCAATCACCTGATGCGCACCCATTTGTTGGGTGAGTACGCCATTGGCATGTAGCACAGCATAATCTTGCTGCACCAGTTCTAAAATATGCTTTGGTAGCGCAGGATCAGCTGATTCCCCCATCAGTAGACCTTTGGTTTCCCGTGCCATAAAAAATGCCACCACCGCCAAAATACAGCCAATCAGGATAGAGGCGACGCCATCCAGCACAGGTGCATGGTAATAATGCGAGAGAAATACGCCCAAGAAGGCAATCATTAAACCTAATAATGCCGCGCTATCTTCAAATAAAACGGTAAAAGTGGTGGGGTCTTTGCTTTTGCGAAAGGCTTCAAAATATCCCATATTGCCTTTGTATTTGCGAAAACCCTTGAGTGCCAGCAACCAAGAAAAACCTTCACACACAAACGCGATCATAAGAATGACATAGTTAATCATTGGTGAAGTAATGGCTTCAGGTTCAGCAATATGATGAAGGCCCTGATAAATCGACACCACTGCGCCCAGTGCAAAAACCAGTAACGCTACAATAAATGACCAGAAATACAGTTCACGCCCATAACCAAACGGATGCTCTTCATCGGGCGCTTGCTGGGATTTTTTTAAACCGTGCAGTAACAAAATTTCATTGAGTGTATCGACCACCGAATGCACTGCTTCACTGAGCATGGCAGCACTCGAAGTGAGAAAAGCTGCAATAAACTTAGCCACTGCAATAATCAGATTGCCAACTAAGGCAATATAAATGACGCGGCGGTTACTGGAGGCTTTTTTCATAGATGGCCCTTAAAATAATCTGGGAATCTGGTTTTGATTAATCAATATTGTACGCTTTGCCCAGTTGATAATCATAAAAAAAGCCTTGCTGGGTATACCAGCAAGGCTTTCAAACCATGCAAAATAAGTTCTAGAGTTTGGATCGGTTTTTCGGTTTAACTAAAAACTTATGCGCAACTGCCAGGAACACAAGCCAAATTGCTCCGACATATAGTGCTGGGCGCGAGTCTGGGAAATACCCAATCATGGCAATCACAAAAATCATAAATGCTGTGGCAATGATTGGAGCAACTGGCCAGCCGATGATTGGAAAATCCAGTTTCTTGATGTCTTCTACACTAAGTTTTTTCCGCATCCCCATTTGTGCCAGCAAAATCATGAGCCATACATAAACCGTTGCAAATGTTGCAATTGAAGCAATGATTTCAAAGACATTTTCTGGAATCAGATAGTTTAAAACCACGCCGACCAAAAGCACGACAGTCATGACCACAACAGGCATGAGCGGTGCACCATTTTTTGAGGTTTTACAGAAAATTTTTGGTGCATGACCTTTGAGTGCCATGCCGTACATCATGCGACCTGCGCCAAATACATCACTGTTAATAGCAGAAATAGCCGCAGTAATAACCACAATGTTCAGGATGGCTGCGGCTGATTTAATACCTAGACCTTCAAAAATCTGAACGAATGGGCTACCTGCAGTTCCAATTTGGTTCCATGGAAAAATTGACATCAATACAAAAATCGTCAGGACATAGAACAGAATAATACGGATCGGCACGGCATTGATGGCACGTGGAATCGCAGTTTTCGGGTCTTGGGTTTCACCCGCAGTCACCCCAATAATTTCAATTCCACCAAACGCAAACACCACTACGGAGAAACAGGCAATAAAGCCAGAAATTCCGTTTGGCATAAAGCCGCCATGTTGCCACAAGTTGGCAATGCCTGGAGTAAAGTCACTATGAGGTATGTGCATGCCATACAACATGATGCCAAACCCACCTAAAATCATGGCAATAATCGCAGTGACCTTGATAATAGACAGCCAGAATTCGACTTCACCATAGACTTTGACATGAATCAGGTTAATCGCGCCCAAGAATAAAATGACCGAGAGGACCCAAATCCAGCGCGGAACATCGGGAAACCAAAAGCCCATGTAGATACCAAATGCAGTTACATCGGCAATTGCCACAATGACCATTTCAAAGACATATGTCCAACCCGTGGTAAAACCTGCCAATGGGCTGAGATACTCAGAGGCATAATGGCTAAATGAGTCTGAAACAGGGTTGTGTACCGCCATCTCGCCGAGTGCACGCATCACGATATAAATGGCTACACCTGCAATCATATAGGCAAGTAAAACGGATGGTCCTGCCTGCTTGATTGCAGATGCCGAACCATAAAATAACCCCGTTCCAATCGCTGAACCTAGCGCAAGGAAACGGATGTGACGCGTATTTAACCCGCGCCGTAAAGTAGATGTCTCTGACATTGTTCACTCCAATTCATGCGCGCATATTGTATAGAAGCTTGACTGTGAGTTCACACAATATTTGCCCAGCTCCAGTATTTCCTGATGAATACTGGAGAATTTGTGCTATATGCGTGTCTTTTGATCAATTACAAAAAAAAGTAATAAAACGATTGGTTGTAACAAAATGTGATGATTTTTTACTACAAAAAAGTTTAGTCTGATACTGAACAACAGCATAGTCTATTAGGAGCAAAATGATGAAAAAATTACTCGGTTTATGCGCACTTACTGCCTTATCTGGCATGATGCTGGTTGGTTGCCAAAGTATGTCACCTTCTGAGCAAAGTATTGGTGCGGCAGCGTTAGGTGGTGCAATCGGTGGTGGTGCAGGGAACCATGTAGGCGGTGGTCTAGGTGCAGGCGTTGGTGCTGCTGCAGGTGCAGGTATCGCTAGTCATACCCAAAATGGTAGTTCAAGAACCACAACAGGTAGCGCAATTGGCGCAGGTGTGGGCGCGGTCATTGGTAAAGCGGTATTAGGTGGTGATGCAGGCGCAGCAATCGGTGGTGCAATTGGTGGGGGTGCTGGTGCTGCCATCCAAGAAAACAAATAAACGTTTTCCGTGTTAATTCATAGGGCTATACTTCGGATAGCCCTTTATTTTTTGATCAATGATCATGTTATAAACGCTCATTAGAACAATAGATACCTTCATTTTTTAACTCAACATCAGCTTGATGAACACCTATTTAGCGATTTAAATCAATCCAGATCTGCCAAATTGAAACAGTTGTGCCGTGCTATCAAATGCCTTGGGGCAGATCTTGGTACAGGTTGAATCTTGTATGAGAGATGCTGTTTTTGAAAAATTAAAAAATAAGCTCAGCATAATAATCACGAATATTATTTAAAATAAACTTGTTTCATAATCTATTTTATTTATCATAATCAATTGCAAATTAATTATTTTAAATCAGATTAAAATGGTTGGAATAATAATATTATAATCAGATTAAAAAGGTCGGATTAATGGTTTTTAAATCAGATTAAAATAGTTTGATATAATAAATTGTTATTTAAAAATCCAACTAAATCAATATGATTTAAAAATAAATTTTAATTAAAACAATATATTGTAAATAATGTTCTGGTTGTTGTTAAAAAATGTATTGCATTCGTTTAAATCAGCTTTTAATATTTAATTAATTTATAAAAGGGGTTATAAACATGTTGAAAAAAACATTAGTCCTAGCATTATTAGCTGCTTCTTCTGCAACATTTGCAGGTAACTGGCAAGTAAAAGTTGGTGGTAGCGTTGTTGCTCCATCAGAAGATAATAATACATTGGCAGATGGCGCAGTAACTCATGCAAAAGCTGACAATGCTTATAGCTTTACACCATCTGTAGAATACTTCTTTGGTAATAGTAATATTTCTACAGAATTATTACTTGCTACTCCTTTAAAACATGATGTAAAAGGAAGCTTTCTCGGTGGAGCAAATGAAAAGCTTGCCTCTTTTAAACAATTACCACCAACATTAACTGTTAAATATAACTTTAAAAACTCAACAGGCTTTACACCATATATTGGTGTAGGTGCAACAGCTGTGATCGTTTGGGGTGAGAAAACCACAGGATCAATCACTGGGACAAAGCTTAAAGCAGACAATGCTTATGGTGTAGCAGGTCAAGTCGGTTTTAACTTCCAACCTGCTGATGCGAAAAACTGGGGTGTTTTCGCCGATGTTCGTTATGCAGATATCAGCTCTGACCTTAAACTTAATGGTACAAAAATTGGTACTTTAGATGTAAATCCTTGGGTTTATACAATCGGTTATAGCTACCGTTTCTAAGTCTCTTTGCAACAGAGTTAGAATTAAAAACCTCATTCATTTGAATGAGGTTTTTTTATGCCTGATACATTAGATGTACTGAATTGCCCTATAAATATAATGGGTTGGATCGGCTTGAAACTTTAGACTGGAGTGACCCAATGGATTGCAGAGAAAAGTGTGATGACTCGATTATCTATCGGATTTTGTATTTTGGTTTTTAGCGTTTATTCGCAAGCTCAGGCTGCCAGTTTTTCTTGTGACAGAGCCAGTTTAAAGGCAGAAAAAACCATTTGCCAGCGACGTTCGCTGAATGATGCTGACGTGAAAATGGCAACCACCTATCAAATTATCCTGCATGCTTTGCCAATGGGTGGGCGTGATCAACAGAAAGAAATTCAATGGCAATGGCTCAAATCACGTAACGCCTGCGGAGCAAATGTTCCTTGCTTAAGCAAAGCATATCAGCAGCGCCAACAACAGCTTGATACAATCATTCAGCAGCGTATTTTGAATCATGGGCCTTTTTAGGGTGAAAAAAATTATCTTGTAAGCATTGAAAAATTTCAGAATTACTCCATTCATAAAGCATTCAAGAAAAAATACTGTTGTATATTTAAAGGAGTGATTCATGAGCGAACAAAAAGCGTCACAAAATTATAGTTTCCAAGCAGAAGTTGCCCAGCTTTTGCATCTCGTGACACATTCACTATATTCCAACCCAGAAATCTTCTTACGTGAATTGATTTCAAATGCGTCAGATGCATGTGATAAATTGCGTTTTGAAGGCATTAATCATCCAGAATTTTATGAAGATGATGCTGATTTGCATGTACGTGTCAGTTTAGACAAAGAACAAAAAACCATTACCATTTCGGATAACGGGATTGGTTTAACGGCACAAGAAGCGATTGAAAACTTAGGAACAATTGCCAAATCAGGTACCAAAGACTTTATGTCTAAACTGACAGGCGATCAAAAATCGGATGCTCAGCTGATCGGTCAGTTTGGTGTTGGCTTTTACTCGGGCTTTATTGTTGCCGATAAAATTACAGTCGAGTCACGCCGTGCTGGGGTAGCCACATCTGAAGGTGTTCGCTGGATTAGTGGCGGTACAGGCGAGTTTGAAGTTGAACAAATTGAAAAAGCTTCGCGTGGTACAGACATTATTTTGCATTTGCGTGAAGATAAGCTGGATTACTTAGAATCTTATAAAGTTAAGCAAATCATCAATAAGTACTCTGACCACATCAGCTTGCCAATTCAAATGCAAAAAGAAGTTTGGCAGCAAGAAGAAGCGGCTGAAGGTGAAGAGCCGAAAGCAGGTCAGTACGTCAAAACTGACGAATGGGAAGCGGTTAACTCGGCAAGTGCACTGTGGACACGTAACAAAAATGACGTGACTGAAGAGCAATATGTTGAATTCTATAAAAACTTGACCCATGACTATGAAGCACCACTGGCGTGGGCGCATAACCGTGTTGAAGGCAATACTGAATATACTCAGCTTTTATATATTCCAAGCAAAGCACCTCAAGACATTTTCACACGTGAAGCGAAAGCAGGCATCAAGCTGTACGTAAAACGCGTGTTTATTATGGATGATGCGGACAACCTGATTCCAAACTATTTGCGTTTTGTACAAGGTGTGGTGGACAGTGCTGACTTGCCACTGAATGTTAGCCGTGAATTGTTACAAGAAAGCCGCGATGTCAAAACGATTCGTGAAGGTAACGCTCGCCGTATCTTGACTGTGATTGATGGTTTAGCCAAATCAGAAGACGAAAAAGATCAGGAAAAATTCAAGCAATTCTATGCTGAATTTGGTGCTGTACTCAAAGAAGGTTTGGGTGAAGATTTTGGTAATCGCGAGCGTATTTTAAAAATCTTACGTTTTGCGACATCAAATAACGATGAAATCAGCACTTCTTTAGCTGACTATAAGGCACGTATGAAAGAAGGGCAAAAAGCCATCTACTACGTGACTGCTGACAGTTTAGCGGCTGCGAAAAACTCGCCACAACTGGAAGTCTTCAAGAAAAAAGGCATTGAAGTATTGTTGATGGCAGACCGTGTCGATGAGTGGGCAATGAACTTTGTTCATGAGTTCGATGGTACGCCAATGCAAAGTGTGTCTAAAGGCGCAGTAGACTTGGGCGACTTGCAAGATGCTGAAGAGAAAAAGGCACTGGAAAAAGCTGCTGAAGATTTCAAACCAGTGGTTGAAAAATTGTCTGACTCACTCAAAGACAAAACCAAAGAAGTACGTGTAACGACTCGTCTGGTGGATTCACCTGCATGCTTGGTGACCAGTGAAGGTGAATTATCTCCTCAGCTACTCCGTATGTTGAAACAGGCAGGTCAGGCAGTGCCTGAAAGCAAGCCGATTCTTGAAATTAACCCTGAACATCCATTGGTGAAAAAACTCGATAGCTCCGAGCAGTTTGATGACTTAGCCAATGTGATCTTTGATCAGGCAGTGATTGCAGAAGGTGGCTTACCTGAAGACCCTGCAGCATATGTAAAACGGATTAACAGCCTGTTATTAAAATAACAGCTTGTTCAATCTAAAAAGCCTCTGTAAATCAGAGGCTTTTTATTTTTCTAAAGACAGAAAGTGAAATTTATACAGGGTCAATATGGGTAATGACATCGATTACCCGATGTTTTTGCATAATCTGGTTTCGGACATTGACCGCAATATCATGACCTTCACGCACACTGAGTGAACCTTCAACTTCGATATGTGCATCAACAATAATCATGTCGCCCATTTTACGGCTACGAATGTTGTGTACGCCACTGATGCCTGTTGTTGTTAAAAAGGTTTGGCGAATGGCCTCGACTTCATGTTCATCGGCAGCACGATCCATCAAATCGCTCAGCGCTTCCCAACCAAACTCAACACCCATTTTTAAAATAATACAGCCAACGATCAAAGCTGCTATCGGGTCTAAAATCGGATAACCCATGAGGTTACCAATAATCCCGACCATCACCACCAAGGATGAGGCAGCATCCGAACGTGCATGCCAGGCATTTGCGACCAGCATGCTGGATTTGACTTGTTTGGCGATACGAAGCATGTAACGGAATAGCAGTTCTTTAGCGATCAGGGCAGTCGCTGCAACATAAATCGCAACGCTATGTACTTGTGCAATCTGTTCATGATGCATAATTTTATTGATCGCAGAAATCGACATGCCAACCCCTACACCGATCAATAGAAGCCCTAGCACAAAAGAGGCTGCATTTTCAAAGCGATAATGCCCAAATGGGTGATCATCATCGGCATCTTTCTGGCTAAAGTGATTGGCAATTAATACAATAAAGTCAGCAACTAAATCACTTAAAGAGTGAATACCATCGGCAACTAGACCTTGCGATTTAGAAAAAATACCGATCAGGATTTGCAAAATAGATAGACATAAATTGACGACCACGCTGACCCAAGTGGTTTTACTGGCAGCTTTAGCCCGTTGTTCTGGATGAATCAAATCATCTTCATGAGTATCATCAAAATGCGGTATTAACATAAGTAAAATGAAATAGCTGCAGAAGGAAAGCCAAGTTTACGCTATTTTTTAACCAAATTGAATTGGTATTTTTTAAAAAATATTTAAAAATCAGTTATTTAATTAATAATAATCTTGAGGATATTGAAAATAATTTCACTTTGGAAATGCTTCTTATCTTGATCAACACATTCATTGGTTTAGAAGTTAGTTTCAAATTGTAGTGAGGTACTAAAAACATGTTTTCCCTCATTATTGGTTAACTCCTTGTAATAAGAGACTTCGTTTTCGATATAAATCCAGTTGTACAGTAATGGTCTTCGCCAAGAGACATAAGGTCCCCAGCTTTGTAATTCGATATCACGTTTGGTCTTGTCATAAATACCGCTCGAATAAATACCATAGGTTAAACGCTTGTCGTTAGGGAATTTCTGCTGGCGAAATAGATGGTTATCCCAAGTGTAGGTTTCATCAAAGGTTTTGACGACTGAAAACTGTGTTGATGCCAGCGTTGTTTTAGACTCTTGCTGTGTAAGTTTGAAATTGGTTTCCGAGTAGTTACGGCTTTGTGCGCCATAGCGAAAAGTTTGCGCCGCATTAAAGCTAAATTTGGGGGTAAGTTTCCAGTTTTTTTCAGCGCTGAGCTCAACATAAACATCAGAAGGTGAATTTGAGCCGAGGTTCATATCATTTTGAAAAGGTAACATTTTGGATAAATCTGACAGCACATGTTTGACCCAGTGGTTGTCTGTGCTGATTTTTTTACGTACGGTCTTCTGTGTACGGTTTTCACCAAATACGCGGCGTTTACGATGATTCTGCTCAGCTTTTTGTGCTTTTTCTGCCAAAGAATCTTGAGAAAATACCGCCATCAGCTCATCACTGAGCTGTGGTGAGTAGGGGTCAAACTCAGGTGCATACGGATTTTCAGGTAAATTTTGAAATGGCGAAGGTGGCCATAAACGTGAGGCTTGCAGATTGTCTAGCCGACAGATATTTTCATTGGAAAATGAAAATAAGTGATGTTGTTGTTCTTGGTTCAGTAATTGGTTTGCAAACGTATTTGTAGAAACACAGAGTGCCGTAATCAGCAATTTTCGATTTATAAAAGCATGGAAATAAATCATGGGCATAAAATCATCAAAAGCATTGATGTCGCATATGAGAATAAATCCGCTATTTTAAACGCTGCTTAAAAACTAATGTTCTGCCAACAGTTTTTGGGTTTGAGCATATAAAGTTTCTGCACGAATGGGTTGAGGCAATACCTCGATAATTTCACGAAATAGTTGCCAACTCACACCATCTTGGCGTGAAAACAAAATACACGGATAACCAAGCTCGTCAGGGTCAAGTTGTAGCCGTTTTTCACCATGCAAGACCCGATACTTTTGTCGTTCTTTAATCAGGAGCAAAGGTGTTTCTAAATTGGCTTCGCTTTCTTCAAAAGGAATAAAACGCTGCGGCAAAATCATTGAGGCTGGAATAAACGGGTACATATATTGCTGCTGCCACAGATTTTTGGCATGTAAATACTCATTGAAGAGGAGTTCAATGCGTTCATAACTGGCCTGAAACTGGCCCCATGAGAGAGTTTTGACGCTGGCCAAGATCGTATCGGTCTGCAAACAATATTGCTGTGCGAGCTGCCCCGCTGTCTGAATATCACGAATGCCTAAAATGGCAATATAGCCTAAAAACTGTCCGTTTGTATTTATGCGTTCAGCAACGACGGTCGGTGCCTGCTGCATTTCATTGACCCGCTGAGACAAACTAAAGCAGGTGAGGTAGTTTGAAATATGGTCATGACTTTGAAAAATGACTTCAAAACATAACTGGCTAAAACCTTCGATTCGAATAGGGGAAGTTTGGTGAATATTGATTGAATGATCGATTTTTTCTGCAGAAGGCTGTTGATGAATGTCATCGGGTATTTCAACGTTCGGCAACTGCTCGGACGTTTGCTGTTCTGCCCGAACAGGGGGTTGAATCCCTAGACGTTCATTAAACTCATCATCTGTCAGTAAACACTGCAACAGGTTTTGTTGCTGTAGCATCCATTGATAGCCTTCGTTTAAATGACCTTTCCAGCTACAGTGAATAGCCCCGCGTCGTGCTTGCGGAATCAGCCAGACTTGCCAGAGTCGCTGTTCCTGATCGTATAAAATTGCCCATCCCATGTTGGGATTCTGATTCAGCGCCTGTAACAGTAAGGAGCGGTCATAAAACAGCCCCCGATAGCTATTTTTAAATTTGGATAGCTTCAGCAGCTCATTGCTTAAATGTACATGTGCTTCAGAAGGAATATGTGCGCCTTTCGGTGTCCGAAAGGTAATCGGTTTTTCACAGAGTTGAAAAATTTCTTTGAGATGGTGGGTTGCCTGAGCACGCTTAAATAGTGGTAGATGCTCATTGTCAATCATGGCAATAGTTTGATGAATATCTTTAATCAGCAATGCTTTTTCTAATAAATTCATTGTTAATAGCTCACTTGCTAATATAGTTTTTAGCTTTGTTGAGATATTGTGTCAGTATCTGATTCAGGGCTAATTCCAGCATCCGATATTCTTTAGTCTCTTGATCTGTATGGTGATTTGCAAGTTCGATCAGTTCGTCTAAATTCAGCTGATCATAGCGAACTTTTTCTTGTAAAAATTCTTGTAACTTTAGCATGGTAGCCTGACGAAAAAGCACAGATGGCTTTAATTATAAACAAGTTCATTCAGTTTAAAACATATGTTTAATAAAAACATTTTTAGATCGTTAAATAATTGATAACTCATTTATATAATTAATATTTAATATGAATAGTGTGGTATTTTCTGGTTTTTGAAAAGCGCAGATTTACTGCGCTCCTGAAGGTGGGATCTGACATTGCTCATCATCACAACGAGCTGCATCGGTATCTTGTTGAATATGAGTCGCTTGCTGCAGGGCTTGTAAGAAGATTTCGCGCGGCTGAGTACCTGAAAGTGCGAACTTTTGTTCAAAGACAAAAAAAGGCACACCTGAAATATTGAGCTGTTCATGTGCAATTTTTTCATCATGACGTACAAATTCGGCAAACTCGTCTGAATCGAGTACATACTCAACTTCGGCATGATCTAAGCCAATACGTGAGGCAATTTCTTCGATGACTTCACGTTCACCAATCGCCAAACTTTCGGTCATGTAGGCATGAAAGAATGCTTCTTTGGCTTGATTCCCCAGACCTTTACTTTGTGCCAGATGAATAATGCGATGCGCATTGAAGCTATTGCCTGAATTGGCTTTTTCCCACTGGAAGTCAATGCCTTCGCTGGCAGCAAGTGCCGCAACATTTCGTTCCATTTCCTGCATTTCGGCAAAACTACGTCCGTATTTTTGTGCTAAACGCTCGGTGTTGCTCAGCGTATGTTTTGCAGGTGCATTTGGGTCAAGTTCAAAACTATGCCAATGAATGTCAAGTTCAATGCCTGCTTCTTGTGCGACATGTTCTAAACGCTTTTTGCCAATATAGCAAAATGGGCAGACCACATCTGACCAAATATCTACACGCATATTCAGATTCTCTGATAAATAGACTTTGCATAGTAAAGCTTAGATCGGGGAATGAAAAGCTGTGCCATAACAGCTTGCTGATATTTAAGCGATCACAGCGCGGTATTTATTTTTATTAGCAAGATAGTCGATTTTCTCTCTAGTGAAAAAGACGGGGCTATGAGTGTGTTGACATGAGTGCTTTAAGCGGGCAATTGAAAGCCTCGGGATAGTCGACGGATGAATAAATATATATAGATGGATAGGCCGCTTGGATTTGTTTTTATGCTCCGATTTTCATTCAGATGTTATGGTTTTGTAGAACGCTTGATTTAGGTATCTTATATTTATAAATCTTATTTTTTAAATAAAAATAAATCAATTTTATTGATAATTAGTTTGTTTTAAGATGAGTCTAAATACTCATAGGATGTTTGTGATGCAGCCACAACAGTTGATTCGACATTTCACACCGAACTGGTTTACGGTCAATATGGGAACGGGAGTCGTTGCACTACTCTTGAGTGCATCGCCGATCATGACAGCATCTTGTGAGGAATTGGCGCGTATATTGTGGCTGGTCAATATTGTGCTGTTTATCTTATTTGTCGTGTTGTATAGCTTACGTTGGCTGTTTTATTTTCATGAAGCCAAACAGATTTTTCAACATTCAAGCATGGCATTTTTCTTTGGCGCGATTCCAATGGGATTGGCAACCATCATCAATGGTCTGGTTAAATTCATGCCGCAACATTTGGCTTTGGCTGAGTTCTTATGGGGAGTCGACGTCATCTTGGCGGTGATTGTGGCGGTGGGTGTCCCGATGCTGATGTTTGTCTATCAGCAACATCAGTTAAATACCATGACTGCGATCTGGTTATTGCCCATTGTGACTGCGGAAGTGGTGGCAAGCTCTGGAGGTGTTCTGCTTGCACATTTGCCTGCCAGTCAAGCTGCGATGAATTTGCTCTTTGGCTGCTATGTTTTATGGGGAATGTCAGTTTTACCTGCATTTGCAGTATTGACGATTTTATTGCTGCGTTTGGCACTGCATCGGTTGCCTGAAGTGCAAATGGCAATGTCGGTTTGTCTAGCATTAGGGCCTATTGGTACAGGCGCACTGGCATTGCTACTGTTGGGACAACAAGCCCCACGTATTTTGGCAGCGTGTCATTTGGTTGAACTCGGTCATTTGATGCACTATGCAGGCATTTGGATCAGTTTTATTTTACTGGGCTTTGGGTTGTGGTGGTTTGCTATCGCATTGTTTACGATCTATAAACATAGCCGTACAGGGTTGAGCTTTAATCTGGGATGGTGGGGGCTGACTTTTCCTTTGGGGGTGTTTGATCTGGCGATTTTAAATCTTGCCCAGCAAATCCAGAGTCAGGCTTTGTTGTATATCGGTTTCGGCTTTGCAGGATGTATCGTGCTGTTATGGGCAATGGTGATGGTTAAAACCATACAAGGCGTTTATCGGGGTTCATTGTTTTTTTCACCATGTTTAATGTCAATGCTTGAAAAAGCATGATCTAATGCTGAAATAAAATACAAGAAGCCAGAATTGATCATGTTTATTGAAGCAACAAAACAGCATATTCCAGACATTGTTGAGTTGGTAAATCTATCTTACCGCTCACAAGATCTGCGGGGTTGGACATCTGAAGCCGATGTGATTGAAGGAGATCGGATATCGGCTCAACAGCTTCAGGATTTATTTATTGCTGACTCTAAAATCCTGTTGTGGTTTGATGCTGCTGAACTGATTGCCTGTGTGCATGTGCAGAAACATAAAGATCAGGCCTATATTGGCATGTTGACCACACATCCACAGTGGCAAAATCAGGGTTTGGGTAAACAGGTGTTGCAGTTTGCAGAAGATTTTGCTCACGCAAATTTTGCAGTTACAGGGTTTAAAATGTCGGTGCTGTCTTGCCGTATCGAGTTAATCGAGTTTTATTTGCGTCGGGGGTATGTGCTGACAGGTGAAACTGAAGATTATCCAATCGATGCGAATGTAGGACAGCCGTTATTTGAGGATATTCGGTTGTTGCATTTGGTGAAGAATATATAAATATAGATAAATTGGCTGATAGAATGTTAATTATTTAAAAGATAAGATTTAATGCATGAGAATTTTTTTGATCATAAGATAAAATATTTAGCTAAAAATTCGGATTAATGGGGTAATTATGGATAAAGCTAAGCTTAATTTAGGAAAATATAATTATGTATTTTTTATTTTCTTGATTCTTTTGTTTATTACAGCAAATATTCCTCAAGTAGATCAAAATTTATCAAATTTTATTTTAATTGAATACAGAACTATATTGATTCTGTTAGCTTTAGCCAGCTTATCTTTTATCTTGCTTGAGGTTTTTCAAGATAAAATTCAGTTAGTAAAGGAAGAAAGAAAGCAAATCAAGCAAAGCCAACAGTTAAAGGATAAGTTGAAGTCCCTTAACTATGATGAAAAATATATTTTGTCATTGTTTATGAGTGAACAAAAAACTGAAAAGGCATTAAATTCAACCAATCCGAATGTGGTTTGGTTAGAGAATATGAAATTTATTATTAATACACTCAAAACTGAGGAAAATAAAAAAGTCTTTAGGATAGATCCTGTAGTCATGAATGAATTAAGAAAAAACCCAAACTTATTATATTAAGAAAATCCCCGCATTAAGCGGGGATTTTCTTTGAAGCTTAAATCAAATACGTTCAATAATCGTCGCAATACCTTGACCTAAACCAATACACATGGTCGCAAGACCAATTTGAGTATCTTTTTGCTCCATGACATTGAGCAAGGTCGTGGTAATACGCGCACCTGAACAACCGAGCGGGTGACCAAGTGCAATTGCACCGCCATTGAGGTTGACGATATCCTGTTTCTCATACAGACCTAAGCCTTTGAGTACCGACAAACCTTGAGCCGCAAAGGCTTCATTCAGTTCAATAGTTTGAATGTCAGACATGCTTAATCCCGCACGTTTTAAGGCTTTTTGTGTTGCAGGCACAGGGCCATAACCCATGATTGCCGCATCACAACCTGCCACTGCCATTGAGCGAATTACGGCACGAGGTTTGAGACCTAAATCTTTGGCGCGTTCAGCAGACATGAGTAACATGGCAGATGCACCATCAGACAACGCCGATGAAGTTGCTGCGGTCACTGTTCCGCCTTTCGGGTCAAATGCAGGGCGAAGCGCTTGGAAAGCCGCCAGATTGGCATCGGCGCGAATCACTTCATCGACATCGCAGAAGATTTTAAAGCCGTCGGCATTGTGACCTTCGACACCGACGATTTCATTTTTAAAACGACCTTCTTGGGTGGCTGCCCAAGCGCGTTTATGTGATTCAACCCCAAAAGCGTCTTGTTCTTCACGGCTAATGCCATTCATGCGACCCAGCATTTCTGCGGTCAAGCCCATCATGTTTGAGGCTTTGGCATAGTGCTTAGACGCTTCAGGATTGAGGTCAACGCCATGCATCATGTTGACATGACCCATGTGTTCTACACCACCAATAATGAAAATTTCACCTTGATGCGTTGCAATTTGAGCTGCTGCAGTATGAATCGCCTGCATGGATGAACCACACAAACGGTTGATGGTTTGACCTGCAACGGTTTTTGGCAAACCAGCCAGCAAGCTGGCATTACGGGCAATGTTCCAGCCTTGTTCAAGGGTCTGGTTGACACAGCCCCAAAGTACATCTTCAACTTCATTCACGTCAAAGCTGTTACGCGCCACCAACGCACGAATCAGGGCAGCCGACAGATGCTCGGCACGCACATTGCGGAACATTCCGTTTTTGGATTTGCCCATGGCGGTACGTACGCCATCAACAATCACAACGTCACGTGGATTTAAAGTAGTCATTCACGCTGCTCCTTAACCGTAAAATTTCTTGTTGTTTTCAGCCATGTCACGCAGCAATTGCGGTGCTTCATAGGCTTTGCCCAAATGTGCATAAGTGTTGCACAGTGCCACGTATTCAGCGACGCCAGTCTGGTCGACATAACGGCATGGCCCACCACGGAAGGCAGGGAAACCAATACCCATGATCATTGCCATATCTGCTTCATGTGGTGTAGCAACAATTTTATCTTCTAGGCAACGAACTGTTTCATTGCATAGTGCCAACATCATACGGTCAATAATTTCCTGAGGGTCAAACTCACGTTTCTCACCTGTGACCACAGCAGCAATCAAGTCATAGGTTGTAGCATCAACAACTTTGGCTTTTTTGCCTTTCTTGTCGAGTTCGTACTTGTAGAAACCGACATCATTTTTCTGACCGAGGCGTTTTGCTTCATATAAAGTTTCGATTGAACCTTTGAAGTCTGGTTTCATACGATCAGGGAAACCTTCCGCCATGACCTCAGCGCCGTGTACGCCTGTATCGATACCGACCACATCCATGAGGTAAGCAGGGCCCATCGGCCAACCAAATTTTTCCATGACTTTGTCGATTTGCTGGAAGTCTGCGCCGTCTTTAAGCAACAGATCGAACGCGCCAAAGTAAGGGAACAGAACGCGGTTAACTAAGAAGCCTGGGCAGTCATTGACGACAATTGGGGTTTTACCCATTTTCTGAGCCAATACCACAGTCGTTGCAATCGCTTCTTCAGAAGTGTGTTCACCACGAATGACTTCGACCAGTGGCATCATATGCACAGGGTTAAAGAAGTGCATGCCGACAAAGTTTTCTGGGCGTTTGAGTGCCTTGGCTAAACGGGTAATGGAAATAGTCGATGTGTTGGATGCAAGAATGGTGTTGTCACGAACTTTACTTTCAACATCGGCAAGAACGATTTCTTTGACTTTTGGATTTTCAGTCACGGCTTCAATGACGATGTCGACTTCTTTAAATTCGTCATAACTTAAAGATGGGCGAATACGGGTCAGGGTTTCACCCATTTTTGCCGCTGTCAGTTTGCCACGTTCGACTTGTTTGGTGAGTAGTTTATTGGCTTCAGACATCCCCAATGCCAGCTGTGGATTGCCAATGTCTTTCATAATGATTGGTGTGCCTTTACTTGCAGCCTGATAGGCAATACCACCACCCATGATCCCTGCACCTAAAACTGCAGCTTGGTTGATCGGATGTGCGCCTTTTTCGTGTTTTTTCGAGGCTTTTTTCACAACCTGATCGTTGATGAATAAACCAATCAAGGCTTCTGCCTGTGGCGTCACCGCAGCTTTAGCAAAGCCTTGTGCTTCGATTTTGACGGCTTCATCACGAGTGAGTGTTGCACCTGCTTGCAATGAGTCCAGCATCAGTTTGGGTGCTGGGTACTGGGCAGGGTTGGCTTTAGACAGCACCGCAGCTTTGGCGGTGGTAAATGCCATCATTTGTTCGATTTGATTAAGCTTAACAGGATCAAGTTTTTCCTGACGTTTGGTTTTCCAGTCCAGACGTCCAGCAATCGCTTGTTTCACCAAATCAAGGGCAGCGGCAACGACTTTGTCATCGGCAACCACAGCATCAACGGCACCATCTTTGAGTGCTGCATCCGGTTTTTTAGGGACAGCCATAGCGATCCATTCAACCGCATTGTCAATCCCGATGATGCGGCTTAAACGGACTGTGCCACCAAAGCCAGGGAAGATACCAAGTTTAATTTCAGGTAAGCCGACTTGTGCCGATTGTGCCATCACGCGGTAGTCACAGACCAGACACATTTCAAAACCGCCACCCAAAGCCATGCCATTGATGGCAGCCACTTTCGGGATATTCAAATCTTCAAAGCTGTTAAACACTTGATGAATGCTTACCAGCCAGTCCTGAATTACTTGCTCACCTTGAGCAAAATTTTCCCCAAATTCAGTAATGTCTGCACCGACAATAAATGTCGATTTGGCAGAAGTGACTACCAATCCTTGAATTTCAGGATGCGCCTGTACCGCAGCGATTGCGGCTTGGAAGTCATCAATGGTGGCTTTATTGAATTTATTAACCGACTCACCGAGTAAGTCAAAGCGGAATTCTGCAATTCCGTCCTGTAACATTTGGACGGTAATGGCATTGCCAGCGTGGATCATGCCCTGATCTCCTTTATTTTGGAGGACTTGTACGTTGATGTTATTGGGTTATGGTGCAAAGCACGCATCTGGAGTGCTTTTCATCTTACGATAACTCTAAACAAAAAATATGCTTGGAGTTGTATCAAGCCGTGACGCAATGGTCACTGATTTTTTACATCGAAAGCGAACTGGGCAGTTTTTTTGTTGAATATGCATACGCAAAATACAGGTTTCTAGAATTTATCATGATGTAAATCATTGGCTTGAAAAAATATCATCTGGGAATTTTAAAAAAATTATAAAAATGTATTTTTTGTCATTTGAGTCAATTCTATAGATGGTCTACAAGGAGGATGCATACAAAATTCCACAGAGCTTTAACTCGAATACACGGCTCGCCAGAAAATACTGATCAACTCATTTAGATGGATGTTTAAGACTGCACACTGAAGTCATGTAAAGAGGTATTATCCAACAATAAACATGAGCTAAATCGTGATGAAAGCAGCATAATCATTGCGTGATTGATCAATCTACCCAATAATCAACGAAAATGATTTTGCCTGAATTTATAAAAATCAAAGTTAGAATTATTTTTAAACATTCCTCTAAGAATAGCCTTTTCTCTAGTAAGTTTTTATTTTTTTGGTAAAATTTCACAACATGATAATCAGTTGCTTTTTTTAAGGCTGATCGAATCATTGATTAATTCTGAGTAATACTATGATTAAATGGATTATTTTAGCGATTTTTGTGATATCAGCACTGTATATCCAATATCGCGGCAAAGTGCGTCATTCGTTTTATCGTCAGTTCTTTGACCATTCAACCTTGCTCGCACCGATTAATTTTTTAATGTATGCCTTTTCGAAAGTACCCAATCAGCCGTATATCGAAACGCAATACTTTAAAGATCTGAAAGTCCTCGATGAAAACTGGGAAATGATTCGTGATGAAGCCAAAGCACTGTATTCGCGTGGCGGCATTAAGGCAGCAGATACCTATAATGATTTAGGCTTTAACTCGTTTTTTAAAACAGGCTGGAAGCGTTTTTATCTAAAATGGTATGACTCTGCACATCCTTCAGCAGCCGAGCTTTGCCCAAAAACCACAGCCTTGCTGAAAACATTGCCGAGCATTAAAGCCGCAATGTTTACTGAACTTGCCCCAAACAGCCGTCTGGTTCGTCACCGTGACCCGTATGCGGGTTCATTGCGTTACCATTTAGGTTTAATGACCCCGAATGATGATCATTGTTTTATTGATGTCGATGGGCAACGCTATTCTTGGCGTGACGGGCAAAGTGTCGTATTTGACGAAACTTATATTCATTATGCTGAAAATGCCACGGAACAGAACCGCATCATCTTTTTTGCCGATGTTGAACGCCCTCTCAAAAGCCGTTTGATGGAGAAATTTAACCACTGGTTTGGTAAAAATGTCATGACTGCGGCAAGCTCTCCGAATGATACAAATGATCAAACAGGCGGCTTAAATAAAGCCTTTGCTTATGTGTATCAGATTCGTTTAAAAGCCAAAGCGTTGAAAAAAACCAATCGTCAGTTGTACTACGTTTTAAAATGGGTACTGATGCTCGGTATTTTCTTCCTGATTTTTATTCGCCCTTATGTATTTAAATAAAAATATGTGATCTAAAACGCCCAGTAATGGGCGTTTTTTTATGGATAAAAAATATTCTTTTTATTGTTTAAAAATAAATAATCCATAAAATTGGAGAGAAATTCATCAAAAACAATGGTAGGAAAAATACAAATGAAAACCAAACAACTAGCGCTTTTATTGGGCGCATTGGGGTTGAGTGTACTGGGGCATGCCACGACATGGTTTGCGGGTTCGGAGCATCGCGGTAATGTGAATATCCGTATCTCAGGAGGTGCAGGAGTAACATGGAACTGTAATGGTCGTGAATGTCAAATGTCTGGCCCTTGGGGCAATGATTTGTCTTTGGAGTCTTGTCAGAATCTGGCGGCACAAGTCGGTGAGCTGCGTTATTACGGCAACTCTGCGGGACGGATGTGGTCAGCGGGTTCACCTGCTTTGAATCAGTGTAATCAGGCAGCCAGTCGCCCAAGCAACCGTGGGGAAACCGTATGGTATGCTGCAAGTCATTATCGGGGTAAAGTTCAAACTCAAATTTCAGGCGGTGCATGGGTGATTTGGGACTGCAATGGACACGAGTGCAGCATGTCAGGCCCTTGGGGCAATGATTTGTCCGTTGAGTCTTGCCGTAATTTGGCAGCGAAAGTCGGGCGTATCAGTGCCTATAGCAATTCGGCAGGTGCGGAGTGGCGCAGTGGTTCACGAGAGCTTGCGAGTTGTAATGCAGCGGCACGTTAAATCATTTTATTCTTGAAATCTGCGGGTTCAGGCGCTACATACTGTCATACCTGTTTTGATTGCTGAGCCAGCCGTGAACCCAAACGCCCGCGAACATATTGAGCAACTGCTTGCCAAAATGACCCAATTGCCAGGGGTATATAAAATGCTGGGCAAGGAGGGTGAGCTGCTGTACGTGGGTAAAGCTAAAAATCTGAAAAATCGGGTGTCGAGTTACTTTGTCAAAACCATTGAACATCCGAAAACTCAGGCGTTGGTTGCACGCATTTATGATATTGAAACGCTGGTGGTGCGTTCTGAAACCGAGGCGTTATTGCTTGAACAAAACCTGATCAAGCTACATCGCCCGCCGTATAACATCATGCTGCGGGACGATAAATCCTATGTGTATATTTTCATTTCAGCCGATCAGCCTTATCCACGGATTGCCAGTGGACGTGGCAAGGGCAAACATCAGATTGGTAAGTTCTTTGGGCCTTATCCGAGTGCGTATGCAGCGCGTGATACCTTATTGATTTTGCAAAAACTGTTTAATGTGCGGCAGTGTGAAAACAGTTATTTTTCTCAGCGCAAACGGCCTTGTTTGCAGTATCAAATTAAACGTTGTACCGCGCCGTGTGTCGGGCTGATTTCTCCTGAAGACTATGCGCAGGATGTGCAAAATTCGATTCGCTTTTTGCAGGGTGACACGAAAGAGTTAAATCAGGAACTGATTCAAAATATGGAAGCAGCGGCAGCACAGTTAGAATTTGAAAAAGCCGTGTTTTATCGTGACAGACTGGCATTGCTGCGTGAAGTCTCAGCACAGCAAGCCGTGTATAAAATCAAGGGTGAAGCCGATATTCTGGCGATTGCACAACAGGCAGGCGTGACCTGTGTACAGATCATGTATGTACGCAATGGACGGATGCTCGGAGGAAAAAGCTATTTCCCTGATATGCTCAGTGATGACCTCGGGCAAATGCTCAGTGATTTTATGGCCAATTTTTACTTTCAGGTGGCCGATGAAATTCCACAGGAACTGATTGTGAATACCGATCTGCCTGATCGTGGCGAGCTGGAACAGGCACTCAGTCAGCAGTTCCAGAAGAAAATCCAGATTAAGCCGAATGTGCGGGAAACCCGTGCCGAATGGCTTGAGCTGGCACAAATGAATGTGCAACATGCGATTCAGGGGCAACTCAATCAGCATCAGGAATTGCACGAGCGTTTTTATCAGTTAGAGCAAATTATTGAACGTCCGATCGACCGTATTGAATGTTTTGATATTAGTCATACCATGGGCGAAGCCACCATTGCATCCTGTGTGGTGTTCGATCAGGGTGGGGCACGTAAACGCGATTATCGCCAGTTTGCAATTGAAGATATTCAGGCAGGGGATGACTACGCTGCCATGCGTCAAGCTTTGACCCGCCGTTATAAAAAAGCACCTTTGCCTGATTTATTGTTGATTGATGGCGGTAAAGGCCAATTGCACATGGCGATGCAGGTGATGCAAGATTTGGGGCTTGAAGCGTTCATGCTTGGTGTGTCTAAAGGTGAAGGACGTAAACCAGGACTGGAAACGTTGCACTTTACCGATGGGCGAAAAATCCAGTTGGCAGAAGATCATAAAGCGTTGCATCTGATTCAACAGGTACGTGATGAAGCACACCGTTTTGCGATTACCAAGCACCGTGCCAAACGTGATAAACGCCGTGCAGGTTCTGTATTAGAAGTGATTCCAGGGCTTGGGCCTAAGCGCCGCCGCGATTTACTAACACATTTTGGTGGGATACAAGGAGTGCTGAAAGCTTCGGAAAAAGAACTGACTTTGGTGCCTGGGCTTGGAGAGGTCATGGCACGCACGATTTATCAGGTATTGCATGAGTGATGTGTATCAATTCACGGTTATTCCTGAAAGGTCTGGTCGATGAATCTTTTGCCTTGCTGTATTGGCTTTATAGTCGACACATCTGTGCATTTCGTATAAAGTGTGACTGTATTGATCAGTCAAAAATACGTTTAAAAATCACTCTATGCGGACTTTGCAAGGGCTATATTGGCGGTGGCTATGACAACAGGGCGAATCCTGAATATTCCAAATATTCTCACCATTGCACGAATTGTGCTCATTCCCGTATTTTTACTTGTGGCGTACTGGCCACCTGCAATTGGTGTCGAAGGACATACTGGGAGTTTCTCACGCCACGTTCTGCTGACTTCCATTTTTGTCTTGGCAGCAATCACTGACTGGTTTGATGGTTATCTGGCACGTGCTTTAAATCAGACCTCGGCATTTGGACGCTTTCTTGACCCTGTTGCAGACAAGCTGATGGTAGCAGCCGCTTTGGTGGTATTGGTGCAGTGGAAACCGACCATTATTATGGCATTTGCGGGGATTGTGATTATTTCGCGTGAAATTACAGTTTCTGCACTGCGTGAGTGGATGGCTGAACTTGGTGCGCGCACCAGTGTGGCAGTGTCCACGGTTGGAAAATACAAAACAGCTTTTCAAATGATTGCGATTAGTGTGTTCTTGCTCAACTGGCAGCCTCTCGATACCTTTGCTTATATCCTGTTGTATACTGCCGTGATTTTGACACTCTGGTCGATGTTTATTTATCTCAAGGCGGCATGGCCGTATTTAAAACAGCCCTGAGCGCCAAAGCCCTGTATGTTCAGGGCTTTTTTGTGCCTGTTTTTTGGTATAAGTATTTGCTGAAATAGTATGTATGGAAAAAATAGCTAAATGATTTATAACGTAAAATTTTATAAAAATAATCCTTATTGAAAAACTTGGATTTATGCAAGAGCTGTTAGCAATAACACTGTATAACATTACAGATGCTGACAACTGTGTTGAGAAAAACTACCTTTTTTTAAAAAGAGCTCTGTCAAGATGCTGTGCGGCACGTGAAGTTTTCCTTCAAGGATTAGGGATGATGTGTTGTCAAACAGGGAAGAGATAGGAATAACAAATAACGAGCTGTCTTATTCTTTCATTTTAGACGGTTATTTATGAAAACAATGTTTTTAGATCGGAAGTTTTATCCGAGCGATTTAATGTCAGGTTTGGTGGTGTTTCTGGTGGCGTTGCCGTTGTGTTTAGGGATTGCTCATGCATCGGGAGCGCCGTTGTTGTCAGGTGTGATTGCAGGTGTGATCGGCGGAATTGTCGTCGGTGCATTGAGCGGTTCACATATTAGTGTTTCAGGTCCTGCTGCGGGTTTAACCGCGATTATTTTGACACAGCTCATCGCGCTGGATGGTCAGTATTCGGCATTTTTGCTGTGTGTGATTTTGGCAGGTCTGCTACAAATGCTCTTTGGCTGTTTAAAGCTGGGCAGCTTTGCCAATTTTGTCCCGACCAATGTGATCTTGGGTTTGTTGGTGGCGATTGGTTTAATTCTCATGATCAATCAGTTACCGAACCTGTTTGGTTTGCATATGGCAACGATCAAACAGTTGGGGCTGCAAAACTTCCCTCAGGTTTTGCAATATATTGATGTGGGCGCAGCCATGATTGGTGTACTGTCCGTCGCATTGATTTTGCTATGGGATCAAACGCCTTTAAAGAAGTTGCAGTTGCCATCGGCATTGGTGGCGGTGGTGTTTGCAGGCGTTCTGAACTGGTTGTTGATTCAGTCTGGTTCAAGCTTTGCGGTAGGTAATCAGCATTTGATTGATTTACCGAGTTTGTTTTCTTCGGAAGAGAAAATTTTTTATTTTCCAGATTTTTCTTACTGGAATAACCCGCAAATTTATGTGGGCGCGGTGACGCTTGCCGTGGTTGCATCGTTGGAAACTTTACTGAATCTGGAAGCTGCCGACAAAATGGATCCGCAAAAGCGCAGTTCGCCGCCAAACCGTGAATTGCTGGCGCAGGGGATTGGGAATACCTTGTCGGGTTTTGTGGGAGGAATGCCTGTGACTTCGGTGATTGTACGCAGTTCGGTCAATGCCACCAGTGGTTCCAAAACCAAAGTGTCGACCATTTTTCACGGCATTTTGCTGATTATTGCGATTCTGTTTTTAACGCCCTTGCTGAATGTTGTACCGCTGTCAGCACTGGCAGCGATTCTATTACTCACAGGTTATAAACTGGCACAGCCGAAGCTGTTTATTCAGTTGTACCAAAAGGGCTGGAAGCAGTTTCTTCCGTTTATTGTGACCATTGTTGCAATTCTGCTGACCGATTTGCTGATCGGGATCATGATCGGCTTAGTGTTGAGTGCGCTATTTATTTTGCATAGCAATATGCATAGTGGTGTCAAAGTGATTCATGAAAAGCATTTGCATGGCAATTTGACGCGGATTGAACTGGCGCAAAATGTCAGCTTTTTAAACCGCGCTGCGCTGTTGTCTGTACTCAACAAAATTAAGCGCCATGAAACGGTGGTGATTGATGCCAGTAACACTGTATATATCGATCCTGATTTGTATCAGGTGATTCAGGAGTTTCAGCAGGATAGAGCCAAGCAACAGCAGATTGATCTGAAGCTGATTGGCTTTCAGGCACATTATCCCGAATTGCATGAAGATGATGTGATTGATGTCGATGTCAGCACTCGTGAAATGCAGCAGCAACTCACGCCTGAACTGGTTTTGCAAAAACTCAAAGATGGCAATCAGCGCTTTGTTTCGCAACAGCGTTTGCAACACAATATTGCCCGACAAATCCAGATTACTGCCAAATATGGACAGCATCCGATTGCTGCAGTATTAGGTTGTATGGATTCGCGTGCTCCGACGGAAATGCTGTTTGATGTTGGCGTAGGCGATCTGTTTAGTTTGCGCATTGCGGGCAATATTGCAGGTGAGAAAGTACTTGGTTCACTGGAGTTTGCTTGTAAAAGTAAAGGTTCTCGGCTGATTGTGGTTCTTGGGCATACGGATTGTGGTGCAGTAACGGCAGCATGTCAGATGCATCAGCAGCAACTCGATGTCAGCCAAGCTCAAAATACACCGAACATTCAATATGTACTGAAACCGATTATGTCGGCAATTGATACAGTTAAAAATCAGATGACCGATGATCAGCTAGGACGCAGTTTTATTGATGCAGTGACCATGATGAATGTCAAAAACAACATGGCGTATATTCTGAAACATAGCAATGTGCTACGTGAAATGGTCGAGAAGGGTGAAGTTGGAATTGTCGGCGCAATTTACGATGTGAAAACGGGTCAAGTTGATTTTCTAGAGTAACCACGAGATCTTATCTGATGCAAGCAAGGCGGATGTTTACATCCGCCTTGTGATTTTTAAAAAGTGGGTTAGTCGCGATGAGACTGCTGTTCGACCTGTTCGGCAAGACTTAAGTATTTTTTCTCAATTTCCGTAGCATGTTCTTTCAACGTCTGAATAATTTTTTCCAGATTGACGTATTCAAAGCGGTTTTTAGAACCAACAACCGTTAGGGCAACAGGTGCAATTTTGCTGGAATATTTAATCGGTACGGACAAGCTTGAATATAGCGGATTGACTTCACCTTGAGAAAAATAATAACCCTGCTTTTTAATTTTCCGCATGTGCTGAATGAACTGGCTTTCGTCCTGAGCAAAACCGACTGTGGCAAGTTGTGCTGCATAATGCTCATAGAAGTTGTGCAAGCCTTGTTTGTTCATGTGCGCCACAATAATTTTGGGTGAAGCACCCATATAGACAGGGCGTGGGCTACCTCGACCATACGACACCAGTAAGTTGCCTTGAAAAGACTCATCATGAATGTCGATACAGTAATCATGGTTTAGGAAAGTGAGTAGGCAACTGAGTTCGGTATGCTCAACAATATCTTTCATATACGGAATACTGACTTGCACCAATGGGTCAGTTGTAC
The DNA here is from genome assembly GCF_000488275.1 of Acinetobacter brisouii CIP 110357. Lineage (GTDB taxonomy): Bacteria > Pseudomonadota > Gammaproteobacteria > Pseudomonadales > Moraxellaceae > Acinetobacter > Acinetobacter brisouii. The sequence continues at coordinate 148,743 of NZ_KI530763.1, read as the reverse complement.
GTGAAATATAGTCCAGTACCGCAATTTTCGGTCCAAGGGTATAGTCACCTGAAGTACCGCTAATACGTTGCAATAAATCTGCTGACACCAGCTCTTTTAAGTAACGATAGCTTGTCGGTCGGGACAAACCGAGTTCCTGACTAATAATATCGACATTGATGACATGTCGAGAAATCGAGAATAAATCTAAAACGGTTAAAATTTTACCAAAGCTCGTAACAGCCATAGAGAATAGATTTCCCAAGAATAAAGGTGGCAAAGTCGTTATATTTTATAAAACGGTACATCTTTTCGCATAAAAAAAACATAAGATGTTTGTATAAAATAACATAAATTATCAAATTAAGATATTAGTGTTGACGAATATGTTTTTTTTTGAAAAAATCGGCAAACCAAATATCGAATGAAGACGTTAAATTGCATCTTCTTTGCATGAAACGAATTCAACTCTTTGCTTTCTTGCACCTCAAACAGGCAAGAAAACCTCCGACCAGATACAGCGCCTGTAGAAAAGCCTATGGGTTAAGTATGCTATGGCATTGTGACAAATCATGCATTTGCTGTTTGTTGAGCAAATGTTAGAGCTTTATTGTCTTTTATTTGAGCAAAGAGTGATACATCATCAAAATCTAACCGAGTATTCGAGAGATATGCATGTTGCTCTATAAACAGTTGTTGGCGTTTCGTCCTTCAAAAATGGATTTTATCTTTGCGGTAAAAACCTTTATTGCAGGCATGTTGGCACTGTATCTCGCCTTTTGTTTAGATTTAACCTATCCCATGTGGGCCATCGGCACCGTGATGATTATTGTCAATCCTTACTCGGGAATGGTGTCCTCCAAAGCGATTTACCGTTTATTGGGTACTGCTGCAGGGGCAGTGGTCGCAACGCTGATTACCCCCCATTTAATCAATACGCCATTTTTGTTTATGTCCGTTTTGGCTGCTTGGGTAGGCTTCTGTTTATATATCTCTTTACTAGACCGCACACCTCGTAGTTATGTTTTCATGCTGGCAGGTTATACCACCGCCATGATTGTATGTAACTCGATTAATAGCATTGAAACCGTGAGTGTCTTTGACATGGCACTGGGACGCGTACTTGAAATTTCGCTGGCGGTCGTTTGTACGGCGGTCGTCTTTGCCACGATTTTCCCTGTGCATCTGGGACCGGCCATTCAGCAGCGGGTTGATAAAACCTTAAATGATACTCGCCAGATTTTTCAGAAAATTTTAACTGAGCATATTGCTGACAATAACTATACCCAGTTGCTCGGTGCAATCACCAGTGATATTGCAGATATACATGCTTTGGCAGCACACTTGGCCTATGAAAAAGGCGAACTGCAAGGAATGACCAAGCCGATTCAGGAGTTACTGCATCAGGTCACCATGATTGTTTCGAATCTGACAGCAACAGCAGAACGCATTCGTCAGCTCAATGCCATTGATGCCCATTATCAGCAAGGGGTGCTGACCTTACATCAACACATCCGAGCATTCATTCAAAGTAAAATAGATGTTCAAGAATCTGATTTAACTGCATTACCTGCCGAATTTGAACAGGATTTTCAGCATCTGCATCAGCTGGCACGCCCCGAACAACAGATCATACTGGATGGTCTGAAAATGGATATTCGCCATCTGATTCAAAATGTTTTTACAGTGAAACTCATTTGGCAATTAATTCAACGTGGTGACAAGCATATTCCTGAATCAATCGCGACTTTGACCACCAGTTATCCAAGTTTGCATCGCGATCATGGTATGGCACTGCGTGGGGCACTTGCAGCGATGGTGGCAATTCTTGTGTCGTTTTCGCTGTGGGTGTATAGCGGCTGGAGTGCAGGTTACATGATGGCACAGCTGGCGGCAGTTTCAGCGTGTATTTTAACTGCAATGGATAACCCTGTTCCCGCACTTAAACTGTTTATTCGTGGCAGTATTTATGCAGGAATTTTAACGGTGATTTATATCTTGGGGATTATGCCTGAGGTCAAGGAATTCTGGCAGTTAGGGTTAGTTCTTGCGCCAGTCCTGATTTTCTTTGTCATGCTATATCCACATCCACCTTTGGCAGGTTTGGCATTGCCGACCATGGTGACGTTCATCATGAGTCTGAATTTGCAAAACCGTTATATTATTGATCCTGTAAAGTCCTTTGAAGGTTGTCTGGGGAGTGTAGCAGGTCCTATTATTGCGGTACTGGCTGTGTATTTTATTCGCGCCATTTCACCCGAACAAAGTGCCAGCCGAATTTTATCCCTCCACTATAAAGCCATGCGCGAAGCACTGTACTTGCCTTATGGGGTTGAATTCCGAATTCATTTACGCAGTATGCTGGATCGAATCGGCGTACTGAATACCAAGTTGGTGCAGTCTGCCGAGTTAAAGCAAGCCATGAATCTGGCGTTGATTGAAACCAGTGCCATTGTGGATTTGAGCCGCTTGGATGAGCTGGCGAATCGGGCAGAAACACCGACAGAATTGAAAACAGCGATTGGTGAATTGCAAAGCATATTAGACGACGCTTTTCGCAATCAGGAAAAGCAGTTGCATTTGGCAGAGAATATTCTTGCACAAGTCACACAGCAAATTACCCGCTTAGAACAACAACTTCAGCAAGAAACTCCAGCCGATATTGAGCAACGGTTACGCATTAGTCTTAACAATATCCGCAGCAGTATTTTTCATATTTCAACCACGCAGGCAGGGGCATAAGCATGGGTGAATTCAATCTATATGGTGTTTTTGTGCCGAGTCTGCTCATTCAGGCACTGATGGCATATATTGTTTTTATGCTAGTGAGTAAATGGACAGATCGCCTGATTCAACGTGACTGGGTTGCCTTTCCAGGCATATTTAACCTGAGTTTGTATATGGTTTGTCTATTGCTGACACACTGGGTGTTTGCTCAGTTTTCGTATTAATTTTAGGTGATGAACATTTAGGATAAAGTTATGAATTCGTTTGATGCACGTAAAGTCGTTCGACCTATCGTGACACTGGTGACATTGCTCATCGCAATTTATGCCGCGGTGCATTTGTGGGATTACTACAATGCCGAGCCATGGACACGTGATGGTCGTGTGCGTGGTGATGTGATTCAGGTGTCTTCTGATGTTTCTGGGTTAGTGACCGATGTGTTGGTACAAGATAACCAGACGGTGAAGAAAGGTCAGGTCTTGTTCAAAATCGATGTTGCCCGTCAGCAACTGGATGTTGAACAAGCCCGTGCCGATCTTGCCAAAGCGAAAGCAGGTCTGGCACAAATGCAGGCGAATTTGCTGCAAGCCAATGCAAATTTGGTGAAATCACAAGCCAATACTCATCTGGCAGAAAAAAATGCAGAACGCTATTCGAGTTTAATGGATGGTGCGGTGTCCAAACAGGAACAGGATCAAATGTTTGCCACACGTGATCAGTCACATGCCGAAGAAGGTCAGCTCAAAGCGGCAATTGAAGAAGCCAAAGCCAATATTCAGCAGCAAAAAGCAGCGGTTGATGTTGCTCAAAGTACCTTAAATCTGGCAGCCTTGAATTTGCACCGTTCACAAGTGGTTGCACCAGCAGATGGAACCTTGTCGAACTTTAGTTTACGTGCAGGCAGTTATATCAAAGTGGGTGATAATGTTGCCGCATTGATTGACCGTAAACAATTGTATGTGGTGGGCTATTTTGAAGAAACCAAACTCAATCGTATTCATTTGGGTGATCATGCCACCATCCAGTTGATGGGTGATTCACAAAAAATTAAAGCACATGTGCAAGGGGTCGCTTCGGGGATTGATGACCGTGAGCGTTCAACCAGTTCAAATTTGCTGGCAAATGTAAATCCGACCTTTACTTGGGTACGTTTGGCACAGCGTGTACCTGTCAAATTTATTTTGGATGAAGAGCCCAAAAATACATTGGCATTTGTGGCGGGGCGTACTGCAACGATTCACATTTTAGAGAATAAGCCTGCCAAAAAATAAGCTGGTCTTTGGGCACATCACCTAAACTTTGACTTTGTCTTATTTTCCCAATAAAAAACCTGCATTAGATTGCAGGTTTTTTATGTCTTGAATTTCGAGTTTTAGGGTGTGATTCCTTCGGGTTCACGATACCAGCTTTCCAGTAATAAGCCTGCTGCAAGGCTATCGGCAGCCACGCGTTTGGCGCGCCCTTGACGCTGAAAGGCACTGAGCTCTTCACGGGCTTCACGTGTGGTCAAACGTTCATCCAGCATCCATGTCGTAATGTTGGTTTGATGGCGTAAGCGGCGGGCAAATTTGCGTGCGCGCATGGATAAATCAGATTCTGAATCATCCATATTTAAAGGAAGCCCCACCAGAAATACATCTGGCTGCCATTGCTTGACCAGTTTGAGCAACTCATTCCAATTGGGAATACCATCTTTCATGGGAAAAAGAGGGAGGGGATTCACATTCTGAATCGCCGACTGACCCACGGCAATGCCCATTTTTTGTGTGCCGAAGTCAAATGCCATAAGGGTTTGCATGGTTTCAGGCATGACCAATCTCGGAGGCAAGCCAGTTACGATCAATGCCGATTTTTTTATAGGCAGCGTCCCAACGGTCAGTGTACGGCAAGTTAAAAATCAGATCCATATCGGCATCACACATCAGCCAGTCACCGCGGGCGATTTCTTCTTCAAGCTGGTTTTTGGTCCAACTGGCATAGCCCAACGCAATCTGATAACGTCCAACGCCTTCATTGTGAGCAATCGCATCTAAAATATCTTTGCTGGTGGTAATACACAGATTTTCACCAACCGCAATTGAGGAATGCCAGACGGGTTGTCCAGTATGTAAGACAAAACCTGCCTCAGGGCGTAGTGGTCCGCCTTGTAGCACCTCGTGCGGTTGTACATTGTCTGCGTCAATTTCCAGGTCATTGAGTAATTCTTTAACCTGAATCCCTGCAGGGCGATTAATAATAATTCCCTGTGCACCATCGGCATCGTGGCGTGCCAAATAAATCACGGTGTTGGCAAAAAAATCATCTGCCATATCAGGGGGAGCAATGAGACAACGATGCGTCAAATATTGTTTGCTCACCTAAGCCGTTCTCCTAAAATCTAGTTGTTCAATGTTATATTGAGACCTTTTATCAACATACAAGAGTAAATCGCTTTCGCCAATAGTTTTTACTCAGGATTTTTCGATCTTCGTGTGCTGAAATTTCAATTGGCGTAACTGCTTGGCATGTTGCAAGGTGGTGTCATTGATTTCAACCCCACCTGTCATACGTGCCAGCTCCTGAATACGCTGCTCTTCGTTCAGGGCAAAAATGGTGCTGCTGGCAGGGTCGCTTTGTTGTTTTTGAACCAGTAAATGATGATCGGACTGTGCAGCAACCTGCGCTTGATGCGTAATACATAGAATTTGCACATGTTGAGCCAGATCTGAAAGTAAACGCCCAACAATTTCGGCTGTACCACCGCTAATCCCGACATCAATTTCATCGAACACCAAGACTTCGGCATCGGTTTTTTCAGCGTTCATGACTTGCATGACCAAGGCAATCCGTGACAATTCACCACCTGAGGCAACACGAGCCAGCGGCTGTGCTGGAATGCCTTTGTTGGCAGTAAATAGTAGTTGAATGAAACTTAGCCCCTCAGCATTGGGTTGTTCCAGAGGTTCAAACTTAAATTCAAAATAGGCTTCGGGTAATGCCAATGGTTTGACTTGTTCGGTGAGTAATTTGGCAAGTGGTCCTGCTGCATCACGACGCTGCTGATCGAGTTGCTCTGCCAAAGCCAGAAATTCCTGTTCGGTTTGCTTCACCTGTTCGGCAAGGGTTTCAGGATCATCCAGTTGTTGTAGCTGCTCCAGTTCCTGCTGCCATGTGGCATATTCAGTATGTAGCTCATCGGGTTGGGTGCGGTATTTGCGCGCCAAGCGGTGAAAGATTTCAAGCTGCTGATTGAGCTGTTCCATGCGTTCAGGGGCAAAACTTTGACGGTCAATAAACTGGCGAAGGTTTGCTGTTGCATCTTCGAGTTCACTTTGTGCGTTGACTAGCGCCGTATAAATGTTAGAGAGTTGCTCACTGCGTCCGACGTGGTTTTCAAAGCGGCGTACTACACTTGCCAGTTCCTGAGTCAGGTTTTGCTCAGCTTCATCAAGTACATTTAAACCATAAGCACAGTCCTGCATGATGTGTTCATGATGGCTGAGCCGATCAAATTCCTGCTCAATTTCGGCATAGTTGTACTGCAAGGTATCTTCGAGCTCTTCAAGTTGCAGCTCAAGGGTGGCAATCCGTTGCAGGCGCGTGGCTTGAGCGTGTAAGGCATGCTCATGCTGACGAATGGCTTTTTGCCATGCGCTGTAGGCATCGCGTACGATTTGGGCAGGTTCAGCAAAGTTGCTATAACGGTCGAGCCACTGTTTTGGGTAAGGCGGCTCAAGCAGTTGTTGCTGACTGTGCTGACTGTAAAGCTGAACCAGCAAACGCCCGAGATCTTTAAGTTCTGCCAGACTGCTTGGACGTCCATTAATCCATGCCTTACTGCGTCCTGTGGCAAAAATCACCCGACGTAGATGAATCTCGCCAGATTCATCAGCCAGTTCATGTGTCGCCAGCCACTGTGCTTCGGCAGAATGTTCTGCGTAGCTAAAAATGGCAGTGACATCGGCTTTATCTGTACCATAACGTACCATATGGCTGTCTGTACGTTCCCCAAGACAGACAGAAAGTGCATCGAGTAGCAGGGATTTACCCGCACCCGTTTCTCCCGTGAGGACATGAAAGCCTGCTTCAATATCCAAGGCTAAATGATCAGCCAAAGCAAAGTTAATCAGAGTTAAGTGAGTCAACATATATGGACGCATCCAGACTGCGAGAAATGATGTTTGAAATAAATGAGTTTTTAAGTCATAACGGCTTCATCTTTGACAACGATCATACAAAACATCTTGGCACTGTAAACAAGATTTTTATATCAATCTGCAATTCGTACAGTAAAACAGCCAGTTTGGTATAGGATTTGCTAATTTAATCTGAGTTCAATAGGAACTGTATAGAAAGAACAGGGTGTGCAAAAACCGCTATTCTATGTTTGAGGTCAGGGCTGCATTGTTAAAGTATTGTTTCTCAATGCATTAAAAGGATGATGGTATCTGACAAAGTGTGCAAGAGGGTTGTCTTTGTGCAGCGATGCTATTCATTTTGAAAGCCTTGTAAAGTTGCATTTCTCAGGTCGAGCTAAGGGGATCAATCCTGAGATAATAATCAAAACAGTAAGGCTTGGTCATTATGATTTATTTTTTTTCAATAGGTTGAGTAAAATTTTTCATCTAAATCCATGTGAATTGACATTAAAATCAGATGATGATTGATTCAAACCGCAGCCCTATTTAAACTAGATCCACGTATTTACAATAAATGCACATTATTTGGAGAATATGCATGTCTGCTCAGTATGATCATGTTTCGGTCGTAAAAAAATCAAATGTTTATTTTGGTGGTTTATGTATTAGCCATACGGTTCAATTTGAAGATGGCACTAAAAAAACACTTGGTGTTATTTTACCAACAGAACAGCCACTTACATTTGAAACGCATGTTCCTGAACGTATGGAAATTATTTCAGGCGAATGTCGCGTAAAAATTGCAGACAGTGAAACTAGCGAGCTTTTCCGCGCAGGACAATCATTTTATGTGCCAGGCAACAGCAAATTCAAAATTGAAACCGACGATGTACTGGACTATGTTTGCCACCTAGAAGGTTAAGCAAATCACGGTAAAATCCGTTAAACTATGCTCATCATCAATCCTGTAAAGTTGGCTTTGCAGGATTTTATTTTTTTATTTGTATCGTTTTTGAGGTCATCCGTTCATGGCAAAACCAGAATACTATTATGGCGTACATTCAGTGGAATCACTGTTGGAACTTGAGCCAGAACGGGTACTGACTTTATTTACCCTCAAAGGGCGTGATGATCAGCGTTTGCAGCGTATTTTGCAGTTGGCTGAGCCGTTTGGAATTAGTGTGCAAAAAGCCAGCCGTGACAGTTTGGAAAAACTGGCAGGTTTGCCTTTTCATCAAGGTGTGGTGGCCGCTGTACGTCCACATCCAACTTTAAATGAAAAAGACCTTGATGAGTTGCTTGAGCAGCAGCCAGATGCACTGTTGTTGGCACTTGATCAGGTGACTGACCCACATAATTTGGGCGCATGTATTCGTACTGCTGCCGCAATGGGCGTGCAGGCAGTGATTGTGCCGCGTGACCGTTCTGCAAGTTTAACGCCAACGGCACGTAAGGTTGCTGCAGGTGGGGCAGAAAAAGTGGCGTTTATTCAGGTGACGAACTTGGCACGTACTTTGGCGCATATCAAAGACCAACATCATATGCGTGTGGTTGGCACCATGCTGGATGAAAAAGCATTACCAATTCAAAAATTTGATTTTACTGGTGCAGTAACGATTGTCATGGGGGCAGAAGATACGGGTTTACGTCCGATTACCCAAAGCCAGTGTGATCAAACGGTTTATATTCCAATGGCAGGTAATCTACAAAGTTTAAATGTCAGTGTGGCGGCTGGTATGGCACTCTATGAAGCTTGCCGCCAGCGTAATCTCGTTTAAGTCAAGTTTGAGCTGCTAATGACTGTACGTACCCAAGGGTATTTATTTGTTGCCATTACCATGTTGATTTGGGGTGGTTTCACCATCTTTTCCCGACTGAATGCTGGTTGGCATATCAGCGCATGGGATATTTGTGCGCTAAGATTTACCATCGGCTTTACAGTTTTAATGCCGATTTTAATCTGGCGACGCGAAACTGCATTTTTGTGGAAAAAAGAGCCATTTATTTTAGGGTTACTTGGTGGAGTTGCATACTGCCTGACGTCGTATTCGGCGTTTCATTATGTGCCTGCAGCGCACGCTGCGATTTTCCTCAATGGATGTATTCCATTATGTACCGCAGTTGCTGCTTATCTATTGTTTAAGCAACCTTTTGATAAACACACCTGGATCAGCCTGATCATTATGCTGGGTGCAATTTCAGTCATGAGTCTCATGATGTATGAACAGACGCATGTTGCCCTGAGTATTGGTGATGGCTTATTTTTCCTGTCTGCCATTTGGTGGGGTATTTTTACCGTATTACTGAAACACTGGAAATTATCCGCTTGGCAATCCATGAGTGGTGTGGCAATTTGGTCGGCACTGATTTATTTGCCAATTTATATCCTGTTTCTGCCAAAACATTTTCAGGAAGCCAGCCTGATGCATTTAGCGATTCAAGGCTTCTTTCATGGCATTTTGGTTGTGATCGTTGCAACCCTGAGCTATGTTGCAGCCATTGAGCGTTTAGGCGCATTTAAAACGGGCAGTATAGTGACGCTCGCCCCATTTATGGCGGCGCTTGTCGCCGTGCCACTTTTGGGTGAACCCCTAAATACTGCAATGATTTTTGGACTGGTTGGTATGGGGGTGGGGGCGTTACAGCCTTGGCGCTGGTTTAACCGTAAAGACCCATTGCAACAGCAACTAAATGCACAGAAAAAAACAGCCTCACATTGAGGCTGTTTTTTTTGCATAGTTTAAATATTGCTGATGCAAGGGTTCGAGTTGTGCATATAAATGTGCAAGCTCTCCATCATTAACCACAATATCATCGGCGCGTTGTTGTTTTTCTTCACGTGGCATTTGATGTGACATAATGGTTTGAATATGCTGATGTGAAATTTGATCACGCTGAGTCGCTCGGTGTAATTGTAAATGCTCTGGTGTGTCAATCAGTAGATTACGTTGTGTCAGATGGGTTTGCCCTGTTTCAAATAATAGGGGCGATACTAAAATCACATAAGGACTTGCAGCAGTTTGTAGCTGCTGGATGATGCTTTGCCGAATTATGGGGTGTGTAATATTTTCGAGTGTCTTTTTCGCATCGGGATGCTGAAAAATATACTCACGTAAAGCACGGCGATTCAGTTCACCATTTTCCAAAATGACCCAGTCACCGAATTGCTGTTGAATTTGTAGTAGGGCAGGTTGTCCAACTTGTACCACTTCACGTGCAACCACATCGGCATCGACCACTTGAATGCCTTGTTTAGTAAACCAGTCGCTGGCAACTGTTTTACCACTACCGATACCACCTGTGAGACCAATCACATACATCTTATTGACCCAAGTAGATTTTCATAATGTCATTACCCCACAAAAAAGCAATCCAGCCTGCAATTGCGATATAGGGGCCAAAGGCAAAAGGTTGATTTTCTTTGCGTATCTTCAGCAAAATGATCCCGATGACAGCACCCACCATAGACGATAATAAAATAATCAACGGTAGCATCATGGGACCCATCCATGCACCAAGTGCTGCAAGAAGCTTAAAGTCTCCGTAGCCCATGCCTTCTTTACCTGTAATCAACTTAAACAGGATATAGACAATCCATAAGCATAGAAAACCAATCACAGCTCCCCAGATTGACAATGTTGGTGATGTATAAATGCCAAAACTGTTAATGGCTAAACCTGCACCTGCCAAAGTTAACGTAAAGCGGTCAGGTAACAGTTGCGTATCAAAGTCGATAAAGGTAAGAGCAATCAGTACCCAAGTCAGTACTACACCACACAACATTTGCCATGTTGCACCGAACACGCCAACGACAACCAAAGAACAGAGGCAGGTGAGCAGTTCAACGAGTGGATAGCGTTTGCTGATGGGATGTTGGCAACTGCCACAGCGTCCACGCAATGCTAACCAACTCACAACAGGAATATTCTGATACCAGCGAATGGCTGTATGGCAACTCGGGCAGGTTGAAGGTGGGCTGCTTAAAGTCAGTTTTGCATGTTCAATGATCGGTTGCTCAGGATGCAGTAGAAGTTGGCACTCCTGCTTCCACTCCTGTTCCATCATTTGAGGCGTGCGAAAAATAACGACATTTAAAAAACTGCCCACACATAAGCTGATTAAACCAATAGCGAGATAGAGCGCTATAGAGTTCTGTGCAAAATAACTGATGAGTTCCAACATTAGACCACAGAACCCATCTGGAAGATTGGAAGATACATGGCAATCACCAGACCACCCACAAGAACCCCAAGAACTGCCATAATCAAGGGTTCCATCATTGCGGTTAAACCATCCACAGCATTGTCAACTTCATTTTCATAGTAACTGGCAACCTTGTCGAGCATGGCATCCAGAGAACCTGATTCTTCACCAATCGCCACCATTTGAATGGCCATAGAAGGGAAAATATTGGCAGTGCGCATTGCAAATTGTAGCTGCTGCCCTGTTGCGACATCGTCCCGAATTTTCATGACGGCTGTTTCATACACAATGTTGTTTGTTGCACCAGCCGTAGATTCTAAAGCATCAATCAGAGGGACACCTGCTGCAAAAGTGGTTGCAAGCGTGCGACTATAACGAGCAATAATCGCTTTATAGACCAAATCGCCAAAAATAGGGAGTTTTAAGGCGAGTTTGTCGAGGCTATCTCTGAATTTCTGACTGCGTTTTTTGGTTTCCTGGAAGCCATACACAGCTAAGCCAATCCCAATAATCAAGATGAACCAGTATTTCTGCATCCATTTTGACATGTTCACGACCATTTGGGTAAATGCAGGTAATTGCGCACCAAATGAGCTAAATAGGTCTTGGAAAACGGGAACGACTTTGACCATCAAAATAATGGTGACGATAATTGCTACTACAACCACTGTCATTGGATACTTCATGGCTTTTTTAATTTTTTGCTTTAAAACTTCACTTTTTTCTTTATAGGTTGCGACACGTTCCAGCATAATTTCAAGCGCACCAGATTGTTCACCTGATTCAACGAGAGAGCAGAATAGCCGATCGAAATACTCTGGATATTTTCGCAGCGCACCTGTAAATGTGTTACCGCCTTCTACTTCACCTTTAATCCCTAAAACCACGTCACGCATGGCAGGATTATCCAGCCCTTCAGCAACAATCTCAAAGCTTTGAACCAGTGGGACACCTGCTTTCATCATGGTTGCAAGCTGACGAGTGAAAATGGTGATATCGAGAGTAGAGACTTTCTTTTTAAAAACATTTTCAAGCAGATTTTTGCGTTTTTCATGAATTGACTTAACATCAACACCTTGTTTTCGTAGCGTAATTTTAGCCAAAGCCATATTGCGCGCTGAAAGTTCCCCTTTGACTTTAATACCTTTGCGGTCAACCCCCGCATAGGCAAATATTGGCATCGCCTGAGCTTTTTTTACCGCCATAGTATTATCCTTTTTTTAATCTCGCTATGCATTATTCACTAGTGACACGATTGACTTCTTGTAAAGAAGTTACCCCTTGCATTACTTTCTTTAAACCTGAGCGACGAAGGTCAGAAAATCCCAGTTTTTTCGCTGTTTCGGCAATTTGTAAAGCATTGCCATCTTCCATAATCAATTTGGAAATTTCAGGTGTGATTTTCATCACTTCATAAATCCCCACACGACCTTTGTAGCCTTCGCGACATTCAGGACAACCCACAGGTTGATAAAGCTTAAATTCTGGGTTCTCTAAGTCTTCCTGAGTAAATCCCATTTCATACAAACTGTTTTGTGGAATATCAGCGGGGATTTTACATTTAGAACATAAACGACGTGCTAAACGTTGTGCAATCACTAGATTTACAGATGTTGCAATATTAAATGATGGCACACCCATGTTACGTAAACGAGTCAGGGTTTCTGGTGCACTATTGGTGTGTAGGGTTGACAGCACCATATGGCCTGTTTGTGCTGCCTTAATCGCAATTTCGGCAGTTTCAAGGTCACGAATCTCCCCGACCATAATAATATCAGGATCCTGACGCAAGAAAGAACGTAAGGCTGCTGCAAAGCTTAAACCAACTTTCTGGTTGACGTTGACCTGATTAATCCCTTCTAGGTTAATTTCGACAGGGTCTTCGGCAGTAGAAATATTGGAATTTTCAGTGTTGAGAATATTCAAACCTGTATAAAGTGATACGGTTTTACCAGACCCTGTTGGACCTGTAATCAGCACCATCCCCTGAGGTCTGTGTAGTGCTTCTAAAAACAGCTCTTTTTGCTCTTCTTCATAACCGAGCGCATCAATCCCCAGCATTGCACTTGATGGATCAAGAATACGCAATACAATTTTTTCACCAAATAAGGTCGGCAAAGAGTTGACACGAAAATCAATGGCTTTAGTTTTTGAGAGTTTGAGTTTAATACGACCATCTTGAGGAATACGTTTTTCTGAAATGTCCATTTGAGACATGACTTTTAAGCGAGAGGCAAGACGGTTTGCCAATTGTAGTGGTGGAGTGGCAATCTGACGTAACACACCATCGACACGGTAACGGACTCGATAAGATTTTTCGTAAGGTTCAAAGTGCAAATCTGATGCACCCATACGAATCGCATCAACGAGCAATTTATTGATGTATTTAACAATAGGTGCTTCGTCTTCTTTAGATTCATCCTCAGAAGGTTCTGTGGGTGAAGAGCCATCCAGTGAAATATCTAGCTCTTCGTCATCGAAGTTAAATTGCTCTTCTTCGGTGAAATACTTTTCAATGAATTTTTCTAATTTATCATGCTCAACAATTACCATCTCTGGGTTGAGCTTGCTGTTAAAGCGGACAGCATCAATGGCTTCTAAATCAGTCGGGTTGCTGATCGCCACATAGATGTTATTGCCCCGTCGCATGAGCGGCACAATTCGGTGCTTTAAGATGTGTTTATCTTCAACCAAATCACGAGGTAGCTGTATCGGATCATAACTAGAAAGATCAAACAGTGGCTCATTAAATTCGATTGCAATCGCTTCTGCAATGGTTAACGACCCAAGATGCAAATGATCAATCAAATAAGGTACAAGGTTTTGCCGAGCTTTTTTTGCCCCCTCAACAGCCTGTAGCATTTTATCTTCAGAAATATGACCATCTTCAACTAAACGACGGGCAAAGCCTGATAAACGTGGCGTAATAGAGATGTCTGCCATAAATGTATTTGCCTTATGATTTGATCGTTTGCGAATACTCGATATTAAAAAAATTATACGGTTGCTGTCACAAAGCGCCATGCGAGAATGCAAGCTAACAGTATGTTACAACACTGAATTACGAGTATTTAACCTAATTATAAAAAATATAGAACTTACTGAGCATACAGCGTTGTTTATTTTGACAGAAAAAATAGCTTTGTGAGATTAAATTGTATAAAAAAGCAAAAAAAGCGTCAATTTGAGAAAAACTGTGTAAAATAAGCCCATTTTGGTGAAAGGGTTTTCTTGTATGTCGGGTTCGACAATTGTGCCTTGGGTGATTGGTAACTGGAAAATGAACCCTGCTTGGGCGAGTTCCCAACAATGGATTGAACAATTTAAGCAACATTTACAGCAATCTCCAATTTTAGAACAACAATGCCATTTAGCTGTTGCACCCACTGCAATTGCCTTAAATCGAGTACAGGTGCAATTAGACAACGCGCCACGGACTGTGCATACTGTTGCCCAAGACGTTTCACGTTTTTCTGGAACAGGTGCGTTTACAGGTGAGATCAGCGCGACTTTACTTGCCGATAGTCAAATCGGTTATGTCCTGATCGGGCATTCAGAACGCCGCGAGTTGTTAGGCGACACACCCGATGTGCTAAAAGCAAAAATCACACAAGCATTGGCAGAAGGTCTTACCGTGATTTATTGTGTCGGTGAAACCCTTGAACAGCGTGAGCAAGGCGTGGCTGAGCAAGTGGTATTACAACAAATCTGTGATGTTGCCACGGTGATTTCTGAGCAGCATTGGCAAAACCAGATGATTATTGCTTATGAGCCGATTTGGGCAATTGGCACAGGTAAAACCGCTTCCGCACAAGATGCTCAAGCCATGCATGAAAAAATTCGCGCAGGTCTGGCGCAGTTAAGCCCAGCAGGTCAGCAGGTCGCCATTTTGTATGGTGGTAGCGTGAAACCTGAAAATGCTCAAGAGCTTGCAGCATGCCCTGATATTAATGGTGCTTTGGTGGGTGGCGCTTCATTAAATGCAGAGTCTTTTTATCAAATTGCTCAAGCATTTGCTGCAAACCAATCCTAAGGAGATTCAACATGCATACATTTATACTGGTTGTGCATATTTTATTGGCTGTAATGATGATTGTCCTGATCTTGGTACAGCAAGGTAAAGGCGCAGAAGCAGGAGCTTCTTTTGGTGGCGGCGGTGCTGCTACGGTGTTCGGTGCTTCAGGTTCAGGTAATTTTCTGACCCGTTTAACTGCAATTTTAACGGCGCTATTTTTTGTGACCAGTATTACTTTAGCTGTACTTGCCAAGAAGCAAACAGCAGAAGCGTATAGCTTGGGAACAGCTGCAGCACCTGTAACAACACCCGTAAAAAATTCGACTGAAACTTCATCAAATACGCAGAAAACTGCAAATTAATGCCAAGAAAGACTTTTCTTTTTTGAATGAAGCGAATAGAATGCACGCACATGCGGTGGTGGTGGAATTGGTAGACACGCTACCTTGAGGTGGTAGTGCTTTCGGGCGTGGGGGTTCAAGTCCCCCCTTCCGCACCAACATTTCAAAGATATGAAATGTTGTTACCAAACAGAAAGGCTCAGTCTGAATAAGACTTAGCCTTTTTTGTTGTCTATAGAAAAATAAAAATCATCACAATAATTAATTAAGAGATTGAAATTAATCATTTTATGTAATGTATTTTGAAGTATCGAATTGCTTTATTTTCTTTTATAAACTGACCATAAATTTCTGCTAAATTTTGAAATGAATCAAAAACTGGATCATTAGTGATGTGCCAAGCATTTACCGTTCAATGAATGCCTTGATCAAAATCATAATTGGCCTAGAATTTAACTGGCCGACTTGGCAACGATTGATTGCAAGCTGTCACAATAGCTGATCAGTTGAAATGATCTGATCAGTGTCACTTATATTTGACCGATAAGCCCAATTTTGCAACATTTGACCAAGCCCAGAGAGTTTTTGCCCAGTGAGATCTTGCCAGAATCACAGTGATAGCAGATCGGCTGATTGATGCAAAAATTGAAATTACTGTGATTGCCAAAATAAAAGGATAAGAAATGTCAAAAGAAGTTTTGGTGCTAGGTGCAGGCATGGTCGGAATTTGCACTGCTATCCATTTGCAACAGCAAGGTTTTGCTGTCACGGTGATTGACCAGTCCGCGCCGGGCACAGAAACTTCCTATGGCAATGCTGGGATTATTCAAACTGAAGCGGTTGAGCCGTATGCCTTTCCACGTGAATGGGCAAGTTTATTTAAAGTCGCGCTAAAACAGGATAGTGCGGTGAATTATCATTTGAATGCCTTGCCAGACTATGCTGCACCGCTGTTGCAATACTGGCGTAATTCCAGTCCGAAAATTCATCAGGCCATCTCGCAGGATTATGCGGTGCTGATACGGGTGGCACTGTCGGAGCATCAGCAGTTGATTGCTCAGGCACAGGCTGAAGATCTGATTTTAAAAAATGGCTGGATTCAGCTTTACCGTAGTGAAGCAGCATTGCAAGAAGCTATTCAGGATGCTGAGCGTCGTCAGCAGCGTTATGGTGTGCCGAGTCAGATTTTAAATACGAGTCAAATCAATCAGCTTGAACCGAATCTGAAAGCCAATCACCCTTTAATTGGTGGGATTCACTGGACGCAGCCGTGGAGTGTGATTGAGCCTGGCGAACTGGTACAGCGTTATGCCCGATTATTTGAACAGCTTGGCGGTACGATAGTTCAAGCTCAGATTCAGCAACTACAACAGCAAGATTATGGATGGCAAGTCCAGACTGATGGACAGGCTTTGACTGCACCGAATGTGGTGCTGGCACTTGGTCCATGGTCATCGAAATTTATAACTGAACTGGGCTATCACAATCCGTTATTTATTAAACGTGGTTATCATCAACATTATACTCACGGTAGTCAGTTGAGCCGCCCAATGCTGGATGCCGAATATGGTTATGTGCTTGCACCGATGAAAAAAGGCACTCGTCTGACCACGGGCGCCGAGTTTGCGCATTTTTCTGCGCCTGCAACGCCTGTGCAACTTGAAAAGACTCAGCAACGTGCCCGTGACTGGCTGGATTTGGGCGAGGCCTTGCCAAGCCCTGCATGGCTGGGGCGCCGTCCTTGCAGTGTCGATATGAAACCGTATATTGGTGCGGCACCACGACACAAAGGGCTGTGGTTTAACTTTGGACATGGGCATCAGGGTTTTACCTTGGGCGCAGCCAGTGGGCGTTTATTGGCAGAAATGATGACAGGAAACGTTCAGTTAATTTCTGATCCGAATATTTTTTCACCGAACCGAATTGCAGTTTAATCAAGAGCGAAACCTGTTATGCAACCTATTCAAATCGATCAACTTATTGCTGAATTCCCGTTGCTGCAACAGTTACAGAATTTGCAGGAAACAGTATGGTTTAACCCAGCCAGTACCACTTTGGATGTGGCACTGGCTGATGTCGGTTTGACCGCAGAAGATGTAGCACAGGCACATGCGCGCTTGCAGCGTTTTGCACCGTATCTGATGTTGGCTTTTCCAGAGCTTGAAGCGACTGAAGGGAAAATCGAGTCGGAATGTGTGGCAATTCCTACAATGCAACATTGCTTGCAACAACAATATCAGCAAGAAATTTTTGGGCAGCTTTGGTTAAAACTGGACAGCCATTTGCCGATTTCGGGTTCGATCAAGGCACGTGGCGGGATTTATGAAGTGCTGGCACATGCAGAAAAACTGGCAGTCAATGCAGGCCTACTCAGCATTGAAGATGATTATCGCAAGTTGTATTCGCCTGAGTTTAAACAGTTCTTTAGCCAGTATGCGATTGCGGTGGGTTCAACAGGTAACTTGGGACTGTCGATTGGCATCATGAGTGCCAAAATGGGCTTTCGAGTCACGGTACACATGTCGGCAGATGCCCGCCAGTGGAAAAAGGACAAGTTACGTGCCAACGGTGTAACGGTGGTTGAATACGAACAGGATTATGGCGTTGCCGTTGAACAGGGACGTGCTTTAGCTGCTCAAGATCCGCAGTGTTTTTTTATTGATGATGAAAATTCACGTACCCTGTTTTTGGGTTATGCGGTGGCAGGCGAACGTTTAAAGCAACAGTTCCAGCAAAAAAATCTGGTAGTGGATGCGGATCATCCGCTGTTTGTGTATTTGCCTTGTGGCGTGGGTGGTGGGCCTGGCGGTGTGGCATTTGGTTTGAAACTGGCATTTGGCGATCATGTGCATTGTATTTTTGCTGAACCGACGCATTCGCCGTGTATGTTACTCGGCGTACATACAGGATTACACGATGCGATTTCGGTACAGGATTTGGGGATTGATAACCTGACTGCCGCAGATGGTCTGGCGGTCGGTCGTGCCTCAGGTTTTGTTGGGCGAGCTATGCAGCGTTTGATTGATGGTTATTACACTCTGAATGATCAACGCCTGTATGACATGCTGCGCTGGCTCAGTGATGTTGAAGATATTCAGCTTGAACCCTCAGCTTTGGCAGGCATGTACGGTGCGATATTGGTATCACGTGCTCAAGATTACTTGAATGCTCAGCATTTCTCAGAGCAGCAATTGCAGCAGGCGACCCATCTGGTCTGGGCAACAGGTGGAGGTATGGTACCTGAAACTGAGATGCAAAAATATTTGGCACAAGGCCAGGCAGTTAATTAATACTATCTGTAGTCGCATGCAGAAGTGTTTGATAATGGGTTGATCATTCTAAATTTGGGTTTAAACAATAGAACGCTTTTATCATGAGTTACATGCTGTTTTTTCTCTGATCAAAATTTCAAGAAAAAGTAAAAGGGCTTATGACGAGCGCCTAATCAACTCTAAATTTTGGGAAATTTTTTTTTATTTTTTAGAAATGCTTTGCTGTATATGCAGAAAAGACAATGATTCTAAGCCTATATAAAGCTGTTCACATCGTTCAAGCCGAAAGCTCTTATCTACACCGGATAAGAGCTTTTTTGTGGTTAGGCAGAAAGTTTTTGATTAAAGGTGTCATGCCATTGTTCTGCAAGTAACACCCAGACAGGTGACCAGTATGAGAAAGTTTTCACTTCGGCAATCACCTGATCGATATTGTTTAAAGTGCCAGATTTAAGCTGGAAAAATACCGTATCCGAAATGGTTTCCATAAAGTGCTGTGCCAATGCGCTGGCATCATTGAGCAACGCAGCGTCTAGACTGTCATGAACAAAGACATCAAATAATGTTTCAGCATAAGCCAAAGGTGGTAGCCCTAATTTGGACACTTTATTTTCATTATAAAGTTCCATGGCATCTTTCATATTCAGTGCAAGGACACAGTGTTGTTGATAATCGCTGACGGGTGCAAATTGCTCAGGTGTGCTGGCAAGTTGCTGCTCATACAGCCCGAGTGCCAGTTGCTTGGCTTGCTGTACGATGACTGGATTAAGTGTGTGGACATGACTCATTTAAAACCCCAAAAAATAACAAAAAATATTGCTTTCTAATCTAAGGAAATCCCTTCTTCATTCTAACAATTTTTTTTGGAAAAGCGCTAATTTTGCAGCGATCTGGCAGTAAAAATGCAGATTTATGCTGCTGCCCAGTCAACATGGAATGGATATTGCTTGAATGTTGAGACAAATGCTGTGAATGGTTTAGCTTGCAATAAATAACAATCGGGAGAATACAAGAATGCCAATTTCATCGAAGTTAAAAATATTTGCCACCATGGTCATCATGACTGGCTCGGTCTGCTTGGGTGGGGAAATGGCACAAATGCAGTTACAGCTTCCTGCTGCGATTGCAGGAGTGTTCCAAGGCTTATTGCTGATGTTTTTACTGGCAGCCAATGCCTTTATTGGAAACAAGTACCGTTTTTTGAAAAAGAAAACCAAAGCAGCTGCGTTTGCAACGCAAGGCTAAAAGAAGAATACAGATATGTTAGAAGTCACCGCAATGTTAACCACTCGTTGCTGCTGCGACCCCTTGGCGTAGAAGGCATGATGCTGGTTAGTCAATTGCTGCTTTGCACTGCCAGTACAGTTCGATCTGAGTGTGTTTAGTGCGTTTTGGGTCGGAGAATCGCCTGAAAGTGCGCATGCTATGAGTTATCACGTGTTGGCGATTCGCTATGGCGCGGTGTTATTTGGTGGTGCATTTTTATCGACCTGTATACCCCGATGTGGATTGAAAACATGGTGGCAGGGCGCGGCTGGATTGCAATTGCTCTGGTGGTATTTGCGGCGTTACTGTATGTCGCAACCATTTTGCTGTTGGTGCTGATTTCTCGGGATCAGAAGTTGTTAAAGATGAATTTTCCTGCTTCGTTAGGTAAGACCTTTTTGCCGTAATTTGGGTTGAGGATCGAATCTAGGGATAGAAATTTGATATTTAGGTGAATGTACTTCTTTACTTTTCATGGATGAAAAGTAACAAAAATCCTTTGTTGTACTGATGTTATGTCCCTATAACGCAGTACAACAATGGCGGCATCCATGCCGCCTGTCATCTAAATTCATTGTGAATAAGCTTCAGTTTTTTCATATCGTGAGCTTCAATTTTCACAACCTATTTTTTATATCGAAACGTATCCATATACAAACTTCAATACGATTGAATTAGTCTGAGCCATCACGTGCTTAACTCAAGGAAAGCCAGTGTCTGCACCAAATCCTGAACAAATTTTACGTTTTTACGCTTGTCCAATGATGTGGATAAACACGCCATTTCTTTAAGGCATCACCCTTTTGGTGCGGTACAGGTCGCGCCTGACAATGAACGGTGCTGCTGAACTGAAGCAGGAAACTGCTGCTTTACAATTGAGTTTTTGGCAAAGTCGCGAAAGGCTATATCTGCAATTCTGCTATGGATATGTAAAAAAGCCAAAAGGATAGTGGCTGTGAGGTATTTTAGTTATGCAATCAGAAAGGCTTTATCTGGTTTAAATGTATCTAAATATATGTATAACAATAAATTTTCCCTCTACTTCTTCAATTAAGCCGACAGAGGTTTTAGCAGTAAACCTGTAAAACTTTGCAGAAAATCTCTTATGCAGAAAATTTCATAATTATCCAATTTTTTCTTTATTTTGCTAAAAAAGACAAAGCTTTAAGGTATGGGCTTCTAGATCATTTTTGTCGAAAGAGCGCAGAAAGCCATGAATCGCTGTATACCACTTCGCACCTTCGCGGTGTCTTCTATTCATCTTCAATCCTTTGCCGTTATGCCAGCAATGTGTTGTCAGTCTGCTCGAATGTAACTGAATTTTAAAAACATATTTTTGAATGAACTCACAGAATTTAGGATGTAGACAGATGAATCGTATTCAACAGTGGTCAGTGATTGGTTGTGCAGGTTTGAGCTTGGCACTGAGCGCATGTAGCAAACCTGCTGAGCAACAACAGGGCAATGCACAGGCAGCATCGCAGCCGAAAACCGAACTGAAAACTTTAAGCATTGGCTTTCAGAAGTATGGTCTTTTGCCGATTGTTAAGGCACGTGGCGACCTAGAAAAAACCTTGCAAGCTCAAGGGGTTCAGGTGAAATGGGTCGAGTTTCCAGCAGGCCCTCAGCTACTTGAAGGTCTGAATGTCGGTAGCGTAGTGATTGGTGAGGCAGGTGAAGCACCGCCAATTTTTGCTCAAGCGGCGAATGCCAATCTGGTTTATGTCGCCAACCAGCCTGCTGCACCTCAGGCAGAAGCGCTGATTGTGCCGAAAACCTCCAATATTCATTCGATTCAGGAGCTAAAAGGCAAACGTGTTGCCTTGAACAAAGGCTCGAATGTGCATTATTTGCTGCTGAAAGTTTTGGAAGCTAACCATCTCACTTTAAAAGACATCCAAGTGGTGTACCTGCCACCTGCCGATGCCCGTGCCGCGTTTGAAAAAGGTGCAGTCGATGCGTGGGTGATTTGGGATCCGTTCTTTGCCGCAGCACAGCAGCAACTGGGCGCACGCGTGTTGTCGACAGGGCAGAACTTGGTGAGCAATCACCAATTCTATTTGGCTGATCGCAAATTTGCGCAAAACAATCCGCAAGTGTTTAACACGGTAGTCAAAGAGCTGAATCAGACCACTGAATGGGTCAAGACCCATCAGGATGACGCTGCAAAATTATTAGAAAAACCAACTGGACTAGATTATAGCGTGCTGAAAACTTCAATTTCGCGCATGGGCTTTGGCGTGACGCCTATTTCTAGCCAAGTGATTGCAGAACAGCAGCAAGTTGCCGATGCCTTCTATCAACAAAAACTGATTCCAAATCAGATTCATATTCAAGATGCGATTTTAAGCGCAGCAAATAAATAACGGAGGCAGACATGAGCTATTTACGAAGCACCAGCCTTGTAGCCTTGACCAGTGTCACGGTGTTACTTGCAGCGTGCCAGAAGTCTGAAACTGCCCCTGCACAGGCATCTGCACCAGTAGCAAAGAACGCAGCTGAGCTAAAAACCCTGAGTATTGGATTTCAAAAATCATCTTTAAATTCAATTGTTTTAAAACAGCAGCATTTATTGGAAAAAGAGTTTCCAAAAACCAAGATCGAATGGAAAGAATTCCCCGCAGGGCCGCAAATGTTAGAAGCTTTGGCAGTCGGTGCAGTTGATCTCGGTTCGGTTGGAAATACTCCCCCGATTTTTGCCCAAGCGGCCAATAAAGGCATTGTCTATGTCGGTTATGAAAATGTGCATCCCAAATGGCAAGCGGTTCTTGTGCCGAACGATAGTCCGATCAAGACCATTGCCGACCTAAAAGGTAAACGCATTGCGGTACAAAAAGGTTCCAGTGCGCATGACTTGCTCGGGCGTGTGCTGAAAAAAGCCAATCTGACTTGGAATGACATTCAACCGATCTGGTTGGCACCTGCCGATGCCCGTGCAGCACTGGATAAAAAATCGGTGGATGCATGGGCGATCTGGGAACCGTTCCGTAGCGCGGCTGAAGTGGAAGGACATGCCCGCCCGATTATTGACGGCACAGCCTTTGAAACGACCTATAACTTTGTGATTGGCAATCCTGACTTTGTCAAAGCCCATTCACAAGAAACTACACAGTTCTTAACCGCACTGAACCATGCCGCACAGTGGATTGTCGATCATCCAAAAGAGTCATTGCACTTGTATCAACAAGCTACAGGCTTAAATGCCGAGATTGCACAGCGTGTACTCGACAAACGCTATAAACCGTCACTAACACAGGCGATTACCCCTGATGTGGTCAAGGCACAGCAAGATATTGCAAATCGTTTTTATCAAGAGAAGTTGATCCCAAATTCCATCGAGATCAACCAAATTATCTGGGCGCAGCACTAAGCGCGCTCTGAGTTTTAAAGACTTAGACATTTAAAGGAACAACACAATGAAAATTTTCTGGTTTATTCCCACTCATGGTGACAGCCGTTATTTAGGTACCAGCAAAGGCGCACGTCAGGTTGACCACGCTTACATGAAGCAGATTGCGGTTGCCGTGGATAATTTGGGCTATGAAGGGGTGCTCATTCCGACGGGACGTTCATGTGAAGATCCGTGGATTACGGCAGCAAGCTTGATTGATGCCACTAAAAAACTGAAATTTCTGGTGGCGTTACGCCCTGGGGTGACTACGCCAGCGTTGACTGCACGTATGGCAGCAACCTTTGACCGTTTGTCCAATGGCCGTGTGTTACTTAACTTGGTGACGGGGGGTGATGAACAAGAACTCAAAGGCGATGGCTTGTATGAAGACCATACCACCCGCTATGAAACTGCCAATGAATACGTGAAAATCTGGCGTGAAATTTTAACCCGCTCACACACAGGCGAATCATTTAGCTTCCACGGCAAACACTTAAATGTCGATGATGCCAAACTACTTTATCCACCTGTGCAACACCCTCATCCACCACTGTGGTTTGGCGGTTCTTCAGATGTTGCAATTGATTTGGCGACAGAACAGGTTGATACCTACCTGACTTGGGGCGAGCCACCTGCTGCGGTGAAAGAAAAAATCGAAGCAGTGCGTGCCAAAGCAGAAGCTAAAGGGCGTACTTTGAACTACGGTATCCGTTTGCATGTGATTGTACGAGAAACCAATGAAGAAGCATGGGCAGCTGCCAACGACCTGATTCAATATGTTGATGACAGCACCATTGCCGCAGCCCAGAAGAAATTTGCACAAATGGATTCAGTCGGGCAGCACCGCATGGCAGCCTTGCATGGCGGTCGCCGTGACAAACTGGAAGTGTCACCAAACTTGTGGGCAGGCATTGGCTTGGTACGTGGTGGTGCAGGCACGGCATTGGTGGGTGACCCTGAAACCGTTGCGGCACGTATTCAAGAATATGCCGATTTGGGTATTGGGACCTTTATTTTCTCGGGCTATCCGCATCTGGAAGAATCGATCCGTTTTGCCGAACTGGTGTTCCCGTTATTGCCACTGGAAACTCGCCAAAAATTGTCACAGCCGAATTTGACTGGGCCTTTTGGCGAAATTATTGCCAACAATTATGTGCCTGATGAAGACAAAAAACGTCAACGGGCAGAGGAGGCTGTATGACCCAAGTGGTAAAACGGCTGGGGCAACGTACGTTGCCTTGGCTGGTGCCCGTGGTATTGGTGATTTTCTGGCAAGTGGCGTCGGTGACAGGTTGGCTGGAAAGCCGGATTTTACCTGCACCGACTGCAGTGCTCAGTGCTTTTTGGTCGCTGTTAATTAGTGGTGAACTGTGGCATCACGTCAAGATTAGCGCGGGGCGTGCCTTGCTCGGTTTATTGGTCGGTGGTGGTTTGGGCTTGCTGCTCGGGTTACTCAATGGTTCATCCAGAATTGCCTCGAATTTACTGGATACCACCTTGCAGATGATTCGTAATATCCCTGCACTGGCGCTTATTCCACTGGTGATTTTGTGGTTCGGGATTGATGAATCGGCAAAACTGTTCCTGGTCGCCATCGGGGTATTTTTCCCAATGTATATCAACACCTATCATGGCATTCGTTCGGTTGATCCACAGTTGATCGAAATGGGTAAAAGCTATGGTTTGACCCGTTGGCAATTGTATAAAGACATCATTTTACCTGGAGCAATGCCTTCGATTTTGGTCGGTTTGCGCTTTGCACTTGGTCTGGTCTGGGTATTGTTGATTGTTGCAGAAACCATTTCTGCGCAGGCAGGCATTGGTTATATGACCATGAATGCACGTGAATTCTTGCAAACCGATGTGGTCTTGGTCGGTATTTTACTTTACGCCTTACTGGGCAAACTGGCAGATGTTCTTGCCCAATATCTGGAACGCTATTTACTGCGCTGGCATGCGGGTTATCAACACGATTGAGGAGAGCATCATGACGGATTTAAGTATTGCAGATTACGCGGATGAGCTAGTCATCTCGCCCCAGTGTAAAGTTGCCCCGACCACAGGCGCTGAAATTCATATTCAGCAACTCAACAAATATTATGGCAGTGTCATGGTACTGGAAAATCTTGATCTGGATATTCAGGCAGGAGAGTTTCTGGCGATTGTCGGGCGTAGTGGCTGTGGTAAAAGTACCTTATTACGTCTGGTTGCAGGTTTGGAGCAAGCCAGTCAGGGGAAAATCGGTTTTACAGCACCTGCACACAGTACCACGATTCAGGCAGATGATATTCGGGTGATGTTCCAAGACCCGCGTTTGTTGCCGTGGAAAAGCATAGAAGACAATGTCAAACTCGGGTTGCCTAAGCAGCAGTCTGAGCAGGCGATAGCCTTACTGGAAAAAGTTGGGCTAAAAGAAAAAGCCAAATTGTGGCCAAGTCAGCTTTCGGGCGGGCAACGTCAGCGTTCAGCATTGGCACGTGCCTTGGCGCATCGTCCGCGGATTTTATTGCTGGATGAACCACTTGGTGCACTGGATGCCTTGACCCGTTTGGACATGCAAAATCTGATTGAACGCTTGTGGCGTGAGCAGGGCTTTACCGCAATTTTGGTGACGCACGATGTCAGTGAAGCAGTACAACTGGCAGACCGTATAATTTTGCTGGATAAAGGGCATATTGCGCAGCAGTTTAAAGTGAACCTGCCACGTCCCCGTCAAAAAGGTATTGGCTTTGCTGAACTGGAACAACAGGTGCTACAAGCAGTTTTAGCCACCTAAATCCGACACTATGAATCTTGCTTGTCGGGATATTTAACATGTTGAAAATGATACAGAAACAAGGCAGGGAATTCCTGCCTTTTGTTTTTTGATGGGAGTGGATGGTATATGCCTGAACTGAGTGTAGTATCATGCCAGATAGAAGAATTGAAAAAGCATAGGTCACTCAGTATGGATCAAAGTGTAAAACCAGAAAAAATAAAACATGATCATCAGCTTTCCTTTGACCTCATTGAAGCCCAATACCGCCTGCGAAATAGTCGAGGGAGTGATCACGGTAAAAGCGTTCTAGTCATTATGAGTGGTATTGAATTGGCAGGTAAAGGCGAAGCAGTCAAGCAACTGCGTGAATGGGTTGATCCACGTTATTTGCATGTCTATGCCGAGCCACCGAATTTTTTTAACAACAAACAACCTTTTTGGCAGCCGTATGCTCAGGTGATTCCTGCCGAAGGGCAAGTGGTGGTGCTGTTTAGTAACTGGTACAACGACTTACTCAATACCGCCATGCATGTCTCCAAGCCTTTGGATGACACCATGTTCGATGCGTATATTCAGCAAATGCGCAAGTTCGAACAGGATCTAAAAAACAATCAGGTCGATGTCATCAAATTCTGGTTTGACTTGTCGTGGAAATCTTTGCAAAAACGTCTGGACAATATGAATCCCTCTGAGGAGAAATGGCATAAATTGCATGGTCTGGACTGGCGCAATAAAAAACAGTATGACAACATCCAGCGTTTACGTGAGCGCTATAGCGAGGACTGGGTTGTACTGGATTGCGAAGATCAGCATCAGCGTAACCGCGAATTTGCCCAGCATTTACTCTTGGCATTTAAAGATTTGCCTAGACATAGCGGTCTAGTCGCAAATCAATGGCCACAAGCCCCAATTCCACAAAATTTATCTGCAATTACGCATCCTGAAATCAGTAAAAAAGACTATAGGGCACAGCTTAAAAAGCTTTCGCGTAAGGTCGCGGATTGCTTGCGTTACAATCAGCGTAAAGTGGTCATTGTGTTTGAAGGAATGGACGCTGCAGGCAAGGGGGGAGCAATACGCCGAATCGTAAAAAACCTCGATCCGCGTGAATACGATATTCACTGTATCGCTGCACCTGAGCATTATGAACGGCATCATCCATATCTGTGGCGTTTCTGGACAAAACTCGAAAATGCCAGCCCGATCAGTATTTTTGACCGTTCTTGGTATGGTCGAGTGCTGGTCGAGCGCATTGAAAATCTGGCAGCAGATTTTGAGTGGCAACGTGCTTATGAGGAAATTAACCGCTTTGAAAAAGATTTGGTCGATACTCAGACCATTGTGATTAAATTTTGGTTAGCCATTAGTAAGGATGAGCAGGAACAGCGCTTCAAAATTCGTGAAGAAACACCACACAAACGCTTTAAAATTACCAGTGATGACTGGCGTAATCGGGCAAAATGGGATGACTATATGGAGTCCGCCTCTGATATGTTTTATCTGACCAATACAGCTTACGCGCCGTGGCATGTGATTTCTACCGACAGTAAGCGTCAGGCGCGACTGGACATTATGCAAGCCATTTTAAATCAGTTAAAGGCGGAGTA
This sequence comes from Acinetobacter brisouii CIP 110357, assembly GCF_000488275.1. Lineage (GTDB taxonomy): Bacteria > Pseudomonadota > Gammaproteobacteria > Pseudomonadales > Moraxellaceae > Acinetobacter > Acinetobacter brisouii. The sequence goes on along the minus strand of NZ_KI530763.1, from coordinate 121,066 downwards.
ATCCGCCTGATGTTAGCCCACAACTGTTTGGGCTTTTTGTTTAAGTTGAATGCGTTTTGCTAGTTGGTAGCAGTCTTCAACATGTGCAGATGCAATTTTTTTAAAGACCAAATAACCCAGACTGGCAGCAACAATTTGACCGCCTAAAGGAATAAATTTGGAGACTTGTTTGGTCACCATTTTGCCAATAAAACCGTTCAATGATTTTTTGACGCCTGTGCGTGCCACCATTAAGCCTGAAAATTGCACACCGCGTTTGCGCAGTTCCTGCCAGTGAATTTCACGGGTTTTCGGGTCATACACGCTGATGTGTTCAGGGTCGAGTCCAAATTGCTGGTTAATTTCAGGAATCAGTTTCGATAAAATACCGACATCGACCACCACATCTAAAAAAGGCACAGGAATGACCGCAGCTCCCGCAGACAGATAGGCGCGTTTTTTCGCTAAAGCCAAGCAGTTTTGGCGTACCTGTTCCAGATTCAAATCAGGATTAATTGAGTCGGGAATATGATCAATTTTCATAAAGTCTTTACCAGTTGAGGTGCTATTTTACTTGAAATACAGTCATTATGATCACAACGTATTGTTTTTTAAAATGACATAAGTCATGTTAAAGAAATAGTACAATCTGTGTGTCAATTTGTGCAAATTGCCTCCATTCTGCAAAAATACAGCGAGAAAAGTGATTTATGGGTATTCATGTTTGTCAAAGTCAGCGATTAGAACTGTTATTGCAAACGCTGTTAGCCCAAATTAGTCAGACAGAAAGCCATCCCTTACAGGTGTTACAACAGCAGCATTTTGTGGTGCCGAGTGCTGCGGTGGAACAATGGCTACAGCAGCAGATTTCTCAGTATCAGGGCATTAGTGCCAACCAGTTGTATCATCAACGGATTCAGACCTTTCAATGGTACGCCTATCAACAGGTTCTAGAAAATAAAGAACAAGTGCGCCAAGCCAATATTCCACGTTTGGTGATGCAGTGGCGTATTTATGAAGCGTTAAAACCCTATATTGAACCCGAACAGCTCAGCCTTGCTGCCGAGCATCCGCTGTATAGCATTGTGCAGCGCATTTACGACAGTGCAGCGCATTTAACACAAGGTTTGCAACAGCAACTCAAAAAACAAAACATGCTGTACTGGGTATCCGAGCAGGTGTCACGAGTGTTTAGCCATTACATGGTTTACCGGGGGCAATGCCAGCACCATTGGCACGAGCCATGTGGTTGCCCGCAAAACTGGCTTAAGGCTTGGGGCAATAACCGAGAACTGGATATCGAGCGATTATTTCAGGCTGACGAACACGGCATCGCACTGTATCAACTGGAACAGGTACAGCAGCTTGAAGCATGGCAGCGCTGGTTGTGGCAGGAAGTCTTTCATGCTGACTTTGTGCAAATGCAGCAGATCGACCACGATTTTTGGGCAATTCTTGATGACCCAGAGCAGCGTAAAGCCGCGCTAAAACGCCTACCACAGCAATTGCTGATTTTTACTGTGCTGGATTTGCCCCCGACTCAGTTACAATTTTTACGACGTTTAGGGCAATACTTGGACGTGGTGATTTTGCACTACAACCCTTCGCAGGAATACTGGGCGGACAGTGTCGACCCGAACTGGAAGAAACGCTATGACCTTGGGGTCAAACAGCGCTTTTTGCAAAAACATCCGCAAGCCTCCGATGCCGATCTGCAACGTTTCTTTGATGAATTTACCCTCAATTTTAATGCCGAAGCGCGTGAGTCACGTCATCCATTATTGACCCGTTTTGGCAAGCAGGCGCGTGACCATTTCTCGTTGTTATCACATTTGTCTTCGGGGGAAGAAGGACAATGGCTTGATTTGTTCGATGAAGATTATTCTGAGAGTTTGCTCGGTAAAATCCAGTCGGATGTACTGTACCTGATGGAACCCGAAAAGCATCAATTTGAGCTTTCTCCCGACGATCAGTCGATTCAGGTTCATGTTTGTCATTCTGCATTGCGTCAGCTTGAAGTCTTGAAGGATCAACTGTTGCACTGGCTGGCACAGGGCACGGCTGAACAACCGCACCGTCTGAATGATATTTTGGTGTTAACGCCAGACATCAAAGCACTTGAGCCTCATATTCGCAGTGTCTTTGCACCGCCACCACGGGTACAAAATGCCCAGCAAGCACCGTATCTGCCTGTCAAAATTGGTGGAGTAGCACAGCTGGATATGAGTCAGGCATGGCAGGCAGTGTGTGATCGGATTCAGTTGCCACATGGGCGTTTCCAGTTTGAACAGTTTGCCGACTGGTTGAGTTTGCCTGCCACGCAGCAGCGCTATGGTTTAGATACCTCACAAACCCAGCGAGCGTTGCAGTTGCTGACTCAGGCAGGTTTTAAGCGCGGGTTGGACGACGCCCATCTGGCACGTCAGCTGAGCCCAGAAGATCGCGATTATCGTTTTAGTTTTAAATTTGCCTTAGACCGTTTGGCACTTGGGGTGGCGATTCCTGAGCATGTACTGTTTGAAGGAACGCTGAGCTATGCCCAAGTGTTGCCGAGTGATTTTGAGTTAATTGCGACACTGATCAACATTTATGAAGATTTGGCGCAGCGTCGTGATTGGCTGATTTTGCATGAACTCGGTCAAAATCATACCGTTGAACACTGGCTGTATCAGATTCAGCAAGATATTCACGAGTTCCAGCAGGCAGGTGTGACTGCACTTGGTGCTGCCTACGACATGGTGCGTAAACACATTCGTATGCTGACCTTGTCGGTACATTATCAAAAACAGCAACATTCACCACAGGTGGCATTACAGGATTTTAGCCTGCCACTGGGTGTGGTTTTGCAAGAAATTCAGCAGCAGCTCGACAGCCAGTTCGATCAGGCTGAACCCAGCGGACAGATTACTTTTAGTCAAATCGGGCAGATTCGCCCGTTGCCGTATCGTCTGGTGGTCATGCTGAATCTGGACAGTGGAAAATTCCCAAACCGACAAACACATACTCCGTTTGATTTGATGCAAAGTTTACGACCACAGTTGGGGGATCGTTCGCGTCTGGAAGATGATCAGGGTGCATTTTTAGATGCGCTGCTGCTGGCCAAAGAGCAACTCTGGCTATTTTATAATGGTTTTGATATTAGCGATGGTGAAGTGCGTCAGCCATCTAGTGTTTTGCAAGAACTGCTGGATCATATTGGCTACATTGTGGCATCCGAGCAGCCCGATGCCGAGATTGATGCAACTGTAGAGTATGCAGATTTGGAGATTCCACAGCATGTACTGAGTTTATATCGGGTACACCCGTTACAACCTTTTGACTTGCAAGGTTTTACAGCCGAATATCTGCGCTATCAAGACCAGTGGTTTACTGTAGCTCAGCAAATTCAGCAAGCCACAGGGCAACGTCAGCCGTGGAGTAATCAAACTTATACGCTGCCTGAAACCGATGTAATTATGCTTAGCAGTCAGCAGTGGTTAAATGACATGGCCTTTCCTGCGCAGTTGTATTTAAAAACCCTTGGGGTTGAAAATCTGCGTATGCAGGATTTACCTGATGAAGTTGAACCATTGTTACTCGATGGTTTGGGACGTTATAGCTTGCGCGAGTTTTTACAGCAGCAGGATGCTGCAAGTACCGAGCTGTTGCAAGACCGTTTGCCTGTCGGTAAAACTCAGCACAGCGCGTGGCAGCTCGGTCAGTTAGAACATCAACAACTTTTGACCCAGTTACAACAATATGCTGCTGCACCGACTGAAACCACAGGACAGACTTTGCATCTGCGCGACAAGTTACACATGCGAATTGTGATTCCCAAACAGCCACAGCAGGATTGGGTCAGTCTGAACCCATCCAGTGCCCGCGCTGAACGCCGTGCCAAAACATGGTTGGAATACTTACTGTGGTTGACGTATTTAAATCTTGGAGAACAAGGTAAGCAGCTGAAACGTATAGTGGTATTTAGCAACAGCACCCTGATTTGTGAAGGGCTGAGTTCAGTACAGGCAAAAGCTTATTTGGATGAATGGTTGAAGGCATGGGATTATGGGCAAACTTCACCTTTGGTGTTGCCTGCGGCATTGTTATTGAAACCGCTCGAAGCGGGTAAAACCTTAGAATGGCAAGCCGATGAGCAGGGCAATATGCAGATCGTGGAGCCTGAAAAAAATCTGTTGAAACAGTGGCAAGGTGGCGGAAACTTTAACAGCCTCTTTTCAATTCATGAAGATCGTTCCACGCAGTATCACGACGACTGGCAGTTTATTTTGCAAGAACAAGATGCTGATTTGTTACTGCAATACGCTTGTCAGCGTTTTGCCTATAGTTTGTATGCGCCTATTTACCAGTATCAACATGCAGTAGAACATGCCTAATGAATAAGAATAAAACCAGTATTTCAACCACTCCGATTCACGATATTGATTTTAGCGGTTTGCACTGGATTGAAGCATCCGCAGGTTCGGGCAAGACATTTACTTTATCCAGCCTGATGGTGCGGATTTTACTGGAGCAATATTTACCGCGTCAGGTGATTGCCACCACGTTTACCCGCGCGGCAGCAGCAGAGTTAAAAACCCGTATTCGTAAGCGCTTACAAGAAAGCCAGCGTTTTTTTGATGCTCGGCGTAGTTTCACAGAACAAGAAAATCAGGTGTTTGCCCAACAGTGTAGCGATCCCTTACAAGCCAAGATTCTCGGTCAGTTTGCCCATCAGGTCGGTTATGCTTGTGAACGCCTCAAACTGGTTGTTGATCAGCTGGATGAACTGTTCGTGGGAACGCTCGACAGTTTTAGCCAAAAGCTGTTGCGCGAGTTTGCATTTGAAAGTGGCAAAATTGAACATGCCGAAATTACCGATCAGGCCAAGCAGTATACGCGGCAACTGGTGCATGACATTTTACGTGAGTGGATTCAGGCACAGCCTCAGCAGTTGGTTGACTGGTTATATATCAGTGGTGAGCTTGGGCGAGTTGACAGTTATGTCGAGGTGGTTGAAAAAAGCCTGAATTTTAGTAATGCCCAGTTTAAAAGCGTTGATGTGCCTACTTTCAGTATTGTTGAATTTGAGTCGGCTTTAAATCAATTTGTATCGACACCATCGCAACATTGGGAAGAGTTGCAAGATTACTATTTGCTGGATGGCGCATATTATAAATTGATCAATAAGAAAGCGTTTGCAAGTGATCGTTTCCATGGCATTTTTACTACAGGTTTGCCACGAATTATTCAGCAGATCCGTACACAAGGTGTTCATCTATATTTTGATCAACGCATATTGAAAGACATCGAGGTTTTATTTTTAGATTCAAAAGGTAAACCACGAACCAGTATTTTTAATAAATGCGATCAACACATTCAGGATTCTTTTTATCAGCATCCTATGATTGTGTCGTTAAAAAATATTTTAGAAACAAAACTTAAGATTCAAAAAGATTTAAAACAATTTAATACGTCTTTGCAATTTTATCTGTGTCAGGAAGTGAAAAAGCGTTTGCCACAGCTGTTGCAACAACATGGCGAAACCACTTTTTCCCAGCAAATCCGCACACTGGCAGAAGCCTTACAGGGTGAGCAGGGGCAAAAATTTGCAGCTTTTGTGCAAAACCGTTATCCGCTTATTTTGGTGGATGAGTTTCAGGATACCAACCAGGATCAGGACGATATGCTGGCGAGTATCTGGCGGCATCCGCAGCGTTATGGTCAAAGCTGCATGATTATGGTTGGCGACCGTAAGCAGGCTATTTACGGTTTTCGTGGCGGCGACATGCTGACTTTTATTAAAGCGCATCAGGATGTACAGCAAAAGGCAGGCAAGTTCTATCAACTGATTCATAATCAACGCTCGATTCAACCTTTGGTTGAAGTGGTGGATGCCTTGTTCCAGCAGCAGCCCGATTTTGGTGAGCAAGTCATCTATTATCCCGTGCAGGCAGGGCATCGTCCTCATCCTGCCTTGATTGATCATGCGCAGGAAAACCCGCAGCCCTTACGCTGGCTGAGTATTCCTGAAAAACAGCCTGCCCATGAACAGGTGGCATGGCAAATTCGACAGTTGCTGAATCAGTCGGCACAAGGACAATTGTATTTTGCCGAGAGTTCAGGCTCACGGGCGTTGATTGTCGATGATATTGCGGTGCTGTCCAAAAATCATGATGGTTTGGATCAGGTGCAACATGTACTGGAACGCTTGAATATTCGGGTCAATCGCCCTGCCAAACGCAGTGTATTTGATAGCCAGATTGCCAAAGATGTTGCCGCAGTCCTGACCGCAATTTTAGAGCCTTATCATGAAGCCAAACTCAAGCGTGCATTGCTGAGCCGTCTGTTTGGTCTGACCCTGAAAGAACTGATGGATTTACAAGCCCAAGCCGATGGTCTGAGTCAATATATTTTAGAATTTGACCATGTGCGTGAGCTGTGGCTGGCGCGTAATTTTTTGACTGCGTGGCAGTATTTATTGCAGCGTTTTGCGGTGTGGCAAACTGTGGTGGCGAGTCAAAGCCGTGACAATGAACGTGTTGTAGTAAATTTACGTCATCTGACCGAGCTGCTTAGTCAACACAGTGGGCAGTATCAGGGGGCGCAAAACCTGTATCACTGGTACATGACGCAGGTGCAAAAACCGAGCGATCGGGAGTGGGAACTGGAACGTAAGCTCTCTACGGCTGCGGGTGTGCAACTCATGACCATTCACCAGTCTAAAGGACTGGAGTTTAAAATCGTATTTTTACTGAATGCTGATGGCAAACACAGTGAACCCAACAAACAACTGAATTTTTCGACGGTAGAACAGCTCAACCCGCAAACTCAGCAACTTGAAGCGCAGCGTGTGATTGCGATTCATGATAAGGATAATCTTCCACAGACCGATTTGGATCAGCATCAACTGCGCCTTGAAGCCGAGCAGCATCGTCTCTGGTATGTGGCGCTGACCCGTGCCAGTTATCGGGTCTATGCCGTGTTGCAAGACCATAAAGGCACATCCACCACAGGCTTGGCATTTTGGAAAAATCAGGCGGAAGCGTTTCAGCATCCTGCCAGTGGCGAAGCAGTTTTTTTAACCGAATGTCCAAAGCCAATTGTTTCTACGACACCTGAAACGGTTACTGAACTACAGGTATTGCCATTGCCTCAAAAGCGCTTTTATCCACGCGTGCGAACCAGTTTTACAGGGTTGGCGCAGCATTTGTCCAGACAGCAAGCCAAAGACTTACTGGCAGAATATAGCGGTGAACAACAAGCGGCAGAAGATGAATGGCAGCCACTTATGCCAATGACCGCGCTTTCACAAGGACGGGACAAATTACCGTGGATTCAGCGCCAGTTTCCACAAGGTACACATGCAGGGAATTTCTTGCATGGAATTTTTGAACATCTGGATTTTCAGCAAAATGATAGCTGGCATTATGAAATTCGCCGTCGTTTTAAAAATGATGATATTTACTTATGGCAACAGTTATTGGAGCGTTATCAACAGCGCAGTGATTTGCATGTTGAGACGACACTTGAAGACTGCGCGGTTGCCGAAATTCAACAATGGTTGACTCAGATTTTAACGACACCTATTCATGGTGATTTTTATTTGCAGCAGCTCGAGCCTGCACAGCATCTGGCGGAGTTTCCATTTTTTATGGCGCTGTCGGATCAGGTCTTTGCGGTGCAACGCTTACATGCGCTCTTTCAAGAATATGGCTTATATATGCCTGAGTTTAATCCTGCCGAATCTGCACGTTATTTAAATGGCGCAATCGATTTGGTGTATGAGCATCAGGGGCGCTTTTATATTGCCGACTATAAAAGCAATTATTTGGGCGATAGCCTGCAAGATTATAGTGCGCTGGGCATTCAGCAAAATATGTCGCAAAGCAGCTATTGGCTACAGGCCAGTATTTATCTGGTTGCCTTACACCGTTATTTGCAAACTCGTTTGGAAAATTATGCGATTGAGCAGCATCTGGGTGGGGCAAGTTATCTGTATTTGCGTGGCATGTCGGCTCAGGCTGGATTTGGCAGTTATTACTGGCGACCAGAACCTGAGTTTATTTTAAGGCTAGACGCCATTTTGGGTTATACGCATGTACAGAACAGGGTGCAAAAAAGTGCATAACTTGGCTAAGTTGATAAAAAACAAAAGCTTAAATTGTGGACAACTTTGGGTATAACTCTGTTGATATCTATGTGAATAAGTATGAGGATAACTAGATGATAATGCAGGAAATCATGCCAGAGCAGCGGGAAAATTTTGTCTGGGCTGAAAAGTGGGCGAAGTATCTGACAAAAAGCCTTGTAAAGTCAAGCGAAAATGCTGATGTTATACTCTACATTTCACAATTGTTTATGGCAAAAGCTTGTGGTGACAGTTGTGTTCGCTGTACGGAGCAGCAAGCGCAGCAACTTGGGTCACTGGTGAGTATGCATCCAGCTCAGGTTGCTCCTTTTATCTTCGATGGGCAGGCTTTATTTTTGTATCGCTATTTTGCACTTGAGCAACGTCTAGCTCATCAAGTACAGCGCCTGATTGCTCAGCAGCCCACTCAGGTCGATACCTCCAGTTATTTATCGTTATTACCTGATCCATATCAGCAGCAAGCTTTGCAGATGGTTGGACAGTCCGCTTTAAATATGATTACAGGTGGGCCTGGGACAGGGAAAACCTACACGCTGGCACGAATCGTGGCAGTTTTAAACCATTGCTTGCCTCATTTGCGTATTGCGATGGCTGCCCCCACAGGTAAGGCTGCCCAACGTATGCAGGAAGCTTTGCAGCTTTCTTTTAGTGATCCTGATCTGCAACAGCAAGGCCTGATTCAGCCTGAACTGTTGTTATTAAAACCTGTGACATTGCATCGCTTGCTTGGAATAGGTAGGCAAGGGCAGGCAAAGTTTACCGCCCAGCAACCCTTACCGTATGATCTGATTATTGTCGATGAAGCCTCGATGCTGGATTTAAATCTGGCAACCTTATTGTTTGAGGCCATTCCTGATCATGCCCGCCTGATTTTGTTGGGGGATGCACAGCAGTTGGCATCGGTAGATGTCGGGTCGGTGCTGGCCGATTTACAGCAACCTAAACGCTTACAGCCGTACCGTGTCAATTTGCTCAATAGTCGGCGTTTTAGTGATGATGCTTTAATTGGGAAAATGGCACGTTTTATTCAGCAGGTGACGGCTCGACAACTGAATGCTGCCCAAGTATTAGATACATTTGAGCAAGAGGTTGTTGCGGCGGGACAGTTGCAGATTCTTGATCTAAACAGCATTCAAAAAGATTTGGTTCAGTTACAGTATTTAAATGCTGAAACTGCCATAGAACAGGCATTGCAGCAATTATGGTCAGGCTTTGAAGACTATACTCAAAGTTTACTGGCTTATTTGCAGGGTGAACAGTCACAGGCTGAGGTCGAGCAAGTCATTGCCTGTTTTGACCATTATCGTATTTTGACTGCGATTCATCACGGTGAGTTTGGTCTGGAACGTATCAACCAGTTTATGCAGCAGCAATTACTCAAAATACTACTGCCTTATACGCAGGCAGTTGGGGATTGGTATATTGGCCGTCCTGTCATGATGACAGAAAATGATGACCAGCTTGGACTTGCCAATGGTGATATCGGGATCTGCTTTTTTCAGAAAGAAGATCATCAGCAGTTTTCGGTGTTTTTTCCAAGCTTACAAAAATGGGTGATTGCCCAGCGCTTACCTAAAAATATTGCTACAGCATTTGCACTCACCATCCATAAGTCGCAAGGTTCAGAATTTGCGCATACGGCTGTTGTACTTGATGCTCAAGCGGAAAAGCTATTAAGTCAGGAGCTGATCTATACGGCCATTACTCGGGCAAAGAAAGCGGTGTCATTGCTGGTAGATCGGGCAGCTTTCGCTCAGGCATTAACCTGTCAGACGGTTCGACACAGTGGTTTGATTAGAAAAATTGAACAATCCATTGAATAGTAAAGTTTTATTTTACAATAGGGGCTAATGTAAGAAATGGCTTACATTAAATAAGGAAATTGCCGAATAGTTTAGTCAGTTAGATGTTCATACTATGGTTTTGCCAAATTAATTTAGCATGGATGAGCTAAATTATAACTGCATAAGAATAATAATAGTCAATAGACAGCAAACTTACGGGACGTGAGTCATACGCAGGAAACTTACAGCCACTAAACCTTGTAGTTTTGGGAGAGACTACAGGGTTTTTTTATATCCTGAAGATTTAGACCTGTGAATCATTTTGATTCATCTATACAGAACCACTGATCCATTTTGTTTTTATGTAAAGTTGAGAAATTGAACATGTAAATATTTGTATCGAACGGTCAACTCTTTTAAATATATAAAACTATAGGTATAATCTTTTATTTGGTTTTATTTATTTGAATTTATTGAATATTTTTTCATAAATTTTATGAAATTATGTTTCTTGAGTATTTTAATCGTGTTTGTTTTGTAAGTTTTTGCTTACATTAGCTTGAGATAACGCCCATAGGTGACCCACTATTTTTATGCGAACATTGTTGCTAAGGAAGCATGATAAGCCCAAATTAGGACGTTAAATAAATAACTAACTAAGAAGCGCGACTCAACCGCTCAGAATAACAACAAAGCAAAACAAGAAACTACAGCGTACAAAAGCCCAAACCAATAACACCGTTTGGGCTTTTGCATTTTTTTTATTGTTTTCATAAAAAATTGATTGAATCCCACGCTTTTTTTGCAATCGCTTAGCTTTTGACTTAAAATAGATGACTTGCTGTAGTGATGCACGGCAATCAGTAAATTAATTATATTAGTTTGTTGATATATATCATTTTTTATTTATTTTTAAGCATCTCGGAGTAATCGAATGGCTTTAACTAACCAAGACCGCGCAGAAATCGTTGCTAAATTTGCTCGTGCAGAAAATGACACTGGTTCACCAGAAGTACAAGTTGCTTTGTTAACTGCACAAATCAATGATTTGCAAGGTCACTTCAAAGAACACAAACACGACCATCATAGCCGTCGTGGTTTGATCCGTATGGTTAACCAACGCCGTAAATTACTTGACTACTTAAACGGTAAAGATCATGGTCGTTACACTGCTTTGATCGGCGCTTTAGGTTTACGTCGTTAATTCGATTTAGGCTTATTTTTCGGTATTTCGAATGTTTCTGACTTCGTCGCTGAAAATCAAGCAAAGCTTAGCTTGCTAAGCTATTTTAGAAGGGGCGAATATTCGCTCCTTCTTCGTGTCTAACATCTAGTGAGGTCGGCTTCTAAGCTTTGTCATTTATTTCCGCTTTGTGTTGTGAATGCCAAACCTTAGGGGTCTCCACTAGAATAATTGTTCAAAAAGAACTAGGAAAATACAATATATGTCGATGTTTAATATTGTTCGTAAAGAATTCCAGTATGGTCAATACCAAGTCGTTTTGGAAACTGGTCGTGTTGCACGCCAAGCCAATTCTGTATTGATTACTATGGGTGGGGTAACTGTTCTTGTTGCAGTTGTGGCTCAGCCAACTGCAAAAGCTGGTCAGGATTTCTTCCCGTTAACAGTGAACTACCAAGAAAAACAATATGCTGCAGGTCGTATCCCTGGTGGTTATGGTAAGCGTGAAGGTCGTGCTTCTGAAGCAGAAACTTTGATTTCACGTTTGATTGACCGTCCAATTCGTCCGTTGTTCCCAGAAGGTTATTACAACGAAATTCAAGTGACAGCCACTGTTGTGTCTTCTGACAAAACTATGGACGCTGACATTGCTGCGATGCTCGGTACTTCTGCTGCGCTTGCGATTGCAGGTACACCGTTCCGTGGCCCAATCGGTGGTGCGCGTGTTGGTTTAATCAACGGTGAATACGTTCTTAACCCGAACTATGAACAACTAAAAGAAAGTGATCTTGACCTTGTCGTTGCAGGTACAGAATCAGCAGTATTGATGGTTGAATCTGAAGCGAAAGAGCTTTCAGAAGACCAAATGCTTGGTGCAGTATTGTTTGGTCATGACGAACAACAAATCGCGATTCAAGCGATTAAAGAATTTGCAGCAGCTGTTGGTGCAGCAGAATCAACTTGGGTTGCTCCAACCAAAAACGAAGAATTGCGTGCGAAACTGAAAGAAGCATTTGAAGCAAAAATTTCTGAAGCTTACACCATTGCAGTGAAACAAGACCGTTATGCGGCACTTGATGCGCTTCAAGCAGAAGCTGTTGCTCAATTCGTTCCAGAAGAAGATGTCGATGGTATCGCTGACGACGTAAACGAATTGTTTGAAGACCTTAAATATCGCACTGTACGTGACAATATCTTGTCTGGTAAACCACGTATTGATGGTCGTGACACTAAAACAGTTCGTGCGCTTGACGTACAAGTTGGCGTGTTAGACCGTGCGCACGGTTCTGCATTGTTCACTCGTGGTGAAACTCAGGCGTTGGTCACAACAACTTTGGGTAACACACGTGATGCATTGATGGTTGATACCCTTGCAGGTACTAAAACTGACAACTTCATGTTGCACTACAACTTCCCAGCATACTCTGTTGGTGAAACTGGTCGTGAATCTGGACCTAAACGCCGTGAAATCGGTCATGGCCGTTTGGCTCGCCGTGGTGTACAAGCTGTTCTTCCTGCAGCAGACCGCTTCCCGTATGTAATCCGTATCGTATCTGATATTACGGAATCTAACGGTTCATCTTCAATGGCTTCAGTATGTGGTGCTTCTCTATCACTTATGGATGCAGGTGTTCCACTTAAAGCCCCAGTTGCGGGTATCGCAATGGGTCTAGTGAAAGAAGGCGAACGTTTCGCAGTTCTTTCTGACATCTTGGGTGACGAAGACCACCTTGGTGACATGGACTTTAAAGTAGCAGGTTCTGCCAACGGTATTACTGCACTTCAAATGGACATCAAGATCGAAGGTATCACTGAAGAAATCATGGAAGTTGCGTTAAACCAAGCATTTGCTGGTCGTATGCACATCCTGAATGAAATGAACAAAGTGATTTCTCGTGCTCGCCCTGAAATTTCAATGCACGCACCAACTTTTGAAGTGATTACGATTAATCCAGACAAAATCCGTGACGTGATTGGTAAAGGCGGTGCAACTATCCGTCAAATTACTGAAGAAACTAAAGCGGCGATTGACATTGAAGACAACGGTACAGTACGCGTATTTGGTGAATCTAAAGCGGCTGCACGTGCTGCAATTGCCAAGATTCAGGCACTCACTGCTGAAGTTGAGCCAGGTAAAATCTATCAAGGTAAAGTCATTCGCATTGTAGAATTTGGTGCATTTGTAAACATCATGCCTGGTACAGATGGTTTGTTGCATATTTCTCAAATTTCAAATGAGCGTATTGCTAACGTGACTGACGTATTGAAAGAAGGTCAAGAAATTAACGTTCAGGTTGCCGATGTAGACAACCGTGGTCGTATTAAATTGACAATGAAAGATGTTGCACAAGCATAATCTCGCTGTTGTCTGATAAAGAAAGTCCGCTTGAAGCGGGCTTTTTTTATGGCATGATAAAAACTTTAATGTATTTTTAAATGTGAATATATGCAGATTTATTACTTTTACCATCACCCCGACGAAAACTATGCCTTCATTAGCCAAGAACAGTCTGAATTTTATGTGCTGGATTTTGTCTGGGTTGATTGTTTAAGGCAGGATGTGGTCGGTAAAAGTGATGAATGGCAGGAAAAACTACATGCTTTGGCAAATTTGGCCTTAAATGAATTTCATGTACAGGATATTTTAAATATTGAGCATCCATGTTCTTTTGATGCGATGGAAGATTATGATTTCCTGATCTTTCGTAAACTGATTACACTGAATGATCGCATTAACCTCACTGATAAAAACTCGGAAACTCATAGTAGTGATTTTGGTTTGGTGACAACCCCTGTTGGGTTTTGTATGAGTTCACGGGCATTGGTGACCGTGCGTGAGAAGGGCAACAAAGCCATTGAAAATTATATTGAGCGTTTGCATGGGTTTATGCATCGTTCGCCTGAAGAACAAAATCGTCTACGTAAACTTCCCAATACCCCTCTGAATCTGTCATTGCGCATTTTAAATAGCATGATTGATGATTATTTGGAATTGCGGTCACCATTGACGCGCCGTGTAGAGTATTGGCAGCGTGAGCTGTTACAAGGGCATGGGAATTTCAAACAATGGCATCAGTTGTTGCAAGAAAACATGGCGTTCCAGCAAGTCGAAAATTTATGTGAAGAACAGATTGAAACCTTGCAGGAACTGCGGGATGAGATCGTAGAAAACTATCACCATTTGGTGGGCGAGCAACACCGTGAAGCACTCGATATTATGCTAGTGCGTATTAACGATCTGGTGAGCCATATTGAACGGATTCAGAAACATACCGCACGCTTGCGCAGTTCGATTCAGGCAGCAATTGATCTGCATTTTTCGGCGATTTCCAATCAGACTAATGAAAATATGCGAATTTTAGCCATCATTACCGCAGTATTTGCGCCTTTAACTTTGTTGACGGGAGTTTATGGAATGAATTTTGAATTTATTCCAGGCTTGAAATCACCTGTTGGTTTTTGGGTCATGCTGATCGTGATGCTCATGTGTACCGTGCTGCTGGTCATATATTTTTATCGCCGTCATTTGGTGGGGCGTGGTGAAAAGAGTGTGATTGATATGCTTGCACAGCAGCACCATCATCGTAGCGTAAACTTATTTTGGTTTTTAGATTACGAACCAATTAAGCAGACCCTGAAAGAAGTTGAAAAGATCACTAAATTTAAATAAAGCAGGTAGGCTATGGGGCTACCGAGTCGCTTAGCCTAAATCGCATCGCTTTATAGGAATGGTCATATATTTTAAGTCAAAGGGATGTTGTACCGTTTATTCTCATGCGATTCGCCAAGACTGAACGTTATTTACTGATGCTTTTGTAATAAAACTTAAAAATATTCGCCTTTAGTCTAATTTTTTTCACAAAACCGCAATCCTTTGTGTGCATAATGGGATGAACAAAAACAAAACCAGAGGTGTAAATGACAGTTAAAATTATTGTAGTAGATATGGATGGAACTTTTCTTAACGAAGATAAAAAATATAACAAAGCACGCTTTTTAAAACAGTATCAACAACTTCAACAACGTGGTATTCATTTTGTTGTTGCCAGTGGCAATCAACTCTCCACTCTCAAAAATTACTTTCCTGAAATTGCTCACCAGATTGCTTTCGTCTCTGAAAATGGCGCATACGTCATGGATGCTGAAGAAGAAGTTTCCTTTGCACATTTTTCTTCGGACTTGGTCGAGCGTATGCGTACGCAAATTGCCGAGCGTTATGCCAGTTCACTGATTTTATGTGGTAAGCAAGGCGCGTATATTGATCATGCCGTTCCAGAGCAAAATCTGGAAAAACTCAATAAATACTTTAAGTCATTGCAACAGCTTCCAGATTTGGCACAGGTGCAAGACCATATCTGTAAGGTGACTTTAGATACCCGAGATTATGATTTTGCTGAACTCTGCGAAGACTTGCAATGGTGTGACTTTATTGCAGATGGTTCGGTCAAAATGGTATCGAGTGGTTTTGGCTTTATTGACCTGATTGTTCCAAATCGTCACAAAGCACACGGTTTGCAGTTGCTGCAACAACGCTGGAAAGTCTCGAATGATCAAGTCTTGGCGATTGGTGATAACTACAATGACCTTGAAATGGTGAAACAGTCAGGTTATGGCTTTGCAGTTGCCAATGCCGTCGATGAGCTGAAACAGGCCGCTAACTTTGTCACTGAAAAAAGTAACCAGCAAGAAGCGGTTCTGGATGTAATCGATCAGGTTTTGTTTGGTGAGTCGCTATTTCAGATGTTACATAAAAAGAGTGCTTAAACTGGCTTGATGCTGAGTATTGAGCTTATTGGATCCACAATAAAAAAAGACGAGCTATTACCCGTCTTTTTTAATGTCATCGAAGTCTGTTTTGATTAGACATCATCTGCACGTTTCAACATATCGTACAGTTCTTCTTTTAATTTAAGTTTTTTCAGTTTGAGCGTTTCAATTTCTTCTAGTCCAGAAGTCACGGGATCTTGCTCTAAACGAATGATTTCATGATCAAGTGCGTTGTGTTCGTCAAACAGTTTGGAAAAATGAGCATCTTCCTGTTTTAACTTGCTAATGAGTGCGCGATATTCTGGAAACATGGTTGCTCCTTGTGTAAATATTAGATTGTTATATTTGCACCGCATCAACAAATGCAACGCAATTTATACTGCTTGTGAGTTTTTTAATTCCTTATAAATCTTATGTGATTATTTGGTTTTTTTACAGTACTTTGTATAAAAAATATTCCAGTATTTTGTAAAAATTCTCCGCTTATTCGAAGTTTGCATGTCTGACCTGCTTACGCAGTTTTTGCACTTCATCAATTAGGTCGAGCATCATGGCAACGGCTGAAAATGAGGCGTCAAAGTCTCGTTGTAAACGATAGGCTCGGCGTGCCCGACTGAGATCTTCACCTAAAAAAACATGCTCTGCCGTGTCGGAACGGGTGGGTAATATATCGTATTCGAGTAGTTGCAGAATCCATTCTGGCGATTGCCCACATGTCTCAGCAAATTGGGCCAAAGTGAAACTGAGTTGGTCATCCATGATTTCCGAATCGGTGCAGTCATCACAGAGAATTTCACGATAATAGATAGTAGTCATAGCTCAACTCCTTAGCCTTGACGCGGATTAAAGTCTGGAAAACTTGCCGCCAATTGTTGATAAGCATGTTGCTGTTGCTCATTGTGAGCAGTTGGAAAGACGATATTGAGAACTAGATATAAATGTCCTGCGGTTTTATTGGGAATGCCTTTGTCTTTTAAACGTAATTGTTGGCCCTGTTTTGCATTTTTAGGAATGTTGACCTGTAACGCACCTGCAGGCGTATTTACGGTGATGCCATGTCCAAGTGCGGCTTCCCAAGGGCTAATTGGCACAGTCACATAGACATCACTGCCTTCAACCCGAACGCTGTCGGTATCTTGGTAACGAATTTCAATATACAGGTCACCGCTGGCTCCACCACGTATTCCGACCTGACCTTGACCAGACAGGCGAATTTGCTGACCTTCTTTCATGCCTTTGGGAATCTTGACTTGCAAGGTTTTACGCTGGACTTCAGGTTCGCCATAGGCATTGATGGTAGGAATCTGTAGTGTAATTTGTTGGGTTGTACCGTGATATGCCACATCAATTGGCACTTCTATGCTGGCATGTTGATCTTCCCCCCGATAAGAAGACTGCTTACGCTGCGCCCCACCAAAACCTGACCCAAACCGCCCAAATAAATCTTCAAAACCATGAAAATCTGAGGCATTGCCCTGACGATAAAACTGGGCTTCATCAAAACCGCCTTGACCTGCTTGCCCACCAAAACCAGCAAAGCCCTGTGGATGATCTAACATTTGATCATATTCTGCTTTTTTTTCAGGGTTGCTGAGCGTGTCATAGGCGACATTGATGGCTTGCATTTTGGCTTCAGCATCACTTTCTTTGCTAATGTCAGGATGGTATTTACGCGCCAGTTTGCGATAGGCTTTTTTGATTTCGTCTGCGCTCGCCTTGCGGTTGACTCCTAGTTCTTCGTAGTAATTTTTTGGCATAGCTTCATCGCTGCTTATGGTTATCTTTTCATCATTATGAAACGATTTTTATAGATTTCAACAGGCGTTGTGCATTCAATTGAATATACAGATCGTGAAATTTTAAAATTCATCGCACAGAAGTATTTTCACAAAATATGGTTTCTGGGTTTTGTTGTGAGACTCAATGCAATGAGTTGCTCTATTGAGCTGAATGTGGCTAAAGGCAGATTATCGTCAGTAGAAAATTTGATGGGTGCAGATTAGTTTATGAAATTAATTTTTATATCCCATGTGAGGGATGCTACCTGTAAGTAGATGAATTGAAGCAGTTCTTCAATTCATCTTAGGTTTAGTCATTTAACTGAGATGCTCGCCAAACAAACCAAGCGCTTCTTCAGCAGTAAATTGATATTTGGTGTTGCAGAACTGGCAGTCCATCTCGATTGGGTTTTGAAATTCCAGAGTTTCTTTGACTGCAGAAACGCCAATCTGAATCAGGGCATTGGCACATTTTTCTTTAGAACAGGTGCAACCAAATTGAAGTTGTTCCAGTTCCGGTAAACGCACATCTTCTTCGTTATATAAACGGTATAGAATTTCATTGGCGCTTAGGTCGGTGAGTTCTTCATCTTTCAGAGTTTCGGTCAGCATAATCAGACGAGGCCACAAGTCTTCATCGACAAAACGCTGTTCTTCTTCGCTGTTGCGCGGCAGAAGCTGAATCAGTAAACCACCTGTGCGTTTTTCATTGCTTGCCAAGACAATATGCGTTGGAATTTGTGCTGACAAATCATAGTACTGCATCAGGCAGCTTGCCAGATTTGGCTGATCTAAAGGTACAATCCCCTGATAACGCTCGCCAAACTCAGGTTCGATATTGATAAACAAAACTGGTTGGTGCAGTGCAGATAATACTGTGCTGCTATCTGTAGCCTGTTCAAAACGTGGATCTGCTTCAAAGTCGGCTAAAGCACGCACTTCACCCAAATGGTTACATTCTGCCATCGCCCATTTAAACGTGCCTTGTGCCTGAATTTGCAGGCTGATGCGTCCCTTGATTTTTAAGGTACTGGCAAGTAGCGCTGTGGCACTGAGCATTTCACCCAGTAAAATCTGTACAGCTTGTGGATACTGACGCTGCTGCAAAATGGTTTGCAGAGTTTCTTCCAGATGAACCACTTCGCCACGAACAGGGCAGTTTTCAATATAAAAGCGTTGACGTAAATTAGACATATATTTCTCCAAGACCCTGTCTTAATGGAGATGATATTATAAAACACAAGTTACTCAGACTCATCCCGTGCCACATTGATGCGTTGTTGATCTAAACCGCGACGTAAATTGACATCATCGCTTTTATTTTCAGCAAAGGCATCACTTTCAAACAGATGTTCCAGTTCAGCCAGTGCATTACGGTGTGTTTCAAAGATTTTCTGTTCATCATTGTAAATATTTTGCTGTTCCAATAACAGCTTTTCATCGTAATCACGGAACAGCTCGATTTTCTGATACGCCGTGGCATCATCAATGCCCAGTTCACGTAAGGCACGATATGCCATACCCAGTGATGATAAATAGGTTTCGCGCCAAATATAATGCACGCCCAAATCTCGTAGCAAATGTACATGATGGCGGTCACGTGCCCGAGCCAGCAGGGTAATATTCGGATAGTTCAGGGTAATGTGCCGAGCCACATTGAGCGAGTCTTCGACATCATCAATCGCCAGAATAAAAATTTTGACATGTTCAATGCCCGCCGAGCGCAAGATTTCAGGCTGGGTCACATCACCATAGTACAGTGTGCCGCCGTATTTGCGTACAAAGTCGATTTGTTGCAGGCTATGGTCAATCGCGGTAAAGGGAATATGTTGCAGACGGGCAACCCGCGCAATAATCTGCCCGAAACGCCCAAACCCCGCAATAATCATCGGATTATGCTGATTGGGAATGTCATCGTAGGCAGGCTGTTCCTGACGGTCAAAACGTGGTGCAATCCAGCGACTCACCACCCAGTACAGCAGTGGGGTTAAGGTCATGGAAAGCGTCACGATCAGGCTGACAGGTTCGAGCAAATGGCTTTTCAATACACCCGCATCTTGGGCAGTGGTGAGCACCACAAAAGCAAATTCACCACCTTGCGCCAGACAAGTCCCCAGCAACAGGCTGTTTTTCCAGTTGTTATGATAATAACGCCCAATCAGCGTCATAATGCTGGCTTTAATCAGTAACAGGGCAACCGCACCACCCACGATGATTTCAGGCATGGTTTGTAGCAAAGAAAGCTGTGTGGTCATGCCCACGGTCATAAAAAACAAGCCCAGTAGCAAGCCTTTAAATGGTGCAATGCTGGCTTCAAGTTCATGCCGAAATTCGGAATCTGCCAGTAACACACCTGTTAAAAATGCTCCGAGTGTGACGCTAATGCCGAGGGTTTGCATCAGCAGTACCACCGACAGCACAATAAATAGTGCCACCGCAGTAATCAGTTCACTGGCGCCACTTTTGGCAACAAAGCGAAAAAACGGGCGCATGACAAAACGACTAAATAAAAACAAACCGCTAAAGGTGGCAAGAATCGCTGCGAAATAGGCAATGCCGTGATGAGCAGACTGGTTGCCTGCCAAAATTGGAATGGTGGCCAGCAATGGAATGGCGGCAATATCCTGAAACAGCAACACTGAAAAGGCTTTTTGCCCATAAGTGGTATTCAGCTGTTGTTTTTCGCTGAGCAGTTGCAGCACAAAGGCGGTAGAAGACAGCGCAAGGGCAAAACCAATCACAAAACTACTGGCAAGCGACAAATGCAGCCCGAAATATAGAATTGGCATGATCACGATGCCTGTCCCGAGCACTTGCAGGCTACCCATCGCAAAAATGGATTCGCGTAACTGCCATAAACGCTGCGGACGTAACTCAAGCCCGATCAGGAACATCAGCAAAATCACGCCAAACTCTGCCATGTTCATAATCGCATCGGCGTCACTGGCGATATTGAAGACACTCGGCCCTAAAATAATTCCCGTGAATAAATAGCCTAAAACTGTGGCCAGACCAAAACGCTTCCCCAATGGAACCAGTAACAGGGCAGCACCCAAAAAAATCGTGATTTGCAGGAGTAGTGACATGAATCAGCCTTAATATTGAACAGCAGAACATCAACCAAACCCAAACATCGAGTCAAGTAGCCAACTTTATCTCTTTGATCCATATATTATAAACAGCAATATTGCAGACAATGCCCGTAAATGGTCGTAGTTGTGTTAGTTCAATTCCTGTGGATCGACATCAATCGAAACTCGGATATTTTTCGGCTGTTGTTGTATGACTTCTGCCCACCAAGCTCGCACGTGCATGTGCAAGCGGGTACGATCTGTTGCCAACAGGAGTAAATGTGCCTGATGGCGTCCCGCCTTACGTTCCATCGGCGCAGGAATTGGCCCCCAAATCTCGATTTCGTTGCCTGCGGCGTTACGAAGCTGGTTGGCAATCTGCTGTAAAAATGCCTGATTGTCGGTGGCATTGCGAGTTTGACTACGCACCAGCATTGTGTAGCGATACGGCGGAAATTGTGCCAGTTTGCGTTCTTTGAGGGTGTGCTGGGCAAAGTAGCGGTAGTCTTTTTCTAGCAGCATATGAAACAGGGGATGCTCGGGGCGTAAGGTTTGAATTAGCACATCACCTTTGTGTTCACCGCGTCCTGCACGTCCTGCGACTTGAATAATCAATTGCGCAGTGCGTTCTGTGGCACGAAAGTCAACGCTGAGCAAGCCAGCATCAATATCCAGAAGTGCCACCAGACTGACATACGGAAAATGATGCCCTTTGGCCAGCATTTGTGTACCCAATAAAATGAGCGGTTGATTTTGCTGAATCTGATCATAAATTTTCTGCCAGCTTCCCACCCGACTGGTACTGTCACGGTCAACTCGTAGCACAGGGTATTCAGGAAACAGTTCTTGGAGGGCTTCTTCAATTTTGACTGTGCCCATGCCAATCGGTTTTAAGCTCTCATGGTTACAGGCAGGGCAGCGCTCAGGTAAACGCTGTACCAGACCGCAGTGGTGACAGTGCAAATGCTGATAGGGCTTGGTGTGCAAGGTGAAATGCGCATCGCAACGTGGGCAGTTCGCTAGCCATGCACATTGCTCGCAAATCAGAACAGGTGCATAACCTCGCCGATTTAGAAAGATTAAAACCTGCTGTTTTTTCTCAAGCCGCTGCCGAATCTGCTGAATTAACTGCTGACTCAGCCCATGTTGTTTCTGGGCAATTTTCAGGTCAATAATGTGCATTTGCGGTAAGACAGCATGACCCGCGCGCTGGTTGAGTTGCAAATGTGTCAGTTTGCCTTGCTCGACCAAGGCATAGCTTTCCATACTTGGGGTGGCTGAACCTAAAATAATTGGGCAATGTTGCAGATGTGCCCGATACAAGGCGACTTCACGGGTGTGATAGCGAAAGCCTTCCTGCTGTTTAAAAGACAGATCATGTTCTTCATCTAAAATGATCAAGCCAAGATTGGGCAGTGGGGTGAAAATAGCAGAGCGCGTTCCCAAAATAATCGAAGCGTGTCCCGTTTGTGCCTGTTGCCATGCTTGTAAACGCTGTGCATCGCTTAACCCAGAATGGAGCAGCACGGTATGACCGTGAAAACGCGACTGAAAACGATGAATGGTTTGCGGGGTCAGCCCAATTTCGGGCACCAGCACCAAGACCTGTTTGCCTTTTTTCAGTACTTCGTACATGACTTGCAAATACACTTCGGTTTTACCGCTGCCTGTAATCCCATCCAGTAAAAATGCCTGAAACTGTTGCTGTGCCTTTAAAATACTTTGAATGGCTTTGCTTTGGTCAGTATTGGCTTTCAGTGGTAGTTGTGCCAGTTGTACAGGCTCGTTTTTAATCTCCTGATGCTGATATTCTGCATGAGCAATCCCTTTTTTGGCGAGGGCTTCAAGGGTTTTATTTTCAATCCCGCTGGCATTTAAAATATGCTGTGGTGTACCGTGTGGTTTGAGTTTTAAAATTTTGTAGGCTTCTTGCTGACGATGCGCATTCTTAAATGCCACGTCAGCTTGAGGATCTGTGAGTACCCAGATTTTTGCCAAAACATCATAGGGTTTGCCCTGACGCAGCAGCGTTGGAAAGGCCACGGGCAACACTTCTCCGAGGGGAAAATGATAGTACAACGCTGCCCAATGCAATAGTTTCAGATGATTGGCATCCAGCAAGCTGTGCTGATCCAGTAAGGCATGAATGGCTTTTAACTCAAAACGTGGGTCAAGCGGTTCATCGGCTGCCAGTTTTTCCACAATGATGCCAATACAATGCCGCGCCCCGAATGGAACTGCTACACGTGCGCCCATTTCTGCCTGCTGATACTGCTCTGCACTCAAGGTGTAATCAAAACAGTCATATAAATGAACAGGAATAGCAACTCGAATCCGAAATGGTAAAGGCATAAACATCACTTATTTTGAATTTGACAGCACTATGCAAGATTTGTCTGGATGTTGACAAGTCTGACACTGAAAAAATGCAAAATTTACCTGAAAAGCAGTCATCAAGAATAATTTAACATCTTAATTTAGAACAAGAATAATTATCAAAGCCAATAGTTACAAGAAACTCTAAAGATGGACGGAAATCAGGCTGTTTCTTGGTTTTAAAACTTCGCATAATGCAAAAGACAATGTTTTTATCGGAAGAGATAAAGCATGAAAACCTTATTCTTGGATGATGTGCATGAGTTGCACTGGAAAATGCTTAAATCAGTGTGTTTAATTGCCAGTTTATTGCCCGCAAAGCATGTGGCAGATGTTTTATGGCATGTCAGTCATGCTGAAAGTCAGATCGTTTTGGGATTCTTTGCGCTGAGTTTATTTGCATCCTGCACAAGTTTAGGTTTTATTGGTGCATTGCAAATTTTAACGCTGTCAGTGAGTGGTATCAAATATCCATTTGAGCAACGCATCATACGCATCTATCAGCATCTACCCATGCTGTTTTTGGCTGGTGTAGTCACATATTTGGTGATGAATTTTCAGTATTAAATGATTGATCGTGTTGGCTACCCAGATGCAACCAACACGTTGCTTGAATTAACGACGAGACTTAAACGACACGTCAATCTGACGTGGACGATAGCGCAAACTCAGCAATAACAACAATAGACAGAAGATCAGCACAGGCGCATTGCCCAAACGGTTATACAAGGTTTGACCTGTATATGCAGGCAAGTCACCGCGCAATACAAAGGTTTTATCTTGAGGTGCCTGTTTGACAATATGTCCTTGTGCATCAATAAACGCAGTCACCCCTGTATTGGTGGCACGAATAAACCAGCGTCCATTTTCTTTGGCACGCATCTGAACCATTTGTAAATGCTGCCAAGGGCCTGCGGTGCCTGTAAACCATGCATCATTGGACACTGTCACCATAAAGTCACTATGTTCGGCGTTCAGGCGGGTCAGATTTGGATAAGCGACTTCATAACAAATCACTGAACCTAAATTGTGTCCCTTTACAGACAGTGGTTTTTGCCCTAACTGACCTGCGGTAAATCCACCTGCACTGGCATCATTTTGCAGTGATGGCAAAACCCACTTGAGTAAGCCTGCCAGTGGCACGTATTCACCAAATGGCACAAGACGCTGTTTCTGGTATAACCCAGAAGCCTGTTCGCCAGAAGCCATCAGGGCATTATAGAACAACGGTTTTTGTGCCTTGATCGAACCAGCTTCATCAAAGTAAGGGATGCCTGTCACCCATGCCGAATGTTTGGCAAGCGCTTGACGGTTAATGTCTTGTAAAAATGGCTCAATGGCAGTTTGCGGCATCGGAATCGAAGACTCTGGCCAAACCACCAGATCACGACCCCATTCAGGAGCGCTTAAGTCGTGGTAAATGTCCAGTGTACGGTTCTGATAGCTGGTCAGCCATTTCAGATCTTGCGGGATATTGCCCTGAATCAACGATACCTGTAGCGGTTTCTCGGCTTTTGGCTGTACAAATACCACAAACGAAGCGGCCCATGCACCTGCCAGCAAGACCACGATCGGTACAGCCCAAAACCATTTGCGCCGAATGATTTCCACCAGACCACAGGCAATTGTTACCGCAATAAACGAGATTCCAAAGACCCCAAATAGTGGTGCATATTGGTCTAAAAAGCGCTCGGTAAATGCATAACCGACAAATAGCCACGGAAAGCCTGTAAACACCCAGGTTTTTGCCCATTCAAAAAACACCCAGAGGGGTGCAAAAGTCAGCGGTGTTTCAGGGAAAAAGCGTCGGTAGACCCAAGCTTGTAGCGCACTAAACAGGGCCATAATGCTGGCCATAATTGCGATCAGTAACACACTGACAAAGGCACTGGTATCGCCGTATTCATGAATCGAGGTGTATAACCAAAATGCACCCACAAACCACAAGCCGAAACCGTAACACCAGCCAATCAGTAAGGCTTGAGGGGCAGAACGATGTTGCAGGCAAGCATATAAGACGGCAGGACTAATCAGTGCCACAATCCAAATATAATAGGGCGCTAAAGCGAAAATAAAGGCGGAACCTGCCAGTAAGGCAATCAGGCTACCGAGCCAAAGTGGAAGTTTTGCCGTGCTATTATTTTTAGAAGATTTTGCGATGAAGATTTGACTCATTGACGCACAGCCTGAATTAGATGAATTGTACGTGCATCAGCTTCTAAAATGGTAAATTGCCATTGGTTCAGTTCAATCACTTGTCCCTGCAAATCATTAACTAAACCGAGTTCTTGTAACAGTAAACCACCAACTGTTTCAACTTCATCATCTGAGAAATCGGCATCTAGTACACTGTTAAAATATTCAATTGGAGTCAGTGCTTGCACCAGCCATGCGTTGGCAGTGTTATGTTTCGGGTCAGGGACAATATAACTGGCTTCTTCATCTGCCGTGTCATGTTCATCCTCAATTTCCCCGACAATTTCTTCTAAGATATCTTCGAGCGTAACCAGACCAGAGGTTGCACCGTATTCATCAATCACAATCGCAATATGGGTCTGAGTGTTTTTGAGCATACGCAGCACTTGGTCAGAACGGGCACTTTCAGGCACGAACACAGGCTGGCGCATAATCGCACGAATATCGAGTTTGGCTTTCGGGTCAATCAAAAATGGCAATAAATCTTTTGCCAGTAAAATCCCCACCACATTTTCAGGCTGGTCGGTTGAAAACACAGGAAAGCGTGAATGTGCCGAATCAATCAGGACATGCAAAATGTCGAGCAGTTCGTCATCTTCTTGTAAGCTGATCATGGCGGTACGGGGTGTCATGACTTCGCGAATTTTGGTGGCAGGTAAGTCCAGCACGCCTTCAAGCATGGCCACTGTATCGGGTTCTAAAAAACGGCGAGAATCTTGGACAAGTTTTAATAATTCATCTCGGGTTTCAGGCGCTGTGCCTAACCATTTTCTTAAGCCTCGCATCCCCCACGATGGGCTTGATTCCTCGTGCATGATTGTTCCTAAAATGGGTGTTTTTTTACTGAATGGGCCTCAATCATACCGAAGAAAAAACCGAGATGCATCTAATAAACTGCATCTTGCAACGACAATACAACGAATTGAGAAAAAACAAGTCCTGTTGTACTTTATGCTAAAATAAAGTCGATTTTTTATCTTGGGTTTACCATGTCTGAAGCTCCTGTTACTCCTGCCATTCAACTCAATACCCGTGGGCTGCGTTGCCCTGAACCTGTCATGATGTTGCATCAAGCGATTCGTAAAGCCAAATCAGGTGAAGTGGTAGAGGTGTTTGCGACTGATCCCTCAACCTCATGGGACATTCCAAAGTTTTGTATGCATTTGGGACATGAACTGTTGTTGCAGGAAGAGCAGCTCGATGAGCAACAGAAGAAGGAATACCATTACTTGGTGAAAAAGGGTTAAGCCTGACAAAAGTATGGGTTACTTGAATGGGCCATCCAGATCAATGCATGGCTCTCTACAGATCTCATTGATGCTGATATAAAATATACAGGATTGAGATCGGAACCGAAAAATATACAGGTGTACCTTTAAGCGTTGAAGAGTTCAAAATGCTTAATCCGATCAGGAAAAATGCAATAAGCTACAAAAAAATAATGAAAGCGTATTTAGCATTAAGCTTGAAAGATTAAACTTAGCTTGAAATGGTATCTGGGTCGCAAAATGCATGCTGATTGTCACAAATCGGTACTTTAACCGCCTCTTTGTGTACCTTGGTACATGATCATTTTTACATCCCGATTGAGTTAGGAAAGCACGATGAATAAATTACATAGTATGACCTCAGTTGCTGCACTATTGGCATTGTCAGTAACAGGTACAGCAGCCCATGCAGCGGACAATCAGCCCGCTTCAGCCAGCAGTGTGCAAAGCAGTAAAGCCAAAGATGGTCAATGTGGTGAAGCCAAACGCGCGATGATGAAAAAATCAACGCAACATAAAACAGTGCAGCATAAAAAAGCTGCTGATGCTTCTTGTGGTGGTCATAAAGCTGGCGATGCTTCATGTGGTAGCAACCACTAACCTAAAGCTGATGCTAACCTGACAACTGTTGACAGGGTGATGTATTGAGGAATGGCATGCATAATTTGACAGGTGTCGGTTTGGGATTGCGGCGCGAGCTGATCGATGCATTTTTGCGGGCTAATCAGTTACCTGATTTTATCGAAGTTGCCCCTGAAAACTGGATGGGTTTTGGCGGGCGACATGCCAAACAGTTTGCGGCATGTGTTGAGCGAACACCGTTGATTTGTCATGGCTTATCATTGTCGATTGGCGGGTCGCATCCGCTAAATCTGGAATTTGTCGGACAGATTAAACAGTTCTTGAAACAGCATAATGCACTATTGTACTCAGAACATTTAAGCTATAGCCACGATGGTGGCTATTTGTATGATTTACTGCCTATTCCGATGACTGAAGCTGCTGTCAGCTATGTTGCCGAGCGGATTTTAAAGGTACAGGACATTTTAGGGCAGCGTTTGGTGATAGAAAATGTCTCAACCTATGCCATACCTGCGGCAGAAATGACCGAAGCCGAATTTGTTGTTGCAGTCCTTGACGCTGCGGATTGTGAGTTGTTACTCGATGTCAACAATGTCTATGTCAACAGTATCAATCACGGCAGTGATGCGCAGGCATTTATTCGTGCCATGCCGCCTGAACGGGTACGTTATCTGCATGTTGCAGGGCATCAGCAGGTTAGCCCTGATTTATTGATCGATACCCATGGCGCTGCGATTGTTGATCCTGTCTGGGATTTATTGAGATACACCTATCAGCACATTGGTGTGCGTCCGACACTATTAGAGCGGGATTTTAATCTGCCTACATGGTTCGAGTTACAGCAAGAATTGCAACAGATCCGACAGATTCAGCAGGGGTATGCAGATGCAAACCAAGCCTGATTTTCAGCAGGTTCAACATCAGTTTTGCCAAGCTATTCGGCAGGCTGATCCTGCGCAGTTGCCGCAGCTACAACCTGAGCGTTTGCAGTTGTACCGTGAACTACTGTTGAACAATATCGCCAGTTTTATTGACAATGTTTACCCGATTGCCAAAAGTCTGCTCCCTGAGTCACTGTGGCAGCAGTTGATTCATGATTTCTTTGCCAAAGAACAATGTCCGTCGCCATTTTATAATGAAATTTCCCTGCAATTTCGTGACTATCTCAATCGGGAGCAACACGCTACCCTTGAGCAATATCCGTGGTTGGCTGAGCTGTTGCAATATGAATGGCTGGAGCTGTATCTGGATACGATCGAATTATCAGACCGTACATTAGAAAACTCAGAACAGTGGCAACTCACAACACAAGTTTGGGTATTGGTATATCAGTATCCCGTGTATCAGTGGCAGGCGGGCATGTCTATCGATGAATGCCAACCGCAGCCGAGCGCGATTATGGCGTGGCGTGATGCACAAGATCAGATTCGGGTTGATGTGCTGCATCCTGTCATGGCAATTTTAATCGAACCACTCAGTCAAGCCTCCCAATCGACTGAACAGTTAACACAGATGCTTGAGCAGTATTTTCCAGAGTGGAATGAAAAACAGTATCAGCAACAACTAGATCAACTGTTGGTCTATTTACAAGACTGTGAATTATTGCATGATCGTCAATAACAGACTCATGCCTTTAAAATTTGCCAGATTGCTTGTCACAGTAAACCATCACGACATTGAAGTAAAAACTCTTAATCTTAATGCAGAAGGGCAGTCAACCTGTTCTGATCCGCAAAAATCATTGATCCAAATGCGTTATTAAAGCAGGGCACAACGCTGACTGAGCGCAATGCAATCTTTTTCAATCGGGCTGAATTTGTGATGCTTTCGAGAAATGATATAGCCTTTCATGATTCTTAAATTTTCTGGAATTTCAATATAATGCTCAATTTTATATTTTTTGATCAGGCTTCTGGCGATTAAGGCAATGCCAAGTCCGAGTTGTGAGAAGCAAATCAGGTCTTCTAATTCTGAAATATAAATTTTCTCAGTCTGTGGCAAATTATACGACTGGTACAAACTATCTAAAATAGTCATATAGCAGCAATCTTCCGACAAACATAAAATTTGATGATTGGAAAGATTTTCAGCAAGATCTGCACCTAGGCCTTTGCCAATTAACACCAGCTCTTCTTCACCATTGGCAAGATAATCCAGCTTTTTATTCAGTGGATCTCCAAAAATATAGGCAAAATCCAGTAAGCCTTCTGCCACTTGTGACTCTAAAGATTTGGTAATACCTGTCTTAAAAGTCAAAGAAAGCTTTGGATACTGCTGATACAGCGTATGAATCATTTCGGCAAAGTGATTGCCACGCATGGTGGAGTTAATCCCAAATTTTAAAATGTTATTTTGTGCAGCAACTTTTTGCTCGGTTTCTTCCCAAATGGCCAACATCTTTTTATATTGGGCATAGACCAATTGGCCTTTCGGGGTCAGTTCTACACCTTTAGGTTGGCGTACAAAGAGCGGATATTTATAGTAATTTTCGATTTTTTTGATTTTTACCGTCATGTTGGACTGTAAATGCCCCAAATGCTGTGCAGCCGCAGACAAGCTACCCAAATCTGCTGTGACCACAAAGGCTTTAATATCGCTTAAATCAATGTTGATCATCTTCAGACCTTCTGTACAGTGGGAAGATTTATGGTATCAAAAAAATAGATGGATATATAAATTAAGAACATTTTTTTTAATGTTAAAAACACTCTAAGCTGTGTACTTGATTTGACTTGATGGCTGTAATTGAAATGAATCCACGAGTATTTGCGGCAATTTTTCTGCTGTGCCTGACGTGGGGCTACCTGTGGGTGCCTATGAAAATTAGTTTACACACGTTTCCCCCGTTCTTCTTCACAGCATTACGTTTGCTGATTGGCGGATTGTGTTTATTGCTGTTGCAAATTTTCCTGAAAAAATCGATCTTTCCGAGTCGGCATGAATGGGCAAAAATTCTGTTGCTAAGCGGTCTGATGTGTATTGGTTATTACGGACTTTCAACCTTTGGCATGCAATATGTGGGTTCGGGACTGTCTGCAATTTTGGTGTATACCATGCCGATTATCATTGGGGTGTTAGCCCACTATTTTCTGGCAGAACGGCTAAATACACAAAAACTGATCGGGCTAGGTTTAGGTACGTTGGGGATTCTGATTATTTTGTCCAATCAGTTATTACATTTAAAATTTAATCTGACCTTGTTTGGCGAGCTATTAATTATTTTGGCAGCGTTCTTTTGGGCATGTGCAACGGTGTATATGAAAAAGCAGTTTGCAAGTTATGACAAAATCAAACTGACCATGTGGCAACTGTTTATGGGCGGGCTAATGCTGTATGTGCTGGCATATGCCACGGAAGATCTGAGCCATCTGGCTTGGCATAACAACATGACACTGCTGTATGTCGGCTATAGTTCGGTGTTAGGGACTGCGCTGGCATTTTTACTGTGGAACTGGATTGTCAGTCAAATTGATGCTTCACTCGCGTCTATTTCAATTATGAGTGTGCCTTTATTGGGGATGTTCTTTGGACATGTGCAGTTGCACGAGCCATTGAGTCTGAATATTTTACTGGGTGCGGTTTTTATCTGTCTGGGTATTATCAGTTGTTCTTTAAAAAGATCGGGATCAGGAAGTTTCAATCAACATAAAACAGCGCATATTTGTCTAAATGATAAAGATCTGTAAACGCGGTGACTGGTCTGTTCAACATGACAGGTAATTGAGAACTTCAGAGAGTGATGACACTTGGTCATCACTCTCTGGGCAAGATTTAGAGATAAAATGCAGGTTCTAAACCTTACATATTCGGGTAGTTTGGCCCGCCACCACCTTCAGGAGCCACCCAGGTAATGTTCTGTGATGGGTCTTTAATATCACAGGTTTTACAGTGTACACAGTTGGCCGAGTTAATCTGGAAGCGTTTTGAACCGTCATTCTCTTCCACAATCTCATACACCCCAGCAGGGCAGTAACGCTGTGCAGGCTCATCCCATTTTGGCAGATTCACGTTCACAGGAATCGAAGCATCTGCCAGTTTCAAATGTGATGGCTGATTTTCTTCATGTACGGTATTGGAAATAAACACCGATGACAAACGGTCAAAAGTCAGTTTGCCATCTGGTTTTGGATAGTCAGGTTTAAAGTTGACTGCATCCACCGTTTTTAATGCTTGGAAGTCAGGCAACAGGTCATGCAACGTAAATGGAATGCGGAACACATTTTGGTCAATAAAGTTGAATCCACCGCCAATCCAAGTGCCGAATTTATGCATCGCAGGGCCAAAGTTGCGCGAGTTATATAACTCTTC
Source organism: Acinetobacter brisouii CIP 110357 (assembly GCF_000488275.1). Lineage (GTDB taxonomy): Bacteria > Pseudomonadota > Gammaproteobacteria > Pseudomonadales > Moraxellaceae > Acinetobacter > Acinetobacter brisouii. The sequence continues at coordinate 89,646 of NZ_KI530763.1, read as the reverse complement.
TTTGAGCCAACTATTTTCATATTTTTGTGTGTAGGTGATGACTTCTTTAATAAAGACATCATCGCCTTCAGTGACACGGGCAAAACCAACTTCACCACCTTGTGCTACGCCCGCAGCGATGGCTTCAAAGATCGCCTCACCACAAAGCATGCCTGATTTCATGGCAGTATGTGAGCCTTTGATTTTGGCAAAGTTCAGGAAGCCTGCATCATCACCGATCAGGCAGCCGCCTGGGAACGTCAGTTTCGGTAGTGAGTTAAAACCACCTTTAACTACAGCACGCGCACCATAGGAAATACGTTTACCACCTTCCAGAACTTGCTTGATTAGTGGATGGGTTTTCCAGCGCTGCATTTCCATAAATGGATACACATGTGGATTTTCATAGGACAAGTCGGCAATCACGCCCAAAGACACTTGGTTGTTTTCACCATGATATAACCACCAGCCACCTGCAGTGCCTGTTTCAGCAAAAGGCCAGCCTGTGCCATGCATCACCAGACCTGCCTGATGTTTTTCAGGATCAATTTCCCACAGTTCTTTAATACCAATACCGTAGTGCTGTGGATCTGCATCTTTATCCAGATTGTATTTGGCAATCAGGCGTTTACCCAAGTGACCACGGCAGCCTTCTGCAAACAGCGTGTATTTGGCATGTAGCTCATAGCCTGGCGCAAAGTTATGGGTTGGCTGACCGTCTTTGCCAATGCCCATGTCACCTGTTTGAATGCCTTTGACCGAACCATCTTCATGGAACAAAATCTCAGATGCAGCAAAGCCTGGAAATACTGAAACTTCGAGTTCTTCGGCTTTTTGCCCTAACCAGCGTACTACATTGCCCAAAGACACCACATAGTTGCCATCGTTATGCATGGTTTTTGGTACCATCCAGTGCGGGGCTTCTTTATGTGTACTGTCTGATAGCAAGAAATAGGTTTTGTCCTGAGTCACAGGGACATTCAGCGGAGCACCTTCTTCTTTCCAGTTTGGAAAAAGTTCATTCAGTGCGCGTGGCTCAAGCACCGCTCCAGAGAGAATATGCGCGCCAACTTCGGAGCCTTTTTCGACAACACAAACGGAAAGATCGGGTAAATTGTTTTCAATTGCGAGTTGACGAATTTTGATTGCGGCAGAAAGACCAGAAGGTCCCGCGCCGACGATCACGACGTCAAATTCCATCGATTCACGTTCGATGTGCTCCATGTAGGACTCCTCATATTGCAAAAAGGTGGCAACCAAATCTGTAAGCTGGTGCTGCCATGAGCGTTCTTTGGGTGTAGATCAGTATTTTCGGTTAGTATAGATTTAAACCGCATTCAGTCCACTGACTGAGAGGGCTGTATTTTCTGTCAAATAGGGCATAAAAGCGATGGCAAATCAAAAGATTTCCCCCGATATGAGCAAAAAAACATCAAGTCACGATGATAAAAATTTTAAACAGATTACTCAATACTTAAAAGATGGACAGCAAAGTCACAAAAGGTCAATTCCCCCTCTTGACCAATGGCATCCAAAGCATTGTGGCAAAATGGATTTAACCATAAAATCCAACGGAGAATGGTGGCACGAAGGTCAACGCATCACGCGCCAAAGCCTGATTGACCTGTTTTCCAGTGTACTTTGGAAAGAAAACGATACATTTTTTTTAAAGACGCCTGCCGAGCAGATTGAGATTACCGTTGAGGATGCACCGTTACAAATCAGTCAGGTCGATCAGGTCAATCTTGATGGAAAAAGTTATTTGCAATTGACCACCACCAATCAGGATATTGTGATTGTGGATGCCGAACACCCGATTTTTATGCAGCAGTATCAGGGTGAGTGGCGTGCTTATGTGCATCTGCGCTTTGGCTTAAATGCGCTGATTCAACGCAGCTGTTTTTATCATTTAATAGACTATGGAATATTGGGTGAAACTGAGCAAGGGGACAGCATTTTGTCTTTACAAAGTGGTGATTTACTCTTGCAATTACGTAGCTGAGGTTTAAGCTTTATAGATATATTTGATTGCCATTGAAGTCTGACCATGACCGCAATACAGCCTCGACCGCTTGTTTCCCAAGCCATGCCCAAAGCCGATGCCCATGCGCCTATCGGGATTTTTGATTCAGGAATTGGCGGGTTATCTGTTGTACAGGAAATTGCCAAACATTTACCCAACGAACGTATTATGTATTTTGCGGACACCGCACATGTACCGTATGGGCCACGCTCAGGGCAGGAAATTCGTGAGTTGACTGCAAATGCAATCGAATGGCTATATCGTCAGGGATGTAAAGCTGTAGTGGTGGCGTGTAACACAGCTTCTGCGTTTAGTCTGGACTATTTGCGTGAACACTATGGTGAAAATTTTCCGATTATTGGCTTAGTCCCTGCACTGAAGCCTGCAGTCCTGCAAACCAAAAGCAGAGTGGTTGCTGTACTTGCAACGCCTGCGACTTTTCGCGGACAACTGATTAAAGATGTCATGCAGCATTTTGCAGAGCCGGCAGGCGTTAAAGTTTTGCCTGTCACCTCTTTGGAACTGGTTCCTTTAATTGAAGCAGGGCAGCAAATGACTCCGCATTGCTTGGATGTATTAAAGCAATGTTTGACTCCTGCCGTTGAGCAGGGCGCAGACTGCTTGGTGTTGGGCTGTACACATTATCCATTTTTGAGTGAAGCGATTCGGCAGGTCTTTGGCAACCAGCTTAAGCTGATTGATTCGGGTGTCGCTGTAGCCCGACAAACATCACGTATTTTAAGCAAACATGCCTTACTCAATAATCAACCGATGTCTGGGACGCAAATTTACTGCTATGCCAGTGGTGGCAAGACTCCTCAGTTGGTCACAGTGATTGAGCACTTAATGCCGTTACATTTACGTTGGGAGATTGCAAATCCTGTACTGTGATTTATACTGAATCGTTATTTTTTTAGCTGAATTATAATTAAGTCTGTTTTATTTCTTACAGTACACTCAAGAGCATAATTATGGTCGATAAACGATATCAAGTGTTTATTTCAACTTCGGGGCAGGAAATGTTACCCGAACGGAGTGTACTGTGTCAGACCTTGGTTGGAATGGGCTTTTTTGCTTGGGGACTCGAACAAAGAACCCCTTTAAGTACCGCTTTGGCACGCCGCCAAATTGATGACTGTGACTACGTGATTATGTTGCTGGGCAGCCATTATGGTGAGCAGTCTATGTCTGGCGTGAGCTATATGCAGCTCGAATATATTTATGCGGTCAGTAAAGATAAACCGATTATTGTTTTTGTACATTCAGACCCTGAGTCACGCCGCGATCTTTTGCCCAAAGAACCAGATATCGTGCAGGAAAAATTTCATGCCTTTCGCAAGATTCTGTTGCAGGAAGTGGAGCATATTTTTTATTTTCGCAATACGCGTGAGCTTGAATTGACCGTCCGAATGAACATGTCAAATATGTTGATTCGCTACCCTGCTTGGGGATGGGTTCGCCCACAAAATACACAAACTTTAAATAATGAAATCGCTGCGCTTAAAGAAAAAATAAAAGGGCTTGAAACGCAGTTGGCACAAAAAGCCCCAGATCCATTGTTAAGTTATCCTAAAATTACCAGTCAAGACACTTTTGAGTGTGAATATCAGTTACATGCTTATCAGGATGGTAATTTTAAAGAGCTGAAATTAAGCCGCCGAATGACGTGGCTCGACATTTTACAGGTCTTATATAGCGTCTTCAAAAATCCAACGCCAGAAGAATATTTTGCCATTCGCATCAATGATTATTTGAACGAAACTGGTTTAAAGGATGCACAGCTACAAATGTTACGTGCGCACGCGGTGGCGCGTTCTCAGATTAATTTTCGAGTCTTGCAAAACATTAAGCAGCAGTTACGGCAAAGTGACTGGATTGTCCCAGTTGGGCGTGATGACCGTCAACGCACCTTGTGGAAATTTACCGAGAAAGGCTTGAGTTTGCTCGATAAAATGACAGCAAACAAAGCATCCTTATGATATGTTGCAAGCAGTGTACAATCAGCGCATGAATGGATAGGTTCAGTGTGAATAAACCCAAGATTACTGTCATTTTAGCCAACTTAGGCACGCCAGATGCGGCAACCGTACCAGCAGTACGTGAATTTCTAAAAGAGTTTTTGTCAGATTCTCGAGTTATTGAAATCCCCAAACTGCTTTGGCAAATTATTTTGCGGGCTTTTATTTTGCCATTTCGCCCAAAACGGGTGGCACATGCTTATGCCTCTGTTTGGGGTGAAGACTCGCCGATGCGAGAAATTATGTTTCAGCAAGTGGCATGGTTAAAGCCACGACTTGAAGCGGCGTACCCTGACTTTGAACTGAATGTTGTGCCTGCCATGAGCTATGGCAATCCGGGACTAAAAGCACTGTTACAGCAACTTCCACCACAAGAACATTTGCTGGTCTTGCCATTATTTCCGCAGTATTCAGCAACGTCGACTGCACCGCAGTACGACCAGTTAGCAGAATGGGTGATGCAGCAACGTAATTTACCTGGCTTGACAATTATTCGCGATTATTATCAGCACCCACTATATATTCAGGCATTGGCGGAAAGTGTACGCAATTACTGGGCTGAACATGGTCGCACTGAAAAACTGCTCATGTCATTTCATGGTATTCCACAGCCTTATGCCGACAAGGGCGATCCGTATGCTGAGCGCTGTCGCATCACCGCAGACAAAGTGGCACAGGCTTTGGGTTTAAGTGATGAACAATGGGCCATCAGTTTCCAGTCTCGCTTTGGTAAGCAAGAGTGGGTCAAACCTTATACCGATGCCTTGCTGACTGAATGGGCACAGCAAGGGGTCAAATCTGTACAAGTACTCAGCCCTGCTTTTTCGGCAGATTGTTTGGAGACCTTGGAAGAGCTTGCCATTCAAAATGCCGAGCTGTTCAAAGCCCAGGGCGGACAGTCTTATGCCTATATTCCTGCTTTAAATACTCAGCCTCTGCATTTGCAGTTGTTTGAACAATTGTTGTCGGCGCATCTTACCGCTTTGCAACAGACCTTTGCCAGTTACTGAGAATCGCCATGCTTCAAGTTAAAATTGTTCCTGTCACCGCATTTGCACAAAATTGTTCAATTGTTTGGGATGATGATAGTAAACAAGCTGTGTTGATTGACGCGGGTGGTGATGCGCAAAAATTGCAACAAGAAGTCGAAGCACTTGGTCTAACCGTACAAGCCCTTTGGGTCACGCATGGACATTTAGATCATGTTGGTGCGGTGGGAGAGCTGGCGCGTGTGTGGCAAGTTCCTGTGATTGGCCCACAGCAAGAAGACCAGTTCTGGCTGGATTCCTTGCAGGATGTTTCAGCACGCTATGGTTTCCCGATTCCAGAGCCTGTTCATGTAACGCAGTGGCTTGAAGGTGGGGAAACCTTAAGTTTGGGGTCACATCAGTTTGAGGTGCGTTATGCGCCTGGGCATACACCAGGTCATGTGATGTTCTATAGTGCCGAATATGGTCTACTTTGGACAGGCGATGTCCTGTTTAAAGGCTCGATTGGTCGCACTGATTTTCCACGTGGCAATCATCAGCAATTACTGGATTCGATTCAGCGTGAATGCTTTAGCCTGCCCGATGACACCCAGTTTATTTCAGGGCATGGACCAATCAGCACCATTGGCTATGAAAAGCAATTCAATCCTTTTGTTGCCAGTAAAGCAGGTTAAAACCTGCTTTGTGCTTTTATCGGCGGCATCTTTCATCAGTCAATTCTATTTTGCTCTCTGAGAGAAAAATAAAGAGGATGTGAAGCATGATGAAAGAAATCTATGATCGGTTAAAATTCATCGTCCTGTTGCGAAATATCGGATTGTGGTGAATCTTGAGTGGGCAGACGATAATCTTCATTTGCCCATGCCCCTAAATCAATCAGTTTGCAGCGCTCTGAGCAGAATGGACGATAGGGATTGTCTTCCCATTGACTGGGTTCACCGCAGCGTGGGCAAGGAAAGGTACGAGGCATGAGAAGCTCCTACAAAAGCGTTTTCGGGTAGGCATTTGAGCAAGCACTTGTTAGACTTGTGCCATTTTGTGAATAGTTTGATCTGATTATGCATCTTCGTCAATTTCAAGCCCAGCGTATGCAAGCGCCCCGTGATTTTCAAGCCATTGAAAATCAGCCTGTTTGTGTGGAAATCGGTGCAGGTAAAGGAAAACATGCGGTTTTGTTTGGCCAGCAGCAACCTCAATCCAAGCTGTATGCGATTGAACGAACTCGCGAAAAATTTGAAGCGATGCAAAAACAGCATCAATTATCTAATTTAAACAATTTATTTCCAATCCATGCCGATGCATTACCGTGGATTACTCACGCGCTGTATCCTGCACAGGTGGAACAGTTCTTTATTTTGTATCCAAATCCTGAACCGCATAATCCCGCACAGCGCTGGTTGAACATGCCATTTTTCGAGTTCATTCTGTCGCGTTTACAGTTTGAAGGACAAATCACTCTGGCCAGCAATATTCCTGAATATATTGAGGAAGCAGAGCAGCAGTTAAAAGAGATTTGGAAATTACCGTATGAAAAACAGGTGATTGCTTCTGACTCAGCACGCACGCATTTTGAAGTCAAATATTTGGAGCGTGGTGAATTGTGTCAGCAATTGATTATTCGCAAGCCCGCTGATTATACCACCCGTTTTGATGATTTTATGCCGCTATTGGGACAAAGCCATGCAGGCTAAAGTTGCCATTGTCGGGGCAGGGCCTGCGGGGTTGATGGCAGCCGAAGTGTTGAGCCAGTCAGGTTATGCAGTTGAAATGTTTGAACAGATGCCTTCGGCGGCACGCAAATTTCTGATGGCTGGCAAAACAGGGCTGAATATTTCCCATGCCGAAGCCTTACCCGAATTTATTCAGCGTTATGACCATGCCGATTGGCTCAAACCATGGCTAGAACAATGGGATGCGACTTGGATTCGTCAATGGATGAGTGGTTTAGGCATCGAATCTTATATTGGTACGTCGGGGCGGATTTTTCCTGTTGAAATGAAAGCTGCACCATTGCTTCGTGCGTGGCTCAGACGTTTAACTAATGCAGGTGTGGTGTTTCATTATCGGCATCGTTGTGTCGGCATTCAGCCTGAGCAAGTGCTGTGTTTTCAGAACACTCAAACACCCGATGCTCCTGTGATTGAACAAAAATTCTCGGCGATTATTTTGGCCTGTGGCGCAGTGTCATGGTCACGTTTAGGCAGTGACGGTGTATGGCAAACATGGCTGAAACCTGAAGAAATTCAACCTTTTCAAGCCAGTAATGCGGGTGTGGAACGTGTTTGGTCAAGCTATATGCAACCTGTGTTTGGTCAGCCTTTAAAACGGGTTAAAGCTTGGGTAGATCATGCTGAGCAGGCTAGTCTTGGCGATATTGTGATTACCCAATATGGTCTGGAAAGCGGGCTGATTTATAAATTTAACCGTGCCTTGCGCCAGCAGCCTGCCATGCAGCTTTACTTGGATTTGTTGCCCGAATTGACGCAGGTTGAATTGGTTCAAAAGCTACAGCCGCATAAAAAACAGTCCATGGCAAATATCTGGCGTAAAGCGGGTTTAGACGCAGCAAAAGCCAATCTAGTTCGTGAGCTTGTGCCGAAAGCCTTGTGGCAACAACCTGAAGCTTTAGCCGCCCAGATTAAACAACTCCCGATTGGTTTAACAGGCTTTCGCCCGATTGATGAAGCGATTAGCTGTGCAGGCGGAGTGAAGCAAGATGTTCTCAGTGATGCTTTACAACTCAAACAACATGCAGGCATTTTTTGCTGTGGTGAAATGCTGGATTGGGATGCACCAACAGGCGGTTATTTGCTGACAGCCTGTTTTGCAACAGGGCGTGCTGCGGCACAAGGCGTGGTTGAGTTTTTAAGCTAAAGCCTACATTTTTTTGTTATGCTGACGCGATGATAAGTACAACATGAGGGAAGAACAAATGTCTGAAACGATCTATCGTGGCAGCTGTTTATGCCAAGGCATTCAATACGAAATACATGGTGCAATTGGTGATCTAGTCGAATGCCATTGCCAGCGTTGCCGTAAAGCCAATGGTAGTGCTTATGCAGTCAATGCCCCGATTCGTGTTGCGGACTTCAAAATTTTGCAGGGTGAACACTTACTGAAAAAATATCAGTCAACTGCAACGACACAGCGCTGTTTTTGTAGTGAATGTGGTTCACCGATTATCAGTGTCAAAGCAGAAACTCCAGACTTATATCGCTTGCGGATCGGAACACTGGATACGCCTTTACAACAAAAACCAACCATGCATATTTTTGCAGCATCAAAAGCGGAGTGGGATGATATTTGTGATGCATTGCCACAGTATGCAGAGCGCCCGTAAAAAGATCGGGAAAAACGATTTTTCATGTTGTTGAAAAATCGTCTAAGATAACCTGATCAGGAGATGGCATTCCTCCTGTAACAAACCGCCATATCGGCTAATGATGCCTACGTCACCCTTCATCTAGACAGGGTACGTAGGTTCGTGTACGTACTCTGTCAGGAGTACTTCTATGCGTTACCCATTCTTTGCTTATGCTCTTTTAGATCTGTGCTAAAGGAGACAGATCATTATGTATTATTCGCTCATTTCAATTGCATTAGGCTCTGTCCTTGGTGCGTGGACACGCTGGTTTTTAGGCTTAAAACTCAATGCGATTTACCCAGAAATTCCACTTGGAACAGTAGCAGTCAATCTAATTGGTGGTTTTATTATTGGCTTTTCGATTGCATTTTTTGCACAAAGTAGCCTGAGTCCAAACTATAAATTATTTGTCATTACAGGGTTCTGTGGTGCACTGACAACATTTTCAACTTTTTCTGCTGAAATTATGAATTTGTTACAAAATGGCAAACTCAGCCTAGCGTGTCTTGCAATCTCGGTGCATTTGATCGGTTCATTACTGTGTACCTTTCTGGGAATGGCAGCACATCATTATTTGACCGCACAGGCTTGAATTGGAGGCAGATATGCAAGGCTATTTATTGCGTTTTTATACGGAACAAAAAGTTCAATATCGAGGTAAGCCGTTGTCTAAATGGTTACTTGGAGTCGCCCAACAGTTTAAGATCCAAGGGGCAACAATCTTGAGTGCATTAGAAAGTGTAGGTCGGCAAGGGGAAAGCCATTCGAGCCGTTTTTTTGAGCTTGCAGATCAGCCGATTCAAGTTGAGCTGGTTGTGACTGCCCAGCAGGCAGATGAGTTGCTGGATTATTTGCAGCAGCAAGAGCTGTCCTTGTTTTATGTCAAAATTCCTGTCGAATTTGGTTCGCTTGGACAATTAACATAAAAGACTCGCTTAAAAACGGAATGCTGGTCGGTTAAGAAATTGGCTGGCATTTTAGTTTTAAACTGATGTGGTGATATATTTTGTGGCGATGTTTCGGCAATGCTTTAATGTGACAACACTTTAGAAAAAACTGTTTTAGGGTAGGAAGTACCGCACTTCAAGCAGCTTTCCTTGCGAGGCTTCGCTTATTATTCGTAAAAATTAGAAAATAGCATAGATTTAAGTATTTATTTTTTATTTTTTTCAAAAAGTTAAGGAGATCATTGATCATCTCCTTAACTGATCAGCATTCAACTGAGCGCCTATCTTTTGATGAAAAAGCGATACAGGATTATTTTGCTGCTAAAGCTTGACCTTCAAATTTAATCCCTTGCCAGCCATGCTGCATAAACTGACGGATGTTTTGATGGTCAGTGCTTTCAGGCGTTGCTAAGACCACAGCATAATGTTCCGCAAACAATGCAAGTGTATCTTCTGGGTTTAAGCCATTCAACTGTGCAAACGAAAAGACTTTAGCACTGCCTTGATTTTCAGTGCTGGCATTATGCTGTGCGCCATTTTGAAAAGCGGTTGGGGTATGGGTGTAATGCTGTTCGATGTAACTCATCACATCTGCAAATTTAGCTTGTCCATTTTTTAATTGCTCTAACAGGGCTTGAGCCATAGTAACCTCGATGATTTTTCAAAATACAGCGAAGCATAGCATTGTTCTGACACATAAAAAAAGAAGCCTAAAAGGAGGATAGATTTTAGGCTTCGCAATAAATTGAGTTTCAATCGACTCGTTTAAAATCAGATGAACCAATTCTGAATAGATGGATTTATTCTAGAAGAGATTTATGACATGTTATCAGGAATTAGCTCATGAAATAGGCTGTTGAGATCATCTTTTACCTTCAAATGCACCAGATTCCAGTAATGCCCTGTAAATGTTCGATTTAACATTAAGGTGTTTGGTGAAGGCTTAAAAATATCCCAATATTTTAAAGAAGCCTTCATGAGTAACATCCCATCATGATGTGCGCTGTTTTCTGCAAAATCATAATGCTGGATTAACGGGCGTAATAGAATTTCTAACCAATCATGATACAACTCGTTTGGAAAGCGCTGTTTTTCGGTCAGGACTTGTAACTCCGTGAGCGCATTTTCCAGTTCGAGAATATTGCTCTGTCTGGCGGCATAGATCAGTTTTTTGAAATACTGCACCTGCTCAGTGCTAAGCTGTTTGACACCGCCATAGTCATAAACGACCACACTGCCATCGGGACGAAATGCCAGATTGCCAGGATGAGGATCGCAGTGAAAACGTTTTAAATAAAAAATTTCCTGTCCCATAGCAGTAAACAGGCGTTTACCCAACTCATTCCGTAGCTCTTGTGACCATGTACTGGCATGTTCAATACTCTCACCTGCTTCAAAGCTGAGGGTTAAAATATGCCGAGTCGAGTATTCTTTAAATACTTGTGGAATAATAACTTTTGAGTCTAGTTTTTTATGGAATGCTCGTGCAATCTCAAGATTTTGTGCTTCAAGTTCATAGTTGAGTTCATTGGCAAGGCTTTCTTGAATTTCATTAAATAACTGATCTTGCAAGTCTTTATCAATTTTTAGCATTCCCATCATGCGTAGCGCCAGCCGAATCTGTTTCAGATCACTCTCACAGGCATGATCAACGCCAGGATATTGGACTTTGACTACTACGTCTTGACCGTTATTTAGGGTTGCCCGATGCACTTGCCCGATTGATGCTGCGGCAAAAGGCGTTTCACTGAAGTAAGTAAATATTTTTTCAAGTGGTTGTCCTAGCTCCGATTCCACCTGCATTTTAATTTCAGCAAAAGGCATGGCAGGGGCTTGGCGTTGCAATTTACTAATGGCTTGGGCAACTTCAGGAGGGAAAATATCTTTGTATTGCGAGGCAATTTGCCCCACTTTCATGACCGCACCTTTCATTTGCCCGAGAGTATCGGCAATTTGGATTCCAATTTCCTGAAAAAGTTTAGACTTGGCCGCATTTTTTTGGTCTTGATCTGCATTTAGGCTGCGCAGGCTATTTGAAACTGTTTTGGTGGCAATGCTCGCTGTCATCCCTGCAAGTTTTAAAAAACGCCGAGTCGGGGAGTTTGCTGAATTTGCCATATTTAAAAAAACCTTATTGTTGTACAAAATTAGATCATAGAGCGCTTTTCTGCCCAGTGTGATAGAAAATTGTTAACTTAAAAATGTTCTTCAGCTTGAATGGTACGTCCACGACCTGTTTTTTTTGCATGGTATAAAGCTTGATCAACACTGGTCAGTAGGTGGGTTAAATTACAGCATCCTTGCTCAATCAGTACTACACCTGCACTGTAATTAAGTTTGATGGCCTGGTCGTGATACGTCAATGGATTGTTTTGCAGGGTTGTTCTTAGTCTGCTGTCAAATTCCATTGCTTCATCCAACGACGAAACTTTCATGATCAGTAAAAACTCTTCACCACCAAAACGCCCAACAGTCATATTTTGTTTGCGAGCAGAGCGCAGGAGCTGGCTAAAGTGAATCAGGGATTCATCACCTGCCAAATGCCCCCAAGTATCATTAATGTTTTTGAAATGATCCAGATCCAGCATAAAGACACAAAAAGGCAAAAGCTGCTGCTGATTTGGGCTATCTTCGAGCAGTTGCTCAAGCTGATGCAAAATTTCATCACGGTTAAAGCACTGGGTCAATCCATCTATACTGGCACGGGTTTTCAGGATTTTTTCAGTTTTACGCTGCTCGGTAATGTCGATTCCGAAATTTAAAGTGGTCTGGTCAGGTAGCAATAACTGCGCCCAAAGGGTGGTGAGCATATTGCCATCACGGTGTAGCGGATTCCATTCCTTGAGTTTTTTTGAGCCTGTATTTTCTGTGGTTTGTTTTAAGACCCGATCTCGGTATTTTTTATCTGGATAGAACAGTTTTAGTGGTTGCTCAACTTGTTGTAATTCTTGTTTTGACCAGCCGAAGACGTGTTCACATTGTTTATTCCACATCACAATTCGCTGCTGTTCATCAAGCGCGTAAATCATGACAGGCGCATTATCGACAATATCTTGATAAAACTCGCTAATATTTAAAGAATGAAAAAAATTATTTTTAAAACTTGCCCGCTCTGAAAAGTACATACGGACAATGTTGAGAAACAACACAAATTCCATACTGGTGAACAGCGTCCGTGGCTGCGGTATTGTAAATTGTAAATATAAATAAATGCTGGTCAGATTTTCACGCGTGGTGAGTTTAAAAGTTAGCTTTGAACAGTAATTCGATGCCGAATTACTTGTTGAGGCCATCGCAATATGAGGATGGCATGGCTTAAACTCATGTTGGGAAATATGCTGCTGACTCTCATTTTCTGAAAATGAGCTGTCAGGCGTGTGAAAAAAATGGCATTCATCCCAAAGGTGATATTGTTCAAATAGCCATGCTTCACTGGTCTGTAGTTGTGCACAGCAATATTCTAAGAGAGTACTGGGCGTAATACTTTGCTGAATCGCATCGGTCAGCTGGTTTACTAAGGTTAAAAGCTCTGTTGAATCAAGAGTACGTATGGAGGTACTAGACATTCTAATTTATTTTGACCTAGACGAAAAATGTATTTATAGCCACGCATCCATGGATCTATTTCTATACAGTGATTGTAATGGATATATTTGTAATAATGAATAATATTTGTTCGTGTAAAAACAATAGAAAGTGAATATAGTCACAATCGTAATAATTATATAGCTAACTTATATATAAATAAAAGCACACAGAGTGTGGCTTTTATTTATATTTAGAATAAAACTTATGCTTGACCTTCAGCAGCAGCCAGTTGCGCACGCTGCATGTTCGCTTCAAACTCAGCATCGAAGTTGATCGGGGTCAACAACAATTGAGGGAAGCTACCTTTAGTCACAAGGTCATTCACTGCTTCACGCAAGAACGGGAACAAGATATTTGGGCAGTATGCACCTAAAATGTAAGGAAGACGTTCATCTTCAATATCGCTAATCAGGAAAATGCCTGATTGAGTCACATCCACTAAAAATGCAGTTTCACCTGTATTTTGCGCTTCTACAACCACTTTTAATGAAACTTCATAGTGAGTTGGGTCAATTTTTTCCGCAGCAGATGAAAGATTGATATTTAATTCTGGTTGCCATTCTTTGGTAAAAACTTGTGCACCAGGAACTTCAAAAGAAACATCTTTAGTATAAATACGCTCTAAAGCCAATTGAGCTTGTTGTTCTTCACTCATTTTAAGTTAAATCCTTCGTGTGATAGAAATTATGCCAGTAACTGGTCAAGTTTACCTTCACGCTCTAAAGCGTAAAGTTGGTCAAACCCACCAATAAATTGATCATTAATAAAAATTTGTGGCACAGTGCGGTGGTTGGTACGCTGCATCAATTCCACACGTACTTCAGGTGCTTCATTGGAAAGATTGATTTCTTTATATGCCACGCCTTTGCGTTCGAGTAACTGTTTTGCACGAATACAGTATGGGCAAACGGTTGTTGAATAGATTACTACTTCAGCCATCATATTCTCCTCAAAATTATTTTTTTGCTTTTACAAGTGGTAAACCTTGTGCTTTCCAGTTGGAAACACCGCCATCTAAACGATAGCTGTCAGCGTGCCCAACTTGTTGTAACGCACTTCCCGCAACCTGACCTAAATTGCAAATAAAGACCAATGGACGATCTGAGCCTTTCAATTCTTCAATATGGCTAGATAATTGGCTGTACGGAATGTTACGGCTACCGCTGATATGCCCTTCACGGAAATCTTTAGCATCACGTAAATCGATGAGAATGGCATTTTTAACTTTGACTAAAATACCAAGGGATTGTGGTGAGATTTTTCGACCGCTGCGTCGTCCTTCAAATACGAAAAACAATACGATAAGAACGGCAAGAATACCAAATAGAAAGGGGTGGTTCCCCATGAATTCAAACCAACGTTCCACAATTCACCTTATAACCATCAGAAATTGAGCTAGAGTATAGCCTATATTAATAGTGATCAAAAACCTCGCTTCAAGGGTAAATCTCAACAAACTTAATTTTTTTGTTGCGCTTCTTGAATCTCGTCGCATAAACGTAAAAAACTTTCCAGACGTCGCGGCAAAATTTCACCTGCATCGGCTGCCTGTCGCAGTGCACAGTTTTTCTCATGCTTATGCGTACAGTTACGGAACTGACAAGATCCGAGCAGATTGGCAATCTCAGGAAAACCTTGTTCAACAGCATCTAAAGTTAAATGCCATAAGCCAAATTCACGAATTCCAGGAGAATCGATCAATGCGCCTGTTTCACCGAAACTGATCAGGCGGGTTGATGTGGTCGTGTGTTGACCAAGCGCTGAATTTTCCGAAATAATATTGGTTTTTTGCGCTGCTTCAGGCGCAATGATGTTAATCAGGGAGCTTTTTCCAACCCCAGATTGCCCAACAAATGCAACGGTTTCATTGTCTAAACGCTGTGCTAGCGCTGAAATGTCGCCTGTTAGACAAGTTTGCATGACTTCATAGCCTAGCGCTTCATACTCTGCGACCAGTGTTAAAATGGGGTCATTTTCTTTTAATAAGTCGGTTTTATTGAGTACCAGTAACGCTGGAATTTCGGCGTTTTGACAAGCCACCAGATAGCGGTCGATGAGCATTGGCGCAGGTTCAGGCAAGGCAGCAAATACAACCACAATTAAACTGACATTGGCAGCAACAGGCTTAACTTTATGATAACGGTCAGGGCGGGTCAGTAAAGACTGACGCGGATGAATTGCGGTAATAATGCCTAAACCTGTATTGGGGTCAGCTTGCCATTTGACCCGATCACCTGTAACCAGCAATTCGAGGTTGGTACGTGTATGACAACGCCAGACGCTACCCAGTTCAATGGGTTTCCAGAAAGGTTCAGGTTCACCTTCAGCAACATGCGGTTTTTCAGGGTGTGGTTCAGGAGTGGATAATGCTTTGACTTCTAACTGACGTCCATAATGTTGCACCACGAGGCCTTCGAGATCATTTGATGTATCAATATCTTCTTGGCGTGATTGATGCTGTTTTTGAATCCGTCGCTGTTGTTGCTCAGTTAAGCGACGTTTACGGATGAGAGCCATGCATATCCTAAAGACCAACACAAGAGAATGGCAAAAATAGCATGAAGCCCTGATGAATTACAGCGAAGTTGCAAGAAATTTGCTAAGATGAGAATTTTTAAACAGATAAGAATTGACTCGATGAGCAGCACCCCTGATACACGTTTAATTTGGATTGACCTTGAAATGACAGGTCTCGATACAGATAATGATCAAATCATTGAAATTGCAACAATTATTACAGATGATCATTTAAACGTGCTGGCGGAAGGGCCTGTGCTCGCGATACATCAATCTGACCCAGTCATTAACGCGATGGATGAATGGAATACTCGTCAGCATGGGCAGTCTGGTCTTATTAATCGTGTGCGTCGTAGTCAGCTCACGGCGCGTGATGCTGAAGTGCAAACCATCGAATTTTTGAAAAAATGGGTCAATGCTAAAGCATCGCCAATGTGTGGTAACTCGATTTGCCAAGACCGCCGTTTCTTACACCGTTTAATGCCTGAATTAGAACAGTTCTTCCATTATCGTAATTTGGATGTTTCTTCTGTTAAAGAGTTGGCTAAACGCTGGCGCCCTGAAATTATGTCTGGCTTGAAAAAAGAAGCTTCACATCTAGCTTTAGATGATATTCGTGATTCAATTCGTGAATTGAAATATTATCGTGAATATTTCTTTATTATGAACAAGTAATTCAGATGATTGAAGTCTGTCAAAGCCTGTCTTTTAGATGACAGGCTTTTTTGTGGAGATTGAGTCGGCTGAGCGATTGTCTGTATCTATAAAAATATTGTCATATATGGAAAATTCTATGTAAATACGACAATATAGAGCCATATAGTGATTTTTGAGTGTCAGCCAAGCGAAACCAAATCACAGCAAATGTTAGTGGACTACTGATATATGAATTGCTCCATTTGCAATAAACACTCAAATTTACAGGATACTTTAAGCCGCAATAAATAGCATTCAATGCCATTTCATTGAGATGTATGGAGACAGTCAGGCAAGTTTAAGTCCCAGTCAACAATTAGCGATTTAATGGTTCAGTACACTCATTTTTTATTTCTGAACGTCATAAAAAAGCTGTTCACTTTATAGTTTCTTTGGTTTTCTAACTATTGAACCCTCTTGAAGAAAACTCTCAATCAAAAAAGCAAATTCTAGATTTGGAGTCCGACATGCAAAAGATAGATAAACCTCTCATTTTAGAGGATGTTGAATATAAGCGAAGTATTCATAACCAACTCGATAAGGAATGGACTTGGTTAAATCCTGAGTGTGCCGATATTGATCAACCTGCCAATTATTATGAAAGTTCACTGGCAGAATGGCACTCGTTCGACACCTTAGCATCGGATCAGGAATGTGATGTTGTTGTGATTGGTGGTGGATTACTGGGATCATCTACGGCATTGCATTTGTCTGAACTCGGTATTGATACCATTTTGGTGGAAAAAAACCGAATTGGCAGCGCAGCTTCAGGACGAAATGGTGGGCAACTTACCCCAGGTTTGGCACGTTGGGAAGCCTCCGAAATGCTGCAGCATATGAATGTGGAAGATGCCAAAAAACTTTGGCGTTTTACCGCCGATGAAGCCATGCAGCTCATTGATGATATTATTGATCAGTATGATTTGGGGCTTGACCGCAAGCGGGGGCATATCACAACAGCAGTACATGAAGGGCACTTGATTGCGCTGACACAAGGTGCAGATGCACGTAAGTTTCTTGGTGAAGATCACACCAAAATTATAGGGAAACATGAAGTACATAACTATGTAAACAGCGAAGCGTACTATGGTGGGCTAATTGATAGCCTAGGTGGGCAAATTCATCCGTTGGCACTGACTCGTGGTTTAATTTATGGCTTCTCTAAAAATGGTGGTCAGGTTTTTGAGCAGACAGAAGTTATAGAATTAAAAACGCAGGCTGATGGTGTTTATGTGCATACAACGCATGGGGTAATTAAGGCGCGTAAAAGTGTCGTGTTGGCAGTGCATCACGCTTCGTTTAAATTACTTGAGTCGCATAATCATACCACCATTCCGTTGTTTACTTATGTCTGTACCACAGCCCCTCTGGAAATTGATTTAAAAGAAATTATTCCATCGGGCTATGCCGTTTATGATACGCAATTTGCACTCGATTTTTACCGTGGAGTGCCTAAAAACCGCCTGTTGTTTGGTGGAGAGGGCACAGGACGATGCTGGAATCCACATCGTGCTTATCAATATTTGAAAAGACGGATTCAGTATGTCTTTCCACAACTTAAATCCGTTGAGCTGGATTTTGTTTGGAGTGGTGAAACTGATTTAACCTACAATGGTGCAACAGATTGCCGCAAGTTTGGTGAAACTTACCCGATTTATGCTGTACATGGCTGGAGCGGGCATGGTGTTGCGCAAACTGTACGGATCGGGAAAGCCATCGCAGATGATTTTATTGGTATATCGCATGATTATGAAATGCTGACCAAAATTCCACATAAAGACATGTTATTTGGTCGCGAATTGGCGCCTTTAGCCATTCCTCTGGCAAAAGGTGCTTATGAAATTAATGCCTTTTTTAATCCAGCGAAACTGATTTCATTCTAATCGGAGAATATAAAAGCTGCGGATATATTCCAATTTTTAAGCTGGCTTAAAAGCAACCTGCTTCTTAAGTCACTGTGAATGCATCAGAATAAATGCAGCGAAGCCGCCACATTGGGCGGTTTTTTGCGTTATATGTAGATGTGAAATTTTATTTTAAATAAGCATGAACGAGGTATTTGATTTATGGTTATTCATTGATTTTAAAAAATAAAATATACAAGTATCGTTACAAAAATACATCGTAAAATCTATATTCAATCAGCGTTAACGATTAAAATTGAAGGGTATCCATTTAAATATAACAATGAGTTCAATGATGCAAAGTAATAACCCTATTTTAACGCGTGTAGAAACCTACAGCGATTATCGGCACCCGATGACCATTCAGGGTGCTGTTAACAAGTCAGTCATGCTCACCTGTATTGCCGCGGGTTTAGGCCTCGTGTTCTTTTTCTACTGCGCGATGAGCATGAATTTTGGTTTAGCCAGTGTGGGTGCAATGGTCGGTGCCATTGGTGGTTTCATTTTGGCACTGATTACCACTTTTAAGCCAGAAACAGCCCGTACACTCGCAATTCCTTATGCTTTGTTTGAAGGTGCATTTCTAGGCGGGATCTCCTTTGTGTTCCAAGCCAAATATCCTGGCGCACCATTACAGGCATTATTGGCAACTTTCGTCACCACACTTGTGTTGTTTGGTCTGTATAAAATGCGGATCATTCGCGCGACTGAAAAATTTAAGGCGATTGTGCTTTCAGCAACTTTAGCAATCTGCATTGTGTTCGTTGTACAAATGATGATGAGCATGATTTTTAGCTCAAGCATTCCTTATGTGTTTGAAAGTAATGCATTAGGTCTTGGTTTTGCTGCATTTGTTGCGGTTATTGCATCTTTAAATCTGATTTTAGACTTCGATTTGATTGAAAGTGCAGCCGCTCAACGTGCTCCACAAGCATTTGAATGGACATGTGCAATTGCGTTATTGGCAACTTTGGTCTGGATGTATATTTCATTTTTACGTCTGATTGGTATGTCACGTGATTAATGCACTGTATTTTTGAGAAAAAACGCACCCGAAATCAGGTGCGTTTTTTATGGGGAATCGTAAAAATAGGCGCATTATGCAATTTCTAAAAGTCTGAAGAATTGGCATTATGCATGTATAAATCATCTTGATGAGAGAAAATTCATGGCAGGACTATTAGCAGGAAAACGCTTTTTAATTGCTGGTGTTGCAAGCAAACTATCCATCGCATTTGGTATTGCTCAAGCCTTGCACCGTGAAGGCGCTGAATTGGCATTTACCTACCCAAATGAAAAACTAAAAAAACGTGTGGATGAATTTGCTGAGCAATTTGATTCAAAATTGGTGTTTCCTTGTGACGTTGCTGTAGATGCAGAGATTGATCAAGCATTTGCTGATCTTGCAAAGCACTGGGATGGTTTAGACGGTGTGGTTCACTCAATTGGTTTTGCGCCAGCGCATACTTTAGATGGTGACTTTACTGACGTGACGGATCGTGAAGGTTTCCGTGTTGCACATGACATTAGTGCGTATAGCTTTATTGCAATGGCACGTGCAGCTAAGCCACTGTTACAAGCACGTCAAGGCTGTTTGTTGACATTGACTTATCAAGGTTCTGAACGCGTAATGCCAAACTACAACGTTATGGGCATGGCAAAAGCATCTTTGGAAGCGGGCGTACGTTATTTGGCATCAAGCCTTGGTCCAGATGGCATTCGTGTCAATGCGATTTCAGCTGGTCCAATCCGTACTTTGGCGGCTTCTGGGATCAAATCTTTCCGTAAAATGTTAGATGCGAACGAAAAAATTTCTCCGCTTAAACGTAATGTAACCATTGATGAAGTCGGTAATGCAGCATTGTTCCTATGCTCACCTTGGGCTTCAGGTATCACTGGTGAAATCATGTATGTAGATGCAGGTTTCAATACCGTAGGTATGAGCCCTGAGATGATGGGTAACGACTAAGTATCTTGTCCTGAAAAAAGCACCTTAGGGTGCTTTTTTCATCTCTGTTGCAGCGATATTTTGCAGAGGCGAGCCACCGAGAGCCTGCATCAGTGTGACATAGGCATTGTATTGATTTTTTCGAGTTTGTAACAAGGCAATGCGTGCATTCCGGGTAATTTCTTGTGCATCGAGCACATTTTTCAGTGCAATGGCACCATGACGATAACGCACTTCATTTAGGTGTTCACTTTTTTCAGCCAAACCGAGCGATTTTTCCTGAAAGCGGATTTGTTGGTCGAGTTCGGTTCGTGCAGACAGCGCATTTTCAACGTCGCCAAATGCTTTATATAAGGTCTGACGATAATTCAAAATACTTTTTTCATAATCCAAATCACTGATTTTAATATTTCGTTTCATGTCGTTGAATTGCAGGAAAGGCAAACTGAGATTTGAACCCAAGGTCAGTACAGGATTTTTCAGTAATTCGGTTAAGGACGTACTGCTTGATCCCAGTGACCCCGTTAAGCTGATGGAAGGATAATAGCGGGCTTTCATTGCATCTTTGTTGGCCAAAACCTTGCGTAATCGTAGTTCTGCAGCACGTAAGTCTGGGCGGCGCGACAGCAGTTCAGCAGGTAAGCCTGCAGAAATAGGCGGTAAGCTCGCAATGGGTAAATGTTGTGGTTCAACAAGGCTCAACTGCTGCACGGGCTGATGCAGCAACACGGCCAATGCAGTCCGGGTTTCAACACGCTGCTGTTGAATCTGGCTTAAATTGGCTTTTTGACTTTGTACCGATTGTTCTGCTTGTGTGAGTTCCAAGCCAGATACCGCACCTACACGGTACTGTACTTGAACCAGTGCAAACAATTTTTGTGTACTGTTTAAACTTTGCTGTGCACTGCTATAAAGATCATTTAAATAACCTAATTGCCAGTACAAGGTTGCAGTGGTCGCAATTAAAGTTTGTGCTGTTGCTTGTATATCCTCAGTTGTTGCAGCAGCTTCCCATTGAGCAGCTTCCGTCTGGCGGGCAAGTTTGCCGAATAAATCCAGCTCATAGCTGATCCCAGTTGTTAATGTGATCCCTTGCGAGTTCTGCTGACCAGAATTCAGGTCAATATTATGTCCGGTAGCAATATTCGCATTAACCCGAGGCAATTCCTGATTGTGAGCCAAGCCCGCCTGTAAACGTGCTTGTTGCAGCGTTATGCCGGCAACAGCCAGGTTGCTATTGCGCTGAATGACTTGTTCAACCAGTTGGTTGAGTTGTGCATCAGCAAATAACGTCCACCATTGATCAGCATACTGGTTGGCATTGAGCTGCTGATTTCTGCTTTTTTCATATTGAAACTTTTCTGGAATCTGCACTTTAGGTTGTTGATAGGGTGTTTGAATCACAGCTACACAGCCGGAAAATGTCCCCGCCAGCAGAAGCAGTGCAGTCATTCGAATCATATTTTGATGCATAAATAAGCCCTATTCTCGTGACAGTGCTGTCACCGGATCAAGTTGCGCAGCATTCCGCGCAGGCAAGAAACCGAATAACACGCCAATCAGGGTGGAGCAGATAAAAGCTGCAATAATCGAAGTGAGTGAGTACGACATTTGGAAGGTGTTGCCAGAAAAATGACCAAAAATTTGCCCAATCGCAAGGGATAGCAATACCCCCAGAACCCCACCGAGGATACAAACCAAAATAGCTTCAATCAGGAACTGTTGCAAAATATCGCTTTGACGTGCACCAACCGCCATGCGCACCCCAATTTCCTGTGTCCGTTCGGTGACGGAAACCAGCATAATGTTCATTACACCAATACCGCCAACGACCAGTGAAATCACGGCAATGGTAGACACCAGCAGGGTCATGGTTTGAGTAGTATTTTCAATCGTTTCACGAATGCTGTCGACATTCTGAGTGAAAATATCCTGTGCACCATGGCGTTGTATCAGTAAACTCAAAATGGCATTTTCTGCTGCGGTACTCGGGTATTCATCTTTAATGCGGACAATAATGCTACGCACATTGGCCTGTCCCACCATTCGGCTAAGAACTGTCGAATAAGGCAGATACACATTCAGACTGTCGGAATTTCCCATCACGGTTTTCTGTGTCGAGACCACACCAATAATCCGGCTCGGGACATTGCCGAGCAGAATCACCTGACCCAAAGGGTTTTGACCGTCACTGAAAAAAGTATCGCGAGTATTGGTGTCAATGACCACATCCTGAGTCCGTTCTGTGATGCCTTGCTTGTCAAAAGGTTGTCCAGATTCAAAGGTCAGACCTCGGACATCAAAAAACTGCTCGCTGACACCATTAATGGTTGCTGAAGCATCCATTTCTTTATAACGAATGGTCATATTGGTCGAGACGCTGGGGCTGACAGCCTGCACATAAGGCTGGTCTGCCAGCGCATCAGCATCGGCAGGAACGAGTGTTTTATTCTGTGCAGTTTTAGAATTGTCACCAAAGCCGCGACCCTGAAACACCGTAATGGTGTTCGTGCCCAGACTGCTAATGTTGTCCAGAATCTTTTTCTGTGAACCATTGCCTAAGGCAACAACCGAAACGACTGAGGCAATTCCGATAATAATGCCCAGCATCGTCAGAAAAGTTCGTGTCCGGTGGGCACTCATGGCAAAGATGGCCATACGGAAGGCTTCATTTAAACGGTCAAGTACAGAGCGCCATGCAGAAATTTTCTTTTGTTTGTTACGATTTAACGTCTGGATTTGTTCTGGCTCACTTTCGGGAATATTGGGCTGGTCTGAAATGATTTTCCCGTCACTGATTTCAATAATCCGTGTCGCATTTTTAGCCACGGTATGGTCGTGGGTGACCAGAATCATGGTGTGACCCTGAGCATTTAGTTCGCGTAAAATCCGCATCACTTCAATGCCGCTGTTTTTATCGAGTGCACCGGTTGGTTCATCTGCCAGAATGACATCACCACCGTTCATTAATGCCCGGGCAATGGAAACCCGTTGTTGCTGACCGCCTGAGAGCTGGCTCGGATGGTGATGTAATCGTTCACCTAAACCTAAATTAGTCAGTAATTTGCTGGAGCGTTTACGTCGTTCAGCAGCATCTACACCGGCGTAAATGGCAGGAACTTCGACATTTCCCGCTGCGGATAAATCTCCGAGTAAATGATAACGCTGAAAAATAAAACCAAAATATTCACGCCGCAGTGCAGCGAGTTCATCGGGCGTGAGCGTATTGGTTTCACGACCTTGAACCTTGTAGCTCCCCGAGGACGCTTTGTCGAGACAGCCTAAAATATTCATTAAAGTGGATTTACCCGAACCGGATTGCCCGACAATAGCCACCAGTTCACCTGGATATATTTTTAAATCAATACCCTTGAGAATCTGCACCGTGCCTTCTCCGGCAGGAAATTCACGGGTCAGATTTTGGACTTCAAGTAATGGTTCTGGTTGAATGGCTTGCATTACATTAGTCTCGCAACTGTGCGGGTACTGCTTTTGGCAGCATTGTTGGAGGTGTCCGAGGTATCCCCTAGTACCACCTGATCACCTTCTTTGAGACCACGTAAAATCTGGGCATTGACCCGATTATTCAAACCGATAAGGACTGACTGAGGGCGGGTCGAGCCATCAGCTTGAACGACTCGAACCGTTGCCAGACTGACCTGACCACTCTGTAGCAGCTGTTTTTCTGCCGTTGTTAACTGCAGTGGTGTAGCCGATGTTTTTGCGTTACTGGTCTGGCTATTTTTCTGCGTTTTTGGGCGATTTTTGCTTTGTAATGCAGCAGCAGGAATGGTCAGAACATTTTTAGCATTGGCAAGTACGATAGACACTTGGGCTGTCATATCGATACGTAACTTGTTGTCCGGATTAGGCACATCAAACAGGGCATTGTAGTAGATTGCGCTGCTGCTGGTTGTGGTGGTTGATTTGGAGTTGCCTTCGGTGTTGATGGAATCAGGCGCAGGTTCAATCTGGCGTAATTTGGCGTAATGTTTCTGCTCGCTATTGCCTAAGGTGGTGAAGTAGACGGTCTGACCTTCCTTAACTTTCATGACATCGGCTTCAGAAACCTGTGCGCGTACGGTCATGATGTCCAGTTGTGCCAGTTTAACAATGGTTGGTGTGCTTTGATTGGCATTGACGGTTTGACCTTCATCCGCCACGATGGCGACTACCGTGCCATCTAAGGGTGCGACAATCCGAGTGTAATTCAGGTTCTCACGGGCAGTGGCCAGACTGAGTTTTGATTGTTCGATTTGTGCCTGAGTGGCAGCAATGTCGGCCTTGGCGGTACGGTAATTGGCTAAAGCTGTTTCTAGGTCTGCCTTGGAACTGGCATCCTGAGCATACATGGCCTGCTGGCGCTGATATTCGGCATCCACCTTGGCCAGATTGGCTTCCTTGATAGCAAGTTGTGCCTGCAGGTTTTTGATATTGGCTTCGGCTGTTTTTAAGTCGTTTTGTTGCCGAATCGAGTCAATTTGGGCAATCAATTGTCCCTGTTTGACATGGTCACCTAGCTGGACATACATTTTTTTGACCTGTCCGGAGGCCTGTGCGCCCACACTGACCATTTGCTTGGCTTCGAGTGTGCCGGTTGCCAGTACCGCATCTTCAAGATCAGTATGGGTTGCTGTTGCAGTAATATACTGTGGCTGAGTCTGTTTGGGTTTGAAATACCACCAACTGGCTGTGGCACATGCAATCAAGAGGATTGCCAAGGTCGTCACTTTGACAGATTTTTTTATTTGCATGGACGTTTGAAAAAAATTAAAAAATATTTTTAGTATAAGAGTGAAGGAGGGGAAAAAATGCGGTTTTTAGCGCTTTATTACAGTGATTTTGTTAACCGTCAAACAGTTGCTTGCCGCACAGCTCAGCAACCGCTTGCAAGCATAAATGCTCAGCGTTTTCTTCAGAGATACCTTTAATTGCCGCATCAATTCGTAAAAGTAAGTTTGACCAGCCTAAAAAACGCTGTGGTGATAAACGCCGCAAAGCTTGCTGATAGTAAGATACGCGCGTTTTCCAAATACCAAGTTGCAGGGCATTTTGTGGCTGCTCATACAGTTGCATGAGTAAACGCATTTCTTTACTGATCGACCATAAAATCAGGCTCATGGCTTCACCTGTTGCCAATAAATACTGATAAATTTTTACAGATTGAGCCAAATCACCTTGTAGCATGCTGTCATTGAGATCATACGTGCTATAACGCGATTGATCTTGTAAACATGCATAGAGCTGATCAATACCAATATGTTGTAAGTCTGAGAAAGTATCACTGACCCGAATCAAGCTGTTTTTGGCAGCAAGCAGGTTATGTTCATGATGCTCAAGCAACCACTGCCAAGCATCTTGATTAAGGGTAATTCCCAGTTTTTCAGCTTCTGTCGCTAAAATCCGTTGACGGTCTTGTGGGTAGTTGGCTTGTAAGGAAACCAGCACACCATTGGCTTCAATGGTTTGAAAGAAGCTGGATTTTAAACTTTGAGTATCTTGCTTGGGCATGACCACGACCAGCAGGTTTTGCTCATTATATTGCAAATACTCTTTGAGTAACTTTAAGCTCGCCGCATCGGGTTTAATATTACCATGTGCTTCAATCGCCAGTTGTTGAGAAAAGAGTGACAGGCTATTTAAGGCATTAAAGACATTTTTCCAGTCCTGAACACTTTGAATTTCATAGCGTTGTCGTTCAATTTCCTGACTTTGCCAATGGCGGCGCAGCGCATCTAACAGGTTTTGTTCAAGCAGAGGTTCCTGACCATGCATGACCCAAGCCCCTTGTGCTTCAGTCACGCGTTTGAGGGCTTGGAGATAATCGAGTTTCATAACAACACTGAATTAAGGTGTTACAGTGGGTGTAGAAGCAGGTGCAGGTTGAAGGTGTGGAAGGCGATTGGTTGCAATCTGACGAGCCATTTGCTGAGCAACATCATCAATCAAGAGACTAATCACAGCATCTTGTTCGTTATCATCCACGTTTACACTAGCGACATTGTATTGATAGCTTTTTACACCATTAATGCTTCGTGGAGTTGTCACAGGGCGGCCCTGTGCATCTTCAATCTGGAAGGTTACATTTAAATATAAAATAACCTCAGCTACACGGCCGCTGAGTTTTTGACGACGATAATGATAGTCCAAAACGTGTAGTGTATAAGCTTCTTTGGCATCATCAAACTGAATGCCATATCCCGATAAATAGCTTTTAAGCTTGATTTGTAATGTGTTCTTTTGAGGGATCATATTGTTGTTGCTGTCGGTTACATGCATGGCTTCACTTGGCAAGTTCAGCTTCATGTGAGGGTAAGCGACAGGAATTGAGGTCGGGCTGAGACCTTTTAAATGAAAGCCACAGCCGACTAAGCTTGCACTTAGGCCAAGAGTTAAAACGACAGATGCTAAACGTGGGACTAAGTGCATGCGTATTCCTCAAATAATTAAACGACTAAGTTCACCAATTTGTTTGGCACAACAATTTCTTTTTTGGTCTCACCTGTCAAGAATTGCTGTACTTCAGGTAAAGCTTTGGCTTGTGCCAATAGATCTTCTTTAGAAATATCGACACTCACTTCTAATTTACCACGAAGTTTACCATTCACTTGTACCACAATCGTTTGTGTATTACGGGTCAATGCTGACTCATCTACACTTGGGAACGCAGTTGTGGTTAAGTCGATGCCAAACTGAGCCAAAACGGTTTGACTTAAATGCGGTGCAAATGGAGCAAGTAAAGTCAGTAAAGTAATCACTGCTTCACGTGCAACCGCTGCATCATTGTCAGATTTTACTTCAAACTTGGTAATTGCATTCAGCAATTCCATTTGTGCTGCAATCGCCGTATTAAATGCGTAACGACGTTCAATATCATCACTCACTTTAGCAATCGTTTCATGCACTTTACGACGCAAGTCTTGTGCTTCTTTAGATAAATTGGCTTTATCCAGCTCAACTGTTGTATAGCCTTGTTCAAAGAAGTTGCTGCTTAAACGCCATACGCGCTTCAAGAAACGGTTTGAACCTTCAACACCCGCATCTGACCATTCAAGAGATTGATCAGGTGGAGCAGCAAACATCATGAACACACGTGCAGTATCGGCACCGTATTGGTCAATAATCGCTTGAGGATCAACCCCGTTATTTTTCGACTTTGACATTTTTTCCTGACCGCCAATGATCACAGGCTGACCATCTGCTGTATATGTCGCAGACAGAATACGGCCTTTTTCATCACGCTCAAGTTCAACATCAGCAGGGTTAAACCATGTTTTCTTGCCAGACTCATCTTCACGGTAGAAGGTGTCAGCCAACACCATGCCTTGAGTAAGCAAGTTTGCAAATGGTTCGTTGCCTTGTACCACACCTTCATCACGCATCAATTTGTGGAAGAAACGTGCATAAAGTAAGTGCAAGATCGCATGCTCTACACCGCCGATATATTGGTTCACGGGTAACCAAGTTTGAGCAGCTTCAGGTTTGATCATGCCATCGGTGTAATCTGGTGAAGCATAACGTGCATAATACCAAGACGACTCAACGAAGGTATCTAGGGTATCGGTTTCACGTTTTGCAGCTTTGCCACAACATGGGCAAGTGGTTTCATAGAACTCTGGCATTTTTGCCAATGGGTTACCTGAACCGTCTGGAACGACATCAGTTGGCAAAATCACTGGAAGTTGTTCTTCTGGAACTGGCACTTGACCACAGTCGTCACAGTTGATCATCGGGATTGGGCAACCCCAGTAACGCTGACGAGAAACACCCCAGTCACGTAAACGGAACTGAACTTTTTTGTTGGCTAAAGTTTGTGGTTCTAGTTTGGCAAGGAAAGCATCAAATGCACCTTGGAAATCTAAACCGTCAAATTCACCTGAATTAACCAGTTTACCTTCTTTAGAACCGTACCATTCTTGCCATTCGGTTGCATTGAACTCAGCATCATCTTTGCCTTGAGCATCAATCACTTGTTTAATTGGCAAGTTAAATTTATTGGCAAATTCAAAATCACGTTCATCATGTGCAGGAACAGCCATGACTGCGCCAGAACCATAGGTCATTAACACATAGTTGGCGATCCAGACTTCAACATTTTCGCCTGTTAAAGGATGTTTTACGAATAAACCAGTCGCACGACCTTTTTTCTCAGCGGTTGCCAAATCTGCTTCAGCAACTGAACCATGACGACATTCTTCAATAAAGTCGTTGAGTTCAGGGCGAAGTTCAGCGGCTTTTTTCGCTAAAGGATGGTCGGCTGCAACTGCAACATACGTCACACCCATTAAGGTATCTGGGCGAGTGGTATATACCATCAAGCTGTCAGCATAAATGCTTTCGTCGGCAGAAGGGAAGATGATTTCCATACCTTCTGAGCGACCAATCCAGTTACGCTGCATGGTGAGAACCTGTTGAGGCCAACCTGCTTTTAATTGTTCTAAATCATCCAGTAATTCTTGCGCATAGTCAGTAATGCGGAAGTAGTACATTGGAATATCACGTTTTTCAACCAATGCGCCCGAACGCCAGCCACGACCATCAACCACTTGTTCGTTAGCAAGTACAGTTTGATCGACGGGATCCCAGTTTACAGTTGAAGATTTACGGTAAATCAGACCTTTCTTATAAAGCTGAACAAATAACCATTGTTCCCAGCGATAGTATTCAGGGGTACAGGTCGCAATTTCACGATCCCAGTCAATCGCAAGCCCTAAACTTTTTAGCTGATTACGCATGTAATCAATATTTTCAAATGTCCATTTTGCAGGAGCAACTTTGTGGGCAATTGCTGCATTTTCCGCAGGTAAACCAAAAGCATCCCAACCCATCGGTTGTAGAACCTGTTCGCCTTTTAAGCGGTGGAAACGGCTAATGACATCCCCAATTGTATAGTTACGCACATGACCCATATGCAGCTTACCACTTGGGTAAGGAAACATAGACAGAATATAGCGATGCTTGCCTTCTACTGTGTCAGCAACTTTAAAGACTTTACGATTTTCCCAATCTTGTTGGACTTGAGGTTCAATCGCACTGGCTTGATATTCAGGGTCAATATGAGGTGTAGTCATAAACGTAATAAGAACAATGTGGAAATAGTTTGTCGCAAAGCATAGCGCAAAATGCACCTAAAAGTGAATTTTGCGCAAGAAAAACTCGTCTGTCTATCCATAAATACGAGAAAACAGCAGTCAAATTTATGGATTACTGTGCTTTAGGAGCGCTTACGGGTGAATTTTCTTGATTATTGAGAGGTGCTTGTTGATTTGCTGGTTGATTTTGAGTCGATGATGCATGATTTGTCGCAGGTTGTGACGTATTTTTCTGAGACGTATTATTGTTATTCGTATTTGTTGTTGCTGGTGCTGGAGTAGTTGCCCAACCATGCGTTTGAATTTTACCGCGAGTTTTTACACCTTTGGCTTTTGGCGGTGGTGTGGTGGTGTAATGAGTCGAACCGTGAGCATCAACCCATTTATAGTAATCTGGCTGAGCCGAACTGATCTGACTTAACCCCATTAAGCCCAATCCAATCATACTTGAGATCATTATTTGTTTTAGCGTTTTCATAGAAACCCTTGTTGATTTTAAATAGTCACACATCCTAAATTTTAGCGTGTTTTTTGACTGAAAATATGAATTTCTATGGTCAAATTGGGATTAACTTCAGATTTTTTATCTTCAGATCAACGGTGAGCATGTCTGTGGCACTAAGCAATTTGTGAAAAAACACATAGAAGTCTTGACAATCGGGGATGAAACAAGAAAAATGCTACACTTATTTATCTGATCACCCTTCGGATAAGTAAACGAATTGTGCAATAGGCATATATCCTCTAGCCGAGCTATATGTTGAATTAAAAATATGTTTATCCCAGCATGTTTTTACCTTAAAGATGCAGTATTTACAGCTTATATCGCTGTTGCATCCGATTTTTATCCTATTGCAGCGCCTAGGCGTGAAATTTGTGCTATAAGAGTACAGTTTGTATGAATTAAACACATATGTAATGTCTCCCATTACATAGAAAAAAGATATTTAGGGTGAATCACGTTGGAACTTCTATCTGGTGGTGAAATGCTCGTTCGTGCACTTGCGGACGAAGGTGTTGAACACGTTTTTGGATATCCTGGTGGCGCAGTTTTGCACATCTATGATGCGCTATTTAAACAAGATAAAATTCAGCATTACCTAGTACGCCACGAACAGGCTGCTGGGCATATGGCAGATGCATATTCGCGAGTCACAGGCAAAACAGGGGTCGTACTTGTTACTTCAGGCCCTGGTGCAACCAATACTGTTACACCAATCGCGACAGCCTATATGGACTCGATTCCTATGGTGATTCTGTCTGGACAAGTTGCTTCTCATCTTATCGGGGAAGATGCTTTCCAGGAAACAGATATGGTGGGTGTGTCACGTCCAATCGTAAAACATAGCTTCCAAGTTCGTCATGCAAGTGAAATTCCTGGCATTATCAAAAAAGCATTTTATATTGCTGCAAGTGGCCGTCCAGGACCTGTTGTAGTTGATATTCCAAAAGATGCAACCAATCCAGCAGAAAAATTTGCTTACGAATATCCTGAAAAGGTGAAGATGCGCTCTTATCAGCCACCTTACCGTGGACATACTGGGCAAATTCGTAAAGCAGTTGAAGAGTTGCTCTTGGCAAAACGCCCAGTCATTTATAGTGGTGGTGGGGTTGTACAAGGCAATGCTGCCGAGTTATTGACTGAACTTGCACATTTGCTGAATTACCCAGTCACCAATACCCTTATGGGCTTGGGTGGTTTCCCTGGAACTGATCCTCAGTTTATCGGGATGTTGGGTATGCATGGTTGCTATGAAGCCAACATGGCGATGCACAATGCCGATGTGATTTTTGCAGTAGGCGCACGTTTTGATGACCGTGTTACCAATAACCCTGCAAAATTCTGTCCAAATGCCAAAGTTGTGCATATTGATATTGATCCTGCGACCATTTCTAAAACTATTTCAGCGCATATTCCAATTGTGGGTGCAGTTGAACCTGTATTGCAGGAAATGTTGAGTCAGTTGAAACAGCTCAATATCTCTAAGCCAAATCCAGAGTCTTTAGCTCAGTGGTGGAATCAAATCAATGAATGGCGTCAAGTTCATGGTCTGAAATATGCTCCTGCGGTTGACGGTGGTATGAAGCCGCAACAAGTGGTTGAAACTTTATATAAAATCACGAACGGTGAGGCGATTATTACCTCTGACGTTGGTCAGCATCAGATGTTTGCTGCACTTTATTATAAGTATGATCAGCCACGTCAATGGATCAACTCTGGCGGTTTAGGAACGATGGGTGTGGGTCTACCATATGCCATGGCTGCCAAATTGGCAAAACCTGAACAGCAAGTGGTGTGTATCACAGGCGAAGCTTCAATTCAGATGTGTATCCAAGAGCTTTCAACCTGTAAGCAATATGGTTTAAACGTTAAGATTCTATGCTTGAATAACCGTGCGCTTGGTATGGTAAAACAATGGCAAGACATGAACTATGAAGGTCGTCACTCAAGTTCATATGTTGAATCACTGCCAGACTTTACCAAGTTAATGGAAGCTTACGGACACGTAGGTATTCAAATTAATCATGCCGATGAGTTAGAAGCCAAACTTGAAGAAGCAATGGCGATTAACGATAAGTGCGTGTTTATTAACGTGATGGTTGACCGTTCTGAGCATGTTTACCCAATGCAGATCGCTGGTCAGTCTATGAAGGACATGTGGTTACATAAAGGGGAGCGTACAAAATGAGACACATTATTTCTGTACTCATTGAAAATGAATCAGGTGCGCTTTCTCGTTTAGTCGGTTTGTTTAGTCAGCGTGGCTATAATATTGAAACCTTAAATGTAGCACCGACTGAAGATCCAACTTTGTCTCGTTTAACATTAACCACGTATGGTGATGATCATAAAATTGAGCAAATTACCAAACAACTGAATAAATTAATTGAAGTTGTAAAAGTGGTTGATTTGAGCGAGGGTGCGCATATTGAACGTGAACTGATGCTAATTAAAGTAAAAGCATTGGGTGCGGCGCGCGATGAAATTAAACGCACAACAGATATTTTCCGTGCTTCAATTGTCGATGTTACGCCAACAACGTATACCATTCAGATTGTTGGTACTACTGAAAAACTCGATGGATTTATTGATGCTTTAGCTGAAAATACCATTTTGGAAGTGGTACGTTCAGGCGTGTCAGGTATTGCACGCGGCGAAAAAGTATTAACGGTTTAAAAAAGATTTTACTGGAGAACACAAATGCAAATTTTTTACGATAAAGATTGTGACTTATCTATCATCCAAGGCAAAAAAGTAGCAATTATCGGTTACGGTTCACAAGGTCATGCACACGCATTAAACCTTAAAGATTCAGGTGTAGATGTAACTGTAGGTCTACGTGCAAACTCTGCTTCTTGGAAAAAAGCAGAAAATGCAGGTCTTAAAGTTGCTGAAGTTCCTGCAGCTGTTGCTCAAGCTGACTTGGTGATGATCTTGACTCCAGATGAGTTCCAATCACAACTTTATCGTGACGTGATTGAGCCAAATATCAAAGAAGGCGCTACGCTTGCGTTTGCTCACGGCTTCTCTATCCTTTATAACCAAGTTGTTCCACGTAAAGACTTGGATGTCATCATGGTTGCACCAAAAGCACCTGGTCACACAGTACGTTCTGAATACCAACGTGGTTCAGGTGTTCCAGATCTAATCGCTGTTCATCAAGATGCTTCTGGTAATGCACGTAACGTTGCTCTTTCTTACGCTTCAGGTGTAGGTGGTGGTCGTACTGGTATTATCGAGACTTCATTCCGTGAAGAAACTGAAACTGACTTGTTCGGTGAGCAAGCGGTTCTTTGTGGTGGTGCAGTTGAATTGGTGAAAATGGGCTTCGAAACTTTGGTTGAAGCAGGTTATGCACCAGAAATGGCTTACTTTGAATGCTTGCACGAACTTAAATTGATCGTTGACTTGATGTTCGAAGGCGGTATCGCAGACATGAACTACTCAGTGTCTAACAACGCTGAATACGGTGAATACGTAACTGGTGTTGAAGTGATCAATGAACAGTCTCGTGAAGCAATGCGCAATGCATTGAAACGTATTCAATCTGGTGAATATGCAAAAATGTTCATCCAAGAAGGTGCGTTGAACTACCCATCAATGACTGCTCGTCGTCGTCAAAATGCGGCACACGGTATTGAAGTTACTGGTGCTAAATTACGTGCGATGATGCCTTGGATTCAAGCAAACAAAATCGTTGATAAAGAGAAAAACTAAGTTTTAACTCGATCAAACATAAAAAACCCTGACTTTAAGTTGGGGTTTTTTATTGCCTGTAGGAGGGCTTTACCTAACTTTGTATTTTGCTGTTCAGGCTTGATAGCACAGCAGGTTACTTCATGTTTACGGGAAGTAGGTATTTAAGCATAGTTTGAAAAATGTGAAATAAGTCACGTTTTTTTGAAAAAATATGATTTTTTATGGGTAAGTGTGAACTTTATGTGATTTTAATTTAATTTTGTGTGTTTAAATGTATTTCTTATAGAAAATTTAACAATACTGTATATATGTGATTTTTCTATTTAAAAAAATAAGGATAAGAATCTATATTTCTTATATTTAAAAAAATAATATAAAAACCATTCTTATATTTATTTAATTTATATTGAAATAAGTAAAATAAACAAGGAATTATAATAAATAAGTATATATCCGATGTGGGAACATGAACTTTACCATTTTTTTTATGATTTTAAAAAAAGAATATAAGCTTTTACTCAGCACTTATAAAACTCTAACTCTAACTTTTATAAGAGGTTTGAAATTTTATAATTGCGAATAAATAAAATAAGGGAGATGGGTTATGAATATAATGATGAAAACATTATTATCCGCCGCTGCATTGACTGCTTTTACAGGAGTTGCTCATGCTGGTAATCAAGAATGTGATACAGGCACAGGGACTTCTAAATGTCACGACACAATTCCAATTGAGTTGGTTGTAGCAAAAAAATGTGTGCTAAGAGCTGATGATAAAATCACCGTGGATAGTAAAACTGGTGTGGGTACTGGTTCATTTTGGGTCGGTGCGAATGCTAATTATAACTTACTTGTCAACACTACTTATCATGGTCAGACAGGTGCTACTGGTACAGATGAAAGCTACTTAAAAGGCAGTGGTAGTAATACTACGACTATCCCAACAACAGTCACAACTAAACGCGGTACAAAAAGCATCAACCTTGGTGTAGCAGCTCTAGGTGAGCCGATGGCTCTAACCACAATGAATCAATATAGTGTTACAGTGAAAACTAAAAACGCGATCGGATCTGTTTTAGCAGATAAATATAGCGATCTCTATAGTATTGATGTCTATTTCTAATCATATACCTGAAAGAGCTCTACTAAATATACGTTTGGTAGAGCTTTTTAATAACAAAATATCAGTTATTTATAAAAGGGAAGTTTTTTATATTATAGGGATGGACTAGATATGAAAAAAATAGCATTACTTTTATTTATATTTTTTTTAAATATAAATAAATTATGGGCAGAATTTGGCGTAACTCCTACACAACTTTATATTTCAAATAAACAGCAAAGAAGCACAACAGTTACTCTTTCTTTGAGTGAAGGAAGTGAAAAAAAAGTATTTGAAGCATCTGCAATGAAATGGTCACAAAACGAAAAAGGAGAGGATGTGCTGGAGCCAGATCCAAATATCATTATTAACCCGAAAAATTTTGTAATAAAACCAAATTCAGAGCAAGTTATACGGGTTGGCTTTAGACAATTACCAAGCCTAGAAAAAGAAGGGACTTGGCGTATTTTTTTTAAGGAAGTGCCACCTGCTTTAAAAGCAAATACAGTTCAATTTATGATGAATCTTTCGATTCCACTTTTTGTAGGACAACAAAAAGCAATAGATTTAAAAGCCATACCAAGATTTGAAAATAATAATTTGTTAGTGAATATAAAAAATAATGCAGAATCTCATGTGCAAATTACAGGAATAACGTTAATAGATGAAAATAAAAAAGAAATTGCTCTAAATTATGATAGGAAATATTTGCTAACAAAGCAGGAAAATAATTTTAAATTTAGTCAGATAAAATCGAGAAATATCGATAGCTATAAAATCTTAATAAAAACAGATAAAAGTGAAAAACCGCTAGAGCTTAAGCTCAAGGAATAAAATATGAAAAAAATGATCATCATCAATGGATTGATTATTTGTTCATTTGCCCATGCAGAGGCAGTAGGTGGTAATGAACCCATTTTGGCAGATATTTGGTTGAATGGTATTGATAAAAATACGGAAACTCTTTTTATTCAAGAGAATAATCAATTTTATGTTGAATGTAGCGTACTTGCTCAGCTTAAACTGAAAGTAGATTTATTTCAAAAAAATACGAGCCAAAAGCAGTATTGTTTGGTGACGACATCTGCTATTGGCTCTGAGTTGGATACTGCAATGCAGGCTGTAAAAATCAATTTACCGCCAGAGTATTTTTTGGAATATCTTGATAAGACTAAATTGCCTTTACCAAATAAGGCAAATTTAGGGGCTTTTTTAAACTATGATTTTTACTTTGACAAATCTAAAGGTGCTCATGAATTTAATAATCTTTATGAATTAGGGTTTTTTAAAGATTTTTGGATGTTTAAAAATGCCGTGATCTATCGGGATCAGGTAAATAGTGGTGAAAGTTCTGTAGTTCGTTTGAATACAGAGCTTAGTATTGATTTCCCTGGGAATTACACCAAACTTGTATTGGGTGATACTACGACAGTCTATAACCCTTTAGCGAGTTCCTTTCGATTTGGTGGTTTAAGTTTTGGTACAAACTATACTGAGCGTTCAGACCTTATTTACTGGAATGCTCCCGTGTTGAGGGGGAGTGCGGTAGTTCCTTCAACCATCGACCTGTATATTAACGGTATTAATATATATCGGCAAAATGTTACGGCTGGAGATTATGTATTACAAACAGGTGCAAATATTCAGCAATCGGGTAATGCACAAATAGTGGTACAAGATGTACTTGGAAACCGAAGTGTACAAAATTTTCCAATTTTAATTAATAACCGATTATTACAAGCTGGGCTAAATGAATATAATTTTTCTTTAGGGAAAATACGCTATAACTATGATTATAATAGCTCAGATTATCGTGAATTTTTTACGAGTGCATATTTTCGGCGTGGTATAACAGATAAAACAACTTTGGGCTTTACTGCAGATTATAGCTCGGATATACAGACTTTGGGCTTAATGTGGACACAGGCTGCACCCAAGTATGCTTTATTTGATTTTTCTGTGATGGGGAGTCATGGTTATGGTGAAAATGGTTACGCATTAGGTGCATCAGTGAGTCGTAACTTTAAAAATTTCTCTTTTGGTGTAGCGAGTAAATATTCCTCAGATAAATTTAAATCACTAGGTTATACAGTTGACACTATTATTCCACAATTTGATAATCTTGCTTATTTGAGTTTTTATAATATTCCATTTTTTGATAATATAAATTTTAACTATATTGATCGCCGCTATTATAAAAATCAAAGCCAAAACCAAAATCAAACTTTACCAAATACTAAACTTTTAAACATTGGAGTCTCGAAAAGAATTACATCACAGCTTTATTTAAGCTTGTCTTATTTTAAAGATTTTAGTGCGAGTAAAGATGATGGTGCTTATATTTCATTAAGTTATAATTTTGATAATAATAAATCTGTTTATATTGATCAATCTGTGGATGGTAATACGCGTGCGACCTTTGCTCAATCTATTACAGGGCAGAATGGCTTTGGTTATTCTGTAGGGATGAATCGCTCCAATGGACAGTTAGGCTACAATGCTTCTGGATTGTTAAAAACTTCATATGGCGATTTGCGGATTTTACATTCTCAAAACCCAGATTATTATGACACCCAAGTAGATTATAAAGGGGCATTGGTTTGGTTGGATAATCAATTTAGTTTTACCAAGTCAATCGATGATGCCTTTGCCCTTGTTAAAGTTTCTGATTATAAGGACATTGAGGTTTATAGATCATTAGTTCCTGTTGGAACAACCAAAAAAAATGGTTATTTCTTTATTCATAATATCTTGCCGTATATCACATATGATTTGTCATTTAATCAAGACCAGATTCCGATTGAAAGCAAAATAGAAACATCAAGTAAAAAGTTAATCGCACTTAATCAGCGAGGTTATTTCTTTGATTTTCCAATTTATCAAACTCAACAGGTCGTTGTTAAATTGTTAAATACGAAAGGCGAGATTTTCCCGAGAGCAACAGAAGTTTATGTAGATAATAATAAAGATGAAGTTTACCCAACAGATGCCGAAGGTCAATTGTATCTATACGGACTGTTACCAGGTCATAAATATCAGTTAAAAGCACAACAAGCGGAGGATGCATTCTGTACCAGTGAATTAAATGTTCCTGCACAAGTTGCAGATCATAATTCAGTAAAAGTAATCGAACTTACCTGTAAGTAGGAGAAGTCAAATGAAGAGTGTATTTATTTTATGTTTAGCCTGTAGTGTAATGAGTACTACCTATGCTGCTTCGTGTTCTGTGGGTAATGTAACCGAACCTAAAATGATGCTGGCGAGTTATTATCATAGTCAATCTGCAACTTCATTTAGTGTAAGTTGCGATCGTGGTTACTCGATTCTTTTTAGTAGTATGAATTTACGTAGTGCTGATGGCACAAGTTATGTGTCCAATGGAGCGTATAAACTAAGAACCAAATTAACAATCTCAGGTCCTGTCGAAAATCTGTGGAATGTGCCATTAACTGCCAATACTACAGGTACAAATCGATATATTATTGCTGTTCATCTGGAAGAACAGCCCTCTATTCGTACTCCAGCAGGCGTTTACAGAGATATGATTTATGTTAATTTATCTTTCTGATTTCTAATGATACTTATTTGCTTGTGCCAGATAAGTATCATTTTATTATTTTTGTGACTGTATTAAGTTATTCATCAACATAATTTTCTTTTAAATAGACTCCTTTCATCAGTCGGCCTGATTTTCTCTCATGGAGTAAAACCAAGCGACTCTAAACAATGATGAAAGAAGCCTAAAGTACCCAAAACTGCATATTTTTAATCTTTAGCTTAAAAATAATCGTGCAATATCTTGGCGTGGTTTAAATCCCCGCATCGGTTGGGCGGCGTTGTAGATTCAGGAATGAACGGTTTGGCGCCATATTCAAGTTAATATTGTGAGGCATAATTGGGGACTGGAACCACTTATGGTAAAGCTTGCCCATTTGACCAGATTTCCATAGATCATTTACGCTTGTATCAACAATATCTTTAAACTTGGGATCTCCTTTTGGCAACATGATCGCATAAGGCTCAGAAGATAAAACAGGGCCTACAATTTCATAGGCATGTG
This sequence comes from Acinetobacter brisouii CIP 110357, assembly GCF_000488275.1. Classification (GTDB taxonomy): domain Bacteria; phylum Pseudomonadota; class Gammaproteobacteria; order Pseudomonadales; family Moraxellaceae; genus Acinetobacter; species Acinetobacter brisouii. The sequence continues at coordinate 51,218 of NZ_KI530763.1, read as the reverse complement.
GGTTTGAGCTTTTGGCAATGAGTCCTGCAAGAATATTATCATCCATGACAAATGCTTCAGCTTTTCCACTGGCAAGAATTGCAAATGAGTCATCAAAGTCACGACCATAAACATTCGTCACATTAATATTTTTACCGCGTTCATTACGTTTGATATATGTATCTGATGTTGTGCCAGCCGTTGTGACAACGGCTTTGTGGTCAAGGTCAACAAGGTTTTGGATATGCGCGCTTTTTCTGACTGCCATACGAACTTCGGTGTAATAGAAGTTGGTCGAGAAAGCCACCTCGTGCTGGCGTTTGTAGGAGTTTGTCGTTGCTCCGCATTCCATATCAACATGACCTGATTGAATGCTAGGTATGCGTTGACTTGGATTAAGAGCAACAAACTCAACTTTTAAATGGGGAGCGTTGAGTTCTTTTTTAATGTCATTGGCAACGGTACGGCAAATGTCGATCACATAGCCTGTTGCGCCACCATTGTACGTATAGGAGATTGGCATAGCGGCATCATTGAAACCAATGACTAATTTGCCTGAGTTTTTGATCTTCGCAAGTGTATCCACTGCATAGGTTTGACTTGTTCCTAAAGAAAGACAAGCAAACAAAGATGATGCAATGAATGTTCTTGAAAATAATTTCATGATTTTCCTTGATATGGTGTTGTGTATTGTTTTTAAAATAGGCGTGAGCCAGTGTAATTTATAAGCAAAACAAATGCCATATTTTTGAGCTGTAATGTCATGATTTTTTTGAATTTAATATAAATGTAATATTTTATATTGTTGATTTTTAACGTTATTTTTACTTTAATTTATGTGTTTGAAAACAAACAGAATGTGAATTTATGGTGAATAAATAAACGGTTATTTTTGTTCGAAAAATGATTGCAATATATTGGTGCATTTACTATTTAGTTATGCTTACTAATCGGGCAATTTATTGAAAATTTAATCAACAATCAGCTTCACAACTTCAGTGTTGCAACTGTCAAAAAAACGTCATCGACTCATCATTAAACTGCAAGAAAATAAGATTAGATTGGTTTTCATAAAACAACAAAATGATATGGTGGAACCATGCTCATGCCATCGACTGCGGCATTGAAACGCCAGTTAGATATGCCATTTAAATTTCGATTTAAACGCGGCTATCAGCAGCAGCCCGCACAGGAACGTGCAGTAGAACAACTTATTCGCCCTAAGCTCAAAATCGCAATCGTCACGGAAACCTGGCCTCCTGAAATTAATGGTGTGGCACTTTCATTGCAGCATCTGTGTCAAGGTTTACAGCAACAAGGGCATAAAATTATGCTCATTCGTCCAGAGCAGAGTCGTAGTTGCACTACATTTGTAGCGCAGCAGGAATGTCTGGTTACGGCACATAAAATTCCGAAGTACCCAAGTTTGCAATTTGGTCGCCCGCAGTGGTTGAAGGTGACGAAAGCAATTGAACAGTTTCAACCCGATGTGGTGCATATCGTGACTGAAGGGCCTTTGGGGCTTTTGGCATTGCAAGTCGCAAAAATGAAAAAAATAGCGATTTCCAGTGGTTTCCATTCACCATTTCAAGAGTTTAGTCGATTTTTTGATTTGGCATTTCTAGTCAAACCCATTCAGCATTATTTACGCTGGTTTCATAACAATACCAATCTGACCTGTGTGCCTAGTCAGGATACTGCACGTGCTTTGCAAGCACATGGCATCACCTGTCCGATTCAGGTGATTAGCCGTGGGGTGGATCATCGTTTATTTTCTCCAGAGCATCGCTGTGAAGACATGCGCCAACATTGGGGTGTTGATCGTCAGACTAAGGTGTTGCTGTATGTTGGGCGGCTTTCTCCTGAAAAAGAAATTCATGTCTTGATTGATGGGTATTTACAGGCTCGTCGTCAACAGCAGGCTGTTCGGTTGGTGATCGTGGGGGATGGGCCAGACAAAGAACGCTTGCAACAGCTAGATTCAGAACAACAGGTTATTTTTATGGGGAACCTGACAGGGCAACGTCTGGCTGAGGCGTATGCCAGTAGTGACGTATTTGTCTTTGCTAGTCGGGTAGAAACTTTTGGTAACGTAGTTTTGGAAGCAATGGCTAGTGGTCTACCTGTTTTGGCTTATGATTATGCTTGTGCACATGCATATATTCAAAATGAACAGTCAGGCTGGTTGATTGACTTAAACGACGAGCAGGGCTTGGTACGGCGCATGCAGAATTTACCTGCTTTGTCGCAGTTGCATCTCATGGGGCAACAGGCGCGCATGCAAGTCAAAGATGCAGGATGGCAACGTCCTGTCCAACAGTTTGAGCAGGCTTTGTATGGTTTGATGATGACCTAGAATTAAGCCGATTCATCTTTGCTAGATGAGGAGAATACGATGACTAGTTTTCAACGCGCTAAACTATACATCTTAGCACTTGATCTTAAAGGCTGTTTGTATCTGAATCATTTTTCCCATTCACAGGGAATCAGTCAATTTTTTAAAGTGATTAGCCGTTTGGGCGATGGCTGGTTCTGGTATGTAATGCTCAGTATTGTCTGGATGAACCATGGCTTGGTATATATTGTGAAAATTGGCTATTTATTACTGGCAGGTTCGACAGGGACATTGCTCTATAAATTACTTAAGCACAAAACGATTCGCCCACGACCTTATCAGGTTCATCAAGTGATTGTTTTGGGTGAACGCCCGCTGGATCATTTTAGTTTTCCCTCTGGGCACACCTTGCATGCTGTGCTGGCAACCACAGTTCTTGGATACATTCAGCCGATTCTACTGATTTGCATGTTGCCATTTACGCTCTTGGTTGCGTTCTCACGAATGGTTTTGGGTTTGCACTATCCGACTGATGTGATTATTGGAGCGGTTTTGGGCGGTTTGGTAGGATGGGCTGTGATTTCCTTCGCACCAATGCTGAATCTGGTGTTGTAAAACCGACAGTGAAATTTTAAAGTAGCCGCATGATATAGAGATACTAGGATAGATGATGGGTTTACGCTGGACTGATACAATCGATATTGCAATTGAATTATTGGAAGCACATCCTGATGTTGACCCGCAGTGGGTTCGTTTTACCGATTTGCATACATGGGTGTGTGCTTTGCCCGATTTTAGCGATGACCCAAACAAGTCAACAGAAGGTCTGCTTGAAGCCATTCAGATGGCATGGATTGATGAAAGCAATTAAAAACGGCTAAAAATCCAAACTTTTACATTTTCTTAGCTGATTATTCTGACTAACCTCGGTATAATGCGGCAAAAATTTATCTTGATTTTTTGAATTAAGGAGCCAGACATGGCAATTGAACGTACTTTATCTATCGTAAAACCAGACGCTGTTGCTAAAAACCACATTGGTGACATTTTCGCTCGTTTTGAAAAAGCTGGCTTAAAAATCGTTGCAACAAAAATGAAACACCTTTCTCAAGCTGAAGCTGAAGGTTTTTACGCAGAACACAAAGAACGCGGTTTCTTTGCTGACCTCGTTGCGTTCATGACTTCTGGTCCAGTGGTTGTTTCAGTTCTTGAAGGCGAAAACGCAGTTCTTGCTCACCGCGAAATCTTGGGCGCTACAAACCCTAAAGAAGCTGCACCTGGTACAATCCGTGCAGACTTCGCTGTAAGCATCGATGAAAACGCTGCTCACGGTTCTGACTCAGTAGCATCTGCTGCTCGCGAAGTTTCTTATTTCTTCGCTCAAACTGAAGTTTGCCCACGCACTCGTTAATCGAGATACTTCAAACCAGATAAGTGTTATACTGCTTATCTGGTTTTTTTATTCTTGAAAATCTCTTGGCTCTATAGGGCCACTCTTGTTTTTTCTTTGACATTGTTTAGGTAATACACATGGCTCTTGAAGCAGTTGGTTCATCTTTGGTTTCAGATGGACAGCAAAACACCGCCACATTGCATCAGCCTGCGAATCCAGTGCAAAAAGTTAATTTACTTGGCATGTCACGGGCAGAACTTGAAAAATTCTTTGAAGATTTGGGCGAAAAGAAGTTTCGCGCAGGTCAGGTCATGAAATGGATTCACCAGTACTTTGTGACTGATTTTGCTGAAATGACCAATATTTCAGGCAAACTTCGCGACAAACTGGTACAGATTTGTGAAATTAAAGCGCCTGAAGTGGTTCATCGTAATTATTCTAAAGATGGCACACGTAAGTGGGTATTTCGCGTGGGTGAAGGCAAGGGCTCTTTGGTTGAGACCGTTCTGATTCCTGCGGAAGATAAAACAGGTTCACGCAAGACATTGTGTATTTCTTCACAAGTGGGTTGTGCACTGGACTGTTCATTTTGTTCGACAGGAAAACAAGGCTTTCAGCGCGATCTAACACCTGCAGAAATTATTGGTCAGCTTTGGATGGCAAACTTCTCTTATATGGAAGACGTGCCTGTCGCAGAGCGTGAACGCTCGGTAACCAATGTCGTGATGATGGGGATGGGTGAGCCTTTACTCAATTATGACGCTGTTTTAAGTTCAATGCGGATTATGTTGGATGACTTTGCATATGGTATGTCGAAGCGTCGCGTGACATTGTCAACTTCAGGTGTTGTGCCGAAAATTGACCAGCTCGCACAAGATATTGATGTGGCTTTAGCAATTTCTTTACATGCACCGAACGATGAGTTGCGTAACGAACTTGTACCGATCAATAAAAAATATCCATTAGAACAACTGATTACTGCATGTCAGCGTTATATTGCCAAAGACGGTAATGAAAGTGCACGTAAACATGTGACCATTGAATATGTCATGCTTGACGGGGTAAATGATCAGCCTGAGCATGCACAGCAATTACTTAAATTATTAAAAAATCTACCAAGTAAGATTAACCTGATTCCTTTTAACCCGTTCCCGCACGCACCGTACGGTCGCTCAAGTCGTAACCGTATTATTGCCTTCCAAAAAACTTTGTCAGATGCGGGCTTTGTCTGTACTATTCGTCAGACACGTGGTGACGATATTGATGCTGCATGTGGTCAGTTGGTCGGACAAGTTGCTGACCGTACCCGTCGCGCGGCACAATGGCAAAAGAAAATTGCAGAAAAAAATGAGATCATACGCTCAAAAGGATAATAATTCACTGAGGTGGTTTGGCGTGAAAAAAACTGTAAAACATAGTGTGATATTACTGGGTGTAGGTGCTTTGTTGTTCAGTTTACAAGGCTGTCAAAGCACACTCGGACTCGTGAAAAAAGATAGTTCACCGAGTTATGCAGATATTAGTACGCCAACCAGCAAGTTTAAGCGTGACAAGAAAAAAGCTGCTGAAATTCGTGTGGAGATTGCTGCTGAATATTTACGCACAGGCGATTTGGATGCAGCAAAACGTGCGCTCGATGATGTGTTTCAAGAGACCACCCGAAACGTGCGTGCGAATATGCTTATGGCGGTCTTGTTGCAGCAAGAGGGTAGCCCTGAGAATGTAGCGAAAGCTGAAGAATATTTTAAACGTGCGATTTCGATTGACCCTCAAGATGCACAAACACGTAACAATTATGGGCGTTATCTGTTTCAGTTAGGGCGCTATAATGACGCGCTGGAACAACTCAAGCTTGCAGGCTCAACTTTAGGTTATGAGCAGCGTGGAATGGCGCTGGAAAATCTGGGTTTGACTTATTTAAAGCTGGGTGATGCACCAAATGCTGAAAAAACATTCAGACAAGCCTTGCAAGTAAATCGAAATTCTACAGTTTCGATGTTAGAGTTGGCGGAAATTTTTTACCTGCGTCAACAGTTTGCACTGGCAACAGAAGCGTATGGTGATTATGTGCGATTGGTTGGAGATAAAAACCAAAGCGCACACGGTCTATGGGTTGGTATTCGCCTTGCTCGCGCCAATGGTGATAATATGAGCAAGCAGGTTTTGGTGAATCAATTGCGGGCTTTGTTCCCCGATAGCCAAGAATATCAACGTTATTTGCAATTACAGTACAGTACTGAGGCGGTATGGAAGTAAATCCAAATTCACAGCAATCGACGGGTACATCAGCAACCCCTAATACTTTAGGCAACGTTCAACGTCCAGGTGAATACTTACGTCATATCCGCCTTGCTCAAAAACGTGAATTGGCTGATGTTTCAAAAGCTTTGAATATGCCGATAAAAACTTTGGAAGCGCTAGAAAGTGATGATTATAAATCATTGCCTGAAGCAACCTTTATTAAGGGTTATTATCGTATATATGCCAAATACCTAAATGTCGATGCTTCAGCAATTATTCAGCGTTTTGATGAAATCTATGCCAATGACACAGGTTTATTGCCAAATCACGCCTTAAAAGATTCACCGATTAAAATCATGGGCAAACTGCCTGGTTCAAACAGTGATCGCAATAAAAAATGGTTAAAACGCATTGTGATTGCCATTGTGGTGATTTTTGTATTGTGGCTCGTGGTGTTAGGCTTGCAAAAATGGGCGGCAAAAAAACAGCCAGCAGCTGCGGCAAACCCACAATCGAATACACAGGTGATTTCTGTAGATCAAAATACAGCAACAACGGGCGGCGATCAGCTCAATTTGAAATTCTCACAGCCGACTTCAGTCAATATTGTGGACTCCACAGGTAAAGTATTGGCAACAGGTCGTCAGGCTGCAGATTTAAGCCTAAAAGGTGTTTCACCATTTCAGGTACGTCTTGACAATGCCAGTGCTGTGACTTTAACCCTAAATAATGAATCTATTCCTTTGGCACCTTATACGGTAAATGGTCAGGCAGACTTCCGTTTATCACGTTAATGCAACAGAGTTGACCAAGTCATGATCGAAAATCCAATTAAACGCCGTCCAACACGCAAAATCCGTGTTGGTTCTGTGTATGTGGGTGGTGATGCACCAATTACGGTGCAAAGTATGACCAATACCGAAACCTGCGATGTCGATGCAACTGTGGCGCAAATTGAGCGCTGTGTACAAGCGGGTGCAGACATCATGCGTGTTTCAGTACCTTCAATGGAGGCTGCTGAAGCCTTTGGTGCTATCCGTAAACGGGTACATGTGCCTTTGGTTGCTGATATTCATTTTGACCATAAAATTGCACTTGCTGTTGCTGATTATGGTGCAGACTGCCTACGCATTAACCCAGGTAATATCGGTTCTGACCAAAAAGTGCGTGAAGTGGTGGCTGCGGCCAAACATCATGGCATTTCGATTCGGATTGGGGTCAATGCTGGCTCTTTAGAGAAAGATTTGCAGAAAAAATATGGCGAACCGACAGGACAGGCATTGCTTGAATCTGCACTTCGCCACATTGATATTTTAGATCGTTTGGACTTTCAAGAGTTTAAAGTCAGTGTAAAAGCATCAAATGTGTTTTTAACTTTGGATGCTTATCGTTTATTATCTCAACAAATTGATAATCCGTTACATTTGGGTGTGACCGAAGCGGGGATTTACCGCACGGGTACAGTCAAGTCTGCAATTGCTTTGGGTGGTCTGCTGCTCGAAGGTATTGGTGATACCATGCGTATTTCCTTGGCAGCTGAGCCTGAAGATGAAGTCAAAATTGGTTTTGATATTTTAAAATCACTCGGACTTCGTTCAAACGGAATCAATTTTATTGCGTGTCCAAGCTGTTCGCGTCAGGAATTTAATGTCATTAAAGTGATGCAGGCACTGGAGCAACGTCTAGAAGGTATTCGCACACCAATGGATGTTTCGGTGATTGGCTGTAAGGTCAATGGACCTGGTGAAGCCAAGGAAGCCGATATTGGTGTGGTTGGGGCAAGCCCTCGATCATTGGTCTATCGAAATGGTGAAAAAAGCCATCTTATAGATACCGATCAGTTGGTTGACGAAATTGAAACAATGGTTCGTCAACGTGTTCAAGAGCTTGAAGAAGCTAAAGCTAAAGAGATTATTCGTAGTTCATCATGAGTTCAATTGTCGCAATTAAAGGTTTTAATGACGTTCTTCCTTCGCAAACGCCTGCGTGGAGACGTCTGGAGCAGCATCTTGCATCATTAATGGATGCCTATGGCTATCAACAAATCCGTTTGCCGATGGTTGAACATACGGGTTTATTTAAACGTGCTATTGGTGATGCAACCGATATCGTTGAAAAAGAAATGTATACCTTTTTTGACAAAGGTAATCCACCAGAGTCACTCACCTTGCGTCCTGAAGGGACAGCAGGTTGTGTGCGTGCCATGCTCGAACATAATTTGTTGCGTGGTGCTACGCCGCGTGTGTGGTATATCGGCCCAATGTTCCGTTATGAGAAACCACAAAAGGGTCGTTACCGTCAGTTTCATCAGTTTGGTGTGGAAACCTTTGGGGTCGCAACGCCAGATATTGATGCTGAACTGATTCTAATGACGGCACGTTTGTGGCAGCGCATGGGCGTTTCCGACAAAGTTCAGCTTGAGCTGAATACTTTGGGCGAAATGGATGAGCGTAACGAATATCGTAATGCATTGGTTGAGTTTTTGACTGCACATAAAGACGAGTTGGATGAAGACTCTCAGCGCCGTTTAAGCACTAACCCACTGCGTATTTTGGATTCGAAAAACGAGCGTACCCAGCAAATTTTGGAAAATGCACCGAAACTGCATGACTTCCTAAAAGAAGACACCATGCAGCATTTCGCACAATTGCAGCAGTATTTAACTGATGCAGGTGTGAAGTTTGTGATTAACCAGAAACTGGTTCGTGGTTTAGATTATTACAACAAAACCGTATTTGAATGGACAACCACACATTTGGGTTCACAAGGCACAGTCTGTGCAGGTGGACGTTATGATGGCTTGGTGGGACAGCTCAAAGGTAAGGCAGACCAGTCTGTGCCTGCGGTTGGCTTTGCGATGGGCATGGAGCGTTTGTTGTTGTTGCTTGAACAGGTTGAGCAAACACAAATCACACGTGATTGCGAAGTGTTCTTGCTTGCCGATCCTGCTTGTCAGGGTAAAGCTTTGGTGTTGGCAGAACAATTACGCAATCAGCTTGAAACTGCAAATAGCTCAATTCGAGTGAAAACAGGCTCTCAAGGCAGTATGAAAAGCCAAATGAAAAAGGCAGATCAATCTGGAGCAGTTTTTGCCATGATTTTGGGTGAGCGTGAGTGGGAAAATCAGCAAGTCAGCCTCAAAACATTGGCAACGGCAGAGCAAGTCGAGCTAAAAATTGCGGACATCGTGCCATTTTTAATTGAAAAATTTGCTGAATAAGCTGCATAGGAAAGTCAGAAGGACAGTCACATGAGTGCACTAACACAAGAAGAGCAACTCGATAATCTAAAATCACTGAGCAAGAAATATGGTTCTGCCGCAGTCAGTGGTATTCTGGTTGCATTGATTGCATTTTTTGGCTGGAATTACTGGCAGAAAAAACAGCTACATAGTGCGCAAAATGAAACCGCACGTGTTCAGCAGCTTATGGATGAAGCACAGAGTTTAACAGGTGATCCAAGTGCGTATAACAAACTTGCGCCATCTGCTGATACAGTTCTGAAAAAGAATCTGGACTCTGTGCAGGCGATCCAAGCTGAATTGGTTATGTCTAAAGTGGCATTTGACCAAGGCAACTATACTGCGGCAGAACGTGAACTGAAAAAAGTACAAAATGCGAAGGTTGATGACGAAGGTTTACTTCAGTTGGTTAACCTGCATTTGGCCTATACACAAGCAGCGCAGAAAAAATATGATGATGCTTTAAAAACCTTGGATCTCATCAAGGTTCCAGCGTTTAAAGCATCAGCAGATGAAGCACGTGGTGATATTTACGTTGCAAAAAATGATGTTGCTCAAGCACGCAAAGCGTATCAAAGTGCATGGGATGCCATTGTTGCGCGTAAACAAGAACGACAAATTTTACAAATTAAACTCGAAAGTGTTGGCGTTTTAGTGAATGATCCTGATATCGAACGCCCAATTTTGAAAACACAAGTGGATGAGTCTTAAATGAATAAAAAATTTACCGTACCGTTTGCGCTAACACTTGCAGCTGTTGCTTTGGTGGGCTGCTCTAGCAATAAAACTAAAGTGGAAGAAATTAAACCCAACAAACTTCCAAAAATAGTGCAAGCGAAAACTTTAGTCCCTGTATTTTTCGAGCATGTAACCCAAACCAATAAAAATGATCCATTGCGTTTACAAATGGGGGCAGACAATGGCGTGATCTTTTTTGTTGATCCAAAAGGTTATGTCGAAGCCTACAAAGGCAAACAGCGCCTTTGGTCAACCAAACTCACCAAAAAACATGGCTTAAGTGCGGGTGTGGAAGTTGGTGAAGGCATTGTGGTTGCAGGCAATGAAAAAGGCGAGTTGTTTGCACTTGATGAAACTTCCGGGCAAATAAAATGGGCCGCTCAGCTTTCAGGTGCGGTGATTGCGCCATCGCATATTCAGGCAGGACGTGTGATTACTGTGAGTAATGATGGTAATGTCTACGCACACGATGTCAGCACAGGTCAGCAGCTTTGGACATACCGTTTGCCGAATGTCTCATTTAGCTTGCGTGGTCGTGCAGCACCTGTCATGCTCGACCCAAACAATGTACTGATCGCAACCTCAAATGCCTATGTTTATGTCATCGATGTCATCAGTGGTGTACCGCGCTTGCAACGTCGTGTTGCAGTTGCCGAAGGTCGCTCAGACGTACAGCGTTTAAATGACATTAGTGGCGACCCTGTAATGATGGGGCAGTACATGGTCACGACCAGTTACCAAGGGCAGGTTGCCGTGACAGATCTTGCACAGCAACAAGTGCTGTGGACTCAGGATGCTAGCAGCAACCAGCGTCCAGAAGTGATACAAAATAAAGTCTTTGTCAGCACGACCGATGGCAAAGTGATTGCTTATGATCTCATGAGCGGTCAAAAACTTTGGGAAAATACACAGCTTTTACACCGTAATCTTAGTAACCCAGTGATGTTGGGTTCTGACCTTGTGGTTGGGGATTATGAAGGTGCTTTGAGCTTATTAGATCCAAATACAGGTAATTTGATTGGTCGTTCCAATACCAAGGGACAAGTCACATCTTTACGTGTGATTGACAACCAACTTTATGTTTCAACTCAAAAAGGCGCGTTAAGCGTTTGGCAGAATCGTTAATTTATGAAACCCGTTATTGCGCTGATTGGGCGTCCGAATGTCGGAAAATCAACGTTATTTAACCAGATAACCAAAAGTCGTGACGCACTGGTTGCTGACTTTGCTGGTCTGACTCGTGACCGCAAATATGGTGATGCAGTTTATCAAAACAAGTCGTTCATTGTAGTCGATACAGGGGGTATTGGCGAAAGTGAACAGGGCATTGATGCCTATATGGCAGAACAGTCCAAAACAGCGATTCACGAAGCAGATATGATTATCTTCGTGGTGGATGCGCGTGCGGGATTATTGGCGTCTGATGAACAAATTGCACGTGAATTGCGTACTTTAGGCAAGAAAGTTTTCTTGGTTGCCAACAAGGTCGATGGCGTGCATGCTGAAGCTGCCGTGGCTGAATTTTTCAAACTGGGCTTTGGTGAACCACTGCATGTTGCAGCGAGTCATGGTCGCGGCGTCTCACAGATGCTCGAAGATGTGCTGGCTGATGTACCTGAAGATGAAAACCCAGAAGAACACGACAAAGCGACTGGTTTACGTTTAGCGATTATTGGTCGTCCAAATGTGGGTAAATCGACACTGGTCAACCGCTTGTTGGGTGAAGACCGTGTGGTGGCATTTGACCAACCAGGAACAACCCGAGATTCGGTGTATATTCCATTTGAACGTGATGGTCGCCAATATACTTTGATCGATACCGCGGGTGTACGTCGTAAAGGTAAAGTAGATGAAATGATTGAGAAATTCTCGGTCGTGAAAACTTTACAAGCCATGAAAGACGCACATGTTGTTGTGGTTGTTCTGGATGCACGCGAAGGCGTGGTTGAGCAAGATTTGCACTTGATCGGTTATGCGCTTGAAGCGGGTCGTGCCATGGTAATCGCCATTAACAAATGGGATAACATGTCCGAATACGATCGTAAACAATGTAAGTTGGATGTTGATCGTCGTTTTGACTTCATTCCTTGGGCGCGTATTCATCTTATTTCGGCTTTGCATGGTACTGGTGTTGGTGAGTTATACCCATCGATTCACCGTGCTTATGAATCTGCCAATCTTAAGGTTTCTCCTGCGAAATTGACCCAGATTTTGAATGACGCAACAGAAGCGCATCAACCGCCAATGATCAGTGGTCGTCGTATTAAAATGCGTTATGCGCATATGGGTGGGCAAAATCCACCAACGATCGTGATTCACGGTAACAAGGTTGATAAGACACCAGCAGATTATCGTCGTTACTTGGAAAACGTGTTCCGTAAAGTGTACAAGCTTGAAGGTACACCTGTTCGTATTGACTTTAAAACCTCTGAAAATCCGTTTGAAGGTCGTAAAACTCAGGTTGATGAGCGTGTTGCTGCGCGTCGCCGCCGTTACATTCAGAAATTCAAGAAAGCGGAAAAGAAATTTAAGCGTTAAGCCTGCGTATAAAAAGCTATCTTCGGATAGCTTTTTTTATTTAAAATATTGAGAGAAAATCGAGTTATTATACTTTTAGTATATCTTTTCTAGAAATTTATTGTTTTCATTTTTTTTTAAATGTTTTTTTGCTATTTTAGCGCCCTTGTTTATTTATAATAGATTCCATTTTTTGGTCAGCTCGGGGTGTAGAGTGTGAACTTACAACTACAAGTACAACAACTCTATAGCACAGATCATCATGCCGATTTGCAGGTATTGCAGGCGATTCCTGCCATGCAGCGCCGCCGTTTGTCTACTTTGGCTAAGCTGGCGTTCAATGGTGCCATACAAGCTTTGCAAACCTATGACATTGATTATATTGTTTGGGCATCACATTTTGGTGATGAACAAAAAACCTTAAATATTTTACAAGATGTATTACAAGGTCATACACCATCACCGACACAATTTTCCACGTCTGTGCATAATGCTATAGCAGGTTTATATTCTATTTTATATCAGGATGCTACGCCATCGACCAGCTTAAGCTGTTCATGGTCGGAAGCAGTGGTTGAAGCCTATGCATTTTTGAAAACGCATCCGACAGCACAGCGTGCATTGGTGGTGTATTACGATGCGCCTTTACCCGATGTGTATGAAGGGGTGAATCGCTTTGATGCTTTTTCAGTGGCAGCGGTACTCAGTCTGTCTGAGCCGAATGTGCAGTTTGATCCAGTGTTGAAAATAGAAACCAGTCATCAACCTCCTGAGCAGGATGCACAGGAGTTTTTACAGTTTTGGCAAATGGGTACTCCACAGTCAGCATCAGGGAAGTGGCAACGATGTTAAAAGGCAAGTCCAAACAGCAACTTAACTATCTATGGCGGATGGCGGCGACAGGCTTGGGTTTTGCCAGTTTTGGGGTGGGCGGTGTTGCCATTGGAACCGTGATTGCACCTGCGGTAAGACTTTACACGTCTGATCCAAAACGCCGTGTTGAGTTAACCCAGCAGGTGATTCGGCATGGTTTTCATGGTTTTATCGAAAGCATGACCAAACTTGGTGTCATGACTTACAGTGTTGAAGGTTTGGATAAGCTGCAAAATAGTCAGAGAGAACTGGTAATTGCCAATCATCCGACATTAATTGACGTGATGTTATTGATCGGGTTAATGCCTAAAGCGAATTGTGTGGTGAAACAGGCGTTGTGGCAAAATCCATTTACCCGAGGCCCTGTGCAAAACGCAGCATATATTTTAAATGCAGGTTCTGAGCAGTTTATTCAGGACTGTGTGCAGCGCTTGCAACAAGCAGATGCGGCATCGCTAATTATTTTTCCTGAAGGAACACGCACTGAAAAGAATCAATCACTCAATGATTTTCAGCGTGGCGCCGCCAATATTGCCTTACGGGCACAAGTGCCGATTCGTCCTGTGGTGATTCGCTGTAGCCCATCGACCTTGACCAAAAATGAGAAGTGGTATCACATTCCGAGTGAGCCTTTTCATATTCAAATCAATGTGCTTGATCCAATTCGGGTCGACGACATTTTAACAGATACGACAGTCACGCCTAAAAATGTGCGTGCTTTAAACCAGTATTTACACCAGTTATTCAATCAAGAGTTATGTACATGAGCAATCTTGCTGACGAGCTAAAACAGATGATTATCGATGTTTTGGCACTCGAGGATATTTCAATTGACGATATTGATGATGAAGCCCCTTTGTTTAACGAAGGTTTAGGGCTGGATTCAATTGATGCCTTAGAGTTAGGTTTGGCGCTGAAAAAACGCTATAACATTCATTTAAATGCTGAGTCAGAGGACACCAAGCAGCATTTCCGTTCAATTCAAAGTTTAGTGAAGTTGGTTGAAAGTCAGGCAGCTTAAGGGGGAAAAATGTTAACTCAAGAGCATATTTTGGCTCAGTTACGTGAGTGGATGGAAGATCTGTTTGAGATTGAGCCTGAAAAAATTCAAATGAACTCGAATCTATATTCGGATCTCGATGTTGATAGCATTGATGCTGTTGATTTGATTGTCAAAATCAAGCAATTGACAGGCAAGCAGGTTAAACCTGAAGACTTTAAAAATGTACGTACCATCGAAGATGTGGTGTTAGTCATTCAAAACATGTCAAAAGAATGCCCAAGCTGTTAAAGGTCGCGACTGCCATCGTGTTGGTGGCATATCCGTTTTTGGTGGGCTGGAGTTTGTCACATGGCAAGCTTTGGGAAATTAGCCTGTTGCTGCTTGTGGTCGGGGTTATTCGTTATTTTAGTGCCCGACAAAGCCCACTGTTACCTCTGACTTATCTGGCGATGCTGTGTGGTGGCTTGAGTTTGCTACTGCGCAATCAGGCATGGCTCAAGCTGTATCCTGTTGCCATGAGTCTGGCGACACTGTGTATTTTTGCATTGACGCTTTGGCGACCTCCTTCCATGATTGAACGCTTTGCCCGCGTTTTTGAACCTGATTTACCTGAGTCGGGTGTACGTTGGACACGTCAGGTTACTAAAGTCTGGTGTGGTTTTTTCCTGATCAATGCACTGATTGCGCTATGGACGGTATATTTTGCCCCGATGCAGGTTTGGGTGCTGTATAACGGTTTAATTTCTTATTTGCTCATGGGTATTTTGCTCACTGCTGAGTTTATTTTGCGTAAGCGCCAACAACGACTACATTAACCATGAATCTTTGTCATTTTAATAATTATCTAACCGCAGATGCTACGCTGTGTTTCGATGCACAATTACGCACGTTGAATTTTGCTGAATTTTGGCAGGACGTTGCCAGTCAGTCACAGGCGATTCAGCAATTGCCTGAATCGAGTTTTGCCTTGTGGCAACACGACAGTTACGAGTTTCTGGTGCTGTTTTTTGCAGTGTTGTTGGCGCATAAACGGTTAATTTTACCGCCCAATCAGGTGCAGCAGTTACAACAGCAGTTGGCAGAGCAGGGCATTGGTTTTATTCAACGCCAGCGGGTTTTAACGCTTGAGCCGATTCAGTCTTTGTCTGATTCATTGCTGACTGACAGTGAAATTGTATTTTTTACCTCAGGCTCTACAGGCACGCCCAAGCAGATTTTACGTTCCTTACAGCAGTTACTGTGTGAAGTTCAGGGGCTGGCACAAAGTTTTAGCTTACCTGAAGCTACTGTCGCGATTGCCACAGTAAGCCATCAACATATTTACGGTTTGCTGTTCAAGGTCTTGTTGCCGCTTGCTACTGGACGCAGTTTCTACCGCGAGCAGTTGATTTACCCCGAATATGTTGTTCAATTGCAACAGCGTTTTGCTGAAATCAATCTGCCGAACTACGTCATTTCAAGCCCTGCATTACTGAAACGCTGGCCGAGTGATGTGCTGCTTGAACATTGTGCAGCACTCTATTCTTCGGGTGGGAAACTTGAAGATGGCGTGCGTGCAAGTATCAATGTACCGATCATTGAAATTTTTGGCAGCTCTGAGACAGGAGGCATTGCCCACCGTGCAGCCGATCATGCTGTGTGGCAGCCTTTCGCCGATGTCGAAGTCCGTAGTGACGAGCAACAGCAGTTGTGGATGCGTAGTCCACATGCCTGTGACATAGACTGGGTGGCAACAGGTGATCGTATTGAACTGCTTGAACCAAACAATCTACAGAGTGCCTTTCATTTGTTAGGGCGTATGGATCGTATTGTAAAACTTGAAGAAAAACGCCTGAGTCTCGATGAAATCGAAAGTAAAATTCTTCAGTTAGAGGCAATCAATCAGTGTCACGTCTTGCTGATCGAGCGTGAGCAGCGTCAACTTTTGGTCTGTGTGGCTGTGCTAAATGATACTGCCCGACAAACACTGCAACAGCAGAACAAACATCAGTTTGTCACCCAGCTCAAGCAACAGTTACAGCCGTTGCTAGAGCGGATTGCCATTCCTCGCCAGTGGCGTTTTTTGAGTCAGTTACCTGTCAATAGTCAGTCCAAGCTGAATAAATCCGACCTGATCAAGCTGTTTCAAGAGGGCAGCCAGCCTGTGATTTTGTCACGACAGCAACAGGATGAGCAGCACATTTTCCAGTTAGAGTTCCCACCTGAACTGGCCTGTTTCAAAGGACATTTCCCCAATTTTCCGATTTATCCTGGGGTTGGTCAGATTGCATTTTTACAACATTTTTCACGCGAACTTTGGGCAGACTTACGTTGGTGTCAGGGCTTTGAGCAACTGAAGTTTCAAGACCTGATTCGCCCTTATCATGTGTTGCAGCTCAGTCTGAGCCGTAAGCAGCATAAAGTCAGTTTTGAGTTAAAGTTTGCAGACAAAAATATTGCTTCAGGGCGGTTGCTGTTTGCAGTTGAGGAGAATGCAACGTCATGAGTTATCGTGCTGCCCTGATGATTCCTGTGTATAACCATCCGCATTATCTTGCTGCTTTGGTTGAGTATCTGAGCCAGTTTGCCTTGCCGATCGTGCTGGTGAATGATGGCAGTAATGCTGAAACCTCGCAGATTTTACGCGACTTGGCTGCACAATATCGTGATGTCGTGCTGGTTGAGCATGCGCAAAATATGGGGAAAGGGCAGGCAGTGATGACAGGATTACGTCGTGCAGCCGAACTGGGCTGTAGCCATGCCTTGCAGCTTGATGCCGATGGTCAGCACCACTGGCAGGATGTTGCCAAGTTTCTGGCAGTATCGGAGCAGCATCCTGAAGCGATGGTGATTGGTCAGCCGATTTTTGATGAAAGTGTCCCGAAAAAGCGCTTGTATGGACGTTATGCCTCGCATATCTGGGTGTGGATTAACAGTCTATCCTTAGAAATCCATGACAGTATGTGCGGTTTTCGCGTGTACCCACTGGCAGCTACACTGGCGATTATGGATCAGGTCGAGTTGCCTGCGCGCATGGGCTTTGACAGTGAAATTCTGGTACGTCTGAGCTGGGTGGGCGTGCATTTTGAAAATGTGGCAACACCTGTAATTTATCCTGAACAGGGTATTTCACATTTTCGGTTATGGGAAGATAACTGGGAACTGACCAAAATGCATTCACGTCTGTTTGCAGGCATGTTGTGCCGCTTACCACGCTTATTGCCACAGCGCCTGAAAGGTCGGGATTGATGTCTGATCCGCGCCCACCTGCATGGAATGAAATCAAGGAAAAAGGTGGTGTACTGCCTTTGCTGCTGGTGCTTTGGCTATATCGCCTGTTTGGGCGCTGCCTAATTCAGGCGCTGCTGTATGTGGTGGTGATGTGGTACTGGCTACTGTCGCCAAGTGCGCGTCAGGCTTCACTGGATTATTTGCAAAGGTTGCATCGTTTTGCGGGGCAGCAATCACCATTTCAGCAGATGCCGACATGGCAGCATAGCTATCGACATTTTATTGTCTTTGCAGAAGCCATTGTCGACAAAATGCAGGGCTGGCTCGGAGAAATTTCCGAGCAGCGTCTACAAATTCATGGTCATGAACATTTGCGTCGTCACTATGGGCAGGGATTGATTATTCTAGTATCACACTTTGGCAATATCGAATTGTTACGTGCGATCAAGTCTGAACATCAACAGAAAATCAATGTCTTGGTCTATCAGAAGCATGCTGACAAGTTTAACGCCTTCCTTCGAAAAATCAGTTCTAAGTCCAATGTCTCGCTGATTTCGGTGGATGAACTGGGCATGGAAACTACCATGATTTTGCAGGACAAACTCGATGCAGGTGAGTGGGTGATGATTGCTGCTGACCGTGTGCCGATTCATTCGCAGCGTATACAGATGTTGAGTTTTTTAGGGCAAGAGGCACCGTGGTCACAAGGCGCATGGATTTTAGCCAACTTGCTCAAAGTGCCTGTGATTGCCAGTTTTTGTTACCGCGTACAGCATAATTTTGAAGTGCATTTCCATCCGATTGCCGAATGCATCGACTTGCCGCGTAAAGCACGTTTGCCTGAGATGGCGATCGTGACACGCAAGTATGTGGATTTGCTGGAGTGGCATTGCATACGTGCGCCGTATCAATGGTTTAATTTTTATCAGTTTTGGAATATTAAAAAATGACAACGCTTATTGTTGGTGAACAACCATTAAGCATCAAACAGGTGGTGCAGGTTGCACAACAGCAGATGCCTGTGGCACTGCCAAGCTCAAAAGAATGGCGTGAATTGATTCAACGTGGCGCAGATTTTCTCGATCAACTGCTCGATGAAGATGGTGTGATTTATGGTGTGACCACAGGTTATGGCGATTCCTGTCTGGTCGAAATTCCAAAACATCAGGTGAATGAGTTACCACTCCAGCTTTCGCGTTTTCATGGCTGTGGCATGGGTGAGAATCTCGACTTGGTGACGTCACGTGCGGTGTTGCTGGTTCGTTTATGTTCCTTGGCACGGGGGTATTCGGGCGTGTCACTGGCACTGCTTGAGCGCTTGGTATGGATGCTGAATGAAAATATTGTGCCTGTGATTCCATCGGAAGGTTCTGTCGGTGCAAGTGGCGATTTAACCCCGTTGTCGTATATCGCAGGGGCACTGGTTGGTGAGCGTGATGTGTACTGGCAAGGGCAGATTGTTCCGATGCAGCAGGTTTATCAGCATTATCAGATGGAGCCACTTTGCCTACGCCCGAAAGAAGGTTTGGCATTGATGAATGGCACAGCAGTGATGACAGCAATTGCCTGTTTGAATTATAAAAAAGCTGAGCAAACGGCTTATGCGGCAACTTTGATTACTGCGCTGAATGTCTTGGCACTCGAAGGTAATCCGAGTCATTTTGATGAAGTGCTTTTTGCCCAGAAACCGCATGTCGGGCAACAAAAAATTGCCTGCATTTTACGTCAGGTACTGAATTCAGAAGTACAAACCGAGCGTCAAAGCCCACGTTTGCAAGACCGCTATTCGCTGCGCTGTGCGCCGCATGTGATCGGGGTATTTGAAGATTCCAAAGTCTGGCTGCGTCAGTTTATTGAAAATGAGCTGAATTCGAGTAATGACAATCCGCTGATTGATCCTGTGAATTTACGCGTGCTACATGGCGGACATTTTTATGGCGGGCACATTGCCCAAGCCATGGATAGCCTGAAACTAATGGTCGCGAATTTTGCCGATTTGTTGGATCGCCAGATGGCGCAGTTGGTGGATCATAAAATGAATCATGGCTTGCCACGCAATTTGACAGGTGCAGAAGCCGAGCGTTTACCGCTGAATCATGGTTTTAAGGCGGTACAAATCGGGGTGTCGGCTTGGACAGCCGAAGCCTTGAAGCAAACTTTAGCAGCCTCTATTTTCTCACGCTCAACCGAATGCCATAACCAAGACAAAGTTAGCATGGGCACCATTGCCGCGCGTGATGCAACCCGTGTGCTGGTGCTGACTGAACAAGTGGTGGCGGCACTGTGCTGTGCCAGTGTGCAGGCGATTCATTTGCGTGGACTGACCGAGCAACTCAGTCCTGTATTGCAGCAATTTGTTGCGTGGACGTTGCAGAGCTTTACTCTTGTAAAAGAAGACCGACCATTACAGTACGATTTGCAACAGATTGTTGATCGTTTTGAGCAGTTACAGTTGTTGAATAGTGCATGGTTCAACCAAGTGGAGAATGCAGATGTACGCTGAGGTGACCCTTGATGTCCCGTTTCATGATGTGGACAGTATGAATGTGGTGTGGCATGGACATTATTTAAAATATTTTGAAATTGCCCGTTGTCACTTGCTGGATCAGTTCGGCTACAACTATCTGCAAATGCAGGAATCGGGTTATTTGTGGCCCGTGATTGAA
Organism: Acinetobacter brisouii CIP 110357; assembly: GCF_000488275.1. Taxonomy (GTDB): domain Bacteria; phylum Pseudomonadota; class Gammaproteobacteria; order Pseudomonadales; family Moraxellaceae; genus Acinetobacter; species Acinetobacter brisouii. Next base: position 31,022 of record NZ_KI530763.1, on the reverse strand, counting down.
AGTCACGTGCGCTATGTCTATGGCATTCAGTTTCAGCAGAAAATTCGGGTACGTGCCATTTTAAAAGAATGGGAAAATCGCCTGAAAATTGATTATCTGGTGTTTGATGCCGAAACAGGCAAGCGTCTGACCAAAGGCTACACCACGCAGGTAGCCGTCAATGCCAAAACCCGTGAACTGTGCTTACAATCTCCACAAGTGTTGTTTGATCGCTTAGAAGCATGGTCAGGCTTTCAGCCGACAGGAGCAACAAAATGAAATTCAACACCCGTGCAATGTTCTGTGCTGGCGTATTCGCGGCTGCCAGCAGTCAAACTGTTATTGCCGCACCGATCAATGAAGTGCGTGACATTTTTCAGCAAGTGTCTGCAACGCCTGTGGTACATGCGCATTTTGAGCAGCAAAAGAAACTGACCTCATTGAACAAAACCTATGTCTCGAAAGGCAACGTAGTGTTTAGCAAACAGCAGGGTGTCCTCTGGCAAATGCAAACTCCTGTACAGGCTGATCTGGTGGTAACGCCGCAAAAGCTGGTACAGAAAACCCAGCGTACCATGAGTCAGATCAATGTGCAGCAGTCACCGTATGGTTCGGTGGCGACCCTGTTTTTACAATTGATGGCAGGCGATGAAAAAGGCCTAGCCAGCAATTTTAATATTGTCAGTGCCACACATAACAATCAGGCTTGGGCAGTAACCTTAACCCCGAAAAGCAGCCTGTTTAAAAAATTGTTTAATCAGGTCAATGTACAAGGTGGACGTTATGTGAATCAGATCGTGATTCAGGAAAAAGACCGCAACATCACTCAAATTCGCTTTAGTCAGCAAACCAGCCAACCTCAAAATCTAACAGCCCAAGAACATGCGTTATTCCAATTGGCAAAATAAAGCTACTGCCATTTGGCTGACCATTTTACTGTGCTGTGCCGTCAGCATGGGTTGGCTATGGCTGAAAAAAGACATTCATATTCAGACCAATATTTTTGCGTTGTTGCCCAAGTTTAGTCAGCAGGAAGGTTTGGCAGACACCCAGCAATATATGAATCAACAGCTCAACAACAAGCTGTTTGTGGTGCTGGATGCTAAAAATAGTCAGGTACTGAATCAGGCGACGCAGCACTTGCAGCAGCAAGTGGCACAGAGTGACCTGATTCAGCCACTACGTCCGCAATTTGACAGTGAGCAGTTTGGTAAGGTGCTGTTTCAGCATCGGGCAGGGCTGTTGACCTCGCAAGATCGGCAGTTGCTTCAGCAAAAAGACTATGCGGCATTGTCCGAGCAAAGTTTATTGCAACTGATGAGCCCAGGAATGCCTGTGACTGCACAGTTGTTGCAGCATGATCCATTGTTATTGTTTCCGCGTTATGCGATGGGACTGGCACAGCACAATACTCAAAACATTCAGCTTGAACAGGGCTTTGCTACCTTGCACGATAGCAACAAGGTATCACGCCTGTTGGTTCTGGAACTGAAAGACAGCCCTTATAAGATTGATTATCAGGAAAAAGTTGCAAAGTGGATTGAGCAGGTTAAACCACAGCTACAGGCACAGCAGGTCTCCAGTCACTGGACAGGCACCCTGATTTTTGCCAGTTTCGGAACGCAGTCCGCACAGCAGGAAATTTCAACCATCGGGCTAGGCTCAAGTCTGGGTCTGATTTTCTTGGTGTGGTTTGGTTTCCGCTCACTACGCCCGATGTTGACTGAATTTATTACTGTGAGTAGTGGCAGTTTGGTGGCATTGGCGGTGACTCACACATGGTTTGGTGAAATTCACCTGATCACGTTGGTGTTTGGTGCGAGTCTGATCGGGGTTTGTGTCGATTTCTCGTTTTACTTTATGGCATTGCAGTCACAACATCGTCAGTTCAAGGGCTTTCAGATTTTGATGCCATTGTTGCCGAGCCTGTTTATGGGGCTGATGACCACCGTGGCAGCCTATCTGGTACTGAGCTTTACCCCATTTCCAGGGTTTCGTCAGATTGCGGTATTCTCTGTGGTGGGATTGGTCTCGGCATGGATCACTAGTATTTTGCTGTTACCGCGCTTGCCACCACTGAATGCTGAACCTGCGATTCGGCGCTTGCACTGGATTGGTCAGGCACGTGAATATTTTCAGGCGAAGACGACTTTACGTTATGTCAGTGTGGTTGCCATTTTGCTTGTGGCTGGTTTGAGTTTGCTACGTTTGCAAAGTAATGATGATATTCGCAATCTGCAAAGTATGAATGCGCAGCTCAAGCAGGAAGACCAGTACATTCGCCAGCGTTTTTCACAGCAGCAGGCAAGTGATTACTTTGTGATTCATGCACAATCGACAACGCAGCTGGAACAACGAGAACAACAGCTGATTCAGCAATTACAACAGTTACAGGCTCAGGGCAAACTGCAAGGTTTTCAGGCACTGGGTCAATGGTTACCATCGCAAACTGAGCAGCAGAAAAATAAACAATTATTGATGCAGATTCCTGCGTCAGCACTGACCACTTATGCAAAAGCGCTGGATTTACCTGTGGCAGAAATTCTGGCATGGCAAAAACAATTGCCGCAGCAGCCACTGCTGACCATTCAGGATTTTCGTCAGCATCCACTGTATTTCTTGCAGCCGAATGCCAAACAACGTTTGGTGTTGTTGCAAGGCATTCATGATGTAAACGCGTTAAAGCAACTGCAAACGACTGATGTGCAGTTACAGCAACCGATTACGACTTTATCCAATATGTTCCGTGATTATCGTGTACAGGCACAGTGGTTGTTGCTATTTGCCATGATTGGCCTGACGGTTGGTTTGGGTATGATTTACGGGCGGCATTCGATGTTGCCACTCATGTTGCCTGTGATCATGGCATTGCTAAGTACCTTTGCGGTTCAGGCATGGCTGGGTGTAGAAATTAATGTGTTTAGCATTATGGGCACGTTCCTGATTATCGGTATTGGGGTGGACTACGCGATTTTCTATCGGCATGGACATGATCACCCGAAAGTGGTCAGCATGGCATTATTTCTGTGTATGTTGTCGACCTTGCTCGGTTTCGGTCTGCTGTCGTTTAGTCATACTTACGCCATTCACTGCTTTGGTCTGACCGTCCTGCTCGGGGTGATTTTCTCTTTTCTTTACGCGACATTATTTACCATGGCTGATCCCAAGTACCAGATGATTCGCACATTAAAAACACAAACGGAGTCAGATATAAAATGACCGAATTACAATTACAGCACACCGATGTTTTGATTATTGGGGCAGGCCCATCGGGCAGTTCAGCAGCAGCTTTGCTACGCAAGAAAGGCTATGATGTCGTGATTTTGGAACGTCAGCATTTTCCACGTTTCTCGATTGGTGAATCGTTATTGCCACAATGTATGGTGTTTTTAGAAGAAGCGGGCTTGCTCGACACGGTACGTGAGCATGTCGATGAATTTGCCTTCCAGTATAAAAATGGCGCGAGTTTTTTGCGCGGCAAACAGCGCAGTTTTTATGATTTTCGTGAGAAGTTTAGCGCAGGGCCAGGCACGACGTGGCAGGTACGCCGTGCGCCATTTGACCAGCTTCTGGCGAATCAGGCACAGACCTATGGCACAGACATTCGCTATGGGCATGAAGTAATCGCGGTCGATGTTGAGGCTGAGCAGCCTGTACTCACCGTGCGCGATGAAGCTGAAAATGTCTATCAGATTCAGGGCAAGTTTTTGCTAGATGCCAGTGGTTTTGGGCGCATCTTGCCAAAATTTCTAGACTTGGAAAGCCCATCTGATTTCCCAGTGCGCCGTGCCGTGTTTACCCATATTGAAGATGGTATTTTGGATGACCCTGAATTTGATCGGGAAAAAATCCTGATTACCGTGCATGAGAAAGATCACCGTGCATGGTACTGGCTGATTCCATTTGCCGATGGTCGCTCTTCATTTGGGGTAGTGGCAGAGCAAAGTTTCTTTGATCATTATGGTTATACAGGTACAGATACGCCTGAAGCTTTAGAATCTTTGTTTAAAATGATTTTACAGGATGATCCTGCGCTATCGCATCTGCTGCGCCGTGCCCAGTTTGATACCCCTGTGCGGACACTGGTGGGGTATTCAGCCAATGTCAAACATTTGGCGCAGAAAAATTACGCCTTGCTCGGCAATGCGGGTGAGTTTTTAGATCCTGTGTTTTCATCGGGCGTAACCATCGCGTTGAAGTCATCCAGTTTAGCTGTGCCATTGGTGGAACGGGCGTTACAAGGGCAAGCGGTGGACTGGTTAGCAGAGTATGAACAACCCTTGCGTCGAGGCATTCAGGTGTTCCGTGCCTATGTAGAGTCATGGTATAGCGGCGAATTTCAGGAGGTGGTTTTTAGCTCGGATCAGCATGTTAAACTGCGTGAAATGGTGTCATCACTTTTGGCAGGTTATGCGTGGGATATGAGTAACCCGATCCATAAAAATGCTAAACGTCGTCTCAGTATGATTGCCGAATATTGCCGTGAAGGTTTGCCTCAGGAACAACTTTTAGGAGGCTAATATGCACAGATATGGACGGATTGTACTGTTGGGGCTGGCGCTGAGCCTGAGTGCCTGTCAGTCGTTTTATCCGAAAGCACCTGCACTTGCTGCACCGCAGTGGCAGGCACAGCAGTACCAGCGCCAAGATCAGGTCGAAGTACAGTGGAAACAGCAAAGTTTTAGTTTCTTGCTCTATCAGCAGCAGCAAGGTAAAAACCTCAGCATGTTGGGACTGAGCCTGACAGGACAAGTCCTGTTTAAACTGCAATTTGATGGGCAAAAGGTCAGGGTGGAACAGCGGATTGAGCAAATGCGTTTGTTACCGTTTGACTTTGTGGTACGTGATATTTTGTTTGCAACCTATCCCAAGTTTGCAGAAGCAGGGCAACCACAGGTCGAAGTGAAACAGCAGGACAATACCCAGCAGATCGAGATTGCCAAACAACATGTACTGACCATTCAAAAGCAGGCACACAGTATTCAACTGGATAATTTACATGTACCGTACACCATTGTATTTAGCCCGATGGATGATGCTTTACAGGTAGGGAATTAATGTCAGCACAGATTCAAGATTTAGCCGCAGTCGGCATTCAGTGTAGTGCCAGTTTGTCGGCTTTAGGTGCCAGTGCACAGGACGTGCGCCAAGCCCTGACCCAGCGTGAAAGTTGCCTGAGTACTCGTGAAGATTTGCTCTTGGGGCAAAGCTGTCTGGTCGGTGCTTATACAGGCGAGGTATTTCAGCAGGATTTCTCCGATGCTTTACAGGTTTTGGACTCACGCAATTTACGTTTGGCAATTACCGCTTTACAGCAAATTGAAGCCCAAGTGCAAGCCTATACTGCACAGTTTCCCCGTCAGCGTTTGGCAGTGATCGTTGGGACATCGACCTCGGGCATTGCCGATAATGAACAGCTCTTGCAACAGTATTATGCAGGTCAGGCGCATCCGCCGATTTTCTACCAGAAACAGGAAATGAACAGCCTCGCGCAAGGCTTGAAACAGTATTTAAACTGGGAAGGCATTGCCTATAGCATTTCTACTGCTTGTTCATCCAGTGCCAAAGCCTTTGCTGCAGGGCAGCGTTTACTCAGTGCCGATCTTGCCGATGCAGTTTTGGTTGGTGGGGTAGATACCTTGTGTCAGTTGACCCTGAACGGTTTTAACAGTCTGGAAAGCCTGTCGAATAGCATTTGCCGCCCATGTGGCGTAGATCGAGATGGTATTAATATCGGCGAAGCTGCCAGTTTATTTTTGCTCAGTAAAGACGCTGCCCCTGTGATGCTAGTCGGGACAGGCGAGTCGATGGATGCATGGCATATTTCTGCGCCACATCCTGAAGGGCGCGGAGCACAGCAAGCCATGCAACAGGCATTGACTGCCGCAGGTTTGCAGGCTACACAAATTGGTTATTTAAACTTGCATGGTACGGCCACTCCGCAAAATGATGCGATGGAAATTAAAGCGGTGCGTCAGGTATTTGGTTCACATCAGGTACATTTGAGTAGTACCAAGCATCAAACAGGGCATTGTCTGGGGGCGGCAGGTGCGCTTGAAGCCTTTATTTGCCAACAAGTTCTGCTCGATCAGTCTTGGTTACCACTGCATCAGGCAGGGCAGATTGACCCTGAACTGACAGATCAGAACTATGTGCAGCAACCTGAGCATAACCAGCGCGTGGATTATGCCATGAGTAATTCCTTTGCCTTTGGCGGCAGTAACATTAGTCTAATTTTTGCAAGGCAGCAGACATGATTCAGGATGCAACGGCATTTATTCCCCATCAGGCACCCATGGTGTTTGTCGATACCGTCAGCGAATTTGGCGAAGACTATGCCGTAACACAACTGACCATTCGTCCTGAGCTGATGTTTTGCGAAGCGGAAGGTTTGCCAAGCTGGGCAGCGATTGAAATCATGGCACAAAGCGTGAGTGTTTTTGCAGGTCGGCATGGACAGAAGGGTGGCGAAGCGCCAAAAATTGGTTATTTACTCGGTACACGCAAAATGCAGTTGCCTGTATCACATTTTGCCCTTGGGTCGACTTTGACCATTCGGGCGCAGCAATCTTATCTGCATGAAGGCTTGGGACAGTTCCAGTGTGAACTGCACTATGGGCAGCATTGTATTTCTGCTGTACTCAGTGTTTACCAGCCCCATGAACCACCACAATTAGGAAAATAAGCGTCATGAACAGACGAATTTTGGTCACGGGTTCTAGCCGTGGCATTGGACGTGCGATTGCACTACAGTTAGCCGCTGCAGGCTTTGATATCACGGTACACGCCCGTTCGCGTATGCAGGATGCCGAAGCGGTTGTCAGTCAGATTCAGGTTTTAGGACGGAGCAGTCATGCATTGCAATTCGATGTCAATGACCGAGAAGCGGTGCGTGAATGTCTGGAACAGGACATAGAGCAGCATGGTGCATTTTATGGGGTGGTGCTCAATGCTGGCCTAACCCACGATGGCGCATTTCCTGCATTAACCGACAACGACTGGGATGAAGTGATCTCCACTTCACTGGACGGTTTTTATAACGTGGTCAAACCGCTGATCATGCCGATGATTCACCTCAGAAAAGGCGGGCGTATCGTCACCATGTCATCTGTATCAGGCATTATGGGCAACCGCGGACAGGTCAACTACAGTGCAGCAAAAGCAGGCTTGATCGGTGCAACCAAAGCACTGGCAATGGAACTGGCAAAACGCAAAATCACGGTGAACTGTGTTGCACCAGGGCTGATCGAAACTGAAATGGTCACGGATGAAGTCAAAGAGCATGCCTTAAAAATGATTCCAATGCAGCGCATGGGGCAGGTCGACGAAGTGGCAAGTGTGGTGAAATTCCTGTGTTCAGATGAAGCTGCCTATATCACCCGTCAGGTGATCTCGGTCAATGGGGGGCTGATCTGATGAAACGGGTTGTGGTGACAGGCATGTCAGGCATTACTTCATTGGGGCAAACCGCCGATGAAATTTTTGCCAAATTTGCCCAAGGTCAAAGTGGCGTGCGCTATATGCAGGAATGGGATCAATACACTGACTTGCGCACGCGTTTGGGTGCACCCGTTGATCATTTTGATATTCCAAAGCATTTCAATCGTAAAGTGATGCGCGGCATGGGGCGCGTGGCACTGATGTCGGTGATTAGTGCCGAGCGTGCGCTCGAAGATGCAGGCTTGCTAAATCATCCAGTTTTAAGCAGTGGCGAAACAGGCGTGGCTTACGGTTCATCTGCAGGCAGTGTCGATGCAGTGTGTGAAATGGGGCGCATGATTCTGGACAATGACATGAGCCAGATGAATGCCACAACCTACATCCGGATGATGGCACACACCAGTCTGGTCAACATGACCGTGCATTTCGGAATCAAGGGTTTATCCTTGCCGACTTCAAGCGCCTGTACCTCAGGTTCGATGTCGATTGGTCAGGCGTATGAAGCGATTAAATATGGCAAACAAACCGTGATGCTGGCGGGTGGTGCAGAAGAACTCAGCGCACCAGGTGCAGGCGTGTTTGATGTACTGCTTGCCACCAGTGGCATGAATGAACATCCCGAACAGTCACCACGACCGTTTGATGCCAAGCGTGATGGTCTGGTGATTGGTGAAGGGGCAGGCTGTCTGATTTTAGAAGAATTGGAACATGCTCAGGCGCGTGGCGCGCAAATTTATGCCGAAATCATTGGCTATGCCAGCAATACCGATGGCACACATGTCACCCGTCCCGATCAGGCAAGCATGGTGCGTTGCATGCAATTGGCACTGAAAGATGCTCAGATTCCCCCTGAACAGATTGATTATGTGAATGCGCATGGCACAGCCACCGATCATGGTGATGTGGCAGAAACCCAAGCTACGGCACAGGTGTTGGGTTATAAACCGATTAGCTCGTTAAAAAGTTATTTTGGGCATACTTTAGGGGCATGTGGTGCGATTGAAGCATGGCTGAGTATTGAAATGCTGCTGCGTCAGCAATTTATTCCGACGCTAAACCTTGATCAGGTTGACCCATTGTGTGGGGAACTGGACTATATTCGACAACAACCAAAACCAATGATGGCACAGACCATCATGACCAATAATTTTGCTTTTGGCGGGATTAATACCTCACTGATTTTTAAGCGTTATTTATAAGGATAAAACATGATGATAAAAAAACTGGCATTTACTACAGCATTGTTTATGGGATTGAGTATGTCTGCTCATGCTGCCGATGATGTTCATCAACTAGACTTCAAGCAGGCAGTGCAACGCGCAATGGCAGATGGTACGCTGGATGGTTCAGTCAAATTCTATTTGGCAGGAACGAACTCAGGCGGTCGGGTGTTGCAAAAAGGCGTAGTGACCAATAAAAAGACCAATGGTTTTATGAAGTCAGCAGAGGAATCCTGCGATTGGGTGCTGCGTTCAGCATTGATTCAACTGCAAACCGCAGCAAAACAACAGGGTGCTAATGTTGTGATCAATATTGTCAGTTACTACAAGTCACATGAAACACGCAGCACCACGACTTATGAATGCCATAAAGGCACAGCTATGGCAGGGGTTGCGTTGAAAGGCGATCTTGTTAAATTTTAAGTTATATGAGTTTGGTGAAAGCTCTTGTTGATTCAGATATTAAAAAATGAATCCTCATGACGGAATCTTATTACTTTGACTTGGATTTCAGGATTAACTTTCAGTAAGACCTACTTTTCTTTCGGGAAAAGTAGGCAAAACCACCTTGCGGAGCAATGCTCCTCACTGCAAAACTCGCTTAATGTTAGTTTTTATCAAAAATATTGCAAAACCAGTATATTGCGAATAGTTTTCTGGCTCGAACAGTTGCAGATGACGTTTTTACCTCTCTGATTTTTTAGAAATATTTCTCTCACTTTATGATATTGAATCACTTCGGTTAAAGGGGCAGCAATATGAAAATTGAAATTTATTTGCAGTTGCTGTCCCGACTTGCTCCGAAACAACCTGATGCTTTTGCACATCGGGCCGCCTTTAAGCAGTATCAGCAGCAACTGATTTATGCCTATCGGGCCGAGATTCTGGCACGACAGCTCAATGTTACTGAACAGGATTTGCAGTTTGACAAAACTGAGCATGGCAAACCCTACTTGGGAAATTATCCTGAACTGGCATTTAACCATAGTCATGGTCGTGAGCATTATGCGTTGGCCGTGAGTCAGCAGGTGCAGGATGTTGGCGTTGATATTGAATCGTTACAGCGCAAAGTGCGTTTTCAGGCACTGGCAGAACATGCTTTTCATCCTGAAGAATATCAGCATTGGCAAGCCACTGGACAAAACACTGAATACTGGTTTCAGGTCTGGACAGCCAAAGAAGCGATTTTAAAAGCCTGTGGTTTGGGTATCCGTTTGAGTTTAAATACCTTAAATACCCAAGTAGTGACAGGGCAGCAACAGGGGTATTGTCAGCATTCCGAACTGGGTCGATTTAGGTACCAACACTTTGTCTGGAAGGATGCACTGTGTACTGTGGCATGGCGGGATCGTGAGGGTTTAAACCCTGAGATTGGCTATATTCAGCCATAAAAAAACAGCATCCGAGGATGCTGTTTTTTATTTAAGCCAAAATCGAAAATGAGTAATTATTTATGTTCATCTTCAAATTCAGGTTTCACTTGTACAATAAAGTCCTGACGGTTCAGACCACGCCACAAGGCATAGGCAGTCGCAATATAAATTGAAGAATATGTCCCTGCAAATACACCGATAAACATCGCTACAGAGAACCAGCGTAAACCTTCACCGCCCATAACCAGCATGGCAACAACAACCAGTAATAAGGTTGCAGAGGTGTGTACAGTACGGCGCAAAGTTTCTGTCAGTGCAATATCGACCACTTCACGCGGCGATGCGCCACGAATCTTACGGAAGTTCTCACGGATACGGTCAGATACCACGATGTTATCGTTGAGTGAGAAGCCAATTACCGCCAGTACCGCCGCCAAAGTGGTTAGGTCAAACGGCCACTGCATCAGTGCAAACACCCCTAAAATCACCAAGATATCGTGAAACAGGGAAAGAATTGCACCCACAGCCAGTTTGAACTCAAAGCGAATAGTCACGTAAATCAGCATCAGTACCAGTGCAAGTGCTACCGCACCTGCAGAGCGGACATACAGCTCATTACCCACCTGACCACCGACAGAGTCGACTTTGTGCAGGGTTGCGGTGTTATTTGGTACTTGTACTGCTTTTGCCAAAGTATTGCTCAGGTCATCTACTTTGACTTTTTGCACAGGCATACGAATCAACAGATCCTTATTACTGCCGAGGGTTTGTACTACTGCATGTTCAAAACCTGCTGATTCAAGCGATTTAATCACCTGATCCTGATCAACAGCTTGTTGATAGGTAACTTCCGCAGCAATACCGCCCGTAAAGTCTAAACCTAAGTTTAGACCACGAAAGGCAATGAAGAAGATACTGGCAATGGTAATTAGAATTGACGCGAAGGCAGCAGGTTTGCTGATCTTCATGAAGCCAATAATGCGTTCATTGTCAGGGCGACCGTATTGTTTTGATTTAGGTTGAGTCACATTGGTCATCATCGATCTCCTTAAATGCTCAACTTTTTCAAGTTACGGCTTTTGCCATAAATTAATTGCACAATGGCACGAGTCACAGTAATTGAGGTAAACATTGAGCAGACAATACCGATCATATGCGTTACCGCAAAACTTTTGATTGGACCAGAACCGATGGCGAACAAAATGAACGCAACAATAAATGTGGTCAAGTTCGAGTCGAAAATGGTGTTATAGGCACGCTCATAACCTGCCACAATGGCTTGTTTGGGCGAGGCTCCCCATTTGATTTCTTCTCGGATCCGCTCACAGATCAAGACGTTGGCATCCACCGCCATACCAATGGTGATGATAATACCTGCAATACCTGGAAGTGACAGCGATGCGCCAATCCAAGACATGACAGTCAGAATCATGGCAATGTTAATCACCAGTGCAAAGTTGGCAATTACACCAAAGACACGGAAGAACACAACCATCCAGATCGCAACCAGAATAAAACCGACTTCAGTCGATAGAATCCCTTTGTCGATATTTTCTTGACCAAGGCTTGGACCGACTACACGCTCTTCAACAAAGTACATTGGCGCTGCCAAAGCACCTGCACGTAGCATCAAGGCAAGCTCAGAAGCTTCCTGTGGTGAACTTAAACCCGTAATACGGAATTGTGAACCCAAAACTTGTTGTACTGTCGCTGCGTTAATGACCACAGACTCGGTATATGGTGTACGAACTTCAGTTTGTGCGCCTGTTTTCGGATCTTTCACGTAAGCAATTTTTTGTTTATTTTCAATAAACAATACTGCCATACGTTTACCCACAGCACTGCGGGTTGCATCCGACATCAGTTTACCACCTGCGCTGTCGAGGGTAATGTTCACCTCTGCACCGCCTGTGTCTTGGCTCAAACCAGAAGTCGCATTTTGAACACGTTCACCAGTGAGGATACGGCTACGGTTAAGCAATAACTGACGACCACTGTCTAAAGACTGGTAAGCAAACAGTTCTGTGCCTGGAGGTAATGGCTGACCATTATATTTACTTGTATATGGGTCAATATATTGGTCATTCTGGTCAGACACCAGACGGAATTCCAAGTTCGCAGTACGACCTAAAACACGTTTTGCTTCAGCAGTATCCTGGACACCAGGCAGCTCCACCACAATACGGTTGTTGCCTTGGCTCTGAACAACGGCTTCTGCTACGCCTAACTCATTGATACGATTACGTAACGTGGTTAAGTTCTGGTTGATTGCATAAGACTGGATTTCTTGTTTTTTCGCATCGCTATAGGTCAAGTTCAGCGTTGAACCTGTATCTGTTGCCAATGCTTGCAAGGTGTAATCTGGGTTATTGCGGCGCAAGAAACTAGTGGCTGCATCGCGGTCATCATTGTTGGCAAACTGTATATTAATCACGTTGCCATTGACTGCAAGGTTATTAAATTTCAGTTTGTTATCATGAAGTTGACGGCGTAAATCAGTTGCCGAAGTTTCCATACGTTGAGATAACGCTTTGTCCATGTCCACTTCAAGCAGGAAGTGAACCCCACCACGCAAGTCCAGACCTAGTTTCATTGGCTTGGCGCCAATTTTTTGTAACCATACTGGTGTGGTCGGTGCAAGGTTTAATGCAACAACGTATTGATCGCCAAGTGCCTGACGCAACACATCTTTGGCTTTTAACTGGGCATCTGAATTTGAAACACGCAGTAAGGCAGCATTGTTGGTAAAGCTGTTGTCATGACTGGCAATATTTTGGCTTTTTAAAATTTGCTCTGCTTTTTGCAAGACCGACTGGTCAATGTTGGTACCAGCCTTCGCCCCTGAAATCTGAACCGCTGGTTCATCTGGGTATAAGCTTGGCAGTGCGTATAATGTACTGATAATCAAAACCACGATAATCAGCAAATATTTCCATGCAGGGTAACGCATTTGCTATCTTCTTAAAATGAGAAAGCCGTGCGATTGCACGACTTAAGGAGAAAATTAAAGACTATTCAGAGTGCCTTCTGGTAATACTGAAACGACACTTGCACGTTGAATCTTGATTTCATTGCCACGGCTTAGCTCAACCACAGCATAATCACCTTCGAGTTTGAGGATGCGTCCCATCAAACCACCCGCAAAAACCACTTCGCTACCTACACCTAGACTTTCAACCAGAGTGCGGTGTTCTTTGGCACGTTTAGATTGTGGACGCCAGATCAAGAAGTAGAAAATCGCAACAAATACGATGATCATACCGACATTGGCAATCATGCTTGGTTGTTGTGCAGCGCCTTCTGCGGCATATGCTGTAGAAATAAACAGACTCATTTGTGTTTCCTAATAAAAATAAAATTTACTGACTTATTTGAGCAATTTACCTTGTCTTGCTCTCTAGCGCAAATATTGCGAATTAGTCGGCTGGGCAAGCTGGAACTTCTAAACCACGACGCTGGTAGAAGTCTTCGACAAAGGCATCAAAAGTACCTGCATCGAGTGCATCCCGCATCGCTTGAGTCAAGCGTTGGTAATAACGAAGGTTATGAATCGTGCCCAACATTGACGCCAGCATTTCTCCACATTTTTCTAAATGGAACAAATAAGCGCGGGTAAAGTTTTGACAAGTATAACAGTCACAGTGCGGGTCAAGCGGGCTTTGGTCATGACGGTATTTACTGTTACGAATACGGACCAAACCATCAGTGACAAAATAATGCCCATTGCGTGCATTACGGGTTGGCATGACGCAGTCGAACATGTCGACACCACGGCGCACCGCCTCAACGATATCTTCAGGTTTACCGACACCCATTAAGTAACGTGGTTTATCTGCTGGCATTTTGTTTGGCAGATAATCCAGTACTTTAATCATTTCTTCTTTTGGTTCACCGACAGATAGACCACCAATGGCATAACCATCGAAATCAATCTCTAAAAGACCGTTTAAAGATTCATCGCGCAGGTCTTCGTACATGCCACCCTGAATGATCCCGAACAAGGCATTTTTATTGTTCAGTTTATCATGATGATGGGTTTTGCAACGCTTCGCCCAGCGCAGTGACAACTGAAGCGATTTTTGCGCTTCGTCATGTGTGGCAGGGTAAGGGGTACATTCATCAAAAATCATGACAATGTCGGAGTTTAAAGTATGCTGAATTTCCATCGAAATTTCAGGCGATAAAAACACTTTTGAACCATCAATCGGTGAGCGGAAGGTCACACCTTCTTCTTTAATTTTGCGCATTGCGCCTAGACTAAACACCTGAAAACCGCCCGAGTCAGTCAGAATCGGTTTATTCCATTTAATAAAGTCATGTAAGCCGCCGTGGGCTTTAATCACTTCTAGACCTGGGCGCAAATATAAATGGAAGGTGTTGCCTAAAATAATTTGGGCTTGAATTTCTTCAATGTCACGCGGCAACATGCCTTTGACTGTGCCGTAAGTGCCTACAGGCATAAACACAGGTGTTTCAACAACACCGTGTTCCAAGGTCAAACGACCACGACGGGCGCGACCCGATTGAGTTAACTTCTCAAACTTCATATAACATCCAAATCAAGGCGAAAAAACAGTTCGCTGATTGTTCAAGCTAAAAGAGGGCTATTCTCCCTGATTCTGTATATAAACGCCAGTTTTGTGATGTATGGAACTGTTAAATTCACTCATAAAATATGAAGAAAAATCATCATGGATGAGGATTGAAAATGTAAATGATTTGCACTCTATGACTGCAATGATTTGTTGCGTTTTTTATTCAATTTTTTTGATTAAATTTTAATCAACAAGCATACACTTCTAAAAATTGTAGATTGTTCTTATATAAAAATTACAGGATGAAGATTATATGAATGAACAAAAAGAATGGCAATTTTATAAAGCACTGGTTGAGACAACCAAAGCGATTCCCTGGAAAATTGACTGGGAAACCAAAGAATTTAGCTATATTGGCCCACAAATTGAAGGCATTTTAGGCTGGTCGCCAAACACCTGGAAAACAGTACAGGACTGGATTGATCGCATGCACCCTGAAGATCGGGAGTCTACACTTAACATGTGTATCACCCTATGTAATGAAGGAACAGATCATGAAGCAGATTATCGGGTGCTTAATCAAAAGGGTGGTTATGTCTGGATTCGTGATGTCGTGCATGTACTTCGTGAAAATAACAAAACCACAGCCTTGATTGGGTTTATGTTTGATATTTCAGAACGTAAACGGCTTGAACTAGAGCTCGAACAACTCAATAAGCGCAATCAGGAGCTTTTATTACAAGATCCTTTAACACAAGTTTCTAATCGGCAAGCCTTAAAAGAACGACTTGAGCAAGAATTTAAACGGGCACAGTGCAACCAGAGCCCACTTTCGATTCTGTTTATTGATATTGATCATTTTAAAAAATACAATGATGAACATGGTCACTTGCAGGGTGATTATTGCTTGGTTGCTGTCGCTCAGCTATTAAAACAAATGTTTAGCCGACCCTGTGATTTTGTAGCACGCTTTGGTGGTGAGGAATTTGTGGTACTTTTGCCAGAAACCTCACAGGAAGAAGCAATTCAGTTGGCTGAACATTTTAGAAAAGCGGTCAGTCGGATTGAAATGCCGCTGATAACTGCACCTCAAAAACCTAAAATTACGGTCAGTATCGGGGTCAATACCCATGGCAAAACTCAGCAATACCTCACCGTTGAAAGCTTTATCCGTTCAGCCGATGAATTGTTGTATCTGGCCAAAGATCAAGGTCGAAATCAGGTTCGATATTATTCGCTCTGATCACCAGATCGTCTCGTCGTGCCGATGTTAAAAGTTGGGACGGTAGCTATATGACTGATTCATAATTGGATCACGAAACGGGCGAATTGGTTTTTTAGACAAAGTCATTGTATTAATCATATTATTCGGGAAGACTTCAATCTGGTTGTTGAAGGCTTCCACATTACGGTTAAAAATACTGATTGCCGCGCTAACATTTTCATTTTGTTCCTGAATCTCCTGCATCATTTGACTGTACAGGCTATCAGCTTTCAGTTCGGGGTAATTTTCAACCACAAGGTTGAGATTGCGGATCAACTCTTGGTTGAGTTGTTCAATATGCTGTAAATGTGAGGTGTCAGTGTGATGCAGATTCAAATTCATGATCTGTTGGCGTAGTTCAGTCACTTTTTCCAGCGTGCTTTTTTCAAAATGAGTATATTGGGTAAGGGTTTTCTCAAGATGATCGAGTGTTTTGACTTTCTGTAGTTCAAAGTTCGCCACTTCTGCCCATGAACGTTGTGTTGCATTCAGATAACGCACAATATTATTGCAGATCATGACTCCCCAAACGATCAGTAGAATAAAAAAACCAAAAAAGACAATAAGGCCAAACATGAATAAAATCCTATAAAAATTATGATAATAGTTTGAGCATATGCTCTTTGAATAAATCGTATTCCAGCATGCCCAGCGTTCTTAGATGCCCGCGTAGATGAGAAATCTCTTGAATCTCGACCTGTTTGCTCTGTAGTCGAAACAAGTCTTGTTCCCCTAAATAACATACAATACTTTCACGTGGGTGAAACAGCAAATCGCCTGTAAATTTTTCAAAAAAATCATACAGTTTTAATGTGAAACTTGGAGTGATATGTTTGGCGGTCTCATGTGCATCGCAGCCATAAATATCCAGTTTTCGGTTGGTCTGAATATCGCTGGTTTCCCATTCTTGGATATAAGGCGGGAAAAAATCATTGCCCGTATTGCTAATCGCTACCCCCAGCACAGGTGCATCAAATATAAACGCACCCCATTGGCGTTTGTTGATTTTTCGAATCACATTACGTTCGCCGCGTTGATTCGTGGTCGCAACCTCAACGATATAATCATATTGAAAAATAATCACAGGGTAGTCTTGCCCTTCATGTCGCCATGTAGTTGAGGCAAAGTAATCCAGTCGATTAACTTCTGTTCCTTTGGAAAATAGTGGAAACAGGGCTTTGAGCTGTGCCAGTACTGAAAAGGTTCTGCTTGGATCAGTAAAGTTGTCAGGGAGTTTTTGAAAGTGTAAATCGTAACGCAGGCTGAGCATGCGTTCACGTAAAAACTGAATCACTTCATCAATCGGTTTTTGGCTTTCATGAATGAGATAAGCCCAAAAACCGATTGCAGCGCTGATCATAAGCGTAAAGAAAAATGGAAAATGCTGATGTAGCAAGCCACCAAGGACTAAAGTGACAACACTGATGATGATTAAAAACTTGGGCAGAACATTATAAAAGTGTAAATCGCGATCTTCACCCCAAGGATGTAATGCATCCAGCAGTTCATCAGGCGTTTGAGCTTTCTGTCCAATATCCCACAGGCGCGCCACATTACGCATGACTTGCTGATTTTTCTTGCGCTGAATATGCAGGATTTGCTGGAGGGCATCCATTGGCATGGTGATACAACTCAAATTGAACAGCGCTATTTTAACCATTCTTTATGTTTTTGTAATCTATAAAAAAGACTACTTAGAAGTAGCCTTTTAGTCTCGCTTAATAGCAGCGTTATGCACGGTCAATCAGCATGGCATCGCCATAACTAAAGAAGCGGTATTGCTGTTTCACCGCATGTCGGTAGGCATTTAAAATATTCTCTTGATTCGAGAGTGCTGAAACTAACATCAGTAACGTTGACTCAGGTAAGTGGAAGTTCGTAATTAAACGATCCACTACACAGAACTCATACCCAGGATAAATAAAGATTTGTGTATCACCTGTCCACGCGCCAATTTTTCCACCATGGGCTTGAGCCGCACTTTCAAGGGCGCGGGTTGCAGTGGTTCCCACCGCAATGACTTTATTGCCACGAGCTTGTGTTTCACGAATCAGATCAACGGTGTGCTGAGGTACATCACACCATTCACTGTGCATAATATGGTTTTCGATATTGTCAGTACGTACAGGCAGGAATGTACCTGCACCAACATGTAGGGTTACGAAACTTTTTTGTATCCCTTTTTGTTCTAGCTCAACCAAAAGTTGTTGATCAAAGTGCAGGCTTGCAGTGGGTGCAGCAACACTGGCGAGTTTATTGGGGTCATGAAACACGGTTTGATAACGCTCAGTATCAATTGCCTCGGCTTCACGGTTAAAGTACGGCGGAATTGGTAACTGACCATAACGATCTAGTACCGCGAGGATCGGCTGAGAAAATTCCACAATAAATAAGTTTTCATGACGTCCTTGAACCGTCACTTTGACTTCATCTGCACCGATAAACAGCTCCGCACCAGCTTTGGGTGAGTTGCTGGCTTTAATGTGGCAGTGCGCAATAAATTGATCTTGCATGCGCTCAACCAACACCTCAACCGCTCCGCCAGTAGCGCGTTTGCCTTTCAGGCGGGCTTTCATGACTTTGGTGTCATTTAGAATCATTAAATCGCCAGGATTGAACAGTTCTAAAATATCGGTAAAGCAGTGATCTTGATATTTTCCATCGGCATGTAAATGCAATAAACGTGATGAAGTACGTGACTGAAGTGGGTAACGTGCAATCAGATGATCTGGGAGTTCAAAGTTAAAGTCAGAGAGTTGCATAGCCAAAATCTGGGAAAAAGATTGCAGCTAGTATAAGCTTTTTTCGTTTTATGGTCGATTCTGATGAAAAAAACACCAAAGCATCAATTGTTTGTTTTAAAAGTGAGCAATGGTGTAGAAATGGCGTTGACACATTTTAAAAATAGGATAATATACACAGCACAAACCAGCCATACTTAATCCCGAGGTGGTGAAATTGGTAGACGCGGTGGACTCAAAATCCACTGTTCGAGAGAACGTGTCGGTTCGAGTCCGACCCTCGGGACCATAAATCTGGTACCAAGATTTAAAAAACCGAAGCCAAACGCTTCGGTTTTTTTGTTTATAAAAAATATGAATTTATATTATTCTCAATAAAAAAAATCTTTAATCGTCAATTAGCTTTGTGCTTCTAAATTCATGTTTTGCTCATCAAAAAAATACCTAGAGCGGATTTTTGATGCCTAAAAATATTAGAGTGAAGCACGTTAAGCTTTGCGGTTTCTAAACTTGGATCTACTAATCGTTAAAGAACAGCTAAATGCGTTCCTTGCTCAGTTTTTTATGCTAAAGAGAACCTGTCTGATCATCAGGGGGAGTGACTTTGGTAGCCGATATATTTATTGAGAATTTACATGGATTAGCAGAAAAGTGTTGATTCAATTTTATGTCATGTTTTCTTAATCTGACAGGCTTATCGTTGACCAAAATCGACGTTTACGTTTTTTTATACATACGGATTTTATGGAATTTTTGAGTGAAATGTATTTAAAATTTTCATCACAATAATTTGCAATTGACTTTCTTTTCAAACTCTAAAATGTGTGATCTGGTTGGCAAAAAAATTAAGTGTAGATTATCTTGAAAAAAAGTAAAAAACCTTATGATTTATATAGCTATGATCGGAAGGTATTGGTTACAAAAAAAATAGAA
Organism: Acinetobacter brisouii CIP 110357; assembly: GCF_000488275.1. Taxonomy (GTDB): domain Bacteria; phylum Pseudomonadota; class Gammaproteobacteria; order Pseudomonadales; family Moraxellaceae; genus Acinetobacter; species Acinetobacter brisouii. Next base: position 11,537 of record NZ_KI530763.1, on the reverse strand, counting down.
TGATTTGATGTTTGTTTTAGAAAAATGACTTTAGTGTGTTATTTTGTTAATTGGGAATGGGGTTTTCATTAGGGTAATATTTGAAAACAATGCCAGTATGGATGGAGATGTGAGGCGAGGCATGCAGCCAAAATTGTTAGAACTCAACCAAGCCGATCAAATGAGTGATTGCAAGCTGTCCTTATTGTTGGGGGTTACTAGCCCGCGCAATCAGATCGACATTTTTTTGAAAATGGCGCGCCGTTTACTCAATGTAGAATTTGCCGCTTGGTCATTTCATCATGAACCTTATACTTGGTTTGTCACGAAACAGGGCTTTCAAGCTTACCCGGAAAATCCTGAATTGGCAGCTCAACTGCAAGCCTGCTATACCAAAGATGCTGTTGTAATTTCCCCAAAGCATCCAAACTATTCAAAATTTTCAGAACACTTGAAACATCATTTTCTTGACCATCAGCGGTTACTTGCATTAAATCTGGTGGTGAATAAAAACAGTATTGGTCAACTGGTGTTTTTTGATCAGGCAGCAGATGAATTTCATTCTGAGGATATTGAGCAGATTGAAGTGTTATTGGAAGCTATGCTGGGTTATATCGAGCTGAAATTTGAACACACCGAACTTAAAGAAGCCTATGAGCAGCTTTCAGCACTGAATTATAGCCGTACTAAGTTTTTTCAAATTATTGCCCATGATTTGCGTGCGCCATTTCATGGCTTACTGGGCTTTTCCGATGTTTTAGCTGAAGAACTTGATACTCTGGATCATGCCAGTATTCAAAATATTGCCAGTTATTTGAATGACACGGCCAAATCCACTTACAACCTGCTCGAAAACCTCCTCGACTGGGCGATGGCCGAGGGTGGGCATTTTGTTTATCATCCAATTAATTTTAAACTCAAACAGTGCAGTCATATTGTCATGGATGTGCTGAGCAGCCTTGCTTTGAAAAAGACAATTCGCTTGGTGGATCAGGTTCCTGATGATATTCGGGTGTTTGCTGACATTAACATGTTGACCTCGGTGCTACAGAATTTAACTTCAAATGCTTTGAAATTTACACCTGTTGATGGCACGGGCCAAGTCACGATTAACGCTTGTGCCTATGGCGATCAGGTTCAGCTGTCTGTAACCGATACAGGTTTGGGCATGACTGAGCAGCAAGTACAGCATGTATTTGAGCCGCGCATTAAAACCTCGCTAAAAGGTACAGCAGGTGAGCGTGGGACGGGCTTAGGTCTGGTGTTGTGTAAACGCTTTGTTGACTTAAACCATGGCGAAATTCGGGTAACTTCCAAAGAGGGTCAGGGCACAACTTTTACTGTGATTTTGCCGAAAGCCCAAGATGAACATAGTGCATTGGCATTACATCAGGATCAGTTAGCTGCGCACTAAAAGCTCACTTTTATTTTCCAAAATTTTATTTCTCCTGCTATAACTACGCTTAGCTATAGGGGAAATACGCTGATCATGAACCACGATCAATTACAAAAAACACTTCACGCCAGTCAGTACGCAGAACAAGTCTTGGCACAGTATGCTGAGCAATTACAGCAAGATGACCAAGATCATCCTTTTCATCAGACATTATCTAGTGCAGAAATTTTTGCTTATGTTGAGCAAACGCTTGCAGGTATCGAGGATGAAATTCAGTGGATGCGCCAGTTAAGAATTTTACGTGCCCGCCTGATGTTTCGCTGGATTTGGCAGGACGCTAACCAACAGACCACCGTACCACAACTCACTCGTGAACTTTCCGATTTTGCTGATGCCTGTATTTGTGCTGCCAAAGCCTTTGCTCTGCCTGCCTTGTTGGCCAAATATGGCGAACCGATGGGTTATGACGGTCAGGTGCAAGATCTGATCGTGATCGGCATGGGGAAACTCGGTGCGCAAGAACTGAATTTATCCAGTGATATTGACCTGATTTTTGCCTTCGATGAGCAAGGTGAAACCAACGGGCGAAAATGTATAGAAGTACAGCAGTTCTGCATTCTATGGGGGCAAAAACTGATTTATCTGCTGGATCATATGACCGCAGAAGGTTTTGTGTTTCGGGTAGATATGCGCCTGCGTCCGTGGGGAGATGGTTCGGCGCTCGCGATTAGCCATGTCGCCTTAGAAAAATACCTGATTCAGCACGGGCGGGAGTGGGAACGCTATGCGTGGATTAAGGCGCGAGTGATTACGGGAGAAAAAGGCGATAGTCTGATGGAAATGACCCGTCCTTTTGTGTTCCGTCGTTATGTCGACTACAGCGCCTTTGAAGCCATGCGTGAAATGAAACAGATGATTGAACGTGAGGTGGCACGCCGCAATATTCATGATGACATCAAGCTGGGTGCGGGCGGGATTCGTGAAATTGAATTTATCGTACAGGTATTTCAGTTGATTCACGGTGGCTCGAAACTGGAACTGCAAGACCGTACCTGTTTGACTAGCCTTGAGCATATTGGTGCAGTGGGTTTGCTTGAGCCGCACGTTGTCAGTGACCTTGAAGATGCGTATTTGTTTTTGCGCCGTGTGGAACATGCGATTCAGGCACTCAATGATCAACAAACCCAAGCTCTGCCTGTTGAGCCTGCACTGCGTCAGCGTATGGTCGAAACTTTGGGCTATGCGACATGGGATGAGTTTCTAGATGTACTGAACCCAAAACGTGACAAGGTCAGTTTGCAGTTTAAAAACCTAATTCGCGAAAATGAATTTGACCAGCATGATGCTGATAGTACGGAACTGGAGCAACGGTTATTTGCTGTTCTGGATGATGATGCACAAAACCTGATTCATGAGTTCTGGCACGGGCATGCCATTAAAAAATTGCCTGCCAAAGCGGTTGAACGTTTAAAAGCGTTTTGGCCACCGCTGATTGCTGCAATTTTACAAGCTGAGCAGCCACAAGTCGCGTTGCTGCGCCTGATGCCGCTGATTGAATCGGTGATGCGCCGTACTGTGTATTTGGTGATGCTGATTGAAAACAAAGGGGCGTTGCAGCGTTTGGTCAAAATGGCAGAAGTCAGCCCGTGGATTTGTGAGGAACTGACGCATTATCCAGTACTCCTCGATGAGTTTTTGTCGATGGATTTTGAACTGCCACGCCGTGCCGATTTGGAAGCATCCATGCGTTATCAGTTGTTGCGTATCGAGTTGGATCAGGTGGAAGACCTGATGCGTGTGTTACGTTTGTTTAAGAAAAGCCATGTATTGGCCGTTGCAGCCAGTGATGTACTTGCCGAAAGTCCACTCATGAAAGTCTCCGATGCCCTGACCGATATTGCCGAAGTTTGTGTGGAAGCAACTTTGCATCTGGCATATGAAATTGTGGCACAAAAGCATGGCTATCCTGTCACGCAAGATGGACAGCGCTGCTCAATCGATCAAAAAGGCTTTATTGTGATTGGGTATGGCAAACTTGGCGGCATTGAACTTGGATATGGCTCAGATTTAGATTTGGTATTTATTCATTATCTGGATGAACAGGCTGATACCGATGGGCGTAAATCGATTAGCGGTTTTGAGTTTGCTTTGCGCGTCGCGCAGAAATTTATGTCGCTGATGACCACGCAAACCCTTGATGGTCGTGCCTATGAAATCGATACGCGCTTGCGTCCTTCGGGTGAAGCTGGGGTATTGGTGACCAGCCTGAAAGCGTATGAGCAATATCAAATGAAAAGTGCATGGCTTTGGGAACATCAGGCACTGGTTCGCGCCCGTTCAATAGCGGGGGATTTGGGTTTAAGACAGCAATTTGAGCAGCTTCGCTGTGAAATTCTGACGCAAAAACGCGATGAAGGTGAAGTTCAGACCGAAGTCTTAAAAATGCGCCAGAAAATGAAAGACCATTTAGGCTCAAGCAAAGAGCAAAAAAAAGATGGGATTTTTCATTTAAAACAGGATGCAGGTGGTATCGTTGACATTGAATTTATGGCACAGTATATGGTGTTGGCATGGAGTGGGACGAAGCCCGATCTCGCCCATTTCTCTGACAATGTCCGAATCCTTGAAGATGCTGCGCGGTTAGATTGCTTACCCAGCCAAGATGCGCAGGCTTTGATTCAAGCTTATCTCAGTGAACGAGCCGAGAGCCACCGTCTAGCACTTGCAAACAAAAACATGCAAGTTCAAGCTGCACAATGGCGCGACACCCGCGAGATCGTTTGCAAGTTATGGCAGAGATTAATTGATCCAAGCGCACAAGCCTTGGACAGTGAATAATGATGTGAAAATTTGGAGTGTGTGCCGTGAATTTGGCTGATCGTGATGGTTTTATTTGGCAAGATGGAAAATTAGTAGATTGGCGTGATGCAAAAATTCACGTCTTAACCCATACATTACACTACAGTATGGGCGTGTTTGAGGGTGTCCGTGCCTATGAAACACCAAAAGGAACTGCAATTTTCCGTTTAAAAGAACACACCAAACGTTTGCTTAACTCTGCAAAAATTTATCAAATGAAAGTTCCATTTGATCAGGCAACGTTAGAGCAAGCGCAAATCGATGTAGTACGTGAAAATAAATTGGCTTCTTGCTATTTGCGTCCGCTTATCTGGATTGGTTCAGAAAAATTGGGTATTGCCGCAACTGACAATACCATTCATGCCGCAGTTGCAGCATGGGGCTGGGGTGCATACCTTGGTGAAGAAGCGATGGCGAAAGGTATTCGCGTAAAAACGTCTTCATTTACGCACCACCATCCAAACGTGACCATGTGTAAAGCAAAAGCATCTGGTAACTATACTTTATCTATTCTTGCGCATCAGGAAGTAGCTCATTCAGGCTACGACGAAGCAATGTTGATGGATCCACAAGGTTACGTTTGCCAAGGTTCTGGCGAAAACGTGTTCTTGGTGAAAGATGGTCAATTGCATACTCCTGACATTGCAGGTGGTGCGCTTGATGGTATTACCCGTCAAACGATTATTACCATTGCCAAAGATTTGGGTATTGAAGTGATTGAACGTCGTATTACCCGTGATGAATTCTACATCGCTGATGAAGCATTCTTTACAGGTACTGCTGCGGAAGTCACCCCGATTCGTGAATACGATGACCGTCAAATTGGTGAAGGTTGCCGTGGCCCAATCACCACGTTGATTCAACAGACTTACTTTGATGCCGTTCAGGGTAAAAATCCAAAATACGAACACTGGTTAACTTACGTAAAATAAGTCGAATCAGTTAAGATAAGGGCGAAACTTCGGTTTCGCTTTTTTTATGTGAGTGGAAAAATCAGTATGCATGTGGTGTATATCAGTGATGGTAAGGCAGGGCATCGTTCTCAAGCCTTGGGATTGTATCAGGCGATGCAGCGCCAACATGCGAACAGCTCTTTTCAGGAAATCTCGATTGCTGATTTACCGATTTTGAGTTTGATGGGTGCTATTTTTTCTCGGCAGTGTGCGCAGGTTGAGCAAACACCGACCTTTATTTTTGGTGTCGGGAGTCATACCCATTTGCGTGTGTGGCTCATGGGGGAAGTTTACCCACATGCCAAAACCGTGATTTTGATGAAGCCAAGTTTGCCATTGGGATGCTTTGATTATGCTGTGATTCCCGAGCATGATGCTGTGCCTGCATCGGACAAAGTCATCGTGACCCAAGGTGCGCTCAATCCGATCGTGAATCAGCAACGTCATCAAGCCAACCGAATCTTGATTGCATTGGGTGGCTCATCCAAACGTCATGGCTGGAATGCTGAAAAAGTGCTGACAGCAATTCAGGGCATTACCGAGCAGCAGCCACAAGCAACGATTATTTTAACCACATCACGCCGTACTTCGAGTGACTTTCTAACTCAATTACAACAGCAGTCTTATGCGGCTCAACTACAGATTTTCCCTGTGGAACAGACACCACAAGGCTGGATTTTTGAAGAAATGCAAAAAGCCGAAGCGGTTTGGGTGACTGAAGATAGTGTATCGATGCTGTTTGAAGCCCTGACCGCAGGTTGCCGTGTCGGGCTGATTGAGATTGATCGGCTCAAGCAAGACCGTATTACGCAAGCCGTTGATGGGTTATTACAAAAACAATTTGTCTCCTCGACAACCAATTTAGAACAACTGCCTGCGGCAAGCGCTTTTAAAGAAGCAGAGCGTGTGGCAACATATTTACTTCAATCTTGTTAGGTTAACCATGTGATTTATTTGGCTCTGATTGTGCTGCTTGCGGTGATGGCATTTAGTTATAAATATGCGTGGTGGAAACCTGCAATAGACTGGAAACGTCCTCGTGTCTTGATGTATCACATGGTGCGTGAGCATATTGATGGCGCAAAATTCAATAAGCTGCGTGTGACCCCTGCCGAATTTGACAAGCAAGTGGCGTGGATGAAAGCGCAAGGTTTTCACTTTGTGACCATGCAGGAACTTCAGCAAAACTGGGGCAAGCATCCTGAAAAAACTGTGGCGATTACTTTTGATGACGGTTATCTGGATAACTTGGAAAATGCCTATCCTGTTTTAGAAAAATATCAGGCCAAAGCCACGATTTATGTGGTGGTTGACCGTCATGATCGTGACTGGTCGACTTATAAAAAAGCCCATCACAATAGTGGCGAACTGGCACGTGAGCCCAAACTGAGTGATGAACAAGTCCGATTTTTGGCAAAGAGTGGTTTGGTAGAAATAGGTTCACATACCATGACCCATGCCAATTTGGACAAGTTGACAGATGAAGAGTGTTTGCAGGAGTTGGCGGAATCCAAGCAACAGCTTGAGCAGATGATTGAGCAACCTGTGACCAGTTTTGCCTATCCTTTTGGAATTTATAGTCAGCGTGACGTTGAACTGGCCAAACAGGTCGGTTATTGCAATGCCGTGACCACCAAAGAGGGTATTGATACTGCACAGCCTGACTTTATGCAGTTACAGCGCATCAAGATGAGTGGTAAAGATTCGCTATTTGCAGTGAAATGTCGCTTGAAACTGGGTCAGCGCGGGTTATAAGAGAGAATAACAATGCATATTTGTATGGTCATGGCGGGGGACGAAGAAGGCGGTTTGGAAAAGCATGTGGTTGAACTGGCAAATGGTTTGGCACAGGCGGGGCAAAAGGTGACACTCATCGCGCATGAAAAGTATGCTGAGCGAGTCAGTGGTGTTGAATTTAAAGCCTTGGATTTAAGCAAGAGCCGTAAAAACCCGATTTTGCTGTGGCAGTTGTATCAGACCATTAAAGCCACGCATGCCGATGTCCTGCATGTGCAAGCCAACAAAGCCGTATCCATGATTGCACCCATGCTGAAATGGCTGAAAATTCCAAGTGTGGCGACACTGCATAACCTAAAACGTAATGTTCAGGCATTTGAAAAATATGATCGAATTATTGCAGTGAGTCGACGGGTCGCCAATCAGTTTAGTCAGCAAGACCGTGTGCGTGTAGTCTTAAATGGGATTCAGCCACCTGTACTTCAGGCAGCACAAAAACAGCCACATCAACTTTTACAAGCGATTGCGGTTGCGCGCCTCGTGCCTGCCAAAGGTTTTGATTTACTGGTTGAAGCATGGCAAGGCATTGATGCCAAGCTCTGGATTGTGGGAGATGGGCCAGATCGCGGTTTACTACAAGAGAAAATTCAGCAGCATGCTCTAACAGATCGTATTGAATTGCTTGGGCATCGCAATGATATTACTACACTGATGCAGCAGGCGGATTTTTTGGTGATCTCATCGCGTAATGAAGGTGGCCCTTATACGCTGGCTGAAGCGCTTTTGGTGCATTGCCCTGTGATTTCAACGGATGTTGGTATGGTTGCAGAAATTTTGCCACCTGAACTGATGTGCCCTGCGGATGACGTCACTGCTTTACATGATTTAATTCAACAACATGTGCAGCATTTTGAGCAGCTGACTGAGCGTTCAGAACCGATTTATCAATCTGCCCAGCAACAGCTAACGCTAGAAGCTGTGCTACACAATACCCTACAGGTTTATCAGGAACTGAGTCATGCATAACCAACCGAAAAGTAAAAAAACAGTATGGGTGGTCAGCGATGGTGTGCCAGGGCATTTTAATCAGTCTAAAGGGGTGTTGTTTGCTCTGGAACGTGATTTTGAATTAGAGGTGCATTGGATTGAACTGACTTTAAAGCATAAGTTTTATCGCAGACCTTTAACCTGGTTACTTAACTATAAAATTCCTAAAGCAGAAAAAATTGATCAGTTTTATCAGGGAGATGCGCTGCCAAATGCACGCCCAGATATTGTGGTCGGTGCAGGTGGAAATAGTGCCTATGCGATTGTGTGGTTGTCCAAGGCATTTGGTGCAAAAAATATTTTTTGTGGTTCACTGCGTCAACTCAAAGCTGAATTGTTTGATGCAATTTTGGTGCTCGAACCAGATTTGCCAAAACCATTTATTAGCTTACCTGTGTCGCCGATGCCTTTAAGTCAGGCAACCTTGCAACAGCATGGCAAGCAATGGTACTCCGAGCATCCACATGTCGAGCAGCAAGTGTGGACCATGCTGATCGGTGGAGATGGCGCGGGAGCACAGTATCAGGAGCAGGATTGGATTCAACTGGCAAAACAGATGAACCTGCTGGCACGTCAGCATAGGATTAAATGGTTGCTCAGCACTTCACGCCGTACAGGGAAACAGGCTGAAAAAATTCTGCAGCAGTACTTAAATTTTGAATGTATTGCAGATATAGTGTGGTGGGCAGAACAGCCACGTGCAGTTTTGCATCAGTTTTTGGCAGTTTCGACACGCGTATTTTGTAGTGCAGATTCTATGTCTATGCTCATGGAAAGTGTTTCTGCCATGCGTCCTGTAGTTGCTTATTTGCCTGAGCATTGGCAACCCGACGAAAAATTTCACAATGTACTTGAGCGCTTGAGTCAGCAAGAGATTTTGCAAGTCATTTCCATCGCACAGCTCAATAGTACATTTAAAGCCGAGCAACAGCAGACCTTGACTGTTGAGCCAAGTGAACTGTTGGCACAACAATTACATAAACAACTATTTGCTAACAGTTAAGTGAGAATCCTCCGTGATTTCTTAACTGTTGTGTATCGAGAATTGGTTATACTAAGCAGAATTTTTAGTATTCCGATTTTAAGATGAAAATTTTAGTTACAGGTGGAGCGGGCTTTATTGGCTCGGCTGTGATTCGCCATATTATTCAAAATACACAAGATGAAGTTTTAAATGTCGATAAATTGACGTATGCGGGAAATCTAGAATCCTTATCTAGTATTGCACAAAGTCCTCGCTATCAATTTTCACAAACCGATATTTGTGACCGTGCTGCGCTAGATCAACTATTTTCAGATTTTCAGCCTGATGCAGTGATGCATTTGGCAGCCGAGTCACACGTAGACCGTTCAATTACAGGCTCAGCCGCATTTATTGAAACCAATATTTTAGGAACATATCAGCTACTTGAAGCCGCTCGCCAATATTGGAACGGCTTGGTTTCTGAGAAAAAGCAGGCTTTCCGCTTTCATCATATTTCTACTGATGAAGTATATGGTGACTTAGAAGGTACTGATGATTTATTTCATGAAACGACACCATATGCTCCAAGTTCACCTTATTCAGCGAGTAAAGCCAGTTCAGATCACTTAGTGCGTGCGTGGCATCGTACTTATGGTTTACCTGTACTGATTACTAACTGTTCCAATAACTATGGTCCATATCATTTTCCTGAAAAACTGATTCCTCTCATTATTTTAAATGCCTTGAATGGTCGTGCGTTGCCTGTTTATGGCAATGGTCAGCAGATTCGTGACTGGCTCTATGTAGAAGATCATGCACGTGCGCTCTATCAAGTTGTGACTCAGGCGCAAGTCGGTGAAACCTATAACATTGGTGGGCATAACGAACAAAAGAATATTGATGTGGTGAAAGCCGTTTGTCAGCTTCTAGAAGAGCTTGCACCGAATAAACCTGAAGGTGTGTCTCAGTATCAAGACCTAATTACTTATGTGACTGATCGTCCTGGGCATGACTTACGTTATGCGATTGATGCTAGCAAGATTCAAAAAGACTTAGGTTGGGTACCACAAGAAAGTTTCGAAACAGGGCTACGTAAAACGGTTGAGTGGTATCTGAACAATCAGGAATGGGTGGCACACGTACAAAGTGGTGAATATAAAAACTGGTTAACACAGCAGTATCATACTGAATCAGCTCAGTAAGGAATGACGAATGAAAATTCTTTTATTGGGTAAAAATGGTCAGGTGGGCTGGGAGCTACAACGTGCTTTGCAGCCTTTAGGTGAGGTGATTGCCTTAGATCGCCATACCAATGCACAAGGCTTGTGTGGTGATATTGCGAATCTTGAAGCCATCACTCAACTTATTCAGCAAGTTCAACCAGATGTCGTTGTGAATGCAACGGCATATACGGCTGTCGATAAAGCTGAATCAGAACCTAAACAAGCTGACCTGATTAATCATTTAGCAGTCAAACACTTGGCTGAAAAGTGCCAAGCAGTGAACGCTTTGTTAGTTCATTATTCCACTGATTATGTATTCTCTGGTCAAGGTACACAAACATGGCAAGAGCAAGACGTAACTGCACCACAAAATGTCTATGGTCAAAGCAAGCGTGCAGGTGAAGTGGCACTTGAGCAAAGTGCGGTAAAGTTTATCAATTTTCGTACTTCTTGGGTCTACGGCACGCATGGTCAGAACTTTATCAAAACCATGCTGCGTTTAGCGCAAGCTAAAGAAGAACTCAGCATTATTGCTGATCAGATTGGTGCACCTACAGGTGCAGCTTTAATTGCTGATGTGACTGCACAGGCAATTCGCTATTACAGTTTACACGCAGCCGAACAACAGCAACAACTGTGTGGGCATTATCATCTTGCGGCTTCGGGTGAAACGTCTTGGTACGAATATGCACAATATATATTTGATGTTGCTCGATACAAAGGTTTGGTTTTGAAGTTGCAACAGGTACATCCGATTGTAACCACAGCTTACCCAACACCAGCAAAACGTCCTTTAAACTCACGTTTAAATACCCAAAAATTACAACAACAATTTCATCTGCATTTGCCGTATTGGCAGCAAGGTGTGGAACAAGTCTTAGGAGAAATCATCGTATGAGCCAAATAAAACGTAAAGGCATTATTCTTGCGGGTGGTTCGGGGACCCGTTTATACCCAATTACGATGGGGACATCAAAGCAGCTGTTGCCAATTTACGATAAACCGATGATTTATTATCCGTTATCTGTGCTGATGCTGGCAGGTATCTCTGAAATTTTGATTATTTCAACACCAGAAGATTTGCCAAATTTTGAAAAATTACTGGGTACAGGCGAAGAACTCGGCATTAAGTTGTCTTATAAGGTTCAACCGTCACCAGATGGTCTGGCACAAGCTTTTATTTTGGGTGAAGAGTTTATTGGTCAGGATAATGTCTGTCTGATTTTAGGCGACAATATTTTCTATGGTCAAAGTTTTAGCCAGCAGCTTAAACGTGCATCGGCACAGACTTCTGGTGCTACAGTGTTTGGCTATTATGTCAATGATCCTGAGCGTTTTGGTGTTGTTGAATTTGACTCAACAGGTAAAGCAATTAGCAT
>NZ_KI530762.1:1334970-2252752 GCF_000488275.1 Acinetobacter brisouii CIP 110357 | reverse complement strand
GTAGTGTGGGGTTACCCATGTGAGAGTAAGTCATCGCCAGCTCATTATTCTAAGCACCCCCTGACTCAATAGAGCAGGGGGTGCTTTTTTATTGGGGAAATGAAAAAATTAAAAAATATTAGAGTCGCTTCTGCTTATATTGTTTATTTTAAATAAAATTCATTATGGATATTCATGAATTAACAGGTGCTGAAGTGAGAATAATTGATAAATTTCATACGAAACTCAAATTGATAGATGACTATCCAGATGGTGTTGTTCCTGTATATGAACGTATAACAGGAACATCATTTTTTCCTGGAGGAGATGGACTATGGAAGCATGGACATGTAAATGAGGATCTAAAAATTGGTGGAGTAATGATTGTTGGTCATAACTTTGACAATATATCTGGATTTAAAAAATCATTAAGCATGGGTACGGAACCAATTACTTGTCCTACATGGAGAAATATAAGAAAGCTTTTATCAGATTCGGAAATTAATATAGAAGATTGTTTTTTTACAAATGTTTATGTTGGATTGATGGACTCTGAAAGTAATGTTGGTGTTTTCCCTGGCTCTAAATCTGAAATATTTAAACAACAATGTATTAAATTACTTGAATATCAAATTTCAGAACAGCGTCCAAATATTATTTTGACTCTTGGAGGTTTTGTTCCACCTTTAATTGCAAGATTGAGTATTGATCTTCAAGAATGGCTGACCGTTGATAAGATTAGTCAACTTGATTCAATTAATAAGCAATTTATTACTGGTGCTAGATTTTGTGGAGGTGATGTCATTTCTAACGTCATTGCATTAACTCACCCTTCTCAGCGACACTTGAACGTTGGGCGTAGAAAATATGGTACTTTTACTGGTAATGATGCTGAAATAGCAATGTTAGTTAAGGCAACACAGTTATTCTAGTTGCTAATTAGTTACTAAAAGTATTTTTTCATATAGTTCTTAATTACTTAACTTTCTAACTAAGCCTTAAATTTAATATCGAAAAATATAAGTTTAAACCAATATGGAGAATAAATATTGAAAGTCTATGGAGATCTGCTGTCTGGAAATTGCTATAAAGTGAAGCTGCTTCTTGAATTTTTAGGCATTGAGCATGAGTGGTTACATATCAATGTACTGAAAGCAGAGAGTCATACGCCCGAATTTTTACAAATGAATCCAAATGGAAAAATTCCTGTTCTAGTACTCGATGATGGGCGAGTTTTGATGGAATCCAATGCGATTTTGGGTTATCTAGCAGAAGAATCTAAGTTCATTCCAACAGATCGTTATGCCAAAGCCAAAATGTATGAATGGATGTTCTTTGAACAGTATAGCCATGAACCTTTTATTGCTGTTGCACGTTTTATCAATAAATACTTGGGTTTACCTAAAGCTCGTATTGATGAATATCATGCTTTGCAGCCAAAAGGGCATAAAGCCTTGGCGATTATGGAGCAGGCATTGGGGCGGCATGATTATTTAGTGGGAAATGAACTGACATTGGCAGATATTTCTCTCTATGCTTATACCCATGTGGCAGATGAAGGTGGTTTCGATTTAAGTCTTTACCCCAATATTCAGGCATGGTGTCAGCGAATTCAAAATTATCCTGCTTATAAAAGTATGGCTGTTTAATTCAATTTAAGTTTGTTATGCGATCTTTTGTAGATAGATATGACAAATTTATGGAAATCAAAGTAATACTTAGGTTTTGGACGGGTTTAATCAAGATTCAAGTTTTTAATTTGATTAAACTTTAAGCGAATTATTTTTTATCTCTTTGTTTTTGCAATTCTTAAATTTACAAAACTGAATGGAATTCATGGTAAAATGATCGGCTTTCATCTTTGATCTATTTTTGATCTTCCATCTGCCAGCCGAGAATTGCTAGCCATGTCTACTGCTTATACTATGCAGACTGCGCCAAAAGCGTTGTTTGATTACGACAAATATTGGGCGTCATGTTTTGAACCCGCACCATTTTTGCCGATGTCACGCGAAGAAATGGATCAACTGGGCTGGGACGCATGTGATTTTATTTTAGTCTGTGGTGATGCCTATATTGACCATCCATCTTTTGTGTCTGGTGTGATTGGGCGTGTTTTAGAAGCACAAGGTTTTCGTGTTGGCATTATTTCTCAGCCTGACTGGACTAATGCTGAAAGTTTTCGTGTTTTAGGCAAACCGACTCTCGCTTGGGGAGTTACCGCTGGCAATATGGATTCAATGATTAACCGTTATACGGCAGATCGTAAAATCCGTTCGGATGATGCTTATTCTCCTGACAATGTTCCAAACAAGCGTCCAGACCGTGCCGCAACCGTTTACAGTCAGCGTTGTCGTGAAGCATTTCCTGATGTTCCTGTGCTGTTAGGTGGCATTGAAGGCAGTTTACGTCGTATTGCACATTATGATTACTGGTCTGATAAAGTCCGCCGCTCGATTTTGATGGACTCAAAAGCAGACATGTTGATGTATGGTAATGGTGAACGTGCCATTATTGATGTGATGCATCGTTTGGCAAAAGGTGAAAAAATTCATCAGATTACTGATGTGCGTGGTACAGCTTTTATTATTAATAAAAACAACAAAGCCTCTAAAGCAAAGTTTGTTGAAATCGCCAGTAACGATGTGGATACCATCGGGCGTGTTGACCCGATCATCAACCCGTATGTGATGACGGAAGATATTGATGGTTGTGAAGTCGAAAAGGAAAAAGGCAATTCTTTAGCGCAATATCAAAACTTCCAAAAAGAACTGGTTGCCAATCCGATTGTTCGCGAAGGTGACAAGTTGGATGAACATACCCAAGTTGTTCAGTTGCAAGTCGCATCTAAAGCTATCAAGCATAAATTGCCACCGCGTGAATTAGCAGTAATTCGTTTGCCATCGTTTGAGCAAGTGGCAAATGACCGTGTTTTGTATGCCCATGCCAACCGTATTTTGCATTTGGAAACCAATCCGGGGAATGCTCGTGCATTGGTGCAACGCCATGGTGAGCGCGATGTCTGGATTAATCCGCCACCGATTCCATTAACCACTGAAGAAATGGACTACGTGTTTGACTTGCCTTATGCACGTTTACCGCATCCAGTGTATGGCAATGCACGTTTCCCTGCTTTTGACATGATTAAATTCTCGGTCAATATCATGCGTGGCTGTTTTGGTGGCTGTACTTTCTGTTCGATTACTGAACATGAAGGGCGGATTATCCAAAACCGCTCAGAAGATTCTATTCTGCGTGAGATTGAAAAGATTCGGGATACTGCACCACAATTTACAGGCATTATTTCGGACTTGGGTGGCCCAACAGCCAACATGTACCGTTTGCATTGTAAAGACCCAGAAATCGAGAAAAACTGCCGTAAACCATCCTGTGTGTATCCTGGTGTTTGTCAAAACCTGCATACCGACCATGCACCATTGGTACAGTTATATCGTAAAGCCCGTGAAATTAAAGGCATCAAGAAGATTCTGATTGGTTCTGGTCTGCGTTATGACTTGGCGGTACTCAATCCTGAATATGTCAAAGAACTGGTACAGCATCACGTCGGTGGTTATCTGAAGATTGCGCCTGAGCATACCGAGCAAGGTCCATTATCGAAGATGATGAAACCGGGGATTGGAACGTATGACCGCTTCAAACAAATGTTTGATCGTTTCAGTAAGGAAGTCGGTAAAGAGCAATATCTGATTCCGTACTTTATTGCAGCGCATCCAGGTACAACTGATTATGACATGATGAATCTGGCGATTTGGTTGAAGAAAAATGGTTTCCGTGCCGATCAGGTACAAACTTTCTATCCTTCACCAATGGCAACTGCCACCACCATGTATTATTCGGCGAAAAACCCGCTGGCGAAAGTGGCGCGTTATACTGAAGATGTGGATATTGTCAAAGGTGAAAAACGTCGTCGTCTGCATAAAGCGTTCTTGCGTTATCATGATCCAAACAACTGGCCTTTACTACGTGAAGCCTTAAAAGAAATGGGACGCGCTGACCTGATTGGTAACTCCAAGCATCACCTGATTCCAACTTTCCAGCCGAAAGCTGCTGATGGTGAATATAAAGCTGCACGTAAGAAAAATTCGAGTGTGGCAGGTGATTCGCAAAAACGTACAGGTGAAAATACAGCACGTCAAAATTCACAACGTCAGCAACCGAAAAAAGGGCAGATTTTGACCCAGCATACAGGCTTACCTCCGCGTGAAACAAGCGACCGAAAACGCCCTTTCAATAAGTCGAAACAGAAACCCCGTGCTTAAAGTCTAAAAATAAAAAAAGCCAAGTTGATCTTGGCTTTTTTTATGGGTCAATTATTTAACCAACAATTTGCTGATAAGCACAGTATAAATAACCGATAATCACTAGACCGACAGCGGGTTCTAGAATTTTTGCCCAAGTAGGAATCGTTGCAACAGTAGGCTCGGCAACTTGATGATCGTCGTGATGGTCAGCATGAGAAACCATGTGATTAAACTCCTTGATTGTTTCGTCTAATGATACCTGTTTTGTCTCAACAGGTTTAGAGCCAATCAGTTGAATCAAGGTATTTGTTGTCCAAACCCAGTCTTCAGCTTGCCCAGATAAATAGCTGATTTGCCCAAGTAGTAATTCATTGAGTCCTTTTTGCCCTAAATGTCCTGTATCATCCAGTTGTTTGAGCTCAGCAAGTTGTAGTGACAATACTTCTTTGA
Source organism: Acinetobacter brisouii CIP 110357 (assembly GCF_000488275.1). Lineage (GTDB taxonomy): Bacteria > Pseudomonadota > Gammaproteobacteria > Pseudomonadales > Moraxellaceae > Acinetobacter > Acinetobacter brisouii. The sequence continues at coordinate 2,248,061 of NZ_KI530762.1, read as the reverse complement.
GGCCTTGTTCAAAGTCGAGTTTACTCAGCGTCGATTTATTATGTATCGATGTGGTCATGTGCCGTGCGACTTGCTGAATATACAGTTGATCTTGCTGCTGTAATTCCAGATAGACATGACTGGCATTTTGCTGCCATTCGGTGATCAGTTTGCCTAAGGCTAAAGCATTTAACTCGAGCAACAGGGCTTGTCGTTCTTCTGGAGAAAATTGACTGAGAAGCTGAGGCTTTTGAATTCGTGTTTGCTCAGCAAAATAATGAAATAAATCAAAAGCCATAAACTCCTCCTTAAAGGCACTAATCGACTATTCTTAAACTTGATTTTTTCTTTGGTGTTTCTGGTTCTGGTTGTTCTGTTGTTGGGTTTATATTTGCATATTCGCTGGCATCAAAAAAGAGTCCTTGACCATTTTCACGTGCATAAATTCCAATAAGCGCTGCAAATGGCACATAAATATTTTGTGCTACACCACCAAAACGAGCAGAAAAGCTAATGGCTTGATTGTCCATGTGTAGTTGATGTACGGCATGCGGTGCGGTATTTAGGACAATTTGCCCATCTTTTACAAATTGTGCAGGAACATTGGTGTTCGGTTGAGTCGCATCGACCAAGAGATAAGGCGTAAGCTGATTGTCGCAAATCCATTCATAAATTGCGCGTGCCAAATATGGGCGTGTAGGGGTTAAATTAATTTCTTGATCAGACATAACAAAGCTCTAAATATTTCTTAGTACACAGATTACTATACCGATTTTTGTTGCATCATGTCATGGTTTTGACACAGTTCGTACATTATATCGGGCATAAAAAAACCTCGGTAAAACCGAGGTCTTTTGTCCAATTCGGAAAACGAATTAACGTTTAGAGAATTGAGGACGTTTACGTGCTTTACGTAAACCAAGTTTCTTACGTTCAACTTCACGAGCATCACGAGTAACGAAACCAGCTTGACGAAGAACAGGTTTTAAAGTTTCGTCAGCAGCGATTAATGCACGAGTAATACCGTGACGGATCGCGCCAGCTTGACCACCGATACCACCACCAGCAACAGTGATGTAAAGGTCAAATTTTTCAGTAGCTTCTAAAAGCTCTAAAGGTTGACGTACAACCATACGAGCAGTTTCACGACCGAAATATTGCTCTAAAGTACGGTTGTTGATAACGAGTTTACCTGTACCAGCTGACAAGAAAACACGTGCAGTTGCGGTCTTACGGCGACCTGTACCATAATTAGTAGCCATGTGCTGTATCCCTTAGATGTCCAAAACTTGTGGCTGTTGAGCAGCGTGTGGATGCTCAGTACCAGCGTACACTTTCATTTTTTTGATCATTGCATAACCAAGAGGACCTTTTGGCAACATACCTTTTACTGCTTTTTCAAGAACAGCTTCAGGTTTGTGAGCAATTAACTTCTCGAAGTTAGTCTCACGGATACCACCAGGGAAACCAGTATGGCGATAGTATTTCTTATCAAGTGCTTTTTTACCAGTCACTTGAATTTCTTCAGCATTGATAACAACGATATAGTCGCCAGTGTCAACGTGAGGAGTATAAGATGTTTTATGCTTACCGCGTAAACGACGAGCGATTTCAGTCGCAAGGCGACCTAAAGTTTTGCCAGAAGCATCAACAACGTACCAGTCGTGTTGAACTTCAGCAGGCTTAGCGCTGAGAGTTTTCATTAAACCACTACCTATTATAGTTGGTTTGGACTATGGAATCTGTCCAAACAAAAGGAGACGCGATTCTAAACGAAAACGTTAAGAATCACAAATGAAAATACGAATTTCAAGCGCTGTATTTTAAGTCAACTGCAGACAAATAAAAAGCTTTTCGTGCAGTATTTTTTGTATATTTGCGTGTTATGGGAAAATTGATATTTAAACTCAAAAATAATGAAGATAAATAAAAACTTATGTTGTAGCTGATAAAATTAAGCGAGCTGATTGAAAAGATGGTATTCGCTTTGTTGAAATGAGTAAGGGCTAAAGTAGCTTTTATATTGCAATGTCGTGGGTTATAGGCAAAAACGCTGAATTTGTATTGTCAGTACGGAGTATTTTTTAAGGCTTTTGCCAATATAGACACTGAACTTTGATGGCAGAAATTTTATAATAGGTAAAATTTTCGAAAAAGTAAGAGAAAGCCATGCTCCCTTTATATGTCACCAGTGGTGAACCTGCAGGAATTGGCCCAGATATTTGTTTAAGTTTGGCTGATCGAACAGATGAGCGCCCGATTGTGGTGCTGGCTGATCTTCAAATGTTGAAAGATCGCGCTAATGTTCTGCAAAAAAAAATCGAACTGATTGAATATAAAGGACAAATTGAGGTTTTGCCACAAGGGCAACTATATGTTGAACATGTACCTTTAAATACAGATGTGGTTTTGGGTGAATTGAATCCTCAAAATGCAGCTTATGTTTTGGAACAATTGCGTCGTTCGGCTGCATATGCCATGCAAGGTAAAAGTGTTGGGGTTGCAACTGCACCTGTGCAAAAATCGGTAATTAATGATGCGGGAATCCATTTTAGTGGACATACCGAATATTATCAGGAGTTTGCAGGTGTAGAGCGTGTGGTGATGATGCTCGCTACTAAAACCCTGCGTGTCGCTTTAGCCACGACTCATTTGCCTCTGCGTGAGGTTGCTGATGCTATTACCGCAACCCGTTTACAGCAAGTGATTGATATCTTACTGCATGATTTAAAAAGTAAATTTCAAATTGCAAAGCCACGTGTTCTGGTTTGCGGTTTAAACCCGCATGCAGGGGAAGGTGGTTATTTGGGCCATGAAGAAATCGACGTGATCAATCCTGTTTTAGAACAGTATCGCGCACAGGGTGAACAGCTCAGTTTATGTTTGCCAGCCGATACTTTATTTACTCCTGAACATTTGCAACATGCTGATGCTGTACTTGCCATGTACCATGATCAGGGCTTACCTGTGTTAAAATCACAAGGTTTTGGTGAAGCGATCAATATTACTTTAGGTCTGCCATTTATTCGGACTTCGGTTGACCATGGCACAGCGCTGTCACTCGCAGGTACAGGGCAGGCAAAAAGTTCTAGCTTGCATGTCGCGGTCGATTTGGCACTAAGCCTCGCTCACTCGTTATAATTTTTCTTGGAAATTGTCTATGTATCAAATTAATGCCCTAAACCCGAAAGAAGAAGGGCATCAGGCGCGGAAACGCTTCGGGCAGAACTTTTTGCATGATCAGCGCGTGATTGCCAAAATTGTACGCTCTGTCAATCCACGTACAGGTGACAATATTGTTGAAATTGGCCCAGGTTTAGCAGCGTTGACTTCACCGTTGATTGGTGAATGTGATGCCTTGACGGTGGTTGAATTAGACCGTGATTTGGCAGCAGGTTTGCCGAATCGTGTACCGCATCCTGAGCGTTTGACTATTGTTGAAGCCGATGCATTAAAGTTTGATTTTAGTCAGCTTTTTCAGGAAGGTCGCCCACTGCGTGTGGTGGGGAATTTGCCGTATAACATTTCGACTCCTTTGTTGTTTCATCTCTTGGAATTTGGCGGCAAAGTCAAAGACATGCATTTTATGTTGCAAAAAGAAGTGGTGGATCGCATCACGGCTGTACCGAATACCAAGGAATACGGGCGTTTGTCGGTGATGATTCAGTATTATTGCCAGCCGACCTTCTTGTTTGAAGTACCACCAGGTTCATTTAATCCACCGCCAAAAGTGACCAGTGCTGTGTTCCGTCTAGTTCCTTATGTTGAAAAACCGATTGTGGCAAAAAATGAACAGGCTTTGACACGATTGGTTTCTCATGTGTTTACTCAGCGCCGAAAAACGCTACGTAACAGCTTAAAAGGCATGCTGCGTGAAGATGGTTTCGAACAGGCAGGTGTTGACCCGATGGCGCGCCCAGAAACCTTGACATTGGCACAGTTTGTTGCACTTTCCGATCAAATGGTTGCTTGAAATGACAACACGCTATAACTACGTAATTGGTGATCTGCAAGGCTGCTTTGAAGCATTAAAACAGTTACTCAAACAAATTCAGTTTGATCCTGATCAAGATTTTCTCTGGTTCACGGGTGACTTGGTGGCACGTGGTGAAAATTCTTTAGGAGCGCTACGTTTTGTCAAGAAACTGGTAGAGCGTGGTAGTGCGGCAACAGTTTTGGGTAATCATGACCTGAACTTGCTGGCATGTGCGCGTAATATCAAAAAAACCAAAGCCAAAGACCTGACTCAAGACATTATTGATGCCATTGATAGTGATGAGCTGATTGACTGGTTGCGTCGCCAACCGCTTTGCCTGTTTCCAAATGAAAAGACGATTTTGACCCATGCGGGTATTCCGTGTATTTGGTCAGCCGAGCAAACAGCAGAGCTGGCACAGGAAGTTCAGGCAGTGATTGGGCATGAAGACTTTGCTGTTGTTGATGCTTTTTTGGCGCAAATGTATGGGGCAATGCCTGACTTGTGGGAAGATCATCTGCAAGGACATGAGCGGCTGCGCACCATTACCAACTATTTGACCCGTATGCGTCTGACCAATGCCGAAGGTCGTCTGGAGTTTTCTTTTAAAGATAGTCTAGATGCTCCGATGCCAAAAGGCTTTTTACCGTGGTTTGAGTTTGATGGTCTGACTACCCGTACGCACCAGATTGTATTTGGACACTGGGCAGCGTTGGCAGGCAAAACCATCAGTGCACAGGTACAAAGTGTGGATGGTGGTTGTGTGTGGGGTGGAACATTATTGGCATATCGCCTGGAAGACCGAAAGTTGTTCGCTGTAGAGAATCCTGTTCTCATCTAAATCTCAAAGCGGTCATTGTATGATGATCGCTTTGATTAGAATTTAATTTTCTCGAATCCAGACCTGAGTGCGTCCAAGTGTTGAAATACCCAAATAGCCACGTAACTGTAACAGACGTCCGTTTGAGAGCAACTTGCCTTTGAGACTGTAGATTTTGCCAGTTAGAGGATCAAGGATTTTCCCTCCGCCATAGCTGTCATTACCCATAGACTTTAAGTCATGAATAATATCTAAACCTAAAATGGGTTTGTTGTTATATGGTGCAGGACAATTGATACAGGTTTCTTTGGGTACATAACCTGGTCGTGGGGTAACCTTGATGATTTTCCCGATATAATTGCCGTCTTTTTCCTGACGAATCTGAATAAATGCTTTAGGCGATCCAGTTTTATCATCGATTTGTTTCCAAGTTCCACGAATATCCGTTGCAAAACTCAGACTGCTACAGGCTGACAAAATTAAAATGAGTGGTAATTTCCACATGCTCAACGCTCCTCTGTAATTTCCCTATTGAATGAGCAAAAATTATTCTAAAAGAGAAGTAAAGCAATAACAATCACACTCACTCCCGAAGTGAGAACTCATGAGTTAATGTAATAAATGGATCACAATAGGTAGCCAAATTGCGGTAAATACCCCATTCACTGCCATGCCAAAAGCAGCATAGCGACCCGCAACTGAACCGCGCTGCCATGCCTGTACGGTACCAATGGCATGTGCTGCGAGTCCTAAAGCCAATCCTGAAGCACGTTCATCATGAATATGGCGCAAAATTAGCCCCGAGAAACTTGCGCCGATCAGCCCTGATAAAATCACAATCAAAATCACTAAACCAATCGGTGAGCCGAGTAAGGTCGCAATATTAATTGCAATCGGTGTCGTCACTGCACGAGTGGCAAATGCCAAAATTGTAGGCTGTGCCATATGTAGCAGATAAGCAAGGCTCATGGGGAGGGCAACCGCACTGACGCTGGCAAAGACCAAAATACCTGTTAAAGATTTGAGAGGTAAATCATCGTAGCGCATGGTGGCCAGTGGTATCGCGAGTGCAACCGTCACATAACCGAGCAATCGCCCAAAAACATCATGTGTGCCTTGCATATATTGTTCATAAGGTAAGCCCACGACAGCCAGAAGCCCCACAACACAAAACATACCAATCACTAAAACGGGAACGCGCGGTACATAGCGGCTAATCAATTTTGCAATCAGATAGGCGACCAAGGTGATTGCAAAGCTAAACAGTACAATATTCATGAATTGCTCCTTATAGCCAGCGTTTGGCCATTTTGGCGTAAACCCAAAGTGGAATCAGGGTACTTACCACCAAGACCACAAGAAATAGTGGAATTTCTTTGCCCATATGTACAAGGGTAATCAATGAGCCAGCACAGACGGGTAAAAAGGCGAAGGCACTTTCCCGCATGATTTTGTTGTTGCTGTCGATCAGGCGTAGTGAAATCGGGCGGAACTTGCGCCAGATACTGAGAACCAGAAGGAGCGCCAATAAGCCAGTCAGATTGCCCAGTTCAGGGAAATGCAGTTGCGTCATGATCCATAACGCAGCTTCACGAAATAAAATGATGAGCGAAATATTGGCAATCCAAGCTTGCCAGTCGATGGTTTTTATTCCATTCATGGTGAGATCTTCGTGGTTTGGGGGCTGTCAAGATCGCACAGCCCTTGGCTAGAAAACGTTATTTTTCCAGTTTTAACCGATCTAAGGTTTAATTTCAAACTCTTCGAGCGGTGCCTGAAACTGAACGGCACGTTCACCTAAAATTTCATGTAAAGGTAAATGCAATTTTTTAATCAGTTCTTCAAGTTTGTGCGGTGCAATAATCACATCAAGCAGCAAGTTGCCGTGATCATCATAATGTTCTGATTGAATCACATTGAGTGCATAAAGCTGGGTGCGGAGTTTGCCATAAGCAGGTTTTAAACTGAGCTGAAAGTTTTGAATTTGCCCCATTAGGCACTCTTGTACCGCTTGACGTAATAGCGCTAATCCTTGCTGGCTATGGGCTGAGACATAAACTCGCTCTGGCTGGTGTGGTTTGGCATAGATAATTTTTGCCTCGTCACCGCTTAAGTCAATTTTGTTATAAACTCGTAGTACAGGCACATCAGCCCCGATTTCTTTTAGCACGGATTCAACAGCATCAATTTGTTCAAGCATGTCTGGGCTACTACTATCGATGACATGTAGCAGTAAGGTCGCTTCCAGAGTTTCTTCTAAAGTGGCTTTAAAGGATTCGACTAAAGAATGAGGCAGGTCACGAACAAAACCTACGGTATCAGCCAGTACCAGAGCGCCAATTCCATCCCAGTTTAAACGCCGTAAGGTTGGATCGAGTGTGGCAAACAGTTGGTCAGCTGCATAAACCTCACTCTCAGCCAGAATATTAAATAATGTGGATTTTCCGGCGTTGGTATAACCTACCAATGACACGGTTGGAATCGCGGCCTTTTGGCGGGCAGCACGACCTTGACTACGGGTTTGGCGGACTTTCTCGAGTTTTTCCTTGAGCTGCCCCATACGAATTCGTAATAAGCGACGGTCTGTTTCAAGCTGAGATTCACCTGGTCCACGTAAACCAATCCCGCCTTTTTGCCGTTCTAGATGCGTCCAGCCGCGCACGAGACGGCTCGATAAATGCTCAAGCTGTGCCAGTTCAACTTGTAATTTACCTTCGTGGGTACGAGCGCGTTGTGCAAAGATGTCTAAAATTAAACCAGTACGGTCAATCACGCGGCATTTTAAAATGCGCTCTAAGTTACGTTCTTGAGCGGGCGAGAGTGAATGATCGAAAATAACCAGTTCTGCTTCAAGTTCTGCGACCAATGCTGCAATTTCTTCTGCTTTTCCCGAACCTACAAATAGTTTAGGGTCTGGTTTTACGCGTTGAGCAGTCATGTGATGTAAAATTTCAGCACCTGCTGATTTTGCCAACAGGCTGAACTCTTCGTCATCAAGATCATTCAGCATATTGACTGAAACACTGACCAATATGGCACGTTCGCCGCCTTGATGTCGCTCAAAATATTCCACTAATAACCTAACTCGCCAAGTAAAAAATCTATTGTAGAGAAAACTTGGCGGCTAGGCGAGTCTGAAATCTGTTAGTGCAGTAACATGAAGAGTTTGTTGAGTAAAATCAAAAGCCCAGCACATAAAATACTACAGCCCACGATCCATTGTAGCTATTGAAGAATGTGTTTATGGTGAGGGATGGAATGATGAAGATTGAACATGTGATTCATGGCCTTCTCCTTTTGCTGATTTCCATATACAGCATAGTGGAAAATCAATTTTAGAAGAAATTGGATATTGTTATTGTTAACTTCGGTTATTCAGATCAAGATTGTAACTTTTTTGCAGAATTGACACTGTGCTCATTTATAATGCTGCTACGAATTTCATCATGATTTATGCATGTCTATGACGCATCAAAATTCAACAACAGTAGTAAAAAAGAAAGGATTGGCCCGTTTTATTCATTTTGGCAAAAAAATTAGTCATGGAGTAGCGGCTGTTGGGCAGGGGTTTTATGTGGTGTATCGTCACCAATTGTATAAACAGCCAAATAACCCAGACAATACGCGCTATGTACAATGGTTTTGCCGCCGTTTATGTGATGTTTTTAATATCGAAGTACGTTTGTATGGTGAGTCTGCATCGACTGAGCCTGCATTGTGGGTAAGTAATCATATCTCGTGGTTAGATATCCCAACGCTCGGTTCTGCGGCACGGGTATTTTTTCTGGCAAAGGCTGAAATCGAGGATTGGCCTGTGGTTGGAAAACTGGCAAAAGGTGGCGGGACATTATTTATTAAACGTGGTTCGGGGGATTCGGTACGTATTCGCCAACAAATTGCGGATTTTCTGTCCCAAAATATTCCTGTGTTATTTTTTCCAGAAGCCACGACTTCCGATGGTACAACGATCAAACGGGTTCATGGTCGTTTGTTGGGCGCGGCACTCGAAGCGCAAAAACCTGTACAGATTGCCCTGATTTGCTATGTTAACCAGCAAGGTGAGCTGGATCATATTGCGCCATATGTCGGCGAGATTTCTTTTAGCGATCATGTTAAACAAGTTTTAGAAATGCCGAGAGTAACTGCACATTTGATGTTTTTACCACGCATTGATGTAACAGGGCATGATCTCGACTCACTGACCTCAGAAGTACAACATAAAATGTATAAGGGGTTACAAGAGTTGCAACAACATGTTTTGCATCAGGTTGAGCAATAAATTACATCATGCCTTCAATCGGGAGCCATGAAATCAGTTTTAAGCCAATTTTTTGCCACCATTTCATGTCTGGTTCATGCGGGTAAACTTTGCGGAAATACTGGGTGTTACGCTCCCAGTGAATCTGTTGCTGTGGGGTGAGGAACAGGGTATAGCTGTAGAGCCCCAGGTTTTGATCCATGGTGTCATGAATGGCTTTGGCAAGACTTGGGCTATCAAGCACCACGCCAATCTCGGTATTGAGTTTCGCTGAACGTGGATCGAGGTTAAAAGAACCAATAAAGACTTGCTGCTGATCCAGTTCCATGAGCTTGGCATGTAAGCTGGAGCGGCTTAAGCCTTTTAAACTGATTTTAGTTTTCTTTGAAATTTCTTCGGTTTGTGGGTTGAGACTTTTGCCCGAGAGTGCGGGTAAAAATTCATACAGTTTGACATTGTTTTTCAGCAGATCTTCACGGTAATTGCTATAAAAAGCATGGACTAGCCAAACGTCATTGGCTTTAAATGAGTTGGTCAGTACGCGTACCTGAATCCCATTTTGTGCCATGCTATTCAGCGCGCGTGCGCCTGATTTTTCAGGAACGAAATAAGCAGAAATAATATCGACATTATGCTGTGGCGAGATTAACTCCTTCTGGAGCTGCGCTCTTAAATAATCATCGCCTTGCGCCTGATCACGGATTTTGGCAGGAGAGTCTTTAACGACTTTCGCTTTGACCCATTCGAAGTGAATTTGATGATTCATCCATTCATCAAACATATAGGTGCGGTTGGCAAGTCCCAGATAGTTTTGTACCGTAGCTTTCTGATAGTGTTCGGTAAGCTGTTGCTTTAGACCTTCATAGCGCAGACGATGTTTTTCTGGATTCACAATTTGCCGTACAGGATAGGCGTAGCTGTCATTCCAGTATTCATCAAAAGAATTGGAAATATCATCGACAGCTTGCCCGACCAGCATGACATCAATATCTGAAAACTGGTAGTTGTCGCTGACATTGTAGTATTGATCACTCATGTTGCGCCCGCCAATCAACGCAATTTCATTGTCAACAATGAAGCTCTTGTTGTGCATACGGCGGTTGATACGTTTTAAGTCGAGCACCATATCCATAGCGCGAAACTGACGAAAGCGATAAGGGTTATAGAGTTTGACCTGAATATTTTGATGCTGATCCAATGCTAAAAATGCGCCTTCCATGCCTTTGGCATTGTTGTCATCAATGAGTAGGCGCACTTTGACCCCACGATCGGCGGCCTGAATAATATCATAGAGTGCCAATGCACCAATTTTATCGTTATCCCAGATATAATATTGTAAATCCAACGTTTTTTGTGCTTTGTTAATCAGGTTGAGGCGGGTTGAAATCGCTTCTAGCGGGTCATATAAAATGTGATACCCTGTCAAGCCCGGATTGGCTTGTCTTAATGGCGTAATTCGATGCGCCAGTGTGGTTTGTGAAGTATCGACATCATGGGCATAACTCGGAGTCTGTACCTGTTGATGTGGCAAGGTGCTACACGCCGTGACACTCAATGCGATACAAAGAGCCACTGCTAAGCTTGAAAAAGCTGGCGTAAACTGTTGTTGTGATAAGTGGCTCATGTTGGTTATCAGATCTCACGAAAAACCTATAGATCAATTATTGCACGACTTGTCATGCTCGTTTTGTATTGATCCGAGAAAAAGTATGTGGAATTCTAATTCAATTATTTCAATCTTCTATATTATTTTCTTTACTGTTGCATTATGGGCGACAGCACACGCATGGCGCAGTCAGTCTAAAACACAAACAATTCATCCATTTAAAGCATTTATCCATTTATGGGTTTTTTATGCCTGTTATTTATTGCCACCGCTTTTATTGTTCAGTATTTATGCGGGAATCACAGGTTATTATTCGATTCAACAAGCCATTTTTAGCGGATTGCTCAGTACGATTTTAATTTATGCTCGTTTTATTGAGCCAAATCTGATTCGGGTCAAAACGACACAGTATCAAATCAATGAACCACACAGTTTTCATCATCCATTTAAAATTGCCCTGATTGCCGATTTGCATGTCGGGCTATTTTCAGGTAACGAACGCCAGCTCAAGACGATTGTCAAAAAAATTAATCAGCAGCAGCCGGATATTGTGGTGGTGGCAGGAGACTGGACTTATGAGCCTGAAGATACACTGGTCGAGGAACTTGCCATTCTCAAGCAGATTCATGCGCCTGTATATTCGGTTTTGGGTAATCATGACGAACAGTATCCGGGACCGCCGATTCGCCAGTTGCTCCAGCAGGCTTTAGATGCCAATCAGATTATGGATATTGAAGGTGAAGTGATTGAATTTGATGAATTTCGCCTGATCGGGGTGGGTGACTTATGGGCAGGTAAGACCGATATGCGGTTTATGCCTGATTTACCACAAGACAAACCATGGGTGATTGTGTCGCATAATCCTGACACTGTGGATATGGTGCCTGAACTGCCATGTCATCCACTGATGCTATCTGGGCATACGCATGGTGGGCAGATCGAGTTGCCATGGTTGACCAGTTATATTATGAAGCATGTTTCAATTTCGGGGCATAAACAGGGTTTGTATCAGCATGAGCATGCCGATGTCTATGTGACTGTGGGAACTGGCATGGTGGGGGTGCCTTTTCGCTTTCGTGTACCGCCCACAGTCGATATGATCGAATTGATTTAAAAAAAGCGCTCAGATTTGAGCGCTTTTTTATCGGGTGGGTTTAGTGGGCTTGATCCCAGTTATGTCCTTGCCCAACTTCAACCAGCAATGGCACGGACAGTTGCATCACCGATTGCATCACTTCACTAATCTGAGGAGCAAGCTCTGCTGCGTAATCTTGATCGACTTCCAACACCAATTCATCGTGCACTTGCAATAATAATTTGGCGTGTTGAGCAGGCAGCATTTTCTTCACGGCAATCATCGCCAGTTTAATAATATCGGCAGCACTTCCTTGTAATGGTGCATTAATCGCAGCACGTTCAGCCGCTTTACGCACCATGACGTTACGTGCATGAATATCTGGCGTATATAAACGGCGCCCTAAAACGGTCTCGACAAAACCTTGTTCAGCCGCAATTTGACGGGTGCTTTGCATATATTCATAGACACCAGGGTAACGGTGGAAATACTGCTTGATATAGTTTTGGGATTCTTCACGGGTGAAACCGAGTTGACGAATCAGACCAAATTCTGACATGCCATATAACAACCCGAAATTCACGGCTTTGGCTTGGCGGCGTTGATCACTGGTGATTTGATCAAGTGGAATACCCAGCACTTCAGATGCCGTACGACGATGCACATCTTGTCCATGGTGGAACGCATGTAGCAGGGCTTCATCCTGAGAGAAATGTGCCATTAAACGCAATTCGATCTGTGAGTAATCGGCAGCCAGTAACACACGACCTTCGGGTGCAACAAATGCCTGACGAATCTGGCGTCCGATTTCACCACGCACGGGAATATTTTGCAGGTTTGGGTCAGATGACGATAGTCGCCCTGTCGCCGTTACTGCCTGATGATAGCTGGTATGCACGCGCATGGTGGCAGGGTTGGCTTGTTCTACAAGACGATCGGTATAGGTGCTTTTCAGTTTGGCGAGCCCGCGATGCTCTAAAATCACTTCGGCAATCGGATGTTCGATTTTTTCCAGAATGCTTTCGCTGGTACTGTATTGCCCCGTTGCGGTTTTTTTACCCCCTTTAACGCCCAGTTTATCAAACAGAATCTCACCAACCTGTTTTGGTGAGGCAATATTGAAACTTTCACCTGCCAGAGTTTCTGCCTGTTGTTCTAGCTTATGCATGGCTTGGGAGAATTCATCGCTGAGCTGTTTTAAAAACTCAGGATCAAGCTGAATGCCATTTTCTTCCATTTCGGTGAGTACTTCAGCCACAGGCATTTCAATGTTGTGCAGAATGTTAACCAGTGCTGGGAATGGTGCCAGCTTTTCCGACAACACTTCGTATAGGCGATAAGTGACATGCGCATCTTCGGCTGCATAATGTGCTGCCGTTTCCAGTTCAATCTGGTTAAAGGTTTTTTGTTTAGCGCCTTTACCCGCAATCTGTTCAAACGTTGTGGTCAGATGGCTTAAGTACAAACGTGCAACATCATCCATGCCATGACGGGTGGCTGAGGCATTGAGTACATAAGATGCCAGCATGGTGTCAAAGAACCAGCCTCGTAAGTGAATCCCGTGATTGGCAAAAATATGCGCATCATATTTCAAATGATGACCGATTTTCTCTACCGCAGGGTTTTCCAGAATCGGTTTAAGCTGCGCCAAAATCTGTTCACGATTAAGCTGTTGTGGCGCGCCTTCATAGTCGTGAGTAAATGGAACGTAATAGGCATCTTGGGCATCAAACGCGACTGAAAAACCAACCATTTCCGCAGCACGGTAATCCAGACTGGTGGTTTCAGTATCGATGGCAAAGCGCTCGGCTGTTTGGAAGCGCTGCCATAATTGTTGCCAAGCGGCATCGGTCAGTACGGTATGGTAGTGCGCCTGGCCCAGTTGATCGTCGCTACTGCTGCTATGTGCGAGATCTTCGGTTTTTAGACTTGGCGTTGTTGTTGCTGTTGGTGCCACCTTTGGCTGACTTTGCTTATAGCTTGGATTATCCGGGTTATTCGGGTGATCAAGCGACTGTAACTGGTTACGAAATTCCAGTTCAGTATACAGTCGACGTAATTCATCGGTATTTGGATGGCTGAGTTTAAGTTCATGCCAGTCCAGATTCAGCTCTAGATCGCAGACAATGCTTGCCAGTTGATGGTCAATCTTGATGCTTTCGACGCTTTCTTGTAAGGTTTTACCGACTTTGCCTTTGATATTGGCCGCATTGGCTAAAATATTATCGAGGGTTTGGTACTCGTTCAGCAGTTTGGCAGCGGTTTTTGCCCCCACACCTGCAACTCCCATAATCCCGTCAGACGCATCACCCATCAGAGTCAGATAATCCACGATCTGATGTGGCCAAACGCCAAATTTTTCAAACACACCGTCTACATCGAGTGAACGCTCTTTAAAGCTGTCTTCCAGTTTAATGTGTTCGGTGACCAGTTGCGCCATGTCTTTATCGCCTGTCGAAATCAGGACATGATGACCTTCACTGACAGCGCGTTTTGCTAGCGTTCCAATAATATCATCGGCTTCTGCACCTGGAAGCATGTGTAAGGGTAGACCTAATGCACGAATCAGGGCATGCAGATACGGAATCTGCTCCGCCAGTTCATTGGGCATACTTGGGCGGTCACCTTTATAAATCGGCGATAATTGATGGCGGAAAGTTGGTTCAGGCGTATCAAAAATCACTGCCATATGGGTGGGTTGAGTACGACGAATCAGTTTCTGGATTGCAGAAATTGCGCCACGTACAGCGTTGGTATGTAGTCCTGTCGAAGTGGTGAGAGGTGGTATCGCATGGAAGGCACGAAACAAAAAATAAGACCCATCAACCAAAACAAATGGTGGCATTACACAATTTCCTCAATCTAATCTGCGGGCTATTTTACGTGAATTTTAACTTTGATGCAGAAGTAGATCGGATTAAGGGAGTTTTATCTCGGTCAGATGATCGGTTAACATCAATAAAACGGCTGCACCAATCAGGAAATCTATGTTGCAGAAAAAATCAGCGGTCATGATGAGCCTTGTTTTGATCTTCTCGGTGATGCTGGCGTGCTTTGCCTATGTATTCGGGAAGTCGCAATGGCTGTATTTGCTATTACTGGCAGGATTTGGTTTTTTTATTGTGCTGATTCTTCGACTGCAAAATCAGGTAGATCGACTGGAACAACGATTATCTGATCTGGAAAGGCAGCAAATGCCATATCAATCTGCATCGGCACCCGTTCAGGTTGTTCCACCCCCAATTCCTGTCTCAATCGCTACTCCACCACAGCCAGTAGAGCCGCAAATAGCATTTTCCAGTCAAAGCAATCCTCATTGGCAAGCTGTTTTACAGTGGCTGGTGAAAGGTAATCCGATTTTGAAAGTTGCTGTGGTCTTGCTGCTGATCGGGGTAGTGTTGTTACTGCGCTTTGCCAGTGAATATTGGCAAGTCAGTCTGGGCATGCGTTTACTGTCGATCGGGGTAGCGGGTGCCATCACTACTGCAATCGGCTACTGGCTTGGAAATCGTAATCTGCGCTTTGCCGTAGCGGTACAGGGCGTCGGGTTGGCGGTGATTTTTCTGACCCTGATTTTTGCCTATCATTTTCTGTTGATTAACAGTGTGATTATGGCAAGTGTGGTGTTGGCTGGATTGCTATGCATCACGACATGGCTGAGCCTGAAACAAAAAGAAATTTCACTGGCGATTTTGGCGTTGGGGATGGCGTATCTGGCACCGTTACTGATTCCGCAATATCGCCCTGATCCCGTATTTTTATGGGAATACTATTTGGTGGTAAATTTGGCGGTTGCCGCAATTAATTTTGTGCAGTCGTGGAAGTTGCTCAATCATCTGGCATTTTTTGCCACGATGGGTCTGGCAGGCATGAGCCTGTTCACGCACGATGTCGATAGTCAGCGCAATTATCTAGATATGTTGTTGTGGCTGCATTTGGCACTCTTTATTTGGCTGAGCATCCGCTATAGCCAATTAATGCTGCGGCAAAAATTGGAATTACAGCGCTATGTGTCTATTTTAGATGTTGGGCTGATTTTTAGTGTCCCTGTGTTTGGATTTACCTTGCATGCCAGTCTCATGCACCAGTCCAGTCATGCCTTGACCTTGGCTGCGGCAGGTTTGGCTGCAGTGTATTTCGGGCTGACTGTGTGGATTCGTCAGCGACAAGCCGAACTTTCATTGCTTGGCAAGAGCTTTATGATTTTGGCAACCGCATTTTTTGCCCTGATTTTTCCACTGGCAAAAGGCGCACACTGGACCAGTCTAGGCTGGGTGATTCAAGGTACTGCACTGATTGTATGGGGTGTCACTGAGCGTTATCGTTTTAGTCGTATTATTGGTGAAGCCTTATTGTTTTGTAGTGCAGGCGCGCTATTTTTTCAGATCTGGTCAGATGAAGTTTTTCCAATCCTAAGTGCCTGTATTTATACTCTAGTGCAGTCCGTTGCTGTGTATTTTCTCTTGCAAGATACGCGTACACCAGAGCGCCGTGTTGCAGCGATTCCGCCCATCAGCTTCTTTTTGGTATTTG
Organism: Acinetobacter brisouii CIP 110357; assembly: GCF_000488275.1. GTDB lineage: Bacteria > Pseudomonadota > Gammaproteobacteria > Pseudomonadales > Moraxellaceae > Acinetobacter > Acinetobacter brisouii. The sequence continues at coordinate 2,231,814 of NZ_KI530762.1, read as the reverse complement.
CCTTATATAGTGGCAGTGCCGCCAGCGTGGAAATTTTCCACTGGCAAGCCTATGGTTTATTGGCAAAGCTGGCAGTTGCATCGCTGTTATATGCGGTTTTTTATGTGGTTGTTACTCTGAAACAGTCGATAGAATGGATAGCCGAGCAGCTGATCATCAGTACAATAATCCTGATCGGGCTGATAATCGCCTTGGAGCAACTACAGATTTGGCAGGGTTTGCAGCACTGGAAAAATAGCGGCTTTGCATTGTTTTGTGCAGTTGCTGCAGTATTACAGAGTGGATTGTTGTACTGGACACAGCGCCAGCATGATTCGAACCGTTTACTTGCGCTGTTGCTGTGGGCGAGTCTGGCACTGGCAGGTCTAGGCCTATGGGTGCAGGCACCGATCATGGCCTTGGGGGCGTTACCTACAGTCTGGTTGTGGACTGCGGTTATCCAAAACAACAAAGCATGGCTACAACATCCTGAAATATGGTTTTGTAATCTGCTTTGGTTGTTGCTGGTCAATGTCGATCAAGATGCGATACAGGCATACTATGTCATCCCTTTATTCAACCCGATTGATGTACTCAGTCTTGCCATGCTGTGTGGCATGCTCTGGCTACAGCAGATTCAGTTACCTTCACTGCTTTGGCAACGCTTCTTGAAAGCGAGCCTGTTTTTTATGCTGCTTTGGGTACTGAGCAGTGTGATGGTACGTGCCTTACATCATCTGTTAAATACGCCGTTATGGAGTGTGGACATCTGGCACAATGGTGCGGTTCAACTTAGCCTGACCTTGCTATGGACATTACTGGCATGCGTGGGTATGACTGTTGCGAGTCGTAAAGCCATGCGTGAAGTCTGGTATATGGGAGCGTGTATTCTGGCGATTGTAGTGTTTAAACTGGCATTGCTGGATTTATCACAAAGTGCGACGTTGACACGGGTGATTTCATTTATTGGAGCAGGGGGCATGATGCTGATTATTGCTTATCTGGCGCCGTTACCACCTGCATCCCAACAACCAGAATCATCAGCCGACTGAGCTGATGATTGCTTTTGAGTAGTTTAAACAAACCTAGTTAGAGTGGTGGCAGATGATTGCTGCCGCCCACAAAACCGATTTTTGGTACAGGAATCTCGATATTGTTTTTTACAAAGGCATCGCGAACCCGTTCCTGCATTTCATCTTTGACCAGCAGATAATTTTCTTGCTGACACCAAATGGCAAATAGCAGCTCAATCGAGGATTCTCCAAAAGCCGTGACCGTCATTGCAGGTTTAGGGTCATCCAGTACCAGAACATGATGCTTGGCAGTGGTCAGGAGCACTTCACGCACTTTAGCGAGATTTTCATGAAAGTTGACTGCAAGGGTAATTGGAATACGCCGAATCGGGTATTTTGACAGGTTATAAACAGGGGTCTTGATCAGCTGTTCATTGGGTAGGCGAATATAAATATTATCCAGAGTCAGAAGTTTGACTGAGAGTAAATCAATTGAAATCACTTCTCCTTCTATCAATTGACCTCGGAGTAAAGTCAGCTGAATGGTATCACCGACTTCAAAAGAACCTTCACCGATCAGAAACAGACCACTGATGAGGTTGGTTGCCGAAGTTTGTGAGGCAAAGCCTAAAGCAACGGTCAGAATTCCTGCCGCACCCAAAAAAACACTGACTTTAAAGCCTGCTTCCCGTAAGCCTGCCATGACAAAAAACAGGAAAATCGTGTAGAAAATCCCGCGCCGCCACACCATACGCTGATGGGCATTAAACTTCGCACCAAGTGTACGTATAAATGTATTTGAGACCAAACGGGCAAGTGCAAAGCCAATCAGGCATAGCGTGGCTGCCACAAACATATCGGAAATGCGTTCGACATTAATATGGATGTTGGTAAACACATCTTTGAAACTGGAAAGCAGTCCCTGAGGAATTTGCGATTTTTCCATTCACGATCCTAAAAAAATGAGTCAAACATATTAAACAATGCACCACCAGGTGAACGCGGTGCATGCACATAAACCACCTCACCCGCTTTCGGTGGAGTCCGATTTTCAATCCGTACCCGAGGTGGACGATCGGAAGATTCATGAACCACTTTAATGTGCGATGTCCATAAGCGTCCTGTGCTTTCACTATAAAATAGAGGTAGGGCAGGCACAGGCACATTCATACGGTCAAAGCGTAGCTGTTCGTGACTACTGTTATGAAAAATAATCGGGGTAACTGCGCGAAAGGCGCGTGGCTTAAGTTGTTCTAATTCGGTACGACCATCAACTGCTGTGGCATAGCAGAGTTCACCAGAAAGTTTGTCTGGGCCAAACCAAGTATCTTTTGGACGAATAACTGGAATATCAAACAGCGGTTCGCGTTGTCCTTCGGCGAATCCTGTAATCCAAAGCGGGGTGCTAATATACAGCAAGCCACGTTGCCCTGCAGGAATGTACATTGGGTCGACAGGGCGAATCACTACGGAACGATCGGCAAGCCGTGGTAACAGTTGGAAGGTATTGCCCATTTTACGAAACATATAGCGCTCGACATGGACAGGCAGTGGAAAAGGAAAATCAGGCTCTAAAATTTCTTTCCATTGCTGTTCATAGTCAAACTGGATCGTCGGACGATGATATTCCATACGCCATTCCTGAGCGCCACGGGTTAAGCGAAATAGTAATGAACCAAATTGCCAAGTACGAGTTTGGTGTAACTCAAAATGATATTCACCCCACCATTTAATATGTTTTTCCCAGTGATCATCCATGAGATCTAAATCCGACACAACATTTCCTTAGATGATAAGCTTTGCCTATCACTTTAATGGGTTAAAAGTCAGGAGTATAGAGGGCAACAGTACAATTACAGGCGTGATTGTATTCAATAAAAACCAAAAAATTAAAATTGTAATAAGCGGCGGTGTTGTATTAAAGGCATGGCTGCCTGAACTTGTTGATGCTCATTGTGGTCAAAAGCAACCGTAATTAATTGTGCACCTTCATCTTCCACCAGTGCGAGTAACTGACCGCGGCTATTGGTGATTCCGGCATGTCCCCAAGTCTGGCGTTTTTCTCCATGCCAACCTTGCTGAGCCGCGCCAAGGACATAGCATTGACTGTCCATTGCTCGAGCTTGTAGTAAAAGCTGCCAGTGCATTTGTCCTGTCGTGTAAGTAAACGCTGCGGGCGCTGTTAAAATATCCGCACCACGTTGTCTTAACGTCAGCGCCAACTCCGGGAAACGCAGATCATAGCAGACCATTAAACCAATCTGACCAAACGGAGTTGATGCAACCACCACTTCATCGCCAGGTTCAAAAAACTTGGATTCCTGATAACCACCTACGCCATCCGCTACCTGCACATCAAACAAATGAATTTTGTCATAACGTGCTTCAGTTCCTTCTGGGCTGATACATAAACTGCTGGTGCGCACACGACCATCAGGCACAATTGAACCATCAGGACGAAACGGGCAAGGCAAAGTTCCTGCAATAATCCAAATTTGATACTGATGTGCAAGCTGTTCTAAACGCTGTTGAATACTTTCAAATTGTTCAGCTGTTTCGCGCTGTTTACCTGCGGCAAAACAAATAAAATTTTCAGGAAAAGTAATCAAAGATGCCCCTTGTGCTTTACTCTGCTGAATCAGTAACTCAACCTGCTTGAAGTTATCTTCAATGCTATTTTGTGAGTTCATTTGGGCAACAGAGAGTAAAGTCATGGCAAGCGTTCCTTTGCTATTTTTTATTAAGCATTATGAGGATTAACAACTTCTTCTTCAAATTGATCTTGTTCTTTTTCGAGTTGTTTCACTAAAGGTTCAAAAATATTTTGATTACTATCATTCAATTCCATCAAAGTGCGGTGAGCATCTAAGACAGTATTGAGCATTGCCTTGTGGGTAATATTTTCATCAACAAGCGTGCGCGTACAGACATTGTTATCACCACAGTTGAGCATGATAAAAACCTGCCCTAAGCCCATGCTATTTGCGAGAGTAGTGATATCTGGGTTCGTCGATAGCATCACGGCCTGAATCTGGTGTGCCTGTTTCAGCTTGATCCCGAGTTTTGCTAAAATCCCGAGAACTGTACTATCGATAAATGTAGTTTGAGTTAAATCGACAACCGCACCTTTAACGTTGCTTTGCTGTTCAATCTTACTCAAAAGTTTGTCTAAACTAATACAAGATTGTGCGCGAACTTCTCCAATAATCTTGAAAAAATGCGTGCCATTCAAACTTGCATATTCAACATGACCTGTTGACATATATATGCCATTTTTTGAGAAGGATTAGAAAATTATCACATAGGGGGGGGACATACTCAAGTGGTTGAGCAGTGAAAATTAATTACAAAAAACTACGATATAGGTTTTTTTGCTACTTTACTCGGCACAAACTTAGAATTGCAATATCATCAGCGACATGCGCAGGTGCTTCAAATGTGTGATTTTGCAAATGTTCGACAAGTTTTTGAAATTGTTCATTTAAACCGCCGTCAAATGGTTCTAGTGCCCCGTCCGAACACACAATGAAACGTGCTTGTTTGCTTAAAATACATTCAAATTCCTCAACTTCTAAGTCTTCAGTTAGGCCTAGTGGAAAGCTGCTGGTATTTAAAATTTTCGGGGGCTGATTTGGTTCAAATAAGATTGCTGGAGGGTAATGTCCTGCACTGGACCAGCGTAAATGATGGGTCTCAAAATTTAAAATTCCCGTAATCATCGTGATATGTTTTTCAATATTTTCTTGAACTAACATACCATTGAGCTTTTTAATTAGCTCACGGGGGGTTTTAGAGCGACCATGAAAAGCAGCCATCCATGAAGTCAGTAAACTGCTGGTCACGCCGTGACCTGAAACATCAGCAAGATAAAAAATAATTTCTTTATCGCTGATTTTCCAGTAATCGTACCAGTCTCCCGACAAATAGGCAGATGGTTTGAAAAATGATTCTATTTTATAGTTAGGCAATTCAAGCGGGGTTGGAAGCAGTTTTTTTTGCAAAATGGCAGCAGAGGGTAAGTCGCGGCTATCCTGATTACGTTTATATTGGGCATCAATTTTAGCAAGCGCTTCAGTCGGCTTTTCAGGGAGTTGATACCAAATCCATCCTGCTAAAGCACCTGCTTGCCATGCTTGCGCAAGCGCAGAACCTTCATTTTCAAAAGCAAGTACAATTGTTGGTAATTCCCATTGATGTTCCAAAAAATCTTGTACGTCAGCAATTGCAATAATGCTTTGATCGTAAAGGGAAATGTCCTCTATATGAATCATTTGTAGGCTCGGTAAAGCACTTAACACACGCTCTAAATGAGGTATTGTTCGAGTAGGTTGAATGAAATACATAAATGAGAGAACAGTCCTTTTACATCAATGGTTGATTCAAAATATAATAAATAATGCTAATCACAAATCATTATTTATTATTAGGCTGAGAATCGGCTGGTGTACTACTATCTACTCCATCATTCTCATCAATAAAAGAAGTTTCCTGACTCGAATCTCCTTTTTTCTCTGCAATGACAAAGCGTTTTCGCTGTAAGTAGGCATCTCGGATTGCTGCGTAACGGTCACCTTGCAAACCCTGATCAACATCTAACAGTGAACTACGGACATCAATTGCATAGAGCGCCCAATCTCCCCAATATAATCCAGGGTAATTCTCTTGCAAAATATACTTTTGTGGGCTTGCCTGACTATCAACAATAAAACCAAAGCCATCACGTAAAGTGCTTGGACCAAGAAATGGCACCATCAAGTATGGGCCTGAAGAAACACCATAATAACCCAATGTCGTGCCCAAGCTTTCTTCTTCTTCATCTAGGCCTAGACGACTTGCTGGATCTGCTAAGCCTAATGTTGTAATACTATTAATTAAAAACCGTCCCACCGTTTGAAGTGCGCGCTTAGGTTTCCATTGAATAACTTGGTTGGTTGCATTCCAAGGTTCAGCTAAATTGCCCCGAAATTGACGATACGAACCACGTACTTCGACAGGAATCTTCGCCTGATACTGTACAGCTATAGGTCGTAGGGCATAGCGATCTATATAGTCATTAAAGACAAAGATCTTACGGTTGAGTGGTTGAAAAGGGTCTTTAACTTCATCAGGCTGAGTTGCATTGGCATCGACTTTTAAGTCTTTAATTGTTTTTTCGGAAAATGCCTTAATTTTATCAATACGAGAGCCTTTTGCAGCAGTCGATTGAGCCTGAGTTTCATTTACAGAGGTAGAAGCATCTGATTCTGCTGCCAGAACAGAACCACTGACACTCAGCGCAACTAAAGAAACCCACAATACAGAAAACTGACTACGCATACGCATTTCCGACATTTTAGTTAGATAATTTAATTTTAACCATTATATAGCATGAATAAAATTGAAATGTGATTATCACAATATGAAAAAAAGAAACTAATTTATCAAAACAGCTGTATAATTAAGCAAAAAATGCAGAAAAACCCCGAAATAGGCTAAAAAAGAGGCAGGTGAATAGAAATATTGAAGAATGGGGTTGCGTTAGAATGGTTATGGTCTATAATGCGTATCCATCGGCGGTGATGCAGATAAAAACTTGTTGATTAACAAGGGCTTAGCTAGATAGATAAGTTTTTAGTTGATTGAATGAGTTTTAAAAAATATCGAAATTACCTGTTGACTTTGTTTTAAAATAGAGTAACATAGCCGACCTAGCTTGATGATGACGAATCATCGAGAAGATCATTAAGAGAATTGGAAGAACAACTTGTGTGGATTTTTATCAGTTGATCAGTCGAATATATATTTCATTGATTGAATTGGTAGAAATTTCTCGAAGTTTATTTGAGCGAATTTTTAGTCAGTAAGATTAATGAGCCAGATTTAGCACTTTTAGTAAAGTGCAATGATTTTAAACTGAAGAGTTTGATCATGGCTCAGATTGAACGCTGGCGGCAGGCTTAACACATGCAAGTCGAGCGGAGCGAAGGTGCTTGCACCTTAGCTTAGCGGCGGACGGGTGAGTAATGCTTAGGAATCTGCCTATTAGTGGGGGACAACGTTTCGAAAGGAACGCTAATACCGCATACGTCCTACGGGAGAAAGCAGGGGATCTTCGGACCTTGTGCTAATAGATGAGCCTAAGTCGGATTAGCTAGTTGGTGGGGTAAAGGCCTACCAAGGCGACGATCTGTAGCGGGTCTGAGAGGATGATCCGCCACACTGGGACTGAGACACGGCCCAGACTCCTACGGGAGGCAGCAGTGGGGAATATTGGACAATGGGCGAAAGCCTGATCCAGCCATGCCGCGTGTGTGAAGAAGGCCTTTTGGTTGTAAAGCACTTTAAGCGAGGAGGAGGCTTCTTTGGTTAATACCCAAAGTAAGTGGACGTTACTCGCAGAATAAGCACCGGCTAACTCTGTGCCAGCAGCCGCGGTAATACAGAGGGTGCAAGCGTTAATCGGATTTACTGGGCGTAAAGCGTGCGTAGGCGGCTAATTAAGTCAAATGTGAAATCCCCGAGCTTAACTTGGGAATTGCATTCGATACTGGTTAGCTAGAGTATGGGAGAGGATGGTAGAATTCCAGGTGTAGCGGTGAAATGCGTAGAGATCTGGAGGAATACCGATGGCGAAGGCAGCCATCTGGCCTAATACTGACGCTGAGGTACGAAAGCATGGGGAGCAAACAGGATTAGATACCCTGGTAGTCCATGCCGTAAACGATGTCTACTAGCCGTTGGGGTCTTTGAGACCTTAGTGGCGCAGCTAACGCGATAAGTAGACCGCCTGGGGAGTACGGTCGCAAGACTAAAACTCAAATGAATTGACGGGGGCCCGCACAAGCGGTGGAGCATGTGGTTTAATTCGATGCAACGCGAAGAACCTTACCTGGCCTTGACATACTAAGAACTTTCCAGAGATGGATTGGTGCCTTCGGGAACTTAGATACAGGTGCTGCATGGCTGTCGTCAGCTCGTGTCGTGAGATGTTGGGTTAAGTCCCGCAACGAGCGCAACCCTTTTCCTTATTTGCCAGCGAGTAATGTCGGGAACTTTAAGGATACTGCCAGTGACAAACTGGAGGAAGGCGGGGACGACGTCAAGTCATCATGGCCCTTACGGCCAGGGCTACACACGTGCTACAATGGTCGGTACAAAGGGTTGCTACCTAGCGATAGGATGCTAATCTCAAAAAGCCGATCGTAGTCCGGATTGGAGTCTGCAACTCGACTCCATGAAGTCGGAATCGCTAGTAATCGCGGATCAGAATGCCGCGGTGAATACGTTCCCGGGCCTTGTACACACCGCCCGTCACACCATGGGAGTTTGTTGCACCAGAAGTAGCTAGCCTAACAGCAATGAGGGCGGTTACCACGGTGTGGCCGATGACTGGGGTGAAGTCGTAACAAGGTAGCCGTAGGGGAACCTGCGGCTGGATCACCTCCTTAACGAAAAGACGGATTGATTGGTAAGAATCCACAACAAGTTGTTCTTCTGGTATATCGAATGGGTCTGTAGCTCAGTTGGTTAGAGCACACGCTTGATAAGCGTGGGGTCACAAGTTCAAGTCTTGTCAGACCCACCAAAGACAATTCGATATAAATTGATGATATAAGCTGGGGACTTAGCTTAGTTGGTAGAGCGCCTGCTTTGCACGCAGGAGGTCAGGAGTTCGACTCTCCTAGTCTCCACCACGAATTCTGAAGATTAGAGTTCGAGCTAAAGATTACAGAATTTAGTAAGAGAAAAACCTGAAGGTTTTATTTTATTAACTTCTGTGATTTAAGTATCACGGTATTAGTGTGATCCGACGAGGGCACATTAACTCATTAACAGATTGGTAAAATTGAGTCTGAAATAAATTGTTCAACTCATTCATTCGAAAGAATGAAATGAGAACTAGCAAATTAACTGAATCAAGCGTTTTGGTATATGAATTAGATTGAAGCTGTACAGTGTTTAGATACACAGTACTTCAAACTGTAAGAGATTGATGAGAAATCATTGATCATGTCTTATTACTACTTGTAGGTAATAACGACTGTTTGGGGTTGTATAGTCAAGTAATTAAGTGCATGTGGTGGATGCCTTGGCAGTCAGAGGCGATGAAAGACGTGATAGCCTGCGAAAAGCTTCGGGGAGGCGGCAAATATCCTGTGATCCGGAGATGTCTGAATGGGGGAACCCACTTACCATAAGGTAGGTATTGCAACATGAATACATAGTGTTGCAAGGCGAACGAGGGGAAGTGAAACATCTCAGTACCCTTAGGAAAAGAAATCAATTGAGATTCCCTCAGTAGCGGCGAGCGAACGGGGATCAGCCCATTAAGTTATATGTGTTTTAGCGGAATGCTCTGGGAAGTGCAACCGTAGAGGGTGATAGTCCCGTACACGAAAGGGCACATATAATGATGACGAGTAAGGCGAGGCACGTGAAACCTTGTCTGAATATGGGGGGACCATCCTCCAAGGCTAAATACTCCTGACTGACCGATAGTGAACCAGTACCGTGAGGGAAAGGCGAAAAGAACCCCTGTGAGGGGAGTGAAATAGATCCTGAAACCGCATGCATACAAGCAGTGGGAGCACCTTCGTGGTGTGACTGCGTACCTTTTGTATAATGGGTCAGCGACTTATATTCAGTGGCGAGGTTAACCGTATAGGGGAGCCGTAGAGAAATCGAGTCTTAATAGGGCGTTTTAGTCGCTGGGTATAGACCCGAAACCGGGTGATCTATCCATGAGCAGGTTGAAGGTTGGGTAACACTAACTGGAGGACCGAACCCACCGTCGTTGAAAAGCCGGGGGATGACTTGTGGATAGGGGTGAAAGGCTAATCAAACTCGGTGATAGCTGGTTCTCCCCGAAAGCTATTTAGGTAGCGCCTCGGACGAATACCATAGGGGGTAGAGCACTGTTTCGGCTAGGGGGTCATCCCGACTTACCAAACCGATGCAAACTCCGAATACCTATGAGTACTATCCGGGAGACAGACTGCGGGTGCTAACGTCCGTAGTCAAGAGGAAAACAATCCAGACCGCCAGCTAAGGCCCCAAAATCATAGTTAAGTGGGAAACGATGTGGGAAGGCATAGACAGCTAGGAGGTTGGCTTAGAAGCAGCCACCCTTTAAAGAAAGCGTAATAGCTCACTAGTCGAGTCGGCCTGCGCGGAAGATGTAACGGGGCTAAAACTATGTGCCGAAGCTGCGGATTTGACATTAGTCAAGTGGTAGGGGAGCGTTCTGTAAGCCGATGAAGGTGGATTGAGAAGTCTGCTGGAGGTATCAGAAGTGCGAATGCTGACGTGAGTAACGACAAAACGGGTGAAAAACCCGTTCGCTGAAAGACCAAGGGTTCCAGTCCAACGTTAATCGGGGCTGGGTGAGTCGACCCCTAAGGCGAGGCCGAAAGGCGTAGTCGATGGGAAATTGGTTAATATTCCAATACTTCTGTGTAATGCGATGAGAGGACGGAGAAGGTTAGGTCAGCCTGGCGTTGGTTGTCCAGGTGAAAGACAGTAGGCATGCATCTTAGGCAAATCCGGGGTGCTCTATGCTGAGAGTTGATAGCAAGCTGTACTTGTACAGTGAAGTGGCTGATACCATGCTTCCAAGAAAAGTCTCTAAGCTTCAGTTACACAGGAATCGTACCCTAAACCGACACAGGTGGTCAGGTCGAGTAGACCAAAGCGCTTGAGAGAACTCTGCTGAAGGAACTAGGCAAAATGGTACCGTAACTTCGGGAGAAGGTACGCTGCTGACGGTGATTCCCCTTGCGGGATGAGCTATTGGCAGCCACAGAAACCAGGCCGCTGCAACTGTTTATTAAAAACATAGCACTCTGCAAACACGAAAGTGGACGTATAGGGTGTGATGCCTGCCCGGTGCTGGAAGGTTAATTGATGGGGTTAGCGTAAGCGAAGCTCTTGATCGAAGCCCCAGTAAACGGCGGCCGTAACTATAACGGTCCTAAGGTAGCGAAATTCCTTGTCGGGTAAGTTCCGACCTGCACGAATGGCATAATGATGGCGGCGCTGTCTCCAGCAGAGGCTCAGTGAAATCGAATTCGCCGTGAAGATGCGGTGTACCCGCGGCTAGACGGAAAGACCCCGTGAACCTTTACTGCAGCTTGACATTGAACTTTGATCTTACTTGTGTAGGATAGGTGGGAGGCTTTGAAGTTGGGACGCCAGTTCCAATGGAGCCATCCTTGAAATACCACCCTGGTAATATTGAGGTTCTAACTCTGTCCCGTGATCCGGGACGAGGACCATGTCTGGTGGGTAGTTTGACTGGGGCGGTCTCCTCCTAAAGAGTAACGGAGGAGTACGAAGGTGCGCTCAGCGTGGTCGGAAATCACGCGTAGAGTATAAAGGCAAAAGCGCGCTTAACTGCGAGACCCACAAGTCGAGCAGGTACGAAAGTAGGTCTTAGTGATCCGGTGGTTCTGTATGGAAGGGCCATCGCTCAACGGATAAAAGGTACTCTGGGGATAACAGGCTGATACCGCCCAAGAGTTCATATCGACGGCGGTGTTTGGCACCTCGATGTCGGCTCATCTCATCCTGGGGCTGAAGCAGGTCCCAAGGGTATGGCTGTTCGCCATTTAAAGAGGTACGCGAGCTGGGTTTAGAACGTCGTGAGACAGTTCGGTCCCTATCTACCGTGGGCGCTGGAAATTTGAGAGGATCTGCTCCTAGTACGAGAGGACCAGAGTGGACGAACCTCTGGTGTACCGGTTGTGACGCCAGTCGCATCGCCGGGTAGCTATGTTCGGAAGGGATAACCGCTGAAAGCATCTAAGCGGGAAGCCTACCTCAAGATAAGATTTCCCTAGGAATTTATTCCTCTAAAGAGCCGTTCGAGACTAGGACGTTGATAGGTTGGGTGTGGAAGCATAGTGATATGTGAAGCTGACCAATACTAATTGCTCGTGAGGCTTGACTATACAACACCCAAGCAGTTGTATATAAAGCTTAAATCGATTCATAAAAGATCAGTTAAATCTGATCTGAAACAAAGAACTTGATTTAGTAAACGCTAGAACATAAAATTCGACTCAGTTAACCAATTTGTTAATAACTCATTTGGTACACAGTACGGTAGCAACAAGATCAACATGATCTGAGCATAAAACCCGAAAATGTCCATAAACAGTTGTGCTGGCGACCATAGCAAGAGTGAACCACCTGATCCCTTCCCGAACTCAGAAGTGAAACCTCTTAGCGCTGATGGTAGTGTGGGGTTACCCATGTGAGAGTAAGTCATCGCCAGCTCATTATTCTAAGCACCCCCTGACTCAATAGAGCAGGGGGTGCTTTTTTATTGGAGCATTTTTTATAAAATTCGTTTAAATTTTTATTTTTGAATCATGCTATTGCCTATTGTTTAAATTAAAGCTATTTAAAGGTAATGTTTAAAACTTTCTATATTAAAAATACTCTAATCATAATTTTTATAAATACATAGTGGAAGCTAGAAATAACACTGATTTTTCCTGATCAATCAATTCCTGTTTATGTTAGTTTTTCTTCAATTGGCCTTCACATTCTTGATGAAGGAGATTTGCTAAATTATTGGGATGATGAAAGTTGTGTTCCAGGATGGATATGGAGGATAAATTCTGGTGGCTAGTTTGACCAGAAGTCTGAACGTGATGGCTTTCTTCAGGGACAGTTAGCCAAGGGTGGAAGTGAAAGGCCACATGAGTATCTAATTCTTGGAAAAAATGGCTGTGCTAGTATTTTTAGTAGAGAAGAGCCACAAATTTGGATGGCTGAATAAGTGGTTTACTTAAATTAAAGTTGGTTCACAATAAAATTTAACTCATAAAGTTAAGCCACATAAGAAGGAACTTGTGTATGCAAACTACGATTAACGAAGCAATCCAAACGCATTATCATCAAACTCACCACGATTTAAGTGAGGTCATATTGGCTGCACTTGAAAAATCAGGAAAGGATTTAAGCTGTTTAACACTTGAAGATCTAGCACCAATTGATGAGTTTCATATCCGAGGAAGAGTAGCGATGCTCGAACTGGCCCGAGCAGCTGGGCTAGATGCAACAAAGTATGTACTCGACGTAGGTAGTGGAGTAGGCGGAACATCACGTTGTCTTGCTAAAGAATTTGGCTGCCGTGTTACAGGTATTGACTTAACAGATGATTATTGCAAAGTAGCTAAAATACTCACTGCTAAGACTGATCTTTTGAACCTAGTAGATTTTCAACAGGCTGATGCAACACAACTACCATTTGATGATCAGACATTTGATGTCGTATGGACGGAACATGCTGCCATGAACATTTCTGATAAGGCTCAATTATATAAAGAGATGTATCGGGTATTAAAGTCGGGCGGTACACTTGCTATCTACGATGTTCTTGCTGGCTCATCGGAATCAGTTATTTTTCCAGTGCCATGGGCACGAACAGCCGATACGAGTTTCCTTGTTCAACCTGCTGAATTGCATCAGCTTCTTGTTAATACAGGATTTACGATTACGGATTGGACAGACACAACGGAAGTGGCACGTGAATGGTTTGTGAGGCTTGCAGAAAAGATTAAAAACCAAGGTTTGCCACCTCTTGGATTTCATATTCTGCTCGGAAATGATTTTCAATTGATGGCTCAAAATCAGCGCCGGAACCTAGAAGAGGGGCGAATTGTACTTGCACAAGTGATTGCAAAGAAATAAAAGCCATCTAATGTTGATATATTAAAGCTAGAAAGTCAGTTTGTTCGGCATTCTACATTAGATTCTCGTCAAATTTTTATCTAGATGTGCCATGCAATTTAGGTTTTAATTGTATTAATAGAGCCAAAACAAAAACTGGTTAAATCATATGAAACTCAATTCTTTTACTCCGATTCCTGAAGATGATGAAGAACTTCATCTACCTGAGCTTGTTTATTGGTCATCTTTAGGTGATATAGAACAAGTTGAACAATTATTGCTAGATGGTTCAGATCCAAATCAGACGGATGATGAAGGGTATAGTGCGTTACAAGCTGCTGCTGAAAATGACCATTTAGATGTGGTCAGATTGTTGGTCAGTAAAGGTGCAAGAATCGATCATCGAGTTAAATATACGGCACTTGAACTTGCGGAAATGGCTGGAAATACAGATGTTGTCGCATTTTTAAAATCCTTATAACTCATTTAATAATACATAAGCCTAATCTCTTGATTGGGCTTAAATCTATTTCGTTTGAAATTTATAATGCTGCCTTTAACTCTTTTTCGTGACGTCTAACCTGACGTGCATATTTCTTGGCTTTATGTCGTGTCCAAAAACTGGATTCATAGCCTGTTGGTCCAACATTATAATAAGCTGTGGCTTTAAACCAACTTCCAGATAATTCATGGTAGTGATTTAAAATATAGGCACTGCATTGAATATTAGTCGCTTCATTGTATAAATTTCCCACACATTTTTCTTGCCAATAGCTTGGAATAATTTGTGTAAGACCAACTGCACCAGTTGCTGAGTGTGCTGCACTATTGTAGTTAGATTCTTGTTTAATAAGTGCAGCAACCAGTAATGGAGGGACTTGGTATTGGTCGGCACTTTGAATAATCATTGGAGAAAGTCGCTGTGCTTTGGATGGCGATACTGTATAGGCCTTTTGTAGCCCTGAAGATAGACGTACAGAACGAGAGGCAACCGAGCCACTATGTGGTCCAAGACTGGTGCAGCCTACTAATGTTGAAAGTAATGTTATTGGTAAAATGTTATTGAAATAAAAAATTTTTTTATTTTGAGTAAGCAAAATTTAAATCCTAAGTGTATTGAGAATACGAAGATATTAATTTTCTTCAATTTATACGGTCAAGCATCGATAACTCTTTTATATCAATTCAAATGGTTGGTCTTTTATGCGCTTCAGTGCTGTAGGCTTATTTAAATCTATTTAAAATTGATAGCAGTGAGTATTTATTTTTTCTGATTTTCAGAGTCAGGCATAATTTACGTTTTCTTGTATGTTTTTTATTAACTATATGCTATAACCATAAGAACGGCATAAAAATTGCTTGGGTCTCTTGGGATAGAAATCTTTATGAAGTTGTCTGTAGGATTAAAAATTGCCAACTCATTGTCGCTCACGCCACAATTGCAACAGGCTATCCGACTTTTACAGCTTTCTAGCCTTGAATTAGAACAAGAAATTCAAATTCAGTTAGAAAGTAATCCATTACTTGAAAAAGTCGAAGAGTTGTCGAGTGCCGATGCCGATAGTAACAGTGAGGCAGAGCATGAGTATGAAAATAAGGATTTAACCCAAGAGTTAAATGCCGACTATTTACCTGATGATTTACCTGTTGATACCGACTGGGATGAGGTCTATACCCATCAATCGACAGCATTGGGCGCAGCAGAATTTGAAGAGCGTGAAGATAATCGCCAAAGCCATTTGAGCTTGCAAGAACACATGCTGAATCAGGTCAATTTATTGCATTTCTCTAAAATTGATCAATTGATTGCCTATTGTATTATCGACTCATTGGATGAAAAAGGTTTTCTGGATGCTGAGATTGAAGAAATTACAGCGTCATCACAGCATTTATTACAAGAACTAGATTACGATGACATTATTGAAGATGACGAAGTTCTGGTTGTTTTAAAGCATTTGCAACATCTTGATCCGATTGGAATTGGCTCACGTAATTTAGCAGAGTGTCTAAAAATCCAGTTGGAATATCTGCCAGCAACGACGGCTTCACGTTATGAAGCTTTGAAAATGCTTGAGTATTATCCATTACTGGTTGCGAATGATATTAACAAACTGATGAAACAAACTGGATTAAATGCAGAGCAATTAAAAGCTGCCATTAATTTGGTTAAAACTTTAAAACCGTATCCAGGTAGTGATTTTGATTCAGGAGAGTCTGAATACCAGATTCCTGATGTCGTCGTGATGAAAAAACAGGATCATTGGCAAGTTCAGTTGAATCCAGATGTCATGCCAAAATTACGCATTAACTCGTTTTACTCGAGTATGATTCGCCGCGCTGACCAAAGCTCGGATAATCAGTATTTACGTAATCAGATGCTAGAAGCCAAAAATTTTATTAAGAGTATTGATGAGCGCCATAAAACTTTGCTGAAAGTGGCAAGTTGTATTGTAAGGCATCAGAAAGCCTTTTTAGAGCAAGGCCCAGAAGCGATGAAGCCTTTGGTACTGCGGGATGTTGCTGAAGAAGTTGAGTTACATGAATCTACAGTATCTCGGGTGACGACCAATAAATATATTTTGACGCCGCGCGGTTTGTTTGAGCTGAAATATTTCTTTTCAAGTCATGTCGGCACAACAGCAGGTGGGGAATGTTCGTCAACAGCGATTCGTGCCATGATTAAGAAAATGATCTCGGTGGAAAACCCACGTAAGCCATTGTCTGATAACGCAATTGCAAATTTGTTGAAAGAAGATGGAATTGATGTTGCACGGCGTACGGTTGCCAAATATCGTGAATCACTGAACATTCCGTCATCTTCTGACAGAAAAGTATTGATTTAAACAGGTGAATTTGTTAATTCTAAAGATTCATTATGACAACATGATGAATTTGTTTTCTTGGAGTGGCTCAACATGATCGAATGATAGTCAAATGAACTGAGATTGCATTCATCATGAGCCGTGACGATCTTTATCCTGAGCATTAATGAGGGATAGTGGTATGCAATTAACAATTCGTGGACATCATTTAACAATTACACCTGCGATAGAAGAAAATATTCGCACCAAGTTTGACCAGATGACCAAACATCTTGATCAGGTTAATAGTATGCAGGTGAAACTCTCTAGAGATCATCAACTGGATAAACGCTCTCGTAAAGGCAGTGCCAATCATATTGCTGAAGCGATTGTTCGTTTACCTGGTGTGGAATTTTTTGCACAAGCCTGTGCTGATGATATGTATACTTCCATTCAGAAATTAACTGAGAAAATGAAAAAACAACTGGAAAAGCATCGTAAAATGCAAACGATTTTTCCACAAGTTATTGTTCCAGTTTAATTTTTAACTTAAGGAAAAGAGGTTTTTTATAAACCTCTTTTTTTATGGCAATTTTACGATTGCCTAATGAATAATTTTTTTCAGATATAGTAAAATAACCAGCTTTTACAACGTAGGTCTTACACGAGGTCTTTTAACCATGAATAGTGAACAGCTCACTGAAATTTTGAAAGCAACTTTTCCACATGCGGAAGTTGTTGTGAGTGGACAAGCGGGAAAGTTTGACCTACGTATTGTCGATGATCAGTTTGAAGGTAAACGTCCAGTTGCTCGTCAACAAGTCGTTTATGCACCATTGAATGATTACATTGCCAGTGGCGAAGTGCATGCCGTAACCATTCGCGCAATGACAAAAGAAGAATGGCGCAAAGCTAGCTTGTTTGGAGCTTAAGGATTTATGGATAAATTTCTGATCCAGGGTGGTCAAAAGCTAGAAGGTGAAGTACGGATTTCTGGGGCAAAAAATGCGGCATTACCGCTATTGGCTGCTACCATTTTAGCCGATTCACCGATTCGCATTTCTAACATGCCAAACCTACGCGATGTCAATACACTAGTGAAGCTGATTGCAGGCTTGGGTGTTGCCATTGAATATGCTGGTGATACAGTTACAGCCGATACTTCAACACTCAACAACCAGTTTGCACCGTATGATTTGGTCAAAACCATGCGTGCATCGATTTTGGTGCTTGGCCCATTGGTTGCGCGTTACGGTGAAGCGAAAGTATCTTTACCGGGTGGTTGTGCCATTGGTTCACGTCCTGTAGATCAACATTTAAAAGCACTTGAAGCTTTGGGCGCACATATCGAAGTTGAGAATGGTTATGTACATGCCAAAGTTGACGGGCGCTTAAAAGGTGGCGAAGTCATCTTTGATATGGTGACGGTCGGTGGTACGGAAAACATTTTGATGGCTGCTACACTGGCTGATGGTGTAACGACTATTCGCAATGCTGCACGTGAGCCTGAAATTACCGATTTAGCAAACATGTTGATTAAAATGGGCGCTAAAATTGAAGGTCTAGACACTGACACCTTGGTTGTGACAGGTGTTGAGAGTTTACATGGCTGTGACTATGCCGTGGTCGCTGACCGTATTGAAACAGGTTCATACTTGGCTGCGGCTGCAATTACAGGTGGGCGTGTCAGAACGACACATACCGATCCTGCCTTGTTGGAATGTGTCCTCGACAAGTTTGAAGAAATGGGTGCAGAAGTTACCCGTGGTGAGGACTGGATCGAATTAGACATGCAAGGCAAACGCCCTAAAGCCGTCAGCTTCCGCACTTTACCGCATCCAGATTTTCCAACGGACATGCAAGCTCAGCTCATGGCAGTCAATGCGATTGGTCGTGGTTTTGCAACAATTTCAGAAACCATTTTTGAAAACCGTTTTATGCATGTTCCTGAATTGTCACGTATGGGCGCTAATATTCAGGTGGAAGGCAATGATGCGGTGGTCACAGGGGTTGAGAAACTTTCTGCAGCACCTGTCATGGCAACTGATTTACGCGCGTCATTTTCACTGGTATTGGCAGCGCTTGCCGCAGAAGGTGAAACCCTGATCGATCGTATTTATCATATCGATCGTGGTTATGAGCATATTGAGGCGAAACTGCAAGGTATTGGCGCAAAAATTAAACGAGTAAGTGGATAAGAAATGAACGAGTTTAGAAACGATGATCCAAATTTTAACGTCATGGGTAATTTTGATCATGGTTTAACTTTAGCACTCAGTAAAGGTCGAATTTTAAAAGAAACTTTACCTTTACTGGAAACTGCAGGCATTAATCTGCTTGAAGACCCAGAAAAATCACGCAAATTGATTTTCCCAACGACGCATAAACTGGTTCGTATTTTGATTTTACGTGCTTCAGATGTGCCAACGTACGTGGAAAATGGTGCGGCAGATTTGGGTGTTGCTGGTAAAGACGTATTGATGGAACATGGTGCTCAAAATGTCTATGAGCCATTGGACTTGAAAATTGCCAATTGCCGTTTAATGACTGCTGCCAAAGTGGGAATGGTTCACCCGCAAGGTCGTCTCAAGATTGCCACCAAATATGTCAACTTAACTCGTCAATACTATGCAAGCTTGGGCGAGCAAGTCGACGTGATCAAACTGTATGGTTCTATGGAATTAGCACCATTGGTTGGTTTGGGTGATTATATTGTTGACGTGGTGGATACTGGAAACACTTTGCGTGCCAATGGTTTAGAGCCACTTGAAGAAATCTGTAAAGTATCTTCTCGCCTGATTGTGAATAAAGCCAGCTTTAAACGTAAACAAGCCTTGTTGAATCCAATTATTTCGCAGCTTGAAATTGCCGTGAATGAGCGTCAAAAGCAAAAATAATTGCTTGTGAATGAAAAACCCGCCAAATTTTGGCGGGTTTTTTATGCTCAAAATAATATGGCGCTTAGAGCGTGAAGATTCTTGTCATTGAACGAATTTTTATCGTGCTCCATTTTTATCTATCTTCATAAAAGTAATTTTCCATCAAGCTTTTGTGATAGATGTTGAGATGTTATCCACAAGTCAGCTGAAACAGGGTAAACTAAAACCTCATTTTTGTTTAAACACCTTGTGGGTAAATTGATGCGACGTTTATCGACTCAAGCGCAGGACTTCAAGCAAGCCTTCGCTGATTTATTGGCTTTTGAAACAGTCAATGATCCAGAACTGCTCAAAACTGTAGACCAGATTATTGCCGATGTGCGCCAACATGGCGATGCACATGTACTTAAATTAACTCAGCAGTTCGATCGACATCCAGCGCATCAATTTTCAGATCTTGAATTGTCTCAAGCTCAGCTTAAAGCTGCATTTGAGGGTTTAAACGCAGAAGTGCGTGAAGCGTTGGAACTGGCTGCCAATCGTATCCGTTCTTTTCATCAGGCACAAAAGCAAGATGGCTGGAGCTATGTGGATGATCTGGGTAATACCTTGGGTCAGAAAGTCACTCCATTAGATCGTGTTGGGATTTATGTGCCAGGTGGTTTGGCGTCTTATCCATCGTCAGTGCTGATGAATGCCGTACCTGCACATGTTGCGGGTGTCCCTGAAATTATCATGGTAGTGCCTGCACCGAATGGTGAATTGAATCCGCTAGTGTTAGCTGCTGCCTATTTGGCAGGGGTACATCGCGTGTTTACCATTGGTGGTGCGCAAGCGGTTGCAGCATTGGCATACGGTACAGAAACCATTCCTCGTGTTGATAAAATCACTGGGCCAGGGAACCGTTTCGTGGCTGCGGCAAAACGTGCGGTGTTTGGTCAGGTTGGTATTGACATGATTGCAGGGCCATCTGAAATTCTGGTGTATGCCGAAGGTCAAAACAATGCCAAATGGATCGCGATGGATGTGTTATCACAGGCAGAACATGACACCGTGGCGCAAGCGATTTTGATCACGCCAGATGAAGATTTCTTAAACGAAGTGGCTGAAGCGATTGAAGAACATTTGGCTGCATTGCCAAAGGCAGAGATTGCGCGTACTTCAATTGCCAACCGTGGTGCATTGGTGTTGGTCAAGGATCGCGCAGAGGCAGTTGAACTGATTAATCAGGTTGCACCTGAGCATTTGGAGCTTTGTCTGGATGATGCAGAAGCTATGAGCCAAGACATTCGTCATGCGGGTGCGATCTTTATGGGACGTTTTACCCCTGAAGCGATTGGGGATTACTGTGCAGGGCCAAACCACGTTTTGCCAACATCAGGTACAGCACGCTTCTCGTCACCACTGGGTGTTTATGATTTCCAAAAACGCTCAAGCTTGATTATGTGTTCTGAGCAGGGTGTAAAAACGCTGGCGAAAACGGCAGACATTTTGGCGCAAGAAGAAAATCTGGATGCGCATGCCCGTTCTGCACGTTACCGCTATCAGCCTGCTTAACCATCTAAATATGTATCAAGGGCTGTTCTTTTTCAGCCCTTTTTTGAGATTGCACTATGAATATTTCAAATCAGCAAATGCGCTTCTGGAGTCCAGAAGTTCGCGAGCTTGAGCCTTATGTTCCAGGCGAACAGCCGAAAATTCAAAATTTACTCAAACTGAATACCAATGAAAACCCATACCCACCATCACCAAAAGTTGTCGCTGCAGTACAAGCGGTATTGGCAGACGGAGCGGATGCGTTACGCCTGTACCCAGACCCTGATGCAAGTGCTTTAAAGCAAGCCATTGCAACACAGCAGCATGTCGATGCTTCACAGGTTTTTGTGGGGAATGGTTCAGATGAAGTTTTGGCGCATATTTTTAAGGCTTTTTTCCTGCAGGATCAGCCAATTTTATCGCCTGATATTTCTTATAGTTTTTACCCCGTGTATAGCCAGTTCTTTGGTGTAAACACGAAAACTGTGCCATTAAATGAGCAGTTTGAAGTGGAGGTTGCTGATTATCAGCAGACAAATGGCGGGATTATTATTGCCAATCCAAATGCACCGACCAGTATTGCCTTATCACTCGATAAAATCGAACAGTTATTGCAAGGCAATCCTGACCGTGTTGTGGTGATAGACGAAGCTTATGTGGACTTTGGTGCAGAGTCAGCGGTGGCATTGGTTAACAAATACGAAAATCTGGTGGTGTGTCAAACGACCTCAAAGTCGCGTTCTCTTGCAGGTTTACGGGTTGGGTTTGCGATTGCACAACCACATTTGATTGCGGCACTCGAAGCAGTCAAAAACAGCTTTAACTCGTATCCGATTGACCGTTTTGCGATTGCGGCCGCGGTTGCTTCGTTTGAAGATCAAGCGTACTTTGCCGAACACTGCCAAAAAGTGATTGATTGCCGTGAGCAGTTGGTTGCAGATTTGACCAGCGTTGGTTTTAAGGTATTGCCATCGAAAGCCAACTTTATTTTTGCAACACACCCTGAACGTGATGCAGGCGAGTTGGCGACTGAGTTACGAGCGCAAGGTATTATCGTGCGTTATTTCAATAAGCCACGTATTAATCAATACTTGCGTATAACGGTTGGCACGACTGAGCAAAATCAGCGTTTGGTTGATACCTTGAAAAATCAGATTTTGTAATAGACTTTTCCATCCATCTATTATGTTTCTCTTGCACTAAATTGAAATATATTTCAATTCAGCTCAGGGAGAAAGGCAAAGAGGGTGTAAATCATGATGAGAAAAGTCTAATTTTATTCAAAAAAACTCGCAGTTTCGGCTGCGAGTTTTTTATAGGTTAAACCTCAAAATAGGTTTAACTTTGCCATGTATTGAGTAAATTGAGCATGGCAGAAATTTTGTCAAAACATTCCTGATATTCCGCTTCCGCTTGTGAGGCAATGGTAATGCCGCCGCCTGCCCACATCGATATTTCCTGCTGATACTTTTGTACTGAACGGATCAGAATATTCCAGCGTCCCGTACCATCTTGGTTAAAATAGCCCAACGAACCACAATAAGCACCGCGTGGTTGCTGTTCCAGTTCGGCAATAATTTGCATGGCACGAATTTTCGGTGCGCCTGTAATTGAACCGCCTGGCAAGGCTTTGAGCAGCATTTGCATAGGTTGAATTTCAGACTTCAAATTCGCCTGAATCTCGCTGACCATATGATGTACTTGTTCAAAACTTTCAATTTCAAACAGTTTGTTGGTTTTGACTGTGCCAATTTCAGCATAGACACTCAGGTCATTACGCAGTAAATCCACAATCATCAGGTTTTCAGCCTGATCTTTTTCAGACTGGCTCAAGCGCTGTTTCGACTCAACATCGAGTACTGGGTCGCTATAACGGGGCATGGTGCCTTTGATTGGACGAGTAACAATCTGTTGCTGTGCCTGAAAATCAATAAACAGTTCAGGCGAACAACTGAGCAATTCAAATGCACCAATTTTCAGATAACCTGCATAAGGCGCATTGGTCAGTTGCCAGAACTGCTCAGCAGTTTTAAGCAATAAACCTTGTGCCTGCCCAATAAATTGCTGGGTCAGATTAATCTGATAACAGTCACCCGCACGAATATAGTCAATGATGTGATTGAATGCCTGAATATATTCAGTTTTTGACCAACGTGCCTGACAGGCCTGAGTCAGTTGAAATGCTGTTTGAGGTACATCGATGCAAATCAAGTTGTGTATTTTTTGAAAAATTTGCTCAGCGATTTCAGCTTTTTCTAAACTATAAAATACCCAGCCTTGTGTATTTTCATATTTTAGAAAAGACAAATATTGCCCTAGATATAATGCAGGCTGGGCATGTAACGGTGCTTCAATATCTTGGCGAGCTGCGTAGTCGTAACCGATAAAACCCATCCATCCCCCTTGAAACTGGGTTGCAGTTGACTCTACTGGATTGGACTGACACTGAATCCAGTCTTCAAGTGACAAATGTTGCGCCTGAGCTTCATAACCAAATTGTGTATCGCGCACAAAATGCTGGGTGTGTTGATGTTGAATCAACTGGTATTGTTGCGGTAAAAACGCAATGACAGGATGATCATCATCATTCAGATAAATCAAACCTGTGAGCTGTTGTAAACGCAGCAATAGATCGGCTGTGGAAAAGTCAAATTGTGATAGTGCTTTTTGCAGGGAATAGCAACTGGACATATAACAATAGGTTGCAAAAAAGAAAGGCAAATAGTGAAGCAATTAACGCAGATAATCAATGCCTAGTCGGGGCTAGGCATAATGAGGTAACTGGTTTTAGCCTGTTTCGTCAATCCGCGTACCAATGGTTTCCATATGCATTGGAAACTGGTCAGATTTACGATCAGCAAAATAATGCTGCAAGGTGTGTTGCACACTTGGGAAGGCTAAATCATCCCATGGAATCTCATTTTCGGCAAAAAGGCGACATTCGATGGTTTCAGGGCCTGCACCAAATTTCCCATCTTTTAGTGAGGCTTTGAACAGCACATAAATTTGCCCGATACGGGGAATGTTGTACATACAGTACAGTTTTTCAATATCAATTTCGGCTTCAGCTTCTTCAAAGGTTTCGCGTGCAGCACCTTGTTCCATGGTTTCAAACAGTTCCATGTAACCCGCGGGCAATGTCCACAAGCCATAACGTGGTTCAATCGCACGGCGACATAGTAAGACTTTATCCTGCCAAGTCACTAAAGCACCACAAATAACCTTTGGGTTTTCATAATGAATATTGCCACAATGTGTACAGACTTGACGAAATTTACTATCGCCCAAGGGGATTTGATCGGCTGTAGGGTGTCCACATTTTACGCAGCAGTTCATAATGAATGATCGGTGAAAAAAGAGATGGTTCAGCATAACTGAAAAATCGAGCTTTCGCATCATTTGCATGAGCGTTGAACAGGGAACAGCAAAAAATAGGTGATGACATGAGTACGAAAACATTGATTGATCATTTACAGCAACAGTTACGTTTTGCCCGACATGTAGAGCCTGCACAGGCAGCGGTACTGATCGCCATTACCAAAGAAGATGATCCTAAAGTTCTGCTGACTCGTCGTTCTAAACATCTGAATCAACATGCAGGAGAAGTGTCTTTTCCTGGGGGAAAACGCGATCCTGAAGACAGTAGTAATATTGCGGTTGCACTGCGTGAAGCACATGAGGAAACGGCATTAAACCCTTATGATGTTGAGTTAATTGGTGATTTGCCGATGCAGCAATCCAAAAGTGGTCTGACGGTTAAACCTGTGGTCGGACTCATTCCTGCCCAGATTGAACTGGTGGCACAGCCTACTGAAATTGATCGGATTTTTTTTGCTTCACTACGAGAGTTGATGGAAACACCGACGCAACCGCATGCAGTACAGTATCAGCAGCAAACGTTATATTTTCCGAGTATGCATATTGAAGAAGAGATTGTTTGGGGACTCACCGCACGGATGCTGGTCAGCTTATTCAAATATGGTTTAAAGTACGATAAGGAATGGCCATTTTTGCTGAACATGGCGCCACTTTCAGTCGATTTACACGCAATGACAAAGTGACAAAATTCAATGTCACAACAATAAGGAAATCAGAATTATGATGTATAAGTTTCAGGGATATACGCCAACAACTACACAGCAGCCGTGGAATGGCTGGATTGCAGAAAGCGCAACCGTGATTGGTCGGGTTGAATTGGGGCGTCAGGTCAGCATCTGGTTTGGTGCGGTGATTCGGGGTGACAACAGTCTTATTCGGATTGGTGATTTTAGTAATGTGCAGGACAATGCAGTACTGCATACCGATGCAGGAATTGATTTAAGCATTGGCAAATATGTCACGATTGGACATAAAGCCATGCTGCATGGTTGTAGTATTGGTGATAACACCTTAATTGGCATCAATGCCGTGATTTTGAATCATGCCGTGATTGGTAAAAACTGTATTATCGGTGCGAATGCTCTCATTCCTGAAGGCAAAGTCATTCCAGATAATTCTGTGGTCATGGGTTCACCTGGAAAAGTAGTGAAAACTGTTGATGCTGCAGGCGAGGAAAAACTCAAACAAAGCGCTTTGCATTATGCTGAACATTTTAAAAAGTATTTGAATCTAGAGCCGTATTGGTTTCATCAGGATTAAATAAAGCAGGCTTAAGCTGCAAATCATAAAACAATGCTAAGTTTGTACTGGGTATTTTTATATTCGCGAAGTATGGACGACTAGAGTATCATACGTGCGTTTTGTATTTTGTAATGTAGGGCATGCATGAAACTGCTAGCACTCGAAACAGCAAATGAACACTGTTCAGTTTGTCTGGTCGAAGATTCACATTCTGTTTTTTTTGCACTGAATGAACAAGCCAAAGCACAAACGCAAACTTTGCTCCCAATGATTGAACAAGGTTTGAGTCAACAGGGCTTAACAACGTCACAACTCGATGTGATTGCATTTAGTCGTGGGCCAGGCTCATTTAGCGGTGTGCGAATTAATGCAGCAGTGACACAAGCGCTGGCATGGGCAAATGATCTTCCCGTTATTGCTGTATCGACTTTGCAAGCCTTGGCTCAGGCAGCTTATCGGGTCTATGGACTGCGTGAAGTGACTGCGGTTTTAGATGCACGGATGAAAGAAGTCTACATTGCTAGTTTTCAACTGGATGCAGACAACATTATGCAACCTGTTGATCAGGAACAGTTACTTGATTATGCAACTGCTGTTCAAGCGCAGCGTTTTACGCTGGTTGGTTCAGGTAGCCATCTTTTAGATGCTGCAAGTCAATACAATACACTTTGCCCAAACGCACAAGATATCGCCACAATCGCCATACCTCAAGCACAACAACAACACTGGGTGAGCGCCGAGTATGCACTGCCTGTGTATTTACGTGACAATGCCTGGAAAAAGATTCCAGAGCAAGGTAAACCTTAACTAGGACAAAACATGGATCTTATACTGCTTTTAAAAGCTGCAATTATGGGCTTGGTTGAGGGGATTACCGAATTCCTGCCCATTTCCAGTACTGGACATTTGATTCTGACAGGACAGTTGCTTGACTTCTGGACGCTAGAAAAACGTGAGATGTTTGCAGTCTCAGTGCAGATCGGGGCGATTGCTGCTGTTATTTATCAATATTGGGGTAAGTTGTGGGGTGCGTTGATTGGGGCACTGACAGGAGACCCTGAAGGTCGCCGTTTAAGTCTCAACCTCATCGTGGCGACGATTCCGATTATGCTGATTGGCTTGACGATTGGTGAAACGGTTAAAGCGTATTTATTTAATGCTGTGACTGTAGCTTTAGCACTGATCGTGGGTGGTTTGGTTATTTTGTGGGCCGAACGCCGTCAACATATTATTGCTTGCCAAGAGGTCGATGATATCAGCTTTAAGCAAGCCGTATTTATTGGTTTGATTCAATGCTTGGCGTTGATTCCAGGAACTTCACGTTCAGGCTCGACCATCATTGGTTCGCTATTTATGGGCGTATCACGTAAAGCTGCTGCCGAGTTTTCTTTCTTCTTGGGGATTCCTGTACTCATGGGAGCAGGTCTACTCGACATGTACAAAATGCGTCATGAGCTACATACCCAAGATATGGAAGTTTTAGGCGTGGGGATTGTCGTTGCCTTTATTTCAGCGCTTGTGGTGATTCGTGCCTTGATCCGTTATGTGTCTAAGCATGACTTTAGTGCCTTTGCTTACTACCGTATTATTTTTGGTTTGTTTATTTTACTGACTTGGGGCACAGGCTGGGTACATTGGTAATGCAGTTTGATTGTTGGTATAGCCCTGAATTTGAAGCGCAGTTTGTTGCGCTTCAAACACGTTTAGCCCAATTACAGGTTGAGCTGACGGGACATGTGGTAGAAAAAATTAATGCCAAGTTTTTACGTCTGCACCCTGAGTTGGCGCTAATTCTCGATCAGGACGGTTTAAGTCTTGCCGCAAATGGCATGAAAATGCAGCCTGATTGGCAAGCTGAAATTCCACGTTTAAAACGTGCGGGTATGAAATCGGAAATGCTGGCGCGTGCCTGTCAGGTCAATGAACAGCCAAATCTGATTGATGCTACCGCAGGTCTGGGGCATGACAGTTTGCTCATGGCAAAACTTGGGGCGAAAATTACCCTGATTGAGCGTCATCCGATTTTATATAGTTTACTTGAAGCGGCACATCAAACAGCCCAGCAGGATGTCTTTTTAGCACCAGTGGTGGCCAATATTCAACTGGTACATGCTGATTCTGCTCATTACCTTGAACAGCAGATTCAGGCAGGACAACAGGTTGATGTGATTTATCTGGACCCGATGTTTCCTCAGCGCGACCAAAACCAGCAAGCCGTTAAAAAACAGGCTCAAGTCAAAAAACAAATGCAATTGTTGCACTTGCTGTTGCCTGAAGATGGCGAAATGGATTTGGGTGAAAACTTGTTGGCACTGGCGCGACAACTGGCACAAAGAGTCATCGTCAAACGCCCACGTCATGCCGTATATTTAGATAACCAAGTTCCTCAGCACCAGTGGCTTGGCGATGCTTGCCGTTTTGACGGTTATTTTCGTCCTTAATGTGTTGATGACCAATAGTTTAGAAAATAGCAAAGTTTTGTTAATTCATTCAAAATCACATTGATAAAAAAAAATGCAGGCATAAACTAAGGGGTGCATAAATAAATCCACCGCTGACCAGCAGAATTTTATGATAGACCTGAAACCTTCCATCAACTTTTGGCATGATCTTAAAAGTAACCAAATCGCTGGTTTATGGTTGTTCCTCGGTTCTCGCCGTTCTTTAGAAATTGTTCATCCTTCCATTTTTCAGTTGATTTTCTGGGGAGCAATTGCGGCTGGGGTTAATACGCTGTTTAGCTGGATGG
The DNA here is from genome assembly GCF_000488275.1 of Acinetobacter brisouii CIP 110357. Lineage (GTDB taxonomy): Bacteria > Pseudomonadota > Gammaproteobacteria > Pseudomonadales > Moraxellaceae > Acinetobacter > Acinetobacter brisouii. Next base: position 2,203,580 of record NZ_KI530762.1, on the reverse strand, counting down.
TGGCAGGACAGGCAGGGCATTTTAATTCGCAAGGTTTGGTCAGTTATGCGCTTTGGCCGTTTATTGCCTTGATTGTCGGAATTTTTCTATCACAACGGACGAATAATCCACGCTTGATGTTGGTGCCAGCTTTGTTGTGGTTAGTACTTGATGCCAGTATTTTGCTGATTCAGTGCTTATTACAGTATCTGGGCGATCAGGGCTACTTGGATTTTTTACCTGACCGTATTTATAACACTTTGCCAAATTTGTTCTTGATTTTGTTTGTATGGCAGAGTCTGGCGGTCATCTGGGTTTTTTCTCGTCAGTTGAAATGGCCGTGGTGGGAGCGTGGTTTAATCATGTTCGCGACCATTTGTACGCTCGTGGTGTGGCAAATGTCGGTCAAAGAGCAACCGATCTGGAAAGTTGATGATGTACAACCAACATTGTCAGAAGATGCTTTATATGCCCAGGGAGATTTACTCAACAAAGCTTTGGAGCAAGTGCAGTTTGGGGATTTTTCACAAACGCACTGGTACTTTTTAGGGGTTGCTGGCGACAGTTATGACTCGGTGTTTAGTTCGGAGATTCAACGAATTAAATCGCAGTTTGATACCCGCTTTGGAACTTTTGGACGTTCAGTGGAACTGGTCAATGATCCTAACACTCGAACTACATTGCCGATTGCATCACGCACCAGTATTCAACAGGCATTAAACCGTATTGGTCAGCAAATGAATAAAGAAAGCGATGTGCTGTTTTTATATATGGCATCGCATGGTGAGCCAAACCATTTTGAACTGGAAAATGCTCCGATTGATCTCAAACAGATCGACCCGAAATGGTTACGTGAAGCGCTCGACAAGTCGGGTATCCGCTGGCGCGTTATTGTAGTTTCATCCTGCTATTCGGGCAGCTTTGTGCCAGCCCTGCAATCGGATAATACCTTGGTGATTACCGCTTCTGCAGCAGATCGTTCATCGTTTGGTTGTAACAATGAAGCTGATTATACTTATTTTGGTCGGGCGTTCTTTGATCAGGCGATGCGTGAAAAAAGTTCTCTAAAAGATGCGTTTGGTGATGCTAAAGCGACAGTGTCACGATGGGAAACAGCTCAAGGTTTTGAGTCATCTGAACCACAGTGGTCACTTGGTAAAAATATGGAGCTTATGCTACCGCAACTTGAAAAACATTTATTCCCAAGCCCAAATAATTTACCTGCCAATAATCCAGCCATGTTGCCAACAACAGCGTCACCATAATCAGGAGCAGTAGCCATGCAGCAAATACAAAAAAATTTCTGTTTTGATGGGGAACAGCGCACGTATCAATGGCATTCAGATCAATTACAAAATGATGCCAAATTTTCAATTTATTTGCCTGAACAGGCACTGTTGGGTGAAGCATGTCCTGCAGTATTTTATTTGGCAGGTTTGACGTGTACTGAAGAAACTTTTGCGATTAAAGCTCATGCTCAGCGTTTTGCTGCACAGTTGGGTTTAATTTTGGTGATGCCTGATACTTCTCCGCGTGGAGAGTCAGTTGCACAGGGTGATTCTTGGGATTTGGGTCTGGGTGCAGGCTTTTATATCAATGCCACACAAGCGCCGTGGGCGGAACATTACCGTATGGAAAGTTATATTGTCGATGAACTATATAACGCCGTACAAAGCCATTTCCCGATTCAACATGGCCGAATCGGGATTATGGGACATTCGATGGGTGGGCATGGGGCATTGACCTTGGCATGGAAATATCCTGAAAAATTCAAGTCAGTCTCAGCATTTGCCCCGATTTGCGCACCAAGCCAGTGTCCGTGGGGTGAAAAAGCCTTTACCCATTATTTGGGGGAAGCACGCGATACATGGTTGGCGCATGATGCAGTCGCTCTAGTTTATAGCAAAGGCGCACTGTTTAGTGAAGTTTTGGTCGATCAGGGTTTTGCTGATCAGTTTTATCATCAGCTCAACCCACAGTTGTTACAGAAAGCTTGTGCTGAGGTGGGGCAAAAACTGACGCTGCGCCAACATCAGCACTACGATCACGGTTATTATTTTATTCAAAGCTTTATTGATGATCATTTGCAGTTTCATGCTGCAGAATTGACTCAGTAGCCTAAACAGAATCACGATGGTGATTCTGTTTACTTTTACGCCTGTTGCTGCCAAGTCACTTGAAATTCTTGCTGTGCCATGCGATTTAAGTGATCAATTACGACACCTTCAAGACGAGTTTGTTCTGCTGGTTCAAGCTGACTTTGAATACTGACATCCAGTGTATTGTCTTGTGGGATGAGCGTCACGGTCGCAGTCGGCATTAAAATCTGAAAATGTTGCTCGGTTTCGACCACCTCGAATTTGTGTTTCCAGTGGTTAAACAGCCGTTTCGCAATACGGGCAGCTTCGGTGGTTACCAGTTGTGTCTGACTATACATAGATCAAATTCCTTGTTGTTTGTTTGGCAGTCTAACAGACATAAATTTGAAAAAAGAGAATGAAATCGGAACAATGCGTTGCGTTATGCTGCTTCGTTGCCTGCGTCGCTTCGGATTTTGGTATACTGCTCGCAGATTTTAAAATTTTGCTAGGTTAGATTTATGTCCAAGCCCTTTCTGATTGCACCTTCGATTTTATCTGCTGATTTTGCCCGTCTTGGTGAAGAAGTTGAGAATGTCTTGGCAGCAGGTGCAGATGTTGTGCATTTTGATGTGATGGACAACCACTATGTACCCAACCTGACCTTTGGTGCAGGGGTGTGTAAGGCGCTGAAAAAATATGGGATTAAAGCACCGATTGATGTGCATTTAATGGTATCTCCCGTTGACCGCATGATTGGGGATTTTTTGGAAGCAGGCGCGGACATTATTACGTTCCACCCAGAAGCATCCGATCATATTGACCGTTCATTGCAACTGATTAAATCAGGTGGTGCCAAAGCGGGCTTGGTATTTAACCCGGCAACGCCGTTACATTATCTGGATTATGTATTGGATAAAGTCGATCAAATTCTGTTAATGAGCGTTAACCCAGGTTTTGGTGGACAGAAATTCATTCCAATGACCTTACAAAAATTGCGTGAAGCTCGCAAAATTATTGATGCTAGCGGTCGTGACATTCGTCTTGAAGTCGATGGTGGTGTAGGTCCTGCCAATATTCGTGAAATTGCCGAAGCAGGTGCAGACATGTTCGTGGCAGGCTCGGCAATTTTCGGTCAGCCTGACTATAAAGCCGTAATTGACCAAATGCGTGCAGAACTCAGCCAAGTGGGTTCAGTTGAAGTTTAAGCTTTTGCTTGAAGCCTTTAAAAAGCGTTATGCCACAGGGTGTAACGCTTTTTTATTTGTATCTTGCGTTAGAGTTGGCTATGCTTTTAACTTAAATTTTCCATTGTATTTATCATAAGATGCAGCATCGACGCATAACTGTGTTTTCGCAAAGCTTTATCTTGCTGATCATTTTTTGTATTGGCTGGATGGGTGTTGCCAACGCGTCAGCACAAAGTATGCATTGGAAAATGTCGATGCAGTCAGACATGAGCAGTATGCCACAACATACAATGTCTGAACATTGTCATCAACCGAGTATGCCGATGAAGATGAGTGACGATTGTCAGGATCAGGTCAGTTCGTCACAGCATCAGCAGCATCTCAATTGCCCCGATTGTCAAATTTTGCACTGTCAGAGTATCAATGCCGATCTTCCTCAAGCCAGTGTTCATTTGACTAAACAACTCAGTACTGAGCTTGAAACCATGCAGTATTGGTCAGATCATCGGACTAATTTAGCTGGATATTGGCAAGAAATTCTGCGTCCTCCCAAAGCCTGAACTTTAAAAAATTGTCATTTTCATTTTTTAAAGAGGGCGAGTCATGTCTAAATTTTCCCTACATGCTTGTATTGTTGCAGCATGTCTAGTTATTCCACAGAGCGTTTTTGCGGCTGTGCGCGAATATCATCTCAATATCAGTGAACAAACTATCAATGTCACTGGAAAACCAACCAAAAAACTGACGGTTAATGGTCAGTTCCCAGCACCGACCTTAACTTTTGAGGATGGTGATGACGCGGTCATTTATGTGCATAATCAGTTGAAAAAACAGTCAACTGCATTGCACTGGCATGGTGTGCTGCTGCCAGCCGTGATGGATGGTGTTCCAGGATTTAACGGTTTTCAGGGCATTGCCCCGAATGGTGATTTTGTTTATCGCTTTAAGATTCGGCAAACGGGCACTTACTGGTATCACGCACATAGTGCAGGGCAGGAACAGGATGGGTTATATGGGGCATTAATTATTTACCCGAAAAACCATCAGCCCATTACTCCAGCAGAAAAAACTGACCATGATGAAGTGATCATGTTCTCTGACTTTCATGAGTCTTCCAGCGAGCAGATCATGAAGAATCTGAAAAAGTCCTCGGACTATTATCAAAATCAGCGCGAAACTTTGGCAGATGTCTGGAAGCAAACCAAACAGCAAGGACTAAAAGCCACATGGCAAGACCGCCGTATGTGGAATCAGATGCGTATGCTCAGAACTGATTTGAGTGATGTCACAGGCTATCATTTCTTGGTGAATGGTAAAACGCCACAGCAAAACTGGACAACCACATTTAAAGCAGGCGAAAAAATCCGTTTACGCATGATCAATGCTTCTGCCATGTCATTTTTTGATGTACGGATTCCGAACCTGAAAATGACTGTAGTTAGTGCCGATGGACAGCCTGTACAACCTGTTACCGTAGATGAATTCCGTTTTGGAGCAGGGGAAACCTATGACGTGATTGTTGAGCCGAAACAGCCACAATACCAAATACAGGCGGAGTCGATTGATCGAAGTGGTTTTGCTTTGGCGACCTTACGTAATCAGGATGCTACCGTGCAACCGCTACCTGAACCACAACATCGTCCACGTGCCTTACTCAATATGCAGGATATGGGCATGATGCATGATGATTCTGAACATTCATCTTCAACTCAACATGATATGTCAAATATGCAAGATATGGACATGTCGAAAATGCAGGGTATGACGCCTGAACAGCACCAGAAAATGATGCAGCAGATGAACCATTCTTCAATGTCCTCAGAGCACAAAATGTCAGATATGTCAGAAATGGACATGTCGAAAATGCAGGGTATGACCGCTGAGCAGCATCAGAAAATGATGCAGCAGATGAGTCATCCTTCAATGTCCTCAGAGCACAAAATGTCAGATATGCAAGACATGGATATGTCTAAAATGCAGGGCATGACGCCTGAACAGCATCAACAGATGATGCAACAAATGTCGAAGTCTGAGTCAGATCACATGACTCAAAACCAGACCGCGCAGCAAATGCCAACGCCATCAGAAAAAACTGTGGTGGAAGGTTGGGCGAACGCCTCGACACCTGCGGGTTTAAAAGCCTTAAGTTATGCCGACCTGCGTCCACTGTTCCCACAAACCGATACCCGACCTGCCCAGCAAGACATCGTGTTGCACTTGGGAGGGAATATGGAGCGTTATATCTGGACCATGAATGGCAAGAAATTTAATCAGGCCAGCCCGATACAGGTGCAATATGGCGAACGTGTACGCCTGACCTTTGTCAATGACAGCATGATGGCACACCCGATGCATTTGCATGGTATGTTCGTCCAGCTTGAAAATGGTCAGTCACTTGCCAATTTACCTAACAAACATACAATCATTGTGCCACCTAGGCAAAAAGTCAGCGTGCTTCTGACTGCCGATGAATTGGGAGAATGGGCGATTCATTGCCATCTGCTGTACCACATGAGCGCAGGCATGATGAACAAATTGGTTGTGGCAAAAGTGAAACCACAAGACAGTCAAATGCTTATGCCAATGCCTGCTCAAGGAGGAAATGTACATGCACATCACTAAGTTTTTACCTTCTGTGTTATTCATGGCAGGTTTTGCGGGACAACCGCTTTGGGCGGCTACAGACATGGATATGACAGCGACATCTGACAATTCAAACATGCAGATGCAGCATGAACATGGTGGACAAATTTACGCCGCAAATTCTCTGGAAAATAAATGGGTCGTTGACCGACATGGTGTGGGTAGCTGGCAATCTGAACTGGAAAGCTGGATCGGTTCAGATGACAACAAGCTTTTTATTAAGGCTGATGGCAAGCAAGCCGAATCTGAACAGCTCGATGCCAGCGTGATGGCCTTGTATAGCCGCAACATCAGCACCTTTTGGGATGCTCAGACGGGGTTGCGTTATCGGCAAAACAATAATTTGCTTGCAGATAAACACGCTGTAGATGCTGTGGTTGGTATTCATGGTTTGGCGCCGTATTTTTTTGAAACGCAGGCTTATTTATATGTCGGAGAGCATCAGCATGTCTCAATGTCACTGGAAGCTAAGCGTGATTTACTCTGGACGCAAAAGCTAATTAGCGAACCGTTTGTGAAAGCGACGGTGCTGTTGAGAGATGACTCGAAAGCTGCGCAAAAAACAGGTTTGAGTCATGCAGAAGTGGGGGTGCAAACCCGCTATGAAATAAATAAAACCGTGATGCCATTTTTTGAAGTGGCATATGAATCTGACCTCGGTCAGAAGGCAACAGCATTGCAGGAGGTAACTCCAAATGAGTATGGTCTGGTTTATGCACTCGGGGTATTGTTGAAATTTTAAACCTTTTCGGGATGCTTCTGGCATCCCGTTTTTGGAGGAACGACCTCCCCCAGACTGGGAAAAATGTCAGGACGACCTGACTGTGCTTGGGGATGAAGATATGGCATGGCTGGTATTGGTTTTAGCAGGTTTATTTGAGGTGGTCTGGGCATTTGCCATGAAAAAATCGGAAGGTTTTACGCTTTTGACTCCGAGTGTGATTACGATTGTATTCATGTTACTGAGTTTTGCCTTGCTGTCATGGGCAATGAAAAGCCTACCTTTGGGGACAGCTTACACAGTCTGGACAGGGATTGGGGCAGTGGGTTCTTTTATTGTAGGGATTGTTATTTTACAAGAACCTGTCAATGCGATGAGGATGCTGGCGGCCGTGATGATTGTTGCGGGGCTAGTGCTAATGAAAATTGCATCGCCATAAAATTTTATTAGATAAAATTTCTTAAATATAAATATCTGTAATACAATGCGTTTTTTTGTTTGCCGTTGTAATGTTGCTTCTGATTTTATTTTTGATTATTGCCGTACTACTGGCTGTATTTGTATTTAATCCATCTGCCAAAACTAAGGGAAAAAGGGGTGAAAAACGCGTTATTGCTCATGCAGAGAAACATCTGGATGAGAAAAATTATACCATTTTAAATAATTATACTTTTAAAATTAATGAACAGCTGACTACCCAGATTGACCATATTGTCGTGAGTCGTTTTGGGGTATTTGTGATTGAAACTAAAAACTATCAGGGCTGGATTTTTGGCAATGAACATCAGAAGATGTGGACACAAAAACTGTATCAAAAAAGCTATCAATTTCAAAATCCATTACATCAAAACTATCGTCATATCAAAACATTGCAACATCTATTGAGTGATGTGATTGAACCTGAAGATTTACATTCAGTGGTGGTTTTCGTAGGAGAAAGCACGTTTAAAACGGCCATGCCAAACAATGTTTTACAAGGTCAGGCATGGATTAACTATGTCAAAAGCTTTCATGAAGAAGTGATGAGCGCCGTAAAAATGCAGCGTATTTGTAACACATTAGAAAAACAGGCATTGGCGAAGTCTCGAAAAACCGACGTTGAACATGTGCGTAACCTGAAAAAATATCACTCGAAGTAACCTGACCGATGCAAGGTCAGGCTCATCCACTTAGAAGCGTTTTGGGATTTTTTGTCCATTCGGCGTTGGGCTTTCAGCTTGCTGTAACACATGAAATAGCCATGTTTCGGCATGATTTACTGCTTGCTGAATATTATCGCCTTGAGCTAAACGCCCTGCGATAAAACTGGCAAGTGAACAGCCCGAACCATGATATTCACCTTCAAGGCGCGCACAAGTGGTTTCTGAGACCAGCTCACCTTCAATGTATAAAGCATTACGGATATGTTCAGGTGTATCTTCGTGTCCACCTTTGACCAGAACCGCTTTTGCGCCCATGTTAAACAATTGAGCAGTGGCTTGTTCAATATCTTCCAGACCTGTTAAAGCTCGCAGTTCCACAGTGTTCGGGGTAATGATCGTCGCCAGTGGAATCAGCTTTACAAATGCTTTGACCAGTGTTGCCTGATCACCCAGTGAACCGCCGCTGTTGGCAACCAAAACGGGGTCAAGCACATACAGATAATCTGGATGTTGTTGTAAAAATTCAGCTAACGCTGCGATGTTGTCGGTTGTGCCCAGCATGCCAGATTTTACACAGCGAATAGGCAAATCCCCCACGACAGCATTGGCTTGTGCGAGTAAAAGTTCTTTTGAGGTTGCTTCAAAACCAAACACTTGCTGAGAGTTTTGAATTGTCAACGCGGTGCAGGCAATTGCTGCATGTGCACCACTTTGACCAATTGCTTCAATATCTGCCTGTAAACCAGCTCCACCAGAAGGGTCAAGACCCGAAAAACATAAAACTGTAGGGCGCACAGTACGATATCCTTCTTATCTAAATTTACGCTAGTATAGGCAAGTTTTATTTAACTTCCGAGTCTTTGATTAGACGAATTGATTAGGTTTCGTTGTGACAGTTGAAAATATTTTATTAGATCTTGATGGGACATTGACCGACCCAAAAATTGGCATTCATACCTGCATTCGTTATGCGATGGAAAAAATTGGACAACCCCTGACACCAGATACTGATCTGGACTGGACCATTGGACCACCATTGAAAGCCTCATTTTTTAAGTTACTCGATACCACTCAGGATGATCTTGCCGAGCAGGCACTGGATTACTATCGTGAGCGTTTTTCAACTATTGGTCTGTATGAAAATGAGCTATATCCGCAGGTTCATGACACTTTGGCAGAACTGGTCGAACGTGGTTATAACTTGTATTTGGCAACGGCTAAACCCGAAGTATTTGCTGTGCGGATTTTACAGCATTTTGAATTGATTGATTATTTTACCAAACCTTATGGCAGTGAGTTGACTGGCGAACGAACCAATAAGGGTGACCTGATTCAATACATTTTGCAGCAGGAACAGTTACCGCCTGAAAGCTGCATGATGGTGGGTGATCGGGAATATGACATTTTGGGTGCGCGCAGAAATGGGATTGATACGATTGCGGTCGAATATGGCTACGGTACGATGCAGGAATTGACTCAGGCAGCGCCAAAACTGAAAATTCAGCAGTTTGCAGAACTTTTGAATTACTTTAATTAATTCATCGAATTTGTTGGGTTTTTGCTAAAACAGATCAAGTCATTGAAAAAATCTGGTTATGCTTACTTAAATCAATAAAAATATTGGGGTTTGTATGCGTTTTTCAGGTTTATTGGCAGTGGGTTTTGCTTTGCTGAGCTTGGTGGGTTGTAGTACTTTACAAGTTGAACAACAACAAGCATCAGGTAAAGTTCAGATCTCCAAATCTTTATTTGGCCATCAGTGTGGTGATACAGGTATGAGTGTGGATCAGTTAAAAACGCAACTTGAAGAGCAAAAAATTCAGGTCTACGCTCAAACTGTGGCTTCAGATGGTCGACTCTATCCGCAAGTCTGTGGCGCACCCGATGGGCGAATTGCAATTTTTACGATTGATCAGAAACAACAAGAACAAGCATTTAATTTAGGTTTTGCGCTATATCAACCTGTTAACAGCTAATCAATTCAAATGAGTACAGCAGAAAAAAGCCAGTGTTTACACTGGCTTTTGATTTTTTGTCAGTTAATCCACTTTACGATGATTCAAGATAATCGCAACAACAATCCCCAGTAACAATCCCCAAAAAGCCGAGCCAATTCCGAAAAACTGTACTCCTGAGGCACTCATCAAAAAGGTTAAAAGCGCAGGCTCACGGTCTTGTGGTTCTTTAAAAGCGATCGCAATGTTATGGCTAATTGTCCCCAATAAGGCAATTCCTGCCAGCGTGACAATAAAAATCTTCGGAAATGCCATGAGTAAGCCAGTCAGTGTGGTCGCAAATAGCCCCATTAATATATAGAACAACCCACAGCTCATTCCCGCGATATAACGCCGTTTCGGGTCAGGATGGACTTGATCATCCAAACTTACTGCAGCACTAATTGCGGCCAGACAGACTGAGAATGCACCAAAGGGTGCAAGTAACGTTTGCGATATCCCGATCCAGCCGACCAGTGAATTGGTATGTGGCTGATAACCATAGCTTTTAATCATGCCAATCCCAGGTAAAAACTGTGAAGACATATTGATGATAAATAGTGGAAGTGCCAAACCCAAAATGGTTGAAGCCGAAAATTCAGGACTGATCCAGACAGGTTTAGCCAATGACCAAGACAGATGTGGAAATTGAAATGGCATAAACACAGGGCAGAGAATCATCGCGGCGACCACAGTCAACACGATGCAGTAACGCGGCCAAAGACGTTTGGCAATCAAATAAATTGCCAGTAAAGTCAGAATGAATGCCCAACTTTGCTCTAGCCCAATAAACAGTTGAATCCCAAATTTTAACAGTATCCCTGCTAGCATCGCACAGCTCAGGCTCATGGGAATTTTAGACAGCAAGCGCTGAAAAACTCCTGAGAAACCCACAAATGCAGTCAGTATCCCACAGACAATAAAAGCCCCAATCGCCGCAGATAAGCTGTAATGGCTACCTGTCGCAATAATTAAGGCAATTCCTGGCGTTGACCATGCGGTCGCAACAGGGTAACGGTATTTCCATGACAGTACTAAACCTGAAACCCCGATGGATAAACCTAGTGCCCAAAGCCACGAAGAAATTTGTTCGGGGGTTGCACCGAGAGTTTGAGCACCTTGGATGACCAAAACAGCGGATACACTAATCCCGATGAGGAAAGTAATAAATCCTGCAAATACGGCAGGAACAGAAAAATCTTGAATCAATTTTTGCATAATGAAATCTAGCGACGATTTTAGACGTAAATGTGTCTTAAAGACGTAGCATCAATTTAGCAATTTTTAAAAAGAAGGTGCTTTTTAATTATTGTTTAAAAAATACATAAGATTTTCTATTTTGAATTATTTAGAATAAATTCTTCTCAAAAAAAACAAATTGAAGTAAAGAATATTTATGTTGGAAAATCACGAGGAATTAAGCGCAATTGATTTAAAAATTATGCGCGCTTTACAACAAGATGGACGCTTAAGTAATGCAGAATTGGCAAAACTGATTGGTATCAGCCCATCTTCCTGCTGGAATCATACTCAGCGGCTATTTAAGATCAGGGCAATTTTAGATGTGCGCGCACGGATTAACCCCAGCATGGTGCAGCGTGAAACGGTGGTACTTGTGGGTGTGGTGTTAGATCGTTCAACCCCAGAGAGTTTTTCTGAATTTGAGCGTGCAGCGAAGCAGTTAAATAACGTCTTGGAATGTTATTTGGTAGCAGGGGAAGTGGACTATTTTCTGAAAATTAGGGTCAAGGATCTGGCAGCATTTAACCGCTTTCATAGTGAAAAAATTATTGCTTTGCCTGGAGTACGGCAGGTCAGAACATTTTTTGTTTTAAATGAAGTAACCAGTGATGGTCTATTGTCATTTTAAAGCAGAAAAAAGCCCCAGTTAAAACTGAGGCTTTACAACCACTAAAATCACCACGGCCAGTAAGATGACCGTTGGCATTTCATTAAAGAAACGCCAGAACTTGTGTGATTTATAGTGGGCATTTTCAATCAATTTTTTGCGGTAATAACCACAAACAAAATGGTAAATGACCAGCAACCCAACCAATGCAACTTTGACATAAAACCAATGTGCCAAATGATAATGCTGCGTTGCATCGCCCCAAGCCACTAAAAAGTGTGCTGTAATCAGCGTTGCAATCATCGCAGGCCACATAATGCCGCGGTAGAGTTTACGCTCCATGACCTGAAAGCGTTGATGGCTAATCGCATCGTCACTCATGGCATGGTAGACATAAAGTCGTGGTAAGTAGAACAAAGCAGCGAACCAGCAAACCACGGCAATAATGTGTAATGCTTTTACCCATAGAAAAGCATCAGAAGGTGCATTCATTTACGATCTCGTTAGGCATTCGCCCATTTCTTGAAGATCAGGCAGGCATTTACACCGCCAAATCCAAAACTGTTACTCATGACAGTATTCAGTTTTGCATCACGTTTTTCAAGTACAAGATCAAAGCCTTTTGCGCCTTCATCAAGTTCAGTCACGTTGATGTTTGGTGCAATAAAGTCATTTTGCATCATGAGTACAGAGTAGATCGCTTCGTGTACACCCGCAGCACCCAAGCTATGACCAGTCATTGATTTGGTTGAGCTAAATGCTGGGACATTGCCTTCACCAAAAGCACGTTCCATCGCTTTAAGCTCAGTGATGTCGCCTGCTGGAGTTGAAGTACCGTGTGTGTTGATGTAGTCAAGTTTTTCTACGCCGTGTTGTTTGGCTTCATCAAGTGCCATGAGGATACAACGAGTTGCACCTTCACCACTTGGCGCAACCATGTCTGCACCATCACTGTTCGCTGCATAAGCCACGATTTCAGCAATAATGTTGGCACCACGTGCTTGAGCATGTTCAAGAGACTCAAGTACCAAGAAACCACCACCACCAGCAATGACGAAACCGTCACGGTCTGCTGAGTATGGGCGAGATGCAGTTTCTGGAGTGTCATTGTATTTAGAGCAAAGAGCACCCATTGCATCAAACAGTAAGCTTTGAGACCAGTGATCTTCTTCACCACCACCTGCAAGAATTAGATCTTGTTTACCAAGCTGGATCAGGTTGTATGCATAACCAATCGCATCGGCTGAAGTTGCACATGCGCTTGCAATTGAGTGAGACACGCCTTGTAATTTGAACGCAACACCAACGTTTGCGGTAATCGTGTTGGTCATGTTACGTGGAACGAAGAAAGGACCAACTTTACGTGCGCCTTTAGTTTCAAGCAGTTCAGTCATTTCAACAACAGAAGCTGTTGAACCGCCACCACTACCACCAACGATACCGTAACGTGGGTTACCCGCAAGATCTTCAGCTGTTAAGCCTGCGTGTTTCACTGCATCAACCGCAGAGTTGTATGCGTACATCGCACATACACCCATAAAGCGTTTTAATTTACGGTCAATGTTGTCGAAATCTTGTTCAGCAGCAGCACTGACATGGCTTTTAAAGTTAAGATCAGCGTAAGTTTGATTGAAACGAGTGCCTGAAATACCATTTTTTAATGATTCAGTCACTTGCTCAAGGGTATTACCAATGCATGAGTTGATGCCCATACCAGTGATTACAACACGTCTCATCTATAAGATCCCTTAATATGGTAATGATATTGAGAGCTAGCGCAGACCACATTTATGGACAAAAGCCTGAAATGTAAGCGTTAATGCCTGCACCACTCATGTTTATAATGCTTCTCATCATAACAGAAAGCTTTTTTAAATCTTATGGCAAATCCTATGAGTATTTGGAAATAGAACAGATTATATGCAGAACAGAGTTTACTTAACTAAAAGATACACAAACGAGTTGAGATAAAGTGCTCCTGCTTCTAGTATTTATTAAATATTTAAAGAAAAACAACGAGGAGATGTGAATGCCAAAAGAGGTTAATCAGCATCCACAAAGTAAATTTAATCAGGTTTTGGGAGTGGCTAAAAAGCTCAGCACATCAGGTTTAAAAGTTTTAAATCAGATGAATAGTCAACAACTACAGCGCTCACAAAACCCCTCAAAAGTTGTCAATGAAGCTGCGTCAAAACCTGCACTATTGGGTTTTGGTGTTCAAGACCCGCAGCAGTTAATCCGTGTTTATTTTCCTAATATTTCCAAGCAATTTTTTGGCAAACATTATGATCGAGTCAGTCAGGTGGCTGAATTTCTTTCACCGATGACTATGGACGAGATTTCAGAATATTGTTTCCAAAAATTACATATATTTTCAGACAAACTGAGCGCCACACAAAGTATTTTGGAGCAAACAGGGGCAGAATCTCTACATGAGTTGTCGCAAGATATTTCACGTTCAGGTCGGATTAGTCAGGCATTGACTGAACAAAATAAATGGATTGCAGGCGTGCAAGGTGCACTTTCTGGTGCGACAGGCTTGTTTGGGCTTGGAGTAGATATCCCAGCATCGCTGGTGCTGGCGCTACGCACGATTTACCAGACAGGGCGGGCACATGGTTTTGCATTAACTGAGCAAGATCATGATGTTGTGCAATATATTTTTCAGCAAATTAATTTACAGCAGATGCTAGAAAAACAAAGTGTATTGCTTGGACTACGAACACTAGATGGTTTATTGGAGCAAAATGATTTAACTGCTGTACAGCATTTGCTCGGTTCAAATAACGATGATGAGTGGCTTAAAGAATTATTGCTGGATGAAAATCATGAATTTAAATGGCAATGGATGAATACTTTACCTAAAGTCAGTGCCTTACATCTCATTACACCTTTGATTGCGGCAAGTGTCAGTGCAATGTATAGCTGGCAGTTTATTGAAGATATCGGTCAAAAGGCACAGCACATTTTTTCAGTTGCCCGAGATTATTTACTGCAACATCCTGATCAAAAAATATCAACACTAGCGGCTTATTATGCTGCAGTTGAACAATTTAATCAGGCAAAAGAATCTACACATCAGCTTGAATTTAAAAGCATTAATTCTGAAGAGGTTGAGGTTTCTAAGCCTAAGCCTCAACGTCGTCCACGTCGTACTCAGTCTCAAACAGTAACAGAAAAACAACCTGAAAAAATGGTTGTAGCAGTGTCCGAATCTGAGCCTAAAAGCAAGGCATCCCACCCTAAAATAGCCATAAATCCAGATGATCCTTCATAGTCAGGTCATAAATGCACGGCATACTGTTGTAGTATGCGATGAATATTGACCAATATGGCGTTTTTGCTTACAATTGTTTGCCCTCAAAAAGCGGTACTTTCTTTTTGAGGTTTTTTATTTACGGGAGACTTGCCAGATGGCAACAACAAATCAGTTGATCCGCAAGGGTCGTACTACTTTGGTTGAAAAATCCAAAGTTCCTGCGTTGAAGGCTTGTCCACAACGCCGTGGTGTTTGTACACGTGTTTACACAACTACACCTAAAAAACCTAACTCAGCAATGCGTAAAGTTTGCCGTGTTCGCTTAACTTCTGGTTTTGAAGTTTCTAGCTACATCGGTGGTGAAGGCCATAACCTACAAGAGCACAGTGTTGTTCTTATCCGTGGTGGTCGTGTTAAAGACTTACCAGGTGTACGTTACCATACCGTTCGTGGTTCTTTAGACTGTGCTGGCGTTAAAGATCGTAACCAGTCACGTTCTAAATACGGTGCTAAACGTCCTAAGAAATAATCTTAGTCGTTAAGACCAAAAAATCCTTTAGCGTTTCGCTTGTTTGAATTCTTCATAGATTTGTAATTCAAGCGACGTATAGTAAGGCCAGCGAAGCGTGCATGACACTTGCACACACTGCTGGATCACCCTGAAGTGTCATATTATTAGGTGTATTAAAATGCCAAGACGTCGCGTAGTCGCTGCTCGTGAAATCCTTCCGGATCCGAAATTCAGTAGCCAAACAATCGCTAAATTCATGAACCACGTTATGCAAGATGGTAAAAAATCGATTGCAGAAAGTATCGTTTACGGTGCTTTAGACCGCGTTCAAGAAAAAAACAAAGTAGACCCAGTTGAATTCTTTGAAGCTACGCTTGAAAAAGTTCGTCCTATGGTCGAAGTAAAAGCACGCCGTGTGGGTGGTGCTACTTATCAAGTACCTATGGAAGTGCGCCCATCCCGTCGTACTGCCTTGGCTATGCGTTGGTTAGTAGATGCTGCTGCTAAGCGTTCTGAAAAAACTATGGCTTTACGTCTTGCTGGCGAGTTGCTTGATGCAGCTGAAGGCAAAGGTGCTGCGATCAAAAAACGTGAAGACGTGCACCGTATGGCTGAAGCTAACAAAGCCTTCTCTCATTACCGTTTCTAAGCGGTTAAGACAGTCCCTTATCAGGAGAATACTCATGCGTACCGCAGCTCGATTTAACGTGGCTCTCTACCAAAGTGGAGCTTTCGCGGGTATTTAAGTTGCCCAACAGTTTGAGTATTCGTACGCATCAATTTTTATTGGTGCGTCCTGTTTTAAAGATCACATTTAGGAATGTCAGACATCATGGCTCGTCAAACTCCGATTTCTCGTTACCGTAACATCGGTATTTCTGCGCACATTGACGCAGGTAAAACAACTACTACAGAACGTATTTTGTACTACACAGGTGTTTCTCACAAAATTGGTGAGGTACATGATGGTGCAGCTACAATGGACTGGATGGAACAAGAGCAAGAACGTGGTATTACCATTACTTCTGCTGCAACAACTTGTTTCTGGTCTGGTATGGCTAACCAATTCCAACAACACCGTATCAACGTAATTGACACCCCGGGACACGTAGACTTCACCATCGAAGTTGAACGTTCTATGCGTGTTCTTGACGGTGCGTGCATGGTTTACTGTGCGGTAGGTGGTGTACAGCCTCAGTCTGAAACTGTATGGCGTCAAGCAAACAAATACCAAGTACCTCGTTTGGCATTCGTGAACAAGATGGACCGTACTGGTGCAAACTTCTTCCGTGTTGTTGAGCAAATGAAAACTCGCCTTGGCGCGAACCCTGTGCCTATCGTTGTGCCAATCGGTGCAGAAGATACTTTCGCAGGTGTTGTTGACCTGATCGAAATGAAAGCGATCATTTGGGATGAAGCATCTCAAGGTATGAAGTTTGAATACGGCGAGATCCCTGCTGACCTAGTTGATACTGCTAACGAATGGCGTACTAACATGGTTGAAGCAGCAGCTGAAGCTTCTGAAGAGTTGATGGACAAATACCTAGAAGAAGGTGATCTTTCTAAAGAAGACATCATCGCAGGTTTACGTGCCCGTACATTGGCTTCTGAAATTCAAGTAATGCTTTGTGGTTCTGCGTTCAAAAACAAAGGTGTTCAACGTATGTTGGATGCTGTAATTGAATTCTTGCCATCTCCAACAGAAGTTAAAGCAATCGAAGGTATCCTTGACGATAAAGCTGAAACTAAAGCAACTCGTGAAGCATCTGACGAAGCTCCGTTCTCTGCACTTGCGTTCAAAATCATGAACGACAAATTCGTAGGTAACTTGACATTCGTACGTGTTTATTCTGGTGTTCTTAAACAAGGTGACCCAGTATATAACCCAGTTAAATCTAAACGTGAACGTATCGGTCGTATCGTGCAAATGCACGCAAACGAACGTCAAGATCTTGACGAAATCCGTGCGGGTGATATCGCTGCGTGTGTAGGTCTTAAAGACGTAACCACTGGTGATACACTGTGTGATGAGAAAAACATCATTACACTTGAACGTATGGAATTCCCAGAGCCAGTAATTTCATTGGCTGTTGAACCAAAAACTAAAGCTGACCAAGAAAAAATGTCAATCGCTTTAGGCCGTTTGGCGAAAGAAGATCCATCGTTCCGCGTTCGTACAGACGAAGAATCAGGTCAAACCATTATTGCGGGTATGGGTGAGCTTCACCTTGACATTATTGTTGACCGTATGAAACGTGAATTCGGTGTTGAAGCGAACATTGGTAAACCAATGGTAGCTTACCGTGAAACGATCAAAAAATCGGTTGAACAAGAAGGTAAATTCGTACGTCAAACAGGTGGTAAAGGTAAATTCGGTCATGTATATGTCCGCCTTGAACCGCTTGACGTTGAAGAAGCTGGTAAAGAATACCAATTCGTTGAAGAAGTTGTTGGTGGTGTTGTACCTAAAGAATTCTTCGGTGCAGTTGACAAAGGTATTCAAGAACGTATGAAGAATGGTGTCTTGGCTGGTTACCCTGTTGTGGGTATTAAAGCGACATTATTCGATGGTTCTTACCATGATGTCGACTCTGACGAATTATCGTTCAAAATGGCAGGTTCTTATGCCTTCCGTGATGGTTTCATGAAAGCAGATCCTATCTTGCTTGAACCTATCATGAAAGTTGAAGTAGAAACTCCAGAAGACTACATGGGCGATATCATGGGTGACTTAAACCGTCGTCGTGGTATGGTTCAAGGTATGGACGATTTACCTGGTGGTACTAAAGCAATTCGTGCTGAAGTTCCATTGGCTGAGATGTTTGGTTATGCAACTCAAATGCGTTCTATGTCTCAAGGTCGTGCGACTTACTCTATGGAATTTGCTAAATATGCTGAAACTCCACGTAACGTGGCTGAAGGCATTATTTCTAAATTCCAATCTGGCGGTAAAAAAGGTGACGACGAGTAATCTTTCGATTACTATAAGCCCAAACTAATTCTTAGTTAAAAACCAAGTGCTCATGCAGTGACCCTGCATGAGTAGTTTAAAAAGGAAGATCATCATGGCTAAAGCCAAGTTTGAACGTAATAAGCCACACGTAAACGTGGGCACAATTGGTCACGTTGACCATGGTAAAACAACTCTTACTGCTGCAATCGCAACGATCTGTGCGAAAACTTACGGCGGCGAAGCGAAAGATTACTCGCAAATCGACTCAGCTCCAGAAGAAAAAGCACGTGGTATTACAATTAATACTTCACACGTAGAATACGATTCTCCAATTCGTCACTACGCGCACGTTGACTGCCCAGGACACGCCGATTATGTTAAAAACATGATTACTGGTGCTGCTCAGATGGACGGTGCGATCCTTGTATGTGCAGCGACTGATGGTCCAATGCCACAAACTCGTGAACACATCCTTCTTTCTCGTCAGGTAGGTGTACCTTACATCATCGTATTCTTGAACAAATGCGACCTTGTAGATGACGAAGAATTACTTGAATTGGTAGAAATGGAAGTTCGTGAACTTCTTTCTGCTTATAACTTCCCTGGTGATGACACTCCTGTAATCCGTGGTTCAGCGCTTGCTGCTCTTAACGGTGAAGCTGGTCCTTACGGCGAGCAATCAGTTCTTGATCTAGTTGCAGCACTTGACTCTTACATCCCAGAACCAGAACGTGCTATCGACAAAGCATTCTTGATGCCAATCGAAGACGTATTCTCAATTTCTGGTCGTGGTACTGTAGTAACAGGCCGTGTTGAGTCTGGTATCGTTAAAGTAGGCGAAGAAGTAGAAATCGTTGGTATTAAAGATACAGTTAAAACAACTGTAACTGGCGTAGAAATGTTCCGTAAACTTCTAGACGAAGGTCGTGCGGGCGAGAACTGTGGTGTTCTTCTACGTGGTACTAAACGTGAAGACGTACAACGTGGTCAAGTACTTGCTAAACCAGGTACAATCAAGCCACACACTAAATTCGACGCAGAAGTATACGTACTTTCTAAAGACGAAGGTGGTCGTCACACTCCATTCCTAAACGGTTACCGTCCACAGTTCTACTTCCGTACAACTGACGTAACTGGCGCTATCTCTCTTAAAGAAGGCGTTGAAATGGTTATGCCTGGTGACAACGTAGAAATGTCAGTAGAATTGATCCACCCAATCGCAATGGACGCTGGTTTACGCTTCGCGATCCGTGAAGGTGGTCGTACTGTAGGTGCTGGTGTTGTTGCGAAAGTAACTGCATAATCACTGAAAAGTAAAAAAACGCTCCTTTGGAGCGTTTTTTTATGCCTGTAGGTTTTATGAGTCGCGTATAATTCAAAAAAATCGATGAGTTTTTCTAGAATGATGCGTTTAATGCAGCCTGCTGATATTGCACAGGTTTACCAAATTGAAGTGGCTGTGCAAAGCCATCCATGGTCAGAAAAGCAGTTTCAGGAAGCACTTGAAAACTATCAATCTACAGTCATTGAGCAGCAAGGTAAGGTTGTCGGTTTTTGTATTTTACAACCTGTTCTTGATGAAGCAAATTTGTTGTTGATGGCGATTGACCCGAAAATGCAAGGGCAGGGTCTAGGGTTTGAGTTATTGAGTTATTCAATTGAGCAATTGCGCAATAACCCTATACAAATTTTTCTTGAAGTGCGTGAAAGTAATATTGCAGCAATCAAACTGTATGAAAAATCAGGCTTTCATCAAATTGATCTACGTAAAAATTATTATCCGCTTGCTGGTGGTGGGCGTGAACACGCAATCATCATGGTGAAAAGCTGCACTGATGATTTTGCAAAGCTATTTTCTATTTAATTACCCGATTCCAGTCCGAAGACAGCGTGGTCATTAAGGATGTGCCTAAACTCTGGATCTCCTGATCGCTGAGCTGTCTATTTAAACGTCGCCATTGTCCATCAATCAGAACCTCAAAAGGAATGTACTGGGATTTGTAGTTCATTTTTTTCGAGTGAGGAACCCAATAACCTAAATAAACGTAATCCAGATTTAGCGCTTTGGCGTATTCGATCTGTTTTAAAATGGCGAAGACTCCAAGAGACCGACGATGCTCTTCAGGTTCGAAAAAGGTATACACTGCCGATAGACCATCATCGAGCATATCGCATGTTGAGACACACATCAGTTGCTGGTCTTGCCAAAGTTCCAAAAAAAAGCTGTCAGTACAACTATGCATCAGAAATTTGTCGAACTGATCAATACTCGCTGGAAACATGTCACCATCGTGGTGGCGTAAGTTAATGTAGCGTTCGTACAGATCGTAATGAATGGATGTTGCATTTTCGGTACGTACAATGCGTAGGTGCAGATCTTGATTGTGCTTCCATGCTTTTTTTTGAGCGCTATTCATGACGAAATCATTCACAGGAATGCGACAAGATAAGCATTGCCGACATAAATGGCATTCGGGACGATAGACAAAATCACCGCTACGCCGAAAACCTGAACGTGATAATTCTGATAATGTTACGACATCAATGCGCTGCGCTGGGTCTAAAAATACCATGCGTGCAGATTTGTGATCCAGATAACTACAGTCATGTGGCGGTGTAATATAATATTGTAGTTCATTTAAAGGTGACTTTGGATGGTACGAATTCATATCAGGCGTCCCTCCTGAACATAGTTATTTCTTTAATAATTGTTGATTTACAGCAACCTCTCTAGATGAAAATACACTGTCTTGATAACTTTTCCAATCGATATTAGGCTGTTTTATAACATCTTGTAACGATTTTAAGTAGTCTTGGCGAGAAAGTGTACTCGCGCCTAAACTAATCAAGTGATCATTAACCAATTGACAGTCAATCCATGGCAGGTTCTGTTCGCGTCCGATGAGCATGAGCGCAAAAAAAGCCATTTTAGAAACATCAGTCGCCTGGCTAAACATGGATTCACCAAAACAACCGTGCCCAATATGTATACCATATAAACCGCCGACCAATTGTTGTTCAGCTGTCCATACTTCAATGCTATAGCCATAACCTGCATCAAACATTTCGCAGTAGCCTTGAATAATATCCTCACTAATCCATGTTTCATTGGCATATTGGCGAGGTAAGGAGCAACGTCGAATCACTTGTTCAAAAGCATGATTGATTGTGATCTTATAATCGTGCTTTTTCATATTGCGCAATAAGGACTTACTCGGATGATAGTCTTCTGGTCGAATAATGCAGCGAGGTTCAGGGCTCCACCAGCAAATTGGATCATCTTCATTAAACCAGGGAAATAACCCATGACTATAAGCTTCATATAGTGTTGATGGGCTGAGGTCAGCCCCAATACAAATCAAGCCATGACCATCGGGATCTTGTTCACAAGGGCTTGGGAAAATGTATTTTGAAGCTGGAAGTTGTTGTTGCATATCGTATTCATGAGTTTCAAAGGCACTTAAAAAAACACTGACATAAAAAAAGCCGTATGACTACGGCTTTTTAATTCATCAGTTAAAATTAAGCCAAGTTATCAAGATATTTTTCAGCATCTAGCGCTGCCATACAACCTGAACCCGCTGAGGTAATCGCTTGGCGATAAACGCTGTCTGCAACGTCACCTGCAGCAAATACACCTTCAACTGAAGTTGCAGTCGCATTGCCTGCTGTGCCACTTTGGACTTGAATATAGCCGTTACGAAGCTGTAACTGACCTTCAAACATCGTGGTATTTGGCTTGTGACCAATGGCAATAAACAAACCTTGAATGTCGATTTGCTGGGTTGAATCATCTTGTGTTGATTTTAGGCGTACACCTGTCACACCTGTTTTATCACCCAACACTTCATCGACTTGGTGATTCCAGATAATTGAAATTTTACCTTCTTTTTCTTTTTCAAAAAGATGGTCTTGCAAAATTTTCTCTGAACGCACACTGTCACGACGGTGAACCAAAGTCACATGTGCTGCAATGTTTGACAAATACAGTGCTTCTTCAACTGCAGTGTTACCACCACCAACCACCATGACATGTTGGTTTTTATAGAAGAACCCATCACAGGTTGCACAAGCGCTTACGCCTTGACCCATAAATTTTTGTTCAGATTCAAGACCCAAGTATTGCGCTGTTGCGCCTGTTGCTAAAATTAAAGCATCACAGGTGTATTCTTCCATATCGCCTTTGAGAACAAATGGGCGTACATTCAAGTCTACTTCATTGATATGGTCATACACAATTTCTGTACCGAAACGCTCAGCATGTGCCTGCATACGCTCCATCAGTACAGGGCCTGTCAGACCTTCAGGGTCGCCTGGCCAGTTGTCAACTTCTGTCGTTGTTGTTAATTGCCCACCAAGCTGTAAGCCTGCAATCAAGGTCGGTTTTAAGTTTGCACGTGCTGCATAGACCGCAGCGCTATAGCCAGCAGGGCCAGAACCTAAAATAATTAATCGCGAATGGCGAGCTGTCATTGCAGATTTCCTTTTATAATTAAAAAACTGAAAAAATTATACGTGAAAGTGCTGTTATTGTGTGTTCGATCAATGTCGATAATATTGATCATCTAAATCGATTTGAGCTATATAGAAGACTACAAACATGCTGTATTACGTTGCATCTTTTTTTGCTAAACAAGTGCATAATACAGATATTTATGAATTGAAAAAAAGTTTATTGCTGATTTTCAACTGGCTATGATTTTTCTGATACAGGACAGTATATGACCGCGGTGTCGAGTGCTTATGCACAGCGCTTACTCATTACATTATTTTTGGTCTCATTTGGGATTTATCTGTTTTTAGCGACAGTCACATACACACCATTTGATCCAGGCTGGATGCATATCTCAAGCGACACCCAACAAGTATCAAATGCCAGTGGGGTAGCAGGGGCGTGGATTGCTGATTTGCTCTTTGGTTTTTTAGGCTGGGCAAGTTTATTGTTGCCTGTCTTCCTGTTTATGGAAGCTATACAAGTATGGTGGCCATATAGCTTTCTAGATCGTCCTTTTCGTTATGCAGCCCAGTTTTTCCTCATGCTGACTACAGCCAGTTTACTGTATATGTTTTGGCAAGTACCAAGTGATGCACTGGATAATGCTTCGGGTGGAATTATTGGCTACGAACTGGGATCTAGCCTATCACAATTGCTAACCCTTTATGGTGCAAGTGCTTTCCTGATCATTTTATGGAGTATGCTGTTTACGTTTGCTTTTGGTGTGCGCTGGAATCGAACATGGGCGACATTAAAAGCAACACCAAAATATTTGGAAGATTTGTTTTATCGTAATGTGCCTGAAAGTGAAGCAGATTATGATTTAACCACTAACCCGCCACAGCCAACAATTAAAAAAACTACGGTTGCACAAGCACCTTCGGCAGAACAAAAAATAGAAGCACAGCCGATCATGACAGCACAGCATCTGACAGCAGATCCTGTTGCAGAGCGTTTGTTAGATGATTTGGCAGGTAAAGACCAACAGGCAGAAAAAGCAGCAAATAGTCCTGTACTGAATGATGTTGAGTTTGAAAAAACATTGCAAAAGGCGCATCAGTTGACCAAACAGCAAGATCGTATTGTGCCAACAGGTGAGGTTTGGCGCGCTCTGGAACTAGATAAGAATGATGAACAACAGCAAGAAATAGATGCATTACTGCAAGCTGCCGAAGAAACTCACGATACACAGCAATACGTTCAGCAGCAGGTTACGCACTCGAATGTGCCAGTTGACTTGCATGAAAAAATGGATTGGAAAGATGATCTGGCATTTGATGAGCTTGTTAAAACCAGTCTAACCAATGATGTGGTAGAAACGCCTGCATCAGTTGATACCACAGTACAGCATTTACTTAAGCATGATGAGATTGCCGATATTGAAAAGCTTTTAGCAATGGATACAGATATACCATCTGTACAACCGCCACGTCGGGCAGAAAGCTATGCACAGTCATCAGCATTTGTAAAAGCTGAAATTAAAACCACACTTGAAACACAGCCTAGTTTATCAAAGGAAGAGTTTATTGAGGCATGGCATGAAACAGCAGGCAAACCTCAGCCAGAAGACGATTTTGATTTTGATGCACCTCTAACTGATGCGGCAGGTCGCCCATTATCGCGCGCCATGCAAGTGGCTCAAAAGCGCCGTGATTTATCGCCTTTACCAAGTGAAGACTTACTTGATCGGGTTGATCCAAATAAAAAAATTAATTTTACAGCTGAGCAACTGGAACGTTTGTCCGAACTTTTGGAAATTAAATTACAAGAGTTTAATGTCAAGGCAAAAGTGATTGAAGCACAGCCAGGTCCTGTAGTCACCCGATTCGAGCTAGATTTGGCACCTGGTGTCAAAGCCTCTAAAGTCACCAACATTTCACGGGATTTGGCACGTTCTATGTCAATGGCTTCGGTTCGTGTGGTTGAGGTGATTCCAGGTAAACCGTATATTGGGATCGAGGTTCCAAATAGCGCACGAGAAATGGTGCGTTTAATTGAGCTTTTGGAAACACCTGCTTATCGTGATCCAAATAACTTGATTAGTATGGCAATGGGTAAAGATATTTCAGGGAATCCTGTTTTGACCGACCTTGCCAAAGCACCGCATATGTTGGTTGCAGGTACAACAGGTTCAGGTAAATCAGTCGCGGTCAATTCGATGATTTTGTCGATGCTACTGAAATATAAACCTGAGCAGTTACGCTTTATATTGATCGACCCGAAACAATTAGAACTGGCCAATTATAATGATATTCCGCATTTATTGACGCCTGTAGTGACCGATATGAAAGATGCGGTCAGTGCCTTGAATTGGTGTGTCAACGAAATGGAACGTCGTTATAAACTGATGTCATTCCTCAAAATTCGTAAAATTACCGATTATAACCGTAAGGTTGAAGAAGCTTTGGAGCGCGGGGAAGACCTGATTGATCCAACTTGGAAGCCAAGCGATTCAGCAACACAAGAGCGTGCACCGCGCTTGCAGCCTTTACCGATGATTGTGATTGTGGCAGATGAATTTGCCGATATGATTATGCAAGTGGGTAAAAAAGCGGAAGAAATGATTACTCGTCTGGCGCAAAAATCACGTGCTGCGGGTATTCACTTACTACTTGCAACACAGCGTCCATCTGTAGATGTCATTACAGGTCTGATTAAGGCGAACATCCCAACCCGTGTTGCATTACGCGTGAACTCTAAAATTGACTCACGTACCATTTTAGATGCAGGTGGTGCAGAAGACTTGCTGGGTCACGGTGATATGCTGTTTCTTGGCCCAGGTAAAATTGAACCTGAACGTGTACATGGCGCATTTATTAGTGATGATGAAGTCAACCGTATTTGTGACGCATGGCGTGAGCGTGCTTCACCAAATTATGTTGATGAAATCTTGACGCCATACGATGAAGAATCAACGAGTCGTGGTTTTGAAGAAGGCGATGCGAGTCCTGACCGTGATGTACTGTATGATCAGGCAGTAGCGTTTGTATTGGAAACGCGTAAGGCATCGACTTCATCTTTACAGCGTAAATTTAGCTTGGGGTATAATCGCGCAGCGAGACTGATTGATACTATGGAAGAAAATGGGATCGTCAGCTCAATGGGGGCAAATGGTAAACGAGATATTCTCGTTTAGATTCAAAAAAACCTAACCGTCATGGTTAGGTTTTTTTTATTACTCATCGGCAGTACTTAAAATGTGCTCTTGAAATTGAGGATTTGGAACAAGCACAATTTGTTCATCTACTTTGCGGGTTAGTTTCTGATTTTTATCTGGATAATCCAGTTTGGATAAAAAGTAACGAATACAATTCAAACGTGCGCGTTTTTTATCATCAGATTTGATGATTGTCCAAGGCGCATCACCTGTATGTGTGTGAAAAAACATATGGTTTTTGGCTTGGGTATAATCATCCCAACGATCTAAAGACTGGATGTCGATTGGAGAGAGTTTCCAGTGTTTCAGTGGATCATCGCGGCGTGAAATAAAGCGACGTAACTGTTCTTCACGACTGACAGAAAACCAGAATTTAAACAGGTGAATGCCACTGTTAACGAGCATACGCTCAAGTTCAGGCGTTTGGCGCATGAATTGCAAATACTCTTGTGGCTCACAAAATCCCATGACTCGTTCCACACCTGCACGATTGTACCAAGAGCGGTCAAAAAACACCATTTCACCTTTACTCGGAAAATGCTCGATATAGCGCTGGAAATACCATTGACCACTTTCGGTTGGAGTTGGTTTCTCTAGGGCAACCACGCGTGCTCCACGTGGATTTAAATGTTCCATGAAACGCTTGATCGTGCCGCCTTTGCCTGCGGCATCCCGACCTTCAAACAAACAAACAATACGTTGCCCTGTATCTTTGACCCAAGACTGAACTTTGAGTAGTTCAATCTGTAGCAATTTTTTCTCTGCTTCATAGGCTTTACGAGAGAGTCGAGTCCGATATGGGTAACTTGTTGGTAACTCCGCTGAACTTGAATCTTCCGAAGTTACTTTCCCCTGATAGTCCAAAACTGTTTTAGAAAAAACAGGTAAATCTTTAATTAATTCCTGCTCAGCCGTGGAGACGTCTTCGCTTGGTTGTAGTTGATGGGGTGAACTCATATTTCTCTAAACTCTATTTTTGTTTGTTGTCGCAAAACACGATAACCAGTGTAGCATCAATGGCATTGGCATACACTGCATTTAAATATGACACAATGCAGTGTAATATTACATGTTTTGCTTATTCAGTTAATTGGAGATCTGCATGTTTGCTGCCTTTGCAATGCTGATATTTATTCACTTCTGTGCGTTGATTACACCTGGGCCAGATTTCTTTTTAGTATCACAAACAGCAATCAGCCGTTCTCATAAAGAAGCAGTGGCTGTGGTTGGTGGTATTACGGTTGGTGTTATGTTCTGGTCGCTGCTGGCGTTATTGGGTTTAAACATACTGTTTGAAAAAATGGCATGGCTGAAGCATGTTTTGCTGGTTTGTGGCGGGTTATATTTATGTTGGTTAGGCGTGCAAATGTTGCGTTCAGCATTTTCCAAACAACAGGCAACGACTATTTCTCCAAGCGTGCAAGTATCTAAAAGTATGTTTAGCTGCTTTATGAAAGGTATGCTCACCAATTTGTCGAACCCGAAAGCAGTGATTTATTTTGGCAGTGTCTTTTCATTATTTTTGACCAATCCTGCGCTAGAGCATTTACATGCTGTCCTGTTTTTGGTGATTAGTGCAGAAACGGCGATTTGGTTCCTGTTCGTCACCTTTGTATTTTCATTACCAGCTTGTAAGGCATTTTACCAGCGTTCGGTAAAATGGATTGATGGCATCTCGGGTGGTATTTTTACGTTATTTGGTGCATTCTTAATCACCAATAAATAATCCTTATCCATTCTCAGCTTGCTGCCTGACCCATGTCGCAAGCTGTTGCAAAGCTGCCTGAATAGGCGCTGTCAAAGGATGACCTGCATTAATCCGAATATAGTCATGATATTTATTGTCTTCCCCAAAAATACCACCAGGGACAATACTAATACTTTGACTTAATGCAAATTGATAGAGTGCAAAAGCGCTTAAATGCTGCGGCAGTTTCATCCATAATGCATAACCGCCTTGAGGCATATTTAGCGATAACATCTGCGGAGTAAAAAGCTGTTGTAAATACTGTAGATACTGCTGTACCTGTTCCCATAGGCAGGGGCGTAACTGATTGAGATGCCGACGATAACCGCCACTAAAAATAAAGTCAGCTAAGCCAAGTTGTAGTGGTGTATTCACAATAATATTATGCGCTAGTAACTTGGGCTTTAAATCTTGCAAGGTTTTAGGCAGACATAGCCAGCCAATCCGATATGCACTGGATAAACTTTTCGACACTGAGCCTACCCAAATGACATAACCTGCCTGATCCCAGTGCTTGATCGGTAACGGGCGCTGCAAGTCATACCCACATTCGCCATAAATATCATCTTCGATGATGAAACACTGATATTTGGCAGCCAGTGCTGCAATCTGTGCTTTTTCCTGATGTGTCAGGCAGTAACCTAGAGGATTCTGATAATTGGCAGTCAATAGGCAGGCTTTGGCTTGACCCGTTTGTAAAACCTGTTCGAGGCGTTGTAAATCAATACCTTGAGTATGAGATGGAATTTCGATGACTTTGCGGTTTAAGCTCGCAAGTAACAGTAATTGCCCATTAAATGTTGGCGTTGGCAAGATAATACTGTCACCAATCTCAGTAAGAGATTGAATCACGAGCATAAGCGCAGCCATACAGCCATTGGTGATAAAAATATCATCGTAAGCGACATGAATAGCATCTTCCGCCCAGTGTTGCAGCAATGCCTTACGTAAACGAGGGTGTCCTTGCCGATCACAATATAAAAAATCTTCAGGGTGGCTATGCTTAAGACTTCTTTGAATCGAACGCCGTAAGCCTTCAATTGGAATAAGTGGGCTACCCAGTTGAATTGCGCCAAGGTGAATCATTTGTGCCTGACTGGAGGCTTCTTGAATCTGGTTATGCAGGTCAAAACTAGAAACTTCTCGGCTGACTGAAGGGAAATCAATATAGTCGTGCTGCTGCGAACTTAGAGTTATTTTAGGTGCTTGTACAAAAAAACCAGACTTGGGTTTGACATAGATATGTCCCTGCGCTTCTAGTAGTTCATAACACGCTTGAGCAGTTGTCATGCTGATATTTTGTTGCTTGGCAAAGTTGCGTAGCGAGGGCAGCTTGCAATGTGGGCTAAGTTCACCCGCCAGAATTTTATGTCGAAGCTGACTGGCAATATCCTGATAACGAAATTGCATATCTGTACTGCTTTTTTAGAAAAAAGTGTATCTGTATACCTTAACAGAATCTTCCTATGATTGACCAATATTTGATTGGCTATGGGGGAGAATTTATGAAAAATCTAATCACTATCTTGATATGCCTAAGCCTGTTTGGCTGTACTCAATTTAAGCAGGAAAATTTTGCGACCTGTCAAAGGTTGGCAGAGGGTTATCTTAATACTCAGGCTGTAGAAGCTTATCATCTAGTGACGACTCAGCAGGGAAAGCAGGGAATACTGTTATATTATCGATTGCAGCAAAGCTATAAGATTACTCAGACAGAGCCTAAAATCTTTGAGTGTATTGAAAAACCACAAGGGACATGGCTGCAATTACTGCAGCATGGTGAGGCAAGCACCGTACTGGTTTTACCTCGTGCAATAAAATAGCCTGCACAGAGCAGGCTAAATATCGATAGTGCTTAACAGGCTATAATTAGGCAAATTTTGCCAGAACGTTAAGAAACTCAGTCGAATGGCGAGGGAACTGTGCAATCACATCGTGAATACGCTGACCTTGAGGATTGGTTGCATTGATATCGCGGCCATCAGCAGTAAATTGAGTCAGTAGGCGCTCGAAATCATGTGGACGCATGTGTTTATAGGCATTATAAAGTACATGAAAGTCCGCGCTGCTTCCTTCAGGAGGCAAATGATTCAAGTAGGCAAACACACGCTCATCTGACCATTCTTCATTGAAAGTTGCTGGCTGTGATAATGCCATAGCTCACTCCTCGACATTGAAAATAAAAGGCAAAATATTTTGCGACTGGATAAAGCGTTCGTTTGCTTATCCAGCCCCATATTTTGCCTTGAATTATTATATTTAGCTAATCAGAATTGAAATTAATGATCTTCAGGTAAATTGATATTCATCTCAAGCATTTCAATATTGGCTTCTGAACGTACTTGCATCTGGATATGCTGTTCATCGACACCCCGAACATAGCGGCTAACCACTTGCATAATCTCTTTTTTCATCTGATCAATTTTGTCTTGACTCAAGCGACGACCTAAGCCTTGCTCAGAAGCAACAATAACCTTTAAACGGTCTTTTGCCATCTGTGCGCTTGGGGTTTTATCGTCACTACCAAATAACTTGCTCCAAAATCCTGCCATGATTATGCTCCAAACAAACGTGCCAGCCAGCCTTTAGGTTTTACCGTAATATGACGATACGGACGATCTTCTCCAAGAAAGCGGGCAACTAAATCATCATAAGCTTGCCCAGCATACGATTCTGTATACAAAATGACAGGTTTACCTTCGTTGGACGCTTGCAATACGCTTGGGCATTCAGGAATTACCCCCAGCGTTGGAATACGCAAAATATCTTTAGAAATATCATCAATTGTCAGCATTTCCTGACGATCGGCACGTTCAGGGTTAAAGCGGGTAATACATAAATGTTTACGGATACGACCTTCATTGTGCTCAACTTTTTTAGTTTTGCTATCGAGCATGCCAATAATACGGTCAGAATCTCGTACTGAGGAAATTTCTGGGTTAGTCACAATAATGGCTTCATCGGCATGATACATTGCCAAAATCGCACCACGTTCAATACCTGCAGGGGAGTCACAGACAATATAGTCAAATTCCTGAGCAAGCTCATTCATTACACGCTCAACACCATCATCGGTAAGAGCATCTTTGTCACGGGTCTGTGATGCAGGTAAAATATAAAGGTTTTCAATGTCTTTATCGCGAATTAATGCTTGTTGTAGACGAGCTTCATGATTGATGACATTAACAAAGTCATAAACAACACGGCGTTCACAGCCCATAATGAGGTCTAAGTTACGTAAACCGACATCAAAATCGATGACTACAGTTTTGTGACCACGTAAGGCTAAGCCTGTTGCAAATGATGCGCTTGTTGTAGTTTTACCTACACCACCTTTGCCTGATGTTACGACAACAATTTTGGCCACCGAATCCACTCCTGTTATGGTCATTTGCAATTAAAATAAAATGTTCAATGGTTAAGCAATAAGATGAATCATACCTTAGATTTCTAATGCTTCGAACTCAAGTTCATGCTCATCATTTAAATAAATGTGTACCGCTTTTTTCGCAACATGCGCGGGAATGTCGTCTGCGACACAATAAGTCCCCGCAATCGAGACCAATTCGGCATTTAAGCACTGACAAAAAATACGTGCTGTTGAATCACCGCTGGCACCGGCAATGACGCGCCCTTGTGTTGTACCATAAATATAAATATTGCCCGAAGCAATCACTTCTGAACCACTATTCATACTGGCATTTAAGATCACATCGCCATGCTCTTGGATTAAGCACTGACCCGTACGCAACATTTCATTATGATATGAAGTCACATGATTTACAGCGTTTGATTTTTGTTTACTGTTGTCGCTATTTTGATCTTTATCATCCTTTTGTTCAATCACTTGTTCGTGCGTTGGCTTGATTCTTTGTAAAGGACGATCTGCAGGAAGAACAGGGAACTGGATACTACGCGCTTCATCACCAAGTAACCCATCAATAACGGCCATTGGTTGTAAATCGAGGCTAATCAGTATTTGAATTAATTCGATTAGCTCTTGTTCGACTGTACTGTCTAAAATGACCGCTGCGCCGTGAGAACCAGTGTCTTCGAGCATTTGGGTAAGTTGTTGGCGAATAGCATCATGATCATTTGTATCGAAGGTTAATCGGGTAAAATTAACCATTCTTCCGGTAATGCGTATATCAGCCATGATATTTCCTTAGAGGCTTTTGACCAAATAAGTAATAAGTCAAAGTATGTTGTAAATAGCTCAAATCCTAGATCAATTTGCTGTAATTCTCTAGCACCAGCAACAAAAAATCATGAATATTTGTCGGGAAAAATCAGGCATGTTCATATTTGTTATTTATTTTGATCGGCAGCGATCAAGATATTTTGCCATTGCTTGATTTTGACCTGTTTGCGAATTGCAGCCAAACTTTCATAAACAGCAGATTCAACCAATTGCTCAAGTTGTGCGTTATTCAGATCAATCTCACTAATTTTGTCTGCGATCTGCTGATATGGAGTATTGGATGCAGGGCTTTGAGGTTGTGCCCAAGGTTCAATAAGCCCTTGAGTAATATTTTCACCTAGACGTTTGCCTATACTTTGAATCTGTTCTTCTAAACGACTGCCAATAATTGGAAATAAACGTAATAACTGGTGCAGTTCTGGTGTATCTATCACCGCTTTTTCAACAACTTTCCCAACATGCTGCGCTAAATCTTGTTGTTGGCGTTGCAGTTCTGTTGCAATATTTTCTTGCAGCAGATCAGCCACCGTTTTTGCAAACATTTCGCGGTGACTGTTCACCAGCTCATGAATAATTTTCTTGTGCGTAGAACTGGTGTCAAGTTCATAACGAATACCGTCAATCACCGTAATCACAACCCGATCCGACAATTCTTCCATAACCACTTGATAATAAAATTTTGCAGTCTTAAGCCATGCTTCAGGAATAACTTCATAGCCCAATTCATGCAAACGATAGGCAATAATCCCCACGCGAAACAAACGCAAAAAGCGTAACATGGGAATAATGGCAAGAACTTCATACCAATGAATAAATGGAAAGAAAAACCAGCGTTGATGATGACGTTGCGTAATTGCCAGAACCCAGCGTATTGTGAATTCAAACACAAGAAAGCAAATAAACCAGCCTTCTGTTTTATTGACCCAAGGATGTAATGCACTTTTATAAAAATTCAGGAGATGAGTAATATGCAAGTGTTCAGTGAACCAACTCGCAAAGTTACTCATCAGGATTGCATTTGTGCCAAGGCAAAATAAATTAAAGACGATAATGAACATCATGAAAATGTCATAACCCAAATAGATTTTCCACTGCAAAGAGTTGTGGCTAATCGCTTGGAAACTCGGAACTTGTTTTGAATTTTGCATGATGCATTGTCTTTATTTAAGCGGAATACTTGGCTTTAATGTCACTGATTAACTGATCTTTTTCTTTCCAGATTTGTGCTAGCCACTGGTGGAATTTGGACCTAAATTCGCGATCATCTTCATAGCTGCCAGCTAAAATCCATGCTGGAATGTCAATTTTACGCAAATGTATGGCAATACGAGGCACTTCACCCAGCCAGAACTCACTATAATCTGGAATACCATCAGGATAGACAATCGTCATATCCACCAGGGCATCAACCTGATTTCCCAAAATATTCAGTGCTAATGCTAGACCACCCGCTTTAGGTTTGAGTAAATGTTGATAAGGGGATTTTTGCTGAGCATGTTTTTCAGGCGTAAAACGGGTACCTTCGACATAATTCAGTAAAGTAAACGGTTGACTGAGCAGTTGTTCACAAGATTTGCGCGCTTCTAAAATATCACGATGTTTTAGAGCCGGGTTTTTAGCGATCTCAGATTTGCTATGACGCTTCATCATAGGAAAACCCAAAATTTTAAATGCCTGCCCCACAAAAGGAATAAAGATGAGTTCCCATTTGGTAAAAAAACGCGTTAATGGCATACGGGTTAAACCAAAATATTGATTAACCGTGGTATCGACCCAGCTTTGATGATTACAGAGCATGAGATAACGCCCTTGCAAGTTCAGGTCAAGATCCTCATCGATATGAATATCCCATTGGGTGTTTGGCAAAACATGATCAATCAGCCAGTTGTTTACACTTAACCAGCTATTGGTAATCTGAATATTGGTCTCATCCACCTTGCGTGATTGTTTAAAAAGTTTGGTGAGCCCCAAGGCTAAAACAGGAGGGCCATGTAAAAATGTGCTGCCTGTAATCACAGAGCCGACAGTCATGCCACGTGTAATCTTTTTGAATAAACTTTGTTTGGCTCGATGAGATGTCATAAAAATTCCTAGCCTAAATCTCGCATAGTAAAGATAACGATCGACCTGAAGAGAGTCAAAATAAATCTTTCAAATTGTATCTACTCTGTAGAAAATAAGGAGAGCTTATGCGTAAACTGGTTTGAATACTGTTGTTTTGTTAAAAAACCCTCGTTTTTTAACAAAAAATTAGTATTTTACGAAAGTATATTCTTTCATAATTTTTTACATGTAAATAAACACAACAAGGAGGCATGCGATGCGTGCATTGGTTATTTCTACAGTCATCGGGGCTTTGGCACTTTCAGGTTGTCAAAGTATGAATACTGGTGCTTCTGGTACTGGTGGTATCCGAGATTATGACAAAACTGCGATTGGTGCAGGTTTAGGTGCACTTGCAGGTTATGGCTTATCACGAGCTGGGGCGAATTCAAGTGCACAAAATAACCGTGCTGCTGCGATTGGTGCCATTATTGGTGCTGCAGGTGGTTTGTATCTTGATAAAAAAGAGCAAAAACTTCGCCAGCAAATGGCAGGTACAGGGGTTGAAGTAAACCGTAATCCAGATGGTTCGGTTGGTTTGGTGATGCCAGGTAACATCACTTTTGATACCAATTCTTATAATATCAAACCAAACTTCTATTCAACTCTAAATAAAGTTTCACAAACTTTGACTGAAGATAACAAGAGTGCGATTTTAGTCACTGGTTATACTGACAACACAGGTAATGATTCAATTAATATTCCGTTGTCTAAAAACCGCGCGAATGCTGTCGCTCAGTATTTGATTAATCAGGGTGTTCCATCAAGCCGTGTAAATTCTGAAGGGCATGGTGCATCTAACCCGATCGCATCAAATAGTACAGCGAGTGGTCGTGAACAAAACCGCCGTGTTGAAATCAGTATTTATGAAGCAAAATAAGCTAATTGTTGCTTAAATAAAAAAACCACCATTTATGGTGGTTTTTTTATTGGTGATTTTATTCTTGTAGTGTTGCATCAGGAATAATTAACGGTTTGCCTTGCAGCAGCTCAGAAATTGCCTGAGCATTCAGGTCAAGGGTCAAGTTTAATTGTTCGTGATCAATCTGATAAAACTCAATAAGTTTTTGATCGCCGGATAATGTTTCAACCTTATATTCATTGGTGATATTGAGTATACCTTCCAAATTGATACTCGTTGCAGCAAGATCATTCTGAAACAGGTGCTGCAATTGATCAAAAGGAATTTTGAGCTGGGTGTTTGGATGAACAGGCAGGTGACTTTCAATAAAGCGCACCAATAATTGTGCAAACATGAAGTAGTTTGGTTTATGTGAGATGTCTAAGCTCATTGTTGAATCCTTATATTTGATTTAATTGATATTTCTATGTGTTTTTTATTTATATAGCATAGTTTTCCAAATTTGTGTTGTAAGCGTAAGCTTTCTCATACAATTTTTGTAGAAGATGTCTAGAGTCTATTTTTAGAATGTTGCGTCATCATAAATTTTTTATAAATGTTGCGTGGTGCGTTAAGATCAAAAAACTGTTAAATGATGACTTTCTTCAAGGAGAGTGTGTAAAAAATCATTTAAAGAATTTGTTGTAAGGTTGTAATAAATTAAAGCGTAGATCATGACTTTATAATAGATAATTATTCTTGTTTTCTATAAAATTTAGTAAAATTTTTGGAGTATTTTGCTAGAGAAAAAAGCCAATTTTTTGCAAAAAATGGCATGAAAAATACAATAATTGAAAAAAAAGTGACTTTTTAAAAAGATAATAGTATTAATCGATAAGTATGGATTACCACAGTTTTAGTCGTCTTTTTGCGTAAAAACCACACAGAGTATTATGCCAAAGGCTAGAGATAACAAGAGAGATTAGCCTAGCAACGTAAATCATAAATCAGGTACAATTGAAGTGTTTAATTTTGTGTTTGGTGTATTTTTAGGCCAATACATACATCCTTTTTGTTAAAATTAGGCCTGCCAGGAGTTATCCCCGCATGAGTGCCATTACTCCATACGATTGGGCAACGATTGCCTTCGTGATCGGCGTTACATTCCTTTGCGTCTTTATGCTTACAGTTCCGTTACTCCTAGGAGGTAAGTCATGGGGTCGTTCAAAACAAGAGCAGTTTGAGTCAGGTATTGTTGGTGCTGGTGGTGCCCGCATTCGCCTGTCTGCAAAATTTTATCTTGTCGCTATCTTCTTTGTCATTTTTGATATCGAAGCACTTTATCTTTATGCATGGTCTGGTGCTGTGCGTGAAGTAGGCTGGTTGGGTTTTTCAACTGCAACCATCTTTATTATCGATTTGTTGATTGGTCTTGTTTATGCGCTTTCTGTAGGTGCGTTGAACTGGTCGCCATTTGACCGTCGTAAAGCGGCAGGCATATTACCAAAAATTGGCTCTCCAAATATGGATATCGCAGAGATCACACGCTTTAATTCAATTGATGAGTTGGTTAAAGACCCTACGGGTCATGTTCCGGCTCAATCTCGAGTCAAAAAGACCACAGCAACTTCTGACAAGGAGTAATACGGGATGAAATATACCTTAACCCGTGCCAATCCACAGGCTGACCAATACCCCCTTCAAGAGCGTCAAATTGTCACAGATCCTCTTCAGGAAGAAGTCAATAAAAACGTATTTATGACGCGTTTGGAAGACGTAATGCATAATGTGGTCAACTGGGGGCGTAAAAACTCTGTTTGGCCATTTAACTTTGGTACGTCTTGCTGCTACGTTGAGTATGCGACCACCTTGACAGGTGTGCATGACTTGTCACGTTTCGGTGCCGAAGTTATTCGTGCTTCACCACGTCAGGCTGACTTGATGATTGTGGCTGGGACTTGCTTTGTGAAAATGGCGCCTGTTATTCAACGTTTGTATGAACAAATGCTTGAACCTAAATGGGTAATTTCTATGGGTGCCTGCGCCAACTCTGGCGGTATGTACGATATTTATTCGGTTGTACAAGGTGTCGATAAAATCATTCCCGTAGATGTTTATATTCCAGGTTGCCCACCACGTCCAGAGGCATTAATCCAAGCATTAATGCTGTTGCAAGACCAAATTCAGCTAGAGCGCCGTCCGTTATCTGCGGTGATTGGTGATGATCTTAAGCCTGTATATAAGCCAAAGATGATGCCAGAACGTGATCGCAAAAACGCAGAACGTATTGCAGTGAAAAACTTACGCTCTATGGATGAGATTAAATAATTTTAACGATGGACTGTTCATCACCCGCTTATGGGTGATTTGTCGTTAGGGTTAAAAAGAATTTGTATTAAAAAGGAAGCCAAGCCAATGGCTGAAACTGAAATTGCTATGCCAGAAGAATCGACTCAAATTGATTCGCGCCCAGCATTTGCAATTGTAGAAGAGCTGAAAACCAAATTCGGTGAAAACTTCTACGTGCAACCGACTTGTGAAGATTTTCCAACGGTTTGGGTTGAGCGTGCACGTGTGCAAGAAGTCTTAATGTTCTTGCGTACCGTATCACGCCCATACGTGATGCTTTTTGACCTCTCTGCTGTTGATGAGCGTTTGCGTCAACATCGTGAAGGGTTGCCAGCATCAGATTTCACAGTGTTCTATCATTTGCTATCGCTAGAGCGTAATGCCGATATTCGTGTAAAAGTCGCTTTAAACGAGAGTGATCTGAATATTCCAACCGCAACCAACATTTGGCCAAATGCTAACTGGTACGAACGTGAAGTTTATGACATGTTCGGTGTCAAGTTTGACGGTCATCCAATGTTGCGTCGTATCTTGTTGCCAACCTATTGGGAAGGGCATCCGCTACGTAAAGAATATTCTGCACGTGCAACGGAATATACGCCTTATATGCAAAACAAGGCGAAACAAGATTTCGAACAAGAACACTTGCGTTTTGTTCCTGAAGATTGGGGACTGAAACGTGGTAACAAGGACGAGGACTTCATGTTCTTGAACTTGGGTCCTAACCATCCATCTGCGCATGGTGCATTCCGTGTGATCTTGCAGCTCGATGGCGAAGAAGTGAAAGACTGTGTTCCTGATATTGGTTATCACCACCGCGGTGTGGAAAAGATGGCTGAACGTCAAACATGGCACTCATTTATTCCTTACACTGACCGTGTAGACTACTTGGGTGGTTGTGCGCAAAACATGCCTTATGTCATGGGTGTGGAACAGCTTGCAGGAATTA
Source organism: Acinetobacter brisouii CIP 110357 (assembly GCF_000488275.1). Classification (GTDB taxonomy): domain Bacteria; phylum Pseudomonadota; class Gammaproteobacteria; order Pseudomonadales; family Moraxellaceae; genus Acinetobacter; species Acinetobacter brisouii. The sequence goes on along the minus strand of NZ_KI530762.1, from coordinate 2,165,419 downwards.
AAGTTCCTGATCGTGCACAGTGTATCCGTGTCATGATGTCGGAATTATTCCGTATCAATAACCACTTGCTCTACATCGGTACAGCGATTCAGGATACCGGTGGTATGACACCAGTATTCTATATGTTTGCTGACCGTCAAAAAATTTATGATGCGATTGAAGCCATTACTGGTTTCCGTATGCACCCGGCTTGGTTCCGTATCGGCGGTACTGCGCATGACCTTCCAAACAACTGGCAACATCTGATTCGTGAAATTCTGGACTGGATGCCTAAGCGTTTGGATGAATACCATAAAGCAGCGTTAAAGAACTCTGTGTTTATTGGTCGTACCCGTAATGTTGCTCAGTACGATGCGAAATCTGCATTGGCTTGGGGTGTGACAGGTACAGGTCTGCGTGCAACAGGGATTGACTTTGACGTTCGTAAATACCGTCCATATAGCGGCTATGAAAATTACGACTTTGAAGTGCCTGTTGAGTACGAAGGCGATGCTTATGCACGTGTGATGGTTCACTTCCATGAAATTCGTGAATCATTGAAAATCGTGAAGCAATGTTTAGACAACATGCCATCTGGTCCATACAAAGCGGATCATCCACTGGCTGTTCCACCACCGAAAGACAAAACATTACAAGATATTGAAACCTTGATTACGCACTTCTTGAGCGTTTCTTGGGGTCCTGTGATGCCAGCTGGTGAGGCATCTGTAATGGCAGAAGTGGTGAAAGGTGCAAGTAACTATTACTTAACCTCTGACAAAGCAACCATGAGTTATCGTACGCGTATTCGTACACCAACATTTACTCACCTACAGCAAATTCCTTCGGTGATTAATGGCAGTTTGGTGTCTGACTTGATCATTTACTTGGCAACCATTGATGTGGTTATGGCTGATGTGGATCGCTAAGGGGTAACGCATTATGATGATTTTGACTGATAAAAAGCCACGTGTGAATGTTGAAGGGATTTTGACTGCGGACGAAATCCATGAAATTGAACATCACATTGACCACTATCCATACCCACGTGCAGCATCACTTGATGCCTTGAAGTGTGTACAACGCCGTAATGGCTGGGTAGATGATGCACAATTAAATGCAATTGCGCAGCTCCTCACGATCAGTGTTGCCGATTTAGAAGGTGTAGCAACATTCTATAACCGTATCTATCGCCAACCTGTAGGTCGCCACGTCATTTTACTCTGTGATTCAATCGCGTGTTTCTTGATGGGCGCTGAAACCTTGGCTGAAGCATTTCAGCGCGAATTAGGTATTCAGTTTGGACAAACGACGGCAGATAACCGTTTTACTTTATTGCCGATTTGCTGTTTGGGCAACTGCGATAAAGGTCCAACCTTGATGATTGATGAAGATACTCATGGATTGGTTGAAGTGACTTCAATCAAACAGTTATTGGAGAAGTATGTATGAATACTGAACCAAAACCAATTTATGGCGACGGTAACCCAGAAACGCATCCACTGACTTGGCGCTTAAGCAAACAAGAACATGTGCGTAATGCGGATGATTACGAAGCGCTAGAAGGTTATGCGGGCTTTAAAAAAGCGATTACCATGCCACCGAAAGATGTGCTGGAAGTCATTAAAGCAGCAACCGTAAAAGGGCGTGGTGGTGCAGGTTTCCCAGCAGGGATTAAATGGTCATTGATGGCACCAAATGATGGTGGTCCTCGTTACCTGATCTGTAATGCCGATGAGATGGAACCTGGTACGTTTAAAGACCGCCTGTTGATGGAAAGACTTCCTCATCAGTTGATCGAAGGCATGCTGATTGCAGCATATACCTTAGAAGCGACTCAAGGTTATATCTTTATTCGTGGCGAATACATCGAAGCTGCACAGTACCTGAACGAAGCCTTAGAACAAGTTCGTGCTAAAGGTTATTTGGGTGACAACATTCTAGATACAGGTTGGAATTTCGAGCTGTATGTGCACACAGGTGCAGGGCGTTATATCTGTGGTGAAGAAACTGCATTGATTAACTCTTTAGAAGGTCGCCGTGCTAACCCACGTACCAAACCACCATTCCCACAAGTTGCAGGGGCTTGGGGTCGTCCAACGATTGTCAACAACGTTGAGACCTACAATAACTTGCCAGCAATTATGCTGCGTGGTCCAGAATGGTATATCGGTTTGTCAGCAGGTAAATCGAAAGATCCTGGTACGAAAATCTACGGTGCATCGGGTAAAGTCAAGTTCCCTGGTCTTTGGGAGTTGCCATTTGGTACAACCGCACGAGAAGTGATCGAAGATCATGCTGGTGGTATGCGTGATGGTCTTAAACTCAAAGCGTGGTTGCCAGGCGGTGCGTCTACAGACTTCTTGGCTGCTGAACACATTGATCTTCCAATGGATGCTGAAAGCATCATGAAAGCAGGTTCACGTTTAGGAACTTGTTTGCTCATGGTCGTAGATGAAACGCAGTGTATGGTTTCAGCAACACGTAACCTAGAAGAGTTCTTTGCACGTGAATCATGTGGCTGGTGTACACCTTGCCGTGATGGCTTGCCTTGGGCAGTGAAAGCGCTTAAAGCACTTGAAAACGGTGAAGGGAAGATGGAGGACATCCAACATCTTCAGGAACTGACCCGTAAGTTGTGGATTGGCAAAACTTTCTGTGCTCACGCACCTGGTGCGATGGAGCCATTAATGGGCGCACTCAAACATTTCCGTAGCGAGTTTGAAGCAAAAGTGACAGATCGTCCTGTAGCTCAAACTAGCAACGTAGCACAAGCTTAAGGAATTCGACTATGGCTACAATTCATGTCGATGGAAAACAGTACGAAGTTAATGGGTCAGAGAACTTGCTGCAAGCATGTTTGTCTCTGGGGATTGATATCCCATATTTTTGCTGGCACCCATCCTTAGGTTCTGTTGGTTCTTGCCGTCAATGTGCTGTCACTCAGTATGCAAATCCTGAGGATACACGCGGACGTCTTGTGATGTCTTGTATGACGCCTGCTTCCGACAATACCTATATTTCAATCGAAGACAAAGAAGCGGTAAGTTTCCGTGAGTCTGTGGTTGAATTCTTGATGACAAACCACCCACATGACTGTCCAGTCTGTGAAGAAGGTGGTCACTGTCATTTACAAGATATGACTGTGATGACAGGTCATGACCGTCGTCGTTACCGTTTCACCAAACGTACACACCACAACCAAGAATTGGGTTCATTTATTGCACATGAAATGAACCGTTGTATCGCGTGTTATCGTTGTGTTCGTTACTATAAAGACTACGCAGGTGGTACGGACTTTGGCGTATATGCCAATGCATCACGTGTGTACTTCGGTCGCCCAGAATCAGGTACTTTAGAGTCTGAGTTCTCTGGTAACTTGACTGAAGTGTGTCCAACAGGTGTATTTACCGATAAAACTCACTCAGAACGTTATAACCGTAAGTGGGACATGCAGTATGCGCCAAGCGTATGCCAAGGTTGTTCTTCTGGCTGTAACATTTCTCCAGGCGAGCGTTATGGTGAATTGCGTCGTGTAGAAAACCGTTTCAACGGTGACGTGAACCAATACTTTTTGTGTGACAAAGGTCGTTTCGGTACAGGTTATGTCAACCGTGCAGATCGCCCACGTCAGCCACAATTGCGTAATCAAGCTGAAGTGACAACTGTTTCAGTTGATCAGGCACTTGATGCTGTGATTGCTAAATTACAAGGCAAAAAAGTCTTGGGTATCGGTTCTCCACGTGCCAGCCTTGAATCTAACTATGCGCTACGTGAATTGGTGGGTTCAGACAATTATTCAACAGGGATGACGCAAAAAGAGCAGTCATTGGTTGAACTTGCTGCATCAATCATGCAAACCGAAGGTATCTATAACCCAACTTTACGTGAAGTTGAAAGTTATGATGCGGTACTCATTTTGGGTGAAGATTTAACTCAAACTGCACCGCGTATGGCACTGTCTGTTCGTCAAGCGGCGAAAAACAAAGCGAAACAAATGGCAGCAGATCGTCGTACACCAGACTGGTTAGCTGAGCCTGTTGCGCGTATTGGTCAAGATGAAAAATCTCCGATTTATATCTTGGCAGCGACACAAACACGTTTAGCTGATGTAGCGACAGGTGAAGTGGTTGCTTCTCCAAATGACATCGCTCGTTTAGGCTTTGCAGTTGCAGCAGCAGTCAAAGGTGAAAATGTTCTGGGTCTAGATGATGATACCAAAGCATTTGCACAAACGATTGCAGATACGCTGAAAGCTGCGAAAAAACCATTGGTAATTGCGGGTACAAGCCTACAAGATCCAGCAATTATGGAAGCGGCTGCACAGTTAACGCAAAACTTGGGTGCAACAGCAGGTTTAACTTTGGTTGTTCCTGAAGTGAACTCAATGGGTCTAGCGCTGTTTGGTGGTTTAAGCTTAGAGCAAGCCTTTGCACAAGACTATGATGCTGTTGTGATCGTTGAAAATGATCTGTTCCGTCGCTTACCTGTAACTCAAGTTCAGGCAGCTTTGGCAAAAGCGCAAGATGTTATTGTGTTAGATCATAGCGAAACTGAAACTGTGAAAGCAGCTAACATTGTATTGTCAGCAGCAAGCTTTGCTGAAGGCGATGGTACAGTGGTCAGCCAAGAAGGTCGTGCGCAACGTTTCTATCAAGTTTACGATCCAAGCTACTACAAACCAGAATACGCGATTAAAGAATCATGGCGCTGGTTGCATGCGATTGAAACAGGTCTACGCGGTAAAGCGATTGACTGGACATTACTTGATGACGTGATTGAATCTGTCGTGAAAAATGTACCAGTACTTGAAGCAATTCAAGATGTTGCACCAGATGCAGGCTATCGTGTTCATGGTTTGAAAATTGCGCGCGAACCACGCCGTTATTCAGGTCGTACAGCATTACGTGCGCAAATCTCTGTGCATGAACCAAAACAACCTGTTGACGTTGACTCAGCATTAACTTTCTCAATGGAAGGTTATGTAGGGTCACAAAAAGCGGCATCGCTGGTACCATTTGCATGGGCACCAGGTTGGAACTCTCCACAATCTTGGAACAAATACCAAGATGAAGTGGGTGGTCACTTGAAAGGTGGTGACGCAGGTATCCGTCTATTTGATCGTTTACCAAAACGTCCAGCACGTAGCTATGTTGCTCCTTCTGCGGTTCTGACCAACCCAGATAGCTTCCGTTTGGTTCCAATGCATCATATTTTTGCTTCAGGTGAATTTACCATCAAGACACCTGCAATGCAGTCACGCATTCCAGAAGCAGTTTTTGCTGTTGGTGAACAAGATGCATCTCGTTTAAATCTTCAAGATGGTCAAAAAATTACCGTAAAAGCAGGGGAAACCAGCATTAGCTTACCTGTGCAAGTGATTGAGTACTTGCCAACAGGCTATATTGGTTATCCGATTGGTTTAGCGCCAACCGTATCTTTGGCTGAACCTGTTGCTGTGTCGGTAGGAGTGTAATCATGCACGAAAATTTACGCGCTCTACCTGTATGGGCAACAGATTGGCCAATCGCCTATATGGTTGTGCAAGCAATTCTGATTTTATTGGTCGTTGTGGTTTTTGCAGCGCTCATGTCTTTTGTTGAACGACGTCTTTTAGGTTTGTGGCAAGACCGTTATGGTCCAAACCGTGTAGGTCCATTTGGTTCACTACAAATTGTTGCCGACATGCTGAAAATCATGTTCAAAGAAGACTGGACACCAAAGTTTGCAGATAAATTAACATTCCGTTTAGCGCCTGCTGTCGCTATGGCAACAGCTGTGCTGTCTTACATGGTGATTCCTGTAAGCCCGTTTATGGGTGTAGCAGACATGAGCATCGGGCTATTGTTCTTTATGGCAATGGCAGGTATTGCGGTTTATGCAGTATTGTTTGGTGGTTGGTCTTCTAACAACAAATATGCCTTACTCGGTGCGCTACGTTCTTCTGCACAGACCATTTCTTATGAAGTGTTCTTGGGGATTTCCCTAATGGGTGTGGTGGCAATTGCAGGTTCCTTCAACATGCGTGAGATCGTTGAATCACAACGCGATATGTGGAACATCATTCCTCAGTTTGTTGGTTTCTTGGTGTTTGTAGTTGCAGGTGTTGCGGTGACTCACCGTCATCCATTTGACCAACCTGAAGCAGAGCAAGAATTGTCAGAAGGTTACCATGTTGAATACGGTGGTATGAAATGGGGGATGTTCTTCGTTGCTGAATACGTGAATATCATTCTAATTTCATCTTTAATCGTAACGTTATTCTTCGGTGGATGGCTTGCACCATTTAATTTGGATATTCCATTTATTCCAGCAGGTTTCTGGTTCATTATCAAAACTGCTTTCTTTGTCATGATGTTCATCTTGGCACGTGGTGCTTTAATTCGTCCACGTTATGACCAAGTCATGAACTTCGGATGGAAAATCTGCTTGCCATTGGCGTTGGTTAACTTATTGGTAACTGGTGCTGTTATTCTATTGAAGCATGCGGCCTAAGACAGCAGGGAGAACATTATGTTTAAAATTCTAGCTGGTGTAGGGTCTGTCGTTCGCTCGTTGTGGATGGTATTTAGCCATGCAACGCGCAAACGTGACACCATTTTATATCCAGAAGTACCCGCCGAGCAGATCGTACCGCCACGTTATCGTGGTCGTATCGTTCTGACACGTGACCCAGATGGCGAAGAGCGCTGTGTTGCGTGTAACTTGTGTGCGGTTGCTTGCCCTGTAGGTTGTATTTCATTACAAAAAGCAGAAAAAGAAGATGGTCGTTGGTATCCAGAATTTTTCCGTATCAACTTTTCACGTTGTATTTTCTGCGGTATGTGTGAAGAAGCATGCCCAACGACTGCAATTCAGTTAACACCAGACTTTGAGTTGGCTGAATATGTGCGTCAAGATCTTGTTTATGAAAAAGAAAACTTACTGATTTCTGGCCCAGGTAAATACCCTGATTACAACTTCTATCGTGTAACAGGTATGGCAATTAACGGTAAAGAAAAAGGACAAGCGCAAAAAGAAAGCGCACCTGTTGATGTACGGAGCTTATTACCATGATGTGGCCATTTTATTTAATGGCTCTTGTGGCCATTGTTTCTACAGTTCGTGTTGTGACTAACTCGAACCCTGTGCATGCACTTTTAAACCTTATTATTTCTTTACTTGCTGTTGCAGGCATTTTCATGATCGTGGGTGCGCCGTTTGCAGGCGCACTCGAAGTGATTGTGTATGCTGGCGCAATTATGGTTTTGTTCGTTTTCGTGGTGATGATGCTGAACTTGGGGCAACACACGGTCGAGCAAGAACGTAAATGGTTAACGTCCGATGCTTGGGCTGTACCTGCATTGTTGAGCTTCTTATTGGGCTTGACCTTGGTGTGGATGATCAGTAGTGATTACACACCAGCAGGTGCATTGCTAGGTAAAGCAGTGATTGGACCAAAAGCAGTGGGTCAAGCGTTATTTACCCAATATTTATTGTTGGTTGAAATTGCCGCAATGCTATTGCTCGCAGCACTTGTTGCAGCATTCCATTTAGGTAAACGTGAACCAGGTGAAGAGGAACAAGACTGATGGGTAACATCCCTTTGGAACACGGTTTGATTGTTGCAACCGTTCTTTTTGCACTTGGGTTCTACGGTGTAATGGTGCGTCGCAACTTTCTATTTATATTGATGAGTCTTGAGATCATGATGAACGCTGCTGCATTGGCCTTTGTGCTGGCAGGAAGTGTTTGGGGACAAGCTGACGGTCAGATTATGTTTATCTTAATTTTGACATTGGCAGCTGCCGAGGCTTGTATTGGTCTAGCGATCGTCCTTCAGTTTTATCATCGCTTCCATCATTTGGATGTGGATGCTGCGAGTGAGATGCGCGGATGAGTTATTTATATTTAACAATCTTATTTCCGCTAATCGGCTTTATTTTATTAGCGGCGGGTCGCGATAAACTTTCTGAAAATATTGCTGCGATTATTGGCGTAGGTTCAGTGGGGCTGTCTGCATTATTTGCATTGATTGCGGGGCTAGAGTTTGTCAACAGCGGTTCAACGGCTGTAGTACAACATCTATGGACATGGTTCAGTGTTGGTACATTGGCACCAGAAGTAAGTCTACATCTTGATGGCTTATCATTATTAATGACAGGCATGATCACAGGTGTAGGTTTCCTGATTCACATCTTTGCATCATGGTATATGCGTGGTGAAGATGGCTATGCGCGTTTCTTCTCTTACTTCAACCTGTTCGTTGCGAGCATGTTGGTATTGGTTCTTGGCGATAACCTTGCGTTATTGTTCCTAGGCTGGGAAGGCGTAGGTCTTTGCTCATACTTATTGATTGGTTTTTATTATTCAAATCCAGACAATGGTTGGGCTGCAATCAAAGCATTTACCGTTACACGTGTGGGTGACGTTTTCTTATTGATCGCGTTATTCTTGCTTTATCAGCAATTTGGTACTTTGCATACTGCAACGATTGTGGCAAATGCACACCTTGTTCTTGCAGGAAATCACTCACTTGCGATCTGGACAGCATTGATGTTGTTCTTGGGTGCTGCGGGTAAATCTGCACAGATTCCACTACAAACTTGGTTAGCCGATGCGATGGCAGGTCCGACACCTGTTTCTGCATTGATCCATGCTGCGACTATGGTTACCGCAGGTGTGTACTTAACTTGCCGTACTCACACTGTGTTTGAAATGGCACCTGAAGTGATGCAGTTTATTTCTGTAACAGGTGCAATTACCTTGTTGGTAGCTGGTTTTGCAGCATTGGTACAAACCGATATCAAACGTATCTTGGCTTACTCAACCATGAGTCAGTTAGGTTATATGTTTATGGCTGTAGGTGCTGAAGCATACCAAGCTGGTCTGTTCCACATGTTGGCTCACGCATTCTTTAAGGCATTATTATTCTTGTCTTCTGGTGCGGTGATCTTGGCATGCCATCACGAACAAAACATTTTCAAGATGGGTGGTCTTTGGAAAAAGATTCCATTCGTATTTGCATGTTTCGTTGTAGGTGGTGGCGCGTTAGCAGCAATTCCATTCCTTACTGTGGGCTTCTTCTCTAAAGATGCGATCTTGGGTGAAGTTTATGCACACGGCATGTTGGCAAATCTTCCACTTTATAACAGCTTGTACTGGGTCGGTGTCGCAGGTGCATTCTTAACTTCAATTTATACATTCCGCTTAATCTGGGTTGTATTCTTTGGCGAAGAAAAAACTCATGCGCACGAGATCAAGGGTGTTACGTATTGGGGACCATTATCAATTCTATTGGTACTGTCTACAGGTGTAGGTGCATTACTGAAAGCACCTGTTGAAAAATTACTGACTTCAGCACGTATTCCAGCATTTGAAGTTCCTGAAAATGTTGAAGTGCTGGTTAAAGGTGCAGAGCATACTGCTGTTGGCGTTGCTTTGGTCGGTCTAGTGATTGGTGTGGTGCTATTCGCCTTTGCTTATGGTGCGGTTAAAGCTTTTGCTCAAACTTCATTGGTTGCAGGTATTGCTCACATCTGGCGTAATGCGTTCGGTTTTGATGCTTTATATAACCTCGTTTTCGTACAACCTTATTTACTAATCGCGAAGATTTTAGGTCGTGATCCGATTGATAGTTTGTGGCTTGTATTACCAGCTTTAGTGAAAGGTGGTAACAGTTTCACAAGTTCACGTCAAACTGGATCATTGCGTGAATACGCATCAAGTATGTCACTGGGTATTGTGGTGTTACTGATGATCCTGATCGTTGTTCAGGTAGTGGGGAAATAAAATGGAAAACAATTTAATTTTACCCGCGCTGATTCTAGTTCCTTTCATTGCAGGTTTTGTATGCTGGTTGGTCGATAAACTCGACCAGCACCTTCCACGCTGGATTGCCCTGATCGGGATGGTGATTACCCTTGGCTTAACTGTAATCTTATGGAGCCATGGTAATTATCACTACGAGTTGGGTTCGCAAGCGCCAACTTTCGCAGCACAATTTTATCTACCGTGGATTAGTTCACTGGGGATTAGTATTCACCTTGCTGTAGATGGCTTGTCATTGCTCATGGTCGGTTTGACTGCACTTTTGGGTATTTTGGCAGTAGGCTGTTCTTGGGGTGAAATTCAGAAGAATGTTGGTTTCTTCCATTTAAACTTACTTTGGAGTTTAGGTGGGGTAATCGGTGTATTCCTTGCGATAGACATGTTCCTGTTCTTCTTCTTCTGGGAGATGATGCTGGTACCAATCTATTTCTTGATTGCACTTTGGGGGCATGCGGGTTCGAATGGTCATTCGCGCGTTTACGCTGCAACTAAATTCTTCATCTATACGCAAGTTTCAGGCTTGATCATGCTGATTGGTATTCTTGGACTGGTAGTCTGGGGTTATATCATGACCAATGGTGTGATTAACTTTGATTACAACTTCTTGTTGGCAGTTGCAAATCATTTACCACCAAGTTTTGCGTATGGTTTCATGGTTTGTATGTTCATTGGTTTTGCAGTAAAACTTCCTGTATTTCCATTGCACGGCTGGTTACCAGATGCACATGCTCAAGCACCTACAGCAGGTTCTGTAGACTTGGCAGGTATCTTGATCAAAACTGCTGCTTACGGTTTATTGCGTTTCGTTATTCCATTCTTCCCGGCAGCATCGGCACAGTTTGCTGATATTGCGATTGTGTTAGGTCTGATCGGCGTATTCTACGGTGCATGGTGTGCTTATCAGCAAACCGATATGAAACGTTTGTTGGCATATAGCTCTATTTCGCACATGGGCTTTGTGTTACTGGCAATTTATGCAGGCAACATCATTACTTATCAAGGTTTGATGATCATGATGTTGGCACACGGTTTATCTTCTGCTGCACTGTTTATCATGTGTGGTCAGATTTACGAGCGCCTACATACACGTGATATGCGTTTGATGGGTGGTATGCGCGGTCAGTTCCGTTACTTGCCATTCTTCTTGATGTTCTTTGTTGCTGCGTTGGTTGGTATTCCTGGTCTAGGTAACTTTATTGGTGAATTCCTGATTTTGATGGGTTCATTTGGTAAATACCCAACATTTACTATTATTGCTGCGATCAGTTTGGTATTGGCTGGTCTTTACGGCTTGATTTTGATTCATCGTTCATTGTTTGGTACTCCAAACCCTGAACAAAAACAGCATTATGCAAACCCACTGAAAGATTTGTCAGCACGTGAGATTGCGATTCTAATGATCTGTGTGATTGGTCTAGTGTGGCTTGGTATCTACCCACAAACCTTCCTTGATGTGTCTCATTCAAGTATGCAGTGGTTAGCGAATAGCTATATTCCTGTTCATAATGGTGTAGATTTGATGCAACAAGCAGTCAGCCAACTTGATAATGTGGAGATCCAATAAGTCATGAACTTCACAATCCAATTTTCAGATCTTATGCCACTTGCTCCAGTCATGATTGTCTCTTTGACAATCGTGCTGGTCATGATCTTAACGGCGATCAAACGTAATCATAATCTGATTGCAACAGCATCCGTTATTGGTTTGAACTTGGCAGCATTCAATATCATTTTGCAAATGATGGGTGGGCAGTTCAGACCTGCTAATGTGATGAACATGTTTATGGTTGATCCATTTACCATGCTTTATCAATTGCTGATTCTGGTTTCTGCCTTGGCATGCTGTACTTTGTCACACGCTTATATTGAAAGCTATAAAGACAACCGTGAAGAGTTGTACTTGCTGTTATTGTCTTCTGTTGCTGGGGCAATGTTGATGGTGGCAAGCTCTCACTATGCATCATTCTTCATTAGCTTGGAGTTGATGTCAGTTCCTGTATATGGTCTGTTGGCATATACGCATGAACGTGAGAAGTCTTTAGAAGCAGGAATGAAATACCTAGTGTTATCAGCAACGGCTTCTGCAATGTTGTTGATGGGTATGGCATATATTTATGCGTATACAGGTACATTATCATTCTATACAGGCTTTGCATCGTTGCTGCAAATGGTGAAAATGGGCAACCCAATGGTGATTTTGGGTCTTGGTCTGATCATCTTCGCAATTGCGTTCAAACTATCGTTAGCACCATTCCACAAATGGACGCCAGATGTTTATCAAGGTGCACCAGCGCCATTGGCAACCTTTTTGGCAACTGCTGCGAAAGTTGCAACCATTGGTTTGTTTGTCCGCTATTTACTTGCAGCAGGTGCATTGATTCCATCAATCAGCCTGATCATCAGCATTATTGCGGTACTCTCAATTATTGTGGGTAACTTGCTTGCAGTACGTCAGGTCAACCTCAAACGTGTTCTTGCGTATTCATCTATTGCACATTTCGGTTATTTGCTTGTGGCTTTGGTTAGCAAAAACTACTTCAGCCTCGACAGTGTAAATATGTATGTGATTGCTTACGTATTAACAACCATTGGTGCGTTTGGTGTTGTGACGCTAATGTCTAGCCCATACAACAATACTGATGAAGCTGAAAGTGTTGCAGACTATCGTGGTCTGTTCTGGCGTCGTCCTGTTTTAACTGCGACATTGACAGTTATGTTATTGTCGTTGGCAGGGATTCCGTTGACTGCAGGCTTTATCGGTAAGTTCATGGTAATTAAAGCTGCGGTTGATGCAGGTCACTGGTTCTTGGCTGCCATGATTATTGTGGGTAGTGGTATCGGTTTATACTATTACTTACGTGTTATGGTTGTGATGTACCTTACACCACCAGAAATTCCACGTATTGACGCTGAAAAACATTGGGGTCAGAAAGTGGGTGGAATCATGGTGCTTGGTGCTGCAGCATTGGTATTGTTGATCGGTGTTTATCCAGATCCTGTACTTAAAATTTCTGCAATGTCACAAGTTCTAGCGCCAATTCAACAAATATTGTTCAACCACTAATTTTAGTGGTCTAAAAAAGCCCTCATTGATGAGGGCTTTTTTATTTCTGATCGAAAAGCGATATACTAGGCGCAACTTAAATCTGTCAGGTGTTCTCCCCGTGCCTATTCAAGAAATTCGTCACCCATTGATTCGCCACAAATTAGGCTTGTTGCGTCGTGCCGATATTAGTACCAAAAACTTTCGTGAACTTGCGCAAGAAGTAACCATGTTGCTGACTTATGAAGCAACTAAAGATTTACCTGTGGTTGATCATGAAATTCAAGGTTGGGCAGGTGAGGTGACTACACAGCGCATCGCAGGTAAGAAAATTACCATTGTTCCAATTTTACGAGCAGGAATTGGGATGTTGGATGGTGTGCTTAATTTGATTCCAAGTGCTAAAGTCAGTGTTTTGGGTCTTGAGCGTGATGAAGAAACTTTACAAGCTCGAACTTATTATAAAAAATTGGTTCCAGATGTAGCTAACCGTATAGCCATGATTATTGATCCGATGTTGGCAACGGGAAGCTCATTAATCGCAGCAATTGATGTACTCAAACAAAGTGGCTGTAAAGATATCCGTGTCATGGTATTGGTTGCAGCGCCAGAGGGTATTGCCAAAGTTGAAGCCTTACACCCTGATATTCGTATTTTTACCGCATCGATTGATGATGGGTTGAATGATCATGGTTACATTGTTCCTGGTCTTGGTGATGCGGGTGATAAAATTTTTGGTAGTGTACAAAAAGACTAATGTCAATTTAAAAAAATACCTGTTAAATCTCTAAATAACAGGTATTTTTTTATGAGACAAGAATGATGAAGAAAGCAGCGATGTTTTTATTTGTCGTTGTTGTATTGGCTGGTATCGGGATTTATATCACTTACTTAAGACTGCAACAACATGAGCAAATGCGTGGACAATATACGCAACAATTGATTCAAGAACAAAAACAGTTGATTGATGAGCAACGCAAAAAACTAGGGCATGTACCAGATCAATTGCCTGAACAAAAAACACAAGTGAATGTTGCACCAAGTATTGTGAGTCGACCTGCACCAGCACAAAAGCCGATGCCAAGCCCATTAGGATACTTTAAATGCGATGGACGGCAATATTGTTCACAAATGCATTCTTTGGCTGAAGCACGTTGGTTTGTTCACAATTGTCCAAATACTAAAATGGATGGCAATGCAGATGGAGAGCCTTGTGAAAAAGACTCTCGTCGAAAAACAGACCCAAATTGGCAATAAAATTAAAATTAGTCTGGCTGTTCGTCACAAAAACGCATAAAGGCTTTAAGTCCAGGTCCTTGATATTTCTGGCGATGAACGAGCATATAAAGTGGGCGTTTTAGTTCCCAAAATGGCGTATCTAAAATAACCAGTTGCCCAGAATTGAGCATTGGGAGCAATGCGAGTTTAGAAATACACGAAATACCCAAACCGCCTGAAATAATTTTTAAAATGGCTTCATTGTGTCCAAGTGTCAGGCGGATATTGGCATCTTCTAAATGATTTAAAATGGCTGTATCAAAAACCTCGCGTGTGCCTGAACCTTCTTCACGCAAAATCCATTCTACATCAGCAAAATCTTGTGGGGTTAAAGGACGGTTTAGCTTTGCTAGAGGATGGCTTGGAGCACAACATACTGCCAGTTCATCATCTCGCCAATGGATGCTTTGTAATTGTGGAATATGGCAGGAACCTTCAATCAGCGCTAGATCAAGCTGGAATTGATTGACAGCTTCAATCATCTGGCGAGTATTACCAACCTGTAATTGCAAGTGAGCTTGAGGCTGTAATTGTAGAAAACCTGCCATTAAATCTGGCATTAAATAATCACTAATTGTTAATGTTGCACCAAGGCGTAAATCAATACTTTGCAATTCACCTTTGGCGACTTGTTCAAATGCTTCACAGCGCCCTAAAATTTCCAGTGCCTGAGGTAGCAAAAAACGTCCAAGGTCATTGAGTTGGAGGCGTTTTCCTAAGCGATCAAATAGTGGCGCACCTAATCCATCCTCTAAATCAGCCAATGCCATACTGGCTGCACTTTGAGTCAGCTTGACAGCATCACTGGCTTTGGTCACAGTCCCTTCTTGGGCTACGGCTACAAAAACAGCCAATTGGCGTAAGGTCATGCGCATAGTTGAAGCCTTAAATGAGTAAAATTATCAATATTTGCCTCGCCATGCTAACATGAGCCGACGAATTCTTGCACCTTGAAATCATGACATCTGAGAAATTTACTGTAGAAAAAGTCTTATCTATTCAACGTTGGGCCGATAATTTATTCAGCTTTAGCATGACACGACCAGCTCACTTTAAATTCACCGCAGGGCAGTTTGCACGCATTGGTTTACAGGTCGATGGCGAACTCATCGTGCGGGCATATTCGGTAGTTTCATCGCCTTATGATGAAACCTTGGAGTTTTTTTCGATTGTTGTGCCTGATGGTGCTTTTACTTCACGTCTAAAAGACTTACAGGTGGGGGATGAGCTGTATCTGGAAAAAATTCCCTATGGATTTTTGACTCTGGCACGCTATCAGCAACCGTTACCACATGATTTATGGTTATTGGCAACGGGTACAGGCTTGGCACCATTTTTGTCTATGTTGCAGGATTTTGAGACATGGCAAAATTATCAAAAAATCAATCTGGTTTATAGTGTACGGACACAAGCAGAGCTGGCATATGTCGAACGTATTCAGGAGATTGCTGCAACTTTTGGCGAAGGACATACAGGGTTTCAATTTGTTCCGATTATTACGCGTGATCCACAGGCAATATTGCATCAGCGTTTGCCAGTTTTAATTGAAAATGGGCAACTGGAAGCTGTGGTCGGACAGCAATTTAACCCAGAAACCAGTCATATTATGCTCTGTGGTAATCCACAAATGGTGGAAGATACCAAAGAAGCCTTAAAGCAGCGTGGCTTGAGCATGAATCGTCGTGGTGAAGGCAATATTGCTGTAGAGAATTACTGGTAAAAATAACTCTGGATATGTTTGCCGCAGCTTAATGCACAAACATATCCATAAAGGTACGGATTTCACTAATTGCAGTTTCAACATCGGAACTGAGCCAGGTCGGTTCAAAAAAACCTGCATAATATTCGAGTCGATCTTGTGGTACGACCAAGCGAATAGGACATTCTTCATCGACTAAACGCCAAGGAACAATGAGTGTATCCTGATCGAGAAATGCTTCGATATTACGTAAATCGATCACTATTGCACTGATAAAGTCAGGAAATGGCATGACAGAAAATTCTTCTGTACGGCGACGAAAATATTCCAAATCACCCCACTTGAGTACATAGCTTGGCTTGCTAAACTCAATCACGCCGATCAGATGCTGATCTCGCGTATAATGTAAATAGCATTGATGCGTCACATCAGTGTCGAGTTCAAGGGAAGTGGATTGCAGGCTATACGACATAATCGTGGTGCATTGAAAAAGTGGCACATAGTATAGCCTATTTTTAGGCTACAGCAGATAAACAATGTATACGTGATGATAATGCTTCTTCACACAACACAACACAAACTTGATGTAGTATAAAAAATAGTCGAATTGACGTGATAGAAAGGAGGAGATGACTATGTTACGCCATCTAAGTCGGTCACTTCATGAGATGTATGTAAAAGAAAATAAACGTCTCGTGCGTTTTATGTTTGCCATGATTGTTTTATTTTATGTAGCAGTTGTGGCCTACATGTTCAGTTACAGCAGCCCAAGTGCCAAAGATGCTTATACAGGGCATCCTCAAGTGACAAAAGTCGTGAAAAATTAAACATATATACTGCTGAAGGAATAGTGTTCCTTCGGCAGTTACACATATTCTGCTGCTGCAACGGCAGATGACCATGCCCATTGAAAATTGTATCCGCCCAAGTGTCCCGTTACATCCAGTACTTCTCCTAAAAAGAATAAACCTTTCTGCTTTTTACTTTCCATGGTTTTAGATGAAACCTCATCCGTATCAACCCCGCCTAAAGTCACTTCTGCTGTGCGGTAGCCTTCAGTACCCGATGGCTTGACCTGAAAGTTTTGTAGCTGAGTCGCAATATTTTCCAGTTTTTGATCGCTGAATTGACCAATTGCGGTTTCACTGTCGCTTGACCAAATCAGTTGCTGCAGTTCAATGATCACAGACTTTGCTGCAAGTTCACTCAGTAATGTGCGCAATAAACTTTTCGGTTGGCTCAGTTTTTTCTGTTTTAGCCATGCACAAAGATCATGCGTTGGGAAAAAGTTGATCTGGAAACTTTCGCCAACCTGCCAATAGTTAGATAGTTGCAATGAACTTGGACCACTCAAACCACGATGAGTGAAGAGTAATGCTTCGGTAAAGGCAGCATCCGCATTGCTTAAAGTTGCTTCTAAAGCATTGCCACTTAAACGACTTGTGACTTCTTTAAATTGATCGGAAAAAGTAAAAGGAACCAAACCTGCACGAGTCGGATAAACTCGATGCCCGAATTGTTGTGCCAGTTTATAACCAAAATCTGAACCGCCGAGTGTTGGAATAGACAAACCGCCTGTTGCGACCACAACCGATTCAGTCTGATAGCTTTGAGTAGAGGTTTTAACACTAAACTGATGCTCTGCAAGCGCTTGGACTTGGGTAACCTCTGCTGAAGTTTGGATGTCGACCAAATCTGTTTTGCTACATTCCGCAAGCAACATATTTAAAATATCTTTGGCGCCGTTTAAAGTAAACAGTTGCCCGTGCTTGCGTTCTTCGTAGGCAATTCCATATTCACAGACCAGACCAATAAAATCCCACTGGTTATAACGTGAAAGTGCCGATTTGACAAAATGAGGGTTATGGCAAAGATAATTTTCAGGTTCGACATCCAGATTGGTGAAGTTACATTTACCACCGCCTGACATCAGGATTTTTTTGCCGACTTTATTGGCTTTTTCCAGTACCAATACGGAGCGTCCGCGTTTGGCTGCACATGCTGCCAACATCAAGCCTGATGCGCCTGCGCCTAATACGATGACATCATACTGTAGAGCAGCCATGTGAGTTCTCCGAATGTTAAAAACCGCGCATTATACTGAAATTTTTGGCATGTCGCCTAACTCTTGTGCCCGCCCTTGTAAACCACCTGTGTGAATGGCGAGAATTCGTGTACCTGACTGAAAAAAACCTTGTTGAATCAGGTCAAAAATTCCCATCAGCATTTTGCCTGTATACACCTGTTCAAGTGGAATCTGATATTGCTGTTCAAATGTTTGAATAAATTGGATCAGTTCAGGTGATATTTTGGCATAACCACCACAACAGTAATCATCGAGAATTTTCCAGTTACTTTTGTCGGTAAATTGCTTCACCTCTTGTGTCAGAAACTCACCTTTAAGTGCAGAAAAACCCAGTAACTGATGACGTG
This sequence comes from Acinetobacter brisouii CIP 110357, assembly GCF_000488275.1. Classification (GTDB taxonomy): domain Bacteria; phylum Pseudomonadota; class Gammaproteobacteria; order Pseudomonadales; family Moraxellaceae; genus Acinetobacter; species Acinetobacter brisouii. The sequence goes on along the minus strand of NZ_KI530762.1, from coordinate 2,147,177 downwards.
AATCACTGGCTTGGATTAAACCTGATAGTGTACCGCCAGTACCAACTGCACAGCAGAACACATCATAATGATTTAAATCTTCCGAAGTTAGAATTTCCTGACAGCCTTGAATGGCAAGTGCATTGGTTCCTCCTTCAGGAATCAGATAACAGTCGGGGAATTGCGAGTGTAACTGCTGTAAAAAGTCTGGTTCATGACGTTGTTGATAGGTTTGCCGTGAAATAAATTCAAGTTGCATCCCCATCTCGTGTGCAGTTTGTAAAGTTGGGTTGAGTGGACGCTGTGCTAGTTCTTCTCCCCGAATGATACCAATACTTTCTAGGCCAAGCATTTGAGCAGCGTATGCCGTTGCTGCAATATGATTGGAATATGCGCCCCCGAAAGTGAGCACAGCCGTTTTGCCTTGTTGCTGTGCCTGTTGTAGGTTGTATTTGAGTTTATAAAATTTGTTGCCTGAAATTTGGGGATGAACCAAATCCAGCCGTTTCAGATCAAGTTGAATCTCGTTGCGTTGTATTAAAGTTTGTACAGGAATTTGAGGCAACTGGGCTTGAATCTGCATTAGCGTGTGCCTGTTCCTTGTGTCGAAGTATCAACCGAGCTAATGACCGACATTCCAGGTCTGAGGCGTTCCAATTCAGGTTGATTGGGGTCAATTGCAATTTTTACCGCAATACGCTGCACCACTTTGGTAAAGTTGCCTGTCGCATTATCGGTTTTTAAAACACTAAACTCAGAGCCTGCGGCAGGAGAAATTTCCTCAACCCGTCCTGTAAATTTTTTGTGATTCAACGCATCTACGGTAAACGAAGCTTTTTGCCCGATCTGCATATTGGCAATCTGGGTTTCCTTAAAGTTGGCAACCACCCAAGTAGTTTGAGGAATGAGATACAGTAATTGCGAGCCTGCTGCAACATATTGTCCTATCCGCGGAGAAACTTCACCCAGTTGCCCATCCATAGGGGCGGTGATGATGCTGTAATCTTTGGTGGTATTGGCTTGATCGAGTTGTGCTGTTGCATTTTTAACTTGTGCCTGTAAGCCTACTGTAGCAATTTGTGCGGTTTTTAAAGCTTCTTCGGCGACTTTGACGTTGGCTTTGGCTTCATTGAGTAAGGCCAGATTGTTGGCAACATTGGCTCGGCTTTGATCCAGATCTGTTTTGGAAACCGCACCTGTATCACCTAAAGCCTGATAACGATGCAGCTGTTGTAAGGAAAGCTGATATTGGGCTTCGATCTGAGCAACTTTAGCCTGTGCTGCCGCAATATCGGCTTGACGCTGGGCAATGGTTTGTTTTTGATTGTTAAAGTTATTTGCAGCTTGCTCGACACTGGATTGGGCTTGTGACACTTTTTGATTATACGTTGTCGGGTCAATTCGAATCAGAATTTGTCCTTTTTTGACATGATCAAAGTCACTGACTAAAACATCCTGAATATAGCCATTGATTTGAGAAGATAAAACAGTGGTTTTACCTTTAATATAACTGTTATCTGTCTGCTGGATTGGGGTATTGAATGGGCCAATCTGCCATGCCCACATAATCACACTAATCCCAAGCAATAGCACAAAGAACATCAGGATCAAGGTTGATTTTTTGGTTTCAATCAGCTTGCTGACCCGAGGCACTGCCTTTAAATGCGGTTGTTGCTGTGCTGTCGATGTGGCTTCTTGTTCAGCTGGGCGATCATCGGTTTTTGGCTGTTCACTCATAGCATTTCTCTAAAATTAAGAGGATTGAGGTTGGCGGCGGGCATTGTAGTGTGTCGATGCAATGTTGCTAAAGCCCCAAACCAGTAAAATTACGGCAAAAATACCATTTAAATAAATCACATCGTTATAGGCTCGTACCTGTGCTTCACGAGTAGTAACTTGTGACAGGCTGGCTTTTGCCTGTACTAGGGCTTTGCTGTTATCGGTAATATAAGAAGCGTACTTGCTTTGATACTGGCTGAGGCGCTGCGTCACGTTAGGATCGGTAGCTTCCAGGGCATTGTTAATGGTGAGTTGATAAACTTGAGTGCGTTCTTTTTGGTAAGTGGAAAAAAATGAAGACCCGACCAAGCCACCAAAACTCTGGGTTGCCGAAAACAGCACCAGATAAGTCACAACATGACCTGCACCTTGTTGCAAGGCACGACCAAAACCCACCAGCACCAGTGGGCCAATAAACAGACCGCCTGCAAATGCCACTAAAAACTGACTATGATAAAAATTGGCGGGTCGCACATCACTGGTCAAATGAAAGTCCAGACCACAGGCGATAAGTACCAAAAATTCGGCAAAGACCAATTGCAAGACAATCCGTTCACGGGTAAAGGTCAGTGCACTGAAAATAGCGCCTGCAAGCATGCCAAAAAAAATCACTGTGTAGAGGCTGACAAACTGGTCAGGTCCCATACCGACTGTTTTTAGAAAGTTAACGGCTGCATAGGTTTGCTCTGACATCAGTAGACGCAGGGCGAATGCCGCAATAATAAAACGTAGTGTTGGCCAAGTGCCTAACCAGCGCGTCATAATCAGTGGGTTAGTACGCTGATGCTCATAGAAAAACCCCAAAACCAGCAAGGTAAAACCACAGATCAGCACATAAGCAATCCACGGTGAGTCAAACCACCAGCGTAGCGGCCCTTGTACCAGAACTGCACATAAACAGGCAAAGCCTGGGGCAAGTAAGGCAAAGGTCAGGAAATCCCCTTTTTCAAAGACAGCAATACGTAAGCTACGCGGCAACTTGAGTGAAACCACCATCGCAAAACAGCAAATGCTCAGACCAAGTTCAAAGGTATACAGCACCGTCCAGTTGTTGACGTTCACCAGAAGTGGAGAAATAATCCATGCTAGCGGTACGCCCAATTGTCCAATCCCAATTCCCAGATACAGTCCTTTAATGCGATGTTCTTTGCTAAAGCCTTGCATGATGTAATACATGCCCAGCGAGCTAAGAGGCGCTGCTGCCAAACCACTAATAAAGCGGGCAAATAGCGCAGATTGATAGTTATTGACCAAAATATGCATGACCATGACGGCAATAAATGCCAACAAGCCAATTTCACTAAACAAACGCAGTCCATACTGCTGTCGGGCTTTAAACAAAATCAGGTTGGAACTGACATTTGCCATGACATATACGGCAGGTAACCATGCTCCTTCGATAGGGGTTAAGCCGTATTCACCTTGTAGCTGAGGTAAATTGGCGCTAATAAAACCGTTACTCAGCCCTGCGGAAAGTGCAATAAATATACCGATAAAAAAATATAAATAGCGCTTGCCACGTGGGTGCTCAATTGTAGGAGGAGAGCCTGGCAAGATTGGGCGTTCATCGGCAGTCCAGTCGGGCGGTGTCTCCAGATAACGTGGCTGTTTATCCATAACGTGCCTCGTGTGATACCTGAATCCCTGTCAGTAACAATTCAATCGCACGTTTGGCAAGGCGTATTTGTTCTTGTTCGGTATGTCCACGAAACGATGCAGTTAAAATCGAAATAATGCTACGGTAATCTTCAAAAGTCAGATCCGGACGACAAACCTTTGCTGCAATGGCTTGATCAATCAGAGGTTGAATAATCTGCTGATGTTGCTGGATGAGCTCTTGTAGCTGTGCTTCATTGCTATCGAGAACACGCCAGTATTCTTTTAGTGCAGATAAGTGTGGCAGATTGTCAATATGACTGTAAATCAATAAAAACAAGCCATTTTCAAACTGCCCATAATATTTGGCACGTGTTTCCAGATTTTCAATGGACTGTTGCAATAAGGCATAAATCAAGTGTTTGCGGTCAGCAAAATTACGATAAAACGTGGCACGGCCAACCCCGGCATAATCAATAATCATCTGTAAAGGCACATGGATACCATGTGCTTTAATCATTTCTGCCGCAGCATTTAAAAGCTCTTCACGGTTTTGTGCTGCACGTTGTAAGTGTTTGCTCATGATTGCCAAGTCATTCAAAATCTGTTGGTATTTTACGGACAAATTTGTCCGTTTGTATTGGAATAGGTGTTTATAGTTTTGTAAATTAATAACTTTATTTTATGTATATGCTTATAAATCATCATTATTTATTTTATTAAATCTTCTTTATGCTGTGTTTTATATTAGTCAGAAGGAAGAAAAAATGAATACACAACATCAAGTTAATCAACATCAATACCAAGATAAATCAAATGCTTATTTGAACAGTAGCGTACATGCTCAAGGTGCAGAATTTGCCAAAATGCAGCAATGTATCGAGCAGCACCAGTTCAAACGCATATTGGACTTGGGCTGTGGGGCGGGGCATGTCAGTTATCAGGTCGCACCATATACCGAGCAGGTGATTGCTTATGATGTCACCCCGGAAATGGTGGAATTGGTTTGCCAGCAAGCAAAAGAGAAGGGTTTAACCCAAATTCAGGGGCAACAGGGTACAGCCGAGCAATTGCCTTTTGCGGATCAATCCTTTGACTGCATTATTAGCCGCTATTCAGCACATCACTGGCAGCATGTCGGGCAAGCCATGCAGGAAATTTATCGTGTTTTGCAACCACACGGCAAAGTGATTTTTGTGGATATTTTGGGAAATGGTCAGCCTGTTTTAGACACCTTTTTGCAAACGATTGAAATGATTCGTGATCCAAGTCATGTGCGAAATTACAACTTGCAAGAATGGATGCAATTTGCTGAATATGCGGGTTTTCAGGTTGAGCAAGTAGAAAAACAAGTATTGCATTTGGACTTTGACAGTTGGGTCTGCCGCATGCAAACTTCGGCAAGTAGTGTCGAAACGATTCGTGGTTTGCAAGGCAAAGTCTCTGATGCCGTCAAGCAACATTTCCAGATACAGGCAGATGGCTCATTTCAAAGTGATGTGATGTATTTAGTATTGGGAAAAACAGCTTAAGTTCTGCTAAAATAGCCGCCTTTGTTGGTCAGTAAATGGGTACTGTCGTGAATAGTTTGTGGTCGCTTTTTCCGATTGCAGTCGCATTAATGCTAGGTGCAATTAGCCCAGGCCCAACCTTTATTTATGTGGCAAAAAACTCCATTGCAATTTCACGGAAGCATGGCTTATTTACTGCCTTGGGCACTGGCACAGGTGCAGCACTATTTGGTTTACTTGCAGTCATGGGGTTACAGGCAATTTTACTCGCTGTCCCATCCGCATATTTGATGTTAAAAGTGTGTGGTGGTCTGTATTTGCTATGGCTCGCATTTAAAATTATTCGACATGCAAAAGAGCCAATGCAGACCGAGCAAGATACCACCCAGAAAATGAGCTATGCGCAAGCCTATCGTTTAGGGCTGATCACACAACTCAGCAACCCGAAAATTGCGATTGTCCTCGCCAGTATTTTTACCGCTTTACTGCCAAAGGAAATCCCGAGTTATTACTACGTGGTTTTGCCGATACTGTGCTTTTTTATTGATGCAGGTTGGTATTCACTGGTCGCTATGGTGCTTTCGGCTGAAGTACCGCGTAAAGTGTATTTAAAATCCAAAGCGATTTTTGACCGTGTAGCGGGTGGCGTGATGACTTTGCTTGGGCTGAAACTGATTTTTGGGATGAAGTAGTTTAAAGAATTTTAAAAAAGCCTATTGTTCATCAATAGGTTTTTTTATGTCTAATCATTTTGGATTGGCACTATATTAAATTTATTTTCAGCGCGTCAGGTGAATGCATCCGTCATCGTCATCAAGATAATATCAAAGACTTTATGAAATATATAAGCTGTTCTTAAAGATATTTCATATTAAAAATAAGCTGATCTTTTTATTGCCGATTTTGATCATCTTGGAATAAGTTTCTTCACAAATTGAAATATATTTTTTTAAACATTTTGCAAATAAAGTGCTAATTTAGAATAAAACAACAAAGAGGATATGCTCATGAAGACAATATCCATACTCTGCGTAGCCATGAGTTTATTTGTGCTTACAGGATGTGAGCTAAAACAGCCGATTAAAACTCAGCCTAATTACTATGCACGAAGCATTGCAGGTACTCCTGTGTATCAGCAAGACTATCAGTTAAGTGCAGCCAACAAACCGTAAATTTATTTGCTCAGTCCTGAAATAAGGATCAACCTATTTCAGGACGAAGAGATTTGTCTTAATCTTTAAAATGCACGGGAATCCACTGATAACTTTTCCCATCAGCAGAATAAATATGTCCAATTCCCGGGAAAGGCAAATGTGGTGCAGCAATGGTTTCCCCATGTTTGGCATATTCGGCAAACTGTTTTAAGCGTGTTGCGACAGCTTGTTTAGGGTCGACATCATAGCCAATCGCCGTTGCAGGATGATCAAACTGTATGCTGTGTGAATGTACAATATCACCAATAAAAACAATAGTTTCATTTGCTGTTTTGAGTTCATAACTAAAATGCCCTAGCGTATGTCCAGGAGTACTAATCACGTTAAATCCCTGAATCTGATCACCCAGTTTGTAGGTTTTAAAGCGCTGTTTGGCTTGATAAGGGGCGATTGCCTGTTTAATTTTTTCAACGGTGGCTAAATAGCCTGCCTGTTGTGTTTGCGGAAGTTTTTTGATCTGTTCAGGATTAAGCCAGTAATTGGCTTCAGTACTTGAGACATAGACGGTTGCATTTGGGAAATTGGCGATGCCATTTTTACTAATCCCACAGACATGATCGGGGTGAAGGTGAGTCAGCAAAATCGTATTGACCTGTTCAGGTTTGTAACCCGATGCCTTTAAATTGCTTAAAACTGAACCTAAATGTGACCCAAAACAACTGGCAGCACCGCTATCGACTAACACCAGAGAATGACCTGTATTGACTAGAAATGCGTTGATGGAGGTTTGTACGCCTTTGGCTTGGTCAGCATAGTATTTCTTTAGGCTTGCATGGATTTGTTGTTCTGAAAGTCCTTTAAATAAGTTGGGTGATATATAGTTTGTGCCATCGAGCAGGGCAGTAATTTGGGTTTGCCCTGACTGATATTGGTAGTAACCTGCCACTTGTTTTTGTTGCTCGATTGGAGCGGTGGGGGAAGTGGCGAAGGTTGGTAGACTGACGAAGCTAGAGCAGAGTAGAGCTGAGGTGAGTAGTTTTTTCATTTGAGTGTATTTATTGATTTATAGTGTTTATTTTTTAGCATGTAGGGCAAGATTTTTCATCTTTTTTAGTTTGTATAAATGAAGTGAAAATGCGTATGAATCTAAAAACACAGTATTTCTTATCTTATAAAAAGGTGATTGATTATTTTAAGTAGAAGTTCCTTCCCCCTTACTTTTGACTGGGCAAAAGTAACAAAACCCAGTTGTTCGTTAGAGAGCACGTCCGTGTGCCCCTAACGAACGGGCGACATCCATGTCGCAGGTCAATTGATTTTATAGGGTCATAAGACCTGTAATGGATTTTTTCCCTCTCCTTATAGGAGAGGGCTAGGGAGAGGTAAAGACAATAAAAAAAGCCCCTACATCAGTAGAGGCTTTTCTTTTAAGAATTGAATCTTAAGACACTTTATCACCTGGTTTAGCACCAGATTCAGGTGAAATCACCCAAACACCTTCGCCATTACCCGCTGCTAGCACCATACCGTTTGAAATACCAAAACGCATTTTGCGTGGCGCAAGGTTAGCAACCAACACAACCAGCTTATCTTTCAGGTCTTCTGGCGCGTAGAACTCACGAATACCGCTAAATACATTACGTGGTTCAGCTTCGCCCGCATCTAAAGTCAGTTGAAGAAGTTTATCCGAACCTTCAACAGTCGCAGCTTCCAATACTTTCGCAACACGCAGGTCGATTTTGATAAAATCTTCAATGCCGATGATCTCAGCTTCACCAATTTTCGGTTCAGCTTTTTTCTCTTTGGCTTTTTCTTTTTTCTTTTCCGCTTTTGCAGGTTCAGCCGCAGGTGCACCTAAAGATTCTTTAGATTCATCCACCATTGCTGCAACTGCTTTGGGATCAACACGTTGCATGAGTGGTTGGAAAGCGGCAATTTCATGACCCGTTAAAATCGTTTTACGTGATTCAAAGTTGAAGCTGTCAAGTTTTAAGAAAGCTTGAACTTGATTCGCCAATTCAGGCAAGACTGGTGCAAGGTAAACTGCCAATTGGCGGAACAGGTTAATCCCGACAGAGCAGACGTCATGCACTTGTTGTTCTTGACCTTCTTGCTTTGCAAGCGCCCACGGTTTTTTCTCATCGATGTATTGGTTGGCACGGTCAGCCAATGCCATGATTTCACGAATCGCCGCAGAAAATTCACGATCTTCATAGGCTTGAGTAATCGAATCACCCGCGTCAATAAAGCTTTGAACCAATTCTGCTTCAGCACATTCGTTCGATAAGGTATCGTTAAATTTGGTGTTAATGAACTTGGCACAACGGCTGGCGATATTCACCACTTTACCCACAAGGTCAGAGTTCACTTTTTGAATGAAATCATCCAAGTTTAAGTCTGAATCTTCAACTTTGTCTGAAAGTTTAGACGCGAAGTAATAACGCAAATATTCAGGGTTCAAGTGCTGTAAATAAGTTTCAGCTTTAATGAATGTACCGCGTGATTTCGACATTTTCTGACCATTTACAGTCAAGAAGCCGTTTACGAATAAACCTGTTGGCGTGCGGTAGTTTGCACCTTCAAGCATTGCAGGCCAGAACAGTGCGTGGAAGTAAACAATGTCTTTACCAATGAAGTGATAAACTTCATTTTCACTGTCTTTTTTCCAGTAATCATCAAAGTTCAAATCTGGGCGTTTGGTTTTAATGTAGTTTTCAAAACTCGACATATAACCAATCGGTGCATCAACCCAAACATAAAAATATTTGTTTGGCGCATCTGGAATTTCAAAACCGAAATATGGCGCATCACGTGAAATATCCCAGTCTGCCAAGCCTGCATCGAACCATTCATCGAGCTTGTTGGCAATCGAAACAGGCAGACGACCTTGGTCACGCGTCCATTTTTGTAGGTATTCTGAGAAGTTTGGCAGCTTAAAGAAATAATGGTCAGATGATTTCTCAACAGGCGTTGCACCGCTCAGTGTAGAGCGCGGATTTAACAATTCAGTTGCGTTATAGGTTGTTCCGCAGACTTCACAAGAGTCGCCGTATTGGTCTTCAGCTTTACATTTCGGGCATGTGCCTTTAATGAAGCGGTCAGACAGGAACATTTGTTTTTCAGGGTCAAACAACTGAGTGACAGGGCGAATCGCGATGTTGCCTGCTTCACGGTTTTTGACATAAATTTCTTGAGAACGTGCTTTGTTGGTGTCGCTATGGGTTGAGTCATAGTGGTCAAAGCTAATTCCAAAACCTGCAAAATCACGTTCATGTTCTTTTTGAACATTGGCAATCTGCTGTTCTGGGCTAATGCCATTGGCTTCGGCACGTAGCATGATGGCAGTACCATGAGCATCATCCGCACAGACATAAGTCACTTCATGACCTAATGCACGCATGGCACGAACCCATATATCTGCTTGGATATAACCGAGTAAGTGACCCATGTGAATTGGACCATTGGCATAAGGAAGGGCATTTGTGACTAAAATTTTACGCACGGAAGTTGTTCTCTCATTCGTATTTACAAGCAAAAGATTGTACCTGAGCGCGGGAAAACAAAGCAACGCTTTGTCTGCGCATTTGGCGAGGGCTGCGCTGAGTATATCGAACTTTGCTGATTTAAGCGGTGAATTCTTTTCAAATTAAAGATTAAGCGGAATCTTCACATTCAGACCAAAATAAAATCTGGGTATTTTTACCAGTCATATTGATCATGGCTATCAATAAAGTTGACTTAAACTTATCTGCAATTACAGTTAAACTAAACCCATTATCTTTCCTGTTGGAGTCAAATATGTCTTGGTTTTCTTCCTTAAAAGCAAAATTTGCCCCATCACAGGAGGTCAAAGAAGAAGAAATCCAGAAAGTCCTCCAAAGTTACTGTTTGCCTAATTCTGAAAATTTACTCAAAGACCGCATTAGTCAGGTCAATTTACAGGGTCAGATTTTACAGCTCACCATCAATACGCACCCAAGTGAAGCTGAACAATTACAGCAGATTCACGATGAACTTGCCGATGCCTTGGAAAAATGTGGCATTCAGGAACTGAATTTACATGTGATTCAGCAAAAAACAGGGCAAGCAACATCGGGTGGTTGTGGCAGCCAGCAGCATGGTGAAGCAGGGCATAGCTGTTCATCAAAGCCGAAAGCGGAAGCGAACAATTTACCCCCTGTAGTTGATGCCTCGGCAAAACCTGAGCCAGTAGAAGCAGACCCAAATAATCCACCGATTCAAAAAGCTGCACCACAGCAGCGTGATGTACCAAAGCACCCACGCATTCAACATGTGATTTTGGTGTCTTCGGGTAAAGGTGGTGTCGGTAAATCAACGACAACGGTCAATCTGGCGTTGGGGCTACAAAAACTGGGCTTAAAAGTAGGCGTGCTGGATGCAGATATCTATGGTCCAAGTATTCCAACCATGCTAGGCAATGCTGGGCAAACTCCACTGATTGAAAATGAACAGTTTGTGCCTTTGGAAGCCTATGGTATGCCTGTGTTATCCATCGGGCATTTAACAGGGGACAACAATACGCCTGTCGCTTGGCGTGGGCCAAAAGCAACGGGTGCTTTGATGCAACTGTTTAACCAAACCTTGTGGCCTGAACTTGATGTATTGATGATTGATATGCCACCAGGAACAGGTGATATTCAACTGACTTTAGCGCAGCGCATTCCTGTTTCTGGCGCAGTCATTGTGACCACTCCGCAAAATGTGGCATTACTCGATGCGACCAAAGGAATTGAGTTATTCAATCGTATGCAGATTCCTGTATTGGGCGTGGTTGAAAATATGTCAACGCATATCTGTTCAAACTGTGGTTTTGAAGAGCGGATTTTTGGGGTTGGTGGCGGTGATAAAATTTCTGAGCAATATCATATTCCACTCTTGGGGCGTTTACCTTTAAATGCACAAATTCGTGAAAATGCCGATAAAGGTGAACCAAGTGTGGTCGCGATGGATGATGCTCATGACAGTTATATGGCAATTGCCGAACAACTTTTAAAGTGTATTGAAAAGTTACCAAAAACTGATAAAGATCAAAATCGTATTTTTTAATGATTGAGCCCGATGTTTTGCATCGGGCTTTTTTAATGGAGGGATTCACGATGCGGCCGCTGATTATTCAAGGCGCTCTTCCTGTTGAATGTGAACATCTGGCAAGCCAATTAACCAATGTTGAAATGGAAACTATTGGCGGCTGGGTGTTTTGGAAGGGGCAGTATCAGGGCTTTCCAGTGATTATTTCCAAAACCCGTATGGGAATGACCAATTCTGCTGCTGCAACGGCAATTGCGATTTTGAAATATCAGCCCTGTGCGATTATTAATCAGGGAACATCGGGTGGGCATGATCCCGCATTAAATGTATTTGATCTCGTGCTTGGGCGTGCAGTTTGTAATATTGGAGCATTTAAAACACCCAAAAAAGCACTTGGGGAAGGTGCTGATGCTTTAGCATGGCGAGAAGCCTTTGATATGTTAGCAGAAGATGAAACAGATCCTGAACCGATTGCGATTCGACATTTTTATGCAGACCCTGCATTACTCGCTGCAGCACAGTATGTTCGACACGACTATACGGTGGGGCAAGTGGTGGAAGGTATCATTGGCTCGGCAGATGTCTGGAATAATGAACTGGATCGAATTGCTTTTTTTCGAGAGGTTTATGGCACAGTCACCGAAGAAATGGAAGGTGCTTCTGTCGCACAAGTTGCTGCCCAGTTTCAGGTGCCTTTTTTGGCGATACGAGTCATTTCCAATAATTTAACCAATCAACAAGCGTATAATGCGAAAACAGGGCAGGTATGTCAGGACTTTGTATTTAAAGTTGTGCAGCATTATTTTGCAGAATTGTCGAAAAATTAAAGTGGGAATTGATGATGGCGCTTATGCCAGGTGCGAATCACACTCCAACGCCAAAGTACCAGCGTTACGATATAGAGAACTATAGCGACCAGTAATGCTTCAACAATCAAACCCGTCAGAAGGATTTTGGCTAGACTAAAATCAATATGCCCATGTCCAAAATGTTCAATCCAGTTCACTATCTGGTGCATGACACCCATCAGCATGGCCTTGTCGATCATGTGGACCTGATAGATTTTAGTCCCGAACCAAAATCCGATATATAAAATGGGAACTAACGTAAATGGATTACTCAACCATGCCAAAGCCAAGCTGACGGGCAGGTTAATTTCGAGGAGTAATACCGCAAGAACGATGAATATACTATGAAAAGGAATAGGAAGCAGACCGAAGAATGAACCGATAAAAATCGCTTTGCAGATCGATTTTCGGTTGACATACCACAGCAAAGGGTTGGCTGTATGCTTACCAAACAATTTCATCATTTTCATAGAGGAAACTTGTTCGGGCGAAGGCAACCAAGATTGCAATAGTTGTTTAACCATACATGCTCAAATTTAATCGATTCAACATCACTCAATATATATTGGGTCATTTCCACTTTATGCAAGCAAACTTAGCGGGAGCTTAATTGTCTGCACTTTTACATTGCGCTGCCAAAACGATGTGTAACATGCATTATAAAATAGCATAGAATCTGCCTGTATTGGCTATTTTGATCATTTCAGTTGCCCTGTATAGTCGCCCATGGTCTAATTTGAATTATTTAAGATACTGAAAATATGTATTTTATTTTATTTATTTAAAAATTGTTACAATTACTTTTTTGCCTTGATTGGCAAAATGCCATACTTTGGCGACGATCAACTTTGGAGGTCAGTGGATGATATCTTGGTTATTTCTCGGTTCTGTAATTACAATTTTATTTACACCTGGTCCAACCAACACTTTATTGGCTTCTTCAGGTATTCGAACAGGACTAAAAACATCATTAAAACTTATTCCAGCAGAAACATTGGGTTATCTAATTGCGATTACCTTGTGGGGCATTCTGATTAGTTTTGTCGAACAGTGTTTACCACTATTACCGAAATTGCTCCAGCTTTTGAGCGCGAGTTATATGTTGTATTTGGCAGTTAAGCTTTGGAAAACTGCGAACCATGATTTAGATCTGCAACAATCCGTGATTCAGCCGAGAGAATTATTTGTTGCAACTTTATTTAACCCTAAAGGTTTGGTGTTTGCATCGGTCATTTTTCCTAAAATGGTTTGGCAGAGCGCAGCGCTTTACTTGCTACATATTGGGGTATTTTTATTACTCATCGTTCCGATCGCTTTTTGCTGGATTCTGTTAGGCACCTATCTCACTAAAAATAAAATTTCTTGGTTAAACCCGTGTAATTTGCAGCGAACTGCTTCTTTAATTCTGATGTCTTTTTCTGTTCCCCTGAGTTATTCAGCCCTGATTCGTTTATATTGAGTTTTGATCATGGTCAAAAAGCCGAATTTCAGTTAAAGTACAGCCCAATTAAAGATTGATTTATGATTTTGGAATAGCTACATGGCCATTAAGTCTGATCGTTGGATTCGCGAAATGAGTGAGCAACACGGTATGATCGAACCGTTTGCACCCAATCAGGTTCGCTTTAATGAACAAGGTGAGAAGTTAATTTCTTACGGTGTCTCTAGTTACGGTTATGATGTTCGCTGTGCACCTGAATTTAAAGTCTTTACCAATGTACATTCTGCAATTGTCGACCCTAAAAACTTTGATGATAAAAGCTTTATCGACATTGAATCCGATGTATGTATTATCCCGCCAAATTCGTTTGCTCTAGCACGTACCGTTGAGTATTTCCGCATTCCACGTAATGTTCTGACTGTGTGTCTAGGCAAGTCAACCTATGCACGTTGCGGTATTATTGTGAATGTGACACCGCTTGAACCTGAATGGGAAGGGCATGTCACTTTAGAATTTTCAAATACTACAAACTTGCCTGCACGTATTTATGCGGGTGAAGGTGTTGCACAAATGTTGTTCTTCGAATCTGATGAAGTGTGCGAAACGTCTTATAAAGACCGTGGTGGTAAGTACCAAGGTCAGCAAGGTGTAACATTGCCAAAAGCTTAATTCAGTGGACTGATGGCAAGACATAAAAAATCCCGCAAATTTGCGGGATTTTTTTATGCGGCTAAAATTAGCCTTTTAGTTTTGCAAGAAGCTCATCTTTACTGATATTGACAGATTCAGCATCGCGGCGACCTTTATATTCAAAAGTACCTGCGTCTAAGCCTTTTTCACCAATAACAATACGATGTGGAATACCCACTAGCTCAAGATCGGAGAATTTTACGCCTGGGCGCTCGTTACGATCATCTAGCAATACATCAAAACCTTGCGCTTGTAATTCTGCATAGAGTGCTTCAGCAGCTTCTAAAGTGCGCGGTGATTTGTGTGCATTCATTGGTACGATTGCCACTTCAAATGGTGCAATCGCTGATGGCCAAATAATCCCTTTGTCATCGTAGTTTTGCTCGATTGCAGAAGCCACCACACGGGTCACCCCAATACCGTAACAGCCCATAGTCACGGTGAGAGGTTTACCATCTTCACCTAGAACCTTACAGCCTAAAGCTTCAGAGTATTTTTGACCCAACTGGAAGATATGACCGACTTCAATACCACGTTTAATTTGTAAAACGCCTTTGCCATCTGGAGATGGGTCGCCGTCTACGACATTGCGTAAGTCATAAACTTCACTGATTTGAGCGTCACGTTCCCAGTTCACACCAGTAGCATGTCGATCAACCTGATTCGCACCTGCAACAAAGTCAGACAACACTGATGCAGCACGGTCAACAATGACAGTTAAACCTTTTTCAACTAAACCTTGTGGACCTGTGAAACCAGCAGTTAAACCATATTGTTGCAATTGAGCTTCAGTGGCAAAAGTCAGTGGAGCAGCAATTAGTGGATGCTTTTCAGCTTTGATTTCATTCAGCTCATGATCGCCACGCAGGAACAGTGCCACGACAGGAACATTTCCATCTTCTTGTGCAATACCTTGAACCAAAAGCGCTTTTACAGACTGTTTCGGATCTGACTTTAAGAATGCACAAACATCAGCGATAGTTTTAGTATTAGGTGTTTCTACAACTTGAAGTTCTTGAGCAGGTGCTTGGCGTTCACCAACCAATACAGCTTCGGCTTTTTCCACGTTAGCAGCGTAATCAGATTCAGTTGAAAATACGATATCGTCTTCACCACTTTCTGCAAGTACATGGAATTCATGTGAGCCTGAACCGCCGATTGAGCCAGTATCTGCTTGTACTGGGCGGAAATTTAAGCCTAAGCGCGTGAAGATACGGCAATAAGTGTCATACATCACATCATAAGTTTCTTGTAAAGAAGCTTGATCGATATGGAACGAATACGCATCTTTCATCACAAATTCGCGTGAACGCATTACACCAAAGCGGGGACGTATTTCATCACGAAACTTAGTTTGAATCTGATAGAAATTGATCGGCAGTTGTTTGTAGCTTTTTAATTCATTACGAGCCAAGTCGGTAATGACTTCTTCGTGCGTTGGGCCAAGTACAAACGGATTGCCATGACGATCTTTAAAACGGAGTAATTCAGGACCATATTGCACATAGCGGCCAGATTCTTCCCAAAGGCTGGCAGGCTGAGTCACCGGCATAAACACTTCTAACGCATGAGAACGGTTCATTTCTTCGCGCACAATTGCTTCAACTTTATTTAGCACACGTTTACCCATTGGCAGCCAAGTATATAAACCTGATGCCAATTTACGAATCATGCCAGCTCGAAGCATTAACTGGTGCGAAATAACTTCCGCATCGTTTGGGGTTTCTCTTAACGTTGCAAATAAAAAGCGACTCGCGCGCATGGAGGTTATCCTGATACTTTAAGGTGAAAAAATTATACGATAAAAACGGCTCAAAATGAGCGAAGCATTTGAATTGAAAAATTATGACATGAATTTTACAGGATTATTCCATTAATTTTAAACGAGAGATAATCTTGTCATATTTAAGCTGAGTATCCCGATAATTATTTTGCAAATCTAGAATCGCATTTTTGCTGTGGTTGATCGCCTGATCATTTTGTTGAATGCGCTCTTTGAGTGAAGCAGGGACAGACTTGCCTTGACGTATATATTGCATTTCTTCACGACGTAGTGATACTTGGTCCTGATAAGTATCTTGGGTGTGTCGCTGTTGAATACTGATTTGAATTTTAATTGCTTTTAACGCGTCTAGTTTTTTTAACTCGGCTGTTCGACTGGAAGTATATGCTTGTTTGAGTCGAAGATCGGTTTCACGCTGTTTGGATTGTATGCCATAGGATTGGGCGTTTTGTTGTGATCGTTCAGCGTTAAAAGCAGGGACATGACGAATGATCTGCATTCTTCGGTCAAGAACATCGTAGCCCTGTTTAATATGAGCTGAAGAAACGGAAGAGCTAATCGTGGCAACGCCATTGCGATCATAATAACGATACCAGGCAGGCGTGGGTAAGTTATCGGCAAGCGTGAGAGAGGAAATTGAAAATGGTATAAAAAAATAGATGATTATTTTTAGCAATTTTAGCTGGTTAAATGTCATGATGTTCCCGAAAATTGAAAAAGATAATCAAATTTTTATTCATACAGATCATATTATCGGCTAAGGCTTTTATCTGACTCAAGACTAAATTTAAGTTTTTAATGAAAAAAAGGTAGACTAATCAGCTAAAAGTTAATAATTTGTTGGCTGTATCACCAAAAGTCGGCAAACTAGCAGAAAAGCTTCGTTGAAAAAGCAATAAAATAGATGTTTAATATCTGTAAATAACTGTGAAAACCCATATACATACTGCTGATTTTCATTGTTCCAATGGGAAGGGATCATTAAATGCAAGAAGATAACCCAAAAAATTTAAAAGTTATGGTAATTGATGATTCAAAAACCATTCGCCGTACAGCTGAAACGCTTTTACAACGTGAAGGATATGAGGTTGTGACCGCAGTAGATGGATTTGAGGCATTGTCAAAAATTGCTGAAACAAATCCAGATATTGTATTCGTTGATATTATGATGCCTCGCTTAGATGGCTACCAAACTTGTGCTTTAATCAAAAATTCACAACAATATCAAAATATTCCAATTATCATGTTGTCGAGTAAAGATAGCTTGTTTGATCAGGCAAAAGGTCGTATTGTGGGTTCAGATCAATATCTGACTAAACCTTTTAGTAAAGATGAATTGATTGATGCAATTCGTACACATGTTGCATAAGAGTTTTGGGAAAATTAAATAATGGCACGTATTTTAATCGTAGATGATTCTCCTACAGAAACTTTTCGTTTTAAAGAGATTTTGACTAAGCATGGCTATGAAGTACTTGATGCAAGCAATGGCGCCGATGGTGTTACCTTGGCTGAGGCCGCACTTCCAGATTTAATTTTGATGGATGTGGTTATGCCTGGTGTTAATGGTTTTCAGGCGACCCGTCAAATTACGCGTGCTGAGAAAACCAAACATATTCCGATTATTATTGTGAGTACTAAAGATCAGGCAACTGACCGTGTTTGGGGTAAACGTCAGGGTGCTCGTGATTATTTAACAAAACCTGTGGAAGAAGAAGCATTAATCGAAGTAATAAAACAATATCTTAATGCGGGATAAACTATGGCAGCAAATGGTTTTATCGAATTACTTCGCCTAGCAAAACGAGGAAATAAGAACTATACCTCAAGTGAAAATGAAGTAAATCGATGGTCAGGTATTGCGTTTGAAATGTTGGGGCAGTTCTTCGTTGCCCCACTTGGGGAAGTATCAGAAGTCATTTATTATCCACATTATACGCTGATTCCCAATAGCCATTCATGGCTAAAGGGATTGGCAAATATTCGTGGTCGACTTCTTTCAATTACAGATTTGCCTGAATACTTTTCAGGTGAACCGAGTCGTAATCCAAGCCAACAAAAAGTATTATGTATTAGTCATCAAGACCAATATTTAGGCTTGGCTGTAGATCAAGTGCTTGGTATTCAACATTTCAATAAAAGAAGCTTCTTTTCAAGTAATAGATCTTTAGATCAACGACTCCAAAAATACTGTCAAGGCTATTTTAGCCAACACCAACGAGACTGGAATATTTTCTTATTCAGCCGAATGCTGAAAGATACTGAATATATGAATGCCGCGATAAAGTAATAAATGATTACATCGCTTAAATATTGCGATTCTGGGGAGAAGCTGGATGGGCTTTTTTGATAAATTAAAAGGTACAACAACAGACCAAATCAGTTTAAATAGTGATGAAGGCTTTGTTCGTAAGATAAAAGACACGCTTGATGCGACTTCGGACACATTTGGTGACCGTGAGCGTGCAAAACCATTTATTCAGATGGGGTTGGTGTGTGCGGTCGTTTCTTTTGTACTTTTATTGGTTCTGGCATATAGCGTACCGCGTAACAAAACCCAGACTGAAAGTTTGGGTGAGTTACGTTTGTTATCTCAGATGATTTCCCGTCAAGCAACTGATGCAACAGCATCGGGTTCTGAGGACTCGGTTAAAAAACTTAAAAACTTACAACAACAATTCAATGCAAGTTTGGCAAGTTTAAAAACAGTTCATAGCCGTGTCGACAATTTAAAGAAAGTTGAAGACCAATGGGCGCAAACTTCGAAAAATATTGATACCATCGTTCAAAATGAAAAAATCCTGAACAAATTGTACGATACCAATGTTGCAATTGGTCAGGTTGTTCCTGGTATGCAGGCGCAATATAATGCTGTAGTCGACCAAATGGTACACAGCAATATGCCGAGTAGTCAGGTTGTTATTGCAAAAAACCAAGTGTTGATTGCTGAACGTATTTTACGTTCAATTGATGCAATTTTATCAGTATCAGACACCTCGAAAGAATCAGCAGATGACTTTAAAACAGATGCCGATACTTTTGGTAAGTATCTCAATGCACAATTAAATGGTAGTGCAGAGTTAGGTGTAGCACGTATTGATGATCCAGATTTACGCGATGAGCTTACTGAAATTCAGACTGAGTATAATCAGGTAATCAAAACTGGTGCGACAGTACTTTTCAATAACTCTGCTAAAGTTGCAGCTGTACAGAAATCAACAGCACAAATCTTTAACCAGTCTGGTGATTTGCTTGCATCATTAAATAAATTATCAACTACAGCATCTGCAACAATTTACTTCTCATTCATGTTAATTATGAGCTTTGTTGGATTCTTATACTGTGCATATCGCCTTTTAAGCCTACGTGGTGAAGCAGATAAAGTCCGTATGGAAAGCTTGCAAGAAGAATATGACCGTAACCAGAATGCGATTTTACGTTTACTTGACGAAATCGCCGATTTGGCAGATGGTGACTTGCGTAGTTACGCAACAGTATCGGAAGACTTTACTGGTGCGATTGCTGACTCTATTAACTTTGCGATTGACCAGTTACGTGACTTGGTATCTCGAATTAATGATACGTCTCAAGAAGTTGCGCGTTATTCTCAAGGTACACAGCACATTACCAACCAGCTTGCTGAAGCAGCAGAACATCAGGCGCAAGAGATTGCTGGTGCCTCAGCTGCAATGAATGAAATGGCATTGTCTATTGACCAGGTATCTACCAACGCAACAGAATCTGCAGAGGTTGCGCAGCGTTCGGTTGTCATCGCGGCGAATGGCGCGGATGTTGTAAACCGTTCGATCGAAGGTATGGATAATATTCGTGAGCAGATTCAAGAAACCTCAAAACGTATTAAACGTTTGGGTGAATCTTCTCAAGAGATTGGGAACATCGTCTCTCTGATTAACGATATTGCCGACCAAACGAACATCTTGGCTTTGAATGCTGCAATTCAGGCATCTATGGCAGGTGAAGCAGGTCGTGGTTTCGCGGTGGTTGCCGATGAAGTCCAGCGTCTTGCGGAACGTTCAGCATCTGCAACCAAACAGATTGAAAACCTTGTAAAAACCATTCAGGCCGATACCAACGAAGCCGTTATCTCCATGGAACATACGACTGCCGAGGTTGTACGTGGTGCGAACTTGGCGAAAGATGCAGGGGTTGCCTTGGATGAGATTCAAAACGTATCGAAAGCATTGGCACAGTTGATTGACAACATTTCAAATGCTGCACAATTGCAGTCAGCATCTGCAAGTCACATTGCCAATACGATGAACGTTGTACAAGACATTACATCGCAAACAACGACTTCAAGTTTTGATACAGCACGATCTGTTTCTGAGTTGGCAAATATGGCGGAGTCACTCCGTGAATCTGTAACAGACTTTAAGTTACCTGAATAAATAACTTTTGTCTGTTGAAAGGGTTTCTTGTTTACGAATGAGAAACCCTTGGAGCAACCGCAGTAGCTAGATGTCTCTAGCTTGCGCTCAACAATATCAAGCTAAACAGAAGAAGTTTGAGCGATGAAAGAAATACTAAAAAATTTGGTAACAACGATCTCGTTGCCTGAAGATGGCTATTTAGAACAGGATGCTGAGATTTTAGAGATCTTTGTTGAAGAGCTTCAGGAAATCTTGGCTGAATTTGAGCATCTATTTCCATTGTGGTTAGCAGATGCTAATAATGAAGAGTATTTAAAAGACATTCGCCGTCATTTCCATACCTTAAAAGGATCTGGGCGAATGGTTGGGGCTTATCAAGCGGGTGAGCTGGCTTGGACAACTGAAGATCTACTCAATCGAGTCATGGCGAAAAGTGTCGATTTGTCTTCTCAGATTCAGCAATTTGCTTTGGCATGCTTTCGGGTTTTTCAATATAAGCTTTATCCATTATTGCAACAGCAGCAGGCTTTAACCTTAGACTTGCGCCCAATGGTATTGCTTGGACAACAGTTACAGCAACAGCAAACCCCAGATACTGCTTTACAAGATCTTTTGACTGTCACTGCGAACTTGCAGAGTGAAGCCGATATTACAGGGCTTGAGTTGGTTGATGCTAGTGATGCTAAGCAATCTGAAACCAAAGATGTTGTGGTTGATATTGCCTTGCCTGTTGAGCAATTAGTCGATGTTGATTTGGTTGATCAACCCGCTTCTGTACAGGCTAAAGAAGAAATCGTATTTTCTGAGACCTTAACAATTTATTTGGAAGAGGCATTAGAGCATTTAGATACGATTAATCAGTTTGTTCAACAACTTGATCCATCTGCAAAACAGATTGATGCGTTAATTCGTGCTTTACATACCTTAAAAGGTAGTTCGGGCATGGCACATATTGAACCAATTTTTCAAGCGAGTGCGAATGTTGAACATGCTTTAAAGGCACATTTACAAAAAGAGCAATCTTTGACAGATGCGGAAACGGATCTACTGGTGAACTTCTCTAAGTTTATCAACACGTATCTGGCCGATCTGAAACAAGAAACGACTGAACAAAGCCTTGGTGCAGCTGAAGAGTTTGAACGTACTTGGCATGAGTATCAGGAAAATCAGCAACATACTAAAGATGCATTAAATATTAGTGGTTTAATCAATGACATTATGGCATTGAATATTGACCATTTGCTGGATGCTGAGCATGATTTTGAAAAATCTGTTAAAGATGATCCAACACACTATCTTGCAACTTTAATTCAAGAAGCCACTATTCTTGGCGAGTATACTGATCAATTTTCAACACTTGCATTGCCTCAGTTGGCAGATAAGTTGAAATCTTGCTATCAGGTTGTTTTAGATAAAACATGGTTACTGGATTCTGACTATACTTTTGAGCTATTTGATGATGCCCATCAAGAGTTGATTCATTACTTTGACTTACTTGCAACGGGACAAATGGTTTATTTGTCGAGCCAGACAGAGCATGTCCTGAATGATTTGTTGGATTGGTTACAGCAACAGCAGCCAGAGCATGCAACAGAGACTGAAACCAGCTTTGATATATCAACTTATGTACAACGATTAGCGAAAGATCAACAGGCTTTGGATCAAGGTGCAGTAACGGTTCTTGATGATCAAGAGCTTATAGATGTATTCCTTGATGAGGCTGATGACCTGCTGGCACAGGTTGATCACTCATTTAATGTGTATCAGCAAGAACCTGAACACATTAAGGCATTGAATCATTTGATGCGTTATTTGCATACCTTAAAGGGTGGTGCAAATATGATTCAGGCGAAAAATATTGGTTTGATTGCGCATGATCTGGAAACAATTTTTGAACGTCTGATTAATCGACAATTGCAAACATCACCGAAACTGGTAGCAGTATTGCGTTTGGTTCTTGATGCGATTGCGGATCGTATAGATTTGGTACGTCAATCACGAATTGATTATTCTGCAGTGGCAACAGTACAAGTCTTGCATGAGTTATTGAAGCCGAGTATCAGTCGTCGTGCTGAGCAGACTCAAGTCAACAGTGCACCTGTTGAGCCAATTGTGGTTAAAACTCCTGCACCAGTCTTAGCTGAACCAGAGATCAATGTAAATGATCCAATCAGCCGTGTCGCGCAGCGTATCTTTAGTGATCATCTTGCAGTTGAAAGCGCACAAGTCACTCGCTTGCCAGATACTGACCTGAATCTGATTTTCCTAGATGAAGCAGAAGATTTGCTGGTACAACTTGATCATGACTTTAATGCATATTTGCATGAAAATTATAAGCCTGAATATCTGAATGTCTTGATGCGCCATTTGCATACCCTTAAAGGTGGTGCAAATATGATTCAGGCGACTCAGATCGGTTTAATTGCGCATGAACTAGAAACCGTTTATGAGAAACTGATTTATCAGCAATTGCAGCCAACCGAATATTTACTTGCAGTCTTACGTCTGGCACAAGATCAGATCGCTGAACGTGTTGAAGTGATTCAGCAAAAAGGAATTGATTATCCAGCAACGGCGATTCTACAAGTTTTACATGAACTTGCTACTGTTGAAGAGAAAGCAGCTGCACAATCAGTTATTCTTGAGCCTATAGTTGATCAGTCTGAAGATACGGATCAAGCGGTTGAATTACAAGAATTGATTCAGCAAAGCTTTATTGAAGAAACTCAAGAGCTTATTCAAAAAATTCAGACGCAGTTGCAGCGTTGGTTTGATCAGCGTACCAATCGTAGTTTGCTGCTTGAATTGCAACGTGATACGCACACTATCAAGGGTGCTGCACGTATGGCGGGGGTTCAACCTGTCATCGATATTACAACGGCATTGGAAAATACATTCGAACAATTTGCATTACGCCAGTTTAGTTCAAATGTATATGATGGCTTATTGCTCAATATCGTTGCATGGTTGCAGCAGGCGATTCAATCGAATCAATATGATGGTCTAGAAACGCTGAAACAGCAGTTGACTTCGATCGAGTTTATTGATGTCTCTGCACAATTACCGCAACAAGCTTCTAGTCATCTTGATTTTGCCAATAATCCATTTGCTGGCTTTATTGAAGGGGATGGTACAGAACCTCCTTCAATGCTGGGTGAGTGGGATACTGAAAATACTACAGATCAAAATAATGAGATGATTCGTATTTCAGCAAGTCTAGTTGAGACAATGATCAACTTGACAGGTGAAAATGCGATTAACCGTTCGCGTATTGAAATGGGAATCAGCCAGTTCACTACCACGCTCAATGAAATGGAACTGGCAATTCAGCGTTTGTCTGATCAGTTGCGTCGAATGGAAGGCGAACTTGAAACTCAGATTATTGCCAAGCATGGAATGGAAAATTCTCGCTATGCTGATTTTGACCCTTTGGAGATGGACCAATATTCATCTTTGAATCAATTGTCTAAATCATTGGCGGAATCTGCATCGGATTTGATCGACTTTAAAGTGACATTAGCTGATAAAGTTCGTGATGCAGAAGCGTTACTGTTGCAACAGTCCCGTATTCAGGCAGAAATGCAAGATGGCTTGATGCGTGTACGTCTCGTACCATTCTCGCGTATTTTAAGTCGTTTACAACGTCTGGTTCGCCAAACCTCATCAACCTTGAATCGTGCCGTCAATTTAAATATTGTCAATCAAGATGTTGAACTTGACCGAAGTATTTTGGAGCGATTGGTTACGCCGTTGGAACACATGATGCGTAACGCGATTGACCATGGGATTGAGTCGGCAGAAGAACGTTTAGCACAGCATAAGCCTGAAGCAGGACGTATTGAGATTGAAATCAGCCGTCAGGGTTCTGATATTGTGGTTGAGGTGCGTGACGATGGGCGAGGAATTAATCCGAGTAAGATCGAAAACAAAGCCCGCCAGCTAGGTTTGATTAGTGCTGATCATAATTTAAGTCAGCAGGAAATTTTACAATACATCTTCCATTCTGGTTTCACGACAGCAAAAGAAGTTACACAGATTTCTGGTCGTGGTGTTGGGCTGGATGTTGTACAAAGTGAAATTAAAACCCTCGGTGGACACGTTTCTATTCAATCTGAGCAAGGTCGGGGAACTACGTTTATTATCCGTGTTCCAACAACGGTTGCGGTCAGCGATGCCTTGATGGTGAAAGTTGCGGATCAACAGTTTGCAATTCCATTGACTCAGATTGAGCGTATTGTACGAATTTCTCCACAAGCTCTAGCAGATTACTTTGCAGGGAATGATGAAGCCTTCGGTATTGATGGGCAAAAGTATAAACTGCGTTATGTCTCTGAATTTGTCGGGCATCAGCCAGTACCTCGTTTAAGTGGTGTGGGGCATTCGTTACCTGTACTGCTAATTAAAGGTCATAATAACCAGACAGTTGCCTTGTTGGTTGATCAGTTGATTGGCTCTCGTGCACAAATTGTAGTGAAACCACTGGGTCAGCAATTGGCAAAAATTGATGTGATTGGTGGTGCAACGATTTTGGGTGATGGTCAAGTTTGTCTGATTCTTGATGGTCATAATATTGCGCGCCGTATCCAAAGCACTCAGCGTACAGCTGCTCTATCTGAACAGCGCCGTGATGTTGCCAAAGTTACTCGTGCTCGCCGATTAGTGATGATTGTCGATGACTCGGTGACAGTACGTAAAGTAACATCGCGCTTATTAGAACGTCATGGTTATGATGTAGTGACGGCAAAAGATGGTGTAGATGCGATTGAACAAATTGAGCATATCAAGCCAGATGTGATGTTGCTCGATATCGAAATGCCTCGCATGGACGGTTTCGAAGTCACCAATACATTGCGTCATCATGCAGTTTACCGTGATTTACCAATCATCATGATTACATCGCGTACAGGTGAAAAACATCGTGAGCGTGCATTTAGTCTAGGTGTAACTCACTATATGGGTAAACCATTCCAGGAAGCAGATTTGTTGCACCATATTGAGCAAATCTTGGCAGAGGCTTGAGGAATAGCATATGAATACCGAACGTGTACATAATATTGACCAGCAAGAGCTGCAACATCTAATTTCAGTATCTACGGGTTTTATTGATGCTTATATTATTGAGTGTTATAACCAAGTACCCATGCTGATCCCTCAAAATATTGTATTGTCAGCACAAAATGCAGGCACGCAAGCCGATGTACTCACTTGGCATGAGGTTGATTTGCCAGTTTATGCGATTCATCATCCTGATATGAAAGAGGGAATTGCCTTGGTCATTGAAGGCGAAGAAACTACTCAGCGGTTTGCTTTGTTATGCAATGAAATGCCACGAGGTATCCGCTTACGTATCTCTGAGGTTGTTGATGATGATCGGCTGATTGATGACCCTAAAGTTTTCCAATATGTTGTGGCTGAGGGTAAACAGTATCAGATTCCTAATTTGGTAGAAATTCAACGTGAACTGGGAATTCCTGTTTAATTTGAATTGAAAAAATAAAAAAGCCTTCGATCATGAAGGCTTTTTTATTGGGCTTAAGTTAGGCAAGTAGCTGTACCAGAATTTCTTCATAAATACGGGCTAAAGGCTCAAGCTCGTCGACATTGACGTGCTCATTGACCTGATGAATTGTTGCATTGAGCACGCCTAATTCAAGGACTTGCGCGCCAGTTGGTGCAATAAAACGACCATCTGAAGTTCCGCCACTGGTCGATAATTCGGTTTCAATTCCACAAACTTCGCGAATTGCATGCTGAGTTGCTTTAACGAGTTCACCCACAGGCGTAAGGAATGGTAAACCTGAGAGTGTCCATTGAATTTCAAAATTTAATTTGTGCTTGTTGAGAATTTCAATCACACGTGCTTGTAATTGTTCGGCGGTGACTTCTGTGCAGTAACGGAAATTAAAAGTTACGCTGAGTGTTCCAGGAATGACATTGGTTGCGCCTGTGCCTGCATGGATATTTGAAATCTGGAATGACGTCGCTGGAAAATATTCATTGCCCTGATCCCATACCGTGTTACAAAGTTCGTTCAGTGCAGCAGATGCCTGATGAATCGGGTTGTTGGCAAGATGAGGGTAGGCAACATGACCTTGTTTGCCTTGAATAGTTAAAACAGCATTGAGAGATCCGCGGCGTCCATTTTTGACAATATCACCAAGGCGATGAGTGCTTGATGGTTCACCTACAAGACACCAGGTTAGTTTTTCCTGACGGGCTTCTAAAGTTTCGATTACTTTGACTGTGCCATTAATTGCAGGGCCTTCCTCATCCGAAGTAATTAAATAAGCAATAGAGCCTTTGTGGTTTGGGTGCTTGGCAACAAAACGCTCGGTTGCAACCACCATGGCAGCGAGTGCTGTTTTCATATCCGCACTACCACGGCCATACAATTTACCGTCTTTAATTTCTGGTTGGAATGGCTGGGTTTTCCAGTCCTCTAGATTACCCGTTGGTACTACATCAGTATGACCTGCAAAGCAGAACACAGGTTCAGTTGTACCTCGGCGTGCCCAAAGGTTATCAACTTCTCCAAAACGCATTGGCTCAATATGAAAGCCAGCTTTTGCCAAGCGCTCTGCCATTATGGTTTGGCAGTTATGATCAACAGGTGTCACAGAGGGCTGACGTAAAAGTTCTAGACTAAGATCAAGAGTTTCGGAGGTAGACATAAGCAGCAAAAATCTAGCAGGATAAAATTTGTTGATTATGATAGGGGAAAGTCAGCAATAAAAAAACCTTATCAGAAAGATAAGGTTTTTTTGACATCATTGTGTTATTACATTTTATCTTGGGTTTTTGTTGCGGTATCTGATACAGCACTCCCCGCTTTGGATACATCCTGACCCATGCCGCGTATGGTATTACAACCTGTAAGAACAACTGCTAATGCGATTGAGACAAATAAAATTTTTTTCATTAAGACGCTCCAGTATGTCATTTTTTGTTACTGTACAATCAAGCATAAACAAGCCGTATTTAAAAAAGTATTGATGTTTGACATTTAAAATGTAATCACTTTGTAGCATTTGTATACAGAATCAATCAAATCAGGCTGGCGATACATATAAGTAAGTTGTGTGTTTGCATCATAATATAAGCCGTTAGACCACCATTGCACAGCAGTTGAAGTTGACTGAAGATTAGGACAAATCCATTCATGGCGTGTTAAATGCTGCATGGGCTGTTTCGGAATGGAAGTTCCCCAAAACCCTAATCGACGTTGTGTTGCGATCCATGATGGAGTTGCAAATAATTGATGCTCAGGAAGAAAAAGTTGTCCTTTGACTACAGCGAATTTTTGCTGAATACGGCGTCCCAAAACCTCATCGAACTGGAATTGGCGTTCGGTAAAATGGCGCAGTTTTTTTAAGAAGGTATCATCACGGTTTAAGCTATACCAAAAAGGTAAGCTGTAATCACGTTCTGCCAAGTAATACTTTAATGCCACTTCCCAATGTTCAACTTGCTGGCTTTGATGATTAAATACCACAAAATCAAGTTCACCCAAGGTTCTTGCGCCATCAATTTGTTGCAGGCTATGCCCTAATAGCTCATAGGGGTGATAACGCTGTTCAGGATTATCTTGTAACCAGAACCACAATAGCATTTCAAAGCGTAACCCTAGGCGCGTGCTTTTGAGTTGTGCTAGAAATTGCTGCAATGGAGCAGGGTCTTGATCCAGTTGTTTTAGGCGAGATTGATATTGCAGATAATATTGTTGCCATGTGGCAGCATCATGTAACTGAAAACGGTATCGAATCTCCAGTTCCAAAGGCAACTCACATAGTAAATTTGGGCTGGCAATTGCAAAAGCCAGTTGTCGTACACAGGGTTGCGTGAAAATCAGCCAAGGCTCAAAATAATCGTTTTGGTGTAAAGGCAGTATGTGGTGAGTCATTAAAATTACACCAATTACCATGAAGACCTTATACTAGCACTGTTCATCTGAGCAGGTTGTTGAATGAAAACATTGTTTTGGCGCATTCTAGTGAGTATTTTTGTCATATTGGCAATGATAGGCGCTATTTTACCTGGAATGCCAACCACCATTTTTTTGATTTTAGCTGCTTGGGCTGCATCGAAAGGCTGGCCACAGATGGATGCATGGCTACTCAATCATCCTAAATACGGCGCAACATTACGCAATTGGCGTGAGCATGGCACAGTACCACGCAAAGCCAAATATTGGGCATCTGGCATGATGTTCGTCAGCGCGATGATCATGTTGTTTACCCGAGCGCCACTCCTTGTTAAGGTATTTACCGATATCACAATGTTGATCGTTGCTATCTGGCTGTGGCAACGACCTGAACCTGCTGCCTATGATTTGAGAAAATAATGATGCTTCCAACTTCCTTGCTAGATGCTGATATTTTAATAGATCTTGAGACTCAAACCCTGATATTGCCTAAACTCAAGAAGAAATATCCGATTTCCTCTGGAAAAAATGGCATTGGCGAAGCTGAAAATAGTGGTAAAACTCCTAGAGGCTGGCATCGAGTTGCAGAAAAATTTGGTGATAATTTACCTGCTAACAGTGTTTTTATTGCTCGGCAAGCAACTGGCGAAACTTATTCGGCAGATTATGCTGCACAGTTTCCTGAACGTGACTGGATTTTATCTCGTATTTTATGGTTACAAGGTCTAGAACAGGGCTTTAACCTTGGTGAAGGTTGTGACACTTATCGCCGTTACATTTATATTCATGGTACGCCAGATAATCAACCAATGGGAATTGCGGCTTCGCATGGTTGTATCCGCATGCGGAATCAGGATGTGATTGAGCTGTTTGAATCTATTTCTACGGATGCTTTAGTGTATTTGTCCGAGTGTAAAATTGATCAACAAATTTATGATTCACTTGAGGTTTAAGCCAAAATAACGCCTCATTTTACTGAGATTTACAGCATTTGGTGAAAAATGACTTATTTTTTAATCATTCAGATACAAAAATAACGAAATGCCTCGAAAAGCGTTTGACAGTAGATCAAGATTCTCTATAATGCACCTCACAAACGATAAAGACGTTAAGGGCGCTTAGCTCAGTTGGTAGAGCGTCTGCCTTACAAGCAGAATGTCGGCGGTTCGATCCCGTCAGCGCCCACCAAGCCTTTACGTTAAACTCTCAGTGCAGCGGTAGTTCAGTTGGTTAGAATACCGGCCTGTCACGCCGGGGGTCGCGGGTTCGAGCCCCGTCCGCTGCGCCACTTGTAGAGTTTAATCATTGTTTGTACCACAAATGCGATATTGTGTAAGTGCAGCGGTAGTTCAGTTGGTTAGAATACCGGCCTGTCACGCCGGGGGTCGCGGGTTCGAGCCCCGTCCGCTGCGCCATTTACATAACCGCTTTTGGGGCGCTTAGCTCAGTTGGTAGAGCGTCTGCCTTACAAGCAGAATGTCGGCGGTTCGATCCCGTCAGCGCCCACCATATTTGCTTAAAAGTTTTAGCGACTTAACTTTTAAGTTTACCGTGCAGCGGTAGTTCAGTTGGTTAGAATACCGGCCTGTCACGCCGGGGGTCGCGGGTTCGAGCCCCGTCCGCTGCGCCATTTAAAGTCCAAACCCTATGAGGGCGCTTAGCTCAGTTGGTAGAGCGTCTGCCTTACAAGCAGAATGTCGGCGGTTCGATCCCGTCAGCGCCCACCATATTCAACTTAAAAGTTTTAGCGACTTAACTTTTAGGTTTACCGTGCAGCGGTAGTTCAGTTGGTTAGAATACCGGCCTGTCACGCCGGGGGTCGCGGGTTCGAGCCCCGTCCGCTGCGCCATCTCTTAAGTCCACTCCCTATATAGGGCGCTTAGCTCAGTTGGTAGAGCGTCTGCCTTACAAGCAGAATGTCGGCGGTTCGATCCCGTCAGCGCCCACCATATTTTTCAAAAATATTCTATTTCATTATTTAAATATTCTATATTTCATACTTTGCTTTAAGCTCTGATTGCTGATTGCTGATTGCTGATTGCTGATTGCTGATTGCTGATTGCTGATTGCTGATTGCTGATTGCTGATTGCTGATTGCTGATTGCTGAGCAATAAAAAACCTCCGCTTGGGAGGTTTTTTAATTTTATTTTAGTATGTTTTAGATTTGTTTAGGTTCACCCACACTTTCTCGTAAGTGTTTGCGAATGGTTTCAAAAGGAAAGTTTCTTGAATCCATGCGTTTTGGCAAAATATATGCGCCTTGTTGATCTTTAACTTTAAAGTTGATGAGCAGAAATTCAGGCGTATTGTACCATTCGTACATATCTTTCCAGCCTACAGTTCCAACACCTTCTTGTGCACCCATTTGTTGGCGCATGACTAGACCATGAGGTTGTACACCTAAACGAATTCCTTTAATTTCTTGAGTTGGAAATTCGTTCATTTTGCGTTTCACATACCATTCTAAACCAAATTTGCGAATGAGTAGATAAACGATGACACAGACAATCGCAACCCAACAAAAAATCGTAGAATAGTTTTTGATCAGCGCAATCCCCAAAAGCGCCAGTACTACCACAGCGCCCATAATTGCCCAAGCTTTAAGGCTGATTTTATTGGTACTCCGCCAAATCATCAACTGCGCATTACGCTGTTCGGCTTCAGAAACTTCATAATTTACGGGTTGCAAAGTATATGCATATAAGGTTTTAGCGGTCATAGCGAATAGTTACAAATAGATACTCAAAAAGTTTAGCATTAAACATTGGCGAAACGTCAACATATTACACCAAAATCTCAGCTTTTAAAGTGATGCCAATTCACTGGCATCAGTATTGTGTTCATTACTCAGGTTTTGTTTGAGCGTCATTAATTGCTCCAGCACACCAAACATCAGGGAGAGTTGCTGTAAAATAATCAGTGCTTTTTGATCATTTTGATTGTTTTGTGATAAGCGTTGGCGAATGGTTTGCAGCATATTTTTGGAGTTCAAATCTGGGTGCTCATCACGCAATAATACGCCTTGAATATCGTCCAGTGCCGAATCGAGCAGGGTCAAAATCTCCTGATCGAATAGTTGTTCCCGATGTGCACCAAGTGCTGCAATATAGCTTAAAAAAGTATGACTCAGGCAAAGTAAATCAAAAGCTGCGGTTTTTTGGCTTGGATCGAAATCGGGTTCGGTTGCGAGTGTAGAAATCAGTGAAGCAAGTTCAGCATCGCGATTGTGTGCAGTACGGCGTTTAACCCGATAATCTAGCCCGTTGTTTCGACCTTGGCGGTATTGGAGTACGACTTCAGCTAAATAGTCGCATTGGGCATTGAATGCACGGCGAATACTATGGGGTAGGCGACGGAATTTCCAGTCAGGGAAAATAAAGGTGACGCCAAACCATGCAAAGCCACAACCAATCAGCGTGTCAATCATGCGTGGGAAAGCTGCTGTTGTGCCCATCCCATCAAGATTAAAATTGATTAAAGCTAGAATCGTGATAAATGCTGTGGCTTGAGCATATTGCTTACTACGAAGTTCAAAAAACAAAATCCCGCTGAGAATTAGCACAATGAGTTGCCCCTCAGTTGACGGAATAAATTTTAAGATCAAAAGACCAATCAGAATACCCAGTAAAGTCCCCCAGATTCTTAAGCGTAAGCGGCGTTTGGTCGCGTTAAAGTTGGGTTGACTGACGAATAATGCTGTAAGCAGAATCCAGTAACCATATTGAATATGGTCATGCGTCAGCTGTACAAAAACATAAGCAAAGAACAATACGATAGATAAACGGATGGCATGGCGAAATAAAACAGATTCTGGGGTCAGATTTTGCATGATCCGCACTTTGATATCTACCCAGCCTTTGAGATCGTCATCCTTCAGTTGTTGGTCTTGTCGTTTGCTAAGATCCATGCTCATCGCACGTTCAGCTTCCAAATTGCGCAGCTGCCCATCAATCGCTTTGAGATTTTGATAGAGTGACATCAGTGCATTAACCCAAATCGGGTCATCTGGATATTGCTCGGGCAGTTTTTTTAGCGATAAACGTAAGTTTTCGAATGCATGTTTAAAGCGTGTACTGTGCCGATAGGGAGTCTGCTTGATGATGTTATCGCTTAAATCCTTACAAGCTTTGCCTTGTAATGACAAAATACGCTGAAAGCGAAATAACACATCGCTGTGTTTAAAGTTATCTGCCAGTTGTTGATAGTCAATATGTGCAGAATCGGCACGTTCATGAATATCTTGCGCTACAAAATAATATTGCAGGCTGCGTCGGGTATCTTTTTGTCCACGGTCACCTTTGAGCCGAGTCAGCAACGCAGTTTTCATATCGTTAAAGAGAGCGATTAACTTGCCATTTTCCATCGACAGGTCAATCATGCTTTGCCGATAGCTCTCTGGCGTCATATCAACATCAAACAAGTTGGATTTGGCAAATAGAAAATCACCAAGACAGGCATAACTTTGTGCCAGTTTGACTTGGACTGGGCGAATCGGAAACAGCAAAAAACTGATGGTGGAGAGAATTCCATACCAAATTGCACCTATAACCAGTAACAACGGCTGCATATACCATTCATCGAACAGATGCACGCCAAGCATGGCATAGACGGACACCACCAGACAGCCATATGAAATGGTAGAATAACGCCGCCCCAGTGAACCCAGTAAAATCAGCACAATACAAGCCGCAATCAGACCAAGGGCAAAAAATACAGGATGGGGAAACAGCAACTGTACTGAGCTGGCAGCGACGAAAAAGCCAAAATAGGTATAAAACTGGTTTAAAATCCGTACGGTAAAGCGGTCATCGATATCACTTAAACCTGCTGCAACCACACCTAAAGTCAGGGGAATGGTCGCGAGTTGGAAATGCAGGAAATAAGGCACGAAAGCTGTTCCGATAAAAGCAATAGCCATACGAAAGTTATACATCAGTGATGCATTGTAAGTGACTCGGCGAATGCGATGTAGCCCAAGATTCAAGTTGTATTTTCCCTAGTCAAAAAATGCCTTGTGATCAAAAATGTACAGTGTATACGAATATTTTTACCCAGATAAAATTATACGTTGCAGATGATCAACTTGTCTTTACTGTTCAGAATTAAAATTAGTTCACTGTTATTGTTAGGGTATTTTTAGGAAACTTTTATATACTCACCATCGGCTGTGACATTGTGTCCAAAACCACAACTGCTGTCGGGTGAACCATTGGTTGAGGTGGTGGCACGAAGCCGATCTCCTTGAAATTTGAGCTGGATTCGGCAAAATTCATGCTCAAGGGCGTCAGGATAAGTCCATATGGATTGCTGTTGTTGAATCTTGGTTTGATAGTCATATTCTCCCAGATTGGGGCCATACAGCAGCCCATTTAAACCAAAATATAAACCTTCAAAATGAATGTAATATTGCTGGTTTGTTTGAGCCTTGACGATATAAGTTTGCCAAGCACCTAAACCTGCGTACATCCAGTATTCACCTGCAGGGCTCTTTGTTGTAGCGTGTTGTGGAATCAGTTTTAAATTAAATGCAGTTTTTGCCGATTTCGGGGCAAGACCCAGCCATGCTTTGGCTTTGCCATAATCCTGTGTTTTGATATAGGTCAGGGCAATGCTGTTGTATAAGGTATCTAGGCTGTTTTGGCTCAAATAGGCTGAATTTTTCGCAGTAAATATCTGTTTGGCTAAGTCACTCGGGTCTTCTTTTAAACGTAAACAGCTTTCCAGATAGCCTACTTGTTCAGTCCAAATTTTTCGTGCTTGTAGATATTGGGCTTTTTTATAGTGCTGTTCGGCTTGGCTATTTATGGTTGCGAGTGTGGTACAAAATTTAAGTTGCTGGGTTTCGTTTTCAGACCAATCTGCATGTGTGGTAGAGTTTATGGCAAGGTATAAGCAGCCTG
Organism: Acinetobacter brisouii CIP 110357; assembly: GCF_000488275.1. GTDB lineage: Bacteria > Pseudomonadota > Gammaproteobacteria > Pseudomonadales > Moraxellaceae > Acinetobacter > Acinetobacter brisouii. Next base: position 2,113,134 of record NZ_KI530762.1, on the reverse strand, counting down.
AAATGAAGCTTGTTTTTAAAATGGGTAACATGATTTATTCTCAAGCGATTTGCAATTTTGTTACAGCATAAAAGTAATCGTTTTCGGCATAATCAGCTTTTTTGTATCTGATAAAAATAGTGAAAATGAAAAAAAGTATAGCGGTTGGTATTTTACTGGGTAGCAGTGTGACAATGTTTGCACATGCAGGGGAACAGTCATTTCAATATAAAGACTGGCAAATGGTCTGTGATAACACCCGAACCTGCCGTGCTGCGGGGTATTCTGCTGATGAAGCCCAAGCAAGGGTGTCGGTATTACTGACCCGTAAAGCAGGGGTAAATCAACCTGTTACTGCACAAGTTCAACTTGCCGATGTGGGGGAAGAGGGAGATCCAACCATTCCTAAAGCGGTCGATTTCTGGGTGGGTCAGCAAAATTTAGGCAGAATTCTCCTCAAAGATGCAGGCGGTGATTTAAATGCGATGCAAACACGTGCATTGTTAAACGCGTTAAAAGGCAGTCAACATATTTATTTTGCTTTAGGTAAGTCGCGCTGGGATGTGTCAAGTGCAGGGGCAAATGCAGTCTTACTCAAAGTTGATGAACAGCAAGGTCGGTTAAATACGCCATCTGCGTTGATTCGTGTGGGTAACCAGTCCGAGAAGTCGGTTTTACCTGCCTTGCCGATGCCTATTATTCATCAACAGAAAATTCCAGTCGCCAATTTAAAGCTTTGGCAAAAACAAGTGGATTGGAGTCTTCTGACCCAAAACTTGAAAGTGCAGCAAGCAAAAAACAAATCCGATGATCAGGAATGTTCAAGCCTAACCGAAAATAATGAATACACCAAGTTTGAGCCACAAGTCGAAGCAGTCTTACCGAATAAACGCTTGCTGGTCAGTGGTTTATGCTGGCGTGGCGCGTATAACGAAGGTTATGGCTACTGGGTGATTCAACAGCAAAAACCGTATAAACCGCAATTGGTGACGGTGAGTGCTTCAGGCTATGAGAATGGTGTGATTGATGCAGCACAAAAAGGTCGTGGCTTGGGAGACTGTTGGTGGCATGCTCAGTGGGTCTGGAATGGTCAGAACTTCGTGAAAAGCTTAGATGCGACTACGGGCATGTGTCGTATGATTTTATTGGGTGGTGCTTGGGATTTGCCGAGTTATGTCAGTCAGGTGAAATAAGCACGAAGGATGCGAAAAAAAGCATCCCTCTATCAGTTAATCCTGTGGATAGGCATAGTGCTGAAAAACTTCAGTCTGTTCCATCTGTTGCTGTAGTTGGGTGATGTGCGGATAGTTCACTTCAGCAATCAGTCCCGAGAGTTTTTTCTCGACAAATGTCCATACAATCGCAAGGCTGATACAGACCTGATCTGCTGGATGAAATGGATAGCCTTGAATTTGCTGTTCGATGGCTTGGCAGGCTTTTTCAGCCTGAAGTAGAACCCGTTGTTTCCATGCAGGGTTTTGCAGTTCTTCTGCACGTAGTTGGGTTTCATAAACATATTGCACGGCTTTTTCTGCTAAAGCTAAAATCAGACCCAAAAGTTGATAACCTTGAACTGAGAGTGCAAAGCAGTTGAGTTTTTGTTGATGCTCAAGACATTGCAAAATCAGGGTCGAATCCATCAGGTATGTACCATCATCGAGCAATAAGGTCGGTGCTTTGACTACAGGATTGATTTGGGAAAATTCATTAAAAGTGGAAAAGACCGATAATTGAACCAGTTCAAATTTGACCTGATGGCTGGCTAGGCTAATGGCAACACGTCGTACAAAAGGTGAATCGAGCATTCCGTAAAGTTTCATGGCAAATCTCTGTGTCTCATGATGTTTTTTATCAGCATACACAAATCATGCAGCGTTGGTTTTCGTATTTCTAACACAGGCTGTAAGGAAGGCTTACATGGCACAATTGCCATCATTACAGATGCTTAAGAGCTTTGAAGCAGTCAGTCGGCTAGGAAGTTTTACCCAAGCTGCCGCAGAACTGCATGTTTCACATTCGGCCATTAGTCAGCAGATCAAGGCATTGGAAGCTTATTTGGGGCGTCAGTTGCTACAACGCCAAACCAAGAAAGTCACGGTTTCCGAAGATGGACGTTTATATGCGATTCAAATTCGCGATGCACTAAAAACTTTGGAAGATGCCACCTTTCAGCTCAAAACTAATCCGCGTCAGGCTGAACTGGTGATTGCCACTTTACCGTCCTTTGCCGCACATTGGCTTGCACCTCGGCTAATGGATTTTCGTCAATTGTACCCACAGATCCATTTGAAATTATTGGTCGATTTGGCAGTCGGAGATCTCAGTGAGCAACAGTTTGATGTTGCGATTCGTATGGGCAATGGCGACTGGCGGGCGGCAGCGCAGAAAGAGCTCTTGTTCTATGATGAGTTATGGGTAGTCGCAGCTACCGATTTCCAACAGGGACGACTGTATTTTTCTGATCAGCAGATTATTGAAACCCCTGTTATTTCATCACTGGAAACATGGAACTGGTGGTGTGAAAAGGCAGATGTGGCATTCCCTGAGCAGAGCTTATTGCAAGTCAATGACTCCAATGTGGTGATTGAAATGTTGCGTCGTGGTTTAGGCGTCGCCTTGGAGCGTAAAAGTGTGGTGTTTGATTTGGTACAGCAAGGTATCCTTAAAAGAATTTCCAATACTGTGGTGGCATATCCGTGGGCGTACTGGAGTGTGATACCTGAAGGGCAGACTTTGCAACCTGAAACCAGTCTGTTTTTAGACTGGCTCAAGCAGCAGGTGCAGATTTATGAAAATGATTTAGGGTGCGATACTGCGTTGTAATTGCTGGATGACATCCTCTAGCACTTTAATACGTTTGACTTCATCCCAAAGTTGCTTGGCTTCAGGGTAGGCTTTGCTCATCATGCCGAGCCATTGTTTGTAACGCCCTACCATGCCAATTTCAGTTTTACTTGGGCCATTCAAGAAGCGAATTTGTAGCTCGACCAACTCCTGCCAAGACAGCAAAGCCTGATCAGATTTCTGGCGAATACACTGAGTTAAATCAGGGGTAGTCACTGCACCGCGTCCAAGCATTAAATCTTCACAGCCTGACTGGGCTTGACATGCTTTTGCATGCTGGTAATTCCAGATTTCTCCATTGGCAATGACATTGATTTTTAGCGCTTCGCGAATGGGTCGAATTTTTTCCCAGTAGGCGGGTGGGGTATAACCATCGGCTTTAGTACGCGCATGTACTGTGAGCCAGCTTGCACCTGCATCTTCAATCGCATGAGCATTGTCCATGGTGTGGTTTTCATCCAGATAACCCAAACGCATTTTGGCAGACACAGGAATGTGAGCAGGCACGGCGTCGCGAACTGCTTTCACCAAAATATGCACGACATCAGGTTCATCTAACAGAATAGAACCGCCACGGTGACGGTTGACAGTTTTGGCAGGACAGCCAAAATTCAGGTCAATCGCAGGCGCGCCGAGTTCAACAGCGCGCACGGCATTGGCTGCCAGCATTTCGGGATTATTTCCCAAAAACTGCACATGTACAGGTGTCCCCGCAGCAGTTTTACCACCATTTTTTAGTTCAGGGCAGTAGCTGTCATAAACATGTTCGGGTAACAGACTATCGGTAACGCGAATGAACTCTGTGACACACCAGTCAAAACTGCCCACATGCGTTAGCACATCACGCATAATCGGATCGGTTAAGCCTTCCATGGGTGCAAGGATGAGTTTCACGGTTTTAGGTCACCAGTTAAGTTTGAGAAACGGTGTTATACGTTTTTTTGTGCCGATTGTCTAGGCGATGGGCTTTGGAAGATTATCGCTAGAAATCCGCTTGGTTCTGTGAGTTTATTCAATAAGGTTGTGATGATTAAAATCATCACAACCTACTACGGTCAGTCGGGACTGTTCTAAGTTTTGTGTAAGGGCTTAATTTTTATTTATCAATTTCATTGAGAATCTGAATCATTTCTTTTGTCGGCTTTAAATGACCTAGCTGCCATTGTTCAGGTGGATGTTCATCAATACGAATCCAAATATGCTCTCTAAAAGCAGCTCTTCCTTTACCTTCAATTTCCACAAATAAATCTGTTAAACGTTTAAAAAGCTCAGCTTTACTATCTTTATCAAGCAAACCTTCTATTGTTTGTACATGAATGAATGGCATATTATTATCTCAATTTAATCTGGGTCTTTAATTTAGACCCAAGATAGGCGGAGTTCACTTAAATGTCAAATCAAATATCTTTTAGTCACAAGTTTTCTTCCGAAGCGTGTGGAATTGTTAAAATTGCAGAAATTCTAAATGACAGATGGACTATTCTCTTGTTAAGGGAAGCCTTTTATGGGGTGACTAAATTCAATGATTTTATGAAAAATACAGGTATATCTAAGCAAATCCTATCTAATCGATTAAAGCATCTTGTTGAATTAAATATATTAAAGTTGTCTTTATACAAAGAAATGGGGGTAAGAGAACGTCAAGAATACTTGCTTACATCAAAGGGGAGAAGTTTGAATGTGGTATTACTTGCTATGTTAGAATCTGGTAGTGATTTTTTATCAAAAGAAGAGCCTGTCGTTAAAATTTTTCAAAAAGATCAAGATGTCGCACTTAGATTGAAACTTGTTAATGAAAATAATCAAGTGGTTAGTATTAACGATATGGAATTAAGAACTGTTTCTAATTCTAAATTTTGAGCGTCACAGCATAAAGCTCAAGAACTTTCTTTAATGAAAAAACGTTATACAGAAATACTCCTACCTTAAAAAGGTAACAAAACGATTAATATCCAATCAGAAAAGTCTTTTTAGTTTTTTGGAAATCACTGATTTCTTATTCTTATTTAATATAATATGGCTTATACGAAACTTACTTATAAGACTAAATAAATTACTTAAAATCAATATGTTAATGATAATAGAAAAGCCCAGTTTATAAAAATGGGCTTTCTATTAAATTTTCATGTTCCACACTCGCTTATGGATGAATGCTGCACATTTTAAATAAGAAAAAACTGAATAAATGCCTTTATTTCCCTAAAATCATTTCTAAAATAAATTTACTGCCGATAAAGCCGACCGCAAGAAGGGAAAAGCCGATCAGGGTAAAGCGAATCGCTTTTTGTCCACGCCAGCCAAATTTGAAGTGACCAATCAGAAGCACGCCATAAACAACCCATGAAATTAGGCTAAACACGGTTTTATGGGCTAAATGCTGCGCTAAGAAACTGTCTACGGTGAAGAACCCAAAGCCCAAAGCAATGGTGAGCACCACAAAACCTGTTATGAGCATGTCAAATAACAGTGACTCCATGACTTGAAATGGAGGTAACAGATTCACCCAGAGGCGTTTTTGTTTTTTCTTGAGTTCGCGGTCTTGGAACCACATCAGTACTGCTTGAATGGTGGCCATGAGCAATACAGCATACGCTGACAGCGATAAAATGATGTGAATATCCAACCCGAGAGAGTGTTCTTCAGTAAACTGATCGGGATGGCTAAATGCAAAACCAAAAATAAGCCCTGTCGCAGCGACAGGAATGCCCAGTAAATTCAGGGCAATCACGGGACGATAGGTGCTGTATACTGCACTTAATAGCAGCATTAAACCAGAAGTAAACGACATTAAGTTGAAAACGTCGTAATTGACCCCATGTGTTGTTAACATGTCATGTTCTAAAATATAGCCATGTAACAACAGACCTATGCTCAGAATGACGCCAATAAACCAACGGTTTGGCTCACGCTTCGCCAATAAGTGCATAAAGGAGTACCAAAAACCAGTGGTATAAGCGATTAAAGCCAGTATCGTGTACACCAAGGGGAGACTGATCATGTCAAACCTTTGTTGGAATAATGAATATTCATGCTATGCGATATAATTTCGATGTGAACTCAAGTATCCTATAGCATTTCATGCATAAATTTTCTATTTTTGAGAAAGATTTTTTTGCAACAGACCATTTTAAGCGGAATTTGCAATGTTTGACACCTTAACAGAACGACTCTCACAGAGTTTAAGAAATGTTACCGGTACAGGACAACTGACCGAAGACAATATTAAAGACACCCTGCGAGAAGTGCGTATGGCACTTCTAGAGGCGGATGTTGCCTTACCTGTAACCCGTGAGTTTATCGCGAAAGTTAAGGAACAGGCACTTGGACAAGAAGTCATGAGCCAACTGTCTCCAGGACAGGCTTTTGTCAAGATTGTTCATGATGAACTGACCAAAATGATGGGCGAGGAAAACCAAAGCCTGGATTTGGCAGCGAAACCGCCAGTGGTTGTATTATTGGCAGGTTTGCAGGGTGCGGGTAAAACCACCACTGCGGCAAAATTGGCGCGCTTCTTAAAAGAACGCCAAAAGAAAAAAGTCATGACGGTTTCTGCTGACGTTTACCGTCCTGCGGCGATTAAACAGTTAGAAACGGTTTCAGGCGAAGTTGGTGCAGAATTTATTTCATCGAGTGCAGATGAAAAACCGATTGATATTGTCAATCGTGCCATCGAACAGGCAAAAATCAAGTTTGCCGATGTATTGATTGTCGATACGGCAGGTCGTTTACATGTCGATGAAGACATGATGGATGAAATTAAAGAATTGCACGCTGCAGTTAAACCAACCGAAACTTTGTTCGTGGTCGATGCCATGACGGGTCAGGATGCGGCAAATACTGCAAAAGCCTTTAACGATGCCTTGCCACTGACAGGTGTGATTTTGACCAAAACTGATGGTGATGCACGCGGTGGTGCGGCGCTTTCAGTGCGTGCCATTACTGGCAAGCCAATCAAGTTCTTGGGTATGGGTGAAAAACTCGATGCGCTTGAACCATTCCACCCTGAACGTATTGCCCAGCGTATTTTGGGTATGGGTGACGTGCTGTCTTTGGTTGAGGAAGTTGAACGCAAACTCGACAAAGAAAAAGCCGAAAAAATGGCGAAAAAATTGCAAAAAGGTGGCAGCTTCAACTTTGAAGATATGCTGACGCAATTTGAGCAAATGAGCAAAATGGGCGGTATGATGGGCTTCTTGGACAAGTTGCCTGGCATGAGCGGTGCAGGTTTGCAGCAAGCGATTCAGCAAGCCAACCCTGAAAAGCAAGTCAAGAAGATGGAAGCCATCATTTTGTCGATGACGCTCAAAGAGCGCCGTAACCCAGACTTGATGAACCCAAGCCGTAAGAAACGTATTGCAGCAGGCTGTGGTATGGATGTCGCCGAAGTCAATAAATTGATCAAGCAACATGCGCAAATGGCGAAAATGATGAAGAAATTTGCCAATCCGTCAGGTTTGGGCAAAATGATGCGTTCACTCAGCGGTATGCAAAAGCAGTTCGGTGGTGGTGGCGGTGGTATGGGGCCATTATTTGGTGGCAACGACCAGAAAAAATAAAATTTTCTTTATAAAAAAGAGGCGCATATTGCGCCTCTTTTTTATGGCTCTTCAATCAGTGTCTGGTTGCGATCATTCAGTAAGTTCATGATCAAATAACAGGTATCTAATTGGTTTTTTGGCTCTAGCGTTTTTTCAGCAAAACATTCGTTGGCTGCAATGGCTTTACCTTCAGTGTCCCAGCCTTGCGCCTGTAAAATCTGCCCGTCTGAATCAAACTTTACTTTTAAAGCGGGTACATTGGGATGGTACCAGTAATCGCTTTGTGTTGAACCATCAGCAGACATGGTTTCTTGTGAAAGCAGTTGACCTTGACGATTCAAGAGTTGGCTAGGTCCAATGAGTTGCTGCTGCTGATTGTATTGAGTCGTAAAATAAACTTCACCTGTCGCATAATAAAGCTTGAGTTCACCCGTGACCGAATTCGGATCGAAACTATGCAAGTCTTCAGACTTACTCAACCAAAAAGGAGCGGACTGAGGAGTTTTAGTTTGGGTATAAAAATCCTGTACCAGATACTGACCCTGTGCATTTTTGTCTAATAAAACACGATAATAACCTGTGCTTAAGGCTTTGGCTGAATATTCATTACCAAATTGAATCGGTGAAAAATAGGCAATAATCAGGTTTTTTTGAATTGAACTGGATGTGGGTAGTGTACTGTTGGAGGTTTTTGCCGACGCTGCTGCAGGAGTGACCAAAGTACATGCCAATAGGGCAGTTAAAATTATTTTTTTCATTGTTGTTCATCATTTTAAATGTCAGAAAAGAATGCCCAAGCCAAATCTGACTTGAGCAAGAACAGCTTTAATCTGCCATAGTGGCACTTGTTTGATAAATCTGCATCAGCAACTGATAGCATTGATCTTGCTGGTTTTTAGGATTTAAGGTTTTTTCAGCAAAGCACTGATTGCTCGGGATTGCATGCTGTTGTTGGTCCCAACCTTTTGCCATAGTCACCTGATGCTTACTATTCATTTCAAAACTGAGCGCCTGATGCAGCGTTTCTGGATACCAGAAACGCCCCGAATACGAACCATCAGCACGGTTTTCTTCCTGTACGATCAGCTTACCTTGAGGATTATAAGTGGTTGTCTGACCTGTTGGTTGATGTTGGGCATTATACGTTGCACGTTGGTAGACCTGCCCGTTACGGTAATACAGAATTAAATCACCAACAACCGATGTCGGAGAAATCTTGTTTAAATCGGCAGGGTTGGTCAGCAAGACTGGGCTAGACTGTGGGCGGTGTGATGCCTGATAAAAGTCCTGTATCCAATAACCGCGCTCGTCATGTTTGATTAACACCCGATATACATCGGCAGAGCGGCCATTGAGTAGCAAAATGCCGCCTGTCTGCATCGAAGAAAAGTAGGCAATTACTGATTGCTCGGAGGCTGCACTCCCTAAACTGGTTGGAGCTGGTGCAGAGGGTGCTGTCGTGCTTTGGCAAGCGGATAATGCGAGACCGCAGGCCAGTATAGACAAAATTTTATAATTACTTTTCATCATGATCCCTCAACTGATTCATTGTTCTTGTGGTGTGAAATATAATGTTGCAGCCCTTTTAACAACAAGTCTGTTTCTACAACAGGCTGATGCTCTTGTAAAAAACGCGCGAATAATACAGCATCACCGCCTGTTAAAATCAGCTTGCGCGGTGATTGTTCCAGAATTTTCTGAATAGTGCTAATGAGTCCAAGCAAAATACCATGATGTACGCAATCCACGGTTGTTCGCCCAGGTTCCAAATGCTCAAATGCCGAATCTGGAATTTTAATGCCTTTGGTATTTTGAATCAGTGAATCACGTTGTAAATATAGATTAGGTAAAATATAGCCGCCCAAGTGCTGCATGCCTTGGGTCAGGTCAATCGTCAGTGCAGTTCCACAACCAATCACACACAGGTCTTGCTCTGGTGCAGCTACTGCCAGAAGCTGTAGCCATCGGTCAATCCCAAGTTGCTGAATATCGTCATAACCACAGTGCAAGCCTGCATATTCGTGCTGTACTTTGGCAATCACCAATGGCGCATTGAGACGTTTTAAAATACGGCTAATCCGATCATTATTTTTTTTATCCAGAACTGAAGAAATCCCAATTCGGCTAATCTGCATCGCTTTAAAGTGATGAACTAAACCCAGCAGCAAGTCGGCAGGCGATTGCAAATGCAGCTCTGCACCATGTTCAATGACCTCTTGACCTTGGGTAATCCAGTATTTTAGGCGTGTGTTACCAATATCGAGCCATAAATTTTGCATTATATTCTCGGATTACTGTATTGAAGAAAGTGGGCGCAAACGTCCCTGATAATACACGGTCTGCCCCTGTACTGTATCAAGCACAATCCCGCCATCATTTTGAATCCCGAGGAATATTCCTTCAGCAACACCTTGTTGATGCTCGAAGCTGACCGATTGACCTTTAAACATTGCCACATGGTTAAAGCGCTCGGCCAGATTGTAACAGCCATGATTGAACCATGCGCCTGCCTGTTGAATCGCTACATAAATGTCGTGAATTAACTCAATCCGACTACGATTGTGCAGTCCCAGTTCGCTCAATGAGGTCACGGCCTGATCCAGATTTTGCAGGTCAGGTGGCGTAATAATATTGATGCCAACCCCGATAATCGCCTGACGAGCAGAAAGTGGTTCGACTAAAATGCCACCCCATTTGCCCTGATGACTATATAGATCATTGGGCCATTTGATTTGTAAATTAAAGTCTTTCAGTATGGGCATGTGAAGCAGGTTGAGTGCAACTTCCAGTGCCAAGCGCCCATCAATCGCTGTTTCGGTGTTGATGAGTGTGCTTAAATAGATGTTGCCTTGGGGAGACAGCCATTGTCTTTGATGCTGCCCACGACCTTGGGTTTGTATTTCGCTGCAAACAAGGGCAGTATGCATGCCTTGCTGGGCAAGTGCGCGCACATCATCATTGGTCGATGTGGTGCTATGTTTTAGCAAGACAATATCAGGGGTACAGTTCGACAGTTCGAGTAGCTGCTGTAATTGGCGAGTATCCGCATCCATAATCAACAATTCATGGGAAAACATAAGATGGAGTTAATCATATATTTACTGATTGGTGCAATTGCAGGTTTTGCCGCAGGGTTGTTTGGTGTGGGGGGTGGTCTGATTATTGTTCCAATTTTATATATAGTGTTTACCCAGCAGCATTATGCCCCTGATGTGATTATGCACATGGCACTTGGGACGTCACTGGCGACTATTATGGTTACTTCTTTAAGTTCGATTATGGCACATCATCAAAAAGGCGCAGTGATGTGGCCGGTGGTGCGGAATATTGCTCCAGGTTTGGTGATTGGCTCATTTTTAGGGGCAGGCGTTGCCGATGTTTTATCTGGGCATAGTTTGCAACTGATTATTGGCGTATTTGCGCTTTGGGTGTCACAGCGTATGTTCTTTGGTGCAAAACAACAGGTGGATACCTCAAAGCATCTACCAACAGCCTGGCAACAGGCACTTGCTGGTTCTGGTATTGGGGTGGCTTCTGCGATTTTTGGGATTGGTGGCGGTTCACTGACTGTGCCTTATTTAAACAAGCATGGTGTGGTGATGCAAAAGGCGGTGGCGACCTCGGCGGCCTGTGGTTTCCCGATTGCAGTGGCAGGCGCGCTGGGTTTTATGTGGTTTGGAGCAAAACAGAGCATTCAGATTCCGCATGCAATTGGTTATGTGCATCTTTATGCGTTTACTGGCATTAGCGTCATGAGTTTTGTGACTGCCAGATTTGGTGCCAAAGTGGCACATGCCTTGTCACCTGCCATGTTGAAAAAATGTTTTAGTGGTTTGCTTTTTAGTGTGGGGAGTTATTTTATTTATCAGGGTGTGATACAAGTGCTACACAACGCGCATTAAAAACAAAATCAAAAAATGAAACAGGTGAATCATGCTGCAGCAACCCGCACAATGTCTTGCCGAACAGATTGCCGATCAAATTGCACAGCAAATTATTTCAGGTGAGTTACTTGAAGGCGAGCGAATTCCTGAACTGAAGATTGCCAAAGATATGCACGTGAGTCGCGGTTCGGTACGTGAAGCATTGTTATTATTACAACGTACACATCTAATCGAGATTTATCCGCGTCGTGGTGCCATTGTGACCGAAATGAGCACAGAACAGGTTAATCAGTTATTTGAAAGCTGTGACATGCTGCTGAGCCGATTGATCCAGTGTTTTATTTACCATGATCTATCCAGTGAAAAACAAAAAATTCAGCAGCTTGAGCAACAGTTAGCATTGCATGTCAAACAGATGCAGTCTGAACAATTTTATGATTTATGGTTTTATTTTCTGTTGAATCATGCTGGGCAGTTTCATAATTTATATTTTACTCAATTTTTTCATGACTTATTTCCTGCACTGCGCCGTTGTTATTTTTTAATCCTGAATACCTCACGGCGGGATTTGGAAGAAACCTTTAATCGCATAAAATGGATGATTGATGCTATTTTGACCCAAAATTTGCAACAAGCCACTTTATTTATGCATGATTTTTGCCGACACTTGCGAGGGCTTGTGTTGGACTCCCTGACACGAATGAAACAGATTGAGTTGGCATGGGCACGTCGCTCACGTCATTAAATTAGGACAGTATGCGTTTAAGCAGTTTAAAACTCTCAGGCTTCAAATCGTTTGCCGACAGTACCACATTACATTTTAAAGCAAACCGTAGTGCGATTGTAGGGCCTAATGGTTGTGGTAAATCCAATGTCATTGATGCCATTCGCTGGGTCATGGGCGAATCGAGTGCCCGCCAGTTGCGTGGTGGTAGCATGCAGGACGTGATTTTTACGGGAACCGTCAAACGCAAGCCTGTCGGGGTGGCGAGCGTCGAGTTACGCTTTGAAAATACCTATGGCAAACTCGGTGGCATGTACAATGCCTACAATGAACTGGCGGTGCGCCGTCAGGTGACACGAGAGGGAAAATCTGAATATTTTCTCAATGGTACGCGTTGCCGCCGCCGAGATATTACCGATATTTTCTTGGGAACAGGCTTAGGGCCACGTTCTTATGCGATTATTGAACAGGGCATGATTAACCGTTTGGTGGATGCCAAACCTGAAGAAATGCGCGTGTTTGTGGAGGAAGCGGCAGGGGTGTCACGTTATCAGGCACGCCGCCGTGAAACCCTGCAACATCTGGAGCATACCACGCAGAACTTGGAACGTCTGGAAGATATTGCCCACGAACTGAAAGCCCAGTTGAAAACCCTGAAACGTCAGTCAGAAGCCGCAGTTCAATACAAACAGCTTGAACAGCAAGTCCGTACCTTAAAAATTGAAATTCTCTCGTTCCAGTGTCAGCAAAGCCAGCGTTTGCAACAGGAATATACTGCACAAATGACCGAGTTCGGTGAGCAGTTTAAACTGGTACGTTCGGAACTGAACACGGTTGAGCATGACCTGACCGAAACCAGTGGTTTGTTTCAACGTCTGATTCAGCAATCCACCCCGTTACAACAAGCATGGCAAACCGCCGAGAAAAAACTGTCTGAACTTCAACTTAATGTTGAACAAAAACAAGCTTTACAGCAGCAAAATAGTCAACAAATCTCTCAGCTCGAGCAACAAAAAACGCAGTTGAAAGAGCAGTTGCAACTGACCGAAATGCAACTGGATACCTTGCATGAACAGTGTGAGCAATTGGCGGAAAGCCTACAACAGGCTGAGCAGAATGATCAGCAGCAACAGCAGCAAAATTCAGACTTATCTGCACAGTATCAAACTGCGTTGCAACAGTATCAGCAGGTCAAAAGCCAAGTTGAGCAGCAACAGCAAAAACATGCACAAATGCAGTCGCAACTGGAACAGCTCAATAAAAATCTTTTACGTTTAGAACACCAAAAAGAAACGCTGGCACAGCAATATCAGCAAGTCAAAGCCCAAGTTACTCAGCCTGAACTGGACGATTTTACCGAGCAACAGCACAGCGTTGCCGAGCAAGTGCAGCAAACCGAACAACAGTTACAGATCCTTGAACAGCAAAAACAACAGCAGCAACAAGCCGTTCAACAGCAGCAACAACAGCTTTCTGCCCAGCAGTCACAGCTTAAAATTTTGCAAGCAGAACAAAGTAACCTGCAAAAACTCATGACCAAGCAACAGCCAAAACAGCAGTCAGCAGCGCAGCAGTTGATGCAGGTTTTACAGTTGCAAGATGTTGCTAAAGCGCATGCAGGACTGGTGGAAAAATATCTGGCACAGTGGTTATCGGCTCATGTGTTGTCAGACGAAATGCCATTTCAGCCTGAACAGGCACGGCAACTACACATCACTGAAACGAATCTGCAGACTGAACTTCTAGGTTTGCCAACACTGGCGAGCTGGATTGCCTATCCACAAAACTCACTATGGCAACAAGTTGCTATTGCTGCTGATTTTACTCAGGCACTTGCTTTGCAGAAACAATTACAGGCAGGTCAGACTTTACTCAGTCTGGATGGTTATTTGCTTGGGCAAGACTGGGTGATCGGACTGTTGTATGACGAACAGAGTCAAGCAGCACAAGGCGCGTTGAGCCATCGCATTCGCTTGCAGGAAATTGAGCAAGAACTGGCAGAAGTTCAGCAGCAATTACAGCAACTGCAACAGCACAGCACTTTGGCAGAACAGACGTTAAAAGCAACCCAGCAGCAGATTCAGGCACAACAGCAGCACAGCAAAACTTTACGTCAACAGCAACAACAACTGGATGTGCAGGTTGCTAAATTACATAGTGCCCAGCAGGCTTTCGCGGTGCAGCAGTCGCAATTGCAAGCGCAGTTACAGCAGTTGGATTTGCAAATCGAAGAAGATGCCATGCAAAAAGATGATCTGGAGATTGATCTGCATGCACTGGCAATCAAGCTGGAACAGGCATTACCATACTATAAAACCTTGCAATATCAGGTGGATGAACTGGCTGAGCAATGTGAACAGCAGCAGCGTCAACGTCAGCAGGTACAAAGCCAGTTGCAAGACAGCAAGCAGCAGTTGCAACAGCAACAGCAACAGATTGAACTGCTTGAAAAAGATTTAAGTTTTCTCAAAAGCCAATATGCACAGTGTGTGCAGCAGCTTCAGCAAGCTCAAAGTGTGTTACAACCGATACAGCTTGAATTACCGAGCTTGCAAGCGCAGCTTGAAGAGCAGCAACAACAAACGGCCGTGCTGGAAAAACAGTGGAAAGAATGGCAGCTGGAACTGAATACTGTGCAGGAAAAGCAGCAGCATTTGACGCAGCAGCGTCATCAGCTACAACAGCAGGATGAACAAGTACGCGAATTGCTTGAACAAAAACGACTGGCATGGCAAGCTGCAAAATCTGACCTGACACATTATACCGAGCAGTTAGAACAGTTAAATGCCGAACCACTGAAAAGCGTTGAAATCGAACTGGTGGCGCATCAGGCACAATTACAAAAAGCCCAACAACAGTTTGATAAAATCGGGGCGGTGAATCTGGCAGCGTCACAGGAATATGAAGAAGTTGCCGGGCGTTATGAAGAGCTGACCCACCAGATGCAGGATCTGCAAAATACCGTTGAGCAGTTGCAACAGGCCATGAAAAGTATTGATCAGGAAACGCGTAAGTTATTTATGCAGACCTTTGAACAGATCAATCATGAGTTGCAGGATTTATTTCCAAAAGTGTTTAATGGTGGTGAAGCCAGTTTAAGTCTGGAAGATGACTGGCAATCGGGTGTCAAACTGATGGCTCGACCGCCAGGGAAACGTAACAGTTCTCTGGCATTATTGTCGGGTGGAGAAAAAGCCCTGACAGCGTTGGCATTGGTATTTGCCATTTTTCGTCTCAATCCAGCACCGTTTTGTGTACTGGATGAAGTCGATGCCCCATTAGATGATGCTAACGTGCAGCGTTTTTGTAATTTGGTCAAAGAATTGTCCGAACAGGTACAATTTGTTTACATCACACATAATAAACTGGCAATGACCATGGCGACGGATTTATTGGGTGTTACAATGCCTGAGCCAGGAACATCAAAATTGGTCACTGTGAATTTAGAAGAAGCGAAAGAATACGGGTTAGTTGCGGAGTCATAGTATGGAAATCACCACAATCGTAGGTATTGTGATCGCGGTTGCGATTATTTTATTGGGGTTGTTTTTGCTGTTACGAAAGCCGAAAGAATATGTGCCTTCGCTCGAATCGGAATTACACATTAACCCTGAAACCCATCAGCCTGTGATTCCTCGTTTTGTGCGTGATCAGCTTTCGGCTGCACAGGCGTTAGAGCAACGCATTGAGCCACATTTAGATGCCGATGATTCAGAGGAAACCAGCGCAGCTCCTGAAGCTGAGCCAGCAAAAAAAGCAGAGCCTGAACCAAGCCAGCTTGTTCTGGAAAAAATAGAGAAGCCTGCACAAGAGCAAGAACAAAAGCAGCCCGAAACGGTAGAGCAGACTGAGACTGATCCAGCGATCAATAATGATGAGAAAAAAGCTGAACCTGCTCCAGTACTCAGCTTGAACCCAGACATTGAAACCGTTGCGATTGCAGAGTTTGACGAAGAGAGCTCGATTTTGGACATGCATTTGCATGAACAGCAGCGTTATGATGATGAAAGTGCATTGTCAAATGCCGAATATATTTTTGCCTTAAATGTGTATCCGAACCCACGCCGTGTATTGTCAGGTGATCGTGCCTTGAAAGTTTTACTCAAATACGGTCTGCGTTTTGGTGAGCTATCTTGCTTCCATCGCTATGAAAATACCGAAGAAGAAAGTCCACTGATGTTTTCGGTATTGCGTGTTACCGATGAAGGCCCAGCAGGTTTTGACTTGGAAACTTTATCTGCTGAGCAAGTACAGGGCTTTGCCTTTTTCTTGACCTTGCCAAACCCGCATGCGCAGGCAGGTTTTGATATGATGGTCAGTATTGCCAATCTGATTGCCCGTGACATCGATGGGAAAGTCTTCGATGAAAACAGCTGTGAACTGACTCAGCAACTCAAGGAACACTGGCGTCATCAAATTATTGATTACAAACCGCAAGCGGCACAGAGCAACTAATTTAAAGCGCTGAGTTTAGACTTTAGGGTGGACGATGTCCGCCCTTTTATATGGTGAATTTTTATGGTGGATACAACCGCAGTCATTGCGCAGATGCGACAACTGATTCAAATTCTGGCAAAGCATAACCATGCCTATTATGTGATGGATCAACCGACCATTTCTGACAGTGAATATGATCATCTTTTTCATCAGTTAAAAGCATTAGAACAACAATATCCTGAACTGGTTCAGCAAGATACTCCAACTCAGAAAGTTGGCGGGCAAGCACTGAGCAAATTTGAAAGTGTGACCCACGCCGTACCGATGCTGTCGCTTGGCAACGTATTTAATCAGGAAGATTTGTTCGCTTTTGCCCGCCGTGTTGAAGAGCGGTTGCCAAATCAGGAAATTTTGTATGATGTAGAGTTAAAACTGGATGGTCTTGCCATTTCTCTATGGTATGAACATGGAGTTTTAGTCCGCGGCGTAACGCGTGGTGATGGCGAAACAGGTGAAGATATTACCCAAAATGTTAAAACCATTCGTAATCTGCCTAAATTCTTATATAGCACAGACATAAAAATTCCAGAGTTGCTCGAAGTCCGTGGCGAAGTGTTGATGCCAAAATCGGGTTTTGAAAAACTCAACGCCGATCAGCAGGCGCGTGGTGAAAAAACTTTTGCCAATCCGCGTAATGCGGCAGCAGGAAGTTTGCGCCAGCTTGATCCTGAAATTGCGGCATCTCGCCCATTGGCGTTTTATGCGTATGGAATTGCGCAGTGCGAACCACAACATAATTTGGTGTCCATGCATGAAAGCTTGATATGGTTGACCAAAATAGGCTTTGAAATCGCAGAACGTCAATTTTTATGCCAGTCGATTCAGGAAGTTCAAGAAAAATATCAGCAGATTCAGCAGGAGCGCCCTGATTTATCTGTTGAAATTGATGGCATGGTCATTAAAGTCGATAGCCTGAAACAGCAACAGCAATTGGGTTTTTTAAGTCGTGAACCTCGCTGGGCAACTGCCTATAAATTTCCTGCGGTTGCTGCACTGACGACAGTTGATCAAATTGACTGGCAAGTTGGACGTACAGGCATACTGACTCCAGTTGCACGTTTAAATCCTGTATTTGTGGGTGGTGTAACGGTATCCAATGTCACCTTGCACAACATTGGTGAAATTCACCGTCTGGATGTTCGTGTGGGCGATACCGTGAGTGTCTATCGTACAGGAGACGTTATTCCCAAAGTTGAGAAGGTCTGGCCTGAGTTTCGCCCAAATGATGCTGTAGAAATTGTGCTGCCAAGCCAGTGTCCAGTCTGTGATTCGCCTGTAGTCATGCCTGAAGGTGAGGCTTTGGCGCGTTGTTCAGGTGGTTTGTACTGTGCGGCACAGCGTATTGAAGCCATTCGTCACTTTGTTTCGCGTAAGGCGCTGGATATTGAAGGCTTGGGGGATCGTTGGGTTGAGTCCTTACTGCATCTGAATTTGCTGAATGATGTGTCTGATATTTACCAGCTGCATCAGCACCGCGAGACGATGCTTGGTATTGAAAAAATGGGTGAGAAATCAGTTCAAAATCTGTTTGATGCGATTGATGCCAGCAAGAAAACCACACTCGCGCGTTTTATTTATGCGCTAGGAATTCGTGGAGTGGGGGAAACTACTGCACGGATGCTTGCCAACACCTTCCAGACTTTTGATGCTCTGCGTCAAGCCGATATTGAAACCCTAAAGAAAACTCCTGATGTTGGTGATATTACCGCAGAATGGATCGTGGATTTCTTTCAGGCACAGCATAATATTGAAGTCGTGGAGCGCTTGCTGGATGCAGGTTTGACATGGGATGCAC
Source organism: Acinetobacter brisouii CIP 110357 (assembly GCF_000488275.1). Taxonomy (GTDB): domain Bacteria; phylum Pseudomonadota; class Gammaproteobacteria; order Pseudomonadales; family Moraxellaceae; genus Acinetobacter; species Acinetobacter brisouii. The sequence continues at coordinate 2,094,873 of NZ_KI530762.1, read as the reverse complement.
CTACTGCACCGACACGCCAACCCTTAAATGGTGAGAGTTGGGTACTGACAGGAACATTGCAGCAATTTACGCGTGATCAAGCCACTCAAATGCTACAGGCACTCGGTGCGCGTGTGAGTGGTAGTGTGTCAAGTAAAACAAAATGTGTAGTTGCAGGTGAAAAAGCGGGCTCTAAACTGGAAAAAGCGGAAAAACTGGGCATACAGGTCATGAGCGAATCTGAATTTCTAACCTTAATGGCTGAATATGGTCAACAGGTGATTCCTGAATAAAAAACAGATTGGTTTTTGATGCCAGAATGTTGAAATTTGTAATTTCAGCCGCTGTACAAATAAGCCCTTAAAATATCTTAAGGGCTTATTTTTAGATTAGAAAATACGCCAAGTTGAAATATAAATGCGTATGTTTCTCATTTTAATGTTATGAAAAATCATATACTTATAAAACTTAAATTTTGCTTTTTTACTATAAACCTTGCATACTAAAGTTTATATTCACAGGAGAAATTCACCATGCGTGGCAATCCAGAAGTCATAGACTATTTAAATATGTTGATCGGTGGCGAACTGGCTGCTCGTGATCAATACCTGATCCATTCACGTATGTACGATGACTGGGGTTTAAGCAAAATCTACGAACGCATTGATCATGAAATGCATGAAGAAGCATCGCATGCGGATGCCATTATTCGTCGTGTGCTATTTTTAGGTGGCACACCCAATATGCAGCGAGACGAGGTTGATGTTGGAACCGATGTGGTGAGCTGCCTAAGAGCTGATCTTGCACTCGAATATCATGTGCGTGAAAAATTGGTTCAAGGTATTAAACTTTGCGAAGAGAAAGGCGATTATATTAGCCGTGACATGTTGCGTCAGCAGTTGTCAGATACCGAAGAAGACCATACTTACTGGCTGGAAAAACAAATGCGCCTGATCGAACTGATCGGGCTACAAAATTATATTCAATCGCAGATTTAAACGATTCAACGATAAAAAAGCAGCCTCGATGGCTGCTTTTTTATGGGTTAAATTTTTGTATGTCTTGCAAAACCTGCGCGGCATGAGTTTGCGTATCGATACTGGTATAATGATAAACAATTGTACCTTTCGGGTCGATCAGGAAGCTTTCGCGCTTGGCAATCTGCATAAAACCTAAATTCCGAATAATGCCGAACTGTTTGGCAAGAGTTTGTTGATGGTCTGCCAAAATAGGAAAAGGCAAATTCAGTTTTTCAGAAAACTTCTGATGTGATTTCACATCATCAAGGCTCACGCCTAAAACCACGGCATTATTTTTAATAAACTGCGGATAAAGGGCTTTAAACTGGTTGGCTTCCTGAGTGCAGCCAGGTGAGTTGTCTTTCGGGTAAAAATACAGGACGACCCATTGACCTTTATACTGGGATAATTGATGCCACTGGCCTTGTTGATCTTGTAATTTGAAGGCTGGCGCTTTTTGTCCGACCCATTGTTTTTGAATTGCGGTGAGTAAATTGTCACTTTCTTTGGCAAGAACGAAAGGACTCAATGTTATTAAACCTACAACAGTACAGCTGGCAAAGAGTGTACGCAAGACGGTCATAATCTCACTCTAAATGACATGATGTCATTCATTCTAGAGGATATGCGATAGCTTGTAATGCCTAAATTTTGTTACAAGCTATCTTGGCTTAACTTAAACGTAGTCTAAGCCAATATCCAAATAACGTGCACTATGGGTGACATAGCCAAGTGCCAAGAAATCGACACCTGTTTCTGCAACACTTGGTGCAGTTTCTGGCGTAATTCCGCCTGAGGCTTCTGTTTGCGCTTTGCCTTGACACATTGCCACGGCTGTCCGTAACTGTTCGAGACTCATATTATCTAACAGTACTAAAGACACACCTTCTTGCAGGACTTGCTCAAGTTGTTCAAGTGTATCCACTTCAACTTCAACAGGAATTAAATGTCCAGCATATGCTTTGGCACGCTGAATAGTTTGAATAATGTCACCACCTGCCAGCGCAATGTGGTTGTCTTTAATCAAAATCGCATCATCAAGTCCCATACGGTGATTGCGTCCGCCACCGACACGCACGGCATATTTTTGTACATCACGCAAACCAGGAATGGTTTTACGGGTACAAGTAATTTTTGCGGCCGTATGTGAAATACTGCTTTGCAGTTCATGTGTTGTAGTGGCAATACCACTTAAATGAGTCAGAAAATTTAAAGCGGTACGTTCAGCACTCAAAATTGCTCGTGCATTACCTCGAATACTTGCAATGATGCTGCCTTTGCTCAAGGCATCTCCATCTTGCAGTTGTGCTGTAAATTCAATGTCTGGATTCATAAGTGCAAAGGCAAGGCGAGCCAGTTGAACACCGCAAACAATTCCAGATTCACGGGCAATAATATGTAATTCAGTATTTTGCTGTGAATCAATTGTGGCTTCGGAAGTAATATCTCCGCGTCGTCCCAAGTCTTCCCTTAATGCGGATTGAACCAGTGGTTGAATTAACACATCTGGCAATGCATAACGCATGACGAATCTCTCCAATATATGCTCAAACGGAGTATATATTGTTCACTATCTAACACGCAAATATTAATTTTCAGGGTTAAAAAACCGCATAATTTTGAGTTTTATCAAAAATAGTCATGATTTTTGAATGGTTGATAAAAGTGAAAGTGTGATATTTATTAATTTATTAATTTATTTCAATGTCTTAGGTTTATTTAGTTAAACTGAGAATTTGTACAATTTGGGATTTATGCTAATTTTGAGTTAAATAGCAAATTTTATGGGTTTGCTATTTAACTGGTGATCAAAATTGCAAGCTTAGTTGTTCATAATGGGAAGCTTATAGCCTGAAAGTAAACTTTCTTGTAAGACATTTTCTTTAAAGCGGTAAAGTTGTGCAGGGCGCCCACGCTCTGGAATCGCTTCTTTGCCTGTAGGTTCAACTAAGTTTTGGTTGTGTATCAGGCGGCGGAAATTCTGTTTATGTAATTCCACACCGCTGAGCGCTTGAATACTTTGTTGTAATTGATACAAAGTAAACTCGGGTGGCATTAACTCAAAAATCACTGGGCGGTATTGTAATTTAGAGCGCAAACGTGACATAGCTGTGGCTAAAACACGACGGTGATGGTTGTGCATGGCTTTACCTGTAATCGATTCAGGCAGGCGACCATCATAGTATGGCGATTCGGCAATTAGCCCGACTTCATACATGAGCTCGTAGCGGAGTAAGGTGTTTTCTTCAAGCCAATCATAATTTGATAATCCCCAACATAAATTCATACGTTGTTGACGTGCTTGGCGCAGATATACAGAGGCAGCAGAATCAACCCAGTTTTGAATTTTAGGCAAAATTTGCTGACAAACTTGTTCAGCATCTTTGGTACGACGATCTTCCCATGGGAAATACTCGTACCAATCATGCCATTTTGCTGCGAGTTTTAGGTTTTGTTCATCGACCTCTTTAACCAATCCTAAATAACTAATGTATACCACTGGATGCCCAGAGTCTTGCGAGCGTTTAATGTCAACAAAGGTATACAGTTGTTCCATATAACCCAAAGGTTGCTCAGTTTGTTGCTGAACCCAAGCACGTGCGCCTGCTTGTAATGAGTGATGAATTGGGGTTAATGGTCCAAAAGGTAAAAGAGTGCCATCTTGAATAGTGAGTACCCGCGCGGAAAAATTGGTCACCGCAATTAAAACGGCAACCAGTTCAGTTGCGGTTTCCTGGGATGTGGAAAGTTCTAAATGGACGTGTGACTGCATCTTTGGTCTTATGTTTGTTGCTATCGGGTTCATTGTATGAGAAATATTGGGTGAAACAAAACCCTTACGCATATTCTCTAAGCAGTTTTCTTATATAAAAAATAAATACATAAACAACAGCCATTTACGAATAATTATACTCTTTTTGAGCAAAAAGGATTTGAATTTATATACTCATTGTGAGCATAATTGTGCGCATATTCATTGTTGGAATGCCGTTATGAAGGAACATTTGGCTAGCTATCCTTATGAAAAGCCAAGCTTGGATTATATGCAAACGCATATTGAGTTTGCCACTGAGGCGCAGCAAAGCAATGCCTGTACCTTGCATGAAGCGTGGGCAAAGGTGCCTGCAGCATTAAATGCAACAGAAATCCAACAATATCAAGAAGAAATCCGTGAACTTTTAAAACAACACAATGCCGTGATGGTGGCACATTACTATGTGGAACCTGAGTTGCAAGATTTAGCCTTGGCAACAGGCGGCATGGTGGGTGACTCACTGGAAATGGCAAAATTCTGTAAAAATCACCCAGCCGATACCTTGCTGGTCGTGGGTGTGCGCTTTATGGGTGAAACTGCCAAAATTCTCAGCCCACAAAAAACGGTACTCATGCCAGATCTGGAAGCGACCTGTTCGCTAGATTTGGGCTGCCCAGCCGATGAATTTAAACAATTTTGTGATGCGCATCCAGACCGTACAGTCGTGGTTTATGCCAACACCAGTGCGGAAGTCAAAGCGCATGCGGATTGGGTGGTAACGTCGTCTATTGCGATTGAAATTGTTGAGTATTTGCACAGTCAGGGCAAAAAAATCATTTGGGGACCTGACCGTCACCTTGGACAATATATCCAAAATAAAACAGGCGCAGACATGCTGCTCTGGCAAGGTTCATGTATCGTCCATAACGAGTTTAAGGGTATTGAGCTGACTCATTTGAAACAGCAGCATCCTGAAGCAATTGTATTGGTGCATCCAGAATCACCTGCTGAAGTTGTGGCGCAAGCCGATGTGGTGGGTTCAACCAGTAAATTACTCAATGCTGCCGTACAGCGTCCCGAACATGAGTTTATTGTGGCAACCGATCAGGGCATTGTGCATGAAATGCAAAAACAAGCCCCACATAAAACCTTTATTGCTGCACCGACTGCAGGTAACGGCGCAACCTGTAAATCCTGTGCATTTTGCCCGTGGATGGCAATGAATGGTCTGGCGGCGTGTGCAGAAGTTTTACGCAATCAAAGCCAGCAAGTTCAGCTTGATGCCGCGCTGATTGAAGAAGCACGAGCACCAATCCAACGGATGCTAGACTTCTCTGAAGCCTACAAAAACTACCATCAACAGCAACAATTGGGTGCGGGTTTAGCCCAATTTCAACAATGGCTGGCAACGCAACATGAAGCAAAATATTCAGCATTATGATGTTTTAATTGTTGGGGCAGGTTTGGCGGGTTTGACCGTTGCCCTGTCCTTGCCTGAACAGTTCAAAATTGCCTTACTCGCAAAACAGGATTTAAACACCTGTTCCAGCAATATGGCTCAAGGTGGTATCGCAGCAGTACTTGATCCGCAAGACACTGTGGCTGAACATGTTCAAGATACATTAGTCGCAGGTGCGGGACTCTGTCATGTAGAGAATACTACACATATTTTATCCAATGCCGCTGCTGCAATTGACTGGTTATGTCAGTCTGGTGTGCCATTTACCTACCATGAGCAAAGCTTACATTTGACTCGTGAGGGTGGGCATGGACACCGTCGTATCGTGCATGCTGCCGATCATACAGGCTGGTCGGTCACGCAGACTTTGCAACAGCAGCTTGCGACAAAAAGCAATGTGACCTGTTTGACTGAACACCGCTTACAGCAGTTGTATGTTGAAGATCAGCGTTGTTATGGGGCTGAACTCAAAGATGCAACTCAGCAGTCGGTACAAGTATTTGCCAAATATGTGATTTTGGCGACTGGCGGCACAGGTCAGCTATTTGAACTCACCACCAATCCTGAAACTTCAACAGGCGATGGCGTAGCACTGGCATGGCAAGCAGGTTGTCGTGTGGCAAATCTGGAATTTATCCAGTTTCATCCAACGGCATTGGCGCTCAAAGGTAGTAAAACATTCCTTATTTCTGAAGCGTTGCGTGGTGAAGGCGGTATCTTGCGTAATCAGCAGGGCGAGCGTTTTATGCCTGCCTATGACGAGCGTCTAGAACTTGCTCCGCGTGATATTGTGGCGCGTGCGATTGCCGATCAAATCCAGAAACAGCAACAACAGCCAGTTTTGCTGGATATGACCCATTTGGAAAAAGCGTTTATTACCGAGCATTTCCCATCGATCTATCAGCACTGTCTTGAGCAAGGTTTAGATATTAGTCAGCAGCCAATTCCTGTTGCACCTGCCGCGCATTATGCTTGTGGTGGTGTGTTAACCGATGCGATTGGGCATACCGATATTGAAAACCTGTTTGCGATTGGCGAAGTGGCATGTACAGGTTTACATGGTGCGAACCGTTTAGCCAGTAACTCATTGCTTGAATGTATGGTGATGGGGCGTGATGTTGCACACGCGATTGTTCAACAAGATGAGTGGCAAGTCCCGAAAGCTGAAGCGGAACTGGTGCAACCAGATTTCACAGCTGTTTCTGCACAGTTTGAACTGGAAGATGATTTTGATGTTGTAACATTGCAGCAAAAAATGACCCAGTATTTTGGTATTCAGCGTGACTTTGCAGGTATGCAGTATTTGTATGCCCAGCTCAATCACTGGTGGCTAATGACCGAGCAGCAATATCCAATGCTTTTGACTGCAATGCTGATGGTGCATAGCGCGCTGCAACGTCAGGAAAGTCGCGGAACACATTTCAATCGCGACTGTCCACAGACCTTAGCTGAGGCAAAAATGAGCGTGATTGCTGCGCCTGCACAGCAAGCCGTACCACAGCCAGAGGTAACTTCTTTAGTGTGTTAGTCACGCTAAAAATGGTAGATCTTGCACATCGATCATAAAAGCTTTGTCTTATACTGCTACGCATATCGTTGTAGATGAGAACAGGTCGATGCCAAAGAAAATCTTGCTGATTACAGGTTGGAGTGTAGGAACTGCACCCCTGATGCCATTGCAACAGGCATTACAGCAAGTTGGGCATCGGGTGGAACTGGCCGATATTTTTGACTGGTTTGACCCTACTCAAAAACAGCAGATGCTTGCCTGTATTGCGGATGTAGATGTCGTCATCGGCTGGTCACTGGGCGGACAATTGGCACTGTTACTGGTTGATGCCTATCAACAACTCACAGGACAGCAAAAAACACTGATTAACTTAGCCAGTAATCCCTGTTTTGTGGCACAGGAAAACTGGTCTTGTGCCATGCCTGAAACTGAATTTACTCAGTTTTTCCAAGCCTTTCAGCAAAATCCTCAAGCCACACTCAAACGTTTTTATCTGAATATTTGCCGTGGCGATGCACAGGCGAAACAGCACTGGCTCACTTTACAAAATACTGCCAATCCCCCAGAAAATGAGTTGTTATTGCAAGGCTTGATTCTGTTGCAGGATTTAAACTTGGTCGATAAATGGTTGCAATATGCCAATTCGGCTTGTTTTATCTTTACCGAACAGGATGCAGTCGTTCCTTACCAGATTGTACAAAAAGTCCCTGATTTTTCTGCTAAAGCAGCACATATCACGATGTTGCCAGAACTAAGTCATGCCTTTCCTGTGACCCATCCAGTGCTTGCCGCTGAACAAATTTGTCAATTTCTGACTGAAGCGTCGTTTGCCTGAATTTGACTGATCTGGCAATGGCATCCATGCCAGAAACGGATTAACATCAGTGCCATTGAGGTTAAAAAAGGTGGTTTTGGATGACAGATTTATTTGATGCACAACACTTATGGCATCCATATACATCAATGATTAATCCATTACCCACATTTAAGGTTAAGCAAGCTTTTGCATCGACCATTGAACTGGATGATGGTCGTCAACTCATCGATGGTATGTCCTCTTGGTGGTGTGCGATTCATGGTTACAATCATCCTGTGCTGAATCAGGCGGTCACCGATCAGTTACAACGCATGTCACATATCATGTTTGGTGGATTTACCCACGACCCTGCGATTGAGCTGGGTAAGGCACTGCTTGAAATTGTGCCGCCATCGCTCGATAAAATCTTCTATGCAGACTCGGGTTCGGTGTCAGTTGAAGTTGCACTGAAAATGGCAGTGCAGTACTGGACAGCGCAAGGCAAGCCACAAAAAACCAATTTTATTACCACGCGTTCGGGCTATCACGGCGATACATGGAATGCCATGTCGGTGTGTGACCCAGTGACAGGTATGCATCAGATTTTTGGTTCATGTTTACCGATTCGTTATTTTGTTCCAGCACCGCAAAGCCGTTTTGATGGTGAATGGGATGCTCAGGATATTGCTGAACTGGCAAAAACCTTGGAGCAACAGCACCAAAATATTGCGGCACTGATTATTGAACCGATTGTACAAGGTGCAGGCGGGATGCGTTTTTATCATCCTGAATATTTGCGCCAAGCCAAACTGCTTTGTCAGAAATATAATATTTTGCTGATTTTTGATGAAATCGCCACAGGTTTTGGACGTACAGGTAAGCTCTTTGCTTGGGAACATGCCGGGGTTGAGCCTGACATTATGTGTATTGGTAAAGGGCTAACGGGCGGTTATATGACACTGGCTGCAACCTTGACCACGCGACATGTGGCAGAAACCATTTCTAAAGGCGAGGCAGGTGTGTTTATGCACGGCCCGACCTTTATGGCAAACCCATTGGCATGTGCAGTGGCAGTTGCGAGTACCAAGTTGCTGTTGTCTCAGGACTGGCAAGCCAATATTCAGCGTATTGAACAACATTTAAAACAAGGCTTGGCTCCACTTGCTGACTTGGAACATGTGGCTGATGTCCGTGTACTGGGTGCAATTGGTGTAGTGGAACTAACCGAAGCCGTCAATATGGCGAGCTTGCAACAGCAATTTGTTGCGCGTGGCATCTGGGTACGCCCATTTGGCAAACTGGTGTATGTCATGCCGCCTTATGTGATTCGTCCCGAAGAATTAGAATTTTTATTACGTGAACTCAAAGCGGTGGTCGCAGAAATAACCTCAGGAGAAGCGAATGTCCCTGCTTGAACACTATGCAGTACAGCTTGACCAGTTAAAACAACAAGGCAACTATCGCCAATTTACCGAAAACCGCCAGCATGGGCAGTACATCGAAATAGCAGGGCAGCAGATGCTGAACCTGTCATCCAATGACTATTTGGGACTTGCCGCAGAAGTGAGTTTACGCGAGCAATTTTTTGCCCAATACCCAGTGGCAGAGTGCTATTTGACTAGCTCGTCATCGCGTTTGTTGACAGGAAATTTCCCTGAATATGCCGACTTGGAGCACAGCCTTTCTCAAGCGTTTGCTGGGCGTGCGGCATTACTGTTCAATAGTGGCTATCATATGAATGTCGGGATTTTACCTGCGGTGGCAGACAGTAAAACCCTGATTTTGGCAGATAAACTGGTACATGCCAGTATGATTGACGGGATTCGTCTGAGTGCTGCCAAGTATGTCCGTTATCGGCACAATGATTTGCAGCATTTGCAAAGCCTGCTCGAAAAATATCATGACGATGCCGAGATTGATCGGATTATTGTGGTGACTGAAAGTATTTTCAGTATGGATGGGGATGAAACCGATCTAACGGCATTGGTGGCGATTAAACGCCAGTTTGCCAAAGTCATGCTGTATGTTGATGAAGCTCATGCAATTGGGGTGCGTGGTGAACGTGGCTTGGGCTGTGCAGAGCAGCATCAATGTATTGAAGAGATCGATTTCTTGGTGGGTACATTTGGGAAAGCCATTGCTTCAGTTGGTGGCTATTTGTTGTGTGATCCAATCATTAAAGCCTATTTGATCAATAGCATGCGCCCATTGATTTTCAGTACCGCCTTGCCACCTGTGAATATTGCTTGGACAAAATTTATTTTTGAGCATATGCAAGGTTTAACGGCTGAGCGCCAACATTTGGCACAAACCAGTCACTACTTACAACAGCAAGTCTTGGCACGTGGTTATGATAGTCCATCGACCACGCATATTGTGCCGATTGTGATTGGTGCGAGTGATCAAGCCGTGGCAAAAGCAAAAGACTTACAGCAGCATGGTTTTTATGTCATGCCTGTACGCCCGCCAACAGTTCCGAAAAATGCTGCGCGGTTACGGGTGTCGCTAACAGCACACACCCAGCAGGATGCGCTTGAAGCCTTGGTACAATGGTTGTGAATCAGATGACTTCACTCGATAAAAGCGTGATCCAGCAGCGTTTTGCTAAAGCCCGTGAAACTTATACGCTACAAGCTGTGGCACAGCAGCAGATATGTGAACATCTAGCGCAGTTGATACAACAGTTTTGCCCTGAGCAGTTGCCGCGAATTTTTGAAATCGGTTGTGGCTCAGGTACGCTGACTCGCTTGTTACAGCAACAGTTTGCTGTGCAGCATTATGTCGTCAATGACTTGTATGCTGAGGTGATGGAATTTTTTCCTGAACAGCAGGTTGAGTTCTGTATCGGTGATGCTGAAAAACTTGCCTTTCCAAATGCACTTGCGGCGGTGGTGTCGAGTTCCGCATTGCAATGGATGCAGGATTTATCGGCAGTTTTTGCAAAAATCCATGCTGCTTTAAACTCGCAAGGCTGGTTGTGTTTTTCAACCTTTGGTTCAAAGAACCTATGGCAAATCAAGCAATTGATTGGTCAGGGCTTAGATTACTATTCATTAGAACAGTTACAAACTTTGCTTGAACAGCAAGGTTTTGAAGTGATGCATGCTGAACAGGAACTGATTGAACTTGAGTTTGCGCAGCCACGTGATGTGTTAAAACATCTGAAAGCCACAGGTGTCACCGCAACCAATCGTGACTTTGCATGGACAAAGCAGCGTTTGCAGCAGTTTTATGCGGATTATGCACAGCTCAAATCAGTGCAGTCACAACAGCAGTATCCACTGACTTATCATCCTATTTATATCATTGCTCGGAGGTTGACATGAGCGCCCAAATTTATTTTATCAGTGGTATCGATACAGGAATTGGGAAGACCTTCGCCACGGGATTTTTGGCGAAAACCTTGGCAGAGCAACAGCAAAAAGTCATTACCCAGAAACTGATCCAGACGGGCAATGTTGATGTGTCTGAAGATTTGGAAAAGCACCGTGAAATCATGGCGACAGGTTGGTTGCCAGAAGATCATGAAAAGCTGACCATGCCAGAAATTTTTACTTATCCTGCATCGCCACATTTGGCCAGTGAACTGGATGGGCGTGAGATTGATTTTGCAAAAATCAATGCCGCAACTGAAACTTTGGCACAGCGCTATGACGTCGTGTTACTGGAAGGTGCAGGTGGTTTAATGGTGCCTTTAACCCGTCGTTTGTTGACTATCGATTTTGTGAAACAGCAGGGTTATCCTGTCGTATTGGTGTCTTCAGGACGTTTGGGTAGCATCAATCATACCTTGTTGAGTCTTGAAGCCTTAAAAGCGCGTCAGATTCCATTGTATGCATTGGCCTATAATCTTAATGATGACTCACAAGATGAGATCATTGCCAAAGATACACGGCAGTTGCTCAAAGCCTATTTGGCAGAACATTTCCCTGATACCGTGTGGATTGATGTACCTGTTCTGGTCGCTTAATTGTAAAAATCAAAAAAAAGATGAGCATTGTTACTCATCTTTTTTATGGCTAGCATTTCGATCAAGTCATGATCTTTATGCCTCAAATCAAGGCATAAAGGTGAATGTTCGAATTAGAATTTTTTGAAGTTTTTACCTTGACCAGCTGGCTTACGTTGTCCACCATTGCTGCTAGAAGGATTCGCCTGCTGTTGTGGCTGCTGTGGGGTATCGCTATCACGGCGCTGTTGGCGGAGGAAACCACCACGACGTGCTGCCATTGGTTTTTCAGTCATACGCTCGGCACGACGTTTTGCCATACCATATAAACCTGTACCTTGACGTGGTTTCAATTCAACCTGTTTAACCAGATTGTCAATATCTTGTTTATCCAGTTCCATCCAGCGTCCTGTACGTAATTCACGAGGTAACATGACTGAGCCATAGCGAGTACGCAACAAGCGGCTCACTTTTAAACCTTGAGATTCAAATAGACGACGTACTTCACGGTTACGTCCTTCTTTCACTACAACTTGATACCAGCGGTTAATCCCTTCACCACCCAAGTCAGAAAATGATTCAAATTTTGCTGGGCCATCGTCAAGAGTGACGCCTTTAAGCAAATTGTTGCGCATTTCTTTGGTGACTTCACCCATAACACGCACTGCATATTCACGTTCAATTTCATTTGAAGGGTGCATTAAACGGTTTGCCAGTTCACCATCGTTTGTGAATAACAATAAACCTGTACTGTTGATGTCGAGGCGGCCAACCATAACCCAACGATCATTGCTAATTTGTGGCAAATTATCAAACACGGTCGGGCGCTTTTCTGGATCATTACGTGAGCAGATTTCACCTTCTGGTTTGTAATAAATCAGTACGCGGCGGCGAATTTCATCTTCAATCTGGAATTGAACTTTACGACCATCAATACGTAGCTCATCGGTTGGTTCGATGCGTTCACCCACTTGGGCAATTTTACCATTCACGCTTACACGACCAGCGGCAATGACTTCTTCCATATAACGGCGAGAACCCAAACCAATACGCGCTAAAACCTTCTGTAGTTTTTCACTCATGACAGCATAACCTTAGAATTAATCAATCAACAGTCCACCTATTCACGACTTTGCTGCTTGGGCATCAAGTGTCATGAAAGCTTCCTTGGCATCCTGCAGGGGAGGCAACTGGCTTAGCGAAGCTAAACCAAAAGCATTCAAAAATTGGGGCGTTGTAATCAACAGCGCCGGTCGTCCAGGGAGTTCACGAAAACCAGATTCTTTAATCCAGTTAAAGTCAAATAATGTGCGCAAAATTTGACTGTTGTTGCTCACTCCACGAATTTGTTCAATATCTGCACGGGTTACTGGCTGGTGATAAGCCACCACAGCCAGCGTTTCGAGTAGAGAAGGTGATAATCGCGTTGGTCGTTCTGGCCAAGTCTGAGTAATCACCTGTCGATATTTGGCGCGGACTTGAAAACGGAAGCCCTGTGCGGTTTCAATCAGCTCAATAGAGCGGCCATGCTGTAACACGGCCAGTTGCTGCAAATATTGATGTAATTGTTGTTTGGTATATTGATTTTGAAAAGCTTCTTTTAAACGAGCAATCGACACAGGGGCATCGCTGGCAAAAATAATGGCTTCTAATTGCATTAAAACTTCATGATGCAACTCATCAATCGACATGGTCATGCTATTCACACTCATGCAGCGACTCCCTGAATTGCAAGCGGTGCTTCAATCCCTGTTGCAACAATCTGAACTTTTTGCTGGCGGGTAAGCTCTAAAATTGCCATAAAGGTCACGACCATACCCATTTTACCTTGACTTGGTTTGAGTAAGGCAGAAAAGTTTAAAACTTTCCCTGATTCAAGCATGAGTTCAATATAAGCAATCCGTTCTTCAAGTAAAACAGGCTCTTGTTGCACTTGATGAACAACGGGTTCGGGGCGGTTAAAGACACAAAACAGTGCATCTTTGAGCAAATCGACACTATAACCTTCGTAAACAGCGGTACTTTGTCCTAAATTGACATTAATATTAAAGGTATCACGCTCAAGAATGGAAAATTGCCCAAGACGTTCAGCTGCCTTTTTAATACGCAAATAGGTTTCTAGACGGTCAATCAGTTGTTGTTTAGGATCTTTTTCTAATTCAATATTTTTGGGTTTTGGCAATAACAGGCGTGATTTTAAATCTGCCAATAATGCTGCCATAACCATATAGTCTGCAGTGAGCTCAATATTGAGCGACTTCATGGCATCCATATACTGTAAATATTGGCTGGCAATCGGTGCAATATCGAGTTGCAGCAAGTCGAAGCCATTTTTTTGAATCAGATAAATTAAAAAGTCGAGTGGTCCCTCGAAGTGCTCGAGTAAAATTTCAAAGGCGGCAGGAGGAATATATAAATCTTCAGGAATGGTTTCTTGCCATTCATCCAGAACACGAATGTGTGGAGCAGATTCCATCGTGGAGTGAAGCACTTGATTCATTACAATATTAGGCCACGCGAATTTTCAAAAGCATGAGGAGTCTACAGCGTAAAATGACGGGGAAGAAAAAGAAAACAATTTTCAACACCTCGAAAGTTTACCATTTTATGACATTCGCACCTCGAATGAAACGAAAATACACAATATTTCCGATAAAAATCATAAAAGGTTAAATTTTTCGCTACTCAAACATGCTCACATCGCCAACACCACGACGAATCACAACAGGTGAATCACCTGATAAATCGACAACACTGGTTGTAGTCAGTGTGCCAAAACCACCATCAATAAACACATCAATGCGTTTACCTAATTGCATCTCGATTTCATAAGGGTCATCGAGCGGGTCATTCTGACCAGGAAGAATAAGTGTACTGGTCAATAATGGTTCACCAAGCTCTTTGAGTAGCATTTGGCAGATCGGGTTGCTTGGAACACGTAAACCAATGGTTTTTTTCTTTGGGTGCATCAGGCGGCGTGGAACTTCGCTGGTTGCCTGTAAAATATAGGTGGTTACTGCTGGAGTATTCGCTTTAAGTAAACGATAGGTGGCATTATCGACTTTGGCAAAGGTCGCAAGGTCAGATAAATCACTACAGATAATGGCGTATTGGTGTTTGTCGCCCAAATTACGAATTTGAGCAATACGCTCCATCGCGCTTTTATTTCCAATCTGGCAACCGATGGCATACGCAGCATCTGTTGGATACACAACAACATCACCTGCACGAATACGCTCAACCGCCTGTTGAATAAGTCGGGGTTGTGGATTGTCAGGGTGGATTCGTAAGTGCAACATTGTTGTTCTCCTAGGCGCTGTGCATGGCTATATTATGAAACGGTTCGGTAAACAGGTGCAATGTTGTTTATTATCAAACGATTTTTTTAATCTAACATTTCACGACAAAACTCATCTGCATGTAAACTTTTGCCATTGCGCGTGCATAAACAGATACATGAAATAAAATGTGCTGCATCACGAGGCAGACGTGCTTCGCCAGAGAAGTACTGCTGAACTTGTGCATATACATTGTCTTTAAACAGCGTTCCATCTCCACCGTCGCCAGTGAGATTATCTAAAGACACACGAAATTTCCGACCAAAGGCAACTGCAAACAACCATTCGATGGCTTGAGGAATGATTTCAACCTGTTCAAATAGATTCTGCTGTTCCTGAGTGCGGCCATCAGGTGCATACCAGTAGCCTAAGTCAGGCAATAAACGACGCTTGGCGCCAGCAATGGTCCAGTGACTGATTTCATGCAATGCACTATTAAAGAAACCGTGCGCAAACTGGATTTTTGCAGGTTCGTGGTCTGTTGCAGGAAAATATTCGGGTTCGTTCTCGCCCTTGAATAAAATCACATTGTGATGGGAAAACCACTGATTAAAGTGTAATATAAGCCAATCTACTTGCGATGCCTCACTCTGACATGTTGACCATGCCAAGCGTTGTACTTGGTCTAAAGACAAAGTGAAATCCAAGTTAGGCAGGGTGTGAACAAGTGATGACGTGTTAACTTTAGGTTGCGGCTGCAACAAATGCATAACTTAATTTACCCGATAGTTCTGTTTCAAAGTGCAAAATTGTATCTTAAACTTTGACAGAGTTCAGATGAATTTGTAGAATTGTCGCCTTAATTATGTCAGCAAATACCTTTCCGGCAAAAATTGAGCCGTTTAAATGGGCTGAACAAGGCTATACATGGTCAGGAAAACTGCCCCTGTCAAGCTTTGTTCGAATCGCTCGTGAATCCACTGGATCGATTGAAAATCAATGGGTTCAAGTAGACTGTAAACTATCAATGGATGCATATCACCGAATAGTTTGGTTGAGTGCACACGTTGAGACCCAACTTCCAATGGAATGCCAACGTTGCTTGGATACTGTTGGAGTTGATTTAGTTTTAGACGTTCATTTAGCACTAATCGATGATGAGTCACTGATAGAGCGCTTGGATGAGGATGCTGATTTCATCGTTTTGGGTGAAAGTGAGTCGTCAACAAAAGGGTCGATTGATCAACCTGCTACTGTTGATTTACTTTCTTTACTTGAAGATGAATTGTTATTGTTGGTGCCATTGTCTCCTAAACATACAGTTTGTGAGCATAAGCACCGACCGACCGTGCAGGACGTTGTTGAAGAAAAACGGGACAACCCGTTTGACGTATTAGCAAGTTTGAAGGGTAAACTTAACTGATAAAGTATGTTATACTTTCCAGTCAAGGCAACTGAATTTGTTCTGATCCATTTTTTCGATTTCTGTAAGGAGCCATCATGGCTGTTCAGCAAAACCGTAAAAGTCGCTCTCGCCGTGACATGCGCCGTTCACATGACGCTTTAACCGAGAATGCATTAACTGTAGACCAAGCTACTGGTGAAACTCATCGTCGTCACCACGTAACTAAAGACGGTTTATACCGTGGTCGCCAATTATTCGCTAAAGTATCTGCTGAATAATCGGTTTGCATTAAGCCTTGGCTTAGTGACAAAAAGGGGAGCGTAAGCTCCCTTTTTTTATTGAATGAAATGTTGTATTTGGCAATTAAAAATCGTGAAATTTAATGTTAAATTGCATTACCGAACTTCAAGAGAAGACAAAAAAGGATTCTTATATGTCTGCTAAACGACTCGATCAAGTAGTTCAAGCAACTAAAACTGCATTTGTGTTTCCTGGTCAAGGCTCACAAAAAGTCGGCATGCTCGCCGAAATTGCAGAGCAGTTTAGTGGTGTTCAGAACACTTTTGCAGAAGCTTCTGAAGCATTAGGTTTTGATTTGTGGCAGATTGCCCAAACAGGTGAAGGGCTAGATCAAACAGAAAATACCCAGCCTGTATTGTTAACTGCAAGTGTTGCGTTATGGCGTACTTGGTTGGATTTAGGTGGTGTGGCGCCTAAATATTTGGCAGGTCACTCGCTAGGCGAATATAGTGCCTTGGTTGCGGCTGAAGCGATGAGCTTGGCAGATGCAGTGAAATTGGTTAATTTACGCGGTAAATTGATGCAAACTGCAGTACCTCAAGGTCAGGGTGCGATGGCTGCTATCTTGGGTCTGGCTGATGATCAGGTCGTTGCACTTTGCCAACAAGCAAGTGCCAATGCTGAGGGTTCAGTTGAAGCGGCTAACTACAATTCACAGGGTCAGGTCGTGATTGCAGGTACAGCAGCGCTTGTACAAGCGGTTATGGCTGAAGCAAAAGCTCAAAATGGCAAGGCAATTGCATTACCTGTGTCTGTGCCATCACATTGTTCATTGATGAAACCTGCTGCTGAGCAATTTGCAGAGGCTTTGGAACAAACTGCCATTGAGCTACCACGTATTCCTGTAATACAAAATGTAAATGCTCAGGCAGCTACCGATGTTGCTCAGCTACGTCAAGCTTTAACTGCGCAATTGTACCAATCTGTACAATGGACGAAGACCATGCAGTATCTACAAGATCAAGGTATTGGTTATATTGTTGAATGTGGTCCGGGTACAGTATTGAGCAATTTGGCAAAACGTTTACCAAACATTGAAAAAACATTTGCGATTGATAGTAAGAGTCGCATTGAAGATGCCCTAAATGCTGTTTTAGTGGCTGAAGGAAAAATTGCATGACACAAGAACGAAAAGTTGCATTAGTTACAGGCGCAAGCCGTGGTATTGGTGCTGCGATTGCTCAACAACTCATCCAAGATGGTTTTTTTGTGGTAGGTACAGCGACTTCTGAAGCTGGCGCAGAAAAATTAACTCAGCAATTTGCCGAAAATGGTGCAGGTGCTGTGCTTGATGTGCGCAATGCTGAAGCAATTGAGCAATTGGTTTCAGATATTGAACAAAAATATGGTTCAGTGCTGGTATTGGTCAATAATGCTGGTATTACTCGTGATAATTTATTATTGCGTATGTCAGAAGATGACTGGGATGATATTTTAAACATCCACTTAAAAGCAGTTTATCGTTTATCTAAACGTGTATTGAAGGGCATGACCCGCGCACGTTTTGGTCGTATTATTAATATTAGTTCAGTGGTTGCGCATTTTGCAAACCCTGGTCAAGCCAACTATTCTGCTGCTAAAGCAGGGATTGAGGCATTCAGTCGTAGCCTAGCTAAAGAAATGGGTAGCCGTCAAATTACGGTGAACTGTGTTGCGCCAGGTTTTATTGCAACTGAAATGACTGACCAGTTGAGCGAAGAAATTCGTAAGAAAATGAGTGAGCAAGTTGCACTTGGTCGTCTAGGCGAACCTCAAGACATCGCAAATGCGGTCAGCTTCCTTGCGGGTGAAAAATCCAGTTACATTACAGGTACTGTGTTACATGTAAATGGTGGGTTATACATGGCTTAATCATAAGCTATTAAACTTTTAAAATTTTTTATATTCAATTAAACTAACGGCATTAAAAAATGCCACAAGCACAAGCAATGAGGAGAATTCCTGTGAGCGATATCGAACAACGTGTAAAGCAAGCAGTCGCTGAACAATTAGGTTTACGTGCTGAAGAGATCAAAAACGAAGCATCTTTCACAGATGATTTGGGTGCTGACTCTTTAGATCTAGTAGAACTTGTTATGTCTTTCGAAAATGACTTCGACATCACTATTCCTGATGAAGATTCAAACGAAATCACAACTGTTCAATCTGCAATTGACTACGTTACTAAAAAACTTGGTTAATAAGTTGTAGATATAAAAAGGCCGCTTTTATAGCGGCTTTTTTATTATGGGTAAAACAGAATACTGGCAATTAGAAAGAAACCATCTTGCCAGGGTTCATGATTGCACCTAAACCATAAGCACCTTTTGCCATAGGAATGACCAGCGGCGCTAATGCCCGACCAAAGGTAATGTCTTTGTGCTGAATTTGCGTGAGCATTTCGAAATCTTTGGCGTGTCCAACAAAATCATCAGCAATCGCTTTACCAATTCGAACAGTTTGTGCGACACCATGACCACTCCAGCCATGCACTGCATAAATCGGGAATTTATTGCCAAATTTACGACTGTCAGTTGCACCATTTACAGTTAAATCAGTTGTACCACTCCAAACAAAGTCGAGTTCAACCTGCTTAAGTTGCGGGAAAACGCTATTAATGCGTCCTAGCAGGTATTGGTAGGTTTTTTCTGGGCTCCAGCAACTTCCTGTACCTTGCCCTCCAAAGAGCAGACGGTTTTTGCTGACTCCGCGATAGTAGTCAATTTGGAACTGGGTGTCATACACAGGATGATCACTTGGTAATAGTTCACTTAAATCAATTTCGAGTGGTGCTGTGGTACTCACATAAGTATAAAATGGAATCGTGGTTTGATTATGCTGTGGTAATAATTTGAAAGATGCATGATGTACCCCAATCACCACACTTTTACGTGCCTTGATCGTACCATTAGCCGTATGTACATAAATGCCGTCATCACGTTCTTCAATTTCGGTCACTTCAGTGCGTTCGTAGATGGTGCCACCATTTTGCAAGAAGCCGTAAGCAATGCCTCGATTGAGTGCCAGCGGATGGATATGCCCACCTAAACGGTCAATTAGCCCACCAAAATAACTTTCTGATTTGACATGATCGAATAGCTCATGTTTTCCGACAACATGCGTGTGGTTTTCACCTAAGTATTTGCGTGCATCTGAGCCTTGAGTTAAGGCAACCAAATGTCCTTCATGCACAGCTGCGGTAATATGGCCGCGTTTGCGCTGTAAATTTAGCTGGTATTTGGCAGCGATATTGTCAATTAATTGCATGGCTTCAACAGAAGTGAAGTTCCAGAGACGCTTTGCATCTTCATAGCTAAAGTGTTCAATCATTTCTTCAGCTTCCCAGCGTGCAAGTCCAGGAGTAAGTTGCCCGCCATTGCGTCCAGAAGCGGCACTGCCAATACGGTCTTTGTCGAGCAGGATGGTTTCAACACCTTGTTCCGCCAGATGCAGTGCAGTCGACGAGCCCAAAAGCCCAGCACCAATCACGACAACATCACATTCTGTATCGCTATTGAGTGCATCGAAAGTCTGCCATTCGGCCAAAGAGCTTTCGTAGTAGTTGGCAGGGCTCTCGATTTGTGCCTTATTGGGATTTACCCAGTTCCAGTCTTTGCCACTCAACTGGTTGATACTGACTTTAAATTCAACATCTTCCAGCAAGTTAGGTTTGTTAACCAGTTTTTGCATTTTGATACTCACTTGATTGAATTAATAAGCATTGCTAATCGCAATTGATTGTTTCTTTGCTTTTTTATAGATAAAGAACATAATGCCAACCCCAAGCCATATGCCACCAAAACTCAGTGCAGATTTTTCAAGGTTCATCCATAAGCACACAATGGCGGCAACAGAAATGAGTGGGAGTATGGCATTAAAAAATTTATTTTTTAGTCCTTGGCGCTGCTTGTTACGCACATAGAATTGCATAAAGACTGAAAAATTAACTGCAGTAAAGGCAACTAAAGCCCCAAAACTAATCAGGTTTACCACTTGAGCAAGATCAAGGAAAATTGCACTTAAAGAGACAAGTCCAATAAACAAGGTTGCATAAAGCGGTGTTCCAAAGCGTGGGTGAATACTGCCCAAGGTTTTTTTATGGAAAATACCATCACGCCCCATGATGTAAATCAGGCGTGAAGCACTAGCATGGCTGGCTAAGCCAGAAGCAACGGTGTTCATGATTTGCCCTGTTAGGAATACAGATTGAAATAGCGCACCACCCACATACAGTACAATTTCAGGGAGTGCTTCATCGGGGTGTTTAAATTGTGCATTGGTTGGGAAATACAGTTGGATAAACCACGCTGCGGTAAAGAAAATCACACCACCAATCAGTGTTGTTAATATTACGGCACGTGGAATATTGCGTTTAGGATCTTTGGTTTCATGAGACAGGGTTGTAACGGCATCAAACCCCAAGAATGAAAAACACAAAATGGATGCCCCAGCAACAAGAGGCAGTAGATGAGTATTTCCATGAAACAGTGGCGCAAGGGTTAAAACATGTTCAGAGCCTTGAGTGCTACTCACGCCATGAATGACCAAGTAAACAAAGAACACCATTAACAGTACAGGTGCGAGTACAAAGATTAAGCTTAAGTTAGCTAACAAGTTGACTTTAAAAAGGTTAATAAAAGTAACCACACTAGCGGCAATCAGCACCCATGCCCAGTAAGGTACACCTGGTAAAATTGCTTCCAGATAAATACCACAGAGTAAAGCATTGATCAGGGGTAACAGGATGTAGTCTAAAAGAGCACACCATCCGACAAAAAAACCTAGAGATGAACCACAGCTTTCCGCTGTGTAGGTATAAGCTGAGCCTGGCTTTTCAGATACGCGGCTAAAGCGAGCATAGCTAAAAGCGGTGAGTAGCATGGCAACCAATGCAAACAAATAGGCTAGAGGTACATGTCCTTCGGTTGTTCCAGAAACAATGCCGAAAGTATCAAACACGGTCATTGGTGTCATATAAGCAACCCCGACCACAATCACTTGCCATAGCGATAACTTTTTTAAATGAATATCATCTTGCAGCATAATCTAATCCTTGTAACAATAATAATCCCTGTAGGGAAATATATAAACATATTTTTATTTGTGCATAAAGTGTGCCATTAATATTTTTTTGAGAGAGTTAATATGCCGAAATATTCAATTGAAATCAGAAAAGCTGCCTTGGATGCTTATAAGAAAACTGATTATAAAGTGGCTGTATGTAAACAGTTTAATATCTCTAGAGTCACTCTGGATGCATGGATCAAGCTTGAGGAAGAGACAGGAAGCCTGCAACCTAAACCAAGTAAAAAACGGGGAGCACCTGCACATATTCAAGACTGGGAAGCCTTTCAAAGCTTTGTAAAAAATAATAAATTTCAAAATATTAGTGATCTTATTCCATTGTTTGAAAAAGAGTTTGGCTATAGCGTTTCGTATGCTGTTTTAGTGCGGGCAATTCATGTTTTAGGCTTGCGCCGTCGTCGTGGTCGGTTTTATGCATGAATATAAATTGTGAGAAAATAGTGCTATTTAAAAAGTTAAAACGTTTATTTTTTTTAATAAAAAAGTAAATTATTTAAAATAAAAATGTAAGTTTAAACTATTTAAAAAGTAAAGTTATTAATATAAAAATGTAAGTTTAAATGATTTAAAAAGTAAATGTATTAATGTAAAAAAGTAAGTTTTAAATTAAAAAAAAGTAAACTTATTTTTATTAAAAAGTACATTATTTAGAATAAAAAAGTAAATTTATAAAAATAAACCTGTCTATAAGTAAGCAAAAAATGCCTGTTGCGAGTGCAACAGGGTTGTTTTGGGGAGTTGATTGTGAAGATATGGCTAAATTTGCAGGGTTCTATCTAGACCCACGAAGTCAAAAATCGTGTGGGATAGATCGGATAGCCAGATATCAATGTACTTAAAGTACATTGCGGAGTTCCCGTGCGGTTTCTTGCAACAAAGGTAAAATATGCTGAATCAGATACTCGCGTGTTGTACGCA
The DNA here is from genome assembly GCF_000488275.1 of Acinetobacter brisouii CIP 110357. Lineage (GTDB taxonomy): Bacteria > Pseudomonadota > Gammaproteobacteria > Pseudomonadales > Moraxellaceae > Acinetobacter > Acinetobacter brisouii. The sequence continues at coordinate 2,072,441 of NZ_KI530762.1, read as the reverse complement.
TGGTCGGTGACACAATATTGAGTGCAGCAACGGCTTTGGAGTTACCATTATAGATAGGAACAGCCAAGGCATGTACGCCCAGCTCATGCTCTTCACAGGAGTAGCACCAGTCCTGTTCTTTTAACTCTCTTAGTAATTGCAAAAATTCAGCATTATCGACACATGTATATTTGGTTAAACGCTTGAGGGGATATTTTTCTAGCCACTCAAGTTGCTGCTCTGGTTCCAAATGTGCGAGTAAGATTTTACCTGCAGAGGTTGCATGGGCGGGCAAGCGATTTCCCAAATGTAAGCCATACGGATTGACTCGGTCAGTTTGCTGGTGTGCCGCACTACGGGCAACGGTAATCGCTTCGTAACCATCGAGTACCATGACTGAAAAGATCAAAGAAGTCTGGTTAGTCAGCAGATTAAGCAATGGTTGTGAAATTTTAGGTAATGGTGCACCACTTAAATAAGCACCTGAAAATTTTAAAATTTTTGGAGCCAAATAAAAATAATGTCCATCGTATTCTAGATAGCCCAAATACTCTAAGGTCAGTAAATGCCGACGTGCAGCAGCGCGGGTCAAACCTGTACGTTCCGCTGCCATAGAAATATTTAAGCGATGTCGATCATTCCCGAAACTTTCCAAAATTGCCAGTCCTTTGCCCATGCCTGCAATAAAATCTTCATGGCGAATTATTTTTTTATTTTCTGGGTTTTGCAGCGTTTTGTTGGGGGTTTGCTCTATTTTGTCCATCTAATTCACCATACAAAGTGCTTGACCAAGCATTATTTTCTAGGATGTTCAAAATAATAACTATTGTTCGATAGTCGAACAATATAAATGATTATCGAACAATTACGCATTTTACTGCTAGATGTTTAGGCGAAAATTATAAAAAATGAGCAGACAAAGGAAATCTAATTAAATTACTCGGGATTGGGTAACAAAGTCGAAAGTGACGGACTTCATCCTGCCTAATTTTTAGTTCCAATCAATTAATCATTTTATGATGCACAGTGGAGTTATCCAATGATAGATAAAAGTGCGACCTCATTTCGCGAGGTTCTGTCGCAAATTAAAGATGGCTCGACCATCATGATTGGTGGCTTTGGCACCGCAGGACAACCTGCCGAACTCATTGATGGCTTGCTGGATTTGGGCATCAAAGATCTGACCATTGTCAGCAACAATGCAGGCAATGGCGACTATGGTCTTGCCAAGTTGCTCAAAGCGGGCGCTGTGAAAAAAGTCATCTGTTCTTTCCCACGTCAGTCTGACTCTTGGGTGTTCGACGAACTGTACCGCGCAGGCAAAATCGAGTTGGAACTGGTGCCACAAGGCAATCTTGCATGTCGTATTCAGGCGGCGGGTATGGGTCTTGGTGCTGTGTTTACGCCGACTGGTTATGGCACTTTACTGGCTGAAGGCAAAGAAACCCGTCATATCGAGGGTAAAGACTATGTGCTGGAATATCCGATCCATGCCGATTTTGCCTTGATCAAGGCACAGCAGGGCGACCGCTGGGGCAATCTGGTTTACCGTAAGTCAGCCCGTAACTTTGGCCCAATCATGGCCATGGCAGCGAAAGTCACCATCGCACAAGTCTCTGAAGTGGTTGAACTGGGTGCACTCGATCCTGAACACATCATTACCCCAGGCATCTTTGTGCAGCATGTGGTTCAGGTTGAACCCACTTCACCACTGACAAGCGCATAAGGAGACTGACATGAGCTATAAAAAACTAACCCGTGACCAAATTGCTGAACGTGTCGCTCAAGACATTCCTGATGGCGCTTATGTCAACCTTGGCATTGGCTTACCGACCAAGATTGCCAGCTACCTGCCAGCAGACAAAGATGTGTTTTTACATTCTGAAAATGGCTTGTTGGCATTTGGCCCACCACCAGCAGAAGGTGAAGAAGATCCTGAACTGATCAATGCTGGTAAAGAATTTGTGACCATGCTTAAAGGTGGCGCATTTTTCCATCATGGCGACTCTTTTGCCATGATGCGTGGTGGTCACCTTGATATCGCAGTTCTCGGTGCCTTCCAGATTGCAGCCAATGGTGATTTGGCCAACTGGCATACTGGTGCGCCAAATGCCATTCCTGCTGTAGGCGGGGCGATGGACTTGGCTGTGGGTGCAAAGAAAGTCTTTATCACCACGGATCACGTGACCAAACAGGGTGAACCAAAGATTGTGGCGGAACTGACTTATCCTGCGACAGGGCTGAAATGTGTAGACCGGATCTATACCGACCTGTGTGTGATTGATGTCACACCTGAAGGTTTGAAAGTGCTGGAGAAAGTCGAAGGCTTAAGCTTTGACGAGCTACAGGCAATGACGGGTGCAACACTGATTGATGCGACTCAGGGATAAAACCTCTCCCTAACCCTCTCCTGAAAGGAGAGGGAAAAGGTGATGTAACAGGACAGGATTAAAGAATGAAAAATGCTTATATTGTTGATGCCATCCGTACTCCGTTTGGTCGTTATGCTGGTGGTCTAGCCTCAGTTCGTGCTGATGACCTCGGTGCTTTACCGATCAAAGCCTTGATGCAGCGTAACCCAAGCGTGGACTGGCAACAGGTTGATGATGTGATCTATGGCTGTGCCAACCAAGCTGGTGAAGATAACCGTAATGTCGGACGCATGTCATCGCTTCTTGCAGGCTTACCGTACCAAGTGCCAGCCACTACCATCAACCGTCTCTGTGGTTCATCTCTAGATGCGATTGCCATGGCAGCACGTACCATCAAAGCGGGTGAAGCAGATCTGATCATCGCGGGTGGTGTAGAGAGCATGAGCCGTGCGCCATTTGTGATGGGCAAATCGGAAACCGCTTACGGACGTACCCAGAAGATTGAAGACACCACCATGGGCTGGCGTTTTATCAATCCGAAACTCAAAGAAATGTATGGCGTGGACACCATGCCACAAACTGCGGAAAACGTCGCAGCACAGTTCCACATTAGCCGTGAAGATCAGGACAAGTTTGCTTTAACCAGCCAGCAACGTACTGCTGCTGCACAAGCCAAAGGCTACTTTGCCAACGAAATCGTGCCTGTCACCATTCCACAGCGCAAAGGTGATCCGATTGTTATCGATACCGATGAACACCCACGTGCAACCACGCTGGAAACCTTGACCAAACTCAAACCTGTGGTGAAAGCCGAAGGTACGGTAACTGCGGGCAATGCGTCAGGCATTAACGATGGTGCAGCAGCACTCTTGATTGCGTCAGATGAAGCCATCACAAAATACGAACTGAAAGCCCGTGCCAAAATTATTGCGGCAACTACCGTGGGTGTTGAACCACGCATCATGGGTTTTGCACCAGCACCTGCGATCAAGAAATTACTGAAACAGGCCAACCTGACTTTGGCACAGATGGATGTGATTGAACTGAACGAAGCCTTTGCTGCACAAGCGTTAGCTTGTACCCGTGACCTTGGTTTGGCAGATGATGATGCACGCGTCAATCCAAACGGCGGTGCGATTGCACTGGGTCATCCACTGGGTGCCTCAGGTGCGCGTCTGGTGACTACGGCTTTGAACCAGCTTGAACAGACAGGCGGCAAGTACGCCTTATGTTCAATGTGTATCGGTGTCGGTCAGGGGATTGCTTTGATTATTGAGCGAGTTTAAGTATGAGCCAGTTATATGCCAGCTTATTTTATCAGGATGATGTGACTGAAATTTTCAGTGATCAGTCTTTGATTTCTTACATGATTCAAGCTGAAGTGGCACTGGCAAAAGCTCAGGCGCAGGTTGGGGTAATTCCTCAATCTGCCGCAGATTCGATCGAAGCGATTGCACAAAAAGTAGCATTGGAACAGATCGATTTTGATGCGTTAGCAACCGCGACAGGGCTTGCAGGCAATATCGCAATTCCTTTTGTAAAACAGTTGACTGCAATTGTGAAACAGCAAGATGAAGCTGCCTCACGTTTTGTGCACTGGGGGGCAACCAGTCAGGATATTTTAGATACCGCCTGTATTTTACAGTGCCGTGATGCGTTGCAGCATGTTGAACAGAGCGTGCAGCAAAACTACCAAGCGGCATTGACGCAGGCACAAGTTTATCGTGATCAGGTGATGATTGGACGGACATGGCTACAACAAGCTTTGCCAATTACGCTGGGTCACAAGTTTGCTCGTTGGGCAAGTGCGTTTAAACGTGATTTGGATCGGATTCAGGCAATGAAAGCCCGCGTACTAGCTGTTCAGCTCGGCGGTGCAGCGGGTTCATTGGCATCACTGCTTGATCAGGGTTCCGCAGTTGTCGAAGCATTTGCCCAACAGCTCCATTTGGCGACACCAAGTTGCACATGGCATGGTGAGCGTGACCGTATCGTTGAGATCGCCAGTGTATTGGCCATGATTGTCGGTAACACAGGCAAAATGGCGCGGGACTGGTCTTTGATGATGCAGACCGAAATTGCTGAAGTGTTTGAACCAACCGCAAAAGGTCGCGGTGGCTCATCGACCATGCCGCATAAACGCAACCCTGTTGCAGCGGCATCGGTACTTGCAGCTGCAAACCGCGTTCCAGTACTGATGGCAAGTCTGTATCAGAGCATGGTTCAGGAGCATGAACGTAGTTTAGGTGCATGGCATGCCGAATGGTTGGCATTGCCTGAAATTTTCCAGCTTTGCGCAGGTGCATTGTCACGTACCTTGGATGTTTTAGAAGGGATGGAAGTCAACACCGAAAACATGCAGCGCAATCTGGAATGCACGCAAGGTTTGATTATGGCGGAAGCAGTCATGATGGCACTGGCACCAAAACTGGGGCGTTTAAATGCGCATCATCTGGTGGAAGCCGCATGTAAAACAGCAGTCGCTGAGCAAAAACATTTAAAAGACGTGATCTCTGAACTGGATGACATTAAAAATAATTTTTCTACAGCAGAAATTTCGATGATTTTTAAACCTGAATCTTATTTAGGCAATATTCAGGCACAAATTGATGCAGTTTTGCAGGAAGCACAGACAGGAGTGGCAAAGTGATGATCACGATTAGCAATCGTCAAGGCAAGCATTTATCGGTTTATGTGGAAGGTCTTGAGAATGCGCCTGCCATTGTTTTTTCCAATTCTTTGGGAACTGATCATGCCATGTGGCAACCTCAAGTTGCTTCACTCAAACAGCAGTTCAAAGTGATTACTTATGATACTCGTGGACATGGTCAAAGTGATGTCATCGCAGAGACAACTGTGCAAAACCTTGCAGAAGATGTGATTGATATTTTAGATGCGTTGAAGATTGAAAAAGCACACTTTTGTGGAATTTCAATGGGCGGATTGACTGCGCTGTATTTGGGTATTCACCATGCTGCGCGTTTTAACAGCATTACAGTTGCAAACTCTGCAGCAAAAATTGGTACGGCAGAAGCATGGCTGACCCGAGCTGATGCGGTAGAACAAAATGGCTTGGCTGATTTGGTGGCTTCGACCCATAGCCGCTGGTTTAGCAGTGAGTTTGACTATCTACAAGATGCATTGGCGCAACAAACCATTCAAAGTTTGGCCAATACACCTGCTCAGGGTTATGCCAATGCCTGCCGTGCTTTGGCACATGAAGATTTGCGTGAACAGATTGCCAATATTCAGATTCCAACCTTGTTGATCGCAGGTCAATTTGATCCGATCACGACTGTTGCTGATGCTGAATTTATGCAGCAGCGCATTACCCATAGCCAACTCAGTATTTTGCCAGCATCGCATTTGTCAAATATTGAGCAACCTGAAGGATTTACTCAGGCTCTTCAGCGCTTTATTGAAGTGATTTCATAAAAGCCCACTGTTTTAAAAGGATTTTCGCCTAAGGAGGCAACTATGGCGTCTCAGGACACTGCTCGCCCAAATATGAGCATGGATGCACAAGCACTGATTAATGATTCACCATTAAGTGCTTATCAGTGGATGATTGCTGCAATTTGTTTTTTCATTGTTTTTCTAGATGGTATCGACACTGCTGCCATGGGCTTTATTGCCCCTGCATTAGCACAGGACTGGGGGCTTGACCGTTCTCAGTTGGGTCCTGTGATGAGTGCTGCGCTTGGCGGCATGATCATCGGTGCATTGGTGTCTGGGCCAACAGCTGACCGTTTTGGTCGTAAAGCAGTTTTATCTGTGTCGATGCTGATTTTTGGTGGTTTTACCATTGGCTGTGCCTACGCCAACAACCTCGATACTTTGGTTGTTTTGCGGTTCTTGACAGGAATCGGGTTGGGGGCAGCCATGCCAAACGCCACCACACTGTTTTCTGAGTACTGTCCAAACCGTATTCGTTCTTTACTCGTAACCTGTATGTTCTGTGGTTACAACTTGGGTATGGCGATTGGTGGCTTTTTAAGTAGCTGGATGATTCCACACTTTGGCTGGCACAGTTTATTTCTGTTCGGTGGCTGGAGCCCATTAATTCTGACTTTCTTTGTTGTGGGTGTTTTACCAGAGTCTTACCGCTTCTTGATTGTTCGTGGTGGCAATAACGAAAAAGTACGCAAGATCTTGAGCCGTATTGCACCTACTCAAGTTCAGAACGTGACTGAGTTTCACGTGCCTGAAGAAAAAAGTGCAGTGCAGAAAAAGCAAAACGTATTTTCGATGCTCTTTTCGCCAACCTACATCAAAGGCACGTTATTGCTTTGGTTCACCTATTTCATGGGCTTGGTGATGATTTACCTGCTTACCAGCTGGTTACCAACCTTGATGCGTGAAACGGGCGCAAGTATGGAACGTGCAGCATTTATTGGTGGCTTGTTCCAGTTTGGCGGTGTGCTTAGTGCATTGTTCATTGGTTGGGCAATGGATCGTTTCAACCCGAACCGTATTATTGCGGGCTTCTATTTTGTTGCAGGGATCTTCGCTTTCGCTGTAGGTCAAAGTTTAAGTAGTCCGATCTTGCTTGCAGTCTTGGTGCTTTGTGCAGGTGTTGCAATCAATGGTGCACAGTCTTCTATGCCAGCACTCAGTGCGCGTTTTTACCCAACCCAATGCCGTGCAACAGGTGTGGCGTGGATGTCAGGAATCGGGCGTTTCGGTGCGGTGTTTGGAGCGTGGATTGGCGCAGTACTTCTCGGTCAACACTGGTCATTTACTGCGATTCTGAGCATGTTGCTAATCCCAGCGACCGCTGCCGCAGTGTCTATTTTTGTCAAATCACTGGTTGCACATACCGATGCAACCTAATGAGGGTTTTCTTATGAATGATGATGAACGCTACAAACAAGGTATTCAAGTTCGCACGGAAGTTTTAGGCGAAAAGCACGTCAACCGTTCGATTGAAAACCTGAATGAATTTAACAGCGATTTTCAGAACTTTATTAGCCGTTTTGCTTGGGGTGAAGTGTGGTCTCGCCCTGGCATGCCACGCCATACCCGTAGTTTAGTGACGATTGCAATTTTATTGTCACTTGGGCGTGAAGATGAACTGCGTATGCATATTCGTGCCTGCTTTAACAATGGTGTCACTCAAGACGACCTTAAAGAATTATTTCTTCACTGTTCATTGTATGCAGGTTTGCCAGCAGCAAATGCTGCGATGCATATGGCAGAAGAGGTATTTAAAGAGCTAGGAATTTCACCTAGCCAGCAAACGTAATGGATGCAATTTTTTTAAAATTTAAAGGAGAAATATGATGTCTCAGATCATTTGGGGTGCCTACGCACAGCGTAATACAGATCATCATCCGCCAGCACATACACCAGGCTATAAAACCAGTGTGTTACGTTCGCCAAGCAATGCATTGATTTCAATTGCGGAAACACTCACTGAAGTGACAGCACCACATTTTAGCCCAAATCAGTTTGGCCCTAAAGATAACGACTTAATCTTAAATTATGCAAAAGATGGTTTACCGATTGGTGAACGGGTGATTGTGCATGGTTATGTGCGCGATCAGTTTGGTCGTCCTGTAAAAAATGCACTACTTGAAGTTTGGCAAGCCAATGCTTCAGGTCGTTATCGCCATCCAAATGATCAGTTTATTGGTGCGATTGATCCGAACTTCGGTGGTTGTGGCCGTATGTTGACCGATGAAAACGGTTACTTTGTTTTCCGTACCATCAAGCCAGGTCCATATCCGTGGCGTAACCGTATCAATGAATGGCGTCCTGCGCATATTCATTTCTCTTTAATTGCAGATGGTTGGGCACAGCGCCTGATTTCACAGCTTTATTTTGAAGGCGATACCTTAATTGATTCTTGTCCAATTATTAAAACGATTCCTTTAGAAGAGCAACGTCGTGCCCTGATTGCTTTAGAAGATAAGAGCAATTTTATTGAAGCAGATAGCCGTTGCTACCGTTTCGATATCACCTTGCGTGGGCGCCGTGCAACGTACTTCGAAAACGATTTAACTTAATGGATGGAGTAGAAAAAATGAATGGCTGGAATTTTCAAGAATTAGCAGAAACCCCATCTCAAACAGGTGGTCCTTACGTACATATTGGTCTGTTGCCGAAACAAGCCAACATTGAAGTGTTTGACAACAATTTCAATAACAATCTTTTGCAAGAACACACTCAGGGCGAACGTATTCGCCTTGAAGGTCAGGTTTTTGACGGTCTGGGTTTGCCGCTTCGTGATGTGCTGGTTGAAATCTGGCAAGCCGATGCCAATGGCGTTTACCCAAGCCAAGCCGACATTCAGGGCAAAACTGCTGACCCACATTTTCAAGGCTGGGGACGTGCAGGTGCTGATTTCCAGACTGGCGTATGGCACTTTGACACCATTAAACCAGGTGCAGTTCCAGGGCGTAAAGGTACACAGCAAGCACCGCATATTGCTTTAATCATTTTTGCACGTGGTATCAACTTAGGTCTCAATACCCGTGTGTATTTTGAAGATGAAGCTGAAGCGAATGCCAAAGACCCGATCCTGACAGGTATTGAGTGGGCGCCACGTCGCAACACTTTGCTGGCTAAACGTGAAGAGCGTGATGGTCAGGTGGTTTATCGCTTTGATATTCGTATCCAAGGCGAAAATGAAACCGTATTTTTTGATATCTAAGCTGCGCGCTGTATGGATTTTTCATACAGCGACATTACACAAGGAATGGTAATGATAAACCTTAAACATAAAGTACTTCAGATGGCACTAGCATGCAGCATGTTGGGGGCAGCATCCGTTGCACTGGCACAACCAGTGATGGCAGATCATTATGTCGTGAAAAATGTCGATATTGGCGTGATGCCAGTAAAGACCATCGTGCCGATTACCGCACAAACTGCTGAAGAGGCGATTGCTCAGGCAAAAGTGATTGCTGGCAACCCAAATGCAGATATTGCTGAATTCCGTATTGATTTGTTGAACTTTGCAACTGATACCAAACAGGTGATTGCATTAGGACAGCAGCTCAATCAAATCTTAAAAGATAAACCACTCCTTGCAACAATCCGTACTGCCAATGAAGGCGGTAAACTGAAAGTCAGCGATGAAGAATACGGCAAAATCTATAGCGCGTATTTGAAAAAACCGTTTATGCAATTGCTTGATATTGAAATGTTCCGTGATGCGAAAGTCGTGCGTAAAGTAACGGATTTGGCGCATGAAAAACATGTGTTGGTGGTGATGTCGAATCATGATTTTGCCAAAACACCAAGCGAGCAGGAAATTGTTGATCGTCTGCTAAAACAAGACCAAATAGGCGCAGATATTTTAAAAATTGCAGTCATGCCACAGTCTAAAGCAGATGTGTTTACCTTGATGAACGCAACATTAAAAGTGAGTCAACAAAGCAAAAAACCATTGTTAACCATGTCAATGGGACGCTTGGGCACCATTTCCCGAATCGCAACCGCAAGTTCAGGAGGGAGCTTAAGTTTCGGCATGATTGGTCAGGCTTCAGCACCAGGTCAAATTGATGTGACCCAGCTGCGCCAGTTCTTACAAACTGTACAACCTACACCATAATAAAAACTGAATTAAAGGAATATCTGGAATGAAAGCAGTTTCTTTGCGAGTGACCGCACTAAGTTTAGGACTATTGGCTTCAGGTTGGGCGGCTGCTTCAACCTACGTGGTTGATCGTTATCAGGATGATCAGAATCAGGGATCATTGCGCTGGGCGATTGAACAGTCCAATGCCAATCCATCTGATGATAACGAAATCTTGATTCAGGCAGTGGGTAAAGCGCCTTATAGCATTAAGGTAAATTCACCACTTCCTGAAATTAAAGGCCCTGTAAAAATCATTGGAACACAATGGGACAAAACGGGCGAGTTTATTGCCATTGATGGTTCTAACTATATTCAGGGTGAAGGGGCAAAAGCCTGTCCAGGTGCTATGCCTGGGCAATATGGTACTAACGTACGCACGATGACTTTGCCGGGTCTGGTACTACGTGATACACATCATGTTGTGCTCAAAGGTCTGGATATTCATCGCTTCTGTATTGGTATTTTGGTCAACCGTTCGAGCAACAACCTGATTCAGCATAACCGTATTAGCAATAACTACGGTGGTGCTGGGGTGATGTTTACTGGAGATGATGGCAAGGGTAATCCAACCTCAACCACGACCAACAATAACAAGTTTTTGGACAATATCCTTCAGGATAATGGTGATGGTTTAGAGCTGACTCGTGGCGCAGCGTTTAACCTGATTGCCAATAACCTGTTTACCAACACCAAAGCCAACCCAGAGCCATCACAAGGCATTGAAATCTTGTGGGGCAATGACAACGCGGTTGTCGGCAACAAATTTGAAAACTATTCAGATGGTTTGCAAATTAACTGGGGCAAGCGTAACTATATTGCATATAACGAATTGACTGCCAATTCAACAGGGTTCAACCTGACAGGTGATGGCAACATCTTTGATAGTAACAAAGTCCATGGTAACCGTATCGGGATTGCCGTACGTTCAGAGAAAGATGCCAATTCACACATCACCCTGACCAAAAACCAGATTTGGGACAATGGCAAGGACATCAAACGCTGTGAAGCGGGTGGAACTTGTGTGCCAAATCAGCGTTTAGGTGCGATCGTATTTGGTGTGCCAGCACTGGAACATGAAGGTTTTGTTGGTTCACGTGGTGGTGGTGTGGTCATTGATCCGAAGAACCTGCAAAAAACCTGTACTGAGCCAACTCAGCAAGGTTGTAATGCTCAGCCGAACCAATGGATTCAGGCACCTAAACTGACTGCACATCAGGGGCAGCTTGTGGTGAGTTTCAAAGGTCAGGCGAACCAGCGTTACCGCGTGGAGTTCTTTGGTAACCGCAACGCACAGTCTAAAGAAGCAGAACAATTTGTAGGTGCAGCAACAGTTGCAACCAACGCACAAGGTCAAGCCACTTTGACTTGGAAACCAACCGAGAAATTTGCCAATTACACCGCAAATATCACAGATCACCTCGGCGCAAGTTCAGAACTCAGCCAACCCGTAAAACTAAAATGATGAAATATAGGCACTTTGACATCAGGTTCGGGTGCCTAACCCGATTAGGCTAAGGATAAGCAAATATGAAAAAAGTTAATTTAATGAAAATGAGTGCAGTTTCACTCGCGATTTTATTTAGCCAAGGTGTTATGGCAAATGAGCCATGGTCACAAGATCGTCAATGGCTATTTGGGGACTGGAATGGTAAGCGTCAGCAACTCGAAGATCAAGGCTACAAGTTTACCGCATCGATCATGAGTCAGGCTGCGACCAATATTGATGGTGGCTACAATGATAACAATACAACGACGGTTGCATCACAGCTGACCCTTGGGGCAAATTTCGATTTAAACAAAATCGCGGGTTGGAATGATACAACGGCAGCGATCATGATTACCAAACGCGATGGTAATGCGCTGACCAATGAACGGATTAAAGACCCTCGTTCGACCACGCTAGGTAATTCACAAGAGATTTATGGGCGTGGGAAGATTTGGCGTTTAACTCAGGCATGGGTGAAAAAAGGCTTTGATGACAACAAGGTTCAAGTCAAAGTCGGTCGTATGGGCATGTCAGATGACTTTAATAGCTCACAATGTGAGTTCCAGAACTTGCTGCTTTGTGGTGGTCAGCTAGGTAAGTCGATTGGTTCAATCTGGTATAACTGGCCAGTCAGTGTTTGGGCAGCGAACGTCAAATATCAGTTCGCACCTGAATGGACGATTGGCGTCGGGGTGTATGAAGTCAATCCAGATGACATTAAAACCCAGTCCGCCAGCGATGGTTTTAACTTGGGTATGAACAATGTTCAGGGGGCAACGATTCCTGTTGAGTTGGCATGGAAACCAAAACTTAACGGTTTGCCTGGTGAATATAAAATCGGTGCATTGTACTCAACCGCCGAAGCCAAAGACATTAAAACCGCAGGTAAAGTCCATGATGGCAAACACAGTTTCTGGTTTAACTCACAACAACAATTGACCCAACGTGGTGATGACTCGAAACGTGGTCTGTATGTTGGTTTCAATGCCGTATTCAATGATAAAGCCACCACATTTGTCCAAAGCACCCAGCAATTGGCATTTTGGTATAAAGGCCCATTTGACAGCCGACCAGCCGATGAAATTGGACTCGGTTTTGCGCGCTATGACGTCAATAACCGCGCCCGTGACAAAGAAATTGCAACCGACATCAGTCGTGGTTATTTCTCTTATGACCCGATCGCAAGTAACTACGTTCCAATACAACGCAGCGAGTTGAATGTCGAGTTGAACTATACCTATCAATGGTCACCTGCGGTCATGATCCGCCCGAACTTGCAATATATCCACCAGCCAGCAGGGGTGAAAGAAGTTGATGATGCTTGGGTCGCAGGTCTGAGTGTACGTGTAAATTTCTAATCTGGACTTAGAACTTGCTGGGTGTTCAGAGGTTAATGCCCAGCAGAATTTCAGCATGGTTTCGACGATCGCGCATTCTTTTTCAGTTTTGGATTGTGTATAGATTCAAAACGATTGTTTTTAAACTGCGCTACTTTTTGTGCTGATGAAATTTTTACTAAAAAATCTTATCAGTCTCATCAAGATGAAAGGAATCATCGTGGCTATAACGAAGGAGTGAAGCCGTTTTTATGCCAAGTGGTGTAAAGGCGATTTTTTGGTTTTTGTTTTGGCGCATTGTGCAAATCGGTTGCAGCATCACAAGATGCTGTTCTGTATCAGATGGAAAACTGATTTGACATCAAAACTGGAGATAGTTGTATGTCTGATTCATATACTCAGCCACACCCCATATTTAAGATATGGTGTGCGATCTTAGGATTGGCATTGCTGGCTACAGGTTTATTTTATGTGATTGGTGGTGGCAAGCTGATCGGTCTGGGTGGCTCTTGGTACTTCTTACTCGCAGGGATTTTTATTACCCTTGCGGCTATTCTCATGTTGAGAAGAAAAGCACTCAGTGGGTTTATTTATGCGGGTGTATTTGTTGTAACGTTGATTTGGTCTTTGTTCGACAAAGGTTGGGATTTCTGGGGCTTGTTCTCTAACCTCATGTTCCCATCTGGGTTATTTGTTGCCATCATGTTGACGCTGCCGAGCTTACGCTGTTATGAGCAAAAAGCACGGTGTACAGCACCTGCATATGGTTCAGGTTTGGTCGTTCTTGTGGGGATGTTGGTGGCATTGTATCAAATGTTCCAACCGCATCCGACCGTTGCAGCATCAGGTCAGGCATTGCCTTTAGTTCCTGTAGATGCAACAAAACAGCCAAAAAACTGGGATCACTATGGAAATGATGCAGGCGGTAGCCGTTTTGCTGCATTAGATCAGATTAATCGCAACAACGTTAAAGACCTGAAAGTGGCATGGACTTACCGCACAGGTGACATGACGACAGGTACGGGGAATGGCGCTGAAGATCAGGAAACGCCCTTACAAGTCGGTAATAAAGTATTTTTATGTACGCCACATAACAACGTGATTGCGGTTGATGCAGACACGGGTAAACAGTTGTGGAAAGCAGAAGTCAATTCACATGCTGATGCATGGGAACGTTGTCGTGGTGTTGCTTATTTTGATTCAACGCAAGCCATTGAACAACCAAAATTTGCAGGTGCAACACCTGTAACCGCAGTTGCAAACAATACAACTTGTCCACGCCGTGTTTATACAAATACACCAGATGGACGTTTAATTGCGATCAATGCCGACAATGGTCAACGCTGTGAAGACTTTGGTGATCATGGTACTGTGAATTTGCTAGAAGGCATGGGAGGTGGTACGAAAGCACCTCGCTTTGAAGTCACTTCTGCTCCGACACTGGCAGGTACAACACTGGTTGTGGGGAGTCGCGTTGCCGATAACGTTGCAGCAGACATGCCAGGGGGTGTGATCCGTGGTTATGATGTGATTACGGGTAAACTACGCTGGGCATTTGATCCACGTAACCCGAATCCAAACTATGTGTTAAAACCAGGCGAAACTTATAAACGTAGTTCAGCAAACTCTTGGGCACCAATGTCTTATGACCCGAAAATGAATATTGTGTTCTTGCCAATGGGCAGTTCTTCGGTAGATGTTTGGGGTGGTAACCGTAATGCACTAGATCACAAATATAATACTTCTGTGTTGGCGCTTGATGCGACAACAGGGAAAGAAAAATGGGTTTACCAAACTGTACATAATGACCTTTGGGACTTTGACTTACCAATGCAACCAAGCTTGGTCGATTTCCCAATGAAAGATGGCACAACCAAGCCTGCGGTGGTGATTGGTACGAAATCTGGTCAGTTCTTTGTCCTTGACCGTGTTACAGGTAAACCACTGACCAAAGTGGTTGAGCAACCTGTAAAAGTTGCAGACATTCCAGACGAACAATATTCAAAAACCCAACCGCGTTCAGTTGAAATGCCACAACTTGGCAATCAGACTTTAAAAGAGTCTGACATGTGGGGCGCAACACCATTTGACCAGTTGATGTGCCGTATTAACTTTAAATCTATGCGTTACGATGGTCTGTTCACTGCACCAGGGACTGATGTTTCTCTCAGCTTTCCAGGTTCTTTGGGTGGCATGAACTGGGGCAGCATCTCGTTTGACCCAACACATCGTTATATGTTCGTGAACGACATGCGTTTGGGTTTATGGATTCAGTTGATTAAACAAACACCTGAAGACATTAAAATCCAAGCGAGTGGTGGCGAGAAAGTCAACACAGGTATGGGTGCTGTACCAATGAAAGGTACACCGTACAAAGTCAACAAAAACCGCTTCATGTCGGCTTTGGGTATTCCATGTCAAAAACCGCCATTTGGTACCATGACTGCCATTGACATGAAAACTCGTCAAATCGCATGGCAAGTACCATTGGGTACAGTTCAAGACACTGGACCTCTAGGCTTCAAAATGGGCTTGAAAGCGCCGATTGGTATGCCAACCATTGGTGGTTCAATGGCAACTCAAGGTGGCTTGGTGTTCTTTGCTGCAACACAAGACTATTACTTGCGTGCCTTTGATTCATCAACAGGGAAAGAACTTTGGAAAGCCCGCTTGCCTGTGGGTAGCCAAGGTACGCCAATGAGCTACATTTCACCAAAAACAGGAAAACAATACATCGTGATTTCTGCGGGTGGTGCGCGTCAATCACCAGACCATGGTGACTACGTGATGGCTTATGCGTTACCTGAGAAAAAATAAGTGATGTGCTGTTGTCGAGTTAGATGTAGCTCGACAATAGAGATGAAACAGAAACGGGCTGATCTTGATGATCGGCCCGTTTTTTTTATGCAGATGAATGGCAGTGAACGCGATATGAACAGCTTTTTAAATGGCAAGCCTAAAATATAGAATGAATATGCTGAGATGATTTGTTGGGCGTTAGATGATAGTTCTATGGTGAGCCACAAAACAAAAAACATAAGCATCGTGAGATAAAAAGGTGGGCGAAAACAGAGTGTTGAATTTAAGATGAGGGCGTGATTGAAATGAAATATTTTGGGCATGCAACATGTCATACCCAAAAAATCAACTTTAAAACTTATGCTTTCAGAACAGGGGGGAAACCATCTTCTGTTAAAGCTTCAGTGAGTTGTTCAACACTGGCACTGGTTTGGACTTCAACCAGTTTGCTTGCAACATCGATATTGACCTGAGCATCTGGATCAAGATCTTTAATGGTTGCAGTCACGCTACGTGCACAACCGCCACAAGTCATATTGGCAATTTCAAATTTCATGATTGCTGCCTGATTTAAATAAGAGAATTGCATTGTAAAGCTTACCCTCATGGTAAGGTCAAGTGGCTTTAAATCAGAATATTTTAAATCTGTATCTTGACCTTACCCTTATGTCAAGGTTTAAGCTGAACACTATAAACGATCATCAACAGAACTGTAGAAGCACTGCTTGGTTGCGGTACAAGGAGGCGACATGAGCCAGTCACAACATCCTTATCATCAAACGCTTGAGATTGAGGGCATGACGTGTGCCTCATGTGTCGGGCGGGTCGAGAAAGCATTAAAAAAAGTGGATGGTGTCGCAGAGGTTGCAGTCAATCTTGCCACCGAAAAAGCCGTGATTCAGAGTGATGTGATTGTACCGCGTGAAGCTTTAGTGCATGCGGTAGAGCGTGCAGGCTATGAGGTTCGTACTCAACCTGAGCAAGTATTTGAGCTGAATATTCAGGGGATGACCTGTGCTTCCTGTGTCGGTCGGGTAGAAAAGGCCCTGAAAAAAGTGGAGGGGGTGAGTGACGCCACCGTCAATCTGGCTACTGAAAAAGCCCTTGTCCATGCTCATTTAGCCGATGCGAGTGCATTACTGGCAGCCGTACATAAAGCAGGCTATGAAGCACAACTCCAACCACAACAAGTATTACAACCCACCAATGAATTGAGCGAACGCCGTGAACAGGAAGCCAGTCAGTTAAAGCGTGACTTATTGATTTCAGCTTGTTTAAGCCTGCCTGTGTTTATTCTGGAAATGGGTGGGCATTTGATTCCAGCGTTTCATCATTGGGTGATGCAGCACATCGGCATGCAAAATAGTTGGTGGCTGCAATTTGTCTTGACCACGTTAGTACTAATTTTCCCGGGGCGGCGTTTTTATCAAAAAGGTATTCCTGCCTTACTGCGTTTTGCCCCCGATATGAACTCGCTGGTTGCGGTGGGAACGCTGGCAGCCTATGGATTTTCCTGTGTCGCGACCTTTATTCCAACGTGGCTACCTGAGAACAATGTCAATGTGTACTTTGAATCGGCTGCGGTGATTGTGACCTTGATTTTGCTTGGTCGTTATTTGGAAGCCAAAGCCAAAGGACGGACTTCACAGGCCATTCAGCACTTACTCGGCTTACAGCCAAAAACTGCACACATTATTGTCAATGGACAAGTGCAAGAGGTCGAAATTGCTCAAGTGCAACTTGGGATGCAACTCTTGATTCAACCGGGGGAGAAAATCCCTGTCGATGCAACAGTGATCGAAGGTCAAAGTTTTGTCGATGAATCCATGATCACGGGCGAGCCGATTCCCGTAGCGAAAAATGTCGGCATGACTGTGGTGGCAGGTACGATTAACCAGCAAGGTTCGCTGACCATTCAAGCGACTGCCGTTGGTGCAAATACCGTGCTGTCACAAATCATTCGTATGGTCGAACAGGCTCAAGGTTCCAAATTACCGATTCAGGCTTTGGTGGATCGTGTCACCATGTGGTTTGTGCCTGTGGTGATGAGTCTGGCACTCCTGACCTTTGTTGTGTGGTTTTTCTTTGGCCCTGAACCTGCGCTAAGCTTGAGTCTGGTCAATGCTGTGGCTGTACTGATTATTGCATGCCCATGCGCAATGGGACTGGCAACACCAACCTCGATCATGGTCAGTACGGGACGTGGTGCGGAACTGGGAATATTGTTTAAACAAGGGCAAGCCTTGCAGCAATTGCAGGAAACCCAGATTATCGCTGTCGATAAAACAGGCACAGTGACCGAAGGCAAACCGACACTGACCGATTTTGTAGCGCTTGATCCAGATCAGACTCAACACATCTTACAGGTGGTAGCTTCGGTTGAAGCCAAATCAGAACACCCAATTGCAGTGGCGATTGTGCAACATGCGCAGCAGCAAGGACTAGCGTTGTTAGCTGTTGAACAGTTTCAGGCGTTGACGGGTTATGGCGTTGAAGCAACCGTCAATCAGCAGCAGATTCATTTGGGTGCAGCACGTTTAATGCAGCAGTTGGGCTTAGATGTCGAGGTATTTTCCGAGCAGGTACAGCAGTTGGCAGAACAGGGTAAAACCCCAATTTATGCCGCGATTGATCATAAGCTGGTTGCCATATTGGTGGTGTCTGACCCGATTAAACCGACCAGTTACACCGCGATTCAGAATTTGCATCAATTAGGTTTAAAAGTTGCCATGATTACTGGCGATCATCATGTGACAGCGCAGGCGATTGCCAAGCAGTTGGGCATTGATGAAGTGATTGCTGAAGTGTTGCCAGAAGGTAAGGTCAACGCCGTGCAGGCTTTGCAGCAGAAATATGGCAAATTGGCTTTTGTCGGAGACGGTATTAATGATGCACCTGCTTTGGCAGCAGCCGATATCGGTATTGCCGTGGGAACAGGAACGGATGTTGCGATTGAATCTGCCGATGTGGTGCTGATGTCTGGCAATCTGCAAGGGGTGAGTAATGCGATTGCCCTGAGTCAAGCTACCATTCGCAATATTCGCCAAAACCTGTTTTGGGCATTTGTCTATAATGCAGCGCTGATTCCTGTGGCAGCAGGGGTATTGTACCCAACCTATGGCATTTTACTGTCACCCATGTTTGCAGCCTTTGCCATGGGCATGTCTTCCGTGTTTGTACTGGGGAATGCCTTGCGTTTGAAACGCTTTCGGGGAGTTTTTGCATGAACATTGGGCAAGTTGCCAAACAGACAGGGCTGTCGAGCAAGATGATTCGCTATTACGAAGAAGTTGGGCTGCTGCCCAATATTCAACGTACCAGTGCAGGTTATCGAGTTTATACCGCGCAAGATCTTCAAGCCCTGCGTTTTATTCGCCATGCCCGAACACTGGATTTTTCAGTGGAGCAAATCAAGGAATTACTCAGTTTATGGCGCAATCAGTCGCGACAGAGTGCTGAAGTCAAACAGTTGGCACTGGCACATATTCAGCAGTTACAGCAGCGTATTGCGGCATTGCAAAACATGGTTGAAATTTTGCAGCACACCGCAGATTGCTGTGCGGGGAATGAAACTGCAGATTGCCCGATTCTTGAACAGATCGAACATGGACAAAAGGATTGAATGGTTGGCTAAAAAATCAGCGCCAAAATGGTGCGATCTGTGTTTATAATGCTAAGGCAACCATCAGGATAGATAGTCTATGTTTCAGCATGTTGAGCCTTATGCAGGCGACCCGATTTTAACTTTAATGGAAAAATTCCAAAAAGACGAACGCAACAATAAAGTCAATTTAAGTATTGGTTTGTATTACACCGAAGAAGGGATTGTGCCGCAGTTAAATGCTGTGAAACAAGCTGCACTGCGCACCAATCAAGACGTGGATAAAGCCAAACTGTATTTGCCAATGTCAGGCTTGAAATCTTACTGTGATATTACCCAAGAATTGTTATTGGGTGCAGATAGCCAAGCGCGTGCAGAACAGCGTGCGGTGACCATTCAGACTTTGGGTGGTTCAGGTGCATTGAAAGTCGGTGCAGACTTCCTGCATAAATATTTCCCAAACTCTAAAGTCTGGGTGAGCCGCCCAACATGGGAAAACCACATTGCGATTTTCCAGGGTTCAGGCTTTGAAGTTGCAGAGTATCCATACTTCGATGCCAACACTAACGGTGTGGCATTCGACGACATGCTGGCGTGCTTAAAACAAATTCCAGAGCAAGACGTTGTATTGTTGCACCCTTGCTGTCATAACCCGACAGGTGCAGATTTAACTTCTGAGCAATGGGATCAAGTGATCGCCGTATTACTTGAACGCAACCTGATTCCATTTTTAGATATTGCGTATCAAGGCTTTGCAGAAGATCTCGATAAAGATGCCTATGCAATTCGTGCGTTAGACCGCGCAGGTGCAAAATTCTTGCTTAGCAACTCATTCTCAAAAATCTTCTCGTTGTATGGCGAGCGTATTGGTGGGTTGACTGCAATTTGTGAATCAACTGAGTCGGCTGAACATGTTTTGGGTCAGTTCAAAGCGACTGTTCGTAAAATCTACTCAAGCCCACCAACAACAGGTGCGGTTTTGGTCGATACTGTATTACGTGATGATGCACTACGTTTGGACTGGCAAGAAGAATTGCAAGAAATGTGTGACCGCATCACCAAAATGCGTACCATCTTGCGTGATGAGTTAACCCAACGTGTACCAGGTCGTGACTTTAGCTACTTGGTGAAACAACGCGGTATGTTCAGCTATACAGGCTTAACGGGCGAGCAAGCTGACATTTTACGTGACGAATTTGCAATTTATTTGCTACGCAGCGGTCGTATCTGTGTGGCAGGTTTGAACCAGAAAAATGTGTATTACGTTGCTGAATCAATTGCGAAAGTTTTGACACGTTAATCTGTGTAAAAACCAAAAAAACATTAATTTATGATGCCAATCAGTTGGAAAATTGATTGGCATTTCTCATATTTAAGATGGCAAATGTGGCATGGAAATATCATTCGAAACTGTTTGAGGCAGCGCGATCTTTAAAATAGGCTTTAATTAATCAAACTGCTGTTTTGTATATCTAATATTGTTAAATCGCTATTTTCTTTGGGGTACGCCATGTCCAAAACAGCCCCCAAATAAAAGCCAATAAACCTACTGCAAAACTTTGTTGCAATGAACCGCCATGTTCAATCCAGAGTTTTGCTAACCACGGGCCAAATAACTGCGCGCCTGCATAAATGGTAATCATAGCTGCGGAAAGTTTCGGTCCTTGATGTGGCTGGAAAAAACGCGCCAAACGCTGGGTACACATGACTGACCCAAGAAACCCAGCACCGACAAAGACCGCACAGCCTAAAACACCCCAAATATTTGGCATAAGTAAAATCAGTAACACGCCGAGTGCTTGTATCCAGTATGAACCGAGCAATGCCTGACGATCTCCCCAACGCGCACCGACACTGTTCCAGATGGGAATAAATACCGAACAGGACAGCGAGGTTATCAGCCAGACATTTTTCACCAAAAAGGTATGCTCACCACCTACCTGATGCGCCAATGCTGGCAAAAAGGTCATCGGTAAAATATAGCCCAAACCTGCACCAATATAAGAAATAAACAGGGGTGTACTGTTGGTATCAAACAGTTTTTGGCTTGCATGTGCTGTTTTAACTTTCGGATGAATCTGGATTTTTGAGATTTGATACAGGCTAAATATCAGCAGGGGAATGCAAGCGATGGCAATCGGTAACCAGCGCCATTGCCCCGTAAAAAACGGAGCTGTCCAGTCCACCAAAATACCGCTGACGATTAATCCCAAACCTACACCAAAGTACACGAGACCACTTAAACGCGTCAGTTGATGTTCACTGAGCCATTCCAAAATCAGGGCAGGCGCAAGCACAAACACCAAGCCATTACTCATGCCATTGGCAAGGCGTAGCAATAACAACGGTGTGTAAGCGGAGGTCAAACATTGCAGTATGGTGAGTGTGGCATTGATCACTAAACCAAAGCAGACATAACGTTTCAGTCGATCAGGTCGGTTTAAATAGACCGCCATTAATGCCCCGATCAAATAACCCAGATAATTACTGGTTGCGAGGTCTGCACCCTGATTAATACTGATGAGATGATCCTGAATGAAATAAGGCAATAGCGGGGTAAAGGCAAAACGCCCAATAGCATGCACGAGCATTAAACTGCTAATCCCTGCAGCAATATAACCATAAGCCTGAAAACGCAGTGAATGCTCTACAGATGCCATTGCTTATCCCTCAGCATTTATGTGATTTTTCCTATTTTTTATAGCATACGGTAAATAACTCGGGAAAAGAACCAGTATGAAAAATGGACAGGATCAACATTACATAAAGATATACAGGCAAAAATCCATTTTTCAGTGCAGTATGCTATTGTCTAAAAAATCATCCAAAAACAACACGGAGAATAATATGAGCAAGCAGCTACTCATGCTCGTTGGCGATTATGCAGAAGATTATGAAACCATGGTGCCTTTTCAGTTTTTGATAGGACTTGGTTATGTGGTGCATGCCGTTTGCCCAGATAAAAAATCAGGAGATCATATCGCGACCGCGATTCATGACTTTGAAGGTGAGCAGACTTATAGTGAAAAACGTGGGCATAATTTTGCCATTAACTATGACTTCGATGCAGTCAATCCTGAAGACTATGTTGGTTTAGTCATTCCAGGTGGACGTGCGCCTGAATACTTACGCATGAACGCACGTGTGGTAGAAATTGTACAAGCATTTGATGCTGCGCAAAAACCGATTGCAGCGGTCTGTCATGGGGCACAGTTATTGGCTGCTGCGAATGTATTGCAAGGTAAAACCTGTTCTGCGTATCCAGCCTGTTCTGTAGAAGTCAAACTTGCAGGTGGAACCTATGCCGATATTGCAGTGACAGACGCCGTAACCGATGGGCACTTGGTGACTGCACCTGCATGGCCTGCACATCCTGCTTGGTTGGCGCAATTTGTGAAGTTGCTTGGTGCTGAAATTCGGATTTAAAAGCGATCTTGAAAAAGATCAGATTGGAAAAACAGGCTGCATTGCAGCCTGTTTTTTGTCGTAACACATTGTCATTCTATTTTAAGTTAAGGTTGTTGTTTTTTTAGCTCACGAATCAATTGGGCTTCATAATCATCTAGAACCTGATTGATGTTGGCAATCCATTTGCTGCGATTGGCAATTTGGCCAGAATTAGTCACTTTGCTATAAATATGAATGGGTTGAGAAGAAGTTTTATTGTTGATCACATCACTGTCAATTTCAGAGTGAATTTTAATCGAGGTAAAACCTGGTTGAAACCAAGACCAGAACTTATTAATTTTTACAGTAAGAACCAAGTTTGCAGTGGCTTTATTGGCATCGGTATTTGGGACGACCTGATAACCTGATTGGGTTAAGGCACGTTCTACGCGCTGTTGTATAACCTGAGTCACACTACCATCTTGCAATAAAATATCGCCTAAAGCATGCCCGTAACCATTGCGCTTACGTGCGACTGCACGGGCTTTTTCATCTTGAGTTGCTTGTGCCAGACCACCTTTTAATGACGGAATATCTGGGGTTTTCGGGGCTTCCTGAAAAATACGGTCATCTTCAACCAGTGCAATCACGGCGGTATGTTGATTTCTTTGTTGTGGCGTTGTGACTGGAAGGGGTGTTGTTGCTGGCAGTTGAATTAGTCCTCGTGACGTAGCACAGCCAGTGAGCGTTACAGATAAGAGTAAAGTCAAATTTAAAAATATTTTTTGCATAATGATTTTTCCATTGTTATTAAAATTGTATATTAATTCATCATAATATATCTAAAGTGATCTATGAAACACGTTTGATGCGTTATTTTTATGAAAATTAAGCATAAAAAAACCGCATCTTTCAATGCGGTTGAAATTTATGTATTTTAAATACTTACAATAAACTTGGTAATAAAATGGCACCAATAATCACTAAAAACAAAATCCATTTGATTAAATAATACATACGACGGTTTTTAGCTTTTAGCTCGCGGCCTTTGGCATGAATCGCATAAAAATATTTAAAAATACGGTTAATAAAGCCTGTCTGGTCTTGTGCATCGTTGGGTGATGCTGATGCCGACATCACATTGCGACCAAACCAGTGATTGAAGTTTTGTGCCCATTGCCATTTCATTGGACGTTCAATGTCACAAAACAAAATAATACGGGTTTGCTCTGCCTTGTTTTGTGCCCAGTGGACATAGGTTTCATCAAATACAGTCGCTTCACCATCGCGCCAGCTATAACGCTCCTGATCAACTTCAATAAAACACTCATCACTATTGGGTGTGCTTAACCCCAAATGATAACGTACTGAACCTGCATAGGGGTCACGGTGTTTACCCAAGTAGCTGCCTGAAGGTAATTCGGCAAACATGGCGGCTTTGACGGATGGAATTTTCTCTAAGATTGCGACGGTTTTGGGGCAAAGTTGTTGAGCTGAAGGATGACTGTCCTGATACCATTTTAGGTAAAAACGCTTCCAGCCACGTTTAAAGAAAGTATTAAAACCTGCATCATTGTTACTTGAAGCTGCTTTAATTTGGCTTTGTAATGCAATGGCTTCGTCACGAATGATCTGCCAGTTATCCTGTAGCGGTTTCAGCTCAGGGAAATCTTCAACTGGATAAAACGGCTGGGCAGGCAAACGGGAAAAACCCGTCATAAACATATTGACTGGACCTAAGAAGGTTGAATGATCAAATAGTTGGCGTGACAGCTTTAGGCGCTCTTTCCCCCGAAAATAGGTATAGAGCAAGCTAATCACAAAAATCGTTACAATAATAATCGCGTACATAGAGAAGAATCACCACCATAATCACAATCAATGCAGATTGTATTTTAGTTCATTCTAGCAGAATCAGGTTGTTGGCGGATTTTAAACTGAATTCGTCAGAATCATCATCGATAAATTGTAAAAAAATAATCGATTTTTTAATTAAATGCAGCCATAAACTTGCAAAACAATGTCCTAAAAATGACACGGCATTTGCAGCAAGGTGAAGATATGTTGTGTTATAAAGCGACAAGTAAGAGACAGAATGACAAAAATGGATTTCATTTTTTAGGCTTATTTTTGATAGGCCATGCCAATCTGATATCACATCTGTATTTGATTTCTCATGGATAAATATGAACATATTTGTACTTTTTTGATTGAGGTTTACAAAAAATAAAAACATCATGCCTAAGCGTTACTTACACTGTTTTTGCAACAGGCCCTCAGCTTAAACAGTTATAATCAGCTCAGGCAGAATTTCAAAATTAGATGGAATATCCCCACAGCATGTTTAAATCGTTTTTTCCTGCACCACGTGCATTTTTTCTTTCAGTTGTCGCATGGCTGTCGTTTAACCTGATCTTGTGGTACGCAGGTGGAAAGTCGTGGGGCACTTTACTGGGCTGGGCACAAGGTTATGCAGAAGCACCGTCAGCGATTGGCGTGAGTCGTTTTTGGTCACCTGCATTTTTATGGTTTTATATCTGGTTCTTTGTTGCAACTGCCATTTTTGCAGGTTTTTGGCGTTTTTTCTCAGACAACAAATGGCAACGCTGGTCAGTCTGGGGATCAGCCCTCATTTTGTTTAATATCTGGTTTGGTGTGCAAGTCAGTGTCGCGGTCAATGCATGGTATGGTCCATTTTGGGACATGATCCAGAAAATGCTGGGAAGTGGCGGTGGCGACATTAAAGAGCTGTATATGGGGACATTAACGTTCTTATACATTGCCATGGTTGCGGTAACATTTGCAGTTTTGAACTCATTTTTGGTGAGTCATTATATTTTCCGTTGGCGTACTGCCATGAATGAATATTACAGCGAGCATTGGTTAAAATTACGCAATATAGAAGGTGCATCACAGCGGGTACAAGAAGATACCATGCGTTTTGCGACCACGATGGAAGATTTAGGTGTCCGCTTTGTCAAAGCGATTATGATTCTGATCGCGTTTTTACCGATTTTATTTCAGCTTTCAGCGCATGTTCCCGCATTGCCAATCATTGGTGAAATTAAACATTCTTTAGTATACGCAGCCGTGGTATGGGCGGCTTTTGGTACATTCCTGTTAATGTTTGTCGGTATTAAATTGCCTGGTTTAGAATTTAATAATCAAAGGGTTGAAGCCGCGTACCGTAAAGAACTGGTGTACGGTGAAGACTATATTGAACGTGC
The DNA here is from genome assembly GCF_000488275.1 of Acinetobacter brisouii CIP 110357. Classification (GTDB taxonomy): domain Bacteria; phylum Pseudomonadota; class Gammaproteobacteria; order Pseudomonadales; family Moraxellaceae; genus Acinetobacter; species Acinetobacter brisouii. Next base: position 2,046,668 of record NZ_KI530762.1, on the reverse strand, counting down.
AGAGCCTGCGACACTCAGAGAGTTGTTCGGTCATGTCCGTAAAAACTATTTCCGTCTGTATTTTCACTACACTTACTTTAACTTGGTGAGTACGTGGTACATGCAGCTCGATGTCTTGTATAGCCTTGTGGTGCTATTTCCTTCGATTGCCGCAGGGAAAATGACGTTGGGTTTACTCAACCAGATTGGCAACGTGTTCGATAAAGTCCGTGAGTCATTTCAGTATTTGATTAGCTCATGGAAAACCATTATTGAACTACTGTCGATTTATAAGCGTTTAAAAGCGTTTGAGTCGATTTTGCATAAATAATTAAAAAGTTATCGTGAAAAAAAGCCAGTCAAGCAAAATATTGACTGGCTTTTTTTTTGGGAATCGGTGATTTGTAGTCAGTATATTTTTTAGTATTTTATAGAGGCTATGACCATCAATCAGATGCATTTGGCATGCGTTAAAGGTGAAATACTTCACCTAAAAAATGTGCGATCGGGCGAAAAATACCCATCACCAGATTGGGAAGAAACTCAAAACATATATCGACCAGAAGCTCTATCAAAGAGGATGGTCTATCTTTATCACGTTCTGACTCTTGCATAAATATCACCTAAATGATGCGTGAAGAATAAACAGTATTATCATTATCGTTTTTTTAAGGATGATAAATCATATTCATGAGTGTGACATAAACTTATAAAAAACACACGCCCAACACTGCACCCAGCAACATAATCCAAAGCGGATGCACTGTTTTAAATAAACCCAGTCCTGCTGTTGCCAAAATAATCACAGCCAATAAAAGATTTTGTGCTGATGCCGAACCAATCAGCCATGCACTGACCAAGACCAGTCCAACGGTCACAGGTTTTAGTGCTTTTTCAAAGCGTGAACGTAAAGGATGATCTTTGACTTGTCGCCAGAACTTGAGTGCATAAACCGTAATCACCGAAGATGGCGCAAACTTGGCAATCGAAGTCACCAGTAAACCTGCTGTCCCTGCAACATGCCAACCAATCAGAGGAACAATCATCATATTTGGGCCAGGCGCTGCTTGTGCCATTGCGAACAGGGCACTAAATTCTTCAGCAGTCAGCCAATGGTGGACATAAACCACCTGATACTGCATTTCAGGCAAAATTGCATTGCCACCGCCAAATGCCAGTAAGGATAATTCTGCAAATACCAATGCCAGTGACCATAACACCCAGATCATGCGCGTTTTGCTCCCAAACTTAAAACCCACATATTTAGACCCAGCAAAATCATCAGGGTAAATAACAACGGTATTTTCACCACGACCATGAGCATAAAGGTCAGCACAATACTGCTGGCCGTCAAATAACTTTTGGCAATCGGTTTAAGCATTTTTAAACCTGTGGAAAATAACAGGCCTGCTGCCGCTGCAGCCAAACCTTGAATCGCATGCTGTACGGCAGGCAAATTTTGAAACTGGCTATAAATCTGATAAATCAGCAAGACGATAATGGTCGGCGCACAGATTAAGCCTAAAATCGCACAGAGCGCACCCTTGACGCCATGAAACTCCATGCCAATCGCCACGGACATATTAATAATATTGCCACCTGGTAAAATCTGGCAGACCCCAAGCAGGTCGGTAAATTGAGCTGTACTTAACCAGCGGTTTTCTTCCACAATCATACGATGTGCAAGTGGCAGAACACCGCCAAAACCCATCAATCCCAATTTCAAGAAACCTAAAAACAATGCTTTGCATGTTGGTATGTTGAGTACTTGTTCGCTCACCAGATCACCTTAACCTGTCCCAAGATGTATATAGCATGCAGCGCTTATGCTATATTGACAAATGCTATTTTTACCTTAAACCATGCCTAAAAAGTATAGCAATGATTGAGATTCATAAACTTAATGCCTTTGTTGCCGTGGTTGAAGAAAGTAATATTTCTAAAGCCGCAAATCGTTTGTATATGCAGCAACCGCCTTTAACACGACTGATTAAAAGTCTGGAACAAGAACTCGGAACGGTATTGTTTAAACGCCTACCGCGTGGGGTAGAAGTGACTGAGGCAGGGCGGGTATTGTATCAAGAGGCTGTGAGTATCTTGGCGCATGCACAGGCGATTCCCAAACGGGTGCACAATATCGCACAGGGTCTGGAAGGACAGCTTCATATTGGATTTACCCACTCAGTGGGTTTGCATCCTTTTTTGCCCACGTTACTTCGCCAGTTTCGCGAACAGTTTCCTAAAGTCACGATTCAGCTAGAAGAAGAAAGTAGTCGGGATTTGATTGATGCTGTCCTCAATGAAAAACTGGATCTCATTTTTTTGCGTAAGCCCGCGCCACTTCGTGCCGAGTTGCAGAGTGTGCATGTGCTGGATGAGCCATTAATTGTGGCGCTGCCGAGTAATCATCCTCTGGCAGAAAAAAGTGGCGCAATTCGCTTGCTCGATTTAGAACCCTATGAGTTTGTCTTATATCGGCGACTGGCAGGACAGGATTTATTCGATAATATTTTAGCGCATTGTTATCAGGCCGGGTTTAGCCCCAATATTGTTCAGGAAGCGCCACGTTTAACCTCGAGCCTAAATCTGATTGCCGCAGGCATTGGTGTGTCGATTGTTCCTGCTTCAATTCAGGATTTCTGGAATAAACAAATTGTATATAAGACGCTTAAAGCCGAGTCGCCGTGTATTGCCCCGATTTATGCGGTGTATCGGTCAGATGCAAATGTTCGGGTACAGCATGTGCTGAAATTGCTGGCGGCACCTGCCAGATCGATACAGAGTCATAACACCTAAGCATCATGTCGTATGCTAAAAAGAAGCCAATGACTGAATGGAGTTTTAGAATGTCCACACAACGTAAACATGTATCTTTGAGTCGAGCACTTTTGATGGCAGTCGCTGTCTTTGGCACTACCCAAGTCACGATGGCAAGCCCAACCGTTGATCGGCTTAGTGATTGCTTGATGAAATCGACCACTGCAACCGATAAAACCGCAGTGTTGCAGTGGACGTTTGTGTCTTTATCGAACCATCCCGATTTAAAACAGTTTAGTCATGTGACAGACGAGCAAAAAACTGCACTGGATAAAAACGTGGCGCAGGTATTACAGCGCATTTTGGTTGATCAATGTTCAACTCAGACCAAAGCCGTGATTCAGGCGGAAGGCGTGCAAGCGGTCGGAGAGAGTTTTCAGCAATTGGGACAGATTACGGGTGAGGAAATTATTAAAAACCCTGAGGTGAAGCAGCAATTGAATGGTTTGTTGCGTTATGTGGATATGAATAAGTTGGTAGTGACATTTTTGACGCCTGATATTTGGAATCAGTTGGGTGTGATTCGAGGGAAGTAACCTCTCCCTAACCCTCTCCTAAAGGAGAGGGGATATTCATTATTAAATTGATTACGACATTTAATTTGTAATGAAAGCTCCTTCTCCCACTGGGATGAGAAGCACTGCTTCGCAAGGGGGGATGAGGGTATTTAGAAGTCACGCATAAAAAAGGATTTGCCCTAAATCTTTGAGTTTTATGATAGATGATATTTTTGGAGCTTTTATTGTAAAACTTATGTAATAAAAAGGTGCTTTTTAAAGCACCTTTTTATTTGATTACTTAAAATCATTTCTAACTTTTTCGAATCCTTCACGGAGTAGACTCATACCTATTTGATTGTTAATAGTAGCAGGATCAGTCTTATGGTAAGTTTCCGTACTAGCACTAAAATTTTTCCCATTAGCAACATCACTACCCAAGAAAGCCCGAGTTTCTTGTATCTCTTGTTGCATACCCGTTAACTGCATTTTTAGAGTTTGTGACATAGGGTGTAATTCCAAATTATGAATAGTGTCGTTACGAATACTGCAATACTTTACTTCACCATCTGTATACTTATCGTGTTTGATAGCTTCTAAGACAGCGACAACAGCGTTTGGACATTCTTCTATTATATTACTAGTGAATTGGCTTCCGCTACCGATTACTGTCGGAATTTGCGTAATATTTTCTATACTAACTTCAGAAGACCCTATAATTTTTGATAATTTTAAGCAAGAGCCATTTACATAAATCATCGCAATAAAGTCTCTATTTGTTCTTTCTTGAATTTGTATTGGAAAATCAAACTTATCTGTTTGACCCGAAACGAATTGGAAAGCCATTTCACAGAAATCAATCATACAATTTAAGCAACCAGCCATGCCAATAACAATTGATCCGATTCTTTTTACTTTTCGAAAAGGAATAGATAGGTTAACTACTCCATCTTGATCAGTAAAAGCAATGTCAGAGGCTATAAAATGTGTATCATAAGCTGTTGTTGTCACAAAGAAATTCCGTATTTTTATTAGATTTGGATTTTCTCAGAGTTAGTTTTAATAGTCAATGATATACAAATTTCATTGACTAAGATAATTTTGAAAAAACCCGCTCTAAAGCGGGTTTTCTTTTTCAGAAAAGATCAGCTTAACCAATCAATTTCTTCATCAATTCATTTACTTGTGCAGGGTTAGCTTTGCCTTTTGCAGCTTTCATCACTTGACCGACAAGGCCGTTAAAGGCTTTCTCTTTACCAGACTTGTATTCTTCAACCATTTTTTCATTGGCTGCAAGCACATCTTTAATAATCGCTTCAATCGCACCTGTGTCAGTTTCCTGCTTCAAGCCTTTTTCAGCAATAATGGCATCGGCAGTTTTGCCTTCTTCCCACATAAAGCCAAACACTTGCTTCGCAATTTTGCCGTTAATGGTGTTGTCCACAATACGTGCAATCATGCCACCAAGTTGCTCAGCAGATACAGGAGAGTCAGCCAAGTCCAAGCCTGCTTTGTTTAACGCACCTGAGAATTCACCCATCACCCAGTTTGCAGACACTTTACCTTGAGCTGCACCACCTGCCGCTGCAACGACTGCCTCATAAAAGTCAGACATTTCACGAGAAAGTGTAAGGACATGCGCATCGTACTCAGTCACGCCAAAGTTAGCGACAAAACGTTCACGACGTGCCGCAGGTAACTCAGGCATGGTGGCTTTAATCGCTTCGATTTGCGCATCTGGAATAATCACAGGCAACAAGTCAGGGTCAGGGAAGTAGCGGTAATCGTTCGCTTCTTCTTTGGAACGCATTGAACGCGTTTCCATTTTCACAGGGTCGAACAAACGGGTTTCTTGATCAACTGTACCGTCCCATTCCAAGATTTCCATTTGGCGTTCAATTTCAACATTGATCGCTTGTTCAATGAAACGGAATGAGTTGAGGTTTTTCAATTCACAACGTGTACCAAACGGCTGACCTGGGCGACGTAAAGACACGTTACAGTCGGCACGGAACGAACCTTCTGCCATGTTACCGTCAGAAATACCGAGCCAACGCACTAAAGTGTGAATCGCTTTAATATAAGCAACCGCTTCTTCAACTGAACGCATGTCAGGTTCAGACACGATTTCAAGTAAAGGTGTGCCTGCACGGTTCAAGTCGATGCCTGACATGCCTTCAAACTGGTCATGAACAGATTTACCTGCATCTTCTTCAAGGTGGGCACGGGTCACGCCAATACGTTTTACGGTACCATCTTCAAGCTGAATGTCGATATGACCCAAGCCCACAATCGGGTTGTCCATCTGGCTAATCTGGTAGCCTTTTGGAGAGTCAGGGTAGAAATAGTTTTTACGGGCAAACACAGAGGCTTGGTCGATGTAAGCATCAATCCCCAAACCAAAACGGATCGCCAGATCAACCACTTCAGCATTCAAAACAGGCAAAACCCCTGGCATTGCCAAGTCAACTAGACTGGCTTGTGTGTTTGGATCTTGACCGAACTCAGTTGATGAACCTGAGAAGATTTTAGATTTGGTTGCAAGCTGAGTGTGAATCTCAATCCCGATCACCACTTCCCAACCATCAATCAGGTTTGATTTAGGCTTTTTTTGAGCTTGTGCCATTATGCATTCTCCTCAGCAATTGCCGCACGTTGGGTGTGGAAGTCGGTGTTTTGTTGGTATTGATGCACAATCGACAACAATTGAGATTCTGACCAGTAGTTACCAATCAACTGTAAGCCGACAGGCAAGTTGTGATCATCTAAACCTACAGGTGCGTTAATCGCTGGCAGACCCGCCAAGTTCACCGCAAGGGTGTACACGTCACCCAAATACATTTCTGTTGGGCTGAGATTCGCACCGATCTTATAGGCGGTGGTTGGTGCAGAAGGTGCAGCAATCACATCAACCTGTTCAAAGGCTTTCAGGAAGTCTTGCTGGATTAAACGACGAACTTTTTGTGCTTTGACATAGTACGCATCGTAATAACCTGCAGACAGTGCATAAGTACCAATCAAGATACGACGTTTAACTTCTTCGCCAAAACCTTCCGAACGAGAACGTTTGTACAAGTCCATCAAGTCCACAGGGTTTTCACAGCGGTAGCCATAACGCACGCCGTCATAACGTGACAAGTTTGAAGACGCTTCAGCAGGCGCGATTAGGTAATAGGTTGGCACATAAGCTTCAACCATATTCAGGTCAACTTCGACCAAAATTGCGCCCATGTCTTCAAGTTTCTTCAAAGACTCTTCAACACGTGCTTTAACGTCAGCGGCTAAACCTGCAACATTGAAGTACTGTTTAGGAATACCAATGCGTAAACCTTTTACAGATGTTGCATTCAGGTTGGCAACATAGTCATCAACTTCTTTATCTACAGAAGTTGAGTCTTTTGCGTCGTGACCTGCGATGACATTCATCAGGTAAGCACAGTCTTCAGCCGAACGAGCCATTGGACCTGCTTGGTCTAAAGATGAAGCGAACGCAATGATCCCGAAACGAGACACACGACCATAAGTCGGTTTTAAACCTGTTAAACCACAAAAAGATGCAGGTTGACGGATTGAACCACCTGTATCTGTTCCTGTGGCAAACGGTGCAAGGTCTGCTGCAACTACCGCTGCTGAACCACCTGAAGAACCACCTGGTACATAGTCCAAGTTCCACGGGTTTTTGGTTGCGCCGTAGTATGAACTTTCAGAGGTTGAACCCATCGCAAACTCGTCCATGTTCACTTTACCCAAAGTTACTAGACCTGCTGCTTTGGCTTTGGTCACGACAGTGGCATCGTAAGGTGAAATGAAGTTGTCGAGCATTTTTGAGCCTGCAGAAGTACGCACGCCTTGAGTACAGAAAATGTCTTTATGCGCAAGCGGAATCCCTGCAAGTGCAGTTGCATTGCCTGCTTTGATCGCGGCATCGGCAGCATCGGCTTGGCTAAGTGCAAGCTCAGGCGTTACGGTGACATAACTTTTGACCTGAGCGTCAATTTTTTCAATACGCTTTAAATAATGTTGTGTCAGTTCACGAGAGGAAAATTTGCCTTGTTGCAAACCTTCTGACAATTCGCGAATAGAGAGACGATGTAAATTAGTCATAATTTAAAATCTGGTCTAAAAAGTAGCACGATTTGGTTATTTCGTTGGAAAGTACGACAAAAGTGCGAGTATTTACAAAATGAAACAAAAGATTATTCGATCACACGTGGTACAAGATACAAGCCATCTTGGGTTGCAGGTGCAACAGCTTGATATTCTTCACGGTGGTTTGTTTCAGTGACCACATCAGGGCGTAAAGGTTGTGGATGGTCAAATGGGCTTTTTAATGGCTCAATACCAGTAGTATCAATGCCTTTTAAGGTTTCCATCATGCCTAAAATTTTATTTAGACTTTGTGCGTACTCTGCAGATTGCGTATCATTGAACGATAAACGTGCAAGATTGGCAATTTGCGATACGGTTTGAGCATTTAGATCTGAATGCTGAGCATCCGATGTAGACATAACATCACCTTGTCAGTATCAAAAAATTTCAAAATATCGTGCTATATGATAAGCGATTGACTTGTTCAAATCATCACATTTAGTTAAAGTTGCGACCTTGCGTCCACATTTGTAAAAACTGAGTACGACCCGTGATTTTAAAACGACTAATTGGCTTGTTTTCGCCAGATCTTGCGATTGATTTAGGTACAGCTAACACACTCATTTATGCACCAGGACGGGGCATTATCTTGAATGAACCGACGGTGGTGGCAATTCGCCACAGTGGTTCACAAAAAATTGTTGCAGCCGTTGGTCTAGATGCGAAACAAATGCTAGGTCGTACCCCTGCCAATATTTCTGCAATTCGTCCGATGAAAGATGGTGTGATTGCAGATTTTGAAGTCACCGAAACCATGTTAAACCAATTTATTGGTAAAGTGCATGAAAAACGTTTATTCCCACCAGCGCCGCGTGTTGTCGTCTGCGTGCCATGCAAATCAACACTGGTTGAACGCCGTGCGATTCGTGAGGCAGTTTACAATGCGGGTGCCCGTGATGTTCGCCTGATTGAAGAGCCTATGGCAGCAGCAATTGGTGCTGGTTTGCCAGTTGAGCAAGCATGTGGTTCGATGGTGGTCGATGTAGGTGGTGGTACGACAGAAATCGCCATCATTTCTTTACAAGGTTGTGTATACGCAGATTCTTTACGTATAGGTGGTGATGTCTTTGATGAACAGATCATTAATTATGTTCGTAAAGCACACGGCTGTGTGATTGGTGAAACGACTGCTGAACTCATTAAGAAAGAAGTGGGTATGGCTGTTGAAGATGAACACACCCAGAAACTTGAAATTGAAGTGCGTGGTCGTAATCTGGCAGAAGGCGTGCCTCGCTCAATTACCGTGACTTCTGAGGAAGTGATGCAAGCGATTGCAGACCCTCTACAAAGCATTGTAAGTGCGGTAAAATCTGCACTTGAGCAAACGCCTCCTGAACTTTCTTCAGACATTGCCGAACGTGGTATCGTCTTGACCGGTGGTGGTGCATTACTACGTAACTTGGATAAATTATTGGCACAAGAAACTGGTTTGCCAGTGGTTGTGGCTGAAGATCCTTTAACTTGCGTGACACGCGGTGGTGGAAAAGTCCTTGAGTTCTTTGATAACCCCAACCATGACATGCTTTTTGTAGGATAAAATAGGACAGGGCGGTGCAACCGAATATTTTTTCAAGACAACCGCCATCTTTTCGCTCATTTATTATTGCAGTCATTACGTGTTTGTTGGTGCTTTTCTTTGATTGGCGCATGCCTCATGTAGTGAAACCTGCGAGGGATGTCTTGTACGCAGCATATAATCCCATTTATGCGCTTGCAAGCTATCCAGTCATGTCGCGAGAGTGGCTGAATCAACAAACCAAGTCTGAAGAACAACTGCGTCGTGAAAATACTGCAATGCATGCCGAGTTGTTACAAGCGCAAGTACGTCTGCAAAAACTTTCTGAACTTTCAGCCGAAAACGCCCGTTTACGAGGTCTGCTCGACACGCCTTTAATTATTGATGGCCGTATGGAAATTGCTGAAGTTATTGGGACTGATGTAGATCCATTACGCCATATTATTGTGATTAACCGAGGTAAAGCTGACCGTCTTTATCAGGGACAAACAGTGTTGGATGACCACGGGATTATGGGACAGATTATTAATGTCTACCCACATAGTGCGCGTGTGCTCCTATTGTCTGATAAAGAAAGCTCTCTATCCATCCGGATTGAGCGCACAGGTATGCGTGCAATTGTGTCAGGTACAGGTGATTCTGGAATCTTGCAGATGCAATATGTTCCAACCAGTGCAGATCTTGTTGTTGGGGATCGTGTCTATAGTTCAGGTTTGGGCGAGCATTTCCCTGCAGGGTATCTGGTGGGTACAGTGTCGAAAATTCAGCGACATAATTCGGGGGAATTTGCCCAGATTGATGTCACTCCAGCAGGTCAACTCGCGGGCGGACATTATGTTGTCGTGCTGTTTTCTGACTCACTAGCAAAGGAGCAGCCTTATGCTAGTCGCTAATTATCGCCCTCAGAAACCTAGAGATCCGCTGATCTGGATTGTGATTTCGACAGTGTTGGCCTCTGTGCTGATGGTCTATCCATTGGCATATGATGCATCCGCATGGCGACCTTGTATCATGCTGTTGGTGATGCTGTTTTGGGTACTGTGTCAGCCAACATGGTGCGGCGTATGGTTCGCTTTTAGTCTGGGTATTTTTACCGACTTGCTGCTTGACGCACCGCTTGGTCAAAATGCGCTGATTTATGTCGTGATTACTTTTGCGGCACGTTACTTTATTCGTGAGCGTCGAGTTCTCACTTTTCTGAATTTATGGATTATTGCGATTCTTGCGATTTTAGCTTATGTCATTTTCGTTTGGGTGACACAGGTGATGGCGGGTATTAACTATCCTGTCATGCGCCGTTGGCCACCATTAATCAGCAGTGTTTTTGCTTGGCCTGTGTTATATTATTGCTTGAAAAAATGGCGCGCTTGATTTTAGCTTCAAGCTCACCACGTCGTCGTGAGCTGCTTTTACAGCTTGGTTTACAGTTTGAGGTCTTTAGCCCTGAAATTGATGAAAGCATCTTGGAAGGTGAGTTGGCCTCTGAGTATGTTGCACGGCTTGCACAAGCCAAGGCTCAAGCAGTATTAGGCAGGTTTCCAGATGCAACCGTGATTGCCGCTGATACCAGTTTGTCTGTCGATGATGAAATTATCGGGAAACCTGAGTCAAAAGCACATGCGTTTAGCATTTGGCAAAAACTGTCAGGACGTTGTCACGATGTATTGACTGGCGTTTGTGTTGCAAATGCTGAGCGAATTTTATATCAAGTGGTGCAGACTCAGGTTGAGTTTCAGCCACTTACGCCGAATGATATGGAAAGTTATTGGGCCACAGGCGAGCCTGTGGGGAAAGCAGGTGCTTATGCCATACAAGGGCAGGCAGCGCAGTATATTCCCCGTATTGTAGGCAGTTACACCAATGTGGTTGGATTGCCGTTGCATGAAACAATCAAGCTATTAAAAGCGGTTAATGCATCAAACTGATCGCTTTACAAGAATTCTTATAATGTTTTGAGTTTATTATGTCAGATGAATTGCTGATTAATGTCACGCCGATGGAATGCCGCGTCGCATTAATTGAAAATGGAACAGTCAATGAGCTTTTTGTCGAACGTACGGTAAAACGTGGTTTGGTTGGCAATATCTATAAAGGCAAAGTTGTGCGTGTACTTCCTGGTATGCAGGCTGCTTTTGTGGATATTGGTTTATCGAGAACCGCATTTTTACATATTAACGATATGGTCTGGTCACGTAACCAGCCAACGCCAAATGTTTTTGATCTCCTTCAACCTGGGCAAATCCTGACCGTTCAGGTGATGAAAGATATGCTGGGAACCAAAGGTGCACGTCTAAGTACCGATCTTTCAATTCCCTCGCGTTATTTGGTACTCATGCCGTTTGGTAATCATATCGGGGTTTCTCAGCGTATTGAATCAGAACAAGAGCGTGATCGCTTGCGGACACTGATTGAAAAAATCCAGAAAGAGCATCAATTACCAGGTAGTGTGATTGTGAGAACGGCTGCTGAAGGAATTGATGAAGCCTCCATTGCACAGGATATGAATTATCTTGCAAAACTTTGGGAATATATCCAGCGCAAGCAAAAAACTATTGCGGTGCCTTCCCTTATTTTTGAAGAGTTACCCTTACATCAGCGTATCGTACGTGATTTAGCATCTGAATCGACCAGCAAGATTTGCATTGATTCACGAGAAATTCACGCAAAACTCAAAGATTTTATTGATGAGTTTATGCCAGAAATGCAAAGCCGCCTGATTCATTATCCAGGTGAGCGTCCGCTATTTGATCTTTACAATGTTGAAGAAGACATTCAAAAAGCCTTGCAAACCCGTGTGGCCTTGAAGTCTGGTGGCTATCTGATGATTGATCAGACTGAAGCCATGACCACCATTGATGTCAATACAGGGTCTTATGTCGGTGGACGTAGCCTTGAAGACACTGTGTTTAAAACCAATATGGAAGCGACACAGGTGATTGCTCGCCAGTTACGCTTACGTAATTTGGGTGGCATTATTATTATTGACTTTATTGATATGCAAGAAGCAATGCATCGTGATGAAGTCATGAAGCAGTTTGAGCGCATGCTTGAGCGTGATCATGCCAAAACTAAAATTACACAGGTTTCCGAGCTTGGTCTTGTCGAAATGACGCGTAAGCGTACCCGTGAATCACTTGAACACTTGTTGTGTGAGTCATGTCCAACCTGTCAGGGGCGCGGTTTTGTAAAAACAGCAGAAACGGTATGCTATGAAATTTTCCGTGAAATTTTACGCTATGCACGTGCTTATCAATCTCAGGCAGGATTTATGGTGGTTGCCAACCCATTAGTGATTGACAGATTGTTAACTGCCGAAGCGCCAGCAGTGGCAGATTTAGAGCACTTTATTAACCGAGTAATCAAATTTCAGGTGGAAAACCTCTATACGCAAGAGCAATACGATATCATTCTTAGTTGATTTTGTAACAGAATTTCGCATAAGCCTTGTTACAACTCGCTGTTTACTTTCATTGAGCATTTCCCAATACTATAAACTTAAGTGAGTAGCCAAAGACCTTTAGTCAGTCTTAGCCAGATGGGGAATTGAAATATGCATATGCGAGAAGATAACAATTTGACAAATCATACTCAAACGAACAAAGAGCATCGTCCCGTTAAAAACGATTGTTATATGGTTGATGAACATGGTAAAGAAGTCCAGATCACCACGTCCATGGTACAAGATATTTGTATTAAGCTGCTTGAGCAATGTCGTACAGTTAAAAGTTAAAATAAAAGGGCGAATCATACGCCCTTTTATTTGTGTTAAAAAATTGAAAAGTTGGGTTTAACCCACGTGTTTTAAATCTGCTTTCTGCTCTTCAGAGACATATAGCGTTCCAAGATGGCGCTCATAATTTTGAATTTCTTGTTCAAGCAGCGTGAGTAAACTTTGTACTTTAGGTAAAGTATTACGGCATGCCACAATTCCCACTTCAAGTTTATCTAAATAACTCGTTAGCGTAATATTCAATGCCTGCCCATCAAAGACCACAGATGCAGGATATAGTGCTTCTAGTTTCGCGCCATTCCAGTACAAAGGTTCACGTGGACCTGGCACGTTGGAAATCACCAAGTTAAATGCCTGATGCTTAGGCATCATCCCCGAAATAATATTCAAGCCAGCAGCAGCATATACAAATGCGCTATAGCCTAAAATCTGGTCTTGGGTCATGCGCTTAAAGCGGGTTTTGGCATTACTGACGCTACGCGAAATAATTTTTGCACGTTCAATCGGGTCACTGATATGCGTTGCCAGATTGGCAAGAATCATGGTGATGCGATTGCTGGTATCAGAGTCATTATCTGAACGGATTGAGGTCGGCACCATTGCAATCAGTGGCTTGGCAGGCAGGCTGTTCAAGCTCATCAAGTATTCACGTAAAGCGCCTGAGCAGACCGCAAGAATCACATCATTTAAGGTAATCTGTAAGACTTTGGCAATATGACGGAAGCGTTGCAGGTTAAAAGATTGTGCGGCAAAACGTCGAGATGCACTAATGCGCTGGTTTAAAATACAGACAGGGGCCTGAAAGCTTGAAACATAGTCAGGGTCGTGGCGGCGGTCATGTAGAGCCTGCGTCAGTTCATGATATACGCCAGGCACAATATTCATTTGTTGTTTTAAGTGGCTCAGCTTACTGCTCAAGCGGCGAACGGGATTCTTTGTTTCTGGTTGTGAGCGGCGCTTTTCAATGCACCATGGCGGTACGATACTGTGAATATTCGGATCTTTGGCAAAGGATTTTTCCATCAGACGCATACTGGCAACACCATCGACCATGGCGTGATGAATTTTGAAGTACATTGCAAAACGGTTGCCTTCAATACCTTCAATGATGGTACATGTCCACAGTGGTTTGGCACGGTCAATTAACGTGCCATGTTCCTGTGAAATGTAAATCAGCAGCTCGCGAATACGCCCAGGGTGAGGCAAGGCAATATGTCGAAAGTGATGATCAAGATCAAATTCGTCATCTTTATCCCAAAATAGGCCATTTAGGGTGTTATTGAAGGGTGCAACGGGCTTGCATTTTGAATTACGAATATCAGTAACCAAGTCCTGAATAAAGGTCGAAGGAGAGTTTTTTGGAATTTGAAATAGAAACAATCCCCCTACATGCATAGGCTGCTGTCTTTTTTCTAGAGATAAAAAAATAAAGTCGATTGGGTGTAATGGTCGCATTACGATGTGCCTCACTGCCTATGCCTATTTATCCAGTATATGACTGATTGTCATTCTATTTTTGCTTACTTTTGTTATAAGTATATACTGAAAAATCAGTCGTCTAAACTACCAGTATAAATAAATAACCACTGCAAAGCAGTGGTTATCTGTAAAAGTCTATAACAAATTATTTTTTCAAGTTGCCAGCATGCAAGCCGCATTCTTTATGTGTAGCTTCTTCCCACCACCAACGACCTTCACGTTCGTGCTGGTTGGGTAACACAGCGCGTGTACAAGGTTCACAGCCGATGGATATAAAACCACGTTCGTGTAGTGGGTTATATGGAATTTCCATCATGCGAATATAATTCCACACATCGGTACTTGACCAGTTTGCCAGCGGGTTGTATTTGATGAGTTGTTTGCCTGGGCCTGAAAAGCCTGCATCGGCTTGAATCACTGGAATTTCATTACGTGTACCAGGGCTTTGGTCTTTGCGCTGACCTGTAATCCAGCCATCAAGCGTTGCCAGTTTTTTACGAAGCGGTTGTACTTTACGCACACCACAACATTCCTGATGCCCATCTGCAAAAAAGCTAAACATGCCTTTTTCAGTCACCAGTTTTTGTACAGCTTCAGATTCTGGGAAGCAGATTTCAATATCGATTTTATAAAATTTGCGAACGGCTTCTAAAAACTGATAGGTTTCTGGATGTAAGCGTCCCGTATCTAAGCTAAACACGCGAAACGGTTTGCGCAGGCGATAAGCCATATCAATCAGCACGACGTCTTCTGCACCTGAGAAGGAAATGGCAACTTCGCCCTGTTGGTTTAAAGCAAGCTCAAGAATTTCACTTGGTGATTTGTCTGCATATTCGGCAGCAAGTGCATCAATCAGATCAATAGAGGGAATGGTGTCGGTCATGGTTATTCCTGGCTGTCAGCTTGGATGCTTATTAATAAGACAGAGATAAAGTCAAAATGAAATAAAGTAAAGCATAAAATCAAGAGATAAATAAAAGGTAAATACTTATAAGTAAAATCGATTTAAGTAATATCATCAAATTCATCAGGTCTGGCGCTATGATCCTCAACTTTTGAACAACGAACAATATGAGAAAAGATCGATAGAAATTATTTGCCTTGACCTGAATAGCATATTATTTACCTAACATTTTGATATTTGATTGGAAATAGCATTTAAGCAATAAGAAGTATATAACTTGCGATATTCCAGAGCAGGACATGTGGATGATGCAGCACTTAAAGAGTTTAAAACAACATGATTGCTTGTTAAGTGTTCCAATAGTGTGATTCCTTAATTTCTTGTTATTTATGTAGATGAAAAGTTAAGGCAGGTCTTGTATTGGAGAAAAATGCGAAAGTGCAGAGCATCTGTGTCTGGTTCGTCTTTTGCAAAAATCCAACTAAAATCATCAATTTTTTATTGAAATGACGCATAGCATTTTTTACTGGGCAGTATAATTGTGGCGTTGTTTTTCTTTCTCTCCCCAACGTTAAGATGGTTATGTCTATATCTACTCAACCAGCGCAGCAAGGAAGCTGGATTAGTGTGATTGCACTCGCTTTAGCCGCTTTTATTTTTAATACCACAGAATTTGTGCCTGTTGCATTGCTCAGTGATATTGCACAAAGTTTTCATATGCAGGCTGTAGAAGTCGGCATTATGCTGACGATTTATGCATGGGTGGTGGCGCTGACTTCATTACCGATGATGTTGATGACCCGCAATATGGAACGCAAGGCATTATTATTGTCGATTTTTTTACTGTTTATGATGAGTCATTTGCTGTCGAGTATTGCCAGTAATTTTATGATTCTGTTGATCAGCCGTATAGGGATTGCTTTTGCACATGCTATTTTCTGGTCAATTACCGCATCATTAGCTGTGCGTGTTGCCCCCGCAGAAAAAGGGGTGCAGGCACTTGGATTACTTTCTACAGGAACGGTGTTGGCGCTGGTACTGGGTATTCCGTTTGGGCGGGTGATTGGTGAATGGTTTGGCTGGCGGAATACCTTTGCACTAATTGCAGGTTTGGCACTGTTGACCATGCTTATTCTTTGGACCACGCTACCCAAATTACCCAGTCAGAACTCGGGTTCATTGAGTAGTTTACCTGTCTTGCTCAAACGTCCCGCATTGCTTTTATTGTACTTGGCAACGATTATGGTGATTACCGCGCAGTTTACTGGCTACAGTTATATTGAGCCCTTTACCTTGCATATTGCACATTTTCAATCAGAACAAACCACATCACTCTTGTTGATTTATGGCGGTTCAGGAATTTTGGCGTCAGTTTTGTTTAGCCGATTTAGCCGTAAATTACCAAAAACTTTTGTGATGGCATCTAGTCTGGGAATCAGTATCTCAATGTTGCTGTTGTTGCCGCTGGCAACTCATGTGATGGGTTTAATGACACTCACCGTATTTTGGGGGCTAGCCATTATGAGTTTTGGTCTGGCATTACAGTCCAAAGTTTTGCAATTAGCCCCTGATGCCACAGATGTTGCTATGTCATTATTTTCAGGGCTGTACAATGTCGGAATTGGCGGCGGCGCGTTGCTTGGCAGCATTGTCAGTTTGCATTATGGTTTGCAGTCGATTGGAATGATTGGTGGGGTTTTGGGCTTAATCGGCTGTGTCATCTGTTTCCTAATGATCAAACGACCTGATTTTATGCCAAAATCACGACATTAATTAATAAGCAACTGTACGGGTAAATAGTAACGGTTCAGTTCCGAGATTGGCATAGCTGTAGGGAACTGAGCTGGCATAGACAAAAGATGAACCCGCACTGAGCTGATGTTGCACACCATCTAGCGTCAGGGTCAATGAACCTTGCACAACATACAGCAGCTCGCTCCAGCCTTCGGGATCAGCTTCTGCCTGATAGACATCACCACTGGCAAGTGACCATGTCCATAATTCAACCTGTTGCTGGGCAGGGGCAGAGCAGTGTAGCTCGGCAAAGCTATTGCCATTTGTACTTTGCCAGGTTTTAACCCGATGAATATGTGGATTTTTTGCAGTAGGCGAACTGACTAACTCGGCAAAAGAAACCTGTAAAACACTGGCAACCGCGGCCAGTTTAGTTAGGCTAATATTCATTTCGCCTGATTCCAAGCCTGCAATTGTACGCCGACTGACCCCTGACTGATCTGCCAATTGTTGCTGGCTAAGTTGATGGTGTTCGCGTAAGCGTTTCAGGTTGTCACTGACATATTCTAAAATTCCCTGTTGAGTCATGCATGAACACCATAAAACTGCGAATTAATCGTGGGGAAGATTAGCATATTTGTGCAATATATTGCGCACAAAACTTAATGATTATATGATGTGCAGTATATTGCACAATTCTCCAGAAATCATGCCTAAAACTTTCTTGCATACTTATGCGCCGCAGCTCTCCTTAATCTTGATCACCTTGATTTGGGGCAGTACATTTCTCATCGTCCAGCATGCATTGAGTGCCAGTTCGCCGATGTTTTTTGTGGGTTGCCGCTTTGCAGCAGCGGCGGGCATTATGATGATATTGTCTTGGAAAGTGCTGGCTGGCATATCGCGCTATGATGTTATCGCAGGAGGATGTATCGGAATCATGATTGCAATTGGCTATGGTGCACAAACCATTGGTCTACAAACGATTTCGAGTAGTGAGTCTGCCTTTTTAACCGCGCTTTATGTCCCGATGGTTCCCATTTTACAGTTGTTGATCTTTAAAAAAGTACCCAAACCGATGATGTGGTGTGCAGCAGCTTTTGCATTTATTGGCTTAATTTTATTGACTGGAAATCATAGTTTTTCACAGATTCAGTTGAATGCAGGGCAAATGATTACTTTATTTGGGGCGATTGCGATTGCCATGGAAATTATTCTGATCGGTTACTTCGCAGAACGGGTCAATACGCAATGCGTCACGGTTATTCAGTTATTGATTGCTTCACTTTGTGCATTTGTCAGTATGCCAATGGTCGGGGAAATGAGCATTCCACATTTTAGCTGGACTTTATTCTTCACGGTCACTGGATTAGGGTTTGCCAGTGCGCTGATTCAGTTAACCATGAACTGGGCGCAACGTTCTGTTGACCCTTCACAAGCTGCGATTATTTATGCGGGTGAACCTGTTTGGGCTGGTGTCTTTGGACGCTTGGCAGGTGAGCGTCTGGGAGCAATGGCATTGCTGGGTGGATTATGTGTGGTTTTTGGAGTGATCTTAAGTGAAATGAAGTGGAGTCGGAAAAAGAAGCCTTCTAAAGTTGCTTATGAAGATCATAGCTAATATCGCGGATCATTGAATTCAGTATCACACGAAAAACCTTATGAAATATTTTATGAAAATACTGTTGCACCACGATATTTAAAATTGAGTGATCGCATTTTAAACCATCTATGTGATGGCAAACTGGATTGTTGTTTTATATTGCGATAGTTCGACAAATTAAGCTGTTTTAAGGACTCTGCACTTAGTAGGGCTGTATAGCAGTTGTAGATCATTTGATTGAGTCCAAATTATTTTGCTATTAAAACCAGCGGCTTCTTTCATCATTTTTACTCGCCGTTATTCTCTCTGAGTAACATTGAAATTCATTTCAATAAAGCGCAACAGAAATCAAATGTATGAGAGAAAATCTATGGAACATTCATGGCAATCTGTATTTTTTATTTAAGAGCAGATTGAATCAGTGGATAGACATTGTTCAGCAATATACCCTGTGCTTTTGCATTGGGATGAACCAGATCTTTTTGCATGAGTTGATTATTGCCTGCAATGCCTTGCATGAAAAATGGCAATAGCTGAACTTTATATTGTTGACTCACCGTACGGTAACTTTGTTCAAAAGCTTTACTGTACGCCGTGCCATAGTTGGGTGGAATCTTCATGCCCAGTACAATGACTTTGGCATGAGCCTGCTGGCTCAGTTGAATCATTTTTGCCAAATTCTGCTGCAACATTTGTGGCGGTTGGCCACGTAAACCATCATTGCCACCCAGCTCCAAAACTACAACATCGGGATGATGAGTTTTTAAGGCTAAAGGGAAACGTGCCAGACCGCCTGAAGTGGTTTCACCACTGACACTGGCATTGACCACGTTGTGTTTTTTCGGATACTGTTGTTCAAGACGTTTCTGTAATAAATGAACCCAGCCTTGTTCGGGGTTCAAACCATAACCAGCACTAATACTATCACCATAGACCATCACAGTTTTTGCTGTGGCTGTATGTATACTCAACATACCTGTGCCAATCAATGCAAGCACTGAAACATAGAGAGCGTGTTTGTTATTTTGCATCTGGCTTGTCCTATGATTTTTTATGGATGTTTCGCATCATGCCACAACCGATTCTTCGCGCCCAGCATTTAAGCCAGCAAATTCAGGTTCAAAACAAAACCCTGCAAATCTTACAAGATATTCAGCTTGAAATTTTTGCAGGAGAGCAGGTCGCGATTACGGGGCGTTCGGGTTCAGGCAAGTCAACTTTATTGGGTTTGTTGGCAACGCTGGATCAAGCCAGTTCGGGGCAGCTCTGGTTATGTGAACAACCTGTACATGAGCTAAATGAAGAACAGCGGGCAAAATTGCGCTTGCAATACACAGGGTTTGTTTTTCAGTCTTTTCAGTTACTCAGTCATTTGTCAGCACTGGAAAATGTGCTGTTACCCTTACGCCTACAGCCCAATTTCCATTATGCCAGCGCAGTTGCCAAAGCTAAAAAACTGCTGCAACAGGTGGGCTTGGAACGCCAGATTGAACAAACTCCGCAAGTTTTGTCGGGTGGGGAGCAGCAGCGTGTTGCGATTGCTCGGGCACTGGTGGCAGAACCGAAAATTATCTTTGCGGATGAACCTACAGGAAATCTGGATGAACAAACGGCGCTAGAAGTGGAACAACTGCTGTTTCATCTCAATCAGGAAATGGGTGTCACACTGGTACTGGTGACGCATGATATGAATTTGGCATCGCAATGTCAGCGACATTTTATTTTGCACGATGGACAGCTTTGTGAACAACAGGGGTAACGATGAATCATTTGATTAAACCCTTATTGCAGCAGAGTTTTCGCAGTCAAGGCGTGTGGCTGTTGATTGTGGCGCTCAGTCTGGCGATTTGTGCCACAACTGCCTTGAAGTTTAGTAACGGACAAATTCAGCAAGCGATTTTATTGCAGGCAGCACAATTGCTGGGTGGGGATATGGCGATCACGGATACCAAGCCGATTGCTGCCGAATATGCCCAGCAGGCAAGACAACAGCAGTTGCAACAAGCGCAGGTGACGGTCTTTAGCAGTATGGTACATACACAAGATCAGTTTGTGATGGTCTCGGTCAAAGCAATTGATCAAGCATTTCCGTTGCGAGGTAATTTAAAAATTCGCCCTGCTACGCGACAGATTCAGGTGGGAGAGGTCTGGTTGAGTCAGCGTGCCCAAGACTTGTTGCACGTCAAACTGGGCGATGCGGTGTTTATTGCCGATGCTGAATTTAAATTTACAGGAATAATTGAGCAAGATAGCAATCAGGAAACAGGCTTTTCGGGCTTCTCTCCAACAGTGATTATCAATCAGCAAGATGTGGCACGCACGCATGCGATTCAGGCGGGCAGTCGGATCGAATACCGCTTGTTACTGGCAGGTCAGCCTCAGGCAGCACAGGATTATCAGCACTGGTTTAACTTGAAAAATCCGCATGCCAGTGACGCACAGCGTGATCCTGCCAATGCCGATAATAATCTGCAATTACGTACGGCAAAACAGGGCAATACTCGTTTACTCAAGCCGCTAGAAAATCTGGATACTTTCCTGCAACTCACCAATTTGCTGACCATTTTACTGTGTGGTGTGGCGATTGCCTTGTCCAGTCGCCGTTATGTACAACAAACGCAAGATCAGATTGCACTATTGCGTTGTCTAGGTGCAAGCCAACGCCAGATTATTGGTGCAATCATGATTTTACTGTTGATCGTCATGTTGATTGCTTCAGGCATTGGGGGTGTTCTAGGTGGATTATTGGGGATCGGGTTGTTACAACTGATGCTGCAATTTGTGCCGAGTCTTCAGATTCAAATTGAAGTTCTCGGTAGTATTTTACAGCCTTTACCGATTGGTTTTCTGACCAGTGCGATCGTCTTACTTGGGTTTATTTTCCCCAATATTTACCAGCTCTTGCGGACACCTCCAATTCGGGTGATTCGCCAAGTGCCTGCTTTTGGGCGGGTTTATGTCTGGACATTTTTTACAGGTCTAACCAGTCTGATTTTATTTAGTGTGTTGTTGACACATGCCATTCAACTGACCTTGCTCGTACTGCTCAGTGTTTGTGTCGTAGGGTTGTTGATGTATGGCATGTTATGGCTGGTTTTGCGTGCGATCAAACGTAGTCAGAGCAATTGGGCGATATATGTGCGTGTACCATCGCAAACAGCGTTGCAAATGACAGCGTTGGCACTAGGAATTAGTCTGATTTCGGTGTTGATGGTACTGCGTACAGACTTGTTATCGCGTTGGCAGCAGCAGCTTCCCGCAAATACGCCAAACCAGTTTATTTATGGTTTGCCACCCATGGACAAGCCGAGTTTTGAACAACAACTGCAACGCTATGGCTGGGGCAATACACCACTGTATCCCAATGTGCGTGGTCGCTTGATTGCCCATAATGATCAGGCATTTACCCCACAGCAAATTGAACAAAATAACAGTTTACGCCGTGAGCTTAATCTGACCCAGTCTGCGAGCTATCCTGCTGATAATGTTATTACGCAAGGCACAGCGCAATTGCAAAAAGCTGGTGAAGTTTCCGTAGAAGAAAAGACAGCAGAAAGTTTGGGCATTCGGGTCGGTGATCGCTTAACTTTTGCATTGCCCGAAGGTGAACTACATGCCAAAGTGGTGAATTTGCGTCAGGTTGACTGGCAAAGTTTCAGTCCGAATTTTTTCTTTATTTTTGCACCGAAAACTTTGGATGAAAATGCAGGCAGCTACCTTGCCAGTTTTTATGTGCCAGACCAAGACAAAGCCAAGTTATTACAGTTAATTCAGCAACATAATACGACCGTATTTATTGATGTCGGCATGATTTTGGAGCAAATTAAACATCTGCTCAATGTCATGGTGCAAATTGTTACGCTACTGGCAGTTTTGGTGGCGGTGTCTGGGATCTTGGTGTTGCTGGCGTGTCTGAACTTACTCATGGATGAACGCAAGAAAGAAGTGGCGTTAATGCGTGCTTTTGGTAGTTCTCAGGCACAAATCAAAAATATGCTGACCCGTGAATTTGCCATGATGGGGCTGCTATCGGGTCTGGTTGCCTGTTTGTTTGCCGAGGTCATCAGTGCCATTGCCAGTTCTAAGTTGCAGTTAAGCCTGCAACTTCATGTGGGTTTATGGCTGAGTTTGCCTGTCGGTATGGTGATTTTGTGTGCATTGGTCGGGCGTTATCGTCTAACTTATCTGACACGGATTAGCCCATTAAAAAGCCTGCGCGAGCAAAGCTAGACAGGCATATCAAACTGTTTCAGGATCAGGTTCCATAAGGGGAGCAAGCCTGCTTGGACAAGATGCTGACAATAGAGATAACTGGCAATTAACAGCGCAATCCCTACACTCAGTCCGAGCAAACTGCCAAGGGTATTGCGCCCGTGAACCGTACAGCGATACCAGATCAGGCTTTGCACGACGCCCATGATTGCACCGCCTAAATGTGCGGCATTGTTAATGTTGGGAATCAGCATGCCCAGAGTAAGGTTAATGCCCATAATGAGCAACAAACTACGTTTCACCAGTACAAAAGGCACATTGGGTAGGTTAGGAAATAATGACAAGACAGTCAGGGCACTGCCCAAGCCCATAATTGCACCCGATGCACCCGCATTGACGCTGGGTAGCAGGGCAGTATTGGCGGTTTCTAAGTACAAGTAACTATGATGGATATTTAGCCAGCTACTCAGCAAGCTGCCTGCTAAACCACAGCAGATATACATACCTAGAAAATAAAAACGTCCGAAAATTTGCTCGGCAAGACTGCCAAAAATATACAGCGCCCACATGTTGAGTGCCAAATGCAGAAAACCAAAATGAAAAAACATGCTGGTAAATAATCGCACTGGCTCAGACAAAAAGGTCAATGGTGCAAAGTCTGCTCCCCAAGCCAATGCAGCATCAATGCCCGGCTGACTTGGATTGACACCGACTGCAATTTGCCATAAATACAACCCAACATTGATACTGATTAAGGCGGCTGTCACCCACCAAAGCTGAACATCAAGGTTGCTGCGATAAAACGGAGGTTGTTGCATCTCAGACATGGTATGCTGTGTCGATTTTTTAAAAACTCAGCTTAACATATCGGGTGAGATTGGGAGTAGTTGCACATCATGAAAACATTGTTCATGCGTATTTTTTTGATTTTAATGACTTTGTTTATGGTGGTTCAACTCTGGATCTTTGCCAGTTTGTTGTGGTGGCGAACGCACCCTGTAGACCGCAGCATGTTTATGCGTATCGATGCATTTCAGTATCCTGATGAAACGCTACAACATAAGTGGCGCGATTATGATGAAATCAGTAATCAGTTTAAACACGCCGTGGTGGCCGCGGAAGATGGCAAGTTTTTGCACCATCATGGTTTTGACTTTGAAGGCATGCAGGTTGCCTTACAACGTAACGAAAAAGCAGATGGAATTGTGGCGGGCGGCTCGACCATTTCTCAGCAACTGGCTAAAAACCTGTTTTTGTTTAATCAGCGTTCTTTCGTCCGCAAAGGGCAAGAAGCGATTGCTACATGGATGATGGAACGTATGTGGTCAAAACAGCGTATCCTTGAAGTGTATATGAACTCGGTAGAACTGGGTGCTAACATTTATGGTGTCGAAGCGGCATCACGTCATTATTTTCATAAAAGCAGCAAAAATCTGACGCGTGAACAGGCGATCTTCTTGGCGGCTTTATTGCCGAATCCACGTTATTATCAACAACATCCTGAAGATGAAAAATTTAGATTCCGTAAGCGTTTTATTGCCAAATACATTCGATATAGCCAAATTCCAACATAGACATATTCATTTGCATAGTTTATGTTCAAACTTTATGAAATTGTCATAAATATGCAGCATACTGCTTAAATAACATGAAAAATACGTATGGAACGACATATGAATACCGAAGTATCTCCTGCGCCGACGCCAGCACCTGTTGCTAAAAATGTGACTGCCGCAGATTATGCTTATAACGACCGTTATATTAATCGTGAACTCTCGATTTTAGATTTCCATTTACGGGTGCTTGAACAAGCTGTAGATCCATTACACCCATTACTTGAATGCTTAAATTTTTTACTCATTTTTTCACGCAATCTCGATGAATTTTTTGAGATTCGTGTCGCGGGTGTCATGGAACAACTGACTTTGGGTAATGAAAGCCATAGTCCAGATGGTTTGACTCCCAAGCAAGTTTTAGAGCAGATTTCAAAAACTGCGCATATCGCGATTGAACGTCAGTACCGTATTTTAAATCAGGAAATTCTAGCACGCTTACGTGAAGAGGATATTTGCTTCTTGCGCCGTGGGGAGTTAACTCCTGCACAAACGGCATGGGTGAAAAAATATTTTCAAGAACAGGTTGCGCCTGTACTCACGCCAATTAGTTTAGACCCAGCGCACCCATTTCCGCGTTTGGTCAATAAAAGCTTAAACTTTATTGTCACTTTAGAAGGCAAAGATGCCTTTGGCCGTCAAATCGATCTGGCGGTTGTACCTGCGCCACGTTCATTGCCGAGAGTAGTTCGCTTGCCTGATGAATTGACCGATGGTAAAGAACACCATGTCATGCTATCAGCGATTATTCATGAACACGTTTCTGATTTATTCCCTGGTATGACTGCAACGGGATGTTACCAGTTCCGTGTCACACGAAATGCGGACTTGGCTTTAAATGAAGATGTTGATGATTTAGCAAAAGCGCTCAAAGGTGAACTTAGCTCGCGCCGTTTTGGTCGTGCAGTGCGTTTGGAAGTGACAGAAAACTGCCCGAAACAAATTTACGGGTATTTGCTGAACGAATTTGAGCTGGATGAAGACCAGCTTTATAAAGTTGATGGCCCTGTTAATCTGGCACGCTTGTTGTCGAATTTCAAACGCCCACATTTAAAATATGATGCGTTTACGCCAGTGATTCCAAAAGTGCTGACCAAGTCTGAAAATATCTTTGCTGCAATGCGTAAGCAAGATATTTTACTGCACCATCCGTTTGAATCTTTTGCGCCAGTGATTTCATTTCTGCGTGAAGCTGCGCGTGACCCACAGGTCTTGGCGATCAAGCAAACTTTGTACCGTAGTGGAGCAAACTCAGAGATTGTACAGGTGTTGGCAGAAGCCGCTCGTAATGGCAAGGAAGTGACTGCGGTAATTGAGTTGCGTGCCCGCTTTGATGAAGAGTCTAATATCGAAGTTGCTAATGTGTTGCAAGAGGCAGGAGCAGTCGTGGTGTACGGCATTGTGGGTTATAAAACCCACGCCAAAATGATTTTGGTCGTACGCCGTGAAAACAATAAATTGGTACGTTATGCACATTTGGGTACAGGTAACTATCATGCGGGTAATGCACGAATTTATACCGACTATGGCTTGCTGACGACAGAGAAAGAACTTTGCGAAGATGTGCATCGCATTTTCCAAGAGTTGACAGGTATGGGGAAAATGGCAAAGCTGAAAAAGCTGTTACATGCGCCATTTACCTTACATAGCCATCTTGTTAGTTGTATTGATGATGAAATTGCAGCTGTAAAAGCGGGTAAAGAAGCAAGAATCATCATTAAAGTGAATGCTTTGACTGAAGTTCAGCTCATTAACAAACTGTATGAAGCTTCACAAGCAGGTGTACAGATTGACTTGATTATTCGTTCAATTTGTTGCTTACGCCCAGGACTACCTGGTTTGTCAGAAAATATTCGGGTACGGTCAATTGTTGGACGTTTTCTTGAACATACGCGAGTGTATTATTTTGCCAATCAGGGCAATGCACGCATTTACTGTTCAAGTGCTGACTGGATGAACCGCAACTTGTTTAATCGTGTAGAAGCCTGTTTCCCGATCGAAGATCCTGCACTACGTAAACGTATTTATCAGTTTGGTTTGCTTAATTATTTACAAGATAATCAGCAGGCGTGGTTGTTGCAAGGTGATGGGGCTTGGGTACGTGCGCATCCAAAACAAGGTGAGCCACTGTATAACGCTCAGCAAACCTTGCTTGAATCCTTCCGTTAAATATAACGCTTCGGTTGGAGCGATTTCCCAAAATGTTTAAATGAAAAGCCTCAATTGAGGCTTTTCTTGTATTTTTCAGATACTGCATTCAGGGCTGTGAATGCTTAAAATTTTATTTTGATCGACTCAGTATGCTCTCGGACTTTTGCAGAGTTTTACACAGTTGGTCGAAATGAAGATGCATTACATAAAGTTATCTGGAGATAAGTTCTCTATGAGATATTTAAAAAGTCATATGAATGAGCTGGATGTTTGATGCATCGTATTGAATAAATTTATGACATTAGACAGACTTTATATTCAATTTATATCTTAAACTTGATAGCAATACGAATTCTTTAATTTGAGCATGCTGATGCAACAAGACACGATGACTCTCCCGAATGTAGATATGAATCTGCTTGAACAACCAACTTTGGAAAAGGTTCAAGCGAAAGAATTGGATCACCCGCCGCGTATTTTACTGTTGTATGGCTCAAATCGTGAACGATCATACAGTCGTTTAGCAGTACTTGAGGCAGGTCGAATTTTGGAACACTTTGGTGCTGAAGTAAAAATATTTCACCCGAAAGGACTCCCTTTACCTGAAGATACAGATGCTGAACATCCAAAAGTAAAAGAGTTACATGCATTATTGGCATGGTCTGAAGGCATGGTGTGGTGTTCACCAGAACGCCATGGCGCGATGAGTTCGATCTTTAAGTCACAGATTGACTGGATTCCACTTGCAAGTGGTGCGATTCGAGCAACTCAAGGAAAAACGCTGGCGCTGATGCAGGTGAGTGGTGGTTCACAATCATTTAATAGCGTAAATCAAATGCGAATTCTTGGTCGCTGGATGCGGATGATTACAATTCCAAACCAGTCCTCAATTCCTAAAGCATTTTTAGAGTTTGAAGAGGATGGACGAATGAAACCATCGCCTTACTATGACCGTATCGTTGATGTGATGGAAGAGTTGTTTAAGTTCACTTTACTGACTCGTGGACAGGTGAACTACTTCACCGACCGTTACTCAGAACGTAAAGAATCTGCAGAAGAACTTTCAAAGCGGGTAAATCAGCGGAGTTTGTAAACTCTAGCAACGTAAAGGCGATTCAATTTTTGAAAAGCTTCTGCTGTTAAAAATAGAGAGAACAAGCTTAATAATTCAGGTTGTTAAGCTTGATTTTTAGTGGTGGGTTAGATTGTTTAGAAGCAATCCTGAATATGATTGCACTGTTGTGGTTTTAATTATAAAACGAATAATTCAATAGAGGAGAAAGGCTTTGACTCAACTACAGGCTGAGATTGATGTGGTCATTATTGGGGGTGGGCAAGCGGCTCTTTCTACTGCTTACTTTTTAAACCGTAAGAAAATTTCATTCGTGATTCTAGATGATCAAAATCAGGCTGGTGGGGCATGGCAGCATACTTGGCAATCATTGCACCTTTTTTCTCCCAATACATGGAGTTCGCTGTCTGGTTGGCTAATGCCCAAAACCGCAGAGGTCTATCCTACACGTGATGAAGTCATACAATATTTGGCTGCGTATGAACAACGTTATCAATTCCCAATTATTCGTCCAGTACATGTGGATCATATTGAATCGAATGGCGCATATTTAGATGTTTATGCGGGAGAAAAATATTGGAGAGCCCGAGCTGTAGTCAGTGCAACGGGGACATGGAGTCAACCGTATATTCCTGATTATGCTGGTCATGAAAACTTTCAGGGCATTCAGTTGCATTCGGCTCATTACATCAACGCAGATTCATTTAAAAATAAAAAAGTCATTGTGGTTGGTGGTGGGAATTCAGGTGCACAAATTCTGGCCGAGGTCTCTAAAGTTGCAAAAACAATTTGGGTCACACCCCATCCACCACAATTTTTACCTGACGATGTCGATGGTCGTGTACTCTTTTTAAGAGCAACAGAACGGCTCAAAGCACAACAGGAAGGTCGGGTCATCGATCAGCCGATTGGTGGATTGGGTGACATCGTGATGATTGACAGTGTTAAAGAGGCAAGGGGTAGGGGCATTTTGAAGAGTCGGGCTCCTTTTGTATCTTTTACAACAAATGCAGTGATCTGGTCGGATGGTACAAGCGAAGAAGTTGATGCTGTGATTTGGTGTACTGGATTTAAAGCATCTCTCAATCATTTAAAAAGCCTGAACGTCGTGGAACCAGATAATACAGTCAAAGTCATAGGCACACATTCTTTAAAAGTGAATAACTTATGGCTGGTTGGCTATGGTGAATGGGTGGGAACAGCCTCAGCAACATTAATTGGTGGGTCGAGGACAGCAAAAGCAACAGTTGATGAAATAGCGGCTTATTTGGCTGATCTATAAATGATTAAAAATACATCATGATTATGCTGGTTTTTGAATTTTTGCAGCATCAGCTTTGATTGTCGTAATCTTTGTAATTGTTCAGTGGTTAAAGTTTGGATTTTATTCGTTATGCCATTTACTATTTCACATGCCGTGCTTGCCTTACCACTTGCAAAACTATTTAAACATCAGCTGTCTATGGCAGGTCTTGCAATAGGATGTATGGCGCCTGATCTTGCGTGGCTATTCAGTGCGAACGTGCAATCACACCAATGGTCTAGTCTGATTTTTCCCGATTTGTTGGTTGGTTTATTCTTTGCAGCAGTCTGGTATTGGATTTGGCGTCCTATATTTTACGACTATTTTAGAATTAGAGATCCGTTACAGATCGTCGGTATAGATGGTTATTGTGATTTCTTTCTTAAATTATCCATAGCAATTATTTTAGGGGCAATTACCCATTTATTGTGGGATGGTTTTAGCCATGATGATGCTAAAAATATCGCTTTCAAGGAGTTTTTGAGTCAGCCAATTATATTTTTAAATATACAGACTAAAGTTTCTATATTAATGCAGGTTTTATTTTCGATAGTTCCTCTTCCGATCATTTTTTACATGTTACATCGCTATTATCAAAATCATAAAGATGTGCTTCAGACAAGGTCGATATGTTCACTATTCATCATATTGTGTGTTATAAGTGCAATGATCTGTGGCGTAATACAGGTTGAAAAATTAGTAGAAAATCATGCTTATGAAACTGTTTTCTGGTTTTCTTATCAAATGTTGTCCACAAGTGTTTTTAGCTTTTTTAGAGGATTTTTAAGCTGTTTTGTACTGGCTATTGGCGTCTTGAGATTATTCTATATCAGAGTGCTGACATGCAATGAATAAAAAAGAGGAGCCGAAGCTCCTCAAATTGGTTATTTACGGGATTTATAATCATAACTATATTGATAGTCATAACCATAGCCGTAAGCCCCGCTGGTTTTATGAATATCGTTAAGAATAACACCATGTACTTCACGACCACTTTGTTTAAAGCGGTTGATGGTGATATCAACTTCTTTTAAGTGAGACTTTGCAAAACGAACCACCAATAAGTTTAAATCTACAGATTGCGAAATGATCGCAGCATCGGTCACTGCAAGAAGTGGTGGTGTATCAATCACAATATGGTCATATTGTTGTTTTAGTTGCTCAATAATAGCAACGAATTTCCCTGTATTGAGTAGCTCAGCAGGGTTTTTAGGTGATTTACCACGACTAATAAATGCTAAGTTTTCAACATGAGTATTTTGAATGACTTGATTTAGTTCGGTAACATTATCAGTGAGTAAATTTGAAAGACCAAGATTATTGGAGGTAGCAAAATACTGTTGTAAGTAGCCACGACGCATATCTGCATCAATCAGTAATACACGTTTACCACTTTGCGCCAAAATTGTGGCAAGGTTAATCGAAATAAAGGATTTACCAATTTCAGGTGAAGTCCCTGAAATGAGAATGACCTGATTACCATGTTCTTTACCCAGTGCAAAATAAATTGCAGTACGTAAACTTCTTAAACTTTCTACTGCTCCATCTTCACTGTCTTTGACTGCTAAAATTGGTAACTGACGCTTTTTCTTCAGCAAATGAGTGCGACGCAATTGCAAGTCTGAACGAGGTACAGTTGCATAAACAGAGATATTAAATTCATCTTCAATTTGTGATGCATCTTTAATACCACTTTGCATCATATTCCGAAGCAGCGCTAATAATACCCCAATAAAGCCGCCTAAAAATAACGATAAGATTAAAATATTTAGTTTTTTGGGGTGAATCGGTTTTACTGGCTCGATTGCCATATCGACAATACGAACATTTCCAATTTCACCAGCTTTTGCAACACTCATGGTTTGGTAAGTGTTTAAAAGGTTGGTATATAGTTGATTTTTGACTTCAACATCACGGTAAAATTGCAAATATCTGCGCTGAATGTCGGGTAAACGTTTTAATGTTGTATCGAGTTCACCAATTTTTTTATTAATTGCACCTAACTGTGCATTGACCTCCTGCATCATTGGATGTTCAGAGGTATATTTAGCAGCCAGTTCAGCTTGTTTTTGTTGTAATTGAATTTTTTGTGTTTCAAGGTCAATACTTTGCTTTAAATACAGCTCAGATTCTTGATTAACATCTACTGTATTATTGGCTTCGCGGAATGCATTAAATTTTCTTTCAGCATCATCTAAATCTGCTTTAAGTGTAGGAAGCTGCTTATTTAAAAATGCTAAAGTTTGTTCTTTTTCTGCGGAACTTTGTTGTACATTTTGAGCTTTATAGGTCGATAAAATAGTATTAAGTACATGGGTGATATGTAAGCTATCTTCCCCTTGGTATGTAATATTAATAACGCCTGTTTGCTTACCAGCTTCGGTGGCTGAAAAGTTATCTAAAACAGATTTTACAGCACTCGGTAATGCTTGCTTCGTTAAAATATAATCCTGATGAAGTGGAGCTTTGCTAAAGATTGCTATACGCCATGTACCATAAGGATTTGACATGATATTATTTTTATTCAGTTTGCCTTTAAATACTTCAAGATCTGTTTTTTTATCCGTGAGAGTCAACTGATCACCAGAAATGTGCAAAATGAGGGCTTTATCTTCAAAGCTTTCTGGAACTTTTAACTCTTGAATGGTGAAATTATCGCTATCATTATGTATCGCAATACCTTCAGCAGAATACTG
This sequence comes from Acinetobacter brisouii CIP 110357, assembly GCF_000488275.1. Taxonomy (GTDB): domain Bacteria; phylum Pseudomonadota; class Gammaproteobacteria; order Pseudomonadales; family Moraxellaceae; genus Acinetobacter; species Acinetobacter brisouii. The sequence goes on along the minus strand of NZ_KI530762.1, from coordinate 2,015,213 downwards.
GGTTTGAAAATCTGGTTTTGTAATAATGCGTTGTAATAAAGAGTTTTGTGTTGGCTTAACTTGAATGTCCAAGTTTAAAGTTTGAATAGTTGTGCCTAAGACTAAACGTGATTGTAAAATTTGGATCTCAGCTTGGGCCTGCTGCTGCCCGAGACCTGTTGTATCCATGATACTTGATAACTGCTGACCTAAAAGTGCGGCAGAAGCACCACCTTTACCTGATTCAACTTGCACTAGACCATCTACAGCATAAGTTGCTGGTGTTACACGCAGGTAAAGTATTGCACAAATAAGACTGAGTAGTACACATACAGCAATTAGCTTCCATTGTGCAATCAAGGAAAAAAATAATTCTTTTAAATCAGTGGTATCATCGGTCTGTTGAGTTGTATTCATTATCTTCACATTCTAAAATTACAAATATTCGTGCCAGTCTGCTAAGCAGTGTTGAACGCTGCTACAAGTTTGGTCAAAAAAGGCTTGGTCTTGTTGATAAGGATCAAGAATATCTTTATTTTGCCAGTGCCCAAGCCGGAACACTTTTCCTTTACTAAAGGCCCAAGTCTTTTCGATATGTTGTTGCTGGCTCATTGTCATTACTAAGACTAAATCTGCCTGCTTAAGCATAGTTGAGTCAAGTTGCCGAGCAACATGAGTGGAAATATCGATCTGTGTAAGGCGCTGCATAGCATGTATGGCTTTTTCATCAGCAGGGTGTCCAACCATCGCATGAATACCTGCAGATGATACCTCCAGCGTAGGAAACTCTCGTTTAAGCAAATATTCGACCATTGGGCTACGGCAGATATTTCCGATACAAACCACTAAAAGCTTTTGAAACTTCATCGTTGAGTTACTGTCCTAACTGTTTAGTGCTATAGAGTACATTTGAGAAAGGTAGAATTTGATTGACTACACGTTGCCAGCGAGTTAAGCCTGTTGGATCGAAATACACAATATCATTGCTATGCATTTTAAACTGGTTAGCAAGACCAAAATTACCAATACTGCTGAGATTGAGATGGTAAATGGCAGTTGTATGATCGGTATTATTGCTTCGCAGAACGTAAATACGTGCGGCACTTGCTGAGAGTGGGTTAATTCCTAAGCTTTCACCAATCACATCACTTAAACTCATACCTTGATCTCGCATAGGTATAGCTTGGTTTTTACCAGCTTCTCCCATGACATAGATCTTTTGGTTTTCACGTGCATTGATATAAATTGTATCGTTCGGCTGAATCATCAATTTATGTAAAGATAATCCTTGCTTTTCCAACTCTATGGTGTTGATATTAAAGGTTTTTCCGTGACGAATCAATTGAATCGAAGTTGGATCGCCCAGTTGTGTGACACCACCTGCCATACCTAAGGCTGTATATAAACTGGTCGGTTGGTCTGTTAAAAAAAACTGACCGCCTTTAGTTACATTGCCTTGCACATAGTAACGTTGACCTTGATAAGAAATAATCCGTACGACTAAATCAGGCTGTTTTAGATAACGCGAAAAAACTGATTTTAATTCCGTATTGACTTGAGATAAAGTTTTACCAGAAGCTTTATATCGACCTACTAAAGGAAGTTGAATATAGCCTTGTTGGTCGATGTGATAACCACTTGCTAATGCTGACTGATCAGAAGTAATGTTACTAATAGGCGGTGCAATTTCAGGATAGTTCCATAGCTGAATCGATAAGATATCACCTGATGTTAAGTTATAAGTATTTTTTGTTGATTGGAATAATGCGTTGTAATATTGCGGTGAAAACTCTTGTGCATCTTGTGTTGCAGGAAGTGTATCCTGATTTAAAGCAATAATGTTTACTGGTACGCCCAAGTTTGTTGTATATGCGCCTTGACGAGGAAGGTCATAGGTTTGTAAACCAGAAATAACTGTACAACCCGTGATTGCAAGACTGAATGATGTAACTGCAAAAATTGAACGAAATTTCACGTTTTACCCTTATTCGTTTTTGTAATATATACCTATTTTCATCACAATTAAGATGTTTTTTGAAACACTTAAATGCAGTTAAAAATATTTATTGCCCCGAATTCTACACGTTATATTCTATAACCTGCAATGATTTTAGTACAAAGGATATTGGTTGGAGATCAACATTTCAAAATTTAAAGTTATACTATTTGTTATAATTTGGTCTAGTTTTAACCAAACAAGATAATTTTCATTAAAACATGAGATTTTCACTGTTAGACTTGCACTGTCTCTAGGGTCACTCAAAAAATAAGGAATAATCGTGTTTCATTTATGCAATTTGAAAGTTGCTGTGATTGGCTTGGGCTATGTGGGACTGCCACTGGCTGTCGAATTTGGTAAAACGGTCGCAACAGTCGGGTTCGATATTCAGCAAAAGCGTATTGATGAACTTCGAAGCGGTCAGGATCATACTTTAGAAACCTCGCCAGAAGAATTACAACAGGCAAGCCATTTAAGCTATACCACCCAGATTGATGATTTACAGGATTGTAACTTCTTTATCGTGACAGTCCCGACCCCGATCGACCAGTATAAACAGCCTGACCTGACCCCGTTGGTGAAAGCCTCGGAAAGCATTGGTCGAGTGCTGAAAAAAGGCGATATCGTGGTGTACGAGTCGACTGTGTATCCGGGTGCGACCGAAGAAGTCTGTATTCCTGTACTGGAAAAAGTTTCAGGTCTGACTTTCAATCAGGATTTCTATGCAGGCTATAGCCCAGAGCGGATTAACCCAGGTGACAAAGAACACCGCGTTACCAATATTTTAAAAATCACTTCGGGTTCAACCCCTGAAATCGCCGATTATGTCGATGAAGTCTATAACCTGATTATTACCGCAGGTACGCACAAAGCCCCAAGCATTAAAGTCGCTGAAGCGGCAAAAGTCATTGAAAATACCCAGCGTGATGTGAATATTGCACTCATCAATGAATTGGCGTTGATTTTCAATAAAATGGGCATCGACACTGAAGATGTGCTCAAAGCCGCAGGCACCAAGTGGAATTTCTTACCATTCCGTCCGGGTCTGGTGGGTGGGCACTGTATCGGGGTAGATCCGTACTATTTAACCCATAAGGCGCAGGCGATTGGCTATCATCCTGAAATTATTTTGGCGGGTCGCCGTCTCAATGACAGTATGGGTGCTTATGTTGTGACTCAACTTGTAAAAGGGATGATAAAAAAGAAAATTCAAGTTGAAGGTGCTAAGGTCTTGGTACTGGGTTTAAGCTTTAAAGAAAACTGTCCTGACATTCGTAATACCCGCATCATTGATATTATTCATGAATTGCAGGAATACCACATTCAGGCCGATGTGTATGATCCGTGGGTTGATGCTGCCGAAGTGCAGCATGAATATGGTTTGGAACTAACCGAGCAGCCGAAAAATCATTACTATGATGCGGTGGTGTTAGCCGTTGCTCATCAGCAGTTTAAAGATATGGACACGGTTCAGATTCGTGCTTTGGGTAAAGATCAACATGTACTGTATGATTTGAAGTATGTTTGGGATCAGTTAGAGTCAGACCTACGCTTATAATTGCCAAACTATTAATCAATTTTTAGAGTAATAATGTTTGAGCCAATGCAAACATATGTGAATAACTATAGTAAAGTCCTAAAATTTGGCTAGTTATAATTTGTCCAAATTTACTGGATGTTTTTAAAGTTCAAACAAAAGGCTATGTTTTAAATTATTTTTTATTAAATTTTGGAGTTTAAGGCTTATGCGAGAGTGATTGTGAATTATATGTAGATGATGATGTATTTGCCATTAATGATGGTGTGGCTACTCTTGATTTTTGTTATATCTGAAATACTGTAAAGCCAACATTTTGGTTGCAACCATTCAGAATGAGAGAGCAAAAAATCAAGTCTACAATGTTGTAGTAATTCAATCTATTGAATGATTTGTTTTAATTAATTTAAGTTAGTTTTAATAGATAATGGTGTGGTGATTTTGTATATCGATCGTGAGATGTGAGTAAAATTAAAAACTTGCTAGATTATTAACCAATTTTTATTTTCAGGAGGTATATACAGTCTACTAACTCTTACCTCATTTAGAATTAATTAAAAAGACTGGCTGTTAGTAATGAAAAATTATGTTTGGGTATTCGTAGAGAAATTTAGTGTTATTCTAGTAAAATTTATAACTACTGCAATAATGGCAAGATTTATACTTCCAAAAGATTTTGGTAGTTTTGCTATTATCAATTATATTATTATCACTGCTACAGTTGTTATTGATTCTGGTTTGGGAGGGTCAATCATTAGAAAAAAAAATATTAAAAATATTGATTACTCGACCATTAATGTTTTTCAGATAATAAGTTCAATTGTTGTTATATCTATTTTATTTGTACTTGGCGCACTTATCTCAAATTATTATAATGATCTTAGTTTGATAATTATTCTGAAGTTAATGCTTATTTGTTTGTTTTTTAGATCTTTAAGTGTAATTTATATTGCTTATATGATAAAAAATATGCAATTTAAAAAACAAGCTGCTATTTACTTATTTGCAACTATTATATCTAGTATTATTGCTATTGTACTAGCAATTTATGATTTTAAATATTATGCTTTGGTTGCACAGCAAATAATTGAAGCTATTTTAATTTTTTTTCTTGTTAAATTTTATACTCAAACGTTTATTGTTAAATATAATTTTTCTTTTGATATTTTAAAAGAGCACCTTGATTTTGGTGTTAAATTGACTCTGTCATCATTTCTTGACTCTTTATCAAATAATTTTGTTATCAATCAGATCACGAGAAATAATGGCATTACAATAGTTGGTAAATATACACAAGTTTCTCGTATTAATGAATTGTTTTTGGGGGTTATCATGATGACAGTTGATAAAGCCGCCCTACCTACTTTTGTTCAATATAGTCATGATTTGAATCAGTTAAAGGTTATATCAATTAAATTGTTGACGCTACTAAGTTTATTCTCTTATCTTATGTTGGCTATTTTAATTACATCATCAGATAGCATTGTCAGAATCGTGTTGGGTGTTAATTGGGTGGAATCTTCATGGATTTTACAACTTATTGCATTTTGTGGTTTTAGTCAAATAATAGAAATTGTATTGAGGAATTTTTTAAAATCACAAGGTAAATCAAATATTATTTTATTTTATGGTTTTTTGAAGATTTTGTTACTTGTGATTGTTTTATGTATATGTGGATTTTTATTACAATCATTAAAATTTATTTTGCTTGGGTTGGTCTTAGCTTCTCTGATAAATGTTGTGATATACTTGTTGCTTATAAGTAAAGCTTTGAAAATTAAAGTCATACAATTTTTTTTATCAATTATAAAACCACTATGTAGTGCATTACTTACAATTTTTATTGTGCATATTGTTGAAAATTCATTATTTATACCATCAAATTTTTCATTCTTATCTGCTGTAATAAGGTTGTTTTTAAATTCACTACTTGTGATGGGGTTGTATAGTTTATTTTTGATGCTACTTGGTTATAGAGAGCTTAAGATTTTTAAAAACCTTTTAAATAGTATTCTATTTTTATTAAAGAGGCGAAAATTTTGAGGAAACAAATTACCATGCTTTTAATTTTTAAAATTAACTCATTGATGGTGTAATTTTATGGAACAAATCATTCTTTTATTATTTATGCTATGCGGTTATATTGTTGCATATGCTTTTGTTCCTAATGTGGTGGATATTAATACACTTGCTATTTTGCTAATAGGTATGGGTGTTTCATTATTGATATTTTTCTCGAAACCTGAAACAAATAAAAATCTAAAAAATCAAAAAATAAGAGCATCTTATATTTTTGTTATTGGTTTTTTAATCGTTAACTTTCAAGCTTATATTGATTTAATCTTCGAAAAAGTATCTATAAATGATATTGACCTTTGGGTTGATATTACTATTATAAATGAATCTGCAATCATTTCTTCTGTTGGGTTGTTGTCTTTTTTGTTGGGTTATTCTGTAAAAAGAATTATACCTTTTCCAGAAAGAAATTTTAAAATTTATTGTTATCCAACAAAATTTCTAAAATTATTGTCATTATTCTTTCTTGTGCTGTATTTTTATTTTGTTAATCCCGCATATTTAAAAGGTGGGTATGCTCTTTTTGATATGGGTGCTAGTGCTAAATATTTAGCACTAGCATTCAATGCATCAATTTTTGCTATTTATGTGCAGGAAAGTAGAAATATAATTAATAATAAAATAAAAATTAAAAATTTTTATGATTTCATAAAACATGTTGGTCTACTGTCATTTTTATTAGTAACCATCTATTTAATAAGTGTTTTACTTAGTGGTGATAGAGGGCCAATCATAACATATTCAATGCTCATTTTTGGTTCGTATCTATTCATTAACAAACCTAAGTATAGTTCTCTAACTATCATTATTTATTCTGTCAGCATCGCTCTAGTTCTTACCCTACTTGGTTTTGCAAGAAAGATGATTACCGAAGATTCTCTTGTTGAGAAATTGAAACTGGGGGTTAATGCTTTTAATGATAATGCATCTTCTTCAATATTTCCTATGACAAAGGAACTTTCAGGTTCTGTTAATACAGTTCATTATGTTGTTAGTTATATCCATAAAAATCATGATTATTTTTATGGAATGTTTCAAATACGACAATTGATAGATGCTATTCCATTTTCTGGAACGATTTTTGGAAGGCTAGGACTCATTAACTATAATAATACTAAATATAATGGAATTGCTGAATTTATTACATGGATTGCTCAAGGTGATAATTCTACCTATGGTAATGGTGCATCAATAGTTGCTGATTTTTATCTTGGGTTTGGTATTCTAGGTGTTTTTTTGGGGATGTTATTCTTTGGTTATTTTATGAGGGTGGTTGATGAGAAAATGTACGGTAAATCATCGATTTCAACTGTATGGCTAACTATAGCTTTAGTTTATTTCTCGAATGCTATATACATATCGAGGTCATTTGTCCTTGAAGGAACTAAAGCTATTGTGATGATATTATTTTTATTATTACTTAATAATCTGTTACTAGGTAAAATCTATAGATTTAAAAGGTGATTAAATGAAATTAATGATTGTAATTCCAACTTTAGGGTCTGGCGGTGCTGAAAGAGTTGTATCTACATTAGCTAATATATGGGTAAATGAAAAAGATTTAGACTTATCTATTACATTGTTAAATAAATCTGAAGATTTTTACTCTATTGATAATTCAATAAAAATTTATAGATTAAACTATGAAGGTGGTTTAGGTCTTGTGAAAAAGAGCATTGGCCTATTTAAGACTATAATCAAATTACAGCAATTAATAATTAGGGAGAAACCTGATGTAGTGTTGACCTTTATACGAGAAGCCAATATTTTTACGTTATTAGCATGTAATCGTACCAACACTAAAGTAGTGATTTCTGAAAGAGATAGCCCAAATGCCAATATTTCTAAAATCTATAGCTTTCTTAGAAAGTATACATATAAAAAAGCCGCGGGAATTATTGCTCAAACTCATGAATATAAACAATTTATTATGCAGGAGATAGGAAATGAAAATGTTCTTGTTATTCCAAATCCTATCAGAGAAATACAAAAATATGATGTAGAAAAAGAACAAATAATCTTAAATGTTGGTAGATTGATTAAGGAAAAAGGGCAGTCTTTTTTGCTTCAAGCCTTCGCTAAAATTGAAGATAAACGAGATTGGCGGATTGTTATTCTTGGAGATGGTTATTTAAGAGATGAACTAGAGAAATTGGTAGAATCTCTAAATCTAAAAGCATATGTGGATTTTAAAGGTGCTACAAAAGAAGTTGATTATTGGTTAAACAAGTCATCTATTTTTGCATTTCCATCAATTTCAGAGGGTTTTCCGAATGCTTTGGCAGAAGCATTGGTTGCGGGTCTTCCATGTGTAAGTTTTGATTGTACTGCTGGGCCAAAAGATTTAATAGTAAGTAGAATTAATGGGTTGCTTATTGATACTTATGATGTTGATGCCTTTAGTGAAAGTTTAAAGCAGTTGATGACCTCAAGTGAATTAAGAGACTATTTATCAAAAAATACAACACCTCTAATTTATGATCTAGACGCTAGTCAGATTGCTAACAAATATCTTCTTTTTCTAAAAGAAGTTGTTTAACGTATTGGAATACTAGCATTTGTGAAATATAATTACCGGCTGAAGATCTTGTATTAGTCAAAAGTTAAGAAGTTACAATCCTATGATTTAAACGTTTTGGCTAATTCAAAAATTAGATAAAAGCGTGCGTATGCTCTAGAGGCATTTTGTAGGATAAATGCAGCTAAATTCTAAAAAACCATACTGCATAATTATTTTGGCTTAGTTAAATATCTTTTTCAGAAGGTTTTTCGTGTGTAATTAAATAATTAGTTATATTAACCCTGCTTTTATTTCTGTATATAAGTGATGAGAAATGAGAATTTCGATTGGCATTCCTTTTTTAAATGCTCAAGCATATCTAGCTGATGCTATTAATTCAATTTTAGTTCAAAGTTACCAAGATTGGGAACTTATTTTAATAGATGATGGATCAATTGATAAATCATTAGCGATTGCTAAATCATTTGCTCAAAAAGATAGTAGGATTCATGTAATATCTGACGGTCAAAATAAAAGATTACCAGCTAGACTTAATCAAATTGTTAAGGAAGCTTCTGGTGAATATATTGCTCGTATGGATGCTGATGATATAGTAAGCCCACAAAGACTTGAGTTACAGGTTGATTTTTTAAAAGCACATCCTGAAATAGATCTTGTTTCAACGGGAATTCTATCGCTTAAAAACGATTTAACTCTAGTAGGCTATCGTGGAACAATAAACCCTAAGACCATCAGTATAGCTGATGCTATTATGGGTACAACTGGCATTATCCATGCTTCAGTTATGGCAAAAAAAGATTGGTTCCTCAGAAACCCTTATAATGAGAACAATCGACTTGCTGAAGATTATGAATTATGGCTAATGGCTTATCTAAAAAATGATTTAAAAGTTGGATTTATCGAGAAGCCTTTATATTACTACCGTGAAGATCAAAGCATTCAGTTAAAAAAATTGCTAACAGCTTATGATAGTCAAGTTGATATCATATCTAAAGTACCAAGCAAATATATCGATAAGCGAACGAAACGAAAATTTATTAATAAGTTTTTGGTAAAAAAAATAATAGTAAGAATATTGTTTTTGATTAAGCGAGAAGGCCTGCTACATAAAAGACGAGTTCAATCCAAAACACCTAATGTTTACATTCAACAATTGCAAAGAGACCTATCTTACCTTGCGCAAGGAGATAACACTTGAAACCTAAAATTGCTCTAATTGTATCAGCGCCTGGAACATTTAATGCATTTTACTTAAATCATATCAAATTTTTAAAAACATTATATGATGTTACCTTGATTGCTAACTTTGCAAAAAATGAAATAATTTTACCTGATGTTAAACATATTTCGTTAGATTTAGACAGAAAACCATCTCTTATAGATGATTTTAAAAATCTCATGAAATTAACCGCTATATTCAAAGAAGAAAACTTTGATATTGTTCACTCAACTACACCCAAAGCAGGGTTTGTGACTCAGATTGCAGGTTTTTTATCGGGTAGAAAAATCCGATTGCATACTTTTACTGGGCAAATATGGGCAAATAAGACTGGTATAAAAAAAGATGTATTAAAATTAATTGATAGAACAATCGCAAGATTATCAACGCATTTATTGGCTGATAGTAAATCCCAAATGGATTTTTTGATTTCTGAGAATATTCCTGTGAAATCTAAAATTCAAGTATTAGGAGAAGGGTCAATTTCAGGTGTCAATACCCAAAAATTCTATCCAAAAAATACAGAGACCCTAAGAAGAAAACTGGGTTTTGTAGAAGGTGATTTTGTATTTCTATTCATTGGTCGTTTAAATGCTGATAAAGGCATCAAAGACTTATTAAAAAGTTTTGATATGGTTCATAATCAACGACCAAGAGCCAAATTACTCATCGTAGGCCCTGATGAAGAGAATCTGTTACCTATGATACAAGAGAATAAGCTGTTCGATAGCGCTATTTTTTACCAAGGATTCACTAAGTCTCCTGAAGACTACATGACAATGGCAGATATTATGTGTTTACCCTCATATAGAGAAGGGTTTGGTACAGTGATTGTAGAAGCATCTGCCTGTGGTACTCCAACTATTGGCTCTAATATCTATGGTATTACAGATGCTATTGATGATGGTAAAAGTGGTTATTTATTTCAAGTTGGTAATTCAGAAGATTTAGCATACAAAATGATTTATTGTATTGATCATCCTGATGAACTCAAAAAAATTTCTTCGTTTGGTCTACAAAGAATTAAAGAAAAATTTGATGCTGATTTATCTTCACAATATTTATTAAATTACTATCGAAGTATTTTAGCTTAAAAATAGTAGGTAATTATTTATGCTAAAACGCACCTTTGATATCATTGCTTCGGCTTTCGCTTTAATTATCCTTGCGCCTGTGTATGCGATGATTGCCTATAAGGTCAAAAAAAATCTCGGCTCACCTGTACTATTTCGCCAAACTCGTCCAGGTTTGCGTGGTCAGCCGTTTGAAATGATTAAGTTTCGTACCATGAAGGATGCTATTGATAACGATGGTAACCAATTGCCCGACAGTGAGCGCTTGACCGATTTCGGTAAAAAGCTACGAGCGACCAGTCTTGACGAGTTACCTGAGCTATGGAATGTACTCAAAGGTGATATGAGTTTGGTTGGACCACGTCCACTCCTCATGGAATATTTACCGCTTTACAGTATCGAGCAAGCAAAGCGTCATAACGTCCGTCCTGGTATCACAGGGTATGCTCAAGTCAACGGACGCAATACAATTGGTTGGGAAGACAAATTTAAACTTGATACATGGTATGTTGAGCATCAGTCATTTTGGTTAGATATTAAAATTTTATTACAAACAGTAAAAAAAGTGGTTGTAAAAGATGGTATCAGTGCTGAAGGTGAAGCAACTATGAGTAAGTTCACAGGTTCAAAAGTAGACAAAACCAATGACTAAGATCTATGCCATTTATGGAGCTTCAGGCTGCGGTCGTAGTTTAATGCCTGTTGCTAGAGAACACCTTACTCGTTTAGGTATTCAGTCACGTATTTACTTTATTGATGATCGTTTGACTGAAGTTACTGAACTGAATGGGCATCCGGCTGTGAATTATCATATGTTTAAAGCTCTGCCATATACTAATAAGTTTGTGTTGATTGCTATTGCCAATAGCCAAATTCGTGAAAAAATAGCACATCGCTTAGAAAATGATGGTGTGCATTTATGGTCAGTACAGGCCAATAACACCATAATTATGGATCATGTTGACATGGCGGAAGGTGCTGCATTGAGCCCTTTTGTCACCATAACCTCAAACATTAAAATTGGTAAATGTTTTCATGCTAATTTATACAGCTATGTCGAGCATGATTGCGTGATTGGGGATTATGTGACTTTTGCACCGAGTGTAAAATGCAACGGCAATATTCATATTGAAGATCATGCTTATATTGGTACTGGTGCAGTTATTAAACAAGGTACTCCAGATAAACCGCTAGTGATTGGAAAAGGTGCTATCGTGGGTATGGGGGCAGTAGTCACCAAAAGCGTGCCACCGGGTGTGACTGTGGTGGGTAATCCCGCACGAATTTTAGAAAAAAGATAAACTTCAATTTTAGTTTAGGAAATATGATGTTAAACACTGCATTTGAGCCATGGCCAAGCTTTACTCAGCAAGAAGCTGATGCCGTTTCCCAAGTCCTACTTTCAAATAAAGTCAATTATTGGACTGGGCAAGAGTGCCGTGAGTTTGAAAAAGAATTTGCCGATTTTATTGGGACTCGATATGCGGTAGCTTTGGCCAATGGTACTGTAGCGCTAGATGTTGCACTGAAAGCGCTAGGTATTGGAGCTGGAGATGACGTGATCGTCACTTCACGCACCTTTTTGGCTTCGGCGAGTTCGATTGTTATGGCTGGTGCCAACCCAGTATTTGCCGATGTTGAGCTAGACTCGCAAAATATTTCTCGCCGCACTATTGAAGCAGTCTTAACCCCAAATACCAAAGCGATTCTTTGTGTGCATCTGGCAGGTTGGATGTGTGATATGGATCCGATTATGCAGCTGGCCGAAGAAAAAGGGGTGTATGTGATTGAAGATTGTGCTCAGGCTCATGGAGCAAAGTATAAAGGAAAATCAGCGGGTTCAATCGGGCATATTGGTGCATGGTCGTTTTGTCAGGATAAGATCATGAGTACTGGTGGTGAAGGTGGAATGGTCACGACCAATGACGAAAGCCTTTGGAAAAAAATGTGGTCGTATAAAGACCACGGCAAGAATTATGACAATATCTACAACAAGCAGCACCCACCAGGGTTTCGCTGGCTGCACGACTCTTTTGGTACAAACTGGCGCATGATAGAAATGCAGGCGGTGATTGGACGGATTCAGCTCACCCGTATGCATGAATGGACGGTAAAACGTACTCAAAATGCAGAAAAGATTTTAAAAATATTTGAAGAATCATCTTTTTTTAAAGCTCACATCCCTTCAGATGATTATGTACATGCATATTATAAATGCTATGTTCAGATTAATTTGGAAGCATTACCAGATGGTTGGTCACGTGATCGTGTGATGCAAGAGATTAATGCTCAAGGTGTGCCTTGCTTTAGTGGTTCTTGTTCAGAAGTGTACTTGGAACATGCGTTTGATGGGACACCTTGGCGTCCAGCGCAACGTTTGATCAATGCCAAGCAGTTGGGTGAAAGTAGTCTGATGTTTTTGGTACATCCGACTTTGAGCCCTGAGAATATAGAGAAGACCTTAAGTGCTATCCAGAAGGTAATTTATGCTATGCAAGTATAGTATTTATATTTTTTTGAATTTTGTGGGTAAATCATTATGTAATGACCCACATTCATAACAATACATAAAATTAGAAAAACTGATTTTCTTTATGTCGTTATTTAGCAAATGACATAAAGTCAGTTGAGGAATTTCCGTGAAACGTACGATTATTCAGTTGTCATCTATTTCTAGAAAGGTCAAACAGTCAGGTTTATTGCTGTTGGATTTATTGGTTTTTCCTATTCTGTTATGGATGTGTTATGGCATCCGGCTCTTTGATTGGAACATCGAAGTCATGCCGGGTATGGCGTTTAGTTGGGCTCTAGTCAGTGTACTTTCAGTTATGAGTCTGTTGCTCATGGGCGTGTACCATTTCATTGTACGTACCTTTAGTGAGCTGTTTATTGCCAAGTTGGCTCTTGCAGTAAGTTTGATGGTGGTCATTTTATATATTTTAGCTTATAGCACTTCAGCCTTTATTCCCATGTCTATTCCGCTGATGTATGGTTTTTTCATGTTTGGCTGGGTGTGGTTTAGCCGTGCATTGATCCGTTGTATTGTGCAGATGGCACTAAAATCCAAAATGAATAAAAAACGTGTTGCTATATATGGTGCTGGTCTTGCTGGGCAGCAAATCATGGCAGCCTTACTGCATTCAGATGAGCATATCCCCCTGTTTTTTGTTGATGATAAAAGTACTTTGCAGAAACAGATCATAGGCGGTTTAAAAGTTTATTCGATTCAGGAAGCATTGGCTCGTACCTTTAAAAAATATGCAATTGATGAAATTTTAATTGCATTACCGTCGGTAGGTCGTGCGCGTAAAAGTGAAATTATCCACATTCTTGAACCAGCACATTTAAAAATAACTGAGCTTCCAGGCCTGACTCAACTGGTTGATGGTGATATTAAAATTACTGATATCCGAGAAGTGGATATTATTGATCTGTTGGGGCGTGATCCGATTCCACCAATTCAGCCATTACTGACCAAAAATATCCGAGATAAAGTCGTGATGGTAACTGGAGCTGGTGGATCAATTGGTTCTGAATTGTGCCGTCAGATTGTGAAAAACCAGCCGAAACAACTGATTATTTATGAACTAACCGAGTTTGCACTTTATAGTATTGATAAAGAGCTACGTTTAAATAGTGATTGTGACATTATCCCGATTTTGGGTAGTGTACTAGAACAGGGTAAACTGGAACGGGTGATTGAACAATATGCTGTGCAAACAGTTTATCATGCTGCTGCTTACAAACATGTACCTTTGGTAGAATGTAATCCGATTGCCGGTTTGAAAAATAATGCATTGGGAACAGCGTTTAGTGTAAATGCAGCTGTGAAAAAAGGGGTAGAAACCTTTGTACTGATTTCAACTGATAAGGCAGTACGCCCAACCAATGTGATGGGAGCTTCAAAACGTATGGCTGAACTTTACTGTCAAGCCATGGCAAAAGTACAGCATCAAACTCAGATTAGTATTGTCCGTTTTGGTAATGTTCTCGGATCATCTGGTTCAGTCGTTCCTTTATTTAAACAGCAAATTAGTAAAGGCGGCCCAATTACGGTTACTCATCCAGAAGTGACACGTTACTTTATGACGATTCCAGAAGCATCACAATTGGTGATTCAGGCGGGAGCACTAGGTACTGGAGGAGATGTATTTTTACTGGATATGGGGGATGCAGTACGAATTCAGGATCTTGCTCGGCAGATGGTGATGTTGAGTGGTTTACAGATTAGGGAAGCTGGAAGTACATACGGTGATATTGAGATTCATTATACAGGACTAAGACCTGGTGAGAAACTCTATGAAGAGCTATTGATTGATCAGGATGATACTGAAGTGACTGAACATAGTCGAATTTTACGCTCTTTTGAAAAAGATTTCCCTTTAGATGAATTGCAACCGATCTTTAAATCTCTAGAAAAAATTAAAGCGACTGAACAGGATGTCAATTGGGCACTCACACAACTGGAGTGCTATGTTGATGGCTATCAACGCAGTGGGCAAATAGAAGTGAATTAATTAATGTTGAATTCACTTCTATTTGTAGCGAGTGCCAGACTTTAATTTTGACTAGTGAATGGTTGTTACAATTGCTTTGAATTCCCGCAAGGGAGTTAGCATGTATGGTGCAGTCTTTAAGGTTTGTAATGTAAACGTATTCGTTCATAAGACGAATATAGATTTAGTGTTTTCTATATTTTTGAATTTAATGTTATTTTTATAGTTATTTGGATAATTGAAGATCAAAATAAATTATAAATTGGTGCGGGTCTGCGGGACTCGAATTTTTTATTTATGTTATTGAAGTATAACGAAATAAATAAATTTACAAATTTTTGTACCGCATAATGTACCGTAAAAAAGAAAAGTGCTATCTAATTGGTATTTTTAAATTTGGTATTGATTTGATAGCGAGTATTTCGTCCTCCGCCATCTAGTTTAATTATACACTCTTTTTCTAGCAAATCTCTTAGGTGGCGTGTGGCAGTTGCTTTACTGACTTTAGCAACTTTCTGATATTGAGACGCACTAATGCCATGTTCAAAACCATTCGCACCACCGTCTAATAAACGGTTCAAGACCTTACGCTGTCCTTCATGCAAATCTAGGTTTGAAAGTCTTTACCAAAATTGACTTTTGAGTAATGTTCGTTGAATTTGTTTTAATGTTGTGTCGAGGCTGTCATTTAGGGTGTTTAGTGTGAACAGTTCTTTTGCTAAATTATGTTGACCTTGCCCAAGAAGAATTCCAATTTTTGACGAATCTTTCGGGTCTCGGGTGAGATGATCTCATCTTCCGATGTGAAATTTGTCCAATTATTTGCCTGACAAATCCATTCATTTATTTTGAACTCTGCTGATAAAGCTATTGGTGGGAGTCAAATAAAATGTATATTCGGCTCATTATTTGAGTTGAATGTGTTCTTTGTTTGGCTCATATTTTAGCTGTAATTCCTTAAAACAGAATGTTGCTAGGGTATGATTTTTTGAGTTGTAGGTTTTACAAAAATGCACTCTGTTGGAGGATAAGTCGAGCCATCTGACAGCTATTAAGTAGTCCTAGTAATTATAGGAGTCTCTCTGAATTTTTTCATATAAGTAAACTTGCTGCTGTCTAGCATTTTGCAATAAAACCATCTTTGACCATTTCAATAATGGTTGATCATCAAGCACCCCTCTTCAAAATTTACTACTCAAATTGGTAGCTCATTTGTGTTTGTCACTTTTATGGTGTTACAGAAGCCAGCCATGTCTATCTTAATAGCTGTACTGAATAGCTAATTTAGCTCAGCACTTAAAATCCTAATTCGGTTAAAAAATAGACTAATTCGGTATTGGATTAATACATTTTTATTTGCTGAATTTTATAATTTTATGTTTATATTAATATGTTGAAATTTGTGGAATAATATGTTTTTAAAATAAGAAATTTAATTTTTAATCAATTAAATTACAGCTACTTATGGTGTATTTATGCATGATTCAATGATTATTAGTAATAAGAATTTATTTTTAATTCTGAAAAAGAAGTATCCCTACGCTGTTGATGAGTTGGGTGAAGAGAAAAATAAGGAAACTTCAATTTTTAAAGATTGGATTGAGTTGTTTACTTCTTTATGTGAGTTAGAGAAGTTTTGTCAGGCAGAGCGACAAATTGATGAAAGTGATTTCAAAGGAGACTCTTACCATTCAGAACGGATGCGTGAATTATTTCTTTCTCTATGGCTGACCGATGAGAGAATTTTTTCTTACAAACATCAAATTCATTTTGAGCTGTTCCAAATTTATCAACGCAGCCTAGAAATCTACGATCAACGAGTAGTAGGACGTGAAAGAAATCAGTTTTTTCGAGCATTAAGAAATTATAAAGAATTTGGGATAACATCATTTCCTATTCAGGCATGTTTACTTTTCTGTTCAATTTTTACTGAACAGTTGCGTTTAAAAGACGTAGGGCTGAACTACTCGTACTCGACACAAAATCAGCAATTACTTTTTGAAGCACAAAAAGAGGTATTTGAGCTTTTCAAGCGATATGGGCATTTGTACACCTTGAATGTAATGTATCAGCTGAAGCTACCTAGAGACCTTACTTCTAAAGATGATATCTGTAGATTCTTTCAGGAATTGCGTGTAATAGAAGAAAAAATTGTATCGGATGGTCGTTTAGTTAAAGTTTTTTTTAACCTCGAAGATGATGGTCTTCACGGCTGCTTATTAAATTGTATTTTAATTTATCCCATTCAAGCCCTTTCAAATGTTAATCAATGCTTAACACAGTTGCAGGGTATTTCAGAAGCTAGTGCTAGTGGCATCCAGATTAACTTTAAAAATTTTGGGAGTGTGCTTAAGCAAATTTCCGAGACAGAAGTTGTCGGACGTATTGATAACACTAAAAAGTTGGAAAATTTCTGTTATTGGGCGATGGGAGCATTTTATCGACATGATGAATTTTTTTGTTATCACTATCCATTAGAACATTATGAAAAGTTCATCCATGAGCAAGTTTCAACTCCTTGGACTTTAGGCTTGCAAGCATCTGCAAAGGGCATACAGGGTAAGGACATGAGTAGGATCTATTCTGAATTAATGTCGTCTATATCTGATGTTGATGAAGTGTGGTCTACAAATATATTGTCGCAAGATATTCAAAAGAGATTGATCATCGATAAAACGATGCTGTGTGAACTTCCTTATGAACTTAACTATGAGCATACATGCAAGAGTGGAATCCTTTATTGTTTGCAAGTTTTTTATACATTCTTGGAGCTGGATCATGAACCGTTTTTTCACATTGAGAAATTTAAAGATATCGTCATTGGGATCAAGCCAAGTCGATTAGGTCGTCAGCTAATCTATCTCTATAACTTATTGCTTCAACAACCCGAACTGATTAATGAAATCCAAGAGCTTGATCAAAGACTAGATCAACGCTTCAGTAAACTTTTGAATAGCTCGTTATGGAAAATCATACGAGAAAATTTAGTACAGAGAGGCAGTACTGCAATCGAAGATGTAGGTGTTTTATATGGTCTTGACCAGCTACGTGGTCACTATCGAGTAAACCCCATAGGTGCTCGTATATCAGAATTTAATGGAGAAGATATCGCTCCATATACTCCTGATGACTTTGTCGCATTTGAAAGAAGAACAGCAGATGCCTATAAATATTTTGATAGGTTGCTTCAGGGTAATCAATTGATATGTAGATTTAAATTTTATGCAGATGTCGAGGGCGAATCTTTTCTAAATAAAAGGGAAGTCTTCTCACAACATTTTACTGAGTTCTTAAGAATTCACAAAAGAAGTCGCTTCTTAAAGGACTTAAATGGCTACTTTTTAATTTGGTTGGATGAAAGACACCGGAAAGGTATTCGGGAGAGAAAATCGCCCACACCATATGTGGATGTGATTTTTGTGATGCAGTTTGTGTATGGATTCAGCTATCAATCATTCGAAAAAGATGTCCTTAATGCATGGAAAAAATATCAAGGTAAGAAATCTTTAATAGGTGAAGAACCAAATCCATTTTGTACTCGGGGTTTTGAAAGTGATGTTCTCATGAATTCTGAAGAATCCTTGAGATCAACATTTGTAGTTTTTGAAAAGAAAAATAAGAAGTTGAAAAAGGTGTTACTGGATAAGTTGCTTCCTTATTTTACCTATCGGCATTTCTACTTACCTAAGTTGTATGATCAGCAGGACAAAAAGGTCAAGCTTTTTAGTAAGGGGACAGTGAGTAAAAAATCTCACATGAAATGAACTTACTCGCTAACGTAACTTTAGCTTGATGGTTTTCTGCATGAATCTTCTTGTCTGGGGGAAGTTGCTGAATTTTTTGTGTATGTGGTACAGGGATGTTTTGAACGTTGGTTAATGGGTTATTAATATAATGAATTTATTTAAGTAAATATATATAAATCAGTTTATTACATAACATAAGTGTTCTATGTAAAACTTGAATTATTTCCTAGTGATATGAGTTCAATCATCAACAAGGAAATTCTAATGACGAGTTTGATTACAATACTCAATGAGTCTAAGGTACTGACTGATATAGACAACTTCATCATCTCCATGTGTTATGAAGCATACACTGAAGAAAGCTTTAAACATGGATTAATTCAGCTCATCCCTCAATTCAAGGCAGTTTATCAACCCACACTGCAATACTCTGAATGCATTCAGATATTTTACTCTTTAGCAAAGGTTGTTGATGAAATGTTGAATGGTCAGGACATTGTTTTAATACAAGACTTTGATCATAGCCAACTCATCAGGTTGGCAGATACTCTATCCGCTTTAAAGCTGAATGCTTCACTTCAATTCATTAGGTTTAAGGCTCAGGAAAAACGAAATCAGCGTAGCCTTCAGTCGTACTTACAGCAACTTACCCAGCACTATGCAAAGCTATTGTTCGTTCGTGTCGATTTAGCGATTCAGATGAAAGATCAGCATCAAGTCGACATTCAGCAATTCAATCAATATGTACAATGCTTCTTAAGCCGAGTTCAGAATCAGGATACTTGTTTTAAAGACTTAGAGGGTTATACATGGGCAATTGAACAAGGTGAGGAGAAAGGTTATCACTGCCATGTTTTACTTATTTACAATGGGCATCAGCGTCAAAATGACTTTTGGATTGGCTTACAGGTCAGGGATTGTTGGTCTGCATTAACAGATCAGAAAGGCTATGCTTTTGTTTCAAATGCGCCTGAGTATAAGAAGAAGTTCGAAGATCAAGGTACGCTAGGGATTGGAATGATTCATCGGAATCAGCCTGAGCAAGTGCAAAATGCGATACAAGCAGCTATGTACTTGGTCAATCCTGAAAAGGATAGGCAATATCTTCGAGTTAGTGTGTCGGGTATGCGTAGCTTTGGACGTGGATTGTTTGCAAATACTAAGCGTAGAGGGCTAACGGAGTCTTCGATTGATCAAGACGTTGTCAGTTAGGTGATTAGTGCGATGAGAGATGTGTATTTCTTTGCGGAATTACACATCCTATGTACCAATTAACGAATCTGATAAGTGTGTGTTCCATTCACTGTACTAATTGTACTTGGAGTCATTTCTCCCAGCTTTTCCATAAACTCAACCGTATATTCCTGCTTTTAGCTGGACGTTATGCCTTACGGCTATTGGCATGGGCTTGGCAAGTGCTGCGATTCAGCTCACCATGAATTGGGCACAACGTTCAGTTGACTCTGCTCAAGCTACACCTGTCTGGGCTGGCTATTTGGGCGATTGGCAAGTACGTTTGGGCATTATCACATTACTTGGTGGATTGTGTGTGGTATTCGTTGTGATTTTAAGTGAAATGAAGTGGGCTCGGAAAAAAGAAGGTGAAAGTGGCTTGTGAGGATCCAAGCATCTAAAATTTATATCTCATTGGATATAAATTTGACTAATAAAGTCACGTGGTTGATTAAAATTTTAAGGATGATTTAAAAGAGAGTTAACGTGTTTAAATCGAAGAGAAAATCGTATTTTAAGACCGTTAAATACATATAAAATCTTTAAATCATTTTTTATATCGCAAAAATATTAAGTTATATATCACTTAACTTTTGAAGTATAAGGCTTATTGGGGTTTGTAAGCTATTGTGTGTTAATAATTTTATTTGTTATAGATGTTACGTTTTATCGTCCATTTAGTTGACGAGAAAATAAAAAAGAATAAAAAATAATCAGAATATGGCGTTTCTATCGCATTTATTTTTGGTCATAAATAAAAAGTAGAATTCGCTGTTCTCAACAGGTTTTATGCAGCTATATATGGAATTTGATTGTTGCATATTCAATGTTTTGTCAATTTAACGCTATTGATGAAGTGGTTCTATTCACAATACAAGGAGTGTGTGATGAATTTTTCCAGAGTATTGATTATTGCGGCTAGTGTGATGCTGGCAACATCAGTGACTTATGCAGATGAAACAATGCATAGTAAACATATGTCGAGTTGGAAAGCTTCAATGCAGAAAAAGCATATGATTGCGAGTGCGATGAGTGCCGCACCCAAAAAAGTCAGTGCAATGGCAACTATTGTTTATATTGATGCTCAAGGTCATATGCAGACTTTGCGTAAGGGACAGAATAATTTTATTTGTATGCCAGATAACCCAACAACACCTGGACCAGATCCAATGTGTATGGATCCAGCTTCAATGGAATGGGCAGAAGCATGGATGATGCACAAGATTCCTCCAACAGGAAAAGTGGGGTTGATGTATATGCTTGCAGGTGGAACAGATGCGAGTAATGTTGATCCTTATGCAACTAAACCAACAGCTGGCAATCATTGGATTAAAACGGGCCCACATATCATGATTGTTGGTGCACCTCAAAGCTTTTACGATATGTATCCTAAACATAAACAACCCGATACTTCGGTTCCATATGTGATGTGGTCTGGAACACCTTATCAACATTTAATGATTCCGATTAAATAAGCCTGCTGATTATTTTTTAAGATCTCAAGAAATAAGGGTGAAAATACCCAATGCATACCTTCAGAACAGCACAGTTTGATGTGACTCGACGCCGAGGTATACATTAGTTGGAAGCCCTAAAGATTCAGGCTTTAGGGCATTTCTTTCATCAGAATCATCA
The DNA here is from genome assembly GCF_000488275.1 of Acinetobacter brisouii CIP 110357. GTDB lineage: Bacteria > Pseudomonadota > Gammaproteobacteria > Pseudomonadales > Moraxellaceae > Acinetobacter > Acinetobacter brisouii. The sequence goes on along the minus strand of NZ_KI530762.1, from coordinate 1,993,699 downwards.
TTAACGAATCTGATAAGTGGATGTTCCATTCACTGTACTAATACTGATTTCACGAATGGATTCTGCTTTACAACGTGGGTAGGCTAAAGCCACTGAACCATAACGCATATTCTTGGCATCATACAGGCGCACCAGAGCACAATTACCACGATTGATTTTAATCCCAGTAATAGTGGTGGCTGGATCATTCAGTGAAGTAATGTCGATCTTGTCGATATATCCACTCATCGTCCCTTGGGATTCTGCACGATAGACTCGAATATCAAACTGTTCAGGAACGGATTCAGTTTCTGTTTGAGTGTTATCGTCGGATGGTGAGGCTTGTTGATTCTCCTGTGCTGATGGTGTTGTTGTGGCCTCAGATGCTGGATGGCTAAACTGATCCAGATCATTAACACTGCTATTGACCATGGCAGAAGCTTCAGCCGCATCACTTGCAGTTTCAGGATTGGATGATGTTGGAGAAGCATTTTTCTCTTGGCAACCCGTGAGGCTGATCAAGCAGAGCAAGCCTGTCATCAGGCTCAGACGTGTAATCGGCATATTGTTATTCTCATTTTAATGGGTGGATCAACTTGCCACTGTTTCCTTTCATTCCTAATCTTGGTCTGGATAGGGTGATTGCATTAGTCAGCAGCAAGTTGAATCATGTTGAAATTATTTATTTGCAACGCCCTGCATGTACTGCATCGACCATGCGTGGCTGTGAAGCATCAGCAGCGAGTTGTAAGCAAATCGGTTGTTTGGTCTTGACTGCTTGGGTGATCAGGCGTTCTCCAGTAATCGGCTGACTGCCTCCTGCGTTATAGACCATATAGCGTTTGCCCGAAGTGGCTTTAAAGGTATAGGCATCCCCAGATTCTCCATAACCTTCGATCTTTTTGATGGTGACGGTGACATGTTCAGTTTTTGCCAGTACAGGCAAGCTGCATAGGGTACAGCTCAAGGCAAGTAATAGTTTTTTCATTATGATGATCCTGTTTGTTCTGCTGTAGTTCACATTAATTAAACATGGAAATCGGCCAAACCAAGGCTTTACCGAGGTTGTACATATAGCTCCGATCTGCGGTGGCACTGCATCCTTTCAGGTAAAAAGAAAACAGCAACATCACCATCAAATAAAACCCAATCAGATAATTCTTCATGCTGTACTCCTTAGCGTGCCTGACAATGCTGAACGGCACTGACCATGGCATCACTGAAATCCGCAGGTAACTGCATTGTGCTTGGAGTCATTTCTCCCAGCTTTTCCATAAACTCAGGGGAATAGTGTTTTTCTAGGCGGTCATAGACACATGAACAGGTCGAACGATCCTGTCCACCAGACTGACAGCCTGCATTGAAATCACGCTTGGACTTACTTTCACAGCCAGACAACAGACCTGAGAACAGCAAGACGAGAACCGAAAAGCCTGCATACTTCGACATGGCGCTTTTCCTTATGATGTATTGTGTGATTAGAAACGATCATCGGGTTTGTCCCAGCCAGCTAAAGACAGCAATGCCCACAGCACAACCATGAGGGCAAAGAAGCCTAGAATGGCAGGGCCTAACCAGATCACCAGCCCAATGATTAAAATCAGGCGTGCAAAAACCTTCATGCAGATGCTCCTTATCGCACACGTTTCAGACAGGGGATGTCTGAATGTGCATAAAAAACAAAAAAGATGAATCGATTTAGATCGGGGACAAAATCAAAGCAAGCGAAGACGCGCCATGCCTGAGCTGCACAGAAGAAGAATAGAGAAAATGAGAAACAGTCATAGCGACTCCTATATGCATAAGAAGTTCTGCCGAATCACTGTCAATTGATTATGGTGGCAGAACGAAAAGGGGTTGACAGACTGGGCATATAGAACCAGCACGCGCGAACGCGTCCCCCTCCCGTTCTACCGCAAAGGGGGACGAGAAGGTTTCACATACGGGTCATGCTCAGAACGAGCTTAACCTGATGTGCTATACGCTTCGGTCTGTCAAAACCGACTGACAATGTAGGTCAGCCCTTGCATGATAATCTGCACATCTGTAAAGGTCAATTGCTGTCAAATTCAATTGATTAGCATCTCATCCCAATCATTTTCAGATACATATCACCCAGATGAAACCAGACCTGTGGCACAGCGCATACAGGTCATTCCACAGACTTATTCTAATTTTTAGGATTTCATCTCGGGAGTACTCACGATGCCATATCAACAACATGAAGATGCCAACACATTCTACGAAGATCAATCTTTCACACCACCCCAACCGTTAATGCTGCTTTCACCGAACAACCTTGCCATGCTCGGGGTCTATGTCTCGCGCTCTTTGGGCTATTCCCCATGGGTGGGCGCAGTTGCGGGTGCAGCGATTGGTGGCGTGGTTCTCGCCATCATTGATCATCAACAGCATCCACAAACTCCACCATTTTCTAAATCTACCCATTCCCACAACTAAGCGAGGACACAACCATGGCACATCTGATTGAAAATATGGCCTATGTCGGTGCAACCCCTTGGCATGGTCTGGGGAATCCACTGACACCCAATCAACCGATTGAAGTCTGGGCACAACAGGCGGGGATGGACTGGCGGATTGAATCCTCCAATGTCAGCTATATGGCACAGAATGAACGTGGGCAAAGCCTGATCTTGCCATTCGAGGAACAACGGGTGTTATATCGTTCGGATACTCATGCACCCTTATCCGTCGTGAGTCAACGCTATCAGGAAGTCCAGCCACTTGAAATTTTGGAGTTTTACCGTGACTTAACCGAACAGGCAGGCTTTGAGCTGGAAACCGCTGGGGTACTTAAAGGCGGTAAGAAGTTCTGGGCACTCGCCAAGACTAGGCAAAGCTCAGCCCTGAAAGGCAAGGATGTCAGCAATGGCTATATCTTACTCGCCACCGCATGTGATGGAACGCTTGCCACTACGGCACAATTCACTTCCATTCGTGTAGTGTGTAATAACACTTTGGCGATTGCCCTGAAAGGACAAAGCAGCAGTGCTGGGGTGGTCAAAGTGCCACATAGCACTAAGTTCGATGCCGAGAAGGTGAAACAGCAATTGGGTATTTCAGTCCGTGCATGGGGTGAGCATATGTACGAAATGAAACAGCTCAGCCAACGTAAGGTCAGCCAAACTGAAGCAGCGGCTTATTTTGATGCCGTGTTTAACAATACCAGTCTCAGCATTGCCGATCAGGACGACAGCATCATTCAGTTCTACCGCAATGTTGCGACGAACAAAGCCGAGACCAAAACCGAACCGAATGGACGAGCCATGTCCAAAGTCATGAGTATGTTTAACGGTCAGGGACGTGGTGCGGAACTAAGTTCTGCCAAAGACACGGCTTATGGCTTGCTGTGCAGTATCACGGAGTTTGCCGACCATGAGCGTCGTGCCATGAGTCAGGATCATCGTCTGGACTCGGCATGGTTTGGTGCAGGTGCAGCCCTGAAACAACGTGGACTGGAGCAGGCTTTACGTCTGATTGCTTAAGCTTGATCGCTACCCACCGTACAAGCGACCGCTCAAGTTAGCGTACAAGTTCTTCAATCCTGATCTTCAAGCTCTTTTACACATGAAATTGCATTCAAAGCTGTGTCTTCGGACACGGCTTTTTTTATGCCAAAAATTTAACACCTACAGGAAATTCTTATGAATACAGCACTCTCAATTTTAAATCCATCGGCATCAACTCAAGCTGCCATAAATAAGCAACGTCCGAAACTGTTTACAGCCAAACGCTTTGTCGATACCAAAAAACTCAGCCAAGCCGAATGGCTGGAAGTACGTCGGCAAGGTATTGGTAGCAGTGATTGTGCTGCAGCATGTGGGTTGAATCCCTACATGTCAATGTTGGAGCTATGGATGATTAAAACTGGACGGATTCAGCAAAACCTTGAAGATAATCATCAAGGGCATGCACCTTTGTATTGGGGCAAACAGCTAGAACCACTGGTGGCGGAATACTACAGCCTGCATACCCAGCATAAAGTCAGACGCGTGAATGCAGTATTGCAGCACCCTGATCCAGATAAGCATTTTATGCTCGCCAATTTGGATTACGCAGTGGTGGGCACTCCTGAAGTGCAGATTCTGGAATGTAAAACCGCAGGGGAACATGGTGCAAAGCTCTGGCGTGATGGCGTACCGTTATATGTACTTTGTCAGGTACAACATCAACTGGCGGTGACAGGCAAACAAGCCGCGCATGTCTGTGTGTTGCTATGTGGGCATGAGACCAAAATCTTTAAAGTCACCCGTAGTGAATCGGTGATTCGTCACATCATTCAAGCCGAGCGTCAGTTCTGGGACTGTGTCGAGCAGGATATTCCGCCTTCAGTCGATGCCAGTGCCTCGGCTGCTAAAGCCCTACAACTGCTCTATCCCGAGCATGTGCCCCTAATGACTGCTGATCTCTCTGAAGATACTGAAGCCAATCAACAGTTTGAGCAATTGATTCAAACCCGTCAGCACATCGAGAAGCATCAGGAGCAATTTGACCTACTCAAACATCAGCTACAAGCCAAGATGCAGGATGCGGAACGCGCGGTATTTCAGGGTGGCTCGGTCACGTGGAAGCGTTCCAAAGATTCAATCAGTTTAGATAGTAAGGCGCTACTCAAACAACATCCTGAATATTTACAGCAGTTTCCACAAAGCAAGCAGGGCAGTCGACGTTTTCAGATTTATCACGATTGAACTGAGTGGGTTTGCTCGACCGCATTCACATTCAACAAATTTAAGAAATCCCATACTTATACCATGGGATTTTTTATTGCACTTTTATTCCATTTAATGAAGAGGATATCAACATGATCAAAGGTTTAGTGATTACTCCACCCGTACTCGGTCGCATTAGCATCGGCAAGGTAGTCGAAAAGAATGGCAAACGCCTACCAGAAAAAGATGATCAATTCACCATTACCAGTCAGATTCACAGTAAAGAGGGTTGGGTGAAACATCCTTTAGATGAGCAACTTCGCGCCAAAGCCCCGAATCAGAAACTCCGAAGCATTCCAGTGCGGATGCTATTTGATGACCCTGATCTTAATCTCCGTGCTGAATACACTCTATTTGACCGTCAGACGGGACGACCTGTGTGTATTGGTGATGGTGAAAGCTGTCAGCGTCGCACAGGCAACGGGGTTGAACAGCATCCCTGTCCATCGCCTGATCTGTGTCCACTGGCCCAAGGTGGACAGTGCAAGCCCTATGCCCGTTTATACGTCAATCTGGATGAGCAGGATGAACTCGGCAGCTTTGTTCTCCGAACCACAAGCTTTAACAGCATTCGCACTTTGATCGCACGCCTGCGTTATTACCATGCTGCAGTGAATGGCTTACTGTCCTGTCTGCCTTTACAACTCACTTTAAGAGGTAAAAGCACCAGTCAAAGTTATGGCACACCGATCTACTATGTTGATCTAACGCTCAGGGAAGGAATCAGTTTGCAGCAAGCGATTGTCGAAGCAAAGCAATTACAGCAGGAGGCTCAAGCCTGTGGCTTTCAACAGGAGTCACTGGATCAGGTGGCGCGGCAGGGTTATGCCAATGCAGTGTTTGATCGGGATGAGGGAGGAGATGGAATGGATGTTGTAGAGGAGTTTTATCCTGAAGCGTCGACTGAGACATCCTCAGCTGATCTAAATCAGAACATCAGTGGGCTTCAGCAAATTCAACAAGGTTTGCAGCACAGTGTTCGGGTGGTGAATTAGACATGAGCAGGTGAATGGGTATTCTAAAAATAACTTTTTACAGGATGCCCCATCATTTGAGCGAAACACACAGCTCGCTTTATTGATATTAGGAGCGCCCGTCATGACTACATTTATTGGTCAAACTTTTACCATGAATCAAATCATTAACTTAAAAGAAGTTATTCAGATCACAGGTTTGAGTCGAGCAACGATTTATAACATCATGAATGAAAAACATAAGCAATACGATCCAACTTTTCCGAAGCAAGTGAACTTAACGGTTGGACGTGTTGGTTGGTCTGCATTGGAAATCAATCAATGGATTGAATCTAAGTTAGCAAACCGCTAACTTAGATGGGAGTTTTGGTTCTCTTTTTTTCATTAATTCCAGTTTGACTGTTTTGTTTGAAATTTTCTTGGGTTAGAGGTTGATTTACTTGTTGAGTTGAACTTGATCATACTAATACTTCTTCGATTGAATAATATTCAGTTATCCCATTTAAACGGTGAGCGATATAATAGTTTTCTTGATCATTTTTTATTTTTTCATAACTTTCGTCATATCCTAATTTGAAAGGTAATTGTCGATTATGTAAAGAGTAAAAAGTCTGTTGAATTATATCACCAATAATTTCGGATCAAATTCGGTATCCATGGCTAAGAGAAGTTTTCCCAGTTCAGCTGATGGTTTAAAGGAGTAGAAAGTAGTTATGGTAATTATTCATCAAAGGCGAAAGAAATTAAAGCTAGGCTAGTAGAATTGGCCTAGCTTTATAATTAATTTTTCAAACTTAAAGATACTGATTTAAAAGCATCTAATGCTGCTTCTAAATGCTCAATGATTTCTTGCTGAAGTACATCTGGTGAAGGTAAGTCATCGAGATTATCTAAGCTATTGTCCTTTAACCAGAAGATATCTAGGCTAGTTTTATCGCGGGCAATAATTTCATCAAAGCTGAAATATTTAAAACGTTCTGTTTCCTGACGTTCAAAACGATTTTCAGGGTTATAGCATTTGATGAAATCATCTAAATCAGCTTTACGAAGTTGGCGAGTTTTCAGTGTAAAACGCTTATTCGTTCTAAGATCATAGAACCAAATACCTTTAGTCTGGATTTGCTCTGATTTAGGTTTGTTATCAAAGAAAATCACATTTGCTTTTACGCCATTTGCATAGAAGATACCAGTAGGTAAGCGCAAAATCGTATGAACATCACATCCTGTTAATAACTTTTTACGTACACGTTCACCGACACCACCTTCAAACAGTACATTATCAGGTAAAACTACAGCAGCTTTACCGTCTGCTTTCAGCATACTGACAATGTGTTGTAAGAAATTTAATTGTTTATTAGATGTGGTCACCCAAAAGTCAGGACGCTCGTAAGTAAGGGACTCTTTATCTTCTTCACCTTCTTCATTGGTCAAAGTCATACTACTTTTTTTACCAAAAGGAGGATTGGCTAAAACGTAATCTACTTTTACTGAAGGTTCACTGATTAAGGCATCGGCACGGGCAATATGTGGTTCATCTGTAAGATGACCAACGTTATGTAGATACAAGTTCATCAAACATAAACGGCGTGTACTTGCGACAATCTCATTACCAAAGAAGGTTTTTTCTTTTAAGAATTCAGCCTGTTTGTTATCTAGTTTTTGGGATAGTAAATATTTATGCGCACCAAGGAAAAAACCACCTGTACCACATGCAGGATCTGCAATTGTTTTCATTGGTTTTGGTCGTACACATTCAACAATTGCATCAATCACAGGGCGAGGGGTGAAGTACTGACCAGCACCACTTTTGGTATCTTCTGCATTTTTTTGTAAAAGACCTTCATACATGTCACCTTTTACATCAGCACCAATACCACTCCATGTGTCTTCGTTGATCAGGGATACTAAACGATGCAGTTTTGCAGGGTCTTGAATTTTATTTTGTGCTTTAAAGAAAATAGCACCTAACATGCCCGACATCGTACCAAGTTTATTCAATACTTTGAGGTAATGTTCTTCTAATTCAGCGCCTTTCAGGACAATCAGGCTTTCCCAGTCGTAACCAGCTGGAATACCAACATCGACTGACTCAAATGGATTTAGTGTTTTTTGTTCATGAGCCATTTTTAAGAAAAGTAAGAACGTCAGTTGTTCTAGGTAATCACCATAGCCCACACCATCATCACGTAAGGTATGACAGAAATTCCAAATTTTAGAGATGAGAGTTGTTGCGTTCATGAATTACAAGCACAGTTTTAAAAGCTACAGTATTGTATAGATATTAGTAATGCTTTGCTCACATCATTTGAAATAAAGAGTCTATCCAAGCTTTGTCCTTATGCCCTTGAATAATACATCTAGCAAAGGTTGATAATTGGCTTTCTGGTTTAATTAGTCTACATAAGTCTTTGAGTTTATTTGTGAAAGCAGTCTTAGATGATGGTTCATTTATTGTTAAAAAATAATCATTTGCTTCATTGACCCACTCATTAATTTGTAATCCAAGTTGTCTACGCATTTCAACTAATTCTGAATGGTTTAGATGATAATATTGAATGGATGTTTCCAATCGCTGTTTGTCTATCGCTGATGCTAGAAGGCTAGGTTTTGGTATTCCTTCATCATCGTAAATAATGATAGAGGGAGTTAATGGATCGCAAGGATCTAAAAGAACATATTTTTCTGATCTTAATCCAGCATCATCTTTAGCCTCAGTCGTAGGGTCAAGGAGTGGGAAATAATTTCCTTTACCACCTGTTTGGCCAGTAGCATGGTCAGTTCTTCTTGAATTACAAAAAGTGCATGCAAATCTGAAATTATTAGGATTGTACGTGAGCCATTTATATTTTGATTTTGGTCTAAAGTGATCCACAGCATTATCCGATCGATTTTCTCGAGCTTCACAATACCAACATTTATTATAAGATAATGTTTTGAGTTCTTCTTTTAATTCACTCCAAATATTAGGGTATTCTGATGAATTCAAATCAGGATCACTATCTATTGTTGTTTGTGCGGCAGTAGCCTTGTTTTTCCATTCAGTTGATACATTTAGTTTTGTCAGATCAATCCATCTCATGATTGATCCTCGTTGTTTTGTTTTAATAGAGTCTGAATTATTTCTTCAGCGATTTTAAGCTGCTCTGACGTATCACTATAAGATTGACTATTCTGATTTAATTTATTTTTTTCGTGATTATGAAGCGCTTTGAGATATCGTTCATATTGTGAATCACGCATAGAAAATCTAAAGCCGAGATCTTCAAGTTCATTATTGATTTGCATCAAATCAGTTCTTTCAGCATTGGTTAAAGGGGTATCTTTTACTGTAAACACATTTTTACGTTCGAGTAATTTCTGTGTATATGTATCTAGGCTAGAATTTAAGCCAAACATATCACTTGTAATAATTCCGGCATAACCCATACCTCGTGGATCGATATCAGGTTCTTTGGATTTAATTGATTGATCTAAATCTCGATGCAAAATCTGAATTTGTTCTTTTTTGAGCTCTGCAATCGCAATAGGGTTATGAGTAGTTAAGACAACATGACTATTTGTTCTCGACCCATTAGTCTCACCTTTCATGAAAGCTTCTAAATATTTTAAATATTCAACAGACCACTTAGGATTTAGGTGTGTGTCAGGTTCATCGAGCAGATAGAGACTTTCCTCTTCATTTGTAAAGCGTAGTAAACCCAAAACCGTCAGTAGTTGTTGCTCGCCTTCACTTAACTCTTTAAAAGTGACCGTGCCATTATTCTTTTTTAATTTAACGCGGATATGCACAGCTTCAATTAATTCAGAAACATAAGTACTTTCTAAATCACGAAATAGAATTCGCGGTTCTTTATGCTCCATGAGTCTTTGAAAAGACGCCATATCTTTAAGGAATAGATATTGATATTCACGAGTTTTCTTATTCCACAAGCTGCTTTTTGAACTTTTTGTCAGTCTAATCGGTGCTAACGAAAGGTTGTACAGTTCACTGAGAAACTCTTTAACCACTCCCTTTGCATCCCAAAGTCTTGGATCACCATCCTCATTTTTATTTGTCCAAGATGGTTGGCGTAGCTCAAAGAGAATTGATTCGATTCCAGACTTAGCATCGATACCTAACTGGTTTTCTAAAAAAGATTGAATGGTTTCATCTTGTTTAAATAGAAAAGCTAAAAGGACAAATTGACTATGAATAGGAAGTGCATAAAACATGCGTTTGAAACCGACTTCCTCTGAAGTTTTACCACCCCTTAGTTTTTTGTCATATTGTTCGATATATGGTGTAAAAATATCCTGCATTCTAGTACTTAAACCAGAATAGTAACTAAAGACAAATTTTGGTAAAAACTCACTATTATCAGCTGTAAATTTTGCAAAAGAGACATTTATAGGTTTAGTTGATTCAGAAGCATCATCTTTATTTTCAGTGTTAGGGATTGTTTTTTCTGAGAATAAATCAGATTGTTTTAGCTCGAATAAATTGATAGGGGATTTATCTATATTTGATGGTTCTAGAATTGGTTGAAAAGGGACATACGAAAAAATATATTCATCTTTTTCTAAATCTGGATCGGCTTGAATAGTGACGTATTTTTTGGTTATACCTGATCCAATTTCATATCTAAGTTCATAAGCAAAAGCTGGTATTTTATCTTTAGGTGGTTGGATTAAATCTCTGAAAATAATAGCAAGTGCTTCTAATACATTCGATTTTCCTGTCCCATTCCAGCCGATAACAATAGTAATTGATTGATGTTCATCGAAGTCGATACAGACATTCTTTAAATTTTTAAATTGATGGGTAGGGCTATCCTTAGCACTACCAATCTTTAAGTAATCAAGACGCATCAGTTTTATCCTTTAGCTTAATTAGATCTTGTTCTTTATTGTTTTGTTTGTCTGGTTTTACCATGATTTTGTCATCTAGACTCAGTGTACGAAGCTGCTCGTAAAATTGTTCAATATCCTCAATGCTACTGTTAGCATTTAGTCCGAAAGCTGTTGCCAAGTCTTGACCTGAAATCCAATCTGACTGTTGTTGTAAAATTTCGAGGATAGTCTGAGACATACCAACTTCCTTTTTTGCCTTTGGGGTTGAGCGTTTTTTTGGGGTAGCTTTTTTTGTTAAAGCTTCAGCTTCTCGTTGCTGTTGAATGCGTTCTAACAATACTTGAGCTGGTTCATCATTTGGATCTTGATGAACTAAAACACCAGTGAATGCATCTTTTAGAATATTTTGCTTTTGCATAGTTAGAAGCTTAATATTATTTCCAATCTGTATAAAAGAGCATTCACAGGCATCTTTTAATTCGTTGAATCTTTCAACAATATAGCTTTGCTCTGCTTGATTCATTAAAGGAATACATAATTGACTGAGCTTAGTACCATTAACATTAGCTTGTCCTGTTTGTTGGACAGCAACATCATTGATCCAAATTTTCCCAAAAACTGAATTAATATAATAAGCTGCAAGATTTGAATTAAAATCAGAATGAAATTTCACTTTGATTAAGTATGATGCATAAGAACAACGGGTATGCTCACCATTATATATTGCAGTCTTACCAACTAATTCTCTACTGTTTGTTCGATTAAAAAGAAGATCGCCTTTTTCAAGGAATAAAGCTGGAAATTCATCGTGAGTCTTAGGTAAATATTTGAGATTATTAAAATCAATATCACCATTTTGAATATTACCCATTCTAAGAACAGGAATTCCATTTTGATCATCATTGGTTTTAGCAGAAGAGCCGTAGCGCTGTTCTATTGTTAGTTGGTCGATAGTTGACCACACCCAACCTTCAGGCAATTCAGGCAGATTTTCGGTATCAGGTTGAACAGGCTCAGGATATTTTTCCTGCCAATCTTTAGGAGGATTTTTCCCTTTTTCTGCAAATTCTTTAAGTTTCTCTTGTTCCCAGCGTTCACGGCGCTCTTTTAAAATACGTGCTAATAGCTGTTCGCCAGTTTCAGAAACTTCGGCTTGAGTTTCACGCCATTCTTTACTGAGTTCACCATCAACAGCTGATTTTAATAATGACTGACGATAAAGTTCTAATTTTTTCTGAGCTGTTTCAAGTTCTTCAATACCATTATCGAGTTCGCTAAATAATTCATCGATTTTATCAGCGATACGGATTTGCTCATTCAAAGGGGGTAATGGAATTTGATGTGCTAGAAAGGGGCCTCTATTAATATGCTTCATGGTACTTCCATGAAGATGTTCCGTATTTAATAATTCCTCAATAGATTTTTTTAAAGAGTATCTCAAGAAAGTCTTATCTACTAAAGATTCATTAGGAACAACTTTAAAAATATGTTGATTTAGTAGTGCATCTGGACCATGCCATAAAAAAACATCTAAGGTTGCAGACCAACTTACTAAAATATCGTTTGTGATAACTTTGTAATCGTCAGGAAGTTCTAATTCTGTATAGTTGAAGGGCTTACTTGGATCTGTTAAGTTTTGGATACGAATAATAGGTCGTCCAGAGTCAGTGCGATGAGATGGTTTAAATGCAAAACCATTAATATATGTTCCTGTATCGTTAATTGTTGCCCAACACCAACCTTTAGGTAAACTTTTGCTCATGCCACTAACTCTTCATTTAATTCTTTCATTAATGGCATAAGTTTTTCTCGACCAAAAACTTCTGCCGCTTTAAATGCCCCACCATGACTCGCCAATGAACCTAACTTAAAATCATTCGGTGTCAGTTGACAGCTATTTGCAATATGATCTTTCATCAAACGCAACCAAGTCATTTGCTCTTCAGTAAATGCCGTTGCATTCTGAGCATTATGTCTGAAGACCCACTTTTTAAATCGTTTATCGACGTCTTCGTTAAAAGGTGAAAGCTCTTGATCTAAGCCAGTAGCAAAACGAACTAACGACAATAAGTCAGTTAATTTACGCTGAGTATTTACCCCTTTAACTTGACTGCCTTTCACTCTTTCATAAGCAGACCAAAGACGTTCAGTTGTAAGCAATAGCGGAGGACGGCTGAGTTTATCATGAAGCTCTTGAATCATGCTTAAAGTCAGTTCACGGCGTTGATAGGGTTGATCATAAAAGAAACTTAAGGCTTCAATTTCTTCACGATGTTCTTTTAAATATGCTTCAAACTTCTCAATATCTTCCTGAGCTTTTTGTTCGACATTGGCAGAGAAACCACGATGAATGACTTGATCAATATTTACGGTGTCGATGATTTGTTCAGCATCTTTCTTTTCTATCAGTAAATTTCTAAGTTCAGGATCATCAAATACACGGTAAGCTTGCTCAAGTAGTTCACTCATCTTGTCTAAATATTGCTGTTCTGCAATTGAATCTTCATCAACAACAAGACCTTGGGACGTAGCATCAGTGATAATGGCTTGATTAATCGTATCAGGATCAACCGCATTCAAAATCGATTCAGTAATCTGTTTTAGGCTTTTACCGTCTGTGATTTGGCTAATTTTAGATTGAGTTTCAGCGTCTAAATTTTTATTCAGGCGAATGAGTCGGTTTGCTAAGCTCAGCGCTGTATCTTCGTCAACATCACCAATAATGATGCCATCCATAAGCTGCTTTAAGGTTGTGGTTGGTTTACGCTCTAATTGGCGACTCTCGGTCTTTTGTGATTTTTCTACACCCACAGCATCGATGATCACAAATCGAGTTTTGGCTCCGCTAGCACTTTGTGAGACTTTCTTTAAGCCATCTTCGTCTAAACTACGAACACCACGACCTTTCATCTGTTCGTAATAGCCTTTAGAACGAACATCCCGCATAAAGAGTAAAACTTCTAAAGGTTTTACATCAGTTCCCGTGGCAATCATGTCCACAGTCACTGCAATACGAGGGTTATATTCGTTACGGAAATCGCTGAGTACACCATCAGGATCTTTGGCGCTATAGGTTACTTTTTCACAAAACTCATTGCCTTTACCATACTCTTCACGAACGATATTAATAATGTCATCTGCATGACTATCTGACTTGGCAAAGATTAACGTTTTAGGGACTTCCTGACGATCTGGGAAAATTTCTTGGCAAACAGCTCGCTTCATTTCACGAATAATGTTACGAATTTGACTTGGGTTTACCACATCCTTATCGAGGTCTTTATGTGTATAAACAATATCTTGATCAGCCTCGACTAAACGTTTTGCACGTGTTTGGCGACTACGGCGATCAATGAATTGCTTTGCTCGAATCGTTTGACCCTTCTTGGTAATTTTGGTTTCGATTTCATAAATGTCATAGCCGACATTGACACCATCGATCACAGATTGCTCATAACTATATTGAGCGACAATATTTTCATTAAAGAAGCCGTAGGTACGTTTATCAGGTGTTGCACTGAGGCCAATAAGAAAAGCATCAAAGTAGTCGAGGACCTGTTTCCATAAATTATAAATACTGCGATGACACTCATCGATAATAATGAAATCAAATGATTCGAGAGGTACATTAGGGTTGTACTGAATATGCTTTTTAGATAAGCGAGCATTTTCTTCTATTGTATTCAGTTCATTTAGATTTATGTCTTCATCTTGCTCATCTAACTTCTCACCCGACAAAATCGAGTACATGCGTTGAATGGTAGAAATGCATACATCAGCTTTAGTGTCTAATGTAGAAGACATTAGACGTTGAACATTATAGAGCTCAGTGAATTTACGCTTATCATCAGGTGGTGTGAATGCCATAAATTCTTGATGAGCCTGTTTACCTAAGTTTCGGGTATCAACTAAGAATAAAATACGTTTGGCTTTTGCAAATTTAAGCAGGCGATAGACAGAGGAAATAGCCGTGAACGTTTTGCCAGCACCTGTTGCCATATGAATGAGTGAACGAGGTTGCTGTACAGCTAATGACTTTTCGAGTCCTGTAATTGCATCGATTTGACATTCCCTTAGGTTGTCAATATTCAAAGATGGCATCTCTAGAAGCCGTTGGCGTAAAGTCTTCTCTTTTTTAAATAACTCATTTAAAAACTCAGGTTTATAAAACCAAAAAAGTTCACGTGAGCGAGGTTCAGGATCTCGTCTATCTGTAAAGCGAGTAATTTTTGATGTTGCTTGGAAAAGGAAGGGAAGGTCATCATATGGTTTCTTTGATTTAAAGCCCGATGTTGCATACCTTTTAGTTTGGCGTTCGTGTGTGGTGATATTTTCACCTTCTTCATCACGCTTCGCTTCTATCACACCGACAGGAGTGCGATTCACAAAGAGAATGTAATCGGCGGGACCAGTTTGGGTTTGAAATTCACGGACAGCAATACCTAAAGCTGCACTAGGGTTAAAATCTTTTTTATCGACAACAAGCCAGCCAGAAGATTCTAGTTTTTGATCAATGATAACCCGAGCTTTATCTTCTGGAGACATGTTTACCCTTTATAAGTATCTATATTTTAACAAAGTATACTTATAAAGCTTTGGAAGTTGAACTCGGACTTTAGAATTATTGTTCTGTTTTAAGGGGAATAGCTTCACTTTCAAGTAAATATAATTCGTTAATTAGTAAAAACTCCCGATATTGGTGAATAAAATTTTCATCTTTTTCTCGATGAGCGCGTGCATTCCTAAAAGCTTTATAGGTATTTATAAATAAATTGGCTCGACCATCAATTTCTGAATTATCTGGTAAATCCCAAGTAAGACACCCTTTAGGTGGAAGTAGTGCTTGAGAGAATAATCTACTACTATTCACATTGATTCCAGTTCTTGTTCTCACTATATCTTCTAGCCGTTTATAAGCTTTTAGAAGAGCAGAGTCTGGATCTTGTTTAAAGAGTAAAGCAAGATCAAAAATTCTGTCATCAATGATTGAGTACGGTAGTTCGAGAGGATAGTAGCGTTTAGGATTATAAACTTCTGACACTTCCGTTCTGAAGGGATAAATATAGTCGTGTAGACGTATTGGGCGAATAATTTCTTGACTAAATAATGAGTCAATATTTACATCACTAAGTGAAGAATGGTTTAATTTATTGAGGATTTTTGAACTAACTAAGATTTCTTCAGTTTCAATTTGATGTTTTTCTAAAAGGCTGAGAGCTGTAGCTAAGCCTTTGGCTCCTTCGCCTGAGTAACCAGATGCAAAACCTGAACGTATAACAAAATAAGATTCAAAAATATCTTTAATAATTAATGCATGACTTTGATTGTTAGTCAGTAATAAGGCATAGGTAAGGTTGGGATTGGTTTGAATCAAATTGCCGAGACTAACTAAGCATCTCTGTGTAATGCCTTTTTCACCTAGGTATTCAATATGATAAAAGTTTTCGTTTCTTAGAAGCATGATTGTGATAGGTTGTAATTATTGTGAATATAATACAATGCTTTGAAAAATTGATAAATAAACTAATAATAATGAGCTGCTAAATACAGTGAGATGGGTAATTTGGAGTTTATCTTTGTTAAATCCCCAAAACCACCTGATAAGGCTTAAAACCTTCTAGTACCGCATTTGCAACCAATTGAACGAACTTTTCCGTTTGACCAAAAGCCATCCATTGATCTAGTGCTTCATAGTAGGCAAGGCGATTCTCAACAGTAATCACGCATGGTGGGTAGCCTGCTTTCATTAGCTCTAAGTTCATAAGTAGCCGAGAAGTACGTCCATTACCATCAATGAAAGGATGGATTCCCACAAAGTCAGCATGTACTTTAGCAGCACGTTCAATTGGATGTAGCTGATTGGCTTCAGCGTTATACCAGTCTACAAACTGAGCCATTTTGTCATTCAGTAGAGTATAGTCAGGAGGATTTGATGTTGCGCCTGAAATCAACACATTCTGCTGTCTATAACGCCCAGCATTGTCATCATCAATATTTTTTAAAATGAGTTGATGAATGTTTCTAATTTGCCACTCTGAAAAAGGTTCATCTTTACGGATGATATCTTCCACGTAGTAAATTGCATCACGATGATTGATGGCTTCAAAGTGCTCACGTAGAGCTTTGCCACCAACAGTAATACCTTCTAGAACAACTTTAGTCTCAAGCAAAGTCAGTGTATTGCCTTCAATAGCATTAGAGTGATATGTCCAACGTAAGATTAGATCTTCCTGCAAATTTTTGACAATAGAAGGGGCTAGAGGACGATGTTGATCCAATTTTTGTTTTAAAATATCAATATCTTCAAACATAGCTCTGCTGCAATACTATAAAAATCTAAAGTAAATCATAACTGAATCTTAATTTTAAGCATATATCAATTACTGTGATGAGCTTTTTAGCTCATCACAGTAATCTGCCCATGTTTGCATCATTACCTTTCGCTTTTCTAAGTGCTTGGTACGGTTATAGGCGCGACCATGCATGTCTTTAACCTGATGGGCAAGCTGCTGCTCAATCAGTTCAATTGGAAAGTCTAAAACCTCTTCTAAAATTGTACGTGCAGAAGCACGAAAGCCATGTCCACAGGCTTGTTCACTGGTATAGCCTAAGCGACGTAAAGCCTGATTAATCGTGTTCTCAGACATTGGTTTTAGGTTGGATGTTGTTGCTGGAAAAACATATTCACTTTTATGCCGAGTAATTTGAGAGAGTTCAGAAAGTAAATGAATTACTTGCGTAGATAGCGGAACAATATGTTGTACGCCTGTCTTTAATTTTGTTTTGGGTGGGGTATAGCACCATAAACCCTTTTCAAGATCAATATCTTGCCATTTGGCATGGCGTAGCTCTCCCGGTCGTACAAACACTAACGGCGCAATTCTTAATGCATAGCGTGTAATTGCTGAGCCCTCATAGTGATCAATATCTTGCAGAAGTAAGGCAAAGTCTTTCGGTTCAACCAGAGCTGCCATATGCTTCGCACGGGGTGTTTTAAGAGCACCTCGTAAATCTTGAGTTGGATCACGTTCACATAAACCAATGGATACGGCGTAACGTAGAATTTGACCGCATTTCACTTTAACTTTCTTGGCAGTTTCTAGCTTTCCTTCTTTTTCATAAAGCTGACAAACCTTGAGCACATCCATTGGCTTAATCTCATGAACGGGCATTTTCCCAATATGTTGGTTAATCACTTCCAATAGTCGTTGTTGTCCCTTTACTGTGGATTCAGCAAAATCTTGTTTGGCAAACCATTCTGCTGCAATTTCTGAGAAGATATTCTTATTTGCACTTAAAATCTCATTCTCAATTCTAACTTTCTCAGAATAAGGATCAATATTTTGGGCAAGTAAGGTACGAGCATCTTCACGTCGACTTCGTGCTTCAGCCAATGTAACTGTAGGGTAGGAGCCAAAGCTTAAGGAATTTCTTTTTTTACTATAGGGGCGTGAATAATCAAACCGCCAAGTTTTTTCACCAGTTTTAGAAATAATTAGGAATAGACCATGACCGTCAGCTAATTTCTGAACTTTTGCAGGATCAGCTTTGAGGGTCTTAATCTTTGTATCTGTAAGTGGAATGACGATTTTTGGCATTTTTGCGGTATAGCTTTTTGCGATCAGTAGTCTTACCGTAAAAAATACCGCAAAAAAATCTAAATTCCAATAGGATATTTTATACTTGGATAGATAGTGTTTTTATTTAAGTTGCTGATTTTATTTTTAATTAAGATCTTGTTTGGACTCTAAAAGCTAAAAATAAACTATAAATTGGTGCGGTCTGCGGGACTCGAACCCACGTCGGTCGCTTAGGAGGCAACTGCTCTATCCAGTTAAGCTAAGACCGCAGCTTAGGCGTTACTCTACCTCAAACATTCATAAAAAAAAAGTTATTGCGGGGCAATAACTTTTTAAAAATACTCAGAAAATCAGGTTTTGATCAGATAATATGATCTCTAACCCATTCTCCTTAAGATTTTTTAGCAGCAAGCATTTTAAAGAGCATAAACATCAGTGCAATCCAAATTGGAATCATGATCACAGACTCTTTAAAGCCTTGCATCCACATGATGTAAAGCACAACCACAATAAAAACTAAAACAATATAGTTGGTGATCGGGTATAGCAATGAAGGATATTTAGTTTTAATTCCTTCGCTAATCATTGCCTTTTTAAAGTTCAAATGGGTCAGTGCAATCATTGCCCAGTTCAGAACCAAAGCCCCAACGACAATATACATGAGATGACCTAAAGCACCTTCAGGGACAAAGTAGTTCAATAATACACAGGCAAAAATCAGTAGCGCTGAAAATAACACCGCAGGAATTGGTGTGCCTTGTTTATTGACTTTCAGGAACACTTTTGGTGCATTGCCTTGTTCTGCCAAACCAAACAACATACGGCTGTTGGCATACATTCCACTATTATATACAGAGAGTGCCGCTGTTAAAATAATGAAGTTCAGAATACTCGCAGCCCAGCCAATACCTAACTGACTGAAAATCATTACGAATGGGCTTTTATCTAAACCACCGAGTTGTAGTTTGTCCCAAGGCACAAGTGATAATAAAATCGTGAGCGAACCGACATAGAAAATCAGAACACGAAAAACCACCTGATTAATCGCTTTCGGAATGGTTTTTTCTGGTTGCTCAGCTTCTGCCGCTGCCATACCGATCAGTTCAATTCCACCGAAGGCAAACATGATAAAGGCAAGCATGTAAAATAGACCACTAAAGCCTTTCGGGAAGAAACCACCATGTGTCCATAGATTGGTAATCGTTGAACCTGAGCTTGGGTCAGCCGTGACTAATAATACAATTCCGAAAATAATCATGGCAATTACGGCTGTAACTTTAATAATTGCAAGCCAGAACTCAGATTCGCCATAGAATTTGACATTGCCTAAGTTGACTAAGGTAATGACAATAAAGAAGAAAAGCACAGACACCCACGCAGGAATAAATGGCCACCAGTAGTTAATATATTTTGCAACGGCCGTTAATTCAGACATTGCCACTAAAATATATAAAATCCAGTAATTCCAGCCTGTTAAAAACCCTGGAAAATTTCCCCAATACTTATACGCAAAATGACTGAATGAACCTGTCGTTGGTTCATGAACAATCATTTCCCCGAGTTGACGCATAATTAAAAATGCAATTAAACCACCAATTGCATAGCCTAAAATAATCGATGGCCCAGCAGATTGGATGACTTGTGCGGAACCTAGAAACAGACCCGTACCAATTGCACCACCCATTGCAATCAGTTGGATATGTCTGTTTTTTAAGCCACGCTGTAATTTCGATGACTCGTTACTCAAAATGGTATGCTCAGTAAATCCACAAGATTGTGTATTGTAATAGATTGCTATAATTTAGCCTAGCCTTATGAATGACTGGTTGATGTGCAACTTTTGTATGATAACTTTTTGAAAATAATAAATATTTTTTGATTAAAAATTATTCGATTTTCAATCGGGCTGATGTATTTTGCTGAGATCGTTCAGATATTTTTGAAAAAAAACAACAATCAGGTGATAATGCTTTTTATTTTGAGATGATTAATATGACAATTCCTGCTTGTCCAAAGTGCCAATCTGAATATACCTATGCCGATGGTGAATTATTGATTTGCCCAGAATGTTCTTATGAATGGAAAGAAGGCGAGGTAGCCACTGAACAAGCTGAGCAAGTTGTCGATGCACATGGTCAAGTCTTGCAAGATGGTGACAGCGTCACTGTAATTAAAGATCTAAAAGTCAAAGGCTCATCATTAGTCGTTAAAGTGGGTACCAAAGTGAAAGGCATCCGTTTGCTTGCTGATGCGAGTGATGGTCACAATATCGACTGTAAAATCAATGGTATTGGCGCAATGAAGCTTAAATCAGAATTTGTTAAAAAAGCGTAATTTCAATATATTCGAGGCAGATGTGTCAATAATCGCATCAATATCTGCAGACGTTTTAAAATCTGCACAGCAACAAATTCAACAGGATTTAACACAAGCATTAGATGCTTTTGCACTGCCTGAGCCTTTAAAAGGTGCGGTATATCATGCTGTGATGTTGGGGGGGAAGCGTGTACGACCTGCACTCTGTTATGCAACTGCGGCATTACAACCACATAGGCATGTGGCAGCAGTACGTCGTGCGGCAGTTGCAGTTGAATTGATCCATTGTTACTCGTTGGCACATGATGATTTGCCGTGTATGGACAATGATTCTTTGCGCCGTGGACAACCGACGTGCCATGTTGCATTTGGGGAAGATACGGCTTTACTGGCAGGTGATGTGTTGCAGTCAATGGCATATGAAGTGCTGGGCAGCCGTTTGTTTGATACAGGTGTAGCGATTGAGTCTGGTATTGTGTTAAAGCAAATGCAGATTTTAGCAACAGCTAGCTCGAAAATGGTTTGCGGTCAGGTACTTGATTTACAAGCCGAAGGCAAAAAAGTGAATCAAGAAGCCTTGGAAAATATTCACCGTAACAAAACAGGTGCATTGATTCAGGCTGCAATCATGATGGCGGCGGTGACGATTTTTAAAGGTACAGATCCTGCTATTCCACAGTTACGTCAGTTTGGACAGTCAATTGGTCTGGCATTTCAGGTACAGGATGATATTTTAGATGTCACGGCTGAAACTGAAGTCTTGGGTAAAACGGCGGGTAAAGATCTAGAAGTTGAAAAATCAACGTATCCTGCGCTTTTAGGTTTAGATGCCGCACAAGCGTATGCACAGCAATTGCATGATCAGGCATTACAAGCTTTGAGTTATTTTGGGGAAGATGCACAGCAATTGCATGCGATTACCCAGTTTTTACTGGCGCGGCAACATTAAAAAAAGCGGCTTAGCCGCTTTTTTTATTTTTAAATCAATTACTTTAAATTACGTCCCATAATGCCACGAATGGTATTGAGCACATCGGCTGGTAGTACCACAGTTTTTGCATTGTTGGATTTTGCCATATCCTGCATGGCTTTAATGTACTGTTCACCAAGTAAATAAGATACAGGAATTTCCTGATCGCCGATTGCTGAACTCACCATGGCAATCGCTTTTTGCGAAGCCTCTGCCAAAACCACTTGCGCTTCGGCATCACGGCGTGACGCTTCTAAACGTCCATCCGCCTCTAAAATAGCAGCCTGTTTTTCACCATCGGCTTTGGTGACGGTTGCACGGCGCTGACGTTCTGCCGCAGCTTGTGCTTCCATAGCAGCCTGCATCGTCGTAGATGGTTGAATATCCTGAATTTCTACCGTTTTTAAGGTAATGCCCCAGTCGGCAATATCATCGGAAATTGCAGCTTTCAACTTGGCTTTAATATGATCACGTGACGACAAGGCATCGTCCAGATCCATTTCACCAACAATTGAACGCAAGGAAGTTTGCACCAAGTTTTGAATTGCGATATTAAAATTTTCAATACCATAGACTGCTTTTTCAGGCGTGGTCAGGTTAATGTATGCCACAGCATTCATCAATAAAACGGCATTGTCACGGGTAATAACTTCTTGAGAAGGAATGTTGAGAACAATATCTTTGGTTGTGACTTTATAAGCAATATCATCAATATACGGAATAATAATACTTAAACCTGGCCCAAGAGTCGTATGGTATTTACCTAAACGTTGCACGATCCATTTGTTGCCTTGTGGAACAATACGTACACCTTTAAAAATAGTGACTGCAACAAAAGCAAGAAGTGCTAAAACAATAATACTTGCGCTCATTATTATTTTCCTTGTTGTGGAGAAGAAGGATTTGAAGAATAGCGTTGTACCAGCAGGTCATTGCCTAAAATATCAGTCACAATCACGCGATCACCAACCTGTACACTGGATGCAGTGCGGCATACCCATTCATCTGCACCGAGTATTGGTAAAGAAAACCGGACTTTGATTTGCTCATGATTAAGTCCAGTCTGAATGACCATGCCAATTTGCCCAATGGTCGCCTCACGGGGTAGGCCAGCCTTGGTTTTATCAATCGATAACGGTTTAATAAATTTAAACCAGAGTATGGTGCATAAAATTGATAAAATGGTCCATGTCACGACTTGGGTAGCAAAGCCCATCCATGGAAAAATCCAATATAAAATACTGACCATGATCGCAGCGAGACCAAACCAAATCGCTGCAAAAGTGGGTATAACCAGTTCAATCAGCATCAAGCCAATGCCCAAAACAAACCAGTGCCAAGGTTCCAACACAATCTGCATAAGTTGTCTCTATTTATTGGTTTTATGTGCAAAAATCACATTAGTTACTCACTAATGTAGCAGATGATATTGCTAAAAAATATGTTTATTGGGTGTTTTTAGAAACGCGGGTGCGGAGCAGGCCTTAGAGCGGCAGGTGATTTTTTAAAGTTGGCAATTGCTGCTTCTATGGCAGGAATCTTCGCTTGTGCCGCTTGTTCGCCTTCTAAAATCGCATTTTGGCTGGAGCTCAAATCAAGCACACCCAAATTGCCGACTTTAGGCTGAATCACCACAGTCGCTTGTTGTAATTCCTGTTGAATGCTTTGTTGACCCATAATGTTAATGGTTTGATCAAGTAGGCCAAACATGTTACCTGCACCAGTTTTACTTGGGCGTGCAGAAATATCAACTGCAATCACAATATCTGCGCCCATGCTTTTTGCGGTACTGACGGGAATAGGGCTGACTAATCCGCCGTCGACATATTTCACGCCTGCAATGGTTGCGGGTACAAATACGTTGGGAATACTACAAGAGGCGCGAACAGCCTGACCGACATTGCCCCGAATAAACTCGGTTTTTTTGCCATTGTCCAGACGTGTTGCCACGGCTGCAAAACGGATCGGGAATTGCTGGATGGGCTTATTGCCAGCATTGGCATTAACGTAATCTTGTAGTTTTTGTCCCAGTACCACGCCTTGGCGGTTAAAGGTCAGATCACGTAAGTCAGACTCTTTGAGCTGAAAAGCCAGTTGTTGTAATTGATAAGGTGTTTTGCCGCTGGCATATAGGCTACCTACAAAACTGCCTGCACTGGTTCCTGTGACAATTTTGGGTCTAATCCCGTGTGATTCGAGTACTTTAATCACGCCAATATGTGAAAAACCCTTGGCTCCACCACCGCCTAGGGCAATTGCAATAACGGGTTCGCGTGGTTTAAGTGTTGGAAGTGTTTTTTTAGAACCTGTTGTGTCACATCCCAGTAGTCCTGCACCCAGTAAGGCAATGCAGGACCAGCGTGTTATTTTAAGTATCATATAATCAAATGTTATGTGCATGAAAAAATGGGAGCGCTTATATCAGCAAATTTTTTAGATATTGACCAGTATTTTTACAAAAGTTTGCGTAAGGGTTCAGACAGCCATTCAAGGCGTTTTGGATAAAATTGCCCTTGGTAGTGAGTTAATATTTTGTCTAAATCCTGCTCGTAGTCACCACTTGGTTGCAGCGCACCCAAACAGCGTAAAACTTTCTTTTGATAATCAAGTGCAAACATAACAATCGGCACATTTGCACCTGTAGCAATACGGTAAAACCCAGTTTTAAGGTCTTGGGCGTGTTTACGCGTGCCTTCAGGTGCCAGACCAATCCAGATTTTTTCTCTGGATTGCATAATCTGAATAGCTTGTTCAGTAAAACCACTCTTGCTGTTACGCTGAATAGGAATGACATCAACTTGCTCAAGTAATGGTTTGAGCGGTGTTTTAAATAATGATGCCTTGCCTAAAACTGATATTTTAACCCCTAAACCCAAAATCCCGATCAGAGCATACCAAGCATCATAATTTGAGGTATGCGGCATGAGAATCGCAACCCCTTTGGGCAGGTCAGGAATTTCTCCTTCAAAACTCCAGCCTTGTAAAAATAACAATTGGCGAAACCAAGCACGACTATGTGCTGTACCACGTGCAGGTAATTGGGGCGGTAGATTCGGAAAATTTTTGGCTTGCATATTGATCGTTGAATGCCATTTTGACAAGAACGCATTGTAAACTGATGTGCCCATCATGGTTTTACAAATTGTAAATTTTACCTTTAATCCCACTACACGTAGCATTTGGTATATGTAGTAGATCGGTTGAAAAATAATCGTTCACTTGCGCATTTTTAACGACAGGGGAGCTTGAGAGAGTTTCACCTTATGCATTTTAGTCATGATTTTTCTCAATCATAGGCGTAGCTGTTACTTTTTTTGCAGTGTTTTAGTGTGATATGTAGAGTTGTATCGAGAATATGATTATTGATTTTTTAGATGGATTTGTCATTTATTAATCAGGGGTAAGATTTTAATTACGAGTAAGTGTTTAAAAAATGTACAAAAAATTAAAAAATTACATTTTTCTTTTGATCAGAGTATTGGAAAAAAAAGTATTTAAAGTTATTTTTTGTGTAATTCTACGACTTAAGCTGTATAGAAATATATTGAATAAGCAAGGAAGATTAAATTTATTAAGGGATTGTCATAATTTTGTTACTTTAGTTTGGAATAGTAGCGATACTTTTCAAAACAACAAGTTTTTTATTGGATGGAGAATACTGTGGTTAAGGTAAAAACATTAGCACTTTCAGTAAGCGCAGCTTTAGCGTGGGGCGCAATGGGTTCTGCTCAAGCAGCAACAACAACACAACAAGTTGCTGACTTAAAAGCACAAGTTGCAGAACTTCAGCAAATGGTTCAAAGCCTTTCTAGCCAACAACAGCAACAAGCAGTTCAATTGCAACAACAAGCTCAAATTGCTGCAGCTAAACCAGCGCCAGTTGCACCAACAGCATCAAGCACTAAACCAGGTTGGATCACACTTGCAGATGGTCAAACTCAGCTTAGAGTTTATGGTAGCGTTCGTGCAGACAGCACTTATGACACTAAAGGTGGAAACTCTGATACTACAAGTATTACCAACAATACCAACAAAGTACCTTTAAATTCTGCAAATGGTACTCGAAATAACCTGAACGTGACTGCTGCAACTTCACGTCTTGGAGTTGATGTTGTTCGTCCAACACAATATGGCGACTTAACTGGTAAACTCGAAGCTGACTTTATGGGCAGCAGCAGCACAAATGGCGATGGTTCATTCCGTGTGCGTCATGCTTACCTTTCTTTGGGTAAATGGTTAGTCGGTCAAACTACATCTCCATTTGTCAATGTTGATACTATGCCTGAAACTGTTGACTACAATGGTGCAATGGGTGGTGGTACAAAACGTAATGTTCAAGTACGTTATACTCAACCAATCACTGCTAACCAAAAAGTGTTAGTTGCGTTGGAAGGTGGTGATGTTGATAAGTTAAGTACTGCTGGTACTGCACTTGCTTCAGGAACAACTACTACATCTTCAGGCGGTAACCGTTTACCTGCGTTAACTGCACGTTATGACATTGCTACTGCTGATAAAAAAGGTTTGTTGCAAGTTCATGGTATGTTGCATGAAAATCGTATTTCTGCTGCAACAGCAGCAACTAATGCTGGTTATAACATTGACGAAACCAAGTTGGGTTGGGGTGTTGGTGTAGGTGGTAAATATAGCTTTACACCAAACGATACTGTATTTGCGAACTATTATCACGTAAAAGGTGATAACCGCTATATGTTCTTCCAAAATGATGCATATGTTGCTTCTCGTGTTGGTACAGATCTTTATATTGGTGAAGCTGAGTTCGATTCTGGTTTGCTTGGTTACTCGCATAAATGGTCACCAAAATTCCGTTCAACTGTAGCAGCTGGCGCAATCTGGTATAAGAATGATAATACTTATGCAAACTACGCAAAAACAACTGCTTCTCAAACTTTGAACAAGAACTTGTATAACATTATTGTTAACAGCTTCTACTCACCTGTTAAAGACGTAGATTTGGGTGTTGAATACACTTATGGTCAACGTGAAACTTTTGCAAGCAAAACTGCGCTTGTAGACAACAAGGGTGATTACTCTCGTGTAGGCTTGATGGCTCGTTATAACTTCTAATTTAACGAACACGATGTAACGCTTTAAAACCGTAGCCGAAAGGCTGCGGTTTTTTATTTTCGGGTGCATAAATTTATTGGTTTAGCCTCAAAGGTATAAGTGACTGGTCTTGGTTTGAAGGATATATTTCTTGTGACTGAACTTATGGTCTTATATACGCTATAACTTGAAGAAAAATAGCGAGTTGGGCATACAGCATTACCTCATAATCTATTTTCCAATCAGAACGTAACTTGATTTTTTAGACTATTCACAAGGTTTGAAATGGTCACTTTAGGTTACATGATTGCTTTTACCCTGAAACTCTACAATTTGTATTTTAAAATTCAAAAAAATTATGCATAGTTTTAATCATGGTTTTAGATCCTGCATTTCTAGGTATTGGATAATAAAGACCAGATCTATTTTAAGTGTGAAAATATTCGAAGTAAGAATAAAAATCAAAAATTGAATTAATTTTAAAAGCCCCATTGTATTCGAGTGTTCTCAGTGGATGAATCATACAGTATTGATTTATTGTTAACTGATTTATGTGCCAAGCAACTGCTATCAATCAAAATGTAAAACCCGTTTTGAATATATATTTTGGGTATAAATAACAGTGTTCTAGTGGAAATACGAGATCGTGCGGCGAAGGAGTTAATGAAACTTATATCATTCACTGGTATTTATGCTGCTGAAAATAATTAATAGCCTAGTTCCAAATGCAGAGCAGATTTTAGAAGAAGAACATGACGATGTATCGTATTTATTACATTCCACGATGGAAATATCAACACAGCGCGATAGTATTTTGATGAAAAGATATTTTTCTGAGAGTGTAGATTTTACAAGAAGAGTTCTGTTGCTTTAGCGAGGGTAGATGTTAACAGTTATTGTTTAAGTGTTTTTTAAGTTAGTCCTTATACATTGCAATTTCCATACGGAAGAATAACTAAGCTGATTTGCAGGTCAGTTTAAAGCCAAATTCTCGCCAATCAGCTTAAACTGCTTGAAGTCGTGCTGGTTTGCGTTTTAAGGATTGATTATTCCGCAGGGAGTAAAAATTTTTAGGATAGTAGAATAGAAAATGCTCGACTGTCTTATTCTTGGATATATTTGCTGTGACTCAGTTTTATGATGATTATACCTATAGGTATAATTTTCGATGATGTATTAAGAAAAAAGACTTGATGTCGACTGGAGAAAGACAAGGATTGTAATCGGCTTGATTATTGCAGGCAGTGTGGTTGATTGAAATGATCTTCACTTTACTTATTGTTTTGTGAGTCTCGGAAGTTAAGCCTCTATTCTGAATAACGGGTTTGGCGCAGGATGCAAACGATTAGATATAGATAGAGCTTCAAGTCATATTGAAGTGATTGCCCAACATAAGTTCAAATTGCAATATTCTGGTGATGTAGAAGTGTGAATGAGAAAAATTGCTCAATAGTGATGATAATAGTATTGTTTATATTCATCATATTTGAAGTGATTGATGTTGTCGTTAATCGCGATAAGTATCAAACAGGTTTTTGGTATTATCGAACTATAGTGAGCCACAGCTGAAAATGTTTGTATATGCATGGTGCGCGATATACTTTAGAGCCATTCCTGCAAATTCATATTTTCGGGATGATGTGGTTTTTCTAGAGTGGCACAGAAACAACGTCGTGTGCTTGTGATAACAGCGGCAACAAAAAGTGAGCATGATCATATGCTTCCCACTTTGTTGAAGTCGCTGGATATTGACAGCTATGTCATCCACCCCGAATTAAATATGTTGGTGTCGTGTGCCAACCTGTAAATTGTAATTAGAGTGCATCGAATGTCGAAGATCTTAATAATTGAAGATGATTTTATGATCGCAGAGTCCACCATTACCCTGTTGAAATATCATGGTTTTGATGTTGAATGGGTCAATAATGGTGTTGATGGTCTGACAGAATTGTCTAAGCAAGCGTTTGATATCGTGTTGCTTGATCTTGGCTTGCCGATGATGGATGGCATGCAGGTTCTCAAGCAGATTCGCCAACGTACACAAATTCCAGTTTTGATTATCTCGGCACGGGATCAGTTAGAAAATCGTGTGGATGGTTTGAATCAAGGTGCAGACGATTATTTGGTGAAGCCCTATGAATTTGAGGAGCTATTTGCGCGTATTCAGGCGTTATTGCGCCGTGCGGGTATTGGTGTAAAAACAAACACCAATGATAAAGTGTTGATTAATGGTGATTTGGTGCTCGATCTCGAGCAGCACATTGCCAAGCTCAATGGGCAAATCATTGAATTATCGAATCGTGAATGGGCAATTTTAACCCCACTCATGACCCATCCAAATAAGATCTTTTCCAAGTCTAATTTGGAAGATAAGCTGTATGACTTTGATAGTGAAGTCTCTAGCAATACCATTGAGGTTTATATTCACCATTTGCGTGCCAAACTCGGGAAAGATTTTATTCGTACGATCCGTGGCTTGGGCTACCGTTTAGGGCATAACTGAGTTCAAATACAAGAATGCAAAAAGCTAAGTCTTTAGGGTCAAAACTGGTTGTTCTCACATCGCTGCTGAGCGTGGTGATGGCATGTATTTTGATGTTTTCGACTTATCATATTGCGATTAAAGAACTGACTCGAATACTTGATACCCAAATGCAGTTCTTGGCAACGCGTGCGACGACATTTAATTTAAAAAGTACCCATAGCAGTTTTAATCTTGACCATGAATATGAGCGTCAAGAGCTGTTTATGGATATTTGGTCGTATGATGATGTGAATCAACCTAAAACAAATCAGCTACTTGTCCCTCGAGTTAGCAAGGCGGGTTTTTATCAGCATGAAACGGATAATGGCACATGGTATACCTATGTGTTGCCAACGCCGAAATTTCAAATTCAGGTTAGTCAGCATGAGCGTACCCGACAGGTTCTGGCGTTAGAGTTGGCGGGCAGTATGGTATTGCCTTATATTCTGATTATGCCATTTGTGCTGTTTATTATTTTCTGGATTATTCGGGGGAGTTTGAAACCACTGGATGATTTGAAAAGTGAACTGGCACAGCGCGATTCCAATGAGCTTACTCACATTCAGGAAGAACAGTATCCAATAGAACTGTTACCTGCAATTCATGAAATTAACTATTTGTTTGACCGTATTTCTAAAACTCAGCAGGAACAGAAACAGTTTATTGCCGATGCTGCGCATGAACTGCGCACCCCGATTACAGCATTGAATTTGCAAACCAAAATTCTATTGCGTGATTTTCCTGAAAATACAGCATTGCTGAATTTAAGTAAGGGCTTGGCGCGAATTCAACATTTGGTCAGTCAGTTACTGGCACTTGCCAAACAGGACGCCTCACTCAATATTTTGGAAATGTCGAAGAAATTTCGCTTAAACGATGTGGCATTAAATTGTGTCGAACAGCTGATGAATCTGGCGATGGAAAAAGACATTGATCTGGGCTTTGAACGCAATGATGAAGTTATTCTGCAAAGTTATGAGCCGACAGTGCATTCGATTATTTATAACCTGATTGATAACGCCATTAAGTACACTCCAACACAAGGCGTGATTAATATTGCTGTATATCCAGATCCGCAGCAGCAAGTTGCGTATATTTGTATCGAAGACAGTGGCCCTGGGATTCCACAAGAGCAGTATGAAGACGTACTCAAACGATTTTATCGAGTACATCATCATCTGGAAGTGGGGAGTGGGCTAGGATTATCGATTGTACAAAAAGCGATTCAGCATGTAGGTGGAACGTTGAGCTTTGACAAAAGTTTAGAATTGGGCGGCTTAAGAGTTTTGGTCAAGCTGCCTATTCGCCTTCCAACACTGAACTCATGATAAATTTGGGTTGAGATTTTTTAAGAAAATCAAAAATATTTTCATGCGCTTACCATCGTTTCCTGTTCTTTCTACACCGATGCTGTTCAGCCATCCAAAACGACGCCCAACTTTACTGAGTTGATATAAAATGTCCTGACGGTCTTTGAGTGCTTGCTTGACCAACTGTTCCATCACAGGGCGTTCCTGTTCATTGAAGCGAAATGCCGTAGAAAAGAGTAGGCAGAGCCAGTCACGCGCCTGACAAATTTCAAGGTCAAGTATGGTACGTGGGTCAGTTTCAAAGTCAATAAAAGAAATATTTTGCTGGCTATCAATCAGAATATTACGAGCGAAGGCCTCACTTAAATAACCATTTTGCGCGTGGATCTGTTTCAAAGCATGAATTGTCACTTCAAACAAAGACTTGCGTTTTTTAAAGTCAGATTCGCGTGCCAGAGCGTGATCAAGTTGCATCAGTTGCTGATCGTGATTAGCAATATCTTGAATCAGCAATCCAGCATTGGATTCGGCAAGGACTTTGGGAACCGCAACGCCAATTTTTTCGAGTTGGCGAATACGCTTTGCTTCACAATGAATGGCATCTGCACCACCATAGTTCGGCACAGGTGCTAAAATTTGTATATTGAGCAATTTGGAAAGCCATTGCACGGGTAAGTAGAGCCACCAAGGATGACGTTTTGATGCCTTCTTGAGCCATACTTTTAAACCATCAATCACATAGGGTTGAATCGATTGACTTTGTGTGGGTGCAGTATGCTCTAAGAACTCTTGATATTTGTGCATGCAAAAAACGACACCTGATTTAGGTGATATACGAAAACAAATTGGAATGAAAATGTAGCTCAGTTTGCAAAATAAGTATAGGAATATCTTTTAAAATATTCTGTTTTAGATTGACAATAAAGGGCAGGATAAACCTAAAAATAAGTTCATCCTGCCAAACACTTAGAATTTACTTTCTTCAGCATTTGCCGAAATTTTATGAATTGATAAATCCGCACCGCGGTATTCATCTTCTTGGGTCAAGCGAATTCCCATGGTGACTTTAAGTAAACCATAGACGCCAAAACCACCCGCCAGCGCAATCACAATCGCCAGTAGTGTACCGATCACCTGTGCGATAAAAGATACGCCACCTAATCCACCAAGAGCAGTTTGCCCAAAAACACCTGCAGCAATGCCGCCAAGTGCACCACAAACACCATGCATTGGCCAAACACCGAGTACATCATCGACTCTGAGTTTGTTTTGGGTATAGGTAAATAGCTGTACAAAGACTATTCCCGCAATCCCACCAATCAATAGTGCCCCGACAGGATGCACGATGTCTGACCCTGCACAGATCGCAACCAATCCTGCCAATGGACCATTATGCAAGAAGCCCGGGTCATTTTTACCCATATAGTTCGCGGTAATTGTGCCACCAACCATTGCCATGAGTGAATTGATGGCAACCAATCCTGAAATGGCATCTAAACGCTGAGCGCTCATGACGTTAAAGCCAAACCAGCCAACCATTAAAACCCATGAACCGAGTGCTAAAAATGGAATCGAAGACGGTGGGTGAGCTGCAATCGCGCCATCTTTGCGGTAGCGACCATAACGAGCGCCCAGTAAAATCACGGCAGCTAAGGCAATCCAGCCGCCCATGGCATGAACAACAACTGAACCTGCAAAGTCATGAAAACTCGCACCAAAAGTATGTTGTAACCAGTTTTGGAAGCCTAGATTGCCGTTCCAGATGAGCCCTTCAAAAAATGGATAGACTAAGCCGACTAATAATAAAGTGGCGATTGCTTGTGTGCGCATTTTTGCACGCTCTGCAATCCCACCTGAAATAATAGCTGGAATGGCAGCGGCAAATGTCAGCAGAAAGAAACAGCGCATTAGGTTGTAGCCATGTTGTTCTGCAAGTATTTGACCCGAATGGAAAAAATGTTGACCATACGCGATGTAGTAACCTACAAAAAAATAAGCAATTGCAGAAATGGCAAAATCAGACAAGATTTTACTCAGTGCATTGACCTGATTTTTATGTCGAACTGTACCCAATTCTAGAAATGCAAAGCCAGCGTGCATGGCAAGAACCAGAACAGCACCGAGCAATAAAAATAAAATATCGAAATTTTGCATCATGATCGCTTAAAAATAGTGCTAATTTGGAAATATGCACAAGTATAGCGATGCCTGTTGCACCAATATAGAAATGATTGGATGGAAATTCTAATGATAACAATGCAAAAGTAGCCAAGACTCGATATAAAGCAGTTTTTGCACTAAAACAGAAAAAAAGCACAAAAATAGTGCTTTATTGAAGATGCTTCGCGAAAAGGGCGGCGGCGCTTTACAAGAATATTAGAAATGAATAAAGTGAAATAAGTCATAATTATAGATATAACAAAGGATAAAATGTCTGATTTAAAAGATCCACGTGTGCTTTTAGCTTTAGAACGCACCTTACTGGCTTGGAATAGAAGCAGTTTGGGGTTAATTGCGTTTGGTTTTTTATTGGAGCGCTCAAGTTTGCTGATACACGTGCTTGAATCGACCCAAAACTCGCCTAAAGTTGCATTAAGCAAATGGTTTTCTGTATTGATTGTCCTCTTGGCAGTAGTGATCAGCCTTTTTTCAATACGCCAATATAAAGTTGCTTTGAAGTCGTTAAACCCTTCGGAAATGATTGTTGGTTATCGAACAGATTTACCCGTAATGTTAGGCTTGATTAACATCTTATGTGCAGCGATGCTCTTTGTGATTTTTTTCGTATAGCGATGGCTGGGTATGCTGAATTGCACTTTTATTGTTAATGTGTTCACGGATTTTAAATCTTCTCTTAAAACGACGTAAAATGGTATCGTAATCGGGACATTTGAAGCGTCCATAAAGAAATGATATGAACCAATACAATGAGTCATACTACTGCGTTGTCTTGGCAATCTTGCTATAGTTCTGGTTTTGCAAGTTTGATTGGCGATGACTTCTGATCTAAAAGTAACTATACAGAAAAAAGCTGAATTTTCCCCGCAGCAGAAAAAGCTCAATCGACTGATCGACAAAATTGAACAGCAAAAAATCAGCATTGTTCGTTGGAAAAATGCACAAGCCGAGATTCAGCAGCATACCCGCCAAAAACTTTTCCCTGTCTATGCCGAACTACATACTGTGTTGTTTCAGCAAATGCAGCAGCTTTGGAACATGCTACACAGCCACGAATTTTCCAAAGCCGAAATACAGCAACTCGATGAGAAAATTGCCAGTCTGGACAAAATATTAAAACATTCCAAATCATTGTCTGCTGAGCAGCAAACTCAGGTTGCTAAAATCAATACGTTTTATCAGCAAGTTGTAGCGCAATCGAACGCTAAAAAAAGCAAAAAGTCGCAGAATGTCAGCCTAGAAAATCAGCAAACTCCCCAACAAGATGAGTTTGAGATAGAGCAGGACTTTGAGCAATATGCCGCCGAGCAGCAACAGGCGCGCGAACAAGCCAAGCAGCAACGACTGCAACAAAAACGTGAGCAAGCCGAGCAAATGGCAGCACAGTCGCTCAAAACCGTGTATTTAAAAATTGCCGCGATGATTCACCCTGACCGTGAGCAAGATGAAACTAAGAAAGCCCAGAAAACTGAATTGTTTCAGCAAGCAAGTCATGCCTATGAACAGCAGGATTTGTTTTATTTGCTGAAAATGCAGTTACAGCTTGAGCAGAACAAGGGTGTAACTTCAAAAGAACTCACACCTGAGCAAGTAAAGTTTTATCAACTGGCTTTGGATGCACAAAGTCAGCAGCTTGAAAGTCAAATTAGTGAGATTTTAGAGTCTTTTCATTTAGCGAAGACGGTGAAAGCCGAGCATGTGCATATGAGTGATGTGTATAAAGCCATAGATGCGGATTGTGCTGAGTTAAAGCAGCAGTTGAAGTGGGAAAAGGAGCGTTTAAAACACATGAAAAAAGTGAGTGGGGTGGAGATGTTGTTGGGGCATGGGGCGCTTTGATGGGAAAAATAACCTCTCCCTAACCCTCTCCTGAAAGGAGAGGGCATTTCAGACTATCGAATTAAGGAATGGGATTAGGCATTAACTCTGGCAAAAACTCTGTGTGTTTAAGGTTTTTTAATGCTTTGTTAATAAAGTTGATAAGTGCACTTGTACTTCTTGAGGAAATTTTATCTGATAACTTATCCCAATTATATGAGACATAGTTTTCATAAAACTGATGATAGAACTGAGCACTCATTTCTATTGTCCATCCATATTTTTTACCTAAATTAAATAAGCACCAAAACTCTCTAATTTTTTCAATACTATAATTTTGTAAAAATATTTGATTTTTAGCTTCTAATTCGTTTTGTTTTAACATAAGTTCAAAAATGGCAGAGCTTGGAATTATTCCAAATTCATCATTGGATTTTTCAAATTTTAGTCCATCAATAATGGTACGAATTTCTTGTATATTTAGATATAAAAAGTCTACTTTGGGGGAAATATTTAATCGTTCATATTTAAATTCAAAAGGTAATGTGTTTGTTTGAGGAATTTCTGAGTAGTTCAAGAAATTTCTACAAAAATAATTATCAAATTCTTCAAAGCATACAAATTTTTTACTGTGGCGACCATCGTACGTTGCGCTAATTTTATTATACCAACTATCATTTTTTACAAATAAAAAACTACCTTTATGAACAAAGGTTATTCTTGATGAATTTTCCGAAAGCGGTTGTTCTTCGAATAAATTATACTCCCAATGTTTGTAATCAGTTAAAAAATGATTGTTTATAAGAGTGTATTCAGACGTTTCTGATTGAGAATAACTTTCAATATTGGGTGTTGTTTGGTTTTCCAAGTATATGTAATTATTCGAAATATCTGCTGAGAAATTTCGATAGATTAGTCTTTTTGGCTTAATCCATGTTTTAAAGCCACTCATATTCATAATAATAAATTCTTGTTCTTGTACCTCATGTAGTTCAATACCATGAATATCAAGTCCACCACCATCGGGGAAAAAAGCATGATGTAAATCAGGTTCAAAACTATAAAATGTATTCAGAAAATTATATATAGCTCGAATATCTGTAAGTTCGATTTTAGAAGCTTGGTAAGGGTTTAATTTATTACATACATCTTCCCATTTACTATTTATGTACTTTGAATAATTTTGTAGTGAGGATTCTACTTGGTTTAGTGTAAAAATAATTTCATCTAATGTTATTCGATCTGTCGGATTAGTTTTGGTACATCCTTCTATAATTGTATGAACATCATTTAGAATAATTTTTTCTTTAAATAAAATCTGTTCTAATTTTTCTTGTTGGGATATTGAATACTCACCATCAAATCCATGTTCATCTTGGGTTAAAATCATCCAAATTGTTACACCAAGCGAATAGATGTCTGATTTCTTATAATCTTCTGTTTCTAAGTCCTTACCTGTTTTTCGCATTTCAGGGGCAATTGTTTGGTAGTTCCCCATACGTGTTCCATGAGGAGTAATCCCTGTAGTTTCCTGTGGATCAGTAACTAAACCAAAATCAGCTAAATATAATGTATTGTTTAAAAATAAAAGATTATTAGGCTTTATATCACGGTGACAATAATTATTAGAATGTAAGTTTTTAATATCGTTACATATTTTAATAAGAAACTGAATTTTTTGTAAAAATGCTGTTTCAGAAATACCTTCATCAAATGTTTTTGCTAAAGGTAATCGTACCCAAGAGTAATCATTTTCATTTAATGAATAATCAAAAATGGGCAATACACTATATTTTTCTTGAGATTGGTAGAGAGTGGTATGGACTTCAAATTCTCTTCTTAATCGTGAAAATTCAATTTGACGGTTTGTTTTAGGTAAAAATTTAAATACACATATATTAGACGGAGTAGACTGTTCATAAGCTGTCCAAATTGATCCATTTCCACCTTTAGCAATTTCTTCGATTAATACCCATTGAATATCATTAGATTCAATTATTTTATTTTTACTTGGTTTTAAACTCATAAAAAATCCCCTTCAAGGTTGAAGAGGATTTTAGATTAAATAGTAGTCAGATTACAGCATTAAAGCGCTGCAATCTGCTCCATATTCGCTTTAATCTTCGCTAACTGGTCAGCAAACTCAGCCAACTTCGCACGTTCACCTTCAACCACAGCCGCAGGTGCTTTCGCCACAAAACCTTCATTGCCAAGTTTAGTGGCAATCTGGTCATGCTGCTTTTGCACTTTGTCCAAGTCTTTTTGCAAACGACCTAGCTCTGCTTTCGGGTCGATCAAACCTTTCATAGGAACAAATACAGACACATGGCCCACAACAGAAGAAGATGATAATGGTGGTTGCTCAGCATCTGCCAAGAAGGTAATGCTTTCCACTTTTGCCAAAGCTTTAAACAATGCCTCAATACGTGTGATTTGTGCTTTTTCAGCATCGGTAGTGTTTTGAAGTAGAACAGGCAACAAACGCGCATTACCTAAGCCCATTTCACCACGAATGTTACGTACCGCACCAATCAAACCTTGCAACCACTGCATGTCTGCTTCAGCTTGATCGTTGATTTTCGCGGCTTCTGGCACAGGGTACTGCGCCGTCATAATCGTGTCGCCACCTTTGCCAACCATTGGCGCAAGGGTTTGC
This sequence comes from Acinetobacter brisouii CIP 110357, assembly GCF_000488275.1. Classification (GTDB taxonomy): domain Bacteria; phylum Pseudomonadota; class Gammaproteobacteria; order Pseudomonadales; family Moraxellaceae; genus Acinetobacter; species Acinetobacter brisouii. The sequence continues at coordinate 1,956,764 of NZ_KI530762.1, read as the reverse complement.
CAGATTTCTTCAGTCAAATACGGCATAAGCGGATGCGCCAAACGTAAAGACGCTTCCATGACTGCAAGTAATACGCGACGAACTTCAGCTTTACGTTCATTTGATACATTGGCATCGTTCAGAACAGGCTTAGTCAGCTCAACATACCAGTCACAGTATTCATTCCAGATGAAGTCGTAAATCGCTTGCGCTGCAAGGTCTAAACGATAGGTTTCAAATGCTTGATGAACCGCTTGTTCTGCTTTTTGTAAACGGCTGATGATCCATTGTTCTGGAAGTTCCCAAAGTTCAGGATTTGCCACTTGTGCAACGTCTTGACCTTCAACATTCATCAACACGAAACGGGTTGCGTTCCAGATCTTGTTACAGAAGTTACGGTAACCTTCAACACGTTTTAAATCGAACTTAATGTCACGACCTGTATTGGCAAGCGCACAGAAGGTGAAACGTACTGCGTCAGTGCCGTAAGAGCTAATGCCTTCAGGGAATTCTTTGCGCGTTGCTTTTTCGATCTTGTCAGCTTGTTTCGGGTTCATCAAACCAAAAGTACGTTTTGCAACCAGACTTTCAAGATCAATACCGTCGATCAAGTCCAGTGGGTCAAGCACGTTACCTTTCGATTTCGACATTTTCTGACCTTCGCCATCACGTACCAAACCATGTACATACACAGTTTTGAACGGAACTTGTGGCGTGCCATCTTCATTTTTCATGAAGTGCATGGTCATCATGATCATACGGGCAACCCAGAAGAAAATGATGTCAAAACCAGTCACTAACACATCAGTTGGGTGGAAAGTTTTGAGAATGTCATTTGCCGCATCTTTTGCCGCATCGCCAGTCCAGCCTAAAGTCGAGAATGTCCAAAGACCTGACGAGAACCATGTATCAAGCACGTCTTCGTCTTGTTGTAGGCTGATGCTGTCTGCGATGTTGTGTTTTGCACGAACTTCTTCTTCGTCACGACCCACATAGACATTGCCTTCAGCATCGTACCAAGCTGGAATACGGTGACCCCACCACAACTGACGTGAAATACACCAGTCTTGGATGTTGTTCATCCACGCCATGTACATGTTGGTGTACTGCTCTGGCACAAACTTGATGCGACCATCTTTCACGGCTTCAATCGCAGGTTCAGCCAATGGTGCAATTTTTACATACCATTGATCGGTCAATAATGGCTCAACGATCACGCCTGAACGGTCACCGCGTGGTGCTTTCAAGTCATACGGTTGGATTTGGTCTAACCAGCCTTCCGCTTCTGCCTGAGCAACCAGTTTTTTACGTGCAGCAAAACGCTCTAAACCAACGTAGTCCGCAGGAGCAGCAATAGTTTGAGAAATCTGTTCGCCTGCTTTAGCAATGTATTCAAACTCAGCCAACACTTCTGCATTCTTGTTGAAAATGTTGATGATTGGCAAGTTGCAGCGTTTACCCACTTCATAGTCGTTGAAGTCGTGAGCAGGGGTGATTTTTACACACCCAGTACCGAAGTCTTTTTCAACGTATTCGTCAGCAACCACTGGCACTAAACGACCTGTAATTGGCAGAATGATGTTTTTGCCAATCAGGTGTGCATAACGTTCATCTTCAGGGTGAACGGCAACCGCGGTATCGCCAAGTAAGGTTTCTGGACGCGTGGTTGCCACCACCAAGTAATCTAAACCGTCTTTGGTTTTCAGGGTTTTGTCTTCAAAGAAGTATTTGAAGTGCCACAATGAACCTTTTTCTTCATGGTTTTCAACTTCAAGGTCAGACAATGCTGTTTGAAGTTTTGGATCCCAGTTCACCAAGCGTTTGCCACGGTAAATCAGACCTTGTTCGTGTAACTGAACAAACACTTCTTTCACCGCATTCGACAAACCTTCATCCATGGTGAAGCGTTCGCGTGACCAGTCTACAGAAGAACCCAAACGACGGATTTGACGGGTAATGTTACCGCCAGACTGTTCTTTCCATTCCCAGACTTTGTCGATGAACTGTTCACGACCCAAGTCATGGCGGCTAATGTTTTGCGCGGCAAGTTGACGTTCAACCACCATTTGCGTTGCAATACCTGCATGGTCAGTCCCTGGTTGCCACAAAGTGTTTTTACCCATCATACGATTGTAACGGGTGAGGGCATCCATAATGGCGTTGTTAAAGCCATGCCCCATGTGCAAACTACCTGTGACGTTTGGTGGTGGAATCACGATACAGAAAGAGTCACCTTGACCCGATGGCTTAAAGTAGCCTTTCTCTTCCCAAGTTTGATACCATTTTTTCTCGATCTCGGTAGGATCGTAGGTTGTAGCAATATTCTGAGCGGAATTCGCAGTTGCGTCAGTCATAGTTAACAGATCAAAAGTGCAAAAAAATTGGCTCCATTGTAGCAAAAAAATCCACAAGATTAAGCTACAAAGCGTCGGCAATCTGTGGCATATCATGCGACAATATCCAGTTAAGCGATAAATTGGATGCCTGAAGCAGGATTTTTTATGGGGTATGTGGTCAGTTTGCAGGTCAACCCGCAAAGTTATGCACAATTTTTAACGTTACAACAGCAACTTAATGCCGCAACCAAGCAAAAACTGGCACATGAATTGGGGCAATTACTTGCTGATGTTGCGGTGCAAATTATTCAGCAAGTGTTTGTCGATTTATTGGTTCAACAAAAGCAGCGTGTGCAACGCCCTGAAGGGCATAAAATTGCTGAAGAGTCCGAAAAAGTCGTACAGCATGTGCTGGATGCCTTAAAAAAATATTTGCCGTGGTCAGTTGCATTGCTGAGTAATACGCGCTTGGTTGGTATTGTTAATTATTTTGCGAAATGTATTGTCTTGGAACAAGATCAGGTATTTTTACGTTATCCTGTAAGTGATACCTTGGTTGATCAAATTTTAACATTGGTTCAAAAGATTCAGGCAGGCGATGCCAGTCAGATTAGCCCTGCATTTCATGCATTGACCGAAATTATTGATCAAGGTGTGACGCATTTAATTCGTGTTCCCAAAGAAATGCTGCATTTTAATTTTGTGGTGGATAAAACTTTAAATGGCGTCATACAAATGACTACTCATATGGGGTATAAGCGTTTACAGGGCTTAGGCAAGGAAGTTGATTTGCACGTTGCGCCTTATTATATCGATCATTTCCTGAAATTTTTGATTCGTGATGGGCATACACAATAAGGCAGTTTATGAAAACACAAAATTTGCAAGATCAGGTGGTTTGGATTACAGGGGCGTCTTCGGGAATTGGGCAGGCTTTGGCGATTGTCTTTGCCGAGTTAGGTATGCACCTGATTTTGTCTGCACGTCGCGACAGTGAGTTGCAACGGGTAAAAGCCTTGCTGGCAAACCAAGAGAAGCATATTTGTATTCCACTGGATATTACCAATGCCGTGCAGATCGAGCAGGCGCTACAGCAGGTTTTGACAGAAAAAGGCAGAATCGACTGGTTGATCAATAATGCAGGTCTAAGTCAGCGTGCTTTAATTCAAGACACGTCCATGGACACTGAACGCAAGATTATGGAAGTGGATTATTTTGCTCAAGTCGCTATGACCAAAGCTGTTTTACCAACGTTGCTCAAGCAAAAATCGGGACGTGTGGTGTTTATTTCCAGTGTTGCAGGGCTGATCGGAACTCAGTATCGGGCCACGTATTCGGCTGCCAAAGCTGCGATTCATATGTGGGCAAACAGTTTGCGTGCCGAGGTTGCCGCACAGGGAATTCATGTTGCAGTCGTATTCCCAGGTTTTGTCAAAACCAATGTGTCGCTAAATGCTTTAACAGGAAATGGCGAAGCACAAGGTTTCCAAGATGAAGCGATTGAACAAGGTTTGGATGCAGATGAATTTGCTCAGCAGACAGTCAAAGCCTTGCTGCAAAATCAGGAATATATTGTGATTGGTGGACGCAAAGAAAAACTGGGTGTAATGCTGTCACGTTTGTCACCATCCATACTGTATAAACAGATTCGTAAAGCTCAAGTGAAGTAATAAAAAAAGCCCACCGAAGTGGGCTTTTTCTTGTCTGGTCTATTTTTTCTGATTGCGTTCAGCACTTGAGGCAGGGTACTGCACTTGGTCTGAAGTGTTGGCTTTCACGCCACCACCTAAGGTCTTATACAATTCAATCTGGTTGTTCAGATTGGTTTGTTCAAGCGTCAGTAAACCTTGTGCTGCAGCGTAGTTTGAGCGCTGTGCATCCAAAACTGTCAAGTAATTATCAATTCCTGCGCGGAAACGGGCAGTTGATAGTTGATAGTTTTTGTTGGTTGCCTGTACCAAACTACGTTGTGCTGCCAAACGTTCATTGATATGAGCGCGGGTTGCCAATACGTCATTGACTTCACGGAAAGCCGTTTGAATCGTCTTTTCATATGTAGTTAAAGACAGTTGTTGATCAACTTTTGAAATTTTGACGTTGGTTTTACGTGTTCCCCAGTCAAAAATTGGCAGATTGATCGACGGTGCAAATTGCCAAACAGTTGAACCCGATTTAAACAGATCACTCAACTGGTAGCTGGCAAAACCTGCGTTTGCAGTTAAGCTAATGGTTGGGAACATGGCTGCTTTCGCTGCACCAATATTAGCGCCTGCTGCACTTAACTGATATTCAGCCGACACAATATCTGGACGGTTGTTGAGCAAGTCACTTGGTAAGCCTGCTGCCAATACTTTTTGTGAGGTAATCTGCTTCACAGTGTCCTTTGGTAGCAACTCTGCTGGAACAGTTTTACCGACTAAAAGATCAAGCAGGTTTTTGGCTTGTTCAAGTTTAGTCTGATAATTGGCAACGTCACTACGTGCAGTTTCTACAGAAATTTGCGATTGGCGTAGTGGAACTTCACTGTCAATACCGACATCAAAGCGTTTTTTGTTGAGATTGTACGATTCTTGCTGTGCTTTAAGCGTTTGCTGTGCCAGATGCAAGTTTGCATTTGCATAAGAATAACTCACCCATGCCTCAGCCACCTGACTAATCAAACTAATTTGAGTTGAGTCTTTCGCTGCACGTGTCGACAGGTAACTATCGAGTGCTGCATCTTTTAGGCTGCGCACACGTCCCCAGAAGTCTAATTCATAAGACGTTACCCCAAGAGAAACCTGATAGGCAGAATATGGTTTCCAGTTGGAGCTGGCTGTTTGGGCACGAGCGTAATCGGCTTGTGTACCAACAGTAGGCAGTTGATCAAGTTCAGTCACATGATATTGCAACTGTGCTTTTTGAATATTCAATGCCGCAGTACGCAAATCACGATTATTGTCCAGACTCATTTCAATGACTTTTAACAAACGTGGGTCTGAGAAATAGTCTTTGTAACCTTGCTCTGCAACAGAAGATCCAGCAGTATTTTGCGATGCAAACTGATTTGGAATATCGGGTTTTGCAACAGGCTCTGGACCGCGCATGCTTTGGCAGGCAGCCAAAGCAAGCGCAAGTGTGGAGACGGCAATGCTACGACCTGTAAGAGACCATATGTTTTGCATCACGATTTATGCTCCTGAATTTGAGTATTCTTTGGTTTGTATTTAAAGATACTACGAATCCAAACAAAGAATACAGGAATAAAGAAAATACCAAGTAATGTTGAGCTGAGTACGCCACCCAATACACCATAACCAACAGAGTGCTGACTACCTGCACCTGCGCCTGTTGAAATCGCCAGTGGCAATACACCAAAACCAAATGCCAGTGTGGTCATGATAATTGGTCGTAACCGCAGTTTTGCTGCATGCATGGTGGCCTCAAACAGTTCTTCACCTTTTTCTTGCAGTTCTTTTGCGAATTCGACAATCAAGATCGCGTTTTTCGCCGAAAGACCAATCACCGCAATAATCGCCACCTGGAAGTAGATGTTATTGGCAAGATTTGGATTCTTCAAGATCATCAAGCCAACAAAGGTGAGTGCTAATGCACCGAGTACACCGAGTGGTACAACCAACAATACAGAGAAAGGAACTGACCAGCTTTCATATAATGCTGCCAAGCACAAGAAGACAATCATTAACGAAAGGGCATACAGGTAAGGACCTTGTTTACCTGAATCCTGTTCTTCAAGTGACAGACCTGTCCATTCATAGTCGAAGCCTTTTAAGCCCATCGCAGGTAATTTTTGCATGATTTCCTGCATGGCCTTGATGGCTTCACCTGAACTCACACCCGGTGCTGGCGCACCCTGAATGTTAATCGACGATACACCATTATAACGCTCTAAGCGCGGTGAACCATATGTCCAAGAACCTGTAGCAAAACTAGAGAATGGAACCATCGTACCTGTTGAGTTACGAACATACCATTTATTTAGGTCTTCAGGCATCATACGGCTTGGTGCATCACTTTGTACATAGACTTTCTTAATACGACCATGATCAAGGAAGTCATTTACATAACTACCACCCCAAGCAATACTCATGGTGTTGTTAATGTCTGACAGGTTAATGCCCATAGCGCCTGCTTTGGCTTGGTCAATCTGAATTTGATACTGTGAAGTATCTTGCATGCCGTTTGGACGCACAGCCATCAAGCGCTTGTCTTGAGAGGCCATGCCCAAAATCGCATTACGTGCTTCAAGCAGTTTGGCATGTCCTTGACCATTCACATCTTTAAGCATGAAGTCAAAACCAGAACTTGTACCTAGTTCAGGCATAGATGGTAATTGTAACGGGAAGATCATTGACGCATCTTTGATCATGCCATTGAGTGCCATTGCACGCCCAACCAGAGCGCCGATTTGGGTTTCTGGTGTTTTACGTTCACTCCAGTCTTTGAGTTTGACGAACTGAATACCTTGGTTTTGACCAACACCTGTGAACGAGAAGCCCGCCACACTAAACACGGATGCAACACTCGATTTTTCTTTATTCATGAAATAATCGGTCATGGTGTCTAGGGTTTTGCCTGTACGTTCCAAAGAAGCATTGGTTGGTAATTGTACCAATGCCATGACCACACCTTGGTCTTCATCGGGCAAGAACGCCGTTGGCAGTGATTTAAACAAGAAACCTAACAGACCAATCACGATCACATAAAATGTTGCAGAGAACACTTTATTGTGTGTCATGCGATTGACGCCGTTTTGATAGCGTTGAGATAACTTGTCGAAACCGCTGTTAAATCCTCTAAAGAAGCGCGCAAAAACATGGTTACTTGGCGCTTTATTTGGATCATGCTGTTTTAAAATGGTGGCACAAAGGGCAGGCGTAAAGGTCAGGGCAATAATCAATGACAAGACCATCGCAGTGACCAGTGTAATCGAGAATTGTCGATAAATAACCCCGGTTGTCCCGCTAAAAAATGACATTGGAATAAACACGGCAGTTAATACACTGGTAATACCAATCAATGCCCCTGTAATTTGCCCCATCGATTTTTCGGTGGCCGTGACAGGGTCAAGGTGTTCTTGCTGCATCAGTCGCTCGACGTTTTCTACCACCACAATTGCATCGTCTACCAGCAAACCAATTGCAAGTACCATCGCAAACATGGTTAAGGTGTTAATCGAGAAGCCGAACAGGTTAATGATTGCAAATGTACCTAAAACCACCACAGGAACTGCAAGTGTTGGAATGATGGTTGCACGCCAGTTCTGCAAGAACAGGAACATGACAATAAACACCAGTACGATTGCTTCAACGAGAGTATGTACCACGTTTTCAATCGATAGTTTAATAAATGGTGTACTGTCAAATGCAATCGTATCTTTCATCCCTGCAGGGTAGTTTGGACGCAATTTTGCAAGAGCAGCCTGTACATTGTTGGCAGTATCGAGTGCATTGGCGCCTGTTGCCAGACGAATCGCGACACCGCCAGCAGCTTTACCATTATATTTAGTATCATACTGATAGTCTTCAGCACCAAGCTCTACACGCGCCACATCACCCAAGCGGACTTGAGCGCCCGATGTCGTGTTTTTCAGAATAATGTTTTTAAACTGCTCTGGTGTTTGCAATAAGCTTTGCGCATTGACTGTCGCATTGATCATCTGACCATTGACCGCAGGTGATCCCCCGAGCTGACCGACAGAAACCTGAGTGTTTTGTGCTTGAATTGCACTACTCACATCACTTGGTGTGAGCTGATAATTGGTCAGTTTCGCAGGATCGAGCCAGATACGCATCGCATATTGACCACCGAAGACCTGAACTTCACCTACACCCGCAACACGGCTGAGCGGTTCAGAAATATGTGAGTTCACATAGTCCTTGATGTATGCACCGCTTAAGCTGTCATCAGGCGAATAGAATGCGACGACTTGCAAGAAGCTAGCACCCGATTTTTTAACGGTTACGCCTTGACGCTGTACGGCTTGAGGTAAAGATGCTGTTGCGGTCTGCAACTTATTTTGCACCTGAACCTGTGCCATGTTCGGGTCAACCCCTTGCTTGAAGTTCACGGCAATCGACACAGAACCGTTGGCTGCGCTTTGTGAGCTGATATAGCGCAAACCATCCAAGCCATTTAATTGTTGTTCAATCACCTGTGTAACGGTATTTTCAACAGTTTCAGCAGATGCCCCTGGATACATCGCCGAAATTGTAATTTTCGGTGGGGCAACTGTTGGATATTGTGCAATTGGCATCTGTGTCAGCGTAATAACCCCCGCCAACATGATCACCAATGCAATCACCCATGCAAAAATCGGGCGATGAATAAAAAAGCGAGCCATTCAATCTACCCCTTAAGCATGTTGCTGTGCTTGCTGTTTAGATGAGCTTTGAGCAGGTGCTGATGCATTTGGTTTTGCGACAGGAGCAACAGGGTTTGCTGGCGTTGCTGCTTGAGCAGGAGCAGGCTGATACGGTGTGGTTTTCACCTGTTGGCCTTCTTTTACTTTAGCAACACCATCGGCAATGACTTTATCACCTGGTTTTAAACCACTGGTTACAATCCAGTTTTGACCTTGAGCAGCAGCAGTCTGAACATTACGGGTTTCTACGATACCTTTTGCGTTAACAATAAATACCGTTGCTTGACCTGTCGGTGTGCGAGACACAGCAATTTGTGGCACTAGATAAGCATTTGGAACAACACCTTCCACAATTTGAGCAGTGACGTACATACCAGGAAGGAGCAAGCGATCTGGGTTAGAGAACACAGCACGAATGGTAATACTTCCTGTACTGGTGTCTACACTGGCATCGGCAAAGGCAAGGTTACCCTGATTGCCATATGTGCTTCCATCTTCGAGTTTAAGTTTGACTTTTGCATTGTTGCTGTTATCTAAACTGCCTTTTTTCAGTTCCTGTCTCAAACGCAACAGGTCACTGCTTGACTGGGTAATATCGACATAAATCGGATCTAAACGTTGAATTTTAACCAGTGCATCGGCTTGTCCCGAAGTGACTAAAGCACCTGCGGTAAATGATGAACGATCAGTTTGACCTGAAATAGGCGCACGAATTGTAGAGTAGCCTAAATTGATTTGTGCAGAGTTTAATGCGGCGCGTGCTGCTTCAACCTGAGCTTTTGCAACTTTGACTTGGCCAACCAAATCATCATAGTCCTGCTTGGCGACAGCATTAATGCCGACCAGCTGGTTATAACGATTCATTTTGGTGGTTAAACTATTGAGATTGGCTTCTTGCTGTAACAAACTTGCTTGGGCATTTTCAACACTAGCACGGTTAGCACGAGAGTCGATTTGATACAAAGGTTGCCCTGCTTTGACATAGCTACCTTCAGCAAATAGACGCTTTAAAATCACACCGCTTGTCTGAGGGCGAACCTCAGAGACTTCATAAGGCGATGTTCTACCTGCGAGTTCAACTGTTTTCTCCACATTTTGTGGCTGAGCAACAATTACACCGACTTCAACCATAGGTGCTTGCTGGGAAGCGGCAGCTTGCTGCGCATCCTTTTTGTCATTGCTACAACCAACAAGTGCGATACTTGTTGCCAATGCGCAAGCAGTAAGGGTTGGAACCCAAAGCTTAGCTGCCATCATTCTTACACCTCTTTTAGATTTTTTCTAAAAATTAAATTGTTGTTTACTCATATGAATTCGCGTGAATCCGAGCCAAATCAGGGCTACCCATAAAAGGCCGATCCCCCAACCTGCCAATACATCTGTTGGGTAATGTACACCTAGATATACTCGAGAAATTCCCATCAATATGAACCAGATACATGCTATTGGTGCAATGCTGCGGAAATGCGGGTGTCGTCGGTAAATCATGATTACAAGGCATGCCAGCGTTGCTGCAGAAACACTATGACCACTAGGAAAGGATGCACCATAACTATTGACCATATGATAGATAGAGGCAGGGCGGGGACGATTAAAAAACCACTTTAAACTCCAGCCAATAATACTGCTTCCACTCACTGCTAAAATAATGGTTGTGACGATCACATACTGTCGAATACGTAGCCAGTAAACACACCAAAGTGTCGTAAATATCAATACAAAAGGCATGCTACCAAGATCAGATAAGCCTTTTGCAACAAGATCTAACCACTCAATTCGATGCAGGCTCAATATTCTGACAATTTGCTCATCTAAGATTTGAGTGCTCATTAAATTCAGTAGACTGACACTGAAAATCAAAAAAACACAGCCAATACAAAGCATTAGATACGGCATGCATAAACCTTGTAATTTAGGTCACCGAACAACGGTATTTTTAAGAAGGTAAAGTGTACTTTCCAGTACACTTTTTTTCAAGTCTGAAAATTTATAGTAATTTTATTTCAAGTTTTTTTTAACACTAAGTAAACAAACATAACAAAAAACCGCATGGTTTTTATTGTGGATACATTCGATTTCATATCGCTATGACATTGTATTTGATGTTATTTTTCAGGATGTTCAGAAGTTTCAGATGTTGTTTCAGGTGGCCAGAAAAAGTCACTTGGTCGTGTTACAAAATGGGTGAGTACCAACTTGGCCAAAGGTTTCCATTGTTCAAAACGAACTCGTCGAGCGCGTAATGCCACAAGAATGGTCAATGAAAAACTGACAAACAGGTTAGTGAGCCCAATGAGTAAGACGCCAAAACTAGACACGAGAATTAACCCCAAATCAGGGGATTCATTGATTGACATTAACCCTTGGATGAGATTGGCAGAAGCAAAAGCAATATGCCGAATATCTAACGGTAATCCTAGGATAAACCCAATTGTTCCCATGCTGCCAAGCATAAAACCAAACAAGAAGTTACCTGCTAAAGCACCTAAATTACGTTCAATATAATCAGCAAGTTGAATTTGCCTTTTTTCTCCAAGCCAGTCGCGTAAGCGCTGATGTGCTTTGAGACGTGGGCCAATTTTTCGGTAAACCGCCATGTTGTCGAAGTAACCTGCGATTAAGCCCGATAAAAACAAACATACCCCTGCAATTGCGGCATGGGGAATTGCTAGAGAAGTAAACGGATCAAGACTGTGTAGCAAGTCTGAAGCCTTAGCGTGCTTCAGTAAGGGCTCACTGGTTATCCTTTCCCATAAAAAAGTGATGATTGCAGCAGTGGGAATAGCAATCGAAATATTACCTAAAATCGCAATAAACTGTGTACGTATAATATTGACAATCAGCTCGGCCAGCTCTGCAAGCTGTGCTGTACGTGAGCCCTTACGATGCTGAACCGTAGCGGCCAATGCTGCAGCCGTCATGGCGGGTTGTTTGGTTGCAACCGTGAAATGCAGGATGTGAATAAATACGAACCCGAAAGCATAGTTCAGGCTATAGCTTAATGCATGAGCAAATGGAGCAAGTGTTAGGCGAGACAGCAGAATCTTCAGGGTTGCCATCAACGCAATAATGCAACCTGCACCTGCGGCTGCCCAGTACATACTAAAAAAACCTTGTTTGTCAGTACTGACATAATTTTCGCCAGTCTTGCTCGCATTTTCTGTGACTTGAAAAGCCAGCAATTCGCTGTTGGCAGAAAGTAATGCTCCAACACTTTTTTCATTATGGTTGGCAGTGACCAAATCACAGATCAGTTTATGAATACTATTGGCACGAATCTCTTTAGATTCCTGTAATAATTTCAATAGCAGCTCTAACCGCTCAAGACTCTGTTCTAAAACAGTCAGCAAATAGGTCAGATTCAAACTGACGCCAATCCGTTTGGTGGATTTGCGAATATTACCGACAATGGTTTGACATTGTTCAATCATCACAAACGCCTGTGCAGCATCCAGCGGCTGCTCGATGCTCGGCTGATGATTGTTTAGTAATAGGTTATTGAATTTATGAATAAAACCAATAATTTCGCGGTTCTGTGCGATAAATGGAGATTCGTATTCGGTGAGCTTTGGTTCGGCATAAATCAGCTCTGGAAATAAACCAATTCCACTGATGCGATAACTCAAAACATTAATTGCTTTAATGACATCTTGTTTGAGCAGATTTTTTTGCTGCTTCTGATTTTGACTTTGATAAAATAATTGAAATAGGGCTCGCCATTCAGCAAGCTCAATCTGTTCAAGCCAGTAATGGTCGGTCGGTAAAAAAAAGACTTTTTCCAGCAGGTTTTGCAACTGAGTCTGGTCATTAATCGGAGGCAAGATATGGGACATAAAGCGCTGTCCCAATTGATTCCAGAAACCATCCAGAGACAAAATCCCAATGTCTGCATACAGTTTTGTTTGCTGATATTGGGTGATGAGGCACAACAGATACTGTTGCAAGCTCACAATACTATGCGGAGTTTGTCGTAATGCTTGCAACAGGCAATGAAACTTGCTTCTGGTTTCTTCCACATTGCGTGGATTTTCTGGACGAAGTTGCTGAACGAGATCAATCAGGATTTGTTCATCGACAGCAGTTGAAGGATATTCAAGCTGCTGTTGGATATGAATCAGAATTTGGCTGATAGATTGTTGAGTCATCTCACCACGGTCTATTATTGAATACGATCCAGAGCCAGCATGGCTAAATTGTATAATCCCTGACGGGCAATACTCTCTGGTAAAATTGCTAAAGCATCAATTGCAAGCTGAGTTTCTTGTTGGGCACGTAAACGACAATAATCCAAAGCCCCGGAATTTTGTACGATACGAATGACGTCATCAAGTTCAGTCAAGCCGCCTGTGGCAATACTTTTACGGATAATCTCGTGATCTGTACCTGAGGTCTTACTTAATGCCGAGATTAATGGCAAGGTCGGTTTACCTTCCATTAGATCATCGCCAATATTTTTACCCAATGTCTCAGCGTCCGAGGTATAGTCCAAAATATCATCAATAATCTGGAAGGCGTTGCCAAAGTGTCCCGCATATTGTTGCAGCGCCTGACGATATTCAGGTTTACCGACTAAAATTGCAGCACCTTCAGTCGCGAGCTGAAATAAGCGTGACGTTTTACCATGAATAATGCTGAGATAAGTCTCTTCTGTGGTATCTGGTTGATGCTGCGCCTGAAGCTGTAACACTTCGCCCTCGGCGATCTCGCAAGTTCCTGTTGAAAACTCTTTTAACAAGGTCATATTGTTGAGATCAACCAACAAATCGAAAGAGCGAGCAATCAGGAAGTCACCCACCAAAACGGCAGTTTGATTGTTCCATGTGGCATTGGCAGTAGGTCGACCCCGACGTAAATTAGACTCATCCACCACATCATCATGAACCAATGTTGCCGTATGCAACATCTCGATAACAGCTGCTAAGCGCTGAGTCTGGGTGAGATCATTTTCACCACAGGCTTGTGCAGCCAGTAGACACATGATTGGGCGCATACGTTTGCCACCTGCCTCAACCACATGTTTGCTCACAGACATAACCAGTGCGACTTTAGAGCTAATTCCTTCATTGATAAATTTATCCATTGCAGCAAAGTCTGCAGCAACAGGGGCGAGAATATCTTGCTTAAAATCGATGGCCATAAACATAAAACCTAAAATCTATTTAAAACGTTTTTATACTGCCTGCCACAAGCAAATGCATTGTGACTGAAAGCATGTTTTATACCATAAAATAGATGTTTTTCTTAGTTCTTGGTTTTTTATTTGCGAGTAATAATTAAAAAATAATAAAAAACAAATACTTAAATTTGTTTTGCTTTTAATGTGTAAAAATAAATATGCCTACTTGTTGTTTGTATGTTTTTTACTTAAAATACTAGCCCTTTATATCCCCAGTGGCGTTCGTTTTAAGATCGATATATCCCTTTATCGACACGACGACACGGGCTTGGTTTGGAGTACATTATGTACGCAGTAATCCAAAGCGGTGGTAAACAGCACCGTGTGGTTGAGGGCGAAACCCTTAAAGTAGAATTGTTAAAAGCTGAAACTGGTTCAACTATTACATTTGATGATGTATTAATGGTTGTAAACGGCGAAAGCATTCAAATCGGTGCTCCAGTTGTTGCTGGCGCTAAAGTAACTGCAGAAGTGGTTGGTCATGGTCGTCACGACAAAATCCGTATTGTAAAAATGCGTCGTCGTAAACATTACCGTAAACAACAAGGTCACCGTCAATGGTTTACCGAGTTGAAAATTACTGGTATTTCAGGCTAATCACGAGGAGTAAGAGACATGGCTCACAAGAAAGCCGGTGGTTCGACACGTAACGGTCGTGATTCAAACCCAAAAATGCTAGGTGTTAAAGCTTACGGTGGTCAAACTGTAACTGCTGGAAGCATCATCGTTCGTCAACGTGGTACAGAATTCCACGCTGGTGCAAATGTTGGTATGGGCCGCGACCATACTCTATTTGCTACTGCTGACGGCGTAGTAAAATTCGAAGTGAAAGGTCAATTTGGCCGTCGCTACGTAAAAATTGAAGCTGTATAAGTTTTGATTTGAGAAAGCCTGCTTTTGCAGGCTTTTTTATGCTTTAAATTTTCATATTTTATTCATGAATCGCGAAAATGCTCACAAATTGCCGCTATAACAAATACAAAATGGCTTATATTCTCTATTCTTAGATTTTCTCATCTAGAGTAGTATGGCAAACAATGCAACTGCATTTATAAAGAAAAAGGTGAATCAATGAATATGCTTCGTAAAACATTTTGTGCTGCGGTACTTGGTGCTGTGACTTTGGCTCCAGTCGTAAGTACAACAGTTTTCGCAGCGCCAGTTGCCGCTTCAGAACAGCAAGCGACTCAAAATTTAGTCAGACAGTTAACCAATTTACATAGCTTGAGTGCGAACTTTGAACAGACCACTAAAAGTAATGGTAAAAAAACAGTACAGAAGAAAGGGTTAACAGCACAGCACCTGAACCAGACATTCCGCGGTGTGATGAAAGTCGCTCGTCCAGGGAAATTCTTCTGGGAAACAACGGCACCATCAAAACAAACCATCGTGACGACAGGTAAAACAGTATGGATTTACGATCCTGACTTGCAGCAAGCCGTACGTCAAAGTTTGAGTGACCAAGTGGCGAATACACCTGCGTTATTACTTTCAGGTAACACCAGTCAGATTATGCAGTCTTATCGTGTAAGTCAGCCAGACCACAGTAAAACTTACTATACCTTGACGCCAAAAGCCAAAGACAGCGCATTTCAGAATTTGAGTATCAGTTTTTCTGCAAATGGTACGCCAACGTTTATGATCTTAAATGATTCTTTAGGGCAAACCACAACAGTACGTTTTAGCAATGCGGCAAAAAATGTCAGCATTCCTGCATCGATTTTTAATTTTACCCCGCCTAAAGGCACAGATATTATTGATCAGTAATGATTTTTTGATCCGAAGAGCCTGCGATATGCAGGCTTTTTTTTGTTTAGCAATAATGCAACATAGTTGAGCAATCAAATCGCCTATAGTAAAAATATTACTGAACCCAAGGGAATTATATGTTGAATTATAAGCATAAAATACTCAATTGCTGTGTTGGGGCAGTCTTAGTAAGCGTATTAAGTGCCTGCCATGACAACCAGCAATCTCAACATACTCAGGAAACCTCGTCAGCCAGCCAAAGCCTGTCGCAAACAGCAAGTATTCCATTAATTCAGGCAAAAACTCAGCCTATTATTTTGCCAAAAGTTGAAGTTTGTGAAAAAGACGAATGCACATCTTATCAATTGGCAACGGTACAAACCAATGTGGACTGGATTGATGGATTCTTCTTGAAACGTTTCAAGAAAGATTTTCCACTGGCATTTAACCCGCCTGCATCTGAACCAACAGCCAGTCAGGCACAGCATTTAACTCAAAGTTCAAATAGCGCTCTGGTGCGTTATTTAGGGCAAAATGCCAATCTGGCCTCATTTGTGATTGAGTCGGAAACTTATAATCAGGGTGCGGCGCATGGCATGTACCATAAGGAATATGTGATTTTTGATCTAAAAACCAAGAAACGTATTATGGTGGATGATCTTTTACAAACCCAAGTGCAGCAAAAACTTCTGAATGCCTTGTATGAAGCCAATCAGAACTGGTTTACGCAGCATCAATTTGCCAAAGAAAAACTGGAGATTACCGATAATTTTTATTATGGCGCAAATGGCATTGTTTTTGTGTACCCACTATATGAAATGGCCTCTTACGCTGAGGGTATGACAGAACTGACCTTGCCATATTCGATGGCAAAAGGTTTGATTCGTGCTGAATATTTGCCGAAATAGTCGTGGATCCTGTAGCTCAGCTGCAGGATTCATCACAGGTGACTGTATTTTTTAGAATGAAGCGCTTACACTATACCCAGTCTTTTTTATGCAATTTGATTGGTTATGATTGACCCGAAATTACTGAGAAATAATATTGAGGCGGTAAATGCAGCGCTTGCCAAACGTGGTGTACAACTGAACGTTGAAGAATGGGCAGCTTTAGAATCTCGTCGTAAAGAAATTCAGTCTAAAACTGAAAATCTCCAAGCAGAACGTAATGCTGGAGCGAAACAGGTTGGGCAAATCAAAAAAGCAGGTGGCGATGCCTCCGAAATTATGACCCGTATGCAAGCCATTGCCGATGAAATTAAAGCGGCAGAACTTGAACTGGCTGAATTGCAAAACGAAATTGAACAAAAATATTTGTCGATTCCAAACTTGCCAGATGAATCTGTACCGAATGGCAAAGATGAAAGTGATAATGTTGAAGTGTACAAATGGGGTACGCCTCGTGAATTTGACTTTGAAATCAAAGATCATACGGACCTTGGCGAGTGGATGGGTGGTTTGGAGTTTGAAACTGCAACCAAACTGACAGGTTCACGCTTTAGTGTTTTAAAAGGCCCACTTGCGCGTTTACAACGTGCAATTACGCAATTCATGCTTGATACGCACACATTGAAAAATGGTTATACCGAAGCGTACGTACCGTATCTGGTGAATGCCGATACTTTGCGTGGAACAGGTCAACTTCCTAAATTTGAAGAAGATTTATTCAAATTAAAAGGCGAGAAAGAGTATTACCTGATTCCAACAGCAGAAGTGCCAATCACTAACTTTGTGCGTGATGAAATTATTGATGCGGATCGTTTACCACTCAAATACACCGCACATACACCATGTTTCCGTAGTGAAGCTGGGTCTTATGGACGCGATACGCGTGGTTTGATTCGTCAGCACCAGTTCGACAAGGTTGAGATGGTGCAAATCGTGAAGCCTGAAGACTCGATGCAGGCTTTGGAAGAGTTGACATCACATGCAGAAGGCATTTTGCAGGCACTGGGTTTGCCATACCGCAAGATTATCCTTTGTGGTGGTGACATGGGCTTTGGTGCAACCAAAACTTACGATTTGGAAGTTTGGGTGCCAAGCCAAAATACTTATCGCGAAATTTCAAGCTGCTCAAATATGGGTGACTTCCAAGCGCGCCGTATGAAAGCACGTTATCGCGTTGATCAAAAGAAACTTGAACTGGTACATACTTTAAATGGTTCAGGTTTGGCTGTGGGTCGTACCTTGCTTGCTGTCATGGAAAACTATCAGCAAAAAGATGGCAAAATCGCCATTCCTGAAGTATTACGCCCATATATGGGTGGTTTAGAGTACATCGATTAATTTTGTGCACGATTTTTGCTTAAAGACGATCAGATTGAAAGTTAGGGAGTTGTTGTGGAAATTTTTCCAATCTCGCTCAAGTTGCAGCAGCAGCGTTGTTTGATCGTTGGTGGTGGGCATATTGCCTACCGCAAAGCGATTTTGTTACATAAAGCAGGGGCAATCATTGATGTGGTTGCACCTGAAATTGATGAAAATTTGCTTGAGATTGTGCATAAATCAACGGGGAAATTCCTGCAACATGCATTTGTTGAAACTGATTTAGAGCACCCTTATCGTCTCGTCATTGCCGCAACAAATCAGCCTAAAGTCAATCATCTGGTTTTTGATTTGTGTGAGCAGCGTAACCTGTTGGTCAATAGTGTAGATGATATTCCGCACTGTCGTTTTATGGTGCCTGCGATTATTGATCGTTCGCCTTTGGTGGTTTCTGTTGCTTCAAATGGCACATCTCCAGTACTGTCCCGCCAGTTACGTACTCAGATTGAAAGTTTGCTGCCGCATAGTCTAGGCAAGCTGGCACAATTTTCGGGGCATTGGCGCAAAGCTGTGAAAGAAAAAATTCCCAATCCCGATCAGCGTCGGGTGTTTTGGGAAGAGCTTTATGCAAGTCCTCTCAAAGAACAAGTGTTTAATGACAACTTGGAAAAAGCCAATCAGATGCTACAACAGGCATTGGCAGAGTGGACAGCACCCAAAGGCGAAGTGTATTTGGTCGGAGCAGGGCCAGGTGATCCTGAACTATTGACGCTCAAGGCCTTACGCCTCATGCAACAGGCGGATGTGGTGATTTATGACCGTTTAGTCTCTCCACCTATTTTAGATTTATGCCGCCGTGATGCTGAAAAGGTGTATGTGGGTAAAGCACGTTCCAATCATAGTGTCCCTCAAGATGGTATCAATGCCTTACTGGTTGAATATGCACAACAGGGCAAACGGGTATGTCGCCTAAAAGGTGGTGATCCGTTTATTTTTGGACGTGGTGGCGAAGAAATTCAGGAATTATTTGCAGCGGGTGTACCTTTTCAGGTTGTACCAGGGATTACCGCGGCATCTGGCTGTTCAGCTTATGCAGGTATTCCATTAACACATCGTGACTATGCTCAAAGTGTACGTTTTCTGACAGGACATCTTAAGGAGGGTTCGCCTGAATTGCCTTGGGATGAACTGGTCTATGAAAACCAGACGCTGGTGCTGTATATGGGCTTGGTAGGATTGGAAAAAATTAGCCAGCAACTGATTGCCCATGGTCAGCGCCCAGATATGCCTGTAGCACTCATTTCTAAGGGAACAACCCCCGATCAGAAAGTCGTTGTGGGAACATTGGCGGATATTGCCAGTAAAGTCACCGAATATCAAATTCAAGCACCAACTTTGACCATTATTGGTGAAGTCGTGCATTTACGTGAACAGTTACAGTGGCAGTAGTTGCGGTAACTTCTGTAGAAAAAGTCGAGAAAAGTTGTGATTCATGTGGTTTTGTACGAGCCTGAAATTCCAAGCAATACGGGAAATATCATTCGTTTATGTGCCAATACAGGCGCTCAGTTACATTTGATCAAGCCTTTAGGTTTTGAACTGGATGACAAAAAGCTCAAGCGTGCAGGGTTGGACTATCACGAATATGCGCGTATGAAAATCTGGGACAATTTTGAGCAGTGCCTTGAGAACTTGGCAAGTCAGGGCGTTGAGCATATTTTTCCATTGACGACCAAAGGTTCGGCAATTCCACATACTGTTGATTTAAATCGCCCTGTGGCATTGCTGATGGGGCCTGAAACACGTGGCTTGCCAGAACATGTGCGCCTTATGTTTCCAAAAGAACAATGGATTCGTCTGCCAATGGCAGAAAACTCCCGCAGCTTGAATTTGTCGAATGCTACAGCAGTCATCGTGTATGAAGCTTGGCGCCAACAAGGTTTTAAAGTGCTGTAATGATTAGAGTCGCATAAAAAAAGTGTCCTCGTTATGGGGGCACTTTTTTTATTTTATAAATAGAGCTTGATCATCAGCCAATTTCATTTTTCTTGTACTTTCTTGAAATATATTTTCTTATCAACTAATCATTCATAAATTATTCAAAGACTTAGTCAGTTGGTATTTTTTTCAGATTTGCATCATAAGCATTTTGTGCATCTAAAACACGATCAATATTCTGTTCTGCCCATTCTTTTAATAAATATGCTGTTTTTGAGAAATCTGTTCCGAGTGGAGTTAAAGCATATTCTACTCGGATTGGGCTACTATCGATCACGGTTCTTTTCACAAAGCCATCACGTTCTAAGTTTTTAAGTGTTTGTGATAGGACTTTGGGAGAAATACCTTCAATGTTTTTTTTCAAAAGATTGAAATGTTGTGGAGAACATTCCAGTACATTCATGATCAGTAACACCCATTTATTGGCAAGTGTTTCAAAAAACAGGCGCGCTGGACAATACAGATTGTAAATGTTGTAAGACGGTAACGATGTCATATTTGAAATATATTCCGTGCTATGTTTGATCAAATGCCCGTAGTTACCTTTTGGTAACTAATTGACAGTTAGTTTCTAAAATATATTATATAACAATTCCTTTCTAAAACGAAAAAATAGGGTTTCAACATGGCAAAAGTAGCAGTGGTATATTTTTCTGGATATGGTCATACCAAAGTGATTGCAGAGACGTTTGCAAATGAAATTGCAGCACAACTGATTGCAATTGACCAAAATGGCGATATTCAAGAAGCTGATTGGGAAACCTTAAATCAGGCTGATGCAATTGTATTTGGTGCACCAACTTACATGGGTACAGCGCCTTGGCAATTTAAGAAATTTGCTGATGCAACTTCAAAAGCATGGTTCACTCAAGCATGGAAAGATAAAGTGTTTGCAGGTTTTACCAACAGCGCAAGTTTTAACGGTGACAAACAGGTAACACTCATTCAGTTGCAAACTTTGGCCTCACAACATGGTGGTCTCTGGGTGAGCTTGGGATTATTGCCTGCGAATACAAAAGCAGCGACTCGCCAAGATATTAATAACTTGGGCGGATCAGTCGGTCTGTTGGTACAGTCTCCTGCCGATGCAAGTGTCGATGAGATTCCATCAGGTGATTTAGATACGGCTAAAGCCTATGCAAAACGTGTTCTAGCGATTACTGAAAAATTGGCAGGCTAATTTAAAGCTTGAGTTGGCAAACACAAGCAATAAAAAACCAGCATCGCGCTGGTTTTTTTATTGAGCGTGCTTTAGTCGTGTTTGTACTGTGGTGGTGGAATTTTAAAGCCTTTGGTTTTATAGCCAAGGAATAAAACTCCAATCACAGCCCAGACAATTCCCCATTGCAACGCGGTGTGGTTAATTTGAAGCCACAGTGCACCAATCGAGATAAAGCCGAGCATTGGAATCACCAAGTAGCGGAAAATATCTGCGGGGGTTTTGGTACGTCCTTCACGCAATACATATTGTGAAACCACACACAGGTTCACAAAACTAAATGCAGTCAGCGCCCCGAAGCTAATCAGGTTAATGACGTGTTCAAGATCGGTAAAACCCGCAGAGAGTGCAATGATACCAACTAAAATAATGTTAAAAGTGGGCGCATGAGTTTGTGAGCTCAGATGCCCAAAATATTTTTTGTTAAATACTCCATCACGACCCATGACATACATCAGGCGCGACACTCCCGCATGTGCAGAAATACCCGATGCCATGACGGTGACAATCGCAAATGCCAAGATCACAGACTTGAACATCTCACCACCAACGATGCGTAAAATATCAGGCTGGGTAGCATCGACGTGTTTGAAATACTGTGCAGGGTTTCCTGGAAAATACAGTTGCATAAAGTAGGTCGCAGCAATAAACACAACGCCCGCAATCAGTGCAGTCAGGAAAATAGCTTTGGGTAAGACTTTATCGGTTTCATGGGTTTCTTCTGCCAGTGAACTGAGGGCATCAAAACCTGTAAAAGAGAAGCACAAAATGGTTGCCCCGGAAATTAAGGCACCTAGTTTGGCTTGATCACTCCAGAACGGCGCAGATGAAAGCAAGGTGCCATTATTTTCTGTCGATAAACCCATCGCAGTTTGTGCAGTATGACCAAGTGCCAAGTCTTTAATAATTAAAAAGACAAAAATCGCAATCACCAGCATCTGGAAAAATACGATCAAGCCATTCAGGTTGGCTACAAATCTGATGCCGCGCAGGTTGACCCATGTCATAAGTCCAGTCAGGCCAATGACCCATACCCACTGATTCACGCTGGGGAACATACTAGTTAGATAGATGACTGCAAGTAAAATATTCACCATCGGGCTAAGAATATAGTCGAGCAGGGAAGACCAGCCAACCATAAAGCCTGCATTGGGATGAATCGCACGTTGCACATAAGTATATGCTGATCCTGAAGATGGATAACGTTTGATCATATAGCCATAGCTCAGTGCAGTGAACAGCACTGCCAGCAAGGCAAAGAAATAAGATGTTGGTACATGTTGGGCACTGGCTTCAGATACCATACCGAAGGTATCGAACAAGGTCATGGGTTGAATATAGGCAAGACCTATAACAATGACATGTCCCAGCAGAAGTGATTTTTGCAGTTTTGCTGCCGATTGAGTCCCAGGAGAATGTGTCAACGGCGTTATCCTCATAATCGTTGATCAAGGATCAGCTATCAATTTTTAGGATCGTTTAGGACGAACGATCCCCCCATATTTTTAACAAAGAGCGCAACTTTATCGTAAATAGATATCTGTTGTCAGCAATTAATTGCAGTATTCCTTTAGCAATTTTTCTGCCAATTCAACGATCTTTGCATTGTAGTTAATTCTTATATAACAAAAAACGCCCAATGTACCAGTGACAATGGGCGTTTTTTTATTTCGTCGGTTTACCACGCCTTTTGCAAGATTTCTCGTAACTGAGCTAAAGAGGCTTCTTTCGGGTTATAAATAATCGAGCCATCATTTAAGGCTTTTTCTGCAACCTCATCTAACTGGCTTTCGCTGACTTTGCCTGTTTCGCGCAAATTACGTGGCAATTTGGTAAGTTCATACAAATGGTCACGAATGCTGTAGATGGTTTCAATGGTTTTGTCAGTACGTTGATCGGCTGGGGTTTGTGCATAAATATCTGCACCCGCCAAAGGTAACAACAGCTCTGCAATTTTATCGCCATTGACTGACTTATTGTATTCAAGCACATAAGGCAAGAACAGGTTCATGCATAGACCATGAGGTAAATGTGTAACTGCACCCAGCGCATGCCCAAGAGAATGTACCAAGCCAACCATAGAGTTAGAGAAGGCGATACCTGCCATGGTCGATGCTTGTGCCAGTTCTAAACGTGCCTCTGCATCTTTAGGATTATCCAGAACTTTAAACAGGTTCTGGCTGATTTTCTTGATTGCTGCGGTGGCATAAGCATCGCTCAGTGGATTTGCTGCCATACACGTATAAGCTTCAATGGCATGCGTCATGGCATCCATGGCGGTCATGGCAGTCAGGTGCGCAGGTAAGGTTTGTGTCATGCGTGGATCAAGAATCGCAGCATGTGGCATCAGGTAGTAAGAAGCAAATGCCATTTTGACATTTTTGACAGGATCAGAAACCACAGCCACCATGGTGACTTCAGAGCCTGTACCTGATGTGGTTGGAATCACAAAAAAAGGTTTAAGTGGTTTAGGTAAATTATGTGCACCTGAATATTTGAGTAAATCATCACCGCCTTCAGTGACTAAAATATTGGTGGCTTTGGCCGTATCAATCACCGAGCCACCACCGACTGCAAGAAGCGCATCACATTGATGTTCACGATAAAAAGCTGCTGCTTTTTTTACAGTTTCTAAGCTTGAATCGGGTGGCACTTCATCAAAAATAAAGCCGATTTCAGCATCGGTTGAGCTAAATGCTGTTTCAATCGGTTCAAGCAAACCATTGGTGCGTACGCCTTTATCAGTAATAATCAGTGGACGTTTTGCACCTAAAGTAGCGAGTTCAAAAGGAATATGTTCTAAAGCCGCGTGACCTGCAATGACTTTGACTGGACAGAAAAATTCATAATACGCTTTTGTCATGTGCTTATGCGCTCCGTTTTAGAAAGGATTGTGCAAGTTTTAAATAGATCAGGCTGGCGTTGGATAATTTTTCTTTAAAGCCAAGTTGTTCTGGGTATTGTTTGACCGCAAGTGAGGCGATCAGTTTGGGTAAAATCAGAGATTCCATTTTGTTTAAACAGCGCACAAGGCGAATCGCATAAGAAACGTCACCATCGGCAATCATGCGGTCATTGGCAAAGGCACGCGCGGTACTTTCCTGAAATGAAAAAACCAGAAAAGCATGTTCCAAATGCTTAAAGATAATGCATAGATCAGGTTTACCACTTGGTTCATCAACCAATTCAAGTTGTTTAAGCTGATTGACTCTCGCAGTAAATGCTGGGCCATGTGGAAAAACTTTCATGGATAGCGTGAAATTTTCAGGGAATTTAGCAATTTCTTGCTGAATTTCGGAGTCAACTTGGCTGGCAATCACCAAGCCGTTGCCAATAACACTCATCATGAGCTTGACGTAAGCTTGCTGCATTGCTGGTTTTAACGGCTTAGTGAACACGTACTTGTCCTTTTTTGTATTTATTGATCTGAAAGAGAGAGCCAGAAAAAGGTTATTTTTCCAGAATGACCTCAATTTCTTTAAAGTACTGAGTTTGTGTTAAATATTCAATCACGTCTTGGCTAAGTTGTGTAAATTTAGGATGATTTTCGACAAGATCCTGAATACGCACCATTTCCAAACCAGCGTAGCCACATGGATTAATGGTCTGAAAACCGTGCAGGTCACAGTCAATATTCAGGGATAAACCATGATAGCTGCGACCACGACGAATTTTAAAACCTAAAGAACCGATTTTACGACCATCCACATAGACACCTGGTGCATCAGGTTTGGCATACGCTTCGATTTGGTATTTATTGAGCAGGTCTATCATCAGTTGCTCGGCAAAGCTGACCAGTGTACGCACATGCCATTTTAAGCGGTTGAGGTCAAACAGGAAGTAAGCAATCATTTGCCCTGGGCCATGCCATGTCACCTGACCACCGCGATCTGACTGTACCACGGGAATATCGCTGCTAACCAAAATATGTTCGGGTTTTCCAGATTGTCCTTGAGTGAGTACATCTTGATGCTGCAACAGCCACAACTCATCGTGAGTATCTGCTTCACGTGTTTCAGTGAAGGTTTTCATTTCTGAAAACTTGGCTTGATAATCTTGTAAGTTATCGAAAATACGAATAATCAGTTTCGGTGACTGCTGGAGAGTAGATGCATCCATGGAATGAAAAACCTTATATAAAAAACAAAACCAGATGTTTTAGGCATCTGGTTTAGGATTAAAGCGCAGTTCGGATATGAGGGCAAGCTGCCAAGTCTGCATACAATGCGTGAACTTGCTCAAGTTCCTCAAAACGCAACTGGGCAGTAATCGAATGGTATTTTCCTGTACGCGAAGGTTGTACAGCCAAAGTGGCTTCATCAAACTCAGGGAAATGTTTGATCAAGATTTCTACCACAGCAATGCGCAGTTCTGTACCTGCATTGCCAATGAGTTTAATAGGATATTCCATTGGGAATACCCAAAGGTCTTCACGAAGTTCACGAGAAGGTGTGCGATCTAACATAGGTGCTCTCAGCAGTTGAAACGCCTGCAAGAGCAGGCGTTTTTTAATTCTTTAAAGATAAAATGGGGTAGTTTCCTGAAAAATCAAGAATCCCGATTAATCATTTTCCAAGAATGAACGTAAGTGTTCTGAGCGTGAAGGATGGCGCAATTTACGTAGCGCTTTGGCTTCAATCTGACGGATACGTTCACGTGTTACATCAAACTGTTTACCTACTTCTTCAAGCGTATGGTCAGTTGGCATATCAATACCAAAACGCATTTTCAAGACTTTGGCTTCACGTTCAGTCAAGTTTTCAAGCACTTCACGAGTTGCTTCTTTCAAGCCTTCTGAAGTCGCTGCATCTACTGGTGAAGTGATGTTTTGATCTTCAATAAAGTCACCAAGATGCGAATCTTCATCATCACCAATCGGAGTTTCCATCGAAATCGGTTCTTTGGCAATTTTCAGCACTTTACGAACTTTAACTTCATCCATTTCCAGACGTTCACCTAACTCTTCAGGCGTTGGTTCACGACCCATTTCTTGAAGAAGCTGGCGAGATACACGATTGATCTTGTTGATCGTTTCAATCATGTGGACTGGAATACGAATGGTACGTGCTTGGTCAGCAATCGAACGGGTAATCGCCTGACGAATCCACCACGTTGCATACGTCGAGAATTTATAACCGCGGCGATACTCAAACTTATCGACCGCTTTCATCAAGCCGATGTTACCTTCTTGAATCAAGTCAAGGAATTGCAAACCACGGTTGGTGTATTTTTTCGCAATCGAAATTACTAGACGTAAGTTGGCTTCAACCATTTCTTTTTTAGCGCGGCGTGCTTTAGCTTCACCAATCGCCATACGTTTAGAAATATCTTTGATTTCCTGAACATTTAGACCGAGTTCATTTTCAATATCTGCAATTTTTTGCTGGAATGCCAAGACATCTGGACGAACTTTTTCCAAATACGGTTTAACGTCTGGAGAAACTTTAGCAAGCTGAGCATCAAGCCATGCAGGGTTAGATTCCTGTTTAGGGAATGTAGTGCGGAACTGGTTACGATCCATACGGCCACGGCGTACAGCATAACGCATAATTTCTCGTTCAGCAGTACGAATACGGTCATGCGTACCACGAATCATTTCAGAAATGATATCAAACAAACGAGGCGTAAATTTGAACATCATAAACACGGTTGCAAGAGTGACCAACGCTTCATCGGCTTCTTTCGAGTTACGACCATGTTGTTGAATCGCTGCTTTGGTTTTGCTCCAAGCTTGCTCTAGCTCTGCAAAACGAACTTTTGCAACTTCTGGATCTGGGCCTGAATCGCCTTCAGAATCGTCATCACCTTCCGACTCTTCTTCCTCGTCGTCGTCGTCAAGTTTGACCTCTTTGGCTGGTTTCGATGTATCTTCTTCGTCATCGACCAATTCGGTTTCTTCTTCCTCGAGGACTTCTGGAATGTCATCGTCGGTTTCAGGGTCAAGGTACCCTGATAAAATATCGGCTAAACGGCGTTCACCCGTGTTAAAGTCTTCATATTCTTGGAGGACAACTTCAACCGCATTTGGCCAGTAAGCAATCGCATTTAATACATCACGAATCCCTTCTTCGATTCGTTTTGCAATGCTAATTTCACCTTCGCGAGTGAGCAGCTCAACGGTTCCCATTTCACGCATATACATACGAACTGGGTCAGTAGTACGACCAGGTTCGTTTTCAACTGAAGCAAGTACCGCAGCGGCTTCTTCTTCGGCAACTTCATCGGCTGCTTCGGTTGATTCGCCAAACATAGTATCGTCAGATTCAGGCGCGCGTTCATGAACAGGAATACCCACATCTTGAAGCATTTGAATAATGTCTTCAATCTGTTCGCTTTCCGTGATTGAGTCTGGGAGATGATCGTTAACCTCAGCGTAAGTTAAGTAACCTTGCTCTTTGCCTCGGCTAATCAGAGCCGCTACTTGAGAAGTAGGGGAATGCATATCGCTCATCTTTTGCTTACTCTTTGTTGAATCTGTGGCAGTGAAAAACCGTGCATGATAGCACAATTTGTGTAAAAAATTCAGAAATCATGGGGCAGGCGCCGAATTCATGACATCTTTGGTGTTGTTAAAGTAGAATGAATATTGTGTCATTTTTAATTTTTTCAAGTCCGTGCAATTTTGTGATGAAAAACTCCAGATTCTTAATAAATACACAAAAAAAACGCGGAAAAAAAGCAGATTTTAGTCAGAATCCTAAAAATATAAATGCATAAAAATCTTGACAAAAATAAATAACTACGCTAAATAGCGCGTAAAACATTTATATTTTTATGTTGAGGTAGTTTGAGTGTCTTCTACAGATTTTGAACTAGATGATAACTACGATGATGACGTTAGCTTTGATGAGGCATCGAATAAAATCAGTGCCAAAGAGTCATTAGAAAAACGTCGTTTAATTGATGACTTACTTGCGCAACGTCGTTTGGAGCGCGAGTTAAAAGACTTTGATTATGATTTCGACGATGATGACGCGGGCGATGATGATGCATAAAAGCATTTAGAATATCAGCCCTATCAATGCTATGCTCATACTCTAGTAACCAATGATGGAATCAAAATGAGTTCTTTGAATTTAGATCAGTTAAGTGATTATTTAGATGGTGACCAAAACGAATATGGTCTAGATTTTGCGGCAACTCATGGATTTTTATGTGCCATTGCTGTTGGACCAAAATTTGATACTTGGCTTGATGCTTTGTTTGATGGAAACCCAAATAAAGTGCCGAGTGAAATTGTGGTGCAGGTCAAATTATGGCTTGAACAGTTACGTCAAAGCCTTGCCAATGAAGAAGGAATCGAGTTTCCTTTTGAAATTGAAGAAGCCGATGTAGACTCAAGTTTGGGTGACTGGAGTGTTGGTTTTGTCGATGCCATGTTCCTGAACGAAGAAGCATGGTTTACGCCTGAGTTTGAAGAACAATTGGTTGATCTGACTTTGCCAATGATGATCTTTAGCGGCGTTGATGAAGAAGATGCACAAATGGAATCTTTCCGTCGCAACGGTCAGTTAATGGATGAACTCGCAGAAGAAATTCCAGATAATCTAAATGAACTTTTCTTGATGTATCATACACAATCATGATGATATGACAGGCGATGCCGTGATGGCATTCTGCGTGTCATAGTCAATTATTGTTGCTGTAGCAAAAGCCTGATCATTGTCGCAATGGTCAGGCTTTTTTGTGAGACGATAAAACTTCTGCGAGTTCAGTGCGTTAATCATTAATCTTTTTTTGCCAGATACCATGCAGTTTCAATCGCATCCTGTTGTTGGAATGCTCCGGATCTTTCAATGCGAATCAATGGCTCAATATCGTAAACATCATCATACAAACCTTTGATTTTTGCTTCGGGAACTGAAAAGGGTGGGCCTGAAAAAGTATCCTGATCATATTCATAGCTAATCAGAAGCTGCGGAGCATTGTTTGTCACTTGCTTGAGATGCTGCGCATACTGAACTCGCATGTTTTCAGGTAAGGCGACTAATGCTGCCCGATCATATATTGCATCGACATCGCCGAGTAGCGGCTGGGTAAGTTGAAAAATATCGCCATTAAAAATGTCGATTTGTGGATGATGAAAATGTCGAAGGTGTTGATTTGGTATTTCTTCAAAAGGCAAGTTTAGGCTTTTGATTAATTCTTCAACTGCCAACTCACTTAACTCAACCGCGACCACGCGAAATCCCTGATCCAGCAGCCAATGCATATCCAGACTTTTGCCACAAAGCGGAACAAAAATCCGAGCATTTTTTTGTAAGGATAATTTGTCGATATATTTTGCTAAAAATTCATTTACTTGCTGTTGATGAAAACCAATCTGATTGTTTTTCCATTTATCTAGCCAAAATTGTTCTTGCATGATGCAACCTTATTCTTACTTGATTTTGCAAAACATTAGCGGATTTTGCATACAGATTAAAAGAAATTTTAGTCAAAAATTAAGATTCTTCGTAATAAAAAAGCCATCTTGTTGATGGCTTAATCTTGAATAAAGCTGAATTTTATAGGCGTTTTCTTTTTGCTGCGGCAATTTGAGATTGGCGCATACGGAATCCCGCTTTTTGTTTTTCAGTGGTTTTGTTGATGCAGTACACACAAGATACGCCATGTTCATAGCTTGGCAATGCTGATTCTTCAGGGGTAAGTGGCCAGCCGCAAGCGTGACATTTAATATTTTGACCTTCTTCAACACCATGTGTTACGGCAGTACGGCCATCAAACACGAAGCATTCGCCTTCCCACATGCTTTCTTCTGCAGGGGTTTCTTCAAGATATTTCAAGATACCGCCTTTGAGGTGATAAACTTCTTCAAAACCTTCTTGTAAAAGCAAAGAGGTTGATTTTTCACAGCGAATACCACCTGTACAGAACATGGCAATTTTCTTGTCTTTATGCTGCTCAAGTTCTTTTTTGACGTATTCTGGAAATTCGCGGAAAGTTTCAGTTTTAGGGTCAATCGCACCTTTGAATGTGCCAGCCTTGTATTCGTAATCATTACGAGTGTCGATGAGAATGACATCATCACGCGCAATCAGTTCATTCCATTCTTTAGGATCTAAATAATGACCCACCAAATCACGTGGTTTTACTTTGACACCCAAAGTTACAATTTCTTTTTTTAGCTTGATTTTCATTTTACGAAATGGTTTGTCAGAGCTATGAGACTCTTTATATTCCATTGCGTTAAAGCCTTCATTGAGCAAAAATTGATGAATCGTATCAATCGCTTGACGATCTCCAGCAACTGTACCATTAATGCCTTCATCAGCTACAATTAGAGTTCCGCATAGGTTGATGGTTTTAACCAAGTCAAGTAGACGTTGCTGCAAATCAACAGGGTCTTGAATTTCTTTGAATTGATATAGTGCGGCAACAACCCAATCAGCGGTCGCTTGCTGTTCTACAGGTGCAAGCTGTTCTACAGTAGCGTTCATGCGGGACTCCAAATGTATTAAGATAGAAAAATAAGGCGCGTATTTTAGCGTGATTTTGAAAATTAAGCGAGAATGGTTCTTGTGAAGGAGAGTTGGTTTGAGTAAAGATCGTCGCATTGCGACACTCACCCCATGTGCAGGGCGTTGTTCCACTGTATTTGGTGATCATGTCTGTCTAGGCTGCCGACGTTTTAATCATGAAGTGATTCAATGGAATACTTATACACTTGAACAGCAACATATTGTTTGGAAGCGTCTGGATTCCCAGTTAGATCAAATTTTAGTGCCGATGCTGCCTCATGCCAATCTGCAACACGTTGAGGGTTTTATTGTTTCAAAACGTACACGCTTGTTACCTGATGCCTCTATTGGGCGCAAGCTGTATCATGCGCTTAAAATTTGTGAAAAACATCGCCAGTTTGCCGAAGAAAGTGGGTTGGGTATTCAGCAGGCACAAGTCAAGCCATTGTGGGATGAATTTGAGCGACGTGTATTGGCACTGGCTAAAGCCAGTTATGAATTCGCCTGGATGCGTGCCGACGGGATTCATCATAGCTTGTTACAAATGGCAGATGATTAAGCCTGTAAATTTTTTATCAGGTTGATCATGAGTTGTTTGTTCTGTTCGGCAATTTTTGCGTGAAAACCTTCAACCAAAAATCGGCTTATCAATCCTTCTAAAAAGTTATAACACAATTCAGTGACGGCCTGAGGTTGCTTGAGATGTTGTGCGTACTGCGCAATAAATCCGTATAACCAGTGCTTATGCTGCTTAGCAAGATCAAGAATTTCAGTATCTTGCTGTGAAGACTCTCCAGCGGCCCGTACAAATAGGCAACCTTTAAAATGATCTTGCTGAAACCACTGAATGTGCCAGTCAAAAATCTGTTCAAGTGCGGCTAAACCTTGAGCCTCTCCAACAAAATCACACAAACTTTGTCGAAACTGAACATCTCGCTTTTTCAGTACGGAAGCAACAAGTTGCTGTTTATTTTTAAAATATGTGTACAGCGTTGTTTTGGAACAGCCTGATTCATCCCGAATTAAATCTACCCCAACTGCGTTAAAACTGTGCTGATTAAATAACTGCTCTGCGGTACTTAAAATTTTGGCTGCGGATTTTGACATGCTTTTTGCTCTTGTAAATAGTACAGATCTGTACTATTTTGATTTTAACGTGCAAATCGACAAAAATCAATTCAGGGGGAACGTGATGTTGAAATCATTGCAGTATTCAATGTCCGATTTAATGAAGGCATTGGTGGGGGCAAGTTTGAGTATTGCCATTTTATTGTATTTGACTCAGCTTTCTCATCAGTTGTGGATTATGGCGCCGTTCGGTGCAAGTTGCGTCCTGCTGTATGCTGCGGCACAGTCACCTTTGGCACAGCCTAAAAATGTGATTATCGGGCATATGGTATCGGCGGCTATAGGCCTAGCATTTGCGCATTACATTCCGATTAACATTGCTACGATAGCATTTGCAGTGGGCTTGGCGATTGTATCGATGCAACTTTTGGGGTGTGTACATCCGCCTGCAGGGGCAAATCCATTATTAATTCTGCTGAGTGCATCATCGGTGCATTATAACTGGGGTTTTCTGATTTTCCCTGTGCTGACTGGTGCGGTTATTTTAGTTGTGATTGCTCAATTGATGCATGTTTTGCAGCAAAGATTTGAGAAATACGGCGAGAAAAATGCATCACCATCGTTGTGATGATGATGCTAAAAAATTAAACGTGTTGAGCTAAACGATATTGAACCAATTCTTCAATGGTAATGACTGTTAAATGATGAGTTTGAGCATAAGATAACACCTGAATGCCTGCTGCCATTGTGCCGTCTGGGTTGGTTAATTCACACAACACACCTGCTGCTTTTAAACCTGCAAGTCGAGCCAAATCAATCGTAGCTTCAGTGTGACCACGGCGAGTTAAAACGCCACCTTCACGCGCGCGTAATGGAAATACGTGTCCAGGGCGATTTAAGTCGCTGGCCACAGCACCGTCTTTGGTTGCAGCACGAATGGTGGTTACACGGTCTTTTGCCGATACGCCTGTTGTCACACCTTCAGCTGCTTCAATGGTGACAGTAAATGCGGTATGGAAATGACTAGAGTTGTTGCTCACCATGGGTGGAAGTTCAAGGTGGTCAGCAAGCTGTTCAGTTAAACATAAACATACAATACCTGAGCCATCACGAATCATACGTGCCATGGTTTCTACATTGAGAGTTTCTGCGGCAACAACTAAATCTGCCTCATTTTCACGGTCAAAATCATCCATGACCAAAACAGGTTTGCCTTGACGGATGTCTTCTAAGGCTTGTTGAATGCGTTGTTCAGCAGGGGACAGGCTGGAAAAAAATAATTCGGGCTGAATTAAAATAGACATAATGAAACGCTCACGTAATTTAGATACAGGAACATTTCAGGACTGATCGAAAAAATGGGGTCGTGACAAAAGCTTGAAAAGTGAATCTTCTGAAACGTCGACTTCTTTCATCCGGACTATACCGTCGGCTTTGGATTTGCACCAAATCTGCAAATGACACCAGTCATTGGCTCGCGGGCTTGCTCGAGAGTGAGCTTACCGCCGGTGGGGAGTTGCGCCCCGCCCTGAAGCGATGTGACAAAATTATAGCGTTATTTTTTGTGAAAAATCATCCTTTCTATAGAATGATTCGTACTATAAATATTAAATAATCTGCTATGTACAGTAATCTGAGCATATCGAAATATGCTCATGACCAAACTCAAAAAAGTTAAGCAACCTGTACAGGAATACAGTTAGCTGTGTGGTTAACTGTATTGTCAGGATTGGCATAGACAAGGCGTGGTTTATGAGCATTGGCTTCTTGCTCATTGAAGTCACCAAATGTTGCAATAATCACGATATCACCCACTTCAGCCTGATGCGCAGCGCCACCATTGACGGAAATGATGCCTGAATGATCTTCACCACGGATAGCATAAGTTGTAAAACGCTTACCATTGGTGACATTCCAAACATGAATTTCTTCATATTCACGAATGCCTGCCAAATCCATTAAAATGCCGTCAATTGCACAAGAACCTTCATAGTGAAGCTCAGCATGCGTGACAATTGCGCGATGGATTTTGCATTTTAATAAACGTGATAACATGCAAATATCTCCTCGATTTGCTCAGTTTGCTAGAAAAAAGGCATTCAAAGACTTAAGAGATGTGCATAAAGATGCCATCAGAGATTGAATTTACGGTTTATAGGCATTGATTTGATTCATGGCTTGCGAAACCTGACCGTCAACCAAAAGTTGGGTCTTCGACAATGCGTGATCAATTGCTGCATCTATAAGATCCTGTTCACTTTTAGGTGCTTTACCTAAAACATGACCAGAAACACGTTCTTTAGCACCAGGGTGTCCAATACCAATACGTAAACGATGAAAATTGGCACCAATATGCGGAACAATGTCACGTAGACCATTGTGGCCACCATGACCACCACCTGTTTTGAGGCGGATCACACCAGGATTCATATCCAGTTCATCATGTGCAATTAATATTGCTTCAGGCTGGATTTGATAAAATTTGGTGAAAGGAACGACACTTTGCCCAGAACGGTTCATGAATGTGGTAGGGAGTAACAAACGGACATCATGACCTTCAATGTTACCTCGACCGCTGATACCGTAAAATTTGGGATCTGGTTTTAAACTAATGCCATAATGGTCTGCGAGTTGCTCAACAAACCAAAAGCCAGCATTGTGTCGGGTTTGGGCATATTCTTTACCAGGATTGCCCAAACCGACAATGAGCGAAATTTTAGTCACGAAACTACGCTCTCACTTACCATTACGCGCGTTTGAAGTCAGCGTGCATAGGAGTGTTTTTTGCAGGGTGACGTTGAAGCGCTTGGATTTTAACGCTTTCAGTTTTGTCACCAATTTTGATTTCTACAACTTCAGCAAAGAAAGCATTGCTTTCTAGAGCTTTAACAAGTTCACGAAGTTGTAAAGTTACAGATACAGGTTCTGCTTCACCACCGTAGATGATAGCAGGAACTAATGCTTCACGACGAAGGCGGCGGCTCGAACCTTTCCCTTGTTTGTCTTCAGCACGTGCTTGAGCGTTTAATACGAAATTAGCCATGAGATATCCTCATTAAGTTACGAAACAGCCAGATTTGCGACCAATCTGGCTAATAGAAAGCCCCGCATTATAGCAGGGCTTTAGGAAAATTGTGCAGCTATATTATAAATAGCTGTCAAACATCGCGCTGATAGATTCTTCGTTGTTAATACGACGAATGGTTTCAGCAACCATGCTTGCAACAGAAACCTGACGAATTTTACCTAAATCAATCGCTTCTTGTGATAAAGGAATGGTGTCAGTTACAACCAATTCATCAATCACAGAGTTGCGTAGATTTTCAAGCGCTTTACCTGAAAGTACAGGGTGAGTTGCATAAGCAACAACACGGCGTGCACCAAATTGTTTAAGCGCATCGGCTGCTTTACATAAAGTACCAGCTGTATCGACCATATCATCTACGATGACGCAGTCACGATTTTTGACATCACCGATCAAGTGCATCACTTGAGATTCATTCGCTTTTTGACGACGTTTATCAATGATTGCTAAATCGATATCGCCCATCTGTTTTGCAACGGCACGTGCACGAACAACACCACCAACATCTGGTGATACGACCATCAGGTTGTCATGTTGTTGTTGACGTAAGTCCGCAAGCAAAGCAGGTGTACCATAAATGTTGTCGACAGGAATATCGAAGAAACCTTGAATTTGGTCAGCATGCAAATCGATCATTACAACACGGTCAATACCAACGGTAGTGAGCATGTCAGCAACGACTTTAGCTGTAATCGGCACACGCGCAGAACGTGGGCGACGGTCTTGGCGAGCATAGCCAAAGTAAGGAATAACAGCAGTAATACGTCCAGCACTAGCACGACGAAGCGCGTCAGCCATGACCAAGATTTCCATCAGGTTATCATTGGTTGGGGCACAAGTAGGCTGAACGATGAAAACGTCCTTACCACGTACATTTTCAGTAATTTCTACAGCAATTTCACCATCAGAAAAGCGGTTAATTGAAGCAGAGCCTAAAGGAATGTGTAAATGGCTTACGACTTTTTGAGCGAATTGTGGATGAGCATTTCCACTAAAAACGACAAGATTGGGCATGAAGCACCCTTGGCGGTTGATGTGTTGTTTAGAAGAATCTGGCAGGGGCGGCTGGATTCGAACCAACGGATGGCGAGATCAAAACCCGCTGCCTTACCACTTGGCGACGCCCCTAATATGTGGCAGAACTTTAAAGTTTTTACTCTGTTTTGTCAAGGAAAAATGACAAGAGCTTTGGCTTTAATTTCTGTCTTTTCAAACAATGGCAGGGGCGGCTGGATTCGAACCAACGGATGGCGAGATCAAAACCCGCTGCCTTACCACTTGGCGACGCCCCTAAATTCGATGATTGCAATGGCAGGGGCGGCTGGATTCGAACCAACGGATGGCGAGATCAAAACCCGCTGCCTTACCACTTGGCGACGCCCCTATAGCACTACCTGTATGTCACACAAAGGAGATTTATCCAAGCTTTGTACCAAGTAAGCATTACATGGTGCATTGCGAACAATCTGCTCTGTTTGCATATCAGGAGTTACTTCAACAAAAACACAGGCACCTGTTCCTGTAAGCTTTGCAATGCCGAACTGATCGAGATATTGCATTGCTTCATTAACTTCTGGATATAGGCTTCTTGCGATTGGCTCAAAGTTATTTCCGAAATCCGATGGCTTTCGCTGATAGGCGCAAAATTTAGAGGTCTTGGAATCTCTTGTCAATGTTTTTTGTGAAAAAAGCAGTTGAGTGCTGATAAAACAATCAGGTTTAAGCACAATGAACTGTTTTTTAGGCAAATTGATGAATGTAATTTGTTCACCGATGCCTTCTGCCCATGCATTGTGACCATAGACAAAGACAGGTACATCGGCACCTAAGCTTTGCCCAATTTCTGCCAGTTGCTGGATATTTAAGCTACATTGCCAAAGCTGATTGAGTACCAAAAGCGTCGTTGCTGCGTTGGATGAACCACCACCTAGACCTGCACCCATAGGAATATGCTTGTCTAAATGGATATTTAATCCACAAAAGCGCTGAGCAAAAGGCTTGAGTTTTTCAGCAGCCTTGAAAATCAGATTGTCTGTTTGTTCAACATTGGATAACCCGTCGAGGCAAATGTTTTGATTACCATTAGGTTCAAACTCAAGCCAGTCATATAAATCGATGAGTTGGAAAATGGTTTGCAATTCATGGTAACCATCAGCTCGTCGACCAGTGATATGTAAAAAAAGATTAAGTTTTGCTGGGGAAGGAACGCGAATCATAAATTGGAATCTAGTTAGCGGTCTTGAATGATCATTGTAATACGATTTTCCTGACCATCATCAAGCTGTTGTTTTAAAATTAATTTGTTAGGTAGGGTTGCAGCGTTGTTGTAACTGAGATGGACAATCCAGCCATCTTCAATAAATTGAGTTGGGCGCTGCTGTCGGTCTTTTTCGATTTGAACTGAAGCTGTTGCGGGCTGCGCTAAAATCCAGTGAACCAAATCGGTAATAGGAGCTTGCCAGCCGGTCGCTTTTTCTAAAAGCTCTTCTGGTGTTTCTGCATGAATCAAGCCTGTTTTTGCACTATTGAGGGTGACTTGTCCTGGTATTCCTTGAATATGGGTTTTGCCCATACCCAGTGCGCCACTTAGCTCAATGTTAAAATTGTCCTGCTGTTGTTCCCATGTAAAAAAAGCACTGCCAGATTGTTTTGGTGTACGCACTCCAATTTTACCTTGCAGAGAAAAATTGGTTTCTTGTATCGGTGCGATTGTATTGGTTGTAGGCAGCTGATTGGTCATCGCTTGGGGCTTTCTGTACTGCTGACAGCCTGTCAAAATTAAACTACTGCTAGTCAGTAGTCCTAAACCAATTTTAGTGAACAGATGCATGGTGAACTAAACTCATTTTTTGCTGTTGTGATAATAACAAGGAATTTAATTGAATTACTTGTGGATTGTTCGGATGTTTTTGTTTGAGTTCTTGTAGCAAATCTGCAAATTTCTGCATGTTCCCTCGTAAATATAATGCCTTGGCTAGGCGAACGCCTGTACCTACATTTTCATTGAGCAGGTAGGCATTTTCTAAGGCAGGGATCGCAGTGGCAAGATCATTTTGTAAAAAGGTAATGAGGCCATAAGTGTCGAGAATGGAGGCTTGATCGGGTGCGTACTCCAAAGCATGTTCGACATATTTGCGTGCATCGCCCAAGCGGCGGTTTTGTAATGCCAGTGTATAGGCATAGGCATTCAGATATGTAGGGCTATTGGGTTCAATACTCAGTAACTTGTTTAAATCTTGTTCTAAACGGTCTTTATCCTGATAAGGATCAAGCA
The DNA here is from genome assembly GCF_000488275.1 of Acinetobacter brisouii CIP 110357. Classification (GTDB taxonomy): domain Bacteria; phylum Pseudomonadota; class Gammaproteobacteria; order Pseudomonadales; family Moraxellaceae; genus Acinetobacter; species Acinetobacter brisouii. The sequence goes on along the minus strand of NZ_KI530762.1, from coordinate 1,918,791 downwards.
ATAAGACTTGTGCGTAAATCAAATCAGGATCATCGGGCAAATTGTGAATTGCTTCATCGAGCAGTTCAATCGCTGCCAGTTTATGGTTAAGTTTCTTCAGGATTTCTGCTTGCAGTTGATATAAAAAACTGGCGTGTTGCGGATAATTGACTCGTTCTTGTGTCAAAAAGCGTAATGCATCGCTGAGCTTATTTTCTTTATCATAAATGGTGACGAGGCTTCGGCGTGATACCGTGTATAGGCTGCCATCGACTAGGCGATAATAGGCTTTTGCCGTTTCATAATGCTGTTTACGCTCAGCATTAATCGCGAGGTAATAATATGCATCATTTTGATATTGTGAAGAATTTTTAAGTTGCAATAAGAAACCTTCAGCTTGATCATAACGTTTTAAGTCAATACTGGTTAAGCCTGCAATAAAAATAGGTTCATCGGCAGAAGGCCATTTACGAATAACACTTTCAAGCTTTTTTAAGCCAAGTTCAGATTGACCAATCTTGATTAGATATTTTGCTTCAGCAAGACGTACTTCCAGATTGTAAGGATGCTGACGACTCGATTTCGCATACCATTTTATGGTGGCATCCTGATTACCCGATGCATCCAGGATATTTGCTTTAAGTAAAATAAAACTGGTGACATTTTGGCGTTTACGCAAAGCACGCTGGATGTCTTTTAACGCTTGATCTAATTGGTTATCTTGAGCTTCCAAGCTTGCAATCATGACCAAAATGGATGGATTACTTCGGGCTTTACTACTGCGTAAAGTTTTGAGCAACGTGGTTCGATCTTCTTGTGAATCTGGTGCAATCCCCGCAACAATTTCAGCCAGATCGGCATCGGGGTCGATGTTTAAAATTTTATCAAGTGTTTGAGCTGTTAACTCATATTTATGTGTTTTTAGTGCAATGTGTGCTAAATAGAATAGAGCAGGTACATCTGTTGGGTCTTGATTGACCCAGTGTGTCGCAATATCGAGTGCAGAGGGCAAGTCATTTTCATCAAGCGCGATGTCGAGCGCACGTTGTTTAACTGCGGTGGAACTGTTATGAATTGCCAGAACTGTATAGTTGTGTAATGCTGTGGCAGTTTGTTGATATTGCAAAGCAAATTCTGCAATCATGGTTTGTTGTAACGGAAGTGGATTATAGTGTGCCACTGTATTTTGCGCGTAAGTGTAATTATAGGCACATAAGGTGATGCTTCCTAGCAATAAGATTGTGCTAGAATAGCGTCGTATCAACATACATGATTGTTGGCGAATTGTTTGCTGCAAAATTTCTTTATCCAAATATTTATGCTTATTATGACACCGATGATGCACAATAACACATGCATAATTTTAGTGAAATGATGATCTGACATGGCGTTCATTGCTTTAGGTGTCAACCATCAAACAGCCTCAGTTGAGTTGCGTGAACGTGTTGCGTTCAATGCAGAACGACTGCGTACTTTATTGACTGAACAAAGTCATCAGAGTCAATTCAATGACTTAGTGGTGGTGTCAACCTGTAATCGTACAGAAGTCTATGCGATGACTGATGAAGCAGATATGCTATTAAATTGGCTCGCTCAAGCCAATGGTATTGATGTTAACCAATTGTTTAATCATGTATATCGCTATGAGGATATTCAGGCAGTTTCTCACCTGATGCGGGTTGCGAGCGGCCTTGATTCACTGATGCTTGGTGAACCCCAAATTTTGGGGCAGGTAAAATCGGCATTGTCGCTAGCTAAAGAATCGGGCACGGTGTCGGGAAATTTAAACCGTGTCTTCGAATATGCGTTCTATGCTGCTAAACGTGTGCGCTCAGAAACCGCCGTCGGCAGTCATGCTGTATCTATGGGGTATGCTGTAGCTCAGTTAGCACAGCAAGTTTTTAGCCATCCTGAAAAACTGGTGGTGCTCATGGTTGCAGCAGGGGAAATGAACAGCCTTGTTGCAAAGCATATGGCAGATCTAGGTGTGGCAAAAATCCTGATCTGTAACCGCGGTCGCGAGCGTGCTGAAAAGCTCGCCAATGAAATTACACCATTTGTAGAAGTTGAAATTATTCCATTTGAAGAACTGTCACAGCATTTGCATCGTGCCGATGTGATTTCAAGCTGTACAGGCAGTTTGCATCAAGTCATTGCTTATCAGGATGTCAAAGCAGCCTTAAAGAAGCGCCGTTATCAGCAAATGTTGCTGGTGGATTTGGCTGTTCCTCGCGATATAGACCCAAAAGTTGAAAGTTTGGATGGTGTGTATTTATACGGTGTTGATGATTTACAAAGCGTGATTGATGAAAATCTGGCTCAGCGCCGTCAAGCGGCGGTTGAAGCTGAAGTCATGGTCAATCAGCTGGCAACTCAGTTACTTACTCAAGAAAAAGTCAAGCAAGCAGGGCATTCAATTTGTGCTTATCGTGAAGCTGGACAGCAGATGCAACAAGAGGAAGTTGAGCATGCTTTGCAATGCTTAAAAGAAGGTGAAACACCTGAAAAAGTGATTCAGGAACTTGCACATCGTTTAACACATAAACTACTTCACCCGACCTCTATGTTGTTGCGTGAAGCTGCTCAAACTGAAGATCCTGAATATTTGGAATGGATTCAAGATCATTTACACCGTGTGTTGCAGCATCGCCGAAAACCCAAAAGTTAGTTTTTTGTGTTCTGCATCGTGAGTGTGCAATATTTTAGATTTGATGACTATAAAGTCATTTGCTTGAAACCATTCAGATATTAAAAAAATAATGATTATTCTTCAAAAGATTAACGCGTACTTGGTTGTCAAGTCGTGTATTTTTTAACTGATACTGAGAAATTTTAACATTGTTCTATTAGGCTTTAGAAGCATTATACTGTCTCCGCTGTAAAATCTCCGAAAAGGATATTGGTTGATTTTCACTGCTCGCATTTCATTTTTAGCGGTAGGAGATTGACATGAAATATCGTATGAGTTCTGCATCGTCACATATTCGGTTACCACAGGTATGTTTACATCCGTGGCAGTTTGGTAAGCGCCAAATTGCACAGTATTGCCCTGATTTAAAAAGTATCTCGATTGGGGTCTTTGATGGTGAATTTGAAAATGCCCAGACACGCCAGCAACAATTACAGCAGCTTGGCGTACATAAGTGTTTTCAATCTGCTTATCAGCATTTATTTTTTAATTAATTGTTGTGATGCAAAGCAGGTGAGATAAATTCCACCTGCTGTTTTGATTAGTGTAATAATCTTAAACTGATTTTCTTGGTCAGTTCATTGAGTTGCATTCGTAAATTTTGCGATTCCTGTAATGATGCAGGGCGTTTCATACGCTGTCGCAGCAACTTTTCTTGTAAAGCTAAAGCATTTTCTTTGGCAAAATTAAAAGCCTGTTCTGGCGAATTTAAAATATCTAAAACGTTGGTGCGTTGTAATAATTCGGCAATTTCATTTCGATACGCATAGCAAGCGCCTAAAACATAATAAATTGCGCGCTCCTGATCTTCAGGCAGTTTGTCAAAGACCTGATCGAGAACCGCTAGAATTTCTGCCAATAAGTCATCTTGCTGAATATAGGCGCGTAATTGCTCAAAGTGTGTATATAAAAACGGATTACTCATGAGCAAGGCAACTGCAAAGTCTTCATCACGCGTGCGAATATTGAAAGAGAGTGAAGCATCATGGCTGATTTTAGGAGTGAAGCGTTTACCTAGCCCCAGTTTTTCCCGAAAAGCCTGATTGAGCAAATAACGATAAGAGCCTTGTGGTGGCAGTAATTGCGTCATATTTTTCAGTTCGCCCATCACCTGACTTTTTCCTTCGGGTGTACTGACATCGTGCTGCTGGGTCAGCAGAGCAAATAAAAAATCAGACAGCAACGGTGCTTGTTGCCAGAGCTGCTGGAATTTCTCTACACCTTCTTGGCGAATTAAAGAGTCAGGGTCATGGTCATTGGGTAAAATAAAGAATTTCAGTTCGCGACCATCATTGAGAAGGGGCAGGGCTATTTCTAAGGTGCGCTGTGCAGCTTTTTGTCCTGCGCTATCGCCGTCAAAAGCGATGGTAATCCGATGATTGCGTTTGAATAAAATGTTGAGGTGTTCGGTGTTACTGGCGGTTCCGAGTGTCGCGACGGCACCATGTATACCTGCCTGATGTAAGGCAATTACATCCATATAACCTTCGACCAATAGCCAGTCTTGGGCTTTAAATTTGGTGCCTTCATACAGCCCATAGAGCAACTGGTTTTTATGGAAGACTTCAGAATCAGGTGAGTTGATGTATTTGGGTTTAATTTCATCATTTAGCGCACGACCACCAAAACCGACAACACGACCTTTCGGATCACGAATCGGGAAAATCACCCGATCACGCAATAAGTCAAAGTCTCGTCCGCTGTCACTGGTGCGAATCAGACCGAGTTGTTTTAAACCATCAATATCTTGAGGAAATGCTTGTTCCAGATGCTGCCAGTCTTCGGGTGCATAACCCAAACGCCAGTCTTGAATGGTTGTAGGACTTAAACCGCGCTGTTTAAAATAACGTTGTGCAGAGGCACTTTTGGGGAGTTGCTGCTGATAAAACTGGGTAATATTTTCCAGTAAATCATACAAATTCCCTTCTTGGGTAATCTCGGTAAACTGCTGGTCTGCAAATAAAAACGGATCATCCTGTGGGAATGGGTAGGGTTCAAAGTCCTGAATATGGTCTGGTGTAGGTGCGGGAGCAACAGGTGGAGTACTGATGCTTGGTGCTGGCGTAATTGTTTTTTTATAGGTAAGTTTTTTACTATCCTGATTGTCTTTCGGAAGTTCGATGCCTGTCTGACTGGCTAAGTCTTTCATGACATCGATAAAACTGCGGTTGTCGATGTCCATTAAGAATTTAATGGCATTCCCATTAGCTTGGCAACCAAAGCAATGATAATACTGTTTGTCTCTATAGACGTGAAAAGACGGGCTTTTTTCCTGATGAAATGGGCAACAGCCAGAGTATGTACGTCCCGTTTTTTTTAGTTTGACACGTTGACTGATCAGATCGACGAGATCTGTACGGTCAAGAATTTGGTCAATGGTCTGTTGTGGAATCGCCATAATCAGGGATGTACAAATACAATGCTGGCTGACCAGTGTAACAAATTTTCAAGGTACACAAAATATAAAAGGCAAGCATATGGCTTGCCTTTTATTAAGAGGTGATTGAATTAGTTGCTTTCAGGTTTGTCGAGCAAGCCAAAACTTAAGCGGTTTGTCCAACTGCGTTTTGGTTTTTCATTTGAATTGCTAACAGGCGTTGCAACAGGTTCAGAAGCGATCACTGGCGAAGGTGTTGCAGTAGTCGGCGTCGCAGTCGCTTCTGTTTCAGGTTTGTCGAGCATGCCGAAGCTTAGACGATTGGTCCAGCTACGTTTTTCTTCTGTAGCATTATCATGGCTAGCTTTCTGCTCACGCACATTGTTTTCTGAGCTACGACCAAAAATACCTAAAGTCGCCTTGTTCCACCAGCTGCCTTCTTTACGTGCTGCTGCAAGGTTCACACTGCCATTGGCTTTGACTAAATTTGGATAATTTAGTTTTAGCACATTGGTATATTGCTGAGCGCTTTGCTGATCACCCAACTGGTTATAGCTGTAGGCAATCGTTGCTAATGCTTCTGGAATTTGTGGCGTGTTTGGATAATGTTCAACTACCCATTGACTACGTTCAATCGCAGCAACCCATGCTTTACGTTCAACGTTGAAGCGAGCCGCGGTCATTTCGTGTTCTGCCAGTTCCTGACCAATATATTTCATACGCTGTGCAGCATCGACAGAATATTGGCTAGATGGGAAACGACGGATCAAATCAACAAAGTTCTGATAGGCCAATTTTAAGTAGTTGATATCACGGTGTGACTGCTTAAGTGAAGTATAACGCACAAGACCATCATAATTTTGTTCCATGTTGGCAACGCCACGTGCATAGTAAGCATAAGCAACATTTGGATGGTCTGGGTTTAAACGAATAAAGCGATCAGCCGCTGTGACAACTCCAGGATAGTCTTTTTGTTGGAATTTGACATAAATTAAATCCAACTGCGCTTTTTGAGCATGTGTGCCTGTTGGAAAGTAAGTATCAATCGCTTGGAGATTTTTTGCCGCTTCATTATATTGACCTTTATTGAGCGCTTGTTCAGCCGAATCAAAGTAGGCTTGTTCGCTATTTTGTGGTCCAAGATCGACAACTTCTTTTTTTGATGGATTGCTGCTACAGCCCACAAATGTACCAGCAATGCCTAAACAAAGCACAAGCATAGTAACTTTATAACGTGGTAGCGACATAAAAATTCCTCAGTTAATACGGGCAATGAGCTACAATGGCATTATTAAACCATTATTGTCTTAATGAGCCAAATGACTTCAACACAATCTTCTCATTCTAATTCCACTGAAACAGATTTCAATTTACTTGAAGATGCTGAGGATGCAGATAATCATACTTCGAGCGTAACTGCAACACATTTATCGTTGCAATTTCAGGTGGATGAACAATATCTTGGGCTGCGGATTGATCAGGTTGCAGCAACCGTTTGGGCTGATTTTTCACGAGAAAAACTCAAACAATGGATGAAAGATGGGCATCTGCTGGTTGACGGTAACAAAATTAAACCGAAATATCGCTGTGAAGGGCATGAATTGCTCACGCTTGATGTTGAGCTTGAGGTACAAACGCACAACCAGCCTGAAAATATTCCTTTAGATATTGTTTATGAAGATGACGATATTCTTGTCATTAATAAACCCGTTGGTATGGTGGTGCATCCTGGTGCGGGCAATGGCTCGGGAACACTGGTCAATGCCTTACTGTATCACTATCCAAAATCGGCAGAGTTGTCGCGTGCAGGACTGGTACATCGAATCGATAAAGACACCAGTGGTTTGCTGGTAGTTGCGAAAAATCTGGAAGCACAGTTTTCATTGACCAAGCAACTCGGTGACAAGTCAGTCTATCGTGTCTATGACCTTGTGGTGTATGGCAACATTATTGCAGGTGGCACGATTGATGAACCGATTAAACGTCACCCTGTTGACCGTGTAAAAATGACCGTGCTGCCTGGTGGGCGTGATGCCGTGACGCATTATAATGTGAAAGAGCGCTTCCAGAACTTTACCCGTGTACAGGCACAGCTTGAAACAGGTCGTACTCATCAGATTCGGGTGCATTTTACCTATATTGGCTATAGTTTGGTGGGCGATTCTGTGTATATGAGTCGTGTTCGTGTGCCTGCTGGAGCTTCAGAGCGTTTAGCCGAGACGCTACGTGGTTTCCGTCGTCAAGCCTTACATGCAGCAAAGCTGGGCTTGATTCATCCACGCACGCAAGAAGAAATGCTTTTTGAAGCACCGTGGCCAGAAGACTTTAAAAATCTGGTACAAGTATTACGCGAAGAAAATGCAGCCTACTAATCAGGTCGTATTTGCTACACCGCAATCGGAGAATTTAGTCATGCAATTTGTTCAAGGTTTACCTCAAGGTGTGTATGTTGGGCAAACTCATGTTCAGCATCCAGAAAGCCTTTCCAGTGAACGTGCCGAACTGTCAGGGTTTAATCTGGCATTGCATGTGCAGGATGATCCAGTGCGTGTACAGCAGCATCGTATGGCATTATTGAAAGAGTTTGCCCCACATGGCGTCAACAAGTTGACGTGGATGACACAAACTCATAGCACGATTTGCCACACAGTCAATCAACAAGTCTACTTTGAGCCGTTGGTGGGGGATGGTTTAGTCACCCAGCAAAAAGGGCATGCGATCTTGATGATGACCGCAGACTGTTTGCCTGTGGTTTTAGGTAATGCTGATGGTACTGAAGTGGCAAATCTGCATGCGGGCTGGCGTGGTCTGGCAGGCGGAATTATTGAAAATACCATTGCTACCATGCAGACCCAACCCACATGGGCATGGCTTGGTGCGTGTATTAGCCAGCCTTGTTTTGAGATTGGCGCAGAAGTCAAACAGGCATTTTGTGAAAAATACCCGTTAGAGTTTGCCTTTAAAGCAGGCGAGCAGGCAGGGAAATATTATGCTGATCTGTATGCGATTGCGCGTTATATTTTAGAGCAGCATGGTGTAGCTTTGGTGTCGGGTGGGGATCAATGTACCTACACCCAAACCGATGATTATTTCTCCTATCGCCGCAATGCGAAAACAGGTCGTATGGCGACATTCGTGTTTATGCAGGAATAATTCATGCTAAACTGCTCGGGATTTTTTGCTATTGATTCTCAATAATGACGACGTTGCCTAAATCCCTTGCTATTGTTTACCACAGCCCGTATGGGCATACCGCAAAAGTTGCCCAATACATTGCCAAAGGCGCAGCGCAAATTGGCGTGACCACGCATGTCATGTCGATTGAGCATGTGGATTGGGACAAGCTGGATCAGGCACATGGCATTGTTCTAGGCTGTCCGACTTATATGGGCAGTGTTACGGGGCAGTTCAAAATGTTTATGGACTCAACCTCAAAGCGCTGGATTAACCGTTTGTGGCAAGGCAAACTTGCCGCAGGCTTTACCAATTCGGGTGGTTTAAGCGGTGACAAACTTTCTGTGTTGCAGCAAATTAACTTGTTTGCCATGCAGCATGGCATGCTTTGGACAGGTTTACCGTTGTTATCGACAGGGCAAAAAGACACCGATTTAAACCGTTTGGCCAGCCATTTGGGACTCATGACCCAATCCAACAATGCACCTGTCGAAATTACCCCACCGCAAGGTGATTTGGATACAGCCATCTGGTTTGGTGAATATATCGCGCTCATGTTGAATCGCCTGAATCATTCAGCCTAAATTTGCTTTTTCAGCATTCAAAGCTAAAAATCATCGAAAAAATAATCATTAAAAAACGCTGACTTGAGAGTGAATCCAGTCAGCGTATGTTGAAAAATCAATTCAATCGTCAATCACAATTTACGTTTATCCAGTTGGCGTGCCAGTTGATCGCCAGTGGCTTGAATCAGCATCACTAGAATCACCAACACCACAATCACCGCAAACATAATCTGTAAATCAAAACGCTGATAACCATAACGATAAGCCACATCGCCCAAACCGCCTGCGCCAATCGCGCCTGCAATGGCCGATGAGTTAATCATGGTGACAATGGTTACGGTAAATCCCGCGACAATTCCAGGTAAAGCTTCAGGCAACAGCACATGCCAGATAATCTGCTTATGGTTACAGCCCATAGCTTGCGCAGCTTCAATCAGACCATGATCGACTTCTCTTAAACTCACTTCAGCAATCCGCGCGAAAAATGGCGTAGCTGCCAATGATAAAGGCACAATCGCTGCCCAAACACCGTAACTCGTCCCGACAATCCAGCGGGTAATTGGAATCAGTGCCACCATTAAAATCAGGAAAGGCACAGAACGGGTAATGTTGATGACCCAGCCAATCGGTTGATTGATTCTGGTGGAAGGAAAAATGCCTTGAGAAGATGTGCTGACCAAGATGACCGCAAGTGGTAAACCGATCAGCAAGGCAATCAGTGCCGATAAGCCGACCATGACTAAAGTGTCGAGTGTGCCTGTCAGTAATAAATCAAATAGCTGATCTTGCATAACCAAGCTCCTTGAGTTGTAAATGCTGAATATGCTGCCAATCTTGTAAATCAGGTGTTTGACTATCTGTGGCAACTGCAATCACCAAACGTGCCACGATATAGTGCTGGATCTGATCAATATGGCTTTGCAGAACCTGTATAGGTGACTGAAACTGTTGCAGAAGTTGGTTAAAGTCAAATGCCTGATCGGCACGGTGTGCATATTCGATTTGCAGAATTTTTTGGGTATGTTCAGGGCTGGCATCAGCAGTTAAGGCAATACCAAAATCCAGTTGTTCCAAGTTCAGCAGTTCTTGGGTAATCTGCTGTTGAGGATTGGAAAATACCGACCAGACTGCACCAGACTCGACAATTTCACCATGATCAATCACCACCACTTCATCGCAAATGTCACGAATGACCTGCATTTCATGGGTAATCAACACAATGGTAATACCCAGTTCCTGATTGATTTTTTTCAGCAAAGCCAAAATGGTTGCGGTGCTTTCTGGATCGAGTGCTGAAGTGGCTTCATCACAGAGCAAGATTTCAGGTTGATGCACCAAGGCACGGGCAATGCCGACACGCTGTTTTTGTCCACCTGAAAGTTGGGCAGGGTAGTGCTCGGCTTTTTCACTGAGCCCGACCAACTCCAGCACGTGATCGACACGTGAAGCAATTTCGGCTTTGGCAACGCCTGCAATTTTTAGTGGCAAGGCGACATTTTCCCAAACGGTTTTGGCAGACATTAAATTGAAATGCTGAAAAATCATGCCGAGTTTCTGACGCAGTTGAATCAGCTCGGCATGTTTGAGCTGGGTCAAATCCTGTTGATGAATCAGGATTTGACCACTCGATGGCTGTTCCAGACCATTCAGGCTGCGTATTAGAGAAGATTTTCCTGCACCACTTTTACCGATAATGCCAAAAATATGCCCTTGCGGAATATCCAGCTGAATGTCTTTTAAGGCATGAACCTGTTGGCTTTGTCCCGCATAATATTTATTCAGGTTGCGAATTTTGATATGCGGTGTACTAAATTCGAGCGATGTCCCAAAACTAACCATATTGCTTATCTCCTATTGCCAACCTTTAAACCAGAGACCTTGACCAAAATCTTTATCTAAAATTTGTTGAACTTTTGCTGAGTGTTGGAATGTTTGAACAAAGGTGGCAAGTTTTTGATTTTTATCTTGATAATCGCCGCGTGTTACAAAAAGAATGGCATATTTTTTATCAATTGGATCTAAGAAAAGAGCATCTTTAGGGTTTGCTGTTTTTGCCATTTTTAAATAATGTGGATAACCAAAAATTAAATCAGCATCATCAATGGCACGTGCAGTTTGAGGACCTTCAACTTCAACAAATTGAAATTGTTTAGGATTGGAAATAATATCTTGTCGGGTAGAAAGCTCATTTTTGGCATCTTTTAACTGAATGAGTTTCGCTTTATCTAATAAAATTAATGCGCGAGCCAAATTGACTGGGTCACTTGGAATGACAATTCGGGCATGTTCAGGTAACTCTGCGAGCGAATGGTATTTCTTTGAATAAAGCCCAACATGGCTACCAGTTCCAACAGCGAAAGCATGTAAATTAAAATGAGTTTGGCGAATCGCATTTTTTAGATAAACACTTTGCTGAAAAAAGTTGGCATCAATATCACCATTTTGCACTGCAATATTGGGGGCTTGCCAATCAGAAAATTCGACCAGTTTGACATGAATGCCTTGTTTTTCAACATCATCTGCAACGCTTTGAAGTAGATCTTTATAGGGTGGGCTAATGCCGATGGTGAGCACATTGTCCTGATTTTTTTGCTGAATATACCGATAGCCTGCCAAGCCAAAAATAGCCAAAACTACGACAAAACTTATAATTAAAGGGCGAGATTTTAATAGTCCTGACATTGTTACCACCCTGCATACCACAGCCCAGAGCCAATTTCTGCATTGAGTGATGCTTTGACTTGTGGCGAGTGTTGATAAATATCGACAAATTTTTGTAAGCGACCACCTTCATCTTTATAGTCTTTACGTACTACAAATAAAATTGCATAGCGTTTGTCTTCTTGATTATTCAGTAGCAAGGCTTTTTTCGGATCGATGGTCTTGGCAAGGTTTAAATAATGCGGATAGCTGAATGCCAAATCGACATCATCGACTGCACGGGCAGTTTGTGGGCCTTCCATTTCAACGAATTGTAAGTCTTTTGGATTTGCCACAATATCTTTTAAATTTGATAAATAATTGCTTGGGTCTTTTAAGGTAATCAGTTTGGCTTGTTGTAATAACAATAAGGCACGACCTTCGTTGACTGGGTCATTCGGCACAGCAACACGCGCTTTGTTCGGCAAGGCATCAAGGCTCGTGTATTTTTTCGAATAAAGCCCAACGCGTGATGCAGCGCCCGCGGCAAAAGGTTTGAGTTCGTATTTACCTTCTTTAATCGCATTATTTAAAAACGGTTGGTGCTGGAAAAAGTTGGCATCAATATCGCCATGATTCAGGGTAATGTTCGGGGTGTTCCAGTCGGAAAACTCCACCAGTTTGACATTTAGCCCTTGTTTCTTGGCTTCATTGGCTGCGACTTGCAAGGTATTGGCAAAAGCAGGGGTAATCCCGATCACCAGTTCTTTACTTTGCGCCTGACGGTGCTGATTCCATGCAAATAAGCCTGCGATAACGGCAACTACCACTACGCCAATGCTGGCGATTTTCTTACCCGATAATGTCTGTGTTTGTCCCATGAAAAATATCTCAAAATTGTGTGTTTAGCCGCCGAATGCGACAGCATTTGATAATGTCTGTGTTTGCGTTTTGCCCTGACGTGCAGGATGTTGAGTAGGCAGTTGATTGCCTTGTGCAAAAATCTTGTGACGCAACGTGCCATCGGCATAAGCAGTTTTGTAACGTCCGCGCTGCTGCCACTCAGGAATCACATACTGAATAAAATCTTCATGTGATTCGGGGGTGATGGTGCGGGTCAGGTTAAAGCCATCAATGTCGGTTTGATCTAGCAGTTCAATCAGTTGCTCGGCAACTTCGGCACCACTGCCGACAAAGAGCGGATAACGCCCACCCAAAACATGCTGTTGTTTCAAATCCTGTGGGGTGATGCGCTGTTCTTTAAATTTCTGATTGACCGAAGCAATGCTGTTGGTGTGTTGATAAGGAATGGCTTCATCATTGGCAAATTGGGCAAGGTCGATGCCAACCGAACTGGAATAATGTGCCAAACCTGCTTCAGGGCTGGCGTAGTGCTGATATTCTTTAAATTTTTCCTGCGCTTCGGCAGATGTTGCCGCAGTCACTACGGTAATACCGACAAAGACTTTAATCGAATGAGGATCGCGTCCTTGCTCTTGTGCCAGTTGACGCAGGCGCTGCACTTGCTGACGAATTTTCTCAGGGCGATCACCACCGATAAACACACATTCGGCATGGCGTGTGGCAAACTGCATGCCACGTGGCGATGCGCCTGCCTGAAACAACACAGGGGTGCGCTGCGGAGATGGGGCAACCTGAAACACGCCTTCACTTTGGAAGAAGCGCCCGTGATGCTGAATCGCATGAACCTTGCTTGGATCGGTAAAGATGCGTTGCTGCTTGTCTTTCAGGACAGCATCATCTTCCCATGAGTCTTGCCAGAACTTGTAAGATAGCTCTAAAAATTCTTCAGCTTGCTCATAACGTAAGTCATGATCTTTCAGCTCTGACTGACCAATCAGGCGTTCGGCACTGTCGAGGTAGCCTGTGACGATATTCCAGCCAATTCGTCCACGCGTCAGGTGGTCTAGACTGGCAAAGCGCCGTGCCAGTTGATAGGGATGTTCATAGCTTAAATTTACCGTTAAGCCAAACCCCAAATGCTCAGTGACACTTGCCATTGCAGAAATCAGGGTGGCAGGGTCATTGCTCGGCAGTTGTACCGATTCGCGTAAAGTCACATCGAGGTTGTTCTGATAAACATCATAAACCCCTGTAATGTCGGCAATAAATAAGCCATCAAACAAGCCTTTTTCAAGGGTTTTGGCTAAATCTGTCCAGTAGCTCAGCTCATCAAAACGGTAGGATTGATCGCGTGGATGTGTCCATAAACCATGATTGATGTGCCCAACACTGTTCATGTCAAAGGCATTCAGTAAAATCTGCTTGGACATTACAGTGTTCCTCGGCGCGGTGGCAAAATGTGGTTCAATGCATAATTGCCAATAAAATAATATTTCCAGCGAGCCGCATCGTGCAGGGTATGTACCCGTGCATTACGCCAGTACAGGTCAAGACCATCATTACGCTGACTGCCGCGGCTACCTGCCAGTTCAATCAGTTTGGATGACGCCAACAGGGCAATATCGGTGCTATGCGCACGTACCTTGGCCACCTGAATCGAAGCATGGGCAACATTGTCTACGGTCGGTTTCGGTTTGGCAGTATCGACTGCATAGGCAGCCTGTTTCAGGAGTAGTTCACTGGCTTTGACATCGACTGCAACTTGACCCAGTTCATACAAGGTCAGTGGGTCTTGACTTGCATAGTCGACTCCTGCATCAATCCACGGGCGGGCTTGCTTGACGCGTTGCAGAGTTTCTTCAAAAGCTGCGCGGGCAATCCCGACTTCAATCGAGGCATGAATCAGTTGGGCAAAAGGCCCGACCAAGGTTGGTTGTGTAAATGCCGAATCAAATGGAATCACATCGTCTTTTGCGACAAAAACCTGATTAAATTTGACTGTGCCGCTGCCTGTGGTGCGTTGTCCAAAACCTGACCAGTCATCAATCAGTTCTAGACCTTCACTATGTCGTGGTACAAAGGCCAAAAACTCACGTTCTTGCGCATCTTTCACTAAAGTGGGAATACGATGGGCAAACAAACTGCCTGTGCAGTAAAACTTTTCACCCTGAATGAGATAGCCACCTTCAACGGTCTGAATCTGGCTATGTTTCTGGGCTGCATTTCGGGTTTTAAATTCGGCAAGTGCATTGCCAAAACGAGCACCTTGTAAGACTTCACGGTAAAGCTGCTGTTTTTGCTGTTCTGTGCCCGTGTTGCGTAGCACTTCTAAAGCATAAAAATGGTTTTGTGGAATTTGCCCGATTGAGCCATCTACACCACTAAATAACGCCACAATCTGAGCGACTGTCCAACTTGAGACTTCTGCACCACCGTATTGTTTCGGCACGGTGATTGCCCATAACCCAGACTGACTAAATTTCTGAATTTCTTCAAAAGGCAAGCGACGCTCTTGATCACGCTCAACGGCCAGTTGCTTAAATTCCTGACTGAGCTGTCGAGCAATTGCCAAAGCTTCGGCATCTGAACGGATAATATGCGCTGTGGTATGTGCTTGTGGCTGCTGCGCCCAAAAATCTTGATAGGAGGTCATGATTTTCTCCTTAAATCCATGCGTGGCGTGCAGGGTAAACGCCGTTTAAGTAATAATTGCCCAAGGCATGATATTTCCAACGTACTGGGTCATGCAGGGTATGCACGCGTGCATTGCGCCAGTGCTGGTCGAGGTTGTATTGGCTTAAAGAAGAGCGGCTGCCACCGAGTTCAAACAGTTTTTCGGAAATGGTCAGTGCGGCACGATGCGCATAAATTTTGGCTTCGGCAACGGCAATCGAGGCTTGAGCAGCCTGAGCGTCACTTATACTGGATAGCTGATCCAGCTCATCGAGGAGTTCAGCAGCATTATTGAGTAGGAGCACACTGGCATTGAGTAAAATGTCCAGCTTGCCAATTTCCTGTAAGGTAAATAATTCCTGATTGGCACGTTCCACCTGAGCATCGACGATTGGACGGGCTTTGCGTACCGAACTGAGCGTATCTTGCAAAGCGGCTTCGGCAATTCCGACATCAATTGAGACTTGTAGCAGTTGTGAATATGCACCACGATAATTTGCACTTTCACTAAGCTTACGTTCATCAAAAATCAGTTCGGGGTCAACCTGTACCTGATGCAGTTTGACTGTGCCACTGGATGTGGTACGTTGCCCAAAACCATTCCAGTCATCAATCACTTCCACGCCGTGTTGTTGTCTTTCAACCAAGACCAACACCACATGACCTTCAGGATGCAGTGCCTTGACTGCCAGTAAGTCTGCAAAGCTGCTGCCTGTCGAATAAAACTTTTCACCTGTCAGGACGTATTGACCATTGACCAGATTGAGTGTGGTATGCAAGGTCTTGGTGTCTTTACTATGTCGTTCAGGCCCTGCATTGGCCAAGAATCGACCTGCCAAGATTTGTTGATAAACCCATTTTTTTTGTTTTTCAGTGCCCATAATCTCGATCAGATTGAGCACCCCAAACTGGTTCTGTGGAATTTGACCAACATTGGCATCGGCTTTCGCCAAGATACGAAACACGTGGCTTAAGGTTTTATTTGAAACAAAAGCGCCGCCATAGTTTTTGGGAATACGAATGCCAGTCAGCCCTTTTTGAGTGAGTTGCTGAATGACATCGGTAGGTAAAACGCGTTGTTGATCACGTAGATTGCGTTGTTCTAAAGCAAAATCTGCCAATTGATAGGCAGCATTAATCGCTTCTTGATCGTTTTGAATAATATTGGCATTTGGCTGAATAGTAGACATGACAAGCCCCTTGATTGCATCGTCACACCGTAATCAGAAAAAAAGCTGTTGAGAAATAAGGCTTATTGCAAACCTTATGTAAAAAACTGCATAAAAAGCCAAAAATAAGATAAGAATGGAATTAAAAATTTAAGTTGTTGATATTGTTTGTATTTTTATTTTGTTTCTGCTGAATGTAAAACCGGAATACAGAAAAACTGCTAAGTAATGCAGAAATCGAGCTAAATGCATCAGCATAGAGGCTGTAGTTATAGGCATAAAAAAAGCGAAACTAGTGGTTTCGCTTTTAAAAGAATCAGGTTTAGCGGTGAAAAATACGGGCTTTATCACGTTGCCAGTCGCGGTCTTTTTCAGTAGCGCGTTTATCATGGAGTTGCTTACCTTTTACCAGCGCAATTTCCAGTTTCGCCAAATGTCCTTTCCAGTAACATGCTAAAGGTACACAAGTGTAACCTTTTTGATTTACTGCGCCTGTGAGCTGTTCCAGTTCACGGCGTGACAGTAATAGTTTGCGAGTGCGAGTGGCTTCGGGTACGACATGAGTTGAGGCAGACAAGAGTGGCTGAATCTGTGCGCCAAATAAAAACGCTTCATTATTTTTAAAAATAATATAGCTCTCAACCAGACTCATACGCCCAGCACGCAAGGATTTGACTTCCCAACCCTGTAGGGAAAGACCCGCTTCAAATTTTTCTTCGATAAAATAATCATGACGGGCACGCTTATTTTGTGCAATAGTTCCGCCATTATTTTTCTTGACTACAGTTGCTTTCGCCATAATTAAATCATTCCAAAACTGTATCTATTGTGCCGCAAACTTTTCCCAAGGTGAAGCTTTTCTACAGAAAACAAAGCAGTTCCTTCGCTAAAAAACAACTTTTTGCTAGAATAGCTGCACCAAAGCGGAAACTAGAGAAGATTAGGATGTCGAAATCACGCATCATTTACCCGGGGACGTTTGATCCATTTACCAGAGGTCATATTGATTTAGTTGTGCGTGCAGCCAAAATGTTTGACGAAGTTGTGGTTGCGATTGCTGTGGGGCATCATAAAAATCCGCTTTTTTCCCTTGAAGAGCGCGTGGAACTGGCACAGCACTCGCTGAGTCATCTCGATAATGTTGAATTTATGGGTTTCGATGGCTTGTTGGTCAATTTTTTTAATGAGCAAAAAGCTACAGCGGTGTTGCGTGGTTTACGTGCAGTTTCGGATTTTGAATACGAGTTTCAGCTCGCGAATATGAACCGTACGTTAGATGCCAGCTTTGAAACCGTATTTTTAACACCTGCCGAGCAGTATTCTTTTATTTCATCCACCATGGTGCGTGAAATTGCACGTCTCAATGGCGATGTATCCAAATTTGTACCTAAGCATGTGGTTGAAGCATTTAAACGTAAACATCAGCAAGGTTGGTAGCGTGTCATTATATATTACTGAAGAATGTATTAACTGTGATGTTTGTGAACCAGTATGCCCCAATGAAGCGATTTTCTTTGGGGAACTGATTTACGAGATCAATCCTGATTTATGCACCGAATGTGTGGGGCATTATGATCAACCACAGTGCCAGTTATTTTGCCCTGTCGACTGTATTCCCCTTGATCCTCAGCATGTCGAGAGTCAAGAACAGCTGCTTGAGAAATATCAACGACTGACTGCGCAAAAAAACGCAAGCATTTCTGAATAAGATTTGCTACTATACGCGCCGAAGTGAGCTGGACGGTCGCTGCTGTGGAGGTCTTCGTGACTGAAGCAGGGGAGGAAAGTCCGGGCTTCAAAGGGCAGGGTGCCAGGTAACGCCTGGGCGGCGCAAGCCGACGGAAAGTGCAGCAGAGAGTAGACCGCCTCATTCGTGAGGTAAGGGTGAAAGGGTGCGGTAAGAGCGCACCGCGTGTCTGGTAACAGTTCACGGCATGGCAAACCCCACCAGAAGCAAGACCAAATAGGAATCCTGAGGTACGGCCCGTACTGGATTCGGGTAGGTCGCTTGAGCGTATGAGTGATTGTACGCCTAGAGGAATGATCGTCCTCGACAGAACCCGGCTTACAGGCTCACTTCCCTTATTTTTTTGAAAAAATGCTTGACGCTGTAACAAAAAGTAAAGATAATGCGCGCACAGTTTTTGGCTATGTAGCTCAGTTGGTTAGAGCACCGCACTCATAATGCGGGGGTCACAAGTTCAAGTCTCGTCATAGCCACCATTTTATAAACCATGCATCACTGCATGGTTTTTTTTTGAATAATTTTTACATTTAAATCTAAGTTTTGGTTTTTCTTGATGTTGTGATTATGCTATTACAGGAAATAACGCTATATATTTCACATTTATAACAATAAGGACAAACTATGCCACATATTGGTGCCATGGATTCTTTCCATATTTTTCAGCTTGCTCCGATTGCCATGTGGATTGAAGACTGGAGTGGTATTGCAAAGCAGTTTGCCCAGTGGCGTGAACAGGGCGTTACCGATTTACGTCATTTTTTACAACAAGATCCCCAGCGTATTCGTCAGTGTGTCGAGCAGATTCAAATTTTAGACGTCAATCAGGCAACCTTAACGCTATTTGAAGCGCGTGATTTTGCACATTTGTCAGCCCATTTATCTGATATTTTTCGCGGTGAAATGTACAACCTACAAATAGAGGGTTTGGTTGCCGTATGGAAGGGGAATCTGCATTTTGCCAGTGAGCAGGTCAATTATTCAATTTCTGGAAAACGGATTGATATTCAACTGCGTGGGCAAATTTTGCCTGAGGCTGAGCAAGATTTAAGTCGCATTTTAGTCACAACGGAAGATATTACCGCTTATCAAAATGCACGCCGTCAGGAATTTAAAAATCGTGCTTTGGCAGAGGCACGGTTTGTGTATTCACCTGCGGCATTGTGGGTGGAGGATTTTAGTGTGATCAAGAAAAAGCTCGATCATCTGAAATATATTGGTATTGAGGATTTACGGACTTTTTTGGATGTACACCCAGAATTCATAAGTGACAGTATTGCAGGGATTCGGGTACTTGATGTGAATCAGAAAACACTAGATTTATTTTTAGCACCTAATAAACACGTTCTGCTGGAAAATATTGATAAAGTTTTGGGTTGCCCAGAAATGCTCAATTCATTTCGTGAGCAGTTACTGGAACTTTGGGAAGGCAATCTGTTTCATCAGCGTGAAGTAGTCAACCATGCACTGGATGGTTCAGAGCGACATGTACTCCTCCAGTTTTCCATTTTTCCAAGCTATGAACATGACTGGTCAATGGTACAACTGGCGATGACGGATATTACTGCACGTAAAAAAGCGGAGTCTTATCTTGAATATCTGGGTAAACATGATGTGTTGACCAAACTGTATAATCGGGCATTTTTTCATGAAGAACTGAAGCGTTTAACCCGACACAAAGTTTTCCCTGTGTCTGCAATTTATCTGGATCTTAATGCCTTAAAGACAGTCAATGATGATTTTGGACATGATGCTGGCGATGATATTTTGCGGCGAACAGGTGAAATTCTGCAACAGGCAATCAGTCCGCCATATTCAGGTTCACGTATCGGTGGTGATGAATTCGTTTTGCTGCTGCCACGCGCAGATCAGCAGGCTGCAGCCAAACTGGTCGTGACTTTGAGAGAACTATTTCACTTGGATAACCAGTACCATGCCAGCTTGCCGATGAGCATCGCAATCGGAACAGCAACCAGTGAACCACATGAAACTCTGGAAGATATGCTTAAGCGTGCCGATCATCAAATGTATCTGGATAAAAACCGTTACTATGCTAAAAACTCAGCAGTTTTAAGCCTTTAAGCCCAAATGATCTGCTGAAAATGTTGCTGGTAACTGGCAAGGTCAATCTCTGATTTGGCTTCCTGATTGCTAATCAGCATGGAAACCTCATGACTTTGTGCATAACGCACACGACTGATCACGCCGAGTTTACTCTGATCTGCCAAAATAAAGGTTTGTTTGGCTTGCTTGACCATGGCTTGGGCGATATTGGCTTCTTCACTATAGAAACTGCTTGCACCATGTATAGGTTCAATTCCAACAGGTGAGAGTAAAGCCACATCTGCCTGATAACGATAAATCTCTGAAATCACCAAATCGCCTTGGGTTTGTGGGCGCTGCTGTACGCGTCCGCCAAGTAAAATAATTTCATGTTGTGGGGCATCATGCTCATATCCAACGGTTAAGTTAAATACTGCCTGTAAGCTGTTGGTGATGATGGTCAGCCCTGATAGCGTTCGTAATTCTTCCGCCAATATTGAAGTGGTGCTGCCTGCATCTAAAAAGATGGTTTGCCCTGTGTGTAAATGTTGCAGTGCTGCCCGTGCAATGGCGCGTTTTTCTTTGGCCATTTGGGTGTGGCGAACATTGAGCGGAGCTTCAACCGCGACACTATCTACTGCAACAATCCCGCCATGTACCCGTTTGGCAACGCCCAACGCTTCAAGTTCAATAATGTCACGCCGTGCAGTTTCCCGAGAAATATCCAGCTCTTGCATCACACGTTCGGTGCTGATGCGTTGTATTTTTTTGAGTAACGCCTGAATTCGGTGTAAGCGTTCTTGCTGCAACATGCCTGTTCTCAATCATGGTTTTTCTAGTGCTCATCTTACTGAGTATTGAGGAGAAAATCGAGTCGAAAATGTGTATAAAAAAGTATTTGTGTATTTTATTGCATTTTTAAAAGAAGCCGATTATGATCAAAACATGCAGAAAAATTAACCTCGGTCAGCATGAGGCTTGTTTTAGGAGAATACCCATGAATACACGCTCAACCATTATGGACACCAACAGCTTCCGTGCTGAACATGCGGATGCGCTGGACACTGAAACCCGTAAACTTACTGATAAACGCAGCAAGATTTTGGGTGATTCGTATCGTCTTTTTTACCGTAACCCTGTGCATTTGGTTCGAGGTGAAGGGCAGTATTTGTGGGATGCCGCAGGCAATCAGTATCTGGATGTGTATAACAATGTGGCGAGCATTGGGCACTGTCACCCTGCGGTGATTGAAGCGGTCAATGCGCAAATGAAAATGCTCAATACCCACACGCGTTATTTGCATGAAAATATTTTGGATTACACTGAAGAATTGCTTAAAACCGTGCCAAGCGAAGTGGATCGTGCCATGTATATGTGTACAGGTTCGGAAGCCAATGACTTGGCAATTCGGATTGCCCGCGAATATAGCGGCGGTACAGGGATTATTGTGTCGCAAGAAGCGTACCATGGAACCAGTAGCCTAACTTCAGGTTGTTCACCTGCGCTGGGTACAGGTCAGGCGTTAGATGCGACCACGCGTTTAGTCCCTGCACCCGATCATTATCGGATTCAAACTGAAGATTTGGGTGACTGGTTTGCCGCACAAATCCAACAGCAAATTGATGACATGAACGCGCACGGGATTAAGTTTGCAGGCTTCCTTGCAGACTCAATTTTCTCGTCTGATGGTGTTATGCCGAACCCGGTCGGTTTCTTGAAAAAAGCGGTTGATGTGGTGCATGCCAATGGCGGGATTTTCATTGCCGATGAAGTTCAACCTGGTTTTGCCCGTACAGGTGATGCTTTTTGGGGTTTTGCTCGTCATGGCATTGTTCCTGATGTGATTACCACAGGTAAACCAATGGGGAATGGTATTCCAGTGTCTGGGTTGTTGGCAAAAGGCGATGTTTTGGCTGCATTTAGTGACCAGATTCCATATTTCAATACGTTTGGTGGTAATCCAGTTGCGATGGCTGCGGCACAAGCAGTATTGAAAGTGATTCAGGAAGAAGAGTTGCAAGCACATAGCCAAAAAGTGGGTGCATTGTTACAAGCTGAACTTGCAAAACTGATGGACAAGCACGAATGTGTTGGTGATGTACGTGGTGCAGGTCTGTTTATCGGTTTTGAACTGGTCAAAGATCGTGACAGCAAAACACCTGATAAAACTTTGGCTTTGGATTTGATTGAAGAATTGCGCAATACGCA
Source organism: Acinetobacter brisouii CIP 110357 (assembly GCF_000488275.1). Classification (GTDB taxonomy): domain Bacteria; phylum Pseudomonadota; class Gammaproteobacteria; order Pseudomonadales; family Moraxellaceae; genus Acinetobacter; species Acinetobacter brisouii. The sequence goes on along the minus strand of NZ_KI530762.1, from coordinate 1,896,665 downwards.
CCGTGTATTGACTTCGGTGGCGGGTCCTTATGGCAATGTATTGAAACTTCGCCCACCATTGGCTTTTCAAGCACATGACATCGACTGGTTAGTGAATGCTCTAGATCAAGCCATTACCAAACTCAAAGGTTAATCATCAAACCATGTAATCACAAAAATGTCCTGTCAGCAGATAGGGCTTTTTTATTTCACTTCGGCTTCTAGTTCAATTACATCTTGCTGATGCGGTTTGCCGTATAACCCGATATGTGTATCCCCCCATTCTTTTAAAGCAACTAAAATAGGTTCCAAACTTTGTCCTAATTCTGAAAGTTGATATTCCACTTTGGGCGGAACCTGTGGGTAAACTGTGCGAATAATTAAACCATCTTGTTCAAGTTCACGTAACTGATTGGTCAGCATACGTTGTGTCACATTTGGAATACTTTTACGAATTTCATTAAATCGCATTACCTTCAATTTGAGTAAATGCCACAGCACAATACATTTCCATTTACCATCTAATAACCCAATCGCAGCTTCAACCGAACAGCCCGGGCTACAATTAAAACGGGAATGTTTGACTTTACTCATGACAGTATCCTTTTTGACACTATGTGCGAAATTTGTCTGTATAACTAAAAAATGAGCATAGGATATGCTGTAGTCTTTCGCAAGTGGAGATAAAAAATGAAAGCAGTCGCGTATCAGCAACAAGGGGCAATTGAGCGTACCGATGCCTTGGTAGATGTTGAGCTTCCAATCCCTGAAGCAAAAGGCTATGACCTGCTTGTCAAAGTCACAGCGATTTCAGTCAACCCTGTCGATACCAAAGTGCGCCGCAATGTGTCTGCCGAAGCAGGACAATGGAAAGTCCTCGGGTGGGATGCAACAGGTACAGTCGTTGCCGTTGGAGAGAAAGTTCGTCACTTTAAAGTGGGCGATGCAGTTTGGTATGCAGGCGATATTACCCGTGCAGGCACCAATGCCGAGTACCATGTGGTCGATGAGCGGATTGTCGGGCATAAACCGCAGTCATTATCCTTTGCGGAAGCTGCTGCTTTGCCACTGACTGCCATTACTGCATGGGAAATGTTATTTGACCGTTTGCGCGTTCAGGAGCCTGTGGCAGGTGCTGCACCGAGTATTCTGATTATTGGCGCAGCGGGTGGCGTGGGTTCAGTCACTTTACAATTGCTGAAAGCCAAAACCAATTTACAAATTATTGCCACAGCCTCGCGCCCTGAAACCGAAGCATGGGTAAAACAACTGGGAGCAGATGCGGTGCTGAGTCATCATCAGCCGTTACAACCACAGCTTGAACAACTTGGGCTGCCTGCACCAAGTTTTGTATTTTCGATTCAGCATAGCCACGATTATGTGGTACAGATTGCCGAGCTGATTGCACCGCAAGGGCGTTTTGGTTTGATTGATGACCCTGAGCATTTAAATGTGATGCCATTTAAACGCAAATCGGTGTCGATTCATTGGGAATCGATGTTCACGCGTTCGACCTTCCAAACTGCGGATATCAGCCAACAGTCTAAATTGCTGAATGAAGTGGCAGCATTAGTCGATGCAGGCAAGATCAGCACCACATTGACTGACGTGTTTGGCAAGATTGATGCAGAAAACCTGAAAAAAGTGCATGCCTTGCTTGAACAAGGTGTGGTGAAAGGCAAAATTGTTTTAGAAGGCTTTTAAGCTTTTGACAAGGCAGGGCAGTAGTCGTGCATTTGGTCGTTTAATAGCGCGGAATGCTGCTGCAAGGTCTCTGTAATCAGATAAATCCAATTTAAGCTGGGTAGGCAAGACTTTGAGATACAAGACAAATCGGTCTGAAGAAGACTGAATATCGATAGATTGCGCCAAAATCTGAAAATAGTGTTGGGTTAAATTAGCTTTTATAGCTTCTGTAAGCTGCTCATTCCAAAAATATCCAGATTGCTTAATGCGCAATAGAAAGTGAAATCTTGCAGTGAAATTTCAAGATGAATATTGATGGGATATAAATAGGCAAGAGAAAGCTGCATTTTGTTGAGGTGATCTCAACATACATAAGTTCCGAGCTTAATATTAATTGCGCCACTGTCTTGGATTAATCCCAAACCAGCGTTTAAAGGCGCGCGAAAAAGCACTGACTTCGGAGTAGCCAAGTAACAAAGCCATTTCTGAAATCGGGATATTTTTCTGTTTCATATAATGTTCTGCCAGTTCACAGCGAACACCATCGACCAGTGAAGAAAAGGTCATGCCTTCGGATTTGAGGCGGCGGGTGAGTGAACAGCTCGACATACCCAAATCATCGGCAATATGCTCCAAGTTGGGTTCACCTTCGCTAAGTGCCAGTTGGATTTGCGAGCGAACTTGGTCGCTTAAACCTTGCGTTGTATTGGACTGGTTAAGTAGCTGCAACGTATCTTGCATCATGGTGAGTAGCAGAGGGTCACTACTTGGCATATCACGCGCCAGATCTTTTTTGGGAATCACAATCGAGTTAAACGGTTGATCAAAGTACACCGATGTATTTAGTAGTTTGCTGTGTTCTTGCCAATATTCGGGGCGAGTGTGTTCAAAGTGAATTTCACGTGGTGAATAGTGCGAACCCAATACGCCTCGGATTACATTCATAAACATGCCAATGGTCAGTTCGGCGTCTTGGCGGCGTGTTAAAATTGCACCATGTTGGACTTGATAATCCAGTCGCCAGCAATCTTGCTGTTCGAGCATGCGGGTTAAGGTATCTTTTTGATGCAGGTGAAAATAACTCACCATATTGCGAAGTGCGGTTTCCAGTGTGGACGAACATAAGCCAATATAGCCAATCAACCCCAGTTCTTTTGGCTGAAACTGTTGCCCATAATGCAAGCCAAAGTTGTCGCAGCCTGAAATCTGCGCAGCTTGTTCTAAAACCTTGCAATAATTAGGAAGTTGCAAGCTTAAGGTGGGGCTTGCGAGTAGTTCTGGATTGATTCCACTGATTCCAAAGACACGGTCTACATCGGCACCTTTTTGTACAATAAAATCGCTCAAACCTGATGCCGCAGCCGACAACACGCCTTGATTACCCATATTAGACTGAAAAAGTTGCGAAGAACTGGCGATGTGACGCATCTGAATCATATGAAATCTCCATATATCACATATTCATTAAATTAAGCAAAATGCATACCAACTGAGGAATCCTGAAATGGCAGAGGGATGCATTTGCTTAAAAGGGAAATCACCTGTCCATGGTGATCAAATATTCAATATGAAAATATAACAGACTTCTTTCATCCTTGTTGACACCCTCTTTATCTTTCTCCCAGAAGGAGAAAATAGAGGCTTGATGAAAGAAGTTTCATAAAACAAGAATTATGCTGCGCCAACAGGCAGTTGTTGTTGATTCATATATTTTTTGCAAAGACGAACCGTATGATCTGCCCAGTCTGTCCCTAAACTGAGTGCCATTTCGGTTTGAGCATGTGAGCCAACCCATGCCATCATTTGGATGCGGCGTTGCATAATGAACGTTGGAATCAGCGCATATTCTTCATGGCTGATATGTGCCTCACGTTCGTAACCTTCAATCCAGTTGTCTACCCATTCTGGTGCAGCGGCATGATGTTCGTTGAAACTAATCGCGGCTGCCAAGTCGTGCATAAACCAGCTCATACCGCAGTCATCAAAATCAATCACGCCAATTCGGTCATTTTGTAGCAGTAGGTTGGTCAGGCGTAAGTCCGCATGAATCAGACCATAACGATCGGCTGATTGACCAAATGTAGCCAAGTCACTGCCGATACGTGCTACCGCTTCTTCAATAATCTCATGATCTGATTTTTTTAAATACGGTGCATTGCGCCAGTCACCCCAGTGACCCTCTGCACCCAACATGGTGTCGTGATTCCAGATAATGCGTTGGAAACTGTCAGGCATTTGCCAAGTTTTGCTGTGACGGTGCAGTTTCGCCGTGATTTGTCCAAGTTGCTGAAATGCAGTCGGATCGACTTCTGTGGTTGGCATATCACCTTCAACCCAGTTAAACAGGGCTGCATAACGGGTTGTACCATCACTAAGTGCTAGTGTCAGGACGCGTTCGCCGTGCTCATTCAAAATGGCTTGAGGTACAGCAATTCCACTTTCGGTGAGCGCATCAAGCCAGTGTAACTCGCTCTCAATATCTTGTTTGCTGTGGTAGTTCGGGCGATGAATACGTAAAGCATAGCGAGCTTTATCGGTACGCACTAAAAAAGTGGCATTTTCAGATTGGCAAAGCAGTTTGACCTGTCCTTGGTAGGCTTTGGGGTATTGTAAAATTGCTTGTTCAGCAAGCATTAAGAGCGTATTTGCATCTAAATATTCGTTTTGTTCTACGTGATTCATACTGTGCTGACCTCGTCTGTTCACCATGTCGCGTTGAATGTGGCATGGGAAGATTTCCATGATTTGTATACAGCGTATGCGAGATTGATTTTTGTCGACTTGACAATAAACCGATAAAACTCGTCATTTAAAGTCAAGTTTTCTGCTTGTTGCCCGACGCATTATCTAAACAAGGATGTGCAACAGGGGTGTTGCATCAAACAATTTCTATTCTTCTGTTGAGAGGAGTGCTGCAATGAGTCATCAGCTAAAACCGACATTAGGAACCTTTCACTTGTGGGGGATTGCCGTTGGACTCGTGATTTCAGGTGAGTATTTCGGCTGGAGTTACGGTTGGGGCGTCGCGGGGACACTGGGCTTTTTAGTCACAACGCTCATCGTTGCGACTATGTATACCTGTTTTATTTTTAGTTTTACTGAGTTAACCACTGCAATTCCGCATGCAGGAGGGCCATTCGCCTATAGTCGTAAAGCCTTTGGCGAAACAGGTGGTTTTATTGCAGGAATTGCTACATTAATCGAATTTGTATTTGCACCACCTGCAATTGCCATGGCTATCGGGGCCTATCTCAATGTGCAATTTCCCGACATCAATCCCAAAATGATTGCACTCGGTGCCTATGTTGTGTTTATGGGGCTGAATATTGTTGGAGTTCAGATCGCTGCAACTTTTGAACTCATCGTCACCGTGTTGGCAGTAATTGAGCTACTGGTTTTTATCGGTGTGGTTCAACCAGGCTTTAGTTTCTCAAATTTCGTACTGAATGGTTGGGCGGGTTCAAATCATTTTAGTGGCACTGCAATATCAGGTATTTTTGCAGCCATTCCATTTGCGATCTGGTTCTTTTTGGCAATTGAAGGCGCCGCCATGGCAGCAGAAGAAGCCAAAGATCCGAAACGCACCATTCCACGTGCCTATATCACAGGAATTCTAACACTGGTTGTTTTGGCTTTCTTGGTGATGGTTTTTGCGGGCGGTGTGGGTGACTGGAGCAAACTATCTAATATTAATGATCCATTACCACAAGCCATGAAAGCGGTTGTGGGCAACAATTCATCTTGGATGCATATGTTGGTGTGGATTGGTTTATTTGGTTTGGTGGCAAGTTTTCATGGCATTATTTTAGGATATTCACGTCAAATTTTTGCTTTGGGTCGTGCTGGGTTCTTGCCAAAAAGCTTAGCGAAACTGTCTCGTTTCAACACACCGCATCGTGCCATCATTGCAGGTGGTGTCGTCGGAATTGCAGCCATTTTTAGTGACAGCGTTATTAATATTCAAGGGATGAGTTTAACTGCGGCAATTGTGACCATGGCATGTTTCGGTGCGTTGTTGATGTACATCATGAGCATGCTCAGCTTGTTTAAACTCCGCCGTTCTGAACCAGACTTAAACCGTTCATTTATGGCACCAGGTTATCCTGTTATCCCTGGAATTGCTTTGGTGATTGCTGTGGTTTGTTTTGTAGCGATGTTCTATTACAACGCTACAATTGGCGCGATTTTCATCGGTTTTCTTGTTGTGGGGTATATCTATTTCTTGGCGACCAAAACACAACGCCAATTTAGCGAGGAAAATCAACAACTCCTCAATCAAGTTGATGTTCAGCAATTACCTGAGCATTCATAATTGAGTTTGATGTTTAGAGCATAAAGCCCGATTTTTCGGGCTTTATTTTTGCGCGGATTGAGATTTGATTCTTGTGCTAAAAATGAATGAAATGGCGAGTTCGACAAGGTCATTAGCACAGCTAAGAGTTAAAATATTGGCAAACTAGACGTTAATACTCACGTAAGATCTTGCCACTAATAAAAGCAAAATATTCTCGAAGCCATGCGTTATAGCGCGTTTGTAATGGCGTTTCGGCTGCAAACATGATGCTATGACGATATTGCTGTTTACGGGCAATCGCTTGCGCACGAATAGTATGAAAATCACTGGTCACAATCGCAATTGGCATATCTTTATCAATTTGATGTTGTGCCAGCAAGACTGCGCTATTTTTCAGATTGAGTTCGGTGCTGGTACTTTGATCTTCCAAAATCATATGCTGTCTAGATAGTCCATACTTCTGCTGTAAATAAGTTGCCATTACCTGTGCCTCCGTCACGGTTTCTGCAAAATCCAATCCACCCGACAGTACAATCCATGCTTGAGGTTGTTGCTTGGCAAGTTCTGCTGCGCGGTCAAGACGCAGTGCCAATGTTGGGCTAGGCTGTCCCTGAATCACACCACTGCCCAAGACGATAATTGCTCGTACAGGCGATGTAATGTTTGTTTGCGCTTGCATATGGATTTTGAGCTGGTAAATGAAAACTGCAAAAGAAATCAGCCAGATGGCAAATAATCCCCAAAGAATGAAGTAGGCAGATTGCAGTATAGGGTGCTGTCCCAAATAGCCATGTAAAAACTGCCATGCCAAAGCAATAAAGACAAAGCCACTTCCCATCAGGAAGGGCAATACAATCCCAATATGAATTTTGCCTTGTAACAATAAATAGATGCTGTCAGCCAGAAAAACGCTGCCAATAAAAAATAAAATAATTCGAAAACATATTGTTAGAAGAATTGTCATAGATGCTCAGTTGTTTTTTTGCAAAATGCAACGATTAATTATATTGAAACAATACTGTAAAGAAACAGTTTAAATCAGTTTGTTTTTTCACAGTAAGATGCCGTGGATTATCTTTTTTATTGTAATTTTAAAGATGCTGCCTATGAAATACTGGATTCTGACTGCAACTTGTTTGGGTGTATTGGTGGGGTGCCAAAGTGTTCCTCATAGTACAGCCCAGCCTGTTGCTTTACCTATAGAGACCACTACGGTTATTGCAAATGAAGAAGAAGCACAATCACGCCCAAATCTGATTAACTTTGAGCAGATCAAACAAAAACAGCATCGTCCAGTGGTAGCGCTTGTACTTGGCAGCGGAGGAGCGCGTGGCTATGCGCATATCGGGGCAATACAGGTGCTTGAAGAACATGGTATTCATCCTGATTTTATTGTTGGAACCAGTGCAGGCAGCATAGTGGGAGCATTGTACGCTAGTGGAAAGTCTCCTGAACAAATTAAAGACATTGCTCTAAATATGAAAGTTCAGGATGTGCGTGAGATTACCTTGCGCAAAAACGGGTTTTTAGATGGCAGTAAAGTTGAACGTTTTATTAACGATCAGATTGATCATCTACCTTTAGAAAAGATGAAAATTCCGTTGTTTGTCGTTGCAACCGAACTCAAAGAAGGCAAAAAAGTTGTCTTTAATTATGGCAATACGGGGCAGGCTGTGCGTGCTTCCTCGGCTATTCCGAGTATGTTCATTCCAACAATGATTCAGAATAAAGAATATGTCGATGGTGGTCTGGTTAGTCCTGTCCCTGTTGATGTTGCCCGTCAGCTTGGTGCGGATATTGTGATTGCCGTAGATATTCTGGCGCAACCACAATATACCGAAACAACCAATATGTGGGGGCTGTTTAACCAAAATATTAATATTATGCAGCAACAGCTATCTCGTGTTGAGCTGAGTCATGCTGATGTGATCATTCAACCTGATCTGCGAGAAAAAGCCCATATTTTTGATGTTACTGAACGAGACCGCACCCGTTTAGCTGGAGTTTATGCCACTCAGGCTAAGCTTGAAGACATTGAGCAAGTCATTCGTGATAAAGAAGAGCAACTACTTGTGGTTGCTCGGTCTTAACTGATCAAGATTAAGGCATTGATTTTGTGAAAATATTAAAAACGCAGCGCATCGTGATAAGATACGCTGTATAATCTTGAGCGTTTCTATCTGAAATACTGATAAATAATTAGAACAATAATTATAAAAAAATCGGCTATAATTATTAACTGTCAATTATTCTTTAGTCGAAGAGTGTTTTAATGTCACCTTTAGATCAAGTTCTACAGTCAGCGGATGACCAATCTGAATTAACCATGACGGTTCTTATGACACCTGATATGGCAAATTTCTCAGGGAATGTACATGGTGGAGCTATCTTAAAATTACTTGACCAAGTGGCGTATGCATGTGCAAGCCGCTATTCAGGTAGCTATGTCGTGACTTTATCTGTCGATAAGGTAACTTTTAAAGAACCGATTTATGTAGGTGAACTGGTCACATTCCTTGCAAGTGTCAACCATGTTGGTCGTACTTCTATGGAAATTGGGATTCGCGTTGAAGCTCAAAATATTCGTAGCCGCAGTATGCGTCATACCAATAGTTGCTTCTTTACCATGGTCGCGGTTGATGAACATGGTCAACCTCAAGCAGTCCCTCCATTAAAATTAGACAACGAGTGGAAGCGTTGCCGTTTTGAAGCTGCTGAACAGCGTAAGAAATTACGTTTACATGAAAATCATCATCCTTCTTGTAGCATCTATAAAGAAAGCGCTAAACAGGGCGAATGAATCCTGTTTGTGTAAAAAAAGACTGTCAGTGTTTAACGCGACGGTCTTTTTTATTGCACCTAGAGTGCAAATACAGTGGATTTAATTTTTTACTAAAAATAAAAAACTAGCCATCGGCTTGTTGCTAAGAAGCCCGTAAAATAGGGCTTCTTTTATTTAAGATCTGGATTGTCATGCAAGAGTTAGAGATTATTGATCTAAAAGTCGGTGAAGGTAAAGAAGCTGTGAAAGGTGCGCTCATTACCACGCATTATACAGGCTGGTTGGAAGATGGAACGAAATTCGATTCCTCAATTGATCGTGGTCAGTATTTTGAATGTGTGATTGGTACAGGGCGAGTAATTAAGGGCTGGGATCAGGGGATTATGGGAATGCGTGTGGGAGGTAAGCGAAAATTGAAAGTGCCTGCACATTTAGCTTATGGTGAACGCAAAATGGGTAAAGTTATTCCTGCCAATTCTAACTTGATTTTTGAAATTGAATTGTTTGATGTTAAAACCCGAGATCAATAACCTAACTTGAGGTGATGATCATTCAGTGCTGAAGTTGAATGATCATTGTCAAAGAATTGACATGTTTGCCTATTACTATTTAGCGTCGAAGATGTACTAAATTGTAAAAATATGCAGTATCATGTAAGTGTACGACAAGGATGGTTATGATTTCTTGTGTTTTAACCTTTAGATAAAATCATGTAAATTTTTACTAAGTTTTTGATTTTATTTGAATTTAATGTATAATTCTAAGTTATTTTATCGGTTAACTAAACACAGTTCTTGTGATGGAAATATCTAAATCAGTGACATGGAAAGAGCCAAGCTTTTAAGCTAGTTTTCAGTTTACTTTTTGAAAATATATTGTAATTACTAATCTGAATAGTCATGCAATATAAAAGATTGTTTTCACGACTTGAGTGTTTGAAGTGTAATGTCAGATTGGTTACATCACGATTTATAAAACAGGCATATTATGTTTAATCGCTTTTTAAGTTCAGTGCTTGCAACGTGCGTTGGTATGGCAGCCGTGGGTATGACTCAAGCCGTTTCCGCAAAGAAGCCAAAAATTAATCCAGCAACGCTTACAGTGATTGGTTACCATGAAGTTACCGACGATAAAGAAGCGTTGATCCCGATGTATTCGGTTAGTACTGCACGCTTTGAAGAACAAGTTCGTTGGTTACAAAAAAGTGGTTTTCACTTTATTAGTGTTGATCAGTTATTAAAAGCCCATCAAGGCAAAACCGTATTGCCAGAAAAACCTGTTTTATTAACAGTTGATGATGGATATGAAAATTTTTACACCAATGTTTATCCATTTGTAAAAGCGAACAAAATTCCTATCGTTTTGGCTGTTGTTGGTTCATGGTTAGAGCCAAAAGCGGATGAGATGGTAAATTTTGGTGATGATAAAATTCCTCGTAGTAAAATTGTGACTTGGCCACAGCTTAAAGAAATGAGCAAAAGTGGTTATGTTGAAATTGCAAGCCACAGTTACGATTTACACCATGGTATCTTAGGTAACCCACAAGGTAACTCTGAACCTGCTGCTACTACACGTTTATATGACCCAGAAACCAAAACTTATGAGGGTGATGGTGCATATTCTAAGCGTATTTATGATGATTTAAAGAAAAATAATGATTTGATCAAGGCGCACGGGATTCCGTCACCACGTGTCATGGTTTGGCCGTATGGGCGTTATAACCTAGAAACAGTTCGTATCGCAAAAGAACTCGGTATGCCGATTACCGTTAGTCTTGATGACGGGCCTGTATATTTGAAAAAGTCATTGGGTGCAATCAACCGTATTTTGGTTGAACATGACATGACCCTAGACAGTTTGTCAAAAGAGATATCTATACGTGATAAAAACTTGGGTGATAATTATCGTCCACAAAAAATCATGCATGTTGACCTAGATTATATCTACGATCCAGATCCTGAGCAGCAAGAACGTAACTTGGGTGATTTGCTTGACCGTATTCAAAAAATGCACATTACGACTGTGTATTTGCAAGCATTCTCTGATCCTGATGCTAATGGTTCAGCCGATATGGTGTATTTCCCGAACCGTTATCTTCCAGTGCGTGCTGACCTGTTTAACCGTGTATCTTGGCAAATTCAAAGTCGTACTCAGGTAACGCGTTTATATGCGTGGATGCCGCTTTTAGCATGGGAATTGCCAAAATCTAACCCTGTATCTCAAGACTTGGTGGTAACACAGCAGCCTAAAAGCAGTGATCACCTGAACATGGGGTATATCCGTTTAAGTCCGTTCTCTGCTCCAGCACGTCGTGTGATTGAAGGCTTGTATCAGGATTTGGCGAAGTCTTCAACTTTCAACGGTATCTTGTTCCATGATGATACGACGTTGTCAGATTATGAAGATGCGAGCCCATATGCTTTGAAGGCATACGCAAAAGCAGGTCTTCCAACTGATTTGGAAAAAATGCGAAATAATGATGCTGAAATGGAAAAATGGACGAAATTCAAAACCAACTATATTGACAACTTTGCTTTACAGTTGGCAGGTGAAGTTCGCCAGTATCAGCCATTTTTAGTTACTGCCCGTAATTTGTATGCACAAGTGGCATTGAATCCATATGCTGAAAACTGGTATGCACAGTCATTAGAGCAATCTTTAAAACGCTATGACTTTACTGCCATTATGGCAATGCCATACATGGAACAGGCACCAGATAAAGACAAGTTCTATCAAGATATTGTGAATCGTGTTAAATCTTATCCAAACGGTTTGCACAAAACAGTATTTGAACTACAGGCAGAAAATTGGCGTACCAATGAACCTGTACCTTCAGAAGAGTTGGGCGATACGATTCAGTCTTTGTATAAGCAAGGTGCTTTACATATTGCGTATTACCCAGATGATCCAGTTAAGCAACATCCTGATGTCGATATTATGCGTAAAGCTTTCGATTCTAAACCAGATCGCATAGTGCCGTAGGAGTTTGAGCATTATGTCTGCGCTACAGCACTTTTGGCGATCTGCCTTAGAGTTCGTGTTTTATTACCCGTTATTTATGTCCTATTTGTGGATGATCGGGGCGATTGTGTTCTATCTGAAAGAGCGCAAAGAGCCTGCGTACAATCAGCCAAAGGATTTGCCTTCATATCCAAAGGTAGCTGTTCTTGTTCCTTGTTTTAATGAAGGTGAAAATGCTGAAGAAACTATCAGCCATGCACTAAAACTGGATTATCCAGACTTTGAAGTGATTGCGATTAACGATGGTAGTTCAGACAATACGGGCGAAGTGTTAGATCGACTAGCGGAAAAATTTGATAAATTACGCGTAGTGCATTTGGCGCAAAACCAAGGCAAAGCTATGGGGCTTCAGGCAGGTAGTTTAATGACTGACGCCGAATTCCTGATCGGGATTGATGGCGATGCCTTGCTTGACCCACATGCGGCAAAGTGGATGATTCGTCATTTCCTTGCTGATGAAAAAATTGCAGCCGTAACAGGTAATCCACGTATCCGTACCCGTTCAACATTGCTTGGACGGATTCAGGTGGGTGAGTTTTCATCTATTGTTGGTATGATTAAACGTGCCCAGCGAGTATTTGGACGCTTATTTACGGTTTCTGGTGTAATTACTGCTTTTCGTAAAAGTGCAGTACATGAAGTTGGCTATTGGTCTCCCAATATGCTGACTGAAGATATTGACATTACTTGGAAATTGCAACGTGCTGGTTGGGATGTAGAGTTTGAACCTAATGCATTGGTTTGGATCTTGATGCCTGAAACCTTAAAAGGTTTGTACAAGCAGCGTTTGCGCTGGGCAATGGGTGGTGCACAAGTTCTAATCAAAAATTTTGATGTAATATTTCGACCAAGTTTGAACTTTTTATGGCCACTCATGATAGAATTACTACTAACATTAGTATGGTCATATTTAATGTTATTGGTAGCTTGTATTTGGTTAGTGGATCTCATCGTCCCTAATCATTTCTTACCTGTCATGAGCTCACCATTTCTCCCATACGGTACAGGTATTTTGTTAGGTGCGACCTGCTTGTTCCAATTCATGATTAGTAAATGGATGGATAGCCGTTATGAACCAGGTCTACTGAAAAATTATTACTGGATGATTTGGTATCCATTCGTATTTTGGCTAATCACCGTGACTGCTAGCATTATTGCCTTTCCAAAAGTATTGATAAGAGGGGATGGTAAACGTGCGCGCTGGGTAAGCCCGGATCGCGGTATTCGCTAAAATCGTCGATAACTTAGGTGTATATAGATTCTCATGAGTACAAATTCGTTAATTATTGACTTGCGTGCACAGTTACCTTGGCATAGACGCTATATGTCTACAACCTCAACAGCAGTCCTGTGGGGTGCGTGGTTCTTGCTTTGGCGCCCAATGCTAGTGTTGTTTACCCTTATGAGTTATAACAAGCCATATGGATTCCATCGCTTGTTTAATGCCTTCTGGTTTGGTTTGCAAATGGATATGATCACTTTGCTGACCTGCGCTGCGATTTTGTGCTTATGGTGTAAGTTAATCCCTGCACATAGCGTGAAACACGCCAAAGTGAAATCGACCAATGATTATGCACGTCATTTTGATTTGCCTGAGCAAGAAATTGTACAAGGTCGTCAGCAAAAAGTGACCGTGGTACATCATAATGAACAAGGTCAAATTATTCGCGTAGAATAAAATATTGAAATCGTGACATGAAGCCCCTAAATCAGGGGCTTTTTTTGATTTATTCTTGCATGAGCGTGGATTCAGTCCTATGCTTGGCACGTTTAAAAAATTCTTGATTGCTCCCACTATGGCAAAATTAAACGCAGCAGAAAGTATTCGTGGTTTGGCATGTTTGGCTGTGGTGTTTTCACACCTCTCCTTAAGCTTTTACCCATACCTACATCACTTCAGTCCAGATGATCGAGCACATGGTCATTGGGACTATTTTATGCACCACTCGCCATTTGCTTTTTGGTATTCGGGTACTGCTGCGGTTTTTGTCTTTTTTGTATTAAGTGGTTTCGTATTAAGTTATGCCATTTTAAGACATGACGATGTTCCCAGAAAAGTCACTGAAATGGCGATCAAGCGTTATCCACGGTTGGCAATTCCTGCATTTTTTTCCTGTATTTTGGCGTGGTTAGCACTCAGTTATACCAATATCAACAGTGATCTAGTCAATGATTGGTTACAAGCCTATGCAACACAGCAAGTTAGCCTGAAACAAGCAGCTTATGAAGGCAGTATAGGTGCATTTTTGTTTGCTGAAAGTAGCACTAACTGGGTTTTGTGGACCATGCAAATTGAGCTGTTTGGCTCAATCCTCTTGTTTGTTTTATTGCTACTCTATCATTATAAAAAATCGTTGTTTTATATTTCCTCAATACTTTTGCCTCTGCTTGGCTTATGGGATGATGAGCGCTTTTTCTTAGGCTTGCTGAGCTTTGTGATTGGCTCTTATATGTACTTGTATGGACGGCAAATTAAACCTGTTTTTGCATGGTCAATGTTTTTTGCAGGGTTATATTTTGCAGGGGCACATAATAGTAGTCATGCTTATCACTGGTTATATAAGATCCTAGGTTGGAGAACCTACGACTATAGTAATTTCTTTTCAGGCATTTTGATTGTCTATAGCATTTTACTGTCTACCCAACTGTCCGATATTTTCGATAAAAAGCCATTGGTTTATTTAGGTAAATTATCATTTTCAATTTACTTATTACACATGATGCTGATTTATTTGGTGTGTATTCCTGCATTTAATTGGTTGATGGGCATGGGATTCAACTATGATCTTTCTGTACTGTTAGCCGTGCTGACTTGCCTGAGCAGTATTTTACTGGCTTCTGCATTTTATAGTGAATACGTCGATAGTTTGGCTGTTAAGATCAGTAATAAGTTGGCGAAATGGGCCATGAAATCTTGAGTTTTGTGTCCGTTTTTTAGCCCAGACTTTTATTGGCGAAACTCGGCTGTATAGTGATGTTTGTTTATGTCAAATCTAGAAATTTTTTCGGTCATTATTAGCTTGATTGGCGTTGGATTAACGATTCTTCGCAATATGTGGTGTTGGCCGTTTAATATGCTTGCTTATATTTTATATGGCTATTTGTTCTTTACCTACCAGCTTTATGGTGAAGTCATTCTGCAAATTTTCTTTTCTGTGATGAATTTGTATGGCTTCTATGTCTGGATGAAAGGTAAGCAAGTCGATCATGACATTAAAATTGAGCCATTAGCTTTTTCTAAAATTATTTTACAACTGATGATCTCGGCAATTGCGGGTCTGGCTTTTGGCCTGATCTTGAAAAATTTTACCAATGCGGCAGTTCCAATGCTGGATGCACAACTTGCAGCGTTTAGTTTGCTTGCAACGTACTGGACGAGTCGTAAACATATTGCAACATGGGTACTGTGGGTGGTCGTCGACATTATTTATGTGGGGATGTTCATTTACAAGGACTTGTATCTAACCGCAGGCTTGTATGCTGCATTTGTCGTCATGGCAGCATATGGCTGGCATCAGTGGTTGCGTGTACAAAGTCAGCAACGTACTGAACTTATGCCTACTGAGAACTAAATCAATCCATTTAGATAAAAAGCCTGCAACTTGCAGGCTTTTAATTTTTATCTATAGAAAATAATAAGATTTTGATTTTGCAAAACTTCACTATAATTTTTCCAATACATTTTCTACTATAACCAGCTTGAACTGCAGCATTTCGCCTGATTGGACAATTTTTTATGTTAATACGCCTGAAAAAACTAACTTGGTCCTTGTGTTTGATTGGGGTGAGCACGGCAACATTTGCCCAGACTGTATTGGTGAGAAGTCAGCATCAGATTAATGAGTACCAACTAGACAATGGCTTACGGGTGATTTTGGCTCCAAATAATAATGAAAATAAGGTGTTTATGAACACCGTTTATTTGACGGGTTCTTTGAATGACCCACAGGGTAAAGGTGGGTTAGCACATTTGTTGGAACATCTGGCATTTAAAGGCACACAAGATGTGCAAGGTGAAGAATTTCAGCGCAGACTCGATCAGTATACCTTAGCCACCAATGCCAGCACGGATTACTATTCAACCAAATATACCAACATTATTCGTCCTGACCAAAAAGCGATTGATCAAGTACTGTATCTTGAAGCACAGCGCATGGACAAACTGGTTTTACAGCAAAAATTTGTACCTTCAGAAATTGAAACTGTGCGCCGTGAACGTGAGTTGCGTCTCGATCAACCTTTTGCTGTACTCATGGATCAGATGTTTAAAGCAGCTTATGGCAATCGCGATTTGGGGCGCTTGCCGATTGGCGATCTGAATGAACTGAAATCTATTCAGATGAAGGAACTCAATCAATTTTATCGTAAATGGTATGCACCTAATAATGCGGTGATGGTGATTACAGGTAAATTTGATCAGGCACAGGTATTACAGCGTATTGAGCAAAACTTTGGCAAAATTCAGGCACATGCTGTACCTGTCATGGCTAAAGTCCCTTTACTGGATGCCAGTAAAATTCAGCAGCGCCAGTTGAGCGTACAAAAGGGCAGTGATCTGGCTAAAGTCAATATGTACCTGAATGGTCGCAATTTGAAAATCCAGCCTGTACTTACTGTCGCGCCATATTTGTATACGTTACAACCAAGTGGGCAGTTGTATAAAGCCATGGTAGAAACAGGTATGACCACGACGGTACAATCGACGACGTGGCTTGATCAGGATTTTAATGTGGTATTTATGGGAGCGATTTATGCACCAACCCAAGATGCTCAAAAAATTTCCAAAAACTTGGCACAGGATATTGAAACTCCAGCACATTTTAATGATGCTGATTTGAACCGTGTTAAAAGTGTATTTAAAAATCAGGCTGACAGTATTGCAACCAATGCAGTGGCACTGGGCAATCGCCTGAGCGACTATGTAGTGTCTTCACATGGACATTGGGAACAATATTTTAATGATGTGCAGGCAGTTCAAAATCTGTCAACACAACAGGTCAATCAGAGCCTGAATACATTTTTTCAACCTCAACATCGTATTTCTGGTGATATTCAGCCGACGCCTGATTCGCAAAAAAAAGCGATGCAGCTTCAGCCATCACAACCGAAAAAAACCTTGCAGGCAACTCAAAGTACTGACTCAGAGCCTGTTAAAAATATCCAGCAGTATCAACAAGAAATCCAAGATTATCTGACACGCTCCAAACAGCACTTGCAAACCACTGAACGGCAGATTCAGCGTGGCAAGCTTAAGAATGGTTTACGTTATGCCTTATTTTCAGTGCCTACGCATGACAACAAAGTCTATGCCACGATTAGCCTGAACTTTGGTACAGAAAAATCGTTATGGAACAAAGGGCAAATACTGGATTTAACCGCTTATTTGTTGTTGCGCGGTTCGGATCAGCAAACCTTGCAGCAGGTGATGGATCAATCCATTGCTGCAGATGGACAGGCAACTGCGGTAAGTCAAGACAATGGGATGCTGATTCAGATTCAAGCCAATAAACAGCACTTTGCTGATTATTTTCAATATATTGTTGGCATTATGCAGCACCCGAGTTTTGAGCAAAGCCAGTTTGATCTGATCAAGTCGCAAAGTCTGGCTAGCCTGAACAGACCATATACTGAACCTGAAACCGTGGCAGCCTTAACCATGTCCCGATTAGTGGAACAGTATGCGGCAGGGGATTTGCGTTATCACTTTGAGCCTGAACAAGTTAAACAACAACTTCAGG
Organism: Acinetobacter brisouii CIP 110357; assembly: GCF_000488275.1. Classification (GTDB taxonomy): domain Bacteria; phylum Pseudomonadota; class Gammaproteobacteria; order Pseudomonadales; family Moraxellaceae; genus Acinetobacter; species Acinetobacter brisouii. The sequence continues at coordinate 1,879,165 of NZ_KI530762.1, read as the reverse complement.
CCGTAACGCAGCCTCAAGTTCAACAACTGTATCGACAGTTTATGGGATTTAATCATGCCGAATTGGCAATGACTGGGGAGTTTAATGCGAAGCAAATGCATGACTTGATTACTCGCCAGTTTGCGACATGGTCATCGAAACAGAGTTACCAGCGCTTATCATCTAAATATAAAAGCTATCCTGCAACGCAAATCCATGCATTAGCAGAGCAGCGTGAATTTGGCAATTATCAGGGTTTACTGGTATTGCCTGTGGGAATAGATGATGCCGATGCACCTGCTTTGCAAGTCTTGAGTTATATTTTAGGTGACTCGCAGCTTTCATCTCGTTTAGGGCAAGAGCTTCGTGAGAAAAACCATTTAGTTTATGGTTTTTCGAGTGACTTAAATCTGGATTTACATGATTCAGTAGGTGTTTTGACCATTCAAGCAAATTACACGGCAAATAAAGCGGCACAAACTTCGCAAGCTGTGCATCACGTATTGCAGGACTTGATTCAAAATGGCATTACTCCACAGGAGCTTGCTGCTGCAAAAGCCAATATTTTAAAACAACGTGTTACCAGTCTTGAAGATAGTCGCATTATTCATCAGATGCTCAACAGTCAACTTGAACGCGGTAAAACCATGTTGAGTCGTGAACAGCGTGATCAGGCGATTGCACGGCTCAACAAAGCTGATGTTGATAGCGTCATTAAAAAATATATCCAGCTTGATCATTATGTTGAAGTCATGGCGGATCAATATGGTCAGCAACAAACTGACTTAAAAGTAGCAGCATTGGGCAAATAAAAAAGCGCTATCTTTCGATAAAAAAAGAGCTTGAATTCAAGCTCTTTTTTGCATTTCGAACAGGGTTAATCAGTGATCATGTTCATGATCGTGTTTATGCGTATGGAAATCTTCATTTTTACGAAAACGTAGATAATTCTCAAACTGCTCACAATACTCATCGTAATTGTCATCGAGCATCATTTGAAACTGCTGCATCAAGTAAGACATAACTTGGTCTTTGGCATCACGCATTTCATTGCCATCTTTAAAATTGTTGGCAGCAACCCATGTATTAAAGCGAGCAGTTGCGAAAAGCATCGCTGCGCTTACTTGTCCGCGCAACTCAGCAGGTTTAGGCTTTTGACCTTTTTCAGGGCGACAAAAATCGTTTGCCAATTTGATAAATTCATCGGTACGCTCGAAAAAGACTGCATTCTGTGCTTCTTCTTCAGTAATATCCGTCGCTTGAATTTTTTGGGTCATAGGGAAGTTCCAACACAAAAATGACAGCCTCTATTATAGGCAAAGCCTTGCAGAAACTAAACAGTTGGCTTAATCTTTAAATAGCCTAAGCATGATGAGCCGAATGGATGCAAGATTCAATTGCGATACAAAATCTAAAACAAGATATCCAACTTCTGCGTCAGCAAATTTGGCCGCCTGAACAGCTGGAGCATGTTGAAGGTTTGCCGATTTATTATGCATCGCAAGCCGAGGCAGAACATTATTTTAGCCAGTGGCGTGAGTTAACTGAACGGGCACAGCAGTTGTGCCAACCGTTTTTACAAGATGAAGTGATGGATGCGATTCATTTACCAAGCCATCTAAATTTACCGTTATTTTTCTTTCATGTAGACCGAATTCGAATTAATAAAACTCGTGCCAAAGAGTCCAAAACTTTTCGGGGAGTACTGAGTCTGGTAGAAAAATGCGGGCAGTTTGACCCTGAACAGATGCTGGCAATGAAAACATGGCTAGAAAGTGATGACACCGCAGCTTTGGTTGCACACCGCGAATTTATTGACTTGAGAACTTACGTATTTCAGCATGGGCAAAGTGAATATACACGCACGCGGTTTTATAACAATGGCATTGTTCTCGGTGGAGAAAAACACTTTAAAGTGCTTGATGCACGGGAAAAACCACGTAAACAGCGGAGTGATAGTTATAGCGACCCGCTTGCCGATAATGGTGTCTGGAAAGTATTTGGGAAGTATCGTTAAACAAAAGACTATGCTGTTCAAATTTAAACAGCATAGCCTGTTACCCACAATATGTGGTTTTAAACGTCTAGTTTTTTTAACAGTTTTTTGATGGTTATTTCTAAATGTGCCTGTTGTGAAGGAATTTGATTGGCGAGCCAACCTAACACAAAATATTGCTGCTCTGCCGAAACCAGATATTTATAAGCATGTTGCTGCGCAACCCAGATATCTAGACTTTCATTCAGCTCAGGCTGTAATTCTACATAAAGCGCCAAGTGCTTTTTGATGGTAAATGGTGTGCAGAGTGCCAGAGCATCACCCCAACACTGAATATGGCTCAAGACCTGACATTTTTCAGCGACATCGAGTTGTGCAAAGTTTGCAAAATCCGCAGTAAACTGTTCAATCTGTTGTTTAAATTGCTTTTTAATACTGCTTTTGACTTTGCGAGGTGGCTCGGCATCAGCGCCGTTTAAGCTAAATGCCAGTAATTCCAAGACCAATAATGTACAACCGGTTTGCGTAAAGACATGATTGGCGTGATGTAATTCTAAATCAGCAGTCTCTGCATGTTCAGCATGTAACAATATTGCAGGGTAAAGTGTTGTTGCCAAATATGCTTGATGAGTGGTCTTCAATAAGTGCTGTAACTGTGCAACATGTTGAATTAATGCGGCTGGAGCAAAATCCTGAAATAATTGCAAGCTGCTGGCGAGTTGGCGCAGCGCCAAATAAGCCTGATAATAATGAGCGGGTTCAGCAATCTGATCTGCAATTGCAGCAAAGTTGGGTAAAGCATGACGTAACGCAGCCGCAATCAGTTGTTTTAAAATAAGATCGGGCTGAGCTTTCTTGTCATATTTTACAGGGGAGGCGGTGGTTGCTGGGCTGACCTGTAATTTTTGGGCCAATAAGTTGCCACGTTCAGCTTTACTGCGAACATCAAGCCAAATGTGATACTTCTTAACCCATTGTTGTGTCAGCTGAATCAGGTCGGAAATTTGTCCTTGCTTGAGTTCAAACTCAACTTCATAAATTTGACGTTGTTCATCAATATTTTGTACAACGCCTCGGTCAAGGCAAATTTCAATCTTGGAGTCGTTAAATTGCACAACACGGTAAGCACGTTGCACAATCGTTTCAAACTTTAAAATTAGTCCATTAAAATCATCACCCAAGGCATTTTTGAGTAATTTTAATGCATGTGGTTCTTCTTTATAAACACTGAGATCCAGTTCTGGAGCTTGGGTTGATTCTCCCAAGTTCACTTCATGTTCATAACGCTGTAATGGATTTTCACCTGCACCTTTGAGGGTCTGAACCCAGAAATTTCCTTCTTTACGAATGCGGATTGCAATCTGATGTGCTGCTAGTTTTGAGTCGGCAGTGTCAAAATAACGCGCATGTAACTCAATATGCTGAGTGGTTTTTGTTTCAAACGCTTTAACGATTGCAGCACGTTTCTGCTCAGGAATTTGTAGTTTTAATTCAATTTCATGCATGAGCTAAGCCCTATGAGTTCTTTTGAAGATAATGTCACTATAGACCGAGATGCTTCAGTTGAACATTTAAAAAATCAGATTTGCACTAATTTTTTTATGCTTCCTTCAGCTCGTTTGTAATAAGCTTATGCTCAAATCATAAGACTAATTTTAATTTTGTATATTTTTTCAGTACTTACATGGTTTTTTAAAGGTTTAAAAGATAAACATTTAAAAGAATCGCGACTGATGAGTATTCTTTTATAAGCAATTGATAATATATATGTTTTTTTAATTAAAATGACTTTTAGATTTATTGGTAAATAAATATTGACTTTATCGTATTGCTATTTAAAGTAATTATTCTAATATTAAAAACAAATGATGAAGGCTTGGAAGCCTCGTGATCGCTGTTTAACCATGATGATGGAATCTTAATTTATGAAAAAATTAACTAAAGCACTCATTCCAGCTGCTTTATTTGCAGTTAGCTTTGCAACGCATGCTGAGACTTCAGAGGGCAAAGTCTTGGCTGTTTCCGCAGGTTGGGCACATATTATGCCGCAAGGGACTAAACAAGGTGTGTCTACTCAAGTGGGGAGCACAGGCCCATATTTACCATTTACATCCTCTGCTGGTTTTGAATTGAAAGATTCTGATACTGCTGAGTTTAAATTTGATTATTTAGTCGATGACAATGTCAGTTTGGGATTAATTGTAGGCGTGCCACCAACCTTTGATATTAAAGGTAAAGGACAATTATTAGGTGGGGCGTTAAATCTAGATAAATTTAGTAAAGTGGGCGACGTTAAAGTTTATAGCCCAGTTGTAACAGGTAAATATACTTTTGGTGCTGTAAACAATAAATTGCGTCCATATGTTGGTGCAGGTCTTATGTATGCGCACTTTAGTAACTTTAAATTAGACTCTGCAGTGGTTTCTGATACTGCGTCAAAAGGTATAAGTATCCGTAACGTAAAAATCGATGACGCTGTCGCTCCTGTTGCTTTCGTCGGTGCAGACTACAATATTACGAAAAACTGGTTTGCAACTGCTTCTGTGAGCTATGTTCATCTAAGTACTAATGCCAAACTTGATGTTGCTAGTAATGCAACAGGGGCTACATTGGTTACAGGTCGCAGTAAAATCGAAATCAATCCAATCGTGACTTACCTTGGTGTGGGTTACCGTTTCTAATATCTAACATGATTTAGACAATAAACCGAGAAGTTAACTTCTCGGTTTTTTTATGGGAAGTTTGAGCTTAAGAGATGTGAGCGTTACACTAAACTCAAATTTGCTTGATATTTAGAGTTTATATGCGTGGTTTATATCTCATTACCAATGATGACCCTTTAGAAATATTACTTGAAAAATTAGACGCTGCGCTGGCGACAGGACAGGTGGCAATTTTGCAATATCGCCGTAAAAAAGTCGCTAGAAGCGATCAGCCTGTTGAGGTTGAACAGATCAAGCAGCTTTGTGAAAAATACCAAACGCCGTTTGTGATTAATGATAATTTGCAACTGGCAGCCCAATTTGGTTTAGGTGTACATTTGGGGCAAACAGACGGTGAAATTACCGATGCTAAAGCTCAACTTGCTGAAGGTGCAATTATTGGTCGAACCTGTGCCAATTCACTTGAACTGGCTGAGTTAGCAATTGCTCAAGGTGCAACCTATGTCGCATTCGGTGCAATCTACGCAACATCAACCAAACCCGAAGCGGGAAATATTGGTCTGGAGACTTTAAAACAAGCATCATCACAGTTTAAAAATGTGCCGATCTGTGCGATTGGTGGTTTAACCGTTGAAAATTCTCAGGTCGTGGTTGATTCTGGTGCAGACCTATGTGCAGTGATTAGTGATATATTAGCGCGACCCGTCGCTGAAATTCCTGCACGTGTGAATGCATGGGCGAATTTATTTTAATCATTCCTAAATCATTCAGTCTATTTGAGTAATGCTATGAGCCTTTCCGCAAAACAACAGCAACTTTTTAAGCAAGCCAGCAAACATATTCCAGGTGGTGTTAATTCACCAGTGCGTGCATTTAATGGTGTTGGTGGAACGCCTGTTTTTATTGAAAAAGCGCAAGGCGCATATTTATGGGATGTCGATGGTAAGCGTTATGTCGACTACATTGGTTCATGGGGGCCGATGATTTTAGGGCATTCACATCCAAGTATTGTGAAGGCTGTTCAAGACGCAGCACAAGATGGTTTAAGTTTCGGCGCACCGACTGTACATGAAACCACATTGGCCGATGTGATCTGCGAAATCATGCCATCAATTGAAATGGTGCGTATGACCAACTCAGGTACAGAAGCGACCATGTCAGCGATCCGTTTGGCACGTGGCTATACGGGACGTGACAAAATCGTGAAATTTGAAGGTTGCTATCATGGGCACTCAGATTCACTGTTGGTCAAAGCGGGTTCAGGCATGCTGACTTTGGGTGAGCCAACCTCTAAAGGTGTACCTGCCGATTTTGCCAAACACACTATTACCTTGCCATACAATGACATTGAAGCAGTGAAGGCCTGTTTTGCGAAATTTGGTGGTGAAATTGCAGGGGTGATTGTTGAGCCTGTTGCGGGCAACATGAACTTGGTGAAACCGATTGCAGGGTTCTTAGAAACCATTCGTGAAATGTGCGATGAGCACAAATCTGTCTTTATTATTGATGAAGTGATGACAGGTTTTCGTGTAGCGCTAGGCGGCGCACAATCGGTTTATAATGTGAAACCAGATTTAACCACGCTAGGTAAAATTATTGGTGCGGGTTTACCTGTAGGTGCATTTGGCGGTAAGCGCGAAATTATGGAATGTATCGCACCACTCGGTGGTGTGTATCAGGCAGGGACATTGTCTGGTAATCCGCTTGCGATGCGTGCAGGTATTGAAATGTTCAAACATTTGCGCCAAGAAAATTTCTACACTGATTTGTCTACAAAGTTGGCGAAATTACTCGCAGGTTTTCAGCAAGTGGCTGAGGAAGAGGGCATTGCGCTTAAAACTGAACAAATTGGCGGCATGTTCGGGTTGTACTTTACCGATCAAACTGAAATCACCAGCTTCGATGATATCTTGAAGTGTGATGTAAACGCCTTTAAACAGTTCTTCCACGGCATGTTAGATCGCGGGATTCATTTTGCACCGTCTGCATTTGAAGCTGGTTTTATTTCATCTGCACATAGTGATGAAGATATTGCTTATACCATTGCGGCAGCAAAAGAAGTGTTTGCCGAGATGAAACAGGTATAAATCATTGCTCAGAAAACGGAATCACGAGATTCCGTTTTTTATTTGGTGATGCTTTCGGATGAAATAACAGGAATTTATGCTTTTGTTGCAGATTGTCTATTGTATTTCAGGCGTAAGCTTTTTATTATTGCCCGCTTGTTTTCGTGGTCAGCTTGGGATTAAATTTTGAGTAATTTTTTAACCGATCATCTGATTCATCGAGATGAAGATTTTATGGTCATCCATAAACCCGCAGGTTTACTCAGTGTTCCAGGTAAAGGCGAAGCCTTACAAGATAGCGTGCTGACACGTTTGCTTGCGATAGAACCGAAAACTTTACTGATTCATCGTCTTGATCGTGACACCTCTGGCATTTTGGTCTTTGGTTTATCCCGCTTGGGGCAAAACCGAATTTCACGCCAGTTTCAGGAGCGCCACACCGAGAAAACCTATCAGGCTTTGGTCGCAGGTTCGCTTTCAGGTAAAGGAACGATTGATATTCCTGTAGTGTATGATCCAGCTCGACCACCACTTCATATTGTTGATCCACAACATTCCAAGCCAGCATTGACGCATTGGCAGGCGTTAGAGCAGTTTGAACTGGCAGGTCAAGTGGTGACACGTGTCAAATTAACCCCAATTACTGGGCGTTCACATCAACTTCGGGTACATATGCAATACTTGGGACATCCGATAGTCGGAGACACCCTGTATGCAACAGAGCAACAGCAGCAATTGACTGATCGTTTGTGTCTACACGCACAGCAGCTCAGTTTTCATCATCCCAAAACAGATGAATTGTTGAACTTTGAATGTGCTGTACCATTTTAAAAAATCATCAGCATAACCTGACGTTTTGTTATGCTTTGTGCGAAAATATTTAGATTGAAGCTAAAAGCCAGAGTGTGCTTTTAGTGCAAACTTGAAATAAAGGTGAAAAAATTGCAACAGTTTGCTATTGGTCAACGTTGGTTATCCGATACTGAAACGGAACTTGGTTTGGGCGTTGTCATAGATGTAGATGAGCGTTCCCTCAGCATTTTATTTCCAAAAAGTGACGAAACACGAGTATATGCACGTAGCAATGCACCTTTATCTCGAATTATTTTTAATATCAATGATGAAATCTACGATCAGGAAGGTAACCTGTGGTTGGTTGAATCATTGGAAGAACGCTTTGGCGTGATTCGTTACAACGCTATACGCACTTTAGACAATGGCGAACAAGAACGTAAAACCTTGAATGAAACGCGTATTGGCGCGCAGATTCAGTTGTCTAAGCCACTTGATCGCTTACTTGCCAGTCAAGTCGATATCAAGGCATGGTATGACTTGCGTATTGAAGCCTTACAGTTACAAGCCAGTATGCAAACCAGTCGGTTACGTGGTTTGCTCGGTGCGCGTGTAGGATTGATTCCGCATCAGCTTTATATCGCACATGAAGTGGGTAAGCGTTTTGCACCGCGCGTTTTACTTGCCGATGAAGTGGGTTTGGGTAAAACTATCGAAGCGGGTTTAATCATTCATCAGCAGCTCAAAACAGGGCGTGCCGAGCGTATTCTGATTTTAGTGCCTGATTCATTGCAGTATCAATGGATGATTGAAATGCGTCGCCGTTTCAATCTGAATTTCTCGTTGTTTGATCTGACTCGTACAGCATCTATTAAAGAGCATGACCCTGAACTCAATCCATTCTTGACTGAGCAATGCATTATTGCCAGTGTCGATCTGATGATTGACCATGAGGATTTGCGTGAACAGGCCGTTGAAGCAGGTTTTGATTTATTGGTTGTCGATGAAGCGCACCACTTGATGTGGAGTGAAGAAGAAGGCGGCAATGACCGCTATGATCTGGTTGAAGAGCTTGCAGAGAAGACTGCAGGTGTATTACTACTAACTGCAACGCCTGAACAGTTGGGTGTGGAAAGCCATTTTGCTCGTCTGCGTTTACTTGACCCACAGCGTTTTAGCAGTCTGGATCGTTTCCTCGATGAAGAAGAGCAATATCAGCATACTGCTAAAATTGCTGAAGTACTCATGTCGGATGAAGCCTTGACCGAGCAGCATTTAACTGCGCTTGAAGGCTTGCTTGGACATCGGATTGAAGATCAGCCTGAGCAACGTTATCAAGCCATTCATGAATTGCTGGACCGTCATGGTACAGGACGCGTTTTGTTCCGTAATACCCGTGAAGCGATTCAGGGTTTCCCGGGGCGTGACTGTCAGCCTGCACCATTAGTTGCACCTGCTGACTGGTCTGTCGATGGCAAACTGCGTGAACAGATGTGGCCAGAAGAGAATCAGCTCGATGGTTCTTGGATGGAAACTGATCCGCGTGTGGCTTGGCTCATGGAAATCTTGCGTAAAGATTTGAAGCACAAGAAAGTCTTGCTGATTGCACGTAGTGGCCCAGTGGTTGAAGCATTAGAAAGTGCTTTACGTTTGCACGCAGGTGTACGTACAGCCATGTTCCATGAAGGCATGAGTTTGCTTGAGCGTGACCAAGCTGCTGCTTATTTTGCTGAAGAAAGCTATGGTGCTCAGATTCTACTGTGTTCTGAAATTGGTTCAGAAGGGCGTAACTTCCAGTTTGCCAGTGACCTGATTTTATTTGACTTACCTGCAAACCCAGATGTACTGGAGCAGCGTATTGGTCGTCTAGACCGTATTGGTCAGCAGAACCGTATTCAGATTCATGTGCCATATTTGCAAGGTACAGCGCAGGAGCGCATGTTCCGCTGGTACAATGAAGCCTTAAATATTTTTAGCAATATTTCACCGACAGCGCAGACTTTACAAGAAAACTTCATTGTCGACCTAAAAGAATGCCTACTTGCAGATTTAGGGCAGAAGTTTGAAGACTTGCTTGAAGAAGTCAATGTACAGCGTGAAGCGCTTGAAGCTGAGCTACAGGCTGGTCGTGATCGCTTGCTTGAGTACAATTCTTGCCGCCCAGTGATTGCACAGGAAATTGTGCAGGCACTTGAAGACTATGATGACAACACGACATTACCAATGTTTGTCAAGCGTTTCATGTCATCGACCAATATTGATTTTGATGAACAAAGCAATGGGACAGTGATCATTAAACCAACGGATCAAATGCAGGTTCAAGGTTTAACGCTCGATGAAGAAGGCATGACTGCGACATTCTATCGGGATCAGGCGCAAATTCGTGAAGATGCACAGTATTTGACGCTTGAGCATCCATTCATTGAAAGTATGATGGAGATGATCAACACCCAATCGTTTGGTAGCACCAATGTCGCGTTGTTGAAATCTAATGCTTTAAAACAGGGTTCAGTCTTGCTTGAAGTCTGGTTTAAAGTCGATGTGATTGCACCGAAGGCATTGAACTTGCCTGCAAGCTTGCCGCAGCAGCTAGTACGTGTATTGCTGAGTGAAACTGGTCAGGATTTGTCAGCTAAGATTGATCCAATGATGTTGAGACCACATTTGCATCATCTCGATGGCAACAGTTGTCGTCAAGTGGTGAAAGCTCGTCGCGATGTGATTGAAGCACGTTATCGTCAAGCACTTGATATTGCTAAAACGGTATTGCCTGAGTTACAGCAACAGGCGAAAAGCAACTATGGTCAGCAATGGCAGTACGAAATTGAGCGTTTAAGCTATTTGAAACAGTTCAACCCAAGTATCCGTCAGGATGAAATTGAGCGTTTGCAAAAACTGCAACAGGAAGGTTTAAGCTTACTCGATAGCTTGTCGATTAGCCCAGAGGCCATTCAGGTTTTGGTGGTTGTAAAACCATAAAATGAGTGCTGTAAATAAAAAGCTCTTTATTCGAGATTGCTCTTCAAAAATTGCATAGTCGGATAAAGTGTTTTTTCTTTAAAAGAAAAAAGCTGAGTTCTGTATTTTACAGGACTCAGCTTTTTTATTGCTGTACAGAGATAAAAACCAGCGAAGCTTAAGCTTCGATAGTTTTTACTGTAATTTTTTTCGCAGGGTCAACTTTACGACGCACTTCTGGAACAGGTTCGCCGTAATATTGACGGTCAGCAAAGTAGCTTGAACGTACCATTGGTGCAGACCAGATATTTTTAAAGCCAAGTTTACGGCCATGCTCAGCATAGCGTTCAAACTCTTCTGGCGTTACAAAACGGTCAATTGGCGCATGTTCTTTAGAAGGCTGCAAGTATTGACCGATGGTGACATAGTCAACATCATGCGCACGTAGATCATCAAGTAGTGAAATCACTTCTTCTTCAGTTTCGCCAATACCCACCATCAAACCACATTTGGTTGGAACATCTGGGCAGTATTCTTTAAACATTTTTAACAAATTTAAAGAGTGTTGATAATCTGAACCTGGGCGCATGGCTTTGTAGAGGCGAGGTACAGTTTCAATATTGTGGTTAAAGACGTCTGGTGGACATTCAGTCATAATGCGTAAAGCAATATCCATACGACCACGGAAGTCAGGCACCAAAATCTCTAATAAAGTTTTTGGGCTAAGCTCACGGGCTTCTTTAATACAGTCAACAAAATGCTGAGCACCGCCATCGAGTAGATCATCACGGTCAACAGAGGTAATCACCGCGTACTTTAAACCCAAGTTGGCGATGGTTTCTGCCATATGGCGTGGTTCATCTGGGTCAAGTGCATTTGGACGACCATGAGCAACGTCACAGAACGGACAACGACGGGTACAAATATCACCCATAATCATGAAGGTTGCTGTACCACCACCAAAGCATTCAGGCAGGTTCGGGCAGGCTGCCTCTTCACATACGGTATGTAGTTTTTGTGCGCGTAATGTGGTTTTAATCCGTTGAACTTCATCTGGTGCCGTCATCTTGACACGAATCCAGTCAGGCTTTCGTGGTACTTCAGCAGTAGGAATCACTTTTACAGGAATTCTAGCGACTTTCTCTGCGCCACGAAGTTTGACACCCTGTTCAGGTTTACGGCTACTGGTCATATTCAACTTTTCCACTGTTTGACGATGAACTTTTTACTGCTTAAGCTCACAATTATAGCGGAAAGCAAAACTTTTAGGGTGAAAAAGATATTCATAAAATAAATGTTGACATTAAATATATATGTGGTCGAAATAAACTAAATCTTTAGGAATTCAGCTAAACTATGGTCTAAACATGAAAGTAAAGGAGCATTGAATGTCACGTAAAAAAGAGGTCATGAGAGGGAGTTTTATCAAATACGATGCCGTCGTGCTTGGCTCAGGCCCTGCGGGTGAAGGCTCTGCAATGAAACTTGCCAAATCTGGCAAGCGTGTTGCGATTGTTGAAATGCGTGATCAGCTAGGTGGTAACTGTGCCCATGTTGGAACAATTCCAAGTAAAGCATTACGTCAGACAGTATCGAGCATTATCCGTTATCAACGTGATCCGATGTTTCAAAAAGTAGGTGAATGGAAAAAATTTACCATGAAACAGGTGCTCAGTCATGCTCACCGTGTGATTCAGCAGCAGGTTGCAACCCACTCTCGTTTTTATGACCGCAATAACATCGATGTTTTTCATGGTCGCGCTTATGTTCAGGACAGAAACACCCTCTTGGTTTTCACTCCAGAAGGGATTAAAGAAACCATTGTTTTTAACGAATTGGTCATTGCAACAGGTAGCCGCCCATACCAGCCACAAGGTCTGGATTTTAGCCATCCCCGTGTGTTTGATTCAGACAAAATTCTTGATCTGGATTACACCATTAATAAAATCATTATTTATGGTGCAGGGGTGATTGGTTGTGAATATGCTTCTATTTTCATTGGTTTGAATCATAAAGTTGATCTGATCAATACCCAACCCAAATTACTCAGCTACTTAGATGCCGAAATTTCCGATGCCTTGTCTTATCACTTGCGTGAACAAGGGGTTTTGATTCGCCATAACGAACAAATGGATCATTTGGAAACATTTGATGATCACATTGTATTGCATCTGAAAAGTGGTAAAAAAATCAAAGCTGATGCAATTTTGTGGTGTAACGGACGCTCAGGCAATACAGACGGCTTAGGTTTGGAAAATGTCGGCTTGACCCCAAATAGCCGCGGTCAGTTGACTGTCAACGAAAAATATCAGACTGAAGTTGAAAACATTTTTGCAGCAGGTGACGTGGTGGGTTGGCCATCGCTTGCTTCGGCAGCTTATGACCAAGGGCGCTGTGCGGGCGCGAACATGAGCGGCGAAGAAAATGTAAAACCTGTAACTGATATTCCAACAGGAATTTATACCATTCCAGAAATTTCTTGCTTTGGTAAAACTGAGCAGCAATTGACTGAGGAAAAAGTTCCATATGAAGTAGGGCAGTCATCATTCCGTCACTTGGCACGTGCGCAAATTACAGGTGATACGGTTGGTGAGTTAAAAATTTTGTTCCATCGTGATACCTTGGAAATTTTAGGAATTCATTGCTTTGGGAACAATGCCTCTGAAATTATCCATATTGGACAGGCGATTATGCAAAGCCCAAACAATACGTTGAAATATTTTATTGAAACGACATTTAACTATCCGACTATGGCAGAAGCCTATCGCGTTGCAGCATTGAACGGTTTAAACCGTCTATTCTAATCGTGTGCTTTAAGAAGCAGGGGAACAGGAGTTTCCCTGCTTATTTTCGATTGAACAACATGTGGCATTCGGATTCGGTGTTTTTAGTTGCTGTTCAATATAATCTTGTGTTTCACCATAGCAGCGATACTGATTTTTTCCTTCATGCTTAGCAATATAAAGTGCCAGATCGGCTTGCGCGATAAGATCATTGAAATTTTGGCTGGTCATGTGCGGGCATAAACTGGATACCCCAATACTGTAAGTAATGTTAATCGTAACGTCATCATGGCAAATACGGGTTTTTGATGATTGCTGCATTAAGCCTTGTGCCAGTTGATGAATTTCTGCGCCTGAACGACAAACCTTAATAAAAACAAATTCTTCTCCGCCATAGCGCGCAAAAAAACCATTGACCTTTTGACTATAACTGTCCAATGCATCTGCAACCAGCATCAGACAAATATCGCCAAACGGGTGCCCATAGGTATCGTTGATATTTTTAAAGTTATCAATATCAATCATCATCCATGCAAGACATTGCTGCTGAGCTTTGGCTTGATCCCATAATATGCTGAGCTGTTTGTCTGCATGTAATCGATTGGGTTTTTGAGTCAGAAAATCGGTAAAAGCCATATTTTCTAAAGTGATCGACTTTTGCTTAAAATAGGAAAAAGTAATGAGTGCCTGCCAGTAATCCCGACATTTAAGTTGAGATGAGCGAATAATATACAAAATATTCAGACTTGCTAAAGGTAAGAAAACCAGATTTTCTGAAGAATTTTCCACCAATACAGCAGTTAATGCAGGCAAAATCATGGCAAGCGGAACCATGATTTTATATATAGGGTCAATGGTTAAAAGTAATGAGGTTGCTGTGCATAACACCGCAGTAATAATAATAAAGGGAACAGTAATGGTGTAGATAATATGAAGATAAATACACCATGAGCAAATTGAGCCAAGCATTAAACAGGGAATAATAATTAATATGGCAAGCAATAAACGTGCGCGATGAAAATTATTTTCTAAAAGCCGACTAAAACGATAGTGTAAAATGATGTGAAAGATGAGTATTGTGAGAAAGAAAAATGAAATACTATAAAATGTTTCCTGAATAAAAACATTATCTTGATTGTTTAAGGCGATAATGAGCCAGCAAGGTAAATAAATGAACGCACTGATAAAAGCACGGCGCTCTAATTCTTGCATTGCACTAATGATGATTTCATTGTTACATTCAGGGAGATTGAACATAGATATTATTTCTATAGCTTAAACCACTACACAACTGCTATTGTACAAAAATAATGCCGTAAATGAGAGTTTTTTTAATCGTGGATAAATTATTTTTTATTTAAAATCTGATGAGTATCAATAATAAAATCTTATTTCCATTTAAATTTTAAAACATCTATTATGTGAGGTTTAAAATAATTTCTTTATTTTAATTTATCAATCGATTAAAACTATTTACCATTTGGTTGAATATCATAATTTTAATTGGTGTCTTGCATCATTATTTATATTCTCTCTGTTTTCTTCTCAAGCAAACTGTCGTGTATTTTAATGAAATGCAAGACAAATAAAAAATGAGTTTATAAACAACGTCTAATGTTGAAAGTTGGCGTAGTTTTAGCACTATAAAATAGAAGATGAAATGAAGTTAGATATATGAGTCATATACAAAATGCTTTAATTACAAAACTAAAGCGACCTGAACATTGGTATGCCTGTTTAGAATTAAAATTTTCTGCACAAGCGCAACGAACCGTTTTGGTGCACAGAAAACACTATGGCCCACTTAGGGTGCAAAAGATGCTCTGGCCAGAAAAAACAGGCGTTTGTCATACTATTATTGTGCATCCACCTGCGGGTATTGCAGGGGGTGATCATCTAACTTTTGACATTGAAGTACAAGCACGGGCACATGCTTTAGTGACCACACCTGGCGCAGGGAAGTGGTATAAAACCAATGGAAAACAAGCCTTCCAGCATATTCATTTACAGGTAGATGAGCATGCAACCTTCGAATGGCTGCCTCAAGAAACCATGCTCTTTAATGGAGCAAATGCTGATTCAGAAACGCACATTCATCTGGCACAGTCGGCAAGTTTTATTGGGTGGGACATGCTGGTACTGGGGCGTCAGGCACGTCAGGAAAGCTTTTCAACTGGGCAGTACCATAATCAGTTGCGTTTATGGCGTGCAGGGAAATTATTGCTTGCAGATAGCTTACAGTTTCAAGGTAATGACCGCTGGTTAACTTCGTGTTTGGGCATGAACAGCCAAGCAGTGCTTGGAAATTTTTGGGCAGTTGCACCTGAAGCGTTTCGCGCGACTGTAATTTTAGAAGAGCAGATTGAACTGATTCGAGAATTGATGGTGCGTATGAATGTGCCTGTCACATTAACTCTATTGAATGATGTGTTGAGTGCGCGTTATCTAGGGCAGGATGTGCGGCAATGCCATGACGCCTTTGCGGCAATTCGAGCACGTTTGCGTCGCTACTGGTTTGATCTGGATGAAGAATTTCCGCGCATTTGGCGTACTTAAATTACGTCATATTGCTTATTTTCAAAACATACGATTCCGTTAAGCTGTGTTTTAGCACATATTTTGCTTAATCAAAGACAAATAAATCAGGAAAGAGATATGGAACTCAATCCCACAGAAAAAGATAAGTTACTCATTTTTACGGCTGGATTGCTGGCAGAGCGTCGTAAGGCGCGTGGTTTAAAACTGAATTACCCTGAAGCAATTGCTTATATTTCAGCAGCTTTGCTGGAAGGCGCACGCGATGGCATGAGTGTAGCGGAACTGATGCATTATGGTACGACCTTACTGAGTCGCGATGATGTTATGGAGGGTATTGCAGAGATGATTGCCGAAGTGCAGGTTGAAGCGACTTTTCCCGATGGTTCAAAACTGGTTACGGTTCATCAACCAATTGTTTAAACAGGAGAATAAACATGATTCCTGGAGAAGTACTGACCTCGGGCACAGACATTGAGCTGAATACAGGACGTACCACTTTAAAAATTTCAGTGAGTAATCTGGGTGATCGTCCAATTCAAGTCGGCTCACATTTTCATTTTTACGAGGCGAATGATGCCTTGCAGTTTGACCGTGAAGCCAGCAAAGGTTTCCGTTTAAATATTGCTGCGGGAACGGCTGTGCGTTTTGAGCCAGGACAACGCCGTGATGTCGAATTGGTGGCTTTGTCAGGTAAGCGTGAAGTCTATGGCTTTGCAGGACGTGTCATGGGGAAACTGGACTCATGATACAGATTCGGCAGGCTACTCCACAAGATGTTCCAGCGATACAAGCCTTAATTCAGCCCTATATGCAGGATTTCGTTGTCGATGAATCAGGATTGGCACATTTTACTGAGCAAGTGGTGATGGACTTTATTCATCATCCTGAAGTGCATTCATTTGTTGCCGAGCAAGATCAGTCCATTTTAGGGGTGATTGCTTATCGTGAACCTGCACATCTGCTGCATTTCTTTGTGGATCATCAGCACCAGTCGCAAGGGATTGGGAAGCAGTTATGGCAATGGGTCGAGCAGCACGCCTTGCAGCAACCGATTCAGGAATTTACCGTCAATTCGAGCTGTGCTGCACAAGAGGTGTACCGCCGTTTTGGTTTTGAAACCGTACAAGATGTTAAAGAAGCACATGGGCTACGCTTTATTGCCATGAAAAAGACTTATCCCACAACACAATAAAATTAGGGTGAAAATCATGAAAATGTCACGTCGTGCCTATGCGGAAATGTTTGGCCCTACGGTGGGGGATCGGGTTCGTTTAGCCGATACCGAGCTGTTTATTGAAGTTGAACAAGACTTCACCACTTATGGCGAAGAAGTCAAATTTGGTGGTGGTAAAGTCATTCGAGATGGTATGGGGCAATCTCAATTACTTGCCGATGACGTAGCGGACACCGTGATTACCAATGCCTTGATTGTGGATTGGTGGGGTATTGTCAAAGCCGATGTGGGGCTGAAAAATGGGCGCATCTGGAAAATTGGCAAGGCAGGCAATCCTGACATTCAGCCGAATATTACCATTCCACTCGGTGCAGCCACAGAAGTGATTGCAGGGGAAGGGCTGATTTTGACAGCTGGCGGCGTCGATACCCATATTCACTGGATTTGCCCGCAGCAAGTAGAAACTGCACTGATGTCTGGTGTGACAACCATGGTCGGTGGCGGAACGGGGCCTGCTGCAGGAACATCGGCAACGACTGTGACACCAGGCCCCTGGCATATTGGCACGATGTTGCAAGCAATTGATGACCTGCCAATGAATATTGGTCTGCTTGGCAAAGGGAATTTGAGTTTGCCTGACCCGATTCGTGAGCAGATTCAAGCAGGGGTGATCGGGCTGAAACTACATGAGGATTGGGGTTCAACACCTGCGGCGATTGATAACTGTTTAAGCGTTGCCGATGAGTATGATGTGCAAGTGGCGATTCATACGGATACTTTAAATGAAGGCGGATTTTTAGAAGAAACTCTTGCGGCATTTAAAGGGCGTACCATTCATACCTACCATACCGAAGGCGCAGGAGGTGGACACGCACCCGATATTTTAAAAGCTATTGGGCAAAGCAATGTTTTGCCATCTTCGACCAACCCAACCCGTCCTTATACAGTCAATACCATTGATGAACATCTGGATATGTTGATGGTGTGCCATCACCTAGACCCTTCAATTGCGGAAGATGTGGCATTTGCGGAAAGCCGTATTCGCCGTGAAACCATTGCAGCGGAAGATATTTTGCAGGATATGGGTGCAATTGCCATGATGTCTTCGGACTCACAAGCGATGGGGCGTGTCGGTGAGGTGATTATTCGCACATGGCAAACCGCACACAAAATGAAAGTGCAACGTGGCAGCTTAGAAGGCGACAATGCCCAGCACGATAACAACCGAGTGAAACGCTATATCGCAAAATACACGATTAACCCTGCAATCACGCATGGTCTAAGCCATGAAATTGGTTCAGTTGAAGAAGGCAAACTGGCAGATCTAGTGTTGTGGAAGCCTGCCTTTTTTGGGGTAAAACCGTCCATGATCATTAAAGGTGGCATGATTGCCGCTGCGCCAATGGGTGATATTAATGCCTCGATTCCAACGCCGCAGCCTGTGCATTATCGTCTGATGTTTGGCGCATTTCCACGAGGTGTACATCGTACCTGCCTGACTTTCTTGCCACAGGTAGCGATTGATGCGGGTGTGGCTGAACAGCTTCAACTGAAGAAAATGATTAGTCCGTGTAAAAACACGCGCCATATCAGCAAACAGGATATGAAACACAACAGTTACTGTCCTGTGATGGATGTGCATCCTGAAACCTATGAAGTACGTGCCGATGGTGAACTGCTTACCTGTGAGCCTGCTGATGTGCTGCCGATGGCACAGCGTTACTTCTTATTTTAAAAAAGATTTTATAAAAACCTTTGCAATATTGTGCAAGAACAAAAGCCATGAAAGTGAGTATGACGATATGAAAATTTATACCCAACGTCTTGACAATATCGCAGTAGAACAGCCTTTTGAGGTGGTGGAACTGAGTTTTGATACTCGTCAGAAATCACGTTTTCGTGCCACATTAAACAATGGCACAGACATTGGTGCAGACTTGCCACGGACTGGCATTTTACGCAGTGGTTCATTTATTGCCACGCCAAATGGTGAAATTTTACGGGTGGATGCCAAAGCTGAGCGTTTGATGTGTGTGACTGCACCCACTCAGTTCGATCTACTTAAAGCTGCTTATCATTTAGGTAACCGTCATGTGCCATTGATGCTAACACCTACAGCATTGTATTTTGAGCCTGACCATGTCTTGGCGGAAATGGTGGAAGGTTTGGGCTTGGCAGTGAATGAAGTTGAGCATCCGTTTGAACCTGAAAGTGGGGCATATGCACAGCATAGTCATGACCACCGTTTAAGCTCGATTAAGGCTTTGCATCATGCCCATCACTAATGCAGCGCAACTGCTTAAATTATTGACCCTGTCTTCGACTGCGCTGCCAGTCGGTGCGTACTGTTATTCGCAAGGTGTAGAAAGTGCGATTCAGGTTGGGCTGATTCAGGATGAAGCCAGTAGTAAAGCGTACTTTGAAGAAGTACTGGAAATGCTGCTGGTACGTTTTGAACTACCGATGTTACAACGTTTGATGCAGAGTTATGCAGATACAGAGCAGTTTGAGGTATGGGCAAATATCTACCGTGCCAGTCGGGAGACCAAAGAATTTCTGGCAGAGTCGCAGCAACTGGCATTTTCTTTAAATGCTTGGATTAAAGATGTGCTGCAAATTCCAGTGCAAGTCAAAAAACAGTTTGGTTTTGTGCCTGTCTATGCGCAGTTGTGCGGGCGTTTGGAGCTTGAACTGGTTGATGTTTTGACAGCGTACACGTTTACAGTGCTGGAAAATCAGGTGTTAGCTGCCGTGAAAACCGTGCCACTTGGACAGATTGCTGGACAACGGATTTTATGGCATATCCATGGCTTGATTCCTGATGCGATACAACGTGCAATGCAATTACAAGATCATGACATAAGTAGTGCCTTGCCGAACTATGCCATGCTGAGTATGCAGCATGAAACTCAGTATTCACGATTATTTAGATCATAAAACAGATTCTCTCGTTCAGTGCGAGAGCCATAAATTTAGAAGGAAACAACGATGTCAGAACGTAGCCCATTGCGTGTTGGAATTGGTGGCCCAGTAGGGTCAGGCAAAACCGCATTAACTTTAAATTTATGCCGTGCTTTACGTGATAAATACAACATGGCAGTTGTGACCAATGACATTTATACCAAAGAAGACTCCAATTTTTTAACCCGCAATCAAGCCATGAATCCTGAGCGCATTGTCGGGGTGGAAACGGGTGGTTGTCCGCATACCGCGATTCGTGAAGACGCGTCAATTAACCTCGCGGCAATCGATGACTTGTGTGAGAAATTTGATGGCTTGGAGCTGATCATCATTGAAAGTGGTGGTGATAACTTGGCTGCAACCTTTAGCCCAGAATTGTCTGATTTGACCTTATATGTGATTGATGTGGCAGGTGGTGAGAAAATTCCGCGTAAAGGTGGACCTGGCATTACCAAGTCAGATTTGCTGATTATCAATAAAACTGACCTCGCACCGATGGTGGGTGCAAATCTGGATGTGATGGATCAGGATGCCAAGCGTATGCGTGGCGATAAGCCTTTCCTATTTTCCAATATGAAAACCCAAGATGGTTTAACCGAGATTATTAGTTTTATTGAAAAGCAAGGTTTATTTAAATCATAAGGAGAGTGGTATGAAAATTTTAAAAACACTCAGCAGTGTCTTCGTTCTTAGTACTTTGCCTGTGTTGGCGATGGCGCATTCAGGGCATGAATTTCCACAGCTCGGTTTTTTAAGTGGTTTTGTCCACCCATTCACTGGGCTAGATCATATGTCTATGGCAGCGGGTTTAGGCGTGTTGCTATGGAAAACCAAACGCCAGTGGCAAATGTCAGGTGTAATTGCATTGATGGCGGCATTGCTGATTGGTTTTGTGGTCGGTGCGCAAAATCTATGGAGTGCTTCGGTTGCAGAATATGGCATTGTGGCATCGTTATTGGTGTTGGCTGTGGCTTTATGGCGTAAACATAGTGTTTTAATGCCTGTGGCAACTGCGGGATTGGCGATTTTTCATGGCATGGCGCATGGCGCTGAACTGAGTTCACAGGGTCATTGGGCAGGGTTGATGCTAGGCATGGTGACTGCAATGGCATTGCTTTATGCTATTGGGTTGGGTGTTGGCGCATTGCTTGAGCGCTATATTCCAGAGCAAGGCCGTAAAATTGTGGCAGGTGTAGTTGCTCTTGTGGGCTTGTTCGGCTTGGCTTAATTCAGCCGTTTTAGAGATTAATAGGAAGTTAAAGTCACTTATTTGCTTTAGCTTCTTTTACCTAACCATTCATATCTTCACATTGCATCATACAGCACAATAAATTCCTTTCAAAATTCGTGATCAACCATGTTTTAAATTACATGACCCATCAAGATTTTTAGCGGACCTTTCCCAACAATAGCGCAATGTTGTTGCAGAGAATGTGAAACCTCATGAAATATTTTTGGATTGGTTTTGATGTGTCTAGTGAATTTAAATAGCTGTATGGTGCCACACTCACATGCAGCATTGCCCAGACAGTTCAATCTTGTATCTGAACCGTTCAAGCCAAAACCTTTACATATTGATAATGGTTTTCATGACGATGATGACCGTGAGCATGAACCGCAACATACACGACTTGAAGCAGTCTATATAGAAGATTTACGCCGTGATGATCCGCCTGATCAGGAGGAAACCACTGAACTGCTATGAAACCTGTTTTTGGAATAAACCAGCCTGAACCTGACCTGCTTTGGTTTGTTTCAGGAGTTGCCATGTTGCAGGTAGTTTGAGATTGTTTAGCGCACGATCAGCTTCAACATAAATCAAACCTTGGTTTTTCAAATGCACATCCGCAAGTTCTGCCAAGTTTTGCCACAAATCTAGGCTATATGGCGGGTCTAGAAAAATTAGATCAAATTCTTGAGTTAGTTTAGGTAAAACATTTTCTGCCGTATTGCTATAAAGTTGGCAATTTTCAGCTTTGAGCAACTGGATGTTGTCTTTAAGGAATTTGGCTTGACTGCGATCAGGTTCAATCATCACCACTTGCGCTGCACCACGCGATAAGGCTTCGAAACCTAGCGCCCCTGAACCCGTGCAGACATCCAGAACGACTGCATTTTGAATATCCCACATTAACCAGTTAAAGAGCGTTTCACGCACACGGTCAGGGGTAGGACGTAAACCATCAATTGGCGCAAAGCTCAACTGACGTCGTTTCCATTCTCCACCAATAATACGTAACTGATTTTTCATGCTTATTCCGTAATATCTACTGGTTGTGCAGCTGTGGCAGCAGGTTTGGTTTTTTGCCCTTGCTGTGGTTTTTGTTTGTTCGGTACAGCATTTGGGTCAGCCTGCAAAATGCTTTGACCGCTTGGTAATTGACTTGGCTGAATCCCTGCGGTCATTAGGCTACCTGTAACCTGGTGAGTAGTTGGGCGAATTGGATTGGTTTTGCGTTGTAGCATCCAGTAATCAAACACAGGGCGTGCTAATTGTGCTGCTGCGCCCCCGTGCCGACCATTTTCCAAAATGACTGCAATCGCAATTTGTGGGTTGTCCGCTGGTGCAAAGCCCACAAATAAACCATGGTCAAGCTGACGATCCGTCAGTGAAGCTTCATTATATTTTTTACCTTGTGCAATACTTTTAACCTGTGCTGTCCCTGTTTTACCTGCAATTTGATACGCATTGGTACGAATACCACGTCCTGTCCCTGAGTTAATTACATTGACCATGGCATCGCGCATTTTTCCCCAGTCCTCATCTGTGCCTTTAAATTGTACGCGACCATCAGGAGCATTACGCACGGGGAACGGTTTTGCACCGCGAGTATTGCTGACCACATGCGGGATAAGGTGGTAACCGTGATTGGAGACAATCGAGGTTGCCATTGCTAACTGAATCGGTGTTGCGGTAAATGCCCCTTGTCCAATACTCACCGAAATAGTTTCGCCCTTGAGCCATTTCGCCTTACGGGTGCGCAGTTTCCACTCTGGGTTTGGGTATAGACCAGTACTTTCATTGGGCAAGTCAACACCTGTTTTTTCCCCAAAACCAAACTGGCGCATCCATGAATTCATGCGGTCAATACCCATCTGGCTCGACAGGATATAAAAATAGGTGTCACACGATTCCTGAATGGCTTTATTCAGATCGACAATCCCATGTCCTGTTTTTTTCCAGTCACGGAATTTATGTGAGTCACCTGGTAAATGGAAATAACCAGGGTCATTAATGGCAGTTGACCAGTCAATTACACCATAATTAATGCCACCTAAACCTTCAACAGGTTTAATGGTTGAACCGGGCGGATAAACCCCTTGTAAAGAACGGTTATAAAGAGGCTGATCAAGGTTGTCACGCAAAGCAACATAATCTTTTGAACTGATCCCCGATACGAACAAATTGGGATTGAAGCTCGGGCTAGACACCATGGCCAAAATTTCCCCAGTATGTGGATCCATCGCCACGATTGCGCCACGACGACCTGCCAGTTGCTCAGAAGCAACCATTTGCAGACCATAATCAATCGATAAATACAGATCATTCCCGCGAACAGGGTCTTTACGTCCTAAATGACGCAGGACATTACCGTGTGCATCGGCTTCAACCGATTCATTCCCTGGGATACCATGCAGCAAATCTTCATAAGATTTTTCAATACCGATTTTACCGATCAGGTTTGTGCCTGCGTAAACATCTTTATTGATGTTTTTCAATTCTCGATCGTTAATTCGTCCTACATAGCCAATCACATGTGCAAACAGTTCCCCATACGGATAGTAACGCGTCATTTGCGTTTCAATGTTGACGCCTGGGAACATGTATTTCACTTCGCTGAATTTGGCAATTTCATTTTCATTGAGGTTAAGTTTCAGTGCGACCCGTTCAGTTTTTTTCGCAGTTTTAATACGGCTATTGAAACGGTCAATATCATCCTGATTTAGATTTAAAACTGGAATCAGGCGTTTGACTGTACCGTCAATATCGTCAATATCTGCTTTACTGAGTGTTGCAGTAAACACGGGATAATTGTCGGCAAGTAAAATGCCATTGCGATCATAAATATAACCACGTGCAGGAGGGAGTGGTTGTAAGCGAATTCGGTTATTATCAGAAGCGGTTTGAAATTCTTGATAATGAAAAATCTGCAAATAGATGTAGCGGGCAATCAATGTTCCAAAACATAAGAACACCATACCGATGGCGATGAAAATGCGACTACGAAAAAGGCGTTTTTCTTCTTGAACATTCTTTAAGGGAAGATGCTGCTTCATATTCGTGTCGTCAATGAGCCATGGGAGAATAAAGGCGGATTATTTTAACTCAACATGAGAATGAAAGTCGCAAGTATTTTACGCATTCTGTGTAAAACTTGTAGTTTGGCTGATTTGACAGCAATTTTTTTGCTCAATGTTGCTACAGTGAATAGTGAAAATCTGCTACAGTGCATTGCAGAACAACATTAAAAAATCATCCTTGTAAAGCAGTCAAATCTCGGTCTTACAAATTTGGTATATTTTAAGCAATTGTATTCGTTCAAAATAGCCTTTCTCTATTGAACACCTGAAGTTATAGCGTACGAGAGCATTCATGTTCGAATTTATTAGTCATTTGTGGCAAGTTTTTATGCATCGTCCAGATCATTGGGCGATAATAAGTATTATCCCGGTGACTGCATTTGTAACATGGGCACATGTGTGGATGGCACTAAAAATGGTGTTCTATCCAATCCAGTTTTGGGGTTTTCATGTCGGCAATCTGCCCATCGGTTGGCAGGGCATTGTGCCACGTAAAGCTGGACGTATTTCTGGAATTATTACTGACAACACCCTGACAAAAATTGGTTCTCTGAGTGAATTTCTTGAGGCGATGGATCCTGAAGAAATGGCCAAAGTCATTGGAGAACAGGTTAACCATGAACTGGAAAATCTGATTGATGAGATTATGCTGGAGCGTAATCCCGTACTTTGGGAAAATATTCCGTATTCAATTCGCCGCCGTATTTATGAGCAGGCACATAAACAGTTACCTGCGGTACTTGAGCATTTGGTCACGGAGCTGACCTACAATGTCGAATCGCTGGTCGATATGCGAGAAATGGTCGTTCGCCAAATGGAAGCAGATCGCAAACTCATGGTGCGTATGTTCCTAAAAGTTGGACAAAAAGAGATTAATTTTATCTGGCACATTAGTGCCTTAATTGGCTGTGTCTTTGGTCTATTTCAGATGATTGTCTGGTTTTTGGTTCCTTGGCATTGGACAGTTCCTTTTTGGGCATCGATTTGGGGATTTTTAACCAACTGGATTGCCATCTGGATGGTCTTTAATCCAATGTATCCGCACTATGTCCGCTATCCTCAGTTTTTTAGACGTACCCATAATCACCAGTTCCCTTGGATTGTGCCTGTAATTCCACGTATTGGTACGTATAACATTCAGGGTGCTTTTATGAAGCGTCAAGAGGAAGTTTCTGATGTCTTTGCTAAAGTGGTGACTGAAGAGTTAATTACTTTAAAGACCATCATGGGCGAAATGATGTATGGTCATCACAAGGAAAAAACTCGACGTATTGTCAAACAGCATGTTAATCAGATCATGGATACGCCACTGGTACGTACGACATTACAATTGTCTTTAGGATTAAGAGAGTACGCGAAGTTAAAAACAGACTTGATTGACCGCTCAATTGAAATTACGATGGTACCTGTAAGCGACCCTGCATTTAATGCAAGCCGCGCACGCAAAATATTTCAAATGTTTCGAGACCGTATTCGTGAGTTAACTCCAAACGAATTTCAAAATTTATTACGTCCCGCGTTTAAAGAGGATGAATGGATTTTGATTGTATTGGGGGGGGTAACTGGCTTTATTGCTGGTACAATACATTTGTTTGTTGCTTTTTTATAATACTTAACAGTTTCAGAGATTTAAAATCTTTGGACAGGTTAAGACTGTTTTTATTTTAGATGAGGATTTATTAGATGCGCATTATATTACTCGGACCACCTGGCGCAGGTAAAGGTACTCAAGCTCAGTTGATCTGTAAGCGCTATGATATCCCACAAATTTCAACTGGCGATATGCTCCGTGCCGCGATTCGTGAAGGAACCGAATTAGGGTTGAAAGCGAAAAGTGTAATGGAATCTGGTGGTTTGGTTTCTGACGATTTAATTATCGGCTTAGTCAAAGAGCGTATTGCTCAGCCTGATTGTGTAAACGGCTGTATTTTCGACGGTTTCCCTCGTACCATTCCTCAAGCAGAAGCGCTAGAGAAAGAAGGTATTAACATTGATCACGTGATTGAGATTGATGTTCCAGACGAAGAAATCGTAAAACGTCTTTCTGGTCGTCGTCAGCACCCTGCGTCTGGACGTGTTTACCACGTCGTTTATAACCCACCAAAAGTGGAAGGTAAAGATGATGAAACAGGTGAAGAGCTTGTACAACGCCCAGATGACCAAGAAGAAACTATTCGTAAGCGTTTAGCTTCATATCATACTGAAACTGAACAATTGGTCGGTTTTTACCAAGGTCGTGCGGCTTCTGGTGACAACGCACCAAGCTACGATAAATTAAATGGCTTACGCCCGATTGATAATGTTCAAGCTGATTTGTTCGCGATTTTAGATCAAGCGAAATAATCGACTTTGACATATAAAGAGCCCTCATTCATAGTAGGGCTCTTTTTTTATGCTGGAAAAGGCTCAATATGTTGAAATTGGCACTGATTTTACTGGTTGTTTTGAGTTTAGCTGCTTTAATCTTTCTGATTTTGCAAAGCAAAAAACTGCTGAATGATACAGTGAAGCAGCATAAACCAATGCCTGAATCTCAAGATAAAACTCAACCTCAGCCAACCAAATCATCTGTTCGTTCTAAAAAGAAACGCTAGTTGAAGCATAATCAATGATATGAGTTAACCAATATTGTTCTTTTAAATTTTAAGAGTGATTGATGTAGCTATTTTGGCAGAAACTTCAGTGCTATTAAAATAAAATTAGTCTTCTGCTTTCGGTTGTTTAGGTTTTACTGCACCGAAATCAAAGCGGTCTCTCCAATTACAGACATCAGAAACCACGCATTCAGCACATTTGGGTTTACGTGCAACACAGCAGTAACGTCCATGCAAAATCAGCCAGTGATGGGCATCTAACATAAATTCTTCTGGAATGACTTTAATCAAACGCTGTTCAACTTCAAGCACGTTTTTTCCGACAGCCAGACCTGTACGATTGCCTAAACGAAAAATATGTGTGTCGACGGCCATCGTCGGTTGTCCAAAAGCAGTATTCAGTACGACATTGGCAGTTTTGCGTCCAACACCAGGTAAGGCTTCCAGATCTTTGCGATTGTCAGGAACTTGGCTGTTGTGCTGACCGATCAGAATCTCACAGGTTTTAATGACATTTTCGGCTTTTGAATTATATAAACCAATGGTTTTGATATAGCTTTTTAAACCCTCTAAACCTAGTGCCAGAATCTGTTCAGGTGTATTGGCAACAGGAAAGAGTTTATCGGTGGCTTTATTGACACTCACATCGGTGGCTTGCGCAGACAGCATAACCGCAATAAGCAGTTCAAATGATGAGGAAAAATTTAGCTCAGTCGATGGCTTAGGACGCTGTTCACGCAGGCGTTCAAAAAATGTATATACCTGTTTTTTAGTCATGTTTTTGCTAGACATTAGGCATCACCTTGTAATGCATCCAACTGGGCATTGAGCTGCTGTAGCTGTTCGCGTTTAGCGGGATTGTCCCGAACGCTGAGCTGTTTTTCCAGTTTTTTAATTTGAGTGCGTAGTTTCGCCAGTTCAATTGTGGTTTTTGCATCGGCAACCAAATCTTGTTCAGCCGATTTTTTAGCGCGTTGAATGGTCGGAACGCTATTTAAATAACTTGAGAACTGCACAAATAATTCGCTATCGATCGCGGCGCGTACAATAGGGCCTTTACGTTGGATGCGACGCTGTTCTTCACGTTGAATATGTGCGTAATAACGATAACGCAAATCATCTTGCTGCTCGATTTGTTGTGTTGCTGTTGGTAAGGGTTCGGTATCTTCAACCAAGTCAATACAGTCGACAGGGCATGGTGGAATACAGAGTTCACAGCCTGTACACAGATCACTCAAAATACTGTGCATCAGTTTGCCGCTACCAATAATTGCATCCACAGGGCAGGCATTAATACATTTGGTACAACCAATACATTCGTCTTCGCGAATAATGGCTTTCATGCGCTGTGGTCGACCATCGGCTTGAATGTCCCAGACACTTTCTTCGGCTTTCAGCAAAGGACGCTTTAGAAGCTGTGCAATCGCATCGGCAACAGGCTGACCGCCAGGTACACATTTGTTGGCTTCTTCACCTTCACTAATCGCTTTGGCATAAGGCAAACATCCATCACGATGTCCACATAAACCGCACTGGGTTTGTGGCAATAAGGCATCTATTTGCTGGATGAGAGGGAATGGCAAACTCATTTGGCTACGGCTATGCTAAATACAAAGGCAAGAATTGTGCAGAAAAATAGTGAGCTCGACAAGCCTTTTTACTGGCTAAGTCTGGTTTTTCAATATCTACACGTAAAAAACCGAAGCACAAGGCTTCGGTTTTTTACCATGACAGATTCAGGAAATTATTTGTCTACGAATGCACGTTCAATCACGTAGTCGCCCATTTCGCCCATACGTGGAGACTCTTTCAAACCGTGCTGGTCAAGCAGTGCAGCCACATCTTTCAGGAAGTGTGGGCTACCACACAGCATTGCACGGTCAGTTTCAGGGTTGAAACGTGGTAAGCCAATTTTTTCAAAAATTTGACCAGATTCAATCGCAGCAGTTACACGACCTTGGGTGTGGAACGGTTCACGTGTTACGGTTGGGTAATAGACCAATTTATCTTTAATGCCCAACTCTTCGAAGAATTCGTTGTTTGGAAGTTCATTCAAGATTAAATCTTGGTAAGCCAATTCGCTGATAAAACGTGTACCGTGAACCACGATCACTTTTTCAAAGCGCTCATAAGTTTCAGGGTCACGAATCACAGACAAGAATGGAGCCAAACCTGTACCCGAAGAAAGAAGGTACAAGTTTTTACCTGGCAACAAATCATCAAGAACCAAAGTTCCTGTTGGCTTTTTAGAAACTAAAATTTCATCACCCACTTGGATTTTTTGCAAAATCGAAGTTAGTGGGCCGTTTTGCACTTTAATCGAGAAAAACTCAAGTTCTTCTTCGTAGTTGGCACTTGCGATTGAGTAGGCACGCATTAACGGTTTGCCATTAACTTCAAGACCGATCATGACAAACTGACCATTTTTAAAGCGTAGGCTTTGATCACGTGTTGTTTTAAAACTAAATAAAGTGTCATTCCAATGGTGAACATGGGTAACACGTTCAACGTTAAAAGCAGCCATTCAAGCAATCTCAATATGTATAATAAAAACTAAGATGTATTTTAATCTAAAATGATTGCCGATAAACTGAATATATTTAATTGTGTTTATAAGAAAAAGTGATGATTACGCCGCTTCAAGTTCCTGTCATCGGGTTCATGCATTCTCCCTTTAAGGAAAAATTTGGTATTCCACGCCAGCCGAATCTGGTTGATGTCGAGTCTTATATTGTGATGCAAGCCCCATATGACGACATTCGTGCTTTTGCAGGCATTGAAGAATTTAGCCATTTGTGGTTGTTGTGGCAGTTTCATCACAACAAAGCATTAGACGGTTTTCGTCCGCAGATTCGCCCGCCACGTTTGGGCGGTAACCAAAAAATCGGGGTATTTGCTTCACGCAGTATGTATCGACCTGCACAAATTGGGCTGTCTGTGGTGCGATTAAAGCGGGTAGAACAGCTCGATGGACAATTGCGAGTTTATGTATCTGGCGCAGATTTACTGGATGGAACGCCAATTGTTGACATTAAACCGTATATTGCCTATTCAGATGCGATTGCAGATGCGCAAAGTGGTTATGCCAGCCAAGCGCCCCAGTTAAAGCAGGTGATTTGGTCAGATACAGCTCTCGTTCAGCGTACACAACTTGCCGAGCGAGGATTAGGCTCATCACGACAATATCAGGAAATTGAACAGGTATTGGCATTAGACCCACGCCCAGCTTATCAGGATGACCCTGAACGAATTTATGGACTACATTTTGCTGAATTTGATGTGCGTTTTCAGGTAAGTGCTACAGAAATTGTGATTGTGGAACTGATCGAATATGCAAGTTGAGTGATGCTTGGTAAAAATATAGTTTCAGAGGAAATCATTAATCCCGATAGCAGAAAGTGCTAACATAGCCCACATAAAATCATAATCAGTATTTTTTTGGGGTTTCTATGCAGTCAAATCAACGGCTTACACAATTTTCTTATTCGATTGATTTGACGTGGTGCCTAGATCAACTGCTGTGGGATGAAATCATTACCGAGCGCGATCATGTGCTGGTACAAACCACGCATCGTAACAAAAGCCAGTTAGCATGGCACCCTTTGCAATGGATTGCGCAATTTGACTTGGTCAATCAGAAAGATCCCGAGCAAAAATTGACGCTAAGTTTACTTTGTCAATGGCTCGCTGAAAAAGCCAATTTACCATTTTATGTGATTGATCCACTCAAAGCCGATGTTCCAGCGCTTACGGAGGTTATGTCTCAAGAATTCGCCATCCGTAATCATATTCTGGCGGTTGAAGTTAATGACGCCGAAGTGTTGATTGGGACAGATCAACCCTTTTTAACCGATTGGGTCGGGTATCTGGAAAACGGCTTAAAGCCGAAGAAAATCCAGCGGGTTTTTTTAAGCCCAGAGCAGTTACAGCGTTATTTGTCTGAATATTATCAAGTCAGTCGCGCGGTTCATTCATCACAAAAAAGCCAGAACTACGAACGTGATGGTCGTGGTGTAGAAGCCTTATTGCAACTGGGAGATATTAGCCAGAACCCCGATGCCAATGATCAGCATATTGTGAAATTGGTGGACTGGATTTTACAGTTTGCCTTTGAACAGGGCGCGAGTGATATTCACCTTGAACCACGCCGTGAACACAGTAAAGTGCGTTTTCGTATTGATGGAATTTTACATACCATCTATAAAATGCCTTCCAATACTTTAGGTGCAGTCATTGCCCGAATTAAAATTTTAGGGCGGATGAATGTTGCTGAAAAACGTAAACCACAGGATGGTCGTTTAAAAACCCGTACACCACGTGGTCTGGAAACCGAGTTGCGTCTGGCGACTTTGCCAACAGCCTTCGGTGAGAAAATGGTGATGCGTATTTTTGACCCAGAAGTGTTGGTGCGTAATTTTGAACAGTTGGGATTTGACCAGAAATTATTGAATCAGTGGCAGGCACTGACCCAACATAGTCATGGCATTATTTTGGTGACAGGGCCTACAGGTTCGGGGAAAACCACGACTTTGTATTCAACATTGAAACAACTGGCAACCGAAGAGGTCAATGTCTGTACCATTGAAGATCCGATTGAAATGATTGAAGGCAGCTTTAACCAGATGCAGGTTAATCATGGCATTGAACTGGGCTTTGCCGATGGGATTCGCGCACTCATGCGTCAAGACCCTGACATTATTATGGTGGGCGAGGTGCGTGACCAAGATACCGCCGATATGGCGATTCAGGCAGCGCTTACAGGGCACTTGGTACTCTCGACCTTACATACCAATGATGCCCCTTCAAGTTTGACACGTTTGCATGATTTGGGTGTGCAGCCATTTTTATCTTCAGCAACATTGCTTGGGGTGCTGGCGCAGCGCTTGGTGCGGAAACTTTGCCCGCAGTGCAAGCAAAATGCACCGATTAATGAACAGCAATGGATGCACCTCACAACGGACTATACGGTTGATGTGCCACAGACAGCTTATGTGCCTGTGGGCTGTGAAGCCTGCCGTTATACGGGTTATAAAGGCCGTATCGGGATTTATGAATTTATGCCGATTAGTCTCCAACTCAAACAAATGATCAGTGAAAATGTATCTTTAAATGCCTTGCGCTTTCAGTCAAAAAAAGAGGGAATTGAACCTCTTCGTATCGCGGGTGCACGTAAAATCATGGCGGGTATAACTTCGCTTGAAGAAGTGCTTCGGGTTGTGCCATTAAGTTAATTTTGGCAGAGGCTTCATCTCAAAATTCAAATGATCTGGTTTTGCTGTTATTGCAATGGAATCCGTGTATTTATCAAGAATCTATATTAAAAATATGATTTAAGTTTTTGAATTTATATTAATTTTTTGAGTTGAATCTGGGGTTTATGATCATAAAGATCTTATAGTCTGTAAATCCTGAGATGAATCATTACCTGTGAGCAACAATTGCTGAAATAAAAAAGCAGCACAGTGTTTGAATGTGCTGCTTTTTTCCACGTTTATAAACACCGCTATTTTCAATCAAGCTTATTATTTGGTGAGAATAAGTCGATTATTGCGGGTCAGGCGCAAGCGATATTCTTCTCCTGCGTGCATAATGCGAATTTCACGCCCGAGCGCAAATAAATTATTCGAGTGTAGCAGTGGTAAAGACTGGGTTGTATCGGTATTGCGAGTAAATAAGTTAAATGGTGCGTTCATGTTATTGTGTTCTCGTGGTGTAAATGGGTGCTTTAAATGATAATTATTATCAAATAGAGCTGTCAATGAAAATTTAGCACTCCATGTAAAAACTTTGTAACATGCTCAGCGTCAAGGTTAAGTATGATGAAGTGTACAAAGGAGCAGTGATGCAAAAATCCCACGTAGAAGTTGCCATTGGGCTCTTATTTTCAAAAACACGTGTCTTGGTTGGGTGGCGTGATGTCAAACAGCATCAGGGCAATAAAGCTGAATTTCCTGGAGGTAAGGTTGAGCAAGGTGAAACCGCACAACAAGCTTGCCGCCGTGAGGTTTTGGAAGAAGTTGGGATTGATCTGGTCGACTGGCATCCATTTGAGCAAATTCAGCATGAATATGACGATATTATCGTGCATTTGCATGTGTTTTTCAGTGATGTACCTGAAGCATTGTTAGCACAGATTCAACAACCGTGGCAGTGGTATTCGCGCACTGAACTGGCAGCCCTTAACTTCCCCAAAGCCAATCGTGCATTAATCCAGCGTTTGTTGTTTCCACAGCAAATTAAAATTCGGACTCAGTTACAGGAACTCACCAGTTTGACTGAGGGGCAAGCAATTTATTATCGTCCTGAACAACAGGCTGAATTGGAAATCATTAAAACTTTACCAGCAGAACAATTAGGCAAGTTAATTCTCAATCAAACTTTGGCAGAACAGTTGAGCGCTGAGCAACAACGTCAACTTGCCGCCATTCACCTCAAGCAGCCACAACTTTTGGCAACTCAGCAAGGCGAATTGCGCGTGGGGCAATGTTATGTAGCAGCCTGTCATGATTTGCAAAGTTTAAAACATGCTCAGCAGATTGGTTGTGATGCAGCATTACTCAGCCCAGTATTGGCAACAGCAACGCACCCTGAAGCCACAGGATTAGGCTGGATACAATTTCAGAATTGGGCAGAACAGGTTGATTTACCCGTGATTGCTTTGGGTGGGCTTAAAGCTGAGGATTTAGCAATTGCCCAACAACATGCCGCTTATGGCATTGCAGGTATTTCTCAAGTTTAGAATTGCTGTAAAGCACGTTTGGCTTGTTGAATAGCATTTGGGTTATGTTGGGTTTGTGCGATCTGTAAGCGAATCAACCAAAGCTGCTTCTTGGTCGCATTGTCATTTGCTAAACTTAAACCGCGTTGTAGCAAAGCCTCTGCATGATTGTAGTTACGTTGTTTCTGAGCTATTTGTGCCAAGATCACATAACTTTGTGCCGCCTGTGGTGAAATACGCTGTGCCTGCAATGCAAAATGTTCAGCCTGAGTGAGATGGTTTTGTTGCAAAGCTTGTCGCGCTTGCTGAATCAGCTGACGAAAAACAGGTTTTTCTGAACCATCTGGAGTTGCTGCTGGTTGTGGAGGGGCAGAATGGTTTTTTACAGGTATAGCTTCACGTTTAATTTCAGGAACTTGATAAGGTGTAATCTGAACACCATTGGTATGTGAATGTGGGGTGGTTTTTTTCTCTGTCGGGGGAGTGCTTTGTTGATGCTTAGATTGGGACTGTTGTGTCAGTTGGCTACAGCCGATCAGACTCAAACTTAATACACAGCTACTGATCAGTTTAAAATGCATTCGCGAGAGTTCTCCATCTAAATACTTTAAAAAGAATTGGGCAATAGTAATAACTATTGCCCAAAGATGAAATTACTGTTCGTAACTGCCGCTTGAAATGATACGTGTTGGTGTATTGGAGTTGCTGTCACTATTGTTACTTTCACGAATCAGGTTTTCGAGATTATCTGGGCTGGTTGTGGTCGCGGGTGCAGATGCACTAGCTTCATCAGTAGATGCTTGATGATTTGAAAACCCGCAGCTACCTCCAGGTTCAGGCAGGTGGTCTGCAAGTAATGGAATATACATTGCACCTGAGCAATTGGCTCCTGACAAACGCCCTGAACGTGTATCAACCCATTGCCACTGAACATTGTTAGGTTGTTTGATATTGACAGGTTGCTGGCGTAACTGTTTCATGACATTAATCCATACTGGAAGCGCACCTGAAGAACCTGTTAAACCTGTCACTTTGTTATTGTCTAGACCTAGCCATACGACTGTTAAATAATTGCCCGAATAGCCTGCAAACCAAGAATCACGAGTGTCATTGGTTGTTCCCGATTTACCCGCCAGTTTTAGACTAGATGGCAAACTGCTATATGCTGCTTTACCTGTACCGTTGTTCATGACTTGCTGTAAACCATAGTTCAGAACATAGGCTGCTGCTGGATCAACAGTTTGCTGAACTTCTAAACCATAACGGTTGAGCGTTCTACCATTTTGGTCAATAACTGAGCGAATGGCTTTTGTTGGGTATTTAAAACCACCTGTTGCAAAGTTGTTGTAAAGACCTAGAACTTCCATTGGAGATAAGTTCACTGCACCCAAGAAAACAGATGGGTAAGATGGAATATCACTCGTCACACCAAATTTGCGTAACTGGTTGGTGAATGTTGGAATCCCAAATTCTTGCCCTAAACGTACAGCCGCAAGGTTATAAGAATGTTGTAATGCCTGCACCATCGGCACCATACCATGCTCACCACCATCATAGTTTTTAGGTGTCCAAGCCTTACCTTGCGTTGGAATGCTAATTGAATTGTCTTGAATCGCGGATGCCCAGTTATAACGGCCCGATTCAATTGCACTGAGATAAATCACAGGCTTGAGTAATGAACCAACTTGGCGTTTGGCATCAATGGTACGGTTAAAGCCAGTAAAGTTTTGTGTTGAACCTACAGCTGCAACCAGTTCGCCATTGTCTGGGCGTTGAATTAGTACAGCACCTTGTAAATCTGCTAACACACGAGGGTTACGTTTTGACAGGTTGTCTACGGTATCTTTAAAGCTGTTTTGAACCTTGGTTTGTGCAATCGGGTCAAGCGTGGTGAAAATGCGTAAGCCCTGATTGGTCAGGTCAGACTCTTGGTATTCACTGCGTAGTTGACGGCGCACAATATCCATAAAGTCAGGGAAACGGGTTGGCCCAAGAGCAGGTTTAGCCACGACACCCAGTGGGCGGGCACTTTCTTGTTCATACTGCGCTTGAGTCAGATAACCCATCACCAGCATATTGTGCAAAACGGTATCACGACGGTTTTTTGCACCTTCAGGATTGCGCCAAGGATTATATAAAGATGGTCCTTGTACCAAACCAACCAAGTAAGCTTGTTGAGCAATATTCAGTTCACCTAAAGGTAGACCAAAATAAAACTGTGAAGCTAAACCATAACCATTGATAGAATAGTTACCGTTTTGCCCCAGATGCACTTCATTTAAATATGCTTCTAGAATTTCATCTTTGTTGTAGTGCATTTCCAGCAATATAGACATTAAGGCTTCATTGACCTTACGCTTTAATGTTTTTTCTGGAGATAAGTAGAAGTTTTTTACCAACTGCTGGGTAAGTGTTGATCCACCCTGACGTTTACCGCCTGTAATGTTACTGACAATTGCACGGGCAGTACCACGGATGGAAATCCCATGATGCTCATAAAAATTACGGTCTTCTGTCGAAACCAGCGCATTAATGAGAGGCTTTGGTACATTTTTTAGCTTGATGAGGACGCGGTCTTCGTTATGTTGCGGATAGATTCCGCCAATCAATAACGGTTCAAGGCGAGTCATTCCTGTACTTGATGGCTTGGTCGTGCGCACGTCCTGCATTTGGTCATCGCCAAAGGTAATATGCAATACTTGCTCAGGTTCGTTACTATCACCAAAGTCAAAGCCACGAGTATGTACATAAACGCTATTACCATTCAGTACATAACTGCCTGGTTGAGTGTAACCATCGGCTTTTTTATACCCCAGCATTCCTAGCTCTTGTAGAAAATCAGGTTCATTTACAGGTGCCTGATTGTATACTTCTAAAGGGCGTGCATATACTTTGGCTGGAATATCCCAGCGCTGACCTTCAAATTTCTTTCGAATAACACTATCAATATGAATAACATACGTGCTAAAGGCGAGAAATCCTGCGATAACAACAATACAAAAAATCAGGGGAAATAAACCAAGACCGCGTTGTGACTTCATAAAAAGTGATAAGCTATCCGACATAAACCCTGTAATCATGCGAAGCTTTTATTTATTTTGCAATGATTATTCGTGAAACAATACAAAATTAAGCAATAATTTAGCGTTTTATCAGAGGCTTTGTATTGTTTTTTCAAACCTGAAACAACGTGTTATTATGGCTGCGAATCCGAACGGAGCGCTTGAGTTGGTGAAAATCTCACACAAGTCGTTTCGCAACATTGGGCTAATTGGACGACCAGAAAAAGCCGCTGTTGTAGAAACACTTTGTCTTATTTATGACCATTTGCTGAAATTGGGATTGCATCCAATTTTTGATGTCGAAACAGCAAAACTTGTCCCTTATCAAAATTGCCAGATTGTCAGCCGTAACCTGATGGGTGAAGTGGCAGATTTGGTTGTCGTTGTAGGCGGTGATGGTTCTTTATTGCATGCTGCACGCGCACTGGTGAAGTACAATACACCTGTAATCGGGGTCAACCGTGGACGTTTGGGATTTTTAACCGATATTAACCCAGTTGAAGTGCTACAGAAACTGGACTTGGTACTAAAGGGAAATTTCCAGCTTGATCGGCGCTTTTTGCTGGAAATGGAAGTTCGCACAGCAGGCGAAACTGTTTATAGTGCCATTGCATTGAACGATATTGTATTACACTCAGGCAAGTCGGTGCATATGGTGGATTTTGAACTCTCCATCGATGGACAGTTTGTTTACCGCCAGCATAGTGACGGTTTAATTGTTGCGACTCCGACAGGTTCGACGGCTTATGCATTGTCAGGCGGTGGCCCAATTATTCACCCAAGTATGGATGCGATTGTCTTAGTGCCGATGCATCCGCATACACTTTCATCTCGACCAATTATTGTGGGTGATCAAAGTGAAATCAAAATTACCGTCCGTAAAAACCGTATTTTGCCGATGGTCAGTGCCGATGCGCAGCATAGCGTGGCACTAAATGTCGGAGATGTTTTGTATATTCGCAAGCATCCCTTTAAATTAAGTTTATTGCATCCACCTGGTTATGACTTCTATATGGCATGTCGTACCAAGTTGGGATGGCATCAGGATTTTGAAGCATTGCAGCAGCAGGAAGAGTCATGAATATTGAACAAATGCTCTCGGTCTTAGACCCCGAAATTGTACAACGTCTAAAAACAGCAGTTGAAATTGGTAAATGGCCCAATGGTGTTGCCTTGACCCAAGAGCAACGTGAAATTTGTATGCAAGCAGTATTGGCATGGGAATATAAACATTTACCTGAAGAAGAACGTACAGGGTATATCGACCGTGGTACGAAAGAAGAAGGTGAAGTTTGTGAAGATGATCATCACAAGAATGAACCTGAATTTAAGCCAATTCGCTTTGTCTAAATAAAAAAATCCCCAGCTGGGGATTTTTTTATGCCAATCATTTTTATTGATGACGGGTTTTCCATAAAGTTTGGGCTTTTTGCATGGCAGCGTCATAACTGTCGACCACACCCATGCTATATAAAGCAATGCCCATGGTTTCAACGACTGCCATCTCACCATAGTTATGCTGTTGTTTGCCTTCCCAAACTGCTTTAAAGATATTTAAGTCTAACTCTTCTTCGGTTGCACTGCGCTCAGGGGTCAGTTTAGGTAATTCATGTTCGTACATTTCACCATCACGAATGCCGCAAATTAAGGTCTTGGCATCGGGATTACGCTCAAACTCACCGCCTTCACCTTTAATCACGGCACTATTTTTATAACCCAGTGTAAATGCTGCACGTTGGTGTGAACTACGATAGGCAGGATGGAAAATCGCCTGTAAGGTGGCTTTAGCGTTAAATGGATTAATTAAGCGTGCCAAAGTATGAATCGGGGAACGCAATCCCATGACATTGCGTAAGCCAATCAACTCATCCAGTACAGGCGAAATCGCAGCGAGAGGTAAATAAGCAAAGTTGCGCTGTTTTAATTGTTGTTCAACGTCGTCTTGCGTATGGCAAATCGGATAGTTGAGGAATTCTAAAACCTGCTCGGTATAGACGCGGTTTAAGGTATGACCTGCTGCGCCATGCATCACCACGCGATAGCCATGTTGTGCCAGAGTCAGTGCTGCCAGTAAAAACCACGGATAATGTTTACGTTTGCCTGCATACGATGACCAGTCCAGATCAACCTTAAGTGGGCGGTACTGAAGCTGATCTTTGGTGGCTTGTACAAAGCCTGCCAGTTCTTCGACAGATTCTTCTTTGACACGTAACAACATCAGAAATGCGCCGAGCTGCACATCGAGGACATCGCCTTTAAGAATCATGCTAAATGCATCATAGGCTTCCTGAAAAGTCAGTGAACGTGCACCTGTTTTGCCTTTGCCAATAATACGAATGTACTGTGCAAAAGGATGCTCAAAGTCTTGATAGATATTACGTTTATTTGTCATGATTGAATTGTGGGAAAATAAAAGATATTCAGCATACTAGCATAAGCTGTGCCAGAACCAAGCGTGGTTGTCTGGTGACACCATGACAAAAATAAATCTGAAGGAATACTTTGTTTTGTGAACAATGCCACGGTATTTTTTATCTCGCCTGTTAATGTTGGCGTTACAGTTGAGATTCAAGATTAGCATGAGATTGAGCTAGTTCTGGCTAGAGTTGCTAAATGCATTGATCTACTCGAAAAACTTAATGTGCTACTTAGGATGTGATGACATTTCCCAGTTGAATGTGGTTATACTTGCAGGCAGAAAAAAACATGAGCACGGGGCGAAATGACATGATCCAAGATGATCAGAAAACGACTTCTCTGAATTTAGAACAATTACGTTCGGATATTGATAGCGTAGACCAGCAGATTCAGGATTTATTGAATCGTCGTGCACGCTTAGCGGAAGCGGTTGCCAAAGCCAAATTTGCAACTGAAGAGAATCCTGTGTTTTATCGCCCTGAACGCGAAGCGCAAGTTTTACGTAAAGTGATGGAACGCAATGAAGGCCCGTTGTCTGATGCGACCATGGCACGTTTGTTCCGTGAAATTATGTCTGCATGTTTGGCACTTGAAGCACCACAAAGCATTGCGTTTTTAGGCCCTGAAGGTACATTTACCCAAGCCGCAGCTTTGAAGCACTTTGGTCAGGATGCAATTGTGCGCCCGATTGCAACCATTGATGAAGTGTTCCGTGAAGTGGAAGCAGGCAGCGCACATTATGGTGTTGTCCCTGTAGAAAACTCATCAGAAGGTGTAGTTAACCATACATTAGACTGTTTTAAATCATCGAGCCTGAACGTAATTGGTGAAGTTGAATTGCGTATTCATCACCAGTTTTTGGTATCTGAAAATACCCGTAAAGACAGCATTAAACAGATTTATGCACACCAACAAACTTTGGCTCAGTGCCGTAAATGGCTCGACATCCATTACCCTGGTGTTGAACGTGTTGCTATGACTTCTAATGCAGAAGCGGCACGCCGTATTCGTAATGAGTGGCATTCAGCAGCAATTGCTTCTGATATTGCGGCAACGATGTATGGTTTAGAAATTTTACACAGCAATATTGAAGACAATCCTGAAAATACCACGCGTTTTTTGGTGATTGGTCGTGAGAAAATTCCTGCCAGCGGTAATGACAAAACCTCTTTATTGATTTCTGCACATGACCGTGCAGGGGCACTCTTAGAAATTTTAGAGCCATTTGCCAAGCACAACATTAGTCTGACCAGTATTGAAACCCGCCCAGCGCTTCCTGAAAAATGGGCGTATGTGTTCTTTGTCGATTTGGAAGGGCATATTGATCAGCCAAATGTTGCGGCTGCGCTCGATGAAATTCGCCCACTGGTTAAAGAGTTGCGTGTACTGGGTTCATATCCTGTTGCCGTGTTGTGATCTGCTAGTTGAGCATTTTTATCGTATTGAGCATAGAGGCAAATTTTGGTGGTAGTTTCAGAAACACAGCCCTTGTTTCATAAAGTGGCATTTATTGGGCTGGGCTTGATTGGTTCAAGTCTGGCACGTGTGATTCAGGCGGAAGGTTTGGCAACTCAGGTTGTAGCATCAACACGTTCAGCAAAAACCTTGCAGGATGCAAAAGCACTGGGGTTGATTCAGGCAGGTTATGCCTCAGCAATTGACGCCGTGCAAGATGCAGATTTGGTAGTATTAGCATTGCCTGTGCAAGCCACTGAAAAAGTCCTGGTGCAAATTAAGCCATATTTAAAAGCCGATGCGATTTTAACCGATGTGGGCAGCACCAAAGGTAACGTCGTGGCTGCGGCACAGCGTATATTCGGTGATAGTCTGCCTGTGGGTTTTGTGCCGGGGCATCCGATTGCGGGCAGTGAACATACGGGTGTGCATGCAGGCAAAGTCGATCTGTTTGCGCATCACAAAGTGATTTTGACGCCATTGCCAAGCAGCGCGCCTTGGGCGGTTGAAAAACTGATCACCCTTTGGCAGGCAGCCAAAGCCGAAGTGATCTGTATGGATGTACAAAAACACGATGAAGTGTTGGCACATACCAGTCATTTACCGCACCTGATGGCATTTAATCTGGTGGAGCAACTGGCAAACCGCGAAGATAATCTGGATATTTTCCGTTATGCTGCAGGTGGTTTTCGCGATTTTTCACGAATTGCAGCTTCTGATCCACAAATGTGGCATGACATTTTCTTTGCCAACAAAACTGCAATTTTAAAAGCTGTCGATGGCTTTGAACAACAACTGGCGATTATTCGTGGGCTGATTGAAAAAGAAGATTCGCAAGCGCTGATGGGCTTACTCGGACATGCTCAAGCTGCGCGTCAACATTTTAACCATATGCTTGCCCAAAAACCTTTAATGGAGAAAGACAAGGTGACCCAACAATTTACCATTCAACCTCAACAGCATCGTTTTCAGGGAACATTTACTGTTCCGGGTGATAAATCGGTGTCACATCGTTCGATTATGTTTGGTGCAATTGCTGAAGGCACAACACATGTCACAGGATTCCTTGAAGGTGAAGATGCTTTGGCAACTTTGCAGGCCTTTCGTGATATGGGCGTATCGATTGAAGGGCCAAAAAATGGTGAAGTGACCATTCATGGTGTGGGTATGCAGGGTTTGAAAGCACCTGCAAGCGCGTTGTATATGGGTAACTCGGGCACCAGTATGCGTTTGTTGTCGGGCATGTTGTCTGCACAGAAATTTGATACGGTCATGACGGGTGATGCATCGTTGTCAAAACGCCCGATGGAGCGTATCGCCAAGCCATTGCGTTTAATGGGTGCACAAATCCAGACTACAGGTGAGAGAGGTACGCCACCTGTCAGCATTACAGGTTCGCAAGTGCTTAAAGGTATTCAGTATGATTTGCCAATGGCATCAGCTCAGGTGAAATCAGGGATTTTACTGGCAGGCTTGTGGGCAGAAGGTGAAACTTCAGTGACTGAACCTGAACCAACGCGTGACCATACTGAACGTATGTTACGTGCCTTTGGTTATGAAGTAAAAACCGAAGGCAACCGTATTAGCCTGCAAGGTGGTGGTAAATTGGTGGGTACAGACATCCAAGTGCCTTCAGATATTTCTTCTGCGGCATTCTTTATGGTCGGTGCAGCGATTTGTGAAAATGCCGATGTGACCTTAGAAGCGGTTGGTATTAACCCAACTCGTACTGGTGTGATTGAAATTCTCAAAGCCATGGGTGCTGATCTTGAAGTGTTGAATGAGCGTATCGCAGGCGGTGAACCGATTGCTGATATTCGTATTCGTGCAACACGGACTTTAAAAGGCATTCATATTCCTGAAGACCAAGTGCCATTGGCGATTGATGAATTCCCAGCGTTGTTTATTGCTGCAGCGTGTGCAGAAGGTGAAACGGTACTGACGGGTGCGGCTGAACTGCGCGTGAAAGAGTCTGACCGTATTCAGGTCATGGCAGATGGTTTGCAGGCGATGGGTATCCAATGTACTCCAACTGAAGATGGTATTATCATTCAAGGTCAGGGTAAATCTGGCGACTGGTCACCAATCTTTAAAGGTGCTCAGATTGAATCACATCATGACCACCGTATTGCAATGAGCTTTAGTATTGCAGGTCTACGTGCTGCCGAAGCGATCGCGATTGTGGGTACAGAAACGGTTGCGACCAGTTTCCCAACCTTTACTGAACTGGCAAATCAGGCAGGTTTAAGCATCGAAGTCTCTGAATAATTCGACCTGTTTTAAAATTAAAAGCCAAGCATCTGCTTGGCTTTTTTATATCCGCAGTTCTCTTTCGGCAAGGTTTTACCTTGTCAGCTCATTTTGCAGTATAGTGAAACCAAACAGACTTATTTTCTTTACGAGACCAGATCATGAATGCCGTTGATTTTTCTCAACTCTCACCAAAAAACGTCTGGCAGCATTTTGCCACTTTATGCCGTATTCCGCGTCAGTCCAAACAAGAACAACAACTACGTCAATATTTACAAGACTGGGCGAAAAACAAAGGTTTAGACACCTATGTCGATGTTGTCGGAAATTTAATTATCCGTAAACCTGCAACCGCAGGCATGCAGCATAAAACAGCCGTGATTTTGCAAGGGCATCTGGATATGGTGACCCAAGCCAATCGTGGTACGGTACATGATTTTAGTTGTGATCCGATTCAACCGATTTTGGAAAATGGCTGGCTAATTGCACCCAATACCACACTCGGTGCGGACAATGGTATTGGTGTAGCGCTGGCGTTGGCAGTATTGGATGCCAATGATATTGCACATGGGCCGATTGAAGTGTTGCTGACAGTCGATGAAGAGGCGGGCATGAGTGGTGCGCGTTTTCTTGAAGAAAACGTCCTGCAAGGCAAGTGGTTATTTAATATTGATACCGAAGAGTGGGGGCAA
The DNA here is from genome assembly GCF_000488275.1 of Acinetobacter brisouii CIP 110357. Lineage (GTDB taxonomy): Bacteria > Pseudomonadota > Gammaproteobacteria > Pseudomonadales > Moraxellaceae > Acinetobacter > Acinetobacter brisouii. The sequence continues at coordinate 1,835,764 of NZ_KI530762.1, read as the reverse complement.
CTGTATCTGGGCTGCGCAGGTAGTCAGGATATCGAAGTCGAACAAACCCTGACGTATGTGCCAACTGATGCAGAACAGACCGCAGTTGAAGTACAGGTACTCGGACTTAAGGGGGGACATTCGGGTGTTGATATTCACTTAGGACGTGGCAATGCCAATGTGATTTTAGCGCAGTTTTTACAGCAACATTTGCCTGAACTACAAGCACATCTGGTTGAGTTCTCAGGCGGTACGGCGCGTAATGCCTTACCACGTGAAGCGACTGCCAAGATTGCTTTACCAAAATCAAAACTTTCCCAATTAGACGCTCTACTACAACAGGCTCAAACAGATTGGCGAGTGCAACTCAAAGGTGTGGATGAGGTGCTTGAATTGCGTGCTCAGTCACTTGATAAAGTTGTCACAGAAGTGATTGCCCGTGAACAGCAGCAAGCGTGGTTGGCTGCTTTGTCGAGTTGTCCGTATGGCGTGGCACAAATGAGTCAGGCACTGCCTGATGTGGTGGAAACCTCAAACAATATCGGGGTGGTGCGTTTAAATCGTGAACAAGCCAGTGTGCTGATTATGGTGCGTTCAATGGTCAATGATGAACTGGAAGCGCACGCACATCGGATTCAGCAGCATTTTGAATATTATGGATTGCATTCGAGTCTTGCGCCATTCGTTTCAGGTTGGACACCGAACCCAGAATCGGCAGCCTTAAAATGTTTGCAACGTGCTTATCAGGATACTTTCCAGATTGAACCTGAACTTAAAGTCATTCATGCAGGTTTAGAGTGTGGAATTATTGCCGAGCATTATCCTGATTTGCAAATGGTGTCTTTTGGCCCCGATATTCAGGGTGCGCATGCACCAGGCGAACGAGTCAAAGTCGATACAGTTGAAAAATGCTGGCGGTTGTTGGTGGCTGCACTGGCAACTGTTGATTAAAAAAATGCACCTGATCGGCTAGTGTCGCTTGCGGATCAGGTGTATTTTGTTCTGTTTATTGAACTCATGCTCCAAATGCATTGGGCATGGTTTTATATTTCCCTAGAAGCAAGACATTCTGCATTAAACGTCTTGCCATACAATACGAATTTACAGACGAAGATATTGGCTAATCACTTGGCGAAGTGGCTTTAAATAACCTGTAAAAAAGTGGTTTGCCCCTGGGAAAATCGTAATGGGATGTTTTTGCGGTTTTGCCCAGACAATTAAGTCACTGAGCAAGGTAATATCATCTTCTTCGCCATGTACAAATAGCATATCACCTTGAATTTCAGGTGTTTGATAGTCACGTAAGCCGCGTACCATCGCTGTCGGTAAACCACATAACACTAACTGTTTTGGGCGCTGTGCGACATCGAGTGCGGCATAACATTTGGCGAGCACATGCGCACCAAAGCTAAATCCACCTGCATAAAAATCAAGGTTCGGATGCATCTCACGCAATTGTTGCAAGATTGCCAAAATATCGTCGGTTTCGCCAAAACCTTCTTCATGCAAGCCTTCGGTTTGTCCTGCACCACGGAAACTTGGACGGTACACGATACAGCCACGCTCGGTCAAAATATTCGAGAGTAACATCGGGACTTTATGATGCGCCGTGCCACCTTGCAGAGGGTGCGGATGACAGACAATCGCAAAACTGTGAATTTCTCCCTGTGGGCGGTCAACAAAAACCTCAATTTTCCCAGCAGGACCTTGTAAAAAAATCGTTTCAGGCATAGGACTCGATGAGCTTAATTTTAAAGTAGGGGTCATGATTGTACCGATAAACGCCATCAGAAACACGAATTGGCGTTATAAATAGGTGGCTGATATAGTGAGCAGAATATAGCAAAAATGAGGATGTCTATGCTGGCTTTAATTTCACCTGCGAAAACACTGGATTATGAAACTGCATTGCCAAGCAGCAACTTTACCCAGCCACGTCTGCTTGATCAGTCTGAGCAGTTGATAGATGTTTGCCGTGAATTGTCAGCATCACAACTGGCAAGTTTAATGAGTGTCAGCGAAAAAATTGCACAGCTCAATGTCGCGCGTTTTCAGGATTGGCAAACCGAGTTTGATCTTGCCAATGCTCGCCAAGCCATTTTTGCATTTAAGGGTGATGTCTACACAGGTCTAGATGCCTATGCATTGAGCGACCCGCAACTGGATTTTGCTCAGCAGCATTTGCGGATGCTTTCGGGTTTATACGGGCTGCTTCGTCCATTGGACTTGATGATGCCTTACCGTTTGGAAATGGGTACAAAACTGCACAATCCGCGTGGCAGCAACTTGTATGAATTTTGGGGTAAACGCATTACCGATCTGATTCAGCAGGATTTGCAGCAAGCCAATAGCAATATTTTACTGAACCTTGCCTCAGATGAATATTATAAAGCGGTGAAAGAATCCGCGTTGGATGCGCAAATCGTTAAACCTGTGTTCCTGGATCAGAAACATGGCAAATACAAGGTCATTAGTTTCTATGCTAAAAAAGCCCGTGGTTTAATGGCACGTTTTGTGATTGAACAGCAGATTCAACAGGTTGAAGATTTAAAAGCCTTTAATAGCGAAGGTTATTATTTCGATGTTGAAAACTCTAATGCCAAAGAACTGGTGTTTAAGCGTGATGAACAGGCAGCATAATCTTGACTTTTCAGCAGCAGTTTAGTCAGGCATGGCGAAAACTATTCGCGCAGTTTGCACCTGAGCACTGGTCTGTGCAACAGCATGAACAGTGTTTGGAAAAACTGCTGCATGCCTATCAGGAATCGCAGCGTGCTTATCATCAGGTGCAGCATATTGTGGAATGTCTGGCGCTGTTTGAAAACGTGCAAAGCCAGATTGAAGATGGTTTTGCACTGCAACTGGCAATTTTCTTTCACGATGTGGTGTATCAACCGCGTTCTGTAAGCAATGAACAGGACAGTGCTCTGTGGATGCGCCAACAAGTGGCAGATGCATTACCCAAAGCTCAGCTGGATAAGATTGCGACGTGGATTTTGGCGACACAGCAACATGCCGTTGCTTCTGAGTCAGATTTGGCGTATTTACTGGATATTGATCTGGCAATTTTAGGCAGTGCAGTTATGCGTTTTGCCGAGTATCAACAGCAAATTCGGCAGGAATATATCTGGGTTGATGAACTGATTTATCAGGAAAAACGCAAACAGGTACTGCGCCAGTTTTATCTGACGCAACCGTTATATCAAACCCGATATTTTCAGCAGCACTATGAGCAGCAAGCCAAAAACAACTTGCTGCAAGCATTGGGTTAATTCAGATTAGTCCAGTGCTTTAAAGGCTTCGATTGCACGCACCCGACTGCTTTTCAGATCAACAATTGCTTTTGGATAGCCTAAGCCAGCTTTATAGCCTTTGGCATAAGGCTCATGAATAGTTTTATCATCTAAAGATCGAAGTTCAGGCACCCAGCGACGAATATAATCCCCATTTGGGTCAAATTTTTCCGACTGGCTAATCGGGTTAAAAATTCGAAAATACGGTGCTGCATCTGTGCCTGTCGATGCGCTCCATTGCCAGCCACCATTATTGGCTGCCAAATCCCCATCAATCAGATGCTGCATAAACCACTGTTCGCCTTTACGCCAGTCAATCAGTAAATTTTTGGTGAGAAACATCGCGCAAATCATACGTACCCGATTGTGCATCCAGCCTGTCGCCAGCAGTTGTCGCATCCCTGCATCGACAATCGGGATGCCTGTTTGACCTTGTTGCCATGCGTTTAAACCCTCGGGATCATCACGCCATTGGAGTTGCTGGGTTTTGGGTTGAAAGGGCAGATGCTTCGACACTTGAGGGTAATCAAACAAAATATGCTGATAAAATTCACGCCAGAGTAATTCATCCAGCCAAGTCTGTTGTCCCTGATCGGTCAGTAAAAATTGCCCTTGCTGCGGACGAAATAGTGCCTGTACACATTGGCGAATCGACAAAATCCCAATATTTAAATACGTTGACAGTTGGCTGGTGCCCGCTTGGGCAGGAAAGTCGCGTTGCTGCTTATAACCTGCCAGCGCGCTTTTTATAAAATTATCCAGTTGTTGCTGGGTATGTAGTTCGCCGACTGGCCAAAGTTGTTGTTGCTCGGGAGAAATGGCGCTGTAACCCAGTTCATGCAGTTCAGGAATGTTTTGTTCTTGTTCACTCAGTTCAAGCTGCAGAGGTGTTTGAATGGCAATATTGGGATAGCAGGCAGGTAATTGCTGATTGAGGCGTTCATAGCAGTTTTTCTTAAAAGGGGTAAACACCTGATACGGTTGCCCTGACTGATTGCGAATACTGCCGACAGGAAATAATGTACGGTCTTGGTACAACTCCAGTTGAATATTTGCTTGTGCTAACTGATCTTGACAGTGTTTGTCACGTTGTAGTTCATGTACGCCAAGCTCGACATTGGCATGCACATGCTGAACTTGAAAATGCTTACACAGCTGGAGTAATGCATATGGAATATCTTGCCAAACTGGCACAATTTTAACGATCAGCGGGATATTGTAGCGTTGTAATTGCTGCTGTAACTGGCGTAATTGACGCAAATAAAAATCCAGTTTAATCGGCGCATCATCGTGCAGTTGCCACTGCTTGGGAGACAAAATCGCGAGTGCGAGACATGAACCATTTTGACTGGCGTGCCACAGGGCAGCATGATCAGAAATCCGTAAATCTTGACGAAACCAAATCAGGGTAGGCATAAAATTCAATCAGTCTTGAGTACTTGATGGCTCAAAAATAGCATAAAAAAAGCAAAGCGCTAGGCTTTGCTTTTAAGATTTGCACTTGGCAAAACTTAGTGGTGGTGACCACCTACACCGTGAACATGACCATGCTCAAGTTCTTCTGCAGTCGCGTCACGCACTTCAACGATTTCAACTTGGAAAGTCAAGTCTTGACCAGCAAGTGGGAAGTTTGCATCAACGATTACTGTATCGCCTTCAACTGATTTAACAGTCACGATTTGTACGCCGTCATCAGTTTGAGCTTGGAACTGCATACCAGCTTCGATTTTCTCAACGCCTTGGAACATTTGCGCAGGAACTTCTTGTACGAGGTCTGGGTTATATTCGCCGTAACCTTCAGCAGCAGGAACGTTGACAGTCAATTTTTCGCCAACAGTTTTACCTTCTAGTGCTTTTTCTAAGCCAGGAATGATGTTGCCTGCACCGTGCAAATAGGCAAGTGGTTCACCTTGAGACTGGTCAAGTGTTTCACCCTCAGCGTTTGTTAATGTGTAGTGGAATGAAACCACGTGGTTATTTGCAATAGCAGTCATGTTTGAAATCCATACAGAGTTTTAAAGTCACATCATAAAATGAAATCCTGAATTTGGGGAATGCAAATTCAGGATTTTTGATGACGTGCATTATTTTAAACGAATTTGGGGCTGATTTAAAAAATTCAAGCCTATTTTTCTTTCGATCTTACAACAGTATCTTCGCGGGAATCACTTTTTCTGCGAGGAAAGGGAGTAATTGGCATAACCAGTGCCAGAAGCGCTGGAAAATGTTGGCATATTCAAGCTGGACATGTGAAAGCACAGGAATATCTTCTAGCCATTGACCATTTTGGTAGACCTTGAGTGTTGCGATGTGCACGTTCTGATTTAAAGGTGCGGTGAGTTGTTTCTGATTCAAATTGACCTGAATCTGGGTTTTAGTTTCATTAACCGGTTCAATGCTTTGTCCGTTATAGACTAAACGTCCGCTATTATTATTGAAGCTACGCATGTCAATATTGATCGGCTGGTTGTACAAAGAAGTCGTCATAAACTGCGTGCTTTGCGGTACAACCTGATAGCTGCGGATTTTCCCGTTCATGACAGGCAAAATGGCAATCGGCTGTTGTGCTTTAACCATCACTTCGTCGCGGGTGTAACTATAAGCCAGATTCATTAAGCGATGTGCAACTTCGGCACGCATCACAGGACTGGTTGTTCCCAGTACCACGACAATTAAACGGCGCTCTGGCAGATTTGGATTCATGGTCAGACGTTTGGCAGTTAAAGCAAGGTTAAAGCCTGCTGCACGGGTAAAACCTGTTTTTAAACCGTCCACAGTCGGATCTTGTTTGAGCAAGATATTGGTGGCGTGATGCGGATGACCATTCCATGAATAACTGGTCTGTTTAGAGTAACCCAAATAATCAGGAAACTGTTGAATCAGTGCATTGCCCAGTTTTGCCATATCTGCGGCAGAGGAATAATGCCCATCCATGGTAATTCCTGCAGGATTGGTAAAGTGGGTATCCGTCATGCCCAATGCTTTTGCTTCTTGGTTCATGCGTGCCACGAAATGTGGAAGATCACCACCAATCCGCTGTGCCAACGTCACAGCAGCATCATTGGCAGACATCACCACTAAACCCGTGAGCAATTGATCAACCGTGATTTGTTGCCCTGGGCGCAAGAACATTTGCGATTCATCAGGCTGAACGACATGCACCACGTCATTGGCCGTAATCACATCTGTCTTTTTGAGTTTGCCCGCCTTAATTTCTTGGAGCGTAATATAAGCCACCATCATTTTGGTTAATGAAGCGGGTGCACGCTGCGCATGGCTATTGTATTCAGCAATAGTTTGACCAGATTGAGGATCATAAATTGTCCATGCTGCGGCAGGTACAGATTCGGGATCAATATTCAAAATGGCTGCATGGGCAAAACCTGAGCACAATATACCTAGCCCTGCAAACCAAGAAATAAAACGTTTCAAAGGACAAATCCTGAGGAGATCAAAAGAAAGAGAAAACTATCTTCCATGACAAAGATTAAAGCTAACTTGATTTACTTTATCTTCTGTATGGAATAATAGCAGTAGCGCATATTAGAGTAAAAAAATGCTAAGCTAAAGCCCTGCATAACCTGATTAAGATTAGAATTCCGACTTATGTTGCACTATCAAATAGAGTTTGACGATTACCAACAGCATCTCATTCATGTGACCTTACGTTTTGTTGCCAATCCAACACAAGAGTTGTGGTTGCCGACATGGATTCCGGGCAGTTACCTGATTCGTGAATTTGCAAAACACATTGAATCTGTCAAAGCCTATGATGAGGCAGGACGTGAGCTTAAAATCAGTAAATTTGAAAAGAATAAATGGCGTTTATTTAACACTGATCATGAGCTGATCACGGTTGAATATGATGTCTATGCTTATGATCTTTCTGTTCGTGGTAGTTATGTCGATCAGACCCGTTTTTATGTCAATCCAGCCTGTGTTTGCTTAAGTCTCAAAGATCAAGAAGAAGCTGAATGTGAATTGGAAGTGTTCTTACCTGATGAGTTTAAGCATTTTACTGTAGCGACAGGCTTGGCATCAAAAAGCTTGGTGAAAGGGCGCTATACCTTAAAAGCTGACAACTATATGCAGCTCATCGACAGTCCATTTGAACTGGCAGATCAGACCCGTTTCAGTTTTGAGGCTGAAGGCATCCAGCATGAATTTGTGATTTCGGGTAAACATGCAACCAACGTTGAGCGTTTACAAGCCGATATCCAAAAAATTTGCCAAACCGAAATTCAACTTTTTGGTTCTGCGCCATTTAAAAACTATGTGTTCATGACCATGGCAACAGGCAACAGTTATGGTGGTCTGGAGCATCCGAACAGCACCAGTTTAATTACACCGCGTGATGACTTGCCAAAAGCCAATGAGCCTGAGGAACCTTCGGAAGATTATCAACGTTTCCTAGGGCTTTGCAGTCATGAGTATTTTCATTCATGGCTGGTGAAATATATTCGCCCTGAAAACTTTGTGAATTATGATTTGCACAAAGAAAGCTACACTTCGTTGCTGTGGATTTTTGAAGGCTTTACTTCATATTACGATGATTTGATTTTGCTGCGCAGTGGTGTGATTTCACAGGCCTCTTATTTGAAATTACTCAAAACACAGATCGATCGTTATTTACAAAATCCAGGTCGTGAAGTGCAGTCTGTGGCTGAATCGAGTTTTGACACTTGGATCAAATTCTATCGTCCAGATGAAAACAGCAATAATGCAGGAACCAGTTACTACAATAAAGGTTGCTTGGTTGCACTGTGTCTGGATTTAGGTTTGCGTTTACGTGGTTCAAGTCTGGATGCATTGGTACGTAAACTGTATGAAAATGCACAAAAGGGCATTCAAGTCAGTGAACGTAGCATTTTTGACTTGTGTGAAGAATTAACAGGTCACTCATGGTTGGAGCAAATTAACCATCTGATCTATACCACCGATGAATTGCCACTTGATCAACTATTCCCTGAATTCGGAATCGAGTATCAAGTTAAAAATGACAAGACTCAGCCATTTGGTTTAAAAGTTGCCGATAAACCTGAGGGTGTGATGATTCAGCAGGCACGCCGTGATGGTGCTGGTGCAAAAGCAGGGCTGTCTGCCAATGACGTGATTGTAGCGATTGATGGCTTAAAAGCGTCGGAAAAACTGTTGGCGAAATATGCCAAACAACAAGGTAAGTTTGTGGTGCATGCTTTCCGTCGTGATGAGTTGCTTCAGTTTACGGTAAATGCAGCGGAAACTGGATTGACCACAGTTGAGTTGAAAGTGGACGATCAACAGAAAGTAGACGGGTGGTTAAATAAATGACTTATATTTTAAAAATATAAAGATGATGTTAAAAATGGTGAATAACCAAGCTGTGGGTTCACCATTTTTTATCTACAAAATAATAATATATTGTTAATTATTTATTGTTGTGAGCCAATTATAAAAAAAATTTTTATAAAAATGTATTGAATATTGAGGAATGATTTAATAGGTTTTAAGATTTATTAACAATCAAAATGATATGTTTAAATCTTTATTAAATTGACTTTTAAAAATATGAACTATATTTTACTCTAAATATACAAATATATACACTTATTAAACGTGAGATAATAATGAATAGGTCTTTCTTACTTCTAGCGAGTTCTTTGCTATTGTCATCTTTTGCTGTGCATGCAGAAATTATTAAAACAATTGGTGAGGGTAAGGCGCCGATTATAAAGAAAGATCAGAATCTAACGCGTAATCAGGCTTTAAATAATGCGCGTGAAGATGCAGTGACTGCTATGATTATTAAAATTAATGGTCCAAAATCTCTTGCTGATGCCAAGCCATTTTTAAGCCAAATCGTCAAACAGGTTGATCCAAACTATTACGTCAATTTGGGGAGCCAGACGGATACTGAGCAAAACTTGGTGACACGCATAAGCTTGGAGATGGATGATCAAGAGTTTCGTTCAATTCTTAATGATTATGGCTTATCTAAAAAGAATAGCCGTACAAGTCCAATTATGGTGGTTATGGATGAGTATTTTGGTGTTCCACGAGATAATTCTAAGCCAGTAAAAGAGTTTACGGCTTATTATAATGATCAAAGCTATAAATATAATGAAAATGCAAAATATAAAAGCAACGAAAGTGCAAGTGCATCTTCAAGAGAAAGTGCATCTTCGCGGAGTCGTGCAAGCTCTGGTTATGCTGGGGCTTATGATAATTATTATGGAGCAGGTGCATATGCAGGCGGGAGTAGCCGTAGTAATAGTAGTAAATATGCTGCTGCGTCTTCTTCAAAATATAATGCTTCAGAAAGTGCGAGTTATTCACAAAATGAGCAGCAAAATGATATTCAAAGTTTTGTTCGATATGTGGAATATCAAACTCCAAGTACTAAACCTGAAAGTGTTAATCAGACTCTAAATAGTATTGCACAAAATGCTGCTAGGTACGATTTACGACTTATGGATTCAGATCTATTTAGAAGTAAATATTTAAAAGGGCGTCATATGTCAGTTCAGCAATTGCTGAGTGACAGCGAACTAGCAAAATTTGCTGCTGCTGCACGCCAAGAAAAAGCAGATTGGTTTATGGCAGGCAGTAGTAATATCTTTGATCGAGGGCGATCTCCTGTAACCGGACAATATGCCTGTGATGGAGCAATCAGTTTTAAGGTTTATTCAGTTGATGATGCAACTTTAATGACTGGGGAAACTCGTACTGAATCTGCTTCAGGCGCAACTGCGGAAGCATGCCGTGCAAATGTTGCAGCAAAACTTGGGCAATTAGCACTGAGTACGATTGGACCACAGGTCTTGAATTATTCAAAAAATCGTTCAATGTATGGCAAAGACATGACGATTTTTGTAAAGAGTATTTCGAATAACGTTTCAACCCGTTTAGGTGATGATCTCTTTGTTGCGCTAGAAGATATTCAAGGTACAGATAATATTAATATCCGTACCCAAGATGGTCATTTGGTTGAAATTACAATGACCTATAAGGGTAATAAGCCAATTACAGTTGAATTGGCGAAAGCATTGCGTAGTAGCCCCGTGTTAGCTGCAGCAGAACGTAAGCAAGAAGGTAATACGCTAACATTATGTATTGGTGGTACCCAATGCAAATAAAAAAATTGGTATGGTTACTCCCTTTTTTGAGTGTAAGTGCGTATGCTGATTTGCAAATTTATCCTTCAAAAGGTTTATTTGGTTTAGATCAGGAATGTAAGCAGGCATTCGTCCATGATGAAAAAAATTCACCAATTGCATGTGATTTTATTCAGTCGATTACACCTGATATTCGCTCACAGTTACAAACGAGTTTTGAAGGAGCGTTGAAGCAAGAATTTACCAATCATATTGCGCAGCAAATTCAGCAGAATACCAAGCATAAAACTTATGTCGCATCACTAGAAGTCTTGCGAGCTGGTGAATATTTTGTTGAAAAACAATCAACAACAGAAATTTTTACACCTGTTACCTTAAGTCTGAAGCTGACCAATATCTTGACAGGAGAAGTCCTGTATAGTGAAAGTTTGACCTCGACACAGCCGATTAAGGTATTAACAGCAGACCTGCGTAGTTCAGTCACAAAACAGCAAATCATGCAGCAATATCAAGCAAGTGTGATTACACTCTCGAGCCAGCTGGTAAAAAAAGCAAGAAACGATTTGCAATTGTCTGAAATTAAAACTTCAGTTCTTGATCAATGGAAATCTTATTTAATTCTGGATAAAGGATTGAATCACGGAATTGGACAAAATGATGAATTATCATCTGCTGAAGGAGATTTGATTCATGTAGTTTATGCGGATAGTGATTATGCTGTAGCAATGCCAATTCTGGTCAATAACCATTCGAAACAGTTTGTAAAACTGACAACCAATGTTCGACAAGCGGTGAGTAAACCTAAAGCTTTGGTAGTTGATGTAGCAACAACACAGGCTGAATCAAAGGATTTGGTAGAGCAAATCTTTTCTGATGCTATTGGAGATGGTGCTGCATTCAGTTTAGTGCCTGTTAATAAGCGCTATAGTAGTTTGGCGCAATCAATTTCTGAGCAAACTCAATTGGCTCAAGCCCAAGATATCAATCATCGAGAGTTACCAGATTTATTTATTCGTTTAAATATCTTGCCGACTGTAGCATATCAAAAGCCTCTAGGAAAAATTACTCAGCAACAGGTTGTACATAGTGAAGTATTTGCCGAGATGTTGGATCGTTCAGGTCGAGTAATTCATGTTGCACATGCCAGTGATGAAGTCAAAGATCTGATTTCTGATAGCATGGGTTTTTCTTTAGAAAATCGTCAAGAAGTTGTATTGAAAAATGCTTTAATTAAATTAGGTCAGGAATTTAAAAAAGGCATTAAATTTACACGATCTGATTTGAAAATCAGTGCGAAAGATGGAAATCAGGTAAAAATTTCTGATGCAGGTCTGCGCTTGAGTGTTGGGATGAAAATTTATATTTACAATCAGCAGAAAATTTCTGGAAGATTGGTATCTATCCCAACATGGGAAGCAACGGTAATTTCGCGTGATCAAAATGAAGCAGTTGCTCAATTGGATGCAGCCATTAGTGGTCGAGATACTCTCTCAGTCGCAAAAGGAGATATTGTTCTAGTTAACAATTCTCAACAGACTGCAGCGGATTCAACTTATTCGCGTGCAATGTGTTCTTTTGTGGCATCTGAGCAATCTGGCGATTTGCAATTACCCGCTTTTCCTACATTGACTTATTACGCTTTTGCGACCAATTCTAAGTATCCATTTTATGCAACAGGTGGTGCGTTGCTAGGGCAAATGCCGTTTCAGGCATCGGTTACCTATATGACACAAAATGCAGGGTTTAAGCAGCAGTTAAATTTCAAGCCCTTTGTTCCTGCAAAGTGCATTCAACCTGTTTTAAAATCTAAGTTAAAAATGGATGCATCTAAGTGTAATGCACAAGATCATCATTGCAAAGTTACAGCAGATTTTACCTTAGGTGTACGTTTCTTTGATCAAAAACAGCAAAAGATTGCAGCTCAAGGTATTCAACAAGAATTCAATTTAATTGACAGTCAACTAGACAATAGAGATCAACTTTATAATCTTCAATTACTTGAAATCATTCCCCCATTACTTAAACAAGTTGTTCAAAAAGCCGATTTGGCGAAATAAGGAAAAATCATGAAAAAAATTGCAGCAATTTCTCTAACTGTGTTTTCTGTGTCTATGGCTCATGCAGGCCTTGGGCTGAGTAATCTTGCTTCTAATGTTACCCAAAGTGTTGTTGGAACCTCATCTGCAACAAGTGTCAATGTCGGCGATTTCTTAACTCAGGCACGTGCAACCAATTACTTATTTCAGCAAAGTCGCGCTGCCTTAGCTGCTGCAATTTCAACGGGTGCAGATAGCAAAGAAATTCAAACTAAATTAGCTACCTTAAGTGAAACCTCTAATTTGCAAGAAAAAGATGCTCAAATTAAAGAATTAGCAAAACTTTCTGAAACTGTTTTATCCGCAGCAAAAAAAGATGAAAATCAAACATTAGAGCAATTAAAAACATTGAGTGCTCAAAAGAAACAATACCTATTGGGTGCTGCAAAAAACTATGCGATTGCTGCGCTTATGGCAAAAGATTTAGCACAAGGTTCTAAGCAAGTTTCTATGACAATTGCTAGTAACCCTCAATCATTGGTATCAACAGGGATGAATTTAACGAGCGCTCAAGGCTTGGTGAGTGATGTTGGGGGAATTGCAAAAAACTCATCTATGGCCTTAGTAGAAGTGCCTCAGTTGTTTAAAAAAGCAGGAATTGATTTTCAAGTGCCAACTAGTGCTAAAACAAAACCTGTTGACTTGACTACACTATAAAACTGATCAATAGCCAAAATAAAAAACCGATGCTCAGTCATCGGTTTTTTATTTCAATATCCCGATAAGTCAAATACCTATATGGGCTAATCTGTAGTGGAATATCATGGTGACCAAGTAAGCCATCAATCACCAAAACAATGGTACTAATCCTGTACATTTTGTTTGAATAACTCAGATTGCGTTTGAATTTTTGTTGGTTAAAGTAGGTAGAGACGAGGTTTTTTTGATCGAATGAATGACTCAATTTAAGCTTTTGTATCGCTGACCAATATTAAATTAAAAAATATTGCGATGCATTTTGTGCTTTAAAAGTTAAAATTAATGCGCTAGAGTGAATCAAATTATCCGTGAACTCCGTAGAAAGTTGCATAATAATAGACGCAGATATGTGAAAAATCTTATAGTTATATCACTTATCAATCTGAATTTTTAAACAATCTTATTGAATATAGACATTGATGACCTAAAATAAGATTGGGTATTTTTTTGCGAAATGTCGTTATCACGAGATATATCGTTGACTGAAATGCCATGAGGGTCGATACTCTCAAGGTTTTTATTTAAGCACATTAGTGAGTAGAACAGGGCCAAAAGCTCGGTTCTTGAAAAATCAATTTAACACAAGGGGCTATATATGGCTGGTGGAAAGTCAAACATCATTTACACACTGACTGACGAGGCGCCACTATTGGCGACCTATTCGCTACTGCCGATCATTGAAACCTTTACTAAGCCCGCAGGTATTCAGATTGTCAAAAGTGACATCTCTGTTGCTTCGCGTGTGCTCGCAGAATTTTCGGATTACCTAAGCGACGAACAGAAGGCACCTAACAACCTCGCAGAGCTAGGTCGTCTTACGCAAGATCCAGACACCAATATTATCAAACTTCCTAATATCAGTGCTTCAGTTGGTCAATTGATCTCATGTATCAAAGAACTTCAGTCTCACGGCTATCCAATTCCTGATTATCCTGAAAACCCGACTACTGAAGATGAAAAAGCGATTAAAACTCGCTATGGTAAATGCCTTGGTTCTGCTGTAAACCCAGTATTACGTGAAGGTAACTCTGACCGTCGTGCACCTGCTGCGGTGAAAAACTACGCTAAAAAACATCCGCATTCGATGAGCGAATGGAAACAGTGGTCACAAACCCACGTTTCACATATGGAACATGGCGATTTTTACCACGGTGAAAAGTCAATGACTCTTGATCGTGCGCGTAACGTGAAAATGGAATTGATCACAAAAAGTGGTGAAACCATCGTACTTAAGCCAAAAGTTGCGCTTCAAGATGGCGAAATCATTGATTCAATGTTCATGAGCAAAAAAGCACTTTGTGACTTCTACGAGAAACAGCTCGAAGATTGTCGTGAAGCAGGCATCTTGTTCTCGTTGCACGTAAAAGCAACCATGATGAAAGTTTCACACCCGATCGTATTTGGTCACTGTGTGAAAATCTATTATAAAGATGCATTCGAGAAGCATGGCAAACTATTTGACGAATTGGGTATCAACGTCAATAACGGTATGTCAGTGCTTTACGAAAAAATCGAAAGCTTACCAGAATCACAACGTGATGAAATCATCCGTGACCTACATGCTTGTCAAGAACACCGTCCTGCATTAGCGATGGTTGATTCAGCGAAGGGCATCACAAACTTCCATTCACCTAACGATATTATTGTTGATGCGTCTATGCCAGCGATGATTCGTGCGGGTGGTAAAATGTGGGGTGCCGATGGTAAGCAGTATGATGCTAAAGCGGTGATGCCAGAATCAACATTTGCTCGTATCTATCAAGAGATGATCAATTTCTGTAAGTGGAATGGTAATTTCGATCCGAAAACCATGGGTACTGTGCCAAACGTTGGTTTGATGGCACAGAAAGCTGAAGAATACGGTTCTCATGATAAAACTTTCGAAATTCCTGAAGCGGGTATTGCCAACATCACTGACCTTGAAACAGGTGAAGTGTTGATGACACAAAATGTTGAAGAAGGCGATATCTGGCGTATGTGTCAGGTGAAAGATGCTCCGATTCGTGACTGGGTGAAACTTGCGGTAACTCGTGCACGTAACTCAGGCATGCCTGCGATCTTCTGGCTTGACCCTTACCGTCCACATGAAAATGAATTGATCAAGAAAGTACAAGAGTACTTGAAAGATCACGATACTTCAGGTCTCAATATTCAAATCATGTCTCAAGTACGTGCAATGCGTTATACGCTTGAACGTGTGGCGCGTGGTCTGGATACGATTTCTGTAACTGGTAATATTTTACGTGATTACCTGACAGACTTGTTCCCAATCATGGAACTTGGTACTTCTGCGAAAATGTTGTCTATCGTTCCGCTTATGGCTGGCGGCGGTATGTATGAAACAGGTGCAGGTGGTTCGGCTCCTAAACACGTTCAGCAACTTGTTGAAGAAAACCACTTGCGTTGGGATTCATTGGGTGAGTTTCTAGCTCTTGCAGTTTCTTTGGAAGAGATGGGAATTAAGGAAAACAATGACCGCGCGAAGTTGCTTGCCAAGACACTGGATCAAGCGACTGGCAAGTTGCTCGACAATGACAAGTCACCATCACGTCGTACAGGTGAGCTTGATAACCGTGGCAGTCACTTCTACTTATCGTTGTACTGGGCTGAGGCTCTTGCTGCACAAGACGAAGATGCTGAGTTGAAAGCTAAGTTTGCTCCGCTTGCGAAGGCATTGGCTGAAAACGAAGAAAAAATTGTTGCTGAACTTGCTCAAGTACAAGGTAAACCTGCCGATATTGGTGGTTATTACGTGATTGATCAAGCTAAGGTAAATGCTGTAATGCGTCCAAGTACGACGTTCAACACATTGCTTGCAACTGTTTAAGTGAAATACAAAATCGGCAATTAAGCTGATGATGTGAAAAAAGCCGGTGCATTTGCATCGGCTTTTTTTGCTTATTATATTGAAATATAATCAATTAGATATATAAAAAGCCCACTTAAGTGAGCTTTAAAAACTTAAATCTTAACGACCATTACGGCTGCGACCACGTGGTGCTTTGGTATTTGGACGGGTTGTGCCATTGGTCTTACGACGTGGTTTTTCACTTTCATCCATTTGCCAAATGCGTTTGGTTCCCGTTTTTTTCTTTTCGCCTTCTTTCTTTTTCTGGTGCATTGGCTTACCCCCTGTACCCCCTGGCTTTTTCACGTATGAGCGTGACTGATATGGTCGTTCTTCTGGAACATCCCTAAAATCAGGATACAGCAACGGCTCAATTTCTTTAGTTTCACCTGGTTGTAAACCAAGTTGAACCAAATCGATTGAACCGATTTTGGTGCGAATCAGACGTAAAGTTGGGAAGCCAACAGCAGAGGTCATACGACGAACCTGACGGTTGCGACCTTCACAAATTGAAATTTCAACCCAAGATGTTGGAATACTTGCACGGTAACGTACAGGCGGGTTACGTTCCCATAACCATTCTGGCTCTGAAACTTTAATGGCTTTGGCAGGGAGTGTCATACCATCATTGAGCTCAATTCCTTGACGTAATTTTTCAAGAGCTTCTTCAGAAATGTCACCATCTACCTGAACTAAATACGTCTTGTATTTTTTATTTGCAGGATTGGTGATGAATTGATTGAGGCCACCGTGATCAGTTAAAAAAACCAAACCTTCAGAGTCCATATCAAGACGACCAGCCAAACGTAAAGTTGGATCATCTACAAAGTCAGACATCGTCATGTGGGCTTCGTCTTTACGAAATTGGGAGAGGACGTCATAGGGCTTGTTCAGGATGACGATTTTCATAAAAAATGACTTCTTCTTTCAGATAACCACAGGAAACATTGAGTTTTATTTGAGCGAGAAATATTGTTATTTCTCATATAAATCTCAAAAATGATTTAATTCAATTAATCTATTATGCGATAAGAAAACAGGAAAGTATTGTCTATCGGCAATTATTTTTTTAATTTGCTAACTATAATAAAAGGGAGAACCTATACAATGGGTTATCAGAAGATCGTTGTGCCTGCGGATGGCAGCAAAATTACTGTAAACGCAGATTTGTCACTCAATGTTCCCAACCAGCCAATCATTCCATTTATTGAAGGCGATGGTATTGGTGTGGATATTACACCCGCAATGCGAGCTGTTGTCGATGCAGCAGTACAAAAAGCATATGGTGGCAAACGATCTATCGAATGGATGGAAGTTTATTGTGGTGAAAAAGCAGATAAAATTTATGGCACATATATGCCAGAAGAAACTTTTGAAGCACTTCGTGAATTTGTAGTATCGATCAAAGGTCCACTCACAACGCCCGTTGGCGGTGGTATTCGGTCATTAAATGTTGCCTTGCGTCAAGAATTAGACCTTTATGTATGTGTACGCCCAGTGCGTTGGTTTGAGGGTGTACCTTCACCAGTTCAGCATCCTGAACTCACCGATATGGTGATCTTCCGCGAAAACTCAGAAGATATTTATGCAGGGATTGAATGGAAAGCGGATTCTGAAGAAGCCAAAAAAGTGATCAAATTTCTTCAAGAAGAAATGGGTGTAAAGAAAATCCGTTTTCCTGAAGATTGTGGTATCGGGATTAAACCTGTATCTAAACAGGGGACTCAACGTTTGGTTCGTAAAGCAATTCAGTTTGCAATTGACAATGATAAGCCAAGTGTAACTTTGGTGCATAAAGGCAATATAATGAAGTACACCGAGGGTGCATTCAAAGAATGGGGCTATGAGCTTGCTGTAGAGCGCTTTGGTGGAGAACTGATTGATGGCGGCCCTTGGGTGAAAATTAAAAACCCTAAAAATGGTAAAGACATCATCATTAAAGATGTAATTGCCGATGCATTTTTGCAGCAAATTTTGATGCGCCCTGCGGACTACTCAGTGATTGCAACGTTGAATCTGAATGGTGATTACATCTCTGATGCACTTGCTGCTGAAGTGGGTGGCATCGGGATCGCACCTGGCGCAAATATTGGCGGTGCGATTTCAGTTTATGAGGCGACTCATGGTACTGCACCTAAATATGCGGGTCAGGACAAAGTTAACCCAGGCTCCATCATTCTTTCTGCGGAAATGATGCTGCGCGATATGGGATGGGTTGAGGCTGCTGATCTGATCATTAAAGGTATTTCAGGTGCAATTGCCGCTAAGACGGTCACTTATGACTTTGAACGTTTAATGCCGGGCGCTACACTTCTTCGTTGTTCTGAATTTGGTCAGGCAATTATTGAAAACATGGGCGAATAATAACGAATGATTTACCGGAAAAAGACCTCGCTATACGCGAGGTCTTTTCTATTTTAAGGTGATTTTAGTCGATCCTGCACGCTGACTTCTTCGCCAATCAAATAGAAGTTGCCACCTGCAACATGATGCAGGCTACGCCACTCAGGATCTGCATCTTGGAAATGCCAATGCCCATCACGGAAAATTCGGTCGTCTGCCCATGCACTGATGACCTCGCCAATAAATAAATCATGTGCCTGTTGATTGTGTGGTTCAGGAATCAATTTACAAACTAACCATGCTGAACAGCCTGCAACTAAAGGTTGCTCTGAATCTTCTAAGTAAAATAATTTCACACCACTTTTTTCTAGTTTATTGGGCATGTCATGCAGGCTGGTTGTACCCAGTTGATAAACCAAATCAATTTGTTTGTAGGTAGGAACTTGTAATACAAAATAACCCGATTGCTCAATAATCTGACGGGTCATGGTACTTTTATCGAGAACTACAGTCACTTTTGCGGGTTTAAATTCTAGTGCGCACGCCCATGCAGCTGCCATGACATCGCGTTGTTGCTCATGCTGTGCAGAGACCAAGACCGTTGCACCGTGAGTCAGTAAACGATATGCCTTTTCAAGCGGGACATTTTTAAAATGTGAGTTGGGAAAATCATTCATAAAGTGACAATCGTATAGGATTCGGTTAAAAAAGAAATGAACTCAATCACAATAAAAGATTCTGCGGTTCATCAATCAATTAATTCTACCTAGAGAATGTAAAACAATGAAAATTTATCAAGTGGATGCCTTTAGTCAAAAATTATTTCAAGGCAACCCTGCGGCAGTGATTGTACAAGATGAATGGCTGTCAGATGAGTTAATGCAAAATATCGCCCTTGAAAATAATTTATCTGAAACGGCATTTGTAAAACGAATTGATGATACCCATTATGCGATTCGCTGGTTTACACCTACTGCTGAGGTGGCATTTTGTGGTCATGCAACATTGGCAAGTGCTTTTATCTTGTTTCGTGAATACACAAAAGCCACTGAGATTGAGTTTGAAGTCAAAAATTTAGGAACATTTTATGTGTCTCAGGCGGCAGATGGCAAAATCAATATGAATTTCCCGATTCGTAAACCTGAATATCTGGAAGAATACCCAGAAATTTTAAATGAAGCTCTAAATAAGCCCATTCAAGCTGTCTATGTCAATCCACAGGCGTATATTATTGAGTTGGAGTCTGCACAAGATGTACTGGACTTGGAGGTGGATTTTTTAAAGCTCAAAGCATTAGGTCATGCACATGCCGTGATGGAAGCACCAAATTTAGATGTTGCGGTGACAGCAAGTTATGTGGGCGAATCTCCCTATGACTGCATTTCGCGTTATTTCGCGCCAGAGATTGGGATTGATGAAGATCCTGTGACAGGCTCGATTCATACCGCAATTGTACCCTTATGGGCAGAAAAACTGGGTAAAACCGAATTGGTCGCGTATCAGGCATCGGCACGTGGGGGAGAGTTGTTCTGCCGAATCTTGAATGATGAGCGTATGGAAGTTTCAGGATATGCCAAGCTCTATATGATTGGTGAGCTGTTTGTTTAAACACGTACAAAATAGGGAATGGCGGTTAAGATGCAACCGATACTGACAATGGCAAGGTTACTATCAAAAAAATAGGGATAAACCATTAAACTTAAGCCACACATGAAAGGCATACTACGCTTTTGCTTTTTGCCGTAAATAAAATAGCCTAACCCGATTGAGCCAAAAATGACTCCAAGAAAAAGTTGTGTTGCATTCATGGTATTCGTTGGTTTGTAAATTTCTGTTTATAGTATGCTGAATTCTATAAGATGAAAAATTAATTTTTGAGGAAGAAAAGGTGTCTGCCATTTTACCTGTAGCGCAACGTGGAGAAGCTATTTTAACGCTTGAAGCGGCTGCTGTTGCACAAGATGAACTAAATAGCGACTGGCTGAAGCAATTGGCACTTGCGATGCAGGCCACCATGCTAGCGCGAAATGGTGTGGGGATTGCTGCGCCGCAAGTCTATATCTCGAAACGGGTGATTATTGTGGCGTCACGTTCCAATCTGCGCTATCCAGATGCGCCAGACATGCCAGCAGTCACCATGATTAACCCCGAGATTATTGAATACTCAACAGAAACCTGTTTTGGTGAAGAGGGGTGTCTGAGTGTACCTGAGCAGCGTGGGCAAGTGGAGCGTGCTTATGCGGTTAAAGTACGTTATTTAACTCTACAAGGTGAGCACAGGTTGAACAATCTTATGAAGGTTTTCCTGCACGGATTGTGCAGCATGAAATTGATCATCTGAATGGAATTTTATTTGTAGAGCGACTTTAAGTCGCTTTTTTAATACACATCTAAATATAGGTATTCAAATTTCAGGCATAAAAAAACCAGCTTTCGCTGGATTCTTTATTGGCACCATTTTAACAGTCTTAAAATGGTGCCCGGGGCCGGACTCGAACCGGCACGCTTTGTGGGCGGGGGATTTTAAATCCCCTGTGTCTACCTATTTCACCACCCGGGCTTTACCAAGATTGGAGGCGGAGGTCGGAATCGAACCGGCGTCCACGGAGTTGCAGTCCGCTGCATGACCACTCTGCCACCCCGCCTTGTCTTGGTGATGCACATATTAGCAACCTTTGAAAAAAAAACAATAGGTAATTCAGAGGATATGCACATAAAATCAACATCTAAAATAAAATTGGGCAAATTATCATGTATTATTTGCGGAATTGATTGATATCGGCCTGTGGAGACGTATTGTGGCATTGGTATTAGATGGTAAAGCGTTAGCAAAGCAAATTGAGGCAGATTTATCTGCACGTGTTGAAGTATTAAAGCAAAAATCTGGTCGTACTCCGATTTTGGCAACAATTCTGGTGGGGGATGATGGTGCATCGGCAACGTATGTCCGCATGAAAGGCAATGCTTGCCGTCGCGTGGGTATGGATTCAATTAAAATTGAATTGCCGCAAGAAACTACAACTGAACAGTTGTTGGCTGAAATTGAAAAATTAAATGCCAATCCTGATGTGCATGGTATTTTGTTGCAGCATCCTGTACCTGCACAAATTGATGAACGTGCGTGTTTTGATGCAATTAGCCTTGCAAAAGATGTTGATGGCGTCACTTGTCTTGGTTTTGGTCGTATGGCAATGGGCGAAGCGGCTTATGGTTCAGCAACACCTGCGGGCATTATGACAATTTTGCAAGAAAACAACATTGAAATTGCAGGAAAACATGCAGTTGTTGTTGGTCGTTCTGCAATTTTGGGTAAACCAATGGCGATGATGCTACTTCAAGCCAATGCAACAGTCACGATTTGCCATTCACGTACTCAAAACCTAGCTGACTTGGTTAAACAAGCAGACATCGTTGTGGGTGCAGTTGGTAAAGCTGAATTGATTCAAAAAGACTGGATCAAGCAAGGTGCTGTTGTGGTTGATGCTGGCTTCCACCCACGTGATGGTGGTGGTGTTGGTGATATCCAGTTGCAAGGTATTGAAGAAATTGCTTCTGCTTACACACCAGTTCCTGGTGGTGTTGGTCCAATGACGATTACCACTTTGATTCGTCAAACTGTAGAAGCTGCTGAAAAAGCTTTAGGTTAATTTAATTTATTCAGGACGGCATCCTATCGTTTAATGCAAATGTTAGGAGTTCGTATGTTACTTTTCTTTCGGGAAAAGTAACCAAAACCATTTGTCATCCGCAAAACTCGTCAGCTACTGGTTAGCTTTAGATGAGTCGCAGAAACATTTCGGTCTCATGTAGTCCGGCCTCGAACAATTGCGGATGACGCTAACGCGTATCAAATAGTAATTATAAATTGTTGAGCTTATTTATGAGCTGCACCTTTCAACTTACCAAAGCCCCTGAACATTTACTTCAAGCCTTACATCAAGTCATCCCTCATTGTGACTTACAGCCACAGCAGTTACCCAATACGCCGATTTTATTGTGGTTGATACCACCTGTATTTCCGACTGAGCGTTTGGATGATGAAGTGATTCAGCGCATCTGGAATGACACACCGTATTGGATCTTCTGTTGGGCTTCGGGTTTGGCAATGGCGCAGTGGATACTTGCAGAACCTGAGCATGTTAAAGATAAA
The DNA here is from genome assembly GCF_000488275.1 of Acinetobacter brisouii CIP 110357. GTDB lineage: Bacteria > Pseudomonadota > Gammaproteobacteria > Pseudomonadales > Moraxellaceae > Acinetobacter > Acinetobacter brisouii. Next base: position 1,813,262 of record NZ_KI530762.1, on the reverse strand, counting down.
GTGGTTCTGGATTTCGGTGCGGGTTCGGGAGTGGTCGCGATTGCGGCAAAACTTGCAGGTGCAAAGCGCGTGATCTGCTGTGATATTGATCAAGTCAGTTTAAATGCTTGCCGTGGAAATGCTTTGCTTAATGGCGTAGAGCTCGAATATCTGGATGATTTATATAAAGCTGAACAAGTTGATATTTTACTCGCTGCCGATGTGTTATATGACCAGTGCAATCGTTTCTTTTTAGATGAGTTTTTAAAGTTTGCCCCAGAAGTTTGGGTCGCAGACAGTCGAGTGAAAAATTTTAGTCATCCACAATATCAAAAAATAGATGAACGTAGCGCTACGACTTGGCCAGATTTAGATGAAGCCAAAGAGTTTCGTAATGTAAGTTTTTATAAGACGCTGTAACCCATCAGCGTCTTATTGATGTCCTGTCTAACTTAGATTGAACAGCGGTAACGGATGACAGTTAATGTGCTTGGACGAGTTTGCATCGCATTGCGCATTGCATAGTCGTCATCATTGTTATTGCTGCTGGTATTGCTTAGACCAAATGTGGTGTGTGTTTTACCAATTTGTACGCTATTGCTTACTGGAAGGCTTGCAGGATTGGCAATCTCATTACTACTTAAAATTTCAATTTTATAATCTTGGTTTGCACCCAGAACTTTCTTGCAAGCATTTTGTAGCTTATTCTGATTGGCAACACGATTGGCATGAACAGCAAGCGTATAGCTAATAATGGCACTATTTTCTGTTTTACTTTCAACCTGATAGCCAGAGTTACCATTGTAACTTTGTGGAACGTTCTGGCAAGCTGTTAGCCCAATAGCAAAAGCGCTCAGACCCAATAATTTCAATGTCATTTTCATGAGGTTAAACCTTTGTCATTTCTTTACAGTATGCCATAGCTCGGTTGAATACTCATTAGATAAAACAAATATTGTCGGCTGGATCTTGAGAGGTCTCATACATATTTATACAAAATAAAATTGGATTTTTCACATAAAGTGTTTTTATTTTGAATATATTAGATGAGAAGAAAAAGGATAGATAACAGGTTTTAGAATAAACCATCAATAAATCAATCAAAAGGGATTTTGATTTTGGAATCGTAAAACCAAGTAAGACAGACTACTTAAAATTTAAACAACGAGGGAGTGTCTATAATGAATGAACATGTATATACGCCAGAGGAAAAGCGTAAACGGATTTTTGGTATTGTTGGAGCCGCCTCAGGGAATTTGGTTGAATGGTTTGACTTTTATATCTATGCGTTTTTTGCTGTTTATTTTCAGCAAGCATTAACCTCTCCAAGCATGGCATCTGGAACAAAACAGATTTATGTTTGGGGTGTATTCGCTGCCAGTTTCTTTATGCGCCCAATTGGTAGTTGGCTGTTCGGACGAATTGCAGATAAGCACGGTCGAAAAAGTTCCATGGTAACTTCGATTTTTTTAATGGCTTTGAGTTCATTCTTATTTGCGATGTTGCCAACTTATGAGCAGGTCGGGATTTTTGCACCATTCTTGTTGCTTATAGTACGTTTGTTGCAAGGCTTATCTGTAGGAGGGGAGTATGGTGCTGTTGCTACGTACATGAGTGAAATTGCATTAAAAGGTCATCGTGGTTTTTATGCTTCCTTTCAATATGTCACATTGTCTGGTGGGCAGCTTTTAGCAAGTGTATTGGGTGTCATTTTGTTATTCTTTATGAGTGAGCAGCAATTACAAGCTGGCGGTTGGCGTATTCCGTTTGTAATTGGTGGTATTACTGCACTTCTATCGCTAGTGGCTCGTAGTCGTTTAGAAGAAACACTATCCGCAGAAGATAGTCATCGTGAGGAATCTGGAACACTTAAAGCTCTTTTTAGAGATCACTGGCAGTCATTTTTGCTGGTCGTGGGTTATACATCTGCAGGTTCTTTAACATTTTATGTTTTAACGGTTTATTCTAAAACCTACTTTAGTAGCTTAGGATTAGCTGCAAAAACAGTCGGTTATATGATGACGGTTGCATTGTTTGTTTATATGGTGATGCAACCTGTCTTTGGTATGATTTCTGATCGCATTGGACGTCGTAACTCAATGTTATTGTTTAGTTCACTGTTAGCGATTTTTATTTACCCTGTAATGGTGATTGCTATGCCAGCATTTAGTACGTCACCTGTTATTCTGACGTTGATGCTGATATTTCTAATGATGATACTCAGCTTTTATACATCCATTAGTGGATTGATTAAGGCTGAAATGTTTCCACCTCATGTACGTGCACTTGGTGTGGGTTTCTCTTATGCGGTGGCAAACGCGATATTTGGCGGTTCTGCTCCAGCAGTTGCATTGCAATTTAAAGACTCAGGGCATGAATATACGTTCTTTATTTATGTGATTGTGATGTTAATCATTTGCTTCTTTTGTAGTATGAAATTGCCAAAAGAGCCTGAATATTTGCACCATGATCATTAACAAAAACATGAGGCAATAAAAAATGCCAGTGGATCAAACTCACTGGCATTTTTTTTAATAGTATAGGTGTGGAAAACTTAGAGTTCTTGACCATTGGCTAAACGACAGTTTGCAGCAGATGGAGATTTCCATTGAATGGCTGTACCTGCAATCACAGGTCGTACAAAGCGCCAAGGCCAGAAACCGAAGCGTTGACTCGCACTATAATGAATGATGGCATCGGCATGGTATTTTTGAGCAGTTTCATGTAATCGAGGATATAAATCTGTAACACTGCCATAAGTGCCTTTCGCAATTTTAATGCGTTTCACAACTTTATAGGGTAAATCGCTCGGTGGTGTATCGATCATGACACAGAGAGAACCTTTTACAGGAGTGCTGAGTGGAGTTGATATATTGGGATTGGTAGTAGGAGTTGTTTCTGCATGTGCAGTTGCTGCGCCTACTAAAACGAGTGCAGCAAGGATAGATTTTTTCATATTTAACTCAGTTGAAGGTATTTATATTTTAAGTAAAGTATTAAAAATATTAGAATAAAAAAAAGACCACATGGCGTGGTCTTTTTTTAAAATCAATTAAACATTGGCATTTGCTGTTTCAGTTGCTTTAACTGCTTCTAAAAGTTCAGCTTGACGTGCTTTTAATGCTTTTGGTAGACGATCACCAAGTTTGTTGAATAACTCAGTGTGGCTTTCGATTTCTTTAATCCATAGCGCTTTGTCTTGAGAAGTTACTTTCTCAAAGTCAGCTTTAGAGAAATCTGTACCTGTCCAGTTCAAGTCATCATATGTTGGAACGAAACCGATAGGAGTTTCAACTGCGTTAGCGCGGTTTTCACAACGGTTGATGATCCATTCAAGAACACGCATGTTTTGACCGAAACCAGGCCATACGAAGTTGCCGTTTTCGTCACGACGGAACCAGTTTACGTTGAAGATTTTTGGTAATTTGTTACCAGAAGCTTGCGCTTTTGCAGCAACTTGTTCACCAAGCTCTAACCAGTGGCTGAAATAATCCGCCATGTTGTAACCTGTGAATGGAAGCATTGCAAATGGGTCACGGCGTACAATACCTTGTTGACCAACTGCAGCAGCAGTTGTTTCTGAGCCCATAGTTGCAGCTTTATAAACACCGTCAACCCAGTCAAATGCTTCAGAAATTAAAGGCACAGTGTCTGCACGACGACCACCGAAGATGAATGCAGAAATTGGAACACCTGCTGGATTTTCCCAATCAGCATCGATAGAAGGGCATTGGCCTGCTGATACTGTGAAACGCGCATTTGGATGAGCAGCTTTTTCACCAGCAACGTGTGGCTGACCTTTCCAGTTGGTTAAGTTCGCTGGAACTTCTTTAGATAGACCTTCCCACCATACTTGACCATCTTCAGTCACAGCAACGTTGGTATAGATCACATCTTTATGCATGGTTGCCATGCAGTTCGGGTTGGTTTTGGTATTTGTACCTGGTGCAACACCAAAGAAGCCTGCTTCTGGGTTGATTGCATATAAGCGACCATCTTCACCTGGTTTGATCCAAGCGATGTCATCACCTACAGTTTCAATTTTCCAGCCTTCGTAGCCTGCTGGTGGAATCAACATTGCAAAGTTGGTTTTACCACAAGCTGATGGGAATGCAGCAGCAACGTAGTGTTTTTCGCCTTGTGGGTTAGTGATACCCAAAATAAGCATGTGTTCAGCTAACCAGCCTTGTTCACGACCCATCACAGAAGCGATACGTAATGCTAGGCATTTTTTACCCAACAAAGCGTTGCCGCCGTAACCAGAACCGAAAGACCAGATTTCGCGAGTTTCTGGATAATGAACGATATATTTTTCTTTGTTACAAGGCCAAACAACGTCTTTTTGACCTTCAGCAAGTGGCGCACCGACAGTGTGAACACAAGGAACGAATTCGCCATCTGTACCTAAAACATCATAAACTGCTTTGCCCATGCGTGCCATTTTGCGCATGCTGACTGCAACATAAGGAGAGTCAGTGATTTCGATACCGATATGTGCGATGTGGCTTCCTAGTGGACCCATTGAAAAAGGAACCACATACATGGTGCGCCCTTGCATTGCGCCATCGAACAGACCGTTTAATTTTTCGCGCATAACTGCTGGGTCTTCCCAGTTGTTAGTTGCGCCAGCATCTTCTTTTTTTGCAGAACAAATAAAAGTACGATCTTCAACACGAGCAACATCTGAAGGGTCAGAATTCGCCAAATAAGAACCAGGGTGTTTTTCTTCATTCAGCTTTTGCATGGTGCCGTTAGCAATCATCAAGTCGATTAGACGTTGATACTCTTCTTCGCTGCCGTCACACCATTCGATTTTTGCTGGCTTGGTTAATTTAGCAATTTCTTCCACCCACGCAATCAGCTTAGGGTGACGAACGAATTCTGGTGCATTCACTTGGGTCATGTTGATGCCTTTGAGATACAAAAAAACAAAACACACATTAAATATATGATCAACCCTTGATCATGAGTGTGTTAAAAAGTTTGCGTATTAAATCACAAAAGTTCTCAAATTTTAAGATGTTTAAAAACTGATCTTATAGGAAGTTGTGAGTAAATTTTATTAAAATACATTTAAAATCAGTAATTTATGTTTTTTATTTGCAGGTATTCATAAAATAAATTATGAAAATAAAATCATTTATTTTGCAAATATGTATTTAAATTAGTGGTTTACATTGTGCGTAAAAAAGCATAAAAAACTGAAAAATTGCAAAAGTTTATGTAGTTTTTTTACATAAACACACTATTTCTTTCAAATGAAATCCAGACAATTAAAGATAAATCAATTGACCTCATAATAATTATACTATGCTAAAACCGCTCTCTATTATCTATAACCAAAAGTCAGGTTTTCATACGGCACAACAAGAGAGTGCATATGCCGATATTATCACTATTTTTTCTAAATATAACTTTGAAATTCAGATATTTGAATTTAATGAAAACAACTCTATTGATACCCTGATGCCACAGGTTTTACAACGCCACAGTCATACAGAAAACCGTGGAGTCGTGGTGGTTGCAGGAGGGGATGGAACCTTAAATGCTGTAGCAACTTATTTATTACATACAGAAATTCCTTTGGGGATCTTGCCTATGGGAACTTTTAATTATGTAGCCAGAGTGTTAAATATCCCATTGGATTTGAATGAAGCAAGTAAAATCATTGCAACTGGAGAAATAAATAAAATTCATGTCGCCAAAATGAATGATTATATTTATTTAAACAATGCCAGTCTTGGTTTGTATCCATTATTTATTGAGAAGCGTGAGCATTACAATCGGTTATTTGGTCGGTTTGCTTTAAATGCTTATACTTCAGCATTAGATGTATTGCTGAGGCGGCATCGTGAATTAAAATTAAAAGTTGTTGTAGATGGTGATCAATATCCAGTTGAAACACCCTTGATATTTTTTGGCAATAATCACCTACAGTTGAAAGAGCTGAATTTGAAAATTGCCCAGTCAGTACAGCAAGGCAAGGTTGCGGGCGTGATTGTTGCCAAAAGTAATAAAATCACCTTGTTGAAATTGCTCTTTCAACTCTTAAAAGGAGATATTGAGCAGGCAAATGATGTGTATAGTTTTGCTGCCGAAAAAGTTGTTGTTCATGCAGCAAAAGGTAAAAAGCTACATATCGCAATAGATGGTGAAATCGTAGAAGAATTTGCACCTTTGCAGTTTTCTGTTATGCGCGAAGCACTCAATGTAATGGTACCTGCTCATGTTACTTCATCTGTCTGATTTGCATTTTGGCACAGAAAAACCAGAGTGTTTGCTGGCAATACAGCAGTTTTGTCGTGAGCATTCGATAGAAGTCATTGCTGTAAGCGGTGATCTGACGCAGCGTGCGCGTTTTTTTCAGTTTCTAGGCTGCAAGTATTTTCTGGAGCATTTGAACTTACCTTATCTGGTTGTTCCTGGAAATCACGATATTCCGCTATATCATGTATTTAATCGGTTATTTAGCCCATTTACCCGTTATCAGGCATTTTTTGGTTCGTTGGAAAGTGTCTTGGAAACCGAACATTTTTATTTGGTTGGGGTAAACAGTATTCGGCGACGTTATCATACCAAAGGGCATATTTCTTTGGCGCAAATTCAGGAGATTGATGCCAAATTGCAGGCTGCCCCAGCCAATAAATTAAAAATCGTGGTGGTGCATCAACCTTTTTATACCTCTCCTGAAGATGGTCATGCCGTCAAAGATTGCCCTGTGCTTGGGCGCATGGCACTTGAAATTTGGGGGAAACGGGGAATATTTGCATTGTTGCATGGGCATTTGCATCAGACAGCGCAATATGATTTGAACCAGATCTATGATTTGAAGCTTGAGCATCCTGTTTTTGAAATTCATGCAGGAACTGCAACCTCTCATCGTTTACGCAAAGGTGAACCAAATAGCTTTAATGTACTGACATCGCAAGGTGAGTTACAACGCTATTGCTTTGATGTGGTAAAACGCCAATTTGTTCTTAAATGATCTGCATCATAAAAAAATATTGGGCTTTAGACTAAAAAAACTGCAAAAAATGGATTTTTTTTTGAAATGCCCCTTGAAGCCTTGTTTTCTATCCCCAAAAAAATGACATCACAAACAGTTATTGATGATGGCACATAGAAATTATGAAAAGTGCCATTTTTAATTGAAACAAAACTTAGTCTGATGGAGTTTTATATGAGCAACATTCGCCCATTACATGATCGTGTAGTTATTCGTCGTGTTGAAGAAGAAACAAAAACTGCAGGCGGTATCTTATTACCAGGTTCAGCAGCAGAAAAACCATCTCAAGGTGAGGTGATTGCTGTCGGTAACGGTCAAATTACAGATAATGGCGTTCGTGCATTAGATGTAAAAGTAGGTGACAAAGTATTGTTCGGTACTTATGCAGGTACAACTGTAAAAGTAAGCGGTGAAGAACTTCTTATCATGAAAGAGTCTGACATCTTAGCTGTTTTGGAAGGCTAATTTTCAACCATTCATATCAGATCAAGTAAAAAGCAAAAAATTCGGAGTAAATAAATAATGTCAGCTAAAGACGTAAAATTTGGTGATTCAGCTCGCTCTAAAATGATTGCAGGCGTAAACGTTCTTGCAGACGCAGTGAAAGTCACTTTAGGCCCTAAAGGTCGTAACGTTGTAATTGACCGTTCTTTCGGTGCACCACACATCACTAAAGATGGTGTTACTGTTGCAAAAGAAATTTCACTTAAAGACAAGTTTGAAAACATGGGTGCTCAACTTGTTCGTGAAGTATCTTCAAAAACTAACGACATCGCGGGTGATGGTACAACGACTGCAACTGTACTTGCACAAGCAATTTTGAATGAAGGTATCAAGTCAGTGACAGCGGGTATGAACCCAATGGACTTGAAACGTGGTATTGACCTTGCGGTTAAAGCATTGGTTGCTGAAATCAAAGCAACTGCAAAACCTGCATCTGATACTAAAGCGATTGAACAAGTAGGTTCGATCTCTGCAAACTCTGATGAAACTGTGGGTAAATTGATTGCGCAAGCAATGGAACGCGTTGGTAAAGAAGGCGTGATCACAGTTGAAGAAGGTTCAGGCTTTGAAGATGCTTTGGACGTTGTTGAAGGTATGCAGTTTGACCGCGGTTATATCTCTCCATACTTCGCAAACAAACAAGACACTTTGACTGCTGAATTAGAAAATCCATTCATTCTTCTTGTAGACAAGAAAGTTAGCAATATCCGTGAGTTAATCACTGTATTGGAAGCTGTTGCTAAAACAGGTAAACCACTTCTTATTATTGCTGAAGATGTTGAAGGTGAAGCACTAGCAACACTTGTTGTTAACAACATGCGTGGCATCATTAAAGTATGTGCAGTGAAAGCTCCTGGTTTTGGTGATCGTCGTAAAGCAATGCTTCAAGACATCGCAATCTTGACTGGTGCTACAGTGATTTCTGAAGAAGTGGGTATGTCTTTAGAGCAAGCGTCTCTTCAAGACTTAGGTACTGCACACAAAATCACAGTTTCTAAAGAAAACACTGTGATTGTTGATGGTGCTGGTGACGCTGCTCAAATTGCTGAACGCGTTCAACAAATCCGTGCACAAATTGAAGAATCTACGTCTGACTATGACAAAGAAAAACTTCAAGAGCGTGTTGCTAAATTGGCAGGCGGTGTTGCTGTTATCAAAATTGGTGCTGCAACTGAAGTTGAAATGAAAGAGAAAAAAGACCGTGTTGACGATGCACTTCATGCAACACGTGCTGCTGTAGAAGAAGGTGTGGTTGCTGGTGGTGGTGTAGCGCTTGTACGTGCTGCTAAAGCGCTTGATGGCGTAGTTGGTGCAAATGACGACCAAAACGTAGGTGTGAACATCCTTCGTCGTGCAATCGAAGCGCCACTTCGTCAAATTGTTGCAAACGCAGGCGATGAGCCATCTGTCGTGATCAACGCTGTGAAAAATGGTGAAGGTAACTTCGGTTACAACGCTGCAACTTCTGAATATGGCGATATGCTTGAAATGGGTATTCTTGACCCTGCTAAAGTAACACGTTCTGCACTTGAGCATGCTGCATCTGTAGCAGGTTTAATGTTGACAACAGAATGTATGATTACTGAAATCCCTGAAGATAAACCTGCTATGCCTGATATGAGTGGCATGGGTGGTATGGGCGGTATGATGTAATTCATCATCGCTTCTTACTAAAAAAAATCCCCGCATCATGCGGGGATTTTTTTCGCCTTATTTTTATGGTTTCGGGCTGTTTATTTTCAAATTAAAAAATTGTTATTTATGTGAAAAATTAAAAAATTCGCTTTAAGAAGCCTTTTAAAATTAAGATTTTTTTAAGATTAAATGGTTATTCTAATGCATATGGGAATTCTGCTGTAGTTTCCTATTTTGGCCATACTCCTTACTGACAGAGTATGGCTTTTTTTTGTCTAAAAAATGGCAAAATATACTTTTGAACATTTCAAATCATCTGTGCTTTGTCATGCAGGTTTTGCTTGTGAGTCAGGTTGAGCATCATCTTAGAACTAAAACTAATAACTTAATCAATAAATAATCAAATTTTCATTTGAATAATCAGGCTTAAATTTTTATCGCGACTGTTGATTTTTGGCAATTCTGTTTGATTTTCAACACTATGTTTGACCGTATTTGTTGTAATCTCAACATATTGCGTTTTACTTTTAATAAATAATTGATTTTAAATAAAATAATACTTGGCATACTAATTGTTATAAATCCTCCTGATTAAGGCTTATGTTCCCTTGTGCAATAGCGTGCAAAGGAGTCACATGAATCAGGAGGAAAAGACTTGGTATGTCAAATTCATCGTTTCAGCATTTTGTAAGTTTGCTGTTGAGTCATGCTCAGCAGAACCCTAAACAGGTTGCAATACGGCAAAAGCAGTTCGGCTTATGGCATACATGGTCATGGCATGATGTACTTGAAATAAGTGAACACTATGCTAATTCCTTGCACGGGTATCCTGTCCTTGTTATTTAGTAAGACTCGTTTTGGTATTGCACTGCGTGCAGTGGCAGATGACCCATTGGCCGCACAATCAGTCGGCATCAAACTTAATCATATTTGGATTTTGGTCTGGGCAGTTGCAGGTTTTGTGGCACTGGTAGCGGGGCTGCTTTGGGGCGGGCGTTTGGGGGTAGGCAGGTTAGTCTATCTGTTCCAGAGGGTGCAATCGTTGCATTACTTGGTGCCAATGGGGCTGGCAAAAGTACGACGTTAAAAGCGATATCGCAACTGGTTTATGCTGAAAATGGTCAGATCAATCGCGGAGATATTGTTTATCAAGGACAATCAATTCTTGGACAAAACCCAAGTGAGGTTGTGAAAAAGGGTTTGGTGCAAGTTCTTGAAGGGCGACATATATTTGCCAATTTAACCGTAGATGAAAACCTGCGCACAGGAGGTTTTTTACATCATGCATCTGCGTCGTTATTAAAACAGCAGCTTGATAAAATTTATAGTTATTTTCCAAGGTTGTTAGAAAAAAAGAATACGCTCGCAGGCTATACCTCTGGGGGTGAACAGCAAATGCTGGCAATAGGTCGGGCGTTGATGACCAAACCACGGCTTATTTTGTTAGATGAACCTTCAATGGGGCTTGCGCCAAAAATAAGTTATGAGATTTTTGAACTGATTGCTCGTTTACGCCGAGAGGAGAAACTCAGTTTTTTGGTTGCAGAACAAAATATTGAATTAGCATACAAGTATACGGATGATGCGTATTTGCTTGAAAATGGTCAAGTCAACAGCTCTGGTAAAACACAGGCACTTTATCAAACTGGTGTAATTCAGAACGTTTATCTAGGGCAGTCAACTTCCGCTGTATAACTTTATTAATATTAGGCTTATTTCATCGGTCTATTTTTGTTTTTCTTATAATGTTTTATTGAACAATATTTCAAGCTTGCTCAAGAAAAAACCAAGAAGATGCACAATATTCTGAAAAAAATTTATTGCTCAACCCTGTATATATTACAGGGTTTTTCTATTAAAAAGAGAAGGGTTTTATTTTTGAATAAATATACGATGTTTAAAAATAAACATATTGTTTGATTTTTAGCTTTGAGGCTGTTTGGTTTGCATCATTTATTTTTATTTTTTAAATTAAAATAATAAAAAACAATAACTTAAATTTTGGCATCGACTTTGCAATAGATTGATTACCCAAAATAGTCACTGACTATTTTAAACAATAAACTTTTGAGTTCAGGATTATTAACAGTGAAATTTAATTTGAAAATAACAACGGCAATATTATTAGCAGCTTTTGCGTCACAAGCGAAGGCAGTAGATTTGGATGCGGGTGATTATGATGTTGCTCCAGCGGGGACAAATCTAGCTTTGCTGTATTTACAATCTGCAAGTCGCGATGCGCTGTATGCAGGAAGTGACAAATTGTCAGGTAACCCGAAACTGGATTCAAATGTTGGGATTGCTCGTTTTGTGCATTATACCGATATTGCAGGTTTACGTGTTGCTCCACAAATTTTAGTGCCATTTGGTGAATTAAAAGCCAAGGGCGATATTTCTGCATTGGGTTCAGCCAGTGGACTCGGAGATATTATTTTGGCTGCCCCTGTGTGGTTGCTCAATAATCCAGAGCATAAGACTTATTTTGGGCTTACCCCTTATTTGTATTTACCAACAGGTAATTATGATAAACATGATTCTTTGAATTTCGGTGAGAACCGTTACAAACTTGATCTTCAGGCTGCATATAGTCAACGCTTGACAGATAAATGGGCATGGGATGCGGCTGCCGATATTATTTTTTATGGTCAAAATAATGACGCCGTTGGTGGAGGAACTTTAAAACAGAATACAGGGTATCAACTGCAAACCAATACTCGTTATTTTATTAATGATCGCTTAGATCTACGGGCAGGGCTGTCTTATACTGATGCAGGTGATACCAAGCAAAATGGCATTAAGACACAAAGTTATCAGCAAACAAAGTTTTGGGTTGGGACAGCATATTCACCAACCGCAAGCACCAATGTGATTTTAGCTTATGGGCGTGATCTTGCCGTTGAAAATGGCTTTAAAGAAAATAATCGTATTAATGTTCGATTATTAAAAGTGTTTTAATCTCTTTGAGCAGGTCAAGTCAGATTGGCCTGCCTAAATTAAACTTGTGTTGCCCAGAAGCATAACAAGATATTGAATAAATGCAGTAGAAATAAGTATAAGCCAAGAATAAAGAGCGTATTAATATACTCACAATATATAAAGCCGATGGATTTACTTGGTTAATGAATAATTTTGCTTTCACAAATGTGTTTACTTTGGAGGGTGAGCACACCCAGCCTTTGACTGTGCGAGCCAAAGCGCTGGTCTTTCATGACCCAGCTTCACAGTCATTATTAAAATTAATTGAACGCCTTGCGCCCAGTGATGCGCCTATTCTAATTCGTGGTGAAACGGGAACAGGTAAGGAGCTGGTTGCACAGCATATTCATCGTTTAAGTGGAAGAAAAGGTCCGTTCCTTGCGGTGAACTGTGGTGCCATCAATGAACAATTGGCTGAGAGTGAATTATTTGGTCATGAAGCAGGAGCATTTACTGGTGCAATCAAACAGCGTAAAGGCTGGTTTGAAGCTGCACATGGCGGTACATTATTTTTAGATGAAATTGGTGATTTGCCACTATGCTTGCAGGTCAAATTACTCAGAGTATTACAAGAAAAAGAAGTCACCAGATTAGGTGCTAGACAAGCGATTCCTGTTGATATTCGATTGGTCACAGCAACCAATATTGATTTGGAACAGGCCGTACAAGCCGAGCAATTTCGGCAGGATTTACTATTTCGTATTAATATTGCCCAATTAGAACTAAAACCATTACGGGAGCGTAAAGGCGATATTTTACCGCTGTTTGAATATTTTGTTCAGCGTTATTTAGCTAAGGTAAGACGTTCTGATAAATTACAGATTTCTGCATCTGCAATTCAGCAATTACTGACATATTTATGGCCAGGCAATATTAGGGAGCTAGAAAATATTGCACATTATGCTGTGCTGGTAACTGAAGGGACGTTAATTCAGGCTGAGCATTTAAAATTTAATCAGATATTCAAAAATATGGAGTATTGTTCAGCACAGCCTGCCACGCATACAGATGATGAGATTAATACGGCATTATCTCCCTATCAGATTATTGAGTCTCAGTTAAAGAGAATCTACGCATCGAGCCAATCTTCTTCTGGTGATTTATGGAATACTTTAGAAAGCATGATTATTGCGACTGCATATTCATCATCATTTTCTAATCAGGTTAAAACCAGTGAATTACTGGGAATATCTAGAAATGTGGTCCGAACATTATTAAAGCGTCATCATCTTTTGCCTCCTTCTATAAAAGAAATAGCTGAATAAAATAAGTGAGGAGTAAAGAGGTTATAGGTGATGATAAAACTCTAGTCTAGAAACAGATATTATGCTGAATTAATTTTCTAATAAATCAATCAGTTTTTTATGTATTGGAAAGTAAAAAATTTAAAAGATAAATATTATATTGTTTTATGTCATGCCCAGTTTTTTAGATTTGGCTTTTACTGATATTTTTGAAATTTTATTTTCTCGATTTAAATAAAAAAGCCCTTACAAAATATGTAAGGGCTTTTTAGTATTTGGCGGAAGCGGTGAGATTCGAACTCACGGAGGACTCACACCCTCGTCGGTTTTCAAGACCGGTGCATTAAACCGCTCTGCCACGCTTCCAATGTGCGCTATCATATAAGGAAAAATATGCTTTGACAACTGATTTTAGTGTAAAAACAATTGAGTGGTTAAAATAAGTGCAATTTGGATGGGTATCTTGGGCGTGTAAAATATCCATAATGAAGACATATCTTACTGATGGTATGTAAATATTTAAAATTATGCTCAGTTGAGCTTAAATTTTTATATCTCAATGATTACAATGCCCGCTTACGCAGTGTTTGTTATTGTGGTCAAAAGAGCATGACAAATGCGGATGCTCGGAAAGTTGGAATTTGTTATGGATCGGAAATTATTAACTGCTGAAGGCTATCAGCGCTTGCAAGATGAATTGAATCATTTGCTGCGACACGAACGACCAGAAATTACTAAAATCGTGTCATGGGCAGCCAGTTTAGGCGATCGTTCAGAAAATGCCGATTATCATTACAACAAAAGAAAATTACGGGAAATAGACCGTAGAATTCGTTACCTCAGCAAGCTTTTTGAAGTTGCACAAAAGGTTGAATATCATCCTCAGCAGCAAGGCAAGGTGTATTTTGGTGCTTGGGTAGAATTAGAGAATGATGAACAAGAAATGGTCAAATTTCGTATCGTGGGTGATGAAGAAATTTATGGCAATAAAGACTATGTTTCGTTGCAGTCACCGATGGCAAAAGCATGTCTAGGCAAGTCTGTCGATGATGAGGTTCAGGTATATACACCAAGTGGTCGGAAGAATTGGTATATTGTTGGAATATCTTATTGATAAATAAAACATTAAATAAAAAATATTATTTTAATAATCTGTATTGAATTGCTTACATATAGCAGCATTTTATTCATGGTTTCACCATTTGTTTCGCGTATAACATTCAGCAGGTTTTCAAAGAGGAGAGCAAATTTATTTTAGCCTGCCAGAGATTTAAAAGTTTGACTTTTAATTTCTATGTCGATATTATGCGCAACTCTTATTTATTGCTGGTTATTTTTTAATCTGGGTCGTTGATTTTTATGTGACTTAGTTTTCATTTATCTATTCATGTCATTTTTAATGACGCCATGACTGCCCCCTAAACATACGTTGATCAACTAATTGAAGTCTGGGCTTGCTCGATTTCATTGGGTAGTTAATTCCCTGTCGCGGAGTCACCATGCACAATCCAACTACATTGGCAGATAGGAGGCGTTTTCGCCTACACAATCTCAAAATTTCCTTGCCAACCAAAGCCCTCGCTTTCGGGCTTGCTATGTTACCTTTACATGCGATTAATGCCAGTAAAGCCAGCAACCAATATGCTCAGGTCATTAGCAGCAATACACTGACGGTCGTGGCAGTAAAAAGCCCAACAACTGTTTTTAATGACGGACAGTATTTTCATGGTTTCGGCTATGACTTAATGCGTAACTATGCACAAAGTTTAAATGTGCAGCTTAATTTTCAAATTGTTGATAGTAATGCCACAGCCCTAAAATGGGTGGCTAAAGGCAAAGCTAACCTTGCATTGACGAATGCTGATATGCAGAGCATTGACCAGAAGAGCTTAATGTCATTTTCGGCAAGCTGTGGTGATGCAACTGTTTTGCAGAAAAATGGGCTAGATACCCAGTTAAATTTGGTTTTTAAAGATGCTAAAGATCATTTAACACAAACCGCAAGTAGTTTTATTTGCCAGTCCAAAAGTAATGGCGCAATTCAGCATTTGGCATCATTTTACAATCATCATGTAGTGAATGAAGGCTCTTGGGATACGATTGAGCGCGATTTGCAGCAGCGTATGCCGATTTATCGCGCCAGCTTCGAGCGGGCAGCCGAGCAGTACAATTTGAATTGGCACATGCTGGCTGCAATGGGCTATCAGGAGTCTTATTTAAAACCGAATTCAGTATCACCAACAGGTGTGCGCGGTTTAATGATGCTGACCAGTGATACTGCAAAAGCAATGGGAATTGAAAACCGTACTGACCCTGAGCAAAGTATTCAAGGCGGTGCAAAATATTACGATTCGCTTTTGAGCAGATATGAATATATCCCTAATCCAGATCGTCACTGGTATGCCTTGATTGCCTATAACATGGGGCCTGGTGCAGTGACTTTTATTCAGAAGCAATTGGAGAAACAGGGAGAAGATCCAAATAACTGGTTGAACATGTATGCTTATTTACAGCGACATCAAGCCAGTAATGCACGGTATCTTCAAGCTTTGCAATATGTAACCCGCATTCGTGCTTATTTAGAGCATATTCAAAATCAGCAGTTGATTAATATCTAACAAAAAAAGGGAAGTTATATAAATAGCTTCCCTTTTTGTAGCAATTGCAGATTGAATTATGCAGTATGCTGAAGAATTTCTTTATAGAGTGTTTTTTGTTCTTGGCTTGGACGCGCAGTTTGTAGAGCCATCAGTTGTGACATGTCACCTTGAACTTTTATTTTGCCTGTCATAAATGCTTGCATAGCAGCAGTCATGTCAAATTCAAGAAACACTTTACGCAAGGTCTCTGCATCCATATTTAAAGTTGTTTTAGCGTTGTCTACTAAGCCCTTTTGAATTTTCCCACCATGAAGAGAAAGTTCAGTATTTCCACTGGTTTGGTTGACGACAAAATTAATCGCTAGATTTTCTAATGCTGGCGGTAAATTCAAGTCTCCAGCCTGAGCAGTAAGTTGTTCTACTGTAGAAAACCAATCTTCCGATAGAAAAGCAGGCATTGTTATTCCTCTAATTTGTTTATTTCTAGATGTATATGCATTTTTTGCACATCGTCCGTACTCCGACTTGTTATAACATGATCTTGTCGAAAAAAATGGTTTTTTTGTAGACGAGTGAGACAAATTACACAGAAATAGTAAGAAAGTATAATAGAGGCACAACTTTTTCGTGGTTGTGCCTTCTCATGCGGTTTATCTTAATTTTAGTCCGCTGCAAAGCTCAAATTGACCACATCCAGACGTTTTTTCATGTCTTCTGGGTCTTTAAAGTCAAATTCACGCTGTGAATCTAGCGCTTCAAAGTCGAACAGTTCACGGTCAGCCAGTTGCGATGGCGATACATTCTGTAGTGCGCCAAAAATGCTGTGTAAGCGTTTCGGGTACTGTTTGTCCCATTCACGTAGCATTTCATTCAACATGGCACGTTGCAGGTTTTCCTGCGAACCGCACAGATTACATGGAATGATTGGAAACTTACGCATTTCTGCATATTTAATGATGTCTTTCTCTTCCACATATGCCAGTGGGCGAATCAGGATATTTTTCTTGTCTGACGACAATAGTTTTGGCGGCATGGCTTTTAGGCTGCCACCATGAAATAAATTCAGGAAGAATGTTGCAAGAATATCATCGCGGTGGTGGCCGAGTGCAACCTTGGTTGCTCCAATTTCTTGTGCAAAACCATACAATGAACCACGACGTAGGCGTGAACAAACGGCACAGTAAGTTTTGCCTTCAGGGGTTAGGCGTTTGGTAATGCTATATGTGTCTTTTTCAAGAATATAATATGGAATGTTATTTTCTTCTAAATAACGCGGCAAAACTTCTTCAGGGAAGCCTGGTTGCTTCTGATCGAGGTTGACGGCAACTACATCAAAATTAATCGGGGCAATGCGCTTAAACTGCAACAAAATGTCGAGCAGGGTATAGCTGTCTTTCCCCCCAGAAATACAAACCATGACCTTATCGCCGTCCTCGATCATTTTAAAGTCACGAATGGCGTGGCCGACTTGACGACGAAGTTTTTTCAAAAGACGGTAATAAGCTGAACTGGTTGGAAGTTCAGGTTTGAAATTAAACCCTTGATTGGATTCAACAGGAGAGTACATAGACAGCAAACTCTTGGCAAAAATATCGCGCAATTTTAGCCGATTCGAGGGTACTTCGCATCTGTACATACAAATTTATTCACATATTTTTTCGTGTCATCAAAATGTTCCAAAAGGTTTCTAAACTATTCAAATCAATAGCCAGATTCCGAAACTGATGAATTTTTTCGCAATTCACAGTTTTCCACAAAAAATGTGGATAAAACTGTGGATAACTATACCCTTGACAGGAGGGATCGTCCGTTAACTAAGGCTTAGAAACAAATTGGTTATTTTTTAACCTTGTTTTATTTTGTTTATTTATCAGTAGTTTATTTATGTCAAGGGACTGTAGCTTAAAAAAAAATTAAATTTTTTTTGATGATTACTGAAACAATTTGACTTGATTTTTTAAATTAAGCTTGTTAAAAAGCTCGGCATGCACAGTTTTACTGTTACAATCAAATACAATTGTTTGCACAGAACATTCACTGGTAAACACAACAATGAAAATATTAAACAAAATTGCACTGCTGTCTCTTTATTGTTGCGGAAGTTGCCTATGGATCGCTTCTGTAACCCATGCTGGGCAAATTTATACGTATGAAGACCGTAATGGCACGCCGTTGCTCACCAATCGTAAGCAAAGCGGTCCACACTTGACCAAAG
This sequence comes from Acinetobacter brisouii CIP 110357, assembly GCF_000488275.1. Lineage (GTDB taxonomy): Bacteria > Pseudomonadota > Gammaproteobacteria > Pseudomonadales > Moraxellaceae > Acinetobacter > Acinetobacter brisouii. The sequence continues at coordinate 1,795,103 of NZ_KI530762.1, read as the reverse complement.
TCAAAGTGACTTATTATGCCGACAGTAACATCCACAGTTATCACAACTGGGGTGGTTCTGAGGCTGCGGTTTTGCCAAGTTATAGTAAAAATAAAGATGCCTTTGACCAGATGATCCATCATGCCGCACAGCAGCATGGTCTGTCCGAAGGTTTAATCAAGGCCATCATGCACACCGAGTCAGGTTTTAATAGCAATGCCCGCTCTCCTGTTGGAGCACAAGGTTTAATGCAACTTATGCCTGCAACGGCAAAACGTTTTAATGTCAGCAATCCTTATGATCCGCAGCAGAATATTCTGGGCGGTGCAAAATATCTGAGTTTATTGTTAAAGCGCTATAGTGGTAATACACATTTGGCACTGGCAGCTTATAATGCTGGCGAAGGCAATGTGGATAAATACGGCGGTGTTCCTCCTTTTCGCGAAACGCAGGATTATGTACGCCGTGTGATGAGTCGCTACAATAACTTGTATGCTAGCGGTATTCGTATTGATTCTGCTAAGGATAAAGATAGTGAGCCTGCTTCTGCGATAACCTCAACAGCAACCAAAAACAGCAGCCCAGTATTTACTTCTCATAAAACTGCTAGTAGCCGAAAAATTATCCAGCTATCAAATGGAACATTTACTGATATTGCAGTAAGAAACTAAAAGCTTACATATTTTGGAAACACGATTTTGATGTGTTTTCACGGATTTATTCTTGAATTTTCCCTGACAAGGTCGCATATTAACGACATGATTTATTGAATAGATAAATCATGTTTTTTTCTATTATAAGAGGATTTTCCTAATGATGCGGATTGGTTTGTTTTTGCTTACCAACCTCGCGGTACTGGTTGTCGCTGGTCTTATTTTGTCAGTTTTGGGTGTCGGAAGTTACCACGGTGCAGGTGGTTTAAACTTGGGCAACCTGCTTGTGATCTGTTTTGTATTTGGTATGGTCGGTTCGTTGATTTCACTTTTCATGTCGAAGTGGATGGCGAAAAAGACCACAGGTACAGAATTGATTGATCCAAATGCTCCTCGTAGCCAAGCGGAAGTTTGGTTATTACAAACGGTCGCAGACCTTGCACAGCGTTCAGGAATTCGTATGCCTGAGGTGGGTATTTTCCCATCTTATCAGTCGAATGCTTTTGCAACGGGTTGGAACAAAAATGACGCGCTTGTTGCTGTATCGACTGGTTTGCTTGAACGTATGAATAAAGATGAATTGCGTGCAGTTTTGGCGCATGAAATCGGTCACGTTGCCAATGGTGATATGGTGACTTTATCCCTGATTCAGGGGGTCGTGAATGCTTTTGTCATGTTCTTCGCTCGTGTAGTCGGAGACTTTATTGACCGTAATGTATTTGGTCGTCAAGATGACGAAGCACCAGGTATTGGTTATATGGTCATTAGCATGGTACTTGATATCGTATTTGGTATTTTGGCATCGGCGATTGTCATGTGGTTCTCACGTTACCGCGAATATCGCGCCGATGAAGCAGGTGCGCGTTTAGCAGGTAAACAAGCGATGATTTCTGCCTTGTTGCGTTTACAGGCGGAAAGTGAAATGCCTGACCAAATGCCGAAAGAAATGAAAGCTTTGGCAATTGCAGAAGGTAAGGAACAAGGCTTTAGTCTAGCTGCTTTATTCCAGACTCACCCAAGCATTGAGCAGCGTGTTACAGCTTTGCAACAGCTCAACTGTCCATAATTAAAGATCTTTTATCATGATACTATCAGCCAGTTAAGTAATTGACTGGCTTTTCTTTTTTTAGATTTAAGATGTTATATATTTCGTGGAAATGCTATCTACGACTACGACTGTTTGAGGCAAAAAATTTTCTAAAAACTGCTGTTTTTATGATTAATGTTTAAATGAAGAAATTCGCCGATTTTTGTGAAAAAGAATTTGCTTGTAAAGATGTATCCTTTGTCTCGATTTTACTTTTTATGTCACAGAACACAAAATTATCCTGTTTAAGATGATAAAAAATTTAACTTTGAGCTAAATAGAAAGTTAAGGAGATGATAGAACATCTCCTTAACTGGTGATAACGATGTTAGGGCACTTTTTTGCTTCAAGCTTGCGGCAAGTCAAACCAGATCATTTGAGTGTCTTGTAGAGCCTGTACTTGAGCATCTTCTGCAAAAAGTAGGGCATCACCCGCACCAACCAATTGTTCACCAATCATGACTTGCCCAGAAATGACATGTACATAATTCAGTGTATGTGTAGCATGGGCGCCAAGCTGATGGCCTTCTGTCAAATAAGCCGCTTTAACTTCGGCATCTTGTCGAATCACCATCGGTGCATTTTGACTTCCAACAATCAAGTGCCATTGATTGGGTTGTTGCTGTGGATCGCACTGGATTTGCTGATAGTTTGGCTCAGCATTTCGGACATTCGGATGAATCCAGATTTGCAGCATATGTACAGCTTCATCGCCCTGATTAATTTCACTGTGTTGAATACCTGTGCCTGCGCTCATAAGTTGCCATTCACCCGCAGAAATCTGGGTCTGATTACCCATAGTATCTTTATGGCTAATTGTACCTTTCAGCACGCAAGTCAAGATTTCCATGTTGTCGTGTGGGTGTGTGCCAAAGCCATTGTGAGCAGCAATCGTATCATCATTGATGACACGCAAAACACTTACGCCCATATAGTCTGGATTGTACCAACTACCAAATGAAAAACTGTGATAAGTATCAAGCCAGCCTGCTTTGACGTGCCCACGTTCTTCACTGCGATGTAAATAACTTTGCATAATTTTGTCTCCACATGACATTTCATGTTGTCTATGGCTTATTTTAGGCGTTTTATAAAATGTGATAAATGCTGTTAAATACAACTAAATATCCTAAAAATGAAACAATAAGGGTGTGGTATACCTGAGCTAGAACTTAATAAGTTGCCATTGAGAAAGTAGCTTGATCAGAGATTAAGATGATGAGGGAACAAGGCGATATGTACGACTTTATAAGATCATATTATTCGTCTATCGCATCTGAATGGGGATTGCTTTTAGCTTATACTTTCTTTTGACCGAATTTCGTCAACATTAAATCAATCCCTGCAAATACTACGCTGCCAATCGTGGCAAGCAGCATGTCTTTATGGGCATCCCAAACATCACCTTGTTGTCCATTATAATTTTCGGCAGCTTCAGGAGAAAGATGAATGGCAATCCACCATTCAATCAGTTCATATAGCATGCTAGACGCCATGACCAATTGAATAACTAAAAAACATAGCTGATATGCGCTGGCTTGAGGGAATGTTGCTTGAAATAGGCGTTTAAAAAAGGGATATAGCAAAAAGCCATAAGCAAAATGGACTAAACGATCATACATATTGCGTGACCAATGCATACTGGTATTTAAATCAAAACCTAGTAGGTGTTTGATCCAGTCATTGTAGGGGACATAGGAATATAAATAATGCGCTCCGACTATATGAATAATCAGAAAACCAATATAGAAACTAAAACTCAGAAAATTAAGCCCAATTTTTTTAAAGCAATAGCACAGAGCAATCAACATAAACACTGTGCCCGCCTGATGCAGTAGATAATCAGGATATTGAAGTGGATGAATACTCGCAATAACCAACGTGGCTGCGAGTATTGTAAATATGATGGCGTGTTTAAAAGTGTATTTTTGTTCGAGCATATTCTGTGTATTTTGCCTTATAAAGGGAAAAAGCGAAGCCGAGGCTTCGCTTTTTTGAACTAAAATCGTTTAAAACTTAAAGTTTGTTGATTAACGTTTTAATTTGTTTTGCCTGTTCAGCAGCATTGCCTGTATAAGTTGCAGGTGTTAACTCAGCAAGGCGAGCACGTTCTTCGCTTGGAACTTGAGCAAGTTCATCACCTTTGACGAAGTTCACCATCATTTCACGAGTCATTGCCTGACCACGAGTTAATGCTTTCAATTTTTCGTAAGGTTTTTCAATGTTGTAACGACGCATTACAGTTTGAATTGGTTCAGCAAGTACTTCTTGAGCATGATCAAGATCTTCAAGAATACGTGTAGCATTTAACTCAAGTTTACCAATACCTTTAGAACATGCTTCAAATGCGATTAAGCTTTGTGCGAAACCAACACCCATGTTACGAAGTACAGTCGAGTCAGTTAAGTCACGCTGCCAACGAGAGATTGGTAATTTTTCGCCCAAGTGTGCCAATACTGCATTGGCAATACCCAAGTTACCTTCAGAGTTTTCAAAGTCAATTGGGTTAACTTTATGTGGCATGGTTGAAGAACCAACTTCACCTTCTTTTAAGCGTTGTTTGAAGAAACCTAAAGAAATGTAACCCCATACATCACGGTTAAAATCGATCAAGATAGTATTGAAACGACGTAGCGCATCAAAAAGTTCCGCCATGTAGTCATGTGGTTCGATCTGAGTGGTGTAAGGGTTAAAAGTTAAACCTAAAGACTCAACAAAGGCTTGAGAATGAGCAGGCCAGTTAATTTCTGGGTAAGCAGAAAGGTGAGCATTATAGTTACCAACTGCACCGTTAATTTTGCCAAGCAATTCAACTTGTTTGAATTGTTTGATTTGGCGCGCTAAACGGTAAGCTACGTTCGCCATTTCTTTACCCAAAGTCGTTGGGCTTGCAGTTTGACCATGTGTACGAGACAACATTGGTTGTTCTGCATGTTGTTCTGCCAATTCAACGATTGAATCGATGATTTGTTGCATGGCAGCAACTAAAACGTCACGGCCATTTTTCAACATCAATGCATGCGACAAGTTGTTGATGTCTTCAGATGTACATGCAAAGTGAATGAATTCGCCTGCATTTTTAAGTTCATCGATGTGTGCGATTTTCTCTTTTAAGAAATACTCAACTGCTTTTACATCGTGATTGGTGGTACGTTCGATTTCTTTAATGCGTAGCGCATCTGCTTCTGAAAAATCAGTAACAATCGCATCCAAAGCTTGATTGGTTGCCGCACTGAATTCATTCACTTCAATAATTTCAGGGTGTTTTGCAAGTGCTTGCAACCAACGGACTTCAACAGTTACACGCGCATGAATTAAACCAAACTCAGATAAATAAGGACGTAAAGCATCACACTTACTGGCATAACGTCCATCTAAAGGTGAGAGTGCAGTTAAAGCGTTCATAAAGTTTCCTTCAATGTGGTGCAAAACACCTAAAACAAAAAACGGGATTAAATTTGACCAAGCTCATATTGCATTTGTGCAAGTGCTTGGATCTCTTGCAAAAGTTTGCGTTTACCGAATATTAGCTGCAATGAGCTACCACCGAGCTGTCGCCACAGGTGCGCCATTTGCAGACCTGTAAATAACGAAGCACGGATTCGGTTGGTATGTTGGGTATCTTTAAAAGCTTCAGCATTGCCACGAACTAAAATGCGCGGGTTGATTTGCCCTGCGGTTTCCACATAGGTTTGTGCAAGGTTAGCTAAAATGCTGGGATGTAAATAATTCTGGTCAAAAAAGGAAAGCTGTTTAAGAATTTGTTGCTGGGACTTTGAAATTTTCTGGACAAAATCATGGTTACGGTAAACTTTCTTTTCAAGCTGTAATAATGACATGGCATAGGTCATTGGTAGCTTGGCTGTCGCAAGTTTAGGAATCTTGCTTTTAGGCGTCGGAGTAAAAGGCTGGGTGATACTTTGCTCTAGAATTTTTAAACCCAACGATAAATCTGTGAGCTGCGCAAAAAAATCGAGTGTTTGTGAAGAATTGCTTTCGGCTGGTCTGATATTTAAACTGGCTTTAATCAATTGTTCAAAATAAAAATTGCCACTTTCGCCTATATTATTCAGTCCCATCATTGCGGTCATGTGGGTTAGCTGGGACGCTTGAAAAACCCCTGCTAACGCCAAGACACGATTTTGACGGACGGTTAATTGTTGAGGCTGTTGAAAGGGAAGATCAACCATGCCTAAAAATTCCTAAAGAAAAGCAGGTTTAGGTGCATTGGTATGATGAATCACGCCGCCGCCTAAACAGTTGTCATTGATATAAAACACAACACTTTGACCTGGCGTTACAGCGCGCTGTGGCTGATCAAACTCTACGCGTACACCTTCATGCTTTGAGTCATAAAAAATGGTACATGCCTGATCAGACTGGCGATAACGGGTTTTAGCTGTGCAACGTAAGCCAGTTGCAGGAATTTCTTGCTCACCTGCAACCCAGTCAATCTTTTCACTCCACAACGTGGTACTTTGCATCAGCGGGTTTTCATGTCCCTGACCTACCACAAGGCGGTTGCCGTCTATATCTTTATGCAGAACAAACCATGCACCTTCATGTGCATCTTTCATTCCACCTAGACCAATCCCACCACGTTGACCCAGTGTATAGTACATTAAGCCGTGATGTTCACCAACTTCCTGACCATTTTCCAGCACAATTTTTCCAGGTTGTGCAGGTAAATACTGTTTTAAGAAGTCATTAAAACGACGCTCGCCAATAAAGCAAATCCCTGTAGAATCTTTTTTCTTCGCGGTTGCCAAGTCAAGTTCAGCGGCAATTTTGCGAACTTGAGGTTTCTCAATTTCACCAACTGGAAATAAAGTTTTATTAATTTCGCGCCCATGAACAGCATGCAGGAAATAACTTTGGTCTTTATTTTGGTCAACTCCACGGAGCAACGGTGCATATGCTTCACCTTTGCTGTTGTATTGAGTTTCGCCACGGCGAGTATAATGACCTGTAGCAATAAAATCTGCGCCCAAAGTGATGGCGTGGTCTAAAAATGCACGGAACTTAATTTCTTTATTACACAAAATATCTGGGTTAGGGGTACGACCTGCAGCATATTCGGCAAGGAAATGCTCAAAGACACGATCCCAATATTCCATGGCAAAGTTTGCAGTATGCAATTTAATACCGAGTTTATCTGCAACGGCTTGGGCATCTGCAAGGTCTTCAAGTGCCGTACAGTATTCTGTTCCGTCATCTTCTTCCCAGTTCTTCATGAACAAGCCTTCGACCTGATAACCTTGTTGAAGAAGTAAAGCAGCAGAAACAGAAGAATCTACACCACCAGACATACCGACGATGACACGTTGTTGCATAGGACTAGGCATCCAAATTTGAAGTTAGATTGGGAGAGAAGGGGTGTTCATGAATCATGGATAAAGGATATTTATGACCTGTTAAACTATCTTGAATCGCTTGAATGACTAAAGGGCTGCGCGCGCGCCCAGAATTTTGCAATTCATCAAAAGATAGCCATGTCGCTTGAATAATGCCTGTATCGAGCTTGGCATGCGGATGCTCTTCGACGATGTGTGCTAAAAAACAGAAACGAAAATAGGTACGATCTGGGAACATTGGGGGAGTATAGGTATAAATGCCTAATAAATGATCGATTTGGATATCATGCCCCGTTTCTTCGCGTGTTTCACGAATGGCCGCTTCAACTAAAGTTTCGCCAGCTTCGACATGTCCTGCAGGTTGGTTAAACACAGGATGGGTAAACCCTTCCGAATGTTCTTCAACAAACAGAAATTTACCGTTTTTTTCAACAACGGTTGCAACCGTGACATGTGCTGCCCAAGCTGTCATAAAAAGCACCATGATTTAAAAGGTGTATTCTACAAAATTTAGTGGAGAATGGCTATGTCGAGATGACTTCGAGTTTGCGATAATTTTTAAAAAATTTTTAGATTGGGCGCCTCTTATACTTCATCCATCTGGCTATGATTTTCAATTCGAATTTTTGAAACGATTTGAACTTAACTGTGTACAAGGAGTGAGTAAAATTTAATTCTCAAAAATGTTTTTATAATATTTATTGAGTTAGCCATAAATAATCTTCAGGTGATTAATCAGTTGCTATGCTGGATTTGTGTTTAGCGTAAACAATAGGCACTTAGATCAATTTTTTAAGTGCCTATAGATAAGTAATGGATTAAATTCTAATTACATCATTAGAATCTGTAGTTTACACCGAGTAGAACTTGATCTTGGGTATAATCAAATTTCTCTGTATATCCTCCACCCCACGCTGCAGCACGGTATTTGGCATTGCCAAGGTCGGTATAACGATACTCGAGTTTTACAGAAACATTTTTGGAGGCTAGGTACTCAACCCCAGCGCCTGCGACCCAGCCATCTTGCCATTTTTTATGGGTTTCTGAAGAGGTATTTCCCTCTCCAACCACATTAAGAGAACGTTGGATTTCTGCGCTTGAGTAGCCAAATAAGCCATATACTAACATGTTATTAGTGACTAAATAGCCCAAACGACCTACAGCTGACAACGATTGTTTAATATCCGTTTTGAATTCACATGAAGTGACAGCACAGTCTAAAGATCCATTAAAATTTTGACCGCTAATCGCGTCAGCTTCGCGATAGTGATCATATCCAACTTCCAGACCGGCAATTGCTTTGGAACCTAGTGCCCAGTTATAACCTCCTAATATGCCTACACCCATACCATCTGGTTTTAAATTCTGAGTATAACCATTGAGTCCATTTGCATCATATTCTTTTCCCTTATCATTAGCATGAATATAAGCAGTTTCAACACCAATATAGGGACCACTAAAATTGTTATTTGCTAATGTAGTCGCAGATGAACCCAGACCAACAATCGCAAGACATACTGACACTGCTGTAGATTTAAATATTTTCATTTTACTACCTCTTTATAACATTATTGTAATTCGGGGTTGATTGTTTTTTATACAATGTATTTGATGTTAAATCAACTTTTATTGTCGAAGATTTTTGAAAAATTAAAAAATATAAATTAGGGATTATATTCTTAAAAATTATTTGTAAATCAGTGTTTTATATTGATTATATGAAGATATTTTTAACGAAGTTGAGCCACATTGAAAACAATCTGGAGCTAAATACTTTAGCCTGCGTTCGTAAAAAAATGAATTGTAAAATCAGCAGAAGATAAATCGCAATTTAATTGAGCGGCTGTATTTTTAAGTGAAGCTTATCTATTTGGTTATAAGGGGAGGATATTGTGATTTATATCCTCCTTATTTTATCTCTAGCCCATTGGTGATTAACCACATGAAGAAGTCTTCTGCTTTCAGTTGACGTCTAGAGGCATTCTGCTCTGGATGAATTGTCTCATGCACCTAGCTTCTATTGATTCTGTTTATGATGACCAGCCACTTTCACATAATGCCGAGCTGAGTAAGCTAAGAACGCTTTTTCTTCATCAGTGAGCAGTCTAACCTTTTGGATTGGGCTACCCACATATAAATAACTACTTTCCAAGCGCTTGCGTGGCGGTACTAGACTGCCTGCACCAATCATCACATCGTCTTCAATTATCACATCATCAAGAATGACAGTATTGATGCCGACCAGAACCCGATTTCCAATGGCACAACCATGTAATGTCACATGATGTCCAATGGTGACATCTTCACCGATAATCAATGGGGAACCATTTGGCTTGCTTGGTTTTTTATGGCTAACATGTAGCATGCAGTGGTCTTGCACATTACTGTTTTTACCAATTTGAATGGAGTTGACATCGCCACGAATGACGGCAAATGGCCAAACCGAAACATTTTCTGCAAGTTGTACATCGCCAATCACAACTGACATGGCATCAATATAACAACTGTCATCAACCTGAGGGGTATGTTCTAAATAGGGGCGGATATTATTCATCATGTAGACTGGCGGTGTTTGAAATAGGCTTGAGTATAAAATAAAAAAAGCATCCATAATCATGTCATGGATGCTTCTGTTGAGGTTATATTTTTAATTAGAACAATTTGCTAAAGAATTGTTTGATATGGTCAACCAAACGAGAGAAGAAACCTGCTTCATTGACTGCTTTAAGTGCGACAACAGGCTTTTCAGCAATGACTTTGCCATCTAAAGTTGCGACTAACTTACCGATGGTTTGACCTTGTTTAAGCGGTGCATTGACTTCAGAAGAAATCTGTAAGCTGGTTTTAATCGCACTTGCCTGACCTTTTGGCATAGTTACATTGAAGTCTTCAGCTAAACCTGCAGGTACTTCATTTTCTGTGCCATACCAGACGCGAACATTTTTAAGGGGTTGATTGGCAGGTTGTACTTTTACAGTTTCATAGTTTGCAAAGCCCCAAGCCAATAATGCTCGAGTTTGTGATGCACGTTCGTTGACGCTTGGTGTACCAAAAATCACCGAGATTAAGCGCATTGGGCCACGTTTACTTGATGTCGTCAAACAGTAACCCGCTTCATCTGTATGGCCTGTTTTTAAACCATCAACACTTGGGTCTGTATATAACAGCGGGTTACGGTTACCTTGCTTAATACCATTAAACGCAAATGCTTTTTCTGAGTAAATTGGGTAATATTTGGCACTATCATGAATAATGTGCTGTGCCAATATTGCCATATCTTTTGCACTAGAGTAATGACCATCGGCAGGAAGACCTGTAGCATTCATGAAGTGAGTGTTGTTCATGCCAATGCGTTTGGCTTCTTGGTTCATCATATAGGCAAATGTGCCTTCATTACCCGCAATGTGCTCAGCCATGGCTTTAGAGGCATCATTACCTGACTGAATAATAATACCACGTAACATTTCAAGCACAGTTGCCGTGCCATTTAAAGGAACATACATACATGATTCGGTGCTGCTGCCTCGACACCATGCTGATTCGTTCATGCGAACTTTTTCACCTTCGGTGAGCTGACCTTTAAGTAATTTTTGTTCAATGATGTAGCTGGTCATCATTTTGGTCATGGAAGCAGGCGCTAGCTTTTCATTTTCATTCTTCGCAGCAAGCACTTGTCCCGTTTCGTAATCCATTAACACATACGATTTATTATTTAAATCTGGTGGCGAAGATAAGACTGTTGCTGCATATGAGAAGGATGGTAAAAGTAGTAGGGCAGCAAAGGCACTTTTTCGGCTCATTCTGTATATTCCAGTGGTTGTAGCGGCAAACAAAGTCTAGCATTTTAGGATAAAGCCAAGTGGACTTCTAGACACGAGCTTTGCTTATTTCGATGAGTATTGTAACGAAATTAAGAATCTTTATTTAAGGTCGAAATTTCACCGCAAATATCTTTGTTTTGTTGTTCACCAGCCTTTTTGGCATCGTTTTGCGCTTCAATAATATATTTTTGGAAATCTTTCTGTTTAGCGCGTTGTTCTAATGCCTGTACAGGGTCTTTTTCATCTGGCATGTTTTCTTTGACCAGTGCTGCATAACCTGTCTGATAGTTCGGGTCTTTATTGAAACCGTAACTTGTGCATAGCTGAGATAGAACAACGATTGCAGCCAGTTCTTCCGGGGTTGTTTCGTTGTGTTCAGATGTAACTTCAATTTTTTCTGTAGGCGTTTCAGCATAAGCCAGTGAGATGCCTAAGCTTGAACCACAAAGTAAACCAATTATTAATTTATGTGTAATCGACTTGATCATGAGCTAAATATCATTACTAAAACAGTGTACAAAGATTACCTGTTTTTAACAAAAATAACAGCAGGAAAACTGTATTAAAGCTGTATTTTTACTCATTTTTTTAAAATAAAAACAGTGAGTTAAATTTAATTTGTAAAATGAATAAAATTTGTACTTATTGGGCATTCAGCACTTCTTCACATGCCGCTTTTAATTCAGATTGGCTCATTTCCTGACTATTACTTTTGCTTTCTGCAAGCAAGGATTGATATTCGTGATCTTGCGGTAGTTCTTGCAGAGATCTTGAGCGCGATAGAATATGCTGGTTTTGGTCGATCAAACGTTGCATATTTTGCTGAAATTGTGGATGTTTGCCGATGACCTGATGACATAGCTCCGATAAAACCTGCAAAGAAGCGAGGTCTCCTTTGGTGAGGCTCTCTTGTTCTTCTAGACTGAAATCAGAATTTGCTGATGCAGATAACATCATACTCAAGGTAAAAGTTGCACAGAAAAGACGTTTTGCAAAATAGATCATATTGCACACAAATTTTTAGTGGATTCGATTGCGCCAATATATATACTTCTAGGCTTAAATCAGCAAGTAGTTTTTTTCTAAGAGTTTTTTTGTGAATATTTTAATTGCCAATGATGATGGTGTATTTGCACCAGGGATACAAGCCTTAGCACAAGCGTTAAAGCCTTTAGGTCGGGTCGTGATTGTCGCACCAGAATCTGAACGTAGTGGATTTTCTAGTGCACTGACGCTTGATCGCCCACTATGTCCTATTGAAATTATGCCTGATGTTTGGGCGGTCAATGGCACGCCTGCAGACTGTGTTTACTTGGCAGTGAATGGTTTGTTTGATGTTGAGTTTGATTTGGTGGTGAGCGGTATTAATAGTGGCGCTAACTTGGGTGATGATGTGCTCTATTCTGGTACGGTGGGGGCTGCATTTGAAGGACGTTTAACAACACATCCTGCAATTGCAGTGTCATTGTCTGGTGCGCATGTACGTAATTACCAGTCTGCACAGGATTATCAGGTGGCAGCACAGTGGGTGCATGATTTTATTGCTCAAGGATTGCCTCAGTTGCCTGAGCGACATATTTTAAATATTAATATTCCCGATGTGCCAGAACTCAAAGGGGCTTTGGTGACTTATCAGGGGCGTCGCCGTCAATCTAAGCCGATTAGCAGTCATGTTGATCCGCGTGGACGTCAGGTGTACTGGATCGGCCTTTCAGGAGAAGCTGTCGCTGAACCTGCTAAAACTGAACATCATTTGCAATCCGATTTTTATGCAGTCAATCATGGCTATGTCAGCATCACGCCTATTCAGATGGATGCAACCAATTATCAAATCTTGCAGCATTTACACGAACAGCTTGTCTAAAGTGAAGAGGTTTCTTGGTGCTGCTGTGTTGAGACTTTGTGACAAATCGGATCAATTCGGTGTGTCACAAATTTTTTTTGGTAATCTTAGCCCATGAATAGAACATTTTCTTTGATAGAGAGGAAAGTTGATGCAGGTGTTGCAACAGTATTTTGTTAAAAAACAAAAACAAACAACGTGGTTGAAACCACTATTTTTATCTGTCGCTGCATTTTCAATGGTTGCATTTACAGGATGTGCCTCTAAACCGCAGGTTCAGGCAACGCGCTACAGTCATGCTACAGCCCCAAATTACTATACGGTACGTTCTGGGGATACCTTAAGCGGAATTGCGGCGCGTTATGGATTAGACTATGTGACAGTCGCACGTTTGAATGGGATTGCACCGCCTTATACAATTTATGTGCATCAGTCACTTAAATTAAAAGGCTCAGCGCCATCTTCCACAACAACATCACCAGTGATGGCACACACCAATAGCCGAATATCACAGCAAACTGCACCAAGAGTGCAGCGCCGTGAACTACCTATGCCATCGACTACAACTTTAGTCGCAGCACCAACCGCAACGCGTACACAAACTCAGACTGCACCAGTCCCTGTAAATAATGGTTTGCAATGGATACTTCCATCTCAGAACCCAATTATTCAAAATTATAATCTTGCCAATAATATTAAAGGCGTGCGTTTTGGTGGACAGCAAGGTGATCCTGTCGTTGCAACCGCAGCGGGACAAGTTGTTTATGCAGATAACGGTTTGAAAGAATTTGGGAATTTGATTTTAATTCGGCATAGCAATGGCTATATCAGTGCTTATGCGCATAATAGCAAAATGCTGGTTAAGAGTGGTCAGACTGTATCTGCAGGGCAGAAAATTGCCGAAATGGGTTCAACAGGAGCAGACCGTGTGATGCTGGAATTTCAGATTCGCTCAGACGGAAAACCGATTGATCCAATGCAACTCATTGCAAAAAATTCATAAAGCTTAATGCAAAAGTTGAATTCTCTTCAGGTATTCAGGCGTATTATGATTAGATCACGCTTTTTTATACCGAGGGAAGGTAATGTTAGATCAACTTCGAGCAATGGGAGTGTTTGCTTGTGTTGTCAAACAGAACTCTTTTAGTGGTGCTGCCCGAGAGTTGGGAATTACTACGAGTGCTGTCAGTCAGCAAATTCGCTCTTTAGAGCAGGAGATGGATGCAATCCTGCTATATCGATCAACTCGAAAACTTAGTTTGACTGAAGAAGGTCAGGTATTTTATCAGAGTTGTAAAGAGATGCTCGCAGCAGCTGAACGTGGCAAGATTCGTATGAATGAGTTACGTGATGATCTGATTGGTGAATTACACATCGCAACAACACCTGAGTTAGCCGCAAATCATATTATTCCAGCGCTATCTCAGTGGTTGTTTGCACACCGCGGTTTGAGCGTAAAGTTTGATGTTGATACTCAATTTATTGATTTACAAAAAAATAATATTGATATCGCTTTGCGTATGGCACCAAAAATTGAAGAAACGACTTTCGACACCATTCCTTTGGCTCGGGTCGAACAAGTGTTGGTGGCGTCAGCAGATTATCTCAATCAAACAGCGTCAATCAATATTCCTGAAGATTTGAAACAGCATAATATTTTGCCTGTGTATAGCATGCAGCATTGGCATCGGTTTTTCTTTCAGCACAATTTGTCGGATCAACGTGTTGAACTGGAAATGAAAGCACGAATGAGTAGTAATAATATTTGTGTAGTCAAAGCCTTATGTAAAAATGGTTTGGGTTTGGCTCGAGTATTGTATTTAGATGTGCAAAAAGAGCTGATGAATGGTGAGTTGATCGAGGTTTTACCTGACTGGAAATTACCAAGTTATACCTTGTATGCAGTCGCTGCACCGCTAGCACAGCGTTCAGTGAAAACCCAGCGTTGTATTGAAGCTTTGAAAGCCTATTTTAGTCAGATCCCAGGTGGACGTTTATATAAAGAAGCTTCTTGATCAATTATGATGTTAATGTTTCTCCTAAAATAGAAGCGCCTAATGAATTTCATTGGGCGTTGTGTGTTTTTAAGATAAATGCTATCTCTGAAAATATAATTCCTGATCAATTTTACAACTATTTTTCTAGCTTCTTTAACAGTTATTCTTGTATGGAATCAACCCATACTTTTTTTATATTACGTTTATGTGGCTAATTCATACTTTTTTTATATTACTTTCATTTTATAGCGTGAAAAAATTGGATGAATGAAGAGCAGGGAGTAAACAAAATTTTATGTACTTTTTATGCTAAAACATTTTGCCAGTAATGCTCTTTATTTAGGCTCAGTTTTTTATTTGCATCAATCTATGGATTGCTATTCCTATAAAGGCTCCTTTTTTAGCTGTTTAAATCTTTAATTGTTGCTTATTTTTAGAACACCTAATTGATTTATATATATTTTTAAATAAGAATTCTTGACTGTATCATGTTTTATCTCTAGAATTCTCTTCTAGATTCTCCCATAGCTCAGTCGGTAGAGCGACGGACTGTTAATCCGCAGGTCCCTGGTTCGATCCCAGGTGGGAGAGCCAAGATTCAAAAAGCCATACATTTAAGTATGGCTTTTTTTATGAATAAAAAATAAGTCAAATCTTACATATATTTACATCTGCTCGCACTAAAAAATTACAGCAGATGTTTGCTCTAAATAGAAATATTAACTGAGGAAATTACTGCATCATTTGGCATTCTGTGGTTAAATGCCATCACATTTTATTGTATTTACTTCATGAAGGAAGAAATCATGCGCGCGTACAATTTCTGTGCTGGTCCTGCAGCATTACCAACCGCTGTTTTAGAACAAGCTCAAAGCGAGCTACTAGATTGGCATGGTAAGGGCGTTTCCATCATGGAAATGAGCCACCGTAGTAAAGATTATGTAGCGGTTGCGGAAAAAGCTGAAGCTGATTTACGCAAGCTCATGAATATTCCTGAAAATTATAAAGTCTTGTTCCTGCAAGGTGGTGCAACATTACAATTTTCAGCGATTCCGTTGAATTTACTGGGTAAAAATAGCCAAGCCGATTATATTCATACAGGCATTTGGTCTGAAAAAGCCATTAAAGAAGCTCAGCGTTATGGCAATGTGCATGTGATTGAAGCAGGCACACAAATTGATGGAAAAACTGCAATTACTGACCCTGCAACTTGGCAGTTTTCTGACAATGCGGCTTATGTGCACTATTGTGAAAATGAAACAATTGGTGGCTTACAGTTCGATCATATTCCTGAAACTCAAGCCCCATTGGTTGCTGATTTGTCTTCAAGCATTTTGTCTGCGCCGATTGATGTCAGCAAATTTGGTTTGATCTATGCTGGCGCACAGAAAAATATCGGCCCTGCAGGTTTGACTCTTGTGATTGTCCGTGAAGATTTGCTGGATCAGGCAAAACCTGAAATTCCAAGTTTGTTGAAATATTCAGCTCAAGCTAAAAATGACTCTATGGTGAATACACCTGCAACTTATGCATGGTATTTGTCTGGTTTGGTGTTTGAGTGGTTACTTGAACATGGTGGTGTACCAGCAATGCATCAAATTAACTTGAAAAAAGCTGAGTTGCTCTACGGTTACATCGATTCTAGTGATTTTTATAATAACCCGATTGCGAAAGCAAACCGTTCATTGATGAATGTGCCATTTACTTTGGCAGATAGCGATTTGGATAAACTATTCTTGCAAGAAGCTGAAGCCAATCATTTGTTAAACTTGGCAGGTCACCGTTCCGTGGGTGGTATGCGTGCCAGCATTTACAATGCTGTACCATTTGAAGGTGTACAGGCATTGGTTAGTTTTATGGATGACTTTGCAAAACGTCACGGTTAAGTTAAACGGTAAGCCAAAAAAAACCTCATCAATATGATGAGGTTTTTTTATTTAGGTAATCTGATGTAGAAAAAAACCAAGCAAGAACATACCAAGTAGAAAAAAACAAACTGCACCAAAATCAATCTTGAATCTGGGTTGGCTATGTTGTTGCAGCATATTTGAGGTCTGTTGTTGTGTAATTTTCATAAGACTGCAGCCTAAATTATTTTAGGCCATACCCTATAGTATATTACTTTTTAGTTTTAGCATAAATATTCGCCTGAATCCATATGTTGCCTCGAATATATTGCCCAATTTCGAAATTCATATATTCAGGATTACGGCTTGCGATTCGAATTAATGTGGCTTCTTCATTATCTTCAAGCAATAAAGTGACATCGTATAGAACATAATCTTCGTTCATACATGTTGCATTTGTTTTACCGACAATTTTGCCTTGAAACCATGCTTCATCTTCTTGCCCTGCTGTCTCACCATATAGGTAAGCCACCATTTTTGAAAAATCTACGGTGACAGGTGCTTGGTCATCCTCAGTTTTAGGTTGCCATGCATCGATCAGTTCCTGCAAATTGCTTGGTGCAACACCATTATGTTCTGCCAAAATATCATTTAAGGCACGATGATGCTTAATTGATGCAGGGTCATCGACAATAATTTGCTCGTGTTCATTGACTTGTTCAAGTTCATATGCCCACGCATTTAAGTGTACGCAATAATTTTGATCTTTTACGTAATGCTCGTGGTTGACGCTATAAAGATTATCAAATGCATATACTGTTGCATTTTGTCCAATATTTAAGCGCAATACTGCCTGTGTGTTAGATTTACAGCAAATGACACGCTCAATTTTTGCTGTAGTTTTATAGGGGCTTTCAAAAATCGGGAAAGCAGTTTTGACACATTTAGGTTTGTTATTTTCAACAGCAACGACTTGGGAAAATTGAATTGTCGCATGATTTGGCCCTTGAATCAGCCATGTATTGTTATCCATCTCTTCTTCATTGGAACACAAACCCATTGGCATGACAGGTGCATCAAGTGCTTGACCTAACCACCGAGGAACGGTTTGTGCTGGGTCATCTGTGAGCAAACTCCAATGCTCAATATGGCTTCCAAAGTTTTGGTCATCGACAGTAATGGTATCTGGTCGGTTATTTTGCATATTCATAAGCACAATTGCAGTAGGTCTGCTTATATTTATCGAGGGTAACTTATTATTTTTCAAGTCATCGCCATGATTTTTTATTGATTACGTAAAATTTATGTGTCTATCTGCACAAAAAATCGGAAATAGACCGAAAGGTCAACACATCACAGCAGTGTCATGTGTAATTTGTTAAACTATCGTAGAACTGAATAGATTGTGAATTATTGTGGCTAATTTTAAACTTTGGGTTGATGCAGATGCATTGCCTAAAATTTTGCGTGAAATTATTTTTAGAGCTTCGGATCGCTATTTGCTGGAAGTCATTTTTGTTGCGAACCAACCTTTGGGAATCAGCCCATCGGTACGTATTAAATCCTTGCAGGTGTTGAGTGGCGCAGACCAAGCCGATCAGGAAATCGTGAAGCAAATGGCTGCGCATGATGTTGTGATTACTCAAGATATTCCACTAGCAGCTCAGGTCATTGAAAAAGGTGGCGTTGCGATTCACCCACGTGGCGAGGTTTTTACCACAGCCAATATTAAGGCGCGCCTACATTTACGTGATTATATGGATACCTTGCGTGGTGCAGGTGTGCAAACGGGCGGTCCAAAACCACTGAATGAGCGCGATAAGCGGGAGTTTTCCAGTGCGTTAGATCAGACCATTCAGCGCCAGATTCGCGTCACCAAAACGAGTTAAAAGATGCCAAAAGTACAATCGCAATTGGCATTTACCTATATGCTTTTAATCTTGATCTGGGCAACAACGCCGTTAGCGATTGTCTGGAGTGTGAAAGACCTCAATTTGTTTTGGGCACTGGCATTTCGTTTCTTTTTGGCATTACCGATTGCTTGTAGTTTACTTTGGATCTTTAAAATACGATTGCCGTTTAATTGGCAATCGGTGCATAGCTATATTGCAGGTTCATTTAGTTTTATCGGCTCGCAAATTTTTACCTATGTGGCTACCCAGTATTTGAGCTCGGGAATTATTGCCCTGATGTTTGGTTTAACACCGATTATGGCTGGCTTGATGGGCTGGGCATGGTTTAAACAATACCTGCATTTTGCACAGTGGTGTGGCATGCTGGTCGCATTGTCTGGTTTGGGTATGATTTGCTTTGCAGGGCAGCAGCATATACAGCCATTCGGTATTATCTTGATGTTGATGAGCGTTTTTAACTATGCATTGTCAATTTTTTGGGTGAAGAAAATTCGAGCACCACTTCACCCAATGGCACAGGCAACTGGCTCCATTTTGATATCAAGTTTTGTGGCTGTGCTGATGTTGCCTTTTATCTGGTCTCATTTTCCAACACATGTGCCAAATCTGAAATCGTTGCTGGCACTTGCTTATACGGTCGTGGTGGCATCATTACTGGCAATGTTCTGTTATTTTAAACTGGTGCAGAATATTCAACCCACAACGTTGTCTTTAACCAATGTGATGACGCCGTTATTGGCATTGCTGATCGGTGCAGTATTTAATCATGAAACTTTGGGAACACAAGTGATTTTAGGTGCTTGTGTGCTGGTTATTGGGTTGTTGATCTATTTTTTTCGCGATTTACAGCTTCAGCAAAAGTGGCAAAAGCGTTTTCGAAAAATGTAAGCTTATGGTGTGTCTATAGCCTGATTTTCAAGGCATTCTGCAATTTTTTCGCGGTCATGTGGGTGCAAGGAAATAAAGTAACAGCCAATACGATAATGATTCGTTGCATCGTATTGTTCGTAGACAACCTGTGCAATCGCGGCAATGTGGAAAAAGTTATCTGGGTGGCTTAAGGTGACATGAATGTAGCTATCTTTGCTAATCGCATGTTCAGTAAAAAAACTTAAGCCATCTTCGGATAAGTTAATTTGTTCAGGGGTTGGTAACATGCTTTGTACAATAGAATCATACATTGTGCCTGTTATAAGGTTTAATTTTTGGTTGAATAAGGATAAGATTTTGGCAATTTGTTGATCTTTTTCATTTAATTGTTTTAATTCGTTGTGAAGAACCTGATCAAATTGATCTAGTTCAGTAAGTAGTAGAAAATAGCGTGGCAAAACAAAGTGAGGGTCATAGGGGTCTTTTAGAGCCATTTCTTCTGAAATGACTTGATAGTTAAATCTTAAGGCAGCGTCCATACGAGACATGACCCGCCTTTCAATTTGTTCGTATTGATGCTGTAATTTTCCCATAAAATACCTCGGATTTAGGTCGTATGTTTAAACCAATCTCGCTGTACATTGGTCTGAGATATACTCGCGCACGTCGCAGTAATCATTTTATTTCTTTTATTGCACTGGTTTCCATGATCGGTCTGACGCTTGGAGTCGCTGTACTGATTACCGTATTGTCAGTGATGAATGGTTTTGACCGTGAATTAAAAAATCGTGTTTTAGGTATGATACCTCAAGCCAGTGTATCTTCAACGGAAATCATTACAGATTGGCCAGATTTAGCTAAAAAAATTGCTCAACATGAACATGTTAAAGGTGTAGCTCCTTTTACTCAGTTACAAGGAATGCTGACCGCACAGGGGCAGGTGTCAGGTCTGATGGTCAATGGTATTGAACCACAGTATGAAAAGAATGTTTCTATTATTCAAGATCATATGGTTGCAGGAAGCATTGATAACCTGAAAAAAGGTAGTTTCGGGATTGTTCTTGGCAAACAGATGACCGATGCTCTGGGCTTAGGTTTAAATGACAGTGTGACTCTGGTTTTGCCTGAAGCGACACCATCGCCTGCGGGTGTGGTTCCACGTTTCAAGCGCTTTAAGATTGTCGGAATTTTTAGTATTGGTGCTGAAGTTGACTCAATGATGGGTTATATCGCCCTGAATGATGCGGCAACCTTGTTGCGCTTGCCTGATGGCGCTCAGGGTATTCGGATAAAACTAGACAATATTTTCCTTGCACCACAAGTTGCTCAAGATATTGTGAAACAGTTGCCAAGTGGCTTTTATAGCTCTGACTGGACATATACGCATGGTAATTTGTTTAGCGCAATTCAGATGGAGAAATCCATGGTGAGCCTGCTATTGTTTTTGATTGTTCTGGTTGCTGCGTTCAATATTGTCTCTTCTCTGGTTATGGTCGTGACCGACAAAAAAGCTGATATTGCCATTTTACGTACACTAGGTGCTTCACCTGCCACGATTACCCGTATTTTTATGGTACAGGGTACAATTATTGGTGTGATTGGAACATTCTCGGGCGCAGTCTTGGGGGTTATTCTGGCATCGAGTATTAGTACCGTGATCGACTGGTTGAATACTCGCCTTGGCTGGCATTTGTTTGATGCTTACTTTATTAACTATTTGCCTTCTTATTTAAGATGGCAAGATGTTGCGGTCATCGTGGTAGTGTCATTAGTTTTAAGTTTCTTGGCAACCATTTATCCAGCGCTGCGTGCTGCGAAAATCCAGCCTGCGGAGGCATTGCGTTATGAGTAATGTGGTTTTGGAAGCGAAGCAAATCAGAAAAACCTTTACTGATGGCAAGACCGATGTTGATGTGCTTAAAGGCTTATCTCTACAAGTTGAAGCAGGGCAGTGTATTTCGATTGTCGGGGCGAGTGGTTCGGGTAAAAGTACCTTGTTGCATGTTTTAGGTGGTTTAGACCGACCATCTAGCGGTGAAGTATTTTTATGTGGACAGCGTTTTGACACATTGAGTGAAACCACTCGTGGTGATTTACGCAACTTACATTTGGGTTTTGTTTACCAATTTCACCACTTATTACCTGAATTTAGCGCGCTTGAAAACGTGGCTATGCCGCTTATGTTACGTAAAGGCAGTCAATTTAGTGAAGTCAAGAAAAAAGCGGAGTATTTACTGGAACGAGTTGGATTATCACATCGCCTAACTCACAAACCTGGTGAACTTTCTGGCGGTGAACGTCAGCGTGTTGCATTGGCACGTGCTTTGGTGACCAATCCTAAAGTCATGTTAGCCGATGAGCCGACAGGAAATCTGGATCGACAAACGGCAATGACTATTTTTGAATTGCTGAATGATTTGAAAAAGGAATTCAATATGGCCATGCTGATTGTGACACATGATGAACAGCTAGCCCAGACTGCGGACAAG
Organism: Acinetobacter brisouii CIP 110357; assembly: GCF_000488275.1. Taxonomy (GTDB): domain Bacteria; phylum Pseudomonadota; class Gammaproteobacteria; order Pseudomonadales; family Moraxellaceae; genus Acinetobacter; species Acinetobacter brisouii. Next base: position 1,773,250 of record NZ_KI530762.1, on the reverse strand, counting down.
ATTATGCATATGCAGGATGGTTTATGGAAAACTCCATAAATTTATTGGGTTACATCCTCTAAAATTCCTTGTTAAAGCCCATAATGTGGGCTTTAATGCATTTTATAGATAACAAAAACAGTTTATTAGAAACAATGAAATGGAACTTAATTTTTTTGGCATGGGTAATTGGAATCTGTACTTTAGGTTTGCCCCAAGCTCATTATGTAAGTCGTTGGTCAGTATTGTGTAGTTTTATTCTACTGGGAATAGCCTTGTTGATTGGCTATGCAAAACAGTATTTTTTACAACTTAAAAACAGTCAAATTCTGATTCATATATTGATCGCTCTGGCTGCCTTTTTCGTAGCAATATCATTTGCGGATCATCAACTTCAGCAGCGCCTAAGCCTAAGGCAAACACAGGTACATCAGGCTGAGGTAGTGGTTTATGTTGATCGGATGAGTGTATTAAACAAAGACAATAAGCAGCAAATACTTCAGGTCTGGGACGCCTCGCATCAGCAGATGGTGCATTGGTTTGCTCGAATTCCAGCAAAACAACCTGAATTGCAACTGGGACAGTATTATCGAGTGACTGGACAGGTGCGACCTGCACACGGCTATGCGATTAAAGGTGGATTTGATCAGGAAAAATGGTTTCTTCAGCAAAATCTGATGGCAAGTTTTCAGGTTAAACAATTTGAATTGTTGAACAAATCACAAGCCCTAACACAAAGTTCAACTTCATTTGTTCAGCGACATCGGGGATTTTTGCAGGCATCACGATTATGGATTGAGCAAAAGCGCCTGAATTGTCGGAACTGGTTGATGCAATCGCCATTACGGCATCGTGGTCTATTGCTAGCATTGTTGACAGGGGATGAAAGTCTACTCGATGACATAACACAGCAACAATTTCAGAACTTGGGTATCCAGCATTTATTGGCAATTTCGGGGCCACATGTCTTGGTTTTTGCGATGCTGCTTTGTTTAGTGCTACATCATTTAATCGCCAGATTTTGCCCCGAATTATATTTACGTATGCCTAAACAGTTGCTGCTGAGTCTGCCTTTTTTAATTGGCATTTGGGTGTATTGTGGGTTTGTTGGTTTTGAGATTCCTGCGTTACGAACTTTACTCATGAGTAGCCTGATTGTACTTGCCATGTGGTGTCAGCGAAGGCTTTCTGTTTTTACGACATTGTTAGCAAGTGCAGCATTAATGCTACTGTTTGATCCATTTAGCATGTTATCGGTAGGCTTTTGGTTATCGTATGGTGCCTGTTTTATTTTGCTGCGAGTTTATCAAACCGTACAGCAGCAGCCGCAACAAGTGCTGCTTGGTCATTTCCAGCAATGTCGTTACTATCTGCGGTTACTGTTTGAATCTCAAGGCAAGATTTTTATTGCATTGTTGCCACTGGTGATGTTGTTTTTTCAGCAACTTTCTTGGCTTGCACCACTGGCAAATATCATAGCCATTCCTTTGATTGGTGTGGTGATTGTACCCTTAAATATCTTGGCGACCTGCGTTTGGCTACTTTCTCCAAGTCTTGCATTACCACTGTATCATGTCGCTGATGCGGCGATTTCAATCTTGCTCGTCAGTTTGGGAACTTTACAAAGTGCAATTCCTGTTGAAGTGCAGCAACTGCATTTTACGTCGTTACAAATTGCCGTACTTACACTGGTAATTGTGATGCTGTTCTTGCCGAAAGGTACTGTGCCTAAAGTATGGCTGGTTTTAGGGTGTTTACCCGTAGTCCTTCCTGTTCATGAAACACAGCCATTTGAATTTAATGTGCTTGATGTGGGACAGGGGCAGGCAGTCCATATTCGTGACCAAAACAAGCAGATTCTGATTGATACAGGTGGGACGCGTGATGAGCAAAAGTTCAGTCTGGCAGATCGGGTGCTGTTACCTTATTTTTCCAGTCGCGGAATCTCAAGTTTAGATCAAGTGATTTTGAGTCATCTCGATCAGGATCATAGCGGTGCATTTCCTCGTTTAAATGAAAAGATGCCCGTCAAGCAACTGTTTGGTAGTCAGCGCCCGCAGGGCAATTTACCGAGTTTTGACTATTGTCATGCAGGGCAGCGTTGGGTCAGTAAAAATATAGAAATGCAAGTTTTATCGCCACAAGAAGATGACTTGGCGAATGCTGAATATCAACAAAATGAACTATCTTGTGTGATTTATCTGAGCTATAAGCATCAGCAAGCCAAGACCCATTTTTTGATTATGGGAGATGCAGGCACACAGACAGAGCAGTTTTTATTGCAGAAATATCCAGATTTAGCTGTTGATGTTTTAGTGCTCGGACATCATGGTAGTCGCTTTAGCTCATCACCTGAGTTTTTACAACGGCTAAAACCTAAAATTGCGATTGCTTCGGCAGGGTTGCACAACCGTTATGGACACCCAAGTCGGGAAGTGCAACAACGTTTACAACAAGCACAAATTCCATTGCTCAATACAGCAGAACAGGGCTCATTGTATTTTACGGTAACGGATGAGGGGTCTCTAAATTATGCAGCGGCTCGGAATGCTCGCTTGTGGCTGCATCCTTAACATATAGTCGTTCTGTACGCACCTGATTAACTTTAGCCAGTGCTTCATCTTCGGGTAAATTATAAAGGTTATTGAGCTGAGGGTTGGCTTTAAAACGCTTGTAACTCCAATGATAATGCTGTGGATACTTACGAATTAGGTTCTCGATCATTTCATGAATAATCAATGTGCCTTCTTCATCTGATCCAGCGTAAATCTGTTCAGCAACAGGTTCGATGAACATGTCGTATCCTGCATTGTCATTACGAATGGCATACAAAAATAAGGCTCGTGCTTTCGTTTTTTGAATCAATTTTGCTGATAAGTTACTGGATGCGAGTGGAATACCAAAGTAATCAACCATTGTTCCCCCGATGTTAGGGGTGTGATCTGGCAAAATGACGGTTGTGCCACCACGTTTCAGGTCTTTGAAAATTTGGCGCACACCTGACTCATCGGTGGGTACAAGATGAGCATTTTCCCGACTACGAGCTTCACGTACAAACTGATCGGCAACTTCATTTTTAATTGGTTTGTACATAATGGTCATAGCGGTATGTTGGGCGAACCAAGCATTCATCACTTCCCATGTACCAAAATGAGGAACAATCAGAACGATACCTTTCTTTTGCTCTAATGCGTTATAAAAGTGCTCTTCACCCTGAATATGATGAATACGGGCAATATTTTTTGCATTACTTGCTCCCCAAACATTGAAGAACTCAAAGTAAGAGGTCATTTCATTTTTAATCGCTTCTTTGACGATATATTGGCGTGTGTCCTCATTCAACTCAGGCAATGCAATCCGAATATTTAAGTCGGCTACTTGAGCTGTTTTTGCAATTTTGACGGTATTGGCAATAGATGCTAATACGCGTGCAAAGGCACGTGCAAAATGTAAAGGCTGTTTACTTACAAACTTTAAAACACGATAGGTAAAAGAATTTGAACTTGAATTCAGCATTAGAAAAGATTCGTACACAATTTATCGCCATTCAGCGAAATATTATAAGTGAAAACTTTTCTTTTAGACAGCGACTAGGCTTTCGGTGTATATAATGGGACAATTTTTTATCGCTAGGATGTGATTTATGTCCGATTGGCCACCAAAACCATTCAATCAAAATACAAATCAACATAACGAGCCTCAAGCTAATTCTGGACAAGAATGGCAACTGCTTGAAAAAGTGGTGATGGCTTCTGTCACAGAGCAGCGTCGTGCACGCCGTTGGGGCATTTTTTTTAAGGCATTAACCTTCTTATATTTATTTATTGTGATCTTGGGTGTTTTGCGTAGCTGTAATAATGCAGGTAGTGATGGTGTAAGTACATCTTCAAGTAGCAGTCATCTGGCTGTCGTCGATATTGTCGGAACCATCCAGTCTGGTGGTTCGAAGTCAGTTGATAGTGCAGATACGATTAAAGCATTGCGTCAGGCATTTGCTGCAAGTGGTAGTAAAGCCATTGCTTTAAATATCAATTCGCCAGGCGGATCACCTGTTCAATCTGATGAGATCTGGCAGGAAATCCGTTACTTGGAAAAACAGCATCCAGACAAAAAAGTTTACGCAGTCATTGGTGATATGGGTGCGTCGGGTGCATATTATATTGCGTCAGCCGCCAACGAAATTTGGGTAAACCCATCGAGCTTAGTGGGTTCTATTGGGGTCATTATGCCAAATTATGGTGTAGCAGGGTTGGCACAAAAATTGGGTGTAGAAGATCGTACCATGACCTCTGGTGAGAACAAGGACATTCTGAGTATGACCAAGCCGATTAATCCAGCGCAGCGTACACATGTGCAAGCAGTACTTGATGACGTGCATGAGCATTTTATTAATGCTGTGAAAGAAGGTCGTGGCGCTCGTCTAAAAAGTAATGACCCTGCCATCTTCTCTGGATTGTTCTGGAGCGGTGCCCAAGCTGTAAAAATAGGTATTGCTGACCGTACAGGTGGCATTGAAAGCTTAAAAAGAGAGTTAAAACTTGATAAAACTGTAAATTATACCGTTCAACGTAACCCGCTAGAGTCTGTATTGGGCAAAATGGGGGCAGAATTTGGACAAGGTTTTAGCGAAACTGTAACGCAACAATTGCAAAGTCAAAAACAAGTGAGTTTGCAATAAATGTAAAAAATAGACAGGATATTATGACAACCAAACCGATTATTCATTTTGCACATGCCAATGGTGTTCCATCATTGGTTTATCGAAAACTTTTTGACTTGTTGTCTGAAAATTATCAGATTATTTTTGTACCGCTACTTGGGCCAGATAAGCGTTATCCTATTGATAATAATTGGGAAAGCTTAGTCAATCAGGTCATTGACAGCATTGTACAACAGGCAAAAGGGCAGGCAGTTATCGGTTTGGGGCATTCTTTAGGTGCTTTACTCACCTATATGGCAAGTCGTAAACGTCCTGAACTTTTTCAGCAAGTGGTGATGCTTGATCCACCTTTGATTATGGGGGCTGCTTCTTTTGCTTTTGATATGGCAAAGTTGTTTTACCCAAAAATGGTCGATCAGCTTAGCCCTGCAGGACTGTCCAAGCGTCGCCGTGATCAGTGGGATTCTCGTGAGCAGGCGGCACAATTATTTCGCCCAAAACCTTTTTATCGTAATTTTGATTCTGACTGTTTTTCTGATTATCTTCGTTATGCTCTCACTGAAGACAGCGTTACGGGTGGTTTTACTCTCACGATTCCTAAGGTTGATGAACTGGCAATTTTTCGCACAAATCCTTCAAATTGGTGGCGGGTTTGGCCTGAAAAGCCACCTGTCACAACACGTATGATTGTTGGAGAGAAGAGTCCATTTTATGAGCGTAAGTTTACTGAAATGGCACAAAAACGCTTGGGAATTCCTTTTTCAGTCATGGCGGGTGGGCATATGTTCCCATTAGAGTATCCAATAGAAACCACGCATTTAGTTCAGCAGGTGATAAAAAAAAGCGCATCATGAAGATGCGCTTTTTTTAGAGCTTACAAAATTGTATCGGGCCCGACAGTGGCGTACCTTGGTATTCAACTTGTTGAGCTGATACATATTGAAGCTGCCCAGAACAGATCCATTCAACCACTTGTGGGTAAACCACATGTTCTAAAACATGCACACGCTCAGCCAAACGTTCCGCATCATCATGCTGAGTAACAGCAATCACGCCTTGTGCGAGAGCTTGACCCGCATCTAACTCATCTGTGACAAAGTGCACAGTACAACCATGCCAGCGATCACCAGTATTGAGTACGCGTTGATGGGTGTGCATACCTTTGTAGGCTGGTAGTAATGAAGGATGAATGTTTAACATCTTTCCTTCCCAAGCCTGTACAAATTTAGGTGTTAAAATGCGCATAAAGCCAGCAAGAATGACCAAATCAACATCCCAAGCCTGAAGCTGTTGCTGCATTGCAGCATCAAAAGCTTCACGATTTGGGAAATTTTTGTGTTCAATTACTTGTGTAGCAATATTTGCTTGCTGGGCACGCTGCAAAGCGTAGGCATCTGGTCGATTTGACAAAACACCCACAATCTCGCCTGATAAATTGGCATCAATCAGCGCTTGTAAGTTACTTCCGTTGCCTGAAACCAGTACTGCAATTTTGATCATGCGATTTTCTTTATGCAAATAACACACGAATTTTTTCGTCTGCACCTTCAACAGATTCAGCATTTTCTTGGATATGACCAATTTTCCATGCTTTTTCGCCTTGAGCATTTAAAATGTCGATGGCTTTATCTGCTTCACTTGCATCTACAGCGATGACCATACCAACGCCACAGTTAAATGTGCGGTACATTTCAAAGCGTTCAACATTACCTTCGCGTTGTAGTAACTGGAACAACTCTGACCATTCCCAAGAGCTTTCGTTAATCACTGCTTGAGCACCATTAGGCAATACACGTGGAAGGTTACCTGGTAGACCGCCACCTGTGATATGCGCCATAGCATGAACATCTACTTGTTTGCAAAGTTCAAGTACTGGTTTTACATAAATGCGTGTTGGTTCCATTGCAGCATCTGCAAGTGGGCGACCATCAACGATTTGCGTTAAATCAACATTTTTAACGTCTAAAATTTTGCGTAGTAGAGAATAACCGTTTGAATGTGCACCAGAAGATGCAACACCGATTAAGATATCACCAGCTTTGACTTTTGAACCATCAATGATTTTGCTTTGTTCAACCACGCCAACAGCAAAACCTGCTAGGTCGTAATCTTCACCTTCATACATGCCAGGCATTTCAGCAGTCTCACCGCCGACCAATGCACAGCCTGCAAGCTCACAACCTTTACCAATACCCGTAACGACATTTGCAGCAACGTCAACATTCAAGTGTCCAGTTGCATAGTAGTCAAGGAAGAAAAGGGGTTCTGCGCCACAAACCAAAAGATCGTTAACGCACATAGCAACAAGGTCTTGACCAATAGTGTCATGACGATTTAAGTTAAGGGCAAGGCGTAATTTTGTGCCTACGCCATCGGTGCCTGAAACCAAAACAGGCTCTTCATAGCCCTTTGGAATTTTACATAATGCACCAAAGCCGCCTAGTCCGCCCATTACTTCTGGACGAGTTGTGCGTTTTGCGACAGATTTGATGCGATCGACAAGTGCATCACCTGCTTCGATGTCTACGCCTGCATCTTTGTAGCTTAAGCCAGTATTTGAATTGGAAGTCGAGTTGCTCATATGAAGAAGTCTCCGCTTTGGCCGCAGATTATAACCTAATATACGAAATTCTTACGTTATTTATGCACGAAAATGTTATCTTTGCTTATTAAATTACCCTTAATAAATAATCTTATAAATTGAAGTAGGCAAATACATGATCGATCGTCCATTACGTCGTATCTTTATTTTGATAATTATTGCGCTATTACTGTGGCTGATTTATTTACTTAAACCTGTTGTCATTCCATTTGTTGGGGCATTTTTCATTGCTTATCTGTTCAGCCCACTGGTCGCGCGTTTGTCAAAGTTGGGGTTACCACGCTGGCTATCAACCTGTGTGGTATTTCTAGGTATTAGTGTTGGCTTAACCTTTGCGCTTTGGTATGTCGTACCTTTGGTCTGGAAACAGGTGATTTATGCCCGTGATAGCATTCCAGCTGGCGTGCACTGGGTCAACCATCATTTCTTGCCATGGGCGGAACGCACTTTTAATCTTGTGCCTATGCGTATAGACACAGATCAGATGTCAAATGCGATTATGCAGTATATCAAGACAAATTATAGTATTGATAATATTCAGACTTTGGTGCTTCGCCTTGCTCAATCGGGATTGAATTTTATCCAGATCGGCGGTACGGTCGTATTGGTGCCGATTATTACATTCTACTTCTTGCTGGATTGGGAGCGTATGCTCAAGCAGATGCATCGCTTGATTCCACGCCCGTACGAAAAAACTACCATGCGGATTGTACGTGACTGTCACATGGTATTGGGGGCATTTGTCAAAGGGCAAATTTTAGTCATGTTCTTGTTGGGTGTGGTTTATGCTGTTGGCTTACAGATCATTGGTTTGGAAGTGGGCTTAATCATTGGCATGGTGGCGGGTCTAGCGAGTATTATTCCTTACCTGGGCTTTGCAGTCGGGATTATTTCCGCTGTGATCGCAACGTTATTCCAGTTTGGCATTGACTGGATGCAGTTGTTTCTTGTGGGCGTTGTTTTTATGATCGGACAGGCGATAGAAGGGTATATTTTACAGCCATTTTTGTTGGGTGATAAAATCGGTTTGTCTCCAGTTGCCGTGGTTTTTGCGGTTTTGGCTGGGGCTCATTTAGGTGGTATTCTGGGCATGTTGATTGCGCTGCCTGTTGCCGCAATCATTGTGGTACTCTTAAAACATGCGCGTGAGTTTTATGAAAGTAGTCTGTGGTATGGAAAATCAGCGCAGGTCATACTTGACGGAGAAAACGGCAAGAGTGTCCATGTCGATGCTGAAAATATTAATGTTGATATAACAATAAAAAATCAGCAAGATAGCCAAAAATCAAGTAAGATTGATCCAGAATAAAACTCTAGGTACATGTGCATTTATGCGTCAATTACAACTCGACATAGAACCTCAACTTGATGCCCGAATCAGTGATTTTTCAGGGCCAAGTTGGGGGCATGTCATTGATGCAATTCGCCAGCTACATGCAGGGTTAGTCAACCGTTTTTATGTTTATGGCGGAGCAGGGACAGGGAAAAGTCATCTTCTGTCGGCAATTTGTGATTCTTATTGTGAAATTGGTAAAACAGCAATTCAAGTTTCATTATTGCAATTGCTAGATGCGCCAATTGAAGCCATTACTTCATTAGAACAATATGATTTGGTTGCCTTGGATGATATCGAGGCAATTAGTGGTGTAAAACACTGGCAAAAAGCCGTATTTCACCTGATTAATAATAGTGATCAGGAAGGTCGGCAGTTGGTATTTTCATCACGTTACGCGCCTATTGAACTCAAACTTGAGTTACCTGATCTACAGTCACGCTTGACACAGGCTGTGAGTGTGAAATTGCCGAATGGGAGTTTATATGCTGACCGACAGGCTTTGGTGCTTTCGGTATTGGGACGTCGGGGTGTCCATCTCGATCAGCAAATTATTGATTATTTATTGTTGAATGGTCCACATCAGGCATCTTTGTTATTACAGGCAGTTGAGCGTTTAGAAAAACTACTCAAAGGTGAAAAAACCAAGTTGTCAAATGCGACATTACGTCAAATTTATGCACTGATTGATGAATATCAGCAAACATCATTCTCTCATTAACTTGAAGGTGTTGGTGTTGGCGCAGTGTGATTGATCTGCTGGAATTTTTGCATATATTCCTGACGGATCAAATTACGCTCTTGTAGTGTTTTGGCTTTTTGCATGCGTAGTCGCATGGTTTGACGTTGCTGTGTACTCATTTGTTGCCATACATCGCGCATACGCTGTTGTTCTTGTTCTGGTAGTTGCGTAAACCAGTCCATTCGTTGCTGAATGCTGTTACTCTGCTGAGTAGGCATCTCTTTGAGATTTTGATAGCGCTGAATCAGTTGTTTTTGCTGCTCCGCTGTCAACTCGTCCCAGTTATCATCGACTTGAGCAGTTGTGGTGCTTTTTGTGTTAAATGGCCAAAAGCGTTCAAATCCTGCAAAACTGGTTTGCAAGAAAGCAAGTGCACAAAAAGCTAAAGTCACTTTCTTAACTGCCATGAGAATTATGATCCTCTCCAAATACCATGACCATTTCCAAATCTTCGACCATTTGTGGTGAAAGCTTATTGGTATTGTTATTTACAATTGTCTGCTGAGGATGGCTTTTCTCAGAGAAATTGAATGCAGTGGGTAATACCAAGAACCCAGTTAAGGTCGCTGCAAGAGCAAAGCCTGTCATTTTCCACATCGAGTGGCGATGAGCTTTCTCTGCATGCACTTTTTCGATGACCTGATACATCAACACATTTTTATCTTTATGTGTTTCTGCGAGGTGGTCAAGACGTTGCGTAATTTTTTTTGCAAAATCATCATTCTTCATGTGATGATCCTCCAATATGTGGATTAAGGTGTGCTAATGCTGTTCTTAAACCTTGTATAGCGCGGTGATAGTGGGTTTTTACACTACCTTCGCTACAATTCATAATTTGAGCAGTGGTTTGGGTATCAAAGCCTTCCCAAGCGCGTAGCATGAAGGCCTGCTGTTGACGCACAGGGAGTTGGCGAATTGCCTGTTGAATTTCTTCAATCGTCACTGCCTGATCTAGTGTATCAAAAGGGTTGAGCTGTTGCTGATCTTCAATTTCAAGAATTTCTTCACTGTCATCATCAAGACTGATTTTCTTGAAAAGTGAAAAGGGTTGAGCTCTTCGTGCTTCTTTGCGCCGCCAATCTTGTAATTTATTGTTTAAAATAGTGTAGAACAACGGGTACCACTCATCAATTGCTTTATCGGCATAAGATTTGTGTAAGGAGATAAACGCTTCCTGTACCAGATCCATTGCAATACCTTGTTGCCCTTGTGTTGCATTTTCCATCATGACCAAGGCACGACCAGTCACGTCTTGCATAAAAAACTTAAGACGTTGTTCAGTCGTTTTTGACTGACTAAGTTCAGACTTGGTCTCTTTTGGTGTTAGATCCATAGAGATGGAAAATCCTGTCATTGGATACCCACCATATTGTTTCAACAATGTATTTCTAATAACGTTCAAACAACATGGAAGGTTGACAATTCTACTAAATTTTTTCAGTGTAAAGTAATTTGAGTAAAAAAGGGCTTAAAGTAAAATAAATGAAACGATTTATTGGCGCTGGCGCACCATCTCAAATAAGCAGATCGAACCTGCGATAGCAACATTTAAAGACTCTTGTCCACCTGGTTGTGGAATAGCAACCGCTTTGGCATGAGTTAAAGCATATTCAGAAGCGCCTTGTCCTTCGTTGCCTAGAATCCATACACAAGGTTTGCTGAGGTTTTGAGCATATAAACTTTCAGAACGATGAGAACTGGTGACATAAACAGGAATCTTGAAATCAGGTAATAATAAGCTGAGATCGGCATTTTCAAAGCATAATAGCGAAAATTGGGCGCCCATACCTGCACGTAAAACACGAGGAGACCAAAGTGCAGCAACGCCTTTGGTGCAGATGATCTGTTTGACATTTGCTGCTGCCGCCGAGCGCAGTAAAGTACCGACATTTCCAGGATCCTGAACATCGTCCAGAATAAGAGTATCTACAGTCAAATCAACAGTTTGTGCATGCTTTGGAATATCAATAATCGCAAGACATGCTAAAGAAGTTCCTAGTGTGCTGAGATCTTTATATAAACTTTCACTAATAATAAAAATTTGCCCTTGATACTGCTCCTGAATTTTTTCCAGATCAGGGTGTTCTAGAGCCGCTTCGGTAGTAAAAAGTGAAACAAGATTTTTATGTGTTTGCAACCATGCTAGACACAAATGTGTGCCTTCAAGAACAGTTTGCTGATGTTTTTTACGATATTGGTTTTGCTCAATCAAGGCACGCAGATGTTTAATTTTTGCGTTGTCTTTTGAAGCAAGAAAAGTCATGGACATAATAATAACCGCTTAGATGTAAGGCTTAGCTTACATCTAAGTCTAAAACAAGAAAAGATAAATCAATTAGTGGTAGCTAGTGACAAGTTCAACTTCATCTTTACTACCCAAAATCACAGGTACACGTTGGTGTAATTCAGTTGGCTGAATGTCTAGAATACGAACACGACCAGTCGTTGCTACGCCGCCAGCTTGTTCAACCAGCATGCTCATCGGGTTTGCTTCATACATCAAACGTAAACGACCTGCTTTTTTCGGGTCTTTCAAGTCATACGGATACATGAAAATACCGCTACGACATAAAATACGATGCACATCACCTACCATACAAGCGACCCAACGCATGTTAAAGTCTTTACCGCGAACGCCTGTTTTACCTTCAAGTAATTCATTAATATAACGTTTTACAGGTTGTTCCCAGTGGCGCTGGTTAGATGCATTAATTGCAAATTCCTGAGTTGTAGGGCTAATGCTAATATCTTGTTTGGTTAATACAAACTCTTGACTATCAACATCATAGGTAAAGAAAACAGTACCAACACCTACAGACAGTGCCAACATGGTCGATGGACCATACATCACATAGCCTGCAGCAACCTGATCAACACCAGCTTGCATGAAATCTTCCGCTTGGGTCACGGCATTTTTTGCAGGAAGAATTGAGAAAATTGTGCCAACACACATATTAATGTCAATATTGCTTGAGCCATCAAGAGGGTCAAACAACACCAGATATTGACCATTTTCTTGCGCTGAAGTAAAAGTATCCAATTCTTCAGATGCTAAACCACCTACGTGTGGATGAACTTGTAGAGCATCAATTAAGATCTGGTTAGAAATTACATCAAGTTTCTTTTGCGTTTCGCCCTGAACATTTTCGTGTTCTGCACTACCTAAAATTCCCGCAATCGCACCTTTTTGCAATGCCTGATCAATCGTCTTGCAGCTCTCAATAATCGTTTCAATGACACTGGCTAGTTCTGGTGTAAGATTTCCCTGTTGTTGTTTTAAATACTGGGATAATGTGGCAGTTGACATAATGAGGTTGCTCCAAATTTTGTGCAATATGTTCTTGGCTAGAACGGCTGGGGCATATTTTAGATGAGAACCGCAAAAAATAAAAATTTTATAGACACAATTGACATTATTTTTCAGCTTGCAAGTCTTGCAGAACATGCTATTTTAAAATCATAACAAGAGGAAAGAGGATATCGTTATGACAACAAAGACTTTTGATGCCATGCCGACGCCAAGTGAAGCGATTGATTTTAATGAAATTACTGATGAAAATGTCAAATCGGCTTGGGCGAATTATGAGACCAAACCTGAATACAAAGAATTTAACAAGCATGATCTGATTGAATCGATGCAATCATGCAAAATTGATGAAACTACGAAAAAAGTACTCGATCATTAAAAAAGCGCTCCATTTTGAGCGCTTTTTTAATACAAAGATTGCTTATTTTAGAAGTGGAGGCACTGCTTCATAGTTTAATTCTACGCGGCGGTTTTCTTTCCATGCATTTTCATCATGCCCTGGGTTAATTGGCATTTCTTTACCATAGCTTACGGTATCAAGTTGGGTTGGGTTAACACCGTAAGAAACCAGATAGTTAAATACTGATTTTGCGCGACGTTCACCGAGTGCCATATTGTATTCACGTGTACCACGTTCATCGGTATGACCTGTTAATGCGATCTTAGAACCAGAATTCGCTTTTAAAAAGTCAGCATGAGCTTGCAGTGTTTGATAGTCAGTAGATGACAAGTCACTGCTGTCATAACCAAAATGTACAACACGTTGAGCAAGGAATGCTCGGTTAGCATCGGTAACACCTTTCGCTGAAGCACCTTTTAAGTTCTTTGCATCAAGTGCTGCATCGTCGCTTAAACCTGCAGTATTGACTGTAGTTGTACCTGATGGGTTGGTTGTAGGATTAACTTGAGTTGTTGGTTTACGACTCGCACATCCTGTGAAAATTACAGTAGATGCCAACACTGGAAGGATAAGAAGTTTTAAAGTTTTCACGATGGATACTCCACAATTACGATATGTAATAAAAACTGAAATTATTTAGGTGCCCATGCAGGTTCACGGACTTCACCTTGCTCACTTGGAAGGTTCATACGGAATTGACCATTGGTCGAAATAATCGACAGCAAACCACGATTGCCTTCATGAGTGGCGTACACCACCATTTGCCCGTTTGGTGAAAAACTTGGTGATTCATCTAGGTCAGTTGGGGTGAGTACATTCAGTACGCCAGAATTTAGATCCTGAATTGCAACTTTAAAATTGCTGCCTGCAGGTCGATGTACCATCGCCAGTTTTTGACCGTCAGCACTGAGAGTACCGCGTGCATTAAACGTTCCTCGGAAGGAGATGCGTTTGCTTGAACCATCGGCAAACGTATAGCGATAGATCTGTGGTGAGCCGCCTCGGTCAGAGGTAAAAATAAATGATTTACCATCTGGTGCGTAACGCGCTTCAGTGTCAATCGCTGAATCATTGGTAATGCGCTCATATTGGTGAGTCGCGAGATCCATACGGTAGATATCAGGGTTTCCATCCATAGATGATGTAAACAACATTGATTTACCATCTGGCGAGAAGCTTGGCGCGCCGTTTAAACCTTTGAAGTTGGTGAGTACCTGACGTTGTCCTGTCGATAAATCCTGTAAATAAATTGCAGGGCGTTTGGTTTCAAACGAGACATATGCAATTTGTTTACCATCTGGTGTCCATGCTGGAGACAGAATAGGATAGTGTGAAGACAAAACTGTGAATGGTCGTTCACCATCTGTATCTGCAATTTGCAAAGTGTAGCGTTTGTCTGAATTACTTGGATCTCGTAAGACATAGGCAATACGACCACTGAAATCCCCTTGAATGCCTGTGAGTGCCTGATAAATGGCATCACTCATCATATGGGCAGCTTGGCGTATACGAGAAGTCGGTACAGTTAAAACTTCGTTGAGTAAGTATTTTTGTTTATCTACATCGTAGAGCTGATAATGAACTTGATTGGTATTGGCATCGATGGCGGTAATTTTACCCACCACTACATAAGGAATACCTGTAGTTTTCCAGTTGGTAGCATTGATATTGTCGATACTGCCACTGGTTGGTAAGTTTTGTGATGCACTGCTAAAGCGCCCCGAACGATTAAGATCGGTCTCTACGATTGGGTAAATGCTTTGATCATTGCTAAATGGCACAATCGCAATTTTAGGTGCTTGTTCAGGTGCTTTGGCAATTTCAAGATGCAGTTGAGCTGAGGTCGTTGTGGATAGGGTAGAGCCCAATCCTGCAACAAAAGCTAAGGCAAGAAGATGCTGACGTTTCATTTCCATCATTGTTATGCAGATCTTAGGGTGAAAAGGTTTTACACAATCTAAACCATGCGGGTTAAATAAACTATTACTTTGCTGTAAAAGTTATATAAAAAAATTGTCGATATTTAATAGCATCGGGGAGCGGATAAGGGGCTGATTGTAAAATGGCCTGACGAATACTGTCTTGCATTTCTTTTGAGTTGCTTTGAATGTCTATACTTAACACATTGCCGTCTAAATCCAGTTGAATTTTTACTTTTGCGATTTGTCCTGAACTATGCGGAGGAACATTCCAAGCATTCATAATTTTACGTCTATATAAATTCTTCCATGCCTGAATAGCTTCAATTTCAGCTGCTGTCAGTTTAGTGTTGAATCCCTCTGGATGTTTAATATCAGTGTCAGTTTGTTTTATTGCTTCTCGTGCAGTTTGCTGTTGAGTATTCGCTTGGGGGTTGTTCGGAAGCTTCTAATGGGGTTGTTCGGAAGCTTCTAAATATAGAAGTGGTTTGCTCTGCAAATACAGAATGACTTGAACTTAAAATGATAAGTGTAATTAAACGAGTTGAAAGATATTGAAAAGTTGATTTTAAATTAGACATAATTTGAAGTTTAAGTATGACCTTTTTGAGAAGATCATACTTAATTTTGGATTATTTTGCTGTGAATGTGGCACTAAAGCTTTGGGCTTCTCGACGTGCATCTGGGTCACTTGGCATCGGGTAAGGTGCAGCCCGACGAACAGCGGCTTCTACACTGGCTTTTACATCAGGGTCGCTTGAGCTGACCAATACCGAGGCAACGCCTCCTGAGGCAGTCAGGGTCACACGCACACTGGCTGTTTTTCCTGTAGAATCTGATGGAACATCCCAAACACTTTTAATTTTATTTTGAAAATCACGCTTTGCAGTCGAAGCAATGTGCTTAGCTTCTGCCTTTTTATTGGCTGCGTCTTTAGCGGATTGAGCTTTCGCATCTGCATCTGCTTTGGCTTTCGCATCAGCCGCAGCCTGTTTTTTAGCTTCTAGAGCAGCTTGATGTTTTGCGTCTGCATCGGCTTTATGTTTTGCATCTGCTGCTGCCTTGGCTTTGGCATCAGCCGCCGCCTGTTTTTTTGCTTCTAGAGCCGCTTGATGTTTTGCATCTGCAGCTTTGGCTTTAGCGTCAGCCGCCGCCTGTTTTTTTGCTTCTAAAGCAGCTTGACGTTTTGCTTCGGCATCGGCTTTACGTTTTGCATCAGCAGCTTTGGCTTTCGCATCAGTATCAGCCTGTTTTTTAGCTTGTAAAGCAGCTTGGCGTTTTGCCTCTGTAGCCGCTTTAAGTCTTGCATCAGCAACGGCTTGTTTTTGTGCTTCAAGAGCAGCTTGACGTTTAGCATCTGCTGCTGCCTGTTTTTTGGCTTCAAGTGCAGCTTGGTGTTTGGCTTCGGCAGCTGCTTGTTTTTGCGCCTCTGCAGCCTGATGTTTTGCCTCAGCTTCAGCTTGTTTTTTCGCTTCTAGTGCGGCTTGATGTTTTGCTTCAGCATTAGCTTCGGCTTGTCGTTTCGCTTCTAAAGCGGCTTTTGCATCTGCTTGCTTCTGAGCATGTAATGCTGCCTGATGCTTAGCAGCTTCGGCCGCTGCCACTGTCGCAGCAAGTGCAGCAAGCTGTTTGGTATCAGCAGAGCTTGATTTGGCTTGTGGTTCAGGTGTCGGCTCTGGTTTTTCTACAGCTTTGGCTGCAGCTTGAGTTGAATCTTGTTCAGGTGCAGTAGCCGTTTCAGTATTTTCTGTTTGTGGCAAAGTACTTGGATCAACCAAATAAGTTTTTAATTTTTTTGGTGGTTCAGGTGGTTTACTTAAGCCTAAATACAATAATCCCACAACGGCAATCACGTGTACGCCAAGGGTAAATCCGATGGCGATCGCTTTTTGCTGAAAAGGTGGTTTTTGAATCTGTTTCATAAGTTACTTCACTGGCTCAGTGAGTAAGCCAACTTGTTCTAATCCTGCTTGTTGCAAGTTTGCCATGAGTGTGACCACATCGCCATATGGGCGTGACTTGTCACCATTGACCAATACATTAAGCTGAGTATGGTTTTGGCTTGCTTGCTGTTGTGCCTTGCTCAGAATATCTTTGAGTTGATCGAGCGAAAGTGGCTGATCATTATGATGATCCTGATAGTTTAAATAGTAATTTCCATCTTTATTTAAACTGACAATAGCAGGGGTGTCTTTAGATTCAAACGGGGTGCTGCTGGCTTGAGGTAAGTCAACTTTAATACTGCTGGTAATCATTGGCGCAGTCACCATGAAAATCACCAGCAAAACGAGCATGACATCAATGTAAGGTACAACATTCATGTCACTTTTCAGAGGTTTTTTAATACGCTCGAAGCGTCCAGAACGCTGGATGGCCATTATTCAGCATCCTGTGTGGTACTGAAAGATTGGCGTTGCAGGAGTGCAACCATTTCTTCGGAAAATAAAGCTCGGTCCGAGTACACTGCTTCACTTTTTGCAGTGAAATGGTTAAATGACAGCACAGCAGGAATCGCAGCAAATAAGCCGATTGCGGTTGCAACCAAGGCTTCTGCAATACCAGGAGCAACGGTTGCCAAGGTGACTTGCTCGACAGCAGCCAAACCAATAAAGGCATTCATGATGCCCCAGACTGTGCCAAATAAACCAATATACGGTGCA
This sequence comes from Acinetobacter brisouii CIP 110357, assembly GCF_000488275.1. Lineage (GTDB taxonomy): Bacteria > Pseudomonadota > Gammaproteobacteria > Pseudomonadales > Moraxellaceae > Acinetobacter > Acinetobacter brisouii. The sequence continues at coordinate 1,755,648 of NZ_KI530762.1, read as the reverse complement.
ACCGAACCAATACTCGCTAAAGCACTGAGTCCAGATTCCATATAGCTTTGATCACGACTTAAGCCAACACGTAAAATGCGTTCTGTGCCTTCGATCGTTTGCACCAAAGGCGCATGGCGTTTCTTAAGTTTTAAAAACTCTCCAAAACCTTGATAAAAAATATCTTCTAAACCATGACGTTTTGAGTTGAGCTGTGCATTATTGTACAAGGTGCTGAGTTCAGCGCCCGACCAGAAAATTTTCTGAAAATGTTCATCTTGTTGCTGAGCTTTTCTAAAGCCTAAATATAATCTGGCAATCAAGTACCAGCTATATAGCGAAGCCAAAAACAGCAGCAGCATGACAGCTTGAACGACTGGGCTTGCTTGCAAAACTAAATCGGAAATATGCAGGGTAGCAGTTACTTGATTTGCCATAGTACAACAGGTCACTTATGCTTTTTCTTGATCCAATTGTTCTTGAATCAACTGACGGAGATAATCGGGAAGTCGACGTGGACGCATCTCTTTGCTTAAGCATGCGAGTTCAACTTCACCAGAAGCCAGCAAGATTTCATCACGATAAATTTCTTGTTGCAATACAAATGACGCAGTTTTACAAGAAATAACACGCGCAGTTACGGTGATCAGGTTATCCATCAGAATAGGGCGGTGATATTTGATATCAATTCTATGGACAACAAAGTTGTAATCGGTTTGATGCCAGTAATGATCAATGCCTGAAGCACGTAACCATTCGGTACGAGTACGCTCCATATAACGAATATGGTTGGCATGATAAACAATGCCTCCTGCATCGGTATCTTCGATGTAAACACGTATTTTGAACTCAAAACGATTAGTCATAAATGTTTTCCATAATTACGTTTCAGGTGGAGTCAATCCAAATTGTAAATAAGATTGATTGGTCGCGATTCGGCCACGCGCGGTACGCATGACAAAACCTTGTTGAATCAAATAGGGTTCAATGACATCTTCAAGTGTGCCGCTATCCTCAGCCATAGCTGCGGCTAGAGCTTCAATTCCTGCTGGCCCACCATCGAAGCGTTCAAGCAACATACTTAAATAACGGCGATCAAGGGTGTCTAAGCCTGCTTTGTCGACATTCAGCATATTTAATGCGCGCTGTGCCATATCTTGAGTGACTTCACCAGTGCCTTTGACCTGTGCATAATCTCGTACACGACGTAACAAACGGTTTGCAATACGCGGTGTGCCGCGAGCACGGCGAGCGATTTCTGCTGAACCTTCAGGCGTCATTGGGACATCCATCAGCATGGCTGAGCGGCTGACAATTGAGGTGAGGTCTTCTACAGAGTAAAACTCAAGGCGCTGTACAATGCCAAAACGGTCACGTAGCGGTGAAGTGAGTAAGCCTGCGCGTGTTGTTGCAGCGACTAAAGTAAACGGTGGTAGATCGAGTTTAATCGAACGTGCAGCAGGACCTTCACCAATCATGATGTCGAGCTGATAATCTTCCATGGCAGGATAGAGAATTTCTTCAATTACAGGAGAAAGGCGATGAATTTCATCAATAAACAGCACATCACCTTCTTCGAGGTTGGTTAATAGTGCTGCCAAATCACCCGCACGTTCAAGGACTGGGCCAGAGGTAGATTTGAGGTTACCACCCATTTCACGGGCAATAATATTGGCAAGCGTGGTTTTTCCCAAACCTGGAGGGCCAAAAATTAAGGTGTGATCCAGTGCTTCGCCGCGACCACGGGCTGCACCAATGAAAATTTCCATTTGCTCACACACAACAGGTTGCCCGACATAATCTGCAAGTGTTGCTGGTCGAATGGCCCGATCAATATGATCTTCAGTTTTTTCTACACTACTAATTAATCGATCTTGCATGGTGCTTATCATTTCATCATAGATTTAAGTGCTGCACGAATCAGGTCTGCGACATCGGTATATTGATCTTTGACTAAAGCAATTGCTTTTTGCGCCTCGGCAGGTTTATAGCCCAGAGACTGTAATGCTGCTTCGGCTTCTGCAACTGCAGAATTTCCAGAAAGTTGTAAAGTGCTATTTGGATGATTCTGTGTCTGATGACCAGATAGCCCTTTAACACGATCTCTTAATTCAATTAATAAACGTTCAGCAGTTTTCTTGCCCACTCCAGGTACTTTGACCAGAGTGTTTACGTCATCATGTTCAATCGTTTGAATGAGTAGTTCGACACTTAATGTGGATAAAATCCCGAGTGCCATTTTTGGACCTACACCATTAACCTTGAGTAAAGTTTTAAAAATACTTTTTTCTTGGGTATCTAAAAAACCATACAATTGCTGTGCATCTTCACGCACAACGAGGTGTGTCCATAGTGTCACTTTTTGCCCCTTTTGTAATTGGCAAAAAGTTGAAAGTGGCGTATCAATTTCATAACCGACACCATTTACATTTAATAAAACGCTTGGTGCAGTTTCGATGGAGATAATTTCGCCAATTAAGCAGCCAATCATGTCAATATTTCCTGAAATTATATAAAAGAGGTTGGTCGACCTTGCAAAACTTGCGCGAGGTCATATGCTTCATGGTCTGAAAACTTGCTGATGATATCGAGCACCTGCATGATGTTTTGGTAGTGATTTACCCCAAAATTCGCGCCAGATTGCTGCAAAATTGACATCATGCGCTGATCTTTAAAGCTCAGTTGTTTGTTTGGAACAGTGAGTGGAATAAAGGCATCGAGAATAGATTGTAAACTCATGTGTGCAACAATTTCTAAATCTAGTTTTTGTCTGTGCTTAAAGATTTTTTCACGTGCCAGATTTTTTGCTTGTTCAATCCCCTCTGAAATATCGGCAGAACAGTATTGCAGCAGTGTTCCTTCAAGTTGACCTGTTAGAATCTGGTATTGATGCTTGGCAAAAGCTGTCGTGACCTCATCGACAAGGCGTTTCATAACGCGTCCGCGTAAAGCTGCAATTTTTTGTTGCCATGTACTCCACGGTGTTGAAAGTTCGCTAGGTACACCATAGTCGGCAATTAAGTTCAAAAAAATCGGTTCAACTTCTGGGTAACTGAGAATGTTCAGGCTAATACCATCTTCTAAGTCAATCAGGGCATAACAAATGTCATCGGCAGCTTCGAGCAAATAAGTGAGTGGATGACGGCAATAATGGTATTCACCCAGTTGAATCAGTCCAAGCTGTTCGGCAATTTCTTTTAAAATCTCTTTTTCAGTCTGGTAGCAGCCAAATTTTGCTCGGCGGTGAGAAGGTTGGTCACCCTGAGATTCAATGGTTTTAGACAACCATGGATACTTTAAATATGCCCCAATGGTGGCACAGGTTAAACGCATGCCACCATTGTCAGGATGGTAGTCAACGCGGGTCAATAAGCGTAAACCTTGTGCATTGCCCTCAAACTGACGTACATCGGCTTGTTCTTCTGGACTTAATTCGGTGAGAAAGTCAGTGTGAGAAGCATCATCAAACCATTCGCGAATCGCGTATTCGCCTGCATGCCCAAATGGTGGATTACCTATGTCATGTGCTAAACAGGCTGCCTGGATGATCGCCCCGACATCGGCAGGGGTAATCCACATGGGTAAATCATCTTTGATTTTTTCGGCTGCCATCATGCCGAGTGAACGTCCGATACAGGAAACTTCGAGTGAATGGGTGAGACGTGTATGTACGCCATCGTGTTGGGTAAGGGGATGTACTTGGGTTTTTCTATTTAATTGACGAAAACTTTGTGAAAAAATAATGCGATCATAATCTTTATGAAATGGGCTGCGTCCTAATTCGTTGCGACTTTTTTTTGTACCTAAACGGATTGCTGATAGCAATTCTAACCAACGCATTTGTCTCATGAATTCAGTTTTTATTCCTTGTAAAAAGACATCATGCCAAAAAAGCGCTATAGACTCTAGAGCATAACGTCATGACTTGTCGTAATTGCAGATGTTGCGCAGTTTATCTCGTATAAATGTCGAAGCAATGACTAATTTCTGCTATATACAAGCTAAGTACAATCATAAAATTTAGAGCCGACAATAATGACACGACATTCTTCTCATACCGAAAAACATTATACCGAACGTTCAGGTTGGTTGCGTGCTGCGGTACTCGGTGCAAATGATGGCATTATTTCTGTGACCAGTTTGGTGATCGGAATTGCAGCAAGTGGTGCATCTGCACAAACACTACTGGTGAGCTGTATTGCAGGTTTGATTTCGGGTGCTGTATCCATGGCGGCAGGTGAATACATTTCAGTCAAGTCACAACAAGACATTGAACAGGCTGACCTGAAAATGGAAGCGCATGAATTGCATCACAATCCAGATCAGGAACTTAAAGAACTCACCAAAATCTATGTACAGCGTGGTTTGGAGCCGAGTCTGGCTGTTGAAGTGGCTAAACAACTGACTGCACATGATGCTTTGCAAGCCCATGCCCGTGATGAAATCGGGATTTTTGAACAAACACTGGCGAAGCCTTTGCAAGCCGCCTTTTCTTCTGCTTTTTCTTTTTCTGTTGGTGCGGTGTGCCCACTGTTGGCAATCCTGATTTTTCCTGCGCATTGGGTTCAAATCGGTGTGGGCAGCGTGGGGATTATTTCTTTGGGCGTTTTAGGTGCGCTCGCCAGCTATGTCGGAGGCAATAGCGTTTGGAAAGGAGCATTACGGGTTGTGGTTTGGGGGATTTTGGCGATGCTGTTTAGTTTTTGGGTAGGTTCGTTATTTGATGTGGATGTTCATTGATATAAGCGTGGAGATCGTGCTTTGAATGTGTATTTATTAACTTGCCACTGATAATTGAGATTTTTATTTTACTTTTTATTTGGGTTAAGGAGAGATACAAAGAGGGTATAAATCATCGAAAGAGGGCTATTTTCTATTTGAAGTTGAACAGAGACCACAGAAAAAGCCCTTTATGTTGTCTATTTGTTATGCACTCAGTTTGATTTGAAAAAAAAATTGCATTTAAAATAAGCAATCTAAAAAAAATATTTTGTAAAAATAAATACTTCTTTAAAAATCACTTACAGAATCTTATTTCTTGATCTAGCTGATTGGGGCTTTTCACAGTAGAATATGCGCTCTCTCTAAGTCACATTGCGGTAACGTCATTAACGACAAGCCCGTGGAGCCAAAATCAACATGTTTATCGTGGCCGGTGCCTCAGCGCATTCCTCTTTTAAGAAAACTCAACTATTATCGCGTTTGACGTCAATTAGTTCTGTTCAGTCTTTTGATAGCCAATGGGTTTATCTGTTTGATCAAGCGCTCAACGAGCAGCAATATCAGTCAGCTTTACAACTTTTAAATGATGGTCAGTCTTTCGAGTTGCGTCAAGTTGCAGCCGATGAAGTTCAAATTTTGGTGACTCCACGGGTTGGCACAATCTCACCGTGGTCATCTAAAGCGACCGATATTTTCAAAAACTGTAATACACCTGTACACCGCTTAGAACGTGGTCTTTTATTTACTCTAAAAGGCGTAAGTGATGTTTCAAAAGCTGTAAAGCTGGTATTGCATGACCGCATGACTGAGACTGTGTTTGACCAGATTGAAGATGCTCAAGCACTATTTTCAGAGACGGCACCAAAGCCACTCAATGCAATTGATATTTTGGGTCAAGGCAAAGAAGCATTGGTCAAAGCGAACCAAGAGTTTGGTTTTGCATTGTCAGAGCAAGAAATTGATTATCTGACTGCGGCTTTCACCAAATTGGGTCGTAACCCGAACGACATCGAATTGATGATGTTTGCTCAAGCCAACTCTGAGCACTGCCGTCATAAAATCTTTGGTTCAGAATGGACAATTGATGGTGAAAAACAACCATTGTCTTTGTTCCAGATGATTAAAAATACTTATAAAGAATCACCAAATGATGTGTTGTCAGCATATAAAGACAATGCTTCGGTGATTGTCGGTTATGACACCATGCGTTTTTATCCAAAACAAGACGCAGCAACAGGTCATTACATTTATAAATACAAGAGCCAAGCCGCTCACATCCTCATGAAAGTGGAAACCCACAACCACCCGACTGCAATTTCTCCATTTGCAGGTGCGGCAACAGGTTCAGGTGGTGAAATCCGTGATGAAGGCGCGACAGGTCGTGGTGGTAAGCCAAAAGCAGGTTTAACAGGCTTTACTGTATCTAACCTGAATATTCCTGGTTTTGAACAGCCTTGGGAAGAGAACTACGGCAAACCTTCACGTATGGCATCGCCATTACAAATCATGATCGAAGGCCCGTTGGGTGGTGCAGCGTTTAACAACGAATTTGGTCGTCCAAACCTGAACGGTTATTTCCGTACATTTGAACAAAACGTGAATGGTGAAGTGAAAGGTTTCCATAAGCCAATTATGATCGCAGGTGGTTACGGTAACATTCGTCCTGACCATGTCGAGAAAGATGCGATTCAACCAGGTGATTTACTGATTGTACTTGGTGGCCCTGCCATGTTGATCGGTCTTGGCGGTGGTGCAGCATCTTCTGTAGATAGCGGTACGATGGGTGAAAGCCTTGACTTTGCTTCTGTACAACGTGAAAACCCAGAAATGGAACGCCGTTGCCAAGAAGTCATTGATACATGCTGGCGCTTGGAAGACTTCAACCCAATCGTGTCTGTACATGACGTAGGTGCGGGTGGTTTATCGAATGCTATGCCTGAACTTGTGAATGATCACGAGTTAGGTGCAATTCTTAACCTTCGTAAGATTCCATCGCTTGAACCGGGCATGAGCCCAATGGAAATCTGGTCAAATGAAGCACAAGAGCGTTATGTTCTTGCAATTCGTCCAGAGTCTTTGGCACAATTTGAATCAATTTGTGCGCGTGAACGCTGTCCATTCGCTGTGTTGGGTGAAGCAACCGAAGCACGTCACTTAACTGTTGAAGATCCGTTATTTGAGAACAAGGCAGTCGACATCCCAATGCAAGTGATGTTGGGCGGCACGCCACGTATGCAACGTTCTTACGAAACCATTGAACGTCAAGGTAACGACTTTGATGCATCAAAAGTTGATTTGAAAGATGCGATTTTCCGTGTCTTGAAAAACCCGACGGTTGCATCTAAATCATTCTTGATTACCATCGGTGACCGTTCAATTACAGGTATGGTTGCACGTGACCAAATGGTTGGTCGCTGGCAGGTTCCTGTTGCTGATGCAGCAGTGACGACTACAAGCCTTGAAGGTTATACAGGCGAAGCAATGGCAATGGGCGAACGTCCACCAGTTGCATTGCTTAACCCAGCAGCATCTGCACGTTTAGCAGTGGCTGAAGCAATTTCAAACATCATGTGTGCCAACATCGAACAGATCAGCGACATTAAATTGTCTGCGAACTGGATGGCAGCAGCAGGTCAAAAAGGCGAAGACCAAGCCTTGTTTGAAGGTGTAAAAGCGATTGGTATGGAAATGTGCCCTGCGTTGGGTATTGCTATTCCAGTGGGTAAAGACTCACTTTCAATGCGTACCACTTGGACGGATGAAGGCGTTGATAAAGCTGTGACTTCACCGATGACAGGTGTGATTACCGCATTTGCGCCAGTCTTGGACGTTCGTAAGACATTGACACCTGAGCTAAAACAGCTTGATGATTCAGTGCTTGTACGTATTGATTTGTCAAAAGGTCAGTTCCGTTTAGGTGGTTCGATCCTTACTCAAGTTTATAAAGCAATCGGTTCAGTAACTCCTGACGTAGACAGTTTTGATGACTTCAAAGCATTCTTCGCATTAGTTCAAGACTGGAACAATCGTGGCTTACTTCAAGCTTACCATGACATTGGTGATGGTGGTTTGTTGGCAACTGTAGCTGAAATGATGTTTGCTTCACGCTTGGGCGTGGCTTTGGAAAACCAAAGCACTGAAAGCCTGTTTGCTGAAGAAATTGGTGCAGTTGTACAAATCAAGGCAGCTGACTGGGCAGCGCTTGAAGCTGAAGTTGCTGCATCAAGTCTGAAAGATGCAATTACTGTGGTTGGTCAAGTGAATAACAGCGACCAGTTAAGCATCAACGGCTTAACTTTAGACCGTGCAGAGTTACAACAGGCATGGGCAGAAGTTTCACATCAAATCCAGCGTTTACGTGACAACTCTGAAACTGCTGATCAAGAGTTTGCGTTAATTGCAGATAAAAACCACAAAGGTTTGATTGCACAGCCAACATATGACTTAAATGAACCTGTAGAAGCGCCGTTCATTAATTTACGCCGTCCAAGCATGGTGATTTTGCGTGAACAAGGTGTCAATGGTCAGACTGAAATGGCGGCTGCATTTGATAAAGTTGGCTTTAACACAGTCGATGTTCACATGAGTGATTTGCTTGCGGGTCGAGTTGACTTAAATGACTTCGAAGGCTTAGTGGCTTGTGGTGGCTTCTCTTACGGTGACGTACTGGGTGCTGGTGGCGGCTGGGCAAAATCAGTTTTGTTCAATGCGAAATTGCGTGACCAGTTCGAAAAATTCTTCCACCGTGACGATACCTTCACTTTAGGTGTCTGTAACGGCTGTCAGATGATTTCACAACTTGCGCCATTAATTCCTGGTGCGGATGCTTGGCCTCGTTTCCACCGTAACACTTCTGAAGTGTTTGAAGCACGTGCAGTGAATGTCCGTGTAGAAAAATCAGCTTCTGTATTGTTGCAAGATATGGAAGGTTCGATTTTACCAATCGCAGTTGCGCATGGTGAAGGTCGTGTTGTGGCAAGTGCTGAAAACTTGGCAAGCTTACAAGCAGGACATCAAGTGACTTTACGTTATGTGGATAGCCTTGGTCAGCCGACTCAGCATTATCCGTTGAACCCGAACGGTTCGCCAGATGCGATTACAGGTGTAACATCTAAAGACGGTCGTGCGACAATTATGATGCCGCACCCTGAGCGTAACTTCCGTGCGATTCAGCATTCTTGGGCGCCAGAAGGCTGGACTGAGGATGGTGCATGGTTACGTATGTTCCGTAATGCCCGTAAATTTATTGGTTAATTGTTGATTTAGCCAAGTTCAAAAAGCCACCGTAAGGTGGCTTTTTCTTTGCCAGTAAATCAGTTTATGCTGAGACTGTTGATTAACTAAATTTGTAAATTGGAAAATAAAAAATATGTCATCAAAAAAATCAGGCATTTCAATTTTTCTCGGTATTTCTCTGAGTTTATTTTGTATTGGTGGAGCAGTATGGTTACTGTTCATTGGAAAGCTTGCAGGATCGGAGTTTGTAGCATTGGTTTTGGGTGGCATAGTATTAAGTTTAATCATTTATTTTTCTTCGGAAATTCAAGAGTTTTCGATTGCAGGGAATGCAGTGAAGCTTAGAGAGCTAAAAGATGAGGCACATCAAACCATTGAAAGCTTAAAACAAGCACGAACTGAGCTATTTAGATTGCTGCTGCCACAAGCTTTGAATTTTGGTGGTACTTTGGGAAGTTTGTCTAAAGTTGATAAACGTGTAGAGGGATTTTGTCAACTTTATGGGGCGATTCAGTCATTTGATTGTGTGGCTGAATTGACGTCAGATATTGAAAAAACATTACGAGTATTAATCACTACACAGTTCAATTTATTATGCTTTATTCATAAAAAATCAGTAAAAACTCTACAAGATTCTTTAGATGATTTATGGACACCACAGGCTTTATCATTACATTTAACAGATGCCATGATTGAAGACTTAAGAAGCCGAACTACACCGGAACCTGATTTTTTGACCATTAAGCAAGATATTCATAATGCAATAGATGCTTATGCAAAGCTTTATGTGATTCACAAAGAATTGATGTCTATAACTGATTTATAAAAATTTACGAAGTGAAATTATTTGAACTTTAAGAAGTGAGACGAATATGAGAAAAATTATTTTAATTGGATTGTTCTTTTTTAGCTTTAATATTAAAGCCCAAGATAATCATTTTAAATTTGATCAAGATGTTATTAGCCATAATATTAAAATAGCGCAAAATTTTGAAAAGTCTAAATTTTATAATAAAAATATAAAGTTTGAATTATCAGGAGAGAAAATTTATTTTTCTAATAAAAATAATGATCAAATTTTAATTTTGGATTTCTGTTGTGGTGGATCTAGTTTGAATGTACAGCGAATAACAGTGACTACTCCAAATAGAGTAGCATATGGTAGGCTTATTAATAAGTTGAATGTTGAAAAATTTATTACACAAAATCAAAATTTTATTGGTATACATTATGCTGATTTTATTAAAAAAATGGGTGTTCCAACAAATCAATATAATGACAAAGATTCACTCATATTAAAATATTACACAGAAGATCGAGATTATCCTATTTTGAAAAATAATTATATGCCATCTTATTACGCGCTCTATAAGTTCAATAAGAAAAGTAAAATATTAACTGGATTTGAATTTGGTTTTTCTGATATATAAAATAAATAATTTTAGAACCCTTAGTTATTTAGATTAATTATTATGTTCAAACTCATTTACTACGTTCCTGAAAGCCATCTTGAGTCGACCAAACAAGCCATTTTTGCTGCAGGTGCAGGTGGTATCGGCAACTACGAACAGTGTGCATGGCAAGTCAAAGGTATCGGACAGTTTAAACCTGTGAAAGGCGCAGACCCATGTTTAGGGCAACTTGATCAGCTCGAACAACTTGAAGAGTGGCGTGTAGAAACCATTGTTCCTGAAGCGCAAGCCAAGCAAGTGGTTCAAGCTTTACAAACGAGTCATCCGTATGAAGAACCTGCTTTTGAGTTTATTCAAATGGTGGATGTTCAGTATTAAAGTTATCAAGATGCCATCTTGTAATTTAATTTTTGATTTAGGGCTTAATGTTTGCTGAATCCTACTTTTGTTTTGGCAAAAGTAGGCAAAACCATTGTCATCAGCAAAACTCGGCAAAGTTCATCATTCAATTAAACTGATCGCAGAAACTTTACGATGCGATTTTCACCTTGCCTCGAACAGTTGCTGATGACTTTGACGCGTATCAAATTGCTGCGAGTAGCTAATAATAAAGTGTTCGATTAAACCTTCTGAACAAATAACTCACGCTCAAAACGATACTGCGGGAAAAACACCCCATCTTCAGCACGTTGCCCAGCACCGATGACCATCACAGGATATTCTTCATCACCCAACTGTAAAAGTTTACGCACGCGAGGTTCATCGAAACCTTCCATCATACAACTGTCAAACCCATAAGCGCGGAGTGCTAAAACTAAATTTTCACAGGCAAGGGCAGTGCTTTTAACAGCCCAAAGTTTACGGTCTGCAGGACTAAATGCAGTGACAGGCAGAGGGGTAAATTGGCGAACAACGCTAAAAGCCAGTTTTTTGGCGTTGCCAATACTGTTGAATAGTCCTGTTTTGTAATTATAGGCAATAAAGCGATAGTATTGCTGCACTGCTTTTGGTGTTTTAGGCATTGGAAACTGGCTGAGATTTTTCTTTGCCATTTCATCAATACGATCTGTACGTGCCACGCAGACAATCAGTTCAGCCGCAGTTCGAGCAGCCAGTTGCCCCATACAGGCTTTAACCAGTTGCGTTTTTTTCTCAGCCGATTGCACCACATAAAACATCCACGGCTGCAAATTTGAAGAATTGGGTGCAAGTAGTGCAAGGTCTAAACATTCATCTAAAATTTCAGCAGGAATCGGCGTATCGGTAAATTTACGCACTGAACGGCGACTTTCGATGACTTTTTTAAACTGATTGACATCAATATCATCAGGTGCAGCCTCATGGTAACGAACTTTGGCTGTGGTTTTCGTAGTGTCCATATTTTAAATATCACAACAAAAAATCAGAAAATATTATCTGCTATTCTAAACGCAGTTGCATGTAGGATTGTGTAGTGTATAAATAGGCAGCTCAGAAAAGAGCTGCCTAAAGAGGCTATTTAGTTGAATTTTGAGAAATCAGCTTCGCGCTTTTCCAAGAAAGCATTGACCGCTTCATGCAGTTCAGGTGATTTGACCCGTTGCATAAAAATTTCAGCTTCTTCATCAATCCATTCCAAAATTTCAGGTAGGTTTTGTTTCATGAGTGCTTTGGTTTGCTTAAGCGATGCAATTGGAAGTTTTGCCATATTTTTCGCTGTTTCATTCGCAAAATCATAAACATCATGATGTTCCATCAAGGCCATTAGATGAAATGGTGCGCGCAGATGTTCATTGGAAAAAACCTGATTGATTAAGCCAAATTTTTCAGCCGTATGAGCATTGAATTTTTGTGCGGTCAGCAAAAGTTCTGCGGCATGATGATAGCCCACTTGTTGCTGCAAAAGTTTGCTTGCACCACCTTCTGGTGATAGTCCAAGGCTGACAAATGGTAGTTGAAACACAGCAGATTCATCGGCATAGACCAAGTCTGCATGTAAGAGTAGGGTGACACCAATACCAATTGCCACACCTTTGACGGCAACAATCAGCGGTTTAGAGAGTTTGGCTGCAGATTTGAGCAAGATAAAAGGTGGTTGTTCTGCCGCACTGGTGCTGATCGGGTTTTGCAGGGAATCTAAAAAATCCTGCATGTCATTGCCTGCGGTAAAGTCATCGCCTGCGCCGCGTAAAACAACTACACGAACTTCATCACTGACATTGGCTTGGTCTAAAGCCTGAGCAATCCATAAATATAACCCGCTATAAATCGCATTTTTGGCAATCGCACGGTCAATGGCGAGAGTGAGTACGCCATGTTCAAGGCTTGCCTGTAAATGCTGATGGGGCTGTGTTAAACAAGTGAGTGTCATTATTCATATCCTTTATTTACAGTATTTGGTGATTTTCAGAAGGTAAATTGTTATGCTTCACGCTGATTCTTTATCATTGCACTTCACCATCCCTTGGTTTAATTATTGATATCCTATGATGTATCGTTTTGATTATCTTGTTTTCATTGGGCGTTTTCAACCATTTCATCTGGCGCATATGCAGACTATTCAGATTGCATTGCAACAAAGCCAGAAGGTGATTATTGCTTTAGGTTCGGCTCAGGCCGAGCGCAGTATCAAAAACCCGTTTCTTGCTCAAGAACGTGAACAGATGATCTTGTCGAATTTTTCTCAGGAAGATCAACAACGTATTGTTTTTGTGCATGTTGTTGATGTCTATGATGATCAGAAATGGGTGAAATTGGTCAAAGATCTGGTGGCAGCCAATACACCAGTGCAGGCGAGCATTGGACTGATTGGTCACTTTAAAGATGACTCGTCGTACTATTTACAATTGTTTCCAGACTGGACTTTGGTCGAGCTCGAAAGTTTAAAAAATTCGATTTCGGCAACACCAATGCGTGAAGCATATTATCGTGGTGAAATTCAAACCCAATATTTTCCGCAAGGTACGATTGAGTTTTTACAGCAATTTCAAAATACGCCTGTTTATGATGAGCTAAAACAGCGTTTTACACGGCAAGACAGTAGCAGTTTTTAAAAAATAGCTAGCATTACTGCTAGCTATTATTTTTTATGCCGCTTTGAGTGCTTTAAGATCGGCAAGTACTTGTTCGGCATGACCTGCAGCTTTCACCTTACGGTATTCTTTTACTAACTTGCCGTTATGAAAAATAAAGGTAGAGCGTTCAATGCCCATGACCTTTTTGCCATACATATTTTTTTCTTTAATGACATCGAAGTGTTGGCATAAAACTTCTTCTTTATCGCTGATCAGATTGATTTTGAGAGCCTGCTTTTCAGTAAAGTTTTGGTGCGATTTTACCGAATCACGTGAAATCCCAATAATCGTTGCACCTTGTTCAGTAAACTGGTCTTGAATACAAGAAAAATCAACAGCCTGAGTGGTACAGCCTGGAGTTGAATCCTTAGGGTAAAAATAAACAATTAACCATTCTGATGCAACTTCAGCTAAGTTGATTTCACCTGTTGTGGTAGGAAAGGCTTGATTTGGAAGTTGAATGCTGTCAGTCATTATCTGTCCTTAAATTTCATGATGTTCTAATGTAAGGGGCAAAAACGCATAATTGTTGTGATACAGAATATCACCTTTGCGAATTGAAAGTGCTTTTTTAAAGATTGGGCCATCAATCACCGTGGTATGAAATTCACCCGCTTCACCACAGGGATCAATGCCACGCGCACAAAGTTCTTCTACATACTGGGTAGTCAAAACCCGCCCAAGATCTTCAACTTTCATGCCTAAATCTAGGTTTACCGTAACAATAACGCTTTGAAAGCCTAAGTCTATAAATTCATGGATAATTTCGAGACGGGGTTTTTGCCATAGAGGCATGCATAATTTTAACTGACTTTTATTACAGACGGATTGGTTCCATTCTGCATGACCGAGTAAATCGATATCCCCAGTGACCAAAACTTCTGCACCCAATGTTTTTTGCTGGTTAAGTAGTTCGATAAACTGTGCTTCATAGTTTTGCCATGTTGCACAAGCCGTCAAAATAGGTAACCCAATAGCATCGGCTTGCGCATGGATAATCTCGAGTGACATACCATGTGAACGTGATTTGAGTCCTTGCTCTTCTAGCATCACAATTAAACCTATCGCTTCACCCATTTGCATGGCTTTAAAGAGAGCAAGGCTGCTGTCTTTACCTCCACTATAAGCAGCGACAAATTTTTTGTTCTGGGCGTTGGCATTCCATAGCATTTGCATGATTTATGTTCTACCTGCGTTGAAAATAGGTGACCCCATAAAAAAACTAGCCACATGATGTGGCTAGTTAATAGAATCACTTAACTGTGATGTCTTACTTCTTTTGTTCTGCTTGTTGCGCATTTTTCATGGCTTCTTCAGACAAAGATTTTAACTTTGCAGTCAACTGTGGACCAAAACAAGCTTGGACAGCTTTGTTTTGTTGTTGAATAAAAGGAAGTGAGCTTGGGCTTTTCTTTTGGTTAACGGTGCTAATAATTTGCCATTCTTGAGCTTTGGTCAAGCGACCTTCAGCATCGACTTGGCATGTACAAAACTTATTGGTTTCTGCTGCAGTCAGTTTGCCGCCTTTACCTGCACTTTCTTTACAGTTGCTAATTAGGGTTGCACGAACGTTGGTGCTTTTTGACGGATCTTGTGCTGCATGAGACATTGTTGCTGTAAATGCCAATGCAGAAAAAAGAGTAGAAACAATCAGTTTTGAATTTAAGAATTTCATATAACCTGCCTTTTATTGAGGTACGTAACGTGTTGGGTCTTCAACGCCTGCCTGAGCAAAACCTTCTTTACGTAAGCGGCAGCTATCGCATTTACCACAAGCACGTCCCTGGTCGTCAGCTTGATAGCAAGACACTGTTTGACTGTAGTCTACACCATGTTCAAGACCTAAACGTATTATATTCCCTTTAGATAAATGTAACAGAGGTGTTTCAATTTTAAGTGGTTTTCCTTCAACCCCAGCTTTGGTCGCGAGGCTTGCAAGTTGTGCAAACGCGTCAATAAACTCAGGGCGGCAGTCAGGATAACCTGAGTAATCTACAGCATTTACGCCAATCACAATGGCTTCAGCGCCAAAAACTTCTGCCGCAGCAAGTGCGTAAGACAGGAAAATCGTGTTACGTGCTGGAACATAAGTGACAGGAATACCTTCCTGAGCCTGTTCTGGAACCGCAATGTTATGGTCAGTGAGTGCCGAACCACCGAGATTACCCAAATCAATATTGATAATACGATGTTCTACGCCTGAACGCTGTGCTAGAGCTTTGGCAGCATCAAGTTCGGTGCTTGAGCGTTGTCCGTACTGAAAGCTCAGGGCAATACATTCATATCGTGCTTGCGCCCAAGCTAAACAAGTAGTTGAGTCTAAACCACCAGATAATAAAACTATGGCGCGAGGGCGCATATTCATTCTCCAAAAAATTTAATTAACGACCTGTTTCATCTTGCCACAACAGTTTATGTAGTTGTAACTGAAAACGTACAGGTAAATGATCATCTAAAATCCACTGTGCCAGATCACGGGCAAAGCGTGGCAATTTGGCATTGCCTTTTTCGACAGCAAAAGCAGGGGAGAACCAAACGGTACTGACTTTTTGCTGGAGTTGATACTCTGCAAGCTGTTGCTTTGACCATTCATAATCTTCACGGTTACAAATCACAAACTTGATTTGATCCTTGGTCGTAAGCAGATCCAGATTGCTGAGCAAATTGCGGTGTGCCTCACCCGAAGTTGGGGTTTTTAAATCAAGGACTTTGGATACGCGCTGATCGACTTTACTGACATCTAATGCACCACTGGTTTCTAAAGATACTTCAAAACCTAGTTCACACAAGCGATTCAGTAAGGCGATGCAGTTGGGCTGTGCCAGTGGTTCACCACCAGTCACACAGATATATGGGGTTTGATAGGCTTGGGCTGTTTCAATAATTTTGTCCAGTGACCAGCGTTCGCCACCTTCAAATGAATAGGTGGTATCACAATAGGTGCAACGCAGTGGGCAGCCTGTCAAACGGATAAAAACCGTGGGCAATCCTGCGGTATTCGCTTCACCTTGCAGTGAATAGAAAATCTCGGTAATACGTAAGCCTGCAGCAGGATCAGTCACAGGAATCTGAGAGGAGCGAAGCGGATTCATAGCAAAATAACCACAGTATTTAAAAAAACAAAAATCTCTACGATTTTACAACCGTAGAGACGAGGAGCGAATGAAGCTCCGAGGAACAGGTTAAGTTCCTCAACAGTTTAGAGATTACTCGTCGCGAAGCAAATCGTTCAAGCTGGTTTTTGCACGAGTTTGCGCATCAACTTTTTTCACGATGATTGCAGCGTAAAGGCTGTAAGTACCGCATTTAGATGGAAGGCTACCTGCAACAACAACAGAACCTGCTGGTACACGGCCGTAGTGGATTTCGCCAGTTGCGCGGTCATAAATTTTGGTTGACTGACCAATAAACACGCCCATAGAAATCACAGAACCTTCTTCAACGATCACGCCTTCAACGATTTCAGAACGTGCACCGATGAAACAGTTATCTTCAATGATGGTTGGGTTTGCTTGAAGTGGCTCAAGAACACCACCAATCCCTACGCCGCCAGACAAGTGTACGTTTTTACCAATTTGTGCACATGAACCTACAGTCGCCCATGTATCAACCATTGTACCTTCGTCAACGTATGCACCGATGTTCACATAAGAAGGCATAAGCACGACATTTTTCGCCTGGAAGCTACCACGACGTGCAACTGCTGGTGGTACAACACGTACGCCAGCTTGTTTAAATTGTTCTTCAGTCCAACCTTTGAATTTAGTGTCTACTTTGTCGTAGAAACGAAGGTCGCAAGATTCGATTGGTTTGTTGTCATTCAATTTGAATGATAAAAGCACAGCTTTTTTTAACCATTGGTGAACAACCCACTCACCTTCAATTTTTTCTGCAACACGAAGGCTACCGTTGTCTAAACCTTGAATCGCTTGCTCAACAGCAGCGCGAACTTCAGCAGGACAGTCTGCTGCAGTAAAGTTGGCACGGTTTTCAAAGGCCTGTTCAATAATCGTAGCAAGCTCAGACATATGCTTATCCCAAAATTATGCTCAAAAAATTACAACGATTTTACACTAAAAACGAGAGCATGCGATTGGAAAAATAGCAAAACGCTCAAGATTTCAGAAAAAGCAGTATCATGGTTGAGCTTAAGAAAATCTCATATGTGTGATTTGGTTATTTTATGTATATTGATGAGATTTCATTATTTTGATTTAAAATGGTTTTTTAAATATTTTATTCGGATGTTTTGAAAAACAGATTAAAAAAATAACATAAATTCAGCAAATTTTGCATAAAAATCATCCATTTTCAACTTAATATGTCCAGCCATAATAGCAACACAACCCGTGGGAATTCACGCTTGGTCAGGAGAAGCATCATGAAGAACATTCAGAAAATTCTGGTTGCCTCGGCACTGGTTTCAATTACAGGTGTGGTCATGGCAGATGAGCCAGTCATTACGGAACCAGGCAATACTTATAAAACTTATTTGCCAAGTTCATTTCGTGCTGAAGCAGGGACAACTGGTTATGGCGGGGCATTTACATGGGATGTGAACCCTTATGTAGGTGTAAGCTTGGGCTATAACGGTGGTGATATTAACTGGCGTAATAATATTAAGAGTCATGGAACTAAATATGACCTTAATCAGCACAACAACAATAACGTCTATTTAAATGCAGAAATGCACCCTTGGGGAGCAAGCAGTAATCACTTTGCCAAGTCGGTATATGTTGCAGCAGGGGCAGCATATCTGGACAATGATTACAAGCTGACCTCAAAGTCCAACGATGGCAATGTTTTTGTTAATGACAACAAATACAACATTACAGGCAATATTACAGGCCAAATGAAATACAAAAACGAGATTGCCCCATATGTCGGAATTGGTGCGCATCCAATGCTGAGCGAGCATTGGGGTGTCTTTGGTGAAGTGGGGGCATACTATACCGATAATCCAGCGGTGACGTTGACCTCGAATGCAACGGTCAACTCAGGCGGAACCAATGCCCAGTTCCAAAGCGACTTAAAAGCACAGGAAAATAAAATCGCCAATGAAGATAAATACAAATGGTTACCTTCTGCCAAAGTCGGCGTGATTTACCGCTTCTAATCATCACGCATAAAAAATGCCATCATGGGATGGCATTTTTTATTTATAGCATTGATTTAACGTAATTTGGCAAGCCAAGTACCGAGTGTTTGTACAATCTGAACCAAAATCAATAGCACAATCACGGTTAAAATTACTACGCTACTGTCGAAGCGCTGATAACCATAAGAAATTGCCAAGTCACCAATCCCGCCTGCACCGACAGCACCTGCCATAGCAGTTGCACCGATCAGACTAATGGTAGCAGTGGTCATGTTTAAAATCAGGGAGCTACGCGCTTCAGGCAAAATAAACTTGAAAATGATTTGCCACGGTGTTGCACCCATTGACTGTGCCGATTCGATAATTCCTTCATTAACTTCAAGCAATGAAGTTTCGATCAGGCGTCCCATATATGGCCCGACATAGATAGTTAGAGGCACAATCGCTGCCCACGTACCAATCGATGTTCCCACCAGCCACTGAGTAAATGGAATCACCGCAATCAGCAAAATAATGAAAGGTAAAGAACGCAAGGCATTTACAATCGGATTGAGTACATGATAAATCACAGGGTTTGGCAAAATCCCTGCTGGGCGTGTAACCAATAAAATAATTGCCTGAATCAGCCCCCAGATTCCCCCAAAAATCAGGGAGAAGAACACCATTTGAAAGGTTTCTTGCAAGGCTGTGACAAACTGATCAATGCTTAAAGAGCTGTGCCAGAACGGCTGAGTCACTTCAGTCAACCATTGTACAATCCAGTCTCTCATGATTGTTCTCCTTGCTGACGAACTTCAACCCCTTGCTGTTTGAGGTAGTCTGTTGCTTGAGCGACGATGGCAGAATCACCCAAAATCTGTACAAACATCTGACCAATCACTGTACCGTCAATTTCAGTCATGTTGGCAAACAAAATATTCAGGCTAATATCAAACTGTTTGATCATGGCCTGAATCACAGGTTGCTGTGCCGATTGACCTAAAAACTGCAAGCAATAAATGCTGTGTTCATGCTGATGTTCAAGCTGCTTGAGAATATTGCGTGGCAATTGTTGCTGTAGCACAGTCTGAATAAAGTTTTTGGTGGTCGGTTGCTGTGGCTTACTGAAAATATCAACCGTTTTACCTGTTTCAATGACTTTTCCAGACTCCATGACCGCAACATAATCACAGACGCTTTCGATCACGTCCATTTCGTGGGTGACCATAACAATCGTAATATTTTGTTCTTTATTGATTTTTTTCAATAAAGCCAAGACAGATTGTGTCGTCTGTGGGTCAAGTGCAGAGGTTGCTTCATCGCACAGCAAAATTTTAGGATGATTGGCAAGCGCACGGGCAATCCCGACACGCTGTTTTTGACCACCAGACAGTTCGTCAGGGTAGGCATTTTTTTTATGGCTCAGATCAATAAAGGACAGCAGTTCATCTAAACGAGCCTGGCGTTTTTCTTTACTGACGCCGAGTAATTTCATTGGCATTTCAATATTTTCTGCTACTGTCTTGGTTTCAAGCAAATTGAAGTGCTGGAAAATCATGCCAATATTGGCACGCTCTTGACGTAATGCACGCGCATCTAAAGCAGTAAAATCTTTGTCATGAATGATAACCTGACCTTCTGTTGGACGTTCCAACAAGTTGATCAAACGAATTAACGTACTTTTACCTGCGCCACTATAGCCAATAATGCCAAAGATACTGCCTTCAGGAATCTCGAGATTGATCTGATCGAGCGCGCGCAGTGTTTGCCCTTTGAGCTGATAGTGTTTTGAAATGTTTTTAAATTGAATCATGTGGTCAAAAACTATGCGAAAAAGAAAAAACAGGCAAAGAAGCTTTGCCTGTTCGTTGACAACATTATATGACTATTTGCTTTCAGTCAGGTAGCTGATTGGTTTATTTACATCTACTTTTGTGCCCGCAAAATGTTCTTGAACATATTTCTTCACTGCTTCAGTGTGGTAAAGCTCACCCAGTTTTTTTAGTGCAGGGTCATTTTTACGTGAGTCAGCAGTTGCAACAATGTTGACATTGAGTTTGGTTGACTGATCGACTGGCTCATAATAGATAGAATCTTTCAGTACATTCAAACCACCTTCCATTGCCAAAGTGTTGCCTAGAACAATGGCGTCAACATCATTTTTTGCGCGTACTGCAGTTGCCATTTGAATTGGTTTAATGTCAATTTTCTTGGCATTGTCAGTGATGTCGTTTGGTGTGCCTTTGGCTGGGTCAAAACCAGTTTTTAGTTTGATTAAGCCTGCGCTTTGTAATAACAATAACGCGCGTGCTTCATTGGCTGCATCGTTAGGAATAGCAACGCTTGCACCTTGTGGGAACTGATCAACTTTCTTGTATTTGCTTGAGTAAATACCCATTGGTTCAAGGTAAGTTGTCGAAACAGGCGCAATTTTCTTCTCATTGCTTGCGTTATATGCCACCAAGTAAGCATATGACTGGAATGCATTTGCATCGACTTCTTTGTTGGCAATCGCAGTGTTCATGGCAACATAGTCAGTGAAGTTTTGGACTTTGAGGTCAATCCCTGCTTTTTTGGTCTCAGGCAATGTTGCAATATAACGCCAGATATCAGCGTCTGAACCTGTCGATGCCAATACGATTTTTTGTGGTTGACCTGCATCGGCAGCTTTCGTGTTGTTGCTTTGTTCAGGTGCATTTTTACTGCAACCAGCCGCAAGGAGTACGCTTGTACCTAAAACAACGCCCAATAATTTTTTCATGAGGTGTGTGTCCCTAAGTCAATAATGTTCAGTGTTTGGATGAAACTTCAGAACATGACAAATACATTCACTGACCGATCATAATTTCTACGCACTACTACATAGCAGCAAATATGCTGAAATCGATTATCGATGAGTGTATTGAAAATGATGTTGATACTTGTCAAGACTGATGTGTAGCAGACAGACAAGTCATAGATCAGTTACATCAGTGTGAAAATTGTGCTCATGATACCAAGAAAATAAAATGCACAATAGGGGAGCATATAGAATCTGTATGTTGCACAATTGATTTTCATCGAAATATTTTCACAAAAGTATATCTGAGCTAGAAAGCTGGCAGTATAAAGTTTTGTCTTTTTAAGTCAAAACAATAAAAAACACAAATCATATGAAAATTTGTGGTTAAGACTGCAAAAATAAAAACGCCCTCGAAAGAGCGTTTTTAGGATAAAAATCGGAGTTTACGCTTGTTCGCGGGCAATCGCACGGTAACCGATGTCACTACGGTATTGCATACCATCAAAGGTAATCTGACCACAGACTTCCAATGCATTGACTTGTGCTTCAAGAACGCTGTCACCCAACGCTGTCACGCAGAGTACGCGACCACCTGAAGTGATGATTTGTCCTTTGGCATTGGTTGCTGTGCCTGCATGAAAGACTTTTGTGCCTTCAGGAGATTGACCTAGACCCGAAATCACATCGCCTTTACGAACGCTTTCAGGATAACCTTCAGCCGCAAGTACGATACCAATCGATTTACGCTCGTCCCACTGTGCTTCTGCAGGTAAGTTGCCTTCAAGACCAGCTTCAACCAAGTCAACCAACGAAGATTGTAAACGCATCATGATCGGTTGGGTTTCTGGATCACCAAAGCGGCAGTTGAACTCGATGACACGAGGTTGACCTTGTTCGTCAATCATTAAGCCTGCATACAAGAAACCTGTATAGACATGACCATCTGCTGCCATACCATCAACAGTTGGGCGCATGATCTGGGTCATCACACGTTCAAATACATCAGCAGTCACGACAGGAGCAGGAGAATATGCACCCATACCGCCTGTGTTTGGACCTTGGTCACCTTCAAAGATACGTTTGTGATCTTGTGAAGTTGCCATTGGTAAAATGTTTTGACCGTCGATCATACAGATGAACGATGCTTCTTCGCCTGCAAGGAACTGTTCAATCACCACACGTGAGCCAGCATCGCCAAACTTGTTGCCTGCCAACATGTCATCAATAGCAGCAAACGCTTCGTCTTTGCTCATGGCAACGATTACGCCTTTGCCTGCTGCAAGACCATCCGCCTTAATGACGATTGGTGCGCCATGCTGTTCAACAAAGGCTTTCGCTGCGTCTACTTCTGTGAACACATCATAGAATGCAGTTGGAATGTTATGACGTTTCAAGAAATGCTTGGCAAAAGCTTTTGAACCTTCAAGTTGTGCAGCGTATTGAGTTGGACCCCAAATTTTAAGACCTGCAGCACGACCAGCGTCGACCACACCATTGACAAGTGGCGCTTCTGGACCGACAACAACTAAAGCGACATCATTATTTTTTGCGAATTCAATGATGGCTGGATTGTCGAGAATATCCAGTTGTACATTTTCACATTTTTCTTCCGTTGCAGTACCTGCGTTACCTGGTGCTACAAAGACTTTGCTGACTTTTGCATCTTGCGCGATTTTCCATGCCAAGGCATGTTCACGACCACCGCTACCCAAAACGAGAATATTCATCGGTTCATACTCCATGAATCGAAAGGGCACAAAGCCCTCAGCTATGAAATAGAGAGGACTTTGTGCAATGATCTATAATGTCTTAATTGTTGTTCAATTAGTGACGGAAATGACGCATACCTGTGAACACCATCGCAATACCGTGTTCATCTGCTGCTGCAATCACTTCTTCATCGCGCATAGAACCGCCCGGTTGGATGATACATTTAATGCCTGCTTTTGCAGCATTGTCGATACCATCACGGAACGGGAAGAATGCGTCAGATGCCATAACTGCACCTTCAACCACTAGACCCGCATGTTCTGCTTTAATTGCAGCAATACGAGCTGAGTTTACGCGGCTCATTTGACCTGCGCCAACACCGATAGTTTGACGACCTTTTGCATAAACAATCGCGTTTGACTTCACGTATTTTGCAACTTTCCAAGCAAAGATCAGGTCATCAATTTCTTGTTCAGTTGGAGCAACTTTAGTCACAACTTTCAAGTCAGAAGCTTTGATCATGCCCAAGTCTTGGTCTTGAACCAACAAGCCGCCATTTACGCGTTTGTAGTCAAGTTGTGGTGCACGTGCATCGATTGCAGGAAGTTCACCACAAACCAATACGCGAACATTTTTCTTCGCGCCAGTCACTTCAAGTACGCCTTCAGCAATGCTTGGTGCGATGATCACTTCAACGAACTGACGTTCAACAATGGCTTTCGCTGTTTCAACATCTAACTCGCGGTTAAATGCAATGATGCCACCAAATGCAGATTCTGGATCAGTTGCATATGCAAGGTCATAGGCAGCTTTGATACCGTCTAAAGATACCGCAACGCCACAAGGGTTGGCATGTTTTACAATGACACATGCAGGTTTAGCGAAAGATTTCACACATTCAAGTGCTGCATCGGTATCCGCGATGTTGTTATAAGATAATTCTTTACCTTGTAACTGTTTAGATGTAGAAACTGATGCTTCTTTTGCAGCAGGATCAACATAGAAAGCAGCTGATTGATGCGGGTTTTCACCGTAACGAAGGTCTTGTGCTTTCACTAATTGTGTGTTGAAAGTACGAGCAAATTTTTCTGCTTGACCTTCTTCTTTACCTACGCGAGCGCCAAGGTAAGAAGCGATCATACCGTCGTATTGAGCAGTATGTTCAAATGCTTTAACAGCCAAGTCAAAACGGGTTTCGTAAGACAATGCGCCGTTTGCTTTAAGTTCAGCGACAACAGTTGCGTAGTCAGACGCATTGACGATGATGCCTACAGATGCATGGTTTTTAGCCGCAGCACGAACCATAGTAGGACCACCGATGTCGATGTTTTCAATCGCATCTGCAAGTGAACAGTTTGGTTTTGCAACAGTTGCTGCAAATGGATAAAGGTTCACGATCACAAGATCAATCGGGTCGATGTTGTGTTCTTGCATAACCGCTTCGTCTAGGCCGCGGCGAGCAAGGATACCACCGTGAATTTTTGGATGTAGGGTTTTAACACGACCATCCATCATTTCAGGGAAACCAGTATGTTCAGATACTTCAACGACAGCAATATTGTTGTCTTTAAGCAACTTATATGTACCGCCAGTAGAAAGAAGTTCAATACCCAAATTTGCAAGTTCTTGAGCAAATTCAACAATACCAGTCTTATCAGAAACTGAGATTAAAGCGCGCTTAATAGTCATGATTTTCAAGTCTTCAGATTAAACATTTAGGCAAAAAAAATGCCCACGACGACGTGAGCATTTTATCATTTATTCACTCATTAAACCGTGAGCTTTTAACTTTTTACGCAAAGTACCACGGTTTAGTCCTAGAATTTCAGCAGCGCGAGTTTGGTTGCCGCGAGTGTATTCTAAAACAACAGATAAAAGAGGTTTCTCCATTTCTGCTAGCACCATGTCATATACCTGAGCAGGTTGCTCGCCTTGCAGTTGTGCAAAATAATGACGAACTGCGCGATCCACGTGGATGCGAAGCGCTACATCAGATTGTGCAGTAAAAATAGGAGATTTGCTATTCATGCGTTTTAATCCGAATAATCTATAACCACTAGGGTAAAAGTGGTTGAGTTTATAAAAGGTTAAAAAATACCCAATTCAGCTTGTGAAGAGAATATTAAAAATAAGTAACTAGCTTGCCATACATTATCTGTATTGGTTAAAAAATAAGCGTAACTTTTGTTAAAGAAATGTTACAGCCCAAATTTTAAAATAAAAAAACTGCTACATGCGCAATATGGGGATAATGCACATCTGGCAATTTATTTCATTATGGGAATTTCTACGAGATGTTTGTGTGGTCAAGCTTTCGTGGCGCGTATCATACCACTGTCATATAAAAAGTGAGTAAAATTAATGCAAAAAATTGCTATTTTTTATCGTTTTTTTTAATTGAAAATATTTATAAAATTGCTTTTATAGATTATTTAAAAACACAAATTCCCCCACTGAATAAAAAATATCATAAACAGCGAAAACTTGTACAAGGCTATAGATTTAATTGATGGTTGGTGTTTGGGTATTTTTTTCTGTGATCTAGTTTAACGATGGTTTGAGTTGCAATTTAAAGGGTTGATGCGCGTCATGTGATGGAATATCGATACGAAAATATTGAGTTTGTTTTGCATCTACGTGTTGTTTATGTTGTTGCGGAAGTGGCAGGTAATGCGTAGGTATAAAACTGAATACTTTTTGCGCGGTAATGATTTGTATGCTCGGTAAACTTTGTGGATGATCGCTATTATTGATCAGCTTTCCTGTAATCGTGGTTAACCCCGGGTAGTCGTCATAAATATGAGTTGCCTCAACTTGTAACGCATTGACGGTTTTAGTGTTGCATTGAACCATGCTGCATGTGTGGGTTGAAAAAATAGCCAGTAAAGGAAACTGCTGTTTCAGGTCGCTATTGTTATTGGTAATTTGACTCACGACAAATCCAAACACGACCAGATTCAGAACAAATAAAAATGCGTGAATACTTAAGTTAAAAAATCGAGTTGAGGTATTTTTTGAAAAATTAAAAAAAGAATCAGGTTTTTTTAAGTCAAACCGATGCTCTTCACCAAACTGGTGACTATTTAGGTAATTGAGCAAATCGGTATTTGATGAATCAAGTTTACGGTCAAAAATCGCCAGTACTGCTTCTGCACCGCCACGCTCATGAATTTGATGATGGGTGAGTAAGGTAACATTCTGAAATTGGCTGTCTAATTGTACAATATAAGGCGAATGGCTTAATAATTCATACGCGTTAAAATTCTGGTCACATTTGGCACAACAAACCATGCCCTGTGCAATCGACAGCTGAGTTGGAGAAATCAGATATTGTGTCTTGCAGTTTGGGCATTGGGTTTGTATGTCACACATAGTGATTGCCTAAAACGGATTAGCTTTGGCGTTTACCTGAAATACGGCACCAGTTTTCTTCGCGTTTTTCGATGTTCAAGATATCAAAGAATTCTTGATAAACTCCAGAAACATCTTCGACTTGCTCTTCAATAACGCCTGCTAAAGCAAATTCACCATCAGCTTTAAGTAATTTCGCAAATTCTGGTGCAAGTGCCATGAGAGGGGCAGCTAAAATATTGGCGACCAAAACATCTGCCTGTTGACTCTTGAACTCGGCGTTAAATTCTTCAGGTAAGCCAACAAACAAACGGTCAAGTACGCCATTGAGTTCAGCATTTTGTTTGGTTGCAAGTACAGCTTGCGGATCAATATCCGTTGCATAAACTTTTTTCGCACCCAATAGCAGTGCTGCAACACCTAAAATGCCAGAACCACAGCCATAATCAACCACAATTTTGTCTTTGAGATCGATGCTGCCGAGCCATTGTAAACACAAGAAAGTACTTGCGTGATTGCCTGTACCAAACGCTAGACCTGGATCAAGTTTAATGTTGGTTGCATCTGCCTCGGGTGCTTCTAACCATTCAGGCACGATCCAGAATTTTTCAGCGATCTGGATTGGCTCATAATAGTCCATCCATGCGCGTTCCCATGCTTGATCTTCAAGTTCGTCAAAACGTACAGGCGCTTCTGGAAGCTGTTCCTGAACAAATTTGATTAGGCTATCAACATCGATTTGTTCGCTGTCATCTTGTTGGTAGATGCCTGTTACAATCACCTTGTTCCAAAGTGGAGTTTCGCCTGGAAGTGGCTCAAGCAATGCCTGATCTTCAGCATCATCTAGAGTGACACTGACTGCGCCCAAAGAAAGTAACAATGTTTCAGTAAAATCAACTTGTGCTTGATCAACAGTAATATGTATTTGTAACCACTTCACGCAAATAACCTAAATGTTTAGAACAAAGCGGTATTGTAACGAAATCGGCTGCGCTTGGGGAGTTTGTACACTTATATGTCTCAAAATAAAATAGCCACCGCATTGAGGGTGGCTATTTTGCAAGTCAGGACTATTGAATTGGGCAAGTCAGCTGATTTAATTCTTTGCGGCTGAAACCACGTGAAAGTAGTATGCGCTTGATTCCTTTTATTACATCCTCATCCTGAGTTAAAGCTAAAGTTTGAAGGAGTTGTTCATTGGATTTACATGCACAATCATTTTCAACCCATGCCACATGATTTTTGCGGTCATTTGTGCTGTCTTGTGCACCAAAAAATTTCTGCAAAAAACTCATAAAGCCTTCGTAACGCAACCTAAGATAGTTCGGAATATAATTTAAAAAAATAAAAAAACAAGTTGGCTAAAGTTATAGGAAAAATGGAGATTGTGTTAAGCAATAGTGGTTTTCATGAAATTGTAATCAAAAACAAGTAAATAAATTTATGATCGTTGTCATATTTATTTACAAATTCATGGCTCTGACCCGTATGGCGTGATTTGATCAATCAAACATTCAAGTGAGCTATTGATGCTTCAAAATTGAAATTATGCTTGAGGTTGAATAAGTTATAAATTTTATTTTTTGGTATAAATTTTAAAAACACCTGCCTTGATTGGATTTAAAAAAATCTGCTAAGTATATTATTTTTTAATATAAATAAAAGATTTATAAGGCAATACAATAATTCACCATTCTAAAACTGGCATTTTTATTGCTACTAAAATAATAAATTTGGACTATTTGGTTTAAAAAATGGCAGTTTCTTTTTATCGGTCAGTACGCTCTCAAGCCAAAACAGTGGTGTTGAGTTCGGGTTTGGGTGGACATGCGCAGTACTGGCAAGCACAAATTACTCATTTGCAGCAACAGTTCCATGTGCTGACCTATGATCAGACTGGGGTTTTACCTGAGAGTGAAATCTTACCAGACGGGTATAACTTACCCATGATGGCAGATGAGTTACGGCAGATTTTAGAAGAGCAAAAAATCACTCAGTGTCATTTTATTGGGCATGCTTTGGGTGGTTTTATTGGTTTGGAGCTCGCACGTCAAGTACCACAACTTGTAGAGAAACTGGTCGTGGTCAATGCATGGGATCGGCTTGATGCACATACCAACCGTTGTTTTGCTACACGTTTGACGTTGTTACGGCAAGCAGGCGTTGCGGCTTATGTGCAGGCACAAGCCTTGTTTTTGTATCCGCCTACGTGGATTTCAACGCATGATTTACAACTGTGCCAGCAGGAGCAACAGGCGATTGCCCATTTTGCACCTTTAGAAAATGTAGAAAAACGGTTGGCGGCATTACGTCAATATCAGCCTGAACAGACTGCACGAGAGGTGTCTCATCCAGTTTTGGTGATTGCCAATCAGGATGATTTTTTGGCGCCTTGGCAACGTGGTCTGGCACTTTCCCGCTTAATTCCCCATGCAGATTTTGAGTTGTACCCAACAGGTGGGCACGCCAGCAGTGTGACCCAAGCAGATTGGTTTAATTCGTGTGTATTGCAATATTTATGTTCTTAAATCAAGGAAAAAGTCATGAATAGTTTGAGTTTAAAACTGGAAGAATATGCTTTAGAAAAATTGTTTAGCGAAGCGCGGACGCATAATGCATGGCAAGATAAAGTCATTGCACCTGAGTTGCTTCAGGAGCTTTATGATTTGCTGAAAATGGCGCCAACTTCGGCCAACTGTTCACCTGCGCGGTTTGTGTTTATTCAAAGTGCAGAAGCCAAAGCCAAACTTAAACCTGCGTTATCTTCAGGCAATGTAGAAAAAACCATGACTGCGCCTGTGACAGTTTTGGTGGCGTATGACAGCGAGTTTTATGAAAAACTGCCTGAGTTATTTCCACATGGCAATGCCAAATCATGGTTTACTTCTAGCCCTGAACTCGCACATGAAACTGCTTTTCGTAATAGCTCCATGCAAGCCGCTTATTTAATTTTGGCATGTCGTAGTTTGGGTTTGGACACAGGCCCAATGTCGGGCTTTAACCCAACTTTAGTGGATGAAACCTTTTTGTCAGGCACCACATGGAAAAGCAATCTGTTGATCAATATCGGTTACGGCAATCCTGAGAAACTTTATGGGCGTTTGCCACGGTTAAGTTTTGAAGATGCCTGTCAAATCATTTAAATTTTTCCAAGATGGCAGGTGATGCCTGTCATCTTAACTTTCAGCCGCCGCAGGAATAAGACTCTCAATCAAGAGTTGCTTCGAAGTTGCCAACGCTTCCTGATAGAAGTTTTTATTTTTAAGGGTTTTGCCTGAAATGGCTTGAGTTTGTACTGCAAAATCCGAATAGTGCTGTGTCACTGCCCAAATATGAATAATTAAGTGCAGCGCTGATACAGGCTTTAAACGACCTTGTTCAATCCAGTCATTAATGACTGCAGTTTTTTGCTGTATCAGTTTTTTCAGTGAACTTTTTAAAATCGTACTGATATGCGGCGCGCCTTGCATCATTTCCAGCGCATATAAACGCGACGCTTGTGGAGAATCTTTCGCAAGCTGAAATTTGGCTTCAATATAATTGCCCAGTGCCTGCGCAGGGTCTTGCTGTTTTTCCATTTGATTCAGCGGCATTAACCATGCAGTCAGTACTTGTGACAGTACCGCGACATATAAATCATCTTTCCCTGCAAAATAATAAAACAGATTTGATTTGGAAATACCTGCCACATCGGCAATCTGTTCCATGCTTGCACCTTGTAGACCATAAGTCGAGAAAACATCCAGTGCTGCTTGCAAAATCAGTTGTTGTTTTTGTTGTGCATTTCTACTTTTTTTTACAGAAATAAGTGGCTCATTGTGCATCGGGTCTAACCTGATTCTATTTTCAGGCAATTGTAGCAAATCCTTGTACTGAAATAGGTATCACTGAAAGATTAGTGCGCAAAAAATGCACGAGACTTGTGCGTGTGTGTTTCAAATTAGATAATAGTTGGACTAAATGGTCTAAATAATAAAACCATAAGATAAACTCAATATATTGAAATTTAATAATAAAAAATATTGGCATTTAAATTGCTTAATTGATAATACAAATTCTGTGAGTGCACCACAGTCTTGATTTTTACACTTATGAATAAACGAGGTGTCAGTATGCAAGTAGGTGTTTTTTGTCCGATTGGTAACAATGGTTGGCTCATTTCTAAAAATGCACCACAGTACAAACCGACCTTTGAGCTGAACAAGGAAATTGTACAAAGCGCAGAGCAGTATGGTTTTGATTTTGCCTTATCGATGATCAAGTTGCGGGGTTTCGGCGGTGAAACCGAGTTTTGGGACTATAACCTAGAAAGCTTTACCTTAATGTCAGGTCTGGCAGCCGTCACATCTAAAATCAAGATTTATGCAACCGCAGCGACACTGGTCATGCCCCCTGCAATTGTAGCGCGTATGGCAGCGACACTGGATTCGATTTCTAATGGGCGCTTTGGTCTGAATGTCGTTACAGGCTGGCAACGCCCCGAATACAGCCAAATGGGTATGTGGCCAGGCGATGAGTATTTTGGCAAGCGCTATCAGTATTTGTCGGAATATGTTCAAGTATTAAAAGAGCTTTGGGCGACAGGAAAGTCGGACTTTAAAGGCGAATTTTTCCAAATGGATGACTGTCAGGTGAAACCTCAGCCATCCAAAGATTTAAAAATTATTTGTGCAGGTCAGTCCGATGAGGGTTTGGCATTCTCCGTACAATATGCCGACTATAACTTTGTCTTTGGTAAGGGCGTCAATACGCCAACCGCTTATGCCTCAATCAATGACCGCCTGAAAGCACAAACCGATAAAACTGGGCGTGATGTCAGTACCTTTGTGCTGTTTATGGTGATTGCAGATGAAACCGATGAACAGGCTTTCGCAAAATGGCAAAGCTATAACGAGGGTGCAGACATGCAAGCGATTGCTTGGCTGCAAGATCAGGGAGGCAAAGATAAGATTTCAGGCAGTGATACCAATATTCGTCACATGGCTTCGAGCGTTTCACCTGTGAATATCAACATGGGAACTTTAGTGGGTTCTTATGTCAAAGTGGCTGCCATGCTGGATGAAATTGCCGAAGTCAAAGGCACAGATGGCATTTTGCTGACCTTCGATGACTTTGTTTTAGGGGTTAAAGATTTTGGTGAAAAAATTCAACCACTCATGAAAAGCCGTACTTTGGCAGACAGTATTGTCCCAAGCCAAGTGACTGATTTTTCTATGGAGAAAAGCGCATGAACCATTCAACGATCCGTGCCAGTTTTACCCCAGCCACTGCACCGATTTTAAAAGCGGAACCTGAGTCGATTCAGCTTGATGCCAAACAAACTGCGCTCATCGTGGTGGATATGCAAAATGCCTATACCAGTTTAGGTGGCTATCTGGATTTGGCAGGGTTTGATGTATCGAAAACCCAGCCAGTCGTACAACAAATTCAAAAGGCGATTGATGTAGCGCATGCTGTGGGCATTCAGGTGATTTTCTTTAAAAATGGTTGGGATGCTGACTATGTCGAAGCAGGTGGCGAAGGCTCTCCGAATTTTCATAAATCCAATGCCATTAAGACCATGAAGAAAAAGCCCGAACTACAAGGCAAGCTCTTGTCTAAAGGCGGTTGGGATTATGAACTGATTGATGAGCTGCAACCTGCGCCACAAGATATTGTGATTGAAAAACCTCGATATAGCGGTTTCTTTCATACGCAACTCGACAGCATTTTGCGAGCCAAAGGCATTCGCAATCTGGTGTTTACAGGCATTGCGACCAACGTCTGTGTGGAATCAACCTTGCGTGATGGTTTCTTTTTGGAATATTTCGGGGTGCTGCTCGATGATGCCTGCTATCAGGCAGGGCCAGTCGAAGTGCATGAAGCGACTTTATTTAATGTCAAAACCTTCTTCGGTTGGGTGTCTGACACACAAAATTTTGCAGAAAGTTTTGACCCAGTTGCTCAACCCAAAGCTGAAGCGGTTTAAGGAGATTTTGCCATGCCAAAAAATGTGATTATTCCAGAAGGAACAGGTAAACCGCTTGCGCCATATGTCCCTGCAACCGAAGCCAACAATATTGTCTATGTCTCAGGCACATTGCCCCTCGATGCCAATAACGATGTGGTGCATGTTGGTGATGCCGCAGCACAAGCCCGTTATGTGTTGGAAACCATTCAAAAGGTGATTGTCACTGCGGGTGGTAGTATGGATGACGTGACCTTTAATTCGATTTTTATTAAAGACTGGGCGGACTACGCCGCGATTAATCAGGTCTATGCCGAATTTTTCCCGAACGACAAACCCGCACGTTATTGCATTCAATGTGGTTTGGTCAAAGCTGAAGCCTTGGTTGAAATTGCTTCAGTTGCACATCTTTAATCAACTTTTCAGGCAGTGATTTGACCCTGTTTAAAGGGGCAACCGCGATGTATGCAAGGAGCAAACCATGAGTATTTTACAACCGAGTTCACAAACGGCTGCTGCATTGAATAAAATGATGACACAAGCAGCAGAAAATCATGTTCTTAAAACAGCGACAGCGTTAAATACAACCCAACAACAGTTCCGTAATGCCATGAGTAATCTGGCGGCAGCCGTAAATATTGTCACCACCGATGGTGAAGCAGGTCGGGCAGGTTTTACTGCTTCAGCCGTGTGTAGTGTAACCGATAGCCCACCGACGCTATTGGTGTGCCTAAACCGCAATGCATCGGTGTATCCTGTATTCCAGTCAAACCAAGTGCTATGTGTGAATACATTGGCACAGCAGCATACACAACTGTCAAATGTGTTTGGTGGCAAAACTCCAATGCCAGAGCGCTTTGCCCAAGGACGATGGATATCTTTAAGTACAGGTTCACCTGTTTTAACTGACGCAGTGGTGGCATTTGACTGTAAAATTAGTCAAGTCGTGGCAATGGGCACACATGACATTTTGTTTTGTGAAGTGCAAGATTTACAACTCAATCATACAGGTGCGCAGGGGCTGATCTATTTTGATCGTGCCTATCATCATTTGACACGCCATCAATCATGACAACACCTTGATGAACAAGGGAGTATTACTATGAAAGAAAGTTGGTTTAATCAATGGCGACCTTATCAAGGGAATCTGGAGCAAACCCCTGTTGCAACTAATGAATACCTACCTGCAGGGCAAACCCTTGTGTTAGGTATTCAGCATGCTTTCGCTATGTTTGGTGCAACGGTACTTGCACCATTGTTGATGGGTTTTGATCCAAGTCTGACCATGCTGATTACAGGTATCGGCACAATTATTTTCTTTCTGATCACGGGTGGACGCGTCCCAAGTTATTTGGGTTCAAGTTTTGCGTTTATTGGTGCAGTGGCTGCGGTGACAGGTTATAACGGAGTCGGTGTGAATCCACACATTGCACTGGCACTCGGTGGAATTATTGCCTGCGGCATTGTCTATATGCTGGTTGGTTTACTGGTTATGAAAATCGGCACGGCATGGATTGAAAACTTGCTGCCACCTGTGGTGACGGGTTCAATCGTGATGATCATCGGGTTGAACCTCGCACCTGTGACCATTAAAGGGGTATCGGGCAATAGCTTTGATACATGGATGGCACTGGTGACAGTGTTGTGTATTGGCGGGATTGCGGTCTTTACCAAAGGTATGTTACGCCGTTTACTGTTACTGGTTGGCTTGTTGTTGTCATATGCGCTGTATTTTATCTTGGCGAATGTCTTGGGTTTGGGTAAGCCGATTGATTTTGCGCCGATTGCCAATGCTGCATGGTTTGGTCTGCCAACCTTTCATCACCCTGAATTTAGCTTAAATGCCATGCTGTTGATTGCACCTGTGGCGATTATTCTGATCGCTGAAAACTTGGGACATTTCAAAGCCGTCAGTGCCATGACTGGACAAAATATCTCGCCGTATATGGGACGTGCTTTTTTTGCCGATGGTTTGTGTACCACGTTGTCTGCATCGATTGGTGGTACAGGTATGACCACCTATGCAGAGAATATCGGGGTGATGGCAGCGACGCGTATTTATTCCACTTTGGTGTTTGTGATTGCGGGTGTTTTTGCAATGTTACTGGGCTTGTCACCAAAATTTGGTGCTGTGGTCAGTACCATTCCTGTGGCGATTTTGGGTGGTGCATCCATTGTGGTCTTTGGTCTAATTACCATTGCAGGTGCTCGGATCTGGATGAGCAATCAGGTTGATTTTGCTCAAAATGGCAACATGCTGGTGGCGGCAATCACCATCATTATGGGGACAGGCAACTATTCATTGCATATCGGGCAGTTTGATTTGGGCGGGATTGGCACGGCAACCTTTGCTGCAATTTTATTGAATCTGGTCTTAAACCGAAAAGCGGTGCAATCCAAATTGACTCAAGAACCTGCATTAAGCGAATCGCAGGTTGTATCTAAATAACAATAATCAGATATTAAATTTCTAGAGAAATTGGATACACGAAAATGTCAGTTGCATGTTTGAGGTCAGGGCTGAATTGGAAAGATGCTATTTTTCAATGGCTTAATTAAAGTAATGGTATTTGACCGAGTTTGCAATGAGCAGCAGAGCTGCGCAAGTTGGTTGCCCTTGCGTGGCTGTGCCACTCATCCCGAAAGCCTTGCGAAGCAGCACTTCTCAGGTCAAACCGAAGGTTGGTCCTAAGATACGCTGAAAACTGTAAGACTCCGTCATCTTGCCTAATTTATTTTCAATAGCCTTAGTAATAATTTTCAGTGAAATCAGGTTGAAGGCTTCTTTCATTATGTTCTGTCGTAAAAAAAGCCGATCATTGATCGGCTTTAATTTTTTGTGTGGCTTGATCTTAAAAGTTTAGATTTTTTCCAGCAACACGCCGCTTTCAACATGGTGGGTATATGGGAACTGATCAAACAAAGCAAAACGTTGAATACGGTGTGTCTGACTCAAAGTTTTCAAGTTGTCATGTAAAGTGTCTGGGTTACATGAAATATAAATGATGCGTTTAAACTGCTGTAAAAGTTGTAAGGTGGCATCGTCAATTCCTGCACGCGGCGGATCGACAAACACGGTATCAAACTGATATTCGCTTAAGTTGATTTGTGCTTCCTGTAAACGACGGAATTCACGCTCGCCATGAAAGGCTTGGGTAAACTCTTCAGCAGCTAAACGGGCAATCTGAATATTTTCAATCTGGTTTTTGGCAATATTCCACTCGGCAGCATGGACTGACGATTTTGCCAGTTCGGTTGCCAGTATACGCTCAAATTTTTGTGAAAGCGGTAGGGTAAAATTACCATTGCCACAGTACAACTCAAGCAAATGTCCCGATGCATCATTTGCTACATCGCATGCCCAGTGCAGCATTTTTTCGCAGACTTTGGCATTTGGCTGGGTAAAGCCACCTTCAATTTGCTTATAGAAATAGTTACGCCCATCGATTTCAAGCTGTTCAACCACGAAGTCATCGCTCAGTACCAGTTTTTGCCCACGGCTACGACCAATAATTTTAATATTGAGTTGTTGTTCAAGCGCTTTAGCCGCAGCAATCCACTGTTCATCGAGTTTGCGGTGATAGATCAGTGTCACCAGCATTTCACCGCTAAGCGTTGCCAAGAAGTCCACTTCAAATAAACGGTGATGGAGTTCAGACTGTGCTTTGAGTGCATTTAACAACACAGGCATTAAATCATTAATGCTTTGTGCTGCGATTGGGAAGTTGTCAACACGTACCACTTGTTTTTCTTTGTTGTCGGTGTTGCGTTCAAACATGGCATAAAACAAATCTGTGTCGGTATGCCAAATGCGAAATTCTGCGCGCATACGAAAATGCTGTTCGGGAGAATCGAACACTTCAAGATTTGGCGTTTGAAATTCGGCAAACTGGGTGCGGATACGCTCGACTTTGGCTTGCAGTTGTTGTTGATATGCAGAGGTCATGAACAAAAAAATACACGTTAAACGAAAACGGCATCTTAACAAACTCGGTTGCTTTAGCCTAGTTTTGTGCTGCAATTGTATGAAATAAAAAAACCTCTGTAACGAACAAAACAGTTACAGAGGTGCTAAGGGAGAGCCAGGAAATAAGGAATGAAAAGTTTAGTCAGTCATGGTCATAAGGCTGGCGTTACCGCCCGCGGCTGCGGTGTTAATGCTAATCGCACGTTCAATCACTAAACGTTCCAGTGGAATATCCGCACTGTTGTTCGCCATGTGGGTAATGCCCACAATTGCACCTGTGCGCGTTGCCATGACTTTTTGTAGCGCTTCAAGTTCTTGCTGCGAACCGTGATGCAGCACAGCATCGTAGTCAGCTTTGGCAATGTCATCAGTGAGTTTGATGGCATCCAAAATGGATTTTGGCAATGACTGTGCATATTTGGCAAAGAATGCATTGTCACGTTTTAGCAGTGCTTTTGAGTTCACTGCGAAAATGGCAAGCAGTTGATAAACTTGTTCTTGTTCAGTGGTTGCAAGTGACAACACACGTTCACGTGGCAAAATCACATACTGGTTGCTTTCACCTGTCGGGCCTTGCAATTCATAGATTTTATCGACCATAAAGCTTGGAACAGCATTTGTGTCGATGCCACTGATGTTTTTCGCAGCCCATGCTTTAAATGCTTGGTAGTTTTGCGTTGCCGTTGCATTTTGATCGACCAATGTGGTTTTTACCGCAAATGGTGTCGTCAAACCTGCTGATGCGTGATCTTGCATTAAGCGGTACAAATACAACGGGCCACCTGCTTTTGGCCCTGTACCTGACAAGCCTTCGCCACCAAACGGTTGCACACCAACTACTGCACCAACAATATTACGGTTAATGTACAGGTTACCGACATGTGCAGAATCAACGACTTTCTGAATGGTTTCATCAATACGGGTATGTAAGCCCATGGTCAAACCATATCCTTTGGCATTGATCTGTTGCATCAAGGCATCCAGTTCGCCGTATTTATAGGTTACTACGTGTAACACAGGGCCGAATACTTCACGTTCTAAGTCATTCAGGTTCGGTAACTCAATCAATGTTGGGGGTACAAAGGTACCTTGTCCAAGTTGAGCCTGAGTCGCAGTTTGATCAAACATCAATTGATGTACAGGGTAGCCTTTGCCTTGCATTTTGCTGATATGGCGTTGAATGTTTTGCTGTGCTTCAGCATCAATCACTGGGCCAATATCGGTTTTGAGCAAGTAAGGATTACCCACGCGAAGTTGCTGCATTGCACCTTTGAGCATGGTCAATACGGTTTTTGCATTGTCTTCTTGCACACACAAAATACGTAGTGCTGAACAACGTTGACCTGCGCTGTCAAATGCTGAGTTCACTGCATCGAACACCACTTGTTCAGTGAGTGCAGATGAATCCACGATCATGGCATTTTGACCGCCAGTTTCAGCAATCAAGGTCACAGGTTGACCCTGTTGGGTTAAACGCTGCGCTACTGTTTTTTGCAGGATTTTCGCAACTTCAGTTGAACCTGTGAACATAATGCCGCTGATACGCGCATCTTGGCTGAGTTTCGCCCCGATGGTTTCACCCTGACCTGGCATGAACTGGAGAACGGCTTGTGGAATACCTGCTTCATGCAGCATTTTCACGGCTTGGAAAGCAACCAATGGGGTTTGTTCAGCAGGTTTGGCAATCACGCAGTTTCCTGTGACTAAAGCCGCAGCAATTTGCCCTGTGAAAATTGCTAACGGGAAGTTCCACGGGCTAATACATAAGATGGTTCCCAGACTTTGTAAGGCTTTTTGATTTGGGAAATGCTGTGCTTGTTTTGTGTAATAACGTAAGAAATCAACTGCTTCACGAACTTCTGCAATCGCATTGGCATAGGTTTTACCGCTTTCACGGCACAGTAACACCAACAGTTCCAGCAAGCGTTCTTCCATCAGGTCGGCAGCACGTTCCAACGCTTGTGCACGTAACGCAATAGGGGTGTTTTGCCACGTACTATGCTGAGACTGTGCTTGTTGCAATGCCTGTTCAACTTGCTCAATGGTGGCTTCATTGACGTGACCGACCACATCGCGATGGTTGGCTGGGTTGATCACCGCTTGGTTATTGCCTCTGGTTTCAGCAAGTTGTCCTGCAACCAGTGCCTGACTGTGCCATTGATGCTGAGCGAATTGTTTGGCAACTGCATTTAATTCTTCTAGACAACTGTCATTGGCAAGGTCGAAGCCTTTGGAGTTAGTACGGTCTAGGCTGTACAAATTCTTTGGAAATGGAATAGATGGATGTTTTAAGCCAACGATTTTATCCTGTTTGGCATCTTGTTCGATTTCTTCAATTGGAGATTGAATCAGGTCATCAATTTTTAGATTTTGATCAGCAATACGGTTCACGAATGAGGTATTCGCACCATTTTCCAGTAAGCGACGCACCAAATACGCGAGCAGGGTTTCATGCGTACCCACAGGTGCATAAATACGACATGGCACACCGAGTTTTCCTTCAGCTTTTGAACCGACGACATTTTCATACAGTGGTTCGCCCATGCCGTGTAGACATTGGAATTCGTACTGACCTTCGTAGTATTTTTCTGGGTTAGCGAGATGATAAATTGTTGCGAGCGTTTGCGCATTGTGGCTGGCAAACTGTGGATAGATATAGTCAGGCTCAGCCAGTAATTTTTTCGCACAGGCAATATAAGACAAGTCGGTATGCACTTTACGGGTATAAACAGGGTAGTCGCTCATCCCGTCAATTTGTGCTTTCTTGATTTCGCTGTCCCAGTACGCACCTTTCACCAAACGAATCATCAGGCGTTTTTTGCTGCGTTTTGCCAAATCAATAATGTAATCCACTACGAAGAAGCAGCGTTTTTGATAGGCTTGAATGACAAAACCAATGCCTTTCCAGTCTGCCAAATCTGGCTCAAAGCATAAACGCTCAAGCAATTCTAGAGACAGTTCAAGACGGTCAGTTTCTTCGGCATCAATATTTAAACCGATATTGTACTGTTTGGCTAAGCGAGCCAATTCTAAAACGCGGCTATACAACTCGGTATGAACGCGGTCATGCTGTGAACGCTGGTAGCGTGGGTGAATCGCCGATAATTTAATTGAGATCCCTGCGCCTGTATAAACATCTTTATCAGTGGTTGCTTTACCAATGGCATGAATTGCAGAAACATAATCCTGCATATAACGGTCAGCATCACGCTCAGTAAATGCTGCTTCACCGAGCATGTCGTATGAATAGCGGAAGCCTTTAGCTTCTAAAGTTTTGGCATGATTCAACGCTGCTTCAATGGTTTCACCTGTCACAAACTGTTCGCCCATCATGCGCATGGCAACATCAACAGCTTTACGAATAATGCCGCGCCCACTGCGTGCCAAAATACCTGTTAAAACACCCGATAAACTCATGCCGCTTTGTGGCTGCATAATTTTGCCAGTCAGCATCAGACCCCATGCCGCTGCATTGACAAACATCAGGCTGCTTTGACCGACATGTTCTTTCCAGTTGCCCTGATTAATCTTGTCACGAATCAGCAAATCACGGGTTGCCGTATCTGGAATACGAAGCAGGGCTTCTGCCAGACACATCAGTGCCACGCCTTCGTGAGAAGATAATGAAAACTCTTGCAGTAAACCCTGCACAATCCCTGCCTTACCCGCAGAGGCTTTACGCTCACGTAAACCGCTGGATAAACGGAATGCCAGTTCATAGATTTTTTTGTCCAATTCACTTGGCAATTGGGCAAATTGTAAAAGTTGCTGAACCGCTTCAGGTTCAGGACGGCGCCATGCCTGATTAATCGTGTTTTCGAAGTTGTTTTTTTCATCGAAAACCGTGATATCAGTAACAGTGGTCGATTGAGTTGCAGTGACCTTTTCAGTTTCCATCATGGCGCGTGTCCTGTTGCTAAAAAAATTGAACCAGAGGTGGATTAAATCTATAATTGCAAAATAATTACCGAATAACTCACTATAATTCGGGTTATTTTTAGAGAATAATTTATATGACAGATGCTTTTTTTAGCCTTGACCGTACAGACCTCAAAATTCTGGATTTGTTGCAAAAAGATGGGCGAATTTCCAATATTAAATTGGCAGAAGCAGTCAACCTGTCGCCAACCGCAGTGATGGCACGTGTACAGAAACTCAATAAAGAAAATTTTATTTCGGGTTATTACGCACATCTCAACCCTGAGAAATTACATGCAGGCTTTTTGGTGTTTGTTGAAATTTTACTGGATAAAACTACCCCCCATGTGCTGGAAGATTTTATTGATGCGGTGCAGCAATATCCTGAAATTCTAGAATGTCATATGACCAGTGGCGGCTTTGATTTTGTCGTGAAAATTCGCAGTCAAAACATGGACGAATTTCGCCGTATAGCAGGGCAGGTACTCTGGCATTTGCCAGGTGTGAAGGAAACCCGTAGTTATCCTGTCATGCAGGTGGTGAAGGAAACCACACAAATTAAATTACAAAGCAAGAAATAAAAAGGCATGCTTGAGCATGCCTTTTTGATGGACTGAAACAAATCAATTAATGTTCGCGATGATAAATTTCATCAGCTTGTTCAAAGCGTTCAAGCATATCACGTGTCGGTGCTTTGCTGATTAAACTGACCACAATAATGGCGAGCGTTGCTAAAATGAAGCCTGGAACAATTTCATATAAGCCTGTTGAGGCAAATACGTTTTTCCAGAGAATCACTGTCACAGCGCCGACCACCATTCCCGCCACAGCACCACTTAATGTCATGCGTTTCCACAGCAACGACAAAATAATTAATGGGCCAAATGCAGCCCCGAAACCTGCCCAAGCGTAAGCAACTAAGCCTAAAACTTTACTGTCAGGGTTGCTTGCTAACACAATCGCAAAGACGGCGATGGCAAGCACCATTAAACGACCAACCCAAA
Organism: Acinetobacter brisouii CIP 110357; assembly: GCF_000488275.1. Lineage (GTDB taxonomy): Bacteria > Pseudomonadota > Gammaproteobacteria > Pseudomonadales > Moraxellaceae > Acinetobacter > Acinetobacter brisouii. Next base: position 1,714,490 of record NZ_KI530762.1, on the reverse strand, counting down.
CCAGTTCTTTTTGTGAAGCATTTTTACGAATAAATGCTTTATAAAAGTCTTCGGTGAGTGTGGTTGAACAGACCAAAAGCTGGCAACTTAGCGTACTCATGACCGCAGATAAAATCCCCGCCATGACAATCCCAGCAACCCAAGGGTTAAACAGAATTTGGGTTAATTGCATAAATACCAGTTCAGAGTTGCTACTGACTTTGCCAGACAAATCAGGATGGGCTTGGAAAAATGCAATTCCAAAGAAGCCAGCACCGACTGCACCAGAAAGGCATAAAATCATCCATGACATGCCAATACGGCGCGCAGCGGGGATTGATTTCACTGAGTCCGCAGCCATGAAGCGGACTAAAATATGGGGTTGTCCAAAATAGCCTAAGCCCCATGCCATTGATGAAAGAATGGCAATTTTAGACAAATTGGAAAACATGTCGTAAGCATGTGGACGAGCAGTCTCAATGAGTTGGGAGAACTGTACTTGACCATCACCAATCGCCAGATAAGTAAATACAGGCGTCAAAAATAATGCAAACAGCATCATCGCTGCCTGGAACGTATCTGTCCAGCTAATTGCTAAGAAACCACCAATACATACGTAGCTAATCGTTGCAAGCGCACTCACCCAAAGCGCAGTGCTGTAGTCCATATGGAAAATCGTTTCAAATAAACGCGCACCAGCCACCATGCCTGAAGCACAGTAAATAGAGAAAAAGATCAAAATGGTGAGTGCAGAGACAATACGCAGTACACGTTTTGTATCATTGAAGCGGTTGGTAAAATAATCAGGCAAGGTCAGGGCATTATTTTGGATTTCAGTATGTACGCGTAAGCGACCTGCGACAAACTGCCAGTTGAGCCAAGCGCCAATGGTTAAACCAATCGCAATCCATGCTTCAGATAGACCTGCTGCATAAATTGCGCCAGGCAATCCCATGAGTAACCAGCCACTCATATCGGATGCACCTGCAGATAAGGCAGTCACAAAACTGCCTAAACTACGACCTCCGAGGATATAGTCGGAAAAGTCGCGTGTCGCACGGTAAGCATACAAGCCAATACAAACCATAGCGACAATATATAAAACAAAGGTAATAACGGTCGGATTCGTGTAGTTCATAGATCATCCTGTCTAAAAAACGGTTCGAGTGTTGTGAACCAACATGTGAATGAACTCTGTAATGACAAAATAATTACCAAATAATTCACTATAATCGGAGGCTTTTTAGAGGGAAATTTAAAAATAATGATGAAACAGTAGAGACTAAAGATTCATCAAAATGAATAAAAAGCGGTCAGATTTGCTATTGATATCGCGAGTTGGGGAGTGTTCTATGAGCAAGTGTATCGCCATAAAACATCAACTCTTCGGATTACGGTGTAATCAAGTTCAAAGCAAGATGCCGTAGTTTAGATGAATTTGACTTATTGGTACAAAGTGAAAAGCATAAAGTTCAAATATTTTATGACGAATTGAGTCTAAATTGATTAAATTTTGATAACTATCAGGTTGTTCCATGATCTTGCCTGATAGTTTATCTGATTAAAAAATAAGATCGTATAGTGATTAATTGGCTAAAAGTGACATTCCTGAGATAAAAAATACCAAGAAATAGCAGTTTGGCTAACGCGATATTGAACAATTTTGATTAAGCTTGATTTTGCACAGTTGAAGTGCATTATTTTGTTTAAGGGTTTAACATGGATCGCGTTCAAGCCAATCGATTAGAAAAAGATTTATTAGGAATCAAAGAAGTACCTAACCATTGTTACTATGGTATTCATACCATGCGCGCACTGGAAAATTTCAAGATTTCATCATTGAATATCGGGCAGCAGCCTTATTTTTTATGTGCGTTGGCACAAGTGAAAAAAGCCTCGGCTCAAGCCAATTTAGAAGTAGGAAAAATCAGCGAGCAAATCAGCCGTGCGATACAAGGCGCATGTGACCTGATCATTCAAAACCCTGAACACTGGCATAAAGAGTTCCCGCTGGATGTGTATCAGGGTGGGGCTGGCACTTCAATCAATATGAACATGAATGAAGTGATTGCCAATATTGCACTGGAAATGCTGGGGTATCGTAAAGGCCAATACGATATTTTGAATCCTAATGATCATGTCAACAAATCGCAGTCGACCAATGACGTTTATCCGACCGCGCTACGCTTGGCAACTTACAGCATGCTCGATCCACTTTTTGAGCAGATGCAGCACTTGATCGCTTCTCTGGAAAATAAAGCACTCGAGTTTAAAACGGTCTTGAAAATGGGGCGTACCCAATTACAAGATGCAGTGCCGATGACTTTGGGGCAAGAATTTCATGCATTTGCGACGTTATTAAAAGAAGATGTACGACTGATTAAGACCACGCGTGAGTTGTTGCTGGAAATTAATTTAGGTGCAACCGCGATTGGTACAGGGATTAATACCGCATCGGGGCATGCCAAACGGGTCACTCGATATTTGCAACAGGTGACTGGTTTAAAAGTCAAAACCAGTGAAGATTATGTCGAAGCGACCAGTGATTGTGGTGTCTTTATTTTGTTGTCGAGCACACTGAAACGCCTGGCGGTTAAGCTCAGCAAAATTTGCAATGATCTACGCTTACTGAGTTCTGGACCACGTGCTGGCTTTGCTGAAATTCAGCTTCCAGAAATGCAGGCTGGCTCATCGATTATGCCTGCCAAAATTAATCCTGTAATTCCTGAAGTGGTCAATCAGATTGCATTTAAAGTGATTGGGAATGATTTAACCATTACCTTTGCTGCAGAAGCAGGGCAGTTACAGCTCAATGCTATGGAGCCTGTGATTGCTTATTCTATTCAGGAATCAATTTCACTGTTAACCCAAGCAGTACGGACACTGGATGAAAAATGTATTCAGGGTATTCGAGCCAATGAACAAGTTTGTCGTGATTCGGTTATGCGCAGCGTCGGAATTGTGACCTTGCTTGATCCGATTTTGGGGCATGGTTTATGTGATGAAATTGGTAAACAATGCATTGCTGAAAACAAGACGATTCCCGAAGTGGTGCTTGAACGTGGCTTATTGACCCAAGAACAGTTAGATGAAATCTTTAAGTTTGAAAACTTAGTCTCGGAAATTGTGGTTGTACCTGATGAAGAGTTTATACAAGCCAGTTAAGTTGAATTGAAAAAATGTGAGCCATCTTCGGATGGCTTTTTCTATTTGGGATACTTAGGGGTGGTCTCAGTACTGCCAATTTTATTTGGCAGCTCATGCAAAGCACGCATGAATGCTGTTTTTGTGACCGAATATGATCAGGGCAAAGTGGTCGTTTTTATTTGCATTTTGATTATGTTGTAAGTTGTACTGTACTGTACTGTACTGTACGCCGTATTCGTGCACAGCAATTTTACGACCGTAGGGCTGTTGAATCACTTAAATCTCGGATGAAGAAGCAATCAGCTGCGTAAATAATTGCATCATGCCTCGAGTCGCGGTGTTATTGAGTAAAGTATATTGTGTTGGGACAGCAGCATGATTGGCTTTAGGGTCAATATAAAATGCCTGACAATGTTCTGGAATCTCATGAACCAGACCTGCCACAGGGTAAACCACTAAAGTTGAACCAATCACAATAAAAATATCGGCTTGCCTCACAATTTGCTGGGCAACGGTATATTCAGGCACGGTTTCACCGAACCACACCACATGCGGACGCAGTGGTGAACCATCCTCTGCAAAATCTCGGTCTAGGCAAAGTTCCCAGCCCTCTATTGTGGATAATATTTTTCAGGATATGCTGTTTGATTGGGCGCAGAACTTTTGGCAAATCGAATATTGCCATGTAAATGCGTCACCTTGAGGTTACCTGCTCGTTCATGCAAATCATCAATATTTTGAGTAATTACGCTGACATCAAAATAGTCTTGCAGGCGTGCAATCAGTTGATGCGCGGGGTTAGGCTGTGCCGCCAAAATCTGTTTGCGCCGTTCATTATAAAAGCGCTGTACCAGTTCAGGCTGTCGTGCCCATGCTTCAGGTGTGGCAACATCTTCAATCGCATGGTTTTCCCAAAGCCCGTTACTGTCGCGGAAAGTATGAATACCGCTTTCAGCACTCATGCCTGCGCCTGAAAACACCACCAGTTTTTGCATGTTATTTTCCTGAAGATGAATGATGTCGCTGTAAAAACTGCCCTAATGCCTGTACAAATTTTTTCGGTTCAGAAATCAGGGGCGTATGTCCTGAATTGGCAAATTCGACGCAGTGAGCTTGCTGCATATTTTCAGCAATCAGGCGCTGTCCTTCAATTGGGTATAGTTTGGACTGTACGCCCATAAAAAATGTGCTTGGACAGCTCAGTTGCCGTAAAGCATGCCGATAGTCGTGATCGTGCTGCAAATAGGTATTGGCATACCACGCCAAATAGTCAAGGCGTTGCATCGGTAAAACAATTTGCTGCAATACATGATGTCGCTGGGCAGCTTTAAAAAGCAGGGGAAACAGATCATTGCTGTTCTGAAATTCCAGTAACTCATGCCAGACATCAATCAGATGAAAGCGTTCATGGCTCGACAGTTCATGAATATAACGATGTGGCTGATAGGTTTGCAGTAACTGCGATAACTGTTGCAAATGCTGTTTAAATTGTTGTTGTTGTTCGGAAAATAGTCCGTATGACCATGTGGCATCAACGGCAATTTTAGGGCTTTGGTCAATATGTAAATAAGCTTGGATATGTTGCTGCAATCCACCGTATGCCATACCATGCATGGCAGTAGTTGCCCCCATCGAGTATGCAATCACGATAAATTTTTCAAGGCGCTTGTGCTGAATCACGTCACTTAAATCTTGCCAGTGACTGGAAATGGCATCTAGGCCTTGAGGAATTTCACAGTGTCGAGAATGCCCAAAGCCACGCCAGTCAGGAATAATAAACCGAAAGTTTTTACGCTGCGGATACAAAAAAGGTAGCCATTGCCAGCTTTTCATGCCCAAACCTGAAAGCACTAAAACGGGTTGTTGCCCCTGTCCAAACTCGCGTACAAATAGCGTTTGCTGGTCGCGCATGACATAAAACGGCATAGTTCACCTTAATCTTGTAATGTTTCTAAGACTGGAATAAGTTGTTGTAACCATTTAATCCATTCCAGCTCAAGTTGTATGCCCAATTCCAGAATCATTTTGTGAATATAGAGGGTACGTTGTAAAGGCTGCTCATCTGCAAAATCTTTCTGATAAATTATTTGGTAAGTTTGCAACGTATCTTGATGTAGCTGTAAATGACGTTGCAATTCTGGCAGCACCAAATTTCCCCCAAGCTGTGCTTCTGCACGCAGACGCACCATCAAATCTTCACGGAGCTGGGCAGGAGGGCTTTGCTTGCTTAACCATTCTGCCAGTTCCATTCGCCCAAGTTGCTCGACCTGATAAATCTTTTTTCTGGAAGGTTGCGCTTCATCTTCCAAGGTTGAAAGCCAGCCTTTGCTGAGCATGTGCCCCAGTTCCCGATAAATCTGTTGATGAGTAGCACTCCAGAAATAGCCCATAGAGCGATCAAAGCGTCGTGCCAACTCAAAACCTGTGCTTGGTTTTTCTAATAAACTGGTCAATAAAACATGGGCAAGTGACATAATCGTGACAAGATAAACAAAAAATGACTGAATAGATTATGCAACAAGTTGCATTGAAAAAGAAACTTGACTATAACTAAATGCAACAAATTGCATAATAACGCCAGCATGATGCTCGCAGGAGTTCGAAATGTCGACTTATCCTCATTTACTTGCCCCTTTGGATTTGGGTTTTACTACATTAAAAAACCGTGTATTGATGGGTTCAATGCACGTGGGATTAGAAGAAGCACCGCAAGGCTACGCCCGTATGGCTGCCTTTTATGCTGAGCGTGCCCGTGGTGGTGTGGGGCTGATTGTGACAGGTGGTATCGCTCCCAATGCTGCAGGCGTGACTTTTTTAGGTGGCTCAAAGCTCGACACGCACGAAGAAGCCGAGAAACATCGGCAAATTACCCAAGCGGTGCATGAAGCAGGCGGCAAAATTGCCATGCAGATTTTACATACGGGGCGTTATTCTTATCAGCCCAATATTGTCGCACCTTCACCCATACAAGCCCCGATCAATCCTGTAAAACCACATGCATTAAGTGTGGATGAAATTGAGCAGACCATTACAGACTTTGTACATTGTGCCGAGCTTGCGCAATATGCGGGTTATGATGGTGTGGAAATCATGGGTTCGGAAGGCTATCTCATCAACGAATTCATCGCAGCGCGCACCAATCACCGCGATGATGAATGGGGCGGCACTTATGAAAACCGTATTCGCCTTGCGATAGAGATTGTGCGCCGTACCCGTGAGGCGGTTGGCGAGCAGTTTATTATTATTTATCGGTTGTCGATGCTGGATCTGGTCGAAGGCGGTTCGAACCTCGCTGAAGTGATTGACCTTGCGAAAAAAATTGAGCAGGCAGGTGCAACTATTCTAAATACAGGCATTGGCTGGCATGAAGCACGAATTCCTACTATTGCCACCAAAGTGCCGCGTGCTGCATTTACTTGGGTAACGCAAAAGCTCAAAGGTCAGGTGAATATTCCACTGATTACATCCAACCGTATCAATACTCCTGAAATGGCAGAACATGTGTTGGCTTCTGGACATGCCGATATGGTGTCTATGGCGCGCCCGATGCTCGCTGACCCTGAGTTTGTATTGAAAGCCAGTGAAGGTCGTTCAGATGAAATCAATACCTGTATTGCCTGCAATCAGGCATGTCTAGACCAGATTTTTTCCATGAAAATAGCATCTTGTTTGGTCAATCCGCGTGCGTGCTATGAAACTGAACTGATTTTTAAAGAAGCTACTCAAAAAAAACGGATCGCCGTGATTGGCGCAGGGCCAGCGGGCTTAAGTTTTGCCATCTATGCAGCACAGCGTGGACACCAGATTGATCTTTTTGATGCCGAAGATAAAATTGGCGGGCAGTTTAATATTGCTAAAACCATTCCTGGCAAAGAAGAATTTTATGAAACACTGCGCTACTTTCAACGTCAAATTGAGTTATATGCCACACAGATTAATGTCAATCTGAGCCATCGGGTGAGCAGTGAAACACTGTTACAGTCAAATTATGATGAGGTTGTGGTGGCGACAGGTGTAACGCCAAGACAATTAGAAATTGACGGAATTGATCATCCGAAGGTGCTGAATTACTTGCAGGTATTAAAACAGCGGCAACCTGTAGGGCAGCGTGTAGCCATTATTGGGGCTGGCGGTATCGGTTTTGACACTGCAGAATTTCTAACCCAGTCAGGAACCAGCGCCAGTATTGTGCCAGAAAAATTTTATGATGAATGGGGGATTGACCCAGCCTATGAACATACAGGAGGGCTAAAAGCAGCCCGTCCCGAATCGGCTGCCCGAGAAGTATTTTTATTGCAGCGAAAAAACAGTGTGGTTGGTGCGCAGTTGGGTAAAACCACGGGTTGGATTCACCGTATGGGCTTAAAGCACCGTAATGTGCATATGTTGTCTGGGGTCAGCTATGAAAAAATTGATGATCAGGGTTTACATATTATTGTGAATGAACAGCATAAATTACTGGAAGTTGACCATGTCGTGATTTGTGCAGGGCAGGAATCCTATACTGCAATGTATGATGAATTGCTTGCACAAGGTCAATCTGTACATTTGATTGGCGGGGCAAAAGAAGCGGGTGAACTCGATGCTAAACGTGCGATTCGACAAGGGGCAGAATTAGCTGCCACAATTTAAATGGCCCTGTAATAAAAAAACCAGCATTCTTGCTGGTTTTTTTATGATTCAGATGAATTAGTTACTGAGAGCAGGTTTGGCTGCAGCAATTGCAGCGGCAACAGCATCATCTTCGCTCAAACGCGCTTTTTTGCTGGATTCTGGTTTTTTCTCAGTCACAACTTGGCTGTTGCTTGTGCTGTAGTTATTGCTTGAACCTGTCGTAGCGCCAGTTGTTGAACTGGTTGAGCTATTTGTTGCTGGCGCCGCTGTATCAGCATCTTTCACTTCACTGCGAATTTCTGTTGATGTATTTTCAGTTTCTTCACGCTGAATTTTCACAACTTTTTTGGCTGGCGGTGCAGGTGGTGCAACATCTGAAGCAGGCGTATTGCTGTTTTCATTAATTGAATGGAATTGCTCTGAAGCAGGATTATTCGCTTGCTCGGATTGAGCCTGCTGTTCATCAGGATGTGCTTCTTCTTTTTTAGACGAACATGCCGCAAGGAGTAAACCTACTGCGATTGCACCACAGATAATAAATTTCTTATTCATCACGTAACAAAATTGACTTAAATAAAGATACGACATTATAGCAATAAAAAATCGATTGCAAATGTACAGATATGTCACCATATTGCATCGAATTTGATGGTAAAATAGACAATTGTAATTTGTTATGTGAATACCTGTGGAATGACTTTGCTTTATAGGGCCAGAGTAAAGTAAAATTGCCCAGCATTGCATGCCGATTTAGGCTTGATTGTACGAGAAACCGAATGACCCATTTTATTTTCGTTACTGGTGGTGTTGTATCATCACTAGGTAAAGGTATTTCAGCTGCTTCAGTTGCTGCACTTTTAGAAGCTCGTGGTTTAAAAGTAACCATGGTTAAAATGGATCCATACATTAATGTCGATCCAGGGACAATGAGTCCTTTCCAACACGGTGAAGTCTTCGTAACTGAAGATGGGGCCGAAACAGACTTAGACTTGGGTTATTACGAACGTTTCTTACGTCGTGCGAAAATGACCAAACTCAATAACTTTACCAGTGGCCGAGTGTATCAAGACGTCCTTAACAAAGAACGTCGTGGTGATTATCTTGGTGGTACGGTACAGGTTATCCCACATATTACGGACAATATTAAAGAACGTGTACTTCGCGCAGGCGAAGGCTATGATGTAGCTATCGTTGAAATCGGTGGTACAGTTGGGGATATCGAGTCACTTCCATTTATGGAGTCTGTTCGCCAGTTGTTGGTTGAACTTGGACACAAACGCAGCATGCTTATGCATCTGACGTTATTGCCATACATCAAATCTGCGGCTGAATTAAAAACCAAGCCAACTCAGCATTCTGTAAAAGAATTGCTTTCAATTGGTATTCAGCCAGATATTTTGATCTGTCGTACCGAACATGATGTTGATGCAGACACCAAACGCAAAATTGCACTATTTACCAATGTGGAAGCACGTGCAGTTGTCGTTTGTAAAGACGCAAAAACCATTTATCAGATTCCGCGTAATTTCTATGAGCAAAATGTTGACGATTTGATCTGTGAACGTTTTGGTTACAACGATTTGCCAGAAGCAGATTTGACCGATTGGGATCAGGTGTGTGAAGCATTGTTTAACCCAGAGTACACTGTACGTGTCGCGATGGTGGGTAAATATGTTGAACTGCCAGATGCTTATAAGTCTGTCAATGAAGCATTGCTGCATGCAGGCATTCAAAACCGCGTGAAAGTGCAAATCGATTATGTTGATGCAGAAGCACTTGAATCGAAAGATGTTGCTGCTGAACTGAAAGATGCTGATGCAATTTTGGTTCCTGGTGGTTTTGGTGAACGTGGTACTGAAGGCAAAATGAAAGCGATTCAGTATGCTCGTGAAAACCAAATTCCATTCTTGGGAATTTGCTTGGGTATGCAGCTTGCTGTGATCGAATATGCACGTCACGTTGCAGGATTACCAGAAGCAACTTCAACCGAATTCAATCGCTCTACAAAATATCCATTGATTGGTTTAATTACCGAATGGTTAGATGAGCGCGGCGAACTGCAACAACGTAGTGTTGAGTCTGATTTGGGCGGCACAATGCGTTTAGGTGCGCAAAAATCTGAATTGGTTGCTGGAACCAAAACACGTGAAGTGTATGGTAAAGCCGAGATTACTGAGCGTCACCGTCACCGTTATGAAATGAATGACCGTTTCATTGCACCGCTTGAAGCGGCGGGAATGAAAATTTCTGGTTATTCAACAGCACAGCATTTGGTTGAAACGGTAGAGATTCCTGCTCATCCTTGGTTTATTGCGGTGCAGTTCCATCCAGAATTTACCAGCTCGCCACGTGATGGACACCCGTTATTTGCCAGCTTTATTGATGCCGCGAAAAAACAGTATCAAAAAAGCAAAAACTAAATTACTCCAGTTTTGGAAAGTTTAAATGTCACAATTAAAACCACAAGAGATTGTACGTTTAGGCGATATACAAATGGCAAATCATTTGCCATTTGTACTATTCGGCGGCATGAATGTACTAGAGTCTAAAGATCTTGCATTTGAGATTGCAGAAACGTATATCGATATTTGTAAGCGTTTAGACATTCCGTATGTCTTTAAAGCCAGTTTTGATAAAGCCAATCGTTCGAGTTTGTATTCGTTTCGTGGTCCTGGTTTGGAAAAAGGTCTGGAATGGCTGGCTGACATTAAGAAACAGTTTAATGTGCCAATCATTACCGATGTGCATGAGCCGTATCAGGCTGCACCTGCGGCTGAAGTTGCAGATATTATTCAGCTTCCTGCTTTTTTAAGCCGTCAAACTGACCTTGTTGAAGCAATGGCAAAAACCAATGCCATTATTAACATTAAAAAAGCACAGTTTTTAGCGCCACATGAAATGCGTCATATCTTGAATAAATGTCTGGAAGCGGGCAATGACAAATTGATTCTGTGTGAACGTGGTTCTGCATTTGGTTATAACAACCTTGTAGTTGACATGCTTGGCTTTGACACCATGAAGGCCATGAATGTTCCTGTGTTCTTTGATGTGACTCACGCATTACAGACACCAGGTGGGCGAGCAGACTCAGCAGGTGGTCGCCGTGCTCAAATTACCACACTTGCACGTGCAGGTATGGCAACAGGGCTAGCAGGTTTATTTTTAGAAGCTCATCCAAATCCAGATGAAGCAAAATGTGACGGCCCATGTGCGTTGCGTTTGTCCCAACTAGAACCGTTCTTGGCTCAGCTCAAGGAACTGGATACGTTGGTGAAAGGATTTGAAAAATTAGACACACACTAATGCCAAAAATAGCATTAGATTATTAATTAACAGAGGAATTGTTCATGAGCCAAATCGTTGACATCCGTGCGCGCGAAATTTTGGACTCTCGTGGTAACCCAACCATCGAAGCGGATGTTATTTTAGACTCTGGGGTTGTTGGTCGTGCATGCGCACCATCAGGCGCTTCAACAGGTTCTCGTGAAGCACTTGAACTTCGTGATGGTGATAAATCACGTTACTTAGGTAAAGGTGTGCGTACCGCAGTACAAAATGTGAATAACGATATTCGCAATTTGCTTGTTGGCCAAAGTACATTTGAGCAAAAATCACTTGATGAACAAATGATTGCGCTTGATGGCACTGAAAACAAAGCAAAATTGGGTGCAAATGCAACATTGGCTGTATCTCTAGCAGCAGCACGTGCAGCAGCAACTGAACAAAAACTTCCATTGTTCCAATATATCGCAAACTTACGTGGTCAAACCACTTTGTCTATGCCAGTGCCAATGATGAACATCTTAAATGGTGGTGCACATGCAGATAATACGGTTGATATTCAAGAATTTATGATTGAGCCTGTAGGTTTTACATCATTTGCTGAAAGCTTGCGTGCTGGTGCAGAAATCTTCCATGCGTTGAAATCTGTATTGAAAAAGCAAGGCTTGAACACTGCTGTAGGTGATGAAGGTGGTTTTGCACCAAACCTTCGTTCAAACGAAGAAGCGATTACTGTGATTCTTCAAGCAATTGAACAAACTGGTTATAAAGCAGGTTCTGACATCATGTTGGCACTTGACTGTGCATCTTCAGAATTCTACAAAGATGGTCAGTACATCCTTGCAGGTGAAGGTAACAAAGCATTTACAAGCAATCAGTTTGCTGACTACCTTGCTGGTTTGGCTAAACAGTACCCAATTATCTCAATTGAAGATGGCTTGGATGAGTCGGACTGGGAAGGTTGGGCTTACTTGACTTCAATCTTGGGTGACAAAATCCAGTTGGTTGGTGATGACTTGTTCGTAACCAATCCGAAGATTTTACAACGTGGTATTGACCAGCACGTTGCAAACTCAATTTTGATCAAGTACAACCAGATTGGTACTTTGACTGAAACCCTAGATGCAATTTACCTTGCAAAAGCAAATGGTTACAGCACTGTTATTTCACATCGTTCAGGTGAAACAGAAGATTCAACTATTGCTGACTTGGCTGTAGGTACTGCTGCAGGTCAAATCAAAACTGGTTCACTTTGCCGTTCTGACCGTGTGTCAAAATACAACCAATTACTTCGTATTGAAGAATTGACTCAAGCGATTTATCGCGGTAAAGCTGAATTTAAAGGTTTGAACTAAGCTTTATGTTGATGTTTTGGAAAGAGACCTTTAACTCTTTTTCAAGTCGTATCATATTGTGCCTTGCGATCGTTTTGGTCGCAGGGTGTCAATATATGTTCTGGTTTGGTGAGGATGGTTATTATGATCATAAAAAACTCATGCAACAAATCCAGCAACAGACTGAAGTGAACCAAGAACTCAAAGAACGTAACCGTATCTTGGGTGCAGAGGTTTACGATTTGAAAAATGGTGCAGAAGCCATAGAAGAACATGCGCGTTTGGACTTGGGGTTAATTAAACCACATGAAACCTTTGTACAAATGAGCACGATTAGCACACAGTATCAATCGACGTATGTTGACCCAAATAAGCAGAAAGATTTAGGTACCAATGAAGATGAAGACAGCCCAGACATGCACTAAACTTTGGGCTATTATTCCCGCTGCGGGCTCAGGCCGCAGATTTTCACCCACCGAATTAAAACAATATCAAAAAATTTTAGATCAGACCGTGTTGGAACATAGTGTGGCACGGTTGAATAAACTTCCTTTAGCAGGTTATGTGCTTGCGATTAACTCACAAGATCAATTTGCCAAACAGTTACCACTTGCTTGTCCTGAACGCGTACATTTTTGTGAAGGTGGGCGCGAACGTGTTGATTCTGTGCTGAACGCTTTGCAGTATTTGCAAGCTTTTGCAGCCGATGATGACTATGTGTTGGTACATGATGCAGCGCGTCCGTGTATTACACTAGAGTCTTTACAGGATTTGGTTGAACAAGCGCAGCAGCAGGCTTGTAGTGCTATTTTAGCGACTCCTGTACGTGATACCTTAAAGCGTGTTGCCAATCAGCAGCAGATTGAAACCACCGTGAGTCGTGATGCACTTTGGCAGGCACAGACACCACAGATTGCTCGGTTTTCTGTATTAAAAGCAGCTATAGAGCAGGCATTGGCAGCAGAAATGAATATTACTGATGAAGCTAGTGCGCTTGAATTTGCTGGGCAGCCTGTTATTGTGGTGCAAGGGCGTTCTGACAATATTAAAATTACTTACCCTGAAGATCTGCACTTGGCTGAGCTTATATTAACGGCTCAACAAAAATAGACAAATATTTTTCCTCTATCTGCACATTAATCATAAAGGCGATAAATGCCAGTAAAGCGTTGGCAATTCTGTTTTGCCACATGATTGGTACTGGTCACCACTAATAAGGTTTTCTGATAATTAAATTGATACTGACAGGTGGTTTCATTGTTGGTGACTTTTGTTTTGTCTGTATTGTTTAAATACGCCAGAAAAGCAAAACTGAGCTTATCGAGGCTGGCATTGGGATTTCGATACATCCAGCCTTCAATTTTCATTTTATTCTGATCAAGTTGATGAATCTGCAAATAGGTCTGTGGCTGGGAAATTTTCCCATGATGATATTTGATAAAATGCTGAGTGAGACTTTGGTTTAAAGCGCTATAGGCATTTAAGTCTTCGGCGCGTAGATTAAATTGCTGTTCAAAACAGTTTTTGCTTTTGCACTGTTTTAAACGGGAATGCCACATATGTTGAGTATCTTGTAATAAGCGTAATGGCGCATTGGTGACCAGATTTGAGGTAAAGTACAGCTTATTGATCTGGTCAACTTGAGTTTTATATTGTGTTTTACAGTAGTTTGGATGTGATTGATTGCTACATAAGGGCTGATAGGCATAGCTCGAAGAGCATGCTAATACGCTGAGCAAAACCATACAGCCAAATGCTTTATTGGTATAAAGATTAAAATTCAACGACATGATCGCTTATACTTTGACGAGATGATGCTAGCGCTAACTATAGCGAATCAGCGATAACAAACACAAGTCTTGATAAAGGATGTTTAGCGTGGTTACAAAAATTCGAATTGGTCAAGGTATGGATGTTCATGCTTTTGAAGACGGTGAGTTTGTCACTTTGGCAGGAATTCAGATTCCACATACTCAAGGGTTAAAAGCACATTCAGATGGCGATGTAGTGTTGCATGCACTCTGTGATGCGTTACTCGGTGCATTGGCGCTCGGTGATATTGGGCAGCATTTTCCAGATACAGATCCCGAGTTTAAGGGTGCAGATAGCCGCAAGTTATTGCAGCATGTTTATCAACTGATTTTGGATCGTGGTTATGTGTTGGGTAATGCAGATATGACCGTTGCGTGCGAACGTCCAAAATTGGCGAAATATAATCTGGATATGCGTCAAAGTGTGGCAGATGTGCTTGATGTAGATGTATCACAAATTAGCATTAAAGCCACAACAACTGAAAAATTGGGCTTTACAGGGCGTCAGGAAGGGATTTTGGCGACTGCCACCGTATTGTTAGTGGCAGCAAGCTGATCTATAGGGCATTCACGAGAATGCTTTTGTTCCCATGAGGGCTTGTTGAAGTTCAAGCGTTGCTTTGCGCCCTTGCAGCTGTAAGGCAACATTGTGAATCAAACCTGTCCAGGTATCATTTGGTTCCCAGATTTGATGCATCGATTGCTGTGCCTGTTCAATATCGACATTCATATAATACTGACGATATAAATACATTAAGGCACTAACACGATAATTTTTCGAGCAGTGAATCCAGATACTTTGTTGTTTAAGGAGAAAATTTAAAGTATCAAGCACAAACAGAGCCTGTTCCGAGTCGGGAAGTTCCCAGTCAATCGGTAGGTGAATATAGTTTAGCCCTAATTCAAGGCAAATCTTATCTTCATGTTCAAGTGCATTGCTGGCATCGCTTAAAGCCAAATTAATAACAGTATTGATTCCATACGCTTTAATCAGTTTGAGTTGTTCAACGGTCGGTTGCCCAGAACTGAGTAGGCGTTCATGAATATACTGAAAATTAGTGGTCTGGCTAAGCGCGCGTTCTAAACTGTTCATACGATGATCATTCATAAAAAACGCCATCTTGCTGATGGCGTATTGTCAAATAACTAGCGGTTTGGTAAGACGTCTTTCAATGCATCGTGCATTTCAAGCAACGTTTTTTCCGTGGTCTCCCAGTCAATACAGCCATCAGTAACTGATTTGCCATATTCAAGTTCACAAAGATTTTCTGGAATATCTTGGCGTCCACCTTTAAGGTGACTTTCCACCATCAAGCCCACAATTGACTTGTTACCATTGATGATTTGCTCAGTAACATTTTTGAGAACAAGTGGCTGTAAGTACGGGTCTTTGTTAGAATTGGCATGGCTGGCATCAATCATGATCTTGTTGCTGACTTTTGCTTTTGCCAAAGCCTGTTCTGCTTCTGCAACAGAGGTTGCATCGTAGTTTGGCTTGCCGTTACCACCACGCAATACCACGTGTGCGTATGGGTTACCATTGGTGCGAATCACAGAAACCTGACCATCTTCATTTAAACCGAGGAAGCTGTGTCCGTGTTTAACGGCTTGCATGGCATTGGTTGCGACGGTTAAACCACCATCTGTACCATTTTTAAAGCCAACAGGTGAAGATAGACCTGAAGACATTTCACGGTGAGTTTGGCTTTCTGTAGTACGCGCGCCAATCGCTGACCATGAAATTAAATCATGTAAATATTGTGGTGAGTTTGGATCGAGCGCTTCAGTTGCACAAGGTAAACCCACTTCATTGAGTTCAAGCAATAGTTTACGACCAATGCGCAGACCTTTTTCAATATTGAATGAATCATTCATATCCGGGTCATTGATCAGGCCTTTCCAGCCAATTGTTGTACGCGGTTTTTCAAAATAAACACGCATAACCAAATAAAGAGTGTCTTTAACTTTTTCACTAAGTGCTTTAAGACGTTCAGCATATTCGTGTGCGGCTTTAGGATCGTGAATTGAGCATGGTCCAATCACGACAAATAAGCGTTTATCTTCACCATCCAAAATCTTGCGAATCGTTTCACGTCCGTTAAGCACAGTTTGATAAGCCTTCTCTGAAAGGGGAAGTTCTTCTTTTAATTGTGCTGGAGTAACAAGCGGTTGGATGCTTTGGATATTGATGTCATCAATATCGGCTGACGTAATAGAATGGGACTGTAAACTATTCATTGCCTTCACTGGTTAAAAAATAGGATCATCTGGATGAGTCTGACTATAGCATGCTTTCAGAAACAAAAGATGATCGTAGCGCTAAATCTTTGGATTAAAAACGTCTATTAGTCTAATGCCCGACAGCATTAAGCATGTTGTTGGGAACTGTTTACAGGCTGAACGAGCATTGCAGTTTCAGCTTTTGGTTTCGGCTTTTCTTTGACAGGATGCAAAATAAAGTTAATCCCGAGCAATAACAGGGTAATCCCTAAAATTTTACGAATCATTTTTTCAGGCAATTTTGAGCTGATGAGCGTACCAAAAATAATTGCAGGAATAGAACCAATCAGTAACCAGCCGAGTAAATGAAAGTCCACGTTGCCAGAACTCATGTGAGCAATCCCCGCAACGAAAGTCAGTAATACCGCATGTGCAACATCAGAGCCGATAATCCGAATCATAGGTAGATTTGGGAAAAGCAGAATCAGCGCCATAACACCAAATGCACCCGCACCAACCGATGATAAGGTCACGAATACACCCAGTACAATTCCCATAAGAACCACATAAATGCGGCGCTTGCCTGTCAAAATTAATTCTGTGGACTGAGGTTCTTTTTTACGGAAACGGTTAAAGAGTTTCTCGATTTTTGAACGGAAAATAATGGAAATACCAGTCAAGGTCAACATAAAGCCCAAGACCATGGTCAAGACTGCTTTATATTCAGAGGAATGGCTTAAATAGTGTTCTAGTACCCAGTGCGTAGCAAATGACGCTGGAATACTGCCTAAAGCCAACCATGAAACAATTGGCCAAACGACGTTGAATTTTTTGGCATGAACGATTGAACCACAAAATTTAGAAATGGAGGCATAGATCAAGTCAGTACCAATTGCGATATGTGGTTCGATTTTAAATAAACTGATCAGCATTGGAGTCATGAGTGAACCACCACCAACACCTGTGATCCCTACACAAAAACCCACCAGCATGCCTGCTAAAATAAACTGAACCGCATCAACCATGATCATGTGCCATTATATAAATTTATGCATATATTAGGATTTTTTATGAAAAAACGTACTCATAAAAAATGATTTGCTTATTCAAAAAAAGAATAAATAATTTTTTGATTATAAAATAATGATTTTTAATGAATTTTTGATTTAGGTATTTAAAAATACCAATAAAAATCAATTCACTACTTTAAAAAATTAAAGGGAGGATGATCAATTGAAAAACTTCATTCAAAATCATTGTGCCACTTTTCGAGAGTTTTAAATATTTTTAAAAGCCAGAAGCCTTCGTATTACAGTCGAGAGGGGTGTCGTGTGTCTAAAAATGAAGACATTTGCGCTGAAAAGATCAATAAAAAAAGCCATCTCTAGATAGAAATGGCTTTTGGTTTTTATGGTAGCAGGTAAGTTATAGGGCAACGCCACCTGTACCAAAGGCTTCACTGTGGATATTTTCTTGTGGAATACCGAGAGCTAGCAAGGCTTTATTTTGAATTTGCATAAATGGCATTGGGCCACATAAATAATAATCAGCATTTTCAGGTAACCATTTACGATCTAGTGTCGATAAATCTAGACGACCTTTCGCATGGTAGTCTTGTCCCAACACATCTTGTTGCTCAGGATGCTCATAAGCAACAAAGACATTTAAATTATCATGCTGCTCTGCCAATCCTTGAATGGCATTTTTCATGGCATGTACTCGTGAACCACGTGTTGCATGAATGAAATGAACAGATGGTTTAGCTTCTGTCGGACTAAACTGTGCTTTGATTTTTTGCCAGAATGATATTTTTGCACTTGGATCAGTATTTTCTGTTAACAACTGGTTCAACATGGCAACCATTGGTGTCAAGCCAACACCTGCACTAATTAACACATTGGTTTTTTCAGGGTTAACCAAGAAGAAGTTACCTGTTGGTGCAGAAAGTTCGACAACGTCATTGACGTTTAAGTGCTGGTGTAAAGTTGAAGAAACATAACCAGGATCTTGTCCTTCAACTTTGGCATTTTCACGTTTTACTGAAATACGGAAATAGTTGCCTGAAGCGCAGTCTGACAAGCTGTATTGACGTGGTTGTTTAATACCTAGTTCAGGAACAAGTACACGCACAGTTACATATTGACCTGCTTTATATTCAGGTAATGCACCGCCATCTTTTGGAACCAAATAGAACGAGGTAATTTCATCACTTTCTTTGACTTTTTTAGAGATAACAAAATCACGCCAGCCTAACCAGCTACCTTTAGTTTGTTGATGTTCTTGATAAATTTTCTGTTCAGTTGCAATAAACAAATCTGCAAGTTGTCCGTATGCTAGACCCCATGCCTCAATCAGTTCGTGATCCATTGGAATACTGAGCACTTCACTAATCGAGTGCAACAGGTTTTCACCGACAATGTCATACTCAGGTGCTTGAATATTCAGACTGACATGTTTGTGGCAAATCAGTTCAACAACAGGTGCAAGTACGCTAGGATCTTCGATGTTTTCAGCATATGCCAATACCGCCCCCGCAAGTGCTTTTGCTTGCGCGCCGCTGCGTTGATGACCCATGTTAAAAGTTTCTTTTAACTGTGGATTGTTGGTTAGCATACGGTTATAAAAATAATCTGTAAGCGCAACCCCGTTTTCACGCAAAACTGGAACAGTTGATTTAATGAGGTCAATTTGATGTTGGCTTAACATAACGAATACTCGCACGTTTTTTATAAGATGTATTTAAAATACATCTTATATTGATTTTCCGTCAAGCATTACAGAAAATAAAAAATTAAATTTTTTATAAGATTTTGTTTTTTAATAAAAAATAATTGAAAAACCAATCATTTTGATTGGTTTTAAAAACCTTATAAAATCAGACTAAAATGGTCAGTATTTGAATTTGACAGGACACTATAATTGGTAGGCATATCTGAGTAACCTTGCGCTTGAGATAGGTCTGTCAGATATTTTTTCCTGCTACATTATTGTGATTTATTTGCAAGTTGGCAGGTCATTGAACTCATGATTTGCCACCAAGCTCAGCAGGGCATAAGCATCCTGCTGAAGCGGATGATCGGGGGGATTTCATCTCGACGCTGTCCATTTGACGTTCGCATCGATCTTAGATTTTTGCAATCGTGGTCTCGTATGAGTGGTTAAAATATTGAAGTTTTATGTTAGTAGGTCATGATGTGGGTGAATGCTGTTTTGGTATTTTCAGATTAAATTTACCGTTGTATGTTTGAGTGTAATTTTTCAGCATAATGATGATTGAAAGTGATTTGCAGAAATATATGAGAAGAGAACAAGTGTTTTATATTCAAACCAAGCATGAAGTAACGTCTAGAAATCTTTTATAATATTGTCGATGACACACCCAAAAGGAAAACATTCTTGCAAAAACGTAAATTGAGAATCGGCATTGTCGTCGGTGAGGTTTCAGGAGATACGCTTGGGGCTGAACTGATGCGTTGTTTCAAAGAGCAGGGTGTTGACGTCGAATTTGAGGGTATTGGCGGTCCACAAATGATTGCTGAAGGCTTTCAGAGTTTTTATCCGATGGATACTCTTGCTGTCATGGGGTTGGTTGAAGTCTTAAAAGAACTGAAGCAATTATTTGCTGTACGTGATGGTTTGGTTGAACGTTGGCAAAACAATCCTGTTGATATTTTTATTGGAATTGATGCCCCAGATTTTAATTTACGTTTGTCTAAGCGCCTAAAACAAAAACAGCTTCCAATTAAAACTGTGCAATATGTCAGTCCTTCTGTATGGGCATGGCGACAAAAGCGTGTATTTGGTATTAAGCAAAATATCGATTTGGTCATGTGCTTGTTTCCATTCGAAAAAGCCTTTTATCAAAAGTATCAGGTTCCTGCGATTTTTGTTGGGCATCCGCTAGCGAAACAGTTACCACTCAGTAACCCGATTCAGCAAGCTCGACAAGCGCTTAATCTTCCTGAACAAGCCAAATATATTGCGTTGTTGCCAGGGAGTCGCCGTGGAGAAGTAGAGCGACTTGCGCCTTTAGTTTTTGGTGCAGCACAAATTTTACAAGCCAAATATCCTGAATATGAATATCTTGTTCCTGCAATTAATGCCCAGCGTTTTGAGCAAATTCAGAAAATTTTGGCAAGTTATCCTGAAAGTGTTCGAACAAAAATTCATATCCTCGACAATCAGCATACTGAATCAAAAATTGGGCGTTTGGTCATGGATGCCAGCAATATTGTCGCTTTGGCTTCGGGGACGGCCACACTTGAAGCGATGTTATTGCACCGCCCAATGGTGACATTTTACAAGCTACATTGGTTAACGTATCGCATCATGAAATTCATGATCAAGATTCCGTATTTTTCTTTGCCCAATATTATTGCAGGAAAAAAAGTCATTCAGGAATTGGTGCAGGATCAGGCAAACCCTGAAATCTTGGCAACTGAAATTGAAAAATTGATGAATGTTGAAGTGGCGCAAATACAAGCCATGCAGCATTTAAGTATGCATAAGCAACTGATTTCAGGGGATACCGAAGATCCTGTGCATGCGATTTTGCAATTATTGGCAGTGCGTTAAAATAAAAAAGGCAGGAAATTCCTGCCTTTTTTATGATTTCAAATTTAGGTACGAATAATAATTTCGTAGCCTGTATATTTACGAATATTAATCACGCCTGTATCTAAAATCAGATATTGACCTTTGATGCCTTGCAACACGCCGCGAATCGTGGGGGTTTTGTCGAGATTATGCGATTTGATTTTTTCAGGATATTGCTCGACAGGGTAAACAAATTCGCGCATTTGCTCATTTTCAAGTAATTCAATGCCTTCATCAAATTGCAAATTTTGGCTAAATTCATCACGAATACGTTGAATTTTTGGCGCAAATTCCTCAACCAGTTGTTCACGAACTTCAACCAAATCTAGCGGTTCAGCTTCGCCTTTCAGTAATTTGCGCCAGTCGGTTTTATCTGCCACTTGTTCACCAAACATAATTTCAAGCTGACCCGACAAGCGCCGTGAGCCGACTCGCATAATCGGCAAAGCCTGAGTTGCGCCTTGATCGAGCCAGCGGGTTGGCATATGTGTGATACGGGTAATCCCGACTTTTAAAGCACTTGAATTGGCTAAATAGACAATGTGCGGCTGAAAACAGACATTTTGTGCAAACTCATCTTCACGGCAAGTCCCGAGATGATAATGGCAAGTTTCAGGCTTCATGATGCACATGTCGCAAGATGCTTTGGTTTTAAAACATTTGAAACAGTGACCTTGTGAATAGGATTTTGGGGTTTTTGCACCGCAAGACACACAAAAAATCTGCCCAGTCCATTCAATTTCAAGCTCTTGGCCTAAAGTAAAGGGTAAATTGATCTGAGATTGGTCTAGAATAAAGCTGTATTCAACATGCGCTTTTTGAGTGTTCTGTTCGGTTACACTATGGTTGGCTAAGTCGGCATGCATTTTGTGACAAATGCCTTGTAATTCCATATCAATTTCTCTCTAACTCAGATAAAGGTGCAGTTTATGGCTGAACAAAATGTCATCACTTCAATGCTAGACGATTTATGTCAGGAGCAGCCCATTGAAACTGCATTGTGTATTGGACAGGATCTTTGCCAACACGGCTTACAACACTCAATTGACTGGCAATATTTTAACGTATCTGATTTTTTAAGTCTGCCATTTACCCGTCGCTATGACTTGGGTTTTATTTTGCTCGACACACCAGCAATGCAGAATTTAAGTGAAGCTGAAAAGTCACAGCTTTTAGTCAAGTTGCGTGACCTTATGGCAAAGCGCTTAGTAGTTGTGTGTCAAAGCCAAGACGTCAAGTTGATGCGTGCTTTAGGCTTAACCCAAATGCTGGATAAAACTCAGCAACAGGGCAGTATTAGCTTGTGGCAATTTAATATTTTGACTTACAAGCATGTGCCTGACTGGTTCAACTCTAAGTTCTGGGCGAATCCAGAAAACTGGGACAAATTCCGCTGGTAACAAAAAAGCCAAGTCTAACTTGGCTTTTTTTATGCGTTTATTCAGTTATTTAAAGAAATAACCTGTTTCGGGTGAGCTTGCATTTGCCATGCGTTTGCGTGGCATACGTCCAGCTAAGAACGCTTCACGACCTGCTTCAACCGCTTTTTTCATGGCAGATGCCATTAAAATCGGGTTTTGCGCATTGGCAATCGCAGTGTTCATCAACACACCATCACAGCCCAATTCCATTGCAATCGCTGCATCGCTGGCAGTACCCACACCTGCATCGACCAATACTGGAACTTTGGCATTTTCTTTAATAATTGAAATGGTATGTGGGTTTAGAATCCCTAAACCTGAACCAATCAAACTGCCTAGTGGCATAATCGCGACACAGCCCATGCTTTCAAGTTCTTGCGCTACAATTGGGTCATCTGAAGTGTAAACCATGATTTCAAAGCCATCATCGATCAAGGTGCGTGCGGCTTTTAAAGTTTCCATGATATTTGGGTATAAGGTTTTCTCATCGCCCAACACTTCAAGCTTCACCAAGTTGTGTCCGTCGAGAAGCTCACGCGCCAACATACAAGTTCTGACTGCGCTATTGGCATCGAAACAACCTGCGGTATTCGGCAAAATCGTGTATTTCTCAGGTGGAATCACAGAAAGCAAATTCGGTTGGTCTGGATGCTGACCGATATTCACACGACGAATCGCGACAGTGACAATTTCTGCACCACTGGCTTGAATTGCCAGATCGGTTTCATGAAGATCTTTATACTTTCCTGTGCCAACCAATAAACGTGACTGAAAAGTACGTGAACCAATAATTAAAGGAGAATCCTTAAATTGAGCATCTTGCATAATTATGTCCTATTAACCACCACCAACGGCATGAATAATTTCAATATGGTCTTGTGCTTGAATTTGGGTTTGCTCTAATTTTGATTTCGGCACAATCATTTCATTGAGTTCAACTGCAAAGCGTTTATTCTCCAAAGCGAGAGATTGAACCAATGCCAGTAGATTTTCACAGGACGTTTCAGTCGCAACGCCATTTAAAAAGATTTGCATGCTGTCCTCATTTTGCAAATTTCATGGCATTCCACGCCAAGACTAACCAGCCAATAATCATGAAGGTTCCACCAACTGGAGTAATTGCCCCTAAAATACGTGGCAGACCTAAACCCATGACATATAACGAACCACAGAAGAATATAATCCCTATCTGGATGCACACAAAGCTCAGTTTGATCGGAAACTGCGGTGACACTTTTGCCAAAATAGCCAGTGCCAGCAAACCTAGAGCATGATAGAAAAAATAATCCGTTGCAGTATGCCACCAAGAGAGTTGGTCAATGGTTGCTCGAGCTTTTAAGCCATGCGCACCAAAAGCACCAAGTATAACTGCGATCGCAAGATTCAATGCAGAGATTGCAAGCCACATTGCGCTATTCCGTCATGATTTTGCGCTATACCATAACATAGATTTTTAGGTGGGTTACGATTATTTGTCTAAAACTCAGGCGATAAAAAAGGCTGAATAATCAGCCTGATTTATCGTGTTTAACACTTCAAAATTTTAGTTGGATGACATGGCAACTTTAATTTTTTCCATCGCATTTTTTTCAAGCTGACGAATCCGTTCTGCTGAAACATTGTATTCAGCAGCCAGTTCATGCAAGGTTGATTTATCATCATCCAACCAGCGGCGTTGTAAAATATTACGAGAACGGTCATCCAGCTGATTCATCGCATCATGCAGTGCAGATGTACTTTGTTCTTCGTAGTCTTCATTTTCAACCAAACGCGCAGGGTCATAACGACTATCTTCCAAATACAAAGCAGGCGCAACGTGAGTTGAACCTTCGTCATCGTCATCATTTTGCGTTTCAAAAGCCGCATCATAAGCAGTTAAACGGCCTTCCATTTCTAGCACTTGCTCTGGTGTGACATTTAAGTCATCAGCAATTGCCTGAGCTTCTTTAAGAGTCAGTTTTTTACTGGATTTTTTTAAGCTACGCAAATTAAAGAATAATTTACGCTGCGCTTTGGTGGTCGCAATTTTTACAATGCGCCAGTTACGAATGACATATTCATGAATTTCAGCCTTGATCCAGTGCACTGCAAAAGACACCAAACGCACACCCATGTTCGGGTCAAAACGTTTTACGGCTTTCATTAAACCAAGGTTGCCTTCCTGAATCAGGTCGCCTTGCGGTAAACCATAGCCTGCATAGGTGCGTGCAATATGAACCACAAAACGCAAATGCGACATGACCAGCATTTTTGCTGCATCAAGATCTTGGTCATAATAGTAGCGTTCTGCCAACTCTTTTTCTTGTTCGGCAGTCAAAATAGGAATCTGATTGACAGTACTGATGTATGCACCCAAGTTTACACCTGGTGCAGACAATGACAGGGGCATCAATTGATTGCTGCTGTCAGTCATGAAAACTCCTTATAAGGATATCTAGTAAAGACCAATGTGTTTATCTTAATCTGCTTTATACGCACAATTAAGGTAAAAAGGGTAGATAAATGTAAACTTTTATGCCAGTGTTTTTCATTTTTTACACAAATTATTCATTATTATTCAATAATGTAATGTAATTCGTGTTCTGAAATCTTGATCATTTGGCATTGTCGCTTCTGTAATTGGCAATAGCGTAAAATATCAATTTCACTATTGGGGTCAGAAGCTTTTAGACAGAATTTTTGTTGAGCTGGTGCAGACTTTATTGCGCGTTTCAACATCAATAATGGCATAGGACATGGTTTTCCTATTGCATCAATTTCAATGAAAGTGGCCTTAGGATCGGTCATAAAACTGGATTCTAAACTCAATAAAGGTCTAAATACTAACAAAAAGCTTAAGCCTAAAAAAGACCAAATGCACTGGAAAAAACATCTAAATGTAAGAAAAAAAATGAAGTGATAAAATACGATATTTATGAAAAATATTTGTATCAATTCTAGTAAAGGCATGCTAATCTCAGGTCTGGATGTAGGGTGCTTTTTGCTAAGAAACCTATGACAATGTGGATATAACCGGATTTTGTTAATAGTTTTACAGAATGATCACAAGCTTAAAAATAATAACTATTTTTAAACCTTGTCGCTCTACTGTTTGCAACACCGGGTGATCCTTTATTTTTAATCACAGAGGATTAACTAATGACAGTACGTGAACAAGGCGTAGTTAAATGGTTCAACGACACTAAAGGTTTCGGCTTTATTCAACGCAGCAGCGGCGATGACGTATTCGTTCACTTCCGCGCAATCATGGGTGACGGTCATCGTTCTTTACGTGACGGTCAACGCGTTGAATTCAGCGTTGTACAAGGTCAAAAAGGTTTTCAAGCAGAAGAAGTTCAGCCATTAGACTGATTTATCTTCAGGCTTGACCGAAGAAAACGCTCCATAACATTTGGGGCGTTTTTTGTTTATAATAAACACCTATTTTACGCGTATAACGGATTAACAGGTTTATGTCATCTGGTTTCGAAACCTTAAATTTACATCCTCAGTTAAAACAGGCGATTGATGCGTTGGGCTTTAGCAGCATGACGCCGATTCAAGAAAAGGTTTTAAAGTTTACGCTTGCAGGTCATGATGCGATTGGTCGAGCACAAACAGGAACAGGGAAAACAGCTGCATTCTTAATCAGCATTATTAATGACTTGTTGCATAATCCAATTCAGGAACAGCGTTACCGTGGTGAGCCACGTGCACTGATTCTAGCGCCAACGCGTGAACTGGCATTGCAAATTGAGCAAGATGCCAAAGATTTAATTAAATTTACTACACTCAATGTGGTGACTTTACTGGGTGGTGTTGATTTTGATAAGCAAAAGAAACAGCTCGATGCGGGTTTTGTTGACATTTTAGTGGCAACACCAGGGCGTCTGATTGATTTCACCGAGCAAAAAGAAGTCTGGTTGGATCAGGTTGAATTTCTGGTGATTGATGAAGCTGACCGTTTGCTAGATATGGGCTTTATTCCTGCGGTTAAACGTATTGTACGTTTCTCGCCACGTAAAGAGCAGCGTCAAACTTTGATGTTTTCGGCAACCTTTAGCTACGACGTTTTAAACTTGGCACGCCAATGGTTATTTGAACCTGTGACGGTTGAAATTGAGCCAGAGAAGAAAACCAATGCTGACGTTGAGCAACGGATTTACGTCGTTTCAAATCAGGATAAATATCGTCTGTTGCAGGAAGTCTTGCAGCATGAGCCAATTGAAAAAGTCATGATTTTCGCCAATCGACGTGATCAGGTGCGCCGTTTATATGATCATCTGAAAAAAGATGGCTATAAAGTGGTGATGCTTTCAGGTGAAATCGCACAGGATAAACGTCTGAAAATGCTCGACCAATTTAAAAATGGACAGCACAACATTATGATTGCGACTGATGTTGCAGGGCGTGGGATTCATGTTGATGGCGTATCACATGTTGTGAATTTCACGTTACCAGAACAGTCTGATGACTATGTACACCGTATTGGGCGTACAGGTCGAGCAGGTGCTCAAGGTGTGAGTATCAGCTTCTTGTCGGAAGATGATGCGTTTTACTTGTCAGATATTGAAAAAGCGATTGGGCAAAAATTACCACTGACTCGTATGGATGGTTATTGCTAGTTTTGCCAAATCTATAAAAAAAGGATCACTAGTGTGATCCTTTTTTTATGTTTTATTTGGCTTGGCAATAGAAAGTTAAGGTGGTTTGGTAGTCATCATCACGTTGTAGATTTGAACTACGCCCTAAAATCCCACCCAGAATTTCAGCGGCAGCAGTCATGCTTTGTCCTGTTTGTTCATCAGTTACATTCTTGAAAAGACCATGGTAACTGGTGTTTTCACTGCGAATAATTGCACTTTGTCGAGCGCAGGTTTTATTGGCAGCAATAATGGCATTATTTTTTGCAATGACTGCGGTCTTTCCTAAGCCAGTCACTTCAAACTCATGGTTTTCTTTTTGCAGTGCAAGCGTTGCAGGTGGATTGGAGCTACATGCAGTGAAGACTATGCTCAATCCGATATAAGTGGCAACACGTAAATAAGGTTTCATGTGTGACCTCAAAAATCTGATGTATGGTTATATTGAGCAGCAATACGATGAAACAATAGTGAAAATCTGTATGAGAAATGCAGATTCTGCTACGATTTTGCGGATCGCGTTTAACACTTGGTTTTTTCTTGCAGCAAAACTAGAGTTCATTTTTTAGAGTGTGTTAATCTAAATCGCATTGTTTAGATGAAAAAAGATTGCAGTATTTATGGCAAATACAACAGTAAAAGTGGTTCATGACAACATTCAACACCGTCAATCTGTTGGGCATCTGGTTGAACCTGCTCCAAATAAACAGCAGCTTGATTTGGCATTTACTGCAGCGTTGACTGCACCTGATCATCATCGTTTAAAACCAACTCGTTTTGTGGTGATTGAAAATAACCAAAGAGCAGCCTTTGGTGAATTACTGGCTCAAGCGATGCAGCAATATTTTCCTGAAACTGATCCAGTACAGATTGAGCGCGTCAAAAACCATCCTTTTCGTGCACCGATATTGGTATTGGCACTGACTCAGATTGTTGAGCATCCTAAAGTCCCTGCGTATGAGCAAATTTTAAGTTCTGGTGCAGCAGTTGAGAATTTTCTACTGTCTTTACAAAGTCAAGGTTTTGCGACAATGTGGCGTACAGGTGCTGTAGTTGAATCAGTGGCGCTAAAAGCTGCATTAGGTTTGCAAGCACATGATTTGATTTCAGGTATTATTTATGTAGGCACTGCCGATAAGCAGTTACCTGCCCGTGCTACAGTTGATTTGGCTGCTTATGTTCGTTATTGGTCAGCCCCTTAAAAAAATAGAGAAACTACAATGTCTGAAGTGAAATTTACCGATTTGGTTGAAGCTGTACCTGTAGATAAGAAAACAGCTTTACGCGTTACTGTGCTGGGTGGTGGTAGTTTTGGGACAGCGATGGCAAATCTTGCAGCGCGTAATGGCTGTGATACCATACTTTGGATTCGTGATGCTGATACAGCTCAGGAAATTAACCAGACGCATATTAATAAACGCTATTTACCTGATTTTGAACTGGAACACAGTTTACAGATTACCGCAGATTTAGAATATGCGGCACGTGATCGGGATCTGATTTTAGTGACGATTCCAAGTCATTCTTTCCGAAGTGTGATTCAGCAAATCAAGCCATTTATTAGCGCTCAGGCGATCATTTCATTGACCAAGGGAATTGAAGCGAACACGTTTAGTTTCATGAGTGAAATTATTCGTGAAGAGTTGCCAGAAGTGCCTTATGGTGTGTTGTCGGGTCCAAATCTGGCGAAAGAAATTATGGCGGGTATGCCTGCAGGTACAGTGATTGCCAGCCATTCAGAGCAAGTACGTTATGCAGTGCAGCAAGCTTTGCATAGTGCATTATTTCGTGTCTTTGCCAGCGATGATGTACATGGTGTAGAGTTGGGCGGTGCATTAAAAAATATTTATGCAGTCGCAATGGGAATGGCTGCTGCGCATGGAATCGGCGAAAACACTCGTAGTATGATTCTAACCCGTGCATTGGCGGAAATGAGCCGTTTCGCAGTAAAACTAGGTGCAAACCCGTTAACATTCTTGGGTTTGTCGGGCGTGGGAGATTTATTTGCTACTTGTAATAGTCCTCTCAGTCGCAACTATCAGGTCGGTTTTGCTTTGGGTCAAGGTAAAAGCTTGCAACAGGCAACAGAAGAACTTGGGCAAACTGCCGAAGGGATTAATACCATTGTGCAGGTACGTACTCGAGCTAAAGAGCTTGATGTTTATATGCCGATTACCAATGCGTTGTATGAGGTAATTTTTGAACAGGCACCACCGCTATCGATTGCTTTGTCGCTGATGAAAAATGGACATCGTAGCGATGTTGAATTTGTTCTGCCACACCAGCATGTGTAAAGCAAACTTCATATTGTTGAGTTATAAACAATTCTAGTTGCACTTGATCAGGAAATTTTATGCAATTAACTTTGGTTCGTCATGGTGAAGCCGCTCCTCCAGTGCATGGCAATGATATTAAACGCCCACTGACTAAACGTGGACATTTGCAAGCTGAGCAAACCGCAGAATTTTTGCGCCATAAAGTTCAGCCAGATTTATTTGTAGTGAGTCCATTGTTACGGGCACAGGAAACTTTGGCGCATATCCAGTATTATTTTTCTAATGTACCTGTCATGTTATGTGACCACATTAAACCTGATGATGATCCAGATTTGGCAGTCGATTGGTTGTCGAAACTTCCTTATGAGTCAATTGTCGTCGTGTGTCACATGAATGTGGTGGCCTATATTGCTGAGCGTTTGACTCAATTGGCATTTCAGCCATTTGCACTGGCAGAGGCAAGAATTTATGAACAGGCAGTGATTGCTGAAGGCTTATCAACACAAAAGGCGAGTTTTATTCCGCTTGCTTAAGATAAAATTGTCATTGAATTGTTCATCGCCATAGAGCAATTCAATGATTTTTCAGGAATTAGTGATGAAAATCGCAACATCTTGTTTACGAATATTATAAATAAAGCGTTGTGAAGCATGGTGTTTTTGCGTATGCATGCCTATAATAAAGCGGTTTTCAAACTACCCACTCGATGATTTTATGATGTATTCGCTGGCTCGCCCTTTGTTGTTTTCGTTAGCACCAGAGCGTGCGCATGAACTTACATTGTCATGGCTGAAAACTGCGCATAAAATGGGGCTAGTAAACTCTAAATTTATCGCAAAACCTGTCACTTGTATGGGAATTGAATTCCCTAACCCAGTTGGATTGGCGGCAGGTCTAGACAAAAATGGCGACTATATTGATGCACTCGCTGCACTAGGTTTTGGTTTTATCGAAATTGGAACCATCACGCCACGACCACAAGCGGGCAATCCGCAACCACGATTATTTCGTCTTCCACAAGCCAAAGCGATTATTAACCGTATGGGGTTTAATAACGACGGCGTAGATAAGCTTGTAGAAAATGTTAAGGCTGCACAATATAAAGGGGTTTTAGGAATCAATATTGGTAAAAATGCCGATACTCCTGTCGAAAAAGCAGCTGATGATTATTTAATCTGTTTAGAGAAAGTTTATAACTATGCGTCTTATGTAACAGTGAATATTTCTTCACCGAATACAAAAAATTTGCGTAGCTTGCAAAGTGGAGAAGCATTGACGCATTTGCTTAAAACTTTGAAAAATCGTCAGACTGAACTGGCTGAACAATACGGGCACTATGTCCCTTTAGTTTTGAAAGTCGCGCCTGATTTAAGCACAGATGATATTGCATTTATTGCGAAACAGCTTCTGGCATACAAAATCGATGGTTTGATTGTGACCAATACGACTCTGTCGCGTGAAGGCGTAGAAAACTTACCATTTGGCGATGAAGCGGGTGGTTTATCAGGTGCGCCTGTGTTTGAAAAAAGTACAGCCTGTTTAAAAACTTTTGCTGCTGTGTTAAAAAATCAGATTCCTCTCATTGGTGTAGGTGGAATTTTGACAGGTGAACAAGCACATGCTAAGCAACAGGTGGGTGCAAGTCTAGTTCAGATCTACAGTGGTCTGATTTATACAGGTCCTGACTTGGTGCAAGATTGTATTCGTGCTATGACGTAAATTTATGAATACCATAGACATTATTGTCCTTGCAATCTTGGTGTTTAGCTGCATTAACGGATTGCGACGAGGCTTACTCAGTGCATTGGCAAGTTTGCTAGGATGGATTCTTGCACTGTTTGTTGCGACCAGTTTGGCGAGTACGCTTGCACCATTTATGTCTGGTTTTAGCCATAGCCTTATGGTGCAAAAAGTGGCTGCGTTTGCCTGTGTGGCGTTGGCGATTATTGTGCTGACATGGATAGTAACATCAATTTTAAGTGGTATTCTTAAAACGCTCAAACTTGACCCGCTCAATCGTCTTGCCGGTGGGATGTTTGGTGTAGTCAAGAGCTTATTTATTGTCCTGATTGTCATGCAAAGTCTTGCACCGTGGTTACACAGTGCCCAATCATGGCAACATTCCTTATTTGTTCAGGCATTATTGCCGTATGCACCGCTTGCAACCGACTTATCAAAAGATGTTGCTAGTGATGCTATTAAACACATGAATCATCAGGGTCAGGCTGAAGTTGTAACTTCGGATGACTCCTCTTTTGGGCAGGGAAGTTCCTTAGGGAATCGCTCAGAACATTCAACTAAAAACCCTTTTAATTAATCCAAGCTTGTCTGCGAGGTTGCTATGTGTGGAGTTGTTGGGATTGCTGGTCATGCGCCAGTTAACCAATTATTGTTTGATGCTTTAACGATGTTGCAGCATCGTGGACAAGATGCAGCAGGTATTGTTACTTGTCATAATGGGCGTTTATTTTTGCGCAAAGACAATGGCTTGGTGCGTGATGTGTTTCATACCCGCCATATGCGTGCCTTACAAGGAAACTATGGTATTGGGCATGTGCGTTATCCAACTGCGGGTTCATCAAGCAGTGCAGAAGCGCAGCCATTTTATGTGAACTCTCCTTACGGGATTACCTTGGCGCATAATGGTAACTTGACCAATGCCGATGATATCCGTCAAGATCTGTTTGAAACAGATTTACGCCATATGAATACGGATTCGGATTCGGAAGTATTGTTGAATGTATTTGCACATGAGTTGCAAAAACTGAGAACTTTACATCCAACTCCAGAAGATATTTTCTATGCTGTACATCGTGTACATCAGCGTTGCCGCGGTGCGTACGGTGTTGTTGCAATGGTGACAGGACAAGGCTTAGTAGGTTTCCGTGATCCAAATGGTATTCGTCCATTAATTTATGGTTCACGTGTGACTGAGTCGGGCAAGACTGAATATATCATTGCTTCTGAATCGGTTGCGATTACTGCACTTGGCTTTAAGGTTGAACGCGATATCGCACCAGGCGAAGCTGTTTATATCAATGCAGATGGTGAATTATTCACTAAGCAATGTGCAACAGATCCAAAATACTTCCCATGTATTTTTGAGTATGTGTACTTTGCTCGTCCAGATGCGACCATTGATGGTATCTCTGTATATAAAGCTCGCCTTAAAATGGGTGAAAAACTGGCAAACCGCATTTTGAAAGAATGGGGCGAAGACCACGGTATTGATGTGGTTATTCCAATTCCAGATACCAGTCGTACCTCTGCGCTTGAACTTGCAAATATGTTAGGTATTAAATTCCGCGAAGGTTTTATGAAAAACCGCTACGTGGGACGTACCTTTATTATGCCAGGTCAGCAACAACGTAAAAAATCAGTGCGCCAAAAACTCAACCCAGTTGAGCTTGAATTTAAAGGTAAAAACGTTCTATTGGTCGATGACTCAATCGTCCGTGGTACAACCTGTAATGAAATTATTCAGATGGCACGTGATTCAGGTGCAAAAAATGTCTATTTTGCATCGGCTGCACCAATGGTGAAATATCCAAACGTGTACGGTATTGATATGCCAGCCAAGACTGAACTGATTGCATCGGATCGTACTGTTGAAGAAATTCGTGAAATTATTGGTGCTGACCGCTTAATTTTCCAAGACCTGGAAGATTTAAAGGATGCAATTCGTATTCCAAAAGTGCCAGAAGTCAGCGAGTTTGACTGTTCAGTATTTGATGGTGTTTATGTCACTGGCGATATTGATCAAGCATATCTAGACAATTTGCAACGTAGCCGTAGCGACCTTGCAAAAAAGAAAAAAGATGGTTATATCGATGTCAATATCGATGCAGCCTCTGTAGATTTAACAGGGATTCGTGAAGAATAATCCTGTTAACTCATCATCGTGAAAAAGCGGGATTTCCCCGCTTTTTTATTTTATGATGAATGTGCAGGTATGCAGTGAGGCAGGCTATTTGGCGATGGAAATACTTTCTTCTTCAGGACATCAGAAAAGCTTATTTTGGTCGACCACTATTTGTTCGTTGGCAATTGTGCTGACTTTAGTGGTGCTAAATTTATCTTTTGGCTTGGTTATGCACTATATAGACCCGACACAGTCGGTGTTTTGGTATAACCTGAGTCCGATTGTACTTTTGGTCATTTTGGCGATCATGCTCGGTTCGGTGCTGTACGAAGTTTATGTATTTCGTGAAGGTGGGCACTCGTTGGCAAAACAGTTGCGTGCGCGCTTTTTAAATCCTGCTGAAAGTACACCTGAAGAAACGATTGCAATTAAAATCACCCAGCAATTTGCCAAACAATATCGGCTGCGTGTTCCTGCTGTATATGTACTGCCAGATGAAGTCGGTGTGAATGCGCTTACGGCAGGAGTACACCCTGACGATACCGTGATTGTGATTACATGGGGAGCATTGCAAAATCTGGATGAGATTGAGCTATATGGTTTATTTAGCTACGCATTTAACCAGATTTTGACGGGTGAAACTTATCAGAACACTCGCCTGAAAATCATGTTTAGTAGCTTAACGACTTTTAGCCAGTTGGGGAGTAAGGTGGCACGCTATGGTTTTAAACCGTATCACGCAAAACGTCAGAATAAATTTGAAACCATTTTAGTTGCTTTGGGTGGCATCATCTGGCTTATGGGGAGTCTTGGGTTATTGATTTCTCGTTTAATTAAATTTATTACGCTGATCGGGCGGACATTTAGAAATGATGTTTATACGACACAGCTGATTGCCAATGATGCCAATATTCAGACTTTATTGCGGATTTATGTGCATCATGCAGGCTCTCAAATCCATAGTGCTTATTCGGAATCGATTGCACATATGTGTTTTGCCAACTCACTGAGTAGTCAGAGCTGGTTGAATATTCACCCGAGTATTGAACGGCGTATTTATGAGTTAAATCCCAATTTGCTTGAGGATTTACGACTAGAAAATTTGAAAAAACTTAAAACCCAGCCGTTATTTAGTTTATTTCATCCTTTTGGTGACGAAGGGCATGAAGTTGCATTTACATGGTCTGCACCTCAACCGTTACCTTTGCTACGCTTATCGCCTATCAGCTTTACACTTAAAGATGCAATAAAACCATTAAACCCAGCAATCCGCGCAAAAATGTCACGACCTGAACAAATTGATCGTGCTTTGCAAACGGCATCGGGTTCAAGAGAAGTTTTAGTCGCGATTTTAATGATTCGTCAGTATCGTGAATTTATTCCCAAACATGCCGAAGTGAGTCGTGCCATTGTTGATGCTTTATTGAGTATTGATGGGCGACAGCATGTACAGATTTTCTATTTGGCTTGTCAAAATATTCAGCGTATGCCATTGAGTTCATCACGGCAGTTTTTAACCAAGCTGGCGTTAATAGCGCAGGCGGATGGTGAAATTGGCTTACTGGATGCGTTGTTGATCGAGCGAGTGAAGTATCAACTGAACTTGCTTCCGACCCATATGCCAACCGCATTTAATGATGTATTGCCTGAAGTGATGCGTTTGATGGATGCTCTTTTGCACGTACAACAACTGAATACCAGTAATCAGCTAGAAATACGTGAAAAGCTGATTAAAAAACTGATCAAACCTGAAGATTGGGAGCATTATCAGGATTTATCCGATGAGCCGATTGACCTCGGAGAGATCTTGCAAGACATTTCGGGTTTGCTACTGCGTGATCGTTTGCGTATTTTAAGTATTGCTGAGGAATATTTATGGAATGATCGGGTGATTACTCAGGATGAGCTAGATGTTCTACAGTTACTTTACTGGCGCTTGGGCTTTGAAACTGATGAAATTGTGGATCAGGTGATGAAGAAAAACAGTATCATGATTGTGTAGCAAATCGGCAAATACAATTCGGTTTCGCAATGAAATAGCCTACACTATGCTAACTTTAGAAAAGATGATGAGATGATGATAGAGCAACAGCGCCAACAACTCGCCATGATGGGAATAGATCTGTGGGTTCCTCGGCATGCTGCTGTACGTTCTATCTCAACGGCAACGACATTATGGCGAGATGCGGATATTGGACAATCGGCTCAGCTATCAATAGCATCGAAACGACCTGAGCTTGAGTCTGCGATTGTACTGAAAAAAGAAATAAAACAAGAAACAGTGATCAAGCCCGATGATCAGCATGTCAGTTTAAATGTAAAAGCTGTAGAAGCACCATTAAACTTACAGGAAACAGCACACGCTGCTGCGGTGACCAAGATAGATGTAGAGCCGCTAGAAATAGAGCAGCAAGCCTTTCAGTTGCAGGTTTTATTTTCCGAACAATTTGTTTTGCTCGTCGATCAACAGCAGCTTACAGCCCAGACATTACCTTTATGGCGTAATATTCAACATGCATTACATTTGCAGGATGCCAGTTTGCAATGGCCTTTTCCATTGGTAAATTTGCAAGAGCCGAGTGGTTTGCAAGATTATTTACAAGGCTTTTTTGATGTTGTGGCCGCTGAGAAAAGCATTTTTTGTTTGGGTGAATTGCCCGTATCATTTAAGCTGTCTTGTCAGGCTGTAGCGAGTTTGCAGGATATGCTGCAACAGCCATTGTTAAAACAACAATTATGGAAATTGATTCAACACTTAAGATCCTAGGATTGCTTTATGCCAAAAAAAGTGCTGGTTTTTAGTCAAATCGCCCCAGAAATTCTCACCCAACTCCAAGAAAATTATGATGTGGTGCAGGTTAATCCCAAACAAGGCGATGTTAATGAACAGATTCGCCAGCATGTGGTTGATGCGGACGGCATGATTGGTGCAGGACGAATTTTAAATGAAGCAAACCTTGCATCAGCACAGCGTTTAAAAGTCATTTCGAGTGTCAGTGTCGGTTACGATAATTACGATGTAAATTATTTGAATCAGAAAAAAATCTGGTTGGGGCATACACCTCATGTGCTAACCGAAACGACGGCTGATTTGGCATTTACCCTGCTGATGAGTGCTGCACGCCGTGTGCCTGAACTAGATCGCTGGACAAAACAAGGGCAATGGCAACGCACCGTTGGCGCAGCGCAATTTGGACAGGATATTTTTGGTAAAACTTTAGGTATCATCGGGCTTGGGCATATTGGCGCAGCGATTGCCCGACGTGGTTTTTATGGTTTTAACATGAATATTCTTTATCATAACCGCCGTGAAAAAATCGAAGCTGCTCAGCCCTTTAATGCAGAATATTGCCATCTAACAGAGCTACTAAAACGTTCGGACTTTGTGGTTGTAGCGGTCGATTTAAATGCGGATTCAAAAGCATTGATCGGGCAGGCTGAACTGGATTTAATGCCGCCACATGCGGTGTTGGTGAATATTTCCCGTGGTTCGGTGCTTGATGAAGCTGCTTTGATTGAAACTCTAAAAGCAAAAAAAATCTTTGCAGCAGGTCTGGATGTTTATTGCAAAGAGCCTTTACAACAGTCGGAGTTGTTCAGCCTCGACAATGTGGTGACATTACCGCATTTGGGTTCAGCTACCGCAGCCACACGATTAAAAATGGCAGAACTTGCCTATCGAAACCTGATCGATGCGCTTGAAGATCGGACACCGCGCTATTTGGTGAATCCAAACTTTGCCTGAACCCGAAAGGTGAATATGACTAACATCCTGATGCAGCGACTGATTTGTTTGGCATGTGCTATTTCAATGCCTGTTTATGCTGAGGATTTTGCATATCATTATCGCCCTGAATCACTTGATGTCCCTAATGTCGGAGGGATGAGTGTCGGAATTATTGATCAGCAAAATGAGAAAATTTTAGGGGAAAAAGTTTATCGGGAAATTCATTCGCATCTGGATGTCATTCAAAATCCGTGGCTAGAAGATCAGCTAGATGCTATTTTTCGCAATATTGTCAGTCAAACCAATTTGGGTGCACCGATTGGCTTGTTGATTATTAAAGACAAACAAGTCAATGCTTTTGCTGTGCCTGGTGGCGTATTTGCAATCAACACAGGTTTACTTGCATTGGCAAAAAATCGCGATGAAGTCGCGAGTGTGATGGGGCATGAGGTCGCGCATGTCACGCAGCGGCACTATAGCCGATCCCAAGAAGCGTTTAAAGGGCAGGGTTTGTTGGCACTTGCAGGTATTTTGGTTGGTGCAGCAATTGCTACACAGTCTAATAGTGGTGCAGGTTCTGCAGTGATGCTTGGAACACAGGCGGCATTGGTCAGTCAACAGTTGAGTTATAGTCGTGATCAGGAGCGTGAAGCAGACCGTATTGGCATGCAATATATGGTTGCAGCAGGCTATAACCCAAATGCGATGGCAGATTTTTTTGAACGGATGCAGCGGTCTTCGGTGCAATTGAGTTTTATGCCCGAGTTTTGGATGACGCATCCACTCACCACTGCACGCATGAGTGAAGCCCGATTGCGGGCAAAGCAATTTCCAAATGTAAAACCCAATATTAGTGATCCAGATTATGAGTTAATCAAATGGTATGCTGCAGTGTTGTCAAATGATGTCACTGAGCTGCAACTTAAAACCTTGCAAGCACAGTATAATCAGGCGGCCATTTTGGCATTGACAGCATTTTATTTGCAACAAGGAGATGCTGACCAAGCGCAGGCAACACTCAATACGGCGCAGATGCAAATACGTAAAAATATACTGGCCGTGCTGTTACAAACTGATATTTTTTTAGCGCAGCATCAGTTTGATCGGGCTTACCAAACTGTTGTATCGCAGCAGAAAATCATGCCTGAAAATCGTGCCTTGACTTATAAGTTGGCTGAAGTGTTGAACCGAAAAAAACAGCCTGCTGCTGTATTTAATTTGGTCAATAAAATTTTGCAGGATAATCCGCATGATGTGCAGGGTTGGGATTTGATGCAGCGTGCGGCGGTGATTGATCAAGCCTCACCTGTTCAGGCAATACAAGTTTTACGCTACCGTGCCGAAGTAGAATTTTGGTCGGGTCGGGAAGAAGAGGGAATTAAATCATTATTACACGCCCAGCGTTTAGCCAAAGATAATTTATCTTTGTCTGCTACAATTGAGCATCGCTTAAAACAAATGCAGGCAGAGCGATTATTTACTTTAGAATAAATTTTGAGAATTTTTATGAAAAAACTGATTTGTGTACTGGCTTTAGGTTTATGTAGTGTATCGAGCTTTGCTGCTGAATCCGCGTTAAAAGCGCATAGCCAGCAAGAACTTGAACAAAAACTAGAGCAATCTACCCAGAAACATGATGCTGAAATGCAGGCATTTCTAAACTCTATCGATCCTAAGGCAACTCAATTTACTTCGCAGCAGTCTCAGCATTTTTGCAAGATTACTCAGGGGTTAATTAATGATATGTATGCAGTACTCGATCAGAATCGCGAGTTGCTGGTAGAAGAAGATCGTAAAGTGACGAAGCAAGAGTTTATTACTCAGGCAGTTTATGAAGCACCGGATTATCAAAGTTTGCAGAAAATGGGTGTGAATTGTAAATTAAAATAAATCATCAATTGCACAGGATGTATGTATATAGACTGTGCAATTCAATATAAAAAATAATCCATCATGGTGATCGATTTTAGATAACAAGAAAACATATTAATTGAAATCTATCTATTTAATAATATTAGGAAATTCTATGAAAAAAATAATTGCAGTTATTATTTTGGGTTTTTGTAGTGTGTTGAGTTTTGCAGGGCAGACTTCGCTCAAAATGCATGATAAGGCAGCAATGGATCAAAAAATGGATGAGTTTAAAAACCAGTACACGCAGAGGAAAAATGCGTTATTGCAGTCGATTGATCCTCATGCAACAAGTTTGACCGTACAACAAAAACAGCAGATGTGCCAGTCCACACAAATTTATTTCAATAACGTTTATGAGCTAATGGATCAAAACCGAAATTTATTAAAACCGGAAAAGAGAGAATTCACGCGTGAACAATTTAAAGCGATGTTTTTAACAAGAGCAGGTTTGTCATTGAAACAGATAAACTGTAATTTTATATAATCATCGGATTGCACAGTATGTAGCGATCTATGCTGTGCAATAAAATCTGAGGGATGTCTTTTTGGCTTAGACTGTAAGTTTTAAGCGAGTTTTGCTTTAACTTTTGCAGATGCAAGTGCAGGATCGGCACGCCCGGCTATGAGCGGACGTAGAGAGTTCATCACCTTACCCATATCTTTCATGCTAGTAGCTTCTTGCGCAGTAATAGTCTGTGCAATGATGGAATCAAGCTCTTCCTCAGTCATAGCTTCTGGTAGAAATTGAGATAAAACTTCAATTTCGGCTTGTTCCTTACTAGCTAAATCTTCTCGGCCAGCGCCTTCAAAGGCTTTAACCGATTCTTTACGTTGTTTTATTTGCTTTTCAATGACCGCAAGAACCTGAGTATCGTCAAGCTCTATGCGCTCATCGACTTCGATTTGCTTGATTGCTGCCTGTAGACTACGAATTACCGTTAACTTATCCATTTCTTTAGCACGCATTGCGGCTTTCAAAACATCAGTTATTTGGTTTTTTAAAGTAGTCATTTATTTTGTCCAGGTGAGTCAATCAATCACAAATTAATCTTAGTAAAGGCGAGTAGTACGTACTGATTCGCGAGCCAATTTCTTTTGGTAGCGTTTAACAGCAGCAGCTTTTTTACGTTTACGTTCTTGAGTTGGTTTTTCGTAAAATTCACGTTTACGAACGTCAGCCAAAACACCCGCTTTTTCGCATGAACGCTTGAAACGACGGATAGCTACGTCTACTGGTTCGCCTTCTTTCAATTTAACTTGTGGCATGAAGAATCCTCATTAAGTTATGGATAAGATCTAGGCTGAATTGCCTTCGATCACAAGTGAAGGTCAGTATTTTACTCATTTACATCTCATATCACAAGTCTATAATAGCGATGGCTGTAATTTGGATAGTGAAAATAGGCATTTAAATGATTGTTTTAGGCTTGGAAACATCTTGTGACGAAACTGGACTGGCGCTTTACGACAGTGAGCAGGGGCTTTTAGGTCAAGTACTATACAGTCAGATTAAGCTACATGCCGAATATGGCGGTGTGGTGCCTGAGTTGGCATCGCGTGATCATGTGCGTAAATTAATTCCATTACTCAATGAGTTGTTACAGCAAAGCGGTATCAAGAAAAACCAGATTGATGCCATCGCCTACACCCGAGGCCCTGGTTTGATGGGGGCGCTTATGACAGGCGCACTGTTTGGTCGTACTTTAGCTTTTGCATTAAACAAGCCAGCGATCGGTGTGCATCATATGGAAGGGCATATGCTGGCACCGCTACTTTCCAAAAATCCGCCTGAGTTTCCATTTGTGGCGTTGTTGGTGTCTGGTGGACATACTCAGTTGATGGCAGCTTACGGCATTGGTCAGTATGAGTTGCTAGGCGAGTCGATTGATGATGCGGCAGGTGAAGCCTTCGATAAAGTGGCGAAAATGATGGGTTTACCCTATCCAGGTGGGCCAAATATTGCCAAGTTGGCACTGAATGGTAATCCTGAAGCCTTTGAGTTTCCACGTCCGATGTTGCATCAAGGTCTGGATTTCTCATTTAGTGGTTTAAAAACTGCTGTTTCAGTACAAATGAAAAAATTGGGTGATGAGAACCGCGATGCGGATATTGCTGCATCTTTCCAAGAGGCGATTGTCGATACTTTGGTGAAGAAATCAGTCAAAGCTTTAAAGCAGACAGGTTTAAAGCGTTTAGTGATTGCTGGCGGTGTGAGTGCCAATCTACGCTTACGTGAAAGTCTGGAGCAAAAACTCGCCAAGATTAAAGCTCAGGTCTATTATGCAGAGCCTGCGCTGTGTACAGATAATGGTGCAATGATCGCATTTGCTGGTTATCAGCGCTTGAAGTCGGGTGCATGTGATGGATTATCTGTGACGACAACACCACGCTGGCCAATGACTGAATTGACAGCACCAGAAGCATAAATCTGCAAGTAAGAAAAAAGCCTGTGAAAACAGGCTTTTTTATGCATTAAAAGTCTTCCTGTTCACCTTGCTGACACCATTCTTGTACATTAGGATGCTGCAAAACACGCTGCATCCATTGCTGAGTGGCTTCAGAAAATTTGAGGCTATAACTTTTTGCCCGTAGTGCGATTGGTGCAAAAAAGGCATCGACAGCACCAAAGTCTTTACCTGCCAACCACACACCACCAAACTGGGTCAGGCCTTGTTGCAATAGTTCATCTAGGCGCTGAATATCGTGATCGAGTGCAGGTGTATGTTCTATCTCGATACCTGTTAATGCACAGTTCATTGGACAGCGTGAACGCAATTCCATAAAACCTGAGTGCATTTCTGCCATTGCGCAGCGTGCCCATGCGCGCGCTGCTTTGTCTTGCGGCAATAGCTTGGGATATTGTTCGGCAACATATTCAATAATTGCCAATGAATCCCAAACCACTTGTTCTCCATCAATTAAACAAGGCACTTTACCAGATGGGGAAAATGCCTTGAATTTTTGGTAACTGCTACTGCCCAGATTTAATGGGCTAAGCTGTTCCTGAAAAGGAATATCCAGTGCGCGTAGGCTGAGCCATGCACGCAGCGACCAAGATGAGTAATTTTTATTGCCAATCCATAAGGTATACATGAAATGAATATCCTGTTTTAGGTTATTGGAAAACATCTTCTACTAAAAGTTCATACATGCTTTGAAAGGCACGTTTTGATGATTTTTCGTTATGTGGTTTAACATCTGCTTGATTGGCAGTTTTTACTGTAAAAACATGATACGTCTGAGCATAACTGATCAGTTTCCAGTCTAACTCAGTTTTTTTTATTTCTTCACTAAATTCTTGCACAGGATTTATGAATCGGGGTGAGGTAGTTGGTGGTGTTCATTTATTGAGGCGCAGACGCTATTGAAAGTATTGCTGAATTTGTGATGATTTCTCGGGCAAAATTATAAAAGCTCTTTTGCTTAGCCCTTAGACCTTTTATGATATGCCTCCAGATTTTTAGATTGATTCAGGGTTATGCCATTTACCATTGCAACACGGGTGAGTTTTGAGGAAGAGATCAAAAAAAGTCGTTTTCAGGCATATGCGACTCCTGTTGAAACTGAACAGGATGTCAAAGATTTCTTGGCTTTGTATAAAGATACTAGTACGACCCACCAATGTTGGGCATGGAAAATCGGTCATCACGTCCGCTTCAATGATGATGGTGAGCCATCAGGTACGGCTGGACGTCCTATTTTAGCCACGATCGAAGGCAATGAGTTGACGAATGTTCTGGTTTTGGTCAACCGTTGGTATGGTGGTATTAAATTAGGCACAGGTGGTTTGGTTCGTGCTTATGGTGGCTGTGCTGGTCAATGTTTATTACTAGCTGAAAAAATTGAGTTAATTGAAAAGAAACAGGTTTCTTTCTCGTGCTTATTTAATGAATGGGCAATCTTTCAATACGAAATGCAACAGCAAGGCATTGAGTTTCAGGAAGACTATACAGCCGAAGGCGTCACCGTTCTGGCTAAGTTGCAGATTCATCAAATCGAAGCCCTTGCTAAAAAAATTCAGGATGTGACCCGTGGACGCGAACAACTACACATCTTAGATGAGGAATTGCCAGATGCAGGCTGATGATCCATTACTGAAATATCGTGAGCAGCATAAACAGCGCCTAAATTATATGCCTTGGTTATATTGGACTTTAAAACCAAAGCATCGTTTATGGGCGGAGCAATGGCAACAAGAGTACCAGGCCTATCTCATGGAAATGGAAACTGTTGAAATTGGTCAAAACTGTTTTATTTCACCTTTAGCGCATATTTTTGCTGAACGTGGGCGCAAAATTACGATTGGTGACAATACCTTTATTGCAGCGGACTGTACCTTGCATGGACCTTTAACGATAGGTAATGAAGTTGCGATCAACCACCATTGTATCCTTGATGGTGGACGGGCAGGTATTACCTTGGGTGATCAGGCGCGTCTTGCAGCGTATTGCCATTTGTATGCCTTCGATCATGGTATGGATTTGGCAGAACCGATTTATCAGCAGCCTGTACGTTCTCAAGGTATTCAGGTTGGACGTGATGTTTGGCTTGGTGCGCATGTGGGGGTGAAAGACGGTGTGCAAATCGAGGATCATGCCATTGTTGGCATGAACAGCATGGTCACGAAACATGTTGCGAGCAAACAGATAGTTGCAGGTAATCCTGCGAAGTTCATTCGTTTCCGTAAATAAGCTCACTCTCAATTTAGCCGACCTTGGTGAAACTTGTTCTTGATAGCACTAAATCGAAAGATATTTTAAGAGTTAGAACATTGAATATTTTTAATGCGCTCTGTATTTAATTTTAAATTTTTTGGATGTGTTCGGTAATGTATAGGTTCACCGAATAATATCTTGGATATGATGTTTTTTTAATTTTAGTTTGTACTGTGGATAAAATACAAAAGAGAATTTAAACGCTTCGTGACATGATTTTATTGTGTTTTAAATTTTAAATGCCTAAAAAATAAACGGTTTATTGTAATAAAAATGCAACATACCTTTTGGGCAAGTTTCAGCATAAAACATTATAAAATAACATTTTTCCCTGTAATAAATGTGGTCTAAATTAAGATTAAAAATTACATAACTTTACATTTACACTTAAATTGTTGATTTTAAATCAAAATATTTGTAAGAAAGTCTTAAGGTTTGCAAGGTGTAATGGCCGATCTTCTATCGACAATGATCTTTA
The DNA here is from genome assembly GCF_000488275.1 of Acinetobacter brisouii CIP 110357. Classification (GTDB taxonomy): domain Bacteria; phylum Pseudomonadota; class Gammaproteobacteria; order Pseudomonadales; family Moraxellaceae; genus Acinetobacter; species Acinetobacter brisouii. The sequence goes on along the minus strand of NZ_KI530762.1, from coordinate 1,670,492 downwards.
TTATGCTGATGTACCTTTCAAAAAATAAAATCAGCCTGTCATTAGCAGTGTTTAATGGTTTGGTTGCATGTTGGTTAGCTGGATTCACCAACCTCAGTTTTTATCGCAATATTTCCCAACTCAGCTCATATCAGGGAATAAGTAATTATTTATTTATTTTTGTGACATTTGTATTAATTGGGACTTTTTATTTCTTTGTGTTGCAGTTGTTGAACTGGCGTAAAATTGCAAAAACACTCAGCATTATGTTGATTATTCTGACAGGTATGACGTCATATTTTGTCAATCAGCTTGGTGTGGATGTTAGCACTTCACAAATTGAAAATGTGGCACAAACTGATTTGCATGAAACTTTAGATCTGTTGTCTTTTCCATTTTTATTGTGGTGTTTGGCAACGATTGTATTGCCGATGATCGCTTTGTATTTTATTCAAATTCGTCAGGATTCTTTTAAAAAAGTCGTAATGACCAAGCTTGCAAGTTTAGTCATCGCTTTAGCCGTCATGGGTGGCGGGCTTTTTTCATTTTATAGTCAGTATGCTCCGATTTTCCGTGAACACCGTCAGCTCAAGGCGCAAATTTCACCATTGAATGTGTTGTCTAGTGGCACAAGCTATCTCACTAAGCAGTTTAAGCACAGCGATAAAACATTGGTTCCCTATGGGCAAGATGCGCATGTTGTGGCTACAGCCGCGCAAACCAAGCCTAAAATTTTAGTGCTTGTCGTGGGTGAAACAGCTCGTGCCCAAAATTTCAGTTTAAATGGCTATACGAAAATAACCAATCCTGAGCTATCCAAACTCGATATTATTAATTTTACTAATGTTGAATCTTGCGGTACACAAACCTCAGTTTCAGTTCCTTGTATGTTCTCGGGTATGCCTCGTAAAGATTATGATGATGGTCTGGCATCGCATCGCGAAGGGCTGCTCGATATTGCTCAGCGAGCAGGCTATCAGGTCACATGGATTGATAACAACTCAGGTTGTAAAGGTGTCTGTGCCCGAATTAAACACTATATTTCACCTAAAGATGACCCACGCTATAAAAAATGGTGTGAGAAGAATGAGTGTCGTGATGGAATCCTGATTGACGCACTGACTGATTATTTAAAAACTTTAGATGTTGAGCATCTGAAACAAAGCCAATTGATTGTCCTGCATCAAATGGGGAGTCATGGCCCAGCTTATTACAAGCGTTACCCTGCTGAATTTAAAAAATTTACACCAACCTGTGAAACCAATAACATCCAGAACTGTGATTATCAGGCCCTGATCAACACTTATGACAATACGATTTTGTATACAGATCATATTTTGGCATCGACGATTGGGTTACTGAAACAACAACCTGTAGCCAGCAGTATGCTGTATTTATCAGATCATGGTGAATCTACAGGAGAAAGTGGGTTATATTTACACGGTACGCCATATATGGTCGCACCGAAACAACAAACGCATATTCCGATGTTGTTCTGGTTCTCGCAACAGTGGTCTGATCAAAGTAAAATTTATCAATGCCTGTCACAATATAAAGACAGTGCATGGAGTCAGGATAACCTGTTCCCAACGCTCTTGGGGCTGTTAAATATCCAGACTCAGGTCCTTGATCCAAAATTAAATATGTTATCGAGCTGTAAAGGGCAAATTTAGCATGATTCGAGTGCTCTATATTGAAGATGACGTGATGATTGGTAAGAGTACTTACCAATTATTACAGCATGAAAAATTCCATGTGGACTGGGCACAAACAGGTTTGCAGGCTCTAGATCTTCTATTTCGTAATGTTTATCACATTGCATTGCTGGATTTGGGCTTGCCTGAAATTGATGGCTTGGAAATTCTCAAGCACATACGCAAGAAAGCTGATCTCAACCGCATGGGCATTATTATTATTAGTGCCCGTGATCAGAGTAAAGATAAAATTCTGGGGTTAAAGCTGGGTGCAGATGATTATCTGGTCAAGCCGTATGACTTTGAAGAGCTGGTGGCGCGGATTGAATCGGTACTGCGCCGTAGTCATTTTAATGTAGATGAAGAAATTTGCTTTAAAGTCGGTAATATTCAGCTCTTTCCAAATACCCACCGCGTGTTGAAAGCGGGTAAAACAGTTGAGCTTTCCCAAAAAGAATGGGCAATTTTAGAACCGATGATGATGTATCCGAACCAGATTTTTTCCAAGCAGGTTCTTGAAGAAAAGCTGTATGATTGGCAGACTGATATCAATAGCAACACGATTGAAGTGCATGTGCATAATCTGCGGCAAAAACTCGGCAAAAATTTGATTCGCACGGTACGCGGGTTGGGCTACTGTATTGAAACGCATACAAAATAATCTGCTTAAATGTGCTGCTTACGGGCGGTACATTCAGCATTTTTATGGCAAACTCCCACTTAGCTCAAGGATGTCCTTGAGCGTTTGCATTTTTAGCATCCTATTGTTTTTTATGATTGGGATGTCTGCATATCAAATTTCTCTGCAAGAGTCCGAAGAAGTGTTGGATCGGCAAATGCAGGAAATGGCAACTTTCCTTGATAAAAATAATATTTCCTATCGTACATCGACCTATGATAGGCGTCGACCTTACGATGAAACAGATCTGTTTATTGATATTGTACCAAGGCAAGAGCTGCAAAATAGGGAAAAGCATCCAGACTATCTGGTGGGTTATGCCAGTGAACCGTATTTTCAAAAAATTCATTCTTCGCGTGGCGAATTAAAGATTTATGTGTTGCCCTTGCCTGACAGGCAAATTCAGATTAGCCAGTTTGTAAAAGTACGGCGACATCTTGCCAAGCAATTGGCATTTACCATGCTAATTCCCTATGTGCTATTTATGCCATTTGCAATTTATGGTTTTTATCAACTGATTCGGCGTCATCTTAAACCACTCGATGAACTGAAACAGACTTTTGCATTGCGTGATTATTCGGATTTGTCAGAAGTGCATATTGCACATTTACCTGCCGAAATTACCCCTGCCATTGATGAGCTGAATCATTTATTTCATCGGATTGAACAAGAGCAGCAGCAACAAAAAATGTTTATTGCCAATGCTGCACATGAGCTGCGTACGCCACTGACGGCTATTCGTTTGCAAGTTTCCTTGTTGAGTAAGACCGCAAAAGATACCCAAGTCTATGCTGAAACTTTGCAGGATTTAGAGCAGAGCTTAAAACGTATGTCACATTTGGTTGAGCAGCTTATGAGCATGGCGCATCAGGATATACAAGAAAAACAGACATTGCAGCCTGTGAATATGCTCGATTGTGTCCGTCGTTGTGTAGGACAACTGCTGGCTAGTGCAGATAGAAGGCAGATTAAAATTCAGGTGCAAGTTCAGGATGAGCAGACGCCCATCTATGTTATTGCATTGTCCACTGCACTCGAAACGATTATGCTCAATTTGCTTGATAATGCAATCAAGTATAATCCAGAGCGAGGTAAAGTGCTGTTAAATATAAATTTTGATAATGAATATGTCTATGTTGATATTCATGATGACGGGGATGGCATTGATCCGAGTCAGTATGAGAATGCCATGCAGCGTTTTGTGCGCTTGGAAAAAACTCAACATCAGGCGATGGGCAGCGGTCTGGGACTGTCGATTGTGCAGACTGCGCTTGAGCAGATTCATGCAGAAATGCATTTTCAGCCTTCTGCATGTTTGCATGGGTTACAGGTTAGTTTGAAGTTTTTGAGATGGACGAGTCAGTCATAGGTACAGCAACACGAAAATAATGTGCCTGAATGCTATAAATGACAAGGTCAATCGTCCATGTCCACCACAGTGTCCAAAGGTTATGACTCAGGAAATGCGCACCGCGCAGCATTTGTACGCCACTCATTATTGTGCCGAAAAGTAACCCGATCACCAATAAGATGCGCGCCGCTTTAGGATGTGACTGGCGATGTGCAAAATATAGTGCAATCAGCGCAAAACCTGCTGAGGCATGACCACCAGGAAAGCATTTGCCTAAACCTACAATATGTTTGCTCCAAGTCACTGTTTGATGCTGGATTTCGACAATATTCCATGGGCAAGCATGTTCGGACTGGGATTTGAGTAAACCGATTGTGCTGGTACTCAATATCATTGCCATTAATACATAGGCACATAAGCTGCGGTAAGCGCGCCATTTTTCTTGCCAGTATCCTGCGATGAGAACATACAAATGCCCAAATGCAATCAACCAGACGATTTGTTTGAGCCCATCGTGTCCAAGATGGCTTAACCACCAATTGTCTCTTAAATAATAATGTCCTTGTGCATCGACCCAAGGCAGACTGAGAGCTTGATCTAATGCGCCTTTCACTGGAAAAAACCAGTAGAGGATTGCTGCTGCAATGATCAGTAGCACAAGATTGTTTTTCTCAAATGGAGAAAAATCTGGAGCAAACCATTTCAATAGAAATTAACCATAAATTTAATTGATTCATTAAGTTATATAAGAAAACTTAAATTATCCGAGTAAAACTTAAGAGATGTAATCCCGTATAAACAACAGGCGTCTAGCAGCCTGTTTTATTTCTCTTGTACTGCACTGAAATATATTTCAATGTTGCTCAAGGAGAAAAACAAAGAAGTGTATAAACAATCATGAAGCAGGTCTATCTAAATAAAAATTAAAATCAGCGTGACCTGTAACTTTAAATCACTTAGATTTTAACAATATATTGAGATCATAAGAGAATAAAATGCCAAAAACCTTTGTACTTGCCCCAGACTCCTTTAAAGAAAGTATGACTGCACAGCAGGCTTGCCAAGCGATGCAAAGGGGCATTATCAAAATTTTTCCTGATGCACATTTTATTCATGTTCCGATGGCAGATGGTGGGGAAGGTACAGTGGATGCCTTGCTGTTGGCATGTGGTGGACAATGTGTTGAGGTAACGGTGTCAGGTTCTTTACCTGAACAGAAAGTAGCAACCTATTTTGCATTGATTGATCAGGGAAAAACTGCCGTGATTGAAATGGCAAAAGCCAATGGGCTAGATTTACTGCCTGTTGAATTACGTAACCCATTGCGGACCAGTACTTTAGGTACGGGAGAGATGATCCGTGCTGCGCTAGACTATCAGGTTGAAAAAATCATCATTGGGCTTGGAGGAAGTGCAACCAATGATGCGGGTGCAGGCATGGCTCAGGCACTCGGTGTGCGTTTTTATGATGCCCAAGAACAAGAACTGTCTATGGGGCTGGCAGGTGGGCAGTTGCAGCAGGTTCAGCGGATTGACCTGACAGCGCTAGACTCACGTTTACAGCATACTCAAATCTGGATCGCCAGTGATGTAACCAATCCTTTAACGGGGATAAACGGAGCTTCAGCGGTATTTGCCTCACAAAAAGGTGCAGATGCAGATATGGTGCAACAGCTTGATGCCAACTTGCAGCATTTTGCCGAGAAAATTACACAGTGCTGCCAAATTCAGGTTGCCAATATTGCAGGAGCGGGCGCAGCAGGTGGTCTGGCAGCGGGACTTATGGCATTTACAGGTGCAAACTTACATTCAGGCGTTGATTTGGTGATTGAGCAAACCCAGTTAGCGAAACATATTGCACAGGCAGATTATGTTTTTACAGGTGAAGGTGGTATTGATTTTCAAACTAAATTTGGCAAAACACCACTCGGCGTAGCTAAAGTGACTCGCCAGTTCAATAAGCCGTTATTTGCCTGTGCGGGTTATGTCGGTGAGGGGATTGATGAACTGTATCATGAAGGATTTACTGCAATTTTTGGTATTTTAGATCGTTGTTGTGATTTGGCAACTGCTTGTCAGCATGGGCAGCAAAACCTTGAACGTACCTGTGAGAATATTGCTCGAATTTTAAAAAATCATAATTAAAATCAAATAAATAATCCTTGATATTTAAAGTTATTCGATAGTTGTCAATAGATGGCCTACGAGTTACAGATCCATTTTCAGGTATTGAATGGGTGAGGTGGAAAGACATGGCCTAAAAATGACGGTAGATGATAATCTTGACGTTCACTATCTTATCCTTATCAGTTTTACTGATTTAATATTGCCCAGTAGAGGGGCTAAACTCGGCATTATTACAAATATTTATAAATTTAAATGATTTAACAATGGGTGACAAATCATGCTGAAAAAGGTGCTGGTTGTTGTCGTGATCGCTGCTCTGATTGGTGTTGCGGTTTGGGTGAATTATAAGAGTAAAAATCATCTTCCTGAGGGTTTTGCCACTTCAAATGGTCGCTTGGAACTACAGCGTCTGGATGTTGCAACATTATACGCTGGGCGAGTCAAACAGCTTATGGTCAATGAAGGTGACAGCGTTCAGCAAAATGCAGTTTTGGCGCAGCTTTCTTCCGAACAAAGTAATAGTCAGGTGATGGCCGCACAGGCAGGTAAAGACCGCGCGCAGGAAACAGTTAGTCGTGCCGATGCTGAAATTAGTGCCCGCCGTCAACAGGAAAAAGTCGCTAAACTGGACTTGGATAATACTCGCCAATTATATCAACAAGCTTTGGTATCTAAAGCTGAGCTAGACCGTCGTCAGGCAGCGTATGAAGCCGAGCTTGCAGCAGTCAAAGCTGCTCAGGCTGCGAAAGCTGAGGCTGTTGCTGCCGTGGGGCAGGCTCAGGCGCAGATCCAATCTGCTGATTCGACTCATGAAGATATGCTGATTCGGGCGCCAAAAGCGGGGCGTGTAGAATACCGTATTGCTGAGGTGGGTAATGTCCTCGCCGCAGGTAGCAAAGTAGTGACATTACTGGACCCGAGTGATGTCAGCATGACCGTTTTTCTACCAACCAATACCGTGGGTAAACTCAAAGTAGGTGATGAAGCTCGTATTGTGCTGGACGGGCTAGATGCTGTATTTCCTGCCAAAATCAAGTTTATTGCTGATCAGGCACAGTTCACACCCAAATATGTAGAAACTGCCGATGAGCGCGAGAAACTCATGTACAAAGTCAAACTCGCTATTCCGACAGAGATTGCCATACGTTATAACCAGTTACTCAAAGGTGGTATGACGGGTAATGGTTATGTGCGTTTGGATCGGCAAAAGAACTGGGCACCGCAATGGGCAATTAAACTGCCTCAGCCATAACCCGAGGGCAAGCTCATGTTAGAACAACAAGCCACTGCCACTGTAGAAAATGCTGTGGTGATACAGGCTGTCACACATCGTTATGGTCAGGTACAGGCGCTCGATGCTGTAAGCTTAACGATTCCTAAAGGAGTTACAGTCGGCCTGATTGGCCCAGATGGAGTGGGAAAATCAACGCTATTGAGTTTAATTGCTGGGATTAAAGTGATTCAGACGGGGAGTGTACACGTCCTAGGCTGCGACCTTTCAAATAAAAAACAGCAGCAGGCACTTTCTCACAAAGTGGCATTTATGCCGCAAGGCTTGGGGCATAACCTTTATCCGACCTTATCGGTCTATGAAAATGTTGATTTTCATGCACGGCTGTTTGGTTTGCCACGACAGGCGCGACATGCACATATTCAGCGCTTGCTAGAAGCAACAGGGTTGGCACCATTTGCCGAGCGTGCTGCGGGGAAATTGTCTGGTGGCATGAAGCAAAAGCTCAGCCTATGCTGTGCGCTGGTGCATCAGCCTGAACTGCTGATTTTAGATGAGCCAACCACAGGGGTTGACCCGTTGTCCCGTCGTCAGTTCTGGCGTTTGGTAGATAGTCTACGCAGTGAAAATCAGGGTATGACGGTACTGGTTTCAACAGCCTATATTGATGAAGCCGAGCGTTTTGAATATTTGCTGGCAATCGATGATGGCAAGTTACTTGCCAGTGCCCCAACCCAAACTGTGTTGCAACAAACCCAAAGTCAGACTTTGGAGCAAGCCTATATCAAGCTGTTGCCCGATGATAAAAAAACCGATGAACATGGTTTGCAACTCACACCATTTATTAAAGATGAAAACTCACCTCCAGCGATTGAGGCGGTCAACCTGACCAAAAGTTTTGGTGATTTTACTGCGGTTGATCATGTCAATTTCACCATTGAGCGCGGTGAAATTTTTGGCTTTTTGGGTTCAAATGGCTGTGGCAAATCCACAACCATGAAAATGCTGACAGGGCTACTTGAAGCCACTGAAGGCAGTGCCAAATTACTTGGAACACAAATTGAAACTTCCGATATGCAGACCCGCTTACGGGTCGGTTATATGTCGCAGGCATTTTCTTTATATGAGGAGCTAACAGTCAGGCAAAATCTTGTTTTGCATGCACAGCTTTATCGAATGCCTGAAGCCAAGATTGCTGCACGGGTCGATGCTGCCTTACAAGAATTTGATCTGGAAAGTATTACGTCTACCAAACCCAGTGAAATTTCGTTGGGAATGCGCCAGCGGTTGCAACTTGCGGCAGCCTGTTTACATCATCCTGAAGTGTTGATTTTAGATGAACCGACTTCGGGGGTTGACCCCGCAGCACGAGATATGTTCTGGCGACATTTGTTACGCTTGTCCAGAGATGACCGCATTACCATTTTTGTATCGACCCACTTTATGAATGAAGCCGCGCGTTGCGATCGAATTTCCTTCATGCATCGTGGGCAAGTGCTAGCGGTAGGTTCACCTGAACAGCTTTGTCAGCAGCAACAAACGACAGACCTTGAAGAAGCCTTTATTGCCTATTTGCAAGAGGCTTCACAGCAGGAACAAGCGACTCCCGCGGTTGCAGAAGCGCCTGTGGAAGCCTCTCATGAATTTACTGATTTAAGTCATTTGTCAGCCTTTAATTCGGCGCAGGCACAAGGCGTATTGTACTGGCTGGCAACAGTTTGGACATTTGCAGTCCGTGAAGGAAAAGAGTTATTTCGTGACAAGATTCGCCTGTTTTTTGCCTTAATTGGCCCTGTCATTTTAATGATGGCAGCGGCTTATGGTGTATCGTTTGACGTCAAGAAAATCAAGTTTGCGGTACTTGACCGTGACCAGACCATTGAAAGTCGTGAGTTGATCCAAAACTTTTCCGCATCGAGCTATTTTAAGTTGACCGAATATCTGGACAGTAGTGACCAGATTGACTACGCATTGAAAAGTTCACAGGCGCGTCTGGTGATTGATATTCCACCGCACTTTGGACAGCAGTTAATGCGAGGAGAAAAACCTGAGGTCGGTTTCTATATTGATGGGTCTTTACCTTTTATCGCGGAAAATATTAAAGGGTTTGTTTTAGGCATATTAACCAGCTACTTAAACGACCAGTTGCAGGAAAGGGGCTATTCACTCAATACCGCTGACTCCGTGCAGCTTCAGCCACGCTATGTCTATAATCAGGATTTTAAAAGTATTTATGCGATGGCGCCGGGCATGATCATGCTGGCAACCATGCTAATTCCTGTAATGATGACCGCGCTGGGCGTGGTACGTGAGCGGGAAATTGGTTCGATTACCAATTTGTATACTTCGCCTGCATCTGTACGGCAGTTTTTGATTGGCAAACAGTTGCCGTATATCGCCGTTGCCATGTGCAGTTATTTGATTTTGGTGTGGCTTGCCGTTGTGGTGCTGCGTGTGCCTGTGCGCGGTAATTTCTTTGCGATGGCATTGGGTGCATTTGCCCTGATTTGTGCAGCAACTTCGTTCGGTTTACTGATTTCCAGTTTTGTTAAATCTCAGGTTGCGGCAATTTTTGGTTCAGCGATTTTGTCGATGATTCCTGCGCTGAATTTTTCGGGGTTGTTCTATCCATTGTCCACACTGACAGGTATTGGTTACTGGGTGGGTTGGTGTTTCCCAACTGCATGGTTTCAGTTGATTAGTCTGGGTGGTTTTACCAAAGGTTTGAGTTTTCAGAGTTTTATCGGGTATTACCTGATTCTGTTTGGTTTTGGCGTGGTCTATGTGTTTTTGGCAGGGCTGGTGCTGAAAAAGCAGGAGGTATAGTGATGCTGCGTTGGCTTAAAAATGTCTGGATTCTCAGTCTAAAAGAACTCAAAAGCCTGTTTAATGATGTGATTTTAATGGGGCTGATTGTGGTGTTCTTGTCGGTTGCTGTATACACCGTGTCTAAAGGAATCACGACCGAAGTGCGTAATGCATCTGTCGCCATTATTGATGAAGACCGTTCGCAATTGTCTTTTCGGATTCGGGATGCATTGCAAGCACCGTATTTTAAACAACCTGCGATTATCTCACCTGATCAGATTGATCAGGCAATGGACAAAAGTAATTATGTTTTTGTGATCACTATTCCTGCGAATTTTGAAAGAGATGTTTCTGCAAATCGTCAAGCATCCATACAGGTTTTGGCCGATGCGACCGCAGTGACACAAGCAGGTGTTGGAACGACTTATCTGAATCAGATCATACAAAATGAAGTCAATGCGTTTAAGCATCAGTCTCCTACAGATATGTTGCCATTAACGCCGATGGTACGGGTATTTTTTAATCCCAATACCCAAACGCACTGGTATACAGGTATGGCACAAGTGCTGAACAATATTACTTTACTTGCCATGATTTTGGTGGGGGCAGCAGTCATTCGGGAAAAGGAACACGGTACCATTGAGCATTTACTGGTGATGCCTGTACATGCCAGTGAAATTGCCATGTCTAAAATTTTGACCAATGGTCTGGTGATTACCTTGGCAGCATTATTGTCTTTATGGCTGGTCGTGCATACGTTGCTGCAAGTCCCGATTAACGGCTCGATTGGTCTGTATGTTTTAGGTACAGCCATTTATTTGTTTTCGGTCTCGTCTATGGGAATTTGTCTGGCGACAGTTGCGCCAACCATGCCTCAGTTTGGTCTGTTATGTTTGCCTATTTATATGGTGAGCCGTTTGTTGTCTGGTTCTGAGTCCCCGATTGAAAGCATGCCTGAGTGGATTCAGCAGGTTACCTTTTATTCACCTGTAACCTTATATATGCAGTTTGGGCAAGAAGTGCTATTTCGTGATGCAGGTTTAGATATTGTGTGGAAAAAATTACTGCTTATGACGGCAATCGGCGCAGCATTTTTAATGTTTGCGCTCAAGCGCTTTCGTTCCATGTTGACGAGTCAGGGATAAGCTTGTGGAGAATAATAAAATGCAAAAATCGCTGTTGGCAATGGCTATGGGGAGTATCTTGCTCGCCGCATGTAGTCCATTGCAAGTCAAACTTGAGTCTAAAGTCGCTGTGCCTCCACAGTTTGAACACGTTGCGGCGGCTCCTGATGCAGCCGATGTCTCACAGTGGTGGCTAACATGGCATGACCCTGTACTGACACAGCTGATTCAACAAGGTTTGCAAAATAATCACGATCTGACTGCTGCACGGGCAAACTTGCAGGCGGCACGTGCCAATGCAGCGTTGGCATTGGCTGATCTGGGGCCAACGGCTGGCGTATCTGCCGGGATAGATGGTCATCATGCCCAAGTGCATAACCCACTTAGCCCACAAACCCGCAAGATACTATCGGGTTTAGGAGCTTCAGGTTTAAACCGTGATGATTTGAGTGTTACAGGGCACAGTGAACATGCCAGTTTTGCTGCAAGTTGGGAACCTGATATTTTTGGAGGGAAACGTAGCGACGCTGATGCTGCCAGATACGCCAGTATGGCGGTAACCCAGCAGTGGTATGCTGTGCAGATGCTACTTGCGAGTGATATTGCCGACAATTATTTTAAAATGCGAAGTTTACAAAAGCGTATGCAGATTGGGCAAAATACCCTTACTAGCTTGACAGAGCTTCGCCGTTATATTGACGGGCGTTTTAAAGCAGGACAAGTCACCGATTATGATGTGCGCGATGTTGAAATTAAACGGGAAAGCTTAAAAGCTCAGTTGGCAACCTTACAGGCACAGGCAGATGTCTATCAGCGCAATCTAGCCGTGTTGACAGGACAGTCGCCACAACAGTTTCATGTGCCAGCATCGGTGGATATTTTAAATCATATTCCAGCATTACCCAATGGCGAAACGCCTTTATCCGTGTTGAATCGACGTCCTGATGTACGTCAGCAATATGCCTTGATTCAGGCCTCCAGTGCGCAACTTGGCAGTGCCAAAGCCGACTTGTTACCACGTTTTAACATTCAGTTTATTGGGCAAACTGGACAGCTACGTTTAGATAGCAGCACACCTGAACTGAAAGGTTTTGGCGGTTTGATTAGTGCAGGTGTCAGCTTGCCGATTTTTACTTCAGGGCGTATTCAACGCAACATAGAAGTACATGATGCTCAAGCTCAAGCAGTGTTAGCACATTATGATCAACTAATATTGAAGTCTTTGGCAGAAGTTGATAGTGCCTATCAGTTACAAAGTAGTTTAACTCAGCAAAATCGCTATTTGGCACAAGCATCTCAGCAAGCTAACACCCAAGTCAGCAAATCCAACCAGTTGTTTAAATTTGGCAATATTACACTCGATAAAGTTCTGTTAGCACGCATCAATGCACAAGATATACAGGATCGTTTGGTACAGGCACGCTTGGCTGAAGCTGAAAATATGCTGAATGTCTATAAAACGCTGGGTGGTGGCTGGCAGGCGGAACAAACTTCAGCTCAGAAAAATCAATAGGGGCTTATCCAGTTTTGTAAGTCATCTAAAATCAGGACAAAAAAATCAATCAGCCAAATAAGTGGATTGATAAAACGAGAGTGTTTGTATGGTTTGGAAAGTAGGTGGCTTACATGAATCAAATTGGGCAACACCATTTAGGGTGTTGAACCAATGCGATATTTGAAAGTTTAGATTCGTCAATGTGACAAAACCAGATTAGAAAAGACGGTATCGCTGACGATTATTGTAAGCGGTTTAAACCTTATATTCTTCCTACATAATACAGTTTAATTTGATTGTATTAAGATATAAATAATTGTTTTAATTTATTAAATATAGATTAGATCAACGAGGTTTGAGTTAGTGTACTTGAATTTGATTTGAGGTTGGATTTGACTGACTGACCGTGTCATAAAAAACGATAAATAGACTAAAAAGAACGCATTTAAATATGCTATACATTAAGGCATTGCAAAAGCATGATGCTGGCAATTTTAAAAACAAAAACATCATTCAGAGGATAGGGCAATGCGGATAAGAAAATTATTATGGCTTGCCACCACAAGCCTGATGTGGCTTGGGGTAACACAAGCACAAGCAACCAGTTTTAACAATGTCGTGATTTTTGGTGATAGTCTCAGCGATGGGGGTAATGTTGCACTGTATACAACGGGTACACAGGCGAGATATACCACCAATCCAGGACAGACAGCCGCAGAACTGGTGGCTGAAGGCGTGGGTACAACCACATCACCTTCATTACTCAGTGGAAGTAACTATGCTTGGGGTGGTGCAGGGGTTGTTAATAGTTTGGATCCTGGTATTCCGACTTTACAGCAGCAGTTATTGCAGTACCTAAGTTTAACAGGCGGAACGGCTAACCCAAATACTTTATATGAAGTGTGGGGCGGCGCTAATGATATCTTTGGTTTACTTGAAACTTCAGGTATTACACAAGCTCAATTGATTACAGGAACAACAACAGCAGCCAATACTGAATTAAACTTGTTGTCGTCGTTAAAACAGGCAGGCGCCAATTATGTCGTGGTGTATAACTTACCCAATATGGGGCTGACGCCTTCAGCGTTAGAGTCAGGTCCTACAGTTGCAGGCTATTTAACACAACTGGCACAGCTTTATAATTATAATTTAAGTAATGGTTTAGACAGTTTAAGTGCTTCGGGATTAAACATTGTACCTGTCAATGTTTATGGATTACTCAATGAAGTGGTTGCCAACCCTGCCGCCTATGGCTTTAGTAATGTCACTAATGAAGCCTGTGGTGTGGGCTCATCATCTGTTGCATGTGGTCCTGCTGGATCAGGGGCGCCGTATACTTATGCTGCAGGAACCAATCAGAGCTACTTGTTTGCTGATGGAGTACATCCGACTACTGCAACCCATCGGTTACTGGCACAGGCAGTTTTGGCAGAGTTAGCTGCGCCTGGGCAAATGTCTTTATTATCAGAAGCTCCACTCGCGATTACAAAAGCTCAGTATCGTGCAGTGAAAAATGAAATGCTCACCGATGTAAATGGTGGTGAAACTCGGGTATTTTTTAATCTGGACTATAATCACCAGAAACTCAAAGCTTCGGACAGCTCACCTCAGTTAAATAGCAATAATGTCAATTTTACCTTTGGTTCAGACGCTCAGATTAATTCCAATTTTTCGGCTGGGGTTGCTATGAGCTTAAATCAGCAAAATGGTAATTTCTCTAACAGTCAGGGTGATTATAAATTATTTGATGTCAGCGGTTTGGGTTATGGTATTTATCATAAAGGCAATGGTTATATTGGTGGTTTTGCCAATGCAGGCAGCTTGCACTTTACCGACATTAAACGTCAGATTCAACTTGGTACGGCAGTGCGCACAGAAACTGCTGATGCTCAAGGTTACCATGTTGGTGGCGGGTTAGATGGAGGTTGGTGGCTAAACCTAAATGACTTAAAAACAGGGCCTTTTGTTCATTTAGAGTGGCAAACTATCAAAGTAAATGATTTTGCTGAGCATGGTGCGGACAGTACAGCAATGTGGTTTGGGAAACAACAGCGCGATTCGTTTGTCTCTAGTGTGGGCTGGCGCTTAAAAGGTGACTGGATGTATCGAGATGTCAAAGTTTCGCCATTTGCTGAGTTAGCTTGGAATTACGATTCGCAAGCAAACAGTCATGGTGTTCGTGTAGGTTTAAACAGCATGGGCGGCAGTTTTGTACTTTCAGGTTATACACCAGACAAAAAATGGGGTAGTGCAAGTCTGGGTTTAACTACACAATACACGCCAAATCTTTCTGCATGGGCAAGTGCCAATGGTGAATTTGCAAATCATTCATCAGATAACCTTGGGGTAAATTTGGGGATGAAATATTCATTCTAATCGAATCTGTGAAATAAAAAGAGATCATCAAATGATGATCTCTTTTTCATTTATATATGCTGGATTTACATATATTTCATAAATCGTAGGCCATTTGCATAAGTATAACTTGGAATCACTGAAGAGCTAGATGCAGTACTTCTACTCAGGTCAATGGTAATGTTACCTTGCATCGTTGTTGTATCTGCCGTTCCTGCAATAACGAGATTCCCAATAATATTAATGGTTCCTGTACCTGTAAACTTACCAGATGCATTGCCTGTTCCTCCTGCACCATATGATGCAATAATGTTTCCATAATAATTTAGAACAGCTTTATTAGCAGCATCAAGGCTTAATTGATTATTGGTTAGGAATAGAATGTTGGCAATATTTCCTGGGAAACTTGCAACTGAACTGGTATTAAAACTACCATCAGAGTTGCAATATTGTGTAGGAATATTTGCAGCAGCCTTTGTGCCACATACGAGAGTCAAATGATCTGTATTTGTTGTGGAGTAGTAAAAATAAGGTGCATAGTTATCGATCGTTCCACTGTTGGGTGAATTTACAGTAATACTACCTTTAGAAATAATGGTATTGACCAGAGTTGAGCCTGCTGCCAGATTGATCACAACATTAGTATCAAACCATAACACACCGACTGGTAATGTTTTAGATGGATCAATTGTCCAAGAGCCTGAGCTATAACTAATCCCACTAAAGCTTGAACATGAGATACTGGTTGTAGTACTCACTTTTGTTGTTCCAGAGTACAGATTTAATTTATTACAAGTTGCCCCTGATGCTGTGAATTGATAGTTCGAGTAAGCCTTTAGGTCATCCGCAGTAATGAAATCAGTTGCTGTGTAAGTTCCGACATTAATACCACCTGAAGTGAGTGTGCTATTGACATTTTTTCCAGAAGTATCGGTTACAACACCACCTTTTACCAAAATAGTAATCGGGTTATTTGAATCTCCTGTAAAATCTGCGCTACCACCAACGACTAAACCACCTGCAAACACTGAACCTGTGAGCGTGGTCGAGCTTAATGTAGATGCTTTTTGGTAAACAGTGCGTATGGTTGCAGATGCGCCGCCACTAGTGGCTGTGACATCAAAACAGTATTGGGTTACTGCACCAGTTGGGCAAGTTGCAGATTTGGCATAGGTTGCAACAGTCGAGTTTGCTGTTCCTGTCAGTGTTCCATTTTTATCTGTGATTGTCCCACTTGTGATGGAGGAAATCTGAGCATCTGTTTTACTATATAAAAAATTAGATAGAGCTTTGACACCAATAGTGCTTTTTTCTTCAGCCTGAGTTTGTGCATGTGAAGTAATTGCAGAGTCCTGCAAACCTCTTAAGGTAATAAATACACCCAAGACAATAATAACGAGAGAAAGGCCAATCAGCAAAACAAACAATAATGATGCAAAACCCTGCTGGTGGCGTACTTTTTGTTTTTGAGAAACAAGATTAACTTGATTGTTCATCACTTCCACCATTTATCTAAAGTTAAACAGGCAGGTTTGATTATTCACCTGATTTTGAGTCGTACCACTACCTGCATAAACATTTGCTGTGAGCACCACTGCGTATGCACCGCCATTGTTCAGTGAGTTGCTTACGCTATACGGATTACAGTTTGTTACCGTAATCACTTTTAAGCTCGCCATAGCAAGATTGGTATCGCTGACAGGAACAAGAATAGTCGGTGTTTCTGTAGTTGTGCTTGCAGGTAGTGCCAAACTGCTACAGCTATAGCCCGCGCCATAATAAAATAACCCACTGCCAGTATGTGTAGTTGCAGTCGAACTTGTACTTACAGGGTTATCTTTATTGCTGATAATGAGTGCCTGACAGGTTGAGGTATCTGATTTCCACACCAAACTGCTTCCTGCAGTGCCGACAGTAACTTGTGTACCAGAACTATCGTAGGCGGCAAGTGTTGTTCCATAAGAGGATGTTACGCTTGAGTTTGCACCAAAACCAATCCCTTGCAAAATTTTATCTGCTGTTGCTAGCCCAAACATGACGCCACTATCGCTTTTTGCGCCTGCTGATGAATCTCCTGCGACATGCACAACAGATACATAAGCTCTTAAAATCGCCAGAGCAATAACTGTAAAAATGAGCAATACAATTAAGACTTCGATCAGTGAGAACCCTTTTTGAGAAAACATTTTATTTTTCATAGTGATGTCCTCAAGGGCTAATGGTAATAGGACTAGGAATCAAGCTGGTTGTTGTACTGTCTGTAGATGACACCGAAATTGATGGTGATGTTACAGCGACATCAGACGCTGATAAACCATTTGCTGAAACCGTATAAGTTGCAGACGATGACGTACAAGGTGTAAGGGCGTTGGTACCGTTAATGCTGATACTTGATGACGACGTGCAGCCACCATTTTGTAAAATGTAACGCATTTTACTTACGGTGAGTAAATGGATATTCATGTCTCGTTGAGTGACATTTGCACGTGCTAAAAGATAAGCACTTCCTAGCCCGATCACCATGAGTAGCAACATTGAAATGAGGACTTCTAATAAAGTGAAACCATTATTTTTTTTCATGATCAATCACCTTAAAACGCCAGTTACGCTTTGAGCTGAACTAGCAGAAATGGTATAGCTAGAACATGTATTGTCAATCGTCGTAGGGGTAGTGGAATTTAAAAATTGAACAGTATTGTTCAGTAAAATTTTTGAACTGCATGCTGTTGGAAGCGTAATGCTCGTATCTTGATCAAATGAATCACTCCAAATCGTTGTACTGTTACTATTACTAATGGAGACTGTTTTGGCGGTATTATCAATGGTAATCGTTGCAACAGTTGGATTTGTTGCATCACTTAAAACTTTATTGGGATTTTTCAATGCTTCAGTTTTTGCTTTATTAAAGGCTTGAGTCAAAACAGATTGTGCTTTTGACACATGCGCAGTTGCGATCCATGATCGTCCCAAAGGAGCGATTGAGGCAATAATAACGGCTACAAGAGCTAATGTGATGATTAACTCAATTAGCGTTATGCCTTTTTGATATAGCCCTACCATGATGTTAGCCCGCCACAGCCTGTGCCTGTATCAGTAATAGTTTTGGTATTGGTATTGGTGAGCGTCAATGTGCATCCAGCATTGATCGTACCAGTTCTCCCTACAGCTTTAAGTGTGTAATACACAACGGGTGTACCTGAGCCTGTTGCACTTGCATTGAGGGTATAGGTGAAATTAGCACTCTCTGCAGGAGTCCAGGTAATTCCGTTATTGGTCGAAATATAATTTTGTGCATCCTGATCAGATGTACTATCAATATATTTAAGGTTGCGTTGGTAAAGGTTTTCAACAACAAGACTTAAAGAAGTAAGGTCAGTCATTGCTGAACGCACATGAGATTTAATGACATATTTATTGTAAAGTGGCATCGCAATTGCGGCTAAAATTGCAATGATGACGACGGTGACCATGAGTTCTAATAATGTAAAACCTGTTGTATGACGTTTCACTGCTGTTCCCCTATAACTTTAGCCTTGAGCTTCTTATTAAAATTTTATCTCTATGTTGGGATATACAATAAAACTAGTCGATGAATGGATGAAAATCGGCGATGAAATGAAATTTTTTATAAAAACATGAACTTATTTTTATATGATTATGAGTAGCAATAAATGATGAATGTTCTCGATGAAAGAGGTTTATTAAAAATGACTCATGACTTATCTTATTTGAAATGAAAGTCTTGAGTCATCATTGGGCTGGATATTAATCAATCAGCATGAGATCTGCTGTATTTTCCAGTTTCAAAGGTCGCAAAGCAAAAATAGAACGTGTATGGCGAATGCCTTGAATCGAATATAACTTTTTACGCAAGAACTTTTCATAATGCTCGGCATCTTTGACGGCAACTTTGACTAAATAATCATAATCACCTGTGACCAAATGTGCTTCGATGACTTCGGGAATGTCTGCAAGTGTTTGGCTAAATTGTTCTAAAATTTCATCATCATGACGTTCTAGCGTAATTTCAATAAAAAACAATTCGTTAATCCCAATAGCTTTGGGATTAATATTCGCAGTATAGCCATCAATAATTTTAAGTGTTTCTAGCCTTTTTAAACGTGTCCAGCAGGGCGAAGAGGACAAACCAACCTCTTCAGATAATTGGGCAACCGTTAAGCGCCCATTCTGGCGTAAAGCCGATAAAATTTTCCGATCTATTTTATCTAATGTGTATTCTGTGCTGCTCATAAATTAAACTTTGGAAGAATTTTCTGAAAAATAAAAATATACACGTTTTTTATTTTGTTAAATCAAGAAAAAGCTAAAAAATCGGGAAACATTTGTCACTTATTCACTATAGACTTGATTTATAAGATCAAAGTCACTTGGGTAATGCCTTTGATTCTACAAATAGCACCTTTTCAGGAAGGGTGCCTCAAAAGGTGCTATTTGTTCTCAATCTTGCTCTTTGAGCTCTTCCAAAAATTCATCAATTTGTACACGCCAAGGAATGGATGGTTGCGCACCTGCATGGGTAACCGCGAGCGCCGCTGCTGCGCTGGCAAAATAGCTGGCATCCAATAAGTTCTGATCTTCAAGAAGTGCTGTCATTAAGGCACCATTAAAAGTATCGCCTGCACCTGTAGTATCAACAGCATGTACTTTAAATGCAGGAATATGTTGTCCCTGACCCTGTTGACTCAGCCAAATGCCTTGTTCACCTAGTGTGATAATCACCATACCAACGCCTTGCTGATGCAAATGCTGGGCGGCTTGTTCTGCGCTTTGGAGGTCGTAGACCTGAATTCCCGTTAGTGCAGAGGCTTCAGTTTCATTGGGGGTGATCAGATCAATCTGTTGCAAAAAATCTTCAGGTAATTTCTGTGCTGGCGCAGGGTTAAGCACCACTATGGTATTGGCGGCTTTGGCAATCTTGACGGCATCAATTAAGCTTTCAAGAGGTGTTTCCAATTGCAGTAAAAGGGCATCGGCACAGCGAATTTTTTCAGCATGTTGAGCAACATATTGTGGACTTAAACTTGCATTTGCCCCTGCATAAATTCCAATGCAGTTTTCAGCTTGATTGTTGACAAAGATGAGGGCAACACCTGTATTTTGCTCGGGAATCTGACAAACTGCTTCGGTATTCATGCCATCTTGAACAAACTGCGCCAAAATGTCTTGAGCAATCGCATCACTGCCTAAGCACGCGAGAAATTGAGTGTTGGCCCCGCTACGACTGGCAGCAACGGCTTGATTTGCACCTTTGCCACCAAATGCCAGTTGGTAGTGGGTGCCAGTCACAGTTTCTCCAGCTTGTGGAAACTTATGCACATTTAAAAGATGATCAACATTAATACTGCCCAGTACGACCAATTGTTTATGATTGTTATTCATTTTTTTGCTCAACAGTAAAGTCACCAGAGTCAGCATAAAGGATTTTTAATTGGGACAGAAGTAGCAAAAAATCAGGTAAATAAGGTTAGAAGTTGCTGAAAAATTCCTCAAATTCTATAAGGAATTTGTTAATATCGAATTTTTCTTTTTCACGTCTCTGCCATGACAGCTTTAGACTATTATCGGCGCACACGTCGTTTTTGTTATGACGTGCTGCATAATACTGATTATGATACGCCTGCAAGCCGCTATTTCAACTATTTGCTGATTATAATGATCATTGCAAACGTTTCAGCGGTTTTGGTTGAATCAGTCGATCATGTTTATCAAGCACATGCGTTTTATTTTGATCGTTTTGAACATATATCCATTGCAGTGTTCACCATTGAATATTTGCTGCGACTGTGGAGTGTAGTTGAAGAAGATCTTGAAACTCCAGCATGGAAGCAAAGATCTCATTGGCTTTTAAGTGGGGCTGCTATTGTTGATTTTGTAGCAATTTTCCCTGCGTATCTCAACTTTTTTGTTCATATGGATTTGAGTTATTTACGAATCCTTCGGTTGTTACGACTGCTGAAATTGACTCGTTATTTTGTGTCATTACAAATTCTGTTGAATGTCATTGAGCGTGAGAAAGGTTCATTTCAGGCGGTCATTTTTATTTTAATCATTATGATTGTGCTGGCGGCAGGTGGAGTCTACGCTTTTGAGCATGAAGCACAGCCTGATGTTTTTGGCTCAATTCCACAAGCCATGTGGTGGGCAGTGGTGACATTAACCACGGTTGGCTATGGAGATGTAACGCCTGTCACCAATGCAGGAAAGATACTCGGCTCAGTGATTATGGTTTTGGGAGTTGGTTTAGCTGCTTTACCCGCAGGTATTCTGGCAACAGGTTTAGCCAATGAACTCAATGTGCGTAAGGAACGTCTTGAGCAAGAATTTCGCGAATTGATTATCGGAAAAGACTTGGATTTGGTGAATGATGAAAAAGAAATACAGCAAATAGGGCGTATAGTCGGACTAAGAAAAGAGCAAATTCATGAAATTCAGATGCAATTAATTCGAGAACAAATACTCGAAGAGAAGGAACAAGAATTAAAACATTATAAATATTGCCCGCATTGTGGTGAAAAGTTGCATGACTGAATAAAAGTTGATTTTTGTGGTTTTATCATTTTGTTTACTAAGACATTTTAAATTTGTCAGGATTTATTGCCAACGCAGAAAAACAACGGATTGGTCAAGAATATGGCTCATGCATACCGCGCCAAACTTAGACAGCAAACTTCCTTGCACATGGATTTTGGTCATATCCTACTTTTATGAAGAACGTTTCAAAGCTTGTATGAGTTAGGGTAAATCTTTCTGATTGTTACATCTGATATTCAGAATTTAATACACGCCATCCTCAGAATGGCGTGTAAATACACCTTAGAATGTCCAATTTAAAGTCAGTGTAGCTTTCAGAGGCTCACCAGGTTGAACCCAGTAATTGGTATAACTCGATACATAATAGGTACGGTTAAACAGGTTGCTGATGTTTAGCTGCACCCGCACGTCTGGACGCGGCAAGATATAACCACCCACATTTACCACGGTAAATGATGGCAAGCTTGTACTGTTATCAATATAGTTAGCACTGCGCTTGCCAAAGTAATTGAGGTTGCCCACTAGTCCAGCAGGGTAATCTGCAATATGGAATTGATAATCTGCTGACAGGTTTGCCATGTGTTTTGGAATGTTTTTTAGGCGCGCACCTTTGACATCGACCTCACTTTCAATCATTGAAGCATGGGTCAAGGTATAGTTGGCACTCACTCGTAAATTTTGCATAAGTTGATGCTGTAATTCGACTTCAAGCCCGTGGCTTTGTACATGTCCGCTATCCACATAACTGTCGCTAATGCCTTCAGTCAGTAAGTGGTGTTTATCCAGATTAAAATAGGTCAGCCCGAACCAGCTTTTTGGCAAAAACTGGTATTTTGTGCCGATTTCCCAGCTTTGAGTTTTTTCAGGATCATACAATTGATGGTTTTTATCTAAACCTGTGTTGAGTTCAAATGACTTGCCCCAGTTGCTATACAGTGACCATTTTTTAGTGGGTTGATAATTGATCGCTACGCGTGGAGTAAACGGTGTAAATGCCTGCTTGGCAGAAATCCCTGTACGGTAATCATCAATCTGTTGTTGTTGGCGGTTATAACGTCCACCCAGCACAATATTCCATTGATCATTCAGGAAAATCTGATCTTGCAGGTTCAGTCCCAACATATCTTGGGTTTCTAGGCTAAATTTGGTGGTGCGGGTCAGCGGTAAAATCGTCTGACCATAAACAGGGTTGCTAATACTAATAGGGCTGCTTGCACCTGATGTACTTCTTCGTTGTAATTGATCAATGGTGTAATGTCCTGCTTCAAAGTTGGCAACGACTTCGTGACGAATCGAACCTGTAGAGAATTTGCCACGTAAAATTTGCTGGAACTGGGTGGTTTCAGTTTCAAAATGCCGATAACGGCGGAAACGGTTGGCAGTTTGCCCATCGCTGCTGATGGATGAAATCTCGGTTGATGTACCTTCACGTTCACCATGTTCATAGCTCAGCGCCGTGGTGCTGTCCCAATTGTCATTCAATTGATGATTTAAGCGTAGCTGAACCATCTGATCTTTGATCTTGATATCGCCATCGCTTGGTTCACCGTAAAAGCTATGAATACTGCCGAACTGACCGTTGGCCATCGGAATACCACGGTCAAACACACCACTGTAATTTGCAAATTCAGTGTCTAGATTCAACTGGGTCTGATCCGAGATTTTCCATACCAGTTGTGGAGCAATGTAATAGTGTTGATTATCGACATGATCTCGAAAACTTTGGTTGTTTTCATAGGCCACACCTAAACGGTAGGCAAGGGCATCGTTGATCGCTCCCGTAGTATCCACCGAACCGCGATACTGTTCTTCGGTACTGCCACTGACCGAAAAGCTGGTTTTCGGTGTCCACTCGGGCTGTTTGGTGGTGATGTTCATAATTCCACCAATTGCGCCTTGTCCATACATGGCTGCCATTGGCCCTTTGAGAAAATCAATCGACTGGATGTTGACCATGTCGCGTGGTGCATGAATTCCATTGAGTGAACTCAAACCGTTACGCATGTACATCGTGCCCATATTCGGGTCGGTGCTAAAGCCACGAAATGAATAGTTATCCCAAAATCCGCCACCATAACTGTCCTGATACATCACGCCATTCACTAGCGCCAGTGCATCACTGACCCGTTGAATGTTGTAGTTCTGAATATCGTCTTTGGACACATGTGATTTGGTAAATGGAACTTCAAGTAGCTTGTGTTTAAACTGGGTAATCGCTTGAGAAGAAATGTGGCGTTCATCCTGTTTTTCGGCAGATACGGTAATGATGGGTAAGTCTGAAACAGTATTGTCATCAACGCTGTTTGCAGCATTTACCGTGGCAGACATAGACGCAGCAAGAATTCCCCAAGTGAGAGGGTGCAATAAAAAAATACGTGGCATAACGAAGCCTTTCAACAAAAGCAAAATAACGATGTGCGAAAAAATTTTCGCTTAAACAAAACTATGCAAAGTTGAAGGCAAAAGGTGGGGCACGTCCTTGAGGACATAGAAATAAATGCCGTAGATAGAAAAACACATAGCTAAGCGCTGCAAAGACAATTAGACGGACTAGAATTTTATCTTCGATCAGCGTCAGGCTTGGTTCAGTAATCGGCGAGAGATGATGGAACAGCTCACAGAAGTGACAATGCTGCAACATCTTGTCATGTTGTTTTTGCATTTGGGAATGCTCATCCGCAGACATGTGCATCTGTGACATGGACATGCTGCTTTGTTCAAGTGCAACGCTAATCTGCTCACAAATCATGTTGTTTTGCATCATTTTCGGCATAGCCACTTGCCAAAACACAAGGTTTTGTAGCAAAAGTGCCATCAAGCCGAAAAAGAAACCATAACGTCGCATGACTGAGTCTAAACCTAGACATTCCCCAAAAAAGGTACACAGCCTAGCACAAGATTGATAAGATGCAGCCTATTTTTGAAGGTTCTGGGCTGTTTTATGCAGAAAAACTCGTCGCAAACTCGCTTTTCCAATCAACTGTTACATGTGTTGCATGTCCAGCTTGGAGTGTTGGTTGCGCCGTTTATTTTTATTGCTGCATTGACAGGTTTGCTATATGCACTGACCCCTCAGCTTGAGCATGTGGTGTATCAAAAGCAGTTATTTGCTGTGCATGATCTGTCTCAGTCAGAACAAGTCCTCAGTTTGCAAGTTGCTGCGGCACAAGCAGTTTTGCCTGCACAAGCTGTGATTACCGCCGTTCGCCCAGCACCGCAGCCGAACTTGACCACACGGGTGTTGTATCTCGATCCGAAAGACCCTGAGCATAGTCATGCGGTTTTTATTAATCCGTATACGCTCGCTGTTCAGGGGCAGCTACCTGTCTATGGAACAAGTGGTGTGCTGCCGATTCGTACTTTTTTAGATAATCTGCACCGCAACTTGTTGCTCGGTACGTTTGGGCGCGCCTACAGCGAGTTGGCAGCCAGTTGGCTCGGAATTTTTGCGCTGACAGGGTTATGGCAATGGTATCGGAAACGCCAACAGATGAAGGTGACTACACAGCACCCTCGGCAGAAAAATCTGCGTTGGCATGCTTGGGTGGGGTTAAGTGTATTTCCAATGCTACTGTTTTTCTCGGCAACAGGGCTGACATGGTCAAACTGGTCAGGGGCAAATATTGCCAAACTGCGGCACTTGGCAAACAGCGATACACCAACACTCAATACGCAGCTCAGTCCCATGTCTATGCCGATGGATGCACATGCCGAGCATCATATGCCGATGCAAATGTCAGTTCATCATCAGCCTTTAGTACTGAAAAATTTTGATGTGATTGAAAAACTGGCGCAGCAAAATGGACTAACTTCCGAATATCTGCAAATTAAACCGAGCTATAGCAGTGACAAAGCGTGGACAATTGAAGAAATGCGCCATCGTTGGCCTGTGCAGGTCGATGCGATTGCGGTGGATATGCAGCAGCAAAAAGTGGTCGATCAAATCGAATTTTCCAAGTTCCCACTGTCTGCCAAGCTGACCCGTTGGGGAGTTGATGCGCATATTGGGGTGCTATTTTGTGGGATGAATCAACTGGTATTGGTGCTGAGTGCTGCGTTGATTTTGATCTTGGTGGCGTTTGCCTATCGGGCATGGTGGAGCTATGCACACGTACGTTCGACCTTACAGCATTTAAATCGCCAAGTTTTTCGTTTATGGCAGTCTGCCAATGCTGTACAGCGTGGAATCAGTTTGTTTGTTTTAGCGGTGCTTTATTTTCTGATGCCTGTATGGGTTTTAAGTATTTTGGTATTACAGATCATGTTGTGGATGTTGAATCTTAGAAAGCCACAAGGCGCGGTGGAGTAAACATCAACCTGCCAACTTAAATCTACACATTGGCAGGTGATCAACTTATTTTAGATGGTTTAACTATGATCGAGTAATGCTTGTACTTTGTCTAAATATGGGCTGTCTTCAGGTAAGATTTCCAGTAAGCGTTCTATTGCATCGAGGCGTTCAGGCGCACGATTGACCAAATTCAGCAGCAAATTTGCATCCTGACAATGATAAATATAATGACTCAAACGGGCATCGAAAGCATCACGCCATGCCCGTAAAAATGGGCTATCGGTTTTCGGTAAAAACTCGCCTTTATATAAATTAAATACGGTTTGCATATAGCCTGCATTCAAGGCTTTTTCTGCCATGAGAAAGTCGCATTGCAACTCACAATTCAGACGATAACAACGCGACTGAATCCCACCTTTGAGTAAATGTCGTAGTTGAGAAATTTCAGCTTTGAGCGTAGTTAAACTGACTTCTCGGTCGCCATAGAGGGCATAGTGCAGTTCATCGAGCTGAATTCCTGCGGGGCAAAGCGCCAGAATACATAAGATTTCGGTTTGGCGTTGGGTTATGGTGAGAATGGTTTGATTGAAACTGATTTGCGGTGTGCCAAATAGATTCATCGACAGGCAATCTTGTTGCTGTGCATGAAATACCTGACTGAGTAACTCAGCACAGCGTTCCACAGCCAGTTTACCCAAGGCACTATGTTTTTTATATTTGGCAGATAAATTCATAATGCCATAATATTGTTTGGTTTTTGGGTCAATAATCGGTGTGGCATAACACACCCAGTCACGCACACTATTCATACTGTTCTCATGCGAATAGACACAACTGGTTTGATGAGTGTTTAGCGCTATGCCAATCGCGTTGGTGCCGACAGACTGGGTTGACCATTGTCCACCTTCAACAAAATGCACTTGTTCGGCAGAGGAGCGCATGACTTTGCTACTCCATGCCCATAGCAGTGTGCCACAACTGTCCGTGACTCCAATCGCCATGCCTGCTTCATCAGCAATGCTGGCTAGCTCATGTTGCCCTTGCTGAATACTGCGTCCAAATAATGAAGACTGCCAATTCTGTTCCAAACAGAGTAAAGGCGCGGCAGTTAAAGAAAGAGTTGAATCCGTAGATGTGCCAGAAAATCGCGTGTGTTGCATATCCATGTTGTTATCCTTCAAAGGATGGGACACTGAGCTCGTATCCGTTGAGCATTTTGCATGTCCCATCACAGTTTTGTGCATTCAATTTCACTGAAAAGAAACAGTTTTTTTGATTTAAAACAGAATTTTGCCTTGGTATTTTTTCACTGTTTTAAAATCTTGTGCAACTTATCTTCTAACACCAATTTATAGCAGATCGTGGCATGAGTTTGCTCAAAAAATGTTAAAATTTTTCGGTGCTTTGTGAACTATAAAATGAAACACTTGTTTTTTATATGGTTATTAGAAAACAGGTAGATTTTCTCCGAAGTATTGCTTGTCGGCAAAGTAACTGGAACGTACCATCGGCGCACTCCACAGGTTAAAAAACTGCAAATGTTTGCCATGTGTCTGATAACGCTGAAACTCGGCAGGGTCGACAAAGCGTTGAATCGGAGCATGCGCAGGACTAGGTTGTAAATATTGTCCAATGGTGACCAAATCCACAGCATGATCTTTCAAATCATTCAATAATGCCAAAACCTCAGCTTCGATCTCACCTAAACCGACCATCAAGCCACATTTGGTCAAAATATCGGGACAGCGTTGTTTAAACTGCTGAAGCAGGTTGAGCGAGTGCTGATAGTCTGAACCTGGGCGCATGGCTTTATACAACCGTGGCACGGTTTCAATATTGTGATTAAACACATCAGGCGGGCAGCGACTTAAAATATCCAGTGCCAACGGCATACGCCCACGAAAATCGGGCACTAAAATTTCAATCCGCGTTTCTGGGCTATGTGTACGAATTGCTGTAATACAATCTACAAAATGCTGCGCGCCACCATCGACCAGATCATCCCGATCCACTGAAGTAATCACCACATAATTTAGGTTTAAACGTGCCACGGTTTCAGCAAGATGCATCGGTTCATCGGCATCGAGAGCCAGCGGTCGACCATGTGCCACATCGCAAAATGGGCAACGTCGCGTGCAAATATCACCCATGATCATAAATGTTGCTGTGCCACTGCCAAAGCATTGCGGTAGGTTGGGGCATGCGGCTTCTTCACACACGGTATGCAATTTTTGCTGACGTAATAAACGCTGAATGCGCTTAATTTCTTCTGGATCGCTGATTTTACTGCGTATCCACTGCGGTTTTTTCGGTAAATGTTCACTGGGAATAACTTTAACGGGAATACGTGCCAGTTTATCCGCACCACGTAATTTATCTCCCTGTATTGGTTTTATATTTTGTGACATTTAAAACATATCCTTATGTAGTTTAAATTGATTGATTTGCTCGGAATAAATATGAATTATTCTATTTTTAAAATAAAATATCATATTTATTTAAATAGCAGCACTTTAGATTATCAGACAAAGGTTGGTTGAAAGTTTGTTTTTGTAAGAAATTGATTATTAATAAAAAATTACATTTATATTTCATCTTTTAAATCTTTGTTTTATTTGTATTTTGTTTAAACTTAAATTAAAAAATTTTTTAGTCTAATATGAAAAATGAGGGTTTTGATTTTATATAAATAGACTTTTCATGATTATTTAATCATTGGATGAGATGGGTTAAATGGATTTGTGAAAGAGTTTTATATTGGTGATTTAAATATAAATAAAATCATCGGGTTAATTTTATTTTAAAGGCAATTTTAAAATATAAGGGATATGGACATGCAGCTTACTGAAGAGCAATTACTTGCCGCATATAAACGTATGCGGGATATTCGTGAGTTTGAAGATCGACTTCACGAAGAAAATACCAATGGTGATATTCCAGGGTTCATTCACTTATATAGCGGTGAAGAAGCGGTCGCAGTGGGTATCTGTGAAAATCTGACCGATAAAGACTACATCACTTCAACCCACCGTGGACATGGGCACTGTATTGCCAAGGGCTGTGATATTCACGCCATGATGCTGGAAATTTTTGGGAAAGATGATGGTCTTTGCCGTGGTAAAGGCGGTTCGATGCATATTGCCGATCTGGACAAGGGAATGCTCGGCGCAAACGGAATTGTGGGCGGTGGCCCTCCTTTGGCAATTGGTGCTGCATTGACCGCGAAAACCCTGAAAACAGGCGGTATTGGGCTGTCGTTTACAGGTGATGGTGGTTCTAACCAAGGCTTGACCTTCGAAGCGATGAATATGGCTGTGGTGCTGAATCTTCCAGTTATTTTTGTATTTGAAAACAATGGCTTTGGTGAAGGTACAGGACACGACTACGCGGTTGGCAGTAAAGATATTGCAGGGCGTGCGGCAGGCTTTGGTTTACCTGCGGTCAAGGTCGATGGTACAGACTTTTTTGCCGTGTATGAAGCCGCACAAAAAGCCATTGAGCGTGCGCGCCGTGGTGAAGGGCCAAGTGTGATTGAAACCGTGACCAACCGTTTTTATGGACACTTTGAAGGCGATCCGGGATTGATCCGCTCCAAGGAAGAGGTTGAGTATGTCAAAGAACATAAAGACCCACTGAAAATTTTCCGTAAAAAAGTCAAAGGTAAAGTCGATGTTGCCAAGCTAGATGCAATTGATGCGGCAGCGAAAGCCAATGTAGATGATGCCGTGGTAAGGGCGCGTGCAGCCGCTTACCCACAACCAGAACAATTACTCACCGACGTTTACGTTTCCTATTAAGGGAAAAGAGTTAAGGGAATAGCAAGATGCCAAATAAAAGTTATCGTAATGCTGTGAAAGAAGCCATTGAGTTGGAAATGCGCCGTGACCCGACTGTGGTGGTGATGGGTGAAGATGTTCGTGGTGGACATGGTGGTAAAAATACCGATGAAAATAAATTAGAAGGTTTTGGTGGCGTATTGGGCGTGACCAAAGGGTTATGGACAGAATTTGGTTCGGAACGTGTGATTGACACGCCAATTACCGAATCAGCATTGGTGGGGATGGCAGCAGGTGCATCGGCAACAGGTTTGCGACCTGTGGTGGATTTGATGTTTATGGATTTTTACGGTGTGTGTCATGACATGCTGTATAACCAAGCTGCAAAATTCCGCTATATGTTTGGTGGTAAAGCCAAAGCGCCAATGGTCGTACGCGGCATGATTGGTGCAGGTTTTTCAGCGGCTGCACAACATTCACAATCACCGTATAACGTTTTTACTTCTGTGCCAGGGTTAAAAGTGGTGGTGCCATCAAGCCCGTATGATGTGAAAGGTTTACTTATCCAAGCGATTCGTGATGACGACCCTGTAGTATTTTGTGAGCACAAAATGCTGTATGACATTAAAGGCGAAGTCCCAGATGAAGCCTATACCATTCCATTTGGTGTCGCGAATTACACCCGTCAAGGGACTGACATTACCATTATTGCACTCGGTTTGATGGTACACCGTGCCAATGAAGTCGCTGACAAACTTGCCAAAGAAGGCATTTCAGTGGAAGTGGTTGATCCGCGTACCATTTCACCTTTGGATGAAGAAGGTATTTTGGAGTCGGTTGCTTCAACTGGACGTGTGGTGATTGTGGATGAGTCGGCAGCACGCTGTGGTTTCGGGCACGATGTTGCTGCCTTGATTGCACAAAAAGGTTTCTATTATTTAAAAGCGCCGATTGAACTCGTCACCCCACCACATACGCCTGTGCCATTTTCACCTGTATTAGAAAAAGAATGGATGCCAAGCGTAGAACGAATTGAACAGGCAGTGCGTAAAGTATTGGAGGCTTAGGATGAGCGAAATCAGAACCTTAGAAATCCCGAAATGGGGATTGTCGATGGAAGAAGGTACGATTGCACAATGGCTGATTCAGGAAGGTGACAGCTTCACCAAAGGTCAGGAAATTTGTGAAATTGAAACCACTAAAATCGTCAATGTGTTAGAAGCTCCCTTTGATGGAACGTTGCGTAAAATTATTGCCAAAGATGGCGATACTTTACCTGTCGGTGGATCAATTGCCATCTGTGCGGAAAGCAATGTTTCCGATGCTGAAATTGACAAATTTGTACAGTCTTTAGGTGGTGCAACAGCCAATGCCGCCCCTGTGGTTCAGGCTGAAACTGCTGTCGCGGCAACCGCACCGCAAGCTGAAGTCGCAGCACAGCC
Organism: Acinetobacter brisouii CIP 110357; assembly: GCF_000488275.1. GTDB lineage: Bacteria > Pseudomonadota > Gammaproteobacteria > Pseudomonadales > Moraxellaceae > Acinetobacter > Acinetobacter brisouii. The sequence goes on along the minus strand of NZ_KI530762.1, from coordinate 1,639,589 downwards.
TATACCTGTGGCAAATGCGGCTGTGCCAGTCGCTAAAGCATCTGCAACGACGCAAACAGGTTATGTTGTGCCAGCAGCATTGCAAGGCTTTCAAGCCGATGTTGAACTTTTCACGACGCCACATGCGCTTAAACTGGCTGCAAAACACAATGTGAATTTGGCAAAAGTTTCAGGTTCAGGGCGTGAAGGGCGTATCAGCGTTCAGGATATTCAAACTGCAGTGCGTACTGCGGGCGGACAATGGCCTGATGTAAAAGCTCAAGCCCAGTCTTCTGGAAAAGTCGCTAAATCTACTGCTGATGATAGCAATGTTTTGGCAACGCCTGTGGCGCGCCGTTTGGCGAAACAGTGGGGCATTAACCTGCATGACTGCCGTGTGTCAGGTTCGCGTGGACGCGTGTGCAAGGAGGATGTCGAAGCGCTGTATTATCGCGAGAATCCAAGTACAGTATGTGCTGAATCTTCTGCGACCAGTTCAGAAGCTGCACCAAAAAATCAGGTCACTTCGATTGCCTTAAATGCCATGCGTAAAGCGATTGCTTCGCGCCTGCAAGCAGCGAAACGTAATGCCCCGCATTTCCGTTTAACAGTGGATCTCAATGTTGAGGCTATGCAAAACCTGCGTAAGCAAATTAATGATAGCGTTCCACAGGTGAAATTATCGATTAACGATATGTTAATTAAAGCGGCGGCGGCGGCATTACTTAAAGTGCCTGAGGTCAATGTGCAGTTTGACGAAGCGACCCAGTCGATTTTGCAATTTGCTCAGGCCGATATTTCGGTGGCGGTGGCAATTCCCAATGGTTTAATCACCCCGATTGTGAAAGCTGCCAATCAAAAATCATTGTCTGAAATTTCAACCGAAATGCGCGATCTGGCAACCCGTGCCAAAACTGGAAAATTACAACCTGACGAGTTTCAGGGCGGTAGCTTCAGTATTTCCAATTTGGGCATGCTTGGCATTAAACAGTTTGATGCGATTATCAATCCGCCACAAGGCGCGATTATGGCACTCGGTGCATCCGAAGCACGTGCTGTGGTTGAGCAAGGTGAAATTGTGGTTCGGCAAATTGTGACTGTGACTTTGTCGTGTGATCATCGCGTGATTGACGGCGCAGTTGGGGCAAAATTTTTAGCAAGCTTTAAGCAGTTTGTTGAAAACCCTGCTTTGATTTTGGTCTAGGAGAAGCCACATGTCAGAAACACAATTTGATGTTGTGGTGGTGGGTGCTGGACCAGGAGGGTATGTGGCTGCCATTCGTGCAGCCCAACTCGGGCTAAATACGGCGATAGTTGAAGCACAGCATTTAGGTGGCATTTGTCTGAACTGGGGCTGTATTCCCACTAAAGCCTTACTCGCAGGCGCAGAACTGGCAACTCAGTTTAAACATGCGGGGCAGTTTGGCTTTCAGGTGTCACAGCTTGAGTTTGACCTGCAACAACTGATCAAGCATAGCCGTCAGGTGTCAGCACAACTGGTACAGGGTATTGCCCATTTGCTGAAAAAAAATCAGGTCACGGTGTTCGATGCCAAAGCCAAACTGATTGGCAAAGAAACCCTGCAACTGACCGATGCCAAGGGGCAACAGCAGATTTTAACTGCGCCACATATTATCTTGGCGACAGGCGCACAGGCACGACATTTGCCACAACTCCCTGTCGATGGCAAATATGTCTGGAGTTATAAAGAAGCATTAGTCCCTGAACAATTGCCACAGCGTTTGCTGGTGGTGGGTTCGGGCGCAATCGGCAGCGAATTTGCCAGTTTGTATCAGGACTTGGGCTGTCAGGTCACGCTGATTGATATTGCCAAGCAAATTTTACCGACTGAAGATGCTGAAGTTGCCCAGTACGTACAAAAACAGTTTCAGCAAAAAGGCATGCAGGTGCTGACCCAATCGGCGATTCAAAGCATCCGTATTCTGAATGAACAAGTGCAATGTGTGCTGACTACGCCACAAGGTGAACAGACACTCGAGTTTGATCGGGTACTTTCAGCGATTGGGGTGCAGCCCAACACTGCTAATTTGGGTTTGGAAGATTTAGGTGTTGAGCTGAATCCTCAAGGCTTTATCCAGACCGATGCCTACTGCAAAACCAATGTCGTAGGGCTGTATGCGATTGGTGATGTTGCGGGTGCGCCGTGTCTGGCGCATAAAGCCAGCCATGAAGCAGTTTTATGTGTCGAGAAAATTGCGGGGGTGCAGGGTGTGCATGCCTTAGATCGCAGTCAGATCCCAGGCTGTATTTTTACTCATCCGCAAGTGGCGAGTATCGGGTTGCATGAAGCGGCGGCTAAAGCACAAAACTTGCCTATCCATATTGGCAAGTTTCCACTCTCTGCCAATGGTAAAGCATTGGCACTTGGCGATAGTGCTGGCTTTGTCAAAACCATTATTCATGCGGAAACAGGTGAATTACTGGGTGCACACATGGTTGGACATGAAGTTACCGAGCATATTCAAGGCTTTGCGATTGCCAAATATCTCGAAGCGACCGATGCCACACTGGCACAGGTAATTTTTCCACATCCGACCTTGTCGGAAGCGATGCATGAATCGATTTTGGCATCCATGCAACGCGCGATTCATATTTAGCTTTTAAAAAAATAGACTTCTTTCATAACTGCTTAGACCCTCTTTCTTTTTCCATGAACCAAATTGAAATGTATTTCAATGCCGCGCAAGAGAAATAAAAGAGCCTTATAAAAGAAGTCTAATCAGTATGGCATATGCCTTTTTTATGGATACAAAACAATGAAAGCAGCACGTTTTTATGACAAAGGGGATATCCGCATTGAAGATATTCCAGAACCAGAAGTCACCGCAGGTACAGTTGGCATTCAAGTGGCATGGTGTGGAATTTGTGGAACAGACCTGCATGAATTTATGGAAGGCCCGATTTTTATTCCACCGTGTGGGCATCCTCATCCGATTTCAGGTGAATCTGCGCCGATCACGATGGGACATGAATTCTCAGGCGTGGTCTATGCCGTTGGTGAAGGCGTAACGGATATTCAGGTGGGGCAACATGTGGTGGTTGAGCCGTATATCATTGCTGATGATGTACCGACAGGGCCAGGAGAAAACTACCATCTCTCCAAAAATATGAACTTTATTGGGTTGGGTGGTCGAGGTGGCGGGTTATCGGAAAAAATTGCGGTCAAACGCCGCTGGGTACATCCGATTTCCAACCATATTCCACTTGATCAGGCAGCGCTGATTGAACCGCTTTCAGTGGGGCATCATGCCTATGTGCGTAGTGGTGCCAAAGCAGGCGATATTGCTTTGGTGGGTGGAGCAGGGCCGATTGGTTTGTTGCTGTCTGCGATTCTCAAAGCCAAAGGCTTAACCGTGATCGTGACTGAACTGAGCAGTAAGCGTAAGGAAAAAGCCAAAGAATCGGGCGTGGCCGATTATATTCTCGACCCATCTCAGGTCGATGTGGTTGCCGAAGTCATGAAAATTACCCAAGATCGTGGTGTTGATGTTGCCTTTGAATGCAGTAGCGTCAACAAGGTTTTAGACACATTGGTGGCTGCAACCAAACCGACAGGTGTGATTGTGATCGTGTCGATCTGGAGTCATCCGGCCAGCATCAATGTACATAGCGTGGTGATGAAAGAGCTCGATGTGCGCGGCACGATTGCCTATGTCAATGATCATCAGGAAACCATCAAACTGGTTGAGCAAGGCAAGATCAACCTTGAACCGTTTATTACTCAGCGCATTCAACTGGATGATCTGATTTCACAAGGTTTTGAAACCCTGATTCATAACAATGAGTCTGCGGTGAAAATTATTGTTCATCCATAAATATATAGAACACAGACTTCTCTTGGTTAACCCCGATTCTTTGCGCTGAATAGAAGATAACAAGAATTAAACTGAGGGAAGTCATCTTGATTACAGGAGCAGGATTCTCCTGATCATTCAAATCAAAAGGATCAAAAAATGCCAAGAGGATTACACAATAAAGTTGCCTTGGTGACAGGTGCAGCACAGGGAATTGGACGCGGAATTGCACTACGTCTGGTACAAGAAGGCGTGCATATCGCATTGGTCGACATGCATCAGGAAAAATTACAGCATGTGCAGCAGGAAGTGCAGGCTCTTGGCGTGCAAGCCAGTACATTTATTGCAGATGTCAGCCAGTTGGAACAGGTCGCACTTGCCATTGATCATGCCGAAAGCAGTTTGGGCGGTTTCGATATCATGATCAATAACGCAGGCATTGCACAGGTTCAGGCAATTGCCGATGTTACGCCCGCAGAGTTTCATAAAATTGTTGATGTGAATATTGGCGGGGTGCTGTGGGGTATACAGGCGGCTGCCAAAAAATTTCAGCAACGCAAGCAAAAAGGTAAAATTATCAATGCCTGCTCAATTGCAGGACATGATGGTTTTGCTTTACTGGGTGTGTATTCGGCGACCAAGTTTGCCGTGCGGGCACTGACGCAAGCAGCCGCAAAAGAATATGCCAGTCAGGGTATTACCGTAAATGGCTATTGCCCTGGAATTGTTGGCACAGACATGTGGGTGGAAATCGATAAGCGCTTTTCTGAAATTACAGGCGCGGCGATTGGTGAAACCTACAAAAAATATGTTGAGGGCATTGCCTTGGGGCGTGCTGAAACGCCAGATGATGTGGCAGCTTTGGTGGCATTCTTGGCCAGTGAAGATTCGGACTATATTACGGGGCAGTCAATTTTGACCGATGGCGGAATGGTTTATCGCTAGTCGTGGAAAGTCCAATTTTTTTATCTCCAACCGCTGAATCAAGCGGTTTTTTTTATTTCGTAAGATTTGCTCACCAAAGTAGAAACTATGAAAGATTGACTAAAATTGATCAGAAATCATTTGCGAGGATGTGAAAGTTAATTTATATTGATTTAATAATGATACGATATGTATCGTTTTATAAAATTAAAAAGCTCGGGATAGCTTCATCATGAGGTAAACCAATCAGCTTGAATCTCATAAAAGGCTCATAAGTTGAAAAATTATGATGATGCAATAGAGGGAAACTATGTCACACCGTATTGTTTTACCACGTATTTTAGAAATAGGTTGCAATGCTCGCAGTCAGTTACCTGAGGTTTTAACAGCTTTAGGGGTAAGCAAACCTTTAATTATTACCGATCGGGTGATGCTATCCTTGGGTTATGTAGATGAATTACAAAAAATCTTAACTCAAGCCAACATCTCAACCGATTACTTTGCCGATACCATTCCAGAGCCGACCGCCAGTTCGATTGCTGCGGGCGTAGAGAAGACGCAGTCTCAAGATTATGACGCGATCATTGCGATAGGTGGTGGCAGTGTGATTGACAGTGCCAAAGCAATTGGCATTTTAGGAAAATTTGGTGGCGAAGTTCGCGACTATAAATTCCCACGTCAGGTCACGGAAACAGGTTTGCCCATTATTGCCATGCCAACTACCGCAGGCACAGGTTCGGAATGTACCAAATTCACTATTATTACCGATGATGCCACGCATGAAAAAATGCTGTGTACGGGCATTGGTTTTTTACCTGTCGCGGCAATTGTCGATTATGAACTGACGCTAAGTTTGCCTGCACGTATCACAGCCGATACAGGCATTGATGCGCTCACCCATGCCATTGAAGCTTATGTCAGTAAAAAAGCCAATTTATACAGTGACTCGCAGGCATTGGCTGCCATGAAGTTAATTGGTCAAAACCTGATTCCAGTCTATCAACACCCTGAGGATGCGGCCGCACGTGAACAGATGATGCTAGGTGCAACCTTGGCAGGGATTGCATTTTCCAATGCTTCGGTGGCTTTGGTACATGGTATGAGCCGTCCAATCGGGGCATTTTTCCATGTGCCGCATGGGCTTTCCAATGCCATGTTATTGCCGATGATTACTGCATATTCGATTCATGCTGCACCTGAGCGTTATGCGATCTGTGCCAAAGCTATGGGCGTAGCAGAACCCAATGATGCGACCGATCTTGCCAATCAAAAACTGGTTGCGGCTTTAGAGCAGATCAATCGAGAACTCAAAGTACCGACCTTGGCGGAGTTCGGTGTCAATAAAGCCGAGTTTGATGCTGTGGTTGAAACTATGGCAGAACAGGCCTTGGCATCTGGTTCACCGAGCAATAATCCTGTTGTACCAAGCACCGAAGAAATGGTACAGCTTTATCAAAAGTTATGGCTGTAAATGGCTTATTTTTAAATCAACACTGATCTTAGAATCACAACGAGGAACTCCCACAATGGACATGATTGGTCATTTTATTCAAGGCAAATTGTGCTACGACTATGCTCGTACCCAAGCCGTTTATAACCCATCAACAGGTGAGCAAAGCAAGGAAGTTGCGATTGCCAGTGCAGAAACTGTTGAGCAGGCGATTGCTGCTGCGCAAGCTGCATTCCCAGAATGGCGCGATACGCCTGTGATTAAACGTGCGCGTGTCATGTTTAAATTTAAAGAATTACTTGAACAGCATGCCGACAAAATCTGTGAATTGATTGGGGCTGAACATGGCAAGATCGTGCATGATGCCGCAGGCGAGTTACAGCGCGGCATTGAAAATGTTGAATATGCCTGTGGTGCACCAGAATTTCTCAAAGGTGAATTTAGCAAAAATGTAGGGCCATCGATTGACTCATGGAGCGAGTTTCAGCCGCTTGGTGTCGTTGCAGGTATTACACCATTTAACTTTCCTGTGATGGTACCGTTGTGGATGTTCCCGATGGCAATCGTCTGTGGGAACTGCTTTGTCTTGAAACCATCAGAAAAAGATCCATCTTCAACACTTTTCCTTGCTGAATTGTTGAAACAGGCAGGTTTGCCAGATGGTGTGTTTAATGTGGTGAATGGTGACAAAGTTGCGGTAGATACTCTACTGCATGATCGCCGTGTACAAGCGGTGAGCTTTGTAGGTTCAACTCCGATTGCTGAATATATTTATCAGACTGCAACTTCAACAGGTAAACGCTGTCAGGCGCTTGGTGGTGCGAAAAACCATGCGATTGTGATGCCCGATGCTGATCTTGAAAATGTCGTCAGTTCATTGTTGGGTGCAGCGTTTGGTTCATCGGGCGAGCGTTGTATGGCACTGTCAGTTGCAGTTGCTGTAGGCGATGAAATAGCAGATGCCTTGGTACACCAGCTTGGTGAACGTATGCAAGGTTTAAAATACGGACACTTTGCCAATAAAGACAATGATTTTGGCCCTGTGATTACAGCTGAACATAAAGCCAAAGTGATCGGACATATTGACAGCGCAGAGCAACAAGGCGCAACGGTGGTGGTCGATGGCCGTCATGCTGCACCTGAAGGCTATGAAAACGGTTACTTTGTCGGAGCTACCTTAATTGACCATGTCAGCTCAGACATGCTCAGCTATAAACAGGAAATCTTTGGGCCTGTGCTACAAGTGATTCGTGTTGCGACCATGCAAGAAGCCATGCAACTGATCAACGATCATGAATATGGCAACGGCACCTGTATCTATACCCGCGATGGCGAAGCAGCGCGTTACTTTACCGACCATATCCAAGTTGGAATGGTGGGGGTGAATGTTCCATTACCTGTCCCTGTGGCATATCATAGCTTTGGTGGCTGGAAGCGCTCACTGTTTGGTGATTTATATGCCTATGGTCCAGATGGTGCACGTTTTTACACGCGCCGTAAAACAATTACTCAACGCTGGCCATCGAGCAATGTCCGTGAAGGTGTACAATTTTCAATGCCAACGCTGAATTAATCTAATACAGCTTATCTTTGTTGAATCAAGTGACTTAGTTCCTGTGCTGCCTCGCGTAGCACAGGCTCATACGCCATTAAATCCTGTAGTGATTTGCGAATGGTCGGTGCGTGAGTATATAGACACGCGACAATCTGCTGCTCGGCATTTAAAATGGGTACAGAACAAGCCACCATCCCAGCAATAAACTCTTCATTATCCGTGCCTAACTGCTGCTCAAAAATACGATGTAAATTTTGCTCCAGCGCAGCTTTGTCAATGATGGTATTTTTGGTCATTTGCTCAATCGGCAAATGTTTCAGTACATTACTCAGGCGTTCTTTATCCAGATAACTTAAAAACAGTTTACCGCTCGACGTACACCATAGTGGAACTTTTGAGCCTACAGGTAAATACACTTGCAGTGGCCAGTTAGTTTGTACTCGATCGGTGTAGAGCATTTCATTGTCTTGTAAAATTGCAATACCGCAGGTTTCACCAATTTGACCCGACAGCTTTTGCAAAATCGCCAATCGTTCAATTTTCTTCGGCTCCTGATTCCATGAACTGACCAGTAGGGCATGAGTCCGTTGTCCAACCACATACCCGCCATAGGTATCGAGTTTAATAAACCCTTCTTTTTCTAAAGTCTGTAGTAAACGGTGAATGCTTGGTTTTGGAATATCGAGGGCAATGGCTAAATCGAGAGGAGTAGGAGGATGTTGTGCTGTTGCAATGGCCTCGATAATTTCGAGTACACGTGTAATGGATGAGCCTTTTTTCTTAATTTGATCCGCCACTGGTCTTGCCTTATCTTAAAATTGAATGTTAAAAAAAGCCGTATATTTTGCAATATACAGCTTTGAAAATGCTGAGCAAACTAAAATTTACACGGTAAAATCTTCACCTAAATAAACTTCACGCACTGTCGCATTTTCCAGAATTTCTTGGGCTGTACCTTCGGCAATTACCGCACCTTCACTCACAATATAAGCCTTTTCACAAATTGCCAGTGTTTCACGTACGTTATGGTCAGTAATTAACACACCAATGCCGCGGTTTTTCAAATTCTGAATAATCTCTTTAATGTCGCCTACCGAAATTGGATCAACCCCTGCAAACGGTTCATCAAGCAACATAAATTTAGGGTTGGCAGCCAAAGCACGGGCAATTTCTGCACGACGACGTTCACCACCCGATACACTCATACCTAAAGAATCTTTAATGTGGCTGATTTTAAAGTCATCCAGCAATTCTTTCAGGCGCTGTTCACGTTGGGCTTTGTTTAATTCTTTACGAGTTTCCAAAATTGCCATGATATTTTCAGCAATGGTCAGTTTTCGGAAAATCGAAGCTTCCTGTGGTAAGTAACCAATGCCTTTGCGGGCACGTTCATGCATGGCAAAGTGCGACAGATCTTGATCATCAAGATAAATTTCACCTTTATCCATGCGTACCAGACCCACCACCATATAGAAACTGGTGGTTTTACCTGCACCGTTTGGGCCTAGCAACCCCACGATTTGACCGCTATGCATTTCAAAAGAAACGTCTTTTACAACCCAGCGTTTACTGTAGTTTTTTGCAAGATGGTGGATGCGGAGCGTTTGTGGCTGATTGATGAGGACATCACTCATTTACTTTTTGCTCCTGGAGCGGACTGTGAAGAGTTTGGTGGAATCACAATCTGAACACGGCCTTTATTTTGACCTGGGCTAGTTGAAGTTGCAGCACCACCTGATGAACTGCCTACAGCTTCAATATCGCCTTTGTTCATGCTGTAACGCAGGGTTGCACCACGTACACTTGCACCATCCTGATTGACATAGGCATTACCATTTAAGGTTAAAATTCCTGTGTCTGCATTATAGATAATCTTTTGTCCTTCACCATGAGCAAAACCTTTGTTTGGATCGGTTTTTTGCTGGAAGCGAGCAGGGTGTCCATTGGCCGTTACTGTGCTGATTTGACGGTTTTTGTTGAGCTGTGCTGTGACTGAATCAGCTTGTAGCTTCATAGAGCCTTGTTCAATGACCACATTACCTGAATAGGTGGTATAACCAGTTTTATCATTATAAGTTGCACGATCGGCAACAAGAGAAATGGGCTGGTTACGGTCAGTAGGTAGTGCAAAGGCTGACATTGCCGTGCAAGACAGGGCTCCTAAAATGACAACATTGAAGACCGTTTTAGCATGTGAATGTTTAGGATTTAGGAGCATAGTTTCCTCGAATATTGAAAAACTCGTATTGTCCTGAGTTTAAGTCGGCTTTTAAGCCATGACTTATAAACTGACTCTGTGCAGAATCGACAGTCACCATATGTGTGGTTTCAAGCTGTCGGGTTTTTGGATAGCCAGTCAATTGATCAGTCCGTAGCGTCATCACGCCGTGAGCGGTATTTTTGTGGGCAACCACGTTACCAGATAATATGACTTTCTGATTATCATCGTAGCCATCGGCACGAGATGCAGTATAGGTTGCATCGATTTTACCATGACTATATGTTGTCGCATTGAAGTTATATAACTGAGATGTATTGTTTTGTTTGTTTTGTGCCATTTCGTCAACCGAGGCGCGTGCAGACACATGCCCTTGTTGATCTGTTTGGGTAATTTTTACGTCTTTGGCCGAATAGGTCATATTGCGTGCCGAATTGACATCCAGTTTTTTACTTTTGCCGCTAAAGTAATAGTAACCACCGCTTATGGTGCCAATTACAATCGCTGCGATATATAAAGTTTTAGTATCCATAAGCGTAGTTTATCAAACAATTATCAGTTAATGCGGGACAGCAGTGAATTTTTCAAGTAATTCCTCATAAACCCCTTTTGCCTGTAACAGCATATCGCATACTTCGCGTACAGCACCACGTCCACCCATGGCTTGGGTCACTAAATCTGCACGGCGACGTACTTCAACATGCCCATTTGGCACAGTCACTTTCATGCCTGCAATCGCAAATGCTGACAGATCAGGCCAGTCATCGCCCATATATAAGCAATCTTCTGGTAACAGATTGAATTGCGCACAAGCTTCACGTAGGGCAACGCCTTTATCTTCACGACCTTGGAAAACCAAGTCGACTTTCAGGTCAGACATGCGTTTTTCAACAATATGGCTTTTGCGCCCTGTGATGACAATCACTTTTAAACCCGCTTGTTGCGCGAGTTTCATACCCAAACCATCACGGATATCAAAAGATTTGATTTCATCGCCGGTGTTGGTAAAAGTCACAAAGCCATCACTTAAAATACCATCGACATCTAAAACCAAAGCTTTGATATGACTAGCTTGTTCTAACAATACATAAGATGCCATGTGTTACGCTACTCCAGCTTGAATCAGGTCATGCATACTAATTACACCAATCACTTTATTTTGATCATCCACGACAACAAATTGATTAATTTTTTGATCACGTAATTGCTCTAGCGCATCTACTGCACGAGTTTCCGAAGAAATGGTAGCAGGCTTTTTAATCATCACATTTTCGACAGGGAGGTTTACATCGAAGCCTTGCTGTTTATCGATCAAACGACGCAAGTCTCCGTCAGTAAAAATACCCAGTAAAGTATCGTTTTGATCAACGACTGTGGTTAAACCTAAACGTTTGTCTGAAATTTCATACAGCACACGGTTCATTGGGGTGTCTGGAGATACTTTTGGTAACTCATTGCCTGTGTGCATGAGGTGTTTCACATGCAAAAGCAGGCGCTTACCTAAAGCCCCCGCAGGATGAGAACGAGCAAAATCATCGGAAGTAAAGCCGCGTGCTTCTAGTAAAGCAACAGCCAAAGCATCGCCCAAAGCTAAAGTCGCTGTGGTACTTGAAGTCGGTGCAAGACCAAGAGGACACGCTTCCTGAATGTCACCTAAAGTTAGGGCAACATCGGCATTTTGTGGCATTGGACCCTTGTCATTGCCACTAATGGTAATCAAAGGCACGCCCACATGTTTAATCAGTGGCATGAGCATCATGATTTCATCACTTTTCCCTGAGTAGGAAATGGCAATCAGCACATCGCCTTTCACCAGCATGCCTAAGTCGCCATGACCTGCTTCACCAGGATGCATAAAGAAAGATGGTGTACCTGTAGATGCAAAGGTCGCTGCCATTTTGCGTCCGATATGCCCAGATTTCCCCATGCCTGTAACGACCACACGACCTTTGCACTGTAAAATAATTTCACAGGCCTTGACGAAATGCTCATCAATTTGTGTGGCTAAAACATCTAACGCTTGCTGTTCAATCTTTAAAGTTTCTAGGGCGACTTTTTTAAAATCAATAGGATTCATGATGTGTGGGGAATTCAAAATTAGCTACCTTACCAAAATACAGCTGGAAAATATATTTAGGGTTTGATTCAACAATAGATGTGATTCTAACATAAATAGGGTGTGTTGACATTTCATCTATGGCACGCATTGTTGGCGAAAATGACGTATACCAGATATGAAATGAAGGTGATGCTGACACCATCGACAAGTTTCCTCATCTCACTGCAACTTCAACTTATTCATGCCGATGGTTATCTTATATTTTTTAGGGATAAAACTTTGTGAAATATTGTGCATCAGTTATGATGAGGCATCTTTAGTTTGAACATTTGAAGACTTTATATGCAACCCTTTGTTTTATATAACTCTGAGCAACGTAAAAAAGTTGAATTTGTACCCCGTAAAGCAGGGCATATCGACATGTATGTTTGCGGTATGACCGTCTATGACTACTGTCATATTGGGCATGCTCGAGTCATGGTTGCATTTGATTACATTATTCGTTTTTTACGTAGTCAGGGTTGGAATGTCAAATACGTGCGCAATATCACCGATATTGACGACAAGATTATTAAACGTGCCAATGAGAATGGCGAAAGCATCACCGCATTGACCGATCGTTTTATTCAGGCGATGAATGAAGATGCTGAAAATTTGGGCTGTTTGCACCCAGATGAAGCGCCACGTGCGACTGAGTATATCGACCAAATGCAAAACATGATTGGAAACTTGGTTGAGAAAGGTGCAGCGTATCCAGCAAGCAATGGCGACGTTTATTTTCAGGTTGAAAAATTTGCCAAATATGGTCGTTTGTCGGGTCGTAAACTGGATGACATGCAAGCGGGTGCTTCGGAACGTGTCGACGTTGAAGTTGAGAAAAAACATCCGTTTGACTTCGTACTTTGGAAACATGCCAAAGCCAATGAACCTGCTTGGGCTTCACCGTGGGGTCAAGGTCGACCAGGTTGGCACATTGAATGTTCAGCAATGTCAACGTGCTGCCTAGGCAACCATTTTGACATTCATGGTGGTGGTTCAGACTTGATGTTCCCGCACCATGAAAATGAAATTGCACAAAGTGAGGCTTCAACAGGCGAACAGTATGTTAACTACTGGATGCATGTCGGCTTTATTAATGTCGATGGCGAAAAAATGTCGAAGTCTTTGGGCAATTTCTTTACCATTCGTGATGTGATGGACAAATTCCATCCTGAAGTCATCCGTTACTTTATTGTGTCTTCACATTACCGTAGCCCAGTGAACTTCTCAGATGTCGCGCTAAAAGAAGCTAAAACGACGCTAAGCCGTTTCTATCATTCATTTAAAGCCTATCAGCAAGTCTATGGTGAAAAAACGGTTGAAACGTTAGATAATGAGTTGGTTGAACGTTTCAATAGTGCAATGCGTGATGATTTCAATACGGCTGAAGCAATTGCCGTACTGTTTGAAGTGAATAAAGAACTCAACCGTGCGGTGAAAGAAGAAAATGCCGAACAGGCTGCAGTGTATTATTCAACATTACGTCATCTGACCAACATTTTAGGTCTGGTACAGCATAATGTTGAAGACTTCTTAAAGTCAGATATCGGGCAGGATGCTTTGGGCTTGTCTGAAGAACAAATCGAAGATTTGATTCAACAACGTCAAGATGCCAAAAAAGCCAAAGACTTTGCCAAAGCTGATGGAATCCGCCAGTCATTGCTGGATCAAGGTGTGGTTTTGGAAGATACCCGTCAGGGCACGGTTTGGCGTCGTGCTGATTAATTAGACACTTGGATGCCAAGAGAGTTGACAGTTTTTTGAAACACTCTATAATGCCTCCATATTGCGGGAATAGCTCAGTTGGTAGAGCATAACCTTGCCAAGGTTGGGGTCGCGAGTTCGAGTCTCGTTTCCCGCTCCAAAATTTAAAAAAGCCCTTAGATTAAATCTAAGGGCTTTTTTTATTGAGTGAAAAATGAGATAGAGAAGATTTTTTTCTATCTATGTTGCTGCTGTGTCGGGTTGCACGGCACAGTTTGTATTTTTATTCTGATAAATTTGTGTTTCATGTTCCAGCCATTCAATAAATTTTAAAATCAGCGCACTGTTTTGCTGCTCCGAATAAACAAAATAATACGAACGCGAACCCATCAGTTTCAGCTTGGACGCAATGACCAAGTCACCGCTATTCAATTCTTTTTCAAGTAGCATTTGTGGAATCAGTGCAACCCCCAAGTGATGGGTGGCTGCAACAGCCAGCATGGAAAACAGTTCGTGCCGCTGTCCCTCTGTTGCATACGGATGATCATAGCCTGCGGTATGAAACCATTCTTTCCAGATATAAGGTCGTGTAGTTTGTTGTAAAAGTGGCAATCGGCTGAGCTGTTCGGCACTCAAATCAATGTCTTGAATCTGTTCAAGCTGGACTTCTGGGCAATATTTTTGAATGAGCTGTTTCGAACATACGGGAACCACATCTTCTTGCATCAGAAACTGCACTTTTGCACCTGCCCAGTTTTCGACCTGAGCAGGCGTACCTGCATAGATTGCCGCATCGAAAATATGTTCGCTAAACAAAAAGGGTTTGGTACTGGTTTCAAGGTGTACAGTAATTTCAGGATAGATCTGATTGAAACGATAGAGTCGCGGTAGTAACCAGCGCGTGGCAAAGGTGGGCACAACACCGAGTTTCAGCGTACCACCAAGCCCTTTATGCGACATCAGGTCAATGGTGCTTTGTTCGATGTTTAATAAAGACGACTTGATACTTTTAAAATATTGCTCACCTGCCAACGTCAATTCAACGCCGTGACGGGTACGATGAAACAAGGCAAGGCTGAGAAATTCTTCTAATTGCTGGATTTGTCTGGAAACTGCACTTTGGGTAATGCAGAGCTCCTGCGCCGCGTAAGTATAACTTTTATGCTTGGCAGCAGATTCAAAGCAAATCAGTGACTGTAAAGAAGGAATCATCCGACGCATATCACGATCCTTGTCATATCGGTGGATTTTTAGATTGAGGTATTTAGAAATAACATAGATTAGCGTTAAAAATAAAATCTTGGTTCTATAAAAATATAAAATTAACTGGATTTTAATGCTCTTTTCTTAATCGCTTGAATCCGAAAAGTAATGCTTAGAGAATTAAATATACGGAAAACTTATTTGTATTTTTTGAGTTTAAATATTTTTAATATACTGTTTTTAAATTGTTTTTATGAAAATAATCTTGAGCGAGTTTTGCAAAGCGTATCCTCGCAATATATTTTGAGTGTGCAAGCAGGTTGTTTTTACACGGCTGTGCCACTCATCCTGAAAATATGAGTCAAAACCAGAAGACCTCATCATCACATTCATGCTTTGAATCAGCATTTTCATGGAGCTTAGATTGGCTAAGATATGCGTAAATCGCATGACTGTATGAGAAATAATCGTTTGCCGCCTAAGCTAACTGATCGTAGCATGAAGGAAAAGACAAACCAGAAAAGGCTAGGGAAGCGATGAATCAAATGGTCGAGACAACAAAAAAATCTGCACGTGTTCAATTTAACTGGGAAGATCCATTTTTACTGGAGCAACAACTGGCTGAAGAAGAACGCATGATTCGTGATGCAGCAGCAGCGTATTGTCAGGATAAACTCATGCCACGTGTGCTGGAGCAATTCCGTCATGAAACTACTGATCCCCACATTTTTCGTGAAATGGGTGAGTTGGGTCTGCTTGGGCCAACCATTCCTGAACAATATGGTGGCGCGGGGCTCAATTATGTCAGCTATGGCCTGATTGCCCGTGAAATCGAACGGGTTGATTCAGGTTATCGCTCTATGGCAAGCGTGCAAAGCTCCTTGGTGATGGTACCGATTAATGAGTTTGGGACAGAAGAGCAGAAACAGAAATATCTGCCGAAACTTGCAACAGGTGAATATATTGGCTGTTTTGGTTTAACCGAGCCTGATCACGGTTCAGACCCTGCGGGCATGGCAACACGTGCCAAAAAAGTGGCAGGGGGATATCGCCTGAAAGGTTCAAAAATGTGGATTACCAATAGCCCGATTGCCGATGTATTTGTGGTATGGGCAAAAGAAGTGTCAGAAGAAGGCAATGTCGGTGATATTCGCGGTTTTATTTTAGAAAAAGGCTGGCAAGGTTTATCTGCCCCTGCAATTCACGGCAAAGTGGGGTTGCGTGCTTCGATTACAGGGGAAATTGTCATGGATGATGTATTTGTCCCTGAAGAAAATGCCTTTCCTGAAGTTCGTGGTTTAAAAGGCCCATTTACCTGCTTGAATAGTGCACGTTATGGCATTGCCTGGGGCGCGATGGGCGCAGCAGAATTTTGCTGGCACACCGCACGTCAATACACACTCGACCGTCAGCAGTTTGGTCGACCGCTTGCAGCCAATCAACTGATTCAGAAAAAACTGGCGGATATGCAAACCGAAATTGCACTCGGTTTACAGATCGCCTTGCGTTTTGGGCGTATGAAAGATGAAGGTCTTGCCGCAGTCGAAGGCACATCCTTAATTAAACGCAATAACTGTGGCAAGGCACTGGACATTGCGCGTCTAGCCCGCGACATGCTGGGTGGCAACGGGATTAGTGATGAGTTTGGGATTGCCCGTCATTTGGTCAATCTGGAAGTCGTGAATACTTATGAAGGGACACATGACATTCATGCCTTGATTTTGGGGCGTGCGCAAACAGGCATCGCTGCATTTGCCAACTAGATAAAACCTTTTCATTGAAAATTCTTGGAGATGCTCGTCATGGGCATCTTGAGGAGACATTTGTTTTAAAAATCTAAGCAAACCATAGTCAGGGATTCATCATGGATAGGCGGCATGCAGAAAGGCGCTTTGCCAAAGCAACAGGGATACAACAAAAACAGGCACAGTGATTTTTTGATGACTCGCAGATGAATGACCGAGGCTCATTTGGGAAAATGAGGTGTCAAGATGAACAATGATGTTCAAGCGGTTGTTGCAGATTTACCCCGTTCGTTACCGACAAATGTTGGAACATATGAACGGATTACCCCGAATACATGGAAATGGGCGTTGTTGTTTGCCTACTTTGCCATGGTGGTGGACGGTGTCGATATTATGTTGCTGTCCTATAGTTTAACCAGTCTAAAAACTGCATTTGGCTTATCGACCTTTCAGGCAGGTGCGCTCGGCAGTGCGTCTTTGGCAGGAATGGGCATTGGCGGTATTTTGGGTGGCTGGTCATGTGATAAGTTTGGTCGGGTCAGAACGATTGCTCATTCAGTGACGTTTTTTTCGTTGGCGACCTGTTTACTGGGCTTTACCCAAACTTTTGAGCAGTTTATGGCGCTCAGATTTATTGGTGCATTGGGGATTGGAGCACTATATATGGCCTGTAATACCTTAATGGCAGAATACGTTCCAACCAGTTACCGCACTACGGTATTGGGCACTTTACAGACAGGGCAAACGGTGGGTTATATCGTTGCAACGATTTTGGCAGGGGCAATTATTCCTGAACATGGTTGGCGTGTTTTGTTTTTCATTACAGTTATTCCTGCCGCGATCAATATTTTTCTGCGACGTTTTGTACCTGAACCAAAGTCATGGCAACTGACCAAAATCCAGTCATTAAGCGCAGAAAAAACAGTAACTCAAATAGAAACACCACAAAGCAGTAATCGCAGCATTTATCGGCAGATTTTTACCAATTTAAAACACCGCAAAATGTTCTTGCTCTGGATGACCACCGCCTTTTTTCTACAGTTCGGTTATTACGGTATCAATAACTGGATGCCAAGTTATCTGGAAACCGAATTGCATATGAACTTTAAATCTTTGACCAGTTATATGGTGGGTTCATATACCGCCATGATTCTGGGCAAAATTCTGGCAGGTTACCTTGCTGATAAGTTTAATCGCCGTGCAGTGTTTGTTTTTGGAACATTAGCCAGTGCCATTTTTCTGCCTGTGATTATCTTCTTTAATACGCCAGATAACATTTTATATTTGCTGATTACCTTTGGTTTTCTGTATGGCATTCCATATGGAGTCAACGCAACCTATATGGCGGAGTCTTTCTCGACTGATGTGCGCGGAACGGCAATTGGCGGTGCTTACAATATTGGGCGTGTCGGCGCAGCCATCGCACCTGCGACCATCGGCTTTTTGGCATCGGGTGGAACGTTTGCCAGCGCGTTTATGGTGATGGGGGCGGCATATTTTATTGCAGGTGTTTTGCCAGGGCTGTTTATTCGTGATCGTCAGTACGATCCGCAAAAATCATAAGAACTGTCAAAGATGGCTCAAAAACCTGATGCCATCTTTATTATTAAAAGGATAAGTGTATGGGTGCATTAACAGGATTGCGCGTACTGGATTTAAGTCGGGTATTGGCTGGCCCTTGGTGTGGTCAGATTCTGGCAGATTTGGGTGCAGAAGTGATCAAGATTGAACGTCCTAAAGTTGGAGATGATACCCGTATGTGGGGGCCGCCGTGGATGCCTGATGAACAGGGTGATGCCACCCGAGAAGCAGGCTATTATCAGTCGGCAAACCGCAATAAATATTCGGTTGCGGTTGATATTGCATCACAGGAAGGGCAATTGCTGATTCAGGACATGGTCAGGGATGCCGATGTACTGATTGAAAACTATAAGGCAGGCTCGTTAGCCAAATATGGTTTGGATTATGCCAGCCTGAGTAAAATTAACCCAAGACTGGTGTATTGTTCGATTACAGGTTTTGGACAAACAGGGCCGCGTGCAGCAGAACCCGGTTATGACTTTATTATTCAGGGCATGGCTGGGTTGATGAGTATTACGGGTGAGCCAGAAAACGTGCCGCAAAAAGTCGGGGTTGCAGTGACCGATTTGCAAACGGGGCTTTATGCCACCATTGCGATACAGGCAGCGCTATGGTCGCGCTTAAGTACAGGTAAAGGGCAGCATATTGATCTGTCGCTGCTCGATGTTCAGGTTGCAGGCTTGGCCAATCAGGGTATGAACTATTTGCTGACTGAAAAATCACCTGTACGCATGGGCAATACCCATCCCAATATTGTGCCGTATCAAACGTTTAAGGCAAAAGACAAAGACTTTATTATCGCCTGTGGTAACGATAAACAGTTTAAAGATCTGTGTATCGCGATTCAGCGACCAGATCTTTGGGAGCATACTAATTTTCGCTCAAATCAGGATCGTGTTAAACATCGGCATGCCTTGATTCAGCAATTGCAGCAGCATTTTTCAACTCAAAATGCACAACTTTGGGTGGACTGTATTCATGCAAAACAAGTACCTGTAGGCATGATTAATTCCATTGAAGACGCTTTGCAGGAACCGCAGATACAGGCTCGCAAGATGTTGGTGAATGTGCCGCATCCGCAAAATTCGGATTTTAAAATGATTGCATCGCCGATTAAATTGTCCGAAACACCTGTTGAATACCGTCAAGCACCGCCTCGTTTAGGGGAGCATACTTGGTCTGTGCTCCAACAATATCGCAGTGAAAGCGAATTGCGACAGCTTAAAGCGACGGGAGTGATCGAGGCGTTTGCTGAGCGGGAGGATGTTGTCGGTGTGGAATAAGATTAATAAAAGGGGATTGTTAGGCTTGTTTCATAAGTCATTTTTTTAACAAAAATGACAATATAAATACCCTCATTCCCTTGCGGAACAGTGTTCCTCATCCCATAGGGAGAAAAACAAAGGACTGATCAAAGAAGCCTATAGACAGGCATTTGGGAGAGACATCATGCCTGTCTGTGATCTCAAAATTATTCTTGTGGCTGTGCGTAGTTCATCACAGACAGCAGGCGAATCGGCACCTGAATTAGTTTTTCGGGACCGTGTGGAATTTCACCTTCTAAGGTCAGGCAGTCGCCTGGTTGCATATGAAATACTTCATGCCCGTGACGATACAACAATTCACCTTCTACTAAATACAACATTTCCGTACCTGGATGGGCAAAAGTCGGGAATTCCTCGCTGGCATCATCCATGCTGACCAGATACGCCTCAAAGTTTTTACGTGGACCACGTGAATGGGTGATTAAACGATAGGTATGACCTTTTTCTGTGCCACGGCGAACGACTTCCATACCATCGCCCGACTTGACTAGCATAGCGTGACTTTCTTGCTGGTCGTACTGGCTAAATAAAGTCGACATGGGAATGCCAAGCACTTCACACAGGCGGCTTAAAGTTTCCAGACTGGTCGATACTTGAGCATTTTCAATCTTGCTGAGCATGCCCTGACTGATTCCTGCGATTTGTGCCACTTCAGACAATTTCAAACCTTGTTCTTGACGATGGCGTTTGATTTGAATACCAATATATTGTTCAAGTTTTAAACTATTTTTAGTTTGTCTCATTCTGGTTCATCCCGCACTATTTCGATACCAATATTGCTTTGTAGTTTACTGCAAAGCGCAAACGAACTTTGTCAAAACATAAAATTCCTATTACGAAATATATATTCTTGTTGGAAATATAGTCGATTTCTGCCCATAAATCACAATTTTTTTTAATGACCACAAAGTTGGCAAGGGATTTGCTTTCTTATTAGGAAAGAAAATTTCTTGAATGGAATTTTTAAAACCATGTAAGCACAGAAAGATGCATTTTCTGCACCACATTTAGTTTTTGTCATATGGGAGTATGTCAATCATGTTGCAGCAAGCCGTAACGGAGATGTTTGATCAACATCAACTCACCAAAAAACCGATGTATCGTCCAGAGGTTCAACAGGTGATTGATCAGTACCAATTAAAATATGTATTGGCACAGTTTGTCGATATTCATGGTGCTGCAAAAACCAAATCTGTACCCATTTCTGGTCTAAAGGCAATTGAAAAAGATGGCGTTGGTTTCGCAGGTTTTGCCATATCAGGTATGGGGATGCAACCTCATGGTCCAGATTTCATGGTCAAAGGCGATTTGTCGAGCTTAACGCCAGTGCCTTGGCAACCTGGTTATGGTCGTGTGGTCTGTGAAGGTCATGTCAACGGTCAGCCACACCCTTATGATTCACGCTATGTGCTCCGTAAACAAGTCGAGCGTTTAAGTGCAAAAGGCTGGACATTGAATACAGGTTTAGAGCCAGAGTTTAGCCTGTTTCGCCGTGCGGAAGATGGTTCACTGAAAATGGTGGATGATTCCGACAACCTTGATAAACCTTGCTATGACTATAAAGGCTTATCGCGTTCACGCGAATTTTTAGAGCGCTTAACTGAAGCCTTGATTCCTGTCGGTTTCGACATTTATCAGATTGACCATGAAGATGCCAACGGTCAGTTTGAAATTAACTATACCTACAGCGATGCCATGAATTCGGCAGACATGTTCACTTTCTTCCGTATGGCGGCAGGTGAAATTGCCAACGATTTGGGCATGATCTGTTCGTTTATGCCAAAACCTGATCCAAAACGTGCAGGTAACGGTATGCACTTTCATCTGTCCATCGGCAGTGAAGAATCCAGCAACCTGTTCCATGACCCAAGCGACCCAAGCGGTATGGGCTTATCCAAAATGGCCTATCACTTTATCGCAGGTTTACTTGAACATGGCCCAGCACTGTGTGCTTTCTGTGCGCCAACTGTGAACTCCTATAAACGCCTTGTTGTGGGTCGTTCATTGTCTGGTTCGACATGGGCACCTGCATTTATTGCTTATGGTTCCAACAACCGTTCAGCCATGGTGCGTATTCCGTATGGTCGTATTGAGCTGCGCCTTCCAGATGCAGGTTGCAATCCGTACTTGGTGTCAGCCGCGATTATTGCTGCAGGCTTAGATGGCATTGAACGTGAACTGACTCCACCAGCAGCCTGCAATGAAAATCTGTACAGCCTCGGATTAGAAGAAATTGCAGCACGTGGCATAGAAACTTTGCCACAGTCACTCAAAGAAGCCGTTGAAGCACTCAAAGCTGATCCATTGTTTAGAGAAAAAATGGGTGCAGAAATCGTGGATGAGTTTATCAATCAAAAAAGTATGGAATGGGTGGAATACAGTCGACATGTGTCTGATTGGGAAATCCAGCGTTATACCGAATTTTTCTAAATTTCAGATAAATCAACAGAATTGAATCTATTGGAGTAAGCATTATGTGTGGCATTGTCGGACTTTACTTAAAAAATCCAGCGCTCGAATCTCAATTGGGCAAACTGTTTGAACCGATGCTTGAAGCCATGACTGGGCGTGGGCCAGACAGCGCAGGCTTTGCGATCTATGGCGATGAAGTGCAAGACGGCTGGGTCAAACTGACCTTGCAAACTACTGACGAAAACTTTAACTGGCAAGCATTTGCAGAAAAACTAGAAGCGAAACTTGGTACAGGCTTTGACTGGTTCCAAAACGCAACTGCGGCCGTGCTTAAAGTCGAAGCAGATGAAACAACTGTTCGTGCAGCAATCACTGAACTTGCGTCTGAACTGAAAATCATGAGTGTCGGACAAAGCATCGAAATTTTAAAAGGCATGGGCTTGCCTGTCGAAATCTCTGAACGCTTTGGCTTGGCCAACATGAAAGGCAGTCACATTATCGGGCATACCCGTATGGCAACTGAAAGCGCTGTGACCATGGAAGGCAGTCATCCGTTCTCCACAGGTGCGGATTTGTGTTTGGTACACAACGGTTCATTGTCGAACCATGCGCGTTTACGTCAGGAATTGAAACGTCAAGGCATTCATTTTGAAACCGATAACGACACTGAAGTGGCTGCAGGCTACCTGACTTGGCGCTTACAAGAAGGCGATAACCTAGCACAAGCATTGAATCATGCACTGGATGACTTGGATGGTTTCTTTACTTTTGCGATTGGGACACGTGACGGTTTTGCGGTGATCCGTGATCCGATTGCCTGCAAACCTGCGGTTCTGGCAGAAACCGATGATTATGTGGCAATGGCATCTGAATATCAGGCATTGGCTTCACTACCAAACATCGACAAAGCCAAAGTCTGGGAACCAGAACCAGCAACTTTATATGTCTGGGAACGCTCAACAGCCAAGACTGGCGCAGCAGCATAAAGACCAAAACAATTAGAGGAATAAACACGATGAATAGCACAGTATTGGCAGACAAAATCGAATTAAAAGACACTTTTGACCTGAGCGTGGACAGCATTCGCGAACTCAATCAGGCATTACATACCCCTGAATTGGTTGCTGCAATTCCTGCATGGACTGTGCAGAACCCAGCAGGTCAGCACAATATCGCAGTGGGTGTGAAAGCTCCTGTACAGGTCACTATTGACGGGCACGCAGGTTATTACTGTGCAGGCATGAACCAAGAAGCTGATGTGATCGTGAACGGAAACGTCGGTGTCGGCGTTGCTGAAAACATGATGTCAGGTTCAGTCCGCATCAAGGGTAATGCGTCACAAGCTGCGGGCGCAACCGCACACGGTGGTTTGCTGGTGATCGATGGTGATGCAGGCGCGCGCTGTGGCATCTCCATGAAAGGTGTAGATATTGTGGTGGGTGGCAGCATTGGACACATGAGCTGCTTTATGGGACAAGCAGGACGCTTGGTGGTGTGTGGCGATGCAGGGGATGCATTGGGCGACTCACTTTATGAAGTGCGTATTTATGTCAAAGGCACAGTGAAATCTTTGGGTTCAGACTGTATTGAAAAAGAAATGCGTCCAGAACACATTGCCGAGTTGGCAGAGCTGTTAGAGCAGGCTGGATTTGATGAAGATCCAACTACATTTAAACGCTATGGCTCGGCGCGCCAACTTTACAACTTTAAAGTCGACAACGCATCTGCTTACTAAACCCAACGTGGCTCGGAGATTTTAATCATGACTCAATCTACTACTCAATTTGAACCAGTATTACGCGAATCTGCGACATTTGACCGTTTAACGATTCAGGAAATTCAACGTGCGGCCTCTACAGGGATTTATGATATCCGTGGTGGTGGTACAAAACGCAAATTGCCACACTTTGATGACTTGTTATTGCTCGGTGCGAGCATGTCACGTTATCCACTTGAAGGTTATCGTGAAAAATGTGGAACAGATGTGGTGCTTGGTACACGGTTTGCTAAAAAACCGATTCACCTGAAAGTACCTGTGACTATTGCGGGAATGAGTTTTGGTGCATTGTCTGCCAACGCCAAAGAAGCTTTGGGGCGCGGTGCAACCATGGTGGGTACATCAACCACAACAGGTGACGGTGGTATGACGCCTGAAGAACGCGGTCATTCGCAAACTTTGGTGTATCAATACCTGCCTTCACGCTATGGCATGAACCCAGACGATTTACGCAAAGCCGATGCGATTGAAATTGTACTCGGTCAAGGTGCAAAACCAGGTGGTGGTGGTATGCTTTTAGGCATGAAAGTCACTGAACGTGTGGCAGGCATGCGTACACTCCCAGTCGGTGTGGATCAACGTAGTGCTTGTCGTCACCCTGACTGGACAGGTCCAGATGACCTTGCAATTAAAATTGCAGAAATCCGTGAAATCACTGACTGGGAAAAACCGATCTATGTGAAAATCGGGGCAAGCCGCCCGTATTACGATGTCAAACTTGCAGTAAAAGCAGGCGCAGATGTGATCGTGCTTGATGGTATGCAAGGCGGTACGGCAGCAACTCAGGAAGTGTTTATTGAACATGTCGGGATTCCAATTTTATCTGCCATTCCGCAAGCGGTGCAGGCACTTCAGGAAATGGGCATGCATCGCAAAGTTCAGTTGATCGTTTCAGGCGGGATTCGTACAGGTGCTGACGTGGCAAAAGCCATGGCACTGGGTGCAGATGCAGTTGCGATTGGGACAGCAGCCTTGATTGCACTGGGCGATAACCATCCACGTTTAAATGAAGAATTGAAAAAAATTGGTTCAGCATCAGGTTATTACGATGACTGGCAAAATGGTCAAGACCCTGCGGGGATTACGACTCAAAACCCTGAATTATCAAAAAATCTTGATCCGATTGAAGGTGGTCGCCACTTGGCAAACTACTTACGTGTATTGGTGCTTGAAGCACAAACCATGGCGCGTGCCTGTGGTAAATCACACTTGCACAACCTTGATCCTGAAGACTTGGTGGCACTCACTGTTGAAGCAGCAGCGATGGCACGTGTGCCACTGGCAGGAACAAACTGGGTACCTGGTCAAGTTCAGTTTTAACTGAGTCTGACCCCCAACCATAAAGCGAGCCATGTGCTCGCTTTTTTTACAGACTTTTACTGAGTTGATTTGTTATGCTGTCAGAGGATTTATAGCAATAATAAGGAGTCTTAAATCATGGACAGCAATAATAAAAAAACTAAACATTCAATTGTTTGGCTCGATAAACCAGAAGCGCATGATTATCCTGCGGCAAGTTCTTATTTATGTTTATTGTTGCACCCTTCACAAGTTGAAAAATTGGTGAGCCGTTTGCAGGCAGAAGAGGTGAGCCAGTTTAAAGCCAAAGACATTTTTCGGGCAGCACAACTGCCTTTGCTGGATGAACGCAATTTTCACGTGGCAAAGGATTTAAGCAAGATTGAACAAGAAAAAGCACTTTCGCCTTTGCTATTAGTACGTGATTTGGGGCTGCGGCATTTGATTATTGCAGATGGTTATCACCGCTTATGTGCTGTCTATCTACACGATGAAGACGCACTGATTCCTTGCCAGATTATTTCGCTTACTGCACAAGATTTGGCAAGCCTATGACTGTGGCTAAAAAAATCCCGATTTTTGATGTCATTGCGGGTTTATCCATCGCAGGCTTGTTGCTGCCTGAAGCGGTTGCATATTCCAATATTGCAGGGCTGTCACCGCAAAGTGGTTTGGTGGCGCTGGTACTGGGTTTGGTGATTTATGGCCTGATTGGGAATAGCCGTTTTGCGATTGTCTCCTCAACGTCGTCTTCTGCCGCCGTCATCAGTTCAGGTTTAGCCACCATTGTGGTGTTTTCTTCGCCAGAGCGGGCAACTCTGGCGTATGCACTGGTGTTTTTATCGGGCATTTTACTGGTGATTGCAGGGCTGTTTAAGCTCGGAGAGGTTACGCATTTTATTGCCAAACCTGTGTTAAAGGGGTTCTCCTTCGGCTTGGCACTGAGCATTGTGGTGAAGCAATTACCTGCGGTAATACAGGTACATCCTGCACATAGCGATTTTTTTCGTCAATTGTGGGAAATGCTGCAAGCCTATTCGAGCTGGAACTGGCACGCCTTGGGTATGGGGCTGAGCGCACTTTTAATCCTACAGTTCACTCAACGCTATAAAACCATTCCTGTTGCTTTGTTGCTGATTATTTTAGGTATTGGCTTAAATGTGATGGGATATACCCAAGAATGGGGCATTCGTTCAGTTGGGCATTTTGAGTTTGTTTTGCCTAGTGCCAGTTTACCTCATTTGAGTATGAACAGCTGGTTGCAACTGGTCGAAATCGCGCTGGCGGTTGCCCTGATTATTTATGCTGAATCTTATACCTCGATTCGTACCTTTGCGCTGAAATACAATGATCCAAGCGAACCCAACCGTGACCTGATTGCATTGGGTGTTGGTAATATCTGTTCGGGATTGCTAAAAGGGATGGCCGTCGGTGCAGGTTATTCTGCAACTTCAGCCAACGAAACAGCAGGGGCAAAAAGCAAAAAATCAGCATGGGTGGCAGCGCTGGCAGTGGTGATTTTTCTGCTGTGTTTTCGTCAGTATATTGCCAATATTCCTGAGCCGATTCTTGCCAGTATTGTGATGTATGCGGTGAGTGGACATATTCGTTTTACACCGTTTAAACAGTACTTTATTTGGCGAAAAGATCGCTTATTGTCCATGATTGCGATTTGGGCCGTGATTATTTTTGGGGTGCTCAACGGGTTGGTGATTGCGATTATTGTCAGTATTTTGATGATGCTTAAAAGCTATTCGGTTCCTCAAATTGCATGGCTTGGGCGTCTAGGGGGCGGGCATGATTTTGTCGATATAGATCGTTTTCCTGAAGCCGTGGCGCCCGATGGCATTTTAATTGCTCGACCTGATCACCCGATGTTTTTTGCCAATGCGGAAAAAATTTCGAACGCGATTATACACAAACTTTCTGAGCAAAATTATCAACATGTGATTTTAAATCTGGAGGAATGTCCGAGTCTGGACAGTACCAGTGTTGAGGAGTTGTTATTGTTGGCTCAGCATTTACAGGATCAGAAAATAGACCTGCAATTGGCACGGGTACGTCGTTCAGTAGCACAAACCTTACTATATGTGAATAGCCCATTATTTCCCCAATCCAGTTATGAGGCACAAAGTGTCGATGATGCTGTACAGCAATACGAGCAGATAGCTTCATCTGCGACTTAATCCAGTCTTTTATCATCTCTTTTTAAGTTTTCTCCCTCAAGGGGAGAAAGCAATTTCAAGATCTATTTAATTGAGCTTTTTGGAGTAATAAAAGAGATTCATTAACTTGAAGTTAATGTTCTGCATTTCGAGTTTATTGATCAAAAACCCTGAACAGGGTTTTATAGATGAAAACATGAACTGCAGAACAGGACATCGCATGGAAGGCTCGGTACAGCATAAAGATCGAATTTGGAATAAACGCCGTTATGCCAAGCAGATTAAATTGGACTTGGCACGCAAGTTTGCCGACGGTGTAGTGATTCCCACCCAAAACATTGTTCAGGCGCTCGAAACCTTAATTACCCCAGGCGATAAAGTCATCCTTGAGGGTAACAACCAAAAACAAGCCGATTTTCTTTCACGTGCATTGGCACAGACCAGCCCCGATGTATTGCATGATCTGCACATGATCATGCCAAGTGTTGGGCGTCCAGAGCATCTGGATTTATTTGAAAAAGGCATTGCGCGTAAACTTGATTTTTCTTTTGCAGGCACACAAAGCCTACGCATTAGCCAGTTACTTGAAGATGGCTTACTGGAAATTGGTGCAATTCATACCTACATCGAACTGTATTCGCGTTTACTGGTCGACCTGATTCCGAATGTCGTGTTGTCCGCAGGCTTTATGGCAGACCGTCACGGCAATATTTATACAGGCGCAAGTACCGAAGATTCTCCAGCATTGATTGAACCTGCGGCTTTTAGTGATGGGATTGTGATTGTACAGGTCAACAAATTAGTTGATGACGTAACCGATTTGCCACGCGTCGATATTCCTGCCTCTTGGGTGGATTTTGTGGTGGTAGCAGATCGTCCATTTTATATTGAGCCGCTGTTTACTCGTGACCCGAAACACATCAAACCTGTACATGTCCTCATGGCAATGATGGCAATTCGCGGCATCTATGAAAAGCATCAGGTGCAATCGCTCAATCACGGTATTGGTTTTAATACCGCAGCGATAGAACTGATCTTGCCAACCTATGGCGAATCACTTGGCTTAAAAGGCAAGATTTGCCGTAATTGGACGTTAAATCCGCATCCGACTTTGATTCCTGCGATTGAATCGGGTTGGGTGGAAAGCGTACATTGCTTCGGGACTGAACTGGGCATGGAGAAATATGTAGCGGCACGCCCCGATGTATTTTTTACAGGGCGTGATGGTTCGCTGCGTTCCAACCGCATGATGTGTCAGTTAGCAGGGCAATATGCGGTAGATCTGTTTATTGGTGCAACTTTGCAGGTCGATGGACAAGGGCATTCTTCAACCGTCACCAAAGGGCGTTTGGCAGGTTTTGGCGGTGCGCCAAATATGGGACATGACCCACGTGGTCGCCGACATAGCACGCCTGCATGGCTGGATATGCGTCCTCAAGGGTTGAATGATACCGACACTTATCTGGCACGTGGTAAAAAACTGGTGGTACAGATGGTGGAAACCTTCCAAGAAGGGGGAAAGCCAACTTTTGTCGATCAACTTGATGCAGTCGATGTGGCGAAAAAATCAGGTATGCCACTGGCGCCAATCATGATTTATGGCGATGACGTGACCCATCTGCTTACCGAAGAAGGCATTGCGTATTTATATAAAGCCGACAGTCAGCAACAACGTGAAGAAATGATCGCGGCAGTGGCTGGTGTGACCGATATTGGTTTACGTCATGACCCGAAAAATACTGAACGTCTACGCCAAGCAGGTTTGGTGGCATTTCCCGAAGATTTAGGCATTCGCCGTACCGATGCAACCCGTGAGCTGCTTGCGGCTAAAAATATTGCAGACTTGGTGACATGGTCAGATGGTCTGTACGAACCGCCTGCTAAATTTCGGAGTTGGTAAATGAATGCATTTTTTCAACTCAAACCGCAGCACTATCTAGCCGATACCTTCGCAGATTTTGCGGTACAAGCTCTACTCGATGAAGTGCGTTTGTCACCCAAACCTGCACTGGTCGATGCACGTAGTTCAGGCGCACATCAGGATTTGACCCTGAACTTGATGGAACAGTCGGCTGAAAGTTTAAGAAATATGTTTGTTGCCATGAGTTTGGCAGCAGCACAACATGGCGAAATTTCACAGGCGTTACGCGAGCAGATTGGACAGCTTGGGCGTGAAGGTGAGCAAGCCATGTTGGCGGTGACGGGCGGCGTGAATACCCATCGTGGGGCGATTTGGGCACTCGGTTTACTGGTGACAGCTGCGACGTTGTTGCCACAAGGAACATCTGCGGAGGAAGTGTGTCTTTGTGCAGGGCAAATCGCACAACTTGAAGACCGAGCTGTAACAGCGAAAGCTACCTTAAGTCATGGGCAAATGGTATTGCACAAACATGGCAAGCAAGGGGCAAAGCAGCAAGCACAGCAAGGTTTTCCTGCGATTCGTCAGCATGCCTTGCCACAGCTTCGCCACACCCGACAGCGTTCGATGCGTGAGGAGTTTGCCCGTTTAGATGCGTTGCTCGCGATTATGCAGCATCTGGATGATACCTGTGTGCTGTATCGGGCGGGATTAAATGGCTTAAAGCGCATGCAGCAAGGTGCAGGACAAGTTTTGGCACTCGGTGGTTATGCCAGTCTGGCAGCACGTCGTGAACTGTATTTGCTGGAAATTGATTTATTGCGTCTGAATGCTTCACCTGGCGGTGCGGCGGATTTATTGGCAGCGACTTTATTTGTCGATCAGGTAGAGCGTTTTCAAGGCGAATAACCTATCAGGATGAACATACATGGAAATATTTAATTTTAAATTTGCTGCCCAGCGTGTTGCTAAACAACGTGCGTTGGTCGGTTGTGTCGGTTCGGGTGATTTAGAAATTTTGGTTGAACCCAAAGAGGGTGACACGTTAAACATTCAGGTGACCACATCGGTCGATGGCAGCCAAGTGCGCTGGAAAAATTTGTTTGAACGTGTGTTTGCTATGCAGGAATTACCAGCAGTCAACATTGAAATCAATGATTTTGGTGCAACCCCGGGCGTGGTGCGCTTACGTTTAGAGCAAGCTTTGGAGGAAGCGCAACATGACTGATATTCAAGACTTATTACAGCGTAGCAGTTTCATTGAACTTTCCGCGCGTCAGCGTGCGCAAAGCCTGCTTGATTTGCGTTACCGTGAACTGGTTGATCCATTTGATCGGATCACGTCGCCGTGGTTGCCTAAGCAAAATATTGTGCCGCAAGCCGATGATGGCGTAGTGGTCATTAAAGGAACTATACAAAAGCAGCCTGTCGTGGTGATTGCCATTGAAGGTGCATTTCAGGGCGGAAGCCTTGGTGAAGTTGGCGGTGCAAAAATTGCAGGCGCTTTGGAACTGGCGATTGAAGATAACCGCAAAGGTATTCCAACCGCAGCCGTGTTATTGCTCGAAACAGGTGGTGTGCGGTTACAGGAAGCCAATTTGGGCTTGGCAGCGATTGCCGAGATTCATGCGGCGATTGTGGAATTACGTCAGTATCAGCCTGTGATTGGAATTGTTGCGGGCAGCGTGGGCTGTTTCGGTGGTATGTCGATTGCCGCTGGGTTGTGTAGTTATCTGATTTTGACTCAAGAAGGGCGTTTGGGGTTGAATGGCCCGCAAGTGATTGAGCAGGAAGCAGGTGTACAAGAATACGATGCCAAAGATCGCCCATTTATCTGGAGCATTACAGGCGGCGCACAACGCTTTGCATCGGGTTTGGTCGATGCTTTTGTTGAAGATGATGTCGAGCAGATTCACCAGCAAGTGCAACAGTTCTTGAGTGGAGGTTGCCCAGCTCAGCCACGCAGCTCACGTTATGCCTGGTTCTTGGAAAAAATGGCACAGGTAGATACCCGTGAACAGATCAGTCCAAGTGCGGTACAGCAGTTATATCAAGGAGAATTTGCATGAATATGGATGTTAATGCAACGCGTGTCGCCGCTAGAGGCTTAAATTGGTTCAATGCTTTGACCGCAGAATCAAGTTTTCAAAACGCCCCCGATTTTCCTGCATCATTACGCGTTGCTGATGGTGAGTTAAACGGTTATCCCGTGCGGGTGATTGCTGTTGTGGTAGATGCCAACAATCAGTTTCCACGTGCGCAGCAAGGCGAAGTGGGTCTACTTGAAGGTTGGTCACTGGCGAAAGCCGTAGATCAAGTGATCCAAGCCGATGAAGCTCAGTCACAAAAACGTGCCATTTTGTGTGTAGTCGATGTGCCAAGTCAGGCTTATGGTCGCCGTGAGGAAGTTTTAGGGATTTATCAGGCATTGGGTGCTGCCGCAGATCGTTACATTACCGCACGTTTGGCAGGGCATCCAGTGATCAGCCTGTTGGTGGGTAAAGCCATGTCCGGTGCATTTCTGGCACATGGTTACCAAGCCAATCGCTTAATCGCACTGGATGATGCAGGCGTTATGGTACATGCGATGGGTAAAGAATCTGCTGCACGTGTGACTTTGCGTAGTGTTGAAGAACTGGAGCAGTTAGCTGCAAAAGTCGCACCAATGGCGTATGACATTCAGAGTTATCACAGATTGGGATTACTGGCCGAGATTTTACAGGTACAGGATATTGTGCATCCGCAAGCTGAAGATGTGCTATTGATTCAGCAGCATGTATCAGCCGCGTTACAGGACATTTTGCAAAGCCAAGACCGAAGTTTGTCGTCACGCTTTCATGGTGAAAACCGTCAGGCATCACAAAAAGTGCGCGCCTTGTTGCGTGAACAATGGTCACGTGAGCAATCTGTATGATCAGCGCACCACAAGTCCACGATTTGCTTTGGGGAATGCCGCTCAGCGCGCTTCCTGAGCAAGTTCCTGATTGGGCATCGCAGGCAATTTCAGCAGGTCAACCTGTGGTGGTGCGTCGTGCTGTGACCGATCCTGATCAGGTGGCAGTGGGGATTCGTGGTGTACAACGTTGGCAACGCTTGGCGTGTGTGATGCCGAAAGCTGCAATTCAACGTATTGTGAAACCTGAACAGTTGATTGAAGTCAATGCTGAATTATTTCCAGTGATTGCCGAAAAAATCCAGCTGATTGATCAAGTGTTACAGGCCACAGGCTGGGCGTGGGGCATTACGGGTAGTACAGGTTTTGAGTTGGCAACAGGCATACAGGTGATGCATGCCAACAGCGACTTGGATGTGCTGATTCGTATGCCAAATGCGTTAGCCAAAGCAGATGCAAAAGTATTATTGGCGGCTTTGCGACAGTCGCCTGTACGAGTCGATGTGCAATTGCAAACCCCATACGGTGGTGTGGCATTGGCAGACTGGGCAAATGCCCGACATCAGATACTCTTGAAACGTGCAGAAGGTGCGGTGTTGGTGGATAACCCGTGGGCAATGCAGGAGGCTTTTGCATGAGTTCATTGTGGGTGTATCCGGGACAGGGCGTACAAAAGCCAAATATGCTGCATGACTTACCTCATGATGATGTGGTGCAAAGTTATTTCAGCCGAGCTTCGCAAGCGTTGGGACAGGATGTTTTAACCTTGGATACGCCAGAAGCCTTGCAATCGACTCGAGCCGTGCAACTGTGCTTACTGATCGCAGGGGTGCTGAGTTCACAGCAACTATTGCAGAAACAGCTTAAACCTGATTATGTGGCAGGGCTGTCAATCGGGGCATGGGCAGCGGCAGTGGTTGCCGACGTACTGAGCTTTGAAGATGCCGTCAGACTGGTCGCATTGCGTGGTGAGCTGATGCAAACTGCGTACCCGACAGGTTATGGCATGACTGCCATCATCGGTGCGAGTCGGACTCAGGTTGAACATTGGATCAATCAAGTTCAACAGCAGTCAGGGCAAGTTTATGTGGCCAATATCAACGCTGCAAACCAGATTGTGATTTCAGGTGAAAATGCCGCCATGCAAGATGTGGTGAGTCTGGCTCAGCTGCAAGGTGTTTTGGCAAAACGTTTACAGGTCAGTGTGCCATCACATTGTGAATTATTGGAACAGCAAGCGCAAACCTTGGCGCAAGCGATGCAAGAGGTTGAGTTTAAAACAGCAAAGATTCGATATTTGAGTAGTAGTACCGCGCGTTTGATGATGAGCGCTTCACAGATTCGTCAGGATTTGGCAGGCAATATGGCGTGTATCGTGGAATGGGAAAGCACGGTACAAGCGGCATGGGAACGTGGTGTTCGGTTGCAACTAGAGTTGCTGCCTGGCACGGTGCTCACAGGGCTTGCCCGCCGTATATTTAAAGAAGGTTCAGTCATGGCGTTTCAAGGAACGCGCCTCGACAATATCATGATTGCAATGCAACAGCAGAAAGAGAGCGTTTAACAGCACTTTTTGCACAAAGACACATGAATTTCCAAGGATATGAGGAAAATACAATGATTATTTATGGAGTTGGAATACTCGCACTTTGCACACTGGTCGGTACGGTAGTCGGTGACCTTCTGGGTATTCTATTAGGCGTTAAATCAAATGTCGGTGGTGTTGGTATTGCCATGATTCTTTTGATTTTCATTCGGTTATGGATGCATAAACGCGGTCTAATGATTCCTGAAACAGAAAAAGGCGTGACCTTCTGGGGCACCATGTACATTCCTGTCGTAGTGGCAATGGCAGCGCAGCAAAATGTGGTATCGGCATTGTCGAGTGGTCATTTGGCATTATTTGCAGCAGTTGGGTCAGTTGTGGTTTGTACTTTTACCATCGCAGCACTGAGCCGTTATAAAAAAGGTGAACCTCTCCCAAAGGAAAATGAACAAGAGGTGACATTAGCAAACATCGGAGGTAAGGCACATGGCTGATTTATTATTCAAAGATCTTACCCATTTGGGCTTGATTACTGCATTTGCACTGGTTGCCCTCGTAATGTGGCTGTCTACCAAAATCTCGAAATATCTGACCAAAGGTCGAGTACACGGTTCTGCAATTGCAATTGTGATTGGCTTAATCTTGGCATGGGTCGGTGGAACCATGACTGGTGGGCAAAAAGGACTGACCGATATTGCACTGTTTTCTGGTGTGGGTTTAATGGGTGGTGCAATGCTGCGTGACTTTACCATTGTTGCAACTGCATTCGAAGTGCAGGCAACCGAGGCTAAAAAAGCAGGGTTTATTGGTGCATTTTCACTGTTCTTAGGTACGATTCTGCCATTTATCGTTGGTTGCTGCTTTGCGTGGATTTTTGGTTATCGTGATGCAGTCAGCATTACCACGATTGGCGCTGGTGCAGTGACTTATATTGTTGGACCTGTGACAGGTGCAGCAATTGGTGCATCTTCAGATGTGATGGCACTGTCGATTGCAACAGGTTTAGTGAAAGCGATTTGTGTGATGGTAACAACCCCGATGACAGCCAAATTTATGGGCTTGGATAACCCGCGTTCAGCCATGATTTTTGGTGGATTGGCAGGGACAGTGAGTGGAGTTTCTGCGGGATTGGCAGCAACAGATCGTCGTCTTGTTCCGTATGGTGCATTGACCGCAACATTCCACACAGGTTTGGGTTGTTTGATGGGACCATCGATATTATTTCTAATCGTGAAAATGTTGGTTGGCAGCTAAATCATGAGGTCATCATGTTGGGCAATAGCACTATTGCCCTGATGTTGAATGACTTTGAAATTTGTTGGCAAACATGCGGCATTCTGCAATTAACGCGAGTAAATTTGGATCGCGTTCTTTGCTTTTTAAGAACACCAAACCAATATGTTGCTGGATTCTAAAATTTGCTTGTAGTGGAATCAGTTTGACCGAACTTTCATAGACTGCCGAAATTCGTCCAGGTAACAAAGCAAAACCGACTCCTGAGCTGACCATACTAATTAAAGTGAAAATATCACTGACCTGCAAAGCCACTTTTGGCTCAAAACCCGCTTTTTGAAACACCACTTCACTATCACTATGTGTTGCAAAGCCCTTGTTTAAAGTAATAAAGGTTTCTGCTTTGAGTAAACTCAGGTCGATTTCGTTGAGCTGGGCATATTTGGAATCTTTGGGTACAGCGAGAAAAATATCATCCTGAAACATTGGTAAAATTTCAAAATCATTGCTGGCCGTTGTTTCGTTCAGCGCCACAATAATCGCGTCAATCTCAGTCTGTTTCAGCTTGGTCACCAAATCCTGATTGGAACTGAGTAAAAGCTGAATATCCAGTTCGCTACGCCGTAATTTTAAACCACTGATCAGGGAAGGAATGGTTTTGACCGTGAGGGAATACAGTGAACCTAAGCGCAAAACCTTGGCTGCAAAACCTGCGGCTTCACGGGTTTTTTCAACGCTTAGCACTAAGTCAGCCACAATTTTCTGTGCATGTTCTTCAAACACATAGGCACTTTTCAGTGGAATCAGATTACGCCCTTCATTTTTAAACAGCGGACAGCGTAGCGCACTTTCCAAAGAATGTAGGGCCTTATGAATACTGACATTACTGACCTGCATTTCATCGGCCGTTTTGGACAAGTTGCCATAACGCATAAAGGCAAGAAAAATCTGGATTTTCTTTAAGGTGATTTCATCATCAATCTGCATAATAGAACATCCATATTCTTAAAAATTGGCTCGGTATAGCCAAGCCAATCATATAACAGATTAAATCATTGGTTGAGTAGATTTGAACCAATCCAGTGTTTAGAAAACTGATACGCAGCACGACCTGAACGTTGTCCACGACCTTGTGACCAGCGCAGGGCTTCAGCACGCGCTTCCTCTGTAAATTCAATATTGGCTTTTTTCAGATAATGCTCAACCACTTCCAGATACAGCGCCTGATCCATTGGGTAAAATGACAGCCATAAGCCAAAACGGTCAGAGAGTGAAATCTTTTCCTCAATCGCTTCTTGCGGATGTAATTCGGTGTACTGAGGCACATCAACTTTTGTGACGGGCGTATTCTCATGCATGAATTCAGGCAGTAAATGACGACGGTTACTGGTCGCATAGATAATAAAATTGTTATTGCCCGATTGTAATGAACCATCTAACACGCTTTTTAAGCTACGGTAGTTTTCATCTTCAGCATTAAAGGCGAGGTCATCACAGTACACAATAAATTTTTCAGGGCGACCTTTGATGAGTTTTTCAATTTCAGGTAAATCTGACAGGTCATCACGTTCAATTTCAATCAGACGTAAGCCCTGATCTGCATATTCGGTCAGCAATGCACGTACAATCGATGATTTCCCTGTACCGCGTGCGCCTGTGAGCAATACGTCATTGGCAGGTAAGCCTTTGAGAAACTGTAAGGTATTTTGTATGACTTTTTGCTTTTGACGTTCAATGCCTTTTAGGTCTTCCAGATACATTTTTTTAGGTTGAGCAATCGGTTTAAGCTGCTGCTTTTGCCATTTATAAGCTGGTGCAGAAAAATCGACTTCAGTTTTTACTTCAGGGAGGGCTTGTTGTAACTGTTGCAATACGTAGCCAATACGTTCGAGAAATTCTTGGGGTAAATCGATATGTGCCATAATTAGGTCTAGTTTGCTGGTTTTTTGTAGGTTTAAGCATAAGACAAAAAATAGTATATTTCACGCACTCCACAAATTAATCGAATTTGCAATTGATCTTGCTACGCCAGTTAAGTTAAGTTGAGAAAAATGGGCGGAAATCGTGAAGGTCAAACAATTGGGAAATATGATGACAAATCTACTCACCACTAATTCCTATAACTCACACAAAGCCGATCGTATTAAAAAATTACAGAAGCAGCTGAGTTCTGCTGAAAGCTACATCGAATGGAAAGAGATCGCCCTACAGCTTGATGAAGCTTCTGGTAGTCAGGAGTGGAAATTTGAAAATGCATCGCCTTATTTTGATGCAGAAGTAATTTCTCATCGTTTAGTGTTATTGCGCAAATACCGTCAGCAAAACCGTATAAAAGACCTGATGTATATTTTAAGAGAAGGTTTAACTTATGATATTGCCAATATCTGTCATCCGATGCTGTTTGTTGAGTGTTATATCGGCACCAAAAAAATTATTGAAGACTATGTTGATGAAGTCAGTCAGTCATTAGAACATGTTGCTTCAGCACCAAGTGAAATACTGAGCCATGCTGAAAAAATCGAGTTTTTTAAAAATTGCGAAACTGCCTATGGTCAGCCTGCATTAATGTTTTCAGGTGGAGCATCTTTGGGCTTGTTTCACACAGGCGTATGTAAAGTGCTTCGCGAACAGGATTTGTTGCCACGTGTTCTTTCTGGTTCAAGTGCTGGGGCAATTATGGCAGCCATGCTGGGCACATCATTGCCTGAACAGATTGATCAAGTATTAACAGGTGAGCATTTCTTTAGTGATGCTTTTCATTTTCGTTCTATGTCATCCTTGTTTAAAGATAAAGGTGGCTTTGCCGATGTACGCTATCTGAAAAAATTCCTGATGGAAAATCTAGGTGATTTAACGTTTGATGAAGCCTATCAGCGTTCGGGTTTAAATATTAACATTGCGATTGCGCCATATGACTCTTCACAAAGCCCGCGCATTTTGAATCGATTTACCTCACCTGACTTACTGGTCTGGAGTGCGGTGTTGGCATCCTGTGCCGTGCCAATCTTGTTTCCACCTGTGCATTTGACGGCTAAACGCTACGATGGTGAACATACGCCATTTATGTCAAATACCTTTTGGGTCGATGGCAGTATGCGTAGTGATTTTCCACAGGAAAAAATGGTGCGCTTATATAATGTTAATTACACTATTGCCTGTCAGGTTAACCCACATATTGTGCCATTTATGCAGAGTGACGAATCTCGTTACCGTAAGGACTTGCTGAGCTGGCCAGAACGAATTTTACGTCGTCAGGGCAAGGTTCTGGCAAAAGGCATGATGGACTTTACCCGCGAGCGGATTGGGGCCGTGCCGCAGGTACGTCGTTTGCTGGATTATGGCTATGGCATTATTGACCAGCGTTATTATGGCGATGTAAATATTTTTGCCCATTATAATTTCAAGCATTATTGGTATATGTTGCAAAATCCAAAACCACACTTATTTGCTCAATTGCAAAAAGAAGGGGAGAAAGCAACATGGCCGAAGATATCTACCATCGAGATGCATGCACGTATTGGTAAAACGATTGAACACGCCTTACATGCAATTATGCGTGCTGAGCAACAGACAAAAGTCATTGTACCTGCATAAATGTTTGAGTTTGAACGCCCATACTTGGTTCAGGATAAAACCCCTAGACAAAGTCAGTTATTTGGGCGTCATATTTACCTGCTTGAACAAGCAGGGCAGCATTACTGGTTAAAGCTGCAATTGCCATATGGGCATACACAGTTTCAACAGGGTTTTGCCTGTGAAGTTGCGTGTTATGATCAGTGGCAAAATTTGCAACCCAGTTTTCTTTTGCCTTATCAATATGT
Source organism: Acinetobacter brisouii CIP 110357 (assembly GCF_000488275.1). GTDB lineage: Bacteria > Pseudomonadota > Gammaproteobacteria > Pseudomonadales > Moraxellaceae > Acinetobacter > Acinetobacter brisouii. Next base: position 1,600,988 of record NZ_KI530762.1, on the reverse strand, counting down.
TCCCGCGTTAAATCTGCCTGAATTTCCACAAACTGCACAGGGGTTATTATTGCCCCATGTGCCAGAAGCATTTTCTACATTAAGTCAACTTACACATATAGACATTATAAACCGTATTCGTATGGCACTTGAGCAGCTTGATGAGTTGCATATGCTAGGGTACGTACATGGGGATATTAAAGCTGCTCATTTTCGTTATGCTGCGCAGCAGATATTTTTAATTGACTTTGAACAAACCCGACGCATCCATGGGTCTGGCTCTATATTAAATGCAACGCCACGGTATATGGCACCTGAACTGTTTCATGCGCAACCCAAAACTATTCAGACCGATTTGTATGCTTTGGGTATTGTACTCTATGAATGGCTGACACAAACCCGTTTGAGTTCAAAAAGTTATCTGGATTGGGCTGTTTTTCATTGTCAGTCTGCTGAATTTAATTTGCCTGAGCCTTGGTCTGTTTTACAACCGTGTTTAGAGGGGCTGCTAGCACGTGATTTTAAGCATAGATTTGAGAATGCAAAACAAGCAACCCGTTGTTTAGAAACAATAAAATTGTATTAAAAATAGCCGTAAACACATTTTTTGTTTGATATTTAAGCGTTTGGGCTATTTTTTGGGAAAAAGGGCTTGTCATCGCCTAAGCTCATCTATAATATACACATCCATCGGGGGCGTGGCGAAATTGGTAGACGCACTGGATTTAGGTTCCAGCGCCGCAAGGTGTAAGAGTTCGAGTCTCTTCGCCCCCACCATCTAAAACTTGTAATGGTTTTAGATTGACAATGCGAGAGCAAAGTCTATAGAGGATTGGTGTAATGGTAGCATGACGGTCTCCAAAACCGTTCGTCAAGGTTCGAGTCCTTGATCCTCTGCCAAAATTTGATGTACCCAAATGGGGGCGTGGCGAAATTGGTAGACGCACTGGATTTAGGTTCCAGCGCCGCAAGGTGTAAGAGTTCGAGTCTCTTCGCCCCCACCATATTTAAAAAAGCAAGATATTTCTTGCTTTTTTTGTGCCTGAAAAGGCAGACGTAGAGGATTGATGTAATGGTAGCATGACGGTCTCCAAAACCGTTCGTCAAGGTTCGAGTCCTTGATCCTCTGCCAAAAATTGATGTACCCAGATGGGGGCGTGGCGAAATTGGTAGACGCACTGGATTTAGGTTCCAGCGCCGCAAGGTGTAAGAGTTCGAGTCTCTTCGCCCCCACCATATTCAAAGAGGCAAGATAGAATATCTTGCTTTTTTTATGCGCATAAAAAAGAGCTCAATGATGAGCCCCTTTTGCGAGAAATCCTTTTCCTCTCTTATATTATTTTAGCCAATCAGTATAGAACACAAAATAATTATGCTTTAAGGTGATCTTCAAATTCCTCACCCAATTGCATTGCTAAAGCATTGCCCGATAAATCATACGTCACCAAACCATATTCTTTTTTAAAGCTAAAGGTAAATCCTTTACCATCTGCCAAGTTTTTCACTGAATACCCTAATTTTTCTAACCAAATACGAAAGGCAATCAAATTCTTTGCTTTAACAACTTTTTTCATGGCTAAATCCTCAAAACAAAAACAACAAACAATTTTAATTATTTATAAGGCTGTCTTCGGCTTTTTTAAAGGGGGAATTTATAAATTATTTTGACAACCTGTAAAAAAAGATCTGAGTTGCTAAAATAAAGAACAATTTGTGTGCAAATATGTGAGTTTTTTTAATCGTTTTGCAACTGATATTTTTAATAAAGATTAAAAATATCAGTATCTTATATTTTATTTATGCATTTTAAAGTTGCATGGTCTGGACTAAAAATCATGATATAAACTATGTAAAAAAATATTACATTAGACCGATTTAAAAATGATCTTTGAGCTCACGCAAGCGCTGAAACTCTTCAACAGAAGATGCCCGTAAAAATGGATTGGTGGCAAGTTCCTGTTCTATGCTACTTGGTAACGTAATTTTGTCTAAATAACGTAAATGTTCAACATGGTCGGCACGTTGCTGCAAGGCAACATTGTCAGGTTCTACACTCAGTGCAAATTTGGCATTAGCAAGTGTGTATTCGTGAGTGCAGTAGACTTGAGTTTGCGGAGGTAGTGCAGCAAGTCGTTGCAAGGAATGGAACATCTGTTCGTAACTGCCTTCAAACATACGACCACAACCCATAGCAAACAAAGTATCTCCGACAAAGGCTGCGTCGAGGTTTTCAACGTAATATACTATATGCCCGAGGGTATGCCCTGGAACCTCAATAACTTCTACTTCAAGGTCGTGAAATTTCACTTGGCTATGCTGATCTAGAGGAACACTCAGCATAGGAATTTTACTAAGTTCGGCACGTGGTCCATATACAGGAATTGTGCGTGCTGTAAGCAGTGCAGGAACGCCACCAATATGATCTTTGTGCCAGTGTGTCAGCCAGATTTGACTTGGTTTAAGTTGATGTTGTGTACAGTAATCAAGTACCAATTGTGCTTCAGTCGGGTCAATAATGACCACTTCATGCGAAGGTGTATGCTCAATCAGCCAGATATAGTTTTTTAAATCATTTTTGACATCAATGACGTGAATTTTGTAGGCTGTCATAGCATGGGTATCCATTTTTATCGTATCTTGTTTTTATTATACGTGAAGATGAGATGCAAGCCGAACTCCAAAAAAGCTAGAGATTCGGCATATAAAAAATGGAATCTATTAATAATTAATAGTCAGGGTAAGCAACTTTTTTAAGTGCCTGAATGTCAGCATCAGGTGAGCATAACGAAATAAATTCATAGCCATAACCACGCAGCAAATGCCCCTTGCGAACGGCAATCCATGTGGTATTTAAACCAAATACATCGGTTTTAATTTGTTTTAAGCGGTAATCACGCTCGCTATCATACGCCACATCGTTAATAATCCCCACACCCATGCCGAGTTCTACATAGGTTTTGATGACATCCGCATCAAGAGCTGACATGACAATATCAACATCAATCTGGGCAGCATCAAACGCTTGGTCGATTTTAGAACGCCCTGTAAAACCGCCATGATAAGTAATTACAGGGTACTGAGCGACATCTTGTAGCGTGATTTCTTTGAGCTGGGTTAATGGATGGTCAAATGGGACAATCAGGCTATGCTGCCAGTTATAGTAAGGCACACTTGCCAGATTATCTTCAGCAGTCAGAGACTCAGTTGCAATGCCAATATCCGCTTCACCCTGTAGGAGCATATTGGCAATTTCTGAAGGACTGGCTTGTTGTAAAATCAGGTGAACTTTAGGGAAGGCTTGCTTAAACAAATTCACAATTGGTGGTAACACATAACGCGCCTGCGTGTGTGTGGTCGCAATGGTTAATGTGCCTTCATCAACTTTGTTAAAGTCATCGGCGAGGCGTTTAATGTTCTCAGCATCAATCAGCATGCGTTCCACAATACCTAGTAAAGCCTGACCTGGTTCAGTGAGACCAAGTAGGCGTTTACCTTTACGAATAAAAAGTTGTACACCAAGCTCATCTTCTAAGTCTTTAATATGTTTGCTGACACCTGACTGGGAGGTGTACAGAGCTGCGGAAGCTTCGGTCAAGTTAAAATCTTGACGTACTGTTTCGCGAATAATGCGTAATTGTTGAAAATTCATAATTGCTAACCACTAAAAAATCTTAAATTGGGCAAATTGTTATGCCGCATCAGGCTCAAATAAATGTAAATGATTAATTTTCACCCAAACTGGCTGATTGGGTTGAAAGTTTTGTAGCTTGGCTTGCTCTGCCGTTAATACTGCTTCAATAATTTTGCCTTGTCGATCTTGTAACTCAAGAAAAACTTTACCTGCCACCCAAACCTCACGTACAAAAGTTGCTTGAATTGCATTGTCTATAGGTTGTTGATAGACACTTAATTCATGTGGTCGTGCAAAAGCGATCAGCGAGCCTTGATGGTGATGTGAAGCCAAGTGTAGCCGATCTTCACCTAAAATCAGTGTACCTTGTTGATGCTCGCCTTCAAAACGGTTGGCATGTCCCAAGAAATCAAACACAAAGGGGGTTGCAGGTTTTTCATACACTTCGCGTGGTGAGCCAATCTGTTCGATATTACCTTTATTCATCACCACGATCTGATCGGCAACTTCTAGAGCTTCTTCCTGATCATGGGTCACAAAAATCGAAGTAATGTGTAGCTCATCATGCAAATGACGTAACCAGCGACGTAACTCCTTACGTACTTTAGCATCGAGTGCACCAAAAGGTTCATCCAGTAATAGCACACGAGGTTCAACGGCAAGCGCACGAGCGAGAGCAATACGCTGACGCTGACCACCTGAAAGCTGTGCAGGGTAGCGGTCTGCCAAGAAGCCAAGTTGCACCAAGTCGAGCAGGGCATTAACCCGTTTTTTAATTTCGCTTTCTGATGGACGAGTTGCACGTGGACGCACACGTAGACCAAACGCGACATTGTCAAATACGCTCATGTGACGAAATAGTGCGTAATGTTGAAAGACGAAACCGACTTGACGCTCACGCACATGGGTATTGGTGGCATCTTCACCTTCTAAAATGACCTGACCTGAATCGGCACTTTCTAGTCCTGCAATAATGCGTAGCAAAGTGGTTTTGCCGCAGCCTGAAGGGCCAAGTAGAGCAACCAGTTGACCTTCAGGAAAGTCGAGACTGATATTGTTTAGCGCATGAAATGCACCAAAGTTTTTTTCAATATTTTTAACTTGAATACTCATGAGGGCACTCCAAAAATTAGTTCGTTTTGTCTAACTGCGCGTTAAGTTTTTCCTGACGTACTTCCACCCATGTTTTAATGATCAGGGTGATAATTGCCAGGAATGCCAGTAACGATGCCACGGCAAAGGCTGCGCTATAACTGTATTCGTTGTAGAGGATTTCAACATGTAACGGCAGGGTATTGGTCTCACCACGAATATGCCCCGACACTACAGATACCGCACCAAATTCGCCCATTGCCCGTGCATTACACAGAATCACACCATAGAGCAAACCCCATTTAATATTCGGCAGGGTAATTTTCCAGAATGTCTGCCATCCTGATGCACCGAGTAAAATCGCGGCTTCTTCCTCTTCATTGCCTTGCGCTTGCATTAGCGGAATTAATTCACGGGCAACAAAGGGCACAGTAATAAATACGGTGGCCAAAATAATGGCAGGAACAGCATATAAAATCTTAATGTCATGTTCTTGCAGCCATTCCCCCGTCCAACCTTGTGTTCCAAAAATCAGGACCAGCATCAGACCTGCAATCACAGGAGAAACTGAAAATGGCATATCAATAATGGTGGTTAAAATAGTTTTGCCTTTAAATTGAAACTTGGCCACTGCCCAAGCCGCAGCAACACCAAATACTACATTAATCGGTACGGCAACTACGGCAGTGAGTAAAGTTAGCTTTGCCGCAGACAAAGTATCTGGATCAACCAAGGCTTGCAGATATACATTGACCCCTTGGTGAAATGCTTCTACAAAGACCAAGATCAGCGGTAAAATCAATAAACCCAAAAAGCTGATCAGGGCAATGCTCAGTAACAGGTAACGCACCCAGACAGGTTCGCGCGTTGCATCACGTTTTTGCAATTGTGCTGCATAGTTTTGGCTATTGCTTAATGTACTCATGATGCCACTCTCCCTGTACGACGTGTTGCCCATGCTTGCAAAATATTAATCAGGAATAAAATCGCGAAGGAAATCAGAAGCATGATGACAGCAATCGTGGTGGCTGCCGCATAATCGTATTCTTCTAAGCGAGAAATGATCATGAGTGGCACAATTTCGGTTTTAAATGGTTGGTTCCCTGCGATAAAAATAACAGAGCCGTATTCACCCACACCACGTGCAAATGCCAAAGCAAAACCTGTAAAGATGGCAGGGAGAACGATGGGAAAAATCACATGGCGAATGGTTTGCCAGCGGTTTGCACCAAGTGCTGAAGCCGCTTCTTCAAGTTCGGTTTCCAGATCACTCAGTACAGGCTGAACTGTACGCACCACAAAAGGTAAACCAATAAATACCAGCGCAAGGGTAATACCAAGTGGGGTATAGGCAACTTTAATTCCTAACGGTTCTAAATATTGACCAATCCAGCCTGTTGACGCGTATAAAGAAGTCAAGGCAATCCCTGCAACCGCAGTTGGTAGTGCAAAAGGTAAATCAATTAAAGCATCGACCACGCGTTTGCCAAAAAATTGATAGCGTACCAAACACCAAGCCAGTAAAACGCCTAAAAATACATTCAGCAATGCAGCAGCAAGTGCAGTGGTAAAACTCAATTGCAATGCCTTTAAAATACGTGCAGAGCTGATAATCTCCCAAAAACCACTCCAACCAATACCGAAAGATTTAATAAATATGGCAGATAGCGGTACGAGTACAACGATTGATAGATACAGTAGGGTAAAACCCAAAGAGAGTCCAAAACCGGGTAGCACCCGTTTACCTTGTAACATGCAATACCTCAATGGTGATGATAGATCACCACAAACAAACTCAGATCAGACATAAATTGTGAAATTAATGTGGCAAAGTCGTGCCCAAACAGGGCATTTGCGAACAGGGAGAGAAATAAGGCTGCTCAATAAAGGGCAGAATTTGTGGGAAAGCGCCAAAACCCGATGCCACATTGATATGTCCGACCTGTCCCATATTGAGATACGGAAATTTCCATATCTCTGTCAGGTGCAGTGCATCATCAAATGCTAGCCAAGGGTCATTTTCACTAATCAGCATCAGGCTTGAGAGTTCAAGTTGAAGCTGTTCAAAATAGTTGAGGTAAGTGTTTTGCCCTGCTTGAGCAAAACCTGTTTCACTAAACCGTGCAGGGTTAGCAGGCGCAACCAAAATCAGGTTGTTGATTTTCTCCTGCAATTCAGGATGCTGTGCTAAAGCAGCCAAACTGGTCAGGCAACCGAAACTATGTGCAATAACCTGAATCGGTTCATGGATGTTATTGACATGTGCCACCCATTGTTCAACCCATTCTTGCAAAATCGGTTGTTGCCAGTTTTGTTGCACACGGGAGCTGTTTGGCAACTGGCGTTGTAGCCAAGACTGCCAGTGCTGTTCGTCACTTCCACCGACACCTGGTACGATTAAATGATGAATCATGCGCTTACTCCCGTGTTGCTGAACAGATTATTTCTTGGCGTTGTTGCTTTGAACGATTTGGTCGAATACCCCGCCATTTTCAAAGTGTTCTTTCTGAACTTTTTTCCAGCCGCCAAATTCACGATCAATTGTCACGAGTTTGAGTGGCTTAAAGACACCGCTGTATTTTTTCAGTACAGCTGGATCGCGTGGACGGTAGAAATTACGTGCAATAATGTTTTGCCCCGCAGGTGAATAAAGGAAATTCAGATAACCTTTTGCTAGATTAAGATTGCCTTTTTTCTGAGCATTTTTTTCAACAATGGCGACAGGTGGTTCAGTCAAAATTGACAATGATGGCGTGATAATTTCAAATTTACCCGGTTGCTCACGTACGGCTAAATGCGCTTCATTTTCCCAAGCCAACAGTACATCACCAATCCCGCGTTCAGCAAAGGTTGTGGTTGCACCACGCGCACCCGAATCTAACACTTTAGTGTGCTGATAAATTTTGGCAACAAACTCACGTGCAGTTTTGTCGTTGCCACCTGGTTGGTGCTTTGCCCATGCCCAAGCTGCAAGGTAGTTCCAGCGTGCACCGCCTGAAGTTTTTGGGTTTGGTGTAATAATATCGACGCCCGGTTTAACGAGGTCATTCCAGTCTTTGATGTGTTTTGGGTTGCCTTTACGAACCAAGAACACAATGGTTGATGTGTAGGGTGTTGAGTTTTGCGGCAGTTTCTTTTGCCAGTCTGGAGGTAACAGCTTGGCTTTGTCTGCAATCACGTCGATATCTGCAGCAAGTGCCAAGGTCACGACATCGGCATTTAAGCCATCGATCACTGCGCGGGCTTGTTTGCCTGAACCACCATGAGATTGGCGGAAATTCACATCTTCGCCCGTGTGTTTTTTCCAGTACGTACCGAACTGCTTGTTAATATCAACATACAATTCGCGTGTTGGGTCGTAAGAAACGTTTAGAAAGTCTTTTGCAGCAAAGCTCACTGAGGAGAATGACAGTAGCGCTGCGAGTAATCCGACTTTTAATTGATTTCGTTGCATTTTCTTTTCCTTCATATTGGGTGCATCTTTCATGAAAAGAAGCATACGACGAGATTAAAATCTAAAAAAATAATAAAAATAGAATTTGATATGAAGAAAAGAGAAATAGAATTTAGATAGAAGTTTTTAAACTAAGCTACAAAATCAATTGCCTAGCGGATAAATCCCATGCAATGCTTTAAAAATGCACTGGCACAGCCACAAATTTCCTTGCTCGACCGAGCTTTTCATTATGGGGATGGCTGCTTTACTACGGCAAAAATTCTGCAAAATAAAATTCAGTTGAGAGACAGGCATTTACAGCGTTTACAAGACTGCTGTCAGCGTATGGCGTTGCAGGTGGATTTAGCGCTGATTGATCAGACTTTGAAGCAGTTAAGTGCGCAGGCTGAGTTGAATGGCACACTCAAAATCATCATCAGCCGTGGAGAAGGGCAGCGTGGCTATGCTTTGCCCGATCATCCTGCCGATGTGTATGTATTTTATTATCCCCAAAGTATCACTATAAGCAGTAGTTTTAGTGAAGTCTCACACGTTGGGATACTGGATCAGCGTATTGGTTTAACCATGCCGCAGCTTTGTGGCTTAAAAACCCTAAACCGCTTAGAACAGGTGCTTTTAAAGAAAGAAGCAGTCGAGAAACAACTTGATGAAGCACTGGTTTTAGATATTCAGGGGCGAATTGTTGAAGGAATCAGCAGCAATTGTTTTATTCTGATGAATAATCAGTGGGTGACGCCTGATCTTGAGTATAATGGCGTGCGTGGTGTAATGCGGGCAGAAATTTTGCAACGTATGCAACATGCAGGAATTGAATGCTCTGAAATGGAGTTATTTCAAACTGACCTTCATCAGATTGAAGCACTATTTTTTTGTAATGCCTTGCATCCAATGCAGATTGCACAGCATTTAATGAACACCAATTTAAGCACTTCTCATGCAATTCAGTTGTTTAAAGACCTTCAACTTGATCAAATTCAATAAGCTATGGCAAATCTGAAATCTAAAAAATCCAGAAAAAAGCAAACGCCTTTTTTCAAAACAACAAAATTTATTGTGGCATGCGTTGTGACAGCATGCGTCATTATGTTGCTGGTGTTTTCATCCAGTCTTTGGCGCGCCTATCCTGTTCAGGGTGAGAAGCAATTTGTTTCGATCAATGCAGGAGATAACTACTCACGCTTGATTGATCGACTGGCCAGACAGCATAAAGTTCATTTCCCATGGGTGCTGAAAATTTACCAAAAACTGATGATTCATGACACGCTAAAAGCAGGCGTTTATGAAATCAAGCGTGGCATGAGTGTGCGTCAGGTTTTAAGCATGATGTCAAATGCTGACAATGCGCAAATGAGCCGTATTCTGGTAATTGACGGCACAACCTTTAAGCAATTGCTTGAAAAATTGCGTAAAGATCCACTGATTGAAAAAACAGTAGTCAATCTGCCAGAAGATCAAATGGTTCAGGCACTTGGCATTCCATATTCAAATCTTGAAGGGTTGTTTGCACCCAATACCTATTTTTATAATAAGGGTGAATCGGATAAGAAAATTTTGCTAGATCTGTATCAGCATCAAATGGAAAATTTAAATGCTGCATGGGCAAATCGCGACCCGAATTTACCATATAAAAATAAATATGAAGCCTTGACCATGGCATCCATTATTGAAAAAGAAACCAGTCTGGACAGTGAGTTAAATCAAGTCGCAGGCGTATTTATCCGTCGTTTGCAACAGGGCATGCGTTTGCAAACCGACCCAACGGTCATTTATGGAATGGGTGATAAATACACAGGTAAATTGACAAAAGACGATTTACGTACGCCAACAGCATACAATACCTATACCATGGCAGGCTTGCCGCCAACCCCGATTGCACTTCCAGGCAAAAAAGCCATTGAAGCTGCCATGCACCCAGATCATTCCGATAATGTCTATTTTGTTGCGACAGGTAATGGCGGGCATAAATTTAGTGCAACTCTGGCAGAGCATAATCAGGCAGTGCAGCAATATCTTGCAGTTTTAAGAGAGAAGAAAAGTGGAGCAACGCCATAATGTTTATTAGTTTTGAAGGTACAGAAGGCGTTGGAAAGAGTACCCTGATTCAAAAAATACATGCGCATTTTGAGCAGCTTGGACGTGAGGTTGTGTTAACCCGTGAGCCAGGGGGAACACCGCTAGCTGAAAGAATTCGGGACTTACTCCTTGCGGTAAATCATGATGAGCGAATGTGTGCCGATACTGAGCTATTACTGGTCTATGCGGCGCGCAGCCAGCATTTGAGTCAAGTGATTTTGCCTGCATTGCAGCAAGGGAAAATTGTCTTGAGTGATCGTTTTTGCGATGCCAGTTTTGCCTATCAGGTCATGGGACGTGGGCTAGATGCGGCTAAACTTGAGCTGTTAAACCAGAACTTTGTGAGTTCAATGCCAAACATCACCTTTTGGTTAGATGCTCCGATTGAACTTGGTATGTCACGTGCGCGTGTACGTGGTGAGCTTGACCGCTTTGAACAAGAAAAACTGGAGTTTTTTACGCGTGTGCGTGAAGGCTACCGAATTTTGCATGAGAAAAATCCAGAACGTATGATTCGTTTAGATGCAACACAATCGGCTCAACATGTCTTTGAACAGGCAATGCAAGCATTATTGACAATGTAAGTTAAGTAATTTTCATAGGGGATATGTTAAAAAACATATTCCCTATAGCTTATGTTTAAAATTAAATAATAGATTGAAAAATAAATAATTATTTAAAATAAGAAAAAGTTCTTAATTTATAAAATATTAGACTAAAGTCGAATATTGCAACATTTTAGTTCACTCTGTGCACCAAATTGGGTATAAAAATATGATTAGTAATTTAAATTATAAAATATTACTAAACAATTGGCTTGATATTTGCTTGGGATAAGCAAGTATTTAGCTAAGTCCTAGGATCAGGATAAAAAATAGCTAAAACAAACAATTAATCACAGGAGTGAATAATGAAACGTTCTTCAAAAGCAGTACTTACCTCAACCTTAATGCTTTGTATGATGGGTGGTGCAAGTCAGGTTCAAGCCGCCGATACTTTAGCTAAAATTAAAGCTACAGGAAAAATCGTCATTGGTCATCGCGAATCCTCAGATCCGATTTCTTATGTAGTGGCTGGTAAACCTGTTGGTTATGCCATCGATATTTGTAACAACGTTGCTAATGAAATTAAAAAAGAACTCAAAATGCCAAACCTTAAGGTTGAGTATAAGGCAGTCACATCTTCAACCCGAATTCCTGAGTTATTGGCAGGCAATATTGATATGGAATGCGGTACAACCACTAACTCTTTACAACGTCAGCAACAAGTCAGTTTTTCAACGAACTACTATGCAACAGAAGTTCGCATGGCAGTAAAATCAGGCTCAAATATTAAACGGATCGGTGATCTGAATGGTAAAGCCATTGTGACTACACAAGGTACAACTTCCGATAAATACATAAAAATGAATGAAAAAGGTCAATCTCTAAACGTGCAGAACGTATATGGTAAAGACCATGCTGACTCTTTTTCAATGCTTGCGTCAGGTCGTGCTGCGGCATTCGTGATGGATGACAATATTTTGGCAGGCCTGATTGCTAAATCTTCAAATCCTAAATCATTTGCCATTGTAGGCCCAGTTTTGTCTTCTGAACCATACGGTATTATGCTGCCAAAAGGCGATGCAAAATTTAAAGCAGTCGCTGATCGTGTTGTCATCGGTATGTGGAAATCAGGCCAGATGGACAAACTATATAAAAAATGGTTCCAGTCACCAATCCCTCCTAAAAATGTCAATCTAAATATGGCATCAAGTACATCACTCAAAAAATTAAAAGCTCGTCCGACTGATGCTGGAATTTAAACCGCAATAATAGGATGCACTGGTCACGATGCTAGGGAGAGCGGAGTGACCAGGTTACAGTTTTTATAAGGGGAATGTATGTCTCTTGGCTCATTAAATTGGACAACTTTTTGTTCAGCATCAAATGAATATGGTGTAAACAAAGCGCAATGGGCTGAAACAATGTGCCAACATATTGGTGGCACAAGCTATTCGCAATTTGCTGAAGCGCCAACGTGGCTACAAATGCTTGGCAATGGCGTAATGACCATGCTGTGGACAGCCTTACTTTCATTTGTGATTGCATTTTTTTTAGGTTCATTACTTGGTGTTATACGGACACTACCCAATAAACCGCTTGCCGCGATTGGGAATCTATACGTTGAAATTTTTCGTAATATCCCACTCATTGTTCAGCTTTTTTTCTGGGCATTTGTGTTTCCCGAATTTTTACCTCAAAGCTTAAGTGCTGGTAGTGGTGAAATGGTTGCAGGTGGCTGGTGGAAAAACTTACTTAACCATAACCCTGCCAGTATTGGGGTCATGGCTTTAGGTTTATACACTGCGGCACGTGTCTCTGAACAAATTCGTGCAGGGATTCTTACTGTGCCACGTGGGCAAAAATTTGCAGCATCTGCACTAGGTTTTACTACAGCTCAAAGCTATCGTTATGTGATTTTACCTGTAGCATATCGTATTGTTTGGCCAACGATTACTTCTGAGTCCATGAATATTTTTAAGAATTCGGCTGTTCTATACGCTTTAAGCGTGCTGAATTTCTTTGCCTATACCAAAACCATGCGTGAAGAAACGTCCCAGGACATTGTGATTCTGGTTTTATCAACACCTGTTTATCTCATTATTACTTATACCATTAAAGCATTTATGGCATGGATTGAGAAACGCATGTCAGTACCAGGCTTAGGTTCAGGGGGTAAGTAAGATGGATTTTAGCTTATTACAACATGCTGATGTTACGCAGGCTTTGCTCAAAGGTTTTGGTTTTACGCTCACGGTTACATTGCTGGCGATGGTTGGCGGTATCATGATTGGTACGCCACTGGCCATGATGCGCCTATCCAATAATGGACTGGCACGCAATTTTTCTAAATTATATGTTGACTGCTTTCGCGGTATTCCCCTGATTCAGGTGATTTTCATATTTTATTTTTTATTACCTAAAGTTTTTGATTTTCAGTCAGATACTTATTATGGGCCACTATTTGCCAGCGTCATTACTTTTGCTGTCTTTGAAGCTGCCTTTTTTTCGGAAATTGTGCGTTCAGGAATTCAGTCAGTCTCTAAAGGTCAAGTATTTGCAGGTTATGCACTTGGCTTTACTTATGGGCAGTCCATGCGTTATGTGGTGCTACCACAAGCTTTTCGCAACATGATTCCTGTATTGCTGACTCAAACCATTGTCTTGTTCCAAGACGTGTCACTGGTTTATGTGATTAGCGCACCTGATTTACTGGGAAATGCCGACACACTTGCCAACACTTATGGATCAGAAACCAAAGCGACTTTCTATTTGGTTGTGGCAGTAGTGTATTTCTGTACATCATTCTGTTTATCTAAACTCGTCAAACACTTACAAGAAAAAATCGCCATTATTCGCTAATTTTAGGAGATCGCAAAATGCCTATGATCGACATTCAACATATCTCTAAATGGTATGGTGATTTCCAGGTTTTAACTGACTGTACAACCACAATTAAAAAAGGGGATGTGGTGGTAGTCTGTGGTCCTTCAGGTTCAGGAAAATCAACCTTAATTAAAACGGTGAATGCGCTTGAGCCATTTCAGAAGGGTGACATTATTGTAGATGGTGTTTCACTCAAAGACCCAAAAACCAACCTTGCCAAATTCCGTTCACGTGTCGGTATGGTATTTCAGCACTTTGAGTTATTTCCGCATATGACTGTGCTTGAAAATTTAACTATTGCCCAAGTCAAAGTGCTCAAGCGCAATATGACTGATGCGCGTGCCAAAGCGACTCAATACCTTGAACGTGTGGGGTTGTTGGCACATAAAGATAAATTTCCGGGGCAGCTTTCAGGTGGTCAGCAGCAGCGTGTGGCGATTGCCCGTGGTTTGTGCATGGACCCGATTTGTATGCTGTTCGATGAACCGACTTCGGCACTTGACCCTGAAATGGTAGGTGAGGTACTGGATGTAATGGTACAGCTTGCCAATGAAGGCATGACCATGATGTGTGTCACTCATGAAATGGGTTTTGCGAAAAAAGTATCCAATCGTCTGATTTTTATGGATCAAGGTCAGATTCTGGAAGACTGTGCAACTTCTGAGTTTTTTGGGAATTTGCATGTACGTCATGAACGTGCCAAACAGTTCCTAGATAAAATTCAAGCGGTTCACTAAGTCTATTCGCTGAAGCGAAATGACCACAATATGCGTCTGTATATTGTGGTTTTTTATGGTTATAGTATTTAAAGCAAACCAATATTTTTAAAGAAATCCGCATAAATTTCTGCCTTTTTCTCTAAAGCTAAAGGATATGCCCGCGAGCTTGAAGGGAGCCGATATAAGCTGAGTGAACGGTCAAGAAAATCCACTTGGCTTGGTGCAGTAAACTGCGGCTTAGGCGTATCTTTTGGGAAATTGGTCATGAGTGTATCTGTGGCTTTGTCACCTGTGGTCATAATGCTATGACATGCAGGAATTTTGTTAAGTAAAGCTGACAAGTCTGTTGCCTGAACCACCTGTAAAAATTGATCTGAGGCATTGCCTTTCAGTCGAATCACTTCACAAGCTGCATCAAAAATGGCAATGCCTTTTTCAGTCAGAAACTCTTCAATTTGCTGTTGAAAAAACTTTTTATTATTCAGGTCTAAAAAATGGTTTTTATCATTAAAAAAGCAGATTCCCATAATCCGCCACATGTCGTTTTGAAAATTGGGATAATAAAATCGCATTTTCCATTTATTTTGAGGTGGTGGAAAACTGCCCAGCATCAGTAATCGAGCATTTGAGGGTAGGAAAGGATGCAAAGGATGGGTTTCGGTCATAGATTCAGACATGATTTTGTTCAATTCTTGCAGAAGCTGTAAACAGTGTAGCAAAATACTCACTTTGATGATTGCATGATGTTGCTAGGGACATGACGACTTTTTTTGATTTGGAAATACAGGTTCAGCCTGAACATATTGACCTACTTGGACATGTCAATAACGTAGTGTATGTCAGCTGGATGCAGGATGTTGCACATGCGCATATCGCAGCTTTAGGTGTAGGGCTTGAACAATATATGCAAATGAAACATGCAATGGTCGCAGTCGAACATCAAATGCAATATCGTAAGGCAGCACTCGAAGGTGATCAGCTGATTTTGAGAACATGGTTCTCCGACTTAAATGCCATGTACTCATTTCGCGAATATGCTTTTTTTAGAGTCAGAGACCAAGCCCTGATTTTTCTGGCAAAAACCAAATGGACCTGCATTGAAATTGCCACAGGTCGTCCAAAGCGTATGTCACCCACCTTTTTAAATGCTTATCAGCCGCTTGACCCTGAAATTAATCCATATGATTTTTCAGATAAAATAGAAGCTTCCTAATTTTTCAGCGAATCATCTCTAGTGGCTTAAATAATGGATACTTTAAAATATCCATCTGCTATAATCCTCGCAATTTCGTTAACGGTTTGTGCTGTGTACAACATGAATTTTAGCGTACATAGCGATTTTTAATTTCTTAAGGTAGCCCATGGCGCAAGCTAAAAAATCTGTTGATATCAAAAATATACGTAATTTTTCTATTATTGCGCATATCGACCACGGTAAGTCCACGCTGGCAGACCGTTTCATTCAAATGTGCGGCGGTTTGCAAGAGCGTGAAATGCAAGCTCAGGTCTTGGACTCGATGGAGCTTGAGCGTGAACGTGGGATTACCATTAAAGCGGCCTCAGTAACACTGTACTATACCCATCCAAACGGTCAGGAATATCAGCTTAACTTTATTGATACACCAGGACACGTGGACTTTTCGTATGAAGTTTCTCGCTCTTTGGCCGCGTGTGAAGGTGCTTTACTGGTTGTGGATGCAGCACAAGGTGTTGAAGCACAATCGGTTGCAAACTGTTATACCGCGATTGAGCAAGGTCTGGAAGTTTTACCGATCTTGAACAAAATTGACTTGCCTCAAGCTGAACCTGAGCGTGTGATTCACGAGATTGAAGAAATTATCGGAATTGAAGCAACCGATGCACCAACTTGCTCGGCAAAAACTGGTTTGGGCGTTGATGGTGTTTTGGAACGTCTGGTTGATGTGATTCCAGCGCCTGAAGGTGATCGTGATGCGCCGTTACAAGCTTTAATTGTCGATTCATGGTTTGACAACTACTTAGGCGTTGTCTCATTGGTACGAATCAAGCAAGGCCGTATCCGTAAGGGTGACAGAATGCTGGTAAAATCAACAGGTCAGGTTCATCCTGTTACATCTGTTGGTATTTTTAATCCAAAACATACCGAAACAGATATGCTTGAAGCAGGTGAAGTTGGTTTCGTGATTGCAGGGATTAAAGATATTTTTGGTGCACCAGTGGGTGATACCATCACGCTTGCATCGACACCAGAAGTCGCTACTTTACCTGGTTTCAAAAAAGTGAAACCGCAGGTGTATGCAGGACTGTTCCCGATTGATTCAAGTGATTTTGAACCGTTCCGTGAAGCGCTGCAAAAGCTACAAATCAATGACTCGGCATTATTCTTTGAACCTGAAAGTTCAGATGCGCTTGGTTTTGGTTTCCGCTGTGGCTTCTTGGGCATGTTACACATGGAAATCGTACAAGAGCGTTTAGAGCGTGAGTATGATTTAGACCTGATTACTTCTGCACCGACTGTAATTTACGAAGCGGTGACTAAAGCAGGCGAAACCATTTATATCGACAGTCCATCAAAAATGCCTGATGGTTCAACAGTTGAAGATTTGCGTGAGCCGATTGCTGAGTGTCATATTCTTGTGCCACAAGAATATTTGGGCAATGTCATGACCTTGTGTATTGAGCGTCGTGGTATCCAAAAAGACATGAAATTCTTGGGGAACCAAGTTTCAATCACCTTTGATATTCCGATGGCGGAAGTGGTGATGGATTTCTTTGACCGTTTGAAATCATGTTCACGTGGCTTCGCATCGTTAGATTATAACTTTGTACGCTTTGAAAGTGCGAGTTTGGTCAAAGTCGATGTCCTGATCAATGGCGATAAAGTCGATGCCTTGGCAATGATTTGTCACCGTAACGATGCACGTTACCGCGGTAATGCTTTAGTGGAAAAAATGAAAGATTTGATTCCACGTCAAATGTTTGATGTTGCAATTCAGGCTGCAATTGGTGCCCAGATTATTGCACGTTCGACAGTGAAGGCAATGCGTAAGAATGTGTTGGCAAAATGTTATGGTGGTGACGTATCCCGTAAGAAAAAATTGCTTGCGAAACAAAAAGAAGGTAAAAAACGTATGAAGCAAGTGGGTAATGTTGAAATCCCACAAGAAGCCTTCTTAGCCGTTTTACAAGTCGATAAAAAGTAAGTGTCTTTAGGAAAAGTCCATGGATTTTGATTTTAATTTGATCCTCGTTCCCGTTACCTTGATTTTGTTCTTTGTCTGGTTACTTGACAAAGTTAAATTAAAGCAGCGAGCGAATAAAGGTAAAGGCAATGAACATTTTATTGTCACATGGGCTTATGACTTCTGGCCAGTTCTGGCAGTTGTATTGATTTTACGTTCATTCTTATATGAACCATTTAATATTCCTTCAGATTCCATGGTGCCGACCTTGGAAACTGGGGATTTTATTTTGGTGAATAAATTTGATTATGGTATTCGCTTGCCACTCATCAATAAAAAGGTGATCAATGTCGGTGAGCCACAGCGTGGTGAGGTGATTGTTTTCCGCTATCCTTTACAACCTAATATTAGCTATATCAAGCGTGTTGTAGGTTTGCCAGGCGATCATGTGGCTTATCATGACGGTAAACTCTTTATCAATAATCAGGCTGTTGCAACAACTGTAACCCAGTTTAAACGTGACAAAGACCAGTTGTCTTCATTTGAAGCCAAATATACTTACGAAACATTAGGCACGCACAAGCATTTGGTACGCCATCTTGAAGGGCGTGATCCTTTAGTTGAGCAATATAATTATGCCATGAGTGCTAATCAGGCAAGCGCAATTCCATTTGTTGCCAATCTGAATAAAACCTTTGTGCAAAATGATGGTAAAGCTTGGGAGGTTACTGTACCTCAGGGACATTATTTTGCGATGGGTGATAACCGTGATGAAAGTGCCGATAGTCGTTTTTGGGGATTTGTTCCTGAAGAAAATCTGACAGGTCGTGCTTTTTATGTCTGGATGCACAAAGAACCTGGTTTGCATCTTCCAAGTTTTTCCCGAAATGGTAAAATTGACTAAAATCAACTTGGATAATAAAAATGCATAAACTTCAACGTGGGGCATCGTATAGCACTTTTCTTTTGGCATTAATTATTTTTTCAATCGTGCTAAAAGTTGTAGTCGCAATTTGGCCAGCATATTGGGATGATCATATTATTAATAAGCAGATTCAATCTGTTCTAGATGATAATCCTTCTTTAAGTTCTGCCAAATTTCAGTCAGCTATGGAAGAACGCTTATCAATGAACAATATCAATGATCTCAAGATCGAAGATATTGCCAAGGTATCGAATGATGGTGGACAATTACATGTGGCAAAACACTATGAAGTGCGTAACCATTTATTATTGAATATTGATTTAGTTTTAAGTTTCGAGAAAAATTTTGATCAAAGGACAGTCCAAGCTAAGTAATTTTCGCTTAGCTCAGCAAATCGGCTATGAATTTAAGCAGCCTGAACTCTTACAGCTTGCTTTAACTCACCGATCCGTGAGTCATAAACATAACTATGAGCGCCTAGAATTTCTAGGCGATTCATTGTTAGGAATGATGATTGCACATTACCTATATCATGCTTATCCGTATGAAAATGAAGGGCGCCTGACGCGGATGCGAGCAACGCTGGTCAGACAGGAAGCTTTAGGAAAAATTGCCAATGATTTGAAATTAAGCCAGTATATGATTATGAGTACAGGCGAGTTAAAGTCAGGCGGTCATCACCGTGAGTCTATTTTGGCCGACACAGTCGAAGCGATTATTGGTGCTATTTATCTCGATTGTGCAGATTTGGAAGTACTGAAAAAAATTGTTCTAAAATGGTATACACCCTATTTCAGTCATATTGAGCCAACAGATCAACTCAAAGATCCTAAATCTCGGTTACAAGAATATTTACAAGCACACAAAAAACCTTTACCTGTCTATGAAGTGACTGATATTCAAGGTGATGCACCTAATCAGCATTTCAGAGTGGTGTGCAAGGTGGAAGATTTTCCAATCACACAGGGCGAAGGTAACAGTCGACGTTTTGCAGAACAGTCTGCAGCGGCTGAAATTTTAAAATTATTGGAGCAAAAAACAGCATGACGATGTCATCTGATCAACCAGACGATCAATCTGTGAACCCTGAAGATTCTGATTTGATTAATCAATTTTTTAGTTCACAAAATGCCACGATACCTACTGACTTCCGAAGTGGTTTTGTGGCAATTGTTGGTCGTCCGAATGTAGGCAAGTCGACATTAATGAATCACTTGCTTGGGCAAAAGCTGTCTATTACTTCACGTAAACCACAAACAACACGTCATAAAATTATTGGAATCGACACGCGTGAGAAATCGCAAGCGGTTTATGTAGATACTCCAGGGATGCACAAAAAAGAAGTGCGTGCCATCAATAAAATGATGAATCGTGCTGCGCATTCAGCACTACGTGATGTGAATTTGGTGTTATTTGTCGTTGATGCGTATAAGTGGACACAAAATGATGACTTGGTGTTAGAGAAACTGCAAAATGCACAAATGCCAGTAATTTTGGTCATCAATAAAGTCGATACACTTGAAGATAAAAAATCATTGTTGCCACTTATTCTAGAGCGCGCTAAGCTCATGAAATTTGCAGAAATTGTTCCTGTTTCTGCATTGCGCGGCGCAAACCTTGATCAGTTACGCAATACCATTGAAAGCTATTTGCCATTTTCTGCACCATTGTATTCACCAGACCAAATTACCGATCGTTCTGAGCGTTTCTTGGCGAGTGAAATTATTCGTGAAAAAATTATGCGCCAGCTCGGTGAAGAGTTGCCTTATGATTTAACGGTACAAATTGAATCTTTTCGTACTGAAGAACCAACTGTGCATGAAAAAACTGGGCGTTTAAAGCCAGCATGTACCTATATTGATGCGACTATTTTTGTAGAACGCCAAGGTCAAAAAGCCATTGTGATTGGTGATAAAGGCGCGAAGCTGAAGCGTATTGGTATGGAAGCGCGCGTTGACATGGAAAAAATGTTCGAGCAAAAAATCATGCTCACGCTTTGGGTGAAAGTCAAAGGCGGCTGGTCAGATGACGAACGTGCATTGAAAAGTCTAGGTTATAGCGATATCTAATCGTTTTACCATAAGGGGAACAGCATGATGCGAGTAGGAATAATTTTGGCTGCTGTGATTTTATTGCAGGGCTGTATTACGAGCTTGGTGACTGTTCCCGTCGAGATTGCCTACAAGACCACCAAAGGTGTGGTCAAAGGCACAGCAGCAGTTGTACGTGCTGTGACTCCAGATGGAGATGATGACAAAGAGAAAGAACAAGATAAACAAAAAGATCAAGATAAACAAAAAGATCAAGAGAAAAATTAAACAGTTTCATGCGCAATGAAGTCTTACATGGGTATCTCATTCATCACCGAAAATACCGCGAACGTAGTCAGATTGTTCATATCTTTAGTCAAGAATATGGGCGAATAGATGGCGTATTGCGACAAAATTCGCCGCCACAATATCAGCCATTGCGTTTACAGGCTTCTGGAAAATCAGAATTAAAAAACTTTAGTCATTTGGAAATTCAGTCCCAACCGATTTTTTTTCAAGGGGATGCTTTCTTTTGTGGTTTTTATTTGAATGAGCTTATTTTACGACTCTGCCCATTAGAAGAAGCCTTGCCGCAGAGTTTTTTGCAATATGCATCGGCAGTCCAAAATTTACAGCATTTAAATCTGCGAGCTGAAGCAGAAAAACCTCTATTTTTAAAGCAGATTTTGCGTCAATTTGAGCATGTGTTATTACAAGAATTAGGCTATGCAATCGATTTTTCAAAAGATGCTAATCAAAATGATGTGCTGCCGAATGCACATTATCAATTTCAACTGACAGAAGGTTTTTTGCCCGTCGTCAGTCGAAGTTCAGCAAGTTTGCAAGGCGAGCTAATTTTAAGCATGCAAACACATATTCAGGGTGGGGATTTTTCTGTACAGCAGTTACAATGTCTCACCAAGCTTTACCGACAAATGATAACCGCACTTTTGGGTGATCGACCCTTAAAAAGTCGTCAGTTGTGGATACAGCATCGTCAAGTTCAGAACTAAATAGGAAATACGTTATGGCTGCCTTACTGGGTGTAAATATTGACCATGTCGCGACTTTAAGACAAGCCCGCGGAACTCAATATCCTGATCCTGTCAAAGCTGCACTGATTTGTGAGCAGGCAGGTGCAGAAGGAATTACCTTGCATTTGCGTGAAGATCGTCGTCATATTCAAGATGATGATGTGCGTCGCATGCGCCCAGCATTGAAGACACGTATGAATTTGGAATTGGCCGTAACTGATGAAATGGTGGCATTTGCCAAAGAGATTCAGCCACATCATGTTTGCTTTGTACCTGAAAAACGTCAAGAACTGACCACAGAAGGTGGTTTGGATGTTGTTGGAAACTTTGAACATGTCAAAGCAGCTACCCAAGAACTGACCGCAATTGGTTGTGATGTGTCTTTGTTTATTGATGCTGATTTTGCACAAATTGATGCAGCAGTAGCCTGTGGTGCACCAACGATTGAACTGCATACAGGTGCTTATGCTGATGCAGAAACGCCAGAAGCACAGCAACATGAATTGCAACGTATTATTCAGGGTGCTGAATATGCTGCATCAAAAGGTCTAGTTGTTAATGCAGGACATGGTTTGAATCTGGAAAATGTGGCACCGATTGCTGCAATTCCACAAATTCATGAATTGAACATTGGACATTCGATTATTGCAGACAGCGTATTTGTGGGCTTGGAACAAGCAGTACAACAAATGAAAGCCGCAATTCAGGCAGCGAGTGCATAATGTCAACGCCAGATTATGATGAATTGATGCAGCCTGTCATCGGTTTTTTAGGCTGTGAAACTCCTAAAGCATGGTTAGATGAAGCATTGAATAATTTAGAATTATTGATGCAAGATCATGCTAACTGTGAAAAAAAGGCTGCTGGAACAGCGATGAATCTGATGTTCCGTTATAGCTTTTTTACCGATTTGCAGGTGAAACTGGCACAGCTGGTACGTGAAGAAATGCTGCATTATGAACAAGTGTTAGAGTTCATGGCAAAGCGTGGTCAGGAATGGAAAGCCGTGAGTGCAGGGCGTTATGCGGGTGGTCTACGCAAAGAAATCCGCACTTACGAGCCTGAAGCACTGGTGGATGTTCTGATTATCGGGGCATTTGTAGAGGCACGCTCATGTGAGCGATTCTATGCTTTAGCGCCACTGGTTGATGAAGAATTAGGGCGTTATTATCGCTATTTGCTCAAGTCAGAGTCACGTCATTACGAAGATTATTTGGCGCTTGCACTTGATGTTGCAAAAACTGCAAAAATGAAAAAACCTGAAGAAGATATTCAGGAGCGTATTGCACATATTCGCGAAGTTGAAAAAAACCTGATCTTAGATCCTGATGATACTTTCCGCTTCCATAGTGGTGTGCCCGCAACGGTTGCTGCATAAGCAACACATCAAAAATTTTCTAAGGTTTAGACTAATGCCAGTCAGTGAAGAAGCTGACTGGCATTTTCTTTTTGAACTGTAAATGTTTTGTGATTTTCGGCAGCGCCTTTGACAAGGGTTTTTCTTGTGAGGCAGGGCTTCCCATTAATATGCTTTTAAAGTCAGGCTTTGGAGTGAATATCTAAAAATTAAGGCGCTTATTGTAAAGCTCCTTAATTGATTAGCATCAAAACGCCAGAGAGTTTTTTATTGACTAAATTTACTCTGACAATGTGCTTTGCACAGACTGTGACAAAGCCAGATTGCCTTGTTCAGCCAACCCTTTGACCACGCCTTGGCGGTCTTCAACCGAACGGTTCTGACTGATTTTGAATTTGCCTTGAAGATCAGTAATCTGAATTTCGATACCAACAATATGGCGGAGCTCTTCGGCAATGTAGTCTGCGGGCGCATCCGACATTTTCCACGGCTCTGGCTGAGTTGCTTCATGTTGGCGGGTTAAGCGTGCCAATAAGCCGCGTAGAAATTTTTCGTCATCATGAACACGGATTTTGCCACGGACATGCACCACACGATAATTCCATGTTGGGACAGTACGATGATGCTGTAATTTTTCAGGATACCAGTTGGGCGAAATATAACCTTGATCAGCTCGGAATACCACCAAGACTTCATCTTGATCTTGGAGTTGCTGAAACAGTGGATTTTCACGGGCAATATGGGCTTTAAGAACACCTAAGCCTTGGGTTTCTGTACAGAGTTCAAAGGGAATATGATTGGCATCGAGCAAACCGTCTTGCTGGGTAATCAGACAGCCCAACGCGTTATTGCTGATTAAATCGTATAAAGCAGTTAAATTCTTTTCTTCAAACTGTGCAGGAACGTACATGCGGTGATCCTTAAATGTGCAAAAACCTCAGACAAAAAATCCGCAGTGTTCAACTGCGGATGTTGGCTTGAGTGTGGCATAGCCGATTACAATAAGCAATTAAGGATTATAGGCTTTTTCATTATGATCGCTCACATCCAGGCCTTGCTGTTCTTGTTCGGTGCTGACGCGTAAGCCGATGGTTTTATCAATGACAGTCAGAATTAACCATGTGAAGAAACCACAGTACACCACTGTCAAACCGATTCCCATGAGCTGGATAACAACTTGAGAGCCAATAACCAAATTGGCAATGTTACCGCCTAAAGCTGGTGCAGCGAAAATACCTGTCAAAACGCCACCAACCATACCGCCAATCCCGTGTAAGGCAAAGACATCAAGAGCATCGTCAAAACCAAATTTGCGTTTTAGACCTGTCACTGCAAAGAAACAGCAAACGCTGGTGATGAGACCGATAGCAATTGCGCCGAACACGCCCACATAAGCTGCCGCAGGTGTAATACCAACCAGACCTGCAATAGCACCAGAGGCGAGGCCTAAAGAAGTAACATGACCTGTCATGGCTTTTTCAATCAACATCCAGCCGACAATCCCGCCGCAAGTTGCAATCATGGTGGTCATGAGAACCAAGCCTGCTGTTGTATTGGCTGCCAGTGCCGAGCCAACATTAAACCCGAACCAACCAGCCCAAAGCAGTGCTGCGCCAATCATGGTAAAAACCAAGTTATGTGGCGGCATAGACGCGGTTGGCCAACCTTTACGCTTACCTAAAATCAGTGCTCCAACCAGTGCAGCAACGCCCGAATTGATATGTACGGCTGTACCGCCTGCAAAGTCGAGTACGCCCCAGTTGTGCATGATTGCACCTGCACCACCCCAGACCATGTGTGCCAATGGTCCATAAACTAAGATCAGCCAAAATGCCCCAAATAAAACCACAGCGCTGAATTTCATGCGTTCAGCGTAGCCACCTACAGCAATGGCAGGTGTAATCATGGCGAAGGTCATCCCAAATACAGCGATAACATATTCGGGTACACCTGCGATGAGTGTTTTCTCGCTAATTCCATGCATAAAAGCTTTGCTTAAGCCACCAACAAAACTGTACAAATTCAGCGAGCCTTCAGTCATACCTGTGGTATCGGCAACCAAGCTATATACAAAACTCACCCATAAAATCCCGACAACAGCAGCGATGGCAAAGAATTGCGAAAAAATCGACAGGATATTTTTAGCGCGAATCATGCCACCATAAAATAGTGCCAAGCCTGGAATAAACATGATCAGTACCAAAATGGCAGAGATCATGACCCAAACCGTAGATGCAGCATCGAAGGGTGCATCGGCAGCAAATGCGTAGACAGGGGTAAATAGCAGGCTCCCCAAAGCCAATTTAACCAGAGAACGGGAAATCATAGATCCTTCCTGTATGCAAAAAATTAGGCGAAGATGCGATTTTAAAAATTCAAATATGTGGTTTTTCTAATATTCTTTTAGAGAATATTAATTTCATTTTAGTTATAAGCAATTCTTGTACCAAATTTTATGAAAAGTGAATTTAATATAACGATTGATAAATCAAAGGTTTGTTTTTAATAGATAATCTTATCGCGATGAAGAAACAGAGATGTATTGTGAACAAAAAATGTGCATAAACACGTTTAAATTGTAGGGAATTGCAATCAATTGGCGCAAAAAATCGGGCAGAAGCTGTACTTCTGCCCGATTGGGAAAGTATTTAAAATGTTTAGTTGTAAGCGCGTTCGTTATGATCGCTTAGATCGAGACCTTTTTCCTCTTCTTCATGTGAAACACGTAGGCCGACAGTCAGTTCGATCACTTTGAAAATGCCCCATGTGCAGACTGCGCTATAGACGACAGTCACGATAATCCCAATCACTTGCGCAATAAACTGTGTACCAAAATCAAGACCCGTGATATTGCCACCCAATAATGGTGAGGCAAAAATACCAGTCAAAATTCCACCGACCATGCCGCCAATGCCGTGTAAAGCAAAGACATCAAGTGAGTCATCAATGTTGAGCACATTTTTAAGACGAGTAACCGCATAGAAGCAGACCATGCCTGTAATCAATCCGATTGCTGCTGCGCCAAATACGCCAACATAAGCGGCTGCTGGAGTAATACCGACCAAGCCCGCAATTGCGCCAGAAGCAAGTCCTAAAGACGTGGTGTGTCGATCGAGAACTTTTTCAATGATCATCCAGCCTACAATGCCTGCACAAGCTGCAACTTGGGTATTCATCATGATTAAGCCAGCACTTGCATTGGCTGCCAGTGCCGAACCGACATTGAAACCAAACCAGCCTGCCCAGAGTAAACCCGCACCAATGAAGGTGTAGACCAAGTTGTGTGGGGCAATATTTTGGGTTTTCCAGTCTTTACGACGTCCAATGATCATCGCACCAACCAGTGCAGCAATGCCTGAATTGATATGTACGGCTGTCCCGCCTGCAAAATCCAGTACACCCCAGTTGTGCATGGCAGAACCGACACCGCCCCAGACCATGTGTGCCATAGGTGCATAAACAATCGTTGTCCATAAAATCACAAAAATGACCATTGCACTAAACTTCATACGCTCTGCATAGCCACCGACCACAATCGCAGGGGTGATCATGGCGAAAGTCATGCCAAAGACTGAGGTCACATATTCAGGAATATCGCCCATTAACGACTGATCGGTAACACCATGCATAAAGGCTTTGTCGAAACCACCGACAAAACTGGCAAGATTAAACGTACCATCATGCATGCCTGTGGTATCGACAATCATGCTGTAAATATGGGTAATCCACATCAGCCCGATAATGCCTGCAAAAGCAAAAAACTGGGTACAGATCGACAGTACGTTTTTACTGCGCAGCATGCCGCCATAAAACAAAGCCAACCCTGGAATAAACATAATCATGACAAAGACAATCGATGTCATGACCCATGAGGTCGATGTTTGGTTCAATGTTGCTGTTTCTGCTGCCTGTGCAAAGTGTGGCGACAACAATAAACAACCCAATACTAAGCTCGAAATAGAACGAATATTCATATTTCTCTCCTCGTGTAATGATCACAATACGTTGCGTTTTGCCGAAACAAAACATCCATTTTTTGCAGATTGCCCAGTTCACACTCGGCAATCAGGAGAATTAAAAAACTTAGGCGCGAACTCGTGTGCGCTCAGGATCGTAAAACGGTAAATTGACCACTTTGGCTTTCAGGCGTTTCTTTTGCCCATCGAGTTTGCCAACCTCTAAAGTGGTCTCTGCACTGGCGTATTGCGGAGCAACCCGACACAGCGCAATCTGCTTTTTCAGTAAAGGTGAATTCGTGGCGCTGGTGACGACACCAACAGGGTAGCGGTCGACATAAATCAGATCGCCGTGTTCGGCAGCTTCATTTTGTTCCAAGATTAAGCCCACCAATTTATGTCGACTTTGCGCGGTCTGATTTTGCATCGCCTGTTTACCCAAGAAGTCTTCTTCTTTACTTTTTAAGGGAACGGTAAAACCAATACCTGCTTCAAATGGATTGGTCTGTGCATCAAATTCATGTTGTGCAAAAATCAGACCGGCTTCGATTCGGAGCATATCCAGTGCGGCAAAACCCATTGGTGCAATCTCAAAGGCTTGTCCAGCCGACCAGATCGCATCCCAAACCTGTTCAGCATGAGTCGGATGACACCACACTTCAAAGCCCAGCTCACCTGTATAACCTGTGCGTGACACCATGACGGGAATGCCTTGGGCATTGCCTAAGCGTCCGAGCGTGAAATGGAACCATGCCAGTTGTTCGAGGTTGGGTTGATGTTCAGGTGTCCAGATCAGTTGTTTGAGCAGTTCACGGCTTTTTGGCCCTTGAACGGCAACATTGTGAATTTGATCTGAAGAATGTCGAATACTGACCCGATATCCGAGTTGCTGGGCTTTTTGTTTCAGCCATGTACCTGTGTATTCATCGCCACAGACCCAGCGAAAGTTGTTTTCGCCCAAACGGAAAATCGTGCCGTCATCCAGCATGCCGCCTGTTTCAAGGCAAATCGCAGAATAGACAATTTCACCAATCGCCAGTTTGCGGACATTGCGAGTGAGCATGTATTGCAAGAAACTTTCAGCATCTGGGCCTGTAATTTCAAATTTGCGTAAAGCGGTAAGGTCAATCATCGCGACACGTTCACGACACGCCAGATATTCGGCTTTTGCGCCCCAACCATGATATTCATCAGCCACCCAATAACCATGATATTCAACGAGGTGCGAAGTCAGGGCAGCAATACGCGAATGAAAGCCACTTTGTTTGGTCATGCGGGGCATCTCCTCAGGATGGGTACGGTACAGTTGGGAACGTAGGAATTGCTCGGATTCGGCATAAATTCGCACATGAATGTCGCTGGGAACCCAACCGTTGGATGGGTCAATGTCGTCGGGGCAGGCGGATGATGCACAGAGCAGGTCTTTGTGGGCGCGCAGTAAAATATAGTCGCCCGCACGTGACCACGGTTCGTCCATGCTGATGCTGCCGCAGGATTCAACTTGAGTGTTGTAGAAAAAATTAATGGCTGGCCATGCGGCTTTAGGAGTCAAGCCGAGTGGATTTAAAATACGGTTAAAGTTGTCAGTACAAGAGAGATGCCCAAAGTAGCCACTGTCTTCATAAAATTTCGGGCTACATGCCGTCAGGAACATGTCATGTCGTCCCACAGTGTCTTGAACTACTTCGACTAAGGCTTGCATGTCTGTGCCATAAAAGCGTGAGTGAATGCCTGGGCTTGGGGTGCTGTGACCCAGTACTGTGCGTGTTGCTACCGCATCCAGCCCAATTTCCTGACCTTGAGCCAGTGCGTTGGCATCAAACGCTAAAAAGTCCGAGCACTGCTTTCCCGAAACATCAATAATCTGAATCCATTGTCCCGCTTTCACGCGATAGGTTTTGGCACTGGCTTTACTGATACGGATCTCCTGAATCGGTTGTGCCAGTGGTGCAGGTAAGTATTCAGTTTGGGCTTTGGCTTTATGAATCATCACTTGAACTTCGTCGATGGCATCCTGCTGATCGACCTGCATATTTTTGCCTGTATTGAGCACAATCACGGAAAGGGGTTCAGGCGCATGAAAACGAACGTGCTCAGTGTGCTGAACACGTAGCACCACGTCTAAATCAGTTTGAGCAATCTTGAATTTTTGTAACTGGTATTCAAGACGCTGAGCAACGCTGTCTTGTTGCACAAGTTGTTCAAGCGTTTGTACTGCTGTTCCAATGCTGATAATGCCATTTGGGCTGACCAGTTGCAGTAAGGGTAACTGGATTTTACCTTGTGCATTTCGCACCAAGATTTCTATGCCTTGACCTGCTGGAAGATTCAGTTCTAAGTCATCTTGAGCGTCGAGTTCAAATATTGCTGCTGATTGTGGATCAACCCGTAACTGAACCTGTTGCAGAGCTGCTTGTAAATGAAAAAACTGCTCAGTTTCGACTGAAAGATGCTGTGATAAATTGCCCATATGCATTGCCTTTGCGCTGTTGTCCTCACTTGCATCACCACACGCTCATTTGCCTGTTGTCATGCCTGGATGAGTTTCAATATCGCCAGTTCAAAAACAGATCACAATTGCCCAGAATGATTACTCACAATGAGGTAAAAACGGATTTTGGCATGAATAATGCTCAAAATTTATAACTATGAAGAATAAAATGGGGCAAAAATGCAGTGGATTGGGCAATACGATACGGAACGACCATGAAAGTTTGGCAGTCTTTGTCGCAGGTATGGCAAAAGCGTCGAATCGGTGTAGATGTAGCAGAAACCTCGCTGCAACAGCAGCTTTTGGCCGCACAATTTGAGGTGATATTGCTCAGACTGATGTTGAATATTGCCCGTGTTGAGCAGCCTAATGAACAATTGCCTGAGCTATTGCATGATCTGCAACAACAACTCGACAGCACTTTTGCAATGCAACATGTACCAAAACTGTGCTTTGTGTTGTGCTATCCATTTACACAGGAATGTTTTATTTACCATGCCCAAAGTACACAACTTGAACGACAAGATTTAAACCAGATCCAGTCTGTGCTGTTAAATCAGACCTACTATGCACAGTCGCAAGTTGAGAATTTGCTACAGATTCAGAACCATCAGGCGCGCTTGTTGTTACTTGGACAAGAAATGGTGGTGTGGCGTTTGTATGTACAACAGACCAATGCGATAGAAAGCAGCCTCCAGCCGCATTTACAACAACTTGACGATGCCTTGCAACAAGGCTTTCAGTACTGGATAGAACAGCAACAAAAACGGCAGGCAATTTTACTCAAAGAGCGCCGTGAATTTGCTGCAGAACTGCATGACAGTATTGCACAGGTACTGGGTTTTTTACGCCTGAAGTCGGCACAACTGCATAGCCTGTGTAAAAATCAGCCGAGTTATAGCGCACTGTTACCACTGAGTGAAGATCTTGCCAGTTATACCCATTATGCCTATCAGCAAACGCGTGAATTGATCACGGCTTCACGTTTGGCCTATCAAGAACTGGATTTTGCTTCGGCACTAAAAAAAGTCATGGATGAATTTGCACATCAGTCCAGCATTTCCTTTGAACTGGACAATCGTGTAGCACATCTGAACGTCAGTGCCAAATATGCCATGCAGCTGCTCTACATTATTCGGGAAAGCCTGAGCAATGTCGTGCGACATTCACATGCTTCAAGCGCGCAGGTACGCATTGAATATCTGGTTTCAGGAGCATTGCAAATCTGTATTTGCGACAACGGACGTGGCATTCAGTTAAAGAACAAACGCAGTGACAGTTTTGGTCTGGAAATCATGCAGGAGCGGGCGGAACGCATTGGTGCAGAACTACGTTTTGTTGCCAATTCACCGCAAGGCACCTGCGTCATACTGCATTTAGAACAACATTAGAGGAATATGCCCATGTGTAAAGTCAGTATTGTCGATGATCATGCACTATTTCGCCGTGGTGTTGCCGATATTATTCGGCAGGAACAAGGCTATGTTGTACTTGCCGAATATGCGTCAGGTGCAGATTTTTTGCAGGATTTACCCGAGCAATATCCCGATGTGCTACTGCTCGATCTGCAAATGCCAAATGAGTCAGGTTTGGAGATTTTAAAGCATATTCGCCAGAGTGATCAGGAGTTAAAAGTGATTATTTTAACGGCTTGTGAAGATGAGCAGGTGGTGATTGATGCGATTCAACTGGGAGCAAATGGTTTTTTGCCCAAAGACACATTGCCTGAAGTGATTTTACAAAAGCTGCATGATGTCTTGGATGGACAGATCATTTTACATGGGCAAGGTGTAAATATTCTGGCGCGACAAGTGCGCCGTGTGCAGCCTCAGCTCAGTGAAACTGAATCTTGGGAAATCGATCAGCAAGAACAGCAAGATCTCGCGGATATGACCGCAAGAGAAAAAGAAACCTTGTTGCTGATTGCGAAAGGGCTGAACAATAAACTGATCGCGCGTGAACTCGGCATTAGTGATGGTACGGTCAAAGTCTACGTCAAAAGCCTGCTGCGCAAACTGAATGTACATTCACGTTTGGAGTTGTCGGTGTGGGCGCATCAACATCTCAAATCATTGCGGAGCTGAGGTGACTATGCTGAAACTGTTTCGTCGTCCCGCCCAAGTTTATCCGTTGCAACTACTACAAACGTATTGGTCGCCTGTATTTGACTGTTTTGCCGAAGTAGTCCTGATTGTTGATCAGTACCTGAATATCTATAAAAGTAATATCATCTGGCAGCAATTTAGCCACACTGATGGGCAGGGTTTGACCGAATGGCTGTACCCCGAAGATGTTTATCAACTCAAAAGCCTGCTCAGCTCGTCACAGTTGACTCAAAGCTGTCGCATCCGCCTGATGGATGCCCAGCAAAACTTACGCTGGTTTGAGCTCTCGGCAAATTATTTGCTGAGTCAGCCCGATAGTCAGCAGCATTTCTGGTGTCTGCTTTTGTCTGATCAGACTGAAAAAATTAAACGACAA
Source organism: Acinetobacter brisouii CIP 110357 (assembly GCF_000488275.1). Classification (GTDB taxonomy): domain Bacteria; phylum Pseudomonadota; class Gammaproteobacteria; order Pseudomonadales; family Moraxellaceae; genus Acinetobacter; species Acinetobacter brisouii. The sequence goes on along the minus strand of NZ_KI530762.1, from coordinate 1,569,174 downwards.
TATCTACAATCGGCACAGCAGCGTAGTCTCAATGACCTGATCAAGCGTTTGCCGATGATGTTGTACCGTTCCCGCAATGATTTTGACTGGACCATGGAATACATCAGTGATGGCTGTTTCGATGTGACAGGCTATACACCTGCAGAATTACTCAATACGCCACGTTATGGACAAATGATTCACCCTGAAGATGCACCTTCAGTGTGGTCTGCGGTACAAGATGCACTGAATCAGAAAGAGTTATTCAATGTGATCTATCGAATATTGCCCGATGGAGAGCGTGTGGTGTGGGTACAGGACATTGGTTGGGGCGTTTACTCAGAGAGCGATATGATTTTGGCAGTTGAGGGAATTATTTGGCGTTCACAACCAGTTCAATCCTAAGAAACCCTTAAGAATTAAGCTGATATGCCTTTAATTTGTGTATTTTTTATTAAAGCGAATGTTATTCGGATATTGCCCGTGATTTAATCCAACTACAAATGTTGCATTTAAGAAATCACCATGATTAAAAAATATCCTAGAACTATGATGGCTATTCACTGGATTACCTTGATTGCTGTTGCGACAGCTTATATTACCAGTGGGAACCCATTAAAAGACCCTCAACTTGGAACAATTCATCTTCTTTCTGGCGGAACTGTATTTGTTTTATTTTGTTTGCGATGTATCGCTTTCCTACTGTTACATAAAGATTTTCCAAAAAATGAAATCATCAATAAACTACAAAATTTTCTATTTAAAACAGTCAAAGTGCTTTTATATGCGTTGCTCATGATTGTGCCTGTTTCAGGATATCTTGCCTTGTCGAGTATTGCGGATAGTTATTCACTATTGGGGCAAAATGTATATGTCATTGAAAGTTTATATGGTGATTTTTATTTAGGTGATATTCATCAAGTGTTGGGGAACGTATTTGTTTCACTTGTCGGATTGCATGCCTGTGCAGCTTTATTTCATCACTTTATTGTGAAAGATAATGTTCTTAAGTCGATGATATAACGGGCCTGTTTTGTTGATGAGCAATGTTTGGATTAATCAAATTCATTTGCCCGACGTCTCAGTACAGGTAAACATATCGTACTTGCTGATTTAAAACTCGACAATGTTCAAGCCACAGCCAAAATACTCAGTGAAGCTGGGCTTGAGGTGAGCAAAAGTGTTGTTGATGTTGCTTCACGTGAGTCCAGTCAGCAACTGATTGGCATTGCAATGGCGCAAATTTTTTGATTGAACCTGTCTTTTTAGACAGGTTTTTTATTGCAAAATTTAAGCGTTATTTCACGGTATCCCATTTGTGTTACTCCATCTTAGGAATTTCACGATCACAGACTTCGTCCTATGTTAATTGCATAGTGTTTCTACACTTTAACTCTTTTAATAAAATCACATGGGGATAAAGCTATGACGCGAGTTGCAATTATAGGTGCAGGGCCAAGTGGGATGGCGCAATTAAGAGCATTTCAGTCTGCTCAAGCCAAAGGCGCAGATATTCCTGAAATCGTTTGTTTTGAAAAACAGGCAGATTGGGGGGGGCTATGGAACTATACATGGCGCACAGGGATCGATGAAAATGGTGAACCTGTGCATGGCAGTATGTACCGTTACCTGTGGTCAAATGGCCCGAAAGAAGCTCTGGAGTTTGCTGATTATAGTTTTGATGAACACTTTGGCAAACCGATTGGCTCATATCCTCCACGTGCAGTGCTTTGGGATTATATTAAAGGGCGAGTCGAAAAAGCCAATGTACGCCGTTATGTACGTTTTAACAGTGCCGTGCGTCATATTGAGTTTAATGAACAGACTCAGCAGTTTGCAGTGAGTGTGCATGACCATAATCAAGATGTAGTGTATACCGAAATCTTTGATTATGTCGTGGTCGCCAGCGGGCACTTTTCAACGCCAAAAGTCCCAGAATATGAAGGTTTCAAAAGTTTTGGCGGGCGCATCTTACATGCACATGACTTTAGAGATGCTTTGGAATTTAAAGATAAAACCGTATTGGTCGTGGGCAGTAGCTATTCTGCCGAAGACATCGGTTCACAATGCTACAAATATGGCGCAAAACAGATTATTAGTTGTTACCGTAATAGCCCGATGGGTTATAAATGGCCAAAAAACTGGTCAGAACGTCAGAAATTATTACGTGTAGATCAAACGCATGCTTATTTTGCTGATGGTACAAGTGCCGAAGTTGATGCCATTATTTTATGTACAGGTTATCTGCATCATTTCCCGTTTATGGCAGAGTCCATTCGTTTGAAAACCGATAACCGATTGTATCCACTGGGTTTGTATAAAGGCGTAGTTTGGGAAAAAAATCCGAAACTGTTTTATTTGGGCATGCAAGACCAATGGTATACCTTCAATATGTTTGATGCGCAGGCATGGTATGTGCGCGATATTATTTTAAACCGTATGGCTTTGCCTAGTTTATCAGAAATGCAGGCACATACTTTAGCATGGCATGAAGAGGAAAAGACCCTGACTGACGCTGCACAAATGTATAAGTTTCAGGGCGATTATATTCTGGAGCTGATAGAAGCCACCGATTATCCAACTTTTGATATTGAAGCCATGCGTTTAATTTTCCTTGAATGGAAAAAACATAAAAAAGAAGACATCATGACTTTCCGTGATCATATTTATCGTTCAGCGATTACAGGCACGTTGGCAGCACCGCATCATACGCCGTGGCTGGATGCCCTTGATGATTCGCTTGAAGCTTACCTGACAGATACGCCAGAAGTGCCGCAGAAAAAAGTGGGGTAGGTTAAGTGTCTCTGTAAACTTATGCTTAGGATATTGAAAGTTATTGCATAGTGATGATGGAGTATGATGTATTTGACTCATATTTCAGCATCAACCTTCGGTTCGACCTACTTTTCTTTTGGGAAAAGTAGGCAAAACCATCTGTCAGTCGCAAACTCGGTCAAATACCATCACTGTTTTAATGTATTGAAAAACAGCATTTTTTAAATATACTCCTGACCTCAGACATGCAACTGACGTTTCCATGTATCTTATTGTTTTTATCAATTTGATATTGACTCAAGTTAATTGGTAAAAACTAATTCGTTGTATGTAATTATCCTTGATATTTGCTTGTGCAGAACGTCATCCACAACCTGCGTGGTTTATATAATATATTGTTTTTGCGATGTAATTAAATAGATGCGGATATTGAACAGGTTTTGTGGATGACAAATGGTTTTGGTTCTTTTGCCAAAACAAAAGAACGGATGAGCTCCAATCATAGGATTATAAAAGGTAAGACTCCGCTATGAGCAGTCTTTGATCTTAAGCCTTTCAAATCATCGACATCATTTATAAAAATCTTAAAAGTATTAAACTCTTTCAAAGCCAGTCATCAAATTGACTGGCTTTTTGCTTTTTAAAACTCCACGAACTTGCATTACCCCCTTAGAGGTATGTTTTAAAGGGAATTGATTGAATGAATTAAATAATTTAAATATTTGATTATATTAATTTATTTACTGGAGTAACTGCCATGCAAGAGGTAATGCAAAGCACTCCGAGTTATCGGCAGGCACAGGAACTCAAACCTGTACACGGGCAATATCTGTTGATTTTACAGCAAGCCAATACATTAGAAGCACGGCATCTGGCTGAACAGTTTGCAGCATTTCCGACATTGCTTGCAACTTCAGAGGCATTTTCAGATGAACTCACAGCCCAGTTGCAACAGGCACATGCAGGCCTACATGTGGTGCTGTGTGGCGATGAAATCTTTTTATGGCAAGTCACGCAAAGCTTGATGGCACAAGGCTTGATGAAAGATGAAATCCAACAGGTACGAACCCAGCCTGAACTCAAAAAAGTTTACTGCGTACATTGCGGTGAAACACAAACCACGACTGCCGAAGAATTTTGCAGTTGCGAGCATTGCGGTGTGTATTTGCTGATTCGCACTCATTTTTCCGAGCGTTTGGGTGCGTATATGGGGGTATGTGCCAACCCTGATCAACCGATGCAAGCGGAGGGCGTATGTCTATATTAATTCCTGTGCGTGTGCGCGATATTCAGCAAGTCACACCATTGATTCGTGAATTTACTTTAGAGGCGCTGGATCAGCCTTTACCTGCATTTTCTTCTGGCAGCCATGTGGTGGTGCAGTTACCTTTGCCAGATCGGATATTGCGTAATGCCTATTCACTGACCAATGACCCCGCACACGATGATTACTACAAAATCGCGGTGCGCCTGCAAGATGACTCGCGTGGAGGCTCTCGCTTTTTACATGAACAGGTCATGATTGGCGATGTGTTGAATATCTCCGCGCCGTTGAATTTATTTGCCCTGCATTCACAGGCACACAAGCATGTGTTTATTGCGGGTGGCATCGGGATCACGCCATTTTTGGCACATATCCGCGAGCTGATGCATACAGGTCAAGCTTTTGAGCTGCACTACGCCTGCCGCGATCAAATCAGTAATGCCTATGAAACACTGTTGACCGAGTTATTTCCTGAGCAGGTGCATATTTATTCTGCAAAAACTGCGCGCCGTTTGGATGTGATGCAGTTGTTGCAGCAACAAAGTTTAAACAGCCATGTTTATGTCTGTGGCCCAGAACGTCTGACTCAGGCGGTACAAGATGCAGCGCAAACATTGGGCTGGTCAAAGCAGCGCGTTCATGCCGAAGCTTTTGCAGCGCCTGCGGCAGGTGCAGCATTTACAGCCTATCTCACTCAAAGCCAACAGGAAATCGAAGTTCCGAGTGATTACAGCCTGCTTGAAGCCTTGGAAAAACACGAGATTCCCGTGACCAGTTTATGTCGTGGTGGCGTGTGCGGACAGTGTGCGACCCAATATACAGGTGATGTTGAGCATCATGACCATTATTTAAACCCACAGGAACGTGAGCAATTGTTGATGCCATGCGTGTCACGAGGCAAACAGGGCTGTCGTATTGAGCTTGAGCTATAGGAGAACTGCCATGACCGTACAATTTAACCCCGTGGAAAATATGCGTGATCAGTTTCATTATCACAACAGTGCCAAAGCCATTGCACGTTTTCCATTTCCGTTTCCTGAAGACAGTTACATGTATTCGGTGAATATCGAGCCTGCATTATCTAAACCAGGAACGATCTTTGAACACTGGTTTGACATTGACGAGCATTACCTGACCGAGGTGAATGAGCGTGCCTTGACCCTGAAAAATGACCCGAAACGCTGCATTGTGTTGCCACATATGCAACAGGCAGCGTGGGATTTTCTGGAAATGGCAATGTTGCATTTGTCGGCAGATTATCCTGAACATTTTCACTTGGAACGGCAGGGCAAGGCGTGGCACTGGATCAACCGCCCGATGAATATCGATGTGCATTTTCAGTTTGGTGATGACTCAAGCCTGCCGCTACCCGCATTTGAGTTTATCTCACGCCAGTTGCAAGGAGATATTGCCTTGCTAGATCAGCGTGAAGGCGATCTGTTTATGGATGCAGGCATGATTACAGGGCCTGCGGACTGGTCACTGAACTTTGATGCAGGCATGAGCTTTAAACAGTGGCATGCGCCCGTACCGAAACTGGCACATGACGCAGGTGTGTTTGAACGGGCGCTGAAATTTTTGCTCAACATTCAGGTCGGGAATCCGTATCGCCGTCTCAACTGGACCATGACCATTAACCCGCGTATGGACACCTCTTCGGAAACTTACCACTTGTGGGGGCATGAGCGTGGTTTAGTGACCAAGGACAATGCAGGTGAGTTGGTGCATTTACGGGTTGAGCTGCAAATGATGCCACGCCTTGCACGCAGCAACGCGCTGTTATTTAGCATCCGCACTTATCTGATTAGCCTGAATGATCTGGTCACCAATCCCGCATGGGCAAAACGCCTGCATCGGGTGATTCGGGATTTGCCTGAGTCGATTGCCGATTACAAAGGCATTACTCGTTACCGCGAACCGTTGGTGCAGTGGCTGAGTCAGTTCGACCAAGAATAAACCACGATTTAACAATGAATTGATATTGATACAAAATGAAGGAAAAGTACTTATGGCAAATTTATGGCGTATTTCAGCACTGGCAGAACGTCACCGCCAGCTTGGCTCAAATTTAGAAGACTGGAATGGTATGGGTACGGCATGGACCTATGCCAGCGATACTGCCGAGCATTATCTGGCGATTCGAACCAAAGCAGGTTTGATGGACGTTTCAGGCTTGAAAAAAGTGCATTATGTGGGGCCTCATGCAGAAAGTTTGCTTGAATATGCCACTTCACGCGACATTTCCAAGCTTTATCCAGGCAAGTCGGTGTATGCCACTATGCTCAATGAAGAAGGAAAATTTGTTGATGACTGCGTGATTTACCGTACAGGGCCGAATGCCTTTATGGTGGTACACGGCACTGGGATTGGCCTGGAAATGCTGACCCGTTCAGCAACAGGTCGCCAAGTCGCGGTGCTGTTTGATGATGACTTGCATGATTTATCATTACAAGGGCCATTGGCAGTGGATTTTCTAGCGGAATATATCCCTGATATTCGCAACTTGCCGTATTTTCACCATATTCAGACCAAACTGTTTGGTTGCCCCGTGATGATTTCACGTACAGGCTATACGGGCGAGCGTGGCTATGAAATTTTCTGCAAGGCAATGGATGCGCCGCTGATTTGGGATACGATTTTAGACAAAGGTGGGAAGTATGGCATTATTCCATGTTCATTTGTAACCTTGGACTGGTTGCGGGTTGAAAGTTATTTGCTATTTTATCCTTATGATAACTCTGAGTATTTTCCATTTAAAAATGACAAGTCAGGCGATAGCTTATGGGAACTTGGGCTTGACTTTACCGTTTCACCGAGTAAGGGTGAGTTTCGCGGTGGCTATGAACATAAACGCTTGCAAGGTAAAGAGCGCATCAAGATTTTTGGGGTGATGCTTGAAGGTGAGCAAGCTGCGCAAATGGGTGATACCTTGTGGGATGGCGATACGCAAATCGGGGTGATTACTTGTGGTATGTATTCACCACTCAGCAAGAAGTCAGTGGCTTTAGCCCGTGTTGATGTCCCGTATGCGGTACAAGGACGCGAGATTCAGGTTAAAGGCAGTTTGGAAGTCAATGCGATCACGCATACTTTACCGTTTGATGATCCACAAAAACTGAAAAGAACAGCAAAAGGTTAATTTATCTAAGTTAGGTGATCGTTTTTCCTAAATATATTGAAAATAAATAAACTATGATGACAGAGTCTTATTAGTTTGACTCATATTTCAGCAATAGCCTTCAGCTAGACCTACTTTTCTTTCGGGAAAAGTAGGCAAAACCATTTGTCAGTTGCAAACTCGGTCAAAGACCATCATTGTGTTAATATATTGAAAAACTATATTTTAAAAATGTAGTCCTGACCTCGGACATGCAACTGACGTTTCTACATATCTTATTATGTCTATAAATTTTATATTAAATTCGGGCTAATTCTAATTTTTCATATCAAAATCCTGCATCTAGCAGGATTTTTTTATGGATGTTTATTAGTGATTTAAATAGCCTAAGCATTTTAAAGACATTAACAAGCACTTCAAAATTAAAACTATACAAAATTTGCTTGCATCTGCTTTTTAAATTCTAATATATTAAATTTATATTCTAATATATTGAATATAAAGAGGAGGGGTATGAGCGAACAACAACCTGATATTAATCAGCATATCGCCCAGCATATTCGTGAACTACGTCTTGCCAAAGGCTATTCGCTCGATCAGTTGGCGGCACGAAGTGGAGTTAGTCGCTCCAGTATTTCCCTGATTGAACGTGCTGCAACCAGTCCTACGGCAGTGATTCTTGAAAAACTTGCTGCCGCTTTGGATGTTTCATTGGCGAGTCTATTTGTCTTCGATGCAACAACCAGTGAGTCACAACCGTTATTGCGTTATGAGCAACAGAAACAATGGCGTGATCCTGCATCGGGTTATTTACGACGTAATTTGTCGCCTGTGAGTGTGGCATCACCGATGCAACTGGCTGAAATTACTTTTCCTGCACATACGCAGGTTTCTTATGACTTTGTACCACGTGAGGTCAAAGTTTATCAACAGATTTGGCTGTTAGAAGGTGAAATGCAAATTCACTGTGGTGAGCAGAGCTATACCTTGCAACAAGGTGATTGCCTGTCGATTCAACTGAACCAACCCATCGTTTTTCAAAATTTCACAGCCAATCAAGCACGTTACTTGGTCGCAGTATGTGAAATGTAATGACAATAGGAATACAAGTAATGTACAGAAGTGAAAATATTCAACTCATTGAATGTAATGAAGCTGAGCATGCCCAAGCTATTTTAGACATTTTTAATGAAGCGATTTTAAACTCAACAGCGTTGTATGATTATAAACTGCGCAGTTTGGAACAGATTCAAACTTGGTTTGCTTCTAAACGTGAACATGGTTTTCCTGTGATTGGTGCAGCCGATATTGAAGGTAAGTTACTCGGCTTTGCCAGTTGGGGCAGTTTCCGTGCATTCCCTGCGTATAAATATACGGTTGAACACAGTATTTATATTCATCATGAAGAGCGTGGGCGCGGTTTGGGAAAACTGTTGTTGCAAGCCCTGATTGAACGCGCAAAACAACATGGACAGGTACATGTGCTGATTGGTTGTATTGATGCCAATAATCAGGCGAGCATCGCCTTGCATCAACGTTTAGGTTTTGAACATTCGGGGACATTCCCACAAGTCGGTTTTAAGTTCGGGCGCTGGCTAGATGCGGCGTTTTACCAGTTGACTCTGCCAACACCATTAAACCCGAAAGATGATATTTAACATGGAATAGAAACCTGAGAAAGCAGGTTGAGATATTTTTCATCAGTCAAATTATGATTAAAAGTTCCTTATCCTCTTTGGGATGAGGAACTCTTTGCAAGAGGATTAAGGCATCTTTATAGTGAGTTTATTGCTTCAACATAAGGTATCAGAGGCATTTTTTGATACCCAAAATTGTTAATACGCTTTCTGCAATAAATCCTGCAAATGTGCTTTGATTTCTGTCCATTCTCCAGCGCGAATACTATACATGACGGTATCACGCACTGTGCCATCTTTACGCGGTTGATGATGGCGCAAAACACCATCTTTTTTTGCGCCTAAACGCTCAATTGCCCGTTGGCTGCGGTAATTGAAATTATCTGTACGAAAGCCCACGAGCTGCGCGCCCAAATCTTCAAAAGCATGACGTAGCAGCAGAAATTTACAGGTGGTATTCACATGGGTTCTCTGCGCTGAAGCGGCATACCATGTATAACCAATTTCAAGACGTCGAATATTTGGCACAATATCGTGATAACTGCTTGTTCCAAGTACTTTGCCTGTTTGCGTGTTAATGATCGCAAAGGCTTGGCGTTGTTGCTGTTCACGCTGTTGCAAGGCGTGTTCGATATAGGCTGCAACCTGATCGGGATGTGGAGCAGAGGTGACGCGAATATTCCACAGTTCACCATCTTGTGTGGCGGTAATCAGACCTTGCAAATGTTCGATGCTCAGTGGTTCAAGGCGAATGTTGCCCTGCTCAAGGGTTGGTGCAGCAGCTAACCAGTTCATTTTTTTATACTCAATAAAGCCAGAAAATTTAAATATGCCAAAATAGGAATTGAGCAGGCTTCTTTTATTGCCCCACGTTATTTTCTCTGATGAGATAAATACCAACTAAGATAAATATGGATAAAAGAAGCCTTTCACTATGAGAAAAACATATAAAACAGTAAAACCAGTCTGACTCGGCAATGCAAGTGCAAATCTATAAGGCATCCACGCCAGTTTCGCCTGTACGAATCCGAATTATCTGTTCCAGATGGGATACAAAAATTTTGCCATCACCAATCTTGCCTGTTGCGGCAGCTTTACTAATCGCTTCAATGGCTTGGTCAAGTGTTGAATTGTCGAGTGCAATTTCGATTTTAACTTTGGGTAGGAAATCCACCACATACTCTGCACCGCGGTACATTTCGGTATGTCCTTTTTGTCGCCCCGCACCTTTGACTTCAGTCACGGTAATCCCTTGTACGCCAATCGCTGCGAGTGCTTCACGCACATCATCAAGTTTGAACGGTTTTATAATTGCAGTAATCAGTTTCATTGTTCGATCCTCTTAAAGTAAAAGAAAGCTGAATCATTGATATGTATGCTTAGATCGTTGTTGTTGCACTTTATCTGAGTACGATAAAATTTTTTAACCGAGATATTGAAGGTAAATGCTTTATATCTTAAATACTTACAGTGTTAACTTTTATGTCTGGATTAACCCACGGTGTGTTGCGCTTTGATTGAAATACATTTCAATCTTGCTCAGGGTTCACCTGAAAAGCATCGCTACGCAAGTGCAACTTACTTGCGCAGCGATGCTGCTTACTGCAAAACCCGTCCAAGATTCTTGTTAATCAAAAAATCTGCAAAATAGCATCTTACAAATATTGATTTGGCTCGGACAGTTGCAGATGACATTTTGATTGATCCAATTTTGCAGAAAAATCATTATTCAATTCAGGGTAATTTAAATTAAGCCTTCAATGCCGCTTATCTCGCCGCCGAATTCTGAAATGGCATCTTGCAGGACTTGCCACAAATACAGCACCGCGGCACGGTCACAGAGAATATTCAGTTTTTGCGTTTGTAGATCACTGACATTGATCACGATTGCATTAATCCGTGCCACCGAGGTTTGTGCCACTTTGCCTACTGGAAAGACTTCAGGCGATAAATCAACCGCACAGAGTTTTGCCATAATTTCGCTATTGAACTGACCTGTCAGTTGTATCCATGCGTGACTGTCCTGACGTCGTAGTAAATAGTTGGCATATTGCTCATCGGGTTGCCAGTCATTTTCAAGCTGGGTAATTCGTTCACCAAAATCATGCAGGCTGCCTAAAACTAAATATTCTGTCATCGACAGGCGGGCAATCCAGCTGCCATCGACCTGTGCCAAGGCATGGTTTGGACGTTCAGGCAGACTAAAACCAAACTGGTGTAAGTAGGCTGCGCTATCCAAGCCACGAAAACCCACACGTGACAAATTGGTCAGGTCAACTACCGCACAGTGCTGAATTTTTCGTTCAGCCTGTGAAGTTGCTTCGCTTAAAAATTCGCGTTTGCTGCGTCCAAAAGTATTGTAAGGTTGCTGTGCAATTGGGCTGCGTTCAGTTGCTAGAGTTTGCATCATCAAACCTCCTGCCGTTGGTTGTCTGGATCATAAAATGGTGTTTTGACCACTTTGGCATGTACCATTGCGCCATGTTCTACCCGAATCGGGAAGTTTTGCCCGATTTCACTTTGTTCAATGCCGACATAGGCCAAGCCGATAATCTTGTCGAGCGTTGGTGAGTATTCACAAGAGGTAATGTTGCCTGTGATCTTGCCACCATTGAGGACGATGTGTCCTTCAAGCGGTTGAGTCTGATGTTTGTCCAGCTCAAAGGCCACCAGTTTGCGTTTCAACGGCTGAGCTTCCAAAATCGCAATTGAGCGTTTGCCGACAAACCACGGTTTTTTGCGTGCAACTGCCCAGCCCAAATCCACTTCTTGTGGATGCGTCATGCCATCGGTGTCTTGGCTAATGATAATGTGACCTTTTTCAAGACGCAGTAAACGCTGGCTTTCCACCCCAAATGGCTGCATGTTAAATGCTTGACCTGCCTGCATCAGGGTATCCCACATATACTCGCCATAGCGTGCAGGGAAATGGATTTCATAACCCAGTTCACCGACAAAACCAACCCGTAAAATCCGTACAGGAATGCCATGAATCGTGCCAGTACGTACACCCAAATAAGGGAATGCAGCATTGGATAAATCCACATCCTGACAGACTTTTTGCATGACTTGGCGTGAGTTGGGGCCTGCAATATTTAGTGCGGCAAGAGCCGTGGTGACATTGGCAATATCGACACTGAGACGCCATTGAGCATTCCATTTCAGCATTTGCTGATAAATCCGATCGACACCACTGGTGGTTGCAGTCACATAAAAATGGTTGTCACTCAGGCGTGCTGCTACACCATCGTCAATGACCACGCCATGTTCATTTGCCATGACCGCATAACGGGTTTTTCCAACAGGAAGTTTGGCAAAACCGAAGGTATATAAACGGTTTAAGAACTCAGCGCTGTCTGGCCCACGGACATCCAAACCACCGAGCGTAGATACATCAATGATGCCGACATTCTGATGCACGTTGAGCACTTCACGGGCAATGTGTTGCAGTCGTTGTTCAGGATTGCCATAAAATGCAGGGCGTTGCCAGTTGCCCGCAGGTATCATTTTTGCGCCCGCAGCGAGGTGGCGAGCATGCATTGGGGTCTGGCGAAATGGATCGAAGCCGCGCCCTGCAATATGAGCCAGTTTCTCGGCAGTAAACGGAGGACGGGCAGTGGTCACACCTGTTTCGCTGATACTGCGCTGGGTGGATTTCGCCACCAAACGTGCAGTTGGCAGTGCAGAATGACGTCCTTGAGATGGTCCCATACCCACAGTCGAAAAGCGTTTGACCAGTTGCACATCCCGATAACCACTCTTTGTGGCATTGACGATATCGCGAATTTGTAGATCTTCGTCGAAATCGACAAATTCCTTGCCTTTAGGATGTTCAAAGATCGGCCAAGGAAAATTCATCGAGCTTTCTTTAAAGTTTGGTGCAGCAATTTGACTAGCATCTTCACCACGTAAAGCTGCAACCGCAACTTTGGCAATGTGGCTGGCATCTTGTAAAACATGCTCAATCTGGTGAATGCCATTGACCGAACCTGTAATCGACAAGCCTTTTGGCAAACCTGAAATGTTAAATGCCGCTTGTTGATCATTGTAGCTCAGCTTACCACCCGCCTGACATAGCAACTGATACACAGGCATGTAGCCTGCTGACATGCACAGTATATCGCAGTCAATTTTCTGTGCGTTAGCATCGACCTGACCTTCGGCCACGATGCGGCGGATATCGACGCCAGTCAGGTGCTGCATGCCGCTATTGTGCAAGGCTTCATACACAGTGCTGCTCAAATGACAGGCGATGCCTTTGGCTTTGACCGCACTCAACAAAGTGGTATCAGATGCTATAGGGCGCATATCCACCACCGCTTTGACGGTCACGCCTGCTTCAGCCAAATCCAGCGCTGTCAAATAACCATCATCATGCCCAGTGAGCACTACTGCCGTTTGCGCAGGTTTCACTGCATAGAGTTTCATCAGGCGCTGTGCTGCGCTAGACAGAATGACACCAGGCAGGTCATTGTTACGGAAAATCACGGGTTGATCGAAGCTGCCGCTCGCCACAATACATTGCGCTGCACGGACTTTGTACATGCGTTTGCCTTGAATAATCGGCAAATAGTGGTCGGTAAACCATGCATTACAGGTCGCTTCAGTCAGTACGGTAATCTGTGCGTGTTGTTCAACGGCACTGACCAGACGCTGTTTGAGCTCAGCTGCTTGTCTGCCTGCTGCATCCAGACGTGCATAGTTCAGACTACCTCCCAAGATTTTCTCTTGCTCGACCAGGAGAACTTTTGCACCTAACTCTGCTGCGGTCAGCGCTGCCTGCAAACCCGCAGGGCCTGCACCAATAATGGCAACATCGGTAAACAAATAGGCTTTGTCATAATATTCAGGCTGAAAGTTCAGATCTAGAATCCCCAAACCTGCCTTTTTACGAATGATAGGTTCCCAAATTTTCCAAACCCCTTTCGGTTTGTAGAATGAGCGATAGTAAAACCCGACAGGCATAAACTTGGAAAATTTACCCAAAAAGGCATCCGAGTCTTTCAGTAGTGAACCTGAAAAGTTTTGCCCAGTGACTTGCATATTCGGTTTGATTGCTGTGGTATCGGCAAGCACATTGGCTTCTTCAGGCAGTTGCACCAAAGTGTTGGCATCTTGCCCAGCCATAGTCAGTGGTGCGCGTGGACGATGGTATTTAAATGAGCGTGACATAATCCAGCGCTGATTTGCAACGAGCGCACTGGCAATACTGTCACCTGAAAAACCTTGGAAACGGCTGTGGTCAAATTCAAATTCAACAGGCTGTTGACGATTGATTAACAGCCCATAAGGGAGGGGTAATCGGTTCATGTCATAGACTCCTTCTGAACTGAAGATGGGCTGCTTTCACTAAATTCGACCCGTTGCTGAAACAGTTCTTTCGGGTCATAAGTTTTTAAAATTTCATCGGTGATGGTGTTGCGTTCAGCAATAAACCAGTAACTGCTTGGAGCATGCATCCACCATTCACGAACAATGCCTGCAATGTTGTCGCAGTTAAAGACATAATCTGCCCATTCATAGTCGCTACAGTGGTTCTGGTCAGGCATGTCTTTGAGTTCGCCACCATAGACAAATTCACTGATATTGCGTGGACCATTGAGTGGGCAAGGCATAATTTTCATCAGATTCTCCTTTAGTGGCTCGCCGCAGTTGCGCCCATTTCGTTGACTTGCTGAAAGGTGCTGAAACGTTCTAGTGCAAACGGTTTAATTAGGCTCGGAGTTTTGCCTGTCGCCACCAGTTCCGCCATGGTTTTGCCGCAAATTGGCGTGGCTTTAAAGCCCCAAGTTCCCCAGCCAGCATCGAGGTAGTAATTGTCAACAGGGGATTTACCCATAATCGGACTATAGTCAGGCGTCATATCGGTAATGCCTGCCCATTGGCGCATGAGTTTGACATTGGCCATAAAAGGAAACATTTCAATGGCATGTGCGAGCAGGCTTTCTTTCAAATCCAAAGTCGAGCGGGTGTTATAGAGTGGATAGGGGTCTGAACCACCACCAAACACAATTTCGCCACGACTGGTTTGTTGCACATAACAGTGCAAAGCCGATGAACTGACCAAAGGTGTTAAGAATGGTTTAAATGGCTGAGAAACCATCGCTTGGAGTGGGAAAGTCTGAATTGGTGCGCGGATTTTGGCTTTTGCCATCAAAATCGAAGATGCCCCTGCAATCGCCTGAACCGCACAGCCACATTGCACTGTACCGCGATTGGTTTTGATGGCTTTGATTTTATTGTTCTCAATCACCAGATCTTGAACTTCAGTGAGTTGATGGATTTCTACACCGCGTTTGGCGGCTTCTTTGGCATACCCCCAAGCCACGGCATCGTGACGTGCAGTTGCACCATCAATATGCCAAAGTCCAGCCAATACAGGCAAATGAGCAGGATCAAGATTCAGACAAGGTACGAGTTCTTTAATCTGCTGGCGATCCAGCATTTCGGTACGCCCACCGAAGTGTTTGTTGACTTCTGCACGTTGGCGGAAGGCTCGTACAGTCGAGTCAGTATGTGCCAGTGTGAGCTGCCCACGCTCAGAATACATAATGTTGAAATCAAATTCGTTAGAGAGATTTTTAAATAATTTGACCGATTCGGCATAAAATTCTACGCCTTCGGAGGTCAGGTAATTAGAGCGAATCACGGCAGTATTACGTGCAGTATTGCCCCCACCCAAATAGGCTTTTTCCAGAACCGCAATATTGGTAATACCATGATATTTAGACAGGTAGTAGGCTGTCGCAAGACCATGCCCACCACCACCAATAATCACCACATCATAATGCGGTTTCAGAGTCGTCGGTGGAGGTAAATCCACTTCGACAGGATATTCAGAACTTAATCCATATTTCAGTAGACTAAATGGCATGAGTCCTCCACAGCGCTAGGCATTGACTTAAACGGAAGTTGAATGAGCTTGTGCATGCTGCAACTGTGCGGCATGTACGGTATTTTTCATTAGGTAGGCAATGGTCATTGGGCCAACGCCACCAGGCACAGGCGTAATGGCACTGACCATCGGCAGGACATCGTCATAGTCCACATCGCCGACCAGACGGTTTTTGCCATTTTCCTGAATGCGGTTAATCCCGACATCAATCACTACCGCATTGGTTTTTAAATAAGATGCGTTGATCATGCGTGGACGTCCGACGGCTGCTACGACGATGTCTCCTAACTGGCAAAGCTGTGCCAAATCCTGACTTTTTGAATGCACCACAGTCACGGTGCAGTTTTCTTTGAGTAGCAACGCTACCATCGGTTTTCCGACAATATTGGAACGTCCAACCACAACAGCGTGCAGCCCAGTCAAATCGCCTAAAGTATCTTTCAGCAGGCGGATACAGCCTGTTGGCGTGCAAGGGGTAAGCACATCACGCCCCTGACTTAACCCCCCGACATTTTCACTGTGGAAACCATCGACGTCTTTTTTCGGGTCAATCCGTTCCAGAACCGCAGTTTCATCAATATGTTTTGGCAAAGGAAGCTGTACCAAAATGCCATGTACGCTTTGATCAGCATTCAGTTCATCAATTTTGGCAAGTAGTTCCGTTTGGCTAAGTTCGGCAGGAAAACGAAATTCCAGTGAGCGAATGCCAACCATCAGGGCTTTTTCGACTTTATTGCGGACATAGACCTGACTTGCGGGGTCTTCACCGACCAAAACCACAGCGAGGCAAGGTGTAATACCTTGCTGTTGCAGAGCTGCAACATCGTGTTTAACTTCTTCAAGTACCTGCGCAGCGGTGGCTTTACCATCGATCACGGTAATTTCAGATGCAGTAAATTGGCTCAGTAAACTCATTTGAACACCACCGTACGATTGTCATTGAGGAACACACGGTGCTCGACAAAGTATTTCACCGCTTTAGACAGGGCGATGGTTTCAGTGTCACGACCAAGAGAGACCAAATCTTCAGGCATATAGGCGTGGTCAACGCGTTGCACGGCTTGCTCAATGATTGGACCTTCATCCAGGTCACTGGTCACAAAGTGCGCCGTTGCACCAATCAGTTTCACGCCACGGTCAAAGGCTTGGTGATAAGGTTTTGCACCTTTAAAACCTGGTAAGAATGAATGGTGAATGTTGATAGCACGACCTGATAACTGCTTGCACAGATCGTTAGACAAAATCTGCATATAGCGTGCAAGAATGACCAGTTCAGTGCCTGTTTCATCGACAATTTTGATCAGCTCTTGTTCCTGCTGTGTTTTATTGTCTTTCGTGACAGGCAAGTAGATAAAGCGAATCCCTTCACGCTCGGCAACTGCACGCAAATCTAAATGGTTGGAAACAATTGCAGTAATTTCAAAATCTAGCTCGCCTTTGTGATAGCGATACAGCAAGTTCAGTAGACAGTGGTCAAACTTACTCACCATAATCAAAACCTTAACAGGCTGATTTTGATTATAAAAAGTGGCTTGCATCTCAAATGCATCACTCACGCTATTAAAGTTTGCTTTGAGCTGTTCAATATCTCCAGCTACGCCAGCATTGAAACGGAACACGGCACGCATAAAGAAATGCCCTGTAGTTTCATCATCAAATTGTGCCATCTCACTGATATAGCAACCATTACTTGCCAAATACCCCGAAACCGCTGCAACAATTCCAGATGCCGCAGGACAACTAATTTTTAATACAAATTGCTCAACTTGGTTGTGTGCCATGGTGGTGCTTCCTCGCCAATGTGGTCTTTAGGAAAATTCCCCTTTAATTTCTTCATGGGAAAAATATTTTCTTCAAGGTAATTTATATAAAAAATTAAACACCGCGTCTAGTATTATTTTGAATTTTTATTTCCTGATAGGAAACTTTTGTGGGGTATCTCATAAGGAGTAGAAGATATATTGATGTGCAATATTTTTTCTTATGAAGAATAAAGCAAAGATTGTGCCGAGATTTTCAACAAACCGAAAAAATTCAGCACATTCGGCTGTATTTAAAATATTGAATCGCTATGATGGGAGAATCATTGAAAATGAGAAGTCATCATGTTTGTGCCAAGCGACCGCCCGAATGATGAATTAGTGCATGCTGTTGTGCAGATTTTGCAGCAAGCCAGTGAGATTATTCGGCAGGAATATTTGAACTTTTGTCAGGGAGAGAAATTTCATGTTCAGACCAAACATGATGATTCACCCGTAACGCAGGCCGACCTGAAAGCCAATCAGTTTATTGAAGCTGCATTGCAAGAACTTACGCCAACGCTGCCACTTTTATCAGAAGAAAATGAACACCATGAGCGGCATGCTTGGTCACGTTGCTGGTTACTTGATCCTTTAGATGGCACGAAAGAGTTTTTGCATCAACGCCCAGAGTTTACGATTAATCTTAGCCAGATCGAAAATGGTAAAACTTCATTTTCTGCAATTGCCATTCCTGCACAGCAATTGATTTATATCGGCTATCTGGATCAGCATCCTTATAAATACGATGCTGAGCAACAGCAATGGTATATTTATCAAATCCCTGAGACCCAGACACTTGAGCCGATTCATGTCGGATTGAGTCATCGCAGCAAGCAACCCGAATATCAGCAGTTTATTGATATTTTGCAGCAACAGCATGCGATTGAAACTTCGCAGGCAGGTAGTGCTTACAAATTCTGTATGATGCTAGAAGGCAAAATTGATTTGTATCCACGTTTTCACCCCACTTCAGAATGGGACACCAGCGCAGGGCAAGGGCTGCTCGAAAGCATTGGCGGTGGTTTGGTCAGTTTGTCTGGGGAGCCGTTTATTTATAATCAGCGTCGCCGTTTACTCAATGATGGGTTTATTGCATTTTCACAACCTGCATATCAGGAAATCGCCTTGAATGTACTTCGCCTAATGACGAAATGACATTGCAGTCCAAAAGCAGCATGATATAGTGGATAAGTAACCACTTGAATCCAGAAGAATGTCTTTACAGTTATTACCTCAAAGCATGTATCAGGCCATTGATTTACTTCCTGATATCACCACACCCGTGACTTTATTTACACGACACTCGGTTCGTGAAGTTGTGGCTGGACAAGGTTTGGCGGGATATGACTTGCAGTTGACAGGTGAGGGGCGTGAACTGGCGCAGGCGTGGGGCTGTTATTTAATTGAAAATACAGGGCGTGTGATTGAACAGTGTATGTCTAGCCCAATTCAGCGCTGTGTCGATACTGCTGCATTAATGATTCAGGGCGCAGATCAGATCACACAGGATGCCAATACCCATCATATTGAAATTGTTGAACAGGGCTTGCTAGTTGAACCTGGGAGCTTTGTGCTGGATATTCAGCAGGCGGCGCCGTATTTTCGCCAGCAAGGTGCATTGGGTTTTATTAACAGTTTTGTGAATAACGCCTTACCTGGCATGAAACACCCGATTACGGGCGTGGTCGATGTTCTGGAACTGATTTATAATGCCCATCCACAGCACAGTGGTGGTTTAACCCTTGCGGTCAGCCATGACACGATTATTGCAGCCATGCTTGCAGTCATGCGAAATCAGACCCAGCTAGAAAAAAGTGACTGGCCTGAAATGATGGAAGGGGTATTCGTCTGGTTTGAAGGTGAAAACTTTGCCGATAGCGTGCTGAAATGGATCTGGCGCGGTAAGATTCATCAGTTGTCCATTCGTGAATTTATCCAGCAAAAAAGCGGATCATGAACCAATAAAAAAGCCCCAAATTTGGGGCTTTTTTATAATGCAAAATTAGTTAGCTAAAGCTTTAACTTGTGCATTCAAACGGCTCTTATGACGAGCAGCTTTGTTTTTATGGATGATGCCTTTATCAGCCATACGGTCGATTACAGGAACAGCTTTTTTGTAAGCTTCTGTAGCAACAGCATAATCACCAGCTGCGATTGCACTTAAAGTACGTTTGATGTAAGTACGAACCATAGAACGCAAGCTTGCGTTGTGTTTGCGCGCTACAACGTTTTGACGCGCACGTTTTTTTGCCTGAGCAGAGTTTGCCACTCTTGCACTCCTTGAAATAGATTGGTCTGGGCGGGCTGAAACAATACTGAAACTACTCAGATTGCCTTCACCAGCCCGTAAACAAGTGCGATATTTTGATGAATCAGCGTTATGAAGTCAAGTATTATCAGGGTTTGATCGACTTTTGCAGTCAAAAAAAGTATAAAATCTAAACATAATTATCGCTGTAGATGAATATCTTCTCATGCAAAAAGTAAAAATACAAAGTGCAATTGTAATTGGAGCAACAGGCTTGATTGGTCAGCAGCTGGTGCAGCAATTGCTACAGCTTCCCGAATGCCTAAAAATCACCCTGATCTTACGTCGTGAACAGATTCAGTACCAAGGAAACAGTAAGATTCAACAATTGGTTCTGGATGATTTTTTACTGTTGAATGAAGAAGATGTCAGTCAGCATACACATGCTTTTAGTTGTCTCGGCACAACTTTAAAGCAAGCAGGTTCGCGTCAAGCCTTTTATGATATTGACTATGGCATCAACATGCATTTTGCCGAGCTTCTACAAAATAAGCACATACATTATCTGCTGATCAGTGCCATGGGAGCATCGCCAGATTCTCATTTTTTCTATAATCGGGTCAAAGGTGAATTAGAGCGTGACGTTCAGGCATTTGACCTCGACACCATTTCTATATTGCGGCCATCGTTACTGATTGGTGAGCGTGAACATCCGCGAAGTTTTGAAGGTCTGGGACAAAAATTATTTCATTGTACAGAACGGTTTTTACCACGATACTATCGCTATAAACCTGTGACCGCATTACAGGTGGCTAAGACTATGGTCGCGGCTGCAATGCTACAAACCGAACACGTTCGAATTTATAATAACTTAGATATACAAAACACAACATGGAGCACAATATGACAGCATTTGTAACTTGTGATTTATTGGATGATCATCCCGACAGTAATATTCAGGTGCTTGGTCCGAGTTTGGACAACAAATTTTTTAAAAGCTATGGTGGTCGTAAAACCTTTGGTGGTGAAATTGTCACAGTCAAATGCTATGAAGATAATTCACGTGTAAAAGAATTACTTGCCAGTGATGGTACGGGCAAAGTGCTGGTAGTGGATGGCGGTGCATCTATGCGCTGTGCGCTCATGGGCGATATGATTGCCGAATCTGCAGTACGTAATCACTGGAATGGCGTGGTGATTTATGGTTGTGTACGTGATGTTGATGCAATGGCAGAGCTAGATTTGGGCGTGCATGCTTTGGCCGCGATTCCACGAAAAAGTAACCGTCAGGGCGTGGGGGTGATTGATATTGCGCTGCATATTGGTGGCGTGATTATTATTCCGGGAAATTATATTTATGCTGATAATAATGGCATTATTATTTCAGAAGAAAAACTGGTAGAGCTTTGATTGAACAGTTTAAATCGAGATTTTTAACATTGTCATCATAACAGTGCGAATAGATCAAAAAAAACAAGTTTAGCCTAATGGGTTGAGCTTGTTTTTTTATTTGAGTATTTTGTAAGATTGGTTTGAACTTGAGTGTTTGAATTGGTTTCTTTCAGCGCTTTGTTAACTATATATTTTTTAAAACAGATTCTCTTTACTTTCGATTTAACCATTTAGTGAATTGTAAGTACTTTATGAGGCTTGTTGTATTCACCTGTTTGTTTGAATTGTCTTGCACTTAATTGGAATGGTATTCAGTTGTCAAGGGTTATTTAGTATATCGCCATACTGAATAATCTTTATATTGCACAGTAATCTCTAACAAAATGCACTGTAATCAAGAATTTCTCAAACCCCAATATACCGAAGCAACATAAATGCCGCGATAGCATGTTGATTTCTATTTTAATTCCAGTTTATTTAATATTATAAATGCTTTGATTGATCCGTTTTTCTTTGTGAGAAAATATAAACGGTGGATCAAATATGACGAACAAAGCCTAAGCATGCATGCTTAAAAAGAGCTTTTAGATAAAGCTGTATAGTGATCTTTTTGATTGAGTTTTTTTATTGGTTTATTTTATATTTTATTGAAATATATTTAAATTTTTTCTACAAATGAATAAGTCAGTCATGCGTGATGATAGAAAATAGATCTAGCGATTCAGAGAATTAAAGATTAATCATAATGCTGTGGTCATTTGTTGAGTATTGGTCTAAGGCTATAATCGATTTATTTTTAGACATAGAACCTATAGTAAGAAATAAAATAAGTATTGGTATTCTATTCGACTTTTTTCCATTCTTATCCTCGCTTAGAGCTGGGTTTATTTCAATAGATCGTCCATTTTCTCTTTATGGGAGAAATGCAAAAAAAGACGTCTAATAAATCAAAACTGATTGATTTATATTTCTTTTCTTGGCTCAAAGTGTTTTATAAATTTAACTTTTAAGGAAAAGTTGATGTCAAATTCTGCTGTAGTTGAGTCAGTTGCCTTAAGATTAAGGCAAGCTGAATTATTACAGGCTGCGATAACTCCTATTCGTTCTGAACTTGGCGGTGAAAGCGCGGATGTGGATGTTGCCTATGCAGTGCAAGAGATTAATACTCAACGTGCATTATCGGAAGGACGCCGTCTAGTCGGTCGTAAAATTGGATTGACGTCTAAGGTTGTTCAAACTCAACTGGGCGTGGACCAGCCTGATTTTGGTATGCTGTTTGCCGATATGGCTTATGGCGACGGTGAAGCCATTCCTGCAGGTTTATTGATTCAACCCAAAGTTGAAGCTGAAATTGCGTTAATCATTAATCAGGATTTAACCCAAAAAGAACACACCTATGCAGACATTATTCGTGCAACCGAATATGCACTACCTGCCATAGAAGTCGTGGATAGCCGTATCGAAAACTGGAAAATCTCGTTGATTGATACTGTTGCTGATAATGCCTCTTCAGCAGCTTATGTTCTCGGTTCACGTCCTGTGAAACTCGAACAGCTAGATCTTGTAAATTGCAAAATGACCATGACTCGCGGCAATGAAGTGGTGTCTCAGGGCGTTGGCAAAGCCTGTCTTTCTAACCCGCTAAATGCCGCTGTCTGGCTGGCAGACGAAATGGTACGTCGTGGTCGTCCACTGCTTGCAGGCGATATTATTTTAACGGGTGCGCTCGGACCGATGGTGGTTGCGAACCCGGGTGATGAATTTCACGTTGAAATCGAAGGTTTTGGTTCAGTAACAGCTGCTTTTGCTGCTGAATAATCTAGTTCTTTAGGGAAGTTGTTCATGAAAAAGATTAAATGTGCATTGATTGGGCCAGGGAATATTGGTACTGACCTGCTTTACAAACTTCAACGTAGTGACATTCTTGAACCAGTATGGATGGTCGGAATTGACCCAACCTCTGAAGGTTTGGCACGTGCAGAAAAAATGGGCCTGAAAACCACCGCTGAAGGGGTTGATGGTTTATTGCCACACGTGATCGCGGATGATATCAAAATCGCTTTTGATGCGACCTCGGCTTATGTCCATGCTGAAAACAGCCGCAAGTTAAATGAACTTGGCGTACAGATGATTGACTTGACGCCTGCCGCGATTGGTCCTTTCTGTGTCCCACCTGTGAATCTGGAAACCTTGCTTGAAGCAGGCGACTTGCCAAACGTCAACATGGTGACCTGTGGCGGACAGGCGACGATTCCGATGGTGGCTGCAATTTCACGTGTTCAACCTGTTGCATATGGCGAAATCATTGCCACCGTATCGACCCGATCTGTTGGCCCTGGTACACGTAAAAATATCGACGAATTTACCCGTACCACAGCAGGTGCGATTGAAAAGGTCGGGGGTGCCAAACAAGGCAAGGCGATTATTATCATCAACCCTGCTGAGCCACCATTAATGATGCGTGACACCGTACACTGTTTAGTGGAAGGTGAACCTGATCAGGCCGCGATTACAAAATCTGTGCAGGCCATGATCAAAGAAGTTCAAAAATATGTTCCAGGTTACACACTGGTGAACGGCCCGGTCTTTGATGGCAATCGCGTATCCATGTTCCTTGAAGTTGAGGGACTCGGCGACTTCCTACCGAAATATGCGGGTAACCTTGACATTATGACTGCTGCTGCTGCGCGTACCGCAGAAATGTTTGCAGAACGTTTACTCGAAACAGTTGAAGCTTAAAAGGATCACCACATGTCTAAGATTATTATTAATGATATGACTTTACGTGATGGTATGCATCCAATGCGCCATCAAACCACACCTGAGCAAATGGTGAAAATTGCCACTGCACTGGATGACGCAGGTGTGCCTCTAATTGAAGTCACCCACGGTGACGGCTTGGGCGGTAACTCGGTCAACTATGGCTTTGCAGCAGCCAGCGATGAAGAATATCTCAAAGCAGTGATTCCACATCTGAAACAGGCCAAAGTCTCTGCACTGTTACTGCCTGGTATCGGAACGGTCGACCATCTCAAAATGGCACATGATGTGGGTGTTGCAACCATTCGTGTTGCAACCCATTCAACCGAAGCCGATGTCTCTGAACAGCATATTACCGCTGCGCGTAAACTGGGTATGGACACCGTAGGCTTCCTGATGATGGCACACATGGCCTCTCCAGAGAAATTGCTCGAAGAAGCACAGAAAATGGTGTCTTATGGTGCCAACTGTATCTATGTGACTGACTCTGCAGGTTATTTGTTGCCACAAGATGTTACAGATCGTGTGGGTATCTTGCGTGCCAACCTGCCAGCAGACGTGGAAATCGGCTTCCATGGACACCATAACTTGGGTATGGGTGTGGCGAACTCGATTACTGCGGTAAATGCAGGCGCAGTACGTGTGGACTTGGCCTCTGCAGGTTTAGGTGCAGGTGCGGGTAATACGCCACTGGAACTGTTTGTTGCCGTGGCCAATCGTATGGGACTGGAAACAGGGGTAGACCTGTTCAAGGTTCAGGATATTGCTGAAGACATTATTATTCCGATGATGACGCATCCGATTCGTGCAGACCGTGATGCAGCAACTTTGGGTTATGCAGGTGTGTATTCATCATTCTTGCTGTTTGCCAAACGCGCTGAAGCTAAATATGGTGTTTCTGCACGTGAAATCCTGCTTGAGTTGGGACGTCGTGGCACTGTCGGTGGTCAGGAAGATATGATCGAAGATCTGGCCTTAACTATGTCTAAGTCTGCTGCGCAGGATATGGCTAAAGTCGGTTAAACACCAAAAAACGAACCTGTTGATTCAAAAAAAGCATCCTTTTTAGGGTGCTTTTTTTGATGGAAAGAGAGTTATTAACAATAATATGAAAGGTTTTAGCTATTAATAAAAACGAAATCCTGAAATAGCTATTTTTATATTGACATAAAAAATCAATTAAATAAGATTTATTTCTATTCTTATTAAATAAAAATTAATATAAAACAATAACTTATTTTTATTAAGTGTAAACACCTACTTGGTGTTATTGTTCATTTATATTTTCTAAATATAAAAGTATAAATTATCGAATTGTCTAGAATAAAATCAACGGAAAGTTTACTACTGTTGTCTGATATTCGATCTTTGACATGTTCTACATTATAGCCCGCTCATTACATTGTTCGGTTAGGAAGTAGACAATGCGTTGTTATGCTTTATGGATGGCTTTTGTTGGTACAAGTGTTGGAATTACCAGTCCTCAGACGTTTGCTGATTTTCTTGAGGATAGTCAAACTCAGCTCAAATTGAAAAATTTTTATTTAGATCGGCAATATGATACTGCATCAAGTAAAAACTGGGGTAGTTGGTCGCAGGGTGTGACTTTAGATACAAAATCAGGCTATGCTGATTTAGGTATGGTGAAAGTTGGTGCTGATCTTTTAGCACAATATGCAGTACGTTTAGATGGACGAGATCGTAATCCAGACTGGGTTTTACCTTATGAAGGAAAGCCAGGAACAGGGAAACAGGCTCGTGAGTTTGGTCATATTGGTGTGACATTAAAAGCGCAAGTTGCACAGACTGAAATTCGTGTCGGTGAGTTACTCCCTGTTACGCCTGTATTGGTTTATGATCCATCTAGACAACTTTTAACGACTTATAATGGTGCTTGGTTAGAATCCAAAGATATTAAAAACACCAAAGTTACTTTGGGTTATATCAAAAGCATAAATGCGCGTTATGAAAACCAGCCTATGGATTTAGGTTTATGGCCAAAAAATCTGTCTAAAGATAGCAAAGTCAATGGAATGTATATTGCTGGGGTTGATTATAGATTTAACCAGAATGTACAAGGTTCTTATTTTTATGCAGATGTCGATAATATCTATCAACAAAACTATTTGGGCTTAAGTTATAAAGAAAACTTAAACAAGGATACCAAATTAGATACCCATATCCGTTTTTTTGATAATCGCCAGTCAGGGGATGCTCTGTATGGAAAAATTGATAACCAGGCTTTATCTTTAGGAACGACATTTACCTATAAGAATCAGACGATTGGTTTAGGTTATCAGCAAATGTTTGGTAAACAAGGATCTAATCCAAGTGCTGCAACTGGTGCGCCATATTTCCCAACATTAGCGGGTTGGGTACCACAGCCGTATTTGGATAACTGGGGTGTCGCAAGTTTTGTTCGTAAAGACGAACAATCATTCGGGATGACTTATAGTTATAATTTTGCTGGCTGGGGAATCAATGGCTTAAAAGCAACTGCCAAATATTGGGGTGGCTGGAATATTGATTCACATTATGAAAGTAATGGTGTGAAATCAGGTCGAGGAACAGAGGATGAGTTTAACTTCATTTTAAACTACGTTGTGCCTGAAGGTAAATTTAAAGGTCTAGGTTTCGAATGGATGTATATTAATGTCGATTGGCATAATGTACAGGGACAGATCAGCAGTTTGAAAGAAAACCGAATTGCGACAACTTATACCTATAAATTCTAATTTTTAGGGTAACTGTAATGCTTTTTACAGTTACTCTAACCAGCAATGGCTTTACAGAGCCATTGCTTTTTTATTATTTCTATTAACTCTTATTTAATAGATTTCTTTCATAATTGCCGATACTCTCTTTATTTTTCTCCCATAGGGAAAAATAAAAAGTACTTATGAAAGAAATTTAATAATTTGATCACATATAAAGCTTAAATTTAAGTTATTCCTTTCACTAGCTCATCATATTTCTCTTGTACTTTATGGGTATATATTTCAATTTTGCTCGTGGACAAAATAAAAAAGGTTTCATCCATGATGAAAAAGCCTATTCTGTAAAAAAAGAAAAAGGATGATATACATCCTTCTTCTTATACTTAGGTCTATAAATATGATCGAAATACTATCTAAAATCTATAACTATCAACTTTAGTCTCGATTAATATTGAGGTAAAAAACTTTATTGAGTAGCTCAATAAGTTTCTTGATGCCCAAAGATTCGGATTCTTTTCGGTAACTTACAAATAAATCCAGATAAGGTAATTCAACTTCTAAAGGGCGAATTACGGTGTTATTGACCGTCAATGGTTCAATATAAGCTGGTAAAATTGCACAGCCCAAGCCCATGCCAATTGAATTAATATTAAAGAGAATATTATCCGCTTTTTGTACAATATTAAATTTAATATTATGGGCTTGTGCGAATTCTAAAATCGTATGGTGCAGAACTGCAGATTGTTCAACAGCAGGAATAATAAAATCAATACCATTCAATGCTTTTACTGGAATACGGTCATATTTGGCTAACGGATGATCTTTATGCAATAGAAAGATCAGAGGTTCACGCAACACAAACTGACTTTGAATTTCATCGTTATTCAGATTCTCTCGTATAAAAGCAACGTCTAATTCTCCTTTCTTGAGCGCATCAATTTGGTTGGTATTGTTCATGCTCAATAATTCAATTTTTAAATCAGGATTTTGTACTCTAAGGTTTGGTAAAACATAAGGAAATACTTTCATCTCTGCAACAGGCACAAAGCCAATCGTGAGGAGGTGCTTTTTTGATTTTGCGACTTGTCGAGCCATGGTGACAGCCTTGTCTGCCTCGGCTAAGGTAATTTTTGCCCGTTCTAAAAAAACTTTTCCTTCTTCGGTTAACTCAACTTTACGCTTGGTTCTATGCAGCAGCTTTACCCCGACATATTCTTCGAGGTCTTTAATTTGCTGGCTTAAAGAAGGTTGAGCTGTATATAACTTGAGTGCAGCTTTACTAAAGTTCAGCTCTTCTGCAACCATAATAAAATAGCGAAGATGACGTAATTCCATAATGGCAATAATCCTAAAAATGCTCGTTTATTTCAGTCAATCTGTTGGTATAAATACCTAAACCAAGCAAAAATCCATTTCAGTAGCAAAAAAAAGTGTATTAAAAAAGTTGGCTATAATTTAGTATAAAAAAGAATAAAGAATTATTCATAAAATATCTAAAATAAAACTTATAAAATATTTCACTTATATGTCTTAAAAAATCATTATCAACGCCAACAGATTCCACCATCTTTTGATTTGATGGCGGCAGCAGGAGAGCGATGATCATGAGTGGAAAAATTGATGTGCGTGAAATCGATGCCTTAGTCGATGCACAAAATGGACGTATTTCACCCTCTATTTACACTGACCCTGAATTATATCAACTTGAATTAGAGCGTATTTTTGGGCGTTGTTGGCTATTTCTTTGTCATGAAAGCCAGATTCCGAAGGCTGGTGACTTTTTTAATACTTATATGGGTGAAGACCCGATTATTGTCGTCCGTCAAAAAGATGGTTCAGTTAAGGCATTTTTGAACCAGTGCCGTCACCGTTCTATGCGCGTGAGTTATGCAGACTGTGGGAATACCCGTGCATTCACTTGCCCATACCATGGCTGGTCTTATGGTGTTGATGGTTCTTTAAAAGATATTCCATTAGAAAATGTTGCTTTTCCAAAAGGCTCATGCAAAGGGAAATGGGGCCTTGTTGAAGTCAATCGTGTTGAAATCTATAAAGGTTTGATTTTCGGTTGCTGGGCAGAGGATACACCTGATCTACGTACTTATATGGGAGATATCGCTTGGTATCTCGATGCGTTGATCGATCGTCGTGAAGGCGGTTCAGAAGTTATTGGTGGTATCCATAAATGGGAAATTAACTGTAACTGGAAATTTGCAGCAGAACAGTTTGCTTCAGACCAATATCATGCACCGTATTCACATGCTTCTGCAGTACAGGTCTTGGGCGGTAAACCAGGTGATGACTCAAGTAAAACACTTGGTGCAGCACAAACGGCACGTCCAGTGTGGGAAACCGTTAAAAACTGTGTGCAATATGGTCAACGTGGTCATGGTTCAGGCTTTTTCTTAACTGAAAAACCAGATGCTAACTTCTGGGTAGATGGTCAGGTTGCTGATTATTTCCGTGAAACTTATGAAGAAGCTAAAGAACGTCTTGGTGAAATTCGTGCCTTACGTCTTGCGGGACATAACACCATGTTCCCAACCTTGTCTTGGCTAAACGGTATGACCACTATGCGGATCTGGCATCCACGTGGTCCAGACAAAACTGAAGTTTGGGCATTTTGTATTACAGACAAGGCTGCACCACAACATATTAAAGAAGCGATGGAGCTGAATGCTTGTCGTGCATTTGGTCCTGCAGGTTTTGCTGAAGCAGATGATGGCGAAAACTGGATTGAAATCCAGAAAGTTCTTCGTGGTTATAAAGCGCGTAATAGCAAGCTGATTATGGAAATGGGTCTGGGTAATGAAGAGCTACGCGATGACGTGCCTGGTATTACTAACCATATTTTCTCGGAAACGGCTGCACGCAGTATGTATCGCCACTGGGCAAACTTGCTGATGCATGAAAAATGGGAAGATGTAGAAAAAGCTACAGCAGCGTATGAGCAAAGCCTTTTGGCAAAAAATGATTCGGCTGTTGCTATCGCAGATGAAACGGAGCTTGCGAAATGAATCAGGTCGTTGACGTGTTAAAACCACAACCAGTATGGCGTTCTATTGGGTTAGAGCTTTACCATGATATTAGCCAGTTTTTATATGCCGAAGCACAATTGCTAGATGACTGGAAGTTTCGTGACTGGCTAGATATTTTGAGTGAAGACATGCTCTACACACTCAAAACAACGACGAATGCTCAAACTCGTGACCGTCGTAAAAGTATTGCGCCGCCTTCAACTTGGATTTATCACGACGATAAATTTGTGTTGGAGCGTCGTATTGCAAAATTAGAAACTGGCATGTCATGGTCGGAAGAGCCTCCATCACGTACCCGCCATCTTATTACTAATATTCGGGTAGAGCCAACTGAGCAAGCAGATGAATATCTGGTATATAGCAACTATTTGCTTTATCGCTCGCAAAAAGAAAAAGACGTATTGATTTATGTGGGGAAACGGGTTGATTTAATCCGTAAAAATGAAGAGAGCAGTTTAGGCTGGAGCATTGCTAAACGTGACATCACGCTCGATCAGGCAACTTTAACATCCCACAACATTACGGTGTTTTTCTAATGAATAAGATATTCGTTTGTCAGGTTGATGAACTTGATGAAGGTGAAGCATTAAAAGTGGACTGCGGTGTAGGCGATATTGCCGCACTTGCTGTCTTCAATTTTAATGGCGAATTTTTTGCGATGAATGACAAGTGTAGCCATGGCAATGCCTCAATGTCAGAAGGCTATCTGGAAGACGATGGTACTGTAGAGTGCCCGTTACATTCATCTCGTTTCTGTTTAAAAACTGGCGTACCGCAATGTGTGCCAGCGACTGACCCGATTCAGACTTTTCCTGTCGTCGTTGAAGATGGTGCTTTATTTGTCGAACTCTCAGGAGTGGCATAATGGGCTGGTTGCAAGGAGAGGTCGTACTGATTACAGGCGGCGGTTCGGGACTTGGTCTGGCACTGGTAGAACGTTTTTTAAATGAAGGCGCGCAGGTTGCTGTGTTGCAGCGCTCTCAGTCCAAAGTTGACGAACTGATCGCTCGCTTTGGTGATCGTATTGTTGCGGTGACAGGTGACGTTGCTCGATATGCCGACAATGTTCGTGCTGTTGAAGCGACAGTGGCACGTTTTGGCAAACTCGACTGCTTTATTGGTAATGCTGGAATCTGGGATCACTATGCCGATGTTGTCAATATGTCAGGCGAGCAGCTAGAAACGGCATTTGATGAAATCATGAGTATTAACACCAAAGGTTATTTGCTCGGTGCTAAAGCAGCACTGAATGAATTGTTAAAAACCGAAGGTTCCATGATTTTCACCTTATCAAATTCTGCATTTTATTCATCAGGTGGTGGGCCAATTTACACTGCATCAAAACATGCTGGTGTTGGTTTGGTGCGTGAACTGGCGTATGAACTGGCACCTAAAATCCGTGTCAATGCTGTTGCGCCTTCGGGCATGAATGTCAATGTCAAAGGTGCAGCATCATTGGGGCAGGAAAATCTTGGACTGCTCGATGCGCGTGATCCTGAGCGGATTGGTCAAGGTATGCCACTCAAATTCTTACCTGAAGCAGAAGATATGACAGGTTCTTATGTTCTGTTAGCTTCTCGACAAAATAACCGTCCATTATCTGGCGTATTTATTAATGCCGATTGTGGTCTAGGTATTCGTGGTTTACGTCAGCCCAATGCAGGCTTCTTTGACGTTTAATCCTAAAGGTCTAGTCCTCTAGACCCACATAGATCGCCTGTTGGCGATCTAGTTTTTGGAGTTCAACATGGCTGTTAAACTGATTTGTGCATCTCATAGCCCACTGATGGAGTTCGCTTCACCGATTGAGAAGCGTCAGGAAGAAGTTGTTCGTGCAACGTTTAAGGCTTTGGCGGCTGAGTTAAAGCAATATGATCCAACCCTGATTATTACTTTTGGTCCCGATCATTTTAATGGTTTCTTTTATGACCTGATGCCAAGTTTCTGTGTTGGCCTTCGGGCTACTGCTGCAGGCGATTGGGATTATGGCCCAGGAAAACTCAATGTACCTGAGCAAACCGCGCTACAACTTGTGCGCCATGTCCTGAATGAAGGTGTTGATGTTGCATTTTCTTACCGAATGCAGGCAGATCATGGGGTCACTCAACCCTTACACTTTTTATGTGAAGGACAGCTTGATCGTTACCCGACGATTCCAGTTTTTGTCAATGGTGCAGCAGCGCCACTGCCAACCACAAAACGTGCGATTGCGCTTGGCCGTGCTGTAGGCTCATTTATTCAGTCTCTTAACCTTGAAAATGAACGCGTACTCATTTTGGGCACTGGAGGATTGTCGCATGATCCACCAACACCACAAATGGGGTCTGTACCTCCAGAAGTGGAAGAATTCCTGATTGCAGGTCGCCACCCGACTACAGAAGCACGTAACGCTCGTCAAGCCAAAGTCATTGCTGTGGGGCAACGTCTTGCTGCAGGTGATACTTCAGTTTCAGTTCCACTCAATCCAGAATGGGATAAACAGCTGTTAGATATTTTTCAAAATGCTGATTTTGAAGCTATTGAAAAAATGACTGAAGCCGATATCCGTCGTGAAGGTGGACGTGGTGGACAAGAGATTCGGGCATGGATCGCCGCTTTTGCAGCGCTTTCAGCATTGGGTGACTATGAAATGAAAGTTCATTGTTATGAAGCCATTTCAGAATGGATTGCGGGTTTTGGCATTGTCACAGCCAATTTGAAATAAAGGACAAAACATGAGTATTCAAACCATTGTAATTGTAGGCGCAGGTCAAGCGGGCGCAAGTGCAATTTTAGAGTTACGCGCACAGCAATTTTCTGGTGAAATTATTTTGATCGGTGATGAACCTCATCTACCGTATGAACGTCCACCGCTATCTAAAGACGCAATTTTACAGCCAGAGCAAACCAAGCTGGAAATTCTCTCTGAACAAAAACTTGCCGAACTCAATGTCAAAGTGATTCGCAATAATGCTGTAGTCAAACTTCAGCCTGAAGCACATCAGCTTGTTTTACAAAGTGGTGATGTGATTCATTATGACAAATTGCTATTGGCAACAGGTGGTTCAGCACGCCGTTTACCGATGTTAGATGCTCTAGGTCAACATGTTTATACTTTACGGAATCTTGAAGATTCACAGAAACTGATTCCTGTATTGCAACCTGAGAAACGCATCTTGATCGTGGGTGGTGGCGTCATTGGTTTAGAGTTGGCTTCTAGTGCCCGTGCAAAAGGCTGTCAGGTCACAGTACTTGAACAGGGTGCAATGGTCATGGGTCGTTGTTCTCCACTCAATCTGAGCCAATTTTTACTGCAACAGCATCAACGTGCAGGCATTGACATTCAACTGAATACCAAACTGGTACAGGCTGAATTGCGTGACCAAGAAGTGATTCTCACCTTGGAAAACGGCCAGCAGTTGACGGGTGATGTCGTTATTTACGGAATTGGGATTGTACCCAATGCTGATTTAGCACGTGAAGCAGGTCTCGATGTCGATTTTGCCATTCGCGTCAATCAGTATTGCCAAACCTCTGATCCTGATATTTATGCGGCTGGTGATGTTGCAACACAGTTGGTCGAAGATGAGCAGTATCGTCGTATTGAAACCTGGGAAAATGCCAACAAGCAAGCGGGAATTTTTGCGCGTCATGTCATGGGTAATCCATTGGCGCAACAAACTCCTGCATGGTTCTGGACAGACCAGCTTGATATGAACTTTCAGTTTGCTGGCGATATGACGGCTACAGAATGGCATATTCGTGGTGAGATGGATATTGAGCAGGGTAGAAATGCCAGCTTTGTGATGTTCGGAACGCGCAACGGAATTCTGGTTGCGGGCATTACTGTCAATCAAGCAAAAGAAATGCGCCATTTGAAGAAAATGATTGCGAAAGCACAACCGTTTGATGCAGAAACATTGCTGAATCTCGCGATTGATTTACGCAAGGTTGCCTGAGCTCAATCACAACAGGCTTACATGTAATCAACCCATGCTGTTTTAGGCATGGGTTGATTGATTTTATGGATATGATTCATGTTTATGTCTAAGGGATCGACGTCTTTTACCCACATTGCAATTTATGCCACCCTTGTCCTGATCTGGGCAGCAACGCCATTGGCAATTGTATGGAGTGTGCATCAGGTTTATCCGCTGTGGGTTTTAATTATTCGCTATGTAGGTGCATCTATTTTAGCGGTTATTTTGCTCATCATCTTTCGTAATCCCTTGCCACTAGATCGTCAGTCACTCACGAGTTATGTCGCAGGTAGCCTAAATTTAATCGGTGCTCAACTTTTTATTTATCTGGCAGCTCGTTATTTAACCTCGGGATTAATGGCTTTGTTATTTGGGTTATCACCATTAGTTTCTGGGCTGGTCGGGCATTTTATTTTAAAAAATCAGCATCTCGTTCTCATACAATGGGGAGGCATGTTAATGGCGGTCTTGGGTTTGATTGTAGTTTTTGCGGATCAAACTGGAAATCAGGTACAGCCGATTGGTATCGTATTAATTTTCATCAGTATTATTTCTTATATTAGTTCTATATTTTGGGTCAAGCATATTGCAGCGCCACTCACGCCGATATCACAGGCCACAGGCTCTTTGCTGGTTTCAGCATTGGCATCTTTACTGTTGATTCCTTTTATTTATCAGCATATGCCAAGCCACCTTCCTGACTTACACAGCATGCTTGGCTTTGCATTTACGATATTATTTTCATCTATTATTGCGATGCTGTGCTATTTCTGGCTGATTCGGGAATTAAAGCCTGCAACCATCGCCTTGAGTAATGTGATCACACCGATTATTGCTTTAATTTTAGGTGCGGTATTTAACCATGAACAGCTTAATGTAAGTGCATGGTTTGGTGTCATGCTGGTTGTGATCGGGATTCTTTGTTATTTCAGAAAAACCTAGCTTGGCTGAATGATTATGATGGATCGATAAAAGCCGTTTAATCGTCACAAAGGTGGTGTGTATACAAGTTTTTGATTTATTCTGTTTTTATTGTTGATTGATCATCAAACATGCTGATTTTTGACTCAAACTGGTAATAAGGAAATAAAATGAAAAAACTTGTATTACTTATGATGCTCGCGACAGCAACCACAGGTGTATTTGCGCAGCCCCATCATTATAAAAAAACAGTGCACCACAAAACATACAAACACCATGTGCATAAGCATAAGAAAGAGACTTGCTGGCGTACAAACACTCATACGGGTGCAAAATTTAGAATTTGCTAATCATTAAAAAATAGAAAATTATCTCCGCTACTGTTAAATATTTGTTGATACAGTAGCGGGGAATTTTCGCTTTTTATCTCTCTATTTGATCTAATATCCTACAAGCTCAACCCCGATTTTTTCTTAAGCTAAACAATGATCAATAATAGAAAATCACGATTACTCACTTCTATGTATAAATTTTTTCATCCTGCTTTAGCTCATTATTTGTCTGTCTTTCACAGGGAGCGAAAGTCTAAATCAAAGATGCTTAATGTAAACTGGTTATGAAAATAAAAATAGCTATAAAACAATTGGTAAAATAATGGATATTTTTTTAAAAAATAACTGATTGAATTAATTTGTTTTTTAAAAAATCTTTGATTTTTATTGTCTAGGTGCATAAAATTGAGTTATGCTAAAATTTGTTTATTGTTTAGCCTGTTATGTGAAATGTTGTAGTAACTGTATGTTTAAAAACACGACTTGAGGTGTACTTTTCGTTGCTCACCCAGTTTGATGCAAACCCTCTCAGAGGGCGAGAAGTGAAATTTACTTACGAAAAAATGTTTCTATCGCAAGATAAAAGCCAAAAGACTAGGTTAAATTGGGGTGTTGGAAATGGATTTGACATATAGATTTGATGATTTGCAAATGCGATTTCAAATTTTCTTGATAGGTGCATTATATTCGGCTTTCTTTATTATTTTGTATGAATCAAAGAACACGATATAAGTGAGCTGATCACTCTCAACGTTGAATGAAAAACCTTAAATTTTATCGTTAAAACAGCTTTATTTTTGATCGTTTTTTGTGCAGTTATATATTTTAAAGAAATATTTCATATGTAAAATCAGCATAAGGCTAATTTCTAAACCAATGGGAGACTTTAATGGCTAGTCAATTTATTAGTAAAGATAATAGCCATATATTTCAGCTCATTAGTCAAGGAGATAACCTGCGAATTGTTCTAGAGGCAATTACTGCGTGGTTAGAGTCACAGATTCAAGATGCTATTGTTTCGATCATGCTTTACGATAAATCAAATGGTGTATTAAATTTGGTTTGTGGTCATGAACACTTTTCTCCTGAATATCTAGAAATGCTAAAAGAATTTCCTGTTCAAGCGCAAAGTGGTGCATGTGGTACAGCAGCTTTTCATAAAGATCTGGTTATTTCTGAAAATTTAATCACTGATCCTAAATGGAAAGCTCTACGGGATATTCTTCTAACAGAAAAACTGACTTCATGTTGGTCAATGCCTGTCATCAGTACAGATGGAGACTTGTATGGAACTTTTGCAACTTACTATAGAACAGTTAGAAAGCCTTCAAATATTGAAATTAACTTATTGGAACGTGCTGCCCATTTAGTTTCTCTGGCAATTGATATTGATCGTGAAAGAGAGCAAAAATTACTGATTAATGAAAAATATAGCTCATTTTTTAAATATCAGCCAGATGCGGTATTTGAAGTAAATCTTGAAGGCTACATCGTTTCTGCAAATGTAGCTTTCGAGAAAATAACGGGTTTTTTAGGAAATGAGATTAAAGGGCAATATTATTTTAATTTTGTACCAGAAACTTCGCTAGAGACGGTAAAAACTGCTTTTGAACATAGTTTAAAAGGAGAATCGCAGCATTACGAATTACAAGCCTACCATGCTTCAGGAGAGTTATTGTGGCTTGAGATAACTAACTTGCCAATCAAGCATAATAAAAGAATTGTTGGTATTTTAGTGATTGCAAAAGATATTACCGCTAAAAATCGCTATCAAGAACGGATAAGACTTTTAGAAAGAGCAATACAAAATAGTACACATGGCGTAGTTATTGCTCATGCAGATGCA
The DNA here is from genome assembly GCF_000488275.1 of Acinetobacter brisouii CIP 110357. Lineage (GTDB taxonomy): Bacteria > Pseudomonadota > Gammaproteobacteria > Pseudomonadales > Moraxellaceae > Acinetobacter > Acinetobacter brisouii. The sequence continues at coordinate 1,532,491 of NZ_KI530762.1, read as the reverse complement.
GATATGCCGATTGTGTATGTTAACGCCGCATTTTTAGCAATGACAGGTTATACAGAATCCGAAATTGTAGGGAGAAATTGGCGTTTCCTAAAAGGGCCAGATACAGATGCCAACACACTTAAAAAAATAAAAAATGCTTTGATCACTAAAACTCAATTACAAGTCAAAATTAAAAATTATCGCAAAGATGGTAGCTGGTTTTGGAATCAGTTGACATTAGCTCCTATTTTAGATGATTTGGGACATTGCACACACTTTCTTGGAATACAGCAGGATGTGACGAAAGAGTGGGTAAATGAAGAATATATTGAATATCAAAAAACGCATGATTATTTGACAGGATTATTTAATCGTCGTGCTTTTGATGAATACTTAGAAAAAACGCTAAAAAATATACAACCCCTAAAAGATTTGTATTTGCTTTATATCGATCTAGATGATTTTAGTCCGCTCAATGAGACCTTGGGTCATATCGTTGGTGATAAATTATTGCAAGCTGTTGCAACTCGAATGAAAAATTTCATTCGAGATAAAGACATGCTGAGTCGAATCTCTGGTGATGAGTTCGCGATTATTCTTTTAGATTTTAAAACTCCTGATCATGTGGCCGAATTTGCGGAAAGATTACTGAAAAATCTATCTACACCTTTTCAAATAGATGGTCATAAAATTCATATTACTGCCAGCATAGGGATTGCTAAAAACTGTAGCCAGATTTATCAGGGTATTCACTTAATCCAGCATGCGATTCTCTCGATGCAAGAAGCAAAAAAACAGGGGCGTAATACATGGAGTTGGTATCAGGAAAAATATAATGATCTTCCTAAAATAGATTATATAAATTTACGTTTAGACCTATCTGAAGCTTTAGAAAAATCTCAGCTCAATGTGTTTTATCAGCCATTAGTCCAGCCTAAAACGGGGGAAGTTGCTTCCTTAGAAGCTCTTATTCGCTGGATTCACCCAGAAAAAGGCTTTATTCCACCAGATGTTTTTATCCCTTTGGCTGAGAGGACAGGGCACATTGTTTCAATCGGTCGTTGGGTTTTACAGCAAGCATGTCACGATATTTTTAAGTTAAATAAAAATCGGGAACGGCCTTTGAGTGTATCTGTCAATATTTCACCATTAGAGTTCCATCGAACGAATTTTTTAAATGATTTAGAAGAAATTTTAAATGTGAGCCAATTTCCACCTCAATTATTAAAATTAGAAGTGACAGAGGGAATGTTGATTACGGATGTGCAAAAATCGATTGAAATCTTACATGCGATACGTGCTTTAGGTATCAAGGTTTCTCTTGATGATTTTGGTACAGGTTATTCAAGCTTAAGTTATTTGCGCCGTCTACCTGTTGATCAAATAAAGCTGGATAAAAGCTTTTTTGAAAATTTCCCTATAGATCAACAAGACACGGCTATTGTTAAGTTGATTATTGAAATAGCTCATCAGCTCAATTTGGAGGTTGTTGCTGAAGGCATTGAAATTTATGAACAGGTTAAATTCCTAACTGAATATGAATGTGACATGATTCAAGGCTATTTTTATTCAAAACCTGTTCCTATAAACCAGTTGAAATTATAATTTAAGCCATGAATATTCAATTAAAATCTAAACTGTATGAAATAAGCACTTATGAGGGATGTTGAATAGAATTTTATAATTAGTTTTAGATTTTTAGAAGTATTTGAATGGATGAGTGATTATCCATATAGCTTTAAAAATAATGAATAGTTTTAAATTATCCTGATAACTATTTTATGTGTTCATTTAAACTTGAAAAGGATTTTTCTAGCTAAGAAAAAATAATAAAACAAAAAGCAGGGTGAGAAGAATATTAAAATGTAGGGAAGGGTGTTCAGTAAATTTGTTATCATGTTGCATCACATGATACAAATTAACTAAATTTTAACGATTAAAATACGAGTTTAAATAATAACTCTGTAATTTAATTTAAATAACTGATTTAATTCAGTGTAAAAACTACGACCATCCAAATTTAAATCGACTTCAATTCCAGATTCAAGTAATACTCTTTTGCCGACTTCAATTGATTTAAATCCAGTGCGTGTACTTTGTGTTTTGTTTAAAGGAACGAGTGATACTAAAATTTCTGTACCATTTATAGATTTTGCAATAATGTTATGATTTTGATTCAATGTTACACCAAGTGTTATTGTATTTATTCCATTATGGAATAAATATTAAGATATTTTAGATTTTTTGAAATAAAAAAGTACGATGTACGTACTTTTTTATTTGATTAAATATTATTATAGAGCAACAATATTTACAGCATTTGGGCCTTTTTGACCTTGAGCGATGCTGAATGATACTTGTTGACCTTCAAATAAAGTCTTGAAACCTGAATTAGCGATTTCGCTAAAATGAGCAAATACGTCTGGACCAGATTCTTGTTGAATGAAACCAAAACCTTTAGTTTCGTTAAACCACTTTACTGTACCAGTTACTGTATTAGAATTAGACATAATATACCTATGAGTTTTAAGAGTTTTAAGCCATTTCGAAATTTAAATGACTATTTCTAACTTTGAAAAATAATAAGGATTGAGCTTAAGATCTTAAAAAAACGGAGGATTATGACTAAAACTACGATACTTAAAGAAGATTTACTAAACAATACTTTTTTTCTAGTTAGACTAACTATACATGAAATAAAACTATATTCAAGCTTTTTTATATGCGCTATTTGTTTTTCTTATTAAATGGTTTTAAAAACAATAATCTTTAGATTGAATTATCAGAATTAAATCTAACTTTTTAGCCAATTGAAAAATATATTTCCTGATTTATTACACCAATGCTATTGAACATATTTTTATAAAATATTGGCTTTAACCTGAGATGTTTATTTGCTCAAGTGAATTTTATGTGAACATGTCTCATGAAATCTATGTGTGAATTAGGCATTTTTATCCATTTTTCTTTATGGCAAAAATATAAAAAAGTATAAATCATGAGGAAATAGAATCCGTATAACAGTCCACAGAACTCTTGAGCCGAACAGTTTATTTGTTTTGAAGTTAGATCGGCATCTTCTTATTGCCAATATTTGACATTTTATGTCCTAAATTAATTTTTTGGTTTAAATCTATCCATTATTTTTTTAAAAGTGAAGTGTTGTCAGAACTGAAATTTGGCTGGGTCATTGAATCTATTTTTTATGTCACGAACATCAGGAAATTTTAAAGATTAATCTGAAATTTAGTGCAATATTCTGAACAGCCTAGAGTAGACATGATAGTATTTAGCCTATGAAAAACGGACTAAAACTTGATTCCATGTCTATTTTTACCAAAGAAATTTCTGCACTAAAACTCAACCAATTTAAACAGCATGAAAAACGCTGGGTTGGTGGGCTACTTGGTTCAGCGGGTGCGCTATTATTTAAAGAAATTGCTGAACAATTTCCGCATTTATTTGTACTGATTGCACGCAACAATCAGCATTTGGCACAGTTAGAAAGTGAACTTGAGTTTTATGGGCTAAAACCAACTATTTTCCCAGATTGGGAAATTTTGCCTTATGATCGGTTATCTCCACATCAAGATATTGTCTCGGAACGACTGGCTATTTTAGCCAATATGCCACAGCAAGGCATTTTACTGGTTTCAGCATCGACCTTTGCCCAGCGCGTTGCACCTGTGTCTTGGGTACTCGGTGCGCATTTTGATTTAAAAGTTGGTCAAAAATTTGATCTAGAACAACAAAAAAAGCGTTTGATTCAAGCAGGTTATCAACTTGTTGACACCGTGTATGATCATGGTGAATTTGCGGTACGCGGCAGCATTGTCGATGTTTATGCTTCAGGTCAGGAAGCACCGATCCGCATTGATTTATTTGATGACGAAATTGACACGTTAAAATATTTTGACCCTGAAACCCAGCGTACCACGCAAACCATTCAGCAATTCCGTATTTTACCCGCTAAAGAATTTCCACTTAAAGAAGCTCGCGCGCTGTTTCGTGAACGTTATGCGGAAAGTTTTCCAACTGCAAACCCAAAGAAAAACCCAATTTATCAGGATGCGTTAGAAGGAATCGCATCTTCTGGTTTGGAGTTTTATCTGCCTTTATTCTTTGAAAAAACGGCGATGCAACAGGAAAGTATGCTCAGCAGTTACTTTCCTGAACAGACTATTGTGATTAATACCGATGATCTCGATGAAGGGCTGACCCAGTTCTGGCAAGATGTGTATCGGCGTTATGAAGACCGCCGTCATAATGTTGATCAGCCATTGTTGCCTCCAGAGGATTTATTTTTAAAGCCACAGCAGGTTCTGGAGCAGGTCAATCAGTTTCGCCGTATTGTGGTTTCAGTTGATCCGATTGCTGAAAAGGCAGGGGCAATCAATCTTGCCACTGATGCACTGCCAAAACTGCCTGTGGATGCCAAGTTAGAACGACCATTTATTCACGTTAAGCAGTATGTCGACGCGGTGAGTTATCCTGTGTTATTGGTTGCAGAAAGTGCTGGGCGCCGTGAAACCTTAAAAGATGCCTTGCGTTCAAGCTTTGGTGATATTCCACAAGTTGATTCGTTTCAGCAGTTTTTAAAAGAACAATATTCGATTGCAATTACCAATGCGCCTTTAGATCGTGGATTGGTGATTCATGATCATCTCGCGGTGATTTCTGAAAATCAGTTGTATGAACATCGGGTTGTACAGCGTCGCCGCAAGCGTCAGCAGGAAATTTCTGAAGAGTTTCTGGTTCGCAGTTTAACCGAGCTGAGCATTGGCGCACCTGTGGTTCACATTGATCATGGGGTGGGGCGTTATGCGGGCTTGGTCAATTTAACTATTGATAATCAGGAACATGAATTTTTACAGCTTGATTATGCAGATGGTGCGAAAATCTATGTGCCTGTATCGAACCTGAATCTGATTAGCCGTTATAGTGGAGGTGACCCAGATTTAGCACCTTTACATAAACTGGGTAATGATGCATGGAATAAAGCCAAACGTAAGGCGCTGGAACAAATTCATGATGTCGCTGCTGAGCTTTTACATATTCAGGCGCGCCGCCAATCCAAGCCAGGTTTTGGTTTTGAGCTAGATCAGGGCATGTATATGCAGTTTGCCAGTGGTTTCGCCTATGAAGAAACTCTGGATCAGGCCAATGCCATTGAAGCTACGTTATATGATATGCAACAAGCCAAACCGATGGATCGTTTGGTTTGTGGCGATGTGGGTTTTGGCAAAACCGAAGTGGCAATGCGTGCAGCGTTTGTCGCCGTACAGAACTCGAAACAGGTTGCGGTACTTGTACCCACCACACTGCTAGCGCAGCAGCATTATGAATCATTTAAAGACCGTTTTGCTGACTGGCCGATTCGAATCGAAGTGTTATCGCGGTTTGGTTCAAGTAAAACTCATCAAAAAGTCATTGAAGATCTCGCAGAAGGCAAGGTTGATATTGTGATTGGTACGCACAAAATCTTGCAGGAAAATATCCAGTTCAAAGATCTGGGTTTAATGATTGTCGATGAAGAACACCGCTTTGGGGTGCGGGATAAAGAGCGGATTAAAGCTTTGCGTGCCGATGTGGACATGCTGACACTGACTGCCACGCCAATTCCACGAACCTTAAATATGTCATTTAGTGGCATGCGTGATTTATCGATTATCGCGACGCCACCTGCACGCCGTTTAGCCGTGAAAACTTTTGTACAAGAACAGACTGATGCCACGATTAAAGAAGCGATTTTGCGTGAATTGCTGCGTGGCGGGCAAGTGTATTTCTTGCACAATGAAGTCGATACCATTGAGCGTACAGCGGAAAATCTTCGCCATTTAGTGCCTGAAGCGCGGGTTGCAGTCGCGCATGGACAAATGCGTGAGCGCGAACTGGAACAAGTCATGCAGCAGTTCTACCATAAAGAATACAATGTCCTGGTGTGTTCAACTATTGTGGAAACGGGCATTGATGTGCCTAACGCCAACACCATGATTATTGAGCGTGCCGATAAGCTCGGACTGGCTCAGTTGCATCAGCTTCGTGGTCGTGTGGGTCGATCACATCATCAAGCCTATGCCTACCTCATGGTTCCTTCGATTAAAGGTTTGAAGGGTGATGCAGAGAAACGTCTGGATGCTATTCAACGTGCTTCAACTTTGGGTGCAGGTTTTATGTTGGCAACCGAAGATCTGGAGATTCGTGGTGCAGGTGAGCTACTGGGTGAAAAACAAAGTGGGTCAATGCAAGCGATTGGTTTTAGTCTGTATATGGAAATGCTGGAAAAAGCCACCAAAGCCATTCAGCAAGGTCGAACACCAAACTTTGATGCACCGCTAAGTTTGACTGCGGAAATCAACTTGCATATGCCTGCACTCATTCCTGATGATTATTTGGGCGATGTGCATCAGCGGTTACTGTTTTACAAACGCATCAGCAATACCAATAGTCAGGAAAAACTCGACAATATCCGTATGGAGTTGATTGACCGTTTTGGGATTTTACCTGTCGCTGTGAAACAGTTGTTTAGCGTGCATGAAATCCGAATTCAGGCGGAGCAACTGGGTATTGTTAAAATTGATATAAATAGCAATGGCGGTTATGTTGAGTTTTCACCTGATACGCCTGTACAAGCCATTAGTATTATTCAGATGATGCAGCGTCAGCCAACGTATTTTCGTATGGATGGCGGACAGCGCCTGAAAATAATGGTGATGCTGGAAGACTATGAAAAACGTATTCGTTTTATGCACGATGTCTTGGCACAACTGATTCGGGAATTACCTGCAAGCTAGTTTTTTCGTGGCTCGAATATATCGCCTAATCGCGTATATTCGAGCGATAAAGCACAATCCGTTCATATTCATGTCAGGATGGATATGTTAGTATAAAACCACTTTTCGTTATTTTTACCATTTATAAAGATATGTTTAGTTTACATCCGCAACTTGCGCAAGATACTTTTTTGGTTGGTGATTTTCCATTATCAACTTGTCGTTTAATGAACGATATGCAATTTCCTTGGTTAATTTTGGTTCCTCGTGTACCAGGAATTACCGAACTGTATGAACTCAGCCAAGCCGATCAGGAACAGTTCCTGCGCGAGTCAAGCTGGTTATCGAGTCAGCTATCACGTGTATTCCGCGCCGATAAAATGAATGTGGCAGCATTGGGTAACATGGTACCGCAACTACATTTTCATCATATTGTACGTTATCAAAATGATGTTGCTTGGCCAAAACCTGTTTGGGGTTTACCTGCAGTGCCATATAGCAACGATGTATTGGCACATATGCGTCAGACATTAATGCTGGCACTACGTGGTCAGGGTGAAATGCCATTTGACTGGCGAATGGACTAATTTCATTTATCCACATAATGTTGCTTAGAGGTGGGGCAAAGGTGCCATTTGAGCGGAATGTAAATAATAAGTTTGTGCTGGAAAGTGTGTATAGATTCATTGCTTATCTCATGCTTTCGTTTGGTGTGTTACTCTACTATTTTCCGATGCCTCTACAATTTCAGCATTATGTGGTTAGCATTTTTTCAGCAGCTGTTTTTGTTGCAATACTTTGTATATTTACACTTACAAAACATAAATTTACGCGCCACCAAATTAAACAAATTGTTTTTGTTCTGGACTCGTGTGTCATAGCGGTAGCTTTATCGGCGGTACATTTATCTTTCGTTTTTAGTGGCTTAATACTCGCATCGTTTTGGTATTTATCAACTTCATTCAATAAAATTTCTTTTGTTGGCTACAGTCTTGGCTTTCTATGTGCTGTCATGACTTTTTATGTCAGTGCTTTTTTATTTTTTGGATTTGAAAATTATTTTGAAGATGCCAGTATTTATTTGACTATTTATAGTTTTATCTGTTTTTGTGCCTGCTTTGGCGTAACCAATTATTTTAATAAGAAAGCATTAAAAAACCTGATAACAACCAAAGATTATTATCAGGAACAGATGAACCGTTATATTCAGTTTTCCAATCAGCTCAGTCGTTATGCGCCGTTGCAGTTATGGCAATCAATTATGCGTGGTGATACTCAAGCGAAAATTGATTATAAGCGTAAAAAAATGACCGTGTTTTTTTCAGACGTGATTGGTTTTACTCAATTGGCTGAAAAACTGATTCCAGATGATCTGGCATTTGTCTTAAATGACTACCTGAGTCATATGGCTGAAATTGCCAAGCGTTATGAGGGCACCTTAGATAAGTTTATTGGCGATGGTATGCTGATTTTCTTTGGTGATCCACAATCGCGAGGTGTAGAGCAAGATGCCAAACATTGTATAGAAATGGCAATTACCATGCGTCAGCAAATGCATGTACTGCGTGAACGCTGGCTAAAAATGGGCTTTCCTGAGTTGCACATTCGTATGGGGGTGAGTACTGGTTATTGCCACGTTGGAAATTACGGCTCAGACTATCGAATGTCATATACGCTGATTGGTCATGATGTCAACTTGGCAGCACGTTTACAGGCAGCAGCACATCCAGACGAAATTTTGATTGCTGATGAAACTTATCGTTTAGTCAAAGATGAATTTGTTTGCGTTCCGAAAGAACTGATGCAGCTTAAAGGGTTGAGTGAGCCAATAAAAACTTGGCAAGTTATTGATAAATACACAGGAATTCGTTCCGATCTACAGCAATGGTTTGACTATGAATACAAAGGCTTTCATCTGTTGTTAAATCTGGATGAAGTGCAGCACTATGAATATCAGCAGTTGCTTGATGTCTTGGAACAAATGAAAGAGCGTATTCAAACCCAGCATGACTTGACGACAGAGCAGGGAATTGCGCGTTTAGATACGCGTGATGAAGTGCAAGATTCGGGCTCAAAGCTCGGTGGCTTTGAGTCCGATAAAGCCTAAGGCTTAGTGATTTTCTGATGCATGGTTGATGGTGTATTTTGGAATTTCAACTTCCAAATCCTCATTTTCCACCTTCACCTGACAAGACAAGCGTGAATCAGGCTCTAAACCCCATGCACGATCAAGCAAGTCAGCTTCAACATCATTCATCTCTTCCAGACTGTCAAACCCGCGACGAACAATTACATGGCAAGTGGTGCATGCACAAGACATGTCACAAGCATGTTCAATCTTGATACCATTTTTGAGTAAGCTTTCACATAAATTACTGTGATTTTCGACTTCAAACTCTGCACCTTCAGGGCAAATCTGAGCATGCGGAAGAACTTTAATACGTGGCATATCTTTACCTATTCAGAAGTTGAGTTTGACCAGTCATCTAGTTTAGTGCCTTTGAGGGCATGGTCAATGTGTCGGTTCATACGTAACGCAGCAAAAGCATCACTGTGAACTTTAAGCTGGTTGACAGCTTGCTCAATGGCTTGGAGATCCTGACCTTGCAACTGGTCAGCAAGTTTTTGCTGAGCTTGCTGCAACTCACTGAGCTGGGTGTCATTGAGTAAATTGGCATCTGTTTTCAGTGCTTGAGTCAGCGCTTCAAGTTCACGTTGCGCTTCAACTTTGGTTTCTTGCAAGTGACGAAGCTGTTTATCTTCTTCGGCATGTTGGAAACCTTCAAGGAGTAAGCGTTCCATATCGGTATCGGATAAACCGTAAGACGGTTTAATATCAATATGTGCTTCGACGCCTGATGTAGTTTCACGTGCAGATACAGCCAAAAGACCATCAGCATCAACTTGGAAGGTCACTTCAATACGTGCCTGACCTGCGGTCATTGGCGGAATACCACGCAGCACAAATCGACCTAAAGAACGGCAGTGCTCAACCAGATCTCGCTCACCTTGTACCACATGAATCAACATGGCACTTTGACCATCTTGATAGGTCGTAAATTCTTGACGACGCGCTACAGGAATGGCGGTATTACGTGAAATCAGACGCTCAACCAGTCCACCCATGGTTTCTAGACCTAAAGACAGGGGGGTAACATCAAGCAGTAATGAACCATCTTGGCTATTGCCAACCAATTGATTCGCAGTAATTGCTGCGCCAATTGCTACCACTTCATCTGGGTTGATGGTACATAAAGGCTCTTGCTGGAAAACTTCCGCAACCACGTTTTGTACGGCATATGAACGTGTTGAGCCACCAACGAGCACGACATTCTGAATATCGCTGAGCTCAAGTTTGGCATCACGTAGTACACGTTTGCAGACAGTAATGGTACGCTCAAGTGCTACCTGAATAATTGATTCAAATGTTGGGCGATTTAAAGTGATGACTTGGTCAAGCAAGTGCAGTTGAACTTGTGCTTGCTCAGAAAGCTGTTCTTTGGCTTTACGTGCTGTCACCATAAAGTGGGCATGTTCAGCATCGTCAAGCTCATCGAGATTAAGCTGTTTTTTTGCCCATTTTACGATTAAACGGTCAAGATCATCACCGCCGAGTGCAGTATGTCCACCTGTGGCAAGAACTTCAAACACGCCTTGCGAGAAGCGCAAAATCGACACGTCAAATGTACCACCGCCGAGGTCATAAATGACATAGTTACGGTCAGTAGATAAATTGGTTTCCTGGTCTAAACCATAGGCAACCGCTGCGGCTGTAGGTTCATTGAGGAGACGTAAAACATTTAAGCCTGCAAGCTGAGCGGCATCACGCGTTGCTTGACGTTGTGCTTCATCAAAATATGCAGGCACAGTAATCACAGCGCCTGTAATAGGCTGCTGAATACTGTCTTCGGCACGGAGTTTGAGTTGCTTTAAAATATCAGCAGAAATTTCAACAGGTGTTTTTGGTCCAGCATTGGTTTGGAATGCAGGCATTTCATTGTCTGCGCCAACCAGTTCGTACGGATGTTGAAATTTGATATCTGCTTTAGACCGACCCATAAACCGTTTGACTGAAACAATGGTGTTTTTAGGATCGCGAGTAACAAATGGTTTGGCTTCCTCGCCATAAGCATTTTGTTCTTTTGCATAATGCACAATCGATGGCAATAACACCCGACCATGTTCATCTTGTAAAACTTTAGCTTGGCCTGAGCGTACAGTGGCAACCAAAGAGTGCGTTGTGCCTAAATCAATACCAATCGCAACACGGTGTTCGTGAGGCGCACTTGACTGACCAGGTTCAGCAATTTGCAAGAGAGCCATCTGTTAAAATCCTTGAATATAAAAATTAAAAATCATCATCCAGATCATACTGTTCATCATCAAGTAACTGATCTTCAGCTTTATCAATGTCATTCATGACGCGCTGGAAGAAACGTAACTTGCGTACAGTATCGCGTGCTTCACCCCAGTCTTCATCATCATAATCGATTTTAAATTCACGAACTAAACCGTCAATCCATTGATTTACTTCATCTTTTAAAGAGTGGAGCTGTTCTGGATTTTGTGCTTCATCGAGTTGTTCACGAATTTCAAGTGCTGATTGTAAAAATTCAAAATCATGAATCGATTGATCAAGACCATGATCTTGTTTTTTAAGCGAGAGCAAATAAGCAGCGCGGCTGTCGACATGAGACAGAACTTTATAGGCTTGATTAATTGCACTCGATTTGATGAGTGCTTGATCTTTATCTTGTGCTTTATCAGGGTGATATTGTTGTTGCAATTTTAAAAAGCTATTTTTTAAAGCTGCTAAATCAATATCGAGCGCTACAGGTAATTCGAACAACTCAAAATGATTCATGGGGGATAATTTCCACGAGGTAAATGTCAATAAAACAGTGAATTATACACTGTTTTATTGAAAATGAAGGGGAATGGGAGAATTAAACAGTGAAAGACTCACCGCAACCACATTCACCTTTTTTGTTTGGGTTATTAAATTCAAAGCCTTCGTTTAGACCATTTTTAACATAGTCCATTTCTAATCCTTCGAGATAAACCAAGCTCTTTGGATCAACAAAAACTTTTACGCCAAACTGTTCAAAAATTTGATCATGTATATCGATTTCATCTACAAATTCGAGTACATACGCTAAACCTGAGCAGCCTGAAGTTTTCACCCCAACGCGAATGCCTTCACCCTTACCTCGATTTTTCAGGTAATTGCTAATATGAGTGGCTGCATTTTCAGTTAAATGGATCATGAAAACTCCGTGAATTTATCTTACCAAACAATTATGCATTTGATTTTTTACTACGATAATCTTCAATCGCAGCTTTGATCGCGTCTTCTGCCAATACCGAACAGTGAATCTTTACAGGTGGTAAAGCAAGTTCTGTTGCAATATCAATATTTTTGATCGCTTGCGCTTCATCAAGTGTTTTACCTTTTAACCATTCGGTTACCAGTGAACTTGATGCAATTGCTGAGCCGCAACCATAAGTTTTGAAGCGTGCTTCTTCAATTACACCTTCATCGTTCACTTGGATTTGTAAGCGCATTACGTCGCCACATGCAGGTGCACCGACCATACCTGTACCTACGTTGGTTGCATTTTTGTCAAGTACGCCAACGTTACGTGGGTTTTCATAATGGTCAATGACTTTATCGCTATATGCCATGGTCTTTCTCCGAACCTAGGGGGTCAGCCTGAGTATCCTTAATTTAATATGGGGGTAAAAACATTAATCGCAAGGATTAATGTTCTGCCCATTCAACTGTTGAAAGGTCGATGCCTTCTTTGTACATATCCCAAAGCGGTGAAAGCTCACGAAGTTTTTCTACAGCAGCTTGAGTAATGCTAATTACGTGATCAATATCGGCTTCAGTCGTGTATTTACCAAAACTGAAACGGATTGAGCTATGTGCAAGTTCGTCAGACAAACCTAGTGCACGTAACACGTAAGATGGTTCTAGTGTTGCAGAAGTACATGCAGAACCGCTTGAAACAGCAACATCTTTAAGTGCCATCATTAAAGATTCACCTTCAACAAAGTTAAAGCTGACGTTTAAATAGTTGGCAACATTGTATGTTGGGTGACCGTTTAGGAAAACTTGTTCTAGACTTTGCAAGCCATTCCATAATTTGTCACGCAGTACACGTAAGCGAGCTTGTTCTGCTTGAAGGTTTTTACCTGCAAGTTCAAATGCTTCACCCATACCTATGATTTGATGGGTTGCCAGTGTACCAGAACGCATACCACGTTCATGGCCGCCACCGTGCATTTGTGCTTTTAGGCGAACACGTGGGCTACGACGCACATAGAGCGCACCAATCCCTTTAGGACCATAAATCTTGTGACCAGAGAAACTCATCAGGTCAACTTTCATTTGACTCAGGTCAATTTCAATCTTGCCTGCAGCTTGAGCAGCATCAACATGCAAGAAAGTTTTGTTGGCACGAGTCAATTCACCAATTGCAGCAATATCTGTTACCGTACCAATTTCATTGTTCACCATCATGAGGGACACTAAAATCGTATCTGGACGAAGTTCAGCAGCCACCATTTCAGGTGTAATCAAGCCTGTTTGTGGTTGTGGTTCAATATAGGTAATTTCAAAGCCTTCTGCTTCAAGCTCACGACACGTATCTAAAACCGCTTTATGTTCGATTTTACTGGTAATGATATGTTTGCCTTTAGATGCGTAGAACTGAGCAACGCCTTTAAGAGCAAGGTTATCTGATTCGGTTGCACCAGAAGTCCATACAATCTCACGTGGATCAGCTTTAACAAGATTCGCAACTTGCTCACGTGCATACTCTACTTTTTCTTCTGCTTGCCACCCGTAAGCGTGTGAGCGCGATGCTGGGTTACCGAAGGTACCATCAAAGGTTAAGCATTCCATCATGCGTTCAGCAACTTGTGGGTCAACTGGAGTTGTTGCTGCGTAGTCAAGATAAATAGGACGTTTCATGTTAAATACCTGTAACCGATAATAGGTCTGACTCATAAGGTGCTGTGTTTTGGCGAATCGCGACAGTTTGAACGTTGTCACGTGAAATGAGGTCAGCCAAAGAAATTTTTGCTAAATAATCGGCGATATGGTGAGAAAGATCTTGCCATAAGTCGTGAGTTAAGCACATTGCGCCATTTTGACAATTACCTTTATGGTCACAACGTGTTGCATCTACTGTTTCATTGACAGCTTCAATAATTTCTAAAATCGTAATTTCATTTGCGCTTCTTGCTAAATGGTAACCACCATTTGCACCACGAACGCTAGAAACTAAACCATGACGTTTAAGCTTAGCAAATAACTGCTCGAGATAAGCGACTGAAATTGTTTGGCGTGCTGCAATTTCTGCAAGTGTGATCGTTTGTTCAGGTGGCTGCAAAGCTAAATCGAGTAGAGCAGTCACTGCGTAGCGACCGCGAGTGGTTAAACGCATAATTCGATACACATGTTTAGACTAGATGTCTAAATTTTATGAATCCTGACTAAAATAGTCAAGTTTTTTTGATAGGAATAAGATAGACGGGATTTAAACGGGTTAAATGACTGTTTTAACCAGCCCAACTATTATATAGCAAAGTACATAAAAGTATGACAATTACCGTAATAAAAAAACTATTTAAGCGATGTTGCTTTTTTTCTATATGGCGTAGACGGTTTTTATACTGTTTAACTTCAACTTGTAAGCTATTGATTTTAGAACGTTGATATTCAATTTTCTCTAAAAGCGGGGCAATACGTTTCTTTGAGGCAACAACTTCGCTGTCAGGTTCTGAACGAAATAACCATTTTTTCCAGTCAGAAGCGAGTTTTGGAAGTGCGAGTTGGGTGAGTAAATCTCGGAACGGGTCTTTAAGGCTGTCATGCCCATACATGCGAATTCCACGCACACTTTTTTTATGACCTAAGACTAAAGTTTGGACATAACTAAAGACAGTGCCACTAATTTCAAGGTCCACAGGTGAGTCAGGGGCTTGGATGTCGAACAAAATTCCTTTACGAGTAAAGCGCACATAAAAGTCAACATAGGGAATATAACAATTCACTTTGACGGTGAGCTGTTGGTCTATGAATTCTTTTGCATGTAATTGCACTACATCGTCATGTTTAAAAATGAAGCTGTAAAAAGTTTCTAGTGCAATCATGCCAAAGTTCAACAATAACTTGGGCTGTTCTTGTGTTTGTTGAGATTCACTCATAAAGTCAAAATTCCTCAATGAAAATCTGAAGATTTCATTGATTGTCCTCGAACGATGAAATGGTCGAAAAAATGAAGTAGTTTTGTAGAACAGTTTGGAGAAATGTTCAAGTCATATCTTTGTTATTATAGCGTGATTATGCACAAATCAGTTGCTGATATACAAAGAGAGGGGGAGCTGCATGAGTAAAAGCACAATAAAACAGCAAAATGAATCTGACGATATGACAGTTGAACCACAAGTGAAAAAAAATAAGCAGAATCAAAAAACTGCTTTGGATTTTCGCAAATATACCCAGCAAATTTGGTTGGCAGGATTAGGCGCATTTTCACGTGCTGAAGAAGAGGGCAATAAATTCTTTGACTCACTGGTCAAAGTGGGAGAAGAACTTGAAGCCAAGACTTTGGATTTTGCAGATCAGACTGTGACTAAAGTGACAGATAAAGCTTTAGAATCGGTTTATGAAACCAAAGACAAAGTCGAAAAAATACTGGATCAGAGTGTTAACACCTCACTGAATCGCTTGGGATTGGCATCCAGTAAAGACATTCAGCATCTGGAACAATTGATTCTATCGCTGCACAGTAAAGTTGACACGTTAATTGAAGAAAATCAGGCATTGCGACAGCAGCTTTCACAAAGCTCTCAATAAATGTGCATTTTCATGGTTTTTTGCAGGGAAAATCTTATAAAAGCATTTGATGAGTATTGCCTTTTCACCTCAAGCATTGCTATAAAGGCGGTATGGTTATATACGAAAGCCTTGGATCTTTAACAACCAAATTAAGAGGACGTAATCTTCATGAATAAATCAGAATTAATTGATGCGATTGCTACAAAAGGGGGATTGTCTAAAACTGATGCAGGAAAAGCATTGGATGCGACTATTGCTTCTATCTCTGAAGCGTTAAAAGCGGGTGACACAGTAACTTTAGTGGGCTTTGGTACATTTAGCGTGAAAGAGCGCAGTGCGCGTACAGGTCGCAATCCAAAAACTGGTGCAGAATTGCACATTGAAGCCAGCAAAGTACCTAGCTTTAAAGCAGGTAAAGGCTTGAAAGACGCTGTTGCATAAGATAAGACAGCCAATTAAGCGCGCCTAAAGGCGCGTTTTTTATTGAATTGGCGAAATAAACAAGGCAAATCCGTTCATTCATTTATAGATTTCAGTTAAAATCGCACACAAATAAAATATTGGAATACTTATGGAATCGTTTCGTAAACTGATCAAAGGTTGGTTGGGCATCGCATTGCTGGTGTTATTCCTGACTCCTTTAGCGTTAGTAGGTATTGAAGGATATTTTAGTGGATCGAAAAAAACCGATGTAGCTAAAACAGTAAATGGTCAAGACATTACCAATAAAGATCTTGATGATTTGGTGAAAGCTTATCAACAGCAATATTTGCAATATGTTCAAGGTGATGCATCTTTACTCAATATGGATGCGATTCGTAATAATGCACTAGATACCCTAATTGCTCGTCAGTTATTGCTTCAACAAGCACAGAAAATGGGCTTGAATCTGAGCGATGCGCAGTTTGTTGCAATGTTATCACAAGTACCTGAATTTCAAGTGAATGGTAAATTCAGCGATCAGGCTTTTGGTAATTATTTGCGTAGCAGTGGCATGACCAAAGAAATGTTAATTGCAAATTTGCGTAAAGATCAGGCATTAAAAATGCTTTCAGGAACGATTTCTAATTATACATTACTCGACAAAAACGATATTCAGCGCTTGGCAGCAATCCAAACTGAGCAGCGTGAGATTTATTTGGCAAGTGTCAAACTTGATGAGTATAAAAAAGGTTTAACTGCAAGTAGTCAGGAAATTGCAGACTATTACAACAAGCATAAAAGCAGTTTTAAACAAAATGCGAGTGTTGATGTTGACTATGTTGTGTTAACACCAGCCATGATGAATACATCGACTGCTGCACCAACAGATGCAGAAATTCAGCAGGCATATAGCAAATATGTAGCGACTCAAAAGAAAAATGTGGCAAAAGACGTTCGCCATATTTTAATTAGTCATGATAATCGTGGTGATGCTGCTGCATTGAAACTTGCAAATGATATTGAAGCAAAAATTAAAGCGGGTATGTCATTTGCAGATGCTGCAAAACAGTATTCTGAAGATCCGACATCAAAAGATAAAGGTGGTTTGCTGGATGGTTATAAAGCAGGTACGTTAGGCTCAAAAGAGTTTGATGGCGCTGTGGCTACTCTGGCGGATAATCAGGTTTCACAACCAGTAAAAACAACTTTTGGTTATCACATTATTGAAGTGAAAACACCAAATGCGAAAATTGCATCGCTTGAAGCAGTGAAATTACAATTGGTTGCAGATATTGAGAAAAGCAAAAAAGCCAATGCGTTTAGTGATGCTGTCAATAAATTAAATGACACTGTCATTAGCAATGATGCTTTAGATGTTGTGACCCAACAAATCAAAACTGCCAAAGTACAATCTGCAAAAGCAGTAACGGTCTGGACGAAAGATCCATACTTAAGTGATACAACAGTTAAAACTAAACTCTTTAATGATGATGTGAAAAATGGTGATCGTAATGCATCGAGTAGCATTCAGTTGGCAAATGGTAGTGTAGTTTGGGTTAAAGTTCGCAACTATCATGCTGCTGGTACACAATCTTTAGCTCAGGCGACTGCTGCGATTCGTGCAAAAGTGCTTGATCAAAAAGCAGAGGCGGTCGCTAAACAACGCTTGGCAGCAGCATTCAATGGTTTTAAAACTCAGCCTGCTGCTCAAGTAGTGGCTCAGTCATCAAGCATTAAATTTGAGAAAGCCGGAATCTTCCCACGCCAAGGCCTGAAGAAAGAAGTGTCTAACATTGCATTCACTTTGCCAGCGCCAAAACAAGGGATGTGGTCAGTTGGAACAACAACTTTACCAAATGAGATGATTGTGATTGCTGTGTCTAAGGTTGTACCAATGGATGCAAAAGCGATTAGTGCAGAACAAATGCAGCAATTGCAAAACTGGTATCAGCAAAGTCGCAGTGAGCAGGAGCTTGCAGATTATGTTGAATATCTGAAATCAAAAGCCAAGATCAAATAAAATAAAAAAAAGCGCTTCGGCGCTTTTTTTATGCAGATAAATTTTATAAACAATTGGCTGGTTTGGGAACACCAGCAAGACGACTCAGATGGCGAGCGACCAGACCTGTATTGAATTGTTGTTGTAGTACAGCATTATTAATTTCAGGGCTGACACTTTTCATTAAATATTTGATCAGAGGGCGAGTGGCGGGTGAATGCCCAAATTGCTGATAAAATTGGCGAACTGCATGTAAAATTTCAAAATGCCATGCAGTGAGTTGAATGTCTAGACTGTTTGCAAGCTCTTGAGCAATATCCTCATTCCAGATTCGATAATCTAGCAAATGACCATCTTGGTCGAGTTCTAAAGTCATGTCTCTCTCAATTATTTCAAACTGATGCAGCGGGTATGTTGCAATAATAGATTGGAAAATTCTGAATAATCAATGATGTTTAAAGGGAGAGATTTTACTTCGGGCAAAACATCGGTATCTGCTTTGAGAATATAGAGTGTATAAGACTCTAAAGCAGGTTCAGCATACAGTAAAATGGATTCTGCCATGAGGACAATCTGATCTTGCGGAGTGGCCATTTGTTGTAGCTGTGTGAGTAATGACGCCGCTTTACTGTAATCGCCCTGAATTAAAAAAAGTGTTGAATTTGACATGATATTTACCAGTAAAGCACGTGTTCAAAATTTTGTAGAAATTCTGGATTGAGTTCAATAAACTCAATTTCATGTTCACTTTGTTCGACAAAAGCATTTTGCTGTTGCTGGCGTTCCACATAAATTGGCGTGAGGTCGTAAAACTCGAAACTATCTACCATGTTTGAACCGAGTTTGAAGGCATGTGTCGACGAGTTAAAAGCCAGATCGTTTTTGAGGAGGCTTAATGCAGCATCTTTCAGCAAGACTTTAACCTCACAGCCAAATGTTGCCAGTACCATGGTTGCAGACAAGCTTTCATTGCTTTGCGCTTGCATTAGATTGGCTTGAGTTAAAATAACAAGAACAGTTTTCACAGAACTACCTTTTAAAAACAACAAAACACACGTGCAAAGCTTTTAGAATTGAACTAAACGGGTGGTATTTTGAACAGCATCGGCGAATTCTCCCAAACCAACCAGTTCAAAGCCAGATGCGAGGTTAAATTGTGTTAATTGATGGCGTTCGGCATTTTCTTGATCGGTAATGCCCCTAGCCAGCGCCGCACTGACACAAACAGGTAAACGAATACCGAGTTTTTGCCATTCCTGAGTAAGTTGGCGTTGATCATCAGGACACCAGTTCAGGGAGTTTGCTACCATAACTCCATCCTGATAGAAAAAAACCCGAAAACTCTGGTTTTTAGCTTGGAGTGCTTGCACTGTACCTAGTGCATGCCAAGCCAAAACAGAATGTGGAGAAGCGGTGACAAGAATTAGGGTGCTCATAACAAATCACTTTACAAAGAATATGGCTATGCACTCGCGTGGACTTGTAATGGTAAGCCATGAAAAATGAACAATAGGTAATTATACAATGATTTTAGATAACAAATAAACGAATATGACACTTCAAGCCAAATTAATTTAAAAATTAAATAATAAAAACAATATCTTATATAATTTCCTGTTTACTTCCTATCAATTTTAAGCAGTTTTAAAAACCGCAAAATATGATAATTTTCCTCATTTCACCGATTTTTTCGGTACTATAAGAATAAATCTGCACCAAATCTGCACCAAGAAATGAAGATACCAAAACCAATCCAGCGCGGGTCAAGTTGGCGTATTACTGTGACCCATGACAAGCAAAGATATTCAGTTACCAGGGATACTGCAAAAGAATGTGAGCAATGGGCTGCTTTAAAGCTACTTGAATTAAAAACAGGTAAAGCAGAACTTGAGAAGGGTATTAAACCCGCTTTTCCTTTCCGCCAGTTATGCGAGAAGTATTACCAAGAACATGGTCGTCACACACGTTCAAGTAGAACAATTAAGGTTAAAATTGCCAACCTAGATCGTATAGCGCCTGATATTGCTGACAAATCTATTCACGATTTCAAGCCAAATGATATCGTAATGTGGCGAAATAAGCGAAAAAAAGAAGTCAAGATCGGAACGCTGAGAAATGAGCATGCCATCTTTTCAGCAATCTTCACTTATGCAATGAAAGAGCTATTTTTGCTTGAGTCAAATGTTTGGCACACAGTACCAATGCCAAGTAAAGAGAAGCCACGAAATCAGCGCATCACCCAAGAACAGCAAGATGCCCTACTTGAAGCACTGGAATGGGATGGGGTAACAACGCCTATCACGTCAAAACAATATGTCGCTTGGGCATTCTTATTTGCACTCGAAACAGCTATGCGTCAGGGCGAAATATTGAGTATGCGCAAGCAAGACATAAAGGAAACCTTTGTTCACTTGCCGATGACCAAAAACGGTGAGAGTAGAAACGTGCCGTTGTCCAAAGAGGCAAAGCGCCTTTTATCATTGTTACCATCTGATTCGGATCAACTTGTTCCACTCGATAAGAATGTTGCCTCTACAGCTTGGATTCGTGCAAAGACCAAAGCCAATCTAACGGAGATCAACTTCCATGATTCACGGCATGAAGCAATCACTCGTATGGTAAAGGTTCGGAAATTGCCAGTTGAAGTTTTAGCGAAGATAACAGGGCATAAGACTATCGGGATTTTGATTAATACTTATTACAATCCAGATGCACATGATTTAGTAGAAATGTTCAATGGCAGTGAGAGCTAATTCGCTCTCGGTCTGCCTCTTTTTGATTTTTGAATTAGAAGATCATGGGCTAGGCGAGGGTTATATAAACCCTTGCCAATGGTGCCTTGATTAATACTGACCAACTTATCACGGATCGTATTAACCGAAAGATTATAAGTAACTGCAAGCTGTGAGGCTGTAACCAATTCTTGAGATACTTCTTTCAACTCTTTGACGATACCACCACCAATATTTTGTCCAAGCATAATTGAAGGCGGTGTGTCAGATTCAAGAATAACAGCGTATTTAAATACTCCCATCATCACACCTCACTTCATTCCACAATATTGACAATACCCATCAATTCTTACGGTAAAACCTTGGCACGTTACGCAGAAGTCAGTCATTGGGTTGCTCCTTTAAAGTGACTTTCGTTCAATTCTTTTCTTAAACTTAAATCAATGAATCGATCACCACTTTTGATGCGCTGGTAAATGTCTCTATAAGAAATAAAATCACTTTCACTGATTATCGGGTCAAACTTACTTTTCCCACCAATAGCGCCAGTGTTGAGTGCCGCACCATAGACCACGCCTTTATGGGGTTTTCCAATTTCCATGCACTTACAGCCAAAACGATGCATGTATTCAATCTTTCCGCACTCAAGGCATTTGGTATTGCCACTTGAAACAACATAACAACCTGAGCGTTTTACCCATTTTTTCAAGCGACGACGGAATTTAAATAAGCGCTTTTGGCTTCCGTACATCTGCTTTTTTGTCACTTTGGGGAACTTGGAAATAAAATCATTCAATGTTGTCATGACCTTCTCCCTGTGCTGCTTCGATCATGGCTTTGTAATTTACAATTAAATTATTAACATGCTCTTTGCTCTCATATCCAGCGGATATCATTTTTCCAGTCGGCTCTTTCGGCACCAAAACAAAACCTGAATCATCATATTCAAGTGCATTAGTGAAAGGGCAGTTTGCATTTGAATGGTCGCCAAAATCTTGATTAAATACTTCCTGCAAACGATCTTTTAGCTTCTCTGCAAATTCTTGCATTTCGTCACGTTCAGTAAGCAGTTGATCAGCATCTCGGTCCAGTTTTGCGAGCTTCACCTTCAGATCGTCAATTTCGGCATTCAAGTTGGCAACAATTTCAGGATAAACATCGCGACGACCACTTGCAGACATGCGGCTAACAACATATTCACTCTCAAGTTTATCCATGATTTCTGATGCTCTGGCATAACCTAAATAAAAGTTACGCTGAATATGGGATATGCTTGCCTTATTGGTTTTTCGAACAAAAGCAACAACTGATTTATATAAATCTATATCCATGTTCAAACCCCCTCTGGACGAATGCGAAACGAGTCGCGCCAGTCGCCTACGTAACCATGATCTTTGTATTCCCCAAGCACATCACCGAGCCATTCAACATCAGTGCGTTTTGGATATTTTCCATGCCACCACATGGACTTATCAGCATCCATTGCACAAGCCATCGCATTTTCAGGCGCCAAACTCCAATCAGGATGCCATTCAACATCATCAAAATGCTGATCTTCGCGCTCAATAAAAGTGTTATCCGCATTGAGTAACTTCTGAATTTCAAAACGCTTTTTCGCAGCTTCTTCTTTTTCGCGTTTTTCAAATTCTGCGAACATGGCATCCGTAAGTCCAAATGCATTCATTGCAACCATTTCAAAATTAATATCTGAATCAGGATCATCATTTAGCATTGCTGAGACGGATATTTTTGCGTACTCATGCGCCATTTGTAATTTGTTCACGCCGCCACCCTCATTTTTTCAATTTCTGCCTGTTTATAAATGCCATCGCATTTTTTCAGCATCGATTTGTCTAATTCTTCAAAGAACGCTCGACCATATTTCATCCACTGGCGACTAAATAATTCAAATCGGCTGATAACGTACTCAGTCATCAGGTAGTTTGGTTCGACCTTGCCACGACATAAAATCATGCCGCTGCTTTTGCCTTTGCGAATAATCACGCCGTCTTTCTTAACTTTGATTTCATGCCCACCACGCAAACACCACTCCATAAATGCAGGGCATACATCATTCGGAATTCGTGTTATTTGATTAACAACATCTAAATTTTTAATATTCATAAGTTCTCCAGTTTCCCAATGAGACATCCATGTCGGTGGGTGGTGTTATGCTGTTAAAGCTTTACGCAAATACGGATCAAGCTCATTCTGTTTAAGCAACCAAGCTTTGTAGTCGCTTGGTACGTCTTTGATAGCTGTGCCTCTATACTTGCCAAAGGTGATGATAGAAGGGATGCGGGCATCTTCTGAAAGTTGATATAAATGCTCTAAATCAGTGGCTTGAAGTTTGTTCACAATGCTCTTGAGAATCTTTCCAGTGAGCAACACATCTTGTTTGGCATTGTGTGCTGAACGCAGTTGATCACGTACAGATGGAATCCCCTCAAAGATCATGTAGGTCAGGGCAGAGATATTGTGAGCTTCAGCTTCTGGCCATACTTTACGAGCCAGTGCCAGCGTACAAATGGCTTTCAGATTCGATGTATCAACACCACAGCGCTTGATTGCTTCGATGTCATAGTCAATGTTGTGACCAATGATGTACTGAGCAGATTCAGGCAGTTTGAACGTGGTATGTGCTGGCTTGTCAGCAATGTCGCTTTCCAAAATGTGATGCACAGCCATAGAACCATATGAAATAGGTTCACCAACAGAGTAATACTCATCAAAAGCCTGATCAGCGAAAACCGAGGTAGAGCCGTCTTTGACTTCGCAAGGCACATAAGCAACTTCAATTGGCAAGCCTTGTAATTTATTGGTTTCGGTATCAAGAATAATTGCTTTCATTATGCAAGGCTCTCTTTGGCTAAGTTGTCGATATCTGCCTGAACAGCAGTAAGTGTGTTCACATCAATTTGAGTGAGGGCATCAATGCCGAGGTGTTCGCAAACGCTTTTCACATCAAGACCGCGTTCATCTATAAATGCTTGAAGTTGGTCGCGCTGCTCGTCAGAAATGGCTTGGAATTCAGGTGGGTCATACCACTTATTGCTTTCTTTATTGAATTTGCATTTAAGCTCTTTGGCACGTAAGAGCATGGTTTGGCGCATTGATTCAGCATAAACATGCTTTGACTCAACCATGTCATGCAAAGATTCAGTGAGCTGATCAAGATCAGAGGCATATTCAGCCTCTTTACAGCTTTGCTGCCAATTCTCAAGATCTTCATTTGCCTTGATGGTGGCAAGCTGCTCAGGAGTAAGCGTATTAATGTGAGCTTTTGCTTGAGCAATCATGTCAGCCAAAAATGTAGGGTTGGTTTTTAGATCGGGAACCAAAACTTCACCAACCTCATTACCCAAAGCACCCGCGTTTTTAGCATGGTGTGTGTCGGATGGGTTGAAGCTGATAACACGTGCTGGTTTACCTTCTTGTGTGCGAACAGTTGTCAAATAGCCCATGATGTCAGCGATACGGTAAAGCTCGTTACGGTTTTTACCGCCTAAGTCTGGACGATAAATGGTTTGGTCGCCGTTCTGATCTTCAGAAGCGTGAGCAATAAAAACAACGTCCTTACCCATACTGATCAGCATGTGAACATAGTTTTTAAAGATGTTGTTTGCTGAACCCTGAGCCTTAAGCTTTAGTGTTCCATCTTGCTGTCGATTGTTTCGGATGGTGAGAAGGTGGGTTTTAATGCACTCAAGCATTGCACCCACAGTATCTAAAACGATTGTATTGAATGGTGCCAAGTCTTGAGCTGTAAGCTCTACAACATCATTCCAGTTGTTTACTTTAACTACAGCACCGCGACGTAATTCACCAGTACGGTGAGCACCTTTGTCAAAGTCAAAAGAAATTGCCTTATCAGCAGTGAAGCCCATAGAGGTTTTACCAAGACCAGGATCAGCGTAGATGTAGGTGATAATTGCGTTTACCTGTAAAACCTGATCAGCAGTAATAATATTTAAAGCCATGATATTTCCCCTGAATTAGTGCGAGTAACCGCGACGATGCTTATATGCTTGACGCGAATAAACTGGAATGTTTGAGCGCTGCATAGCTTCAGAAAACTTGCGTCGCTCAGCGAAAACCACATCACGCATGCTTCTTAAGATCCAGCCCTTAGAAGCCAACACATCTTGAGAAACAGAGGTATTCACGCCGTCTTTCACGGTGAAGATTTCTGTACAAGTTGCATTTGCTGCATAGGTTGTATGACCAAGTCGCACAAAATAGAGACCAGAGCGTGCGTCTTTGCCAAGGAATTCTGAGAATTTGTCAGGGTAGGCTTGAGCATTCATTATCAATCCCCCTTCTTAGCAGATTGGTAAAGGCTTTGAGCATCACGCTCGCTTTGAACTTGTACTTTCACGACAGTAGCTTCGCGCTCTTGACGATCTGCTTCACGGAGTGCAGTAAAGAACACAACACAGAAGATGATGAGTGCGACAAAGGCAGGGAATACGAGTCCCGACTTTGATTTGACAGATAAAAGATTTTTTTCCATAATGACCTCGTTGTTGTGAAAAGCCCCGTCGCCTGCAAGTGTTGGGGCTTTTGTTTGTCTTAGTGTTTTAAATATAAGATTTCTTACATTGAGAGTCAATAATTATTCTAAGAAATCTTATTTAATTTTTAAGATAACTTATTTTTTATGTTTTAATAGACAAAAGAAAACCCGACACTGGGTCGGGTTGGTTTGGAGTTTATTATGGATAAAGATAAAGAATTGGATCGTGGTATTATTCCAGCAGGCACACGAGTCAAGCTATTTGAAGGGCGTGTAACACTGCTGGAAGATGTAGTAGTGGATGCTGATCAGGAATGGATTGATAAAGCCATTAAAGACCAAGAAGATTATTTTAATGGGGTCGGGGTCACATCAGAACCCAAATTATAACCAAATATATTTTTTAAGCCATTCTCTAGTGGAGTCTTTTAGAGTTTTAGTCCATGAAGTGTCTTTTGTGACTAATGTAACAAACAACTTATCATTATTGTCGATATATCGTGATAAGGCATTGACTATGTCAGAAGCTTCCCCTTTATGACCTATGATCCAGACCGATTTCAGGGGTCTGGAGTAGCCATTAGCTATAGATTTGATAGCCTCAAATAGTTTTTCGTAATCTTTATCACCAATGAGGTCATAGCTGATTAAGTAATTTGCCACATTTCTCTCCACCCGATCTGCTGTAGTTACTGTGTCGGGTTCACAGTTTTCTTAATATAAAAAGGCAGCTTAAGCTGCCTATTGTTATCTCAAATTCTGAATATGTTTTACGACTACGCCAATAATACTGATCTTATGCTGAATGGAATCAAGTGTTCCAAAATCAGGGTTTAGCGGAACTAACTGGAATTGCTCTCGACCTTCCTCATCGTACCCAGTGACACGGTACTTCTTGAAAGTCACCTCATAGTCGCCATTTTGGGCAATGACAAAGTTACCTGGTTGTGGTGCAAGGTTTGGATCAATCACTAACTCATCATTTGGCATGAACCGTGGTGACATACTCATACCGTCAACAGTCACACCAAAAACATCTTGTGGATTTATTCCTTCATAATCAGTGTATGTATGCCCAATAGGGTGAATGCCATCATAAACAACACCACGCCACAGTCCCGCTTGAACAAAGTCCAGTACGGGTATTTTTCTCAGTGGCTTACCATTAAAACTAACATTGCTGGCTTCATGGCTAGTAGTTTCTTGTTGTGCCTCTGTTGCTGGATTTTCACCTTCTATTCCTTTGAGAATGTAGTCTGTTGAGACATTAAATTCTTTCGCCATAGCATCCAGTGATGCTGCTTTTGGCAAATAGCTATCCTTTTCCCATTCAGTTACAGCGGGTGAACTAACCCCCGCAATCTTTGCTAACTGCGCTTGGGTTAATTTCTTTGAGCGTCTAAGAGCGCGTATGCGCTGACCAGTAGTTTTATTTTCCATATAAGTTATCTTACATCTTGTGTTAATAAGATTTCTTTGATTAAATACTAAGAAATCTTATTTTATTGGGCAAAATTAAATGACTAAGCAAGAAGCTTATGAGTTGCTTGGAGTTAATGGAGTTGGCTTAGCAAATTTGCTTGGGATTGATCCAGCGGCTGTTTATCAGTGGCCCAATGATCGAATTCCTTTAGCCCGTGAATATCAAGTTCGCGATCTAGCAAGCGGGAAAGAGCCAATTAAACGTGAAAACAAATCAAATTCATAAGGTGAACTATGAGTCTTGAAAAAGAAGATCTCCGATTGAAGATGCTTCCAGACATGATGGAGCGTTTGCGATTGATCGCAGATGTCCGCGGTAAAGATTATGCACATCAAGCTGTCATCCTTTTAGAAAAGGCAATCATGGGTGATTACCATGAAGTTAGCTTAATGCTTGAAAGAGCAAATAAAAACAGGAAGAAAAGGGAGCGTTTGGGTTTGGTTGGGCAAGTTGTGGAAAACCCAGATTCTCAAATTTTAACCATAAAAAAGCCTGATGGTCGAGATCAGGCTTCATGTTCAACAAATAAGGTCAATCATTTATGAACAAATCAAATTTAACACAACACCCATGTCAAGGCAAATGCACTGAGTTTGAAGAATCTTGCTGCAACCATTGCCTAATTTTAGAGCCTACATGTGATTACTGCGGTTCAGATCAACTGGTATCACGTACAGAAACAGGCTTTGTGTGCCTAGATTGCTTAGAAGAACCAAACATCATTGACGGGTTTATCCAGTCAGGTGGTTTTGATGCTGCATTTCAATCGGCTTTTGAATCAGTTTTCGGTGGGGAAAATAATGATAGATGAGCGCCCAGTAATTCCACCAGATCTAAAGGGGCATCTTATTAAGTCTCTTTGGTTTTTAAAAGAATTTACACACCTTAGTAGCTACATGAAAGCCCCTTATAAGGAGCTTAAAAGCCATGCGTGATTATGCAAAAGTTTCGCCACATTTCTGGACAGGATCAACTGGAAAGCAGTTACGCAAGTGCCCAGAGTCGGTTGTAGTTTCAATGTATTTAATGACTTGCCCGCATGCAAACATGTTGGGCTTGTATTACATCCCCCTTTTATATGTTGCTCACGAAACTGGCTTAGGCATGGAAGGGGCTTCGAAGGGGCTTAAATGGGCTTGTGAAGCGGGTTTTTGCAGTTATGACGAGTCTACAGAAATGGTATGGGTGCATGAAATGGCCCGCTTCCAGATTGCTGAAAAACTCAAGGACACAGATAAGCGCAGTATTGGGGTGCAAAACGAGTATAACTCATTGCCTTCAAACCCTTATCTAGCAAGCTTTTACGATAAATATAGCCAAGCTTTTTGCATGACTGAAAAACGTGGAAATACTGCAAAAAATACACCTAAAAACCAAGCCCCTTCGAAGCCCCTTGCAAGCCAAGAGCAGGAACAAGAGCAGGAACAAGAGCAGGAACAAGATAAAACGGAAGATCTCCGTTTTGTTTTTGATCTCTCTCTCGTAAACACAAAAATCAAACTTCGTGGTTTACAGGAAATCACTCAGGAAGACCTGAATAAACTCCAAGGTGATTTACAAGCTGAGTATGGCCATAAAAATCAAATGGTGAAAAACCAAATTCTTGGAAAACTTGTTCAATGGGTTGAGCGTAGACAACAAACCCCTCTGAACAACCATAAGAAACAAACAGGTTATTCATCCACTGAAAAACCAAACCGTAACGTCAACGAGGCATGGAAAGATATTCCTGAATTCCAAGGAGATGTTAAGCCAGTTGAAATACCGGAGGATTTTGTATGAATGCAATGATCTCAATGAAATTTCAACAGGTGCAGGCTTACTGCGCTGAACACAAAATTCAAAAAGTTCAAGCTGGTCCTAATCAAATCTGTCCTGAGTGTGCAAAAAACTTGGTGAACAAGAATAACCAGGAGCATCAGGAATCTGTAAACAAGATGGTTCGTGAGTTGCACTTTGCTGGAGCAATGATTCCTGATCGTCACAAGAATTCAGGCTTTAGAAATTACAACACGAATTTTGCTGGGCAATCGAATGCCCTGAACAACTGCGTTGAGTTCTCAAGAGTCATGATTGCTGGTCAGAAGCGCAATTTCATCATGTCGGGTAAGACAGGTACAGGTAAAACCCATTTGAGCTGTGCAGTAGCCAGAACGCTTTTAAACAAGGGGATTTATGTTCGCTATATCACTTCGGAAGACATGGCAAATGACATTGCCAATGCATGGAAAAGAGCTGATGACAGTGAAGCAGCTGCGATCTATCGATTCACTGAGTATGACTTACTGATCCTAGATGAGTATGGGCTTCATGATCGTCATGAAAACCGACTTCAATTAGTCCACAAGGTTTTGTATTCACGCTATGACGCAGGTAAACCAACCATGCTGATTTCAAATCTTACATTGGCTGAATTGCAGAAGGATTTAGGGGATCGCCTCTGGTCTCGTTTTCAACATGATGGATTAACACTGGTTGAGTGCAATTGGGCTGATGCTCGAATTGGTAGCGGAGTGGGTGGGGTATGAACATGAATTTAAACCTTTTCCCACATGAATTGATCATCGATAACTTTGCAGGCGGTGGCGGTACTAGCACAGGTCTTGAGGCTGCTTTCGGTCGACCTGTTGATGTTGCAATTAACCATGATCCAAAAGCCTTGGCGATGCATCGAGCTAATCATCCTGACACAAAACACTATTGTGAGTCTGTCTGGGATGTTGATCCAATTGAAGTGACTGGCAATCAACCTGTTGGTCTTGTTTGGCTTTCTCCTGACTGCAAGCATTTCTCAAAAGCGAAAGGTGGCAAACCGGTTGAAAAGAAAATTCGCGGTCTTGCTTGGGTAGCATTACGCTGGGCGGCGAAAACACGACCTCGCGTCATCATGCTTGAGAATGTCGAGGAGTTTAAAACTTGGGGCCGTGCTGCTGAGGATGGTCGTCCATGTCCAAAACACAAAGGCGAAACCTTCAGAAGTTTTGTTAAGGCGCTACGCTATCAGGGTTATCAGGTTGAATGGCGTGTGCTTGTAGCATGTGACTTCGGTGCACCAACTACACGTAAACGATTTTTTCTGGTTGCTCGACGTGATGGATTGCCAATTGTTTGGCCTAAAGCAACTCATGGGAAGCCTGAGAGCTTGGAAGTTAAAAAAGGCAAGTTGAAACCATGGCGCACAGCGGCAGAATGCATTGATTGGTCTATCCCATGCCCAAGTATCTTTGAGCGATCAAAACCACTTGTGGATGCTACATCGCGCCGTTTGGCAAATGGTTTAGTTCGTTTTGTCATCAATAATCCTGAGCCATTCATTGTTGGTGTTGATAATCAACACATTGCACCAGTAATGACTGAAATTGCGAATACATCAACTCCGCGTTGCATGTCAGCAAATGAGCCGCTTCGGACTATATGTGCTCAGGTGAAAGGTGGTCATCATGCTTTGGTTACTGCATTTTTAGCCAAGCATTACACGGGTGCCACTGGAAGTGATGTAAAAGAGCCAATCCACACCATTACCGCAAAAGACCATAACGCACTGGTAGCAGCAACCCTGATCAAGCTGAGAAAAGATTGTGTTGGTCAATCAGTCCAAGATCCGCTGCATACCATCACTGCGGGCGGCGGGCATTTTGCAGCGGTATATGCATTCTTAACAGCATTTTATGGAAACGAGAAAGACGGCAATAGCTTGGCTACTCCGCTTAGAACGATTCCAACCAAAGATCGATTTGGTTTAGTGACCGTAAAAGGCGTGCTACATCAAATTGTTGATATTGGCATGCGTATGTTCCAGCCAGTCGAATTGTTCAAAGCACAAGGTTTTCCAAGTACATACATCTTCAGTTACGGCATTGATGAGCATGGAAACACGATAAAGCTAACCAAAACTGAGCAAGGTCGCATGGTTGGTAATTCAGTTCCACCGCAATTATCAGAAGCACTTGTACGTGCCAATTTCAGCCATGAAAGCAAATACCAGGGGGCAGCATGATCTACATTTCAGAACAAATCAAAGAAGCGCTTAAAACACTGGCTGAAATTAAACGCCGTCCTCCTTATGAGCTTTGCATCGTGAAGTCTGTGCTTAACGCTTATCGCAATAATGAGCATCACAGTTTGAAAGCTGAGCTTGATGTGGTGCTTCAGCAGAAGTTTCCGAATGCGAAACCAGTGAAAGAAATCATCATCGTGCGTGAAAAACCTGCGATGGCAACCGATGAGCAGTATCAGGAATTTGTTGAAGCGGCACGTGCATTCACTGGTGCAATGAAGTTTTTGGCAACGCTTGCGAGAATCAATGCAACTACGGCTTCACTGATTGCAAATCGTGGGTTTATGCGAGTGCATGAATATCAGCAATTTCAACCACATTTCGCGTCTGTGTTTGCTGAACAGGCTAGACATTTGCAGCCTAAGCCTAAGGCTGTACCAAAACCGAGAGTTAAGAAACCGAAGAACAACAACGGGCAGAAAGTCATGCGCCAGATCATGGGTGCGTCTGTGGCTGAAGCGCGGAATAGAAAGGGGGTAGCATGACCCCACGCGATTTTCTAATTTTTATGATCCTTTTAATCGCCTTCTGCCTTTTGGCAGGGGGTGGCAACAGTGAACATCATGCGTTGAGGTTTTTATGAGTATTAAAAAAGTTTGGGAAATTATAAAAAACTTCAATTGTGCTGAACTCGCAATTGTTCAAGAGCCTGCTATGGCGGTGTGGCAGGAACAGCAGAAGCGGATTGAGGAGCTTGAAAGTAAAGTCACGGATTTGAGTAAAAACCTGAAAGATCGTGAGTTGGCTGTTTTGGTGAGGCAGGAAAGGATTGATGAATTAAAAGACCAATTAGCGGACATGAAAGAATATTTCGATATGCAGGAATATTTATATCAAGGTGATTCTTACAACAGGGGATGGAATTCTGCATTAGTTCTAATCAAAGAGCATTTAGCAAAAGTACTTAAAGGTGGTGACGAATGACGACAATTGCAATGAATAATTACTCAAAACAAATCAAAAACGCACGTAGACCACAAGCAAAGAAGCAGCCGCGCGCCGTGTCAGTCGGTGAAGCATTACTGGCAAGACAGCTTGACGCAATGAAGATTGCTTACATAAAGGAGTTCCAGTTTCATCCAGAGCGCAAATGGCGCGCTGATTTTCGGATTGATGGCTATTCGATTTTGATCGAGGTCGAGGGTGGTGTTTGGTCTCAGGGCAGACATACGCGTGGTAAAGGGTTTGAGGGGGATTGCGAAAAATATAACCAAGCAGCGATTTTGGGTTATCACGTTTTGAAGGGTAGTACACAACAAGTTAAGTCAGGGCGATTGCTTCGAGATATTGAAAACTTAATTAAAGCATTAGATCAAAAGGTGGCGTGATGAAAATCATTTTATCTGTGTTGCTACTGGTTTTTATGATGGGTGCAAAGATCAAGGATGGCGGGATTGTTGATTGGTCTGCATTT
Source organism: Acinetobacter brisouii CIP 110357 (assembly GCF_000488275.1). GTDB lineage: Bacteria > Pseudomonadota > Gammaproteobacteria > Pseudomonadales > Moraxellaceae > Acinetobacter > Acinetobacter brisouii. The sequence continues at coordinate 1,500,264 of NZ_KI530762.1, read as the reverse complement.
GTCATTGTGGTGGGCTTGTTCTTGATTGCAATTGTGAATGTTAAGTAGGGGATTGGGATGAATGCAGCAGTAAATCATATTATGCAAATTGTGGACTGGAAGCGATTCACACTTGAAGAATGGCTTTACCAGTTTGGGGCTTGGATGAGTAGCGTGTCTGGTACTTGTGGGTGTAGCGTGAACCCGATTGCTGTTGCAATGGATCAGGCTGTCAAAAAGAGTAAACAGAAGATCAAGTCAGAAGAGCAGATTTTGGCTGATTGGTTGTGCAGCGATGATCAGGCACCAAAGCCAACCAGTAAGGGGGTTGCGTGTGAGATTACAGATAATGAGGCTCGCGCCGTACAACGTTTAATCTTGGATATGCAGGGGCAGTCAGAAGTTTTGGACGGTTGGCTTGATGCTGTGATTGACCGTTATTTTTACGGAATGCCAATCTCTCGACTTGTAAACAATGAACGAACACTCATGGATGCAAAGTTTGACATCAAGTGTGGTCTAGCTGCTATCCATGCTCGATATTCATTCATTGATTACAAAGCAAAAGATAAAAAGTGATTGTTGACGTGACGTCATTAATATTATAGATTTATGGTACAGTGGCACGAAGTATAAGTAGTTCACACTGATAAATTTAAAAGCTCACATTATGGTGGGCTTTTTTATTGCCTGAAATAATTGCGCCATTAGCTCAGTTGGTTAGAGCCGATTTTTAGGGTCGTAGGTTCAAGTCCTACATGGCGAGCCAGTTTTGAGGATAGGGATATGCTTAACTTTTTAAAGCGTTTATTTTGGATTGATGATTAGCCGAGTGTATTGCGGCAAAAAGGCGCCTGTGTTTTCGGAAGCTCAGGTGCCTTTTTTTATTTGAGTTTTGCAGGAGGAAATATGTCAAAGCTCACTGCAAAGCAACAACGATTTGTTGATGAATACCTGATTGATCTTAACGCTACGCAAGCTGCAATTCGTGCAGGATATAGCGCAAAAACAGCTAATGAGATTGGTGCTGAAAACCTAGCAAAACCTAGTATTGCAAAAGCCATTCAAGAAGCACTAAAAGAACGCAAAGAGCGCGTTCAGATTGACGCTGACTATGTTCTAAAGCGTTTGGTTGAGATCGATCAGATGGATGTTTTAGACATCATGGATGATAACTACTGCTTAAAGCCAATCAGTGAGTGGCCTAAGATTTGGCGTCAATATATCTCCAATATTGAAAACCTAGAGGAATTTGAAGGTTTTGGTGATGAGCGAACTCAATCTGGTTGGCTTAAAAAGATCAAATGGCCTGACAAAGTAAAGAATCTTGAGTTGCTTGGGAAGCATATTGCTGTCGGCGCGTTTAAAGAAAACATTAAGCATGAGCATTCAGGCTCACTGAATATCAGTTTCAATGTGGAGTTTGGCGATGGAGAAGATCAGCGTTAAATTCCCGCAAAAGTTCAAACCATTTTTTAAACCTGCTCGATACAAGATTGCTCGCGGCGGCCGTGGTTCTGGTAAGTCGTGGTCAATTGCAAAGATGCTGCTCATTATGGCTGCATCAAAACCGCTTCGGGTGCTGTGTACTCGTGAGGTACAGAAATCAATTAAGGAGTCCGTAAAGGCTTTGCTTGATGATCAGATTCAAGCTCTAAATCTTGGTCAATTCTACCAGTCACTTGACAGTGAGATACGCGGGATAAATGGCTCTCAATTCCTGTTTGCTGGTCTTGCATCACATACGGTTGAGTCAATCAAGTCATATGAGGGTTGTGACATTGTTTGGGTCGAAGAAGCACAATCAGTTTGCCAGCGATCATGGGATGTTTTGATTCCTACAATTCGTAAGCCTGGTTCTGAAATTTGGGCATCATTTAACCCTTATTTGCCATCTGACCCAGTTTGGCTGATGAGTGAAAAACTGCAAAGCAAAGACAATGCTGTAGTGATTACTATCAATTACTTTGACAATCCGTGGTGCCCGCCTGAGCTAATCGAAGAGTCTGAACACATGAAAGAAACGGACTATGAAAAATGGGAAAACATTTGGCTTGGACTACCTAAGACTATCGCAGATGGTGCAATTTACAAAGCTGAGTTTGAGCAAATCAAACGCGAAAACCGAATCTGCAAAGTTCCACATGATCCTAATTTGCCTGTTTATACGTCATGGGATTTGGGGATTCTTGATCCTACTGCAATTTGGTTCTTTCAAGTTTATGGCAAAGAGATTCGTGTCATTGATCATTATGAGGCGAACAATGAGCCATTGGCTCATTATGCTCGAATTCTTGATGAGAAAAAGCAGAAACACGGCTACAACTACGAGAAGCACTTCGCACCACATGATATTGCAGCAAGAGATCTTAGCTCTGGTGTGAGCCGTGAGCAGACTATGGCAACACTTGGGTATCGAATGGCTAAAGGTGCAAGACTTGGTGTCGAAGATCGTATTGAAGCAACACGCCAGATGCTAAAAAACTGTTGGTTTGATGCTGAAAACTGTAAGCATGGTATTCGGGCATTGCAGAACTATAGACGTGAATTCAACGATAAGCTTGATCAATTCAAAGCTACGCCAGTTCATGACTGGGCATCACATAGTTCTGATGCGTTTGGTGAAGGTGCTTTGAATATTAATAAGATGAGTGTTGCAACACAATCATCTGCACCGCCGCCACCACGACATGCAAATTCTTGGATGGGATAAAATGAGTAAGACAGACGAAGATCAAATCATTCTTGATGCTGCAAAGAAATTTAGAAATGAAGCACATGCATACTGGCAACCGATTTATGATCAAGGCTTGTATGACAAAGAGTTTGTGACTCTTGAAGGTGCGCAGTGGGATAAACATGCATTGCAGAAGCGTAAGCATGAAGGCAAGCCAACGCTTGAGATTAATCTTGTTCGTGCCTATGTACAGCAACAGATCAACACAATGCGTCAAAACCGACCTCAGGCTAAAGTTGTTCCTGTTGACTCAGATGCAGATCCTGAAATTGCTGAAATTCTTGGCGGTTTGATCAAAGATGTTGAAGAAGCATCAAACTTTGAAAATGCACTCGATACCGCAGCAGCAAACCAAGTCCATTCCGCAGTCGGCTTTTATCGTATTGTCACTGACTACGTGGATGAGCATTCATTTAATCAGGAGCCACGCTTCCAGGCGATTGTTAATCCACAAGCAGTATTTATCGACCCGCTCTCCAAAGAGCTTGACGGCTCGGATATGACACGTGCATTGGTGTGTGAGTGGGTTGAGCTTGAGGAATTGCGTGCGCAATACGGCAAAGACCTTGTTCCAGACAATTTTGACTATGCAAGTAATCCTGTTTGGTTTAACACAACACATAACGCCGTATGTGTTGCTGAATACTTCTACAAAGAGCAGGTTAAAGATACGCTTTATCGATTAGCGGATGGCACAACGGTTTTAAAATCTAATCTTGAGACTGAATTGCCACCTGAGCTCATTATTGCTGAGCGCTCTACAACACGCACAGAAGTAAAATGGGCAAAAGTTACCGCATCAAAAGTTCTTGAGAAAGGCGTTTTCCCTGGTAAATGGATTCCGATTTTTCCAGTGTATGGCGAAGTTACTTGGATTGAGAACAAACGTCATATTTTCTCGTTGGTTCACTTTGCAAAAGATGCTCAACGGCTTTTCAATTATTGGAAGTCAACAGAAGCACATATCTTGCAGAAAAACCAAGATGAAATGACGATTGTCGATGACCGAGGTATTGCTGATTTTGAAGAATGGAAAAATCCTTCAAGCGCGGTGTATTTGCGTTTTAAAGGTACTGACGAAAACGGAAATCCAATTCCATATCCTCAAAAAATTGGTGCAGCTGCTCCGCCAGTAGGTATTTTGAATGCTGCTCAAAGCGCACAGCAGCTTATTCCTGACATTTTGAACATGCATAACCCAACCATGGGTCAAGAGGTAAATAATCAGTCAGGTCGGGCAATTGGCTTGCTACAACGTCAAGCAGACACAGCACAGTTCCACTTTCAAGACAACGTGAACAAAACCATTCGTCATTCAGCGCGTGTTTTGATCGGTCTTTTCCCGATTTTGTACGATACAGAAATGGTTCGAAGAATTATTGGGAATGATGGTGATAGTGAATTGGTTAAGCTTAATGCCAAGCCACAAACTCCAGATGAAGAAGAAAAAGCAATCAACGGTATCTTGAACGATGTAACAGTTGGTCGTTTTGATGTGCGTATGGATACTGGTCCAGCATTCAACACTCAACGTGAAGAATCTTTCGCGCTTATGATGCAGCTTGTGCAAACCAATCCAAACTTGTTCAACATCATTGCTGATTTGATGATTGCAAACTCTCCATTGCTGAACAGTAAAGAAATTGCTGAACGTGTGAAGATGCTTGTTCCAGCGCAGGCGCTTGGTAAAGACAGTATTGACCCAGCGCAGGCTAAGGCACAGATTCAGCAGCTTGATCAGGTTGTGCAGAAAATGACTGCTGATATGACTGCTTTACAACAGCAATTACAGGATAAAAATGCTGATCGCAACTTAGAGATGATGAAAGTCGAGCTACAGGCTCGTAAAGACATTGAGGTTGCACAGATCAATGCCGCAAGCCGTGCCGATGTTCAAGAGCTTCGTAGTGTTGCTGAGTTGCTTAAGCAGCAAATGCTCGGTGTTAAAGACCTATTAAGCCAAGTCCCACCGCAATGGCTGCAAAATGGTGATAGCACAGACAACTATGAACCAGGTGAGTTTGATAAAAACGACCCAAATGAGCCTACCGAAACAAATGAACCACAAGATTTTTCGCAGTTAGATGAGCCTGATCCGCCGCCTAACATGTCGCAACAAGCACCACAAGAACCGCCTCAAGATGGCGGTTTTTTAATGCCTGATGAAACGGATCAACAAAACTTCGCTCCTGAGCCTAGCCAGTTCGGGGATAGCGCAATGGCTACTGATGAGAATTTATTCCCATCACTTGGTAATGGTGAACAGCAATGAATCCAGATCAATCAAATGACAACGTAGAAACCACCGCTACGGAAAACACAGGTGCAGAAAGTCAAGAGATTAAGGAATGGGGGCAAGAGGAAACTCAGGAACCTGAGCAGACTCAAGAAGGCGGAGAGGGTAAGGAGGAAACTCAGGAACCTGAGAAAACCGAACCAGATAAGCCTAAAAAATCCCGTGCTCAAGAGCGCATTGAGCAATTAGCGCGTGAAAATGCCGAACTTAAGCGCAAACAGGCTGAGTTTGAAGGCAAGCAGGAAACTGCTGAAGTTAAGCGACCAAAAATTGAGGATTTTGAGACTTATAGCGAATATGAGGATGCAATTGAAGAGTATCACGTGGCGAAAGCTGAGCAGCGTGTGCTTGAAAATCTGCGTAAACAAGAAAGCGAAAAGACGCAAATCCAAAAGCAAAGTGAAGTTGAAGCAACAATTCATACTTTTTCTGAACAGCATGAAGATTTTGAAAATGTTGTTCAGGAAGCGCTGAAACGTCCATACCCAATGCCTGTAACGCTTGATGAAGTTGCAGAAGAATTTGGTTATGACAGCGAAACTCAAATCAAGTTGCTATATGAGCTTGCAAAAGATGAAGAATTTCATCGTGAGGTGTCTGAATCCTCAAAGCTCAAAGCTGCTCGATTGTTGAGTGAGCGCGTTGATTCTTGGTCAAAAGCAGCAGAAACCACAAAAACAGCTCCACCAGTCAGCAAAGCACCAAAACCAATCAAACCAGTACAAGCCAATGCTCCAGCTGCTCGCGACCCATCAAACATGAGTGATGACGAGTGGTATCGAGAGCAAGTCGAACAGCGAAAATCAAAAGGTAAATAATTTATGAGTAACCAAGTTTTAACGCATCAAATGATTGCGCGTGAAGCAGCTAAAATGCTGGAAGAAGAAGCGCCGTTCATTGCAAATATCAACAAAGGTCGCCAAGATGAATTTGGTAAAGATGTTCAAGGCTACCAAAAAGGCGACACAGTAAAAATCAAAATCCCAACTTCGGGTAAAGTATATGACGGTGCGGTATTTGCTGGCGGCGCTGGCGGTACTGACGTTATTGAAGAATCAGTGAGCTTAACACTTGATACTCAAAAACACATTGCGATTCAGTTCGGTTCGAAAGAAAAGCTTTTAAACATCACTGATTTTAAAGAGCGTATCTTGCGCCCACAAATGCAGACGCTATCATCTGTAGTCGAAGCAGATTTGATTGCACGTGGCATGTTGGGCGTTCCAAACCAAGTGGCAATGTCATTGTCGGGCAGCACGCCGTCTGGCGCATTGGCTTCCGCCCGCGCACGTTTGAATCGCTATCTTGCTCCCGCAGGCGACCGTTCAGTTGTGCTTTCTAGTGATGCGAATGTTGCGTTAAGCGGTGAAGTTTCTCGCATGTACAATCCAACCACTGCATCTGAAAAAGCGTATTTGCAAGGCTATGTTGCCACCGCTTTTGGTGCTGATCTTTATGAGCATCAATCAATTCCTGTATTTAATAACGGTACAGCGGCAGGCATTACGGTAACTGGTGCAAACCAAACAGGATCAACATTGATTGCCAGTGCAACAACTGGTGGAACATTGCCAAAAGGCACAGTATTCACCATCGCTGGCGTAAATGCTGTACATCCGCTCACAGGTCAGGATTTAGGTGCTCTACAGAACTTCGTTGTAACCGCTGATGCAACAGTAGGTTCAAGTACGCCTGTTTCAATCTACCCTGCATTAAATGCAACAACACCAAACAAGAAAGTCTCTGCACTTCCTGCAAATGGTGCTGCAATTAGTGTCGTATCGGTCAATGGCTTCCAAAACTTGGCATTCCACAAAGATGCGTTTACTACTGCATTTGCGCCGTTGCCTGTACTTTCATCATGTGAAGGCTATACGGCACGTTTGCCTAGCGGTGTGAGTGTCCGTGTGATGACGTTTGGTGATGGTAACAATGACTATGAACGTACACGTATTGACGTGCTGTATGGCTTCCAGATTGTTCGCCCATTGCATGCCTGCCGTATCATTCAGTCTTAATGATTAACCGATGACAACAAATGCCCCTTAATTGGGGCATTGTCATTTTTGGAGCAAACCAAATGCAGGAATATCCGAAAGCTCTATACAAAGGGCACAAAAAGAATCATGAACATGTAGTTGCCAAAAACGCTGAGCATGAGCAGGAATTGCGTGATGCTGGGTATGCTGATCATTGGGATCTACCTGATGATGAAGTTATTGATTATTCATCTTGGACAGCAGAAAAATTGCGCGAAGAAATTACAAATCGCGGCAAGGAGTTCAAGGCTCGTGATTCAAAATCAGATTTAATCGCAATCTTGGAGGGCTAATATGGCTAACTCTCAACAGCGAATCACATTGACTGCTACGCCTGTGCAGATCACCAATGGATCAAATTATGCGTTTATTCAGTCAGCGAATGGTCATGAGTTTAGCGTTGCTGCAGGTGACACAATGCCAGCAATAAATAACGCATGGCAACAAGTGAAAGAACTTGGCATTGCCCCACCTTATAGTGTTTGGGCACGTAGCCAAACTGGATATCCAATGGATATTAAAATCATGTCAGCAGGTTAAATAATATGATTAAAACACCGTCTAGCATCGTTTTAGGCGGTGCAGGAATATTTAAAAAAGGGATGACTCAGTTGGGTGGTGTGGCTAATCTCAACTTGATAATCAAACAACTATTCGCCAACTCAGAACAGGGTTTCACGCAAACCCTTGATGATTATTCGATACTTTTCCAAGATGCAGCAGGGACTACGGCATTAACGGGTGCGGGACAGACGTTGGGGTTGGTGCTGGATAAGAGTAAGGGGTTGGTGCTAGGTAGTGAGTTGGTAACTAATGGTGGATTTACAACAGATACAAGCTGGAGTAAAGGCACTGGGTGGTCTATTGCCAATGGATTTGCTACTCATACAAGTGGCACACCATCTACATTAACTCAGCCAGTTTCTGTTACTACTGGTAGAGCATATCAAATAGAATTTGATGTATCTAATACAAGTTCTGGAAATATTGCAGCTTGTTTTACAGGTGGCACTACAGTAGCTGGTACGCTTAGCGGTGCAAATGGACATAGAAAAGTAATACTATTTGCTGTAACAGGTAATGTTAATTTTGGTGTTACATGTGACACTCTTTTTAATGGTTCAATCACAAATCTAACTTGTAAATTATTGAATGGTAACCACGCATCACAACCAACATCATCCTACCGCCCACTCTTACAAAACACACCGCGCCGTATCCAATATGACGGCATTGACGACAAGCTCACAACGACACTACCAGCGCAATTAACAGGCTGCACAGTCATTCGAGCTATTCCAAACGTGGGCTGTCAGATTCTCACAAATCAAACCATTCCAACGCCGTACAACGATTCAACAAGTCATTGTGGTCTGATCGTGATTAACCGTGCGCTAACTGCATACGAAACGTCACTGGTAACGCAAATCTTCAATAAATTGGCAGGTGTGTAATGGATGAAGCTAATCTTTCAGACGTAAACATAATTCCAGATGAGAACCTGCAAGACGTAAACGATTTTGCAGAACTGTGTGGCTGTGGCCCAAACAACATCTCAGTCAAACTGCAAGATAGCTCGGGTGCAGTATTCTGGGCATGTCATTCACAGTGGAAGCCTGACGACTATGCGGCATTTAAAGCTATGGATATTCCAGCTCAATATCAGGCATCAATGTCAAAACTGTACGAACGTGCTGTGCTTAATGGTGATGCTCAGCAGAATTGGGAAGCTGCTTTGAGCGAGTTAGGTCTAAGCATTGTGAAATAAGTGCCCGCTACATGCGGGTTTCTTTTTGGAGCCATAAATGAACGTCAGCAATATTATTTCCAGCGCGTTAAAACAATTGGGCGTATTGGCCGCAGGTGAGAGTGCTAGTGCAGAAGAAGTTGCTGATGCAGTAGATGCCTTGCGTAGTTTACTTGCACAATGGGCTACTGATCGACTCATGGTCTATAAAGTACAGGAAATCTCACTGGATTTAACAGGTATTGGCACATATACCTTGAGTCAGACGGTTGATTCAATATCAGATAAGGCAAAGCTCGATGATCAAGACATCATGCTTATTCGTGATTTGAATAATACTGGTTCATATAGACCTGTAATCTATACCGTTGATGAGCCATATTGGCACTTTAATGTACTAAAAGACGCCAAAAAACTTGTTCTAAATACATTTACCCTGCCAACCACGCTCGATGCAAAAGATGAAATTGATTTTCCTGCAAAGTATGAGCGCCCTCTAATTCTTTCCTTGGCTGTAGAAATTGCCCCTATGTTTGGTATTACCGAACCATCTGTTTTGATGCTAACCAATCAGGCTCGGGCAATTGAAGCACTAAAACGCAGCAATTCAACTCCGATTTATGCGCACAACGACTTGCCAGTCGGTGTAAGGAAATTCCACCGCTATGAACACTATTGATATCCCAATTGTCGGGCCTTCTTATAATTTGCAAGATTGGTCAGTTGATTGTCAGCGTACAGTAAATCTCTTTCCTCAAGCTGTTGAGAGTGGAAATACCAACAAGGTATCTGCATTGCTTCCCACACCTGGATTAGTTGAGCTTTTCAACTTGGGTGGTGTAATCCGTGGCATGTATGCTTTGAATACGAGATTGCTTGTTGTTTCAAATAATATGCTTTATTCGATTAGAGGGAGCGTTGTTACTCAACTCGGTGAAGTATCAGGTGTTGGGCGTGTTTATTTTGCTGATAATTCTGTTGACGTGATGATTGTTAGCAACAATGCTTACACATTGAATATTAAAGCAAATCTGCTAACTAAAATTACATCTGCTGAATTTCTTGGCGCTTCCGACTTAACCATTCTTGATTCTCGTTTTATCTGGTCAATACCTAATTCAAGAAAAATACAGTGGTCTGATCTGCTAAGTACACAAACATCAGCACTGTACTATGCAACAAAAGAATCAAAATCAGACAATCTTGTTCGAGTTATCGCGAATAGTGGTCAGCTTTGGCTCATCGGAGAGCTATCAACTGAAATATGGGGTGTTACTGGCAGTGCTGATGCACCATTTCAACGTATGTCGGGCGCAGTTCTCCCACTAGGTTGTCTTGCGAAAGACTCGATCTGCATCTTTGGGTCAAGTCTTGTTTGGCTGAGTCAGTCTGAGCATGGCAAAGGTCAAATTGTAATGACTCAAGGCTATCAAACCCAGCGCATTAGCAACCATGCGATTGAATCCGCGATTAATAGTTATGCAGATGTTACAGATGCGTATTCATTTGCATATCAGGAAAATGGGCATTCTTTCCTAGTAATGTCGTTCCCAACAGCAAAGAAAACTTGGTGCTATGACGCTGTAACTGGACTGTGGCATGAGCGCAGTTACTACAACTCAAAAACAGCACTTCATGAGCATCATCGTGCAGGCATGTATTGCTTCTTTGAAGGTAAACATATTGTTGGTGATCGATCAAACGGAAAGATTTATGAACTAACAGATGAATCTTTTACCGATGCGGGGGATGCAATTATCCGTGAGCGGGTTACCCCAGTTTTAAATCCACAAGGGCAACGTCTTATTTTTGATGAGTTAGAGCTTTTTTGCCAAACAGGACAGGTAACTAATATTGAACCAAATGTGATTCTTGATTGGTCTGATGACAAAGGTCAAAACTGGGCATATTCACGTCAGGTCAGTTTGGGAAAGATCGGCGAATTTAATAAGCGGGTTATTTTTAGACGACTTGGACAGTCATTTAATCGGGTCTTTCGAATTCGATTTTCTGATGTTTGCCGATTTGTTGTCACAGGATCAAAAGTGAAGGTGCGATGATGAGTAAAAACAAACTAATACCACCATTCAATGAGCCAATGTATCTAAATAATCAAATGACTCCAGCATGGCGTAACTTCTTTGAAGAAGTTGCAAAAGTCGTAAATCAGTTAAACGGGTAGATTATAAAAATGAGCCAAACATCAAAAGAAATTGATAACACTGTTTTACTTATGCAGATTTTGGGTGATGTTCAAAACCGAAGCTACATTGAACTGGTAAAAAGTGTTGAAAAAAAAATTAAAAATGCAATCAGTGATAGTGAAATTCAAGAAGGTGAAGCACCTATCACACATCATTTTGCACCAAACATCTATATGCGCCAGATGGATGCAGTAGCAGGCACACTCGTTGTAAGCAAGATGCATCGAACTGAGCATTTAAATATTTTGCTCAAAGGAAGCTTAACGGTAGTCACTGAGGAAGGGATTCAGCATCTAACAGCACCTATGGTTATCAAATCAATGCCAGGTACAAAACGAATAGGCTACTTCCATGAAGATACATCATGGATAACCATTCACCCAACAAAACTAACCAATGTTGAAGAAATCGAACGCGAAGTAATTGTTCCAGAAGAAGAGGTTGATGCCTTTTTGGAATCAATAGGATATCAAACTAAGGAGTTTAAGTTATGGCATGGGCAGCAGTAGTAGCTGGTGGTGCAGCTCTTATCGGCGGAGTAGTATCGGCAAATGCATCTAAAAGCGCAGCAAAAAAACAGGCAAATGCCGCACAAGCTGCTAGTGATCAACAACTTGCGATGTATAACCAGACCCGTGATGATTTGAGTCCATATACGCAAGCTGGACAAACTTCTTTGTCTCAACTTATGGGGAAAATGGGAGTTGGTGGATACTTCGATCAAACTTATTCAGGTCAGGATTTATATAATGATCCAAGTTATCAATTTCGCTTGAACCAAGGTCTTAATTCAGTACAGTCTAGCGCGGCAGCACGGGGCGGGTTGCTATCAGGTGCAACATTAAAGGCGCTAAATAATTATGCGAGTGACTATGCGAGCACAGAATATAGCAACGCTTACAATCGCTTTAATGCTGATCAAACCAACCAATTTAACCGTTTAAGCTCTCTAGCAGGTATGGGTCAAAATGCTGCTGCACAAGTAGGAAATAATGGCCTACAAACAGCACAGGCTGTTGCAAACAATACAATGGCAGGCGCTAACGCGACAGCAGCAGGGCAAATCGGTGTTGCTAATGCTTGGAACAGTTCTCTTGGGACTATTGGGACTTTGGCAAATGGATATATTCAAAGTAAAGGTAAAACAGGTGGGAGTATCTAATCATGTCAATTGATGCAAGTATTCCATTGATGGCTCAGGGCATTGATGGAATAAAAATGCTGCAAGATGGGTCAAAATTAGCCGACCAGTTTATCCAAAACAAAGCGGATGGAGAGCTATCGCGCATCTATAAAGAATCTAATGGTGACTTAAATAAGATGCTCCAAATCGGGCAGCAATCACCAATGGCACGCTGGATCATGCCACAGCTTCAGGCGCAGCAGGCAGCGCAGCAACAACAAATGCTTAATCAACAAAAAACACAATCAGAAATCTATAAAAATATGGGTTCTGGCGGTAAAGATTTTGCAGATGCAGGCAATACAACACAAAAAACCGCAAACTCTCGCTTAACAGATGCAAAACAAGCTATTTTTGCAGGCGCTCAAAATGGCAATCCTCAATTCATTAGAATGGGGCTTGATGCTGCAAAAGCAGCAGGTGCAATTGATGATCAAACGCATGCTCAGTTTACCCAGCAGTTAGATAGCTTAGGCGGCGATCCTGCAAAAATCTCAGAATGGGCTAAAAATGCAATTCTTGCGGGTAGTCAAAACCCTGCAAGTTTCTTATTTCAGACTGCTGATAATGCTGCAAATAATGCTCAATCTGACATTAACAACCAGCGCACAACAAATGCCAGTATCTACTCGACAGATAAAAATGCTCAAACCCAGCAGCAAAAAATGTCGCAAGATCAGCAGCAGTTTAATGCTCAAATGCGATTTAAGCAGCAGCAACAATACTTTGAGCAAAACAAGCCAACAGCTTATGGTGTAGATGCTCAAGGCCGAAAATATGCTGTTGTGAATGGTAAAGGTGTTTATATTAAAGACCAAAACGGAAATTATATTACTGAGCAACCAAAAGGTAAGGATGCAACCACTCAGGCTGAAGAAAAAACCCGAATGGCTCGTATCGACACATTGCTTCCTGAAATTGAAAAGATACTACCGAATGCAACACATAGTTATTTGGGTAAAGGTCTTGATCTGGCAGGAAACGTATTTGGTAAATCAACGCAAGGTCAACAAGCTTCTGCACAGCTTAAAACATTGTCAGGGCAACTTGTATCCTTGATGCCTAAAATGTCAGGACCACAATCCGATAAAGACGTGGCGATGTATAAGGAAATGGCGGGCAATTTGGCAGATGATACCTTGCCGATTCAGACTCGTATGGCAGCATTACAGTCTATTCGTAATCTGAATAACAAGTACAAAGCCATGGCTGCAAATCAAAATCAACCGCAGCCACAGCCACAATCTCAGGCAAATACTGCTAAGCTAAACAACATTCTATTTGGTCGTTAATTGTGCTATAAATCCCTCATTACGACGAGGGATTTATAATGAAAAAATTAATAATTTTAACTGCCTTGGTACTGTCAGGTTGTGCAACAACACAAGTTAATCCTTTGAATCTAAATGCAAATGAGAAAATACAAAAAATTTGTATTGAGCATAATCCTAGAGTCGTTGTAAATGGATTTGAGGATATTGTTATTAATCGCTTAGAAGATAATGGAATATCTACAGAAACATATACCAAAGGAAATAAGCCGCCGTATTGTGAGTATTCAATAAAGTATGTTGCATACCAAAAATGGGATTTTTCAATGGTACTCACTCAAGCGGAGCTTAGACTTTATAAAAGAGATAGCAAAATAGCTGATGCTGAATACAAATTGCATGCGGGTGGTTTGCTAAACCCAACAAAATACAAAAGTAATGAGTCCAAAATAAACCCTCTGGTTGATCAACTCGTTGGAAAATAAAATGAAAAAAATTTATGTCAGATTTCTAATCGTGTGTTGGGTTTTAGTTATTTGTGGTGGTGGATTTACTTTTTTATATTCGGTATTTACAGGTACATCATCGGAAGTAGCAAGTGTTTTTGGGTCTGTTTTAGGATTATTTTGCATGTTATTTGCTGTTACGTTTATTACACTCGGGGTTATAAACCCCAAAAAATTACTAAATTTAATATAAACCACCTTCGGGTGGTTTTTTATTATCAGGTGAAAATATGGCAACACTCGCACAACTCCAGCAAGCATATGCAAATCCAAATGTTAGAAAGATGTTAGACCTGATTGCCGCTAGCGAAGGCTCAAAATACGGATACAACACATTATTCGGCAATCAACAGTTTTCTAATTTGTCAGCGCACCCAAATATAAAAAAAGAATTCAAGCAAACAGATGGCACAACGAACTATACAACTGCTGCAGGTCGCTATCAGTTTCTAAACAGCACATGGAATAACATCGCCAAACAGTATGGCTTTCGTGATTTTTCCCCTAAAGCACAAGATCTTGGAGCAATTGCTCTAATTGCAGGGCGTGGTGCGTTAAATGACGTTATGAATGGAAACTACAAGTCTGCAATCCAGAAACTTGGAAAAGAATGGGCTTCTCTACCTACAAGCCCATATGACCAAGGAAAGCGCTCATGGGATTTTGTGAATAGCCATCTTGGTCAGAATGTTGGTGATGGATTTAGTCCAGAGTTTGTTCCAAAGGGCATGATGACGAAAAGCCAAGAGCAATACCAGCCTGAATTTGTTCCGAAAGACGCGATGGCACAAAGCTATCAGCCTGAGTTTGTTCAAGATGATCCGCAGCCAAAAGAGTATCAACCCGAGCTTGTACCAACCGAGCTATTGGCTAAAGAACATCAAGATATGCCCCTACAAGAACCTGTTGCGCAGCAACAAGCCAATTTGCAACAGAATCCTGTGGAACAAAATAATCAATTTCAACCTGAGTTTGTACCAAATAGCATGCTCGCACAGTCATAAGGGCTAAAACATGGCAGATCAAGCAGATATTTCTCAACGCATCTCTCAAGCAAAGCAGGCTGGATATTCAGATAGCGATATCTATTCAACGCTTTCGAATGACGCGAGCTTTCAAAAACGCATCACCATGGCTAAAAAAGAAGGCTTTACAGATGAGCAAATTGCGGGTCAATTAGGTCTAAAAGTCGGAAATAGTCAAGGTCAGCATCTCGCATCCGATGGTTACGGTGATGTAGTTGTTGATGGTGCTGAACAAGATTCACCAGAGGTTCTTCCAGAGCGCCATCCAATTGTTATTAACGCGTCTCGAGGTAACCAAAGTAAACAGCAGGATACCCCTGCAAAACCTGAACAGCCGTCTTTTCTTGCCGATGTTGGCGCAGGTATGGATAAGGTGTTTAGTGGTGCTATACAAGGTGCTCATTGGCTGGGTGATAAAATTCAAAAGCCACTTAATGATTATTTTGGCACTCATTTTGATACCAATGAATACCAGAAATACACGAAGCAAAAAGCTGATGAGTACAAAGCGTATGAAAAAGCACGTACTGAAAGTGGCGCAGGAACGAATTATGGCGAGTTCTTAGGTGAAATGGCTGCCACTGCTCCAGCAGCAGTTTTCGCACGTGGATATCAAGGTGCAAAAATTCTATCAACTGCAGGCGCAAAAGTCTTAGGTCAAAATGCATTATTAGGTAGTGCAATTGGGGGAGCGCAGTTCGCAGAAAATTCAGATCAACGCCTATCAAATGTTGGCGCAGGAGCAGTAGGTGGAGCAGCTGGGGCGGTGGTTGGTGAAAAAATTGGGCAAGGTATTACAAAGGCAGCAGCAAAATACAATACAACTGCAGCGAACATTGCAAATATCGACCAAAAGCTAGAAGAAGCATTAAACAAGAATGGCGTAAGCCTTTCTGATTTATCTAGTGATGTTGTAGATGGACTTCGGAAGAATGCTGTTGCAGCCACAAAATCAGGAAAAGATCTTAATCCAGATGCTGTAGCAAGACAGGCATTATTTGGAAAACTTGGTTTAAAAGGAACACAAAGTCAAGTCACTCGCAGCTCACAACAGTGGCAAAAAGAAGCTGAACTTGCAAAAATTCAAGGTGCAGGAGATCCACTTCGCAATAAATTTAATCAAGATAATGTGCAGTTAAAAGGTCTACTAGATGATGCTGCAAGCAAAACAGGTGGTACATCTATAGATCAGTATGGTGCAATGCAAGGCGCACTAGATACTGCAAACTCAAAACTAGCCTCGAATAAAGCTAATTATCAAAGTCTGTATGATCAGGCGCGACAAGCGAACGGAAATAATGTCGTTCTGGATGGCGCTGGATTCACCAATGATGCAATCACTGCTCTTGATAAAAATTATGCAATGTCTAGTTTACCGCCAAGTATTCATAAGATTTTAAAAGATGTATCGAATAACTCAGATAAATTCACACTTGGTAAATCTGAAGAATTGATCAAGATTTTGAATCGCGAATATAAGGCATCTTTGCAAAATGGACAGCCGTCTAGCTCGACTTATGCGATTGGTTTGGTGCGCGATGCACTTAATACTCGTCAAAATGAAGCTATGCAAAACTTGTTGAGTCAAGGCAATAACGATGCTGCACGATTATATAGTTCAGCTCGACAGGCATTTAAGGATAACGTGCAATCTATTGAGAACATGCCTTTGCTGAAAGATGCTCAAAACGGTGTTGAGCCTGACAAGCTCTTTCAGAAACATGTTTTAAATGGAAATGTGTCTGAACTAAGCAAAACTGTCAATTTGTTGAATGATGTAAATCCTCAATCAGTGAATGACATTAAGCAACAAGTCATTGAGTACATCTCAAACCAAGCAATTAATTCTAATGGTCAATTTAGCCCAGCAGGGATGAAGCGAGCACTGGATAAGATCGGTGATCGACGACTTGAAACTATGTTTGACCCAAAAGAAGTTTCCCGACTTAGAGACATTGGGATGGCAGGGCATTTCCTTGTATCACAGCCGCCGCACTCCTATGTGAACAACTCAAATACTGGATCAGCTTTAGCAAACTTTTTGATTGGTCGTCTAAATTTACCGGGTGTGCGTATCCTTGCCAGTCCTGTAAACGACATTATTAAGTCGCGCGAAGTTAATAAAACCCTAAAACCTAGCATTGCGGGCAATGATTTACAAATTGGCGACTTAAACCAATCCCTTATCGACCAATTACGTAAAGCAGGGCTTTTAAGTGGTGCTAATGCTGCCACACAATAGGTGAAAATATGTATTCGCTTTTAACAAATGTCACAACGCAATTTATCGATCATCTTGGAGTGCCAATCGTAGGTGGTAAAGTCTACACATACGAATCTGGCACAACAAATCCAAAGGTAACGTATACAGGATCAGATCCTACCAGTACACAAAATTTGAATCCTATCGTTCTTGATGACGCGGGGCGCGCAAATATCTATTTAGGAGATGGTGCATATCGAATTGTTGTAAAAGACAAAAATGATGCGCTTATAGCTGATGTAAATGCAATTTCCCGTGGTGTCAATGTCACTGAATTCGAAAATTTCATTCAGCAAGTCAATGATGGGTTAAATGAATTAGCACTGGTTAAGCAAAATATTGATACCTATGTTGACCAAGCAATTGAGGCTAAAAAAAATGTAGCAGGGGGTGTCCCTGGATTAGATGTAAATGCTCAACTTGATATTAATGTGCTTCCCTTTGGGGTTGCTACGGATTTAGCGGCAGGCATTGTAAAGCTTATTAACACGCTTACAAGTACGGCAACTGATTCCGCATTAACGGCAGCTCAAGGAAAGGTCTTATATGATAAATTATTCGGAATTGGTCAAACTTGGCAAAATATGACGTCAAGTAGAGCGCTAAATACCACTTATACAAATAGCACCTCCAAAACTATTATCGCTTGTGTGACTGGGTATAATTCATCTGGTACTGCACAGTCTGGCACTATAAACGGGAACTCAATTCAAAGTTTTTCAGGATATTCATCTGGTGTTACTGCAACTGTTACCCTAATAATTCCTCCAGGTGGGACATATTCAGCCAGTGGGGCGCTTGCTTCATGGTGGGAGTTACGTTAATGAATCACTACAAATTAAATAATGAAGTTTTTGCTTTTGATGACGACCAGCTTGATTTAGTCACTTCAGAAATGGTCAAAATGACGGATCAAGAAGTTGAAGCGCATATTAATCCACAACCAACAACTGATCAGTTATCTACCCAAGCGCGTAATAAACGAGACCAGCTGCTTAGCGATACACAATGGCTCGTTCAGCGTCATCATGATCAAATCGAAATTGCTGAACCCACAACACTGACTACTGATCAATACAAAGCATTGCTGACATATCGTCAGGCTTTGCGTGATGTTCCAACACAATCAGGATTCCCAAGCAACATTGTTTGGCCGTCCTACCCACTATAAAAAACAGCACCTTCCAGCCCCGAGTAGGGGCTTTTTTATTGCCAAAAATTCAGGAGTTGTTATGAATCTCTTGCTAAAAATCCCGCAAGACAAATTGCTTCACTTCATTGTTGGCCTGTTTGTTTATATGGCTTTCCATTTTATCCACCCTGTTGCAGGTCTCATCGCTGGTCTGGTCATTGGTGTTGGTAAAGAGGTTTACGACGATTTTCACAAAAATAAGCACACACCTGATTTAGATGATGCACTGGCTACGCTGTTTGGCGCATGCATCGGCTATATCTGCGGACTTTAATTAATAACTGACTTCTGCCCAATTCAGTGGGCTTTTCCTATTTTGGGGGTAATCGTGGAGCATTTCTTATCCAACTTGAGCGACCTGATTGCTCAGAATGGGGCAACCGTAGTGGGGGTGATTGTGGCTTTCTTTATGGCTTTATTTCGAACAGCACAAATGCATGGAAAATCTGACTGGTTAGAAGCTTTGATGTGTGCACTATTTGCACTTGGCATTAATGGCATCTTGTCTTGGCTTAACTTACCCAATGGCATCAGTGTTTTCGCCAGTGGCTTTATTGGATTCATTGGGACAATCAAATTTTCCTCATACATCAAAGAAAAAATTGGGATGAAATAATGAAACTCATTGATAGTTTAAAACAATGGCTAGGAAATACTAAGCAACTACACAAGCTTTGGAGTGTTCGATTAAGCGCATTAGGCGCTTTTTTTATGTCAATTGAACTAGCTTATGGCGCTCAAATCACGATTTGGTGGCAAACATCTGCAGCAGACTATTTTCCATTTCTAAGCCCTTTATTGATCAAATGGATTGGGCTTGGTCTTGTGATTACTGGGGTTGTTGTGCATCTTCGAAGCAAGGGGAAAAATGATGGCGGATAAGAAAAAACCACTGGCAGCGCTTGGCATCACAGGCGCTTTGCTGGCTTCTATCATCACTTATGAAGGTTACACATCAAAGCCAGTGATTCCGACCAAGGGTGATGTTCCCACCATTGGACATGGGACCACGATTTATCCGAATGGTCAGCGCGTCAAGATGACTGACAAAGCGATTACTCGACAGCAAGCCAAAGCATATCTAACTGATTACGTGAACAAAGATGCTCAGAAGTTTGCTGCATCAATTCCAAACGCGAAGCTATCCCAAGCTGAATATGACGTGTATTTGGATTGGACCTATCAATATGGTTTAGGCGCATGGAACAAGTCATCAATCAAAGCAAATTTGGTGAAAGGCGACTATGTGCAGGCATGCAAGTCCTTACTGAAATACAAGTTTGTAGCGGGTCGTGATTGCTCAATCCGCAGCAACAACTGCTATGGAGTGTACACACGACAACTCAATCGCTATGAGAAATGCATGGGGGCTAATTCATGATGACAGCTATTCAAGAAATAAAGGCCAAGTTTTATCAGCTCATCATTATTGTACTTACGGTACTAATCTTAATTTTAGGAATCGGCTTTGTCGTACAGACATGGCGTGTATCACACTGGAAAACACAATCTGAAAATGCAGATGCCAAATGCTTAACCCAAATTCAGAAAATCGAGCAAACACAACAAACAGCATTAAAACAGGCAAACGACAAAGCCAATCAAGCGAGTGCAGACTATGAAAAACTCAAAGCAACTCAACAAGTCAAAATCCAAACGGTTAGAGATACAGTGCAAAAGATCGTGGAAAGACCTGTTTATCGTAATGTGTGTTTTGACGATAGCGGGATGCAGCAGCTTGGGAAAGCAATCAGTCTTGGTCAAACCAAGCTATCCAGCGAACTTGATGACACAGTGCCAAAACCTGACAACTCCGAGTGACGGTACTGCTAAGTCTATTTTATTGTGGTCCGTGGACACGGTTGATAAATACAATGACTGTAAAGCGAAGCATGCAGCATTGGTTGATGCGGTGAAATGAAAAAGCCCTCGGGTGAGGGCTATTCTTTTAATTCATGTTTGGCAAGATGCTTTACTAGCTCAAGATAATAGACTTCTACTTGCCCAAGTAAATCTAATGTAGTCATCTGATGAGTGTAGAAGCTTATAGCAATTCCATTTTTAACATCTGTGGGTACTCCGATAATTTGCGCTTGCTTGGTTATTGCTTCAAGTTTGTCTAAATCTGAATCAATATTTGTTATCGAGATTAATGATGTAAGGGATTTTTCAATTATTACACTTAGTTTTAAGAATAATAAATAACTATCATCATCATTAAAAACAGTATTGTATTCCCTAAAAATTAGAAGTGATTTTTTGTGAGATGAATAGATTTTATCTATTATTTTTTTATCAAGTTCAATAATGGATACCACATCACCTTCTATATATTTCATCCCTGCTAAAATTATATGATTTAATATAGGTGCAAATAATATAAGATTATCTCTTGTAATTTCTAATGTGTCTTTTAAATAATTGTATTTAATTTGAGCATTGTGTTGATTTCTCCAATCGTTATACATTGCAGCAGCAATATATGCAGCCCCCAAGGTTGCCAGTCCACCAAAAAATCCTATAGTAAGGGTTAGTGTTTCTTTTAATTGGTCCTTAGTGTTTGAACAACCGTACCAAATAAATACAACAATAAAAAATATAATGGTAAGCGCTAAAATAACACCGAAAGTACTTTTAATATTATTACTTACTTCCATTAACTCAAAACCCCACTCAAAACTACATAACGGCTTTTCATCCCAAACGACCAGCCTGATTCTCTGTAAAAAATCT
This sequence comes from Acinetobacter brisouii CIP 110357, assembly GCF_000488275.1. Taxonomy (GTDB): domain Bacteria; phylum Pseudomonadota; class Gammaproteobacteria; order Pseudomonadales; family Moraxellaceae; genus Acinetobacter; species Acinetobacter brisouii. Next base: position 1,479,089 of record NZ_KI530762.1, on the reverse strand, counting down.
CACCATTTCTAATCGTGTGCTCAATGTAGAAGTGAAGCCATGTTTTCATTTTGTTCTACCCATCTGCAATACCCCATTTTTTAGTCAACATAGAAACAGTTAGTAAATACAATAATTGCAAATTGAAACATAGCAAGTTCATTGAAGTTGTAAGATAGTGTTATACTTCTCTTGCAGATTTGACCGGCTCAAGAGAAATTTTGAGTCGGTTTTTCCATTTTTATACTTGTGGATAACTTTATGAAAACACCAAAAAAACACCATAGTCATATAAGTTATTGATCTAATTAAAAGGTATCTAAACAATGATTTTAATCACAGGTGGTTTAGGTTTTATAGGTTCGCATATTGCGTTGCACTTATTGTCGAAAGGGCAACAAGTTGTGCTGGTTGATAATTTAGTCAATAGTCATCCGCATACCTTAGACCGTTTGCAATATATCGCAGGGCAATATATTCCATTTTTACAGGTTGATGTGCGTAACACTCCTGCATTAACCAAATTTGTAGAACAATACCCAATTGATGTGGTGATTCATTGTGCGGGATTTAAATCGCTACAAGAATCTGCACTAAAACCGATTGAGTATTATAACAATAATTTAAGCGCTTTAATGAGCATTGTGCGTATGATGCAGCGCATTGGCTGTCGGAATTTTGTGCATTTATCGAGCCTGATGGTGTATGGGTGTTCTGAAACGAAACTGTCAGAAACGACACCACTGAATTATCAGTGTGCTAATCCTTATATACAGTCACAACAAATGATGGAAAAAATTCTTGCTGATGTGTTTCAGCATGATAATGAATGGAATATGGCTATTTTACGTCTTGCCAATGTTGCTGGTGCATTTGAACAAGGCTTTTGGGGAGAATATGTTCCCAAATTACCAAAGAGTATTATGGGGCTGCTGATGCAAGCTGCGAATCATGAGCGTGAAGGCATTGAATTATATCAGGCTGCCAAAACTCAGGATCATACAGTTGAGCGCAGTTTCGTACATATTTTAGATATCTGTGATGCTTTAGAAAAAGCTTTAGAATGGCTGAAACAGCAACAGCACTGTTATGAAACATTCAATATTGCCAGAGATGATGTGATCAGTATTGCTGAACTGCTTCATGAGACCGAAGAGGTTACTGGTACGAAAATTCAGGTACTGAATGTTGCACATCATTTAAATCAAGGCCTATTAGATCAGATTGGTGCAGATGTAACTAAGGCCAAGCAAGTGTTAGGTTGGACTGCACAACGGACAGTTGCACAGATGCTACAGGATCAGTGGCGATTTTATCGTGGTGCATAAAGAAAAAGTAAATGATAATTATTTATTAAATGACTGTTGCTGAGTATGATTGGATTCAGCTTATGATGAAAAAGATTAATCATAAAAATTAGAGGATATTAAGGATGAAAACACGTATCGAACATGACACTATGGGAGAGGTTGAAGTCCCAGATGACGCGCTATGGGGGGCACAGACCCAACGTAGTTTACAAAACTTCAAGATTGGTCAGGAACGGCTACCTCGTGCCATGATTCGCGGGATGGGGTTGGTCAAGAAAGCAGCTGCATTAACCAATGCAGAGCTGAAACAGATTCCACAAGAGCTGGCAAATTATATTGTTGACGCGGCTGAAGAAGTGATTGCAGGACAATGGGATGCGCAATTTCCACTGGTGGTTTGGCAAACAGGTTCGGGTACGCAAAGTAACATGAACTGTAATGAAGTGATTGCCAATATTGCCAATCAAAAGCTGGGTAATCCTTTAGGTTCACAAAAGCCTGTCCATCCGAATGATCATGTGAACCGTGCACAATCGACTAATGATTCATTTCCAACGGCAATTCATGTTGCAGCGAGTGTGCAAATTAATGAACTGCTGATTCCTGCGGTGAAACGCCTTCGTGATACTTTGCAGCAAAAGTCAGACGAATTTCAGCAAATTGTCAAAATTGGGCGAACACATTTACAAGATGCAACGCCGTTGACATTGGGACAAGAGTTTAGTGGCTATGTCTCACAGCTTGAACATGGTTTGAAACGTCTGAATCAGGCACTTGAAGGCTTGTATGAGTTGCCATTGGGAGGAACGGCTGTAGGTACGGGATTAAATGCCCATCCAGACTATGCTGTAAAAGTTGCGCAACAATTGGCGGAGCTAACAGGCTTGCCTTTTGTCACTGCACCAAACAAATTTGAGGCATTGGCTGGACGTGATGCTGCGGTATTTGCATCGGGTGCATTAAAAACCCTTGCAACTAGCCTGAACAAAATTGCAAATGATATTCGCTGGTTAGCCAGTGGGCCACGTTGCGGGTTTGGTGAGTTACGTATTCCTGAAAATGAGCCAGGTTCAAGCATTATGCCAGGAAAAGTCAATCCGACACAGAGTGAAGCCATGACCATGGTGGTTGCTCAGGTCTTGGGAAATGACACCACGATTAATATCGCAGGGGCATCAGGTAATTTTGAGCTGAATGTTTTTATGCCTGTGATTGCATTTAACCTGTTACAGTCAATTCAGCTACTTGGTGATGCATGCAATAGTTTCAATGATCACTGTGCTGTAGGCATTGAACCAAACCGCGAAAAAATTGACCACTTTTTGCATAATTCTTTAATGCTGGTGACTGCATTAAATCCTGTGATTGGTTATGAAAATGCAGCGAAAGTGGCAAAAACAGCTTATAAGGAAAATAAAACCTTAAAACAGGTCGCTGTAGAACTTAATCTGGTAACGCCTGAGCAGTTTGATGAAGTAGTACGCCCTGAAAAAATGGTTGCACCAAATGTGAAATAATAGACATGTCTGAAGATCAGCAGTTTGTATTGGCGTGAGTTATGCGTACAATATAGCGCTCTATATTTACTGCTGATGATCTTTTTTATGCTCGATATATATTTAACCGATACGCAACAACACGTTCAGTTTCAAGATTATCCGGGTGATCATCCTGTCAAATTTATTCTCAACTTTAAAAAGATTTTTCCAAGTGTAATGGAGTTGTTACTTCCTGTTTTACCTTCAGATGAAAATCTAGAAAAAATGAGTTGGGAGTCAACCAGTCGTGATTTCGAGATTTTTAAATTACTACTCGGTGGTTGGGGATTGGTTGAACTGCGTTTAAATGCAGTCGCACAATATAAAGACCGTGCTTATGCCGACCAGTTTGTGAAAAAAGCACAGGCAAAGCGTAAAGAATACAGCAAGAAGAATGCTAAATTGTTGAGTGTTGAACTGGATTATTTGTTCTTGCAAGATTTACATGCTTTGGTGGATGCAGATTTGGTGGAAATTGGTGAGAAATTCTATCTGCCAACATTGCGTGAACAATGGAAAAATTATATGTCTGCAAGCATTCTGCAAGGGCAAATCTAAATTTGATTCGCATAAAAAAACCGCATCAAGATGCGGTTTTTTTATATTGTGCATATTAAGCTTTTTGGGCTTTATGCGCTTTTAGAGTTGCATCTAATTTTTCTTTGTCTAACGCTTTATCCCAACGTGCCACAACGATTGTTGCACATGCATTACCAATAAGGTTAGTTAGTGCGCGACATTCAGACATGAAACGGTCGATACCTAAAATAAGCGCCATCCCTGCAACAGGAACATCTGGAACGACAGATAACGTTGCTGCAAGTGTAATAAAACCTGCACCAGTTACGCCTGCTGCGCCTTTAGAGCTGATCATGGCAACGAGCAATAGGGTCAACTGCTGGCCAATAGTTAAGTCAATATTACATGCCTGAGCAATAAACAATGCTGCCATTGTCATATAGATATTTGTACCATCTAGGTTAAACGAGTAACCTGTTGGAATAACAAGACCTACAACAGATTTTTCACAACCTGCTTCTTCCATTTTTTCCATAAGAGATGGTAGAGCAGCTTCTGAAGAGCTTGTTCCTAGAACTAACCAGAGTTCTTCTTTAATGTAACGAACCAAGTCAATAATTGAGAAACCATTGTATTTGGCAACAGCACCCAAAATAATCACGACAAACAATACCGCAGTAATGTAGAAAGTGAGAATCAATAATGCCAGATTACCAATAGAACCAATACCATATTTACCAATTGTAAATGCCATTGCACCAAACGCACCAATTGGTGCAAGTTTCATGAGCATGCCTACAAGTTTAAATACAGGGGTAGTCAGGTTGTTTAAGAAATCAATAATTGGTTTAGAGTGTTCGCTGGTTGTTGCAAGTGCAATACCAAACAATACTGCAACAAAAAGAACCTGTAAAATATCGCCACCAACAAGTGGGCTAACCAATGTTTTTGGAACGATATTCATCAAGAAGCCAACGACAGTCGAGTCGTGCGCTTTCTCGACATATTCAGAAACCTTGTCGCCGTGTAAAGTTGCAGGGTCGATATTTAAGCCGTGACCAGGTTGGATCACATTGGCAACCACCATCCCAACAAATAACGCTAAAGTTGAGAATGTGACAAAATAAAGCATCGCTTTACCTGTTACACGTCCAACACTTCCCATGTTGTTCATGCTAGCAATACCCGTGACTACAGTTAAGAAAATAACGGGCGCGATGATCATTTTTACAATATTAATAAAAGCATCACCTAAAGGTTTGAAACTCTCACCAACGCTTGGGAAGAAATGACCTAATAAAATACCTATGGCAATTGCGAAGATTACTTGAACATAAAGTATTTGGTAAAACTTCGGCTTGTCCCCTGGAGCTTTGGGTTGATGTGCGTGAATGTCCATTAATATAAGATCCTATAGATATTCCAAAAAAGTGGGTGCCAATTTTGTGGTTTACTTGCAAAACGAATTTTACTTTAAAAAAATATTTGAAGTTAAAATGTGGCCATAAAATTTGGAAATGATGAAATTAAATAAATAACTCAAATAAATAAAACAAATTTGTTGAAATTTTAAAAAATTAATTAAAAACAATAATTTAATTATATTGATTGGATTTTGTTAGTCGAGAAAACGATTTTTAATTCTGAAACCCGACCAAATCAATAAGTTATACTTTAGTCGAACAGAGCGTTTTTTATACAAAATTTTTAAGAAAAATTACATTGAACTTTTGAATCTGCATTTGAGCATTTAGAGAAGATTGTTAAGTTTTTCTTGAGTTATTTGGCTTGAATTGGCAATAAATAAGTGGAAAACGTCAAATTTCAGGCAAATTCTTTTAAATTAAATAATGAATCTGATTATTATGTATGCAAAAAATGCATTAATATAGTGCAAAAAATGCATTTACCCTATAAGAAATTCTTAAGTATGTCTGCGAGTGGTCATGATAAGTTTGTATTTATTTATGAAATGACTTAAGGTCAAAACACAGGACAATATTGCAGTTCTAGTGTACTAAAATTTACTTCTAGGCATTAAATTTGCTTTAAAAGAAACTATAATGATGAAACTATTATCATCATGATCAATGATTTGAACTTAAGGAATAGGATAAATGAAATCACGTGCGGCAGTTGCATTTGGACCAGGTCAGCCCTTAAAAATTGTAGAGGTCGATGTTGCACCACCAAAAGCAGGAGAAGTTCTGGTTAAGATTACCCATACTGGCGTTTGCCATACCGATGCATTTACTCTTTCAGGAGATGACCCTGAAGGAATATTCCCTGCTATTTTAGGGCATGAAGGTGCGGGTATCGTTGTTGAGGTCGGTGAGGGTGTAACCAGTGTTCAACCAGGTGATCACGTTATTCCTTTATATACTGCAGAATGTGGCGAATGTTTATTTTGTAAATCAGGCAAAACCAATTTGTGTGTTGCGGTACGTGCAACACAAGGCAAAGGGGTGATGCCAGATGGAACAACGCGCTTTTCTTATAATGGTGAGCCAATTTATCACTATATGGGTTGTTCAACATTTAGTGAATATACCGTCGTGGCTGAGGTATCGTTGGCAAAAATTAACCCTGAAGCGAACCCTGAGCAAGTGTGTCTGCTAGGTTGTGGGGTGACAACAGGTATTGGTGCGGTACACAACACAGCCAAAGTTCAGGAAGGTGACAGCGTTGCCGTTTTTGGACTAGGGGGAATTGGCCTAGCTGTGGTTCAAGGTGCGCGTCAAGCTAAAGCAGGACGTATTATTGTCGTTGATACCAATCCAGAAAAATTCAAGCTCGCAGAACAGTTCGGTGCGACCGATTTTGTCAATCCAAAAGATTATGATCAACCTATTCAGCAGGTGATTGTGGAAATGACAGGTTGGGGAGTTGACCACTCTTTTGAATGTATTGGTAACGTGAATGTGATGCGTTCGGCTTTAGAGTGTGCGCACCGTGGTTGGGGACAATCGATTATTATTGGTGTGGCAGGTGCTGGGCAGGAAATTTCAACTCGTCCATTTCAGTTGGTCACAGGCCGCAAATGGATGGGTACAGCATTTGGCGGCGTAAAAGGACGTTCACAATTACCAGGTATGGTTGAAGATGCAATGAAAGGTGAAATTCAGCTTGAACCTTTTGTGACACATACCATGCCACTTGAAAAAATCAATGAAGCTTTTGATTTGATGCATGAAGGCAAATCAATTCGTAGTGTGGTTCACTACTAAAATTAACTTGAGTTCGATATGAAATGTGTAGGCATAATCAAACATGCAAAAACGTCAGTTGCATGTTTGAGCTTAGGGCTACATGTATAAGGTCTGTATTTTAACTGATATTTGAATATACTGACTCAAAACTGTCACCAAACTCAGGTTAAAAATTTCCTAATGATAAAAAAACCTCAGACAAGCTGAGGTTTTTTCTTTTTTATGATCGCAGAAAAGGGGTAACCATTTTTCGAATATTGGTCTGCGCATCTAAAACAGTCATAAACGTATATGCACCAATGAACTTACGACTAATAAACATAAACTCTTTAGGTGGAACACTAAAATAACGTGAAGCCATTGATTTGCTTGCGCGTTGCATGACACGGCTATGTAGTTGGCTGGCTTTCCAGTTATAGCGGTTGTGTTCGTCCATCACTCCTGCTGGAAGGTCTGGGTTATTTTGCAAACTGCTAAATGGTTCGGTAGCCAGCAAAAATACTTTTGCCATATCTGGTTTGATACTGGCAGGAATGTTGTTAAAGAAATCATAACCCGTCATGGCCTGTACCATTTGTTCGAGGTTGTGCTGATAACCTGCACTAATCAGGTTATGTGCCACATCGAGTAGGTTCTGGTCAAACTGGCGAATGGCACCAAAATCTAAAAGTACAATTTTGTCGGGAATATCTTGTCCATTGCCTAATCGAACAAGGTAATTACCAAAATTAGGGTCGGTTTGCATTTCACCCCATTCAAACAACTCACGAATAGCAATTTCAAGAGAGGCTTCACCAAGCTGATTGCGGCGTTCTTGTGGTAATGCGAGCATGACAGGGCTATTGACGGGAATGCCTTCTTCAAAGCTCATGCACAGAATTTGCTGGGTACAATAACGATCAATGATTTGAGGCACAATATAGCGGTGGTCATGTTCTAGATATTGAGCAAAACGCTGTGTCGTTGCCGCTTCAACATCGTAACTCACTTCTCGATGCATCATTTCACGCACTTCTTCAAACCATTGATCAAATTCACGGGTTTGAGGCACCATATTGGTGAGCCGAATCATGCTTCTAAATAGATTCATATCTGAATCAATAGCATTGGCAACACCTGGATATTGTATTTTGAGTGCAATATCTAAACCATCCGATTTTCTTTTGGCACGATGAACCTGCGCCAAGGATGCTGTACCAATCGGTTCTGGATTGATTTCTAGCTCATAATATTTTTCACCCAGCTCATTTTTTAAGTGAGGTTGAATAGCGCTCCATTCCAGTGCCATTGTTTGATTATTTAAAGTGCTTAAGGCTTGGGTGATTTCGTCAGGGAGAAAGTGTTCACCGTAGAGTGCCATCATTTGCCCAATTTTAACAATTGAGCCTTTGAGTTTGCCAATTTCAGAAACTAAATAGTCTGCTTGCTCTTTGAGTGCTTTTTTGCGCTTACGCTCTTTTTCTTCGTCACTTGAAAAGATAGTGGTAGCATTCGATGTTGCCCAGCGTGTACCTGCCAATAAAGATGCTTTTACAATGGATAAACGTCGATCTATAGAAGATGTTTTTAAATTCTTTAACTTATCTTTCTGATCTGACATCGAACACAATCCTTAAGAGAACGGAAATTTGAGCATAAGCCTTTTATTGTAACGAAAAAAAAGCTTTTCGTGCGTATTAAAACCGTTGAATGTCGAGATTCTTGTGGGATTTTGCAGTGTTTTGTACTGTTGTTAAAAGTATGTTCATAATATAACTACAATACAATCAATAGCGGCAGGGGAGACAAATGTGAGCTATAAGCATAATAATCTGATGGCAATGCGTAAACATTACTGGAATGATTCGTCGGTGCGGGTACAACAAGAAAAACAGGCATTGAAGCATTTATTGGAGCGTCAACAGATCTTTCCTGATATGCAAGAAGAAGATCTAAAATATTTTTTCTTTAGTTTGCCAAGTCAGGTTATTGTAAAAGGTTATGCACTTGGTTTTACGCATGAGCGGGTGCAAGATATGATTCTTCAGCATATTACCGAAAATAAAACACGCCTTGAAAAACGTGAATTATTTAAAGTCAAATACAGAATATAATAATTTAACTCACGACTATTCGGTGGGTTTTGTAATCAAAATCAAGTTAATGCGAAAGATTTTTGAAAATATGCTGTAATTGAGCAAGCAATTTTTCAATTTGCAATGGTGTTAGTCCTGTGAATGCCTCTTCGAGCACAATACCTGTTAAATCATTAATTTTTTCAAGCATATCTTGTCCCTTTTGAGTAAGTACGACACGAGTAATGCGAGCATCTTCAGGGCATGAATGGGTATCAACATAACCTTCATCTTTAAGACGATAAACGAGTTTTGTTGTCGTTGACATTTTTGATATGAGAACTTCTGATAATTCAGAAACACTGGCATTGGGTCTAGTTAATAATGCAGCTAATACACGGCGACGAGAGTTATCCATTCCATATTTTTTGAGGACGTGATCGACATTCTCGACATACTTTTGATGAATTTGGGTAATCCAGTAAAATGGAAAGTTGCTGGTCTGAATATTATCCGAAGCGGGTAAATATTTCGCGTATTTTTTGCTCATGTGTCGCCAGCCTTTTTTATATTACTTGTGATTATATTGTGAACAAAATCACGTAAAAAGTAAATATTATACAAAAATGTAAAATTTATCTTCTTTGAAATAATACTTTATAAATAAAAGTAATAGATATATTTTCTTAATCTTTTTGCTTTCTTTTTATAGTCTAAATACAAATGAGATATAAAATATGATGAAATAGTTTTAATCGAGTTAAAAACTGATTTTCAGGTATGGCTCTAATTGTTGAATTGGATATCACGTCAAAATTTTATAAATTATAAAATGGGGTTTTACAAAAATACTTTTTTAATGGTGAACTTTAGAAATTTAGCGATATAAAACAGGTCAGGAAAGTGTTTTCCTGACCTTGATATGATTTATTTAGACGTTAAAACGGAAATGCATGACATCGCCATCTTGTACGATGTAAGTTTTTCCTTCAAGACGCCATTTTCCAGCTTCTTTTGCTCCAGCTTCGCCGTTGTACTGTACAAAGTCGTTATAAGCGACAACTTCTGCACGAATAAAACCTTTCTCAAAGTCGGTGTGAATCACACCTGCCGCTTGTGGCGCAGTTGCACCCACTTTAACTGTCCAAGCGCGAACTTCTTGCACACCTGCAGTAAAGTAGGTTTGTAAGCCAAGTAAGCTATAGCCTGCACGAATAACGATATTTAAACCTGGTTCCTGCATGCCCATAGCTTCGAGAAATTCAGCACGTTCATCATCTTCAAGCAAAGAAATTTCAGCTTCGATCTGGTTGCATAATGGTACAACAATCGCATTTTCTTCTTCTGCCAGTTTACGCACAGCATCAAGATGTGGGTTGTTCTCAAAACCATCTTCTGCGACATTGGCAATATACATGGTTGGTTTGAGAGTGAGTAAACCATAACCACGTAATAGTTTACGATCATCATCAGACAAATCCGCAGCGCGGGCAGGTTTACCTTCATCAAGTAAAGGCAGGATTTTTTCTAGAATAGCTTTGGTTGCAATTGCTTCTTTGTCACCGCTTTTAGCAACTTTGGCTAAACGGGTTAAAGACTTGCTTACAGTGTCCATGTCCGCAAGTGCAAGTTCAGTGTTAATCGTGGCAATATCGTCTAGCGGATCGATTTTACCGTTGACGTGAATGACGTTTTCATCTTCAAAACAACGCACTACGTGGGCAATCGCATCGGTTTCGCGAATATTTGCCAAGAACTGGTTACCTAAACCTTCACCTTTAGATGCGCCAGCGACAAGCCCTGCAATATCTACGAATTCCATTGTTGTTGGTAGGATACGTTGAGGATTGACGATCGTTGCCAATTTGTCTAAACGTGCATCTGGAACAGGCACAATCCCTGTGTTGGGTTCAATGGTACAAAATGGAAAGTTTTCCGCAGCAATCGCAGCTTTGGTTAATGCATTAAAAAGCGTTGATTTTCCGACGTTTGGTAAACCAACAATACCACAATTAAAACCCATGCAAGACTCACAAAAGTTGTTATGTAAAATTGCTAGTGATTTTACAACAAAGCAGCGTTAAAGTCAGGTGATGATCGAGTGATGATGGGTTATCTATCATATAAAAAGTGCATGAATGTTTTTATTTTGGAACATTTGCATGTTTAACTCGGTACAAAAGGGCATTGAGTTTGCTCAGTTTCCTAACTAAAGTAATAAGGTATGCCCGAATTTATAATTAAAACTGTGATGAACAGGAGAGTTCTATGCGCACTTTATACCAATTTCCATTGTCACATTTTTGTGAAAAAGCGCGTTGGTTACTCGATCATAAAGAGCTGGATTTTGTTGCTCATAATCTGGTTCCAGGCTTTCATCGGGCATTTGCACGCCTGAAAACCGGGCAAAATAATTTGCCTATTTTAAAGGATGACACTCACTGGATTGCGGACTCGACCGAGATTGCCCGTTATCTGGATGAAACCTACCCAGAGCATAATCTGCTGCCAAACCGTTTTGGGCTGCGCGAAGAAGTTTTACATCTTAATCATGAAGCCAATTTACTCGGTGTACACGTGCGTCACTGGGTGTGGTCACAAATGATTGTCCGCAATAATACTTCATTAGATACTTTGTTGGGTGAAAGTGGTTATTTACGTAAATTAAAAAAATACTCCAAACCTTTGGTGAAAACCTTAATTAGTCATGGTTTTCAACTAGATGCGGAAAGACTGGCAGAATCTAAACAATATATTTTGACCTTCGCTGAAAAATTTACAACACAGCCTCGCTATTTGCTCGCTGAGCGCCTAACACTGGCTGATATCTCGGTATGTTCAATGCTGGCTCCCTTGTTAAATATTGCAGGAACACCATGGGAGCTTGACAGTTTTGATAGGATTTCTGACGAGGCTTATGCCTTTTCATTACAATTACAAAACTTGCCGATTGGGCAATATGTGATGCAGATCTATGCAACCGAGCGTAATGCGCGTGTCGACTGGCACGGTATTTAGTCGTTATTTATTTTTAGGTTCTTGCTTGTAGGTCAAATGAGTAGGGAGCTGAGTTTTGGCTTTGTCACGCAGTTTCTTTTTGATGTATAACACCAGTGCAAAACTGGTCGTTGCGATGGTTAAGAACAGGCTATTCATATAACTCATAATAGAGCTTACATAGCCAATTGTGGTGAGTCTATTCATCATTTTAATGACTTGAGGGCTACTTTCCAGACCTGTAATTGCCCAACTGCATAAGTGTTCGCAATTATTGATAATGAGGTGATAGCTGTTTTCGTGCATGCGTGAGCGCATACGCCGAACCACTGCTCGTCCTTTGTATTTTGGCTGTTGATAATGGCGAACCAGAATCTTTTTACCATGCGAGAACTGGGCAAGGCTGGTCATTTCAATGGGTTTTTTCTTAAACAGATGTGCAAAACCAGAATAATGAATGACACGCCCACGTCCTGCATAAATACCGTGATGGGTGTAACCAAAGTGTTTCACAATCAGATGTGTACCAACGTTGAAAGGGACTTTCGCCATATTCTCTTTACACTACAAAGATTTATAAAGCCAAGGGTTAGGTGAATCGGCAAGAGCATAGCATAATTCGGACTAAATCACTCAGGTTGAGTGTGGACATTTATCAGAAGCTTTGTTGCAGATTTGCATCTTTACAAGGTGAAGATTTGATCAATCAATGAATAACGGTTTGTTATGCATGAGATTAATTTTTAGAAACTTAAAATGTAAAAGAAACAGTGATTAACCTGATTGATTATAGTTTGTACTTTATTTTTTACATTGGCTATACGGCGACATAAAAAGTGTTTTATGACTAGATGGCGCTAAAATTTATGCTTAAGCATTTGCTTTAAAGATGAGCAATTGAAAAAATCTCAAAGAACCTATTTTGTCGGTAAGCTCATCTCAATTTGATGATTGAAATACAGCAATCTGTTGAGTTTTGCTGTGAGAAATATCTGACTACAAAATGCTGCTCTCTCTATGTTTAGAAAAATAAAAATAAGTTTAAGTTTTTGATTTATATTTTAAATTAATTATTTTTGTTATTTTATGGGTTTAAGGAGATGAGAAATTATCTCCTTAAATCATATACGAATCTTTGAGGCGATCTTGTTAGGTATGAGCAGATGGTTTTTGTTGGGACTTTCGAAATTCCAAGTATTTGCATAACACCAAGTTACCTAAGATGTTGATAAATAAAGCCAGTAAAAATGCGCCGATAATATCAACAGGAAAATGTACGCCAAGATACACGCGTGACCAGCCCACAAGCCAAGCCAGTGCGAGGCAAATACTGCCGACTAATTTTTCGCGGCTAAATAATAAAAATGCCAATGCCATGCTGCTCATAGCAAGCATATGGTGGCTTGGAAAAGAATTGGTTGCCGCATGGTGAATCAGTTTGTGTCCCAAATTAAGCGCAAAAGGCCGAGGATGATAATAAAATTTGTCAATCAGGGCTGCGATGATAGAGGTAATCGCTGTAAAAACTGCTGCCTTGATGGCTGGAATTTTAAAACGTTTAGGACGAAAGAAGGTGAGAGCCAATAATCCAATGACAAATATAGTGACAAGATCATGCGAGATAAAAATTGCAAATTTAACCAACAAGGGATTTGGATTTGCTGATGCATTGATAAGTCCAAATAATTGGAAATTAAGCATTTCTAGTGACATCATGACCTCAGAAAAAAGCACTGTGCTTTTTATTTAACTTGGCCGCCAATTGAATGACGGCAATATTAAGCTTTGCTTAGATTTTAATTGAATGAAAATAATAAGAATAGTGAATTAATTTTCAATCGCCTGCACGCTAGTTGCCAAAAACTTTTAGTCTATGATTGAGATTGCTTTGATTTGGTGCAAAGTCAAATCCGAATACACTCTAGGATTGTTGAATATTCACAATCGCAGAACTGTTCTCAATAGCGTTTCGAGCTAAATTCTCAGCATCATTCAGTGCGCGCTATAAAAAAATTATTGGCTTTTTCTAACCAAGACGAGAAAAATAAATAAATTATCTATAAATTTGCTATAAAAATAGTGAAATCACCTATTTATTTAAAAATATACTAGTTGAATTAACTAGGATTAGACGGGTTATTACGCGTAGATTCATTGGATGAATCAAAATAGATTTCGGGCTTAAGCCCCAGAATTTATTATTTTATACAGCCAACGATTTACATCACCTTGAAGATCAAGCAATGGAAAATATACTTTTATTTTCTATGTGTTTTTTGGTCGTGGACGCGATGCAAATGATCATCTCAGTACGTCAAACCTTCTTCTTTTAGTTATTTATTTAGAGAGCAACATCTAGAAATTGGTGAAAAGGCTAAACCGTCATTCATCAAGATTTCAAATACAGGTTGGGAATAAACGATGTCACGTCCAATTACGGCAATTATTCATCATGAAGCATTAGCACATAACTTGGCTATGGTTCGCAGTACCGTTGAAAATAGTCAGGTCTTTGCCGTAGTCAAAGCAAACGCATATGGTCATCGCATTGAGAATGTTTACAATGCATTTAAAACAGCGGATGGCTTCGCGCTACTCGATATTGCTGAAGCGAAAAAGTTACGTGCTTTAGGATGGGAAGGGCCGATCATATTGCTCGAAGGGATATTCTCACCTCAAGACCTTTTTGATTGCACTCAATATAACTTGAGTTTTGCGATTCATAATGAAACACAGGTGAAATGGGTTCAGCAACACCAATATCCTGCTCAATTTGATGTATTTTTAAAAATGAATAGTGGTATGAACCGTTTAGGCTTTAAACCGAGCGAATATGTAAGTACTTGGAATCAATTACATTTAAATCCTGCAATTAAAAGCATCACGCATATGATGCATTTTTCCGATGCAGATGGTGAGCGTTTAGGAAAACCAGGCATTCATTATCAATTAGAAACCTTTGAAGAAACCGTTAAAGATTTGCCTGGTAAACGCTCAATCAGTAATAGTGCTGCCATTCTTCGCTACAAGCTTCATTCAGATTATGTACGTAGCGGCATTGTGCTTTACGGCAGTTCACCAGATTATCCAACACATACCATCCATGACTGGAATTTGAAACCAACCATGACGCTGAAAAGTGAATTAATCGCAATTCAGGATTTGCAAGATCATGAAACGATTGGCTATGGTTCGACTTTCACTACAGAAGCGCCAATGAAAATCGGGATTGTGGCTTGTGGTTATGCAGATGGATATCAACGTGTATCACCAACAGGTACGCCAGTTCTGGTGAATGGGGTTCGAACTCGACTGATTGGTCGAGTGAGTATGGATATGCTTGCTGTCGATGTCACCCATATTAGCGATGCACAAGTGGGTAGTGAAGTTGTACTTTGGGGCAAATCTTCTTCTGGCACAATTTTACCGATTGACGAAGTCGCGAGCGCATCTGGAACAGTCGGCTATGAACTGATGTGCGCTGTCACATCACGAGTTACTTTTTTAAATCAACCGTAGAGAAATAACACATGTCAAATTCTAGCATTGAGCATTTTAAAACAACTGAAGTCATGAGTGCAGTAACTGTATTCAATAGCGTTGTTTATTTATCTGGCCAAGTACCTAAAAACACCGATTTGGATATTGAAGGTCAAACCAAAGAAATCTTGGCGACAATTGATGAGTTGTTGGCTTTGGCAAACACTGACAAAACCAAGTTGATTTCTGCTCAGGTTTTCATCAAAAATCTAGAAGATTTCCCAAAATTTAACGCAATCTGGGTGGATTGGTTAAAAGGCAATGCAACTCCTGCGCGTGCGACCATTCAAGCAGATTTAGTTAACCCGAACTGGTTAATTGAAATTGCGGTTACAGCGGCTCAAATCTGAGTTTGTTAATCGTGCAATCTAGACATGTTTTTATTTAATCAAATCGGGGCATGTCTAGATTGCAAACAAGAATATGGAGCAACATTACCCAGCCATTTGTCATCAGACTCTCCTTATTCGCGATTGTTCACTTCACAACGAGGAAAAATAACAAGTTTTATGAGCTTTCTGTAATTAAATCTATAAAGAGGTGATTCCTAAAGCGCTGTGAACGCAAAGTAATATCAGTCCTCATTAAATTTTTTCTTTCTCTTTTCATCCATGTCGTTATTCCAAGATTTACTGATCAACAATACTGGACGATTTATCTTGAGTTCAATCATCGCGAATCATATAAATATGAAGATTTTTGATAAGTAAAACTGTGCGTGATTTCATCACTAAAATCGAATTCAATTGAAAATGCTGCAAATTGCCCAATATTAATCTGCGACAGTTAAAGACAACTGAAATAACACCAAGTATGATCAAGTCATGTGGTGTTGAGTTCAGAAAAAAATTAGGACGATATATGAATATTGCAGCAAATCCAGTGGTTGAAGCCGATCAAACGGTTTATTTAAAAGATTATCAAAAACCAAGCTTTCTTGTCGATTCGATTGATTTAGACATTCGAGTCTATGACGACCACACGATTGTGGATGCAACGTTAAATATAAAGCGTCAAACAGCAGGAGATTTGGTGCTGCTAGGGCGAGATCTGGAACTCAAATCAATTCGTTTAAATGGTGATTTGCTGACTGAGGCTGAGTATCAACTTGATGCTGAGCAATTGGTGTTGTCGAATGTGCCTGATCAGGCAACGATTCAGACCCAAGTGGTTATCCACCCTGAAAGCAACACTATGCTAGAAGGCTTGTATCAGGCGGGTGATTTGTTTGTCACGCAAAATGAACCTGAAGGTTTCCGCAAAATTACCTTCTATCCTGACCGCCCAGACGTTTTATCTGTCTTTACCACACGTGTTGAAGCCGATAAAAAATATCCTGTCTTGCTGGCCAATGGTAACTTGTTGGAAACGGGTGAAGCAGGTGAAGGTCGTCATTATGCGCTGTGGCAAGATCCAACCAAAAAACCAAGCTACCTGTTTGCCTGTGTGATTGGTGATTTGGCTGTGCTGAGAGACCGTTACGTGACTTCAGAAGGGCGTGATGTTGCTTTAGAAATTTATGCAATTGAAAAAGATATTCCAAAATGCCACATCGCGATGGAAGCGCTGAAACACTCCATGCGTTGGGATGAAGAGCATTATGGTCGCGCTTATGATCTCGATAACTATATGATTGTAGCGGTGAGCCAATTCAACATGGGTGCAATGGAAAATAAAGGTTTAAATATCTTTAATACCTCTTGTGTGCTTGCCGATGAAGAATACACCACCGATGCCGCAATTATGCGTGTACAGTCGGTCATTGCACATGAATATTTCCATAACTGGACAGGCAACCGTATTACCTGCCGTGACTGGTTCCAGTTGTGCTTAAAAGAAGGTTTAACGGTGTTCCGTGACCAGTCTTTTTCGGAAGATTTGCAGTCGGCTGCGGTGCAGCGTATTGATGATGTTGCAGTGCTCAAATCGCATCAGTTCCCTGAAGATGCTGGCCCACTGTCACATCCACCACGTCCTGATCATTTTGTTGAAATCAACAACTTTTATACTGCAACAGTCTATGAAAAAGGTGCGGAAATTAACCGCATGATGTCGACCTTGCTTGGTCAGGAAAAATACCGTCAGGGTACAGACGAATACTTCCGCCGTCACGATGGTCAAGCCGTCACAGTCGAAGATTGGGTGGCTGCGCTTTCAGCAGGCTCAGGTGTGGATTTATCGGCATTTTTAAACTGGTACAATCAACCTGGAACGCCAAAACTGGAAGCCAAAGGTGAATATGATGCAGCGACTCAGACTTATCGTTTGAGCCTGAAACAAAGCCTAAAAGCACATCCAAAATACCCAAATCTAAAAGCTGTGCCGATTCCTGTGGCATTGGCGCTGTTTAATGCCAATACAGGTGAACAATATACCTTGCGTTCAGCCGACCTGTTTGTAAATAACGTCAAAGATGGCGTGTATTTGTTTGATCAGGATCGGGCAACGATTGAATTTACGGGCGTGACGGAACAGCCTGTGGTGTCATTGCTGCGTAATTTCTCTGCACCTGTGAATCTGGATTTTGACTATTCGAATGATGAACTGGCATTTTTAATCCAGCATGAAACCAATGGTTTCAATCAGTGGCAAGCAACCCAAACCTTGCTAGAACGAATTTTACTCGAAGATCATTCTGCTCAAGCTTATATTCAAGCTTTGAAAAATACTTTACCTGAACTAGTGCAGCGTGATCCGTTGTTGGCATCACGTTTACTGGATGTGCCTGCTGAAGGTTATTTGGGTAGCCGTATTGATCAGAACTACCAACCAGAAGTCGTTCAAAGCAAACGGAATGCTTTATTAGATACTTTTGCCCGTGAAATGGGCACTTTCTGGAAAGAGACGTATCAGGCGCTTGATCCAGACCTGCAAAATGAATTTTCACAGGCAATGGGTGAACGTGCCTTGAAAAATATTGCACTGAGCTATATGGCGCGTCAGGGTGATGCAGATGCCTTTACTTGGGCAGAAGAACAGTATCAAACCACTCTCAACATGTCTGAGCGTTTGGGTGCGTTGAAAGTGTTGCTGTGGAATGATGCACCACAAGCCAAAGCGTGTATTGATGATTTTTATAATCGCTTTAATGATGAAGCATTGGCACTGGATCAATGGTTTATGTTGCAAGCTGCACATCCAAAAGCTAATGCCCAAACCATTCAGTATTTAACCTCACACCCTGATTATGATTTGGGAACACCAAACCGTATTCGTGCGGTGAGTGGCGGTTTAAATAGCCATCCAGTCAATACATGGAGTTTCGGGGTGCAGCACTTTATTGAGCTTGCTCGGTATCTGGATGAGAAAAACCCGATTGTAGGTTCACGTATGCTGCAAGTGTTATCGCGTTGGTACACATTGGCAGAACCGCAGCGTTCAACAGTACAACAGCAGTTGCTGGATTTGAAAGCGCAGGTGAAATCTAAAAATGTGGCTGAAACTTTAAATAGTATGCTTAGTATTTAATTTTATTAGATATATTGACGTGTAAAAATGAGTGCTATTTCCCCAATTGAGTTGGGGAAATAGCACTTTTTATTGAGGATTATTTCTCTAAGGTGACATATAGCATTGCATAATATGCTGCGCTCTCAGTGGGCCAGGTAAGTGCCCCGTATGTGTACTGCCAAGCAAAGGCAAAGTTTGCCAAGCAATTTCATTGACTTCTCTTGGGCTTAAATTCAATTGTCTTAACTGTTTAATTGCAATGCAGTCTGCAGTCATTTCCTGATTTTCATTTGTAGAAACAGGTTGATAGGTTGCATGAACACATTCGTGTGCCAACCAAAATATTTGCATGTTCGGTGAAAACTGATTCATGACAACTGGGTTTAAAACAATATGCGGTGGGCTATTTCCTGCTACGCCAACATTGTTGAGATTTGGATCGAGATAAATCGGAACTTGATAACCATTATAAAATGAGCAGTTCCAAGGGCGATTTAAAATATTCACAGAATAGACAGGATTCGCATGAATTTGTGCCGTTGTCGATAAAAGACAGCCGATCAGTATGCTAAGGAGAACAGAATATTTCATGTTGCGGCTCATGCGCTGATATTTAATTTATTTTATGTGAATTTATTAAAACTAAAAATATGATTTTATGTATTTTTATCAAATATCTTTGAGTTTAACTCAAATAAAATCTAAAAAAACATCCTTGTACCTAAACAGTTTTCCTGCATCGCTTTTTTAAGGTTTTGTGTAAATGTCATGTCTTATACGAAGTTTGTTGCAAGCACAGTATTGGCACGTCCTTGAGTTGCATAGTTGTTTTGACCTGCTCAGAATGAGGTGGTTTTAGCATGTTCTGCGCGCATTTGGTTTCCGATGTAATTTGACGAAATAAAAAACAAAAATTTCAACAAAAATGATTGACAGAAAATTTTAAAAATAATACATATAACATTATAGGTATTATTTTTAATAACTGTACATAGGGAATGAACAACACAATGAGCACGTTAAAGTTAAAACATTTTATTAATGGGGAATACGTTGAACCACTTGGGGGAGCGTACTTTGATCTGATTAGCCCAGTAACAGGTGATGTTTATGCTCAGTCACCAAATGCGACCGAAGCTGAGGTCAATGCTGCTTATCAGGCGGCTAAGTCTGCATTTGCCGTGTGGGGGAAAACTACACCATCTGTTCGTCAAAAAGCATTGTTGGCGTTGGCAGATGTGATTGAACAAAATGCAGAGCGTCTTGTGGAAGCACAAAGCCGCAACACGGGGCAGCTCAAACATTTGATTGCTTCTGAAGAAGTCGCCACCGCCGCTGACCAAATTCGTTTCTTTGCTGGTGCAGCACGTTGTCTAGAAGGTAAATCGACAGGGGAATATTTACAAGGAACCACGTCAAGCATTCGCCGTGAACCCTTGGGTGTGGTTGGGCAGGTTGCGCCGTGGAATTATCCATTTTTAATGGCGGTCTGGAAAATTGCTCCTGCTTTAGCCGCAGGCAATACAGTAGTACTCAAACCGAGTGATACCACGCCAGAAAGCACCTTGTTACTGGCAGAACTGGCTGCACCCTTATTTCCAAAAGGCGCGTTTAACGTCGTACTGGGCAATGCTGAAGCCGGTGCGTTGGTAGTATCGCATCGTATCCCTGCCTTAGTTTCTATCACAGGTTCAGTACGTGCAGGGTTGCAGGTGGCGGCATCGGCAGCCGCCAATCTTGCCAAAGCACATTTGGAACTCGGCGGTAAAGCGCCTGTCTTGATTTTTGATGATGCGGACTTGGACAAAGCCGCTGAACATATAGCCTTGGCAGGGTACTTCAATGCAGGCCAAGACTGTACTGCAGCGACTCGTGTTCTGGTTGCTGATGAGGTGCATGACCAGTTTGTAGAAAAACTCGTCCAAGCTGCTAAAAACACTCATTTTGGTCTGCCAGATGATCAGGATGCTTTATATGGCGCGCTTAACAATGAAGGGCAATTAAAACGGATACAAGGTTTTATTGAACGCTTACCCGCACACGCCAAAATTGAAACAGGCGGGAAAAAAGTTGGGCAGGCGGGGTTCTATTTTGAACCAACGGTCATCACAGGTTTGGCACAGCATGATGAAGTGGTACAAACCGAAGTTTTTGGGCCAGTTATTACCGTGCAGAAATTTAGCGATGAAGCTGATGCTTTAGACAAAGCCAATGATGTGGAATATGGTTTGGCATCGAGTGTGTGGACGAAAGATCACTCACGCGCTATGCGTCTGTCACGCGATTTGGATTTTGGTACGGTGTGGATTAATACCCATATCCCACTCACTGCAGAAATGCCACATGGCGGTTTTAAAAAATCAGGTTATGGCAAAGATTTATCGGGCTACGGTTTTGAGGAATATACCCGTATCAAACATGTCATGAGTGCTTACGAAGATTAATTTTAAACAAAAATAAATTTCCGATCAGGGAGAACAACATGCAACAGACAGTACGTACTTTTAGTTTTATGACCTTAATGGCGTTGGTTGGTGCAGCACATGCTGCACAGGAAGATCCACAAAAAGTCATTAAAGCGTATATGGCAGCGTGGAATGCACATGATGCTGAAAAAGCATCGAAATATTTGGCTCAAGATGCCGTTTACTATGATGTTACAGTTGGCACTCCGCAAAAAGGGCGGGTTGCTGCACGAGATAATGTGATTAAAGTTTTTGTTGGGGCCGTACCGAATCTGAAATGGGAAATGATCAGTAAGCCACTGGTCAGTAAAGATGGTATTGCTTTTCAGTGGCGTTTTAGTGGAACCAATACAGGCGCATGGAGTGCAGAAACGCCTGCAACGGGGAAACCATTGTCCTTTGAAGGGGTGAGTTTTGTGCGTATTCACAACGGCAAAATTACCTATCAGGGCGACTACTACGATGCTTTAGGTTTTAACAAACAATTGGGTTGGTAAGGCGATCATCTGGATATTGGGTTAGGAGATACCCAATATCCATTCTGGCAATTCCGAGCACACCTGTTCATGAGCTATTTGTGGCAAAAGACAGGGGGCAAGATCAGGAAATAACATGACAAAACATTCGATTAAAGAAGATGTGGGGCTGGTAGTCGATGAAGTCAAACACATCGCACATGCAGTAGATCAAGAAGCTACCCAGTTTGAACGCTCGATTGGTCTGATTTCAAATTTTTCGTTGGGCTTTACTTATTTATCACCATTGACGGCCGTGTATTCGCTGTTTGCACTGGCGATTACTTTGGCGGGGCCACCATCGATTTGGTGGATTTTAATTGTTGCAATTGGACAGTTGTTGGTGGCGGTAGTATTTGGGGAAACCGCATCGCAGTATCCCATTACAGGCGGATTGTATCCGTGGGCACGCCGTTTGTGGGGGCGTAAATACGCGTGGATGGCAGCTTGGATTTATCTCTGGGCTTTGGTGGTCACAGTCACTTCGATTGTGGAATACAGTAGTGGTTTTGTGTTGTCACTGTTGCATTTCGCTCCGACTGCCATGAATAGCCTCATCACTTCAGTGATTTTGCTGTTGGTGATTATGGTGGTGAACATGTCAGGCACAAAAAACTTGGCACGTGTTGCACGAATCGGGTTTTGGTGTGAAATCTTGAGTGTGATTGGCTTAGGTTTATACTTGCTGATTTTCCACCGTGCGCAGCCATTCTCTGTGGTATTTGATTCGATGGGCGTGTTGGCGAGTAATGGTTCTTACTTTAGCGCTTTCATGTCAGCATCTTTGTTGGGCTTGTTCATGTTCTTCGGTTTTGAAGCCTGTGGTAACGTGGCCGAAGAAGTGCAAAACCCAAGCCGTCAAATTCCTGTGGCGATGATTTTAAGTATTGTTTTTGGTGCGGTGTCTGCGATTTTATCGGTACTCGGTTATTTGATGGCATCACCGAATTTGCTGAAAATCGTATCAGGTAAAGTGACTGACCCAATTCCTGCGATTTTAAATGAAGCATTGGGGACAACGGGCGCGAACATTTTTATCGTGGTTGCGATTGTGGCGATGTTGTCATGTATTTTGTCATTACAAGCTGCTTTAAGCCGTTTGGTGTTCTCATTTGCACGTGATGAAATGTTGCCAAATAGCCACTGGATGGCAAAATTGTCAAAACAAGGTGTACCTGACCACGCCATGATTGTGAGCTGTATCTTACCGATTTTGTTGTGTTTCTTAGTGTACTTCCAGCCAGATAGCTTGGCACGTATTACTGCATTTGCCGTGATCGGGATTTATTGTGCATTCCAGATGGTAGTACTAGCAGCATTGCGTCAGCGTTTTAAAGGCTGGAAACCAGCAGGTGAATGGACCGTTGGTGCTTGGGGGATGATCATCAACATCTTAGCACTGGCATACGGTATTTTCGCGATCTATTTGTTGGCGCAACCTGCAACAGGAAACTCGTTTGTTGATCGCTGGATTGTCTTGATCGGTCTTGGTTTTGTGATTGGTAGTGGTCTAATCTACATGTTTGTAGCAAAACCATATAACAAATCGCAAGCACCAGAAGACGATGCAGTAGCATATGCTGCTCAGCTTCGGGCCAAATCTAACGTATAAAAAAGGGTTGCAGGTGACATGCCTGCAATTTTCATCATCTTTGAAATGTTAAACTTAAATGAAGCTGTAACTTTTGTTGCAGCAATTTCAAAACCAAGCGCACAAGCACATTTTGCTTAATCGGGTCTTTTATGTGGAAAGTGTTGTTGCACGATTTTAATCCATGCCTGAACCGCAGGTGAAATGGCATAATTTTTTCTCCATGCCATAAACAAGTGCCAACGAATATAAGGCTGCTGTAATGGAACTGCTGCAAACAAGTGTGGATCAAGCATATTGGTATAATATTGAGGCAGCAGTGCAATTCCCATGCGCTGCAAAACCATGTCAGCCAACAAATTCCACTGGCTGGTTTTGCAGACAATGTTTGGTTCAAAGCCATAGTGTTGACAGGCATTCATAATGATACTGTTGAGCGAGAAGTTCTCAGGAAACATCAAAAATGACTGCTGTTGCAATTCTTCTAGGCGAATGGATGTGCGGGTTGCCCATAATGAATCACGGCGCAATAACACCATTAAAGGATAATCACACAACTCTATGGCATTAAAAATATTGGTATCGAAAGGTTGTAATAATACCCCGACATCCAGTTCATTGTTCAACAAGGCTTGCTCAATGCCACGCGAGCCGACTTCTAAAAAAGACAATTCAATCTTTGACCATTGTTGGTGGTAGTCAAACAGAGCAGGAGTGAGCAATTGCGCACCGAGTGGTGGAACCCCAAGCCTCAGCGTTCCCGTTTTTAAGGCTTGATAGTTTTCAATTTCCTGAAAGATATTTTGTTGCGTTTGCAATAGATCTAAAGCGTGCTGGTAAATTCGCTCACCAATTTCAGTCAGTTCAATTTGTCGTTTTCGCCCAGATTCAGCTTTCACTAAGAGCTGTACGCCGAGTTGCTCCTCAAGTTGCTGGAGCATTTTACTGATGGTTGGCTGGGTGAGATGCAGTTTATCGGCAGTATGTGTGAAGCTCTTGGTTTTCACCAAAGTCACAAAACAGCGCAAAAGTTTAAATGACAGCATAATTCAGTTTTTATTATTCAAAAATAGAATAATTTTAAATTAAATAATTCATATTTGGTATACCAGTTTTTGCTTAACATCATTGTATTGAATTAAACGTGTTGTTTGAAATTTGCTATGAACACAAAGCCGAATATGGGTTTTCAACTGTTGAAATTGCTGCCACAGCTTGGTTTGCTGGCCATTTTCTGGTGGTGTGGAAACCTGATCCACCAAAAATTTAGCTTGCCGATTTCTTCTGGTATTTTGGGTATGTTTTTATTGCTCATCTGCCTGTTTGCAGGTTGGGTTAAGCTGGAGCAGGTGGCACTTGGGGCAAATGCAGTACTGGCTGAGCTAGTTTTGTTTTTTGTACCCATTGTGGTTGCCGTAGTGCAATACAAGCAGTTATTTCTGACCGAGGGCTGGCAAATTGTGGTGAGTATCGGAATCGGAACGATGCTGGTGATGCTGAGCACCAGTTTAACGATTCACTATACATATCGCCTGAAAAAATACTGGCACGTCCGTAAGCGTTTACAACATCGCATGCATTAACTGGAGTCATTATAATGAATCTTTGGGCAGGTTTATGCTTAATCTGGACGCTAGTGGCATATGTAGTCACAAAACGAGTTTATCAGCGATATCCGAAACTCTGGTTTTCACCCGCAATTTTAGTACCTGTATTGACGATTATCCTCATGATGATTTTTGGCGTGTCATATCAGACCTATCAGCAAGATACCCAGTGGATTGTCAATTTGTTGGGGCCTGCAACAGTGGTCTTTGCTGTGCCTATCTATCGTTATCGGCACATGATTCGTCAACATTTGGGTGTCTTGTCGTTGGCTATTGTGGTCGGAATGGGTGTTGGTATTGTCAGTGCCTATCAGTTGGCACAGATTTTTAAATTTAGTCCAGAAGTAACCAATAGTTTAATGGCACGTTCGATCTCAACGCCATTTGCAATGATATTTGCAGAGAATATTCATGGATCAGCGGCATTGGCTTCTTTATTTACCCTGATTACGGGGCTGTTTGGCATGGTATGTGGTGACTTTATTTTGGCAATGACCAAAGTGCGTTCCAATATTGCCAATGGTGCAGCCTTTGGTAATGCAGCACACGGTTTTGGTACAGTGCGTGCCCAGCAGCGTGATAGTGAAGAAGGTGTAATTGCCAGTCTAACCATGGTGATTGCGGGAATTTTAATGGTTTTAGTTGGGCCAGTCGCTATACATTTATGGTTTAAGTTTCTTTAAATCATGTGAAAAAAAAGAGGCTGTTATAAAAGCCTCTTTTTTGTCAATTAAGCAATAGATTTATGCTCTAATAAATGAGCAACATGTTGCATTTGTTCAAGTCGCATATCTGTCAGTTTAATTAAATCTCCATTGACCCAATGCGGAATATGACCAGAGCGAATCCAGTCTTGAATCTCTTGTGTATCAATATTTAAAAAATCGGCAACCTGACTTTGCCAAGATTCACCAAATAAAGCTTGTCCAATAAGAACAAAATTTTCTGTTTTCATACCGTCTATTCATTTCACAAAAGACTCGTATAGGATATCGGCTTGAAAGTGCTAAACAAGGATTTTTAGCAAAACACAACAAATGCTCAAAATTTCTATACGATTTCATGTCAACATGATGATGCTTGCTTCAATTATTTATTTTCTCTATATCCATAAATAAGCCTTGAAGAGATTAAGAATGTCGAATAATGAAGAAATTTGTCGAATTTTATGGTGAGGAGCACAAGATGCTTTCTATGCGAATTTTACCTCTCTAGATGTAAATGATTTGATCACAATAATATGTTTTTATTCATAATTTTAAGTTGGGTTTATTTCAAAAATTAAGGAGATTATTTATAATCTCCTTAACTGATGACTAACTTGAAGTCAGGCTTTTTTTATCAGTCTTTTTTCAAGTTTTCTAGCAATAAAAATTCCATAAGTGCTTTTTGTGCATGCAAGCGATTTTCTGCTTCATCCCATACCACGGCATTTTTGTGGTCAAGCATGTTTTCAGAAATTTCTTCACCACGGTGAGCAGGTAAACAGTGCATAAACAAGCAGTCAGGGTGAGCAAGGCTCATCAAGTGCTCATTTACTTGATAATCTGCGAATGCTTTTTCACGAATTTTCTGTTCTTCTTCCTGACCCATAGATGCCCAAACGTCAGTGACGATAAGGTCTGCATTTACGGCTGCGTCTTCTGCTGAGCCAACCAATTCTGCACAATGTGCAAACTCAGACAAGAACTCAGGTTTTGGCTCGTAGCCTTTTGGAGAGGCGATTTTTAACTTAAAGCCCCACATGTGCGCAGCTTCAATATATGAATTACACATATTGTTGCCATCGCCAATCCATGCCACAGTTTTACCTTCAATGCTACCACGATGCTCAACATAAGTTTGAACGTCAGCAAGCAGTTGGCAAGGGTGATGATCATCGGTCAATGCGTTAATCACAGGGACTTTTGAGTAAGAAGCAAAACGTTCTACGATGTGATGTCCAAAGGTACGAATCATTACAATATCAAGCATGCTTGAAATGACGCGTGCCGAATCTTCAATCGGTTCACCGCGACCTAACTGTGTGTCACGTGGTGATAAAAAGATAGCACTACCACCAAACTGGCTCATACCTGCTTCAAAAGAAACTCGAGTACGTGTGCTAGATTTTTCAAAGATCATGCCAAGAACTTTACCAACAAACGGTTGGTAAACAGTATTTTCGTGTTGCAGACGCTTAAGCTCTTGTGCGCGTGCAATAATGCGATTAAGTTCTGCTGTGGAAAGATCACGTAAAGTTAGGAAATGCCGTAGAGCCATGGTTACTCCACATAATTGTTGAATCGCGATGGCATCAACAATTAGTAGTTGTTCGTTAAAGAAAAAGTAATCGATTACTATACTATAAGCTGTCTATTTTGCCAAAGACTTATCGATATTGCAGGGCTTTTAAAAAGTGTTCGACACTATATTCAATATAATGATTGATTTCTTCAAGGCTTTCTTGAGGTTCAACGCCCATTAAGACCTGCCATTCAAAATGCCATAAAATTCCGAGATACATTTTGGCAGAGTGCAATGGGTTAGAGCAGACGATTTGGCCCTGTTCATGTGCTTGACTGAGTCGCTGACTTACACTTTGCAGGATTTTTCCTGGGCATTCTTCATATAAATAGATTGCAAGCTCGGGATTTTGCTTGGTTTGTTCGAATAGTAATCGAACAAACTTACGATTTTCTGGTTTTAAAATATGTTGATAAAAATTATTTAAAATACTGACCAGTAAGCTTTTGAGATTGCTGGTTTGCGGGGCAATTTTTAAAAATAGTTCTTTGAAAAAAATATCGCGCCGATGTTCACAGATCGCCTTAAATAAACCGTCTTTATTACCAAAATATTTATAGAGAGAGGCTTTTGATCCGCCAGCATGATTCACGATATCATCGAGGGAAACGGCATCATATCCTTTTTCTAAAAAAAGTTCCGTGGCAGATATTACAAAGGCAAGATGTCGCTCAAAACCACGTTTGGTTTGAGGTGGCACGTTGCAATAGCAGTAAAGTTGATCTGACATGGGAAATAAATCAAGATATCACGGTTAATCATTGAGTATAGCAAATCTGAACTAAAATGGCGCAATAGCCTGTGAGTGTATTGTTCACTTTACGATTCTTTGCTCAAATGAATTCTATATCGTTTGAGGATACTCGCGGAATGATTATTCTCTATCCAATTTACAGTTGATTGGTAGGATGAATGCATATTTGTGCATAAAAAAGGCCATGCTGAGCATGACCTTTTGCCTTCAATTTATTGAAATTATTCTAGAGTTGAGAGTTTTTGATCCTCTTCTTCATCGTCATCGACAGAATCTAACCCCAGCTCTTTGAGCTTGCGTGTCAGAGTATTTCGTCCCCAGCCCAGTAATTCGGCTGCATGGCGTTTACGTCCACGTGTCTGTTGTAATGCAGCATTGATTAATGTGCGTTCAAACATCGGGGTAGCAACATCCAGAATTTTCATCTCGCCGTTACGCAATTTTTGTATTGCCCATTGAGCAAGTAATTCATCCCAGTGTTGTACGCTTACGCGTTCATTGTTGATGTTGACATTATTAACAACAGGATCACCCGATTTTTGAATCGGGATTTGTTTTAACTCATTTGGCAAGTCTTCTGGATAAACTTCTCGACCTGTAATCATAACAGTGAGCCAGCGACATGTATTTTCCAGTTGACGCACATTACCAGGCCAAGGCAGTTGCTGCATATAACTGATGGTTTCTGGACGTAAGATTTTTGGACTAACGCCAAGCTCTTTGCCTGCTTGTGCCAAGAAATGTTGCGCCAGCATCGGAATATCTTCGCTACGATGCGCCAGTTTCGGAATATGAATACGAATTACGTTTAAACGGTGATACAAGTCTTCACGGAAACGTCCTTCATTGACCAGTTTTTCCAAATCCTGATGCGTGGCAGCAACAATACGCACATCGACTTTTACGGGAATATGACCACCAACCCGATAAAACTCGCCATCTGCTAATACACGTAATAAACGGGTTTGGGTTTCAAATGGCATATCGCCAATTTCATCAAGGAATAATGTGCCGCCATTGGCTTGTTCAAAACGACCTTGGCGTTGTGTATTTGCACCTGTGAATGCACCTTTTTCATGTCCAAATAATTCGGTTTCAATCAAATCTTTGGGAATCGCGGCCATGTTTAAGGCAATAAAAGGTTTGCTCTTGCGTGGTGAATGGCGGTGCAGTGCGTGTGCAACCAGCTCTTTACCTGTACCTGATTCACCATTAATAAGAACCGTAATATGCGATTGAGATAATCGACCAATGGCACGGAAGACTTCCTGCATGGCAGGTGATTCACCAATGATTTCAGTCGAATGAATTGGGGAAGTGGTTTTATTCGCAGATTCTTGTTGTTGTAGCTTCGTAATATGCAAAATCGCACGATTCACCAACGCCAATGCTTCATCGATATCGAACGGCTTAGGTAAGTACTCAAATGCACCAGTTTGATAACTTGAAACAGCAGATTCCAAATCTGAATGTGCCGTCATAATAATGACGGGTAGTTCAGGGTAGCTACTTTTTACCTTGCCTAAAAAGGTTAAACCATCGATTCCTGGCATACGGATATCAGTTAAAATGACATCGGGCGCTTCGTGTGGTAGTTGGTCTAATGCGCTTTGAGCTTCCTCAAAACTGGTGACATCGAAGCCTTCTTCTTTGAAGGTTTTTTCCAACACCCAGCGCATGGCGCGATCATCATCAATGACCCAAATTTTATTTCGCGACATGGTGCGACTCCCAAGGTAAATATAAGCTAAAAATGGTTTTACTCGGCACAGAATGACAAACGATCATACCGTTGTGCTGATGCATAATATTTTGTGCAATACTGAGTCCAAGCCCTGTGCCATTGGCACGACCTGTGACCAGCGGATAAAATACAGACTCTAAAATTTCTTCGGGAATACCTGGCCCATTATCTTCAATGTCAACGCGCACTGCAGAGCGATGCAAAACACCATTAATGGTAACAAGGCGTTGAATACGGGTGCGTAAGATCAACTCAGGCTTATGCTCTTGGAAAAAATCCTTGTGTTCGAGCATGGCCTGCACAGCATTGACACTAATATTGAGCATGACCTGGATCAGTTGATCGCGATCTGCTTTGACATCGGGGAGTGATAAATCATAATCACGTGTGATTTTAATTTTCTTCTTGGTTTGATTGGTAATCAGAGAACGGACACGTTCTAAAGGCTCATGCACATTAACATCGACATAGCTGGGCAGTTGCCGCGAACCGAGCATGGTGTCTGCCAGTGTACGTAAACGATCCACTTCACTAATAATAATGTCGGTGAATTCATTGTATTTTGGATCGTTTAGGCTACGTGCCAAAAGCTGTGTTGCCCCACGAATGCCACCTAATGGATTCTTGATTTCATGTGCGACGCCACGAATCAGTTGTCGTGTGACTTGGTGTTGCTGAATCAGGTTTTCTTCCTTGGAGATTTTCAGCATTCGGTCAATCGGGTTGAGTTCAATCAGTAATAAAGGATGATAGGGACGTCCAGCATTGAGCTGTGAAACAGAATAATCCACATGAATGTCTTTAAAATTGACATTAATAATGGCTTCGCGCCGTGTATAAGCCTGCCCAGTATTTAACGTGTTCAATAATGCTTCACGTGTATCAAAGGTATCATTTGGTGCTTGTAGAAGCTGAACAACAGGTATACCTGAAGCACGTAACAAACTCATGTCAAAAAGTGCTTCACAAGACGAGTTAAGGTAAAAAATATTTAAATTTTTATCGACCAGTAAGATGGCTGTGGTCAAATTATCGACGAGTAGACGGTAATCAATCGTTGGAATAGGGTCCATTAGCGTAATCTTCCTGAAGTAAAATAGCGCAATGGCATCTTTGTCATTGTATTTGCTCCCTGTTATGGAACATTTTCTAAAATTAAAACTAGCCTGATTAAAGCAAAATGTAAGCCAACTTTATAAAATGACTTGTTTTTAGGCAAAAATTGACCTTTGACATGCTTTTAAAGTGACTTTTGGGCATTCACCCCTAAAACAGTATCAAAATGAGGAGTTTTTAGCACTATATTGGTGCTGCTTATTTGTTTTGTTAAAACATGAGCAATATTTTGGTGCATGAATGAAACATTACCGTTTATGCCTATGCTTACGCAGGGAAAAGTCATACAATACGCGCATTCTAGTGGAGTGTTGTTTGCATGAAATCCCCCAAAGTCGGTTTTGTTTCTTTAGGTTGTCCTAAGGCATTGGTCGATTCTGAGCGTATATTAACCCAGTTGCGTACTGAAGGTTATCAGGTTGCATCAGATTATGATGGTGCTGACCTCGTTGTAGTAAATACCTGCGGTTTTATCGAGTCTGCGGTACAAGAGTCGTTAGATGCAATTGGCGAAGCCATGAATGAAAATGGTCGTGTAATTGTGACAGGCTGCTTGGGGAAAGATGAAGATAAAATCCGTCAAATGCATCCAAATGTATTGAAAGTGACGGGCGCAGCAGCATATCAAGATGTGATGGAAGCTGTACATGAGTATGTACCTGCTCCACCAAAACATAACCCATTTATTGATTTAGTTCCTGAGCAAGGTGTGCGTCTTACGCCAAAACACTATGCTTATTTAAAAATATCAGAAGGCTGTAACCACCGTTGTACCTTCTGTATTATTCCAAGTATGCGTGGCGACTTGGTTTCACGTCCTGTAGGTTCGGTTCTTGAAGAAGCTGCGGCACTAAAACGTGCAGGTGTCAAAGAAGTCTTGGTGATTTCTCAAGATACGTCAGCCTATGGTGTCGACACCAAATACAAGCTGGACTTTTGGAACGGACAGCCAGTCAAAACCAAATTTTATGACATGTGTGAAGCACTCGGTCAGTTAGGTATCTGGGTACGTTTACACTATGTTTACCCATATCCACATGTCGATGCAGTGATTGACCTGATGGCACAAGGTAAAATTTTACCTTATCTGGATATTCCATTCCAACATGCAAGCCCGCGCATTTTAAAACTCATGAAACGCCCTGCACATAGCGAAAATACGCTAGAGCGTTTACAGGTTTGGCGTGAAAAATGTCCTGAATTAGTCATTCGTTCAACGTTTGTTGTTGGTTTTCCTGGTGAAACTGAAGAAGATTTCCAAATACTGCTTGACTGGCTCAAAGAAGCGCAGCTTGACCGTGTCGGTTGTTTCACCTATTCACCAGTAGAAGGCGCAACAGCCAACGACTTACCAGATCATGTTCCTGAAGAGATCAAACAAGAGCGTTATGAACGCTTTATGCAGGTACAACAAGAGATTTCAGCAGCAAAATTGCAACAACGCATTGGCCAAACTATGACGGTATTGGTTGATGGTCTGGAAGATGAATATCCAGTTGCGGTTGCGCGTTCTTATGCAGATGCCCCAGAAATTGATGGCAATGTTTTTGTTGAAGACATTGATAAATCACAAATTAAAGCGGGCGATTTGCTGGAAGTCGAAATTACCGATGCAGATGAATATGATCTGTTTGCTAAATTGATTAAAATTAAAGCAAATTAATCGGCTCACATTTACAAATTTAACTTTATTCGAATGAAAACTTTTTCGGAGCACCGTCATGGCAGAAACAAATAGTCCTCGTTACTCACGTATTTTACTTAAGTTGTCTGGTGAAGCACTATCAGGCAACCGTGAGATGGGGATCGATGCTCAAGTTCTTGATCAAATGTCATTGTCTATTGCACATTTGGTTGGTTTGGGTGTACAAGTGGGCATCGTAGTAGGTGGCGGTAACTTATATCGCGGTAGCCAATTACAAAAAGATGGTCTCGTTGGGCGTGTTACAGGTGACCAAATGGGTATGCTTGCAACCGTTATGAATGGTTTGGCCATGCGTGATGCGCTGGTGCGTCGTAATATCAAAACCCGCCTGATGTCTGCGTTGTCTATTGGTACTGTCGTTGAGCCATATTCAAGCCGTGATGCAATTCGTCACCTCAGTCAAGGTGAAGTCTGCGTATTTGTGGCGGGTACAGGCAATCCATTCTTTACAACAGATACAGCTGCATGTTTGCGTGGTATCGAGATTGAAGCGAACCTTATCCTAAAGGCCACTAAAGTTGATGGCGTTTATAATAAAGATCCAAGTAAATATGACGATGCGGTAAAATATGATCGTTTGACTTTTGATCAAGTGTTGGATGAAAAGTTAGGTGTAATGGATCTTACTGCGATTTGCTTATGCCGTGATCATAATGTGCCTTTACAAGTATTTGATATGAACAAATCTGGCGCATTGCTTTCAATTGTGATGGGTGAAAAAGAGGGAACTCACGTTACGAAGTAATATACGTAACTGAGAAAGCTCTTTATACTAGCGCTAATTTTATTTTACATTTTGAGAAAGTAAGGAAGATCATATGATTAACGATCTTAAAAAAGACAGCGAACAGCGAATGCAAAAGTCAATCGAGTCCTTGGAACAAGGATTTGCAAAAGTTCGTACTGGCCGTGCGCATCCATCTATTTTAAATGGTGTCATGGTTCCTTACTACGGTTCGGATGTGCCATTAAACCAAGTGGCAAACGTGGGTGTTGAAGATTCACGTATGTTGATTGTTCAACCATTTGAACGCACAATGGTTTCTGCAATTGATAAAGCGATTCGTGAAAGTGATTTGGGTTTAAATCCAATTACTGCTGACGCAATTCGTGTGCCATTACCAGCACTCACTGAAGAAACTCGCCGTGATATGCAAAAAGTTGCACGTACTGAAGCTGAAAATGCCAAAGTTGCAATTCGTAACATTCGCCGTGACGTTTTGGGTGACTTAAAAACATTATTGAAAGAAAAAGAAATTTCTGAAGATGATGAACGCCGCGCAAGTGATGATATTCAAAAGATCACTGATAAATATGTAGCTGAAGTAGATAAACGTCTAGCTGCAAAAGAAGAAGAGTTAATGAAGGTTTAATGAATGACGAGTTTAAACGGCATTCATCACCTTCCTCAACATGTTGCCATCATTATGGATGGCAACAATCGTTTTGCTAAAAAAATGCATCTTGCGCAAGGCGCTGGGCATAAAGAAGGTAAAAATACGCTAGATCCTGTCGTAGAGCGCTGCCGTGAGCTTGGGGTTCAGGCGTTGACGGTTTTTGCTTTTTCAAGTGAAAACTGGAATCGACCTCAACCTGAAGTTGATTTGCTGATGCATTTGCTAGAGCAGACCGTTCATGAGCAAATCCCACGTATGATCAAATTTGAGATTGCTCTACGTTTTATCGGTGAGCGTTCTCGACTTCCATTACATTTGCAAGAGTTACTCAATACTGCTGAGCAACAAACTGCTCACTTTAAGCAAATGACGCTGACGATCGCGATTAGTTATGGCGGTATGTGGGATATTGCGGATTCAGCCAAGCGTATTGCTCAAGATGTACTTGACCACAAAATTACAGTTGATCAGATTAATCCCGCACTGTTTGGTCAATATATTCACCTTGGAGATTTGCCTCCAGTAGACTTGCTCATTCGAACAGGTGGAGATTATCGAATTTCTAATTTCTTGCTGTGGCAGTCTGCATATGCAGAGCTTTATTTTACTAAAACATTATGGCCTGAGTTTTTGGTAGAAGAACTCAACCAAGCCTTTAAGGTATTTGCACAGCGTGAACGCCGTTTTGGTAAAACCTCTGAACAAATCCAACAAGAGAAAACTGAGAAATAATACATGTTTGAGCGGATTAAAACCGCGTTGGTATTGGTAGCAATTGTTTTAAGTTGTATGTTTGCTACAACCTCGCATTACCCTATGCAAGCATTGATGGTCATTGCTGCAACGATTGCAGGGTATGAGTGGTACAAATTAATGCCAAAGCAGGATGCATCGATACGACCATTTTTTGTTTTTGGATATGCTTGTATTGCCTTGATTGTATCTGTGATTGCATTGTATGTTCATGATATTACATTGCTTTTTTGGATAGCTTCCATTTTGGTGTGGCTCACCAGTGTATACTGGGTGAAAAACTTTCCAGAGTATGATGGCTGGTATAATAAAAGCCTGAATCTGGTTGGCCTGATCCTGATTTCATCAGCAGTGAGTGCAATTTTTTCTGTCTGGCAACATTCACCGTGGTGGTTAATGTATCTATTCCTCTTGGTTTGGGGTGCAGATAGTGGTGCGTATTTTGTTGGGCGAAAGTTGGGGCGGCGTAAAATGGCGCCAAATGTCAGTCCGAATAAATCAGTTGAAGGCTTGTTTGGTGGCTTAATCACTTCAGGTATTATTGTTGTTATTGTTCAAAGCCATTATTTACATTTAACTTTATTACAACATGTACTATTTCTAACTCTCTCGATTATCACTGTACTTGGTTCGGTTCAAGGTGACCTGTTTGAGTCAATGATTAAGCGTCGAGCTGGTGTGAAAGATTCGGGTCGAATTCTTCCTGGGCATGGTGGTGTTTTGGATCGCATTGATTCATTGCTTGCAGCAGCACCGATTTTTGCAACAGGAATTTATTTACTAAAACTTATCGGTGTAGATCTCTAAATGTCTCAATCTGTTTGTATATTGGGTGCAACTGGTTCAATTGGTGAAAGTACATTAAAAGTATTGCAGCAACATCCAGATAAATACTCGGTTTTTGCAGTTACGGCGTATAGTCGACTTGAAAAATTGGTTGAAATATGCAAACAGTTCCATCCTCAAGTCGCTGTTGTTCCCTCAACGAAACAAGATCGATTGGCACAGTTATTCAAACAGCATCAGATTGATTATACAGAAATTTTAACTGATGAAGCAGGTTTGGTTGCTGTTGCTGAGCATCCACAGGTTGATATTGTCATGGCGGCAATTGTTGGTGCAGCAGGGCTGCTCCCGACATTAGCGGCAGTCAAAGCCAGTAAGCGCGTACTACTTGCGAACAAAGAAGCTTTGGTCATGTCTGGCGAAATCATGATGCAAGCGGCTGAACAGCATCAGGCGCTTTTGCTGCCTGTGGACTCTGAACATAATGCGATTTTTCAGTGTTTGCCAAATGGCTATTGTCAGTCAGAGCGTACAGGTCAACCCAAGCAGGGTGTCTCTCGGATTCTGCTGACTGCATCAGGTGGGCCATTTTTAAATACATCATTGAATGACTTGCATGATGTGACCCCTGCGCAGGCATGTAAACATCCAAATTGGTCAATGGGTCAGAAGATATCTGTCGATTCCGCAACGCTCATGAATAAAGGTCTGGAATTGATTGAAGCATGTCATTTGTTTTCAATTTCAGAACATTTTGTTACAGTCGTTATCCATCCACAAAGTATTATTCATTCTATGGTTCAATATGTGGATGGTTCAACTTTGGCTCAAATGGGTAATCCTGATATGTGTACGCCAATTGCACATGCATTGGCTTGGCCACAGCGCATCTCAACACCCGTAGATGCTTTAGATTTATTTGTACATCAACAGCTTAATTTTCAGCAACCCGACACGATTAAATTTCCAGCCTTGCGTTTAGCTCGTCATGCTATGCAAGCGGGTGGTGTTGCACCAGCGATTTTAAATGCTGCCAATGAAATTGCAGTTGCTGCATTTTTACAGCAAAAAATAAAATTTACCGCAATTCCTGAAGTTGTAGAACATACCTTAAATGATATGGAAAATGCTCAGGCCAATTCGCTAGAGACTATTTTACAAGCAGATCAGTTTGCTCGTAATATAGCAACTCAGCGTGTTGATGCTTTAAGGCTAAAATAATGAGTATTTTATTTATTGTGCTTGCGGCAATTTTTTTGCTTGGGCCACTGATTGCCATTCATGAATTTGGTCATTATTGGGTTGCGCGCAAATTAGGTGTCAAGGTTTTGGTTTATTCAATTGGTTTTGGGCCAACTGTACTGAATTGGACATCTAAAAAGTCAGGAATTCAGTATCGTTTATCAGCATTGCCTTTGGGTGGTTATGTCAAAATGCTCGATGAACGTGAAGGTGATGTTAAAGCTGAAGATCTGCCTTTTGCATTTAACCGTCAGTCTCCATGGAAACGTATTGCGATTGTTGCAGCAGGACCACTGATTAACTTGATCTTTGCCGTTTTATTGTTTTGGATACTGTTTTTACCCCAACAGGAGCAGCTCAATACTCGTGTTGGCAAAGTGATACCTGAAACACCTGCTGCGATTGCGGGTTTACAGGTTGGTGATAAAGTTGTTGCAATTGATGGCAAAACCACTCCGACTTGGGAGGCTTTAAATTTTGCACTGGTTGATCGTGCGGGAGAGACAGGGCAAATTCAGGTACAGGCTGAACATCAGGGGCAACTCAAAAATTTTAGTCTACCCATTCAGCATTTCTTAAAAGATCAAACACAGTCCGCTTTAGATACTTTGGGATTTTTGCCATATCGTCCAAAAATTGAACCTGTTGTTGATCAGCTTGTGCCAGATGGTGCGGCTAATCGTCAAGGTATGCAAAAAGGCGACAAGATTATTGCAATTGATGGCGTGAAAACTCCTGACTGGTTTGATGTGGTTGATATTGTACAAAAGTCGCCAGAAAAATTACTTAAAATTGATGTTGAGCGGCAAGGCAAGATTCTTCAGTTGCAGGTCATGCCTCAGGGCAAGCGTGACAATATGGGAAATGTGACAGGCATGCTGGGAGTACAAACCAAGTCAGCACACATTACTGTTCCTAGCCAATATAAGCAAACTATTCAATATACACCTGTACAAGCGTTCGGAAAAGCGGTACAAAAGACAGGTGAAATTTCCAGTATGATTTTAAATTCAATGACCAAAATGGTTCGTGGTTTAATTGGTTTGGAAAATTTATCAGGTCCGATTACGATTGCTAAAGTTGCTGGACAAAGCGCAGAAATGGGTTGGCAAACTTTTATTTCATTTATGGCATTGATGAGTGTAAGTTTGGGGATTTTGAACTTGTTACCAATTCCAATGCTTGATGGTGGACATCTAGTTTATTATTTTATAGAAGCAATTCGAGGTAAACCTGTTTCTGAACAAATACAAATGATTGGTTTTAAAATCGGTATGGTATTGCTGGGTAGCATGATGGTCCTTGCTTTATTTAATGATTTTATGCGTTTATAACAGAATTACGAAATATCCAACTTAGTGGAAAAATAGGCATGCGTCACACACATTTTTTAATGCCTTTAGCACTGGTGAGTGCAATGGCTGCTGTACAACAAGTTTATGCCGCGGATGAGTTTGTTGCCCAAGATGTTAAAATCGAAGGTTTAGTTCGCTTAACTCCTGCCAATATTTATAGTATGTTGCCAATAAAAAGTGGTGATCGTGTAAATGATGCGACCCTCAATAATGCTATACATACTTTATATGATTCAGGTTTATTTGATGACATTAAAGCAACCCAGCAGGGGAATACTTTAGTTTTTAATGTTGTTGAACGTCCGATTATTTCTAAAGTTGAATTTAAAGGCAACAAGCTCATTCCTAAAGAAGCTTTGCAAGACGGCTTGAAAAAAATGGGAATCGCAGAAGGCGAAGTGCTGAAAAAGTCGACTCTGCAAAATCTTGAGACAGAGCTTGAGCAGCAATACAATCAGCAAGGTCGTTATAATGCTGATATTAAAGTTGAAACCACGCCACGCCCAAATAACCGTGTTGACTTGACCATTAATTTTAATGAAGGTAAGGCTGCTAAAGTTGTCAATATTAGTGTGATTGGTAACACAGTTTTTAGCGATGATGAAATTAAACGAGCATTCGCACTTAAAGAAAGCAGTTGGTCATCTATCGTTACTCGTAATGACCGCTATGCTAAAGAACGTATGGCAGCAAGCCTAGAAGCATTACGTGCATTATATTTGAATGCGGGTTATGTCAATTTTGCTGTGAATTCATCAAATTTGAATATCAGTAATGATAAGAAAAATATTTTTGTTGAAGTTTCAATTACTGAAGGTCAGCAATTCAAGGTTGGGCAGACCAAGTTCTTAGGTGATACTTTATTTAAACCTGAAGAATTAAAAACGCTGCAAATTTATAAAGATGGCGATACTTATTCTCAAGAAAAAATTGATGCCGTTAAAAACCTCTTATTGCATAAATATGGTAATGCAGGGTATTACTTTGCGGAAGTCAATGTTGTTCCACAAATTGATAATGATAAGAAAATCGTTGATCTGAATTATTATATTAATCCAGGTCAGCAAGTAACGATTCGTCGTATTAACTTTACAGGTAATACTAAAACTGAAGATCAGGTATTACGTCGTGAAATGCGTCAAATGGAAGGCGCTTTGGCAAGTAATGAGAAAATTGACTTGTCTAAAGTACGCTTAGAACGCACAGGTTACTTTAAAACTGTTGATGTTAAACCTGTACGTATTCCGAATGTACCAGACCAAATTGATTTGGACGTGAATGTTGAAGAGCAACATTCAGGTACAAGTACTCTAGCACTGGGTTATTCACAAAGTGGCGGTATTACTTATCAAGCCGGGATTAGCCAGTCTAACTTTTTGGGCACTGGTAAAAGTGTAGGTTTTGACTTTACCAAGTCTCAGTACGCAACGTCTTATAGTTTGGCAGTCACAGACCCATACTTTACGATCGATGGTGTAAGTGCGGGTTATAATGTCTACTATAAAGAAACTAAGCCATACCAAGACTACCACGTTAGTGATTACTATTCTAAAACACTCGGCGCCAATACAAGCCTGTCTTATCCAATCGATGAGAATCAGAGTGTTAGTGGCTCATTGGGCTTAGAAAGTACCGATATTTCTACTGACCAGTATGGTTCTGTTGCATTTAGAGACTATTTGCTGAGTCATGGCGGTAAAGTGAAAGCAACGGCAACGCCAACCGCTGGGGGGGAACCTTACGCTAGTGAGTTTGAAGGAAGCTATCTAAATTACCTTCTAAACTTGGGTTGGTCATTTAATACTCTGAACCGACCAATGTTGCCAACATCAGGTCAGTTGCACAGTGTGAATCTGGAAGTTGCTTTGCCAGGTAGTGATGCTGCATATCAGAAATTGACTTATAGCACCCAAGTATTTTTCCCAATTGGTAGTAAAGGTTGGGGAGTTCATGGTTA
The DNA here is from genome assembly GCF_000488275.1 of Acinetobacter brisouii CIP 110357. Taxonomy (GTDB): domain Bacteria; phylum Pseudomonadota; class Gammaproteobacteria; order Pseudomonadales; family Moraxellaceae; genus Acinetobacter; species Acinetobacter brisouii. The sequence goes on along the minus strand of NZ_KI530762.1, from coordinate 1,439,220 downwards.
TGGTAAGTTAGGTTACGGTCATGATCTGCCATTCTGGAAAAACTACTATGCTGGTGGTTGGGGATCAGTTCGTGGTTATCAAGACAATACTTTAGGGCCAGCTTACCCTGGGGTGTACTATAGCGCGAATAACATAGCACAAAGCAGCAGTCGAGATTCTACAGGTGCAAATGCACTCGTACAATTTGGTGCGGAATTGATTTTACCTGTGCCATCAAAAGGCGACTGGGCACGTAATGTTCGCCCTGTGTTGTTTGCTGAAGGTGGTAATGTCTTTGATACAACTTGTAATGTAAACGCTTATAACAATCCTGCTACTCCAAGTACATCTACAGATGCTGGAGCAAAGCAATACTGTAAAGATAACTACGGTTTTGATATGGGTAATTTACGTTATAGTGTTGGTTTTGGTCTGACTTGGAATACCATGATTGGTCCTCTTTCAATCAGTTATGCTTTCCCATTGAATAAGAAAGCAACTGATCAAACACAAGCAGTACAATTCCAGATTGGTCGAACTTTCTAAGTTCGGCCTTCAGCCAGTCGTTAAAAATGTAATGATTTAAGGATATATGAATGAAAAAATTAGCAGTAGCATTTGCAGCAGGTTTAGGTTTTATGAGTATGGCACACGCCGCAGGTTATGGTGTGATTGACATGCAACGCGTTGTTGAAAACAGTACTTATTTGAAACAGCAAAATGACGGTTTACAACAAGCAGTAAAACCAGCTGCTACACGTGTTGAGCAGTTAAATAAAGAGATTCAGGATTTGCAAAACAAAGCAGCTACAGCTAAACCAGCAGAAGTGCAGCAGCTTAAAACACAATATGATGCGAAAGTAAAAGAAATTAATTCATTGGAACAAAACATTCAGCAGCGTGTACAGTCTACTTCTCAGGCGACAGGACAAACTTTTACGACACGCGTACAGCAAGCTGCAGAACAATTGCGTAAAGAAAACAGTTTAGATTTCGTTTTGAATAAAAATTCAGCACTTGCCTATGACGTTAAGAACGACTTAACTGATAAAATGATTCAAAAGGTTAATGCGATGAAATAATCAATGATTCAGCGTTCATATACACTTAAAGAATTAGCATCTTTAGTACATGGTGAATTAATTGGACAACCTGAAACGAAAGTTTCAGGTTTGTCTAGTTTAGAGCAGGCGACATCACAGCAGATTTCTTTTGTGAATGGGGATAAATACTTAGAGCAAGCACTTGCTTCTAAGGCTGCTGTGCTAATTGTCACACGTGACTTACAAGCTCAATTGACAACACATCAGAATTTTATTGTTGTTGAAAATCCATATCTTGCTTTTGCGATGCTTACACATGTATTTGAAATTAAAAAAATAGATGTGGGAATCGAGAGTACAGCTCAAATTCATCCCTCTGCTATGATTTCAGATACTGCCTATATTGGTCACTATGTGGTCATTGGTGAGAACTGTGTCGTTGGGGATCATACATTTATTGAGTCACATGCCAAGATTGATGATGGTGTGGAAATTGGGCAGAAATGTTTTATTGACTCACATGTCACGATTACTGGGTTTAGCAAAATTGGCAACAATGTGCGCATTCATGCCAATACAGTGATTGGAAGCGAAGGTTTTGGCTTCGCGCCTTATCAAGGAAAGTGGCATCGCATTGCACAGTTAGGCTCTGTGAAAATTGGCAATAATGTGCGCATTGGATCAAATTGTAGTATTGACCGTGGTGCATTAGATGACACAATTTTGGAAGATGGGGTCATTGTAGATAACCTTGTGCAAATCGCCCACAATGTGCATGTTGGTGAAAATACTGCGATTGCTGCAAAAACAGGCATTGCAGGTAGTACAACGATTGGCAAAAACTGTATACTTGCTGGCGCTTGTGGGGTGGCTGGACACTTAAAAATTACGGACAATGTGACATTAACAGGAATGTCAATGGTCACAAAAAGTATTTTTGAGTCTGGTACTTATTCTTCAGGAACTGGTTTGTTTGAAAGTGGACACTGGCGTCGTACGATTGTTCGCTTGAGACAATTAGCAGATGTGCCATTGACCCAAATTGTCAAACGACTAGATCATATACAAACTCGTATTGAGTCACTTGAATCAACTTTTAATATGCGTAAATGAATATGACAGAGTCACAAAATCAAGATTTGAATAAACCAGCATTACCAATGAATATTCAACAAATTCGTGAATATTTGCCACATCGCTATCCATTCTTGTTGGTGGATCGAGTGACAGAAATTACCGATAACAGTATTGTTGGTTATAAGAATGTGTCTATTAATGAAGAATTTCTTCAAGGGCATTTCCCAGAATATCCAATTATGCCAGGTGTCTTAATCGTTGAGGCATTGGCACAAATTTCTGGTGTGTTGGGTTTCGTATTAAATAACGAAAAACCACAACCAGGTTCTTTGTTCCTTTTTGCAGGTGCAGAGAAAGTTCGTTTTAAGAAGCAAGTTGTTGCAGGTGATCAGCTTGTGCTGAAATCTGAGCTTGTCATGCAAAAACGCGGTATTTACAAATACAACTGTACTGCTAGCGTTGATGGTATTGTGGCAACAACGGCTGAAATTATTATCTCTCATCAAAGAATCTAGAGTAGGCATGAGCAATAAAGAATATATCCACCCAACCGCTATTATTGACTCATCTGCAGTTATTGCACCAGATGTAGAAGTTGGTCCTTACTGTGTGATTGGTCCTCACGTGACAATAGGTGCAGGTACTAAACTTCACTCTCACGTTGTGATTGGCGGATATACTCGTATTGGTGAACACAATGAGATTTTCCAGTTCGCTAGTGTAGGTGAGGTCTGTCAGGATCTTAAATATAAAGGCGAGGAAACATGGCTTGAAGTTGGCGATCATAATGTGATTCGTGAGCATTGCAGCTTACACCGTGGTACGGTGCAAGATCATGGTTTAACCAAAGTAGGTAGTCATAACTTACTGATGGTCAATACACATATTGCTCACGATTGTCAGATTGGTGATCATAATATTTTCGCCAATAATGTGGGCGTGGCAGGTCACGTTCATGTTGGAAGCTATGTTGTGGTTGGTGGAAACTCTGGAATTCATCAATTCTGTAAGATCGACTCTTACAGCATGATTGGTGCGGCATCTTTAATTGTGAAAGATGTGCCTGCTTATGTGATGGCATCTGGAAACCCAGCCCATGCTTTTGGTTTGAATATTGAAGGAATGCGTCGTAAAGGTTGGTCAAAACAAGTGATTCAAGGCTTACGCGAAGCATTCAAGCTGATTTATAAAGAAAGTCTGACAACCGTAGAAGCGCTTGAGCGTATTCGTGCAGAAATCTTGCCAGAGGTGGCTGAAGTTCAGTTGCTGATTGATTCTTTAGAACAGTCACAGCGTGGTATTTTGCGTTAAGCAGGATAGCATGATAAAAAAAGATGCCTTTTGGCATCTTTTTTTATGAAAATCACTTTTCATGTTTTTTAGGCACTTTGCAGATAGTGTTGCTGGTTGATAAGTGGTGCGCCAGTTTTTTGCTGTACTTCTTCAAATTCTACCTGATCTGCCAGTTCAACCACTTTGATGCCTTCGGGTGTAATATCAAATACCCCCAAATCAGTAATAATACGGGAAACTACTCCCAAGCCTGTAAGCGGTAAGCTGCATTGATTCAGAATTTTGGCTTCACCAGTTTTGCTGCAATGTTCCATTAACACCACAATTTTCTTTGCACCTGCGACCAAATCCATGGCACCGCCCATACCTTTGACTTTTTGTCCTGGAATCATCCAGTTGGCAATATCACCTGTCGCTGAAACTTGCATGGCACCTAGAATCGCAATATCAACATGCCCGCCACGAATCATGGCAAATGATTCTGAACTACAAAATAGAGAAGCGCCTTTCTTGGTGGTAATGGTTTGTTTTCCCGCATTGATCAGGTCAGCGTCGACCTCGTGTTCGTGTGGATATTCACCAATCCCGAGTAATCCATTTTCAGACTGTAACCAGACATGGATATCTTCAGGGATGTAGTTGGCAACCAGAGTAGGTAGCCCGATGCCTAAATTGACATAAAAACCATCATGTAATTCTTGAGCGGCTCGTTGAGCCATTTGTTCACGCGTCCAAGCCATGAGTATATTCCGTTATACAGTTTTAGTTTTGACAGTACGAATTTCAATGTGTTTAGTTGGGTTGGTATTGACCACAATACGGTCAATATAAATCCCAAGGAGGTGGATTTCATCGGGATCCAAATCGCCGATTTCAACCAGTTGTTCAACCTCGGCAATGGTAATTTTGCCTGCTACAGCACAGTCTGGGTTAATATTTCGAGCTGTTTTTCGAAAAACCAGATTGCCTGCTTTATCTGCTTTATAGGCTTTGACGAGGGCAATATCGGCATGTAGTGCCATTTCCAGCAGATAGTCTTTGCCATCAAAATTACGGATTTCTTTACCATCTTGCACCACGGTACCTACACCTGTGCGGGTATAAAAAGCGGGAATACCTGCACCTGCGGCGCGTAGTTTTTCTGCCATAGTGCCTTGTGGCGTGAGTTCAACTTCTAGTTCGCCTGCTAAATATTGGCGTTCAAATTCTTTGTTGCCACCAATATATGAGGAAATCATTTTTTTGACCTGACGAGATTCAAGCAAAAGGCTTAAACCGATGCCATCAATCCCTGCATTGTTACTGATACAGGTCAGGTTTTGGGCATTGGAATCACGTACAGTTTCAATCAGCATTTCAGGAATGCCGCATAGTCCGAAGCCACCGACAGCGAGAACCATATTGTCTTGAATAATATCGAAAATTGCCGACTGACTATCGGGATAAATCTTGTTCATTGCAGTTCCATTGTTTTATTTCAGATATCCATGTGTATTGCGGGATGCTTATGCTGCATTAATAACATAAGCATCTTTCGATTTAGTGATTCGCTGCACGGGCAACCAACGTGAGAATATCGTAAGTTGCCACCAGTTCCTGATGCTGATTTTTCACTTTAATGTCCCATACTACAACGCCATGTGCAGGTTGTGTCGGGTCTTTTTGTGGTTTTGGTGTCTTTTGTTTACAAGTCAGTTCAACCTGAATCGAGTCACCAATTTTAACGGGTTCAACAAAACGCAGGTTATCCATACCATAGTTGGCGATCACTGGCCCTTCGGCAGCATCGACAAATAAACCTGCGGCAGCCGAGACAATAAAATAGCCATGTGCCACACGCTCCCCAAAGAAGGAATTAGCGGCAGCGATTTTGTCAGTATGCGCATAGAAGTGATCGCCACTGAGACAGGCAAAATTGACAAGGTCAGATTCAGTTACAGTGCGGCGTGCAGTAAGTAGACGTTCGCCAATCACCAGTTCATCAAAATCTTTCTTGAAAGGATGAACACGGTCTTCGCGGACACTTGCGCCTGCAGTCCATGCATGTGTGACTTGAGTTAGGCTGTTTGGTGAACCTTGAATAGCTGTACGCTGCATGTAGTGTTTAACTGCGCGAATACCACCCAATTCTTCACCACCACCTGCACGACCAGGTCCGCCATGAACCAAGTGAGGTAAAGGTGAACCATGACCTGTGCTTTCTTTTGCAGATTCTTCATCTAAAATGTGTAGGCGACCATGCCAAGGTGCAATTTTTTGTACCAGTGTTTCGATATTTTCATCGCAATTTTTAACGATTGAAGCGACCAGACTCCCTTCGCCACGGGCAACCAGATGAGCAAGTTGCTCAATTGATTGATAAGGCATGAGGGTACAAACAGGGCCAAAAGCTTCAGTTTGATGGATAATTGAAGCCTGATCTGGCGTTGTGCAGCGGAGCAGGGTTGGCGGAAAAAATGCGCCACGTTCTGGGAACTCGGCATTGAATTTAAAATCAGGATTGCCACCAAATACAATTTCAGCTTCTTGCGCCAGTAGTTGAACTTTGTGAGTGACATCTTGTTTTTGTTTTAGGCTTGCCAATGCCCCCATTGTCGTATCACTTCGAGCAGGATCACCAACGACTACTTTTTTGAGTTTGTTGATCAATTGGGACTGAACGGTATCGAGCAGGTTTTCAGGAACAAAGGCACGGCGAATAGCAGTACATTTTTGCCCTGCTTTGCTGGTTATTTCTCGGAAAACTTCGCGGACAAATAGCTCAATGGTAGTTTCATTGGCTTCAGGGCTTAAAATTGCGCTGTTGACCGAGTCAGCTTCCATGCTAAATGGAATTGAATGGCGGTTTAGGTGTGGATGCTGACGTAATTTCTGCCCTGTATCGGCTGAACCTGTGAATGTAACACAGTCTTGTGCTGAGAGTTGCTCAAACAAATCATAGGTTTGTCCACAGATGAGTTGTAAAGCACCTTGTGGTAAAAGCTGGATATCCAAAATGGCATGAACTACCGCTTGGGTCAGTTGTGCGCCATCAGTTGCAGGCTTGACGATGCAAGGCACACCAGCCAAGAGTGTAGGTGCAATTTTTTCCAACATGCCCCAAATCGGGAAGTTGAATGCATTGATATGTACGGCAACGCCAGCTTTGGCCGATAAAATATGTTTTGCGCCAAAACTGCCATGTTTTGAGAGTGGAATCCACGCATCTTCAGTAATGATTTTTTCATCATTTAGCTCACGGCGAACCAGGCTTGAGTAGGCAAATAAAGTCTGAATTCCACCTTCAATATCCACCCATGCATCTTTACGCGTCGCACCTGTTGCGGTTGCCAGTGCATAAAATTCTTCTTTGCGTTCAAGTAGTGCCTGAGCAATTTGTTTTAATGCATTTGCGCGTTGATGAAATGTCCAGTTCGCCAGTTCTGCACCATGCTGTTTTGCATAGTTGACGGCTTTTGCCATATCAATGCCATGACTGCTAACTCGATAAATGGGTTCGCCAGTAATTGCGTGATAGACCTCGCGGAAATCCTGGGTTGCATGATGCCATGTCCCATACACAAAAGATGCCAGACTTGGAATGTTCTCTCTATGAGGAATATGGGTTGTTGAACTGGGTTCGATTGAGTTTGTAGTATCGAGATCTAGCATCTTAAAACTCCATTTTATGATACGTAAAAATTAATTTAATAAAATATATGATTCATAATTTCTTTTAAATTTTTCCAATTGTCAATCATATTTTGAATATTTTTGTGCAAATTAATTTTTATATTTTGATTTAAGTTATTGTATTTATATTGATTAATTTATTTTTATAATTATTTTTAGAAAGTGATACATAAAAATGTATTGACATAACGATTGTTGTATCAAAAAATAGAAACATGGATGTGAAGCAAAAAGGATTACTGCTGTGGAAAATAAGTATCATAAATTTAATGCCTGTATCGAACAGGATATTGCCATAGAAGCCAAAGATGATATGCCTGATGCCTATCGTAAGACCTTGATTCGTCAGATTGGGCAGCATGGGCATTCTGAAGTGATCGGTATGCTGCCAGAGGGTAACTGGATTACTCGTGCACCAACTTTGAAGCGTAAAGCAGTATTGCTTGCCAAAGTGCAGGATGAAGCAGGGCATGGTTTGTATTTGTACAGTGCGGCAGAAACGCTGGGTGCGGACCGTGATGACATGATGGAAAAACTGATTGCAGGGAAAATGAAATATTCCTCAATCTTTAACTATCCAACACTGACATGGGCAGATGTTGCAGCGATTGGCTGGCTGGTTGATGGTGCGGCAATTGTCAATCAGGTGGCATTGTGCCGTACCTCTTATGGCCCTTATGCCCGTGCCATGGTACGCATCTGTAAAGAAGAAAGTTTTCATCAGCGTCAGGGTTTCGAGGCCATGATGGCATTGGCTCAAGGCAGCGAGCATCAAAAACAAATGGCACAAGATGCGGTTAATCGTTTCTGGTGGCCAGCATTGATGATGTTTGGCCCAAGCGATGATCATTCACCAAATAGTGCGCAGAGCATGGCGTGGAAAATTAAACGTTTTAGTAATGATGAACTGCGTCAGAAATTTGTCGATAACACCGTACCGCAAGTGTTGCAGCTTGGCTTGACGGTACCTGATCCAGATTTGCAATGGAATGAGAGCACAGGCCATTACAGCTTTGGCGAAATTAATTGGGATGAGTTTATGGCGGTGATTCAGGGGCAAGGCCCATGTAACCATGAGCGCATCGAAGCACGTCGTAAAGCGTGGCAGGACGGTCAGTGGGTGCGTGAGGCAGCCGCAGTGTATGCACAAAAGCAAGCAGTCGCTCAGAGCAAAGTTGCCTAACAACACAAAATTTTGAATAAGGATATCAGCCATGAAACAGAAAAATCACTGGTCACTCTATGAAGTATTTATTCGTAGCAAACAAGGTCTAAGCCACCGCCATGTTGGGAGCTTACGCGCTGCGGATGATGAAATGGCACTGCAACATGCCCGCGATGTTTATACCCGCCGTAATGAAGGCATTAGCATTTGGGTAGTGCGTTCTGAACTAATCAAGTCCTCTCAGCCTGATGAAAAACCTGAATTTTTCGATCCGTCACTGGATAAGGTCTATCGCCATCCGACTTTTTACCACATTCCAGATGGCATTGAGCACATGTAAGCAGGGAGGATCAAAATGACGAATTTAGCATTATCAAAATTTCTGCTGCATATTGGCGACAGTCAACTGGTACTAGCACAGCGTTTGATGCAGTGGTGCGGGCATGCGCCTGAACTTGAGGTAGATATTGCACTGGCAAACATTGGACTGGACTTGCTGGGGCAGGCACGTAATTTCTTGACGTTGGCAGGGCAACAACAAAACCCGCCACAAGATGAAGATCAACTGGCGTATTTTCGTCAAGAGCGCGAATTTCTGAATTTACTGCTATGTGAACAGCCGAATGGTGACTTTGCCCAGACCATTGTCCGTCAATGGTTTATCGATCATTACCATGTGTTGTTAATGAGTACATTGGCACAGTCACAGCATGCCGAAGTCGCTGCATTGGCAACCAAGTCATTAAAAGAAATTAAATATCACGTGCGCTTTTCTACAGGCTGGATGGAGCGTTTAAGTTTAAGCACAGACGAAGCGCATCAACGTATGCAACAAGCACTCAATCAGTTATGGCGTTTTAGTGCGGAGCTTTTTGAGTTGACCGCAGAAGAACAGGCTCTGGTCGATACAGGTGTGATTCCTGATCTTGCATCCAACAAAACCCTTTGGGATGAGCAGGTTGCTGCTGAGCTACAACGCTTTGGCTTACAAGTCCCTGAAACGGCATATCGTCGTGGTGCTAAACAAGGTTTGCATACTGAGCATTTGGGCTATTTGCTTGCAGAAATGCAATCCATTCAACGCGCTTATCCCAACTTGGTGTGGTAGTCGAATCAGGGAGATGAGGCATGCAACGTATTCAACATTGTGTTGAGCAGTGCTGGCAGATTTTGGAAAGTGTCAGCGACCCAGAAATTCCTGTGTTGTCGGTGATTGATCTGGGGATGATTCGTGGGGTGGAGCTGAATGCCGCAAATGAAATTTTGGTGCGTTTAACCCCAACCTATAGCGGTTGTCCTGCAACAGATTTGCTGAAGCAGCAGATTCAACAGGCGCTGAATGAACAGGGCTTTGAACCCGTACAGGTTTTGCTGGATTTGTCGGAGGCTTGGACAACTGACTGGATGTCTGAACAGGGCAAGCAAAAGCTGCAGGCTTACGGGATTGCTCCGCCACAAGGTCAGGCTGAACACTGCGGGACACATGTTGCATTGAGTGATGGAGTGGCTTGTCCACATTGCAAGAGTAGCGATACCCGATTGCTCAGCGAGTTTAGTTCAACGGCTTGTAAGGCACTGTATCAATGTTGGAGTTGCCTCGAACCTTTTGACTATTTTAAGTGCATTTGAGCCTGAAGATAAGGAAATTAGCCATGAACACATTTATTCCATTAAAAGTAAAAACCATTACACCGCAGACCGATCAGGCGATTTGTATTGCCTTTGATGTACCCAATGATGCGCAGCCACAGTTTGCTTTTCAGGCAGGGCAACATCTGACCATTCGTCATCTTACAGAGCAAGGTGAAATTCGCCGTTGTTATTCGATTTGCAGTCATGCTGCTACCGAAGATATCAGTATCGCAGTGAAAAAAATTGATCAGGGACAATTTTCCACATGGGCAAATGAGCATTTGCAGGTGGGCGATATCTTGGAAGTCATGCCACCTCAAGGGGTGTTTTTCCAGAAAGCGGCCAAGCAGGGTGGTCGGCATTATTTAGGTGTGGCTGCAGGCAGCGGCATTACGCCAATTTTGTCGATCATCAAGCATGTGTTGTTTGAACAGCCTGAAGCCAGTTTTACCTTGTTGTATGGCAACCGTTCATGGAAACAGACCATGTTTGCTGAACAGATTATGGATTTGAAAGACCAGTTCAAAACCCGTTTTCAGCTCATCAATATTTTTTCCCGCGAGATGAATGAAAGCGAGTTGATGAATGGGCGAATTGATATCGCCAAGTTGCAACAACTGTTTGATCATCAAGTGCTTGAACCGATTTTTGATCACTGCTTTGCCTGCGGCCCTGAAGAAATGATGCAGGCTGTGGAAACCGTGTTGCCTGAATTGGGCATCGACAAAACCCGTATTCATACTGAGCGTTTTAATACAGGCGAGATGAAACCCCGTTCGGCTGAACAGCAGGCTGATCGTCAGGAGGCTCAGGTCAGTATTGTGCTGGATGGTCGTGAACTACGTATTGATGTCGGGCAGCAAGATGACAGCATTTTAGATGCAGCATTGCGTGCGGGTGCAGATTTACCATATGCCTGTAAAGGTGGGGTGTGTGCGACCTGCCGTTGCAAGGTCTTGCAAGGTGAAGTGGATATGCTGATCAACTATAGCCTTGAAGATGAAGAGGTGGCAAAAGGCTATGTCTTGAGCTGTCAGGCATTGCCAAAAACGGTCGATGTTCGCCTGAGTTTTGACGAGTAAGGGGAATGACGATGCAAGAACTGATCACGCAAAGTTATCCTGCGGAAAAAGTATTGCTACTGAGTTTGAATCGGCTTGAAAAACGTAATGCCCTCAACAATGCCACCTTGCGCCATTTGGTCGAGCTGTTGCAACAGGCTGAGCAAAACCCAGATGTCGGTGTAGTTGTAATTACAGGCCATACTTCCTGTTTTGCAGCAGGTGCAGATTTGACCGAACTTGCCGATTTGGACGTGGTGAATTTGCAGCTTGATGAGCGCCCACAGCTTTGGCAAAAAATTGACAGTTTTTCCAAGCCTTTGATTGCAGCGGTAAATGGTTATGCACTGGGTGCAGGTTTTGAACTGGTACTGCATGCTGACATCGTACTTTGCGGGGAAAATGCCAAATTTGCCTTGCCTGAAATTGGTTTGGGCATGTTGCCTGGTGCAGGTGGTACGCAGCGTTTAGCCCGTCTGGTCGGGCAACAACTGGCAATGCGCTGGGCAATGACAGGTGAAATGCTCGGTGCCGAGCAAGCCTTGCAACACGGGATTTGTAGTCAGATTTCACCTGTCGCATTGACGGTGCAATACGCGGTGGAACTGGCAGGAAAAATTGCCCGACAGGCACCACTGGCATTACGTGCCATTAAACAATCTGTCAAAAATATTCATGAAACCAGTTTGAGTCAGGGCTTAAAACTGGAGCGGCAAAGTTTTGTCTGGCTGGCTGCCACCCAAGACCGCCAAGAAGGCATCAGTGCATTTTTTGAAAAAAGAAAACCCGTATTTAAAGGACAATAAGATGATGGATTATCAGCATATTTTAGTTAAAGAACACAATGAAGTGGGTTATCTGACCCTGAACCGCCCAAAGCAGCTCAACAGTTTTAATGTGGCGATGCATCAGGAAGTTGCGGAAGTATTAAAAAACTGGACGGTCAATCCTGATATCCGCTGTGTGGTGATTAGTGGTGCAGGGCGTGGTTTTTGTGCAGGACAGGATTTGAGTGATCGTGTGGTCGATCCCGATGCGGCTGCGCCAGATTTGGGTGTTTCGATCGAGAAATTTTATAACCCGCTGATCAAAACTTTGGTGAATATGCCCAAGCCTGTGATTTGTGCAGTGAACGGTGTCGCCGCAGGTGCAGGTGCAAATATTGCTTTGGCATGTGACTTGGTAATTGCAGCCAAATCTGCCAGTTTTATTCAGGCATTTTGCCGTCTAGGTTTAGTGCCAGATTCAGGTGGGACATGGTTTTTACCACGTGCAGTTGGACATGCACGGGCGATGGGATTGGCATTACTGGGCGATAAATTGTCTGCTGAAGATGCCAAACAACTCGGCATGATTTGGGATGTGGCAGAAGATGCTGAGCTTCAAGATCAAGTCACAGCATTGGCAGAGCGTCTGGCAAAACAACCGACATTTGGGCTGTCTTTAATCAAAAAAGCCATTCACCAGTCCAGTCATAACACGTTTGAAGAGCAACTCATTTTAGAGCGTGACTTACAGCGTATCGCAGGGCGTTCGGACGATTACCGTGAAGGTGTACAAGCCTTTATGCAAAAACGCGAACCCAACTATACGGGGTGCTGATATGGCGAATCGGGATTTGTCCAATGCGCGTATTGCGGTCATTGGTTCAGGGACAATGGGCATGGGCATTGTGCAGCTTGCCATTTGTCATGGTCATCACACTTATTTGTACGATACCGATCTGGTGAAAGCTCAGCAAGCCGTTGCAGCACTACGCCCGACTTTGGAAAAGCTTGTTACTAAACAGAAACTGACCACTGAACAGCTTGAGCAAGCATGGTCACGACTGGTCATTGCCAATGCTGTAAAAGAACTGAAAACTGTAGATTTGGTGATTGAAGCAATTGTCGAAAAACAACAGGTTAAACAGGCTTTGTTTCAGCAACTTGCCGAGATTTGCCCAGCCGATACTGTTTTTGCCAGCAATACCTCGTCGATTTCAATTACCGCAATTGCATCGCAAGTGCCACAACCTGAGCGTGTCGTGGGACTGCATTTCTTTAATCCTGCACCGATCATGAAACTGGTGGAGATTATTCAGGGTTTAAAAACTCCTGTGCAATTGTGTCAGGCATTACAGCAGTTGATGTTGAAGTGGCGCAAAGTCCCTGTTTTGGCCCAGTCAACCCCTGGTTTTATTGTCAATCGTATTGCTCGCCCATTTTACTCGGAAGGCTTTCGTGCCTTGCAGGAGCAAGTGGTTTCGCCTGAACAGTTGGATTATCTGTTGCGCCAGTGCGGTGGTTTTGCCATGGGGCCTTGTGAACTGACTGATCTGATCGGGCAAGATGTCAATTTTTCAGTCACCCAAACGGTGTATCAGCAATTTTTCTATGAACCACGCTACCGTCCGAGTCTGGTGCAACAGCAACTGGTCGATGCAGGCTGTTATGGTCGTAAAACAGGTCAGGGATTTTATAACTATAACGATGCAAGCCGAGTGCGTTATCGGCCAAGTTTAGCAAAAAGCACTTCTGCTGAATGGGATGATGCGACTTTGGCGGGAACTTGGAAAAATCAGCCTGCATTTGTGGAACGGATACAGGCGATTTATGAGCTTCGACAAGTCTCTGCCAAACACAATGTGTTGTGGATTGATGATATCGCCGTGACTTTGAGTAGCGGTGAAGCTGTGAATTTCAGTGATCCACAGCAAAAAACCGTGGTTATGGACTGGCATGCTAACTGGCAAAGTGCCGAAGCGATTGCACTGAGTCATAACCTGTCTTGCCAGCCTGAAGATCTGGCGAAAGTTGAAGACTTTTTTGCAGGCTTAGGCGTTGCCGTCGTTTGGCTGAAAGATCATCCAGCTTTGCTGAGTCTACGCATCATTGCCTTGTTAATTAATGAAGCCTGTGAAGCGGTGCAGCAAGCGGTTGCCAGCCCTGAAGATATTGATAATGCCATGAAATATGGCGTGAATTATCCGCAAGGCCCATTTGAATGGTTACAGCAAATCGGTACGGCTCACATTTTAAAGACCTTGCAGAATCTGTATGAATTTTATGGCGAAGAAAAATATCGCCCGAGCGTTTATCTCAAACTGTTATTGGCTCAACAACAGCAACTTTCACATTTGGCAGCTTTGCCCGCGTCAGTATAAAGGAATGAACTATGCACAATGTTGTAATCTGTGATCTGATCCGTACCCCGATTGGTCGTTATGCAGGCGCGCTGAGTTCAGTGCGTGCCGATGATTTGGCGACCTTGCCAATTCAGTATTTAAAAAATAAACATCCCAATTTGCCGTGGGAACAACTCGATGAAGTGATTTTGGGCTGCTCCAACCAAGCGGGAGAAGATAACCGTAATGTGGCGCGCATGGCAGCATTGTTGGCAGGACTGCCTGAAAGTGTGCCTGCGGTGACCGTCAATCGTTTATGTGCTTCAGGCTTAGATGCGGTTGGATTGGCAGCGCGAAGTGTTAAGGCGGGTGAAGCAGAATTTATGCTGGCAGGTGGGGTTGAATCCATGAGCCGCGCGCCTTTTGTACAGTCTAAATCCCAAGAAGCCTTTGCTCGTACCCCTGAAATCTATGACACCACCATTGGCTGGCGTTTTGTGAATAAGAAAATGCAGGCGAATTTTGGGATCGACAGCATGCCTGAAACGGCTGAAAACGTGGCAGAAAAATATCAGATTAGCCGTGCCGATCAGGATGCGTTTGCGTTACGCAGTCAGCAAAAGGCCGCAGAAGCTCAGCAGGCAAAGCGCTTTGATGTCGAGATTATGCCTGTGGAGATTATCAATCGTAAGAAACAGGTCACGCAGATCACTCAAGATGAGCATTTGCGTCCTGAAACAACCTTGGATGCCTTGGCAAAACTCAAAGCGCCGTTTCGTACCCAAGGTGGAACAGTCACCGCAGGCAATGCTTCGGGTGTGAACGATGGCGCGGCATGTGTGCTGATGACCAGTCAGGCATTTGCCGAGCAGCATCAGTTACAACCTTTGGCACGCGTGGTGGGTTATGCCAGTGCAGGTGTTGAGCCGAAATATATGGGCATCGGCCCTGTGCCCGCCATACACAAAGTCTTGAAGCAAACAGGACTGAGCTTGGAACAAATGGATGTGATTGAACTGAATGAAGCCTTTGCTTCGCAGTCGCTGGCAGTACTACGAGAGTTGGGTTTGAGTGATGATGATGCACGCGTGAATCCAAATGGCGGTGCGATTGCTTTGGGGCATCCACTGGGCATGAGTGGTACGCGTTTAGTGATTACCGCAACCCATGAACTGAAACAGCGTCAGGGACGCTATGCCTTGTGTAGCATGTGCGTCGGTGTGGGTCAGGGTGTGGCACTGATTCTGGAAAATCTCAGTGCAGTCTAAGGACAACTAAAAATAAAATAAAAACTCAGGGAGAGTCACAATGCAGGTTCAAGATACGGATATTCATGAAAACTTGCCACTTGAAGCATTACGTCAGTTGCAATTTGAGCGCCTCAAGCAAACGCTGCATCACGCTTATCAAAACAGTGCCGTATATCGGCGCAAGTTTGATGCAGCAGGGGTACACCCCGATGATCTGCACACACTGGCAGATTTGGCCAAGTTTCCTTTTACCACCAAGCAGGATCTACGCGAAAATTATCCATTTGGCATGTTTGCTGTCCCGAAACAGGACATTGTCAGGCTGCATGCTTCATCGGGTACAACAGGTAAACCCACGGTAGTTGGTTATACCCAGCAAGATATCCATACATGGGCGGATCTTGTGGCACGCTGTTTGCGTGTCGCAGGGCTAGATCATTCAGATACGGTGCAAGTAGCCTATGGCTACGGTTTGTTTACGGGTGGTTTAGGGGCGCATTATGGTGTGGAACGGCTGGGTGCAACAGTGATTCCAATGTCAGGCGGACAAACCGAAAAACAGATTCAACTGATTCAGGACTTTCAGCCAACTGCCTTGATGGTTACACCGTCTTATTGTGTCAATATTATTGAACAGTTAGAGAAGCAATATGGCACAGCCAAAGAAACTTCTTTAAAAGTCGGGATCTTTGGCGCTGAACCGTGGACAGAAGAAATGCGCCGTGAAATTGAAACCCGTCTGAATATCAAGGCGCTGGATATTTACGGACTATCTGAAGTGATGGGGCCTGGGGTTGCCATGCAGGCAGCAGATGACAACACAGGTTTAACCATTTGGGAAGATCATTTTTACCCTGAAATTATTCATCCTGAAACAGGTGAAGTCTTGCCTGATGGTGAAATGGGGGAACTGGTATTTACCACCATTACCAAACAGGGCATGCCTGTGATTCGTTACCGTACCCGCGATTTGACGTGTCTGATGCAGGGGCAACACTGTGCCATGCGCCGTATGCAAAAAGTGGTTGGACGCAGTGATGACATGCTGATTATTCGCGGGGTTAATGTTTTTCCGACCCAGATAGAGGAGCAGATTCTTAAAATTCCACAACTGATTCCCAACTATGAAATTCATGTGTCCAAGAAAGGATATATGGATACATTGCATATCCGAACGGAAATGAGTCAATATACGCAAACCGCCGCGTTACAGCTCGCACAAGAGTTACAGCACAAAATCAAGACCATGGTTGGTGTTTCTGTAACAGTTGAAATTCTGGCTGAAACGATGCTGCCGAGATCGGAAGGCAAGGCAAAGCGCGTCATTGACTTAAGAAAGATTGCCTAAGCAGGACAACCTGCATATTTAAAAGTTAGAGAGATATGAGCGTACGTATTCAGCACATTATTCAGTATTTGATTGAGCAAGAACCCCTTAGTGCGACTTCCTTAGTGTCGAGCATTTATGGGGATTCGATTTTGCATCGGGGCGGCAACATTAGTCTGGCGAGCCTGATTCAACTGATTGAACCCTTTGGGTTTAATGATCGTGCGGTACGTACAGCCGTATTTCGACTGGTGAAAAATGAATGGCTCGATTCACAAAAGGTGGGTCGTACCAGTTTTTATCGCATTACCGACGCCAGTCGCAAAGTGTATTTGCAGGCAGAACAGCGTATTTATAACCATCAAATGCGCGAGTGGGATCGCTATTGGGATCTGATTTTGCTCAGTTCGGTGGAGATGGAAAATAAAATCACACTGAAAAAAGAACTGGAATGGCTCGGTTTTTCCAGTATTGCTACCAATCTGATGGCATATCCTGGTTGCGATCAAGCCAAGCTGCAAAAGCTGTTGATTGAGCTGAACATGATGGATCAGGTGGTGGTGTTTAAAGCACAAACCCTCGATTTATGGGCAGGTTCTTCCGATACGGTGGCGCGTATGCTGGAAGTCAACTGGCCGATTGACGAAATCAAACAGCGTTATTTGAAATTTTTGGAACATTTCCGAGAAATTGCGACCTTGCTGAATCATGAACAGGAAGAAATTAGCCCACAGCAGGCATTTTTACTGCGTATTTTATTGATTCATCATTATCGCCGTATTTTACTCAAAGACCCGTCTTTGCCGCTGGAGCTGTTGCCTGCCGACTGGCCTGCGGTGAATGCCCGCAATTTAAGCGTAAATATTTACAAACGTATCTTTGAACAGGCCGATGA
Source organism: Acinetobacter brisouii CIP 110357 (assembly GCF_000488275.1). Lineage (GTDB taxonomy): Bacteria > Pseudomonadota > Gammaproteobacteria > Pseudomonadales > Moraxellaceae > Acinetobacter > Acinetobacter brisouii. The sequence continues at coordinate 1,421,719 of NZ_KI530762.1, read as the reverse complement.
ATATTTTCTATCGATTGCCAAAACTGCCGAAGGTTCACTGCCTGCGATTAATTCGAGCTTTTACAAGCGTTTTGGTGGCTTGGAACTTGCTGCCACTTTATAAAAAAAGGATGACTGTATATGCCGTGTTATGCAATTGATGGGGTAATGCCTGTGGTTCATCGTCAGGCATTTGTGCACCCAACCGCCGTGTTGATTGGCGATGTGGTGGTAGATGCTGGGGCCTATATCGGACCGTTGGCTGTTCTGCGTGCCGATTTTGGTGGTATCCGAATTGGTTACCAAGCCAATGTGCAGGACAACTGTGTGATTCATGGCTTTCCACAAAGCGTTACCGTGGTCGAAGATATGGGGCATATTGGACATGCCGCGATCTTGCATGGTTGTAAAGTCGGAAAAAATGCCATGATTGGCATGAACAGCGTGATTCTGGATGACTGCGAGATTGGTGAAAATGCCATTGTCGGTGCAAACAGTACTGTAACGGCAAAGACCAAGATTCCTGCCAACAGCTTGGCACTGGGCAGCCCTGCAAAAATTATTCGGGAATTAAGAGCTGAAGAGATTGCATGGAAAACCCAAGGAACACAACAATATATCGAATTGACTCAGCGCTGTTTGCACAGTCTGCAAGAGGTTAAGCCATTGAATGAGCAAGACCTGCTATTGTCACGTAAAACCTATCTGGACTTTCAGGCAGATCACCAAACAAAATAAAAAAATCAATGATGTGTTTAATTATAAAAATCGGATTTATGTGCGGAGCAAGAAAAATTGATGAGTAAACTAATGCCTTTGCGTTAAAACGTGAGCTTTGTTGCATTGAGGTTAAATTTTAAATAAAAATTAGGGCAGAACCCTCCAAAATAGGGAATCTGTCAGCTGTTCTCAATAAAATTTATACGCACAGCGGAGTAAGATGCTCTAAAATTACAGCAGATTATTTTTCGAGATACTTACATGTTTAGGTCTAAGGACAATTCAATAAAAATTAGCACCGATGAGCATAAGAAAAATATAGATTTTGTTTTTAACGAAGTTGGATTTAGTTTTTTTGTACTTAAAAATTTTCTATGGTTTTTCTGGATTTTAGATTTGGGCTTATTGCCAGGAAAAATTATTACTTACTTGTATTCTAACCACGCAACATGGTTGTCCTATGCGTATGATATAAAAAGTTCTTCGTGGTTAATGTTGGATAAATCGCCCACTCTCAGTTATATCGGCTGGTTTTGTATTGCACTGGCATTGTCAAATCCCAAAACCATCCAGCAAGTATTGTATAAAATTCCATTCTTGAAAATTAAAATCAACCGTGATCTTCTCAATTATCAAACCTTGGTTTATGGTTTTTTTATTGGATTCCTTGCATCGCATTTATCGAGTGTTTTTATGGATTTACCAGATATTTTGTCAGCATATTCAATTGAATATATTCGGATTTTTTAAATTATTTGCGTATTTAGATCACATAATAATGCTGATGAATTATGGCATTGAGTCGACCCGTAAAATTTGGATTAGACGTATGGTTTATATAAGGGAGCGAATTTGTTTATTATTTGATAAATCATTGAAAATGAAGTTTGATTTGATCAATAAATGGCTTGACTAGCTTTACTCTTATTGTTGACATGAGCTAAAATCCTGCACGTTGCAACATGTGGTGAGATTACATATTTTCTTCGGTTACTATGTGTCTACCCAGTAAAAAAACTTGTAATTTTCAATGAACTTATATATGATGCATTTCGTAATAAAGTCTTGTAAATACAAGGATTTATTGTTGTATAGGGCCTATAGCTCAGTTGGTTAGAGCAGCGGACTCATAATCCGTTGGTCCACAGTTCAAGTCTGTGTGGGCCCACCATATAAAACAACCACTTAGGTGCACTAATCCTAAGTGGTTTTTTGTTTTATAAATTCAAGTAAGCACTATGTAATAAACTATAAGTTTTCGGCTTATTTTGCACCGATTTTTTATAAGTTATTTTTTTCACTCACTTGAATTCTAACGCTTTTAAGAAGCGCAGAATAAAATACAAATTACTGAATACAACGACAGAATGATTTAAACATCTCTTTATTCAGCATAAAGAACGGTTTCAATAGTAGAAAATTCATGCAATGACGTAATTTAAGGTATCGCTATCTAACGATAGAATTTATCTATTCACTATTATTGTATAGTCAAACTCGGCAGCCCTTAGAAAGCATAAATTTATATTTATGCTTTCTATACAGGATTGGTGTGAATGCCTACTCAATGCGGCTGTTTATAGTTGCTGGTTGTATCATGGTGCTGATGATAATGGCTTGATTTATGTTGCTCATGCTCATTAGATTTATCTTTAGGGTTCTTTTTCGGCGGAGCATCATCTAGACTTGATTGCTCTTCAGTGTTGTTAGACTCTAATTCATCCTTAGGGTGCTTTTGCTTAGTCATTTTATTCATCCTTTTCTAAAATTATAAGATTGACGATTTTTTAACCGACCCTATTACAATGCACGGATGCAAAAAAAAGATGTAGTTTTATATTGTATCTAAATATCAAATAGCGCCTAAATTTTTACTTACAAATCATTATCCAGTTCTACATTGAGAGTTTGATACAACTCAAAAAGTTCCGAAAGAAAACTGCTTCATTATTTAGGTTTTAGCCAGTTAGAACGTCTGGCGAACAACGAAGTGACTCAAATGATAAAAACATACTGCACCATTACAAAGTTATTTTTTTATTAAAAGGATACCGTATCTAAAATACAGATAAGATTTTTTATCCAAAAACGATTTTATTGTAGTATCAATACTTTGGTGCTGAAATCGTTATAAGTTGCAGATATGGATCGCTTGGAATGCAATCGGATGCTGATTGCGGTGATAGAACAAGGCAGCTTTGCCAAAGCTGCCGAACAGCGTCTGACCAGTGTGGCTCAGGCTTCTAAACTGATAGCACGTCTGGAAAATGAATTGGGTGTGCAATTGTTGCATCGTTCAACACGTTCTTTGCGCACGACAGAAATTGGGCAGGCCTATTATTTGCAAGTCAAGCAACTCATGGCTGAGTTTGACGAACTGGAAGTGAGTGTTAAAAATCAGTCACAAACACCCAGTGGGCGTATTAAAATTAGTGTTCCCAGTTCTTTTGGGGTGAACCAGTTAAGTCATGCACTGGTTGACTTTGCCCAGTTATATCCTGAAATTGAACTTGATGTCAGTTTTACCGATCGTCTGGTGAATGTGATTGATGAAGGCTTTGACCTTGCGATCCGAATTGGTTCTTTAAAAGACAGCAACCTGATTGCACGACATTTGCTGGATATACAGATTCTACTTGTGGCTGCACCGAGTTATTTACAGAAAGTACAGTTACCTGAGCATCCACAAGATTTACTAGAGCATCAGTGCATTATTGACCGCAATTTTAAAGAGCCTGAATTATGGCGTTTTAATAGAGTGCAATCGCCTGATCAACAGGAAGTGGTGCAAATACAAGGTCGAATTCATTTTGCAAATACTGAAGCTTGTCATACAGCAGCTTTGGCAGGTTTAGGGATTTGTAGAATGCCTGCCTTTATTTGTGGGCAGTCATTAAAAACCAAACAATTGATTCCACTCATGCCGAATTATCGGATCAAAAGTAGTGGGCTATATGCGGTTTATCCACCATCACGGCATTTGGCAAACAAGGTCAGGCGCTTGATTGATTTTCTAAAAAGCTATTATCAGAGTCGTCCAGAGTGGGATTTTATTGATTCAGAATAATGAATAAACCTTTTTCATCATGATTGCCGTCTTTATTTCTCTCATAGAAATAAACAGAATGAACTTGTGAAAGAAGCTCAATTATTTCTAAAATGGAAATAATATTTTGCTTGCTACGTGATTAATCTACAGATTAAAAATAATTATGCTATTTCCATAACGACATTGTTCAGGGAAATGATCATGAATACTGCACGAACCGCGCCTTATGCCGCTTTGCTGTTACGGGTGAGTCTAGCGATTTTATTTTTTGCACATGCAGGGCTAAAAATTTTCGTCTTTACACCCGCAGGCACAGCCAAATTTTTTGAATCTGTTGGCGTTCCAGGCTGGATGGCATATGTGACGATAACTTGGGAATTTTTAGGCGCAATTGCACTTCTAGTGGGCTTTAAGCCACGTTTAGCTGCATTGGCACTGATTCCTGTATTACTTGGTGCAATCTTTACTGTACATGGTGCGGCAGGTTTCTGGTTTACCAATGCCAATGGCGGCTGGGAATATCCGGCGTTCTGGATTGTCGGGTTAATCAGCCTAGCATTAATTGGTGATGGATCATATCATTTAAAATCTTCTTTTAAATCATAAAATAAAAATGAAGTGTGGTACTAAATCAGCACTACACTTTTTTGCTTTGAATAGGATGAAACCATGTTAGTAAATGGGCAGTGGGTAGAGAACTGGCAACCCGTACAGGCAATTGACCAAGAAGGTGGCTTTGTCCGCCAAATATCAAGTTTTAGAAACTGGATCACGCCTGATGGTCGGGCAGGTCAAACGGGTGAGGGTGGTTTTGAGGCAGAAAAAGAGCGCTATCATTTGTATGTTGCGCTGATTTGTCCTTGGGCTTCACGGACGCTGATTGCCCGTGAATTAAAAGGATTAACCGATATTGTGTCGGTTTCTGTGGTTGAACCGCAATTGAGCGACTTTGGTTGGCGTTTCGGACATGCCTTTTCTGCGAATATCGACAGCTTAAATCATAAGCAATATATGCACGAGATTTATACACTTGCCGATCCGAATTTCACTGGGCGGGCCACTGTACCTGTGCTTTGGGATAAAAAACGCAAAACGATCGTTAATAATGAATCGTCCGATATTGTTCGGATGTTTAATTCTGGGTTTGCTGATTTGGCACAGTCTGATTACGAGTTGTATCCTGAAAAGCTACAGTCTGAAATTGATGTATTGAATGAACAGATCTATCAAAAACTCAACAATGGGGTGTATCGCGCTGGTTTTGCAACGACACAAATCGCTTATGAACATGCAGTTGCGGACGTTTTTGAAATGCTGGAACAACTCGAAGTGCGATTGTCACAGCGCCGTTATGTGTTTGGAAATGAACTGACCGAAACGGATATCCGTTTGTTTGTGACTTTAATTCGCTTCGATGTGGCGTATCATGGTTTATTCAAATGTAATCTGAAACAGTTACGTTACTACCCGCATTTGACACGCTATGTACAGGATATTCTCATGATTCCTGGTATTGCTCAGACAGTGAATTTTGAGCATATCAAACAGGGGTATTATTCAATTAAGTCCTTAAATCCTCTAGGTATTGTGCCTGTTGGACCCGAAATTAACTTTCAATTACCCTTATAAGGTGAAAATACGATGAAAATTAAACTGGTGATTTTCTTGCATGGTGTTGGGAGTCAGGGCGCAGATTTATTGCCTGTAGGCAAGTTTTGGCAACATTATTATCCTGAACTAAAAATCGCAGCGCCGAACGCACCTTATCGGTTTATGAATAGCCCTGAAGCCTTTCAGTGGTTCAGTATTGATGGGGTGACTGTAGAGAATCGGTTACAGCGGATTGAACAGGCGCGTCCTGCTTTTGATCAGGCGATTCAACAAATTTTAGAGCAACATCAGTTACAGGATCATTTGGATCAGGTGGTGTTTTGCGGGTTTTCACAAGGCACGATTATGGCACTCGACGCTGTGGTTTCAGGACGCTGGGCGGTTGCTGGCGTGATTGGTTTTTCTGGGCGTTTATCTAGCCCAATTCAAGCCGATTTGGCTTATAAACCTAAAATTTTATTGTTACATGGTCAGAGTGATACAGTCATTTCAGCGACTGAATCGGTTCAGGCAGAGCAGTATTTAACTCAAGCGGGCTTTAATGCAACTGTACATTTATTTGATGGTCTTGGGCACAGTATTAATCGAACTGAACTGGAACAAAGCTTAAGTTTTTTTAAGTAGTTGATAAAAATCCGAGTGTCTCTACATAAGCCTCTATTTTTGCCGCGCCTGTAGTGTTGACTTTATATGCATTGAAGCAATTTAAGTGATATGTCTGCTCAGTTTTACAAATCATGGTCTGCTGGAATTATGTCATGATGAGGCTTTTATATTATTGAGTTTCAATCTGATTATATACAGTTGAATGGACAAGAAACGCCATGGTAACAGATTGATTTACGGGGTATGTTGTTGCCGAGAAGCTTTTCTGCTTGAGCCTATCTAAGACCGCTGTGTGTTTGCTGCCGAGTCTAGTTGCCGTGGCATGTTCTGTGATGCGTATGGCTTAAGCTAAAATAGCCTAAGTCATACGGTAAAACGCAATGAATAAAATCAAAGAATCGTAAATAGCTGTTCTTTGCTTAAACGTGATTTTGGTAGTTTCGCATTAAAGTCTTGCTCGCTGCGATAGCCCAAAGTTAACACGACTGAGCTATGATAACCTTGATTGATTAAATCAAATTCTTGATTCAGCACTGCATCATCAAAGCCGCCAATCGGAGTGGCATCAATTCCTAAAATTGGTGCAGCCAAAAGCAATTCACCGAGTGCAATAAAGGTTTGGGTTTCCATCCAGTGCTTAATATTGCCTTTTTCGTTGCGATAGTAGTCGATATAACCTGCACGGGTTTCACGCTGCGCCTGTTTAGTCGCTGCATCTTTGAAACGCCCCAATTCATCATCGCGCTCAACCAGTTGTTCCAGATAGGCTTCAGTGGCGTCATTACGTGTACACAACACAATGGTATGTGAAGAGTCGAGTACTTTAGGCGCATTGTAGGCATATTTGCCAGTCATGGCTTTGGTTACGCGTTGTTTTGCTTCAGGGCTTTGTATCACCAAAAAATGCCAAGGCTGGATGTTAATCGATGAAGGAGCTAAACGGAGTACTTCAAGGAGAAGATCAATCTGGTCTTGCGGGATTTTTTTATTTGGGTCGTAGGCTTTGGTGGTGTAGCGTTGTTGGGCAAGGTTGAGAAGATCCATATGCTATCCTAATTATGATCAAATTCGGGTTTAACTCATCATGTGATAATATGTGGACGTTTTATCAAAACACAACAAATTTACCGTAAGAGAATGCGTGAAATTGTGTGAAATATCTCTTTTTAACACAATTTAAACGCAGATTTAGAATTGATAACATATAGAAAAATTCATAGAAATGGCTGGATTCTGCATCGTATTACAATCAAATTATTCTTTAAGTGCGGATGGTAAATTCTTATTAATCATAAAACTATCGTAAAAAAATAGCAGCTAATAAAATACCACCTATAAATTCAATAATACGTCCAAGAAAACTCATAAGATTTAAATTATTATTTTTAAAATATTTTTCACTATTTTTAAACAAATAAATTCTAGAGCAACTGAAGAATATACTATAAATCTATTCACTGAAGATAAATCATCGAAGTAATTTATCCCCTTACTTCTTTTAACAAGAAGATAAAACATAAAAATAGAATAACCAACTAAGCCTAAAAAAATACAAACAAAACTGTTTACTTCAGACTTACTCATAATTTCGTTTTTCATAAAATCTCTTATTAGAAATATAAATATTTAAAAAATAAAAATTTATATTTTATATAAAACAAATGCTTAAACACTATTTATTTTTTCTGCCGTAGAGAGAAATAAAGGGTAATATGAAAGAAGTCTAATAATTAGGTATCTTGAACCTGACAATTCTTTTGGATTTTCATTAAGATGCGTTTGCGAATCAAACCACTCACAGGTCGAATCAGATACCAATAGGGTCGAAAACTAGACAACGCTTTTTGATCTACACAAAAAACACGTGTTTCAGTCGTGAGCTCTGTGTGCGTGTCACTGATTTTTTCAGCCCAAAAATGCAGCGTCAGTTTGGCTGAGCCTGATTCTGAAAATGCTAAAAAAGATGTTGCGTCAAGAATTGGCTGTTGCCCATAATTAAGCTGCCAGAATTTCCCCGCCAAGCCCATCATCAGTTCTTGCTGTTCAATGTGTTCTAATCTTGTGAAATTATCTAAACCGAAGGCTTGCTTAGAAATGCGCTGTTGCCCCGTGATTTTGTCAAGAAGTCTGATGGGTAGCTCCCTTAAGCCAATCGCAAATTTGAAAAAAGCGTCATCATCACCCCGATAATTGAGCACAGCATGCATTACATCTGCTTGAGATGCTGCGATTTTTATCGAATGGGTTTCTATAAAATGATAGTGAGGTAGATATTTATTGTTGATAGACATCGCTTGTTACATTAATTTTTATGATGATTTGTTCCGATCATAGGGAGAAAAGTTGTGATCTGTCAAATATCCTAGATTGCATCAGGTTTTATTGAGATATTTTAACCATTCCAATATTTTAAAATTCATTTTAGACGCAACAATTGGTTAGATTAGGCTTCTTGCATAAGTCCTTTTTATTTCTCTTGCGCTGTATTGGAATATATTCCAATTTCGCTCAGGGAGAAAAATAAACAGGGTGTAGGCAATTATAAAAGAAGTCGATTGATGGCAGTTTTAAATCAAATTTTATATTTGTGTCATGCTGCAACAGAAGATCGTCCTCTGATACAAAAATAGACGATGCTTTAGCGTGGTTGGTCTATATGAAATATAATGCATAGCTTATGAATAAAACTGCAAATGAGCTAAATGCTTAATCAGCAAACCTTTGAAAAATAAAACTTCTAAAGTAGAAAAAATGATTTAGGTATTCAGAAATCGTAATGATTTAGAGCCGCACTATTATGCTTCAGACATGCTAACATAAAGCGCAAAATCTCCGTGTAGCTGGGTATATCAATGACTGAGGAAAGATTAACTCACCTTAAACAGCTTGAGGCTGAAAGTATTCATATTATTCGAGAAGTCGCTGCGGAATTTGAAAATCCCGTCATGCTTTACTCGATTGGTAAAGACTCAGCAGTAATGTTGCATTTGGCAATGAAGGCTTTTTATCCTGCAAAATTGCCATTTCCATTATTGCATGTGAATACTGGGTGGAAATTCAAGGACATGATCACTTTCCGTGATGAAATGGTTAAGCGACTTGGTCTTGAATTGATTGAACATAAAAATCTGGAAGGTATCGCGCAGAATATTAACCCGTTCGATCACGGTAGTTCAAAATATACTGACATCATGAAAACGCAAGCTTTAAAGCAAGCACTTGATAAATATCAATTTGATGCAGCATTTGGTGGTGCGCGCCGTGATGAAGAAAAATCACGTGCCAAAGAACGTGTGTATTCGTTCCGTGACAGCAAACACCGTTGGGATCCGAAAAACCAACGCCCAGAGCTTTGGAATATCTATAACGGTAAAGTCAACAAAGGCGAAAGCATCCGTGTTTTCCCATTGTCTAACTGGACTGAACTAGACATCTGGCAATATATCTATTTGGAAAATATTCCATTAGTTCCATTGTATTTGGCTGCAGAACGTCCTGTGGTTGAACGTGATGGCACACTGATCATGATCGATGATGAGCGCTTCCCACTACGTGAAGGTGAAGTTCCACAAATGAAATCGGTACGTTTCCGTACGCTTGGCTGTTACCCGTTAACAGGTGCAGTTGAGTCAACTGCGGACACCTTGCCGGAAATTATTCAAGAAATGCTTTTAGCCACAAGCTCTGAGCGTCAAGGTCGTATGATTGACCATGATGAAGCAGGCTCAATGGAAAAGAAAAAGCAAGAAGGCTATTTCTAATTAATCTCCTTGGAAACTTCCCCTAACCCCTCTTTGAGAAAGAGGGGAACGAGGTGGAAGGAAAGAGATTTAAGAGACCGATTTCAACGAATTTGTGGAGTTTGAGCGATGTCGCATCAATCAGATCTAATTAGCCAAGATATTTTGGCGTATTTGAAACAACATGAAAACAAAGACTTACTGCGTTTTTTAACTTGCGGTAACGTCGATGATGGTAAAAGTACCTTAATTGGTCGTTTACTGTATGATTCAAAATTGATTTATGAAGATCAATTACAAGCAGTAACCCGTGACAGTAAAAAAGTCGGGACAACAGGTGATGCACCTGACTTGGCACTTCTTGTAGATGGTCTGCAAGCAGAACGCGAGCAGGGCATTACCATTGATGTAGCTTACCGTTATTTCTCAACTGAAAAACGTAAGTTCATCATTGCTGATACTCCAGGGCATGAGCAGTACACACGTAACATGGCAACAGGTGCGTCTACTTGTGACCTTGCAATCATCTTGATTGATGCGCGTTATGGTGTGCAAACCCAGACTCGTCGTCACACGTATATTGCGAGCCTGCTTGGCATTAAGAACATTATTGTTGCAATCAACAAAATGGACTTGGTGGAGTTTTCTGAAGCACGCTTCAATGAAATCCAAGCTGACTATGCAAACTTCGTGAACCAGTTGGGTGACCGTAAGCCAAGCAATATCATATTTACGCCAATTTCTGCATTGAATGGCGATAACGTGGTGAACAAATCGCCAAATACCCCATGGTATACAGGTGAAACCTTGATGGGTACGCTGGAATCTGTTCAGATTAATCGTAATACTGAAAAACATGATTTCCGTTTCCCTGTGCAGTATGTTAACCGTCCTAACCTCGATTTCCGTGGTTTCGCAGGTACAATTGCGTTGGGTGAAATCAACGTGGGCGATAAAGTTGTGGCTTTACCATCTGGTAAGTCTTCAACTGTCAAAGAAATCGTAACTTTTGATGGCAATTTGCAACACGCATTTGCAGGTCAAGCAGTGACGTTGACCTTGAATGACGAGATCGATGTATCACGCGGTAACATGCTGGTACGTGCAGATCAAGCTGCTCCAACCATTTCTCGTTCAGTGAAAGCAACTGTAGTGTGGATGGCTGATCATCCGTTGGTGGTGGGTAAGCTGTATAACTTGAAAGTAGGTACACAAACTGTTCCTGCTAAAGTGACTGCGATTAACTTCCGTACCAATGTCAACACACTTGAGCATGTTCAGGTTGAAGCATTGGAATTGAACGCAATTGCCAATGTCACCATCGAGTTTGATGCGCCAGTCGTATTTGACCGTTATCAAGACAGCCGTTACACAGGTTCATTTATCTTTATTGACCGTCTGAACAACGTGACTGTTGGTGCAGGTATGGTGGAAGAGTCTGTTGAATGGACTGCACATACCAGCCCAGTAACTGCTGAAGAACGTGCTGCACGTTTAGGTCAAAAACCTGCCGTATTGGCTGTGACTGCTGAAGTGTTTGCTCAGGCGCAACAGCTTGAACGTGCATTGCTTGAAACAGGTGTGGTTGCAGTAGCTAAAGCAGGTTTAACTGTTGAACAAATCAGTTTGTTACGTGAAACAGGCGTGGTTGTGATTGTTGATGATGCTGAACAGGCAGATTCGACCGTGACATTGACCGAGTTTGATGCTGCGGTTCAATACATCCAAGAACTTGTACAACTCTAAGTTTTGGTTTTAGTTGATATATTGCATATCAACTGAATAAACGAAAAAGCCCAATCATCTGATTGGGCTTTTTTATTAAATTCTAATCATGCTTTGAAATAGGCTTATATATTTGAGTCTTATGTGATCCGTATCTATACCGCTAAAAAATACAAAACCGAGTCAATCGCTTAACTCGGTCTTTTATAAAGCTGCCAACCTATTTCAGGTCATGACAAGATTTAAAACTTAAAGCATATTTTAGTAACGGCCTTGTTTCATGGCAGTCAGGTTTTCCCAAACGTTGTTGCGACCTTGTTTTTGAATTTCCATCAATAAACGATCAGCAACTTGACGTTCTTCAGGATATTTAGATTTATAACTTGATAAAGTTGCAAGCGCATTTTTGCGTTGTTCAAGGAATAAATAGTTGTTGACTGCAGACAAATAGGCTTCTTGTACACCACCTTTCATGGCTTTGTCTAAATAAGGAATCGCCTCATGCTGACCGCCACCTTCAGATAAAGAGAAACCAAACCAGAAGTTTGTGGTTGGATCGTTTGGATTCATCTTGATAAGACGTTGTGCATATTTGAGTGATTTGGTGGTGTACTGTGTTCCCATATCCAAATTACGCGCCATGACGCTGACTTTAAATGCACGTACCAAGACATCATAAGAAGCGTTGTCATTAGCCGCAAGCGCATCTAACTGAACGCTGATTTCACGCAATTTTGACTCATAACCACAACGCTCATTTCGATTTGTGAACTGTGGTGGATAGTGGCGTGCTTTTCCTTCAGCGAGTTGTAAGAAATCATCAATATGTGTGACATCCAGCTCATTTTGACCTGCTGAAGCCGCATATTTCATATTAGCTTGCTTATAACCAATGGTTGGTACAATCAACTTGTTGGAATTTGCATTTTTTAAGTCAATTTCAAATGCAGGTGGTGCAGTATAGTTAAATGGGTTTAGCGCATAAAATGGTGGGCTAACCTCTGGTTCAGTAAAAACAATCGGGGTATTTTGAGAATTATTATTTTTTACAGCAACGGGGCTACATGCTGAAAGAAATGTTGCTGTCATCAGCATAGTTGCTATAGCTTTTAATCTCATCTTGGTTTCCAATTTGGTTGATGGCAAACGATATTTCAGAAGTCTAAAAAAAAGCAAAACTGCATACAAGCACAAGCGTGTAACAGGATGCTATTCACAACTTTAGCTTTTTGACTGACGAGTCTGGGATTCACACTCGCGACGCACTTCCTCAATAATTTTCAGCTCTTCTTCACTATATGGTTGCTGTTCAGTTTGTTGCTTTTTAAAGGTCGGGTCAAGCAAAGACAGGCGCTGGCATAGTGTATTCATGCGTTGCTCATTGTTTTGCATGCGATCAAGTAAAACACGAATACCTTCTAAAATTGGATCAGTTTGATCCTGAGATGCTGCATACGGTTGGAAACCGATTTGTTCAGCATAGTCACGGCGACGTGCTTCTTCAGCATTTTTTTCTTTATCTTTTTCTTTAAAGATGTAGCGAGCAGGGTTGCCCACAGCAGTGACGCCTTCAGGAACTTCTTTGGTCACAACTGCATTTGAACCGACTTTGGCATTTTTATGTACGGTAAATGGCCCTAAGATTTTGGCACCCGCACCGACAATTACCCCATCTTCAAGGGTTGGGTGGCGTTTGCCTTTATTCCATGTCGTGCCTCCGAGAGTCACGCCATGATATAACGTCACATCATCGCCAATTTCTGCAGTCTCGCCGATGACGACACCCATACCGTGGTCAATGAAAAAACGCTTACCAATTTTTGCACCTGGGTGAATTTCAATCCCTGTCACAAAACGACTAAAAGAAGATAAGGCGCGCGCACTTCCTTTACAGTTCTTCTTCCACAATTCATGTGCCATGCGGTGCATGATCAGCGCATGAATTCCGGGGTAAGTCGTCAGAACTTCCAAAGTATTGCGTGCGGCTGGATCTCGAGCAAAAACAGCATTGATATCTTCTTTGAGCTGCTTAAACATGGGGCTGATCCTCCTTATCTGTCGATTTTTTCCATTTGCCTTGGCTGAGCGCCTGTACGCGGGTAAAGATACCGCGTAATAAATTATATTCCATACGGTCAAGCTGAATTCTGCCAAATAACCGTCGTAAACGTAGTGGCAGTAGTCTTGGATTATTTAGATCTAAAAATTCAATTTCTTCAAGCATTTTTTCAAGATGCGGGTAAAATTGTTGCATCTGTTCCTGAGTCACCAGTGGCTCATCCCAGTGCATGTCAATCTGGTTATTAACAGGCATGCTTTGTGCGTCGTTATCGTCTTGTTGTTCGTATGCAAGCGTTGCCATCCGCAGCTCATAGCAGATAATCTGAATCGCCTGAGCAACGTTTAACACGCCATATTCTGTATTGACTGGAATCGTCACATGGTAGTTGGCAAGCGCCAGTTCTTCATTGGTCAGACCGCGATCTTCACGCCCAAAAATAATCGCAACTTCCTGTTGTTGCTGTACCACAGCTTGCAGCGCTTTTTCACTGGCAGGGCGTACATCAAGTAGTGGCCAAGGAATAGTGCGGCTACGTGCACTGGTGCCAAACACTAGATGACAATCAGCAATCGCTTGCTCAAGCGTTTCTACAATCTCAATCTGTTCAATCAGGTCGGTTGCACCTGCGGCCAAAGCATCAATATCTGGATGCGGGTAAGTCTTTGGTGCAACCAGTACCAGTTTGCTGAGCCCCATGGTTTTCATGGCGCGCAAGGCACTGCCAATATTGGCAGGTAAAGTGGTGTTGACCATGACAATACGCACATGGTTTAAATGCGATGACACCATCGCATTATCAAAAGTTTTCATAATTTTTCCAAGATTTTACGAATACTGACTGACTTCAGCCTGATATAAATCAAGGGCTTCATCCATACTCATGTCGGCAGGCGGAGGGGGTACATTTGCCACCTGAGCTTCTTCGAGACTGATGGCTTTAGCCGCTTTGGACTTGACGTGGTATTCCACATACAGTGCATCTTTACCGAAATAATCCCGCAGTTTACGCAAAGCATCATCTGTAGGTGCGATTTTCCAGTGATCAGCGAAATGCAGTTCTGCCTGTGCATAGCTAAAATCGAGTTTTAAGACCACAGGAATATGTTGATACTCGGGCAATTGCTTAAATGGTTGCAACAGTTGCTGTAAATCTGCTGATAAGCTTGGGCTAAAACTGTGCTGATCAAGTTTAATCTGAATATTCTGTGCGCGTTTTTGGCGAACTTCGTTGAGGTCAAAGGCTTTGGTTAAGCGTGCCATCGGGCGTTCAAAGCCTTCACGCTCATAAATCTCACCTTCAATAATCACCACGCGCTCATTTTGAATAATCTCTTTAAAGCGCTGGAAGCGTTCATGGTTGCAACTCACCTCAATACGGGCTGTGCCGTCATCTAGTGTGATCATCATACGGTTCGGGAAGTTGGCAACATCCATCACTAAACCTGCAAATACAGTGGTTTGTCCTCGACGGGTCGGGCTAAGTTCACTGATTTTATTTGGAATGAATGCTTTGAGTTCTGACCGATACACATCAATCGGGTGACCTGTCAGGTATAAGCCCAGTGTATCTTTTTCACCTTTTAAGCGAACTTCATCTGACCACGGTTTAACAGGTTTGGCAGGTTTACGCTGAACCTCTTCGACTTCACCAAACAAATCCATAATGCCTGTTTCACGGTTTTGGCGTGCCTGTTCCGCTGCTTGCACCGCTTCAGGAAGCTGTGCCATCAGGCTTGCACGTTCAATACCTAAACAGTCAAGCGCACCTGCACGAATCAGTGCTTCGAGAGTACGCTTATTGATTTTTTTCAGGTCAATGCGGTGGCAAAAATCAAATAAATCCTGATAAGGACCATCCTTTTCGCGAGACTCAATCACCGATTGCATGGCTTGTTCACCGACGCCTTTGATCGCTCCCAAACCATAAACAATCGTACGTTCTGCGCTGGCATGGAAATGATACAGTGACATATTGACTGATGGTGGCAAGACCTCTAGACCATTGCTACGGCAGTCATCGATCAAGAACACCACGTTGTCTGTGTTTTGCATTTCCGAAGACATCACCGCCGCCATGAACTCGGCAGGATAGTGTGCTTTTAGCCATGCTGTATGGTAAGCAACCAGTGCATAAGCTGCGGCGTGTGATTTGTTAAAACCGTAGCCTGCGAACTTTTCCATATAGTCAAAGATATGGTTGGCCGTGGCTTCATCAATATCTTTTTTGGCTGCACCTTCAATAAAGATCTGGCGCTGCTTGACCATTTCCTCGGGTTTCTTTTTACCCATGGCACGACGGAGTAAGTCCGCACCACCGAGGGTATAGCCTGCGCAGTACTGCGCTGCCTGCATCACCTGTTCCTGATATACCATAATGCCGTACGTTGGTTCGAGGACACCTTCTAACAGTGGATGTAAATACTCAAACTCGCCACCGTGCATACGGTGAATAAAGTCCGGAATCAGATCCATTGGGCCTGGGCGGTACAAGGATACAAACGCAATAATCTCTTCAAACTTGCTTGGGCGTGCTTCTTTGAGCATGCGCTTCATACCAACGGATTCAAACTGGAATACCGCTGTGGTGTTGGCTTCAGCAAAGATTTTATAGGCGTGAGGGTCATCTAAGGTAACATTAGAAATGAGTAATTGCTCATCTGCTGCACGTCGCTTGTTAATATTTTGTATAGCATCTTCAATGACGGTCAGGTTACGCAGACCCAAGAAGTCGAATTTGACCAGACCTGCGGATTCAACATCATCTTTATCGTATTGGGCGACGCGGTTAGTACCATCGGCATCACAAAGCACCGCAGAAAAGTCAGTAATTTTGGTTGGTGCAATGACCACGCCACCTGCGTGTTTGCCTGTATTTCGGGTGATGCCTTCGAGTTTTAGCGCCATTTCCCAGATTTCTGAGGCATCATCATAGTCAGGGTTCGATGGATTGGTCACGATATCTTTAAGTTGTGGTTCCATTTCAATGGCTGTTGCCAAATCCACACCGAGCGGTTTGGTTGGTACCATTTTAGAAATACGGTCTGCCAAACCATAAGATTTGCCCAGTACCCGTGCTACGTCACGAATCGCGCCTTTAGCTGCCATGGTACCAAAAGTCGCAATTTGCGATACAGCATCGCGCCCATAGTGACGCGCAACATAGTCAATCACACGGTCACGTCCCGCGATACAGAAGTCGACGTCAAAGTCGGGCATGGAAACACGTTCAGGGTTTAAGAAACGTTCGAATAGCAAATCATAACGCAGTGGATCAAGGTCGGTAATTTTTAGACTAAACGCGACCAATGAACCTGCACCTGAACCACGTCCAGGCCCTACAGGGACGCCGTTATTTTTCGACCACTGAATGAAGTCCATTACGATGAGGAAGTAGCCCGGAAACCCCATTTTAAGAATAATATCGATTTCGTAACGTAGGCGTTCATCGTAAGGTTTGCGTATTTCTGTCCAGTCTTCATCACGTTTTGCACTTGGATAAAGCTGTTCAAGGCGTTCTTCCAGACCTTCTTGGGCTAAGTGCTCAAAGTAGCTGTCGATGGTGAAGCCTTCAGGAATCGGATAGTCAGGCAAGAAGTATTTGCCTAGGCGTAAACTGACATTACAGCGTTTGGCAATCTGGACAGTATTTTCAATCGCACTTGGAATATCTGCAAACAGTTCAATCATTTGCTCAGAAGTTTTAAAGTACTGCTCAGGGCTGTATAAACGTGGGCGGCGATCATCTGCCAAGACATAACCTTCGGCAATGCAGACGCGGGCTTCGTGAGCTTCAAAATCTTCTTCAGTAATAAAGTGCACGTCATTGTGTGCGACAACACCAACCTGATATTTGGCGGCAAGTTTAATTGCTTCTGAAATAAAATCTTCTTCGTTAGGACGGTTAGTGCGGGTAAGTGCGAAGTAAACCCGATTGCCAAATTTTTCATGCCATTCTTGAAACAGTGGCTCAGCTTTTTGCGGATTGGACGAGCAGAGCAGTTTACCGACATCGCTGTGAATGCCAAGCAGTACAATAATGCCTTCGTGCTGATTAAGGATCCATTCTTTTTGCACACAAGGAATGTCGAGTTGTTGCCCTTCGATATAGCCTTGAGAAACCAGTTCGGTAATACTACGCCAACCGTGGTTATCGATTGCGAGTAGGGTGGCTTTATGTTCAGCATCGTTTAGGCGAATAGTGCTGCCTAAAATGGGTTTAATGCCTTTGCCCAAGCAGGATTTATAGAATTTGACCGCAGCATGCAGGTTCGACAAGTCGGTCAATGCCAAAGCAGGCATTTCTTGTTTTACCGCAGCTTTAATTAAATCAGGTATACGAACAATCGATTCGGTAATCGAAAACTCTGTATGGATACCAAGATGTACAAACTGCTGCATAAAAACGTCCTTCGCGAAAGCAACGTTTATTTTAACATGCTATTTCTACAATATAAGCCTGTAATTTTTCTTTGTGGAAAATCTATGCAGTTTTGATAAAAAAATCCCGAAGCCAAAGACCTCGGGATCTATGCGTCTGTTTATAAATTAGTATTCATAGAACATACGTTGAATTTCTTTGGCATCTTTGGTTTTTGTTAATGCTAAAGCAGTCAAAATGCGTGCCTTCTGAGGATTTAAATCATGTGCTGCAACCCAGCCATATTTGTCATCTGGTTGTTCAGCATTACGAAGTACAAAACCTTGCGGTACACGAGATGAACGCACGATTTGTACGCCTTCAGATTGTAATTTATTCAATGTCGGTACGATGTAGTTGGCAACTGAACCATTTCCCGTACCTGCATGAATAATCGCTTTTGCACCTGCTTGCTGAAGTGCAAGGTATGATTGTGGCAACATATTATCTGAACCATAGACAATACCAACTAGAGGTAAGCTGTCACTTTTAATGGATTCAATGTTGAATTCAGAAGAACTGTTATGACGCTTAGGGGTTTCGCGGAACCAGTAAGGTTTCCCTTCAACGACAGTGCCTAAAGCACCCCATTGGCTCGCAAAAGCATTGGTATGAATGTTGATGGTTTTGCTGACATCGCGCGCAGCAAAAATACTATCATTCATCATCACCAGGACGCCTTTACCTTTGGCTGACTCTGAAGATGCTAACGCGACTGCACTATACAGGTTCAGTGGGCCATCGGCAGACATTGCGGTACTTGGACGCATCGATCCTACGAGTACAATCGGTTTATCTGTATGTACGACCAAATTCAGGAAAAATGCAGTCTCTTCCATGGTGTCTGTACCATGGGTGATCACAATACCATTTACATCTGATTTTTTAACTAAATCATTAACTTGTCGTGCAAGGTTTAACAATTCTTTATCGGTAATGCTTTCAGACGCAATCTGTAGGGCTTGTACACCGCGTACATTTGCCAAATCCTGAACTTGAGGAACGGCATTAATCAGTGCATCGACAGGAACTTTTGCGGCTGTATAAGTTGCGCTGTTGGTTGAACTTGCACCTGCACCTGCAATCGTACCGCCTGTTGCAACTACAACAACATTGTTTTTGGCATAAAGTGGAAGAGAGCAGGCAAATAAGCCCATTGCTAAACCTAAAGATTTAACGGTTTTAGTCAACATCGAAAATATCCTTATGAAGTGACGAAAATAAATGGTGTTCAAACATCCTTGCATTTAAGCGAAATACATACCATATTTAGCACGTTTAAACATTGGTCAATAAAAAGCAGTATTGAATAATATTTTGTTTTAACAAAATGCCTGTGTCATTGCTTTTATTTGCGAGTAATAAATAACATGGAATAATAAAAAAATCTATTAATTTTTTCTAATTGCTATAAATTTAATCAAATATTGTTTTAATTTTAATCGATAAAATAAGAAATGATGATTTATGCTTTTTAATATTGTGAAATTGATCATTTTTATATCATTATTTTTTGTATGTAAACACATCAAAGCGATTTGTGAAATGCATAAATAAATCTTTTGAATAATTTTATGTAAATGATTTTTATTAATTTATTTTTAAGTTAAATCCATTGTGATGAATCTTGGTTATGTGGCATGAGTCGCCAGTAAATCTTAAAGTAGGTAATGTAGAGTGTAGTTTTTTTAAAATTATTTTATTTAAAATCTTATATCTTGATATTTTATTGCCTTTGTTTTTTATCATGAAAATAAACAAAATGGTTAATTGAATTATATTTTTTATATGAAGTTGTTTAATAACTAGGTTTAATTCTTTTGAAGTTTAATTATAAAAATATAAATTTTAATATTAATTCAAAATTTAAAAAAAGAGCAATTTTATATAACCATAATAAAATTGCTCTGTTAAGGAGTAAAACGAATTAAGCGATGTTTTGTTCTTGTTGTGGGTTAATTAATGCCTGCTCTGGAGCTTCTTCAGTTTCTGCTACCTTGTCACCTTCAAGTTTTGCGACAACAGCCGTAGCAATACTATTTCCGACAACATTGGTTGCAGTACGTCCCATATCAAGGAATTGGTCAATACCGAGGAGTAACAAGATTCCTGCTTCTGGTAAGTGGAACATGGTGAGTGTTGCTGAAATGACTACAATAGATGCCCGAGAAACACCCGCAATCCCTTTACTCGTAACCATGAGTGTCAACAAGATTAAAATCTGTTGTGTGAAACTCAATTCAATATGATAAGCCTGAGCAATAAAGAGTACTGCAAAGGTGGTGTACATCATTGAACCATCAAGGTTAAATGAATAGCCTAAAGGTAGAACAAAGCTGGTGATTTTTTTTGGCACACCAAACTTGGTGAGTGCATCCATAACTTTTGGATAAGCTGACTCGCTTGATGCTGTTGCAAAAGCAAGTGTAACTGGTTCACGAATAAGTTTGCCTAAGCGGAAGATATCTTTTTTAAGTACGATTGCACCCACAGTGAACAGTACAATCCAAAGTAGGAATAAACCGAAATAGAATTCGGCAATCAAAACGCCATAATCAACAATCAGACCTAGACCTTGTAATGTAACTGCAGATGCCATTGCAGCAAAGACCGCAACTGGAGCAAATGACATGACATAATCTGTGATGCGAAACATCACTTTGCTGAGTTCTTCTGTTAAACGGATAATGGTTGATTCTTTACCATGGCTGACATAGGCAAGCGCAGAACCAAAGAAGATTGAAAAAACAAGCACTTGTAAAATATCATTATTTGCCATTGCCTCCGCAATACTGCGAGGAAACACATGCGTCATAAATGATTGTAGGGTAAATCCTGTTGTCGCTGGGAGAGCAGCATTACTGACTTGTTGTGCGGTCGGCAAGGCTAAATGTAATCCTGCACCTGGTTGCAGAAAATTGGCAAGTCCCATCCCAATCGCCAGTGAAACGAATGACGCGGTAATAAACCAAGTCATGGATTTAAAGGTAATACTGCCTAGAGAAGCAGATTTCCCCATTGATACAATACCTGAAATGATGGTCGCAAATACCAATGGTGCAATGATCATTTTGATCAAGCGTAAGAATATATCTGTGATGATATTAAAATAAGACGCGATTTGCTTAAGTTGCTCACCTTGATTGAAAAAATGATGGCAGATCCAGCCTGTCAAAATTCCAAGCAAAATAGCAAATACAATATACTTGAGCAGCTTTTTTTGATTCATGCGAACCTCTATCCATTTGATTCAATCACTTTCTAGAGAGTAGCAGTCTAGGAATGATTGAAAGCTTTCCTTGTAAGTTCGGTTAGTTTTACGGATTCTATTCCTGAATCTGTATCTGCTCTGACCGAATTCGGGTGTCGTAATATTATTGTGCAGGTGGGCATTGTTGCTCGATTTTGAAGCAGTGTTAAATGCAAAAAAAGAAAGTAGTATGCATTTTTTACATAGCATTTGTTGCTTATGGCATGGAATATATTAAAAATTTTAATGAATAGTAAAAATTAAACATGGGGGAATAAGAGAGATAATAATTGTTTTTTGTTTCCTATATTTTTGATAAATATATCATTTATTTTATTCTTGGCTTTTAATTGAGTAATTAAGTTAATTAATTGTTATTTATAATCGAAGAAATTGGCTTGGGTTTGGTATGAAAAAAAAGCAGCGTCTATTTTGAGCGCTGCTTTTTCCATTGCATCATTTAACTTAACGTAAAGTGGCTAAGAAACGCCCCATTCGAGTGATTGCTTCTCTTAGTTCATTTTCTGCAGGCAAGAACACGACACGGAAATGGTCTGGTGTTGGCCAGTTAAAACCTGTTCCTTGTACCAGTAAGACTTTCTCGGCACGTAACAGGTCAAGCATTAACTTTTCATCGTCCTTAATTGGATATACTGTTGGGTCAAGGCGAGGGAAGCAATACATTGCACCTTCAGGTTTGACACAACTCACACCAGGAATTTCATTCAGCATTTGCCATGCAATATTGCGTTGTTCATACAGGCGACCACCTGGGCGAATCAAATCATTAATTGACTGATAGCCACCCAGTGCAGTTTGAATTGCATATTGTGCCTGATGGTTTGCACAAAGACGCATTGATGCCAGCATGTCCAAGCCTTCGATATAGTCGGTTGCACGAGACTTGTCGCCCGTGATTGCCATCCAGCCTGCGCGGAAACCAGCGATACGATAGGCTTTAGATAATCCATTGAAGGAAATGCACAGGTGATTTCCCGCTAAAGATGCTAAAGCAACATGTTCAATTCCGTCATAAATGATTTTGTCGTAGATTTCATCTGCAAACAAAATCAGATCGTATTTTTTTGCAAGAGCAACAATCTGCTCCAAAATGTGGCGCGGATAAACTGACCCCGTTGGGTTGTTTGGGTTAATGACCACAATCCCGCGTGTATTTGCGGTGATTTTACTTTCCATATCCGCAATATCTGGATACCAGCTATTTTCCTCATCACATTTATAGTGAATTGCTGTACCACCCGATAAATTGACTGCGGCTGTCCAAAGTGGATAGTCTGGCATTGGAACCAGCATTTCATCGCCGTCATCAAGCAAGCCTTGCATTGCCATGACAATCAGTTCGGATACGCCATTACCAACATATACGTCATTGACATGCATGTTGAGAATGCCTTTTTGCTGATAATACTGGCAAATCGCTTTACGTGCAGGGAAAATGCCGCGCGAGTCTGTGTAACCAATTGCATTTGGTAAGTTTAAAGCAACATCGTTAATAATTTCTTGTGGGGCTTCAAAGCCAAACGGGGCAGGGTTGCCAATATTGAGCTTGATAATCTTGTGCCCTTGTTCCTCC
Source organism: Acinetobacter brisouii CIP 110357 (assembly GCF_000488275.1). Classification (GTDB taxonomy): domain Bacteria; phylum Pseudomonadota; class Gammaproteobacteria; order Pseudomonadales; family Moraxellaceae; genus Acinetobacter; species Acinetobacter brisouii. The sequence goes on along the minus strand of NZ_KI530762.1, from coordinate 1,398,966 downwards.
ATCTCGTTGGCCGCTCGTAACACTGGTCCACGAATGTCATAGCAAACATGCTCAAGTTTTGATGACTTTTTAATTTCTCGTGGGGTTTGGATAGTGTTCGTCATTTTGATGCTCTCAGAAGGAGTGGGGTTCACTTTTGCATAACGATATAAATAACTTTTGAATGTTTCAGTTGTTACTAGGTCAAGGTCATGTTGATCTCGAAGTAAGCTAACAATTTTTTCATGCGTAAATCCTGCCTGTTGATATTGTTTAATCACGGGCAGTAGATTTTTAAAAATAACGCTCTTTTTTTGCGACATTTTTTAATCCTAAGCAAGAATGGCTGTAAGAGTAACACTAATATTGCTCACAAAAAAGCACTTACCAAATAAAATTGCTTACTTTTATTGTTAATATTGCTTCCTTTTTGCTTTTTTATTGTTTATACATGTTTTGTAATTTGTGAATTAAAGACTAGAAATTTTAGAATGAATAACGTAAATATAGGATTATCCTATTTTAAACAGCAAAATAGACAGGGATAGAATCATGGGAAAATTGAATAAAACACCAAGAGAATGGCAAAGAGAGTTATCGCCAGAAGAATATAGAATTACACGCCAAAAAGGTACAGAAGCTCCATTTACAGGGAAATACTGGAATACTAAACAGTCAGGAACTTATGTGTGTCGCTGTTGCGGTGCGCCATTATTTGAGTCAGATGCCAAATATGATAGTGGTTGTGGTTGGCCAAGTTTTTATAAGCCGATTAATAATACTGCAATAGAAGAACATGATGATTTGAGCCACGGAATGGTACGTGTCGAAATTGTTTGTCATCACTGCGATGCACATTTGGGGCATGTTTTTGAAGATGGCCCACAGCCAACAGGCCTACGTTACTGTGTAAATTCCGCATCTCTGGAACTAAAAACACAAGAAAAAGGCGATGAGGAAACTTATCCATGACTAAAATTTATCAATTTGAAGCAGAACGCCTAGACGGTCATATCCAGTCTATGGCCGATTACGAAGGCAAGGTGCTGCTGATCGTCAATACTGCCAGTAAGTGTGGTTTCACTCCACAGTTTTCGGGTCTGGAAAAGCTCTATCAAAAGTATCGGGATCAGGGGTTAGTTGTATTGGGCTTTCCATGTAATCAGTTTGGTGGACAAGACCCTGGAAGCAACGAAGAAATAGATAACTTTTGCAAGCGGAATTACGGTGTAAGTTTTCCAATGTTTGCTAAAGTCGATGTAAAAGGCCCTGAAGCACATGCAATTTTTCGCCTGCTCACCCGTGAAGCTAAGGGGATTTTAGGTAGTCAAAGTATTAAGTGGAATTTCACTAAATTCCTGATTGGGAGAAATGGCGAGGTGATTAATCGCTATGCACCAACGACCAAACCTGAAAGTTTAGAGCAGGATATTGAACGCGCACTTGCTGTTACCCAATTTGCTTGAGTTCTGGTCAGATCCTCGCATGCCTTATGTGGAAACACGGCGGGCATGTGAAAGTCGTATTTGCTATAAGGCACATAGTCATCCAACACTGTCAATTGGTGCGGTGGATGCAGGGCAAAGCACTTTTTATAGTGCTTTTACTGATGAAGTGACCATTCAGCAAGGAAGCCTTGTTGTTATTCCTGCACATATTGAGCATTCTTGTAATCCAGTGCAGCATCAGCACTGGAGTTACCAAATGTTGCATGTTGATGCAACTTGGTTAGAACAATTATCGAGTGAAGTGCATTGTTTATTGCTCGAAAAAATGCCGATGCCGCAGCTCAAGCCTCTTGTGCTACATGGCTCTGTGACTTATCAAGCATTTTGTCAGATGAATCAGACATTGCTTGATTCAGATGTGTTAATTACAGAAAAAGAACAAGTATTAATCGAGTGTCTCACACAGCTCTTATTTCCATATATCGACTGGCAACAATTACCGCAACATGCTTATTTTCATCAACATTTACACCTGCTGATAACCCTTTGCCAAAATGCACAAGGTTTTTTATCTTTAGAGCAACTTGCAGAGAAAATTGGTGTTAGTCGTTATGTGGTCATTCGCTTATTTAAAGCTAATCTTGGTTTAACCCCGCATTTGTTTCAAGTTAATCTTAAAATTCATCAAGCTCGTCAAGCATTAAAAACAGGCGCAAAAATTAGTACGCTCGCAACCGATCTGGGTTTTAGTGATCAAAGTCATTTTCATAAAGTCTTTAAGGCGCATGCTGGTGTGACTCCGAAACAGTATCAGCAAGGTTTTTCCCGCACTTTTTTACAATAAAATTGTTCAGCAATTTCCTAAGCTCAAGCCACGTCAGTATTTGAGTGCGCTATGAATTTTTTTGTTGTTATTGCCGTTACACATTTTCTTGCTTTGCTTTCTCCAGGCCCCGATTTCTTCCTGTTATTAACGACATTACTGCGTTATTCACATCGGGCAGCTTATCGAGTTGCTTGGGGAATCGCATTGGGTAATGCCTTGATTCTTGGGGTGTTGATGGTGTTGCTTAATACTCTTGGGCAGTTGAGTTCGAATTTCTTGTTTGGGTTGCGCTATGTGGGAGCGCTGTATTTATTTTATCTTTCATGGCTGTGTCTTCGCTACGCTCACCATCATTTGAACTTAGAACAGTCAGTACATCAGCAGATGAATGCTGAGGTGACTTGGCAATCTTTACTTGGGATGGGGCTACAATCAAGTTTACTCAATCCTAAAAACTGGATGTTTTATAGTAGTCTAATGATTTTACTTCCACAGCAGACCAGTGCTGTTTATAAAATTTCCATAAGTATCTGGATGGTGATGGTCGTTTTGATTTGGAATATCAGTGTAGTGACATGGCTGACCCGACCACAATGCTTGCAATATTTACAGCGCTATACGCCACATATCTATTATCTGTCAGGTATCTGTTTTTCTATTTTTGCTGTAGTGTTGTTGTGTATTTAATTAAAATCAAGGAGATCAAATCAATGTGATCTCCTTATTTATTTCGGATTTATGTATTTGCTTTTGAAGCACGTGTGGAAATAAAAATAAAGATAAACATCAATACAATAAGAACGAATGATGCCCCAAAACGGCTTAGGTCTAAACCACCATGAGAAATCGGTTTATCCAGAAAATCACCTAAAACGGCGCCTAATGGGCGAGTAAGAATGAACGCACTCCAAAACAGAAATGTGTGTGAGATCTTTGTCCAAAAGTAGCCCAGAGTGAGCAGCAGTAGCATACTGCCAAAAATAATCGCAGAATATAAATAGCCTAAGCCTTGAGTGTCCGCAACCCAGTCTCCCAAGGCTGTTCCCAGCGTTTGTGAAAACATGATGGTCACCCAGTAAAACATCTCGGTTTTCGTGGATCGAATATTTTGCACGGAAAGAGAACGATCACTGTAATACCAGATTGCGAGCGAACACAATAAAAGTGTAAGCAATAACAAGCTTCCACCGAAGTACCCAATACCTAGTGAACGATCGACAAAATCTGCAATTGTTGTGCCTAATGTTGTCGTGGTAATAATGGTGAGCCAGTAAAGATATGGATGATATTGTTTAGCTTTAATCTGTAGGCTCACAAAAAAAGCAAAGAGCAAGAAAAAAATAGCACTACTGAGGATATACCCCAAATCGAGTGACATTGAGAGAGCATCTCCCGCCGTTTCACCAAGTGTTGTAGCAGCAATTTTTATCAGCCAGAAAATTAAAGTGACCTGAGGTACTTTATTCAGCATGTGTAAGTTCCCATTTTTTATGAATGGGCAATAGTGTAAAGGTCGGATATGATGTGCAGCTTAGTGTGTTTCGGTTGGTAAAATTTTGATAATAATGATTTTTTTATAATTCTTAATTTTGCTTAAGTTTCATATATTGATTGTGTAAACATAAAAAAACGAGATTTAAAATTTTAAATCTCGTTTTTAGCTGAAGCAAGCGAATTAAGCATCTAGCTGTGCAAGAACTTCATCAGAAAATTCAACGTTGGTATAAACGTTTTGAACATCATCTAGATCTTCAAGCATATCAATCATTTTCATGATTTGTTTGGCTTGGTCGATGTCTGTAATTTCAGCTTTAGTCGATGGACTCATAACCACTTCAGCATTGTCAGATTTTAAGCCAGCCGCAGTTAAAGCATCTTGTACTGTACCAAAGCTTTCAGGTGAGGTAATCACCAAGATTTCGTCTTCATCAATTTCGATATCATCTGCACCAGCTTCTAAAGCCACTTCCATGATTTTATCTTCTAAAGACACATCTTCAAATGTAATTTCACCACGTTTAGTAAACAGGTAAGATACAGAACCATTGGTGCCCAAGTTACCATTGGTTTTGCTAAAACAATGGCGAACATCAGGAACAGTACGGTTTAAGTTATCAGTCATGGTTTCAACCAGTACTGCAACACCACCTACGCCGTAACCTTCATATGTTACTTCGTTTAAATCGTCGTTATCTTCACCACCAGCACCACGTTGAATGGCACGGTTAATTGCTTCACGAGTCATATTTACCGATAAAGCTTTTTCAACCACAGCACGTAAACGAGGGTTGCTTGCTGCATCGCCACCGCCCAATTTTGCTGCGGTTACAATTTCACGGATATATTTGGTAAAAACTTTAGCACGGCTGGCATCTTGTTTTGCTTTACGATGCTTTGTGTTTGCCCACTTGGAATGACCCGCCATGTAAATATGCTCCTCAAAAGATTGGTCTATACCAGATCAAAAAACTGCGTGATTTTAGCATAATCACTTTTATTTCACCAAGAAGATTTCGGTAAATCCCTATAAAGCTTATGTGTTTTTGGGTTCTGGAATAACAATATCCAGCTCTGCGAGTTCTTTGTAAAGGTCTTTAAGCGTTTGCATGTCCTGATCAAAATCATGCGGGTAAATTTTTCCAATAATGCCCCCTTGTCTGGTTTTGGGGTTGGCATACATCATCACAATTGGAACATTTGCTGCTTTGGCAATATGCCAAAAACCTGTGCGGATTGGTTTGCGGGGTTCACCATTTTTGGCACGTGTGGCTTCAGGTGCAATCACCAGATTAAATTTATTATTGCTTTGAAAAAGTTCCACCATTTGTGAAACTGTATCTTGTTTGGCTTTGCGGTCAACAGGAATCGCACCTACAGCTTTGAGCAGGGGTGCCATAGGGCCTTTAAATAGTTCCTTTTTCATTAAGGTATGGGTTTGTAAACCCAAAATTTGAAAGAGTGATATAGATAAGACACCATCAAGCATGGATGTATGTTCAAAACCAATAATTACTTGTTTGTCCTCAAGAATGTCGTCTTGAAGATGATATGTCCAACCTGAAAGTTTAAAGGCGAGCTTTCCAAGTTGTTTTTTCATGAGATAACCTTACATCTTGTATTTTAATGACAAATGGCGGTAAACGCCAAAAAAGATGCTGGATTGTATGACTCAAATCGGCTTTCGACAAGTTAAATCGTGGTTGTGCTTAGGCATCGTGATGGCTAAACATATCATCGTCAAATAAATGATTCGATTCGACAATTTTTTTAGCGATGTAATAAGATTCGCGTCTACGAATTAAAATAATTTGCGAGTTGAGTTCAAGTTCTCCAAACTCTGAACGAACCTGTACATAATGCAATTGTCCATATTCATCGCGCACACGGGCTTGAGCTGTACTTTCAGGACGAGCATTGCCATTGCAAATCGTAGCAAGTCGACCAATCAGGTTTTTTTGTTTGCTCTCAAATTTCGGTCGAATCACCTGATCTAAACAGTGAATCATAAACACAGTAAAAAATAGGGCAATCACCAGTGCGGGTAGAAGCAGATAGACAACAGGCGCAAAATGATTTTGATATGCAAAAAAGAACAGTTGCAAAAAATAACCAGCAAAGCTGAAATTAATCAGAAAAAAAACCACAATCAGGAGTTTTGAAAATTTGATGTCTAACAGTGGCGTTTTGATGATATGTGGAAACAGGTGTTTTAACGAGGCGAAAGGGCGTCCACCCAAATAAAACCCGACTGTTTCAACCAGGCTCAAAATCACCAATGCCATCACACTGGCGTGAAATGGCATCAATTCATAACTGGTCAGAAAAGCATGTAAACTGCTCATGAGCAACTCAAGACAAGTAAATACCGCCATCTGAATGTATCCGAAGCTCTACTTTTTGTAGGGATTCGCCCAGACATGGTCCAGAAATACATTCACCTGTTTCTACATTAAATAACGCACCATGAGTAGAGCATTGGATAAATTCCTGATCTTGATCTAAAAATTGATTTTCTAGAAATTCAAGTTCAACTTGCAAATGTGGGCACAGGTTTTTATATGCGTAAAACATTCCATCACGTTGAGTCACAAAAATAGTTTCGCCTTTATCATTGTCAAAGGCACGTGCTTCACGTTCAGGAATATCTTCAGTCATGCAAATTTTGTGGGTCATTATGCAAGATCCAGTTCGATGCTTTGCTGTAGTCTAGCATATTTTTCAATTGCGAGACGTGGGCCAAACTGAGCTACAACTTCGCTTGAAATTAAAATTGCAAGTTCAGCTGCTTGTTCTAGGTTTGAACCTTGGTGAATCGCATATAAGAATGCACCTGCAAAAGCATCGCCCGCACCGTTGGTATCAACAGCTTTGACTTTACGACCTTCTACATGAATTTTTTCGTTTTGGCTCGCAACCAGTGCACCTTTTGCACCTAGAGTAATCACAACATTTTGATTATTTTCTAGTAAAACAGCTAATGCTGCATCCAAGTCAGCAGTTTCGGTAAACATCAAGGCTTCTTGTTCGTTACAGAACAACAAGTCCACACCGTCAGCCAATAACTCGGTTAAACCTGCACGAGCATATTGCACCATAGCTGGATCAGACAAAGACAATGCAATTTTGACATCATTGGCTTTGGCAATTTCGCGTGCTTTGGCAACCGCGTGGCGAGCAGTATCACTGGTAGATAAATAACCTTCAATATATAGCCACTGCGCTTGTTCTAAAGGTTGAAAGTCGATTTGATCGACAGACAGCTCTGCGGTAATCCCTAAATAGGTATGCATAGTGCGTTCAGTATCTGGAGTAATCAGAACCATACAGGTTCCTGTTACACCTTCACTAATAGATTGTTGAGCTGTGAAGATACCTGCTTCATTTAAACCATCAAGGTAGGTCTGACCGAGTTCATCGTGACCCACGCGGCAACCATAAAAGGCACGGCCACCTAAAGCACTAAATGCGACAGTTGTATTGGCAGCGGAACCACCACTCGCTTGACCTTTATAGGTTTGAGAGGCTTGTAAATTTGTATAAAGACGTGTCTGAGCCTCACCATCAGCCAGTTGCATGGTACCTTTTTGCAAATTTTGTGTTGCTAAAAAGTCATCGGAAACCTGAAATTCTTGGTCAATCAGGGCATTACCAAGTGCAAAAAGGGCAATTTTTGACATGTGTGGGCTCATTGCAAGTTTTTAAGGCTGAACATTTTACACTAAGCGAAAACAATACAGTAGTTAAGATGAATAAAATTCAGGTTTTGACTGTAAAAGTGGATTTTTATTCAAAAATAATGAATTAAGCAGTAATAATGGCTAGGTTTTTTATTGTGCTGACCATTTTTAAGGTTGTTTTAGTCACTAAATAGCCTAAGTTTTGTTGATGAATTTTAACACAAAAACGCATTTAGAATATCAAGCCTCTTTTATAAATTCCTTTTATTTTCATTATAAGAGACTCACAAGAAGAAATTTTTTTGAAAAATCCGATTGAATGTTTAACACGATTATTGGTTAAAACTGAAAATCAGATTCGATGATATTGAAATAGTAAGAAAATGAGTCGACTTAATCGTAAAGAACTCATTAATTTGATTATACGTATTATGAATGCAGAAGGTTCAGACGCAGAGCTAGATGCTGATATTGAACAGTTAATTCAACTTTCTGAAATGCTAGATGTCACCAATCTCATTTTTATCCTGAAACTGATGATGTATCGGCAGAGGATATTGCAGATACGATCATCAGTTTCAAACCACAATTACTTGAATAACAAAGTTTCAGATTTTGTGTTCTCAGTGTATTCAGTCTAAATGCGGGCTAGTTCGTCCTGCAAGCTTATCGAAATCCCTTACTTTGACCCAACCTTGAGTATCTGTCACGCCGTCATTGGCGGTATACATCACATACATCCACCATTGATTTTCATTTTTGACTTTTTGATACATAAACACTGTATCTTTAGAAATAATAAACACATTTTTGCTTTTGCACTGTTCTGATGGGGCAGAATAAAAATAACTACGCAAGCCTTTTAGGCTTTTTACCTTGTAGAGACCTTGTACTCCACCATTGTTCTCAGCAATTTTGGCAAGCTGATCACAGTTGGGGCTTGCATATAAGCTGCTTGAAATAAGACAAGAGATTGCAAATAAGTAAGATTTTTTCATTGTCATCTACACTTTGTATTTTTACATGGATGAAAGGGGTTATTTTTCGTTGTAAATCTGATCTGCGCTTGCATGATATAAAACCAAAATACTCAAGTTTTTACATGAAAATCTAGAGTATCTGTCGCATAATACCAAAATATGATTGATGATGATTTTTATTTAGGAGAGCACATGACTGTAGATGTCACTGAAACCATTACTCAAACGATTCATCCCGCGTTTCAGCTGTTACGTCAGCATCATGTTGAGGCTTTAGACATCGATGTTTATGAATATAAACACAAAGTGACTGGTGCTGTGCATTATCATTTAGCCAGTCAAAATGATGAAAATGTATTTTTAGTTGCGTTTCGTACCCAGCCAATGGATTCTAAAGGCGAAGCCCATATTTTGGAACATACAGCGCTTTGTGGTTCAGAGCGTTTTCCTGTGCGCGATCCGTTCTTTTTAATGATTCGCCGTTCATTAAATACGTTTATGAACGCGTTCACTTCAGCAGACTGGACAGCATATCCATTTGCAACACAAAACAAAAAAGATTTTCAAAATCTGCTTGCTGTTTACCTTGACGCAGCATTTGCTGCAAACCTCAATCCTTTAGATTTTGCCCAAGAAGGGATTCGGGTCGAGTTAGATGAGCAAGGCAAGCCTGTATTTAAAGGCGTGGTATTTAATGAAATGAAAGGTGCAATGAGTTCGCCTTCAGATCAGCTTTACCATCAACTGGCGCATCATTTATTCCCGACGACGACCTATCATTACAACTCTGGCGGTGACCCAAAAGATATCCCAGATTTGACCTATGGCGAACTGCTTGAGTTCTATCAAACACATTATCACCCAAGTAACGCCGTGTTTATGACCTTTGGTGATCAAACTGCATATGAGTTACAAGAGCAGATTGAAACTCAGGTATTGCATAAATTCCAGGCAGGGCGAACTTTACACTCGACTCCAGAACAGCGCTTGGCCGCACCGATTGAAGTCACTGAAACTTATGCAGTCGATGCAGAAGACCTCAAAGGTAAAACTTATCATGTACTTGCGTGGTTATTGCCTGAAGCCAGTGATATTAAACTGCGTTTAGGTATGCGCCTGGTTGAAGGTATTTTACTGGAAAATTCTGCATCACCACTGCGCCATTATTTGGAAACGTGTGGTTATGCCGATTCTACAGGTCCATTTATGGGCGTCGATGACAGCAACTTTGAAATGACCTTTTACTGTGCGGTACAGGGCTCAGATCCTGAACATGCCCAAACGTTTAAAGAGGGCGTATTAAACATACTGCAAGAAGCTGCTTCTAAACCTGTTGATTCCAAGATGGTTGATTCAATTTTACATCAGATTGAATTACATCAGCGTGAAGTCGGTGGAGATGGTACGCCGTATGGTTTAAGTCTGATTTTAAATGGTTTAAGTAGCGCGATTCATCACAGTGATCCTGTACATGTATGGGATGTTGATGCGGCTATGGAAGCTGTGAAAGAAGAACTGAAAGACCCAATGTGGTTGTCTAAACTAATACAAACCTATTTGCTTGATAATACACACTGTGTGCAGCTGACTTTAGTGCCAGATGCCAATAAATCAGCGCATGAAAAACAACTGGAACAGGCACGTTTAGACCAGATTGAAGCGAATTTAACAGACGCTGATCGCGCTGAGATTATTGCTAATACAGAAGCACTCAACAAACGTCAGGAAACACCAGATAATCTTGAGCTGTTACCTAAAGTCGGTTTAGAAGACATTCCAGCTGAAATCCAGATTGTACAAGGTGAGTTGCGCGAAATTATTAGCAATAACCACGATATGCCGTTGCATTTATACCATGCAGGAACCAATGGTTTGTACTATCAACAAGTGATTGTTGAAATTCCAGATGTTGTGGTGCAATCGCCATATTTCAACTTACTGTCAATTTTAGTTGGCGAAGTTGGTGCTGGTGAGTATGACTACTTGGCGCTTCAACATGTACAAACTGCTGTGAGTGGTGGTTTGGGCATGGGAGCTTCATTACGTAGCGGTTTGAATGATAAAAATCAGATCAGTGCATTTTTAACTTTAACCACGAAGTCTTTGGCAGATCGTTTTGATGCGATTGGTTTATTGAAACTGGCGTTTGAAAAACTACGTTTCGATGAAAAAGACCGTATTTTAGAATTGTTGCAACAGCGTAAAACACGTTGGCAATCACGTTTGTCTGGCTCAGGACACAGTTATGCTATGCAGATTGCTTCGCGTCACATGAGTGCTTTAGCAGAGCGTGATTATTTCAACACAGGTCTGGGTGCTTTGAACTGGCTGATAGAGCTGATTGAAAAAATTCAAAAAGATGAACAGGCTTATACTGATTTTATTCAGGAATTAAAAAATATTCATCAGTTGTTATTGCAAGCACCAAAACAATTTTTACTGGTTTGTGAAGACATGCACAGTCAAACATTGGTTGAGCATGTACAGGATGTTTGGGATAAAGTTGAATTTTCTCATGAGCCAATCGAATTAAGTACAGTACGCCGTGAAGATTCTAAGCAAGATCAGGCATGGCTCATTCAGACCAATGTACAATTCTGTTCGGCTGCTTATCAGGCTGTAGAAGTATCACATCCTGACGCTGCGGTATTTATGGTCTTGGCAGGCTACTTGCGCAATGGTTTCTTACATAGCGCGATTCGTGAAAAGGGTGGTGCGTATGGTGGTGGCGCAAGTTACGATGGCAATGCCTGTGCGTTCCGTTTCTATAGCTACCGTGACCCGCGTCTCACTGAAACTTTCCAAGATTTTGAAGCGAGCTTGAATTGGTTGATGACTGCACCACAGTTACCGCATCAGCTTGAAGAGGCGATTTTGGGCTTGATTGCTGGTATGGATAAACCAGGTTCTCCAGCAGGTGAAGCGATTAGTGCATGTTATGCGTTGTTACACAAACGTTCACCTGCATTTAGAACCCAGCTACGTGCACAAATATTGGCAGTCACATTAGATGATTTAAAACGTGTTGTAGAGCAATATTTGCTTAACCATAAAGCAGTAAAAGCGGTTGTTGCACCATTTACCAAACGAGAGCAACTGGAACAACTAGGTTTTGAGATTCAACAAGTCAATTAATCTGTTGGAGATTCAACATATGTCGTTCAAAGCGATTGAACGTACTTATCAGGCACTGCGATTTATTCCAGTGCTTGGTGGCGGGTTATTGTGTTGCTCTATGAGTTTTGCTGAAGAAAAAACATCAGAAAATTTTCATCCTACCAGTGGGCAGGCCTGTGCAGGAATTATCGCTGATTCTGACCGTCTGGCCTGTTATGACAGCTATTTTAAACCGAAGCTCTTACAAGATAATGCGCCTTTAAATGCTTTGACCGAGACAGCGACTCAACCAAGTCAGCTCATGTCTGTGCCTGCTACAACAGTGGCGCAAAGCAGCACAGAAGATGCCAGCTTAAAAGAAAAGCTCGCCCGCTCTTTGCACTATATTTATTCAAATGATGCGCGGCAACCTTTGAATACCCAAAACTCTTTGCTAGACAGCCGTTGGGAATTGTCTGAAAAAAGCAAATTGGGTACATGGAATATTCGGGGATATAAACCGATTTATGTGTTACCAATTTTTTGGACAAGCAATCGTAATGTATACCCGAGCAGCCCAAATCCGTTGAATACTGTGACCGAGCGGCAAGATCTGAAGTTCACAGAATCCAAATTCCAGTTGTCTTTAAAAACCAAAGCATGGGAAAACATCTTTGGTGACAATGGTGATTTATGGATTGGTTATACTCAGTCGTCACGTTGGCAAGTCTATAATGCAGAAAATTCACGCCCATTTCGGGAAACCAACTATGAACCTGAAGCAAGCCTGATTTTTCGCACCAACTATAACCTGATGGGACTAGATGGTCGTTTGTTTGGCGTAAGTTTTAACCATCAGTCCAATGGGCGTGCCGATCCATTTTCGCGTAGCTGGAATCGTGTCATGTTAAACTTTGGTTTTGAACGTGACAATTTTGCCATTATGATTCGCCCATGGTATCGAATTCCTGAAAATACGCGGGATGATAACAACCCTGATATTGAAAATTATATGGGGCGCGGCGATATTACGGCATTTTACCGCGTAAATGACTATGACTTCTCTTTAATGTTACGCCACTCTTTACGTACAGGCGATGCATCGCATGGTGCAGTACAGTTTGACTGGACATTCCCGATTAAAGGTAAATTACGTGGTCAAATTCAGTACTTTAGTGGTTATGGTGAAAGTTTGATTGACTATAACCATCGTGCTAATTACATCGGGGTGGGTGTTTCCTTGATGGATTGGTTCTAAATTTTCCCACATTAAAAAAACCATGCTAAGCATGGTTTTTTTATAAACAAAATTTAAATAGCCTAAGTATTTCATAGTTTAAACTTACTCAAAAACTAAAATTAAACCATCAATTAATTCGAGTCATAAAATAATTCAAAGAGCTTTTCTTCAATACTGCGGTTAAATTAAGTCAAATAAAGAACTAAATACCTTAGTAATGAGTTTAACTGTGTTGTAATCCCTGATCATCATTCAGCCAGGCATACCGCAGACATGACTGCAAACAAACAGTCAATCTAAAAACTTTTATTGGGTTTAAACATTGGCATGATATATAAACCACAAAAAATCAGTATATAGGTAGTTAAAGCTATAGTCAGAGCTTCAGTTTAAATACACTTTAAAAGCAATAAACTTCGCCAAAAACAAAAAACCGATGCATGAGGCATCGGTTTTTTGTTTCAAGCAACTTATTTTAAGAAGCGTTTGTAGCCTAAGTTTTGGCTAATTTCTTCATACGGATAAGTAATCTTTTCTAATGTTTCAATTAATACGTCTGGTTGTTCATCTGCATCTGTCGCCTGTAAACCAACAAGTACACGACCTTCAGCCGCACCGTGATTACGGTAGTGGAATAAGGTAATGTTATGGTTTGGTCCTAAACGCTCTAGGAAAGTTAGTAATGCACCTGGGCGTTCAGGGAATTCGACACGGAACAGACGCTCATTGTTGATGTTGGCATGCCCACCAATCAAATAACGGATGTGTAATTTTGCGACTTCATCATCAGATAAATCGTCCACATCGTAATTGGCTTTGAGCGACTCAAAGATTTCTTTGCGTTCAGCCTGACCACCTTTTAAGCTAATGCCGACAAAGACTTGCGCTGAATGTTCATCATTACAACGGTAGTTAAATTCGGTAATGTTGCGACCTTGCAAGGCACGGCAGAAGTTCAGGAAAGACCCTTTTTCTTCAGGAATAGTCACTGCATAAATTGCTTCGCGATGTTCACCAAGTTCGGTACGTTCTGCAATGTAGCGTAAACGGTCAAAGTTCATGTTGGCGCCACACACGATAGACACCATGTTTTTGCCTTGAATACCGGTTTCAGCCACAAATTTTTTGATTGCTGCAAGTGCCATAGCACCCGATGGCTCGACAATACTGCGAGTTTCATCATAAGTGTCTTTGATTGCTGCACAGATTTCATCAGTATTGACGGTAATGATTTCAGGCTCAATGATTTTTCCTGAACCATCTGATTTGTCCATACGCAAAATATCAAATGGCAGTGCGCCAATTTGTGCAACTGCTGTACCGTCGGCAAATAAACCCACTTGAGGTAGAACAACACGTTCATTGGCTGCTAATGCTGCTTTTAAACAGGCTGATTCATCATATTCAACGCCGACAACTTTGACATGAGGTGCAACTTCACCGAAGTATGCGGCAATGCCTGAAATTAGACCGCCACCACCAACAGCAACAAAAATATAGTCGACTTCGCGCCATTGACGGTGAATCTCATTGGCAATTGTGCCTTGACCTGCAATCACCAGTTCATCGTCATATGGGGGAATGAACGTTAGACCTTCTTCTTGCGCGCGTTGCTGAGCATATTTGTTGGCTGCATCAAAAGCGTCACCATGTAAAACCACTTGTCCACCAAGACGTTTTACAGCTTGAACTTTAATATCTGGCGTGGTTTGCGGCATGACAATAATCGCTGGAATACCGAGTTTTGCGCCAGACAATGCCACACCTTGTGCATGGTTACCTGCCGAAGCCGTAATCACACCACGTTCTAACTGTTCTTTAGGAAGTTGGCTGATACGGTTATAAGCACCACGCAGCTTGAAAGAAAAAACAGGTTGTAAATCTTCACGCTTCAGACGAATATTATTATTGAGTTTTTGACTAATTCGTGGTGCCGCTTCGAGAGGAGATTCAATTGCAACGTCATAGACTGTTGCTTGTAAAATTTGTCTTACCAAGCGAAACAACATGTTCATCTTCCATTTAACAGTTTAAAATAGATTTACATTGTAACAAACCGCTTGTCTTTTGGGCGGCTAAATTACGCTAAATCTTTCATCATTTGAGATATTGAGTTAAAACCATTATGAGTCTATATGCAACCCAAGATGCGAAAAAACAAGCTGCAGCACAAGCCGCATTGAAACATTTGCCTAGAGGCGGCATTTTAGGTGTTGGTACAGGCAGTACAGTTAACTTTTTAATTGACTTGTTACCAGAACTACAACTTGAAGCGGCTGTGGCAAGTTCAAAAGCAACTGCCGAGCGTTTAACAAAGCTAGGGATTGAAGTTGTTGATATGAATCAGGTGGGAAGTCTCGATGCCTATGTTGATGGTGCCGATGAAATTGACCGTCATTTGCATATGATCAAAGGCGGCGGTGCGGCATTAACTCGTGAAAAAATTGTGGCATCAATTGCCCGAAAATTTGTATGTATCGTTGATGATTCAAAATGGGTTGAGCAACTTGGACGTGATTTCCCGCTTCCTGTTGAAGTGATTCCTATGGCGCGTTCAGCTGTTGCACGTAAACTGGTGTCTTTGGGTGGTGATCCTGTATTTCGTGTAGATGATCAGGAACAAGCAGTGATTACCGACAATGGTAATGTGATTCTGGATGTTTATAACTTAAATATTCTAGATGCACTAGAACTTGAGAAAACCATCAATAACATTCCAGGTGTCGTGACCAATGGTATTTTTGCGTTAAACAAGGCTGATATTGCGATTGTTGCCACTAACGATGGCATTGAAGAGCGTTTCGCAGTTTAACCATGTCGCAGGTTACGCTACCTGAAATTAAAATTGTACGTCACGCGAGGGCAACCCAGTTGCGCTTGCGTGTCTACACACATGAGATTCGTCTAACAGTTCCATTGCGCTGCAAACAAAAACAGGTTCAACAATTCTTAGAAGATTCACAGCCTTGGCTACAAGACACTTGGCAAAAAATCCAACAACAAAAACCTGCTGATTTTCCTGATAGTTTGGACTTATTCAACTTTCCTCAACTGGCAATTGTACCGCGCTTACAGCAACAAAATTTTGTTTTTGAACCTGAAAATAACTGTGTTTATTTACATCAGCAACAGGCTGCCAAAGCTTTAAAAAGTTTTGTGATTGCCCATGCCAAAAATACCTTACCCGAATTTCTTGAAGATGTGAGCCAGCAGATCGGCTTGCCTTACCAGTCTTATCAGATACGTTTTGCCAAGTCACGTTGGGGAAGTTGTAGTACTCAGCACAAAATTATGCTGAATGCCGCGCTGGTTTTATTACCCAAAGAAATTATTCGCTACGTCTGTGTGCATGAACTTGTGCATACACGCCATTTTAACCATAGTGCTGAATTTTGGCAGGAAGTTGCCCGACACGACGCCAATTTTCAGCAACATCGGCAGATATTGAAAAAATTTCAGTGGTCAAATTGGTGGCTAGGTTAAAGCGATTTTGATTTAAGGCTTGAAAAATCTATCCAGTTGATTATGAAATAGGTTTAGAAAAGCCAATCTTCCTGTCATACTAGACCTATTTTTTTAAAGTACAGCATGAGGTAACACAAAGTGATTTCAGTGGGTATTGTGGGTGGCACGGGTTATACAGGTGTTGAACTTTTGCGTATTTTACTTCGACATACGCAAGCTCAAGTGCAAGTTCTCACTTCACGGACTGAAGCTGGTAAACGTGTTGCCGATATGTTTCCAAATTTACGTGGGCATACCGATCTAGAATTTTCTGATTTAGATATTGACGTGCTGAAACAGTGTGATGTGGTGTTTTTTGCGACACCGCATGGGGTTGCCATGCAACATGCTCAAGCACTGACCGAAGCAAACACCAAAGTGATTGATTTGGCGGCTGACTTCCGTTTACAAAACCTTGAACAATTTGAGAAATGGTATGGCATGCAACATGCTTGCCCTGAGTTGTTAAAAGACTCGGTTTATGGTTTGTCTGAGTTAAATCGCGACAAAATCAAACAAGCCAACGTGATTGGTAACCCGGGTTGTTATCCAACAACTGTACAGCTTGGTTTGGCACCTGTATTAAAAGCAGCACAAGACCTCATTAAACCTGAAAGTATTATTATTGATGCAAAATCGGGTGTTTCAGGTGCTGGTCGTAAAGCTAGCCTTGGCATGATCTACTCGGAAAATGCCGATAACTTCAAGGCTTATGGGGTTGCAGGGCATCGCCATCATCCTGAAATTGTAGAGGCACTTGAAAATATTTCGGGTAAAACTGGTGTATTTGAACACGTGATTTTTATTCCGCACTTAGTGCCAATGATTCGCGGTATGTTAAGCACCATTTATGTGGACTTGACTGAAGCAGGTGCTCAGACCGATTTACAAGCCTTGTACGAGCAGTTTTATGCCAACGAGCCATTTGTAGATGTTATGCCAGCGGGTAGTTCGCCAGAAACCCGTAGTGTGCGTGGTGCAAACCAGTTACGTATTGCTTTGCATAAACCTCATCCAAACAAACTGATCGTGTTATCTGCGCAAGATAATCTGGTGAAAGGTGCAGCAGGGCAAGCCGTGCAAAATATGAACATTATGTTCGGTTTTGCAGAAGATGAAGGCTTGGCAGGTATTGGTTTATTACCATAATTTTTTTAAAGCAAAAAGAAGTGCCATTATTGTGATGGCACAGTAAAAAATTGAGCATTCGAGATGACAGATCAAACTACAGAATCGAATAATCCTTTAGATTCATACTCTGAGCCAAAAGCTCCCTTTTTACAATCCAATAAATTTTTGATATTGGCTGGTGTTGTGCTGCTATGTGGTGGAACAATACTGGGGTATTCTGTAGGGCATCGACAAGGTTTGTCAGTGGTTGGTTACGATGCTGACGCTCAGGAGTTGGTCGGGATCGTACAAAAGCAAAAAGACAACCTGAGTAATCTCAATAAAAGTTATAACATGGCGATTCAGGAACGTGATATTGCTGTGAGCAATACCAATGACTTGACAGCAGTTTTGAAAAAAACCAAAGATGATTTATCGATTGCACAATCGCAAAGTAAAATTTATCGCGATGTTTTACGGCAACGTGGCGGTTTAAGTCTAAGCATTCAAAATTTAAGTGTTAAGCCATTACCTGAAAATGCCTATGAATATCAGCTTGATTTGGCACAAATTAGTCCAAATAACAGTCGTGCAGTTGGTTCAGTTGAAATTCGTCTGATTCGTGGTACTGAGGTGTTGGCTGTACCTATGGAAGACAGCCAATTCAACTTTATGGACTTTGAACGCCTTACAGGGCGCTGGACGATGCCAAAAGACTTTGTGCCACAATATATTGAAATTCATTTAAATGGTTCTGTGTCGGAAGTTAAACGCTTTAGCTGGTTACGTGGAGAAGAAGTGAAAAATACATCAGCTTTCGTTTCCGAAGTTCCACAAGCAGAAGCCCGAGCACAATAACCATGAAATTAGATATGACAGCAAACATGAAACGAAAAATTTGTCTAAATGATGTCAAAATGACCTTTCAGCAATCAGGATATGTCGACTGGCATTTCAACCCGTCTTTGCATGATCAGTCTGACGAGCATCCTGATTCTGACCTCGCTGTCAAAACGGCTCCGCCCGAACTAAAGCGTCCTCCATTGTATGCTGTGGTGTTGTTGAATGATGATTACACACCTATGGACTTTGTTATTGAAATTTTACAAGAATTCTTTGCAATGAATCTTGACCAAGCCACTCAAGTAATGCTAACTGTACATTATGAGGGGAAAGGTGTCGCAGGCGTCTATCCTCGAGATATTGCTGAGACAAAAGCAAATCAGGTAAATAATTACGCTCGGTCACAAGGTCATCCATTACTTTGTCAGATTGAGCCAAAATCATAATAAGGGGGTCAACATGCTCAGTCGCCAATTAGAAGTATCATTGCGTTTAGCTGTAAGCATGGCTCGGCAAAAGAGACATGAGTTTTTGACGGTTGAACATTTACTCCTTGCATTGCTCGACAATGATTCTGCGGTTAATGCCTTAAAAGCATGTGGTGCAGATGTTGTTACGTTGCGTAAAGAGTTGGAAGAATATGTTGAACAGCATACGCCAAAACTTGGCGAAAATAGTGAGCAGGCACCACATCCAACTGAAAGTTTTGATCGTATTTTGCAACGTGCGATTTTCCATGTGCAATCTAGCGGCGGAGACCGTACTGTAGAAGGTGCAGATGTCCTTGTTGCTATGTATTCTGAACGAGATACTTTTGCAGTTTATTTATTAAAACGTCATCAAATTAATCGTTTAACTTTGACTCAATATCTTTCTCATGGTTCGCGTAAAGAAGAAATTCAGGTTGAAGAAGAATCTGACGATCTTGAAGGTGAAACCACCAACGCGGCAGCAGGCCCTTTAGAACAATATACAACCAATTTAAATGTTGAAGCTGCCAAAGGTAAAACTGATCCGCTCATTGGTCGTGAAAAAGAAATTGAACGTACCGCACAGATTCTTTGCCGTCGCCGCAAAAATAACCCGCTTCTTGTAGGTGATCCTGGCGTGGGTAAAACCTCAATTGCCGAAGGTTTGGCTTGGCTGATTGTGAATGGAAAAGCACCACAACCACTGAGTAAAGCTGAAGTTTATAGTCTGGATATTGGCGCATTGGTTGCAGGAACCAAGTATCGTGGTGATTTTGAAAAACGCTTGAAACAATTATTGACTGCGTTGAAAAAAAATCCAAATGCAATTTTATTTATTGATGAAATTCATATGATTATTGGTGCAGGCTCAAGTATGGGCAGCACGATGGATGCATCAAACCTGATTAAACCTGCATTGGCAAATGGTACATTGCGTTGCATTGGTTCAACTACATTCCAAGAATACCGTCAGGTATTTGAAAAAGACCATGCTTTATCTCGTCGTTTTCAAAAAGTTGATGTCAATGAACCAAGTATTTCAGAAACCATTGACATTCTTCGTGGGTTGAAAAGCAAATTCGAAGAATTCCATCATGTGGAATATGACGATAAAGCGCTTGTTTCAGCCGTTGAACTCGCAGCGAAATTCATTACAGACCGTTTCTTGCCAGATAAAGCCATTGATGTCATCGATGAGGCAGGGGCACAGCGCCGTTTAAAACCAAAAGAAGATAACAATCTGATTACGGTTGAAAACATTGAAGATGTTGTTGCTAAAATTGCCCGTATTCCACCAAAAACCGTATCGAAAGATGATAAAACTGTTTTGGAAAACCTTGAACGTGATTTGAAACGTGTAGTTTTTGGTCAAGACGAAGCAATTACTGCCTTGGCTTCTGCGATTAAACTGTCACGTGCTGGTTTGAAATCACCAGATAAACCTGTAGGTAGTTTTGTATTTGCAGGTCCAACAGGGGTGGGTAAAACCGAAGTCACCAAACAGTTGGCAAAACTTTTAGGTGTAGAGCTGGTACGTTTTGATATGTCTGAGTACATGGAACGTCATGCAGTCTCTCGTTTAATTGGTGCACCTCCTGGTTACGTCGGTTTTGATCAAGGCGGATTGCTCACAGACGCCATTCATAAAAACCCGCACTGCGTGTTGCTGCTTGATGAAATTGAGAAAGCACATCCTGACGTTTATAACTTGTTGTTGCAAATTATGGATCATGGCTCATTAACCGATAATAACGGTCGTAGATCTGATTTCCGTAATGTTATTTTAGTTCTTACCACCAATATTGGCGCAGAGAGTATCTCACGAAGCAGCATTGGTTTTACTGAACAAGACAACAGCAATGACAATCAGGAAGCAATGAAACGAGCTTTTTCACCTGAGTTCCGTAACCGTCTAGACAGTGTGATTCAATTTAAAGCCTTGCTTCCTGTCGTCATCGAATCTGTGGTTGATAAATTCTTAACTGAATTGCAAGCACAGCTTGATGATAAAAGAGTGGTGCTTGAAGTGGATCAAAGTGCACGTGACTGGTTAGCAACCAATGGTTATGATCGTCTAATGGGTGCTCGTCCAATGCAACGCCTGATTCAAGAGCACTTGAAAAAACCATTGGCTGAAATGATCCTGTTTGGAGAGTTAGCAGAATATGGTGGCAATGTTGCTGTGACCGTTAAAAAAGAAAATGGGAAAGATGTTGGTCTACAACTTACTGTATTTGAAGATCAAACCGCAGAACCTGCATAATTATTTATGAATGAAATTTTACCTATAGCCCAAATACTTCGTGTATTTGGGTTATTTCTTATTACAGCAATTGCTGAACTGCTTGGATGTTATTTTCCTTATTTGATTTTAAATCAGGGGAGGAGTGCATGGCTCTGGTTGCCCACGGCAATTAGCCTGATGTTATTTGTCTGGTTACTGACATTGCATCCTGCTGCTTCAGGTAAAATTTATGCAGCGTATGGTGGAGTTTATATTTTCACAGCCTTGCTTTGGCTGCGCTTTGTTGATCAAGTAATTCTAACTCGTTGGGATGTTTTGGGTGGGGTGATTGTGCTTATTGGCGCTGCAATCATCATATTACAACCACAAGGTTTGTTACGTTAATCTTTAAAATGATTTAAATAGCCTAAGTAAACTAATAAAAATAAAACACGTCATTTTAAATATTCCAGTTAAAAAATTATAAAGAAGCATTTAAGATTTTTATAAATCAATTTCATCCCTCAAGTGTAAGAGAAGTATAGCTTCCATAAAAACTCATTTTATATCATCTGGTTAATAACCTAATGTGGCAGCACAAAAGCTCTTATAAAATACCTCTGTGCTACGATCTTTTAAAATTTAGCAGGCAGGATATATTGATTAAAAATAGCCTAAGTAAATTAATAATTATTTATTTCAGTATCATCATAACGAATACCTTCATAATCATAAATTTGACGAATCGTTTCAAATAAAGCATAAATATAACTGCTATCTTCCATGTTTCGAATCGTAATAAAAATTGAACTAAGGGCATTTGGATCAATTAATGGTAAGTAATTTAATTGAGCTAACTGAATACTATTTGTACTCTCAGGCACAATACAAACTCCTTCACCAGCAGCAACCAAACCTAAAGCAAGTTGAATTTCTCGCGTTTCAGTCAATTTTTGTGGCTCTAAACCATGCTCTGAAAAAATAGAAAGCACATGTGTTGAAAAATTTGGTTTGGCAGTAGAAGGGTAAAGTAAGATATTTTGATCTACTAAATCCGCTAAATGCACACCTTGAGTTTTATATCGATTTAATGGATGACTGGCGTGTACTGCTACGGTTAGTTTTTCATTGCGTAATAAAACACGTTTAATTGCAGGATCACTGATTCTAAGACGACCAAATCCAACATCTATTCGCCCATCTTTTAGAGCTTCTACCTGGGCCTGTGTGCCCATTTCGATCAATTCAATTTTTAAATGTGGGTGCTTTTGTCGATATAAATAAATAATTCGGGGTAATAAACCAAATAATAATGAGCTCACGAAACCAATACGAATGGTGGTCTGTACAGCATTAATGCGCTGAGTCATCGACACCATTTGCTCTGCATTCGACAAAAGTTTAATGGCATGCTGATAAAAGAAATCGCCTGCGGGAGTCGTTTTTAAAGGACGGCTTCCTCGTTCAAATAGCTGAATTCCAAGCTCTTGCTCTAGATTCTGAATTTGCCGACTTAAAGGAGGTTGAGCAATAAATAATCGTTCGGCTGCTTTTGTGAAGCTTTGCTCCTCTACCACCGCCACAAAATAGCGTAGATGACGTAATTCCATACCCTAACTCCATACCTAAAAGATATATAAAAATGCAAAAACAGTCTTTCACATAATTTAACCATTCCTTTAAAGTATACACAAGCAAGAATATCTTGGACACTAAAAGACCATGTATAAATCCATTGAAACAATTCTGATTGATATACCAACAATTCGTGCGCATAAGCTCTCTGTTGCAACGATGAGTACACAAACATTGGTCTTGGTAAAAATCACAACAGACGATGGTTTTATTGGCTGGGGTGAGGCAACCACTATTGGTGGCTTGAACTATGGTGAAGAAAGCCCGGAAAGTGTAAAGACAAATGTCGAAACTTATTTCGCGCCTTTGTTGAAATCAGTCCAAGGTTTAAATATTGCTCAAACATTAAAAGTGATTCGTAAGAGCATTAATGGTAACCGTTTTGCGAAATGTGCGATTCAAACGGCTTTGCTTGATATTCAAGGTAAGCGCTTAGGTGTTCCAGTCAGCGAGTTACTTGGTGGTCGTTTACGTGATGCCTTGCCTGTACTTTGGACTTTAGCTTCTGGCGATACTGAGAAAGATATTGCTGAAGCACAGCAGCTTATTGAGATTAAACGTCACAATGCATTCAAATTAAAAATTGGTGCTAACAAATTACAACAAGATGTTGATCACGTTATTGCGATTAAAAAAGCACTTGGTGATGACATCAGTATTCGTGTAGACGTCAATCGTGCTTGGTCTGAAATTGAATGTATTAAAGGAATTCAACAGTTACAAGATGGCGGCATTGATTTAATTGAACAACCTTGTGCAATTGAAAACACGAATGCACTTGCTCGTTTAACCCAGCGTTTTGATGTTGCCATTATGGCAGATGAAGCATTAACTGGGCCAGATAGTGCATATCGTCTTGCTAAACAGCATGGTGCAGATGTTTTTGCAGTCAAAATTAACCAGTCTGCTGGTCTGATTGAAGCATGTGAAGTTGCCAAAATTGCCAAACTGGCAGGTATTGATCTATATGGCGGTACGATGCTGGAAGGTCCTATTGGGACAATTGCTTCAGCACATGCCTTTGCAACATTTGAATCGCTTGCCTATGGCACTGAGTTATTTGGGCCATTGCTACTGACTCAGGACATTCTCAAAACTCCACTGCAATACGAAAACTTTGAACTTAAGGTTCCAACAGGTTCAGGTCTTGGGATTGAAGTGGATGAAGACAAAATCGATCAATTACGTCGCCAGTAAGGTTTAAAGGAGTCGCACATATGCTTTTTCAGGTACGCATGGATGTCAATATTCCGTTAGATATGCCAGTAGATAAAGCAGCTGAAATCAAAGCTGTTGAAAAAGCCTACTCACAGGAATTACAACGTCAGGGTAAATGGCGTCATATTTGGCGTATTACAGGGCAGTATTCCAACATCAGTATTTTTGATGTCGAGAGTAATGAAGAATTACACCAGATTTTACAAGGGTTGCCATTATACCCATACATGAATGTTGAAGTGATGGCACTTAATCGTCACCCGTCATCTATTCGTGAAAATGATCGCTAGTCGATACCGACACGAACAGGATTAGTTTTTAAAACAAGGATGTGGTTAGCAACATTTGCCAGCTTTTAGGAATAGCTTGCCACAATTAGCCAGTATTCATATTCAAGGAGAATTTATATGGATCGCCAAACAATTGAAAATGTAGTTAAAACATGTAACGTGGACACTTCTGAAGGTCCAGTAAACCCACGTGTACAACAAGTTCTTGTACGTTTGGTTACTGATTTGTTCCAAGCAATCGAAGATCTTGATCTCAGCCAGTCTGAAGTTTGGAAAGGTATCGAAACTATGATCGATATCGCTAAGGCTGATGAACTTGCACTTATGGGTTCTGCTGTAGGTCTTGAACACTTCCTTGACCTTCGTGCCGATGAAGCTGATGCTAAAGCTGGCTTGACAGGTGGTACGCCACGTACGATTGAAGGTCCTTTATACGTTGCTGGTGCGCCTGAATCTGTAGGTTTCGCTCGTATGGATGATGGTTCTGAAGAAGGCAAAATTGCAACTTTGATCATCGACGGTACAGTAACAGATACTGATGGTGACATCATTCCTGGTGCGAAAGTTGAAATGTGGCATGCAAACAGCCATGGTAACTACTCGTTCTTCGACAAGTCACAGTCTCACTTCAACCTACGTCGTACAATTTTGTCTGACGAAAACGGTAACTACACTGCGCAAACTACTATGCCAGTAGGCTATGGCTTGAACCCTGAAGGCCCACTACAAGGTGTATTGAACCAGATTTCTCGTCACGGTCAACGTCCTGCACACGTGCATTATTTCATCTCTGCACCAGGTCACCGTAAATTGACCACACAGTTCAACATCGAAGGTGATAAATACCTTTGGGACGACTTTGCATTCGGTACTCGTGAAGGCCTAGTTGCAACTGCTGTTGATGTAACTGACGAAGCTGAAATTGCACGTCGCGGTTTGAAAGGTCCTTTCAAACACATCCAGTTCAATGTTGTGCTGCAAAAAGACAAAGCTGGCGCTCCTTCTACTGAAGTTGAACGTCGTCGCGCAAGCGCTTAATTCACCCTATCTAAAGGAACCAAAACGCTTAATTTTTACACTCAAGCGTTTTGGTGACTTCCTAACTTTTGGAAAGTCGGAGAACGGACATGCCACGTATTCCTGTAATCAATACCAGTCACCTAGATCGTATCGATGAATTACTTGTTGAAAATTATGAAACAGGTGAATTTAAACTCCATCGTTCTGTTTTTACTGATCAGGACATTTTTGACCTTGAAATGAAATATATTTTTGAGGGCAACTGGGTATACTTGGCACACGAAAGCCAAATTCCAAATAATAACGATTTCTACACTACGTATATCGGACGCCAGCCAATCATTATTGCACGTAACCGTAATGGCGAACTTAATGCAATGATTAACGCTTGTTCGCACCGTGGTGCACAGCTTTGCCGTAATAAACGTGGTAATAAAGCCACTTATACCTGTCCATTTCATGGATGGACATTCAATAACTCAGGAAAATTGCTTAAGGTTAAAGACCCAAGCGATGCGGGTTATTCAGACTGCTTTAACCAAGACGGCTCACATGACTTGAAAAAAGTTGCTCGTTTTGAAAGTTATAAAGGCTTTTTATTTGGTAGCTTGAACCCTGATGTTCCTTCTCTTGAAGAATACTTGGGTGAAGCGACTAAAATCATTGACATGATCGTCGGTCAATCTGAAGACGGTCTTGAAGTTCTTCGTGGTGCATCTACGTATACCTATGAAGGTAACTGGAAACTTACGGCTGAAAATGGTGCCGATGGTTACCACGTGTCTGCTGTACACTGGAACTATGCTGCAACTACACAGCAACGTAAAGAAAAACAAGGTGGCGATAACATCCGTGCAATGAGTGCTGGTGCCTGGGGTAAACAAGGTGGTGGTTCTTACGGTTTTGAAAATGGCCACATGTTGCTTTGGACACAATGGGCAAACCCAGAAGACCGTCCAAACTTCCCGAAAAAAGATGAATACACCGAGCGTTATGGCGCTGCAATGGCAAAATGGATGATCGAGCGTTCTCGTAACCTTTGCTTGTATCCAAACGTTTACTTCATGGATCAGTTTGGTTCACAAATCCGTGTTCTTCGTCCACTGTCTGTAGATAAGACTGAAGTCACCATTTACTGTATCGCGCCTAAGGGTGAAGCACCTGAAGCTCGTGCACGCCGCATCCGCCAGTACGAAGACTTCTTTAACGCGTCAGGCATGGCAACTCCAGATGACTTGGAAGAATTCCGTGCATGCCAAGCAGGTTATGCAGGAATCGCCCTTGAATGGAACGACATGAGCCGTGGTGCAAAACACTGGGTTCAAGGACCAGATGATGCTGCGAATGAAATCGGTTTAAAACCAAAACTTTCTGGTATCAAAACTGAAGATGAAGGTCTATACCTTGCTCAACATGAATACTGGTTAAAACTCATGAAAAAAGCAATTGCGACTGAAAAAGAAATGGCTGTAACTGAAGGAGAAAACGCATGAGCGCGATGACTTTAGAAAATATTGCTCAGTTCCTCTATCGTGAAGCACGTTTTTTAGATGACGAACAATGGGATAACTGGTTGCAGTGCTATGCACCAAATGCACAATTCTGGATGCCAGCTTGGGATGATGATGACAAGCTAACCGAAGACCCACAGTCTGAAATCTCATTGATTTTCTATCCAGACCGTCAAGGTTTAGAAGACCGTGTGTTTCGTATCAAAACTGAACGCTCATCTGCAACCATGCCAGATACGCGTACTAGCCACAACATTAGTAATATTGAAATTGTAGAACAAGATGGTGATTTGGTTACAGTTCGTTTTAACTGGAATACGTTAAGTTTCCGTTATAAAACTAGCTATAGCTATTTTGGTATGTCTCGTTATGTAATTGATTTTTCTGGTGATGAGCCAAAAATCGTGAACAAATATGTCGTGTTGAAAAACGATTACATTAACCAAGTTATCGATATTTACCATCTCTAAAGCTGTTTATACAGCAAGGAAAAACCTTTCAATCAAATGGAAAATTGGTTGAAAGGTCTAGTTTTAAAGCTTTATATAGGATATTCAGCCATGTCAAACCACAATGTTGCACTTCAATTTGAAGATGGCGTTACACGTTTTATCAGTGTTACAGATGGTGAAACACTATCTGATGCTGCTTACCGTCAAAAGATCAATATTCCGCTAGACTGCCGCGATGGCGCTTGCGGAACCTGCCGAGCGTTTTGTGAATCAGGTTCATATGACATGCCTGAAGATACTTATATTGAAGATGCACTAACACCTGAAGAAGCTGCGGAAGGCTATATTTTGGCTTGCCAATGTCGCCCTACGTCAGATGCAGTCTTCCAGATTCATGCGACTTCAGATGTATGCAAAACTGAAATTCATACCTATCAAGGTACGTTAACTTCTGTTGAAAATCTGTCTGACTCTACGATTACTTTTGGCATTGAGCTTGATGCAGCAGAACCTGACATCAACTTCTTGGCAGGTCAGTATGTCAATGTGGGTATTCCTGGTACAACAGAAACTCGTTCTTATTCATTCAGTTCTAAACCAGGCGACCGTCAAACAGGTTTCGTTGTCCGTAACGTGCCAAATGGAAAAATGAGTACTTACCTCAGCCAAACTGCAAAAGTAGGCGACAAAATGACTTTCACTGGTCCGTTTGGTAGCTTCTATTTGCGTAGTGTGGCTCGCCCAGTGCTTATGCTTGCTGGCGGTACAGGGATTGCACCATTCTTGTCAATGCTTTCAGTATTGGAAGAAAAAGGTTCTGAACAGCCAGTACGTCTTGTGTTTGGTGTAACCAATGACTTTGACTTGGTTGCAATCGAACGCCTGAATGAAATGCAAGCAAAATTCCCATGGTTTGAATACCGTACAGTCGTTGCTAACCCAGAATCTGCACATGAACGTAAAGGTTATGTGACTGGGCATGTCGACAATGAATGGCTCAATGGCGGTGATGTTGATATCTACCTTTGTGGTCCAGTGCCAATGGTTGAAGCAGTACGTGGCTGGTTAGATAAAGAAGGAGTGAAACCTGCTAACTTCTTGTTCGAGAAATTCTCTGCGAACTAAATTTTAACATGGTTCATTCATGCAAGATAAGGAAGTAAAGATGAGTCAACAACGTTTCAGCAATAAAGTGGTTATTGTCACAGGTGCGGCACAAGGTATTGGTCGTGGTGTAGCTCTACGCGTTGCCCGTGAAGGCGGAAAAGTTGTCATGGCAGATTTTTCTGAGTATGTCGAAGACGTCCTTAAAGAAGTCATTGATGCTGGCGGTGAAGCCATCACGGTACGTACAGATCTGGAACAGTTCGAAGGTGCCGAGAAAGTTGTTCATGCTGCCTTGGAAAAATACGGTCGTGTGGATGTACTCCTCAACATCGTGGGTGGCGCAATCTGGATGAAACCTTTTCAGGAGTTTAAACCTGAAGAAGTAGAGAAAGAAATTCGCCGCTCATTATTTCCAACTCTGTGGTGTTGCCATGCCGTACTGCCGAGCATGATCGCTCAGCAATCTGGTGCAATTGTAAACGTATCTTCTGTAGCAACGCGTGGTATTAACCGTATTCCTTACTCTGCGGCAAAAGGTGGTGTGAACGGTTTAACTGCATCTTTAGCATTTGAACATGCTCACGATGGGATTCGCGTGAATGCTGTGGCAACTGGTGGAACTGAAGCTCCGCCACGTAAAGTACCACGTAATAGCGCGCCAATGTCTGAACAGGACAAAACATGGATGCAGGAAGTTGTAGATCAAACAGTTGATCGTACCTTCTTAAAACGCTATGGCACAATTGATGAGCAAGTCAACGTCATTACTTTCCTAGCGTCTGACGAAGCTTCATATATTACAGGTAGTGTTGTGCCTGTCGGTGGTGGTGATCTCGGTTAAATTCGGAATGATCATAATATCGTGAGCATGGAGGCATACGATGTCTAATCTGATCCAGTCCCTCAAACAAGATTGGTCAATTTCAGCCACCATTGCAGGTTTTTTGGCGGTATTGATTTCTTATTCTGGGCCACTGGTTATCTTTTTTCAGGCGGCTCAACAAGCACAAATCGATTCACATATGCTCAGTTCATGGATTTGGGGCATTTCGATTGGTGCTGCGATTTCAGGAATTTACCTGTCGATTCGTTACAAGGTGCCTGTAATTACCGCATGGTCAGCACCAGGCACAGCGCTCTTGGTGACGTTATTTCCACATATTAGTTTAAATGAGGTCGTTGCTGCGTATATAACCGCAGCAGTCGTCATGCTGCTGATTGGTGTCAGTGGTTCATTTGACCGTTTGTTGCGCTGGATTCCATCGGGTATTGCCGCAGGTATGATGGCAGGCATTTTATTTCAGTTTGGTTTAGGTGTATTTCAAGCCACCAATCATATGCCAACCATCGTATTTAGCATGCTCGTGGTGTATCTGTGTGCCAAACGCTATAACCCGCGTTATAGCATGCTATGGGTTCTCTGTACGGGCATTCTCCTTAGTCTGTTTCTCGGGAAATTACATCCAGTTGCCTTGCAATTGTCGCTGACTGTTCCCGAATGGATTAGCCCGCACTGGACATGGGCATCGACGCTCAATTTTGCTTTACCTCTCATCTTAGTGAGCATTACAGGACAATTTTTGCCGGGCATGGCGCTGTTTAAACTGCATGATTATGAAGTATCAGGGCGCACCGTGATTGGCACGACCAGTCTGGCATCATTACTGGTTGCATGTACGGGTGGTATTAGCATTGTTTTGGCGTCAATTACTGCATCACTATGTATGAGTGAACATTGTCATGAACAGACGCAGCGCCGCTATATTGCAGGTATTGCCAATGGGCTGTTCTATCTGCTGGGTGGATTGTTTGCCAGTAGTATTGTGTTGTTATTTAGCTTATTTCCCAAAGAGTTAATTGCAGCTTTAGCAGGTTTGGCACTACTCAGTGCCATTACCAACAATTTAACCATTGCACTGCGTGACGAACAGCAACGTGAATCTGCCGTGATCACATTTTTAGCCAGTGTTTCAGGTATGCATTTTCTCGGTTTAAGTTCGGTGTTTTGGGGCATTTGTATCGGCATGCTTGCCCATTTCATTTTGAGCTTCAAAACAACGCATTCTTTAAAACTCAAGCACAGTAAGGTTTGATTAGGAAATATTATGATTGACAAAAGCTCTGCTTCTATAACAGAAGTGCTTTCACACATCAAAGATGGCTCGACCATCATGATTGGTGGCTTTGGCACCGCAGGACAACCTGCCGAACTCATTGATGGCTTACTGGATTTGGGCATCAAAGACCTGACCATTGTCAGCAACAATGCAGGCAATGGCGACTATGGTCTGGCCAAGTTGCTTAAAGCGGGCGCTGTGAAAAAAGTCATCTGTTCTTTCCCGCGTCAGTCTGACTCTTGGGTGTTCGACGAACTGTACCGTGCAGGCAAAATCGAGCTGGAACTGGTGCCACAGGGCAACCTCGCTTGTCGTATTCAGGCCGCTGGTATGGGCTTAGGTGCTGTGTTTACGCCGACAGGTTATGGCACTTTACTGGCTGAAGGCAAAGAAACCCGCCATATCGAGGGTAAAGACTATGTGCTGGAATACCCGATCCATGCCGATTTTGCCTTGATCAAGGCACAGCAGGGCGACCGTTGGGGCAATCTGGTTTACCGTAAATCCGCACGTAACTTTGGCCCAATCATGGCGATGGCAGCGAAAGTCACCATCGCACAAGTCTCTGAAGTGGTTGAACTGGGTGCACTTGATCCTGAACACATCATTACCCCAGGCATCTTTGTGCAGCATGTGGTTCAGGTTGAACCTACTTCACCACTGACAAGCGCATAAGGAGACTGATATGAGCTATAAAAAACTAACCCGTGACCAAATTGCTGAACGTGTCGCTCAAGACATTCCTGATGGCGCTTATGTCAACCTTGGCATTGGCTTACCGACCAAGATCGCCAGCTACCTGCCTGCAGACAAAGACGTGTTTTTGCATTCTGAAAATGGCTTGTTGGCCTTTGGCCCACCACCAGCTGAAGGTGAAGAAGACCCTGAACTGATCAATGCTGGTAAAGAATTCGTAACCATGCTCAAAGGCGGCGCGTTTTTCCATCATGGCGATTCGTTTGCCATGATGCGTGGTGGTCACCTTGATATCGCAGTGCTTGGTGCTTTCCAGATTGCAGCCAATGGTGATTTGGCCAACTGGCATACTGGTGCACCGAATGCCATTCCTGCCGTAGGCGGGGCCATGGACTTGGCTGTGGGTGCGAAGAAAGTCTTTATCACTACAGATCATGTCACCAAACAGGGTGAACCAAAGATCGTGGCAGAACTGACTTATCCAGCGACAGGGCTGAAATGTGTAGACCGGATCTATACCGACCTGTGTGTGATTGATGTCACACCTGAAGGGCTAAAAGTACTGGAGAAAGTCGAAGGCTTAAGCTTTGACGAGCTACAGGCAATGACGGGTGCAATACTGATTGATGCGACTCAGGGATAAAACCTCTCCCTAACCCTCTCCTGAAAGGAGAGGGAAAAGGTGATGTAACAGGACAGGATTAAAGAATGAAAAATGCTTATATTGTTGATGCCATCCGTACTCCGTTTGGTCGTTATGCTGGTGGTCTAGCCTCAGTTCGTGCTGATGACCTCGGTGCTTTACCGATCAAAGCCTTGATGCAGCGTAACCCAAGCGTGGACTGGCAACAGGTGGATGATGTGATCTATGGCTGTGCCAACCAAGCTGGTGAAGATAACCGTAATGTCGGACGCATGTCATCGCTTCTTGCAGGCTTACCGTACCAAGTGCCAGCCACTACCATCAACCGTCTCTGTGGTTCATCTCTAGATGCGATTGCCATGGCAGCACGTACCATCAAAGCGGGTGAAGCAGATCTGATCATCGCGGGTGGTGTAGAGAGCATGAGCCGTGCGCCATTTGTGATGGGCAAATCGGAAACCGCTTACGGACGTACCCAGAAGATTGAAGACACCACCATGGGCTGGCGTTTTATCAATCCGAAACTCAAAGAAATGTATGGCGTGGACACCATGCCACAAACTGCGGAAAACGTCGCAGCACAGTTCCACATTAGCCGTGAAGATCAGGACAAGTTTGCTTTAACCAGCCAGCAACGTACTGCTGCTGCACAAGCCAAAGGCTACTTTGCCAACGAAATCGTGCCTGTCACCATTCCACAGCGCAAAGGTGATCCGATTGTTATCGATACCGATGAACACCCACGTGCAACCACGCTGGAAACCTTGACCAAACTCAAACCTGTGGTGAAAGCCGAAGGTACGGTAACTGCGGGCAATGCGTCAGGCATTAACGATGGTGCAGCAGCACTCTTGATTGCGTCAGATGAAGCCATCACAAAATACGAACTGAAAGCCCGTGCCAAAATTATTGCGGCAACTACCGTGGGTGTTGAACCACGCATCATGGGTTTTGCACCAGCACCTGCGATCAAGAAATTACTGAAACAGGCCAACCTGACTTTGGCACAGATGGATGTGATTGAACTGAACGAAGCCTTTGCTGCACAAGCGTTAGCTTGTACCCGTGACCTTGGTTTGGCAGATGATGATGCACGCGTCAATCCAAACGGCGGTGCGATTGCACTGGGTCATCCACTGGGTGCCTCAGGTGCGCGTCTGGTGACTACGGCTTTGAACCAGCTTGAACAGACAGGCGGCAAGTACGCCTTATGTTCAATGTGTATCGGTGTCGGTCAGGGGATTGCTTTGATTATTGAGCGCGTAGAGGGATAAACCAATGCCAAGTTTTGTGACTCCACAGCAAATTACACTGAATTATCAAACTTTTGGTGACCCGAAGCATCCTGCTTTATTATTTTCCAATTCGCTTGGAACCAACCTGAGCATGTGGCAACCACAAATTGAATTTTTTCAGAAAGATTTTTTTGTGATTGCTTACGATACACGTGGGCACGGTGCATCTTCAACGGCGACACAGCCTTTTGGCTGTGCGGAACTGGCACAAGATGTGATTGATTTACTGGATCACCTCAACATTCAGACGGCGTATTTCTGTGGTATTTCGATGGGTGGTCTGACAGGTCAGTGGCTGGCGCGCTATTTTCCAGAACGCTTTAAAAAAGTGGTGGTGTGCAATACCGCAGCTAAAATCGGGCAAGCACAAGCTTGGCAAGAACGTGCTGCATTGGTACGCGCACAAGGCTTGCAACCGATTGCTGCAACAGCAGCATCTCGCTGGTTTACTGAAGCTTTTATCGAAAAGAATTCTGCTTTGATTAAAACTTTAAGTGAGAATTTGGCTGCTGGTAGCGCTGAAGGTTATGCACAGTGCTGTGAAGCTTTGGCTCATACCGATTTATGTGATGAAATTGCGAAAATTCAGATTCCAGTGTTGATTATTGCAGGTTCTGCAGATCCTGTGACGACCGTTGCGGATGGGCAATTTATGCAACAGCAAATTCACGGCGCAACACTCGCTGAGATTGCAGCCTCGCATATTTCCAACATTGAGCAACCAGAGCACTTTAATCAATTGCTAAAAGGCTTTATTGTATAAAACAGACAGGAATAACATGCTGTGCCGAACCCAATTGTTCTTGTGAATGATTGGGTTATTTTATTTTTAAATAGGATAGAGGATATGCACGGACACGCACATTATCCATGGAAGGATATTAAACATCATTTTTTTGAAACGGGCAGTTTGCCCAACCCCATTTTGGCAGATTCCCCCATTATTCAGGGTTGGCAAAAATCCCGACAGGCAGGCTTAAGCCCGTTGACCAAAGTTTCTGATCTGAGTGATTTTCCACATGCAGCGCTTACAGATAGCGACCAATATCTGGCAGAACTGGCCCAACCGATTTTGCAAGATACATGGAAAATTTTTGGGCAACAGGACATTAGTGTCTTTCTGATTAATCAGCAACGCAAAATTATTGCAGAGCAACACAATGACTTTGCCCATCAAAGCTATAGCTTTTTACAGACAGGGCGAATTGTCGATGAAACCGTGTTTGGGGCAATTGCACCGACCTGTAGTTTGTCCTGCCAGCAACCGCTGATTATGGTGGGTCATCAACATTATCTGGATGAATTTAGCGATTATTCTTGCGCTTCAGTCCCGATTTTTGATGGTCAAGGTGGTGTTTTAGGGGTACTCGATATTACTTCAAGGCAAGGTCTGCTCGCCAGTAACTGGTTACGGCATTTACTGTATCAGACCTATAAACTGGAAAATCAGCTCTTGATTCAACAGTCTGAGCAGCATTTACTGGTTTTTCAGCATTCTCCCGATTTACTTGGCAATGCTTATAGCGCGATGCTGGAATATGATGATCAGCAGATCATTCGCAAAGCCAATCAAATGGCGCTTAAACTGCTCAATCGAGATATTCATGAAGTACTTGGACAATCGTTACAGCAGTTTTTCCTCACGCCAATGGTCGAACAATCGGGCGATTTTCTGATTCAAACTCGTGACCATGCGCTGTTTTATGCACGGCAGCATCGACCAACGCGTCAAGTCATCTCAAACCAATCTATTAGAAAGTCTGCGATTCCACAGCAACAACAACTCCAACAAGCAGTCAAAGCGGTTCGTGCCAATATTCCGATTCTGATTACAGGTGAAACAGGCACAGGCAAAGAGCATTTTGCCCAACAACTTCGTCAGCAATTTCCTGAGCACCTGCCGTTTATTTCGATTAACTGTGGTGCAATTCCAGAAAATTTACTGGAATCAGAACTGTTTGGTTATGAAGGTGGTGCATTTACAGGTGCCAAGCACAAAGGTGAAAAAGGGCTGGTTGAACTGGCGGATCAGGGCTTTTTATTTCTCGATGAAATTGGTGATTTGCCAATGCATCTACAAGTCAAAGTGCTCCGCGTCTTGCAAGATCAGCAGTTTTACCGTGTTGGAGGACGACAACCGATTCAATCTAGATTTAGACTGATTTGTGCCACCAATCAGGACTTGCCGACTCAAGTTAAACAGCAGCAATTCCGTAGTGATCTGTACTACCGTATCCGAGGTTATGAAGTGCAGTTATTACCATTACGACAACGCAGTGACAAACTGGTCTTGATGCGGCAGATTTTGCAGGAATTGGGTATCCAGCAATGGTCAACACAGGTTGAACAACAACTTGAACAATATGACTGGCAAGGCAATATTCGTGAGTTAATTCATGTTTTAAAACTTTCGGTGGCATTGTCTGAACAGCCGATCCTAGAACATTTACATTTGCCTGAACAGTCTACATCTTCAATTGCTGGACAACTGTCTACAAGCCCAGCTGATTTGGAACAGCAAACCCGTCAACTGATTCAGCAAGTACTGCAACAGGAACAAGGCAATGTGTCCAAAACGGCAAAACGCCTGAATATTTCCAGAACTACAGTCTATAAGTATTTAAATTAAAATCAGTAAGATACACTGTCCAGTATTTGGACAGTGTTCACGTGAAGTTGTCCAGATATTGGACATAAAGTTGAAATTAAAAAATATAAGCCACTGAAATATAAATAATTATAAGATTGGCACGGTTGCTGCAAATAACATAAGTATCACAGGTAGCTATTGATCAGGACGATATCGCTACTTGCGACCCGCGTTTGAGGTTCACACGCAGTCAAGGACAATATTTCAGTCAGGGGATTTGACGAATGTTTTTTACACATTTAAAAAAAATTGCTGCACTCGTAGCCAGTTTCACAACACTCCACAGTGCGTATGCAGTCGATGTCAACGCAGGTGATTATACTGCTTTGCCCGTAGGAACCGATGTTGCAGCGTTATATTATCAACACGGCGAATCTGACGGTTACTATGTCAATGGAGATAAAATCGATGCCAAATCCCAGTCGGATATCGGGATTTTGCGTCTGATTCATTTTACCCAAATTGGCAACATGACCGTTGACCCGCAAATTTTACTGCCATTTGGAACGGTATATAACACCCGTGTTGCTGGACAACATTTAAATGACGCTAGCGGCATTGCTGATCCGATCATTGGCGCGACCTTTTGGTTGGTCAACCAACCCAAGGCGGGTGTTTCAGGACGTTATGTTGGTCTGACACCGCTGATTTATTTACCTGTCGGTCAGTACAACAAGCACGACAGTGTCAATCTGGGTGAAAACCGCTTTAAATACGATTTGCAACTGGGCTGGGTTGAACCGCTTTATAAAAACTGGTCAGCCGAATTTTATCAAGACGTGGTTTTTTACGGAAATAATGATCAGGCAGGCAATGGCAGCCAAACCCTAAAGCAACATACAAGCTATCAAACCCAAGCGAATCTGCGTTATGACTTCAACCCTAAGCAACGTGTCGCACTAGGCTATTCGGCAACCTATGGTGGTAAACAAGAACTCGATGGGGTTGATCAGAATACTCAAACCAAAACCCAGCAAGTCCGTTTTGAATACCAACAAATGCTGAATGCAAGAACACAATTTAGCGCACAGCTAACTTCAGATACCCAATTAGAAAGTGGTTTTAAAAAGCAACTCGGTGCAAATTTCCGATTGTTATATTTGTTTTAATTGACAGGATAATAAGATTAATCAAGGAGTTGTATTATGTCGTTATTAGATGCTCAAATCTGGAATCAGCGATTATTTCATGGTGAATGGCTGCCAGCAACGCAAAGCATGCCTGTGACCGAAGTTGCAACAGGTGAAGTGCTTGGACAACTCGGTTGCGCTACCGCAGACGATGTTGCTCAATCTGCTATCAGTGCAAAACAGGCACAACAAGCATGGGCAGCACTGCCGTATCAGGAACGTGCAGCAGTCTTTGAACGTGCCGCTCAACTTTTAACTGAGCATCAACCTGAAATTATTGACTGGTTAGTCCGTGAAAGCGGCTCGATTCAACTCAAGGCAGGTTTTGAAACTCACATTTCCTTGCAAATACTTAAGCACTGCAGCGCATTACCTGCCAGCGAACAAGGCAGTATTTTACCGACGCAAACAGGCAAAATCAGTCTGGCAAAACGTGTGCCTCTGGGCGTAATTGGGGTGATTTCACCGTTTAACTTCCCATTGTATTTGGCCCTACGTGCAGTTGCACCTGCATTAGCACTTGGAAATGCAGTCGTATTGAAACCTGATGAACGCACGGCAGTCTGTAGTGGTTTTGCGATTGCTCGAATTTTTGAATTGGCAGGTTTACCAAAAGGTTTGCTGCATGTCGTTCCAGGCGGTGCAGATGTGGGTGAAGCACTGACGCTTGATCCAAATATTGCCAGTATTCAATTTACAGGTTCAACACAGGTTGGGCGAATCATCGGGGCAAATGCAGGCAAAACCCTGAAAAAAGTTTCCTTGGAACTCGGTGGCAAAAACTCACTGATTATTTTACCTGATGCTGACCTTGAACTTGCTGCACAAAATGTGGCGTGGGGTGCATTTTTACACTCAGGCCAGATCTGTATGACTTCGGGCAAAATTCTGGTACATAAAAGTTTGTATGAAACACTGAAGCAGCGCCTGATAGAGAAAGTTAAAAACTTTGTGGTGGGTAATCCAACCGACCCAAATGTCAATCTTGGGCCACTGATTAACGCAAAACAAAGTCAGCGAGTACAGCAACTGGTGAATGCTGCGGTCACACACGGCGCTACTCTTGAAATCGGTGGTAAAGCAGACGGCGTATTTTTCCAGCCAACAGTTTTGTCAGGCGTTACTGCCGATAACCCGATTTTTAGTGAAGAAATTTTTGGTCCTGTTGCGGTACTGATTCCATTCTCAAGTGATGCCGAAGCGGTTGAACTGGCCAATATGGGGGATTATGGTTTATCGGCAGGCATTATCAGCAGCAATGTGGCACATGCCATGCAAATTGGCGCGCAACTTAAAGTCGGGTTATTACATATTAATGATCAAACTGTGAATGATGAAACCGTCAATCCATTTGGTGGTTTCGGCGCATCGGGTAATGGTACACGTATTGGTGGTCTGGCAAATCTGGATGAGTTTACACAATGGCAATGGATGACCATTCAAACTCAAGCGCCTAACTATCCGTTCTAAATCATCGTTTAAAAACTGTTTTAAAGACAACAACACAAGGAATGAAACAATGACAATCCAACAGGATCTTTTAGATATCACCGCAGCCGTCACTGAATGTAAAGGCGCAGATTTTAAGTTACAGCCATTAAAAATTCGCCAACCCCAGCATGATGAAGTTTTGGTGAAAATTGTCGCAACAGGCATGTGTCATACCGACCTGATTGTGCGTGACCAGTATTATCCCGTACCATTACCTGCAGTGCTTGGACATGAAGGTTCAGGCATTATTCAAGCGATTGGCCCCGATGTGAAAGACTTGAAAGTCGGTGATCATGTAGTTCTGACCTACGGTTACTGTGGCAAATGTACCCAATGCAATACAGGTAATCCTGCGTATTGTAGTGAATTTTTTGGGCGCAACTTTGGTGGTGCCGACCTAGAAGGTCATACAGCGCTGTGTAACCACCAGCACGATGCAGTGCATGACCATTTCTTTGCTCAGTCATCTTTTGCGAGCCTTGCTTTAAGCCGAGAAAACAACGCGATTAAAGTGCCTGAAGATGCTCCACTGGAACTCCTTGGCCCACTGGGTTGTGGTATTCAGACAGGTGCAGGAGCCGTTATTAATGCGCTTAAAGTTACACCTGCAAGTAGTTTTGTTGCACTTGGCGCAGGTGCAGTGGGTTTAAGTGCATTACTTGCCGCCAAGATCTGTGGAGCAACCACCATCATTGCTGTCGATGTTGTGCCATCTCGTCTGGAACTTGCTAAAGAGTTAGGTGCAACCCATGTGATTAACAGCAAGGAACAAGACCCTGTACAGGCCATCAAAGAGATTACACGTGGTGGGGTTAACTTTGCACTAGAGTCAACGGGTCGTCCTGAAATCTTAAAACAGGGAATTGATGCTTTAGGTACACTCGGAAAAATTGCAGTGGTTGGTGCACCGCCTTTAGGAACAACCGCACAGTTTGATGTGAATGATTTGCTGTTAGGCGGAAAAATGATTATGGGTGTGGTTGAGGGTAGTGGCGCACCGAAAAAATTTATTCCTGAATTAGTTAAGCTTTATCAGCAAGGATTATTCCCATTTGATAAATTGGTCAAGTTTTACGACTTTGAACAAATCAATCAGGCGGCTCTCGACAGCCAAAAAGGGATTACGCTCAAGCCTATTATTAAAATTCAGGGTTAAGCGACCCAGTTGCCATAGAGCCATTGCCTTGTGCGATGGCTTTTTATTTGGGTCAATGTGTAAAAAAAAATAGCAGTTTTTTACACATTTTAACCATTGTTTGGGATTATGATTTTTTAATGCAGCATTGGAAAGATGTCAAAAACTCACATTTTTCTGAAAAGCATTGCTGTGTAGATTCAATAGCTTGCATTGCTGTAGTTTCTGAATATCATAAATTTATAAAAATTAATGTTTTTTCATAATATGATAATAAATGTAAACAAAATAGATATTTTAAGATTTTTTTAAGGTGGTATTTTTACTTTAAAACCATAAGGAAACTTGATCAAAATGGTCTGAAAAAGGTTTAAGGAGAAGAAGATGAACATGGAATATCTACACAAACCCGATTATTTTTTCTTTGCACATAAAATGGTGTTGTTTTTGGAAAAATACATCAAACAGCATCCAACAGAACAGGAAGTCACTTTCCATCTACAAACCATTTATGATTTATTTGGTCAAGACCGTGCATCAAGTACAATTAATCTGGAAGGTATTTTAAATATTGTTGATGAGTATCTAATCGATAGTCAACGTGGTATTTCAACTTTGATTCATGATTATCATATTCAGATTGATCAACATATTTTAACGATTAGTTTTCATCCACATGCAATGCAAAGTGTGATTTGTGGTGCAAGTGTATTTTTCCCAAAAGTTGCTTAACTTGATCAGATGAGCAGGCGCTCCACTGGAGTGCCTGTTATGCTCAGTGTGCTTTGCAAGGAATGCTAGGCAGGCGTCGGTCTTTGCCGACCATAAAAGGATAATGCGCTAGGCTTAGCATTTGTTTGTCTTCATGGCTGTTGCCATATGCGTAGATTTGATCATAATTTTCAAGATTGTAATAATCTAAAATTCTTAATTTTTTTTGTTCGCCACTACAATCTGGACTTATATAGTGCCCAGTCAAAATATTCTGCTGTTTTTCCGTTTCAGTACAAATCAGTCTCACATTTAGATGCTGGGCGATCGGTTGTAAGTACAAATCTAAAGATGCAGAAACAATTACTACCTCATGACCCAAATCCTGATGTTGCTTAAGCTGCGCCAAAATAACAGGATTTAAATGCTCTAATAGCTCGCGACTATATTCTGATGCCAAGCTTTCGATTTCTTGTAGGTTCTGCTGACTGAACATTTGGCTATAAAGCTTGGTACGCATCGCATGTGCAGGGTACAAGTTCAGATAATAGCCCTGAATCCACGGCAAGATTTTGATACCTTGCCGAATAATATGCATTTTCGACAAGGTATAGAAAATAAATTGCGTGAAGCTATCGCTCAGGCAAAGCGTGCCATCAAAATCGAATAGGGCGAGGGTTTTTCCCTCCTTAATCAAGATTCTTTCAGACGTTTTGCGCGATGCATGCATGTTTCGTAGCGTCCATTCACACGGCTAGCATACCAGTTGGTATTGTAATCACGGCTCAGTTTTGGCCCAGAAATCACCACTTGCGGCATAACTGCATACGGCATTTCTTTTTCAGTCTTTTGCTGATAGAGCTTAGCAATGGTTAAATAAGTTTGGGTTTTTTCAAAATTCTGAGTTTTTTCTTCCTTCAAGTCACTACGTAGCTGACGCGCTGTAATAATCACACCATTTTGTGCAAACAGCTTGCTAATTGCTAATTCAGTTGAACTTTGGGCAGATTGTACATTTTCGTTTTTATCATACAGCAGCAAGTCGCCATCTAAAGACAACTCTGAATCGGTTAATGTATTTAGTGCCTTCTGGACAGAGGCATTACGGCTTGAATACATACCCGAGTTATAGTCTGCAAAACGGTAAATCGGTTTGTCATAGTCGGCTTTGTACATCATTAAACGGTGAATACCGTAGTACATGCCGCCATATTGTGTATATAAATAATCGCGGAGTTCATTGACATTCATTCGATCTTTTTGATGATCTTGTGCATAACGCACCAAGACTTGCATGGAACCCAAAGTGGTAACCGGGTTCATACGTTCGCCAATATCTTGCCCAACCAGTTTTGCGGCTCCTGTTAAGGCACTGACATGATAATGTTTCGACATATAGTCAAAAATCTGACGATACAGAACATCAACATCCTGTTCAGTTTTAACTTTTCCAAGCTGTTTTAAATAGCTATTTTCAGGTGATGGTTGGGTTTTTAAGACTTTTTCAAAATAGCCTGCAATAGGAGTTCCCAGTGTTTCACCCAGTTTGTCGGTAAATTTTTCTTGCAGGCGCGTATTCACTTCAGCTACCGCTTTTTTACCGAGTCCTGGTACACGAGGGTTCGCAACAAAATTAGATTCTTGATCGATAATGGCGACGATCGTACAAACATTCTGTTTGGATTTCTCAATCTTGAGTTCATCCATAATGTCGCTCATATCTTTCGCCCAAGACTCACGATTACTCGCATGAGGGGGAATTAGACGTTTGATCTGTTTTTCCTGAAGGATTTTTTCATCATCTTTAGAAAAAAGTGAGTTATCACCACAAGCGACCAAACCTGTAGAAATTGCTAAGACTGTGAGAACCCGACAAATCGGTTGTAAATAAGAAGATTTATTCATGTGAGGCCAGACACTCATTACATACTAAGCCAATTTGGCGGTTTATTACG
This sequence comes from Acinetobacter brisouii CIP 110357, assembly GCF_000488275.1. Taxonomy (GTDB): domain Bacteria; phylum Pseudomonadota; class Gammaproteobacteria; order Pseudomonadales; family Moraxellaceae; genus Acinetobacter; species Acinetobacter brisouii. Next base: position 1,357,013 of record NZ_KI530762.1, on the reverse strand, counting down.
CTGATTGTAGAGAGTTTTATATCTAATGTATATATTGGCAGATGGGCATTTCTTCGGTGTGATTTGAGTAACCTTATACCTTAAATGATGAACTGGCTTGACCATTTCAGTGACTTGGTTTTTGTCGCGTAGCAACATACAATTCATGAGAATAATAAACAAAAATAGGGATTTTTTATGACTGCATATTATCAACTGTTACAGCGCCATCAAGATACACAGAAGCAAGTGACAACTACATATTATCGCTCAACGATTCATACACAGGGCGCATGGAATAGCCATGAACAGCATATGGCACCTGCAACAGGGATTTTATGTGCTGAGCTAGAACAGTTTTTTCCGCGTGAAAATATGCGTATAGGCCGGATTAGCCTCGACATTTTTGGTTTAATTGCTGCGGGCGAATTTGTGATTCAGACACAAGTAATTCGTGCAGGAAAAACCATTGAGCTGATTGAAGCGCAAATGCAGGCACAAGGTAAAACCTGCATTGTAGCGCGGGCGTGGCGTATGCAGACGCTGGATTCACGTGCCATTGCAGGTCTGGAAGATGACAGTATTTCACAGCCCGAACATAGTTTGCCTGAAGAACGTTTAAAACAATGGCCAGGGGGCTTTATTGAAAGTGTAGAAGTTAGAACACATGCATCACTAACCCGCGCAGGCAAAGGCATTGTTTGGCTCAACACACATATAGAAATGATTGAAGGTCATGAAACCAGTGATTTTGTACATTTAATGGGATTGGTCGATACCGCAAATGGGATTGTCCCTCGACAAAAAGAGCAATTTTCTTGGTCATTTGCCAATCTGGACCTGCAAATCCATTTACACCGTATGCCTCATGGTCGCTGGCTAGGGCTGGAAACCGTGCAGCAATACGGCGAAGATGGGATTGGGTTGACCAGTTCGATTTTGCATGATGAACAAGGGCCGTTCGGACGTAGTGAGCAAATCCTGACTTTAAGACCGCTAGCTTAAACTAACCATCATTTTTAGTTTCCAGCCAATTCTTGGAAAAGCCTTGAAAAGGATTGGCTGCTTCTACATAACGTAATGCCGAGTTGACATTTTTCCAGCCCACATACTGCATCAGCGTTTTGACATCCCAGCCACTTTGGCTTGCCCAGTTGGCAAAACCACGGCGTAATGAGTGGGTACTATAACTTTCAGGTGTTGCAATTTGCGCTTGCGTGAAAATTTTGCGCAGCAAGGGCAACAAGCTATCGATATGCAAACCCTGATCAGACAACTTGCCATAACGATGAATCCCGCGATATACAAAGCCTTCCGTTAAACCACTGATCTCGATCCAGTCAGTATAGGCTTGTACAGGACAAAGCCGCGCCAAAGCAGGCACCTGAAATGTTTGCCCCTGAAACTGTCGGTCAGTTTTACTGTAGGGCAAAAAGCATTGCATGCCTTCTTGAGGGGAAACCTGAATATTCTCAACCTGTAAACGGGTCAGTTCATCGCCACGAAAACCACGCCAAAAACCCAGCAATAATAAAGATTTATCACGTTTTAAACGCATTTCCTGTGCGAAATTTCCCTGTGCTTGCTGTACACCAATTTCTCGATCTAGATAATTCACTACCTGTTCAAGCTCTAGGATTTGTAAAGGTTTTGCCTGTTTTTCCTGAGCGGGATGTACCGCTTTGATGCCACGAAAGACCTGCTTGACCAGAGGTGCTTTGGTTGGATCAGGAAAACCTTGATCGACATGCCACTGTGAAAGTGCAGCAAGTCTTTGTTTTAACGTGTTAATTGATAAGATTTCAGCATGATCTGCCAGATACTGAGCGATGTTGTCCGCAGTCGCAGGCAATAAACCTTGCCATTCCACTTCATAGTGTCTAAGCGCGGAAGCGTAACTTTTTCGGGTATTTTCCCGTGTCGCAGCCTGTAAATACTGATCCAGACGGTTCATTTTGCGTTTTTAGCTCCAATATCGCTTGCATACCGAGGTGTAATACCAAATTTCCCTCATTTTGCCCAAATGACTATAACACAGGATAATCCTTAATTATCCTGCTTTTAATATCAAATTAAATTTAAATAATGGTGTTTATTTTTATTATGTTATTATGTATTACATAATACATTATGATATTCAGGTGTAACATGTCTCGTACAGGTCTCAGCAAGCAGCAAGTCAAGAAAGCCCGTGATACTTTGTTAGCACAAGAAAAATATCCATCTGTTGATGCTGTGCGGATTGAACTCGGGAACACAGGCTCCAAAAGCACGATTCATAAGTACTTAAAAGAACTTGAAGAAGAAGATGAGGATGTGATTACACAACCCTCGATTAGTGAAACGCTACAAAATTTGGTACAGCGACTTTCCGAGCAGTTGCATCAGGAAGCACAAGAAAAAATCAATGTTTTTCAGGAACAAATGCAGCAACGTGAAGCAGAACAACAACAGCAGATTCAGAATCTAAATACGCAATTGACAGACACTCAGGCAGAACTAGAGCAGAAAAATACTCAGGTGGATGAACTGATACAGACTCAGCAACAACTTCAACAGAAGCTGCAACAAGAAACTATATTGCGCAATCGTTTAGAACAGCAAACCACGGATTTAAATGCCTTACTTGAACAAAATGAACAGCACCATTTGGCGTTAGAAGATAAATTTCAACATGCCCAACAAGCATTGGAGCATTACCGAGAGTCAGTCAAGGAACAGCGTCAGCAGGATTTACGGCGTCATGATCAGGCAGTGCAGCAACTACAGACTGAGATTCAACAGTTACAGCAAACTATTGTGATCAAAAACAATGAGCTGTCTGTATTGCACACGGAACACACCAAACAGACTGTATATCTGGAACAGCAGCAGAATCAAGTACAACAATTACAGCAATCAAACCAGCAACAGCAAGATGAACTGACTGATTTAAAGCAAGAATATATACAACAGACACAAACATTTTCAATGCTGAAGCAGCAATTTCAACAGCAGCAAGATACGTTAGAGCAAGCTGAACATATACACCAGTCATTACAGCAGCAGCTTGAGCAAACCCAAGGAAAGCTTAAACAAACGCAGTCAGAACTCTATTTGCAACAGCAGTTTTCTGAGCAGTTACAGCACTTGCTACAACAGTTTGCAGTCAAAACACCTGATGCAGTAGTACAGAACAAGCCTGCTGATGGCTGAATAGCGTACTCAGCCATGCAATGCATTTTGTGAAAGGGTCTGAATATACTCACTATAGACCGACATTTTTTCGAAGATGTGTTCACTGTAGAACATGTCTTCAATTAAGCGGGTATTTTGTTCTAGCTTTAAACTGTCACAGCGTTTGAGTAATTCAGCATTTTGCTGAGAAAAATATTCGCATAACGCCATATATTGCGAATCTTTATGTTTAAACAGCAATTTTTTGAGTTTAATTTCGGTTGCCACAGGAACTATCCATTCCGATTGTTGCTGCTTGTGAATCGGGTGGATATGGATTTTGAGAAACCGCTCAATTTCCGTAATTGCCTGCGTATTTAACTGTGTGGTATCGGTAATGAGAAACACATGCTTGAGGTCAGGGCGACACAAGGCGCGCAGCAAGCCTAACTGCAACATTTCCGCATCAGAGTAAGTAGATTCTCTAATATCTAAATACATGTGCATGGCATCAAGTGCATAGTCTGCCTTGATCTTGTAGTCGACTTGCCCAAAACGACCCAAAATATTTTCAATCATGGGAGTGTTAAGTGTGCTGTAGATACAAGGCTTGTTCAGATTGGCAAAAATAAATGGGCTAAATACATATCCCAGATTGGCATCCTGTTCCTGTACTGCATCCTGAATGATGTAATGCAAATTTTGCCGTCCAAATGCCCGAACGACTTTTGCCCGTAAAATCGCACCTTCCAGATTCATGTATTCCATACTCAGGCGATGCTGAACAGTTTCCGAAAGATGCTCTAAATTAAAAACCCGTGGCAAATGCTGTAATTCAGGCGTGATGAACATGAGCGGTTCTCGTGTGCACTGATTCATTATTTCATGTCCGCACCAACGGCGAAGACTACACCAATACAAAACAGGACAGTATATAGCGCAAACCAAAACAGTAAGTTTTTAAAGGCTTTGTCTGAAATGCTGCTGTCGGCGTACTTTTGTACTGGTTTTTTGTTTTCATCATCGTTGTTCATGTGCTGATTCCTCAATAGAACTTTTGAATCTATTTTGAGAAAAATTCTGCCTCTTGAGTAGATACAAATCTGTTCTAAAAAACTATAACAGATGAGCTGTTATTTAAAGCTAGATACGGTGCAAATGAGTTAATCAATGATTTATTGAAGCTTTTTGACCATTCATTTGCTGAATTCTTTTTAAAACTGTTATGGTTTTTCTATCTTATTTTGTATCTAACAATTCAACAGGGCGCTCTGCATCATAACAAAGTCATCATTTACAGAGCATCTGTTATGAATTTTTGCAATGTATTAAATACCTTCGTGAAGTAGAGGGTGATTATGGATTTTGGTCTGAGTGCTTTTGCTTTGGCAAGAATGCAGTTTGCCTTTACTGTTTCTTTTCATATTATTTTTCCTGCGACTTCGATTGGTTTAGCCTGTTTCCTTGCGGTTCTAGAATGGAAATGGCTACGTAGCCGCAACCCGTTGTATCAGGATTTGTTTAAATACTGGTTGAAAATTTTTGCGGTGGCATTTGCCATGGGTGTAGTCTCTGGCATTGTCATGGCGTATCAGTTTGGTACCAACTGGAGTGAATTTTCCCGAATCGCAGGCAGCGTGACTGGCCCATTACTGACTTATGAGGTGTTGAGTGCCTTTTTCCTCGAAGCGGGCTTTTTAGGCATCATGATGTTTGGCTGGGGTCGAGTTGGTGAAAAAGCTCACTTCTTTGCCACTCTAATGGTCGCAATTGGAACGTGTATTTCCATGTTCTGGATTTTGTCATCAAACAGTTGGATGCAAACGCCGCAAGGCATTGCCTTGGAACATGGCATTTTAGTGCCTAAAGACTGGTGGGCGATTGTCTTTAATCCAAGTTTTCCTTATCGCTTTGCGCATATGGGTATTGCTGCATTTTTGGTGTCAGGTTTACTGGTGACAGGTGCATCAGCATGGCATTTGTTCAAAGGGCGGCGCGATGCTTTAGTCAAAACCTCATTTTCAATGGGCTTATGGATGGTGTTGTTGACGTCCAGCCTACAAGTTCTTGTTGGTGATCAGCATGGTTTAAATACCTTGCACCATCAACCTGTCAAACTGGCAGCGATTGAAGGGCATTGGGAAACCAATCACCAAGAGCCAATGCCACTGTTACTGTTTGCTATTCCTGACATGCAGCAAGAAAAAAACCATTTTGAACTGGGTGTCCCGTATCTGGGTAGCCTGATTTTAACCCATGAAATGAACGGCGCTGTGACAGGTCTGAAAGATTTCCCGCGTGATGAACGTCCAAATGCATTACTGGTGTTTTGGAGTTTCCGTGTCATGGTGTCGATGGGCATGTTGATGGTACTGATGTCTGTACTAGCACTCTGGTTACGTTATCGTCAACGTTTATATGACAGTCGTGGCTTTCTACGCTTTGCGATGTTGATGGGTGCAAGCGGCTATATTGCCTTACTGGCGGGGTGGGTCACTACAGAGGTTGGACGCCAGCCGTGGGTGGTGTATGGGTTGCTGAAAACCATTGATGGTCTGTCGCATCAGGTGACTGCACCACAGGTTGGTCTAAGTCTGACGCTTTTTGTGGTGGTGTATAGCATTGTGTTCGGCAGTGGTTTTTATTATCTGTTCAAACTGATTCGTAAAGGGCCGCAGCATCAAACCTTGGAACATCAGGAAGCTGCGGGTGTTGGGCATTTTAAAACCCCTATGCGTCCTATGAGTATGCTCGATGCCGAAGATCTCGATGAGGAGAAAAAATCATGATCGATTTGTCATTAATCTGGGTCGGGATTATTGGTCTTGGGGTTTGGATCTATGTGGTTTTAGATGGTTTTGATCTCGGTATCGGGATTTTATTTCCCGTAGTTGCTGAGAAACAGCAACGCGACGTGATGATGAATACCGTTGCACCCGTGTGGGATGGTAATGAAACGTGGATGGTTTTAGGCGGTGCAGGGCTATTTGCCGCGTTTCCACTGGTATATTCGATGGTGCTGTCGGCGTTGTATTTGCCCATTATGTTTATGCTGGTTGCACTGATTTTTCGTGGTGTGGCATTTGAGTTCCGTTTTAAAGCACATCGCAGTCGTTATTTGTGGGATCAGGCATTTATTTGGGGATCGGTACTTGCCAGCTTCTTTCAAGGCATGATTTTAGGTGCTTATATTCAAGGAATCCATCCACAACAAGGTGCGTGGGATTGGTTGACTCCATTTTCTGTTTTTACAGGGATTGGCGTGGTACTGGTCTATGCCGCTTTGGGTTGTGCGTGGTTGATCATGAAAACCGAAACTGATCTTCAGCAACACATGTATCAACTTATGCCTAAACTATTATGGGCATTGTTGGTCATTTTCCTTGGTGTGAGTATCTATACACCCTTGCAACATGCTGAAATTGCAGCACGCTGGTTTAGTTTGCCCAACCTGTACTATTTGAGTCTGGTTCCTGTACTGGTGCTTTGGGTCAGTTATCAATTGTATCAAGCTTGTCTGCATCAACAGGAAAAACAGCCATTTATCTATATGTTGGCGTTGGTTACACTCGCCTATGTTGGTTTTCTGATTAGCCTGTGGCCGAATATCATTCCGCCATCTATCACGATTTGGCAGGCGGCTGCACCATATAGCAGTCAACTGTTTGCACTGATTGGGGCATGTATTTTATTGCCGATTATCTTAGTGTATACAGGTTTGGCGTATTGGGTGTTTAAAGACAAAGTGCGAGTAGGCGATGAGGGTTATCATGACTAAACGACCGCAACTCAAACAATGGCAATGGTTTATTGTATTATGGCTATTCGGCTTTTTGAGTTTGGCTGTCATTGCGGGAATTTTCCGCAGTTTACTGCTACTTGCCAAAGCCAATTTGCATTAAAACAAGAGCGTGACTTCTTTTGTCGATGTGTTTTTTCTGAAAAGCGTAAAGCACGATGAAAGAAGTCAATAATCATTTTTTCAACATTGGGTTTGTCTTGATAGTTTATGTATAAATCAGAACAATTGGCGCGTAGCATACGGGCACTTATTGAAAATGGTTCATGGCAAGCCCACAGCAAACTTCCATCCTTGCGTGAACAGGTGCAGCGTTCAGGCTTTAGCTTAATGACGGTGCTGAACGCCTATCAGGAGCTTGAAGCGCAAGGTCTGGTCTATTCCAAAGAAAAATCAGGTTATTTTGTTGCTGGGAATCTGGCGACACAAGCACTGGCGCATCACCCCGAAACCAAACTTAATGCACATATTGAGATTAACTCTCAGGTTTTTAACTATTTAAAAGCCACACAGGATGAGGAGATTGTACCGCTAGGTTCGGCATTTCCTTGTTCGGACTTGCTCTATAATGCCAAGTTGATGCAAATTATTGCTCAACATGCCAAGCGTAAACGTAGCTACTTAAATTCTGACAGTATGCCGCCAGGTAATCTTGAACTCCGAAAAATTATTGCGAGTCGCTATAGTCTGCAAGGCATTCCAACTGATGCTAATGATATTGTAATTACTTCAGGCGCATTGGAAGCGCTTAATCTTTCACTGCAAGCGCTGACTCAAGCAGGCGATTATATCCTGCTGCAACAAAATATTTTCTACGGCGCATGGCAGGCAGCAGAACGTCTCGGTTTAAAAGTCATTACCATTCCTGAGCATCCGCAGCATGGTTTTGATCTGGTTTCATTTGACGCGGCACTGAATAAATACCCGATTAAAGTCTGCTGGCTCATGCTCAATTCGCATAATCCGATTGGCTTTACGGTCAGTAATGAGATTAAATTTCAAATTGCCAAATTGCTGCATGAACATCAGGTGTATCTGATCGAAGATGATGTCTATCAGGAGCTTTATTACGGCGCACAAAAACCGCTACCGATGAAGTACTTTGATCAGCATAACTATGTGTTGCACTGTTCTTCATTTTCCAAAACAATAGGCATGGGGACTCGAATCGGGTGGGTTCATGTCGGTAAATTTTCCAATGCCATTCAGCATTTACAGATGATGAGTACATTATCTGCTAGTACCTTGGTACAACACGCTCTAGTGGATTTTTTACCTAGTCATCATTATGAAAAACATTTGCGGCAACTGCGGCTGCAACTTGAGCACAATAAACAGGTATTTTACCAGTTTTTAAAAGCGCATTTGTCTACGCAATGTGAGATTTATTATTATTCCAGTGGTTATTTTTTGTGGGTCAAATTGCCTGAACATGTAGATAGTATGTCACTGTATCGGCAATTGCTTGAATATAAAATTGCCATTGCGCCAAGTAGCTTATTTCGTTTGAACACCTTGACACAGAATTTTATTCGAATTAATTGTTCATTTAATCTGAATGAACGGATACAGCAGGCATTAGCGCAATTAATCTGTTGTATTCAACAAGCTATAAATCATCGGTCTGACAGTCGTTAATCACACTTTTACGCTACCAAGAAATTTATGTTTGACATTAAAGGTGTATTTATTATATACTTTATCCTTCTAAAGAATACTTACGCTGTAGTTTTTTAGTTTTAACCACATGGTTTCGCGACTATGTGGTTTTTTTATGCTGAAAAATAATTGCCTGACTTGAAAGGATTAGAATTGACCTGAGCTAAGCACTCAATATATAAAGATTTACTACCCATTTTACGCTATCTAAGTTTTGTACACATGCATGATTAAATTTTATGGGTTTATTTTCTCCTCATCTTTATCAGAAATTTTATAAGTGGCTTAAATCATGATAAGCAAAAGAAATGCAACGCTGATTGGCTTGATCGCAGTTTTTCTATGGAGCTCGATTATTGGGCTGATTCGTAGTGTTAGTGATTCGCTTGGCGCTACGGGAGGCGCGGCCATGATTTATAGTGTTGCCTCAGTATTTCTGCTACTTAGTGTTGGTTTTCCAAAAATTCGTGAATTTCCCAAGCGTTATCTGATTTGGGGTAGTGTTCTGTTTGTCTCTTACGAGGTGTGTCTGGCATTATCGATTGGATATGCCAATACTCATAGGCAAGCCATAGAAGTGGGGATTGTTAATTATCTGTGGCCTGCACTCACCATGGTCGCCGCTATTTTTTTTAATCATCAAAAATCCAATCTATTGATCATTCCAGGATTTATTATTGCAATCTCTGGTATTTGCTGGGTGTTGGCTGGTGATCAAGGCTTGGATTTTCCGAGCATGCTGTACAATATACAAGATAATCCGTTGAGTTATGGTTTGGCATTTATTGGGGCATTGATTTGGTCGGGTTACTGTACCGTAACCACGAGAATCGCGAATGGTAAAAATGGTGTAACCTTATTTTTTATGCTCACCGCCAGTATTTTGTGGGTGAAATACTTTATTTTGGCGGCTGAACCAATGCATTTCAGTGTATCTGCTATTGTCTATTTAGTTTTGGCTGCTGCAGCAATGGGGTTCGGCTATGCTGCATGGAATGTTGGAATCTTGCATGGCAATGTCACCGTTCTTGCGGGTGCATCGTATTTTATTCCTGTGTTTTCTTCTGCACTTGCAGCGGCGGTCTTGCATACGCCGTTATCACTTGCATTTTGGCAAGGCGCTGCGATGGTATGTGCGGGATCTGTTTTATGCTGGTTTGCTACACGGCAAAAATCCTGAGAAATCACAGTATGGACGTATAGATTTCAGCGTGTTGCTGGAATCTTCAATTTATAAAAACAATGTAAACCAGACTAAAAGAAAAAACTGATGTAACGCTGTTGCTTAATAGGTGATCGCAAAATTTTCTCAGGTCAATTTGCCAAAACATTGTTTTGATGTGTGAGATATGATCTGGGAATTTTTCATTTATCCTCTATCCTCAGCGAAAAATAATATTTAACAAGAGCTACTGAACAAGAAATATAGCAAAATCTATCATGCCTTGTAGTGTAAAAATATTCTGATTAATACTCCAGTAGTGTATTTCACTTGAAACGAAAATAGATGACAATCATCGCACCTTATGAGCATTATTGCTAATAGTGTTATTTTTAATGAAAGATAAAAAATAATTGAACCTTAGATTTAGCTTAGGTAAAATCATTTTTTGTGAATCAAGTCACATAGTTTACAATTTTTTTGTTAATATTCAGTTGTTGAATAATATTGTTATGTCATTTGGTAATTTATTTTCTTAAAGCATTAAATATGGTTTAATGTTTTATATGTAACAAAATGCCAATTTCCACAAGCAAAATAATGGGGTTATTACCAAATATAAAGATGAATAACATATCGAAAGTTAAAGGTTTTACCTTAATTGAACTGATGATCGTGATTGTCATATTGGCCATAATTGCCAGCTTTGCAATTCCTGCATATGGGAATTATGTGAAAAGAGCACATATTAAAGCAGCACAGTCTGATTTAGTTGCTTTGAGTTTAGTGTTAGAAAACACATACCAAAGAACGCTCAGCTACCCAGTTTCTACAACAACAAATACTGCAACAACTAAAACAGCCTTCACTTCATGGAACCCGAGTGAAGATGTTTTTTCCTACACAGCAACTTCAACAGCAAGCAGCTACACGCTCACCGCGACCAAAGGGAATTGCACAATGACCATGACGAATACATCGTCATCACCAAGTTCATGCGATACCTATTAATCCGGAGTGTTTATGCGTCACATGTTTGGTTTTACGCTGATTGAGATTATGGTGACAATTGCGATTTTGGCAATCTTAGCAGTAGCAGGTGCTGCCTTTACACGAGATTGGGTCAGGCAAGCTGAGCTAACAAAAACGGTCTCATCTCTAGATAATGCAATTAATCTAGCCAAATCAGCCGCAATTAAAAATGAAAGTGGATTTACAGATAATTCTGCTGTAACTCAGGTCTGTCTCAATAATCAGGTGTTATCTGTACACAAATCCAGTTCAAGCACTGCAGCAAACTGTAACTCCGCATCTAATTATAATTTTGATCTTCCATCGAGCGTTCAAATTAAAGATACATCTGGCGCTACTGTTCAATGTATTGCTTTCGGACATTTAGGAAGCCAACTTTCTGTTTCACCATGTACAAGCGATCAAGTCATAACCATAACCAATGGCAATCTCAATGAAACCTATACATTTAACTAATCTTGGTCAAAAAGGCTCCACCTTGCTAGAAGCATTGGTTGCATTGCTTTTAACCAGCATTATTGCTTTGGGTGGGGCGCTGAGTATCGGTAAAATTTTAAAAACACAACGGCAAAGCAACATTCAACAAGTCGCGGTAGACCAGCTTCGGGTTTTATTACAATCTGGAAGTAATTTGTGTGGCACAACACCACAAATCACGGTCAATAATGAAAATTTAAACGTAACTGTGACGTGTACCCAGCAAAATATTACCGTGGGGCAAAGTAGCATTAGTATACAAAAACCTGTATTGAGTGTAACGGATGATTCTTTAGGTGGGGAAGTTCGCGTTGGAGAATCATCATGAAGCATCATCAAACAGGTTCAACCATGATTAGCCTGATGATTGGTCTATTAATTTCTCTATTATGCTTAATTGCACTGGTCACAATTTTTCGTGCGGTGATGGTCAATAGCGTTGATTCTCGTCAGAGTTCAAAGCAACAAACCCAAATCTATAATGGTTTTACCGTTGCACAAATCTTGGCACAAAGCGCAGGCTTCGGCTTTTCTTCTGGTACCAATGTTCTCATTGCACCCAATCCACTTCAATTAAATGGCGGCATTACCGTAGACAACAGACAATCTGCTTTATGGCGTTATTACTCTACGCTAGGTAATGCAAACACTTTAACGTGTCAGGGCATCGCAAGCGTTATTAATAACGACCAGAACAAGCTAGTTTTACTTAAAACTGCAGCGGATGGCTGTGCACAAACCGCTTCTCTTAATAGCTTGAAATGGTCTATAGATCGTGTTTTAGCGGTACTACCATCAACTGCAACCATTGCTTTTGCACTAACAACAGAGTCATGTACGCCATATGGTGTTGGGAAAGTAGCAAATCATCCAAAACTGACAATTTCAGCAAACTCTACAAATTTCCCGATTTGCTTATCAAACATTACATCTTAACAGGGTCATTTTTATGATAAGAAAAGCCCAGCCAAATTTAGCAACCTCACAAAAAGGTGTTGCAACCGTACTGACCGTGATGCTAGTTGGGGTTGCATTAGCCGTCGCGATTTTAAGTACAGCTTATTATATTCGAAGTAAGCAACAGGCTGCGGTATCTAGCCATGCTGTGACAAATGCGCAAGCGGGTGCTTGGGCTGGTGTAGAAATTTTGCGCAAGTATCTTGAAAGTTTAAGCGAAAGCCAACTTGAAAGTTTAGAAACAGGTGCAATAAGTATCAATGCTTCTGGAATCACAGCATCCATTGATACGATTACAGCTCCAGCAACCAGCGCAGACCCATATCAAATCGTTGCAACCATTAAAAATACAAGTAGCACTGCTCAAGCAGCATCCACGATTCAGGTTTTGTACAATGTCATGCCGACATCGACATCATCAAGCAGTACTGGAACGGGCACAAGCACTGGTACGACTTCTGCTATGGATATTTATAGCAATCTGGATTTATCTGGGGGAATTACATTTAGCCAAAATGGGACTGGCAAAGTCGCGATTAATGTTTATGGTGATTTTTCAACAGGTGGTGTTGGTCTAAAAGGTATAGATAGTTTAACTACAACAGGGAATGTTACTTTAGATAGTCAGGCACAAATTAATAATATTTATTCAAATGGAAATGTGACATTAAAAGGCGGTGCATCTGCTCAGTTAATTTCCGCGAAAGGGTGGATAGATATTAAAAGTGGCGGCACACAAGGTGATTTATATGCAGATAAATATATAACCATAAGTAATGGTAGTCTGCATAATGCAAGCACCTTAAGCTATATAGAATTTTCTAGTGGTGGTGGTTCAGCACAAACATTCACAGCAGGCGATTATGTTAATGTTAGTGGTGGTGGTGGCTCAGTAAATCAGGTACTAGCAAAGGGAAATGTTAACTTATCTACATGGGGAAATATTTCTAATGTAACTAGTGAGGGAAAACTTACATGTGTATCAACAGGTTGGGATAAGTATAGCTGGTTAAAAGCTGTTTCATTTCAATCATGTTCAACTAAAAATGCAACAACTTTACCTGCAGGCACAAATTCTATTGTGGCAACCGGTGCTTTGGTCACCGTGACAGCACCAAGTAAACCTATTGTGAATGCTTTGAGTTACGAGTCTCAGGCAAATTATATTTTGAGTGTGGATAGCAGTAAAAATATTATTGTCACTGTGCAAAATGTGAATGGAATTCCAAATGGTAATTATCATATTGCTTCATACGTAGAGAACTACAATACTTATATAGGACAGTTATGTAGCAGTGTGGATAAGAAAAATATCTGTACGAGTACACCAGTGGGCTATATCTACCCTAAATATTCACGGGCCGATGTTATTGCCTACAGTGGAGGAACGTGGTCTTTAAATATCAATGGGAATTCAGGTTATCCTTCTTTGGCTCCTGGCGTATTTTTATTTAAAGGGGATCTAAAACTCTTACAAGGTAAATATGTGAATACTTTCTTATCGACTGGAAACATCGATTATGGTGGCTCTATTACCTCGCAGGCTCCAAACTATGCTGGAGCAAGTGTGGTTTGTAATAGTACGGATTTTGGTCGACCAACCAACTTATGTAGTTCAAGCACGTCCTTAATTCCTGCAAGTATTGGTAATATTGCTTTATTGGCTGGGTCATGTACTAACGCCACAACGGTTGCTTTATGTCAGTCTACATATACTGGTGGGAATATTTCCTTGGGTGCACAAGCTACAGTCTATGGTAATGTGATAGCAGGTAACCTGTTAAGCACATCTGGTGATAGTAAAATCGTAGGTTCTCTATCGGCTGCAGGTCTTGGAGATACCAGTAAAGGGTCTAAATTTACAGGTTCGACAACTATTGATCTCTCAACTTTAAAAGATCACCCTGATTTTTCAACAGGCGGTGGAAGTTCAAGTTCAAGTTCAGGCTCTGGTTCAAGCAGTTCTACAACCACTACAGCAACAGTTCAGTGGGCACGTTATTTATAAGTAAATATTCTTGAGAAAAAGGCTCTTTGATGAGCCTTTTTTATTTTAAATATCTCTCAAGATTTGAATCCATAAGTTTGATTATGGATATCATTTACTATAAGCGTTTGCTAAGCAGTATGATTTTGTAAAAACTCAATCAAAGCATCGACATTATCAGATTGCAAATTTTCTCTGATTTTTAACAGGACTTTTTCATCTAAATCATAAATTCTGGCAGACAGTAATTTCTGTATGGCATCAGGTGAAAAGCGATACTTCATAATCTGTGCAGGAACACCAGCAACCACAGCATAAGGTGGTACATCTTTGGTCACAACTGCGCCTGTTGCCACAATCGCACCTTCACCAAGTTTTACGCCCTGCATGATCATGGCACGACTACCAATCCAGCAACCATCCCCAATGATTGTATCTCCAGCAGGTACAAAACAGCGGGTATCGAAGGGAAATGCTGAAATCCAGTCTGTCCGATGTAACTGATTACCGCCCATCATAATCACGCATTCCGCACCAAAGCAGACAAAGTTACCAATATAAAGCTGATCGATCTGATTTGCAGATGTTGACGGTTTATTGTGTAGATATCTAACGACACATCTTTCAAAGCCACTATCCCAAAAAGCGCTGTAATAGCTATAGTTCCCCCGAATATGGATATTGGGATTTTTCACCGTTTTTGAGATAAATTCAAATTCACACCAATGTTTAACTGGGGAATTAATTGTGGAGTCTCGCATTTCTTCAGGTTAAATCAAACAAAATAGATTGCTGATTTTACATGGTCTGTTGGTAGATCACTATTTTAAAGCCCAATCATCGCAACAATTTTAACTACTACAAGGACTTTTGAGGTTTTATAGACATCTTTGTGCATGGTTAACTAAACCTGATAATTTTGAGCATGCTTTCTGAAATAAGCATGTTCATCAAACAAGCTTATTCAAAATGAGATATTCTAGATCCTTTAATGCGGCGGCGGCTGTTGCAACAGGTGAAGATGCGCCTCCACTAATATAAAATTCTCCCATATCGTCAGTCAGAACTCGCAAAGCCTTATTTTTCCCAGTAACTAGGGAAAATGGGTGAGTCTTTTCAAATAGTTCAAGTCTGACACCCGCACTCAAATTATGGTCCATACAATCAATATATCCAACTAAGCGAGGGACAAGACTGTTTAAGCGCCAATGCTCTATATCTAATTGAGTAATGTGTTCAATGCCTTGTTTAGACAAGTGATAAAAGTCGATATTTTCTTTTTTAAAGAATGTCTTAGCAATAATGCAAATTTTAGCAGCAGTGTCCCATCCTTGAGTATCAAAACTACTATCTGGTTCTGCAATACCGAGATTTTTAGCTTTTGTTAAGGCATCATCAAAACTTAAATTGTTCTGCATCATCTCATCCAAAATAAGATTGGTCGTTCCTGTTAAAATGCCTTGAATGGTGAGGATCTTACAGCCCAACAGGTTGGATCGAATAAAATCAACCGTAGGGAGGGCAGCAGCAGTTGCTCCGCTATACAAAAGTTTGACCCGATTCTGAGTAGCTAATTCTAAAAGACTTTCTAACTCTAAAACTAAAGCACCCTTTGATACACAGATCACATTTATTTTATTTTTCAGTGCTTGGCGAATATATTCTAAGGAACTACCGCCAGTGACATAGTCACTTGGCCCAACATCTATGATGACATCGGCCTCAACCCGTTGCATAAAATCATGATTGGTTAAACCCGAGACATATTGAGGAATATCTAAAATTTCGTCTAGGCTTAGTCCGTGTTGATTTTCTATCAGACCAGATCGTGATTTACATACACCTGTAATTTGAATCGATATGTCATATTTTTGAGCATAGTCGTCTGCACGTTTTTCCAAAAGTTGAGCAATATTACGGCCTACAGAACCAAACCCAACAATAGCAACTTTAAGCTTTTTCATTCCAACCAATTTTAATTCCAGAATTTTCTTTTAAGATTCTAATTTACAAATAAGCATTTAGATATTTTATCTTTAAAATAAAGAGCATTAATGATTTACAAAACCTAAAGGTCTTTAAAATACAAATATGCCGTTGCTCTTGATATACTCAAATGCTGAGCAACCGTTTCAATTGCTTTTTTTATCTCCAGTAAACCATTTTGTTTTAATTCAGCCATTAAGGCTTTTCTTTCCTGAAGTTTAAGCATGTGTGCTGTTTTACCTGATTGAGCGGCATATTGATCAATATATTGTCGAATGGCTTCACTGCCTTTCGGTTCTAAGTGCTCAACAATACTTGTGCTCTCTATATGAGTAAAACGATCTAAAGCACTTTGCATTCCTCGAAAGAGCGTTAAATCAATATTCATGCATAAAGCAGCGACATATTGCCCATCTGTATTTTTAATTCCTATAGATGTGCTTTTTGTAGGGCGACCATCTGCAAATTGATTTGCGTAATTAGTTATTAAACTGGGGAATTCCGAAGATGTGATTCTCGCAAGACCTAACTCGGTAGCAGGGTCTCCAACCTTTCGCCCAGATAAATTGTTGTGTATGGCAAGAATTGAATGTTCAGGATTGGTTAGGTCATGTACGACAACCTCACAGAATGGTGCAAGTGTTTCACTTAATCCTTGTGCAATCATATCTAATTGTTTTAATAGGTACTTTTCATCAAATGCTGACATTTCAATTCCAAATTTCATCTCTAAGTTCATTTTATCTTTTTTTAGACAATTTTGCTGTATTTTTAGATTTTTTGTCTTAAATATTAAAATAAAAAGCGAAGAACTAGAATTTTAGTCTAAAATAATTAGACAAATAATCCTATTATGTATATTTTATCTAAAATATTGAAGCAAAATTTTAGATAGGTTTTAAAACATGCAAGAACAAAGACTTCCAACATTTGATGATGTTATTGCTGCAGCTCAACGTATCAATCATCATATAAATAAAACACCTGTATTAACCTCTAGAACGGCAGATACAGACTTTGGTGCCAAAATATTTTTTAAATGTGAAAATTTCCAACGCATAGGTGCGTTTAAGTTCCGTGGAGCAATGAATGCTTTGGCTCAATTGAATGATGTGCAAAGAGCTGCTGGTGTCGTTGCGTATTCTTCTGGAAATCATGCTCAAGGTGTTGCTTTATCAGCTAAACTTTTGGGAATTCCTGCAACCATTATTATGCCTCATGATGCTCCTGCTGCAAAAAAAGCAGCAACCAAAGGCTATGGTGGAAATGTAATTGAATATAACCGTTACACGGAAGACCGAGAAGAAATTGGGCAAGCATTAGCGAAAGAAAAAGGCCTAACTTTAATTCCACCTTATGACCATCCTCATGTTATCGCAGGTCAAGGGACTGTGGCTAAGGAACTATTTGAAGAGGTTGGTGAGTTAGATGCTTTATTTGTCTGTCTTGGTGGTGGTGGGCTATTGGCAGGTTCAGCTTTGTCTGCAAGGCATTTATCGCCAAATTGTAAAATATACGGAGTTGAACCTGACGCAGGTAATGATGGTCAACTATCTTTTCAAAAAGGTGAAATCGTACATATAGATACCCCACAAACAATTGCTGATGGCGCACAAATCCAGCATTTAGGTCAATATACTTTTTCCATTATTAAAGAAAAAGTTGATGATATTTTAACAGTGCCAGATGAGGAGTTAATTAACTCAATGCGCTTCTTTGCAGAACGTATGAAAATGATTGTGGAACCAACAGGATGTCTTGGTTTTACAGCAGCTAGAATGCTCAAAAAAGAGCTAAAGGGCAAAAGAATTGGAGTCATTATCAGTGGCGGTAATATTGATATGGCTCGCTATAGTCAATTACTGGCTGGAATTTAAGTTTTAACTTCTTTTATGTAGTACTTCAAAAAACAAGAGCATGCGAATCACCCAAATAGTCTCAGGAATTTTCTTGAGGCTATTTTTATGGAGAAGACAAAAAAACTTTATTCAGCGATATGCAGCACCTTTTCAGATAGAGTATCCACAATGAAATTTTTATTTTGGCTTTAAGCCTTCAATAATGACTTTATTTAGAGTATTTACGGCTGATTTTTCAATTGCTCAGGCTAAAGCAGAAAATATGAAAGAAGGCTTTTTACTGAGACTAGAAATTTTATATTTGTCTGTGAGTTAAAAGCTTTAATATATAGGCTCCAAGTTGGCTAATTACACAGGTCTAAAAAATATTTTTTTATGATTTGTAAACTAATTTGTAGACTGTTGAAATATAAACGAGAGTAATTGAATGCAAGTCGATATGGTCTTTAAAAGTACTAAGCTATTGAAAATAAAATGGAATATAACTAGATGTTAAGTATTCCAGTCCGCAGCAAACTAGGTGCTTTTTACTTCTTCTACTATGCGATTGTTGGCACATTCATGCCATATTGGAACTTATACCTTCAACATCAAGGATTTAGCTTTCAACAAATTGGGTGGTTGTCTTCGATTGCCATTATTACTCGTTTTTTTGCGCCGTTCATTTGGGGTTGGATTGCAGATAAATCTGGCAAACGTATGCTCTTGGTTCGGATTGCCACCTGGATTGAGACATGTATCTGGTTTTTAATTTTTATTGTTCCTAATAATTTTCAGTCAATCGCGACCTTAATGCTCATTTTTAGTTTCTTTCAAAATGCAATTTTAGCGCAATTTGAAGGTGTTACGTTATTTTGGTTAGGTGATGAAAAGGCAAAACTGTATGGGAGGGTCAGAAAATGGGGATCTGTTGGATTTATTGTTGCAGTATTTTTGATTGGTGAACTGCTTGATCTCATTTCTATTCGCTGGCTTCCAATTATTCTATTAAGTATCGCATTTCTTGCATTCATCTGGGCATTTACCATTCAAGAACCCAGCAATGCGCCGAAGGCACAAAAAAAATTACAACCGATTTGGAAAAATATTCGCCATCCTACAGTTCTGGCATTTTTTTCCATCGAATTTATTCTGCTGTTTTCATTTGCACCATTTTATAGTTTTTATAGCAATTATTTGCATGAGCAGCACTACAGCACTGCACAAATCGGAGCGTTATGGGCAACAGGTGTCATTGCTGAGATTGTGATGTTTGCTTATGCACAGCGTATCTTTTTACAACGGTTTTCTTGGCAAAAACTGGTGATTCTGTGTTTGATTCTCACCTCAATCCGTTGGTATATCGTGGGTGTTGGGTCTGCCTATTTTGTAGTGCAACTACTGGCGCAAACGATTCATGCTTTTAGTTTTGGTTTGTTTCATCTTATTGCGATGAAGGTTATTTTTCAGCACTTTAGTGCCGAGCAGCAAGGTCGCGGTCAGGCATTGTATAGTACGATGTGGGGTATTGGTGTTGCTGTTGGCAGTATTTTAGCCGGGCATTACTGGAACTTGTTATCAGGGCAGCATATTTTTGTGTATGCCGCGATGGTGGTATTGCTGGCTTTACCACTGACATACTGGTTGCCGCGCCATAGTCAACATGATGATGCTCTGGCAACAAAAGGTTAAATAAACAAGTTATTAATACAAATTCTTCAAGTAGATATGCTAAGTTATTCTCATCACTTAGAGGTATAGAACAACTTATGAAGCAATTATTCATCTCCAGTGTTTTTTGTATATGCTCAACATTTGCAATGGCGGCACCTCAGTCTGCCCAGTCAGTAGCAAACCCTCAAAATGACAATTCAATTAATATTGTTGTACGATCACAAATTGTAGGTTTATGGGGAATGGAAATTCCAAATAACAAAAAATGTGTGGAATATTATAACTTTAAAAGCAACAATCAAGTCATTATTAAAAGCGCTGCTGAATGGTCAACCGGAATTTATGAATATCAGCCATCGCCTGAAAACTCCAAAATTGGTGCTTTAGCTTTGCAAGTTAAATATGATAACAATCAGAAAGACTGCTCAGGGCATCAGCAAGATCAGGCAGGAGAGGTGTCACAGTATTTTGTTCAGTGGCGCAACATCAATACCATCCAGTTTTGTACATCAGAAAAACAAGATAAATGCGTCGTTACTTTACGCCGTGTTCTACCTTAGTTTATGAAAATAAAGTATTTTCATAGAAAAGTTTATTTATTTTATAAAAATACTTGTTTAATAAAATAAACAGGCGTATTTTAATAATTAATAGTTTATTCGTGATGACTTTGATGTTACAGCAACCTATCTTTATGACTTATTATGCGTATTTCTGGCACTTTAGATAGTCGCCCGAACACGTTTGGGCACGGAAAAGATAGGTTGCCCATCAAAAAAATTTATACCTGATTGGCAACACCAATCAGGTTTTTTTATATTTTAAATTTGGAGAATAATGATGATGTTTACAACTTATTTGGTGGCTTATTTTCAACCTCGATTCTGGCTTTATGTTGCATATAACCGATCAGCAAAACATACACCCTTATTGATGGATTAAACGCCAAGGAAATTTTATGAACAGCATTTTGAAAACTCCGCAACAACTGAAGCAGCAACAACCGCTCACACAAGAACTTGCTGCACAGGTACAACAACAGCGACAAATCATTGAAAGAATTTTAAAAGGGCAGGACAAGCGATTATTGGTCATTACAGGGCCTTGTTCTATTCACGACCCTCAAGCAGTACTTGAGTACGCAGAAAAACTCAAACAATTACAAACTCAGGTCGATAAACAGATTTATGTTGTAATGCGCGCTTATATTGAAAAACCACGTACCACAGTAGGTTGGAAAGGTTTTTTGTATGATCCACATTTAAATGGTGAAGCCGATTTAAATGAAGGCTTACAGCAATCTCGCGCATTGTACTTACAAATTTTACAATTGGGCTTACCACTGGCAAGTGAGATTTTAAACCCAATGGTGACAGGTTATTTTGATGATCTTTTAGCATGGGGTGCGATTGGTGCGCGGACATCAGAATCACAGATTCACCGCGAAATTGCCAGCAGTTTGCCATATCCAGTAGGTTTTAAAAATGGCACAGATGGTTCAGTACAAATTGCAACAGATGCTATTTTGTCTTCACAGCATTCTCATCAGTTTTTTGCAATGGGACAAACTGGTGCGCCAGTATTACTCGCAAGCTCAGGAAATCCTTTACCGCATATCATTTTACGCGGCTCAAATACGTCTACCAATTATGATGCAGCATCAATTCAGGCAATCCAAAAAACGTTAAAGCAGCCGACAGCAATCATTGTGGATTGTAGTCATGGCAACAGTGGTAAAGATCCGTTACGCCAGCCTGAGATTTTGCAGCAGGTTGTACAAGAACGTGCTTTAACGCAAGTACGTGGTGTGATGTTAGAAAGCCATTTGGTAGATGGGCAACAAAAAATCTCTGCATGCATGACTTATGGTCAATCTGTCACAGATAGTTGTTTAGGATGGGATAAAACTGAAGCTGTATTACTCGAGATTTCAGAGCAGCTGAACCATAACAATCTCAATAAAATTGTCGCTTAATTGAACAAAAAACAGAAGATAAGGGGAATACTTATCTTCTGTTAACCCTTTAATTTAACAAGACATTTTTTAATCAAGGTCTCACCTATTTTACGTAAGTGGTTAATATTTAATCATATTTATTTTTGGATTAAATATTATACAACTTCATTTTCTGCGGCATAGTGCTATACATGACAAGTTTTTTATCCAGAATTTTCCAAAATTATTTCAACATCTTAAAATAATACATAAATATTTGTTTTTAAATTAATTTTTTAATATTTTTCATTGGAATCATTGGAATCATTGGAATCATTGGAATCATTGGAATCATTGGAATCATTGGAATCATTGGAATCATTGGAATCATTGGAATCATT
>NZ_KI530762.1:1219892-1334870 GCF_000488275.1 Acinetobacter brisouii CIP 110357 | reverse complement strand
ATCATTGGAATCATTGGAATCATTGGAATCATTGGAATCATTGGAATCATTGGAATCATTGGAATCATTGGAATCATTGGAATCATTGGAATCATGGATCATCAAATGATGATGTGTGATTGATAAAAATATCAACAAATAATGGCGCCATTTAAAGCATTTAAGAGATAGAAATATAGGTTTCTAGGTAGCTTTTAGCACAAGATAATATTTCGTATAATGTATATTATGTTAAATAGTATATCAGTGATTGCAACCTATTCAAAGTTAATCTAGCTAAAATGGCGACTGCAACTTCGTGCTGGAGAAATTCTGGACAAGTTTAATATCTTCACTAAAGCACGTTAATATTCATCATGATGCGGAAATCCTGCGCTATCTCATTCTTGTTATGTGATGATCCAACCTGATCAGTAGTAATTTTGGTTTGTTGATCTCGTCCATACATCGAGTTTGCAATCAGCATAATAAGACGATCTAAAGAACTTGTTGCTAGCTGCTCTAGTTGATTTGTTTGGGATTCACTTGGAAACATGTTGAATTGGTATTTTTATAAAATATTGATGAACTTTAGAATTTAGCTATCGTTTTAAAATGACAACAGCATCTGTTCTTATGGCTGCCGTATATGCCAATTTACACTTAAAATGATTAAATTCTGGTCAAAATATAGATCAGCAAACCTGTTATTCCAACACAATTGATTCGAAATAAAAAACACAGCGGCAACTAGGTTTTACCGCTGTATGTGGTTGTTTGAAAAAAATCTGCATAATAATCAATGGTTTCTATTTGAAAAATCGTGAAAACCAGCTTTTTCCTTTTTTCTTTTCTTGTGACTGTAAATAATGCAGCATATTTTCACGTACAGAATTCACATAATCTTGATCATCATGCTGAATGTGATTAATCAACCATTTTGAAAGTAATCGATATAAATCATTCTCGATAGCTTCTCCCCTTTCAAATCTATGACGATATTCATTCAACCGTTTAACAAATAATTCGTGTATGCCTTTATGAGATGGCAGATATTGATAGAAGACTTGTTGAAGGAGGTTTTCTTCAAAGCTAAAATGGGACTGGGTGTAATCAATCAAATCATCTAAAATTTCTCTGATTTTATCGCGTTGACCGTTGATTAGAATTTGTTCTAAGGCATTGATATAATCCAATATTTGTCGATGTTGATGATCAATTACATCTATTCCTATATTATAACTTTCGTTCCATTCCATCGCTGTTCTCTTGTATATTGTTATGCTGAAATGTTTCTAGGTATGATTTTTTAGGTAAATAAATTTACCCATATAAATCCCATAAAAAAATTATGGAATTAGATATTACAAACAGTTTTTATTGAAATCAATAGCCCAAATCAATATTTTTATTAAAGAATGAAGGTAAATTTCTGCATCTATGCAAAGTTATGATTGTGAGATTGTGACGGCATCATCTACATCATTTCATATCGTAAAATGCAGCAGTCATAACATTAAAAAAAATGAATTAAAATCAAAATGAAGCATCAAGAATAGTTCTTTTTTTATACTTAAATTTAGATGTATTTTTTAAAGCCACTTAAAAGCAAAAGTATTTAAGCGGCTTTTTTATAGTCGTTAAAAAGATCATTGCCCTTTTAATTCGGCTGAAACGATACCAAAACCTGCAATCCACTCACTAATAGCTTCATAACAGTGTAGTTTCATCTCGTAGTCGCCTAAAGTTGAAAATGCGGAAAATGCTGCCATCCAAGAACGGACTTCTTGACCACCGCGTCCACCTTCTTGGCGTATCTCGGTTTCAGTCATGGCTGCAAGTGAGGAAAAATCAGCATTTTTAAATTTTTCTAATAGTGCAATATCCCACTCTGGGTTAAGTGGAACAGCAACAGATTGGTCACCTGCAGCTAGTCGTTGCCCTACAGAAATAATTTTAGACTGACGCGCAGAACGAGATTCTGGTGAAGGATTGCGGCCACAAATTAAAAACTCTTCTACGTCTGGTGGCACTGAACCCATTTGCGGTGTTGGCGGATCGTGCGAAAGCCCACCTGTTCCCAAAATCAGTACACGTTCATTCTCAAGATTCAGAGATTGGATAAATTTCCCGACAGCATGCCCAAGTGCGATTGCTCGTTTGGTTGTTGGCATTGGAGTTGCTGCCCCATTAATAAAAATAGGAATCGTCGGGTAACGATCAAGCTGACCATCACATAAAAAATGCAAAGGCTGAGTTACCCCATGATCTGCTTGCATACGATACGAATAAGCAACATCAACACCTTCATCAAGTACACTACGAATCAGGTTTAATGCGACGTCTTCAGGCACATTGATTTTTCCAGGGCCATAATTCCAATCACCCGCAGCGTTTGCCCGAATTCCCACACAAAAACTTGGCATCAGGTCATAAAAAAAACCATTAAAATGGTCTGAACCAAAAGCAATAATTAAAGTTGGGTTATATCGTTTGACGTCTTCAGCTAGCTGAGCAAAAGTTTCTCGTACTTTTTGTTCTTGTGAATGGTTTTGTGGCGAAGCAAATTCCATTAATGGACTGTGTGAAGCACAGATAAGTTTGACAGGCATAGTTTATTCCTTTAAGAAGATAATAAAAATTACCTTCGATCATCCTGTATAAATCTATATCGAAATCGAATCTAAATAATGTATTTGCTGAATCTGCACCAGTTCATACTTGACGATACAGACTCAGGCTCAATCTAATTTCGTTTCAAAATAAATTATTTAACGCCATGAGCAGCTAAATAGTTTTTAATCACGACATTAAACTCATCGGCTTTTTCAACTTGTGACCAGTGACCACATTGGCTGAAAATATGCGCGTCAGCATTAGGGACAGTATTTAAAATATCCCAAGTGCGTGAAACAGGAATGACGACATCTTGTACACCGTGAACCAATAGTACAGGAATAGTGATGTCTTTCATTTTTTCAAAATCAAGTGGAAATTCAAAACGATCTCGATCTCGAGCAGTCACAACATCCATCAAGCGATCAAATGCATAATCGTTCTTTGCCGCTTCAAATCGCACTTTGACCAATTCATCAGTAATTAAGTCTTTATTCACGACAAACATCGACAAGGTTTTTTTAATGCCGTCTTCTGTTAACACTGGGTTTGCATGTGCTTTTAATGCTGCCGTTTGTTTAGCGCCACCAGTTCCCATAGAGACAATACCGAGTACACGTTCTGGGTAATCCAATGCCATTTGAAAAGCCAGCCAGCCACCCAAAGAGTTACCGACTAACCATGTTTTTTCAATGCCTAACGCATCTAATGTGCGAACAGCATGATCAACCCATGCACGAATACCATATTGAGTGTTTGGTGCAACAATTGTTTGACCATAACCAATGGTATCAATAGCGATACAACGTGCTTGCTCACCAATTTGAGGTAAATTTAGCCACCAATTTGCTGCCGCAGATACGCCTGTACCTGAACCATGTAAAAATAGAACAGGTGTTCCCTCGCCCACTTCGTGATAATGCGTTAACTCGCCTTCAGCCGTTTGAATCCATTTATCTTCTAAACCAAAAAATGAATCCGTTTTATATTCTGGAATTTGTACCGTGGTCATGACTATTTCTCTTTACCCATAAATCGGAAGAATTTTTTTCAATACTTCCTGAATTCAATCAAAATTTTCTAAAAAGTACTCCTGTGAGATACTTTTAGATCATTAGTTTTAAACTGAAGCTGCGATTGTTTTCGCTTTAGACATAGTTAAAGCCAGATCTTCAATCATATCTTCCTGACCACCGACAGTGCCACGACGTCCTAACTCAAGCAGGATTTCACGTGCAGAAACACCATATTTAGCTTCAGCGCGTTTGGCAAACAGCAAGAATGATGAATACACACCTGCATAACCCAAAGTTGCTGCATCACGGTCTGCACGAATCGGATGCGTCATCATCGGAATAATAATGTCTTCAGCAATATCCTGAACCTTGAACAGGTCTACCCCTGTTTCCAGTCCCATACGATTGGCCACGGCAACAAACAGTTCCAGTGGCGTATTACCCGCACCTGCACCTAAACCTGCAGAGGCCAAGTCCACACGTACTGCGCCTGCATTTACCGCAGTAATCGAGTTCGCCACACCCATACCCAAGTTATGGTGTCCATGGAAGCCGATTTCCACGTCTGCTGGCAGGTTGGCACGCAAGATACCCACACGATCTGTAACATCTTGTGGCAACAAATAACCTGCAGAGTCAGTCACATAGATACAGTTGGCACCATAAGACACCATTTTCTGTGCTTCTTCGAGCAATTTCTCTGGAGAGGCCATGTGTGCCATCATCAGGAAGCCTACGGTGTCCATACCCAGTTTACGCGCAGCGGTAATATGCTGTTCAGAGACATCGGCTTCGGTTGAATGGGTTGCAACACGAATGGTTGCAACACCCACATCATGTGCCATTTTGAGATGGTCGACCGTTCCGATACCAGGCAGTAACAGTGCAGAGACTTTGGCCTGTTTCAGATGTGGAATCACTGCTTTGAGATATTCTTCATCGCTGGCTGCTGCAAAGCCATAGTTGACCGAGTTACCGCCCAAGCCGTCACCGTGGGTGACTTCAATTAGAGGCACACCTGCGTCATCCAGTGCAGTGGCAATTTTCACCATTTGCTCAGGTGTGGTTTGATGGCGCATTGGATGCATACCATCACGTAAAGTCATATCATTAATAATAATCTTAGACATGTGGTGATCCTTTTAAGCTTCAACTGTTTCGAGTAAACGTTCTGCAAACATTTCTGCGGTACGCGCAGCAGCAGCAGTCATAATGTCAAGGTTACCCGCATATTTCGGTAGGAAGTCGCCGAGTCCCTCAACTTCAAGGAACATGGATACGCGATTGCCATCAAAGACCGGGCCGTTCACCAGTGTGTAACCTGGAACATATTTTTGAACTTCTTTGATCATGGCCTGCACAGATTTTGTAATCGCGGCCTGATCAGGTTCACCTTCCACTAAACAGTGTACGGTGTCACGCATCATTAATGGTGGCTCAGCAGGGTTGATGATAATAATCGCCTTGCCTTGTTTGGCACCCCCGACCTTTTCAATCGCACCTGCTGTGGTACGGGTAAATTCGTCGATATTTTTACGTGTACCAGGGCCAACAGATCGGGTCGATACGGTGGCAATGATTTCGCCATATGCAACAGGTTGAACACGTGAAATTGCAGCCACCATCGGAATCGTCGCCTGTCCGCCACAGGTCACCATGTTGACGTTTGGCAAGTCGCCTGCTTCAAGCAAGGTTTCCAGATTCACAGGTGGGACACAGAAAGGACCAATCGCGGCAGGCGTCAAGTCAATCATCTGTACGCCAAGTTCATTTAACTTGCGGCTGTTTTCAGCATGGACATAAGCCGAGGTCGCATCAAAAGCGATTTTGATATCATCCGCGATCACGTGTGGCAATAAACCATCAACCCCTTCAGCGGTGGTTTTCAGGCCCATTTTTTCTGCACGTGCCAAACCTTCAGAGGTTGGGTCAATTCCGACCATCCATACTGGTTCAAGAATGTCACTACGTTGAAGTTTGTAAAGCAGGTCAGTACCAATATTCCCTGGCCCAATCAATGCACATTTAATCTTTTTCATGAACAACTTCCCTAAAGAACTAGATTATTCAGCAGCAAAAGCAGCTGTTACTGAACCAAAACCTTCGATTTCAACGTGAAATTCATCACCCGGGTTCGCAACCACCATCGGTCCGAGCGCACCCGTTAAAATAATATCGCCTGCAAGCAGTGGACGACCACGACGTACCATTTCGTCTGCCAGCCAGACAGCGGCATTTAGCGGGTTAGAAAGACAGGCTTTGCCAACGCCCTGAGACACCACTTCATTGCCGCGAGTCATGGTCATTTTGCAATTTACAAGATCTAGCTGTTCGAGTTTCACAGGACGTGAACCGAGAACATAAGCTGCTGAAGAGGCATTATCAGCAACAGTATCAATCAACGAGATTTTCCAGTTTTCGATACGGCTATCCACGACTTCTATGGCAGGTAGTGCATATTCGGTTGCACGAATAATGTCTGCATAGGTGTGTTCTTTTTGGGTTAAATCCTGATTAATGATTAACGCAATTTCAGCTTCAACTTTGGGTTGAATCAATAAACCTGCAGGAATGGCTTCACCGTCGCCATAAGCCATATCGGCAAACAGCATACCAAAATCAGGCTGGTCCACGCCCAGTTGAGTTTGAACAACCTTAGACGTCAATCCAATTTTACGACCGACTAGACGGCGTCCTTCCGATAATGCACGTTGAGTATTAATCTCTTGCACTGCATAGGCAACATCCACATCCGCGCTTTCACCGCCAAGTTCAGAACGAATAGGAGCGATTGCAGTTCGAGAGAGCTCAGCCGTACGTAGAGCTTGTGCAACTACTTCAACAACACCAGAATTCGACATTATTTTTTCCTTAAACTACGAAATGTAATTTTCTTATTACAAACAATGAACGAATCATTGAATGCGGTCTGAAAATTTCCACAGTAGCCAAATGAATGCTTACAGCGATACGATATCTGGCTATCTATAAAAAACGTGTACTTACAACCTGTTTAGAATCAGGAAAATATTATTTTTATTCCAATAGTTATTTTGTTTTTTATAATAGTTAGAAATGATAGATACAATTTTCATTTGTGCTTTAATAAAAAAAATAATTAAAAAACATACAGATAATTGGCTTTTATCGCTATCGTAAAGCGCTTATATTTCAAATATGGTCAATTTATACGACTAATAGCTAATAAAAATTTATGAAAAACTCTATAGATTATCAAAAATAATTAAATAAATAATTGTTTTTATTGAGTAAAAATATTTTTAAAATTAAACACCAACCCTTTGAACAATTCAGAATCAATGAAATCGAATTTTGCTAACGATAGAAAAAAATGATCGTCAGATCACAAAAATATATTTAATAAATTTAAAAATATATTTACATTTCAAGTATTTATTATTTTTCAATTCTTGATAAATAATTTTAATTAGCCTATCTAGCGACTATTGACTAGGTTGTGCAGATTTCAGGATTGGCAGTTAATTAAATGAATGTCAATGGAATGGATTTTGCTGTGAGTACGAAGCAAATTGATTACAATGCCCAAGTGGCAATTTTAGGTGCAGGCCCTGTCGGTTTAACCATCGCGAACTATTTAAGCAAACAAGGCATTTCAGTGGTTGTGGTAGAAAAACTGGATAGCCTGATTGATTACCCTCGCGCAATTGGTATTGACGATGAAGCTTTACGTACAATTCAGTCGCTTGGACTAATTGATAAAGTTTTACCGCATACCACTCCAAATCATGCCATGCGCTTTTTAACGCCTAAAGGTCACTGTTTTGCCGATATTCAGCCGATGACTCGTGAATTTGGCTGGTCTCGTCGAAATGCATTTATTCAACCGCAAGTAGATAAAGTTCTACTCGAAAATTTACAACAGTATGATACTGCAACGGTTCTTTTCTCGCGTGATTTGACTAAATTTAGTCAAGATGCAAATGGCGTGACACTCAATATTGAAACCGCAGATAAAAAATCTGAGGTGGTTCATGCACAATATTTGGTGGCTTGTGATGGTGGTAACTCGATTGTTCGACGTACACTAAATATTGGTTTTGACGGAAAAACAGCGCCAAATCAATGGATCGTGATTGATATTGAAAATGATCCACTTGCAACACCGCATATTTATTTATGTTGTGACCCTGTACGACCATATGTTTCAGCCGCTCTACCGCATGGCATCCGTCGTTTTGAATTTATGGTTATGCCTGGCGAAACTCAAGAAGAGCTGAGCAAACCTGAAAATATCAACAGACTACTTTCAAAAGTGCTTCCAAACACCGAGAAGATTGAAGTCATTCGTCAGCGTGTATATACACACAATGCTCGTATCGCGGATAAATTTCGTGTTAATCGCATTTTACTGGCAGGTGATGCAGCGCACATTATGCCTGTATGGCAAGGTCAGGGATACAATAGCGGTATGCGCGATGCCTTTAATCTGGCGTGGAAACTTGCCTTGGTTGTTCAAGGCAAATCAGGCGCTGCTTTACTGGATTCGTATCAAGTTGAACGTAAAGATCATGCTAAAGCCATGATTGATTTATCTGTGATGGCGGGTCATGTACTTGCACCACCAAAAGTATGGCAAGGCTTTGTCCGAGACAGTATTGCCTATGCGCTCAATTATATTAAGCCAATTAAGCAATATTTATTGGAAATGCGTTTTAAGCCAATGCCACAATACAAAGACGGTGCATTGGTAACAGACGGTCATAAACATTCGCCCGTTGGTAAAATGTTTATACAACCCCAAGTCAAACTCGAATCAGGTGAAACAGCATTACTTGATGACGTGATTGATAATGACTTTGCAATCATTGCATGGGGAGTTGATCCTAAATGGGGAATGAATGACGCAACGATGGCAAAATGGAAATCTTTGGGTGTGAAATTCATTCAGGTTCTGCCTGCCGTGCAGATTGATAATCCTCAACGTAAAAAACTTGATGGCGTCATTACAATTGGTGATTCTGGTGTCGATATACGCAGCTGGTTTGGTAAAACCTCGCAATCGATTGTGATTCTTCGCCCTGACCGTTTTGTCGCAGCGCTTGCGATTCCACAAACGCTTAATAGCGTCAGCAATGATTTATTTGCAAAACTATATTCATAATGAATGTATGCATCTAATAAAAAGGTCGCTCATCAGGCGACCTTTTTATTTGTATAACGACCCTTTTCTAGCGTCGGTGCATCTATATAAGATTAATATGAAAATGTTCCTTTAATATCTTTAAAATCAAGTCAATCGTTTCATTTTTTTGGTTTTTTCGGTAACTCACATACAAATCGATCATTGGTAAAGACTCAACCGTACTTTTCACGACCACTTTGTCACCGAGTAATGGTGTGACATACAAGGGCACTAGACTCCAGCCAACGCCCATCCCCACCAAATTTACATTCAATAGAATATTATTCGAATACTGAACAATATTGGGTGTAATTTTTTCTTGTTTAAAAAAATCCTTAATAATTTTATGTAGCTGTGGTGAAGCTACCTCTTCACTGACAATAAAATCCTGCTGGTTAAAGCTTTTAATACTGATTTGTTTTAACTGTGCAGCAGGAGAGCTCTTAGGTACAATCAAGGCTAACGGCTCTTGGAAAATGTGAAATGACTCAAACTCCTTTGTTTCATCAGTATACCGTGTAAAAGCAATGTCAATTTCACCTTTTTTCAGTGCTTTAAATTGGTCTGCATCGGTTAAACTTTGAAAATTAATATTTAAATTTGGAAAGTGTGCACGAATATTCGGCATGATATAGGGAAATACTTTCATCTCTGCGACAGGGACAAAACCTATATTTAAGTGATCGTGATTTAATTTGGATACTTGGCGAGCATCATGTATGGCTTTTTCAGAGTGCTCCAAACAAAGTAACGCCTCCTTTAAAAACACCTTCCCTTCTTCTGTAAGTTCTACCTTACGATTAGAACGCAAGAGAAGCTGCACCCCCACTTCTTCTTCCAAATCCCTGATTTGCTGACTGAGTGAAGGTTGCACTGTACACATTTTTTGCGCTGCTTTAGTAAAATTTAATTCTTCAGCAACAGCAACAAAATACCGTAAATGACGTAATTCCATAACTTAATTGATCTTCCCTAGACGCCTTAATCATACCTGTCAAAAATTGATGCTTGCATAAAAACTTACATTTTTATGCCTTATTAAGATCATATTTTTATGATGACAAAGACCTGAAACAATAAACAGCTCATATTATATGACTCTTTTAGATTTATTGATTTGCAATGATCTATTTTTACTATCGTTTCATAAAAAATAACTACTCATATTTAAATTATTGAAATAAATACATATTTTAAATTTTATTATTAATAATATTTAATTTATAACCCTTAAATAAGCCTGCTTTATTATTTTATCGTGATTATGTCCGACTATTGTCTTGATATTTATAAATGATAATTAAACAGAGAATAACAAGCCGAATCGTAAGTTGAAAACGATTTGTATATTATTGATGGAGATCAATCATGGCACAAATACAAACAGGGAAAGTGCAAAAAATCTTAACGATTTTTTTGTGTTTTTTGGTCGCATTTTTTGAAGGCTATGACCTTCAGGCACCAGGTATCGCAGCGAAGGGAATTGCCGCAACTTTTGGCTTAAGTAAAGTAGAAATGGGATACGTATTTAGCTTAGGCGTATCTGGCATGTTATTTGGCGCATTCTTTGGTGGGCGACTTGCTGATTATTTAGGGCAAAAGAAAGTTCTGATGCTTTCTATCGCAGTTTTTGGCATTTTTATGGTAATTACAGCATATGCACCAAACGTTGAAGTTTTATATATCGCACGATTTTTTACAGGATTAGGTTTAGGGGCTGCAATGCCTGCCATGATTTCAGGTGTCGGTGATGAAGCAACTGAAAAAAATCGGGGCAAGTTAAATAGCCTGATGTATTGCGGTTTGCCCGTTGGTGCGAGTTTTGTTGCAATTCTTGCGATATTTTTACCAGAGATTAAATGGCAAAGCTTGTTTTTGATTGGGGGGATAACGCCATTATTTTTGATTCCTTTCATCTCTCTTGTTTTAAAAGACAAGCTTAAAGTCATCAAAGAAGTGCAGTCTTTTACAGCGATGCCAAGCACGCTGAACGTATTGTTTCAAAACAAGCAATATAGACATACCCTTCCGCTTTGGGTTAGCTTTTTCTTCACGCTAATGATCAATTACATTTTAATTAGCTGGTTACCGAACTTGTTGATGGAACAAGGCTTAGAAAAACAACAAGCCTTTATGGTGATGCTGGTCTTCCAGATCGGTGCAATTGTGGGAACTTTAGCATTTGGTTTTTTACTGGATCGCCTAAAACTTTGGCAATTAACCGCGATTATCTACAGTGGTCTATTTATTGCGTTGAGCCTACTGTTCACAACAACATCAATTCCTGTGTTAATTGTTGCCGGAATTATGGGCGGGATTTTCTCTACAGGCGGGCAATCCATTCTTTACGGCATTTCGCCTATTTTTTATTCAGGTATGGGAAAAGTTACGGGTGTCGGGAGTGCGATTTCTCTGGGGCGCTTGGGTGCTATGACAGGACCGCTATTAACAGGAAAAATCTTGGCATTAGGATTGGGAACCACAGGGATCTTAATCGCTAGCTTGCCTACGGTAGTCATCTCTGCTGTGGCCGTCGCGTCACTCTCAAGCTTTAAATCTGAACAAAAGAAGTTAACGTCATTGTCTTGAGTGATATGAATGCTTTGTTCAGATGCTGAATAACGTTGAAGTTGAATAGTTTTAGCATAAAATCAGCATAAAAATAGCGAGCCTGCATTAGATCAGGCTCGCTATGCTTTTCATACTATCCAGTAGCAAAATAAATACTGGGCAAATTCATTTAAAAATATAATCTTAAATTGAATTGGTTTGATGGAAAGATTGCATATCAATCACGAAACGGTATTTTACGTCGCTTTTTAACATACGCTCAAACGCATCATTAATGGTTTGCATTTCGATCATTTCCACATCTGCTGTGATGTTATGCTCGCCACAGAAGTCCAAAAGCTCTTGGGTTTCCTGAATTCCACCAATCACTGAACCTGCAACCGAGCGGCGTCCCATAATCATCGGAACGGTATGCGGTTTGATTTCGCCCAAATAACCCACCAAAACCAGTGTTCCATTCAGCGCAAGTGTTGGAACATAGGGGTTCAGGTCATGCTCATACGGTACAGTGTCAATAATCAGGTCAAACTGATTAGCTACAGCTTGCATTTGTTCAGCATTAGTTGATAGAACTACGTGATCTGCACCTAGTTGTTTCGCATCCTGTTCTTTGCTGGTTGAACGGGTGAATAAAGTCACCTCTGCACCGAGTGCATGCGCCAGTTTAATTGCCATATGTCCCAAGCCACCTAGTCCAACGACTGCGACTTTACTGCCCTGACCGACATTCCAGTGACGCAGTGGTGACCATGTGGTAATCCCTGCACATAACAGTGGTGCAACGGCTTTGGTGTCGAGGTTTTCAGGGACTTTCAATACAAAATCTTCGGAACAGATAATGGTTTGCGAATAACCGCCATAAGTTGGACGGTGATCATGCAAATCTTCACTTGCATAAGTTTGGACATGTCCATTTTCGCAGTATTGTTCCAAACCGTTGTCACAGGCTGAACAGTGTCGACAAGAATCCACCAAGCAACCAATCCCGACCAAATCACCGACTTTGAATTTGTGGGCTTTTGCACCTGTTGCAGTTACACGCCCAACAATTTCATGCCCAGGAACAAGCGGATAACGGCTAAAGCCCCAGTCATTACGTGCCTGATGTAAGTCAGAATGGCACACACCACAATACTCGATCTGAATGGTGACATCATCTTCACGCGAATCACGACGTTCAAAAGTAAATGGGGCTAAAGGACTCGTTGCCGATTGGGCTGCATAACCTAAAACTTTAATGCTCATTGTGTTCTCCAGAAGCTAAATCTAAATATTGTTCATCTACAACGTGTTCTAACCAAGTCACGACCTGACCCTGTTGTGCTTCCTGCAACGCAATATGGGTCATAAACTGCTGTTCCGATGCGCCATGCCAGTGTTTTTCATTGGGTGCAATGACTACAATATCGCCGGGTTGAATCATCTGGCGGGGGTCACCCCATTTCTGCACATAACCCAGACCTGCGGTGACCAGTAGAATCTGACCCAGTGGATGAGTATGCCAAGCAGTACGGGCTTGGGGTTGAAAGGTCACCCGCCCACCACTGACATAAGCAGGTTCTTGCTGTGCAAATAAGCTATCAATATGGACTGTGCCACTAAACCAGTCTGGCGAACCTTGCTGAGACTGATGCTGGGCATTTTTAAGCACTTGCATGAGCTTCACCTCTTTTTCAAAGCGGTCTGTTATCAGAACCGTAAAGCCAGTATAGAAATTTCAGCATGAAACAGTTGTTCCATTCCTCTTGCAGATTTGCCTAATTCTCCAAAAAAATATTGCAGGCTCTAGGTTTCTTCATCAATTACGGCTATGTTGGGCAGAGTTACAGCGGTAAGTAAAAGGTCGGACAATGTCAAACTTGGAAATGGGGCTCAATGAAATTTTGGGACGTAGCATCGCACAGTGGACGCAAGGTCAGCACCATGTACAAACACCAATCACAGGTTTGAGCTTAAGCCGCTGGGAGCAGCCGACTGAACCAACCAGTTATGTGATGGATGCCAGCCTGTGCCTGATTGCTCAAGGACAGAAACAGGTCATGCTTGGTCAGGAAATCTATACCTATGACGCCAGTCATTTTCTGTTTACCGCGGTGGATTTTCCTGTGATTGCACAAATTACCGATGCCTCGCCAGAACGTCCCTACCTCAGTGTGTTACTGAAACTTGATCCGCATTTACTGGCGCAAATCATGCTCGAAGCACAGATTTCTTTTCAGCCGTCTACACGTGAACGAAAAGGTGTTGCTGTAGGTACACTTACACCCGATATGCTCAGTGCTTTTATTAGACTTATCAATCTGCTCAGTACCCCTCAGGATATTGCCGTATTGGCTCCTTTAATTATTAAAGAGATCTTTTACCGCCTGCTGATCAGCCCACAAGGGGAACGCCTCAAGCAAATTGTCACGATGGGGACGACAGGACATCGGATTATTCGCGCGATTGACTGGATTAAACACCAGTTTTCCCAACCACTCTGTGTAGAAGAACTTGCCAAACGTATGGGCATGAGCGTATCGAGTTTTCACCAGCATTTTCGGGACATTACCAGTATGAGCCCGCTTCAGTATCAAAAAAGCCTGCGTTTAACCGAAGCGCGGCGTTTACTTATGACTGAAAATCGTGATATTTCTTCTGCCAGTTTGCAGGTCGGCTATGAAAGCTTGTCTCAATTTTCCCGAGAATATAAACGTTTCTTTGGCGCACCGCCGTCGGAAGATATTAAAAATTTATCGCTGAGTACATTTTCATCTCAGCAGTAAAATCAGGGAAAATTGGATATTTATATTATTTCATCAGAAAAGCATGCTGAGGTATTGAGGCTCTCATCTAAATGAGTCATTGCCATCCTATATTCTCAGCATACGTGGATTAAGTCATAAAAGAAGCAATGCGCTTAGATTAGTATTTATTATGATCAAAAAATTATTTCAAAACAGGATTTTACTGTGCTGTCTGGATTATTTTAAAATCTGGTCGCTGCATGTCCGACCGCTCACAACCAATGAAATTGCCCTTGCATCTACAGTCTTTGGCAATCTGATTGATTATCAGCAGGTTCGTATCTGGAATACGCCGTTTTTACCGTGGCAACCCATTGGCATGTTCATGGCGCCTATAGGTGCAATCTTTGTGAACCCTGAAAATTATTCATTGGACTATGCACAAGAGTCACAGGTTTATCAGGCAGTTTTTATTCATGAGTTGACCCATGTCTTGCAATTTCAACAAGGTAACTCAGTATTGGTGAAAGGTGCTATTTTACAGACGGCTTATTATTTAAGTTTGAAACGCTATAACCCATATGCTTACACGCTAAAAAAGCATAAAGCATTTGCAGATTATAATATCGAACAACAAGGCGATATTGCCCGCGATATTTTCTTGGGTAAAATTCCTAATATTTTGCTTAATCCAGAAAAATAATGATTGGCGAACATATTGTGGAACTCAACGCGCAAGATGAGCTGATGAAATTTTTGGCGATAAAATCATATCCATCTTATCTGCCTTCAAGTACATGGTTTATTCTGAACTAGGCTTTTGGCCTGATTGAATCTTTAATCTTAAAACTCAGTTAGGAGAATGGTCGTGGTATATCAACTGACATGTCCATCCCACACTCCTATCAACTTCTCACAATTTAGAATTTAAACAAGCTCAAGTTGTCGACCATCTTGAGTCACTTTAATTTTGATATTTTTATACTTACGTTTATTTGGATTCATTGCTGACCCAACAACCTCTTGCATGAACTGACGATCATTCATCAACTCTGCATAAACTTTATAGCCAATTAGGATTTTCTCAGGTTTTTTATTTTTAACTGCGAATTCCTCGATTAGATTATTTAAATTTTGGAGGTCCGATTGATTATCCATGATAGCCCACTCTAAAAAATGATGCATATTATGGGCATACGTTTGTGAAAGAACGATGAAATGCAAGTTTATTTCATCGATACACCCAAGGATTAGTATAGATTTTATTCATCAAAATAAAATATTCCCTCTTTTTTCAAGCTTATAAAATGTGTTAGCCTTAAGCTACGTGCTCTTGGATTAAAAAATTCTAGTTTGTACAATACTTATAGATGAAATACTACTAGAAATTCTTATAGATGAGACACTTACATTTAACAACGATGAAAATTTAAAAAGTATCCAGTATCTAAGGACAGCTTAGGAGTAGTTCACATGGCTTACAAACATATTTTAGTTCCAGTTGATGGTTCAGAAACATCATTAGCAGCAGTCAAACAAGCTTCATCTATTGCAAAAGC
The DNA here is from genome assembly GCF_000488275.1 of Acinetobacter brisouii CIP 110357. GTDB lineage: Bacteria > Pseudomonadota > Gammaproteobacteria > Pseudomonadales > Moraxellaceae > Acinetobacter > Acinetobacter brisouii. The sequence continues at coordinate 1,319,239 of NZ_KI530762.1, read as the reverse complement.
ATTTAGCAGTAAAGTGACTGCAGTTTGTGTTTTAGCGGTTGATCCATTTGTTGCTGTCGAGTTTGTAAACACTGATCAGTTTATTAATGATTATGTGGCTAAAGCAAAAGAAGAAATTCAGGAAATTCTTGAACAGGCAAAATCTTTGTTTGCTCAAGAAGGCGTGACCGCTGAAACCCAAATTCTTGAAGGTCAAACCATTCATAAAGTGATTGTTGAAGCAACTAAAGACCTTGGTGCTGATCTGATTGTTATTGGTTCACATGGTCGTAAAGGAATCAAAAAACTCTTCTTGGGTAGCGTTACTCAAGCTATTCTTTCTGAAAGTACTGTTCCTGTACTTGTTGTACACAAGTAATCCCGATTAGAAAAAAATAACCCACAAAATTTGTGGGTTATTTTTTATCTTAATGAATGATTTTACAGTCATTCGCTTCATCTACATTACAAATGCTTGCATGTGCCATCGCGCGGTCTTGAGTATTTACAGAAAATACCGCTGATCGACTTGAATGTGCATCTACATGACTAGAAGCCACTACTCCACCACTAGCCGATTTACCTGCCAGCGCCAAAATATCATTGGCAAGCATGTCCCCAAACTTGGTATATCCTGAAGCAGAGAAATGCACACCATCTCGGGCAGCATCACCACGTGCGATCCAGTTTTTCATGCTGCAATGACCACCCATCGCTTCTTGCCAATCCCAAAATAAAGTATGAGCCTGATTGGCAACTTGGCGCTGCATATTTTGAAATGCGCTCAGTTGCGTTGGACGTATGCCACACTCACCCGATTTGTCTTTTAGACTCTCAGGTGCAGAAACGATCAGAATTGCACTATGCGGTGAAGCTTCACGAATATCATGAATTCGGCTGAGTAAAAGCTGCTTTTGTTGCTCAAGATCATGATAGGTATAAGCTTCATTGGTTCCATACGCCAAAATAATCAAGTCAAATTTGAGTTGACCAAGCTGTTGCTTCCAGTTGTTACTCCAGTTATTCCATGACTGCAATTGTGCGCCGTTCACCCCTAGAGCGGAGACTACAGCGCCAGAACCTGTCGCATTTTTTGCCCACCAACCACCTAACGCAGATTGAGGGTTGTGTGGTGCTGTAATGGTAAAAGGCAAATAGGCTTCAAAAGTTTGCAATTGCCATGTGTTATTTTTGATTGGCGCACCTAAACGAAAATGCTGCCCACGGCTGTCTGTGACCTGAAAGTCGCTATCCTCAGCCCCCTGACGGAGACTGACCGTAATCTTTTGTAGTTGTTCTGACTGTTTGGCTTTAATGGTGAGTGTAGCGCCGTCTGCAACGGGACGGGCAATCAGACCACCTAAGGTATAATTTTCATTTACCTGAGTACGAATTGAAATAGGTTGCCAATTGCTATTGTCATAACCGAATCGGGTCAGGCGCTGACCAGAAAAATACATGGGCATTCCCCATCCCATTCCGCCATTTCCCAACGTATTTTGTAATGTAGTTCTTAAAGCATTACTCATATAGTCCGCAGCGGTGTGTGAATCACCAAACTGAACTACATTGAGTTTGTGTTGCTGAATGCTTTTAACCAGTTGTGGCGTATTCGGTTCTTGGAAATTGGAGAGATGGCCTGCAAAAGCAGAAATGTGAATAATAGATGCAGCCAGAAACAGGCCGCACCGTTTTAATTCTTTCATTTTCATTCAAAAATCGCTTAATTTGTTAAATGTAAGTATTGCAAAATATTGTGCGCGATGATTTTCTGTCCTTCAACTGTAAAATGTATCCCATCCGCACTACGGACTTTTACATTGCCATTTTCGGTGTTGAGTGTTTCCGTAAAATGGTTATTTTTTCCACCGATAATTGGACGTGAATCAATCACGAACTCTTGCGCTTTTTTTACTTCACTTTGAATGACTTGATTCAAATAGATCATTTGTTCATTTAGCTGATCTTTATGCATATTCGGTGGTGTCAACCACATCACACTGACATGATGTTTACGTGCTTCATTTAAAATACTGTCAATACGGGCACGATATTCTGCTTCCCATTCTGGTGATTTAAAGGTAAGCCAATGTTTAGTTGTTGCATTAAACATATCCCAAGGGTCATTTGGCCCTAAAAATACAATCATCACTTTAATACGTGGATTACTGTTTAATGTATCCCGAATGGTTTTTGGCCAGTCAAAGAGTTTTGGATAAGTCAGACCCGTGCTTTGTTTGCTCAGGTTTACCGTCTGAATCCCTTGTTCTTCCAGAACTTTCTGTACATGTGGTGCAACTCCCTGCATCATGGAGTCACCCGCAAAAAACACCTGATCTTGTCCTGTCAGCATAAAACGCTGGTCAAAAGCCTGTTTGGCTTTTTGTTTTTCAAGCAGTGCTAGCTTTATCTGTTCTTCTTTTAAACGCTTTGCTTCTGCGGCTTTATATTCAGGAGTATAGGCATAATCTTGATTAAACCTGTCAATCATATGACTGTTGATTTGATTGACACGTTCATCGTATTGCCCGTTTTCACGATATAAATAATCCCCAATTTCTCCACCCATATGCCAGATTTGAAACTGGTCTAACATCGCAAACGGGCTATCTTTATGATAGGTCTGCTGAAAATAAGCATTGACCGAATTTTGCATAATCCAGATGGATGTTAAGGCAAATGCCAGCAAAATGAAAAGCACATATAAAAAATTCTGGCGCTGTTCCAGATGATCCTGAACATATTCGAGTTGTTGAGTTTGTTCTAATGATGAACTGATAATATTCGTATCAGAAGTTTGCATAAATAAATCCTGGAATACCTGAAGGTGCACAGATCAGCACAAGTAAAAACACGATAAATAACGGAATTGAAACAGCATATTTGGGAATTCGGCTAAAAATTTCAGCCAATTTGTGCGTGTTATTTCGCACCAAAGGATAAAGTACCCAAGCAAACAGCAATACACCTAGCAAATACAATGGGTTGTTTGACCAAGACACATTCACTGTATTGCTAAATAGCGCATGGAAAACTTGTAGTGCTTCATCTAAGCTTTTTGCTCTGAAGAATACAAAGCAGAAACAAACAAAGTGAATCGTGAAAAATACGCCAACTGCTTTGCCTAACCAGCCAGTATTTGCTAATACATTGCGAGACTCTCTTGGCGTGACCTGACGGACTTTTTCATAAATTTTATCGCCGATATTCAGTAAAACCAGACCAACGCCGTGTAATAGTCCCCACAAGAAGAAGTTCCAGCCTGAACCATGCCACACCCCAGACAAGACCATAGCAATCAATAAGTTGATTTGTGTACGTGCAAATCCACCACGGCTTCCCCCCAGTGGAATATAAATATGATCACGAATCCAGGTCGATAAACTGATATGCCATTTATCCCAGAAATCTCGAATATTGTGCGCCAGCAGCGGCGCGCGGAAATTGACAGGTAAACGGAAACCAAGCAGTAGACCAAATGCAATCATCATTTCGCTATAACCAGAGAAATCGAGAAACAACTGCAAGGTATAGCCATAAATGGCGCACAATACTTCCAACGAATGATATTGCATCGGGTTTGAAAATACTGGATTGACCCAATGATCTGCGAGCCAGCCTGCAATCCACCATTTTTTAATCAGTGCCAGTAAAATTAATGCAAAAGCCAAACTTGGATACAAAATCCTGCGTGGTTCAGTTTGACAAATTTGAGCACTCATTCCGCAAGGTTGCTGGTTGATGTCAGTTAAACCTTTAGCACTCTGCGCACGAGCAATTGGCCCTGCAGTAATCGTGGTAAAAAATGAAAAATGCAGTAGCAACTGCGGCAAATTAAAACGAGGGACTTCTATTTCATTTTGATAACGACTAGATAAATAGCTAATCGATTGAAATGAGTAATATGAAATTCCCAAAGGCAACAATAAATTCGAAGCCAAAAATGAACTGTCTAAATGCATTGCATCGAGTAAAAAACTGGTTTCTTGGCGAAAGAAGTCATAATATTTAAAAAATGCCAATTGAATCAGTGTGATAATAATTCCTGAAACAAAGATCTTTTTTTTATATTGCTGCCAGCGATCCATGGCAATAGACAGTGCATAAATAATACAGCTATAACTTGCGATGACTGCGACTGCAATCCAGTTAGACATCAGCAAAATACATAAATAACTGGCAATAATCAGCACAATATTTTGTATTTGGGGCATCTTCCGTAAGCCCCAATATAGGCAAAAAAAACCTATAAAAGAGAGTGCGAACTCAATTGAAAGAAAGGAAAACATGAGTGAAAAGGTTGCACATAAAATTTTCACGCATATTATACTAAGTCGCTACAAAAAGTGTGATCTCTTATAAAAATGATAAAAATATCATACTGATAGTTTTTTCCTATTGGTGAAATTTTTAATCATATAAGTTACTGATATTTATTAAGTAAGTTAATTTATAGATAGCAATTCTTTGTAATACAACAACTTGTATAATATCCACCCAATTTAGAAGACAATTCAATGTTTTTCTGATAATCATGGTTACTATTTGTTTTTGTTACAATTATACGCAAAGAATAACAAAATCCATTTTTTGTACACATATTTTATGTATATTTATTAATAAATTATATCAATCTTAAATAAGGGGAAAAAATGAACGAGCCACTAGATATTGATGTAATTCGTGAGTTATCTGATGATATCGTCACTGTACTTAAGTCACTGGGTAATAAAGATCGTTTGCTGATTTTGAGCCTATTGGTCAATGAAGAGCTGAATGTTTCTGAAATTGAAACTAAAAGTCAAATTCTACAACCAACACTCTCTCAGCAACTCATGATATTGCGTAAAAACAATATCGTGACCACTCGCCGTTCAGGCAAACAAATTTTTTACTCTATAAAAGATCAGCGTTTTATCAAAATCTTAAGCAATATTTATAATTTTCATCTTACCTCCTCTGCATTATCAATGACAGCGTAAGGTGTACTGAATTAAACGGTGATTTTTTTGTTTATTTTAACAACAAACCATAAGGTTATGTTTTACTCACCGTTTAATTGAAAATAATTAAAAATCAAATTATTAAATAATATTTTTTCTAATTTAACCAATAATAATCGGCTTTTTGCCACAACAAAAATGCAAGATCTGAATTTTTTTCTATAGAATACTCAACCTTTCTTTTCTGTAGGTTTAGAACCTTAATTGGTTTTTAAGGCGTTCTTATGCTTTTAGCTATTAAGCAATCTAGTTTAGTGACTAGAATTGTAATTGCGATTATTTTAGGGGTTTCTGTTGCCCTATTTTTCCCAAACGTTGCACCTTACTTAAGCCTTTTAGGTGATATTTTCATTAAGGCATTGAAATCAGTTGCACCTACTTTAGTGTTTGTATTGGTCATTTCCTCAATTGCGAATTTTCAGGCAGCGCAAAGCGCTAAAAATTTCAAGCCTATTTTGATCATGTATACCGTAGGGATGTTACTTGCTGCCCTAAGTGCTGTCATCGCTGATCATTTATTTCCAACAACGCTTATTTTGCATTTAGCCAGTGATCAGTCTTTACAGCCACCAAACAGTTTAAGTGTGGTGCTTAAAAACTTGGTCTTGAGTTTTGTCTCCAATCCTGTGGTTGCATTAAGTGAAGCTAATTTTATTGGTATTTTGGCTTGGGCATTGATTTTGGGTGTGGCCTTTCGTCATAGCTCAAATTCAACCAAAGCCTTCTTACATGACAGTGCAGAAGCCATTGGAAAAGTGATTAAACTGGTGATTGGCTTTGCACCAGTGGGTATTTTTGGTTTAGTTGCCGTCACTTTTGCGAACTCGGGTATAAATACCCTGATTAGCTATACACATTTATTGGCTGTTTTACTCGGCACGATGTTCTTTGTTGCTCTAATCATTAATCCGATTATGGTGGCGCTGGTTATTAAGGGTAACCCTTACCCGCTTGTACTTAAATGTTTACGTGAAAGCGGAATTACTGCATTTTTTACTCGTAGCTCTGCGGCGAATATTCCTGTGAACCTAGATCTCGCTCGCCGTTGCGGTGTAGATGAATCTACAGCAAATGTGATCATTCCTTTAGGCTCCACGATTAATATGTCAGGTGCAGCTGTAACCATTACGACATTGGCACTGGCGACAGTGAATACTTTGGGTATTCAGACTGATTTGACCACCATGATCATTTTATGTGTGGTTGCGACGATTTCTGCATGTGGCGCTTCTGGTGTGGCAGGTGGTTCTTTGCTCCTTGTCCCTGTGGCATGTGGTCTGTTTGGTATTTCTTCAGAAATTGCCATGCAGGTTGTTGCGATTGGAATGGTGATTAGTGTCTTGCAGGATTCGACAGAAACTGCTCTTAATTCTTCGACTGATGTGTTATTTGTAATTGCAGTTGATCAAGGGTATAAAGATAAATAACTTTTTACTCACATGATCGTGATATGCCATTTCAAACATTACCTGTTTGGGTTCAGCTCAGTGCATTTTTTCTTGCTTTTAATGCAGGCATGGTCAATGCACTGGGGCTACTGAATATTTGGCATCAAACTGTTTCGCACATGACAGGCAATGTCAGTATGCTGGCAATTGCCATTGTGCATGGGCAATTCATGCATGCCATTTATATTATTTGTGTCATTTCAAGTTTTGTACTGGGTTCTTTATATAGCGGCTATTTACTCGGTAGCAGCCATTTTCAACTTGGACGCCGTTACGGTATTCCACTTAGCCTTTCTGCACTGTGTATTTTTTTGTGCTGGCTATTTATTCCTTATTATCCACGCTATGCATTACTTTGGGCGTGTGTTGGCATGGGTATGCAGAATGCTATGGTCAGCCACTATAAAGGCGCAATTATTCGAACCACGCACCTCACTGGACTATTAACGGATTTGGGGCTTAATTTTGGTTATTTGCTACGTGGTTTACCTGTGGAAAAACGCCGTATCATATTACTGCTTTTGATTTTGATTGGTTTTTTATGTGGGGGGATACTTGTTACTTGGTTATATCCTTATTTAAACTTACATACTTTTCTGATTCCAGTGTTCGTCAGTTTGACCATGAGTCTAACTTACTGGGCATTGTATCTTCGCAAGCATCTACATCACTAATTTTGTTGGATTTATCTTATGGTTAAAAATGCTTTACAGGCGCAGTTATTGAAAGCGGGCTTAGTCGACAATAAAAAAGCGAAAAAATTGACCAAGCAAGCACAGCATGAACAACGTGCAGGCCTAAGCAATGATGCTGAAATCAAAGCAAAAATTGCTCAAGATCAGCAACAGAAACAGGAAAGAGATCAGCAACTCAATTCGGAAAAACAACGCCAACTGGAAGAAAAAACCCTCAAAGCCAATATTATTCAAATGATTGGTCAACACAAAATTAAAGACACCGATGGCGATAGCATCTATCAGTTTATTGATGAAAACAAAATCAAGAAAGTTTACATTAACCAGCAAATTTATAATGCACTGGTCTCAGGTAGCCTAGTTATTGCCAAAGAAAATGAGCAATATGCATATTTGCCTAAAGCACTGGCAGACCGTATTGAACAAAAAATGTCGGGCTTTATTTTGTGGAAAAAATCTGAAGAGAACCAAGAAACTACAGATGAAGAAGATCCATACGCAGCATATGTCATTCCAGATGATCTGATGTGGTAAGTCTGTAATTCAATCATAATAAAACGTTTATTTATTTAAACTTGCCTAAGTCAATATTAAAAAAACCGTACAATATAGGTTGGTTTTGGTATAAGGCTTAGGTATTTTGTCTAATTTCTCCCAATATATTCAGGATCTCCAGGCTTGGGCAAACAAGTTCCCATGGTTAGAAATGCTCAGTGGTTTAGGCATCCTGATTTTTTCTGCATTTGTTGCTAATTTTATTACCAAGCAAATCGTTGTTCGCGGCATTCGTAAAATCTTACTCAAGATGACATTCGCAACGAATTCTATCCTTGCTGAACATAGTGTCATTCAGCGTTTTTCTAATATTGTTCCTGCACTCATTATTATGAACGGGATAGATACGGTTCCACATCTATCTGCAAAACTAGTGTATCTGGTTCAAATGCTGTGTCAGGCATTTATTTTCCTGAGTATTGCTCGCACCATCAGTGAAATTCTGAATGTCTTTAATGCGATATACCAGCGTAATCCCAACTCTCGAAACAAGCCGATCAAGGGTTATTTGCAACTCGTCAAATTAATGCTGTTTATTATTTGTGGATTAATGATTTTAGGAACATTCCTGAAAAAAGATGTCTTTACCTTACTGGCTGGTTTCGGTGCGATGGCAACGGTACTCATGTTGGTGTTTCAAAATACCATTTTGTCACTGGTTGCCAGTGTGCAAATTTCTTCTTATGACATGATCCGTATTGGGGACTGGATTGAAATGTCATCACTCAATGCGGATGGCGATGTCATTGATATGTCATTACATACCATTACCGTACAAAATTTTGATAAGACTATTACCACAATTCCTACTAATAAATTGGTCACGGATACATTCCGCAACTGGCGTGGTATGACGCAGTCTGGCGTACGCCGTATGAAACGAGCACTTTATATCGATCAGAGCAGCGTACATTTCATGACTTTTGAAGAACATCAAAGGTTAAAAGACTTTTTGTTACTCAATAATTATCTCAACTCAAAAGAAAATGAATTAGAAGAATTCAATAATAAACTCTCCAATCAGTCTGAATATAATCAGCGCCGTCTAACCAACTTAGGGACTTTCCGTGCTTATGTAAATTTCTATTTACGTCAACATGAAGGCATTGCTCAAGACCAAACGCTCATTGTGCGTCAACTACAACCAACCAGTATGGGATTGCCTATCGAAATTTATGCTTTTATTAGCACAACAGTCTGGATCGATTATGAAAATATCCAGTCAGATATTTTTGATCATCTAATTTCCATTCTGCCTGAATTTGGTTTAAGAATTTATCAGTCAGCTTCGCAAATTGATTTTCAGGGTTTAGCCACAAAATAATTTTTAATCGCAGAATTTTGCATATTACATTTTCTTCAAAGCAGCTTTTCGGTTTTAATACACCTATAGTTTTGGAGAAAATGTATGTTATTAAAATGGTTTGAACGACGAGTAGATCCCTATCCTTCCGAAAATTTAAACAAACCATTGCCTAAAGATTTTTTTCCATTTGTTTGGCAATGTGCCGAAGGGTTAAAGCATTATTTAATTATTTTGGTGCTACTAACTGCTGCCACCGCCAGCTTTGAAGCGTTATTTTTTTCACAAATCGGACATTTGGTTGATTGGCTGAACCAAAGCCATCCCAACACATTTCTAAGTCAACATGCCCAGCAATTACTCATGCTGGTCGCTATTTTGGTGGCCAATATTATCTTTGCAACCATGCAATCCATTATCCGCCATCAAATTCTATTTAGCTCATTCCCCATGCGTCTCAGATGGCGTTTTCATAATTTGATGATGCAGCAAAGTCTGGACTTTTTCTCTAATGAATTTTCTGGGCGGTTGGCTGCTAAAATTATGCAAACAGCACTTGCAGTACGTGAATTTTGGGTGATTTTAGGTGACATTATCGCCTATGTGCTGATTTATTTTATTTCAATCAGTTTAATGCTTGGCAGTGTTGCGCCTAGTTTGCTCATTCCATTATTTGTATGGTTGGCTTTATTTATCAGTTCAGCGATTTTTTTCGTACCACGCATGATCCAGATTTCTAAAAAACAAGCGGATGCCCGTGCCGTCATGACGGGGCGTATTACTGATGCTTACACCAATATTCAAACCGTCAAACTATTTGCACATACACAGCGTGAAAACCACTACGCCAAAACATCCATGCAGGAATTCATGGTGACTGTTTATACGCAAATGCGGCTTGCAACTTTATTTGAGTTAAGTTTGAAGTTATTAAGCGCTGTACTATTTATTGGTGTACTCGGCACAGCCCTTTATTTATGGACACTTGGACAAGTTGCACTGGGAATTATTGCAGCAACAACAGCCATGATTTTAAAACTCAATAGTTTAAGTGAATTTGTCATGTGGCAAATTTCTATGCTGTTTGAAAACATTGGTACGATTCAAGACGGTAAAAACACCCTTGCTCAACCTGTTTCAATTACCGACCAGCCAAATGCCCAACCATTACAACTCAATCAGGGTGGAAAAATTGAATTTAAAGATGTTTGCTTTGCCTATAATCAGCATCGCAATGTCATTGATCATTTTAATTTGAGCATCAAACCTGGTGAGAAAATTGGTATTGTTGGACGTTCGGGGGCAGGAAAATCAACACTAATCCAGCTTTTACTACATTTTTATGATATTCAGCAAGGTTCGATTGAAATTGACGGGCAAAACATTGCACACGTGACACAAGACAGTTTACGCCAGCATATTGCGCTTGTGACACAGGATACATCGTTGTTACATCGCACAGTCGCGGAAAATATCCGTTATGGACGTAATGATGCTTCTGATGAACAATTTAATTACGCAATTGAAAAAGCGAAAGTTAAAGAGTTTATTGACACTTTATCCGATGTTCGTGGGCAAAAAGGTTTAAATGCTTATGTCGGTGAACGTGGTGTAAAACTTTCAGGTGGACAGCGCCAACGTATCGCAATAGCGCGAGTATTTCTAAAAGATGCGCCTATTTTAATTTTAGATGAAGCCACTAGCGCTCTAGATTCTGAAGTTGAAGCTGCTATTCAGTCGAGTTTAAATGACCTTATGGCAGGAAAAACAGTAATTGCAATTGCTCACCGCCTATCAACTATCGCTAAAATGGATAGAATCGTTGTACTGGATCAAGGAAAAATTGTTGAACAAGGCTCACATAATGAATTATTGGAGCTTCATGGAATTTATGCTCAGCTTTGGCAAAGGCAAACTGGCGGCTTCTTAGTAGACTAAGCATTTTTACTTTTGTTTTTTAAGAAAAACAGGTATAACTCACTGCAATAGTTGATTTTAATGATGGAGTCATTATGAACCACCCGAATGATTTAAAATATGTAGCAACGCATGAATGGGCAAAAATTGAAGGCGATTTAGTTGTTACAGGTATTACTGACCATGCACAAGATGCTTTAGGTGACTTAGTTTACATTGAAGTTCCAGAAGTTGATCGTCACTTAGATGCTGGTGAGCAAGCTGGCGTTGTAGAGTCTGTAAAAACTGCTTCAGACATCTATTCCCCTATTGCTGGCACAGTTGTTGAAGTAAATACTTCATTAGAAGATGAACCAGAATCAGTCAATAACGATCCATATGGTGCAGGCTGGATGTATAAAATTAAACCTGACAATATGGCTGATGTAGAAAAATTACTTTCTGCTCAAGATTATGAAGCAGGCTTATAATCTGAACTTGTTTTAGTTTGATTTGATTTTAAAAAGCGCAGATTTTTCTGCGTTTTTTATTTTTTAGACTTTTTGATTGTGCTATTTTTTTCTTTTAGTATTACTTAGGCTATTTTGATTCATTTATAAAAATAACAGTCAATAAACACATCAATTTATTCGTTTTAAATTTCCATGGTGGTTTAAGCTTTTTAATTTACTTAGGCTATTTAAGCACTTTAAAGATTTAGGTTTGAAGCTGATGCTTTAAAAATTGCAGTTGGGTCTGAATAGACTGCTCAAAGATGGCACTTTGTTTATGTACAATATCAAAATGTGTCATTGGCCATTCAATAAACTGAACATTTTGAATTTTATGAGCAGCTTTTCGCGTCGCAGTAATCGGAATAAGCCAATCATCCTGCGCAGCAATCATTAGAGTTGGACACTTAATTTTTTTTGCAATATGTGTTGGGCGATACGTATTGATTTCTAATAAAATTCTTGCAGGAACACAGTTTTCCCATGTTGAGTTTTCAGGAACACTCTCCATAAAGGCATCATAACACCCCTCTCCTGCCAAACAACAAATACCCTCTTTAGAGACGACAGGGATTCCTACTACACGTCCAAAGCGTGCGGCCCAAAGATCTTGTAAAGCCAATTTTAGTGCCTGAGGAAGGAATTTTTTGGGATATAACCAAGCACTTGCCAGCCCATCGACATGTGGAACAAGCGCAATAATCGCTTTAATATTTGGAATTTCTGCTGCAAGAGTCATAACATGACCTCCACTAAGCGAAACTCCCCATAAAAACAATTGCTCCTGATTTACATTTGACCAAGATTTAACTTGTTCAACTACATTTTTCCAGTCTTGCAAATGATGCTTGGGTGAAACTAACTCGCGTGGCTGACCTGTACTTTCACCAAAACACCGATAATCAAATAAAATAACGGCGAAACCTTGCTCTGCAAAACGCTCTGCAACATCAGGTAAACTGAATTTACGTTCACAGGCAAAACCATTTGCCATAATAATAACGGGCGGCAATGCGATTTCTTGTGGAAAATAAACATCTGCTGCAAGTCGCTCGCCACAACTCGTAAAGTACATATTTTCAACTTGATACTGCATTGCTTCACCTCAAAATTAAATTGCTGGATAAGTTCCAGTGCCTTCTGGCCACGGTGTTAATAATTCGAAACCATCATCAGTGACAGCAACCATATGTTCCCATTGTGCGGAAAGTGAATGATCTTTGGTAATAACGGTCCAACCATCATTAAGTTCTTTTACTTGAGGTTTACCCATGTTTACCATGGGTTCAATGGTAAACACCATGCCCTTTTTAAGCTTTAGGCCCTGACCTTTTTGCCCAAAATGCAGCACATTTGGCTGCTCATGATAGACTCGCCCAATACCATGACCACAGTATTCACGCACGATGCTATAACCTGATGTTTCAGCCAATGTTTGAATCGCATGACCAATATCACCTAAAGTTGCATCAGGTTTAACGGCGTGAATTCCTGCAACCATTGCTGCATAAGTCGTTTCAACCAGTTTTTGTGCTTGTGGTGAAACCTGCCCCACATAATACATACGGCTAGTGTCACCATAAAAACCATCTTTAATAATTGCAACATCGATATTAATGATGTCCCCTTCTTTCAACACGACCTTTTTAGATGGAATGCCGTGGCAAACAACTTCATTGGGTGAAATACAGGTAGTTTTTGTATAACCATAGTACCCAATATTGGCAGGAATCACTTTGAGTGTATTTACAATAAAGTCATGGCATAAATCATCTAGATATTCAGTTGTTACTCCAGGTTTAACCTGCTCACCAATCATTGCCAAAACTTCTGCAGCGAGCCGCCCAGAAATTCTTAATTTCTCGATTTCTTGTTCGGTTTTAATGACAACTTTTGTGGCACGCATAGAATGGATCCTTTATTTCATTTCAAATCTGAAACGAATAGATTGAAATACTTAGGCTATTTTACATAGTAAATATTTCAAAAATAATCCTCATCGTATAGAACTGCAAGTGCTTAAATAAAAAATTTACTTTTTGTTATTTTTAAGTATTTGATAAATAATATATATTTTAATAAATAAAACATAAAATATATATTTTAATAAAATTGAAAAATAGGTAAATAAATCAAACTTAGAAAGTTTAAATCTCTTAAATTTGAATTTATAAAAAATAATCATGCTTTATTTAAGAGCATAAGGATTTTAAAAAGTTTTTTTTTGCACTAGAATCTATCGCTTTGTTTCAACATCCTCCCTGTTTTTATGAATAAGCTGAATATAAGAGATATTATTGCTTTAGGTTTTATGACCTTTGCACTATTTATTGGTGCAGGCAATATTATCTTTCCTCCCATTGTTGCTCAGCAAGCTGGTGAGCATGTCTGGCTTGCAGCAGCAGGCTTTTTGATTACTGCGGTTGGGTTACCTGTTTTAACAATTATGGCGCTTTCTCGTGTAGAAGGATCTATTGAAACGCTTAGTGCTCCTTTAGGTCGTTTTTCAAGTTTATTGTTGACCATAGTCTGTTATTTAGCTGTGGGCCCTTTATTTGCAACTCCCCGTACTGCAACCGTTTCTTATGAAATCGGTTTCTCCTCTTACTTTGGTAATTCTCCAATGCATCTATTTATTTATAGCTGCATTTATTTCACCATTGTTGGCATTATTTCACTGTACCCAAACAAATTGCTCGATACGATTGGGCATGTGCTTGCACCACTCAAAATTGTTGCTTTGGCAATTTTATGTATCGCAACGCTGGTCTTCCCGATTTTAGTCTCACCACCAGCAGTACATAACTATATTCAGCAACCGATGTCTGAAGGTCTGGTAAATGGTTACTTAACCATGGATACGCTTGGCGCTCTGGTCTTCGGTATCGTCATTGTACAAGCAATTCAGTCTCGTGGTGTATCTGACAAAAAGCTGATCATGCGCTACGCAATTATTGCAAGTATTATGGCTGGCGTTGGTTTAACAATTTTGTATTTATGCTTATTCCGCCTTGGTTTGCAAAGCTATGCATTTATCACTACGGCAACCAACGGCGCGGAAATCCTACACGCCTATGTACAGCATACGTTTGGTGATATTGGCTCGTTGTTCTTAACGGTCTTGATTTTCCTTGCCTGTACAGTGACTGCGATTGGTTTAACCTGTTCGTGTGCTGAATATTTCCATGAACTGACTAAAATTTCGTACAAATTACTGGTATTGGTGTTAGTACTATTTGCACTGTTGATTTCCAATTTGGGTTTAACCAAACTGATTGCATTCTCAGTTCCTGTACTCACAGCAATTTACCCGCCAGCAATTGTTGTCATTCTTCTGAGTTTCTTATGGAAGTTCTTCAATCGTCCATCGTTAATTGTGATGCCTGTGACTGCTGTTGCACTGGTTTTTGGTGTTTTTGAAGGCTTAAAAGCATCAAGCTTGAGTAATCTTGTACCTGGCTTTTTGTCACAATTACCACTCGATGCACAAAATCTGGCATGGTTAATTCCATCTGTTGCGATTTTTGGCCTGTTCTTTGTCATCGATAAGTTTCTTGCAATTTCTCGACACTAAATTAAAGATAATTAAATTTCAGATATTTAATTACTTTCAAAAAATGCCTGATTCATTCAGGCATTTTTTTTGCTTATATTTTTACCGTAGTTTACAGAGTGACTCTGGGAATTCACACAATGTGACTAGGCTATAACTTTTAGTTGTTTTTGTCATATTACCTTAACAAAAAAATGTTAATAGCTCTTGAATTTAGCCAAAATTCAAAGTAAAACGGTAAGAATTGACTGAAACAGTGTGTTTGTCGTGATAGACAGGAGAAGTGAGGATGATTTCAATGAACAAACTAATCTTCATTAACAATGCAGTAAAACATAATCAGCAAGCATTGACGTATTGTTTTACTACGCTAGCACTCATGTTAACGCTAACATTTGAAGGCGTTATTACAGGAAATCTCAAACCTGCATACTTTTTATATGCACTTGTTGTGTCACTCGCCTTTGCGCTGTGGGCAGTCATTGATCATAAGTTCCGTAAGCAATAATTCAAAAAAAACTGGATTGATATCCAGTTTTTTTATATCCACTTAATCTCAATATTCTGACTAAAAACTTAATCAAAAAAACGTATATCAAAATAATAAAAAAAAGATTCAAATTCACTACATTATTTAACCAATTAAATTCAGTATGATGATGTATAGGTAATTTTACCTAGATTAATGATAAAGGTTCATGATGAAAAAAATTCTAACTTCTGCTGTTGCTTTAACTTTTGCAGTTTTAAGTGCCAATGCTATGGCTTGCCCTAAAGGTACAACTTTACAAGGTGGTACAGGCCCAAAACATAAAGGTGGTAAATGTGTGCTAGTACACAAAGTTGATAAGAAAACTCCTGCTAAAGCTGCACCAGCTAAAGCACCAGAGAAAAAAATGACAAATACTCCAGCACCAACAAACAAACCTAAAGCATAATCTTTAGACATAAAAAAAGCGGTTTATACCGCTTTTTTATTTTAATTGGCTGGCGTATTGCCTAGATTTGGGTGATCAATCGCATCTTTACACAAGGCTTTATCACGTGTGTAGTCTGCATAAGTTTGCGCAATATCTGAATCCTGATTTGCTGTTGCCCTTGCCCATGAATCTAGGCTAGTCATGGCTTTACGACATAATGCATATTTACCTTCAGTCACAGAGTCCGTCATTTTTACATTGATCCGCCACGCAACACCTAGCTCGCGTAAGGGTTTACGAACATCTGTTTCAATTTTGGTGAGTTGCTTTTGTTCAACAATCGGTTCAACTTGATTGATCAGTGCCCATGCTTTATGTGCATAGGTAGTTGCATCATTGGTGAGTTTTGGTGCGGGTTTAATTTCTACTTTCTTCTCCGAAGAAGATCGGTCACAACCTTCCAAGCCTAAACATAAGCATGCCGTCATTAGATAAGCGACTTGATGTTTTTTCAACAGCATAAGGTTGCCTCATTCAAAATATTTCAGCGCTGAGCTGCATGATTTCATTTACAATAACATTTTTAGAATTTTAGTAGATATTTTGGTGCAATGCACCCAAACTGAAAAATATGTCTCAATCTCATGCAAGTTTTTGGCAAGGTTTTAAAGACAGTCAAGCCATTATGCTGACTTATTTGCCTGTTTCTTTTGCTTTTGGTGTCTCTGCTACCAAATTTGGGTTTTCTGCCTTTGAAGCCTTATTTTTGTCTTGCACCATGTATGCAGGAGCCAGCCAGTTTTTGGTGGTCGCATTACTTGCGAGTGGTTCTTCGATTTGGCTAGCAGCCATTACCGTGATTGCTTTAGATATTCGCCATGTATTGTATGGCCCTGCTTTACAGCATCTTATTCAACAAAAACTGAATCTTAAAAAGACTGCAATTTGGGGTTGGGGACTCACTGACGAAGTATTTGCCCGCGCTATGATTCAACTGTCACAGCGCCGTCAGGACTGGAGCGAATCATGGATGCTAGGCGTAAGTCTGTCGAGCTGGTTCTCTTGGGCGCTGGGCAGCTTTTTAGGTGGCTTATTTGCTAACCAAATGCATCTTCTTCCCAAATTTCTACAGGCTTCTCTCGATTTCTTATTACCTGCCCTGTTTTTAAGCTTTTTACTGGCTGCCTTTGAAAAACGTCATACGCTGGTCGTTGCAGTAACGCTGATTGTGGCGGGTTTGGCTTGTTATCTGATCAATCTCTCTGCGGCAATTTTCTTGGGAATATTGGCAGGGATTGGTGTAGGACTGTTTAAACATTATATTTTGAAGCAGCAGGATGAGCATCATTTATGAATTTATCCATTATCCTGATTGGGATTATTGTCGGAATTGCCAACTTTAGCTCACGCTTTATGCCGCTGTGGTTTATTCAAAAATACCAGCAACACGAACAAAGACGTGGCGCAGTCTGGCTGAGAATTGCTTTAAGTTGTATTGGAATTTCGGCGATTAGTGCCATGCTCATGGTTGCGACCTTACCACCCTTAATCGCCACACCCGACAAAATCATTGCTATGAGTTTAGGTTTTATTACCTTGACTGTGCTCTATGTAAAAACTCGGCGTATGGTACTGGCAACCTTGTGTGCTGCACTGATTTATGGCATCAGCTACACTTATTTACCTGCTGTGCTATAAAATAAATCATGTCCATTTGCTTATTTTTAAATAAAATTTGATTTTTATTCTCTGATCAGCATAACAGCTCTCCGAGTTCTGTTATGCTAAAAGTCCACCTGAAATAAGGATGAATTGCATGCACGTCTCTATCGGTACTCCGCTTCAATCTTCAGCATTTAAAGTGTTGCTTTTAGGCTCTGGTGAACTGGGTAAAGAAGTCGTCATCTCTTTGCAACGCCTAGGTGTAGAAGTACATGCCGCAGACCGATATGACCACGCACCAGCCATGCAAGTTGCACACTTCTCATACACGCTCAATATGGCAAATGCCCAAGAGCTACAACAACTCATTGATCAAGTTCAACCACATTTAATTGTTCCTGAAATTGAAGCGATTGCAACTGAAGTCTTGGTTGCGATTGAACAAAAACAACAAACCACGATTATTCCTTCAGCGAAAGCCGTAAACCTGACCATGAACCGTGAAGGTATTCGTCGTTTAGCGGCTGAAGAGTTAGGTCTACCAACCTCAACTTATCGTTTTGCCGATTCTTTAGAAAGTTTCCGTGCCGCATGTGACGATATTGGTTATCCAAACTTTGTAAAACCTGTCATGTCGTCATCAGGTAAAGGTCAGTCACGCGTGAAAAGCTTTGCTGAAGTCGATGCTGCATGGGAATACGCAATGCAGGCAGGCCGTGTCAATCAGGGTAAAGTAATTGTAGAATCACAAATCGATTTTGATTTTGAAATTACACTACTGACTGTCCGTGCCAAAAATCCTGAAACTGGCATTATTGAAACGCATTTCTGTGATCCAATTGGACACCGCCAAGACTCGGGTGACTATGTTGAAAGCTGGCAGCCTCAACCAATGTCTACTGTTGCCTTAGCAACCTCTCAGCAAATTGCCGATAAAGTAACAACAGCCTTGGGTGGTTGTGGCATTTTCGGCGTTGAGTTATTTGTCAAAGGTGATCAAGTGTGGTTTAGTGAAGTTTCACCTCGCCCACATGACACAGGTCTAGTGACCTTGGCATCACAGTTCCAAAGTGAGTTTGAACTACATGCCCGCGCGATTTTAGGCTTGCCTGTCAACACAACTCGCCATAGCATTGCTGCAAGTGCAGTCATTTACGCAGGGGTTGATGATACCAACCTGTCTTTTGGTAACTTACAAAATGTATTGGCTCAGCCAAATACCGACCTTCGCCTCTTTGGCAAACCAGAAGGCTTTAAACGCCGCCGCATGGGGGTTGTCACTGCACGTGCAGAAAGCACTGATCAGGCACGTGATATTGCACAACAGGCAGCACAAAGCGTAGCTGTGCAACAAAACCATTAAAGTAAACTTGACACATAGGCCAAAAAACCATGATTGAAACCTTGCCCCTGTTGGATTATGTGAAAGATAACCAAGACATTCGCGCAATTAATCAATGGCGCAATGATGTTGAACAGCAACTCGAACAGTTTTTTGCCGAAGGCTATAGCATTCGTCAAATCGTACTGGCACGTTCTAACATGATTGATGAAGCACTGACTTTTTTATGGAAGCATGCAGGTCTAGAACAGAGCGAATTGGGTCTGTTTGCTGTCGGTGGTTATGGTCGCCGTGAAATGCTGCCATATTCTGATGTTGATATCATGATTTTGTCAGAGCATGAGTTAACGGAAGAACAGGAAAAACAGGTGTCTCGTTTTATCGCATCACTTTGGGATGTGGGTAATTTTAAACCAGGGGTAAGTGTTCGTTCGATTGCTAGTTGTATCGATCAGGCTCGTCATGACTTGACGATCGCCACCACGCTGATCGAAGCTCGTCTACTGATTGGCAACGTCCAGCTAAGTAAATGGCCACGCCGTATTGTTTCTGAAACATGGACAGATCAGACTTTTTTCGATGCAAAAATGCAGGAACAAAGTAAACGTTATGCTCAACACAACAATACTGAAAGCAATTTAGAGCCAGATATTAAAAATGCTCCAGGTGGCATTCGTGATATGAACCAAATTGGCTGGATTGCCAAGCGGCACTTTCGAGTCAATCGAGTCTATGATTTGGTACATTTAGGCTTTATTTCAGAGTTTGAGCTTAAAGTTTTAGAAGAAGCTGAAAGTTTTTACTGGGAAATTCGCCATCATTTGCACCGTTTGACCAAGCGCGATGAAAACCGTTTGTTATTTGACTACCAACGTGAAATTGCCGCTAAGTTTGGCTATGAACGTGAAGAAGGTAAATCACCGAACTATCCAATCGAACAGTTCATGAGGCGTTATTATCGTACTGCGCAACAGGTTTCAACGCTCAATGAAATTTTATTGGCATATTTCAATGAATCAGTCATCACGCCAAGATTGCCACATTATGAACGTGAAATCGAACAGATCAATACGCATTTTAAGCTGGTCGATCATAAAATTGCGGTGCAGCACCACAAGGTCTTTGCTGAAAATCCAAGTGCCATTCTAGAAATTTTCTATTTATTAGCGACCCGCCCTGAAATTGAGGGTATTCGCGCCCGTACCTTACGTTTGCTCACACTTGCTGCAAAAGGAATTGACCAGACGTTCCGTAATAAACCTGAACATCAGGCATTGTTTATGGAAATTATTCGTACATCAGGACGTTTGTACGAAACACTGGCTGCAATGAAACGCTATGGCATTTTAGGTAACTATTTACCTGCGTTTGGGCACATTATGGGGCTGATGCAATATGATCTGTTCCATATTTACACCGTTGATCAACATACTTTACTGTTACTGCGCAATCTCAGCCGCTTTAAAGAACCTGAATTTGCCAAACAGTTCCCTGTAGTCAGTTCAGTATATCAGCGTTTGCAACGCCGTGACATTGTCATGATTGCTGCATTATTCCATGACATTGCCAAAGGTCGTGGTGGTGATCATAGTGAACTGGGTGCTGAAGATGCAATCGAGTTCTGTCGTATGCACGGTTTTACCGAGCGTGAAGGAAAACTCATTGCATGGTTAATCCAAAACCACTTGCTCATGTCACTGACTGCACAGAAAAAAGATATTTCAGACCCAACCGTCATTAAAGATTTTGCTGAAAAATTAGGTGACATGGAGCATCTGGATTATTTATATACCCTGACCGTTGCTGATATTAACGCGACCAATCCAAATCTCTGGAATACATGGCGTTCATCACTGATGCGTCAGCTTTATACTCAGGCGCGTGATGTCATCCGCTTAGGGCTTGATCGCCCTGTTGACTATAAGATGCTGATTGAAGACACCAAGTTTGCCGCAAGTGAACTACTGGTCAATGAATTTTCATTAACAGATGTAGAACGGGTGTGGCAAGAACTTGGTGATGATTACTTCCTGAAAGAATCTGCCGAAGATATTGCATGGCATACCCGTGCAATCTTGGAACATGGTGAAAACCCAGCGCCATTGGTCAAGTTGCGTGCACATCGTAAATCTGCACCCGATGCCATTCAGATCTTTATTTATACACAAGACAAACCTAATCTGTTTGCAACGACAGTTGCCATTCTTGACCGTATGAATCTCGATGTACAAGATGCACGTATTATCACAGCGACCAAAGCATTTAGCCTCGACACCTATATTGTCCTAGATCGTTTTGGCACACTATTGACCGATCCTGAACGTGAAACCAACGTGAAGGAGTCTCTGGTAGATGCATTGAGTCATTCAGACAAATATCCTGGTCTGATGCAACGCCGTATTCCACGCCAGTTACGTCACTTTGATATTGAAAATACGGTCGATATTAGTCTTAATCCTGTACTCAACCAAAACATGGTGGAAATCTCAACCCTTGACCAGCCTGGTCTACTGGCGCGAGTGGGTGGTTTGTTTATGATGCAGGGCTTGGACATTCACTCTGCAAAAATTGCCACTTTAGGTGAACGTGCAGAAGATATTTTCTTTGTGACAAAGAAAAATAATATCCCGATGTCGGATACAGAAGCTTCAACCTTAGCACAACAGCTCAAAGCGGCTTTAGATGAAGCCTCTAGTCAAGTGATTGTGCAACATTAATTTTGGTAGTTAACCCAATGAACTCGAGTTTATCTCTTTTACATCCTTACCCTTTTGAAAAGCTGAATCGTCTTTTTCAGGACATTCAGCCTGCTGATTTACCACTGATTCCACTTTCAATTGGTGAACCAAAGCACCCTGCCCCTGAGTTTGTCAAACAATCCATCATTGACAATTTTGCACATTTGTCGACCTACCCGAACAGTAAAGGTGTGCCTGAGTTACGCCAAAGTATCGCTCACTGGCTGACCCAGCGTTTTAAGCTTCAACAAATCAGTGCAGAGCATGAAATTTTACCTGTTTCAGGGACACGTGAAGCTTTATTTTCATTTGTGCAAGCTTTGGTACGCCGTGAAGATGCACCATATGTGGTTATGCCAAACCCGTTTTACCAAATTTATGAAGGTGCAGCCATCTTGGCTGGCGCAAAACCGTACTTCATTAACTGTACTGAAGAAAATGGTTATTTGGGCGACTTCGATGCTGTTCCTGCTGAAGTTTGGGAAAAAACTGCATTATTGTTTGTTTGTACACCAGGTAACCCAACAGGTGCTGTACTTTCTAAAGAACAATTTAAAAAGTTAATTGCGCTCTCTGACCAATATGGCTTTGTAATCGCTTCAGATGAATGTTATTCGGAGCTTTGGTTTGATGAAGCACCAACGGGTTTATTGGAAGTTTGTGCAGAAATCGGTCGTCACGATTACAAAAATTGTGTGGTCTTCCACTCGTTGTCTAAGCGTTCAAACCTGCCGGGCATGCGTTCAGGTTTTGTTGCAGGTGATGCAAGTTTGCTCAAACCGTATTTGCAATACCGTACCTATCATGGTGCGGCAATGCCAGTACAACATCAAATTGCCTCTATCTCTGCATGGAATGATGAGCAGCACGTTGAAGAAAACCGTAGACTCTACCGTGCTAAATTTGATTTATTTCAGTCTGAGCTTGGGCATTTATTGCCATTACAAAAACCAGATGCAGGGTTTTATTACTGGTTAAAAGTCGATAATGACGAGCAATTCGCACGCATGCTGATGGAAAAAGCGCATATTAAAGTTTTACCAGGGCGCTATTTATCTCGCGATACAAAACAAGGTAACCCAGGTGAAAATCATGTGCGTATGGCGCTCGTTGCCGATATTGCTCAGTGTGAACAAGTTATTGAACGTTTAAAGCGTATTCTTTAATTTCATTGTTATATTAACTTAGATTGGTTTAAATCAAATCACGATGCTGATATTTAAATATCAGCATCGTTTTTATTTTATTTATTTTTAAGCTCTTTAAAATGCTCAAAAACAAATTGAGTTAATGGATTATTATTTAATTTACTTTTATAAATATAAATACTTTGATTCACCACATATTGCGAGGTTGATAGTTCAATCAGTTTGTTTTCTGCCAGTTCATCCATAATGGTAATTCTTGGCAACCATGCAACTCCAACACCTTGCAACACCAATTGCTTTAAATTTTCAGCATTATCAGTCTCATACAAAATATGACAATCTAAATTATTAGTTTGAATCACATGATCAACCAAATTTCTCAAATACGCATTTTTACTATAGGTCAGCAATGGAAAATGTTGATTTAAATCATATGTTTTATTGGTTGTTTTTGCATAAACTGGAATAATCTCAGTCTCTCCAACCCGAACAGAAGATAACGCATCGAACTTACCCTGATTCATTTCATGTTTAGAAGCATAAGAAACCAGAAAATCGATTTTCCCTTCTTTTAAAAGTTTTAATCCTTCACCTGTATTAATGGCCATAATTTCAAATTTTATGGCTTGTTCCTCAATCGGAACAAATCTTAAATAATCGGCAAAGAAACTATTTACCAGAGAATGAACAACTGCAAATCTTAGAGTATTATCTTTGGTGTTTTTAATCTCATAAATGAGTTGCATACTTTCATTTAATTGCGCTTGTAACGTATTTGCTGTGGATAATAAAACCTGTCCTAATTCTGTAAAACTTACTTCCTTGCTGTTTCGATCAATAATCGAAAAACCTACAGTTTCTTCGAGATGTTGTAATCTTCGACTAAACGCAGATTGTGAAATATATCTTTTTTGTGCAGCTTTTGAAATTGAACGTTCCTGATCGAGGGTAATCAGATCAAGAGCCCAACGAATTTCAAGATTCATAGATCACTTTGATTGGTTGCTATGTTAAAGCGCTGAATTATACGCATAGATTATGAGGAAAATACATATCCATTTTTTGATGAATACTATGCAAAAAATACATATCTCAAGAATTTTATGCATTATCAATTTGGCTTTTTTGTTTCTATGATTTGGCTATCTCCTCTTGATTGTTACCAAATATGAATACTAATGTTTCAGTTCGCTCAGAAAAAGATCTTTTAGGCTATCGTGATATTCCTAACCAATTTTACTTTGGTGTTCAGACACTTAGAGCTATTGAAAACTTTAACTTAACACACAGCAAAATTAGTAATCATCCAAATTTTATTATTGCTCTTGCAATGGTTAAACAGGCTTGTGCACAAGCCAACCACAAACTTGGCAAACTTAGCGAAGAAAAATATCAAGCGATTGAGTTTGCTTGCCAACAGTTAATCAATGGTCATTATCACGACCAGTTCCCTATCGACATGCTTCAAGGTGGTGCCGGTACTTCAACCAACATGAATGCCAATGAAGTAATTGCAAACGTGGCGTTAGAGCACATGGGTTTTGCAAAAGGTGAATACAAACACCTACACCCAAACAATGACGTGAACATGTCTCAATCAACCAATGACGTTTACCCAACTGCGATTCGTGTTGGTTTATTGTTGAGTTTGAAAGGCTTACAAACTGCATTTGCAACCTTGATTCAAGCATTCTCAAACAAGGCTGTTGAATTTAAAGATGTATTGAAAATGGGTCGTACCCAGCTACAAGATGCTGTACCAATGACTTTAGGTCAGGAATTTGCAGCTTTTGCAACCACTTTGAAAAAAGACCTCGACAAAATCAATGCGATTTCACCAGACATGCTTGGCTATGTAAACCTTGGTGGTACTGCAATTGGTACAGGGATTAACACTGAAGCGGCATATGCACCGTATGCAATTTCTGCATTGGCTGCAATCACCAAAGAAAACATCCAAGCTGCACCTGATTTTGTTGAAGCAACTTCAGACATGGGCGACTTTGTTTTATTCTCAGGTTTGCTTAAACGTACTGCAACTAAGTTGTCAAAAATTGCAAACGACTTACGTTTACTTTCAAGTGGCCCACGTACAGGTCTAAATGAAATTAACCTTGAGCCACGCCAACCAGGTAGCTCAATCATGCCAGGTAAAGTGAACCCTGTGATTCCTGAAGCAGTTAACTTGGCTTCTTTCCAAGTGATTGCAAACGACTTGGCAGTTACTTTGGCAGCCGATGCAGGTCAGCTTCAACTTAACGCAATGGAACCATTAATTGCTTTCAAATTGTTTGAATCAATTGATTTACTTGCAAAAGCAATGTTGATGTTTACAGATAAATGTATCAACACCGTGACTGCAAACCCTGAACATTGCAAAAACTTGGTAGAAAATTCAATCGGTATCGTGACTGCATTGAACCCGTACCTTGGTTATGAAAATACAACACGTATTGCAAAAACTGCAAATGTTGAAAACCGCAATGTACTGGATTTAATCCGTGCAGAAAAGTTGTTATCTGAAGAACAACTTTCTGAAATCCTTGCAATTGAAAATATGATTCAACCAAAAGCTTCTGCGTAACTCTCCCGCGCTTTTAAAGGTCAGTCACTTCATGTGACTGACCTCTTTTTTTACTACACCCTCTTGCTAACTGAGCAAAGCACATCCTTAATGCATTTTTATCAGGCATTTATTTGGCTTTTTTTATACACTATTCCATAAAATATTGAACTTAAAAATGGAATTGTCATGCTAGATCAAATTCAACATATTTATGTGATTGGACTGGGTGCAATGGGTGCACTTTACGCATCTAAACTTTATGACTATAACCCCAAACTTGTACATGTCATCTTAGATGAACAGCGCAAAATGCGCTATGAACACGATGGTTTCTGGGTCAACAATAAAAAATATGATTTTGATTATGTTACTCCTGAGCAGAGTAGACACACACCCAAAGCCGACCTGATTATTATCGGGGTTAAAGCTGCACAATTGCATGAAGCCATTGAATTATGTCGTGAAATCCTTCAGCCTAAAACCCGTATTATTTCATTGCTCAATGGTATTAGCAGCGAAAATATGATTGCCGAACATTTAGGGCCACAACATCCTTTTTATGCTTATGGCGTGGCAATGGATGCAACTCGCCAAGATACCCATGTCAGCTACTCTAAAGCGGGGTTCTTGGTATTTGGTGAGCAGAATAACCAAACACCAAGCTCCGATGTACAACAAGTACAGCATTTATTTGAACAGGCACAGATTCCCTATCAAACCCCTGTCGATATGCAATATGCGCTTTGGAAAAAGTTTATGCTGAATGTCGCTGCCAATCAGGTCACAGCAATTTTGAAAATCCCATATGGCGAAGTCAAAACAAATCAGTATGTACAGCAACTCATGTTTTCTGCTGCACAAGAAGTGCTTGATATTGCCCATGTCGCAGGCATTGCGTTAACAGAGCAAGACCATAAAGAGATTCTTATACCGATGCTTCAGCTCAATGATCAGGCCTATACATCAATGTGTCAGGACATTTTAGCCAAACGCAAAACTGAAGTGGCGATTTTTGGGGAAACGGTGATTCAACTGGGTTTAAAGTACCATGTAGCAACACCTGTCAATCAGGTTCTGGTCAATATGATTCATGCGATTGAAGCCAGTTTTTAACCACATTTAAAATCAGATTATGTTGAGCCTTAAACACGGCTCAACATATTATAACAGTTAAAAACATCATATTTTTTAATTACAAAGCTCGAATGCAGTGCGACCACATTTTCGATTTTTGCAATACGGCGCAATAAAATCTCGCTATAGTCTTCCATATTTTTTGCCACAAGCTCAACAATAAAATCTGCACTTTGTCCTGTAACCAGATAGGCATTGATAACTTCGGGAATAGCTTCAATTTGCTCTAAAAAACTGTCAAATGTTTCACTGTCATGTTTGTTCAGAGAGACTTGCAGTAAGATATGCAAGGTAAAACCCAATTTGGCGTAATTAATTTCCCGCTTCAAATTGGTCATAATCTTGGATTCGATCAAATGTTTGATACGGCGATGTACTGAACTGACAGATAAATTAATACGCTCGGACAACTCATTAAGGTTTAAATCTTCATGAGTCAAAATTTCAAGAATTTGCTTGTCATAACGGTCTAATTGCATGAGATTTTTCCATAATTTAATTTTGGAAAAATAATAAGAAATGTATTTTTATCATTGCAGGCTAGAATTTTTAAGGGTCAAGGGAAAACTTATGTTTACTTTTGACAACTTAATGATGCTAACATTAAGCCTTTGGCAAGCAACTTGTGGTTGATTGTGTCTAAAAGCCGAGTCGATACTTTGTGAGCGAGGTTAGCACTTATCTCCCAATATTGGCTAACCAATCTTCTCGATCCCCATCACACCCTGATTCGTACTATAGCAACGGTCATTTCGAATTATTTTCCTGATTAATTCTAATTTAACATCTTTTTGGAATTTTTTTTCACATATAAAACAAAAAAACTTATTTTTTTCTTTTTAATTGTTTTTTAACCAATTTAATTATCTTATTTTCAAGTTTATGAAGAAATTTATATACAAACAAATAACAACCTTCAGCCAAAGAAAAGCCCTCAGATTTCTCTAAGGGCTTGACTGACAAACTGATCTATATTTCAAAAAGCATTGATCTTAAATCAATTATTTTTTCTCAGGCTTAAAGCTATCTTTTAAATCCAAAATACGGTTAAACACTGGTTTTTCCGCACTGTGATCATAACGATCTGCAACGAAATAACCTTCACGTTCAAACTGGAAGCGATCTTCAGGGTTGGCTTGTGCCAAAGCAGGCTCAATCACCGCTTGTAATACAGTCAGTGAATTTGGATTGAGATTTTCTAAGAAATCTTCGCCTTGCTCAGGATCTGCAACACTAAATAGGCGGTCATAAATGCGTACTTCAGCAGGAATACCTTTAGATGCAGATACCCAGTGAATCACGCCTTTCACCTTACGACCTTCAGGATTTTTACCTAAAGTTGCAGGATCAATTGAACATTTTAGTTCAACCACTTCACCATTTTCATCTTTAATCACTTCATCACACTTGATCACATAAGCATGACGTAAACGCACTTCGCCTTCAGGTACTAAACGTTTGAAACCTTTTGGTGGCACTTCTTCAAAGTCTTTACGATCAATGTAAATTTCTTTGCTGAGTGGAATGATACGCTCCCCCATGTATACGTTCGGATGACGTGCATGAGCCAAGTCCATAGCTTCAGGCAAGTTGGTTAACGTTACTTTGAGTGGGTTAAGCACGGCCATACCACGCGCTGCGCTATTTTCAAGCGACTGGCGAATACAGAACTCCAGCATGGCAACATCCACCACACCGTCAGTTTTTGACACGCCTACACGCTTACAGAAATCACGTAAACCTTCAGCAGTGAAACCACGACGGCGCATACCGACTACGGTTGGCATACGTGGGTCATCCCAACCATTGACAAAGTTACCTTCAACCAAACGGCGTAATTTACGTTTTGAGGTGATGGTGTAATCAATGTTTAAACGCGAAGATTCGTACTGACGCGGTACAGCAACAGAATGAACTTTCTCAATCACCCAGTCATAAAACGCGCGGTGATCTTGGAATTCTAAAGTACAGAGTGAATGCGTAACGGCTTCAATGGCATCTGACAATGGATGCGCATAGTCATACATTGGATAGATTTTCCATTTGTCGCCAGTTTGGTGATGCTCAGAATGCAAAATACGATACAAAATCGGATCACGCATATGGACATTTGGGCTAGCCATGTCAATTTTGGCACGTAAAACAGCCTGACCTTCGGCAAAAGTACCATCTTTCATTTTTTCAAAACGTTCAAGATTTTCTTGTACAGTTGCATCACGGTAAGGTGAATTTTTACCAGGTTCAACAAAGTTACCGCGGTTTAACTTAATTTCTTCAGGCGTTTGCAAATCAACATAAGCATCGCCTTGTTCAATCAACTGTACAGCCCATGCATATAATTGATCAAAATAGCTCGAAGCGTAGCATGGCTCGCCTTTCCAGTTAAATCCGAGCCATTTCACATCATTGGCAATACCATCAACATATTCTTGTTCTTCTGCATCTGGGTTAGTATCGTCAAAACGTAAATTACAATAGCCACCAAATTCTTCAGCAACACCAAAGTTCAAGCAAATGGCTTTTACGTGACCAATATGCAAATAACCATTAGGTTCAGGTGGGAAACGGGTTACAACTGTAGCAGTGCGTCCTGCTGCAACATCATCGGTAATGACTTGACGGATAAAGTCTAAGCCGGGCTGTTGTTCTTGCTGCGCAGCATCGACAGTGGCTTGGCTATTCGGTGTCGGTATATTTGGCAGATTTGAAACAGCATCATTCGGCTTCATAATGGATAAATCACTTCTTGGTTAAAAATTTAGGATAATTTAAACGCTATCAGGCTCTTTTCTCAAACAAAATAACGTTTATACTTGCTATCTAGTTTACAGTTTGCTTATGCTTCTCTCAACAAAAAAACCCGTGGCTTTTTTTGCCATGCCTAGGAGATTATGTAATGAGTTTTCCTCAAGTCGAATTAAACACCAATAAAGGTCGTATTGTTCTTGAGCTTAACAGCGAAAAAGCGCCTAAAACAGTGGCAAACTTTTTAGAATATGTGCGTGATGGTTTCTATGATGGTGTAATTTTCCACCGTGTAATCGATGGTTTCATGATCCAAGGTGGCGGTTTCGACGAAAACTTTAAAGAAAAAGCAACTCGTGATGCAATTGAAAACGAAGCTGACAATGGTTTAAGCAACGATGCTGGTACTATTGCTATGGCTCGTACACAAGCACCTCACTCTGCTTCTGCACAGTTCTTTATCAATGTAAAAAGCAACTCTTTCCTAAACCACACTGGCAAAACTACCCAAGGTTGGGGTTATGCCGTATTTGGTAAAGTTGTTGAAGGTATGGACGTTGTTGAACAAATTAAAGGCGTACGTACAGGCAACCGTGGTTACCACGCTGACGTTCCTCTTGAAAATGTTGTGATTGAAACTGCTAAAATTATCGCTGAGTAATTTTAGGATACATTTGTGACCTACCTGTTTATCTCTGATTTACATTTGTCACCTAATCACCCTCGACTCGTTCGAGGGTTTTTAGCTTTATTGCAAGACTATCAGCAAAAGCAAACCCAACTTTATATTTTGGGTGACTGGTTCAATGCATGGATTGGGGATGATAACCGCTCAGCATGGCTTGATGAAATTGTGCAAGCGCTACAAGAGTTTACTGCACAGGGCAATCAGGTTTATTTCCAAGTCGGCAACCGTGATTTTGCATTAAGCCAGAAGTTCCTAAATCAGTTTTCAGGTCATTTGTTACCTGAGATTGCGACATTAAAGATTCACAACCAGTTATATCGCCTTGAACATGGTGATGCGCTGTGTACCGATGATGTTGCATATCAACGCTTTAAAAAAATTATTCGCAATCCGGTTTTACTGTTTATTTTGCGGCGTACGCCACTGAGTTTCCGTAAAAAACTGGCTGATGGCTTTCGACAAAAAAGCCACGAATCCAAACAAGAAAAGCATTACGATATCATGGATGTCAATCAGCAAGCTGTTGATGCTGCACTCAAAGATGTAGATGTTCTCATTCATGGTCACACGCACCGCCCTATGATTCACACAGAAATCAATCATAAACAGCGTATTGTACTGGGTGACTGGCGCGAAAAAACAGGCGAGGCCATGATTTTAGAGATTGATGAGCAAGGTCAGCAGCAGTTTAAGCATTATAAATTTTAATAAACCATGCTAACCAAGCACTTATAATTTGTGTATCTAATAAATTATAACCTTCCTGCACGCTCACTACCGAAAATTACTAATAAAGCAGTTTCTAGTAAGCATTGCAAAATCGGTATAATTTTCTTACCGACCCATCATGCTATAGGATTATACATTGCAGTACGCAATCACTGGATACTACAGATCAAGCCACTTTAAGCCATTCATTATTCTGATTTTTAAACATCACAAATAACATTTGTTTATGTAAAGTTTATTGCCCTGCTTTCGTAATCCAATTTTAATCTCATGCCAATATGCTCGATTTCAAGCAGTACGACACTTTTAAATTCAATGCTTAGCATGAAAAAACGCCGTCAAATTACAGGAAAATTCAAATAAAATAATGATAATTTATAACAAGTTAAAATTTATGACTTCATCAATTTACATCGGTACATTACAATGTTTGCTCCACGTGAATGGCTTTCGAACAATTTGCACGACTGACCACGCAACAAGACACGGCATATGACTCAGCATTATCCACAAGGGCTTGATTCCCATTTAAAATCTTGGCTATATGCCTCAGGCTCACTGACTCAGCAACTCACTCAGCTTGCAGGTGGGCAGTTTCGGGTAGAGCCACTTCAAGAATCTTTTCAGCGCATGCAGCGTCAAGACAGTTTATGGTTGAATATGCCACATCAACATACTGCATGGGTACGAGAAGTCTTTTTATATGGCTGTGAAGCCGAGCCGTGGGTACGTGCCAAAAGTATTTTTCCGATTTTAAGCCTGCAGGGTAAAGCACGGCGCTTTCGGCATTTAGGTCAACGTCCCATTGGGCATTACTTATTTCAACGCACGACACCGCACTGCGAACGGCGGATCCTGCATTTGAATGAGGGCTGGACACGGCAAAGTTGTTATACTTGGCACGGCTGCAAGTTTATTGTTCAAGAAACTTTTTTACCTGCATTTGAACGCTTTATTCAAACATTGCGATGAAGGACTGGCATGGCAACTGTACAACATACCAACTGGCAACAGCGCTTACAAGCATATTATTACCTGTGCCGTTTTGATAAACCGATTGGCACAGAGCTGGTGCTTTGGCCAACCATGTGGGCACTGTGGATTGCAGCAAAAGGTTTCCCTGATTTAAAAACCTTTATTGTGATGTTTCTCGGCGTGATCTTTATGCGTGCCGCAGGCTGCGCGATTAATGACTTCGCCGACCGTAAAGTCGATGGTCATGTTGCTCGTACCAAACAACGTCCACTAGCAACAGGTATCATTCAACCGATTGAAGCCGTAATGGTATTTTTAGCTTTGGTCGCTGCCAGCGCCTGCCTGCTGTTCTTTTTACCAATCGCAACCTTTTATTGTTCTTTTGGCGCTCTCATTTTGGCGTTCATTTATCCATTTATGAAACGCTATACCCATTTACCACAGGTATTTTTAGGCGCAGCATTTTCATGGGCAATCCCTATGGCATTTACAGCAATGGGACGCCCACTGGATTTAACGTGTTGGTTACTGTACTTCGGAAATTTGGCTTGGACCGTCGCATACGACACACAGTATGCAATTACCGACCGTGAATATGACCTAAAAATTGGTGTGAAATCCACCGCAATTTTATTTGGTCGGTATGATATTGAGATTATTAATTTATTACAGGCGGCCAGTGTCGTATTGATTGGCGCAGCATTATATCGAGAAGACTTATTCTATCCTTATGGCATGATTGCACTGTGTGCTGTCATTGCGGACTATGTTTATCAATGGATGCAAACTCGTCAGCGTGACCCACAGCGTTGTTTCAAAACATTCTTGCATAATCGCTGGGTAGGTATGATTATTTTTGCAGGGATCTTTATCGCTCTACTTTAAATCCAGATTTTCTTCGTCTTGAAATAAAACTCCAATATAAATGCATGTCAGGACGGGATACTATTAAAAAATATAAAAGGTGACTGTTTTAGTCGCCTTTTATATTTTTTGCATTGAAAAACGTCCGTAATTTCGTATGCTTCCTTTAACTCTTTTCTTTGTTGCAGATTTAGGCACTATGCATGTAAAACTGTTGAAATCTACATTTGTGTTGATTGGTCTATCCAGCCTCATGTTAAGTGGCTGTCAGGTCGTCAATGTCAAACGCCAAGCCTTAAATGTAACAATTTCCAATGAGCGTGACAGTATTCTCACCCGCGACCAACTGAGCGAAGCCAGTTTAAATGTCTTGTCCATGACAGGACGTGAAGCCAAAAGTTGTGTTGAAAGCCCCGTGGCATGTTTAAAAAATATGCAACAAATTCCACAAGAGCAATTATTTTCCACTGCTAGTGAGCTATATCTAGCAAAAGCCAAATTATTAGAAAACTCATCGGCCTGTAAGAAAAGACCTAAACCAAAGCAGCACCTTTCTGAAAAATATCAACAGCAGCAGCAATTGTTTTCTAGCTGTATTACAGAAGAAGGTGAAATGCTCGACAAAAGTATTCGTTACAGTTATGCCTACTTGTTTCACTCTACTCGAGAACCTGCACAACGCATTTTCGATAACCGACAAGTTCAGGTTCGTGACTTTTATAATCAGGCAATTGCCAAACTTGCCTCTGCATACCCTGCCCAATCAATAGAACAACAAACTACTAACCAACCTGCTAGCATCAAGATTGGCAATAGCACTTATCAAATTGACTTTAGTGACTATCCAGATTTAGCGCATCAGCCAATTGCGAGCTATCTTTCAAGTTACAATATGAATTTTTCAGGGCTACGTTCCATTAACCGACGGGATGGCTTTGGCTCAGAATTTGTGGTGGTCTTGCCCAAAAAGCAACGCAATGAAGAAAATCAGTATATTTTAGATCCTCTACGCTACCAGTTTAACACTGGAAGTAATCCAAATATTCATGCTCCGCGTTACCTTGCAAGCACCATTACCATCGAACCTGAAAAAAACACCAGTTTACAAAGTTTACTGAACAATTCACCTATGGTCGTCAAGATACATGACCCGTATCGTTATGACCGAATCAAGATTGAGCATAGCACTTACCCACTGGCTGCCAATTTCTCTGTGCCCTATGGATTATGGCTAGCACAAAATAATCTAGGCAAATCAGCTTATTTAAGTCTGATTGACCGCGACAAAAACATCGTGATGCCGCATTTATATATGCTGGAACCATTCAACCCGAACAAAAAAGTTATTGTACTGATTCATGGTCTTGCCAGCAGCCCCGAAGCATGGGTACGCCTGACGAATGATATTATGAGCGATCCTGTTTTACGTGAGCATTATCAGGTTTGGCAGGTATTTTATTCAACCAACATGCCGATCATTGAAAGTCGCTTTCAAATTTATGCTTTACTCAAACAATCCTTTGCATTGGTCGATCCTAAAGCACCTGCGTATAGTGATGCCGTGCTGATCGGTCATTCTATGGGTGGAATTATTGCACGCTTACTGGTCAGCAATCAGAACTTGAGCACTCCTGCATTTAAAATTTACAATAGCCGCAGTTTGCTTGCACACAAAACTGACCCTGTCATACTTGAGCGCTTCAATATCCAGCCCATCACCAATTTCAACCGGGCGATTTTCCTGTCTTCTCCAAACAAAGGCACTGCTTTTGCTGAATTGTGGTTTACGAAAATGGCACGTCGAATTATTCGTGTGCCAAGTGTTTTTATGGGCGCGATTGGCGATACTTTAGAGGGTGATCTGAATGTAAAAGGCACCATCAAACAGCTCAATCAAAGTATTATTCAAAATGGCCCTAGTGATCTCAGTTACAAATCCAAATTCATTGCACTCACTAAAAATGTAAATCCACCCAAAGGGTTTATTTTTCATTCAATTATTGGTAATGACACCAAAAGCAATGATCCACAAAAAATAACGGATGGAATCGTTCCTTATAGCAGCGCGCATTTAGATGGTGCTGCGTCAGAGAAAATTATTCACGGGGGACACTCTATTCAGGAAACACCTGAAGCGGTGTTAGAGTTACGGCGGATTTTACGTTTGCATTTAATTCAGCATGGTTTGTACCAAGCCCCAACTGCAAAATAATCTCATAAGCAAGCATGAGAGCATATTTCTGATGCTTGCCTTGAGCTTAGTTCAACAGATTAAAATGTATTGGCAGGCAAATACACTTCACCTTTCATTAAAATACGTGCGCTACGGCTCATAATCGCTTGTTGCATTTGCCATACCCCTTGTTTTTCAATGAGTTCAGCACCAACAGTTAAAGTCCCCGATGGATGACCAAAACAGACTTTATTGCCTGTTTTTGAGCTACGCTTTTCATATAAAATCGTGCCTGGAACGCAAGCTGCGGCTGCAATGGCAATAGCGGCGGTTCCCATCATGGCGTGGTGCAATTTTCCCATAGACACTGCGCGAACAAGCAAGTCAATATCTGTCGCAGCAACAGTTTTTCCGCTTGAGCTGACATAGTCTTGAGCTTGAGCTGCAAATGCAATTTTAGGTGTATGCTGACGCGTTGCAGCTTCTGCAATATCAGTAATTAAACCCATTTTTACTGCGGCATAGGCACGGATTTTTTCAAGTTTGGCCAAGGCTTTTGGATCATTGTTAATATCATCTTGCAACTCGGTTCCGCGATAGCCCAAATCTTCAGCATGTAAAAATACTGTTGGAATTCCTGCTTGAACCATAGTCACTTCAAATGAACCAATTTCAGGCACATCAAGCTGTTCTTTGAGTTTTCCTGTCGGAAAAATTCCTGTGGTTGCTTCAGGGTCAACTGCTTCACAAAATGCCAGTGAAATTTCAGCCGCAGGAAAAGTGACACCATCGAGCTCAAAATCACCCAGTTCCTGCACTTCACCGTCAACAATTGGTACTTCGGCAATAATGGTTTGCTGAATATTCGCCTGCCAAATGCGTACCGTACAAATTCCATTTTCAGGAATTCGGTTAGCATCGACCAAGCCATGACGAATGGCAAAAGGGCCTACTGCCGCAGATAAATTGCCACAGTTCCCACTCCAGTCGACAAAAGCCTGATCAATTGAAACCTGCCCAAACAAATAATCAACGTCATGTTCAGGCTGCTGGCTTTTTGCCACAATCACAGTTTTACTGGTACTTGAAGTTGCACCACCCATGCCATCAATTTGTTTACCATACGGGTCTGGACTTCCAATGACTCTCAGTAAAATTTTGTCACGTGCCGCGCCCGCGACCTGTGCAGCTTCAGGCAGATCATTCAGGTTAAAAAATACGCCTTTACTGGTTCCACCACGCATATACGTTGCTGGAACTGTCATTTGTTTTTGGGCAGCCATTTCCTTATTTTCCTATCTTCTCTATATTTAAAAACGACTCACCTTGCATGAATCTAAATAGCATCATGAATCAAAATTGTCGACAATTCTATTCGACTATGGGGGAATTCGGTTTTTTAAAAAATCTCTTTGATATTTAATTTTTCAATAAAAAAGCCCAAGTTTTAACTTACCTTGGGCTTTTTTTATCTGTTTAGATGTTTAAATCAGATGGGTTACTCTTCATCTTCTTCATATTCAAACAAGTAACTCATACATCCCCAACCATCATATTGGCCACCAAATTCTTTGGCAATTTTAGTAAACCATTCTTCTAGATCTACCACGTCCTGATATTCCAAAATCATGTTGATATGTACATTTAATATCCATAGATTTTCTTGATCAGTATGCTGATCCTCCTGATATAACGAGATTTTTTGCTCTTGATGCAACAAATTCAAAGCACATTTTTCTGCTTGTTCCTTGTGTTCAAAAGCCATTGAAAATTCGACTTCATAAGGCTCGGTAAGATCGCCGCCGTCTTCAACCATCTGCCAAAGCAAGTTGCCATTTTCATCGTCTGGGAATTGCTGATAATCACGTGTCATTGTTGTGTCCTTATTGTCTACTGGCTATTTTTATAAAATACAGCTTAACCCATTTTTATTGCAGTTTAACGATATGTCAAACAAAAAATATTGTCGACAATATGACGATTAAGCATGAATAAGCAGACTAGAATGGTGCAGGTAAATCCAGCTCAATTTCATGCTGAGTTAAAGGTTGTGTGAATGCCAAATATGCTGCATGAAGAGCCATACGTGGCAAAGAGAATTGTCTCGGTTTAGGGTGATATAAGTTATCTCCCATAATTGGATGTCCAATATGTGCCATATGCACACGTAACTGATGAGACCGTCCTGTAATTGGCGTGAGCTTTACACGACTGATATCTAGCTCAAAGTCATAATCTAGACGTTGATACAATGTTTTGGCAGCTTTACCTATATCAAAATCAACTTTTTGTTTCGGGCGATTGGGCCAATCGGTGATTAGAGGAACTTCAACACAACCTTCTGCTGTAATTTCCCCTTGAAGCAATGCCACATAATGTTTAGTGACCTGACGTGCTTGAAACATTTTACTCACTGCAACTTCAGCGTCACGGTGTTTAGCAAACATCAAAAGCCCTGAAGTTGCCATATCTAAGCGATGTGTGACTTTGGCTTGTGGATATTGCTGCAAAATCCGCAAATATGCGCTGTCCTGATGTTCTGGTAAACGCCCCATCACCGACAATAATCCCGCAGGCTTATTAATCACGAGCAAATCATCATCTTCATAAATGGTATGTAATGGTTCTTGTGGCGGGCAATACACAAACGCAACATCGGCAGACATAATACAATTCAAACAAAAAACAATGCGGACAACATAACAATGACACTTTCACCTGTCAATTTTGCGGGGTCAACTCAACTGACAACTAGCGCCTTTTATTCATTTCACTCAGCAAATCGAGTTGAATCTCCTGAATTTGCGCCAGACGTTCCCATTGATGCGACAGTAAATGGTCAATCTTTTCATGTAAATGTCGAATTTCCAGCTCTGCCTTTAAATTAATCTGATAATCATGCAGGGAACGCAACCGATCTTTAGCTTCCTGACGGTTTTGACTCATCATAATAATCGGTGCCTGAATGGCTGCCAAACAAGACAATACCAAATTCAGAAAAATAAATGGATAGGGGTCGGCAGGATGCAGCATCACCACCGAAGTATTCACGACAATCCATACAACCAAGAACACAAAAAAACAAATCAGAAACGTCCAGCTCCCACCAAAACTGGCAATTTTATCAGCTAATCTTTCTCCAAATGTCCAGTTTTCATCGAGTTCAACCTCGACATTTTTAGTAATGAGTTCATGATTCTGCATGCTAAGAACGACTTCTTGCTCCAAATCGGTCAGTTCACCTTTTTCCGACTTGAGTAACGAATGTACGTATTGGATACGATAGTGCGTTAGATCCGAACGGCAAATAAAGCTCTGCTCAGACCATTCTGGAGAGTCTTTAAGAATCGCCTCGGCAATCACATCACGAATGCCATCACTCGGAATCAAATCTTTTAAGGGAAAAAGTTTTTTGCATACTGTGCATTGATGCATTGAGTTTCTATTATTGTCCATAATTCCCCGATATTGTTAATCTTATCTCCATGGTGGGAGTAAGATTTGACTATTTTATGGCAACTGTTACTTGCTTACCCGATCCTTCTTTATTTCATTGAAATCATGAGTTTCTTGCAAGCGTCATCGCAATCCACGGCACCAGATTAAACATGATAATTGCGATTTTATAAAAAGCGATACCTGAATAATGAATCACATCAAACGTATTGTCTGACAAATTAAACCAACTGCCCTGTAAACGTTTCAAGAACTGGCGCGCAAAAACAAATAGCACAAACCAAATGATTAAAATGGCATAGTTAATCAAGGTGGCATAAAGTAAAACTTGCCGTATGGCTTCATAGCTCATGAGCGTGCCTTATTTTTATGGACTATGCTAAATATCATAGCGCAAAAAAATCAGCAAAAAATTAAAATACAAATTTAATTTCAAAAAAATAAAACCATTAAAAACAAAATTTTAAATAAAAATATCAAAAAATTATCATTTCTTTAGCATTCCATATTTGATGAGAATTTATACTAAATATGAAATGCCATTTTGCTTAGGCTAAATTGTTTTTTAAAAAGCCTTTAAGAAGCGTAAATTAATACGATTGTCTTCTTTAAAGCCATTTTCAACTTTTAGATCACGTCCATATGCCACAATAACTTGCGTAGTCGGTGTTGGGCTAATTCCAGTTCCTAACCAAAATTTGGTTTGCTGTGTACCGTTGGTTGTCACACCTGCCTGCTTGGTATCGCCCGCATCACTATAGGAAAGACCTGCACGCAAATCGACTTTATCATTGAGGAAGTAACGCGCATTGGTTTGTACCTGATAGCCAATATCCTGCTTCTTGTCACCGCCGATTGCATCGGTGTTTTTACCATAAATCGTCATATCCGCAGACACATCCCATGCCAGTTTTGGCGTTAACCGTGTGGTATAAGCTGCCTGTATATTCAACTTGTAGCGATTTTCCCCAAGGTTAAGTACTTTGTCTGAAGAATACTGACCCGTTGGCAAAAACAAATACGGCGTAATACCAAAAGTGCTGTGTGTGCTGGCATTGTTATATAAAAAGAATGTGTTGGCTAAAATAATATCCCCCAAACCACTACTTGAGCCTAGATCTGAAATATCTTTACCTGCATCCAAACGCCCGAAAGGAATCAAAATTTGTGGTGCAACATGAATCCCTGCAATGTCGGTGTAATGCACATAACGCGCAATACCCACATCGGAAGTCAGACTATAGTTTCCTGCAACTTTGTCACTACCACTATATAAAGCATCTCGGGTGGCGTGCTGATAATACAAAATTGCGAGGTTTGTACCTGTTGGCGCATAGTCATAATCCCCCGCGTCCAAATCGACAGCATAGGCATGGCTCAAACTTAAATAAACGGCAATAGCAAGTGCGCTATTTGTTAAAAACTTCATATTCTAATCCTTTGAATACCAAAAATAAAAAGCAGATTGTTGTCGTTTTTTTAAACAAAAAATTCTGCCGTTTTCTAATCTACTGTTTTTATTATTAAAAAAAAGCCATGCGATAGTCGTAATGACTTTATTGCTTTTATACGATCCAAGTATCAAATTTCATGATGGTATCATTTAGAAATAATTATAATAACAGGTTGTTTCTTGATCATTGATTAGATTGACTACAAATTAGACAGTTTTTCTAAAAATTAACGTTTCTCTGGACGGTAAAATTTGCCTTTTTGCCCAAACTTTTTTGTAACTGAGTCACTGTTTTGTGGTTTTAGATATGTACATGCCATGATGATCTGAGTATGGATCGGCTCAATATTCAGAATTTAGCCGTGTTTGGATATTTAGAGTGA
Source organism: Acinetobacter brisouii CIP 110357 (assembly GCF_000488275.1). Lineage (GTDB taxonomy): Bacteria > Pseudomonadota > Gammaproteobacteria > Pseudomonadales > Moraxellaceae > Acinetobacter > Acinetobacter brisouii. The sequence continues at coordinate 1,279,319 of NZ_KI530762.1, read as the reverse complement.
TGAGAAACAGAGATGCGAGAGATGGAATATCGAAAGAATTGCAATGTGATGAAGAAAAATGAACTATAGAAATTTTATGAGAATGTGAGAATTTTTTAGGGTGTCAAGGGAAAACTCTATGGTTTACTTCAACAATCATGACTTGGTAAATGATGACCTTATGCCTATAAACTCTTGATTTATAGCGTCCTAAGCCGAATCGAGACCTTTTGGGTGAGTACACACTTGCGTTATACGCTTCGGTGCATGCTACTCTTTTCGATCCCCATCACACCCTTGAAATATAGTTTAGTCAGATCATGATGGGATTGTTTTTCTAAGATAAACGCATTTTTGGATTTTTTGAAAATTTTTACCGAAGAATAAACCATTTAAAGAAATTATTATTATCTTATAAAAATTAACCTTCATTTCATTGCATATTTCAGCCTGATTTATCATTTTTTTACCACTAATATTACTTATATTAGATCAAACATACTCTGCTTAGACCTCCAATTTAACAAGACAAACTCCGCTTGAAGATCAGTGCAACACCACAGCCCTAAAATAATCAAAACTCCAAAAGATTAAGAATATTTTCTTTACAAAGTTCAAAATTTATAAGCTGCAAAATCTTTAGTTAAGATAAATAAAATATTCATATTTATGCTATAGATTTCATATCACAATCATGCTAACAATCTATTTTTAAAGTCAATTTTTCTCCCCAATTTTAAGCCAGCAAGGACGTAATATATGGCGCTTAGTGTATTTGATTTATTTAAAATTGGCGTAGGGCCATCGAGTTCACATACGGTTGGGCCCATGCGGGCAGCATACAGCTTTAGTCAATATCTCGAAAAGCACCATCTTTTAACATCGGTTTCAAAAGTCTCTATTCATCTTTATGGGTCATTGTCATCGACAGGGATTGGTCACAATACCGACAAAGCCACAATTTTAGGTTTAATGGGTTTTGAACCTGAAAGCATTGATACCCAACAGAGCGATAGTTTATTAAAAACAGCATTAGCACAAAAAACTCTGACCATAAATGGAACTCACCCTGTCGCTTTTGACTATATGACCGATGTGATGTTTACCGATGAGCCTTTAGCCTACCATCCCAACGCCATGACCTTAGAAGGCCATGATGGTCAAGGTAATGTGCTCTACAAAAACACCTATTATTCAGTTGGTGGTGGTTTTATTGTCGATGAAAGCCATATCCAGCAAGATTCATTGGTCGCAGACGACACTCAGATTCCGTATCCGTTTAGTAGTGCAAAAGAATTATTGGCACTGTGTAAACAGCACAACCTGAGTGTCGGTCAACTGATGCTGGAAAATGAAAAAAGCTGGCGCAGCGAAGCTGAAATTCAGGCAAAAATTATGAGCATTTGGCAGGTTATGCAAGAGTGCATTCAAAATGGTCTGCACAATGAAGGCATTCTCCCTGGCGGGTTAAACATCAAACGCCGCGCTAAAAAGATTCATCAACAGTTATTGCAAAAGAAAAACTCTAATTTAATTGATACAACATTTACGGCCATGGAATGGGTCAATTTATTTGCGCTCGCAGTCAATGAAGAAAATGCTGCAGGTGGTCGTGTCGTGACTGCCCCAACCAACGGTGCAGCAGGCATTATTCCTGCGGTTTTATATTATTACGTCACTTTCTCACAAGATTTGTCCGAAGACAAAATTGTTCGCTTTTTCTTGAGTGCTGCGGCAGTGGGTATTTTATGCAAATTAAAAGCATCAATCTCAGGCGCTGAAGTCGGTTGTCAGGGTGAAGTCGGTTCAGCGTGTTCGATGGCATCTGCGGGATTGACCGAAATTTTAGGTGGTACGCCAGATCAGGTTGAACATGCAGCTGAAATTGGATTGGAACATAATTTGGGGCTCACCTGCGACCCTGTGGGTGGATTGGTACAAGTTCCATGTATTGAACGAAATGCGATTGCGGCGGTGAAAGCGATTAATGCTGCACAGATGGCGTTGCATGATGAAGATGAGCATTTTATTTCACTCGATAAAGTGATTCAGACCATGAAAGAAACAGGCAAAGATATGTCAGACAAATATAAGGAAACATCAAAAGGTGGTTTAGCAGTCAATTCGATTGAGTGTTAATCGTTTCATGCTCAATCTGTAAATCGACACTTAAATTTCAAAAACTTAAATATTTACTGATACATACACAAACGTAAAAAGCCCTATCACACGATAGGGCTTTTTTAAAAACAGAGAGTAGCTGTTTTTATAAGTGCAGCCTTAAGCAATTTTATTGTTAAATTTATTGCCAAGGCATTTGGTACACTGGGGTAAACGGTCTGTACCAATTTCTAAGTAAACGCGATGTCCGCATTGGACACAAAAATAGAAGCCTGTTCCAGGTTGAGAGCCAGCAGTTACCATCTTTGTTCTCCATAGATTTTAGAAATGGTGTTCAAAGTATAGACAAAATGAGTGGCTTGTCTACACATTATTTCCAATTAAAATGACTACATAATTTAAATAAATGAATGATTAATAAATTTGAACAACCAAGCCTACCTGTTTTATAAAATTCTTCTTACTTTTAATGTACTTATGCGCAAAAACTATTTTCCTTGGGTGATGGAAATTTGATGCTGTTTTTTTGTTATAAGATGAAAGTCTTAAATTTTGATACAAATAAGCCCCGTGAGATGGAGCTTTGATTTAAGACAATAGACAGCTGTCTATGAAATTAGTTCCAATTATAAATAACATTATATTTATCTTCATATTTTGAACTTATATGATTTATTGACTTTAATAGATCTTGCTCTAGTAAATTTACATCATCTGTATTTGATATATAAATAAAAGTTTTTTCTATTACTGATTCAACACTTTCAATTCTAAATTTATACTTTGATGTTTCTTTTATTTCTCCAAATATTGTATAAATCATCCCCAGAGTATGGCTACCTAGTCGACATGTAATTACAGCAATAAAAGCTGCTTTATTAAAAGTTAATTTCTCTTTCAATTCAAATTCAGCCATAAAATCACAGCGATCAGACTTAGTGATTAATGTATGAAACTGCTCAATTTCTTGCTTATAATGATATAATTCTTGTATCGAAATAGTTATTTCTTCATAAATTTTTGCTTGAAAACATATTTGCAATACCTTACTTAATAATTCATCAAAAACACCTAAATCTCTTTTTACATACTTACTTTTAAAATCAAAGGTCAAGGTATTTAAATTTTCTATTTCTAATTCAACTATAATCTTTTGATTATCCCTGCTCATTATATTTATTAAAGCAATAGCATCTTTTAATATTTTTAATTCAAATCTTCTATTTTTATCCCATAAATTAAATTTATAATTAACTTTTCCTGCATATGGTTCAAAAATAATATCAAATAAATCATTAATAAGTCTAAATTTTAAAAATCTCTTAAACTCTTTAGAACTATTAAAGGGTGAATTATAAAAATCTATATCAAAAACTAAACCATATGATAAATTATCTTCCTTAAATCGAATTTTACCTCTTTTAGGAGGTAACATATCCAGACTCAATTTTGCATTTGATAATTCAACTTGGGATTTTTTATCTGGGATACCAAATCGTTTTTCAATACTTATAAGATTTTTTACATTAAATTCCTTCTCCAACCCCAATGAAACATCAATAATTTTCTGAATGCCATCTTCACCTTCAATAGAGAATTTCATCGTTATAGATTCATCTTCGAAACCACAGTCTTGTAAGTATTTATTTTTACCAACTATATATTCCGAATAATTTTCACCTATATATTTTAATATAGTTTCTTTAAGATTATTACCGTCTAATTTTTCAAGCTTATGTTGTTCATTATAGAAAAGTGTCATTTTCCTTTTATTTAAATTTTTATCTTTCTCACTTTCACTCTGCTCTATTTCATGAATTTTTTTAAGAATTTTAAAAACCAGATCATTATCTATATGCAAAATAAATGCATTTTGCACTTCATTTTTTCCATCAAATTCTAAAAAAGCATAGAATGTGGGCATTTGCGCTGTTGCCATTCTTCTAAGATTAGAAATAGTTATTGGAAGTTTTCTATCTTGTTTGTCAGTCGCCTTAACTTGAACCTTACATTCAAACGCTGATTTATGTAATTCTTTAGTAGTTACATTTGAAGATATTGGGAATTCAACATAATAATCCCATCCTGTTTTATCTATAGCTGAGCCATTAGCAATCAAACCAACCTGAGCACACCACATTTCAAATGTACTTTCGCCTAGTTGTCCCAAATCTCTCATGTGCCCTCAGATGCAAAATAAAAACCCCACTTCACAGTAGGGCTTTTTTTGAACAATATCAATAAACTTTAACTAAAACTGGGCAATTACGCTGCCTGACCTTCACCTTCCAAAAAGTCCTGTGCAAAACGCTGCAACACACCGCCCGCCTCATACACATGCACTTCTTCTTCGGTATCCAGACGACAGGTTACAGGCACTTCAACGATTTCACCGTTAATACGTTCAATCACCAAAGTCACAGTCGCACGCGGCGCAATATTACCAATCACGCTATACATTTCAGTACCATCAAGCGCTAAAGTCTTGCGAGTTGTGCCTGCCTTAAACTGCAATGGCAACACGCCCATACCAATCAGGTTAGTACGGTGAATACGCTCAAAACCTTCGGCAACAATCGCTTCAACACCTGCAAGACGCACACCTTTGGCTGCCCAGTCACGGCTAGAACCCTGACCATAATCCGCACCCGCAATAATGATAAGTGGCTGTTTGCGGTTCATGTAAGTTTCAATCGCTTCCCACATGCGCATGACCTTGCCATCAGGCTCAACACGGGCAAGAGAACCTTGTTTCACCGAGCCATCTTCATTGAGCACCATTTCATTAAACAGTTTCGGATTGGCTAAAGTCGCGCGCTGTGCAGTGAGGTGATCTCCGCGGTGGGTTGCATAAGAGTTGAAATCTTCCTCTGGTACACCCATTTTTGCCAAGTACTCGCCTGCTGCCGATTTTTTCACAATCGCATTAGACGGAGACAAATGATCAGTGGTGATGTTGTCAGGCAAAATTGCCAACGGACGCATGTGAGTCAAAGTACGCGGTGCAGCCAAAGCGCCTTCCCAATACGGTGGACGGCGGATATAGGTACTTTGCGCACGCCATTCATACAGCGGGCTTTTCGCCTGCTCAATTTCACCTAAGTCAAACATTGGAATATAGACTTTACGGAACTGTTCAGGTTTTACCGATTCTTTGACTAAGGCATCAATTTCAGCATCGCTCGGCCAGATATCTTTCAGGTAAATCGGGTTGCCGTCTTTGTCTGTACCCAAAGCATCTTTTTCAATGTCAAAACGAATCGTTCCTGCAATCGCATATGCAACAACCAACGGTGGCGATGCTAAGAACGCCTGTTTTGCATACGGATGAATACGACCATCAAAATTACGGTTACCTGAAAGTACTGCTGTAGCGTACAAATCACGGTCAATAATTTCGCGTTGAATAACAGGGTCTAATGCACCAGACATACCGTTACAGGTCGTACATGCATATGCCACGATGCCGAAACCGAGCTTTTCAAGGTCATGCAACACGCCTGCTTCTTCCAAGTACAGTGCAGCCGCTTTTGAACCAGGAGCAAAAGAAGATTTCACCCACGGTTTACGGGTTAAACCCAATTCATTGGCTTTACGTGCCAACAAACCAGCAGCAACCGTGTTACGTGGATTCGAGGTATTGGTACATGAGGTAATCGCGGCAATGATAATTGCACCATCTGGCATTAAACCATCGGTACGATGCTCAACTACACCTGCAATGCCTTTTTCTTTCAAATCGCTCGTAGACACACGCGCATGTGGGTTAGATGGCCCTGCAATATTACGGGTCACTTTAGACAAGTCGAAGCGTAAAACGCGTGGATATTCAGCTTGTTTTAGGCTGCTTGACCACAAACCTACTTGTTTCGCGTAGGTTTCGACCAACTCAACTTGTGCATCTTCACGACCAGTCAGACGTAAATAATCAATCGTGTTTTGGTCGATATAGAACATTGCCGCAGTTGCGCCATATTCCGGCGTCATATTGGAAATGGTGGCGCGATCACCAACAGACATGCTGTCAGCACCTTCACCAAAGAACTCCAAATATGCACCAACCACACGCTCTTTACGCAAAAACTCAGTGAGTGCCAAAACGATGTCGGTTGCAGTAATGCCCGCTTGGCGCTGACCAATCAGCTCAACTCCAATAATGTCAGGCAGGCGCATCCAAGAAGCGCGACCAAGCATGACATTTTCAGCTTCTAAGCCACCGACACCGACCGAAATCACACCCAAAGCATCGGTATGTGGCGTATGCGAATCTGTGCCGACACAGGTATCTGGAAATGCCACACCATCACGCACTTGAATCACAGGCGACATTTTTTCCAGATTGATCTGGTGCATGATGCCGTTGCCCGCAGGAATTACATCGACATTTTTAAAAGCAGTTTTTGTCCACTCAATAAAGTGAAAACGGTCTTCGTTACGGCGATCTTCCACAGCGCGGTTTTTGGCAAAAGCATCAGGGTCGAAACCACCATATTCCACTGCCAAAGAGTGATCGACAATCAACTGGGTTGGTACAACTGGGTTAACTTTAGAAGGGTCACCGCCTTTATCTGCAATCGCGTCACGCAGCCCTGCAAGGTCAACCAGTGCAGTTTGCCCTAAAATATCATGACACACGACACGTGCAGGAAACCACGGGAAATCGAGTTCCTGCTTACCTTGTATAATTTGGAGCAAATAGTCTTTAATTTTTTCAGGTTCAGCACAGCGTACAATATTTTCAGCATGCACACGGCTGATATATGGCAGTTTTGCCCAAGCACCTGCTTGCAGGTCTTCAACTGCCTGTACCACATCAAAATAATCTAAGTTGCTATGCGGCAACTTTTTACGGTACTGGGTGTTCATGCATCACGCTCCGCAAGTGGCACAAATTTAAGGTTCTCTGGACCTGTATAATGTGCGCTTGGTCGAATAATCTTGCCATCTTGGCGTTGTTCAATCACATGTGCCGACCAGCCTGCTGTACGTGCAATTACAAACAATGGGGTAAACATTGCTGTTGGCACACCCATCAGGTGATAGCTCACTGCACTAAACCAGTCAAGGTTCGGGAACATGTTTTTAACTTCTTTCATCACGGCTTCTAGACGCTCCGCGATCAGATACATTTTTTTGTTCTGCTGTACATCGGCAAGTTCAGAAGCGATTTTCTTGATCACTTCATTACGCGGATCAGCGATGGTATAGACTGGATGCCCGAAACCGATCACGACTTCTTTGTTTTCGACACGCTTACGAATATCGGCTTCAGCTTCATCGGCAGTGTTGTAACGCTGCTGAATCACAAATGCAACTTCGTTTGCGCCACCGTGTTTCGGCCCACGCAATGCACCAATCGCCCCTGCAATGCTCGAATACATGTCTGAACCTGTACCCGAAATCACACGTGAAGTAAATGTTGACGCGTTAAATTCATGCTCAGCATACAAAATCAAAGATGTATGCATGGCTTGAATCCATTGTTCACACGGTTTTTCACCATGCAACAAATGCAGGAAGTGCGCACCAATCGAGTCATCGTCAGTTTCAACTTCAATACGTTTTCCGTTATGGCTTAAGTGATACCAGTACAGCAACATTGAACCCAAACTTGCCATCAACTTGTCAGCAATATCACGCGCACCTGCATAGTTATGGTCATCATGTTCTGGCGTTAAGCAGCCCAAAACCGAAACACCTGTACGCATGACATCCATTGGGTGAGCAGATGGTGGTAGTTGCTCCAATGCAGTCTTTAAGCTTGCTGGCAAACCACGCAGTGATTTGAGCTTGGCTTTATAAGCGCTTAACTCTGCTGTATTGGGCAATTTTCCATGTACCAGTAAATACGCCACTTCTTCAAACTGGCAATGTACCGCCAAGTCAAGAATGTCGTAACCACGGTAATGCAGATCATTACCACTGCGTCCTACGGTACATAGTGCTGTGCTCCCAGCGACTTGACCGCTGAGCGCAACTGATTTTTTTGGTTTGAATTCTGTTTTTTCAACTTGTGTATTCATGACAGTTTCCTTTTGTCTATTTCATATTGTTGTAAAAATTATTGAACCAGTTCAGCAGTAAAATGCTTATTTATTTTTCTCGAATGAGGCATCTAAATACTGTTCAAACTGATGGTAGTTGATACGGTCATACAATTCCTGACGAGTCTGCATGGTATCGACCACATTTTTTTGCGTGCCTTCTTTACGCAAGGTCTGGTAAACATTTTCCGCAGCTTTATTCATGGCGCGGAATGCTGACAGTGGATACAAAGCAATGCTCACGTCGGCAGAAGCCAGTTCTTCAGTGGTAAATAACGGCGTAGAACCAAATTCGGTAATGTTGGCTAAAATTGGCACATGCACGGCATCGGCAAACTGTTTGTACATTGACAACTCAGTAATGGCTTCAGGGAACAGCATGTCTGCACCCGCTTCAATATAAGCACTTGCACGGTCAATTGCTGCTTGCAAACCTTCCACTGCCAAAGCATCGGTACGCGCCATAATCACAAATTTGTCGTCGCCACGAGCATCGACTGCGGCTTTAATGCGATCTACCATTTCCTGTTGAGAAACAATGGCTTTGTTTGGGCGGTGTCCACAACGTTTTGCCCCAACCTGATCTTCAATATGCATGGCTGCTGCACCAAACTTAATTAAAGACTTGGTCGTACGCGCAATATTAAATGCTGATGCACCAAAACCTGTATCAGCATCAACCAATAACGGTAAGTCGCATACGTCAGTAATACGGCGAACATCAGTCAAAACGTCATCGAGGTTACTAATGCCTAAATCAGGCAAACCTAATGAGCCTGCGGCAACCCCACCTCCTGATAAATAGATGGCTTTATAGCCTGCTCGTTTTGCCAGTAAAGCGTGGTTAGCGTTAATGGTTCCGACAACCTGTAACGGTTTTTCAGCCGCGACGGCATCACGGAAACGCTGACCCGCAGATAAATTAGACATGTGATTCTCCTTGTGCTTGTATCCAGTTGGATTCAATATTTTTATAAGATGCAGCGATATGTCGTCGCATCAGTAATTCGGCAAGTTCGGCATCGCCATCGGCAATTGCATCTAATATACGAATATGTTCGTTAAATGCCTGATGCGGACGATTTGGGGTTTTTGAAAACTGAATGCGATACATTCGAATCAGGTGATATAGCTCATCACAGAGCATTTTTTCCAAGGTTTTATTGCAACTGGTTTTGATAATGCAATAGTGAAAATCATCTTCACCTTCTTGTAAAAAATAGCCCTTACCTGCTTTAAAAGCATCATCTTCGGCATGGCGCTTTAAAATGTCCCGTAAAATCAGGATTTGTTTTTTATCGATATGCTGTGCCGCCAAACGACAAGCCAGACCCTCAAGGCTTTCTCGGATTTGATACAGCTCATAAAGCTGCTGATGAGACAATGACACCACGCGCGCGCCTACATGCGCCGTGCGTTCTACCAGTTTTTGTCCTTCCAGACGATGAATGGCTTCACGCAATGGCCCGCGGCTGATGCCATAAACGCGCGCCAGTTCAGGCTCAGAAATCTTACTCCCTGCGGGAAGATCACCGCAGATAATGGCAGACTGGATTTTATAAAAAATCTGATCTGTAAGCGTTTGATATACTTTTGCTGTATTATTTTCGAGCAAATTCTGCATAGTGTTGACAATTCTTATCAAAGATCACTGAATAATGCTTATTTTTTAGCAAAAATTAAACTATTGTCAACAATATAAATTTTATCTACGACTAATGTGCTATAAAACACGATTTTTTCTTATTTTATTCAATCTAAAAACCAAGATTGTCGACAATCTGTTTTCCATTAAAAGAAACAGCCACAATAAAAAACCCCTTGTCTCATTTAAAGATAAGGGGTTGGAAGTATTCAATATTGGGCTATTTTAAATTTTTACCCAAGTCACATTTTCATCGGACTTACGTACAGAAAATGAAAATTCATCATCAGCTCGAACGAGATAAGCATCGTGTGCCTCATGAACCACTTTTAAAAGTGTTCCTTCATTATAAAGTTTTGGTTCATAGCCTTGCTTTTCATGTTTGATGGGCTGAATCAATTCAATTAGTATCTTATTCATGTTAAAAACCTAGAAAGCAATTTCAAATAATAGTATACAAATCATTCATTTTTTAAAAATTAAATTTAGTTATTTAACGTAAAAAATCATATTTTTATACTCTAAATCAATTAAAGACAGCATTTAGTGTGCTTTAGAAATTTAAGAAAAAAAACAATATATATCTCATAATTTAACTCTTAAAAAATAATTTTAAAAAATATAATCATATAAAAAATCAGCGCAGACTAAATTCAATCGACACCAATCCAACGCATAAAATCTTTTTTAAAGAGAGAGGAATCATCTGAGGTGTAACTTCGGTCTGTACTTGGGTTGTGTCGGGCAGATCACTAATTTCCGCAGGGGTTGCGGTTTCGCCATACATTGCCTCTTCTAACAATTGCAATCCAAGTTCAGGTGTAATTTACTACCGTTCGCTTCAATCAACTTATTTTGTTGCTTTGTGATATCCATACCTTTCCTACTGCTTATCACTGTAGCCGCTAAGGTCTGAATGGTTAGAGTTATTTAGCATTTAGCTGCTGATTGCCCAACATAAGGAAAGTTTCAAAGATTTGATAAAGGAACCGTTCGCCTTACAGGGAAGAAAAAAAGCGACCTGTTGGTCGCTTTCTATTCAATACCGATTTATTCAAAATTTCCATTCGCAAAGATTATTTTTCCTAATGAAAATTCTGTATTTAACTTCTTAATTATAACTTTATAGAATATGTCATCTATAATGTTTACATGAGTAGATTGATTCGTAGGCTTTGCGAAATATATTTTTTCATTATTATGTGAAGACCCGAATTTGTATATATCAAAAGCTCTAATCACCTGTTTTTGATAATAAAAATGTACCTTATTTAAAGAAACTTCTGAAATCTTAATATCTTGATCAAGAATTCTGTAAAAAGATTGTATATTTGGAGGAAGATTTCCAACATTAAAATCACCATCTTCTTCTTTTTCTACTTTAAATTTTAAAAAAATATCATCTTTAGCTAAATAGATAGATGAATCATCATCATTTGGTTGATACCATTCAGATTGCTCAAGCAATGCTTTTATATCGTTAATATTCATGTTATTTCCTATTAAATAAAATTTTTTAAAAATATATGTTGTATATATTACATACAGATATTTTGAAAAAATTTCAAGCTGTTAAATTTAAAAAGCCAACATCATTGACGCTGGCTTAAGCTATACCAAGATTATTTTTATGCATGCTCTACTGGTCAGACCTTAGAGGGTGGGTTTATCCAGCACATCCTTTGCAAATGCAATTTCGTTTGCAATAACTTCTTGACTCGCACCACCTTGAGATAGTTCTGCTTGATACATGTTTAGAAAAGCTAAAAGATTCATTTTTTTAGTATCAATAGCAGATACCAGCGCAACAACTGTTAAAATTTTTTCAGGTTTATCTTTTAAATTATAAATATTAATATTTTGGTACCACACTACCATATCTATTCGAATGGCTGATTCTCCTTCAAATGCAAGATAACGAGCTTCAATCTCATAACTATGTTCTGGTCTATTAAGCAACATATCTAACTCAAAATAGACTAGAGAACTTATAGCTGATAGAGCAGCTTCACGAACACCTGAAAGAAACATTTTTACTTCAGAATTGATCGTGCTGCGTAGCTCAGCAAATTCATTCGCTGAAAAGCAGCGTACTGAATTAAAATTATAAATAACTTTCTGAATAGGAAATGAATCACTCTTATCTTGAGCATACTGTAAATTCATTTCAATTTTAGATTGAAAAAAGTCCGCTTTTGCATTCCCCAACTGAACAAGTATATCCAAGGTTTCTTTTTGAGCCATACCTTCTGATGTTGAAGTATCTATTTTTCCCAAATAGTTTCTTATTGATGACATAAATTTATATCCTGTTTTTTAACAATGATTACAACTTCATTTTAACAATTGAAGAAATATGTGTGATGTTATTCACTGAGCATCACAACAACTCCCCTTGAGTTCCTTTACCCACCAAATCCCCAATCTTCTGTGATAACTTCAGAACCTATCCAACACCTTTACTCTGCAGTATTGCCATATTAATTTTGTCATAATGAAATGATATATAATTTTAATTCAGGTATATATCTGCTTAAATACACATACATAACCTTCGGAACATGAAATTCTTAGTTGAATTTTGAGCGTTAAATTTGAAAATAATTTTCTTATGATTCAAACAGCTAAAGGTATTTTTATGGAGAGTTACTGAATTTTGAAATATTTTGAGGATCACTCAATGACTGACACAGTCTTCATGTTCGACATGGATGGCACTTTACTGGATTTAGCTTTTGATCAATTTATCTGGAATGAGCATTTACCACAGCATTATGCGACACAACATCAATGTTCGTTGATCGAAAGTAAAACGCGGTTATATGAATTTTATGAGCAGCATCAGCATACGCTCAACTGGTATTCATCCAAATTCTGGTCTGAAGTGGTCGGCAGTGACGTTATGCAATTACAGCATCAGTTTCGCCATAAAATTCAGCCACGATCTGGTTGCCATGAACTACTGAAAGCCTTAAAACAGCATCAGCAAAAATGCTGGATTGTGACCAATGCAGATTGCTCAAGCCTTGCCCTTAAAATGCAAATGACAGGATTAAGTGAATATTTTCAACACATTATCAGTAGTGAAAGTATCGGCTTCCCAAAAGAGCATCCTGAATTTTGGTCAACGCTACAACAACGCTATCCTTTTACGCCAGAGCATGCCGTATTTATTGATGATACCGTCCGCGTCCTCGACAGTGCTAAACGCTTTGGAATTCAACATCTGTATAGCATTGCTCAACCCTCTAGCCTTGAGCCTGCAAGAGAGAGTGCTACACTAGGTTATCCAGTCATTCAACACCTGCCTGATTTACTGGGTTTGTTTTCATTCAATGCATACAAGGATATCCATGACAAAACAGCATGAAACTGCTCCTGCTGACAGCATGCGTGTTGACAAGTGGCTTTGGGTCGCACGCTTTTTTAAAACCCGTTCTTTAGCCAAAGCTGCCATTGAAGGTGGTAAAGTTCACCATCAAGGCGAGCGCGTCAAAGTCTCTAAAGAAATCAGAGCTGGTATGGAACTCACCATTCAACAAGGCTTTGATAAAAAAACCGTTGTCGTTGTTGCTCTTTCAGGAACACGTGGTTCTGCACCGATTGCACAGCAACTCTATGAAGAGACAGTTGTGAGTGTTGCTCGTCGGGAACTGATTGCAACCCAGCGAAAAATGAATAACTTAGCAAGACCAGATCATCGTCCCAACAAAAAAGATCGGCGACAAATTGGTAAATTTAAACAAGAAAATGATCAACATTATGATGAATACTGGTCATATCAGGATGGTGTCTAGTACGACATACTATGTCGCGGCATCGTAATTTAACATAGAAAATGCAGATTATTTCTGTCACTATGCACCCTGTGGAAACGAGATTGATGAAAGACATCCACTTTGAGTATATAGTGACATTTGCATCGTTTTGAGGTTGTAAGATGGATGAGAATAAAAGTAAAGCGCTCAATGCAGCTTTAAGCCAAATTGAAAAACAGTTCGGTAAAAATACTGTAATGCGCCTTGGTGACAACACCGTACAGGCAGTAGAAGCAATTTCAACAGGTTCACTGACTTTAGATATTGCACTAGGCATTGGCGGTTTACCTAAAGGACGTATTGTCGAGATTTACGGGCCAGAATCTTCTGGTAAAACTACCATGACCTTGCAAGCAATTGCGCAATGTCAACGTGCAGGTGGCACTTGTGCCTTCATTGATGCCGAGCATGCTCTTGACCCGCAATATGCCCGTAAGCTTGGGGTAGATATTGACAATCTTTTGGTTTCTCAACCTGACAATGGCGAACAAGCCCTTGAAATTGCAGATATGCTGGTTCGTTCAGGCGCAATCGACCTCATCGTTGTCGACTCCGTTGCTGCACTTACACCACGCGCTGAAATTGAGGGCGAAATGGGTGACTCGCACATGGGCTTACAGGCACGTTTAATGAGCCAAGCCTTGCGTAAAATCACAGGTAATGCCAAACGCTCAAACTGCATGGTGATTTTCATTAACCAGATTCGTATGAAGATCGGGGTCATGTTTGGTAGCCCAGAAACTACAACAGGCGGTAATGCACTGAAATTCTACGCTTCTGTACGTTTAGACATTCGCCGTATTGGTCAGGTCAAAGAAGGTGATGAGATTATTGGTTCTGAAACCAAAGTCAAAGTCGTCAAAAATAAAATGGCGCCTCCATTTAAAGAAGCGCTATTCCAGATTCTATATGGTAAAGGCGTGAACCAGCTTGGTGAACTCATTGACCTTGCCGTGCAACAAGAAATCATTCAAAAAGCAGGTGCTTGGTATTCTTATCAGGGCAATAAAATTGGTCAGGGTAAAAATAACGTGATCCGTTATTTAGAAGAAAATACAGCAATTGCTCAAGAAATTGAACGTATGATTCGCGAACAGTTACTAACGACTTCTAATGCACCTGTAAGTCAGGACAATGAAGAACCAGCAGAATTTTTAGAAAGCTAATTCACCTAACAATAGAACGCCCTACGGGGCGTTTTTTGATTTTTATGGAAGCCCATATGCAAAATATTGATACCGATCAACAAGTAAAAAAGACATTAACAGGCGCACGTTTGCGTAGTTATGCCTATGCCCTACTCTGCAAACGTGAATACTCAAAAGCCGAGCTACGCGAAAAACTCAATCGCTATGCTTTAGACTCGGAAGAAGTAGAAAAGTTACTTGAAGAATTTAGTCAGTATCAATACCAGAGTGATCAACGCGTTGCTGAACTTGTTCTTGCGAGCCAGATGCGTAAAGGCAAAGGACCACGGCGAATTTATCAAACCTTGCAACAAAAACAGGTAGATCAGGATTATATTCAGGAACAGGTACAGGAAGTTGACTGGCTAGAGCAAGCCTATCAGTTAAAAGTCAAAAAATATGGAATAGAAGTAACAAGAGACCCAAAATTACAGGCAAAACAAATTCGTTTTTTGCAGTATCGGGGTTTTGATATGGATGTGATTTTAAAAGCAGTGCGTCGAGAAGCGCAAGAAGAATAATGGTGGTAACCCTACTAGCGAAACTTCGGCACATCATAGATCTGCTACCGTTGCTACCTTCCGGTCCTGGCGGGGTTCACAGAGTATAATTGCGAGGCTACCAGCAGGGCTACCATTGCAAGGACAAGTATAGAGATTTTTATTTAACATGCAAGACTAAAACTGTGGATTTCTATAAAAAGCGATGCGTTTGATTATTAAAGAAACATTTTGATCAATTCATGACACTTACAACAAAATTTCTTTGAAAATTTACAGAAGAAATGCTGAAATATTGTAAAGCTTGCTTGCTTTCAACAAAGTAAAGTTGATAAATAAACGCTAGAATCTTGTACAAACCTCTTCGGCTTGTCATTCTCATTTCGATTTCTTCAGGTTCTTCATTATGAAGCTTAAAAAGTTAGCGCTTGGATTGC
Organism: Acinetobacter brisouii CIP 110357; assembly: GCF_000488275.1. GTDB lineage: Bacteria > Pseudomonadota > Gammaproteobacteria > Pseudomonadales > Moraxellaceae > Acinetobacter > Acinetobacter brisouii. The sequence goes on along the minus strand of NZ_KI530762.1, from coordinate 1,263,588 downwards.
TGGCATGTACGACCACATATGCTGTGTTGGCTGCACCCATTGAAAATGTATCACTTAGCCAAAACAATAGCGGATCAAGCAACAATACAACAACCAATTCGCCGAGTAGCAACATTCCAACCAATGTCAACTGGGAACTGATGCAACGTGTTGATCAACTTGAAAATCAGGTGCGTAGTCTGCGTGGCGTCATTGAAGAACAGCAACATACCATTGACCAGCAGCGCCAAGATCTAGACAATCACTACAACGACCTAGACCAGCGTTTACAGCTACTTCAACAAAAAGTGGATGGTGATGATGGCTCGGCAGCATCCGATACTGCAAGTAGTGACGATGCTTCAAGTAAGTCTGGAACAGCAACCAATACGACACCACCGCCTGCCCCTGCTAATGATACAACCAGCTCGTCTACGGGAGCGCCCCCAGCAAAAAAGCCGTTAAATGAGAAGGATGCCTATACCTTAGCACTCGATGCTTACAAACAAGGTGGTGCTAAACAGGCGATCAAGCCTATGCAGGATTTTATTAAAAAGTATCCCAATAGCATCTATATTGGTAATGCGCACTTTTGGCTTGCCGAGTTTTATTTAGCAATTGAACCAGCCAATTATGCAGAAGCCAAGAAAAATTACGAAGTTGTAAATAAGCAATATCCACAATCTGCCAAAGCACCACGGGCACTGTATCAGCTTTACAGTATTGCCAAGAATGTTGATCACAATAGCGTTTCTGCCAACCTATATCGCCAGCAACTACTGAAACAATATCCAAAATCCGTAGAAGCGGGTTATCTCAAAAAGCCCTAATAATAAAAACCGAGTCTTGACTCGGTTTTTTATTCTCTCAGACTTAAGATTTCCAATATTTCAACTTAGAGGTATGTCCAATCCCGACATTGAAACTATTGGTCGGATCTAGTTTTTGGTAATGCTGTTTCAGTGCAGGTTTAGCCACATACAAATGCCCGACATTGTGTTCTGCAGGATACTCTGCCCCGCGATGATCAAGCAGTTTCCACATCTGATGTTCCATATCTAAAGGGTCAACACCTTTCTTCACGATATAGTCCTGATGGAACACATGACACAAAAAATGCCCATAGTACAGTTTATGAATAATTTGCTGATCCATTTCCTCAGGCAAGGTTTCTAGCCATTCACGGTCATTACGACGCAGTGCAATATCTAAAGCCACGATATCTTCCACTTCACTACGATGTGTATCCCGATAACGGATTGCTGCACCTGCTACTGCGAAACGATGTAAAAATGCCTTGCGACCTTCATCGGCATCACACAAGAAATAATTACCTGAAGTATTTTGATTAAAGTAGTCAGCCAGAAATTGCTGAACCTGAGCCACATCCTGATCTTCAATACGTAAAATCAGATGATGTTCATACAGGTCACGGAACTGGTTCATGCGTTTCGGCAAATGATCTGGTAAAAAATGCGTCATCATTTGCAAGACTTTATCGGTCAAGCCGCGCACACCGAATTTTTCCAAAAAGCCATCAACCTTGTCTTTCATGGCAAAGGCTTGAGGAACTTTGGCTGTTCCAAATTTTTCAATAAAGACAAAGGTATCTTTACCGTATTTTGCCCCGATATCATAAGCAACACGGTGAATATATTCACCTGCAATTGGAATACGAGGTAAATCTTGCAACAAATAACGGCGAATTTCAGTCAAGTCATGGATTGAATTGGAACCGATATAAAACACCTGACTTTTAATTTTTTCAAAAGTGTCCAAACGCACTGCAAAGACACAAACTTTGCCTGCCGAACCTGAAGCTTCAAACAAACGACTTGGGTCAGCATTAAAACGTGCAGGAGTTTCTTCATCGACCTGACATACATCATGAACATAATGCTGGTCAGAAGCACAGCGATGCTCCGAGTTTTCAACATCTGTTGCCTGATAATTGTTTTGCTGTAACCGTGTCAGAATTTCTTCAGGAGTTTGCCCCAGATTGACGCCCAAGTGGTTGACCAGTTCAAGTTTTCCCTGTTCATTCACCCGCGCATACAGTGCCAGCTCCGTATAGGCAGGCCCACGGCGTACCAGTGCACCACCCGAGTTATTACACACACCACCTAGCACCGAAGCACCAATACACGATGAGCCAATCACCGAGTGAGGCTCACGGTCATATTGCGCCAGTTCACGTTCCAGAGCGTCAAGGGTTGCACCAGGTAAACAAATCACCTGCTTACCCTGATTAATCACCTGAATCCCTGCCAAGCGCCGCGTACTAATAAGCACCACAGGACGATCATAATCTGCCCCATAAGGCGTTGAGCCCCCTGTTAGCCCCGTATTGGCCGCCTGCATAATCACAATACAATCGGCACCGACCGCGGCTTGCAAAACCTGCCACTGTTCTAGCAAGTTTCCTGGCACAACTACGGCTAAGACCTTACCTTCACCAAAACGACGCCCCTGACGGTACATGCGAGTATGCTGATCATCCGTCAATACGTGCTGTTCACCAACAATGTTTTTTAACTGCTGAATCGTATTGTTATGCTTTGCCTGTGACATGGGAGCTCTCTTACTTTATTTGGCTAGATGATCTAAATGAACAAGACAGTCTGAGTTAATATCCTGAATGCTTTTCGCGCCCGTCAACGTCATGGCAACTCGCATTTCCTTATCAATCAGCTCCAGTAAGTTCGATACGCCCTGCCCACCTTCTGCACCCAATGCATAGACAAAAGCGCGCCCTAACATACACAGGTCAGCACCCATTGCCAGCATACGTACAACATCTAAACCATTACGAATACCTGAATCGACCAAGATTTTCAGATCACCTTTAACCGCATCGGCGATTGCAGGCAAAGCACGCGTGGTTGATAACACACCATCAAGCTGGCGACCACCGTGGTTGGACACCACAATGCCATCTGCACCAAAACGTACAGCATCTTTAGCATCTTCAGGGTCTAAAATACCTTTAATGACCATTGGGCCATCCCAGAAATCACGAATCCATTCCAAATCTTTCCATGAGATAGATGGATCAAAGTTCGCACCTAACCAGCCAATATAATCTTCCAAGCCTGTCGGTTTACCTAAGTATTTAGAGATATTGCCCAAGTCATGTGGACGACCGAGCAAGCCCACATTCCATGCCCAATGTGGATGTGCAAAAGCCTGCAAATAACGGCGCATTGCCGCATTTGGGCCACTCATACCTGAGTGTGCATCACGGTAACGCGCCCCTGGTACTGGCATATCCACCGTAAACACTAAAGTTGAACAACCTGCTGCCTTGGCACGTTCCAACGCATTTTTCATAAAGCCACGGTCACGTAACACATACAACTGGAACCACATAGGGCGCTGAATGGCAGGTGTCACTTCTTCAATTGGGCATACCGATACGGTAGACAAGGTAAATGGAATGCCTTTTTTGTCTGCAGCAACGGCAGCTTGCACTTCACCACGACGCGCATACATACCCGTCAAACCGACAGGTGACAATGCAACAGGCATAGAAAGTGTTTCATCAAAAATCTTGGTTTCAAGACTCAACTGCGACATGTCGTTTAATACACGCTGACGCAGCGCAATTTGCGATAAATCTTCTACATTTCGCTTTAAAGTATATTCTGCATAAGCACCACCATCGATATAGTGAAACAAAAATGGCGGTAGACGACGGCGTGCTGCTTCACGATAGTCATTAGAAGAAGAAATGATCATTTTAAATCGATCCTTTTTAAGCGAGACGAGCGTTTTAGACGAGCTTCTGCTTCGTCAATCGCACGCACTTGTTGAATAATAAATTCGATATGGTCACACACCGATGAACGTGCCAATTCTGGATCTTGCCGATCAATCGCATCCATCACCTGAAAGTGTTGTAAATGGAGTTGCTCAAACTGATGCACGTCGGTATAGATTTTGCGTCGACCGAGTACGACATTGTATTGCAGTAAATCAAACAGGCTGCGCATCATTTGCGTCAGCACAATATTGTGAGAAGCTTCTGCAATCGCCAAATGAAAGTTAGCATCCGATGCCGAAGCCTTATCTGCATCGCCAATCGACTGGAAATACAAAACCTGATCATAGAAATGATGAATCTTGGCACGATCTTCTTCCGTTGAGCGCTGGGCAGCGTACCATGCTGTACCACCTTCTAAAATCAGACGCGCTTCCTGAACATCAAAACGATATAAAGGGTCTTGATCAATCAAGTCGCTTAACGGTTGAAGGATAAACTGGTCTGACCAGTCACTCTGTGGACGCTTTGCAAGGTAAGTTCCAGCACCTACACGGCTGGAAACCACACCCAGACTTGAGAGCTTTTGCAATGCTTCACGTAGCGATGAACGCGAAACACTCAGTTGTTCACACAGTTGACGCTCCGAAGGCAGCCGATCACCCACCTGCATGCTTTGCTGTTCTATCAAATCATACAAACTTTGTACTACGCGATCGGCTATTTTCATCTCATTTTCCTTCGGTCAATCTGCAATCATGGAATCATCCATGGAAAAACATAGGCTTGAAGGGTAATGATAATACCAATCATCACAGTAAATGCGATACTGTGCTTCACTGTGAAGCGGAATAAATCTGACTCTTTGCCCACCAGACCAACGGCAGCACACGCAATTGCGATCGACTGTGGCGAAATCATTTTACCTGTTACACCACCAGAAGTATTGGCTGCGACAAGTAACACATCTGGTACACCAATCTGATGTGCTGTAGTAGCTTGTAATGCACTAAACAACGCATTTGCAGAAGTATCAGAACCAGTAAGGAACACACCCATCCAGCCCAAAAATGGCGAGAAGAAGGTAAATGCCTGACCTGTATGCGCCAATGCCAATGCCAATGTTGCCGACATGCCCGAATAGTTCGCAATAAACGCGAATGCCAAGACCATACCAATTGAGTAAATTGGTGTTTTTAGCTCTTTGACAGTTTCCGCAAAGGTTGCAACTGCTGCCGAAGGACGCATTTTTAAGACAATAATTGAAATAATTGCCGCGAAAATAATCGCTGTACCTGTTGCAGAGAACCAGTCAAATTTAAAAATGGCATCATAATCAGTTGGTTTTCCAACCACAGGTGGCATTTTCTGTACCATTTGATGCAAGTAAGGCACTTTGATCGCAATGATCCAGTCATGCAAAGCACCATCTTTGGCAAACAAGCTCTTGAATGGCTTGATACTCCAAATAGTGACCATTGCAGTCAAAATCATAAATGGAGACCATGCCTTAAAGATTTGACCCGCTGTATGTTTTTGCTTTTGTTGCTCTAGAACTGCAGCATCAATAACCGTGCCATCTTCATTTGAGAAACGGAAAATATGTTTTGGTTTCCAGAACTTAAGTAAAACAGTTAAACTGATCAAAGAAGCAATTGCCGCAGTAATATCTGGAAGCTCAGGACCAACAAAATTTGAAGTCAGGTATTGTGCCAATGAGAATGCACCACCACCGACCAAAATTGCAGGCCAAGTTTCTTTGACACCACGCCAGCCATCCATAATCGCCATGATCCAGATCAATACGATTGGCACAACAAACGGTAATTGACGACCAACCATTTGGCTAATTTCATGCGTTTCAACACCTGAAACCTGACCCGCCACAATAATCGGGATTCCCATTGCACCAAACGCAACTGGTGCCGTGTTCACAATCAAGCACAAACCTGCTGCATAGAGTGGTTTAAAGCCTAAACCCACAAGCAACGCTGCGGTAATTGCAACAGGTGCACCAAAGCCTGCAGCACCTTCAAGGAAAGTACCAAAAGCAAAGCCGACCAATAGCATTTGCAGACGCTGATCTTCCGTAATCGATAAGATACTCGAACGAATGACATCGAACTGCCCTGTTTTTACAGAGACTTTATACAGGAATACTGCACCAATGATGATCCATGAAATTGGCCAGAGCCCATAAAAGAATCCATAAACAATTGATGCGAAAGCCATACTGGTTGGCATGTGATAGGCAAACAGCGATACCAATAATGCCAGTCCAACAGTAATCGTTCCTGCCACGCTACCTTTTAGGCGAAATACAGCGAGCGCAAGAAAGAAGAAAATAATTGGGATCAGAGCTACCAAACTAGATAGCCAGATATTACCAATAGGGTCATAAATTTGTTGCCATTGTTGTAGCATTCTCTTCTCCTTGAAATGCTTCGGCGGTACTTATTTCGTGAATTCCAGAATGCTTTTTCACATATTGGTCATACCAATTTAAATCAAAAAGCACCTATTTGTCACCAAATAGTAAATAATGCTAACTTAAAGATCAATATTGGTCTGAATATTTTAATAATGGTCATACCAATATTATTTTAATTTTCCTGCATTTTCTACAGCTATACAGCCTTGTATCTTTTAAATAACACTGATATATCAGAAACATATAAAATGAATGAAACGTGTTACGATGAAACTGCGAGTGCTTTGCGACTTTAGTCTAAAATCATGTTTGCAAACCAAAGACCTGTATTTTTTATTACAAACAAAATCATTGACCGTGAAATGCACAACTTAAATTTTGCAGTTCAGAATTTTCAGTTAACATGACGTCTGAACGTTGAAGGAACAATACACAAACTAATGACTGATTCTGCCGAGTATTTAAATCACCTGCTACAACAACAAAAACAGGCTTTTTTAACCACCCAATATCCAAGTTTGCAACAACGCCGTATGTGGCTTAAACAGTTAAAAACGCTATTGATTGAACATCAGCAATACATTATTGATGCGATTTCAGCAGATTTTGGGCATCGTAGTGCAGATGAGACTCGTTTGGTTGAACTCTTACCGAGTGTGATGGGGATTCAACATACGCTCAAACACTTAAAAAAATGGATGAAACCTAGTCGCCGTCAAGTCAGTATTCTCTTTCAACCTGCTCAAGCCTATGTCATGTATCAACCACTCGGTGTTGTCGGTATTATTGTACCGTGGAATTACCCATTATTTTTAGCCGTTGGTCCGTTATGCCAAGCATTGGCCGCAGGCAATCGGGTCATGCTAAAAATGAGTGAATTTACCCCGCATTTTTCTGCGCTTTTCCAAAAAATAATTGCACAGGTTTTTCCTGAAGATTTAGTTAGCGTCGTAACAGGCGATCATAACGTCGCACAGCAGTTTTCTGCACTGCCCTTTGATCATTTACTTTTTACAGGGGCAACATCGATTGGTCGACAAGTGATGCGTTCGGCATCGGAGCATTTAACACCTGTAACGCTGGAACTTGGCGGAAAATCTCCAAGTGTGATTGGTAAAGATGCACCGTTAGCAGAGTCTGTACGTCGTATTGTTTTTGGTAAGACCATTAACTCGGGACAAACCTGTGTCGCGCCCGACTATGTTTTTGTGCCGCAAGATTTATTACAGCAATTTGTTGATTGTTATATCAAAACCATTCGTCAATTTTACCCCGAATTATCCAACAATCCTGATTACACTCAAATCATTAACCAACGGCAAGAACAACGCTTAAAGTTGTATTTAGATGACGCTCAGGCCAAAGGCGCACGAGTGATTTGTATTTACCCTGAAGATGAGACGCATTTTGGGCATTATCTAGTTTGCGATGTAAATGATGATATGCTTCTGATGCAAAATGAGATTTTTGGTTCAATTTTACCGATTTTGACTTACCAAAATATTGATGAAGTCATGACCTACATCAATCAGCAGCATCGCCCATTGGCACTGTATTATTTTGGTTATGACCAACAGGAACAACAGCATTTTTTACAGCATACACATAGTGGTGGTATTTGCTTAAATGAAACCTTGGTACATGTCGCACAGGATGATTTGCCATTTGGTGGGATCGGCGCTTCGGGACTTGGGCACTATCATGGACATGAAGGTTTCTTGACATTTAGCCATGCCAAATCAGTCTTTGTCCGTCCAAAATTCAGTTTAATGAAACTGATTTACCCACCGTATGGTACATGGCTACAGAAACTGATTTTCTGTTTATTTTTACGCTAATATTTTGTATGACTTGATGATTTACATCAGTTTAATTGTTGCATCGCACGTTGCAATGCTTGATAAATACGCTGATCTGCAGACTGCGCCACATTAAAACGTAAGAACTGTTCAGCAGATTGATGGGTACTAAAAGCATTTCCAGGTGCCAAAATCACACCTTGGGATAAACATATTTTGGAAATTTCTTTGGCGCTATATCCATCAGGCAATCGGCACCACAAAAACATACCAGCCTGAGGAATAATCCAAGGAGCAATTCCCAGTGGTTGTAAATTTTGTATGGTTTTACTCATTGCCAATGCCAATTGCTGCTTGAGCCATTCCACATGTTTACGATAAGCATGGTCAGTTAATGCATGATAAATCAGCTCTGTATTCAACTGGTTATTGTTAAAACAGGTTGCTATTTTTAGATCAATTAGTTGCTCAACCCATTGATTTTGAGTCGCTATATAACCACAACGCATTGAAGCAGAAAGTGTTTTAGAAAAACTCCCGATCTGAATCACCTGAGCAAAACCGTTGAGTGCTGCATAACGCGGTGCAGGCACATATTCCAGATCAGCAAAAATATCATCTTCAACAATCACTAAATCAGTTTGCTCGACCATTTTTAAAATTTGATACGCTATCGCTAACGACAACTGCCCGCCTGTTGGGTTATGAATGCCTGAATTGGTAATATACAGTCGAGGTTTATGTGCCAAAGCTGCAGAAAACTGCTCAAGATCTGGTCCTGTCGTTGTCCAAGGAATCGAAATTGTCTTGACCTGATGCGTTTTGAGTAAGGCATGAAAATTGAAATAACAAGGATCATCAATCAGCACTACATCATTTGGATTTAAAAATAACCGACAAACCAAATCAATGGCATGTGTGCCACTATCGGTGAGTAAGATTTGATCTGGATGTGCCATAACATCTGTCATTTGCATACGCTGCGCGATCAAATGCCGAAGTTCAGTAAAACCCAAAGGCTGACCATACCCAACCAGATGTGACGTTGCGGAGCGCGAAACAGTTCTTAACGCTTTTCGGATTAAATCTTCTGGCATCCAGTGCTCAGGCAACCAACCACAACCTGGTTTTAAATGGGTTGAATTGGCTTCCAAAGACTGCCGAGAAATCCATAATGGATCGACCTCTCGGTCTAAACGTGGCGCAATGGCTGTAAAAGCATATGATGCCCGAATACCTGTGACAAAATAGCCTGCACCTGCTCTTGCCTCAATACGCTGTGCAGTGACCAAACGCGCATAGGCTTCGATCACGGTTGAAATAGATACTCCTAACTGCTGCGCAAGCTGACGAAGTGAAGGTAAACGCGCGCCTGCAACCAAGACGCGATCATCAATTTGTTGCTGAATAAAAGTAATCACACGTTCAATTTTGCTTGATGGTGCTAATTTTTCCATAACAGTTTTATTTTTCACACCCTAACAGTTTGGTTAAATTGTATTGCTTTGTAGCTGTTTCAACAAGTCAGTGGCCTCTACTCTCTATAAATGAAATAAGTCTATGGGGAGAGTAAACATGTTGAATATTTCACGTGGCTGGTTAAGTGGTTTATGCGGTGTCTGTATTTTTGCAGGTTCTTTGCCTGCAACCCGTTTGGCAGTAACAGGCTTTAGCCCTGAATTCCTAACCTCAATTCGTGCCCTAATTGCAGGCATATTGGCTTTATGCACGGTACTCTGCATGAAGCAGCGCTTACCTTCTATTGCTCAGTTCAAATCATTGATTCTGGTTGCGGTTGGGGTCGTACTGGGTTTTCCTTTATTTACAGCATTGGCACTCAAGCAGATGAGTGCTGCCTATTCCATTGTATTTATTGGCTTGCTGCCTTTAGCGACGGCTATTTTTGCAATCTTACGCGGTGAAAAACGACCACAGCATAAATTTTGGCTATTTGCCGTGCTAGGGAGCAGCAGCATTATTGCTTTTATTTACATGTCACCTCAGGAGCAACATCCTCTTTCTGCGGATTTATATATGCTGGCTGCGATTTTGCTCTGCGGTTTAGGCTATGCCGAAGGTGGGCGATTATCGAGAGATTTGGGCGGTTTACAGGTGATTTCATGGGCACTTATCTTAACCCTACCCTTCATGCTATTGGCTAGCTTTTATTATTTCCCTGAAGACTTTAGCCATGTCACATTGAGCGCATCTTTAGGATTGCTTTATGTTTCACTGTTTAGCATGTTTATCGGTTTTATTTTTTGGTATCACGGTTTAGCCACAGGTGGCGTGGTTGCTGTTGGTCAGTTACAGTTGTTACAGCCTTTTTTGGGTCTGGGTTTATCGGCAATTCTTTTGCATGAGCCTGTAGGCTGGTCGATGTTTCTCACCAGTTTGTTGGTGGTTGGCTGTGTAAGCTATGCCAAAAAATTCTCAGTCAGTTAAAAAGTGGCTCACTACAAGTATCATGTAACCATCTCGCGTAGTGAGCAGATAAAAATTATCTTCTACCGATAACTTAACAGAATCGTTTATCAATATAGATCAGAAGAAATCATCAGAAAATCACTGTTATATCAACATCAAATATCAATTATTCAAATCAACAAGCAAGACAATCTATAAGATGTAACAACCTATTGCACATTCTATAAACACTTAATTCATGTCTTTATTTTACAATACCTGCCAATCTGAACAAAATGGTCAATGCCTTTTACTGTTCTTTGCAAATTTCAGTCAGAGAAAACAAAACCATAAGCTTCTTTTTATTGAGTCTATGAGCGTACAACATAGTAATACTTAGGCTATTTAAGATGTATATATCATGTAACAACCATAATTTACTGAGATAATATTTCAAAATTTTCCTTTATTTACAACCAATATAATTGTTTAAATTCATATAATTAAATAAAAATAACAAGAGATCTGACAACGATCTTTACCCTCGATGTTTTTATGGTTTTTTTGTAAAACCGTCCATTCCAATTGCTTCTGTTTAATGATAGTGTAAGCAGCAACCAGACTCGGTGAAATTTAAGAAAAACTATCAATTCAAGCAAGTTTTAAGTTTTGAAAATGGAACTTTTTAACATTGTTAATTTTCCCAAAAATTTACAAGATATACGCATAATTTGATTTGTTTATTCTGTATAGATAAGTACAACTTGCAAAATAATTACAGAATTCAAAGCAAAAATCCGCAAACTTTGTAAAGATCTTGCAGAAAATGACTGTAATTTCAGATTGGAGTGAACTATATGACTTCACGTATTTTGGTCATTCATGGACCAAATTTAAATTTGCTCGGAAAGCGCGAACCTGAAGTATATGGGCACCTCACCTTAAATGACATTAACCAAAGCCTGATTGAACAAGCCAAACAACACGATTGCGATTTAGATACTTTTCAAAGCAATCATGAAGGCGCCATTGTCGACCGAATTCATTTAGCACAAGAACAAGCTATACAATTTATTATCATTAACCCTGCGGCATACACCCACACTTCTGTGGCACTCCGTGATGCATTGCTTGGAGTCAATATCCCATTTATTGAAGTGCATTTATCTAATGTGCATGCCCGTGAAACCTTTCGCCACCATTCTTATCTCAGCGACAAAGCTGTGGGTGTGATTTGTGGTCTAGGTGCACAAGGCTATCACTTTGCACTCAATTATGCTGTTTCTAAGCTTCAACCTTCTCATTAATCTTCATAAGGAATACGAACACCATGGATATTCGTAAAATCAAAAAGCTCATCGATTTGATGATTGAATCTGATCTTCACGCGATTGAAGTAAAAGAAGGTGATCAATCGATTGCTTTAACTCGCCGTAGCCCAGCACCAATTCAAATGGGTGTAGCTGCAATGCCAGCTCCTGCTGAAGCAAGTGCTCCAAAAGCAAAAGCTCCACGTGGCGTGGTTGAAACAGCTCCAATGGTTGGCGTGTACTATGCTGCTCCAAGCCCAGGTGAAGCACCATTTGTTCAAGTCGGTCAAACCATTTCTGCAGGTGATACACTTGGTATTATCGAAGCAATGAAAATTATGAACCCGATTGAAGCAACTCAAAGCGGCGTGATTGAAGAAATCTTGGTAAAAAATGGTGAAGTGATTGAGTTTGGTCAACCATTATTCCGTTACCGCGCATAATTACAGGGACTCACAATGTTGCAAAAAGTACTGATTGCAAACCGTGGTGAGATCGCCTTGCGAATCACCCGCGCTTGTAAGGCCCTAGGGATTAAAACCGTTGGCGTGTATTCTAGCGCTGATAAAGACTTGATGCATTTGCGTTTTGTCGATGAAGCTGTATGTATTGGTCCTGGTTCAACAAGCGAAAGTTATTTAAATATTCCAGCATTATTAACTGCTGCTGAAATTACAGGTGCAGATGCCATCCACCCAGGTTATGGTTTCTTGTCTGAAAATGCTGAATTTGCCGAAATGGTCGAAACTTCGGGCTATGTGTTTATCGGCCCACGCCCAGAGCATATTCGTCTCATGGGGAACAAAGTTTCTGCAATTACAGCAATGCGTAAAGCTGGTGTACCTACTGTACCAGGTTCACAACATGCGGTAACTCCAGCGAATGCCAAAGAAGAAGCAGCAAAAATCGGTTTTCCACTGATTGTTAAAGCAGCTTCAGGTGGTGGTGGTCGTGGTATGCGTATTGTTGAACGCATCGACACTTTGCTTGAGTCTGTACAAGCAGCTCAACGTGATGCCGAAATGTGGTTTGGTGACGATACGGTCTATATGGAACGTTTCTTACAAACACCTCGTCACGTTGAAGTTCAAGTCTTGGCAGATGGTAATGGTCATGCCATTCACCTCTATGACCGCGACTGTTCTTTACAGCGTCGTCACCAAAAAGTTCTTGAAGAAGCGCCAGCACCAGACTTGCCAGAACAAGCACGTGCAGACATTCTTGAAGCATGTGTACATGCATGTAAACTCATGCAATACCGTGGTGCAGGAACATTCGAATTCTTGTTTGAAGATGGTGAGTTCTTCTTTATTGAGATGAATACACGTGTTCAGGTAGAGCATCCTGTCACTGAAATGGTCACAGGTGTTGACATTATCGAACAGCAAATCCGTATTGCATCTGGTTTAGGTCTGAACCTTGAGCAAAAAGATATTGAAGTTCGTGGTCATGCGATTGAATGCCGTATCAATGCTGAAGATCCAACAACGTTCTTACCATCTCCAGGTCGCATTGAGACTTTTTATGCGCCAGGTGGTGCAGGTATCCGTCTAGATTCCCATATCTACTCAGGTTACAGCATTCCGCCGTATTATGATTCGATGATTGCAAAATTGATTGCGCATGGTAAAGATCGTAGTACTGCAATTGCACGTATGAGACAAGCGCTAGATGAAATGATTCTCACAGGCGTGAAAACCAATATTCCATTGCATAAAGATCTGATCTTACAAGATAAAGATTTCTGTGAAACAGCGATGGATATTCACTATCTTGAGACTCATTTGTTAAAGCAACTTGAGCCTGCAACAGAAGAAAAGAAACCTGCTTAATAAGTTTATTCTTATTTCAGTTAAAAACGCCTGATGAAGTTCATCGGGCGTTTTATTTTAAGTATCAATAAAGCTCTTAAACTGCGTTAAAAAACTCTAAGATTTCATTTCCACTTACCCTTCACCCGATACCGCAAGATTAGACTGTATCACTTATTGCAAAACTATATATGTCTAAGATATTGTTTTTCATCGCGGATTTAAAGTTATCCAACCCTACATCGCATTTTCACAACACTTTAAAGTTGAATTCAGCGCGATAAATCAGTAATAAGCCTGTTTTGATTTGAATCGTGTCGCATTATGTATTTTGACTGTTTAAATCAGCACTAACTTAGGCTTCAGTCACCGCGATCACCTTGACAATAATCGTTTGAGATTCCTCAACGTCATCGAATACTTGCTTACGTGTCAATTCTTTAGATTTTACTTTGAACTGTAGATTTTGAAACTGAATATGGCTTGGAATACGATCAAAATAATCGCCTGTTTCCTCAAGCTCTTCTTCAAAAAGTGCATGACCTAACTGATAATCTTTATTTTTTAACGCAATATATTTCACTATAGTTTTCATTGTCTTCAACTCATTTCCTTTAGGCTTTATTTTTGTTTTAACAGGTTTAAATAAGAAATGAAACGCTATTTATGTATAAATCGCCTGAATAAATAGCACTTAAAAAAAATGGCCTCATATTCATGAAGCCATCCAGATTTTGCTGATTTTTTAAGGTGCTATTGGCGCAAATGGCGCAACTACATCGGCATTTTGCGCACGATGTCGTAAGAAATGATCCATCAACACAATTGCAAGCATTGCTTCTGCAATCGGTGTAGCACGAACACCAACACAAGGGTCATGTCGACCTTTGGTTAATACGTCCGTGTCTTCACGGTTTAAGTTGATGGTTTTTCCTGAAGTGGTAATACTCGCCGTTGGCTTGAGTGCAATCGCCACACGAATGTTTTGACCACTTGAAATCCCACCCAAAATACCGCCTGCATGATTTGCCAAGAAACCTTGTGAAGTCAATTCATCCCGCGTTTCATGACCAAACTGCCCTGCAACGGCAAAACCATCACCGATCTCTACACCTTTGACAGCATTAATACCCATCATGGCATGCGCAATGTCGGCATCTAAACGGTCAAATACAGGCTCCCCCCAACCGACTGGTACATTTTCAGCTAAAATTTCCAGTTTTGCACCACAGCTTGTTCCTTGTTCACGCAGTGACGTGACAAGCTGTTCAAAGCGAGGAACAGCATCGACATCGCCACAGAAAAACGGGTTATTTGGAACTTCATTCCAGTCCAGTTTTTCTGCAACTTCTGTCCCGATTTGGGTGACATGCCCACGAATCACAATACCAAACTTCTCTGCCAAATATTTTTTAGCAATTGCACCTGCGGCGACACGCATTGCAGTTTCGCGGGCGCTTGAACGTCCACCACCACGGTAGTCACGGAAACCATATTTTTGTGTGTAAGTATAATCAGCATGCCCAGGGCGGAAAGTTTGCGCAATATTACCGTAATCTTTTGATTTCTGGTCTGTATTTCGAATCAATAAACCAATAGGTGTACCTGTGGTTTTACCCTCAAAAACACCTGAAATAATTTCAACTTGGTCAGGCTCTTTACGTTGAGTCGCAAATTTAGATGTACCTGGTTTACGGCGATCAAGATCTTTTTGTAAATCTTCTTCAACCAATTCAAGACCTGGTGGTACACCATCAACAATTGCCATTAAGCCAACGCCATGCGACTCACCACAAGTCGTCACACGAAAAAGTTGCCCAATACTATTTCCTGCCATAATGACAATTCCTTATGCATTTACTGAATCTTGAAATAATTGTTGATATTGACGACATTGTGCAGCAGTCAAAGCAAAAATACCCGAACCACCTTTTTGGAATTTTAACCAGTGGAAGTCAACTGTATTGAAATTCTGGCGCATTGCCCATTCAGAATTACCCACTTCAATCACAATGAGACCATCTTCAGTCAAATAGTCTGCCGCTTGTGCCAACATTTTACGTACTAAATCTAAACCATCTTGACCAGCAGCAAGCGCTAGTTCTGGCTCATGCAAAAATTCTTCTGGCAAATCCGCCATATCCTCAGCATCCACATATGGCGGATTGCTGATGATGAGATCGTATTTATTTTCTGAAGGAATTTTAGAGAATAAATCTGACTCTAATAACGCAACCTGATATTGCATGTTGTGATGTTCAGCATTAATTGCAGCTACTTCAAGTGCTTCACGAGAAATATCGGTTGCATCCACTTCCGCTTCTGGATAAGCATAGGCCAGTGCAATTGCGATACAGCCTGAACCTGTACACATATCTAGAATACGGCGTGGAGTTTGTGGGTTTGCATTTTCAGGCAAGTTGTTTAATGCTTCACGCATTTGCCCATTTTCATCCAAACAGTATGGTGCAAAGCGTTGTTCGATGAGTTCTGCAATTGGTGAGCGTGGGATAAGCACACGTTCATCGACATAAAATGGCTTACCACAAAAATAAGAAAGGTTTAATAAATAAGAAGTTGGGACGCGTTCATTAATACGGCGTTCCAAAAGGCTTAAAAATTCTGCTTTTTCACTTGGGAGTAGTTTTGCATCGAGAATTTCGCTGTCTGCCGCCCAATCTAAAGACAATGTTTGCAGTACCAAAGCCGAGCTTTCTGCAAAAAAGTCTTCTGTACCTTGCCCTAAATGAGCATCGTATTGACGCAGTGCTGTGACCCCAAAGCGAATAAAATCACGAATCGTGCTTAAGTTTTCAGCCGCTTCATTCAAACTTTCAGGGCTAATCGTCAATCGCTCCACTCAGAACTCCAAATCTATAAATTTATATGCTCGGTATTCTACCCTGTTTTAGCTTGATTTTTAATGCCTGTACCATGTTTAAACCTTTTCAGATTTGAATAGAAAAGGATTTTGCATCTTTTTTGCTTTGACAGATGAATGATTTTGACCCAATATTTTTCATACTCTTTAACAGTTTAATAAAATCAAACAGTTATAACCTAGCTAAAAAACTTGGGTATTTCTTTACTTTTAGGATTTAAGCTACTGTTATTTCTGATCTTGTTGTAATATTTTTATTGTTCACTGCCATATAGGCAGCTTAGAAAAATTCAGACTCGGATGGCTACACTTCAATCTATCAGCAATCTGAATAACAAGTATAAAGCTATGGCTGCCCGTCAAAACCAACCACAATCTCAGACAAATACTGTCAAACTAAACAACATTCTATTTGATCATTAATTATGCTATAAATCCATTGTTTCAATGAGGGATTTATAATGAAAAAATTCATAATTTTAACTGCTTTAATATTGTCAGGTTGCGCAACAACACAAGTTAGCCCTTTGAATCTAAATGCAAATGAGAAAATAAAAAGAATTTGTATTGAGCATAATTCTAGAGTAGTTGTAAATGGATTTGAGGATATTGTTATTAATCGCTTAGAAGATAATGGAATATCTACAGAAACATATATCAAAGGAAATAAGCCATCGTACTGTGAGTATTCAATAAAATATGTTGCATACCAAAAATGGGATTTTTCAATGGTACTCACTCAAGCGGAGCTTAGACTTTATAAAAGAGATAGCAAAATAGCTGATGCTGAATACAAATTGCATGCAGGTGGTTTGCTAAACCCAACCAAATACAAAAGCAATGAATCAAAAATAAATCCTTTAGTCGATCAACTCATTGGAAAATAAAATTAAACAATCTATATCAGATTTTTAATCTTATGCTGGGTTTTGATTGTTTTTGGAACAATTTTTACACTTTTTTCAATTCCATTTCAGGATTACCCACCGCTTATAGCTTATAGATAAGGTTGTTTTCTTTGGAGTAGCATTTTCGATATTTTTATTAATTATTGATTTTATAACTCTTGGATTAATTAACCCAACAAAGCTACTAAAGATGATTTGAAATAAAGTACTAACTAATAGAACTGACCCATTGAGGTCGGTTTGTTATGGTCAGGTGAAAATATGACAACATTCGCACAGTTTCAGCAAACATATGCAAATCCAAATGTTAGAACGATGTTAGACCTAATCGCAGCCAGTGAAGACTCAAAATTAGGAAGCATCACTACTTATGGTCGGTTCACTACCATATAGATAGGCAGCTTAAAAATCCACTGATATAAGTATCCCCACAGAAAAAAAGAACTGATTTTTTTACTTATGTGCATTTATTTCATTTTGTATAAATTACGACCATTTTTTTGTTTACAAACTTTAAAATAAGGAAGATTATTTTTAGAGTCCTGACAAAGACCTACATCCTTATTATGAAATATATTTCTTTATTATTCATCGTATTATTCACGACAACAGCATTTTCTAAAAATTTTCCTTATAGCGAACCCAATGAGCAAAACCTCGTTGAACATCATCACTACCGTAATGTAAATGGTCGTATTGTCCATTCACCAGCACATAGTAAAAATGGTAAACGTCCAAATGGAGCTTCTGCAAAATGTCGTGATGGCTCATATAGCTTTAGCAAACACCATCGTGGAACATGTTCACGACATCATGGTGTAGCAACTTGGTACAAGTAAATTAAAAAGCCTTTAAGCTCTAAACCTGCAATTTCTCATTTAAAAGATCGGTTCACTCGCTGAATATAAATACTTTAGAACACTATATGCAAAACCAAACCTACTTTAATCTTAATTAAAGCAGGCTAGATTAAAACGAAGGAATCAAATCATTAGATCTGATTGTTCTGACAAGAACTTAAAACCAGTTGACGCAATTCTCCAATTTTTTCTTGTTTGGCAGAATTACTACTTTCCACAGGCTGACGTGATACTTTTAAAGCGAGTGCTGCATAAAGTTGAGCAAGCGCGTGTTGATCATTCGTTACAGCATTTTTTTGTATAGCAGCAGCCGTTTGTACCATCTCAACAAACTCTTTTCCACTCTGACGCTCAGTCATCACTTGAGCTGCTATTTCAGATTTTTCTTGACAGTTTTTCCCAATACTTTGTTTCAATTCAGCATTTAATTCCGCATAACTACTTTTACAGCAGAATAAAATCATCATTCCACACGTCATTTTTTTTAAAGTAGTCAACATAGATTCAATCCTATTTTATTGTTAAGCATTCGGTTGCCTATCATAATAGATATTATATATATTTTAACTACCATAAAATAACCAATTGAAATTTATATTTATTTATAATAAAAAATATACAAAAAAAATTAATCGGCTTCTTGTATCACGATTCAGACCTTATTTTAACACCCTAAGCAAAATTAAAATTTATGCCAATGAAATGAAACTGAAGAATAAAAACCATGCAATATATTTCGTTACATTCAAAAAATAATCTTGACATTTGTCATTACTATACTTTTCGCATTCTTACATTTCTTCACGCGGCAATCAGATAATTTATGTCAAAGTAGAATAAGGTTCTCTTTAAGGAGGTCAGCGACAATGACGATTAAAGACCAAATCTACCGTGCTGAAAACCTCAAAGCCTTACACTGCTTGCATAAAGCAGGTATTCAGCATCAAGTGATCGCCCTATTCATGACCAGTGAAGGGCTTTCTCTCAACGAGCAAGATGTGACTCTACTTATCAATCTGTACGATGACTGTGGCAAAGTCAAAATACCGCAAAAAAAAGTTCAAGCCATGATTGTTGCCAAAAAACTTGGACAATATGACGACCGTTTCCCTTGCCCTGTATAACCCCTCTTCTCTAGAGCCAGTCTATGACTGGCTTTTTTTCGCATATTTTTTATGGCAGGCGGTGTATAATTTTGGGTTCAGCTATTATTTGAATGGGTCATTGCCTTGTTTCAGGTTTTAAATAAACAACTCGATGCCAGCACACTTTGCCCGCTTTGTCATGCTGCCATGTTTTGGGTAGATGCGGAACAATTTGATCAAGACATTCAATTTTATCAATGCAGTC
The DNA here is from genome assembly GCF_000488275.1 of Acinetobacter brisouii CIP 110357. Classification (GTDB taxonomy): domain Bacteria; phylum Pseudomonadota; class Gammaproteobacteria; order Pseudomonadales; family Moraxellaceae; genus Acinetobacter; species Acinetobacter brisouii. The sequence continues at coordinate 1,244,093 of NZ_KI530762.1, read as the reverse complement.
ACTGTGAACATAGAGTATTCCCAACAGGTAACTTTACTTGTCACTGTGCTCGCTGTAGCCAGCAACGTAAAAAAATTCTAAAAGAAACGCGTCAACAAGAACTGCAAAAATACCGAAAAAAAGATCTGGTTGCTCCCTCTCTAGAACAGTTGAGTTTGCTACAAAAACTCTTTTTACTTGCACTGCTCGATGACTATGTACGTGAAGATTCTCAACACGATGAATATATTCACTGGGAAAAAATCAAGTTTTCCAATATTTCGCCAAATTATCATTTTCAACAACAACTGGCGAAGCAACTACAAAAAGAGCAAATCTTCTGTGCCACAACTGCCTGTGATGAGCCAACTACATTTTATTTAAATGTTCGTTTAGATGGTTATAGCGAACCAAGCCTGTTTAGTATTACTCAGCAACTGCGCAATTGGTTCTATTTTAATTTGACGCTGGGCATTCCATTTAAAAGCAGCGATGAAGTGAAAGCTGTGCTTTATGATTTGTTATATCAAGAAGTTATACAATTTATTCAGTCCATCTGTAAGATGTGGAAAGTACAGTTTACTTCACATGCGTCTTTTCAACAGTTATGTTATCGCTTGTTAGAAAGCCTTTCTGTTGAACAGATTTTCTATTTGGCACATACGGCACTCTTGTATTTACATGAACAAAAAGCTTTGGAAGCACGCAATGATGGGTTTATTAATACACACCGTTTGAAAAAAACCATCACTCAATATCGTGAACGTGCCATTGCTGAAAAATGGGAAACGCCAAGTTTCCCACGACCTGAACATTTGCCGATGAGCAAAATGAGTCAGATTTTATATTTCCGTTTTCTCAATTATGACCAACGTATTTTTAGCCAACCTATCTGGCATCTCTGGAAAAAAATCCAGCCTCGCCTAAATTTTTACTCTGACAAACGCTGTATGCACTGCGGTTCAAATGAACTGGATGTCGAATACGATGCAGGAGATTATGTGACTCTGACTTGCCGCAAATGCCAGCATCAGGATCATTATTTTACCCATTAAACACCAAGAAATTCACAGGACATTTTTATGCTTGAACGTTCATTTTTGATTGAACAAGTGATTGAAGCTTGGCAAAAATTACAGGCAAATACGCCACTGGTACAATGTATAACCAATCAGGTTGCCAGCAACTATGCTGCAAATGTCTTGCTCGCTTGCGGCGCATCGCCTGCCATGATTGATAACCCGTTTGAAGCACAAAGTTTTACCCACATTAGTTCAGCGCTTAGTATTAATTTGGGCACACCGACTGAACAACAAATGCAAGCCATGCAAATTTCGGCACAAACCGCTCAGCAATATCAAAAACCGTGGGTACTTGACCCTGTCGGCTATAGCTCAGTTTTAAAATGGCGTAGTGACATGGTTGATGTTCTACTGCAATATCACCCGACAGTTATTCGTGGTAATGCTTCTGAAATCAGCACTTTGGCAGGAAATCAAAGTTCATCCAAAGGTGTAGATAGCACGCTCAGCAGTGATGCTGTTTATGCACAGGCACAGAATTTATTGCAGCATTGTGACTGTGTTGCAATCTCGGGGGCAAGTGACTACATTTTGAGTGATGAAATCCGTCAAGTGATTAAAATCAATGGTGGTTCAGCACTACAACCTAAAGTGACGGCAACAGGTTGCGCTTTAGGTGCATTGATCGCGGCTTATTGTTCTGTGACCTCACCAATGCTTGCGTGCGTTACAGCACATGTACATTTTGCGATTGCAGGACAACTAGCAGCTGAACGCGCACCACTGATTGGACAGTTTTCCGTGGCATTTATGGATGAATTGTTCAGTTTGAATGCCGAGAAAATCGTGCAATATGCAGATATTGAGTTGCTGGGCTAGAAAACCAAACATTTATGTGTAGAATTTGGGCAAAAATAACAGGAACAATAACATGCCCTCATTCCAATTACTCAGTACATTTCTGCTCACCACCTTAATTTTTGCCTATCTACCAGGCCCTGCCATGCTATATACCGCAGCACAAACTCTTGCTCGCGGACGCAAGGCAGGGCTCATGGCATCTTTAGGGATTCATTTTGGGGGATATGCTCATATCGTTATTGCTGCAACAGGTTTGACAATTTTATTTCATGCTATTCCCGTCGCCTATACACTGGTCAAAATCTGTGGTGCTCTTTGGCTCATTTGGCTTGGGTTAAAACTGCTGATTGCCCGTAACTCAAAACCGTCTTCAGATTTACAGAACCATCAGCAACAACGTGCCTTTTCTGAAAGTATTTGGGTTGAAATCCTTAACCCCAAAACTGCTATTTTCTATCTCGCTTTTTTACCTCAATTCATTGATGCTCAAGCCACATTTCCGATTTGGTTACAGTTTTTGATCCTTGGCACAATCGTCAATTTGGCTTTTAGTTCAGCAGATGTAGTTTGTGTGTTTTGTGCAGATTTGATTCTGAAAAAATTAAAAACTTCAGGACGTGGACAACATATATTTCGTTATTTGAGCGGCAGTATTTTTATTATGTTAGGGCTACGTTTAGGATTGTATAAAGACTAAAAAATAAAGGGTGGAGACTGCCCTCCACCCTATTGGTTAATATTGAATACTTTGTTTCGCATACTGATTTTGTGGCATTTCCAAGATTTCTGCACACACCTGCACTGACAGTGTATAGGCTTCATAATCTTTAAAACTCAATAAAGCCTGTAGCAAAATCTGACTCAGTTGCTGCTTTTGTTCCTCTGTTCGCCCACTTAACACCGATAATTGTGCATGAATATAACCTTGAGTATCATCATTGTCCCCGATCACAAACACTTCGTCTTTATGAATACGTGATTTAAGGTCTTTCGCTTGAAATAACCCTGTTGCGATCAGTTGATGATTTACATGTTTAAGGAGTTTTTCCTGACTCAAGTTATGAATGTTACGTGAATATCCAATCACTAAATGTGGCATACGCTTGTCCTTTTTATTCGATAAAGAGTAAGGCTAATCTTACTTGATCATAGCCCATTTTCGGTTGGGTTGCTTCAACAATTGGACGCAACTTAATCGAACCATCTTCATTAAAGTTTTCAGAACGTTGTCCTTTTTTCAAGCGCTTATAAATCTTGCGAACTTGCTCAACCACTTCATCTCCAGGATGTGCCACAGAAATATCAAGCCCCTGTTCTTTATGTAATCTTGCCAAGTGGTTAATAATCGTGGCAGGTGTCAAGCCACGTTCCTGTGCAATATCCATAATTTCATAGCCATTTTCAAACAGCTCTTTGGTTTCATCCAGAGTACTGCTTGCATAACTATTTTTATCGGCATTTTTGGCGAACTTGCGTTCATTTCGTGCAATTTCACTGGCGTTGAGCGTCCCACCACAGTGGCGGATAAATGTTTGATGTTGGGCAGTCAAATCAATATTGGCAAAATGCTGCTCAGCTTCTTCCGAAAGTTCCTGAAAACGGCGATCAGCTTTTATGGCTAAACTGTCTAGCTCCAATGCCTGATCGTTAAATCCAGTCAAACGTAACCCTTCTAAAGATTTTAAACGGGACAGTGCCACATAACCCTGACCTTTCTCAAAGGTATGGCTCAGGTTAATTTCCGCAGCTTCCAAGGTCATGCCCTGACTTTTGTGAATGGTAATTGCCCATGCCAAACGCAGTGGAATTTGCTGAAAACTGGCAATCGCCTTACCTGCATCATTTTCAACTGACCAAGTTTCTGGTTCGACCAAAAGCACCGAACCATCGCTCAGTTGAACTTTGGGCAATAAGCCATGTTCATCATCTTCTTCAAAACCAATGACTTCACCCAAGCTGCCATTGATATATCCCATGTCAAAATTATTTTTAACAAACATGACCTTGGCATGTTTTTTCAAGGTCAGTTCTTCTGGAGCACGCACAGAAGATTTTAAAGTTTCCAGCAGCTTTTCATTACCATCCAACACCGCATTAAACTGGTGGCTTTCGCCATCAATCGCATTTAAATGTTGAAAGTTCAAGTTATCAACATCCAGATTATGCGTGTACAAACGAGTAAAGGTTTCGCCAATATCTTGCTGGCGTACACTGGTCAAGGCTTGTATATGATTATGCTGTAAATCCTGTGCCCGAATCGCATTTAAAATCTGGTTTAAAGTTTCATCATCTTGGCGATGCTGCTCGGTCAAATAACAAACCCGAAATTTTGCTTCAACCCAAGCCTCTGACATAAAACAGAATTTATCACGGTTACGTTCTTCATTTTTACTGACAGGTGGCAACTGGAAAAAATCTCCCGCAACCACGACCTGTATGCCACCAAATGCTTCGTCACTTTCTTTAAAATATTTTAAAACCTGATTGACCAAATTTAACTGTTTGGCATGTAGCATCGAAATTTCATCAATAATGAGCACCTGTGTATTTTCCAGATGCTCTTTGAGATATTTACGCTCTTTCATACGCTTTAGGTCATCATCGCTCAGCGTATCTTTAATCCCAATACCCGCCCAAGTATGGATGGTCATACCGTTCATATGTGTTGCTGCAATACCTGTCGATGCAGTAATCGCAACAGGTACTTTTCTTATTTTAAGATATTGAATATATTGATTAAGTGTATAAGTTTTACCTGCACCAGCCGAACCCGTTAAAAAAACATTTTCGCCTGCTTTTAAAAGTTTCAGCGCTGTCTCTTGTTTCATAAGCCCATCAAAATCTCAACAATCTTGCATAGCTTAACCAGTTTCTAAACATAAGGGAAATTTCCTGTTTGAAGTGTTATTTTTTTACTTTATAAATCCAGTAAAAATCTGAGTTTTTTACTCAGATTTTTGCAACAAATAAAAATAAAATCATTCAAAATTAAAGATATAATTAGACAACCTACCAAATAAAATGTTGGTAGGTATTTGGTAGGTAGGAAATTTTAGAGCAGCTAACAATACTAGCGACATGGTGAAGTTAATCGCCTACAAAAGAACACAATGGAATAATGGAAGAAGGAATCGCTCCATGGCTTTTAAAAATATTGCTGACCAAACTAACGGTTTTTACATCCCTTGCGTGTCTTTATTTGGACCAGGTTGTGCAAAAGAAATCGGAACTAAAGCGCAAAATCTAGGTGCAAAAAAAGCACTGATTGTTACTGACCAAGGTTTATTTAAGTTTGGTGTAGCAGACACAATTGCTCAATACTTAACAGATGCTGGTGTAGAGAGCCATATTTTCCCAGGCGCAGAGCCAAACCCAACCGACATTAACGTACACAATGGTGTAAAAGAATACGTTGACAATGGTTGTGATTTTATCGTTTCACTCGGTGGCGGTTCTTCACATGACTGTGCAAAAGGTATTGGCCTTGTTACTGCAGGTGGCGGTCATATTCGTGATTACGAAGGCATTGACAAAAGTACAGTTCCAATGACACCGTTAATCGCAGTCAACACAACTGCAGGTACTGCTTCAGAAATGACTCGTTTCTGTATCATTACCAACACTGATACTCACGTTAAAATGGCAATTGTAGACTGGCGTTGTACTCCACTGATTGCAATCGACGATCCTAAACTCATGATTGCTAAGCCAGCAAGCTTGACTGCTGCAACAGGTATGGATGCCTTGACGCATGCTGTTGAAGCTTATGTTTCTACTGCTGCAAACCCAATTACAGATGCATGTGCTGAAAAAGCCATTACCATGATCAGTGAATGGTTACGCCCTGCGGTTGCCAATGGTCAAAACCTTGAAGCGCGTGATGCAATGAGCTATGCACAGTACCTTGCAGGTATGGCATTCAACAATGCATCTTTAGGTTATGTACATGCAATGGCTCACCAGTTAGGCGGTTTCTATAACTTGCCACACGGTGTATGTAATGCGGTACTTCTACCACACGTTTGTGAGTTTAACCTGATTGCTTGTCCTGACCGTTATGCACGTATTGCGCACTTGATGGGTGTAAATACTCATGGTCTAACTGTGACTGAAGCTGCTTATGCTGCAATCACTGCCATTCGCGAATTGTCTTCTTCTATCGGTATTCCTTCAGGCTTGACTGAGCTTGGTGTAAAAACTGAAGATCTTGATGTGATGGCTGAAAACGCTCAGAAAGATGCTTGTATGTTAACTAACCCACGTAAAGCAACACATGCTCAAGTTGTAGATATTTTTAAAGCTGCTTTGTAATCTCTTTTAAATGCTGTAAGTTTTCTCCAGATAGGCTTCTCACAAAGTTCGCTTTGTGAGGGGCTTTTTTTATTTTAAAAAACAAAAGAAGACAATGCGATGCCTGAGCAACGCAAAAATTATTATTGTTATTTATTTAACTTTTTGTTTTTATTATTTATTGTTTAAATTTTTCGATTTGGTTTTATATGACTTACGCATCTTTATACTTTTCTAAGACCTGATGAGCAGGATGAGTTTCTGGCAACAACTCGATCAGGCGCTCAACCGCATCAATGGCATCGGGCACATGTGCAATATGTTTCAGTAGCGTATCCGTATCTTTGGCTTTAAAAATCGCATCACTTAAACGAGACTCTAAACAATCACGCCAAGCGCATAAAAATGGACTTTCGGTTTTCGCTAAAAAGACGCCTGTATACAAGCGTAAAGCTGATTCCAGATAGCCTGCATCCAGTGCTTGCTCTGCCTGTAAAAAATCCGCCTCCACTTGCGCTAACAAGCGATATGGGCGCGAACCTAGCATTCCACCGAGCAAATCACGTAGCTGTGACATTTCTGCCTTTAACGTCCCCATACTGACCTTACGTTCGCCATAGAGTGCGCTGTGCAACTTGTCGAGATTCATCCCTTGTGGGCAAAGTGCCAAAATGGTCATAATTTCGAATTGGCGTGGAGTCAGCACCAACACTTTGCCATTAAACAACACTTGCGAAACAGAAAAAGCACGAATATACAAACGTTGTTTTTGCTGTTCGAGCAGTGCGGTTTGAATGATCGAAGCACAACGCTCAACCGCGAGTACGCCTAAAGTATTATGATTTTTCCATGTGGTGGATAAATCTACTACGCCAAGCAACTGATTTGAATATGGATCAACAATTGGTGTCGCATAACAAACCCAGTCATGCACCGATTCCATATAGTGTTCACTGGAAAAAACACAGCATGATTGTCGAGTTTTCAGCGACAGTGCCAAGGCATTGGTACCTACCGCATCTTCACTCCATTTGCCACCAGACACAAAATGTACCTGCTCAGCCTGAGCCTGCATTTCACGGCTTGCGGCTGTCCAGACAATGGTACTACCAACGTCACCAATTGCCAGAACCATTGAGGATTGCTGTGCAACGTGCCTTAATTCAGCCTCACAGCGTTGTAGCGCTGAAGCTAGGGTGTTGCCCTTAAATGCAGTATTGTCTACCAATGGCGCAGCCATGCGCTCTTTTGGAATGCATGCAGAAATACTTCGTTGCCAGGAGCTCATAATGCTCTGACCTACTTCTTGAGCTTGTTGAGGCGACCAGGAGATGCTCTGCCTTAACTGCTCTACCGCACCTCGGTGGTGCGATAAATCTTTCTTCGTAAACATTTGTATATCCCTTGTATAGCTGGCAAATTCCAACCTTTTTCCAACCTAATTTATGATTATTATTATATCCGTAATGTACCAGAAGTACTTTATCAGAAGCAGTATGCTTTTGTTAGATGATATAAAATAAAGCAAAGGAATTTTCACATGCGCTATCTTGATCCGAATCAACCTGGTTCAAAAGTTCAATTCAAATCTCAATATGAGAACTTTATTGGTGGTGAATGGGTTCCACCTGTAAAAGGCGTGTATTTTGAAAATAGCTCTCCAGTTGATGGTAAAGTTTTTACAACTGTTGCACGCTCAAGTGCTGAAGATGTCGAGCTTGCGTTAGATGCTGCACATAAAGCAAAAGCTTCATGGAACAAATCATCTCCTACAACTCGTTCTAACTTATTACTTAAAATTGCTGACCGTTTAGAAGAAAATCTGGAAGTTCTTGCGGTAGCAGAAACTTGGGACAATGGTAAGCCAATTCGTGAAACACTTGCTGCAGATATCCCTCTTGCAATTGACCATTTCCGTTATTTTGCAGGCTGTATCCGTGCACAAGAAGGCGGCATTTCTGAAATCGATGAAGATACCATCGCGTATCACTTCCATGAACCACTAGGCGTTGTGGGTCAAATCATTCCTTGGAACTTCCCGATCTTGATGGCGGCATGGAAAATTGCACCAGCATTGGCTGCAGGTAACTGTATCGTTATGAAGCCAGCTGAGCAAACACCAGCAAGTATTTTGGTTCTCATTGAATTGATTCAAGATCTTCTCCCACCAGGGATCTTAAACATTGTAAGCGGCTTTGGTGCTGAAGTAGGTCGCCCACTTGCAACTAGCCCACGTATTGCAAAAGTTGCATTTACAGGTTCAACTGCTGTTGGTCAATTGATCATGCAGTATGCAACAGAAAACATTATTCCTGTAACACTTGAGCTTGGTGGTAAATCACCAAACATCTTCTTTGAAGACGTTATGGATCAAGACGATGACTACCTAGACAAAGCGCTTGAAGGTTTTGCAATGTTTGCGCTTAACCAAGGTGAAGTTTGTACTTGTCCTTCTCGCGCACTTGTTCAAGAAAGCATTGCTGACAAATTCCTTGAAAAAGCAATCGAGCGTGTAAAACGTATCAAAACAGGTCACCCACTTGACACAGATACCATGATCGGTGCTCAAGCCTCTGTTCAACAGCAAAATAAAATCTTGGGTTGCATCGAAACAGGTCGCAGCGAAGGCGCTCAATTATTGACAGGTGGTTCTCCTCGCCATGACGTTGAAGGTGGTTTCTATATCGAGCCAACAATCTTCAAAGGCGAAAACAACATGAAGATCTTCCAAGAAGAAATCTTCGGACCTGTATTGTCTGTAACTACATTCAAAGACTTTGACGATGCAATGAAAATTGCAAACGACACTATCTATGGTTTAGGTGCAGGTGTATGGTCACGTTCAGCACACACGTCTTACCGTGCAGGTCGCGCAATTGAAGCGGGTCGTGTATGGACCAACTGTTACCATATCTACCCTGCTCACGCAGCGTTCGGCGGTTACAAACGTTCAGGTATCGGACGTGAAAACCACAAAGACATGTTGAACCATTATCAACAAACTAAAAACTTGTTGGTAAGCTATTCAACTAAGGCAATGGGTTTCTTCTAATTTAGTTTTAGCCTTTTGTAGCAAATTTGCTACACTCTACAGCGAACCTCGATTCGCTGTATTTTTTATTCCAAGCTGATCTAGATGTAACAATTCACGATTGTTTAATTTAGATCAGCTTTTTTATGTCCTGTCTTTTCCTATAACCTATAAAATGCATTTTAAAAATAACATTTGATGGACTTGATTTTTTCCACTGATTGTTTATGTTTTTATTTTACTTCGCCTGTTTTTATGATTATGACAACAATACTTCATCCCAATTTACCCAAAACAGTTTACGCCATTCAGCATCTTGCCTTTGAAGATTTAGGCGCACTAGAAGACGTATTTTATCAATATGGTTTTCGCGTCCGCTATTTTGATGCGGGAGTTGATGATTTATCAGCCGCGCTTGCCTACGATGGTCTAGTCATCATTTTGGGTGGCCCTATCGGGGTTTATGAGCAGGATGATTATCCATTTTTAGTCGATGAAATTTCAGGCTTAAAACAGCGCCTTGCCGATAACAAACCAACTTTAGGAATTTGTCTTGGCGCCCAACTAATTGCCTATGCTTTAGGTGCTCAAGTCTATGCAGGTCACGCCAAAGAAATCGGCTGGAGTTCACTCAGTCTATCCGAAGCAAGCCATAATCCTTTGGCAGCACTTGGAAATACTGCTGTATTACATTGGCATGGTGATACTTTTGATTTGCCTGCCCAAGCAGAATTACTGGCAAGTTCTGAACTGTATCCGAATCAAGCATTTAAGATTGGACAAAATATTCTGGCATTTCAGTTTCATATTGAAGTGGCAGAAGAAGATCTGGAAAAATGGTTAATCGGGCACACTTGTGAACTGCGCAAAGCCAATATCAATATTCCACAGTTACGACAAGATAATCATCGTTATGCACCAGAGCTTATGTCGAAATCGGCAGAAGTGTTGAAACATTATCTTACCCATTTAAACATATAAAAGCTGTTTTGAATGGAAGCTATCGACTGTATTAAATATTTCTAATATAAAAATAGTTTGAAATTTTTCAGCAATAAAAAAGCCCTTATCTCAAGGGCTTTTTTAAATGACATCACTGTATTTTAAGCGATTACTTAGCAGCTTGTGCTTCAGTTGTAATATTTACAGTAATCAAATCACCAACGTTTGGCACATAGTTCGCGATGCCAAAGTCTGAACGTTTAAAGCTGGTTGTTGCATTAAAGCCAACCGCTTCTGCTTTAGTCATTGGGTGAATGCCTTGTTTGTTTAAAACAGCTTTTAAAACCACTGGTTTAGTAATGCCTTTAACAGTCAGGTTACCTGTGATGTTAAAGTGCTTTTTATCTTTAGTTTCAACTTTTGTACTTACAAAAGTGATGTTTGGATATTTTGCTGCATTAAACCAGCCTTCTTCCTGAAACTCTTTATCCAAAGCAGGAACGTTAGTGTTTACGCTGCTTACAGGAATAGTTACGTTTACTGAAGAATTAGCAGGTTTTGCGTTATCAACATTAATCACACCTTGAATAGCAGAAAAGTTTGCGCTTGGTGTAGAAAAGCCAAAGTGATTCCAAGAGAAAACTGTTGCTGTATGTGTAGGGTCAATTTTATAAGCTACAGGTGCTGCTACAGTCAATGAGCTCGCAACTGCAACTGCTAAACCAAGGGATAATGCTTTGAAATTCATTTTGTTTGTCTCGTGATAAACTATATGAGAGATATTCTAAACTTTCATCCAAAAATTACACTGTTATAGATAAAACGGTTTGTTGCATCGATGCAACAATCTTTACCGATTCTTAGCCTGATTATATTTTTTAAAATTTATCTCAACCTTATAGATAAATCGCAATTAATCCATTTTATTATTTCTCCATATAGGAAAAACAAAAAGAATGTGAATATGGTTTATGGAATAAGTTTAATAATTTCAACGAGCTTTTTTTCTAAAAACTCTTGATATTTTACTTGCTCTTGCAAAAATTCAACCCTTTCCAGAAGTTCCTCATCGCTTAAGATGATATTTTTTTTCTTAATCAAAACCCTTAATGATTGAATTTTATCACCCCGCTGGATGACCACATTTCTCAGAAAATTTAGCTTTCGCTCTAAGCGTTGACGTTCAAGATCCTTATCAATCATCTGATCTAGTCCCGTATACATAAATTAAATAAATTTCACGTAATAATTGGTGCAAAGAATAGCATTATCTGTGTAGCAAAACATAGTTAAACTGGAGAATTTTCAAACAAAAATTTATCGCATGATAAATAAAATAGTAAATAAATTTAATAATTTAAATTTATAAAAATACTTATATTCATTCGGCATTAAAAATTAACTGAATGGAAACCCAGACCTTTATTGTATTCAATGAATTGCTTTTGCCCACGCAGATTTTGAGGAATTTAGCCTTTCCGATTGGCGGTTTTGATGATGCAATTGAACTAAGAGTTTAATTTAGTCAATCTGGGTTATGATTGTTCAGTCATGTTCACTTTGGGCTATCGCAGTGAGCAAGACTTTAATGCAAAATTACCAAAATCACGTTTAAGCCATGCTCATCGCTAAACACGCCACGCCGACGAGGCTCAACAGCAAGCCCACAACAGTCATTAGATTTGGCTTTTCCTTGAAGTACAGCAAACCGCTCAGTACGCCCAATGTCACCACACTGACATTCATCACCACAAACACCACCGCAGGTGCATCTTTGAGTAACTGATGGGCTTGGACATATAAGGCAATATTGGCAAAGTTCAGTACACCAAGTAACATGCCCGCGGGGAAGTTTTTCGGTTGCCATTGCTGCTTAGATAAGCTCACAAAAACTGCTGAAGTTATGCCTGCCAGCATAAACATCAAGTTGAGACTCAAAGCAAACTGCTGTCCCAGACTGCTATTGTATTTCAATAATATATCGACCAGTGCATAACCTGCCCAAACACAGGCAAGAAACAGCCCTGCTTTGCTAGATTGTTCTTGTGGCATCGCCTGTGTTTTCGCAGCGATCAGACTCAGCACCGCCACAACACCCAATACCACACCAAGCAGTTTTAGGCTAGAAAATTGCTCATGAAAAACAAAATAGGCTGCCATTAACGACAGAACCACGGATAAACGCTGAGCCACTTCGGTTTTGATAATGCCTGCATGTTGCAAGGATTTGGCCAAACAGAAAAAAATTGTCGGCAATAACATTCCTAACAAGCCAATCAACCACCACGGTGTTGCCTGTAAACTCAGATGCGTAAAGTCAGGTTTAAACCATAACCAACATAAAATACTCGCCGTGACATAATTCCAGACAATCATTTGTAAGACTGCGTAATCTCGTTGCTTAAATTTTTTCAAGACAATAGACACAGCAACGCTACACAGCGCAGCAAAAAAAATGAGACTCATGTATACACATCCGAATTTTGATACATTGGAAGAAAAATATTGGTGTGGTTTGCTGAATGATCCAAGATAAAAAAATCATGATTACAATCGTTGATTTTTCATTTTAAATCACTGTGTATAGAGAATAATCAACCGATGAAACATGAAGTTTTTACGTGCTAATTTTTGCATCAGTTTTGTTGAATGACCCATGCTTCAGTGTCGATACAGTATCTTGCTTAAAGCCAGTACACCTTAAAATAAAAAACCGCCCTTTCAGACGGTTTTTTAGAATCAAGTCAACGACTCAATTAATAACGCTCAACCATTTTCTCTAAAGAAATTGGGCGAATCTTGTCAGCATTACCCGAAGTACCAAATGCTTCATAACGGTCGATACACACTTGTTTCATTGCATCAACAGTTTTCGCGAAGTATTTACGTGGGTCAAATTCAGCAGGGTTTTCTGCCAAGAAACGGCGAATCGCACCTGTAGATGCCAAACGTAAGTCGGTATCGATGTTGATTTTACGTACACCGTGCTTGATTGCTTCAACCAACTGCTCTACTGGCACACCGTAAGTCTCACCAATGTTACCGCCAAATTCGTTGATTACTTTCAACCATTCTTGAGGAACTGAGCTTGAACCGTGCATCACAAGATGTGTGTTTGGTAATGCCGCATGAATTTCTTTAATGCGGTCAATCGCCAAAATGTCACCTGTAGGTGGACGAGTAAATTTGTACGCACCGTGTGAAGTACCAACTGCGATTGCCAAAGCATCAACATTGGTGTCAGCAACGAACTGAGTCGCTTCTTCAACTGAAGTTAACAATTGAGAGTGGTCAAGTACGCCTTCTGCACCCACACCATCTTCTTCGCCTGCCATACCTGTTTCAAGGCTACCTAAACAACCGATTTCACCTTCAACAGAAACGCCACACGCATGTGCCATTGCAACAACACGACGCGTTACATCAACGTTGTAGTCATAGCTCGTTGGTGTTTTACCATCAGTTCCCAAAGAACCATCCATCATGACTGAGCTAAAGCCCAACTGGATTGAACGTTGGCACACGTCAGGGCTAGTCCCGTGGTCTTGGTGCATTACCACTGGAATATGTGGCCATTCTTCAACTGCTGCCAAAATCAGGTGACGCAAGAATGGTGCGCCTGCATATTTACGAGCACCCGCAGATGCTTGCACAATAACAGGTGAGTTAGTTGCATCTGCAGCTAACATAATTGCACGCATTTGTTCTAGATTGTTTACGTTAAATGCTGGTACGCCGTAGTTATGTTCTGCAGCGTGATCCAAGAGCTGGCGCAACGAAATAAGTGCCATAGTATCCTCCCAGGTAGTGGGCCTTATTCTACATGTTGCTGAATAGCAATTCAGCATCAAAAAACATCATTTAAAAAAAAATCCCTGCATAGGCAGGGACTTTTATTAAAAAATCAACAAATCATTGAGCTTTTGCATCGGAAACTGGCGCATCAGCATCTTTGACATCTGTATTTTTTTCGTCCAGTACAGGTTTATCTAAAGCATTGATTTGCGCTTGCTGTTCAGGTGTCGTTGGTTTGTCATCTTCTGATACAATCACAGATGCCTGCCCAGTTTTGGCTTCCTCTGACTTTTTTGAACATGCAGTGAACGCAAGTGATGCAAGACACACCAATGCAATGATCAGTTGTTTTTTCATAAAACGCTCCTAATAGGCTTAGGCACGCTCAAGCAAGACTGCAACTGCTGGCAAAGTTTTACCTTCTACAAATTCTAAGAACGCACCACCACCTGTTGAAATATAACTGATTTGAGATGCAACGTTATATTTATCGATCGCAGCCAATGTGTCACCACCACCCGCAATTGAGAAGCCTTCACTTTCCGCAATCGCCAATGATAGCGCTTTTGTACCTTCGCCAAATTGATCGACTTCAAACACCCCGACAGGTCCATTCCATAAAATAGTTTTGGATTGTTTCAATAATGTTGCAAAAGTTGCTGCTGTTTCTGGCCCAACATCCAAAATCATATCGTTTTCAGTAACATCTTCAACTTTTTTCACAACCGCAGGCGTATTGGCTAAAGAACCCAAGAAGTCTTCAAAGTTAATTTGAGTCGCATCAGCAACCACAACGTCAGTTGGCAAAGGTACAGATACTTTTGCAGCAATGGCTTTTGCAGTGTCAATTAAGTCTGCTTCGTACAATGATTTACCTACATTGAAGCCTGCCGCTGCAAGGAAGGTATTGGCAATACCACCACCAACGATCAACTGATCACAGATGGTTGAAAGTGAAGTCAATACATCGAGCTTAGTCGATACTTTAGAGCCCGCAACAATTGCCACCATCGGTTTCGCAGGAGTCTGTAAAGCGCGACCCAAAGCATCAAGTTCAGCAGCAAGTAAAGGACCTGCAGCAGCAACAGGAGCAAAACGTGCCACGCCTTCAGTTGACGCTTCTGCGCGGTGTGCTGTACCAAAAGCATCCATCACAAATACATCACAAAGTGCAGCATATTTTTGTGCAAGTTCAGGGTTATTTTTCTTTTCGCCGTGATTAAAACGAACGTTTTCAAGCAATACCACCTGACCTGCTTGAACTTCAACGCCATCTAGGTATTCAGTGATCAGTTGTACATTTTGACCGAGTGCTTCAGTTAAATATGCTGCAACAGGCGCTAAAGATTGTTCAGGTTTTGGCTCGCCTTCCACTGGTCGACCGAGGTGTGAACACACCATGACCGCAGCACCTTTTTCAAGTGCAGCTTTAATTGTTGGAAGTGCAGCACGCAAACGTGCATCACTGGTAATCACACCATTTTTTACAGGCACGTTTAAATCTTCACGAATAAGGACGCGTTTCTCCGTTAAATCAAGGTCTGTCATGCGCTGAAAATTCATGGAATGCTCTCTTTTGCGTTTGTGGAAATTAAAAATCGCGCCATTTTAAATGATTATGCAAAAAAAAATTAGCTTCTTTAGTAGAAAAGCTGTAGAAATATGTGGTTTTGATTATGATAAAGCATCTTTAAAAAAAATTAACATGTATGTCTATTCATCCAGATCCAAAAATCAACCGCCTGAATGTCTTTGGTGATGCACTGGCAAGTTGCTGTTTTGACCCAATTACGGGCTATTTTCGCAATGGTTTTTGCCATACGGCAACGACTGACTTAGGGCAACATACGGTATGCGCTAAAATGAGCGCGGACTTTCTGAATTTTTCACAAAAAATTGGCAATGATCTGATTACACCACTGCCCGAAATTGGTTTTCCTGGACTTAAGCCTGGTGATTTTTGGTGTATCTGTGTCACCCGCTGGGTGGAAGCCTATGAAGCAGGTCATGCACCCCAACTCAAACTACAGGCTTGCCATCAATCTGTGCTGAGTTATGTTCCTCTCGACATACTGATGGACTTTGCCTTCTAATGAAACAACCTCAGATTATCTTGGCATCAAGCAGTCAGACCCGAAAAGCATTGATGGATCGGTTAGGCTTGGAGTATCTCGCCATTGCTCCTGATATTGACGAATCGAGTCAGCAAGAAACACACGCTGATGATCTGGCAAAACGTCTGGCTTTTGAAAAGGCTCGTGTAATTGCTGGACAATACCCTGACGCGATTGTGATTGGCTCAGATCAGGTGGCATGGCGTGAAACTGCACCGCAAGACTTTATTGGGAAACCGTTGACTGTTGAAAATGCCACTCAGCAGTTACAACTTAACTCAGGTAAGACAGTTTACTTTAGTACGGGTTTAAGCGTGCAACATCTGGCTTCAGGCTTTGAACAGACTTTGGTTGAGCGCTACCAAGTTCAGTTCCGAGAACTCAGCCTCAACGAAATTCAGCGCTATATTGAAAAAGATCAACCATTACACTGCGCGGGCAGTTTCAAATGTGAAAGTCTAGGAATTAGCCTATTTTCCAGCATGACTGGACAGGATCAAACCACTTTGATGGGGCTGCCAATGATTCAACTGTGTAAACTACTGCGCCAACTCAATATTCAAATTCCTTAATTTTTAAAGGTACTCGCATGTCTCAACCTTTAACCATTTTAGGCGGTATTACCGCAGAACAATTTCTCAATGAATACTGGCAGAAAAAACCACTGCTAGTTCGTCGTGCATTACCTGAAATTGCCAACATTTTAGAACCAGATGATGTTTTGGAACTGGCACTCGAAGACAATGTCAGCGCACGTTTGATTAAGCAAAAAGACCGTGATCCAAACCAGTGGTCGGTGAAATCCTCACCTTTAGCCAAAAGCGATTTCCAGAAAATGCCAAAATTATGGACGCTGCTGGTTCAGGCCGTTGACCACTATTCAATGGATTTGGCGGGACTTTGGCAACAGTTCAGCTTTATTCCACAGTGGCGTCGCGATGACATTATGGTGTCTTATGCACCCAAAGGCGGTTCAGTCGGCAAACACTTCGACTTCTATGATGTGTTCTTGGTACAAGGTTATGGTCATCGCCGCTGGCAGCTTGGACAAATGTGCGATGCAGACACGGCTTTTGTACCCAATCAACCGCTGAAACTGTTGCCAGATATGGACATCAATTTTGATGAAGTGCTTGCCCCGGGTGACTTGTTGTATGTGCCACCAGGTTTGTCACACTACGGTGTCGCAGAAGATGACTGTCTAACCTTCTCATTTGGTTTCCGTATGCCAAATGTCGCCAACATGATGGATCGCGTCAGTGACCAGTTTGCCGACAATGCACGACTCAAAAATCCATTGCCAGATATTCAGCGCACACTTCCTCACCGAGTCGGTCAAATTGATGCAGAAGAACTCAGCTACCTTAAACAGCAAGTTCTCGCCCAATTACAAGATTCGCCTCTGCTCGATGCTGCGATTATGTCGCTGATGAGTGAGCCGAAGTACCCAGACAACGTGCCTGAACCTGATGAAATTGAAGTGGCTGATTTAGAAGCTGTGCTTGATCAAGGCTATTTATTACAGCTCGAACCTGCTTCACGCTTACTCTACAAACAACAGGACGATGAAACACTGTTTTGGGGTAATGGTGAAGCACTGTGCATCTCACCTGAATTTGCTGAAATGCTTGTAGCAATTGCCGATGGTCAATGTTTTGAATTAAATCAGAAATTTGCTTCCGAAGAAATTTTGGTGGATTTAGCACAATTGCTAAATGATTCAATTTTGATGCTACTGCCACCTGACGAAGACGCTGAATAAGTCAACCGTGTGACCTAAGTTTACTTTAGGTCACACTAAATCAATTAGCGATTGAGTATGCGGTAGATCGGTAATAATGCCATCATTAACACTACAAAAAATCCTGCATAGCGTACCCATGAATATTGTGAACCTTTACCCTGCCAGACTTGTAGTTGTATAGAGTCTACTACCAAATTTTCACGTTCTGTCAGTTCTGCCAGCGCTGTATAATGTACATTGAAATTTTCTTTAGCAATCGAAAATGGATCTGAACTGATCACCAGCAATACTGGCTCATTGCTCTTATAACGATGGTCATCTTCATCACCAAATACTTGAGGATGGTATTGTGCACTTTCACTTGGGCGAATTCCGCCAAGCCAACGCATATTCACTTTGCCTTGTTGCAATGCGTGTCCTTTCACCACAATGACAAAACGATAAGGGTTTTCTTGACTGGTTGGGAAGTCAATTGCAATATTTGGGCGTTTAAATGCATCTTGTATTCGGGGCATTTCACTACGGTTAATGGCTGCAATCTGTTCAGATGTCAACTGAATGGAATTCACTAAAGTCTGACCATATTCTCCAGCATGTGGCTCATGATCGACTCGCACACATCCCGAAAGCAATACAGAAAAAATCATGCATAACCATAAGCAGACTGGTATTTTTATAATATTAAGATTCATGTTGTTACTCTATTTTTTCATCGTTCAATCAAAATACAGCCACACTAATATGCCCACCCAACAACCAGCGTAGTACTTTGCCACGGTCTTGTTCGGGTAGAGACAAGCTATATTCAAAGGCTCGAATTACCACATCACATTGCTTGCGTTTATCTGTAGCCACTTCACCCTGATTAATCATGTCTGCGTCTGCACCATATTCTTGACGCAAATGCTGAGCAATACCCATCCATGCAGCTGGAACTTGCATACGCTCAACCACAGACCGTGACCCTGAATGAGTCAATATATAAGTCAAAGCATCAGCAGACTGCTTTTGGGTTGATTGTGCAAGAAATTCACGTAATTGCTGCGGTGTATTTTTACTATACAAAGGAAATGAGATCGCAAAGCAACGATCTGCTTGTCGTGCATCATATAATTGTTGTACATAAGCTTGTGCCCAAAGATATTGCCCCTGATCATCTGCCTGTTGCTCAATCACACGGCGTAATGACCACCACAATGAACTCGCTACCGCCGTATCAACTTCATTTGGCTGTGCCGAATTAGCAATTTGTAAGGCTTCTTCATAAGACTTAGCATCATGCTGCTTCAATGGTTGTAACAGCACCAACTGACCGAGCTTTTGCTCACGTTGTGCAATCGGATTATTTTGAGGTATTTGATCTGATTTTGATTGTGAAAAACGATTTAATCCATAAAAAATCGCAAAAATCACGCCGACAATTAAAAATAAATTTCGCATAAGTCAATGAATATATAGTGTTATTATTGGTTACAAAACATTAACATAAATAGAAATATAAAAACACAATAGATTTTTTCATAATTGTCTACACCCTCTTTATTTTCCTCCCTGAGCGAAATTGGAATATATTCCAATACAGCGCAAGAGAAATAAAAAGGATTTATGAAAGAAATTTAATATATTGACTCAGCAGCTCCTTCTTTCGCCTTTTAATTTTAAGAAGCTATCTCATGACAGAATGTTGGTTCCTTGATAAAAAATGCCGAATCCTTTTAGGACTCAGCATCTTATCAATATTAATCACTTTTGATTATTCAAAGTAAAGTTGGCTATGACTGGCATGTAAAAATGCAGGAATTAGACCTGTGAGTGCAGCACGAATATCAGCACGCTCATTGATTAATTGATGCGAACCTTCTTCAAGCATCAATAAAGTCTGTAGGCGGAATTTTTTACGAACAAATTCAATATTGTATTTCCAGTCTACGGTCTGATCGAGCGCACCTTGTGCCAGCCATACAGGAATACGACAAGCTGGGCGATCCTCCATTTCCTGCATCCATTTCGACATGGCCAAAATCCAGTCCATCCCCATGATGCGTGGTTGCAATGGGTCAGTTAAACGGATAAAACGCAAAAATTCAGGGTTATGGTTATTGCGGCGAAAATGGCGCGGCACTTGACGGCGCACACGACGAATAATCCCTAGCCCAACAGGGTTATGCCACCATGCCGTTTTAGCAGGTCGAACCAATGGCGACAGCAACAGAACTCGATCAACAAATGGGTTTTTGCGCTGCTCAGCATATACCAGTAAGTGATGCATAAAAATTGCACCGCCCGTACTTTGCCCAATACCCAACCATGGTTTCGGAAGTTGATCAGCATTTTTTACATAATGATAAACAGCGCTAAGTACATCCTGATAATGGTCAAAATTTTGAATACTGGCAGGTGAACCACTACTTAAGCCATGACCAGGTAAATCGAACACCAGAACACTAAAGCCTTGCGATAAAATTTCCTGAATAATCGGCTGATAAATTCCACTATGTTCCAAATAACCATGTAGCAAAAATACCGTACCGCGCACAGGTGTTATTTGGGGCTCAAAAACCTGAGTATGTAATTTAAACAAAGGCATTTCAATATACCCCTGCCAGTGATTACATTGTAGTTGGTCTAGACCATACAGTTTCTGATAAGCCAGCAAATCATCCGAAGGCTCATAAGGGCGGTTTAAATTGAGTGCAGGCAATAAGCTGGATGTGACTTCACGACTCGGCACAGGCAGTTTGAGCTGTTTTAAAATTGATGGCGTTAAGAATGGAATATCAGCCATTTAAGGCACCTCCCGACAATCACTCACACCAAACAGTGCATCACGAATGGTAGCAAGTAATTCATAGTTGGCACGGCGGCTATGGTCATAGTTTTGTACCGATGGTTTCCACATGGTTAGTGGCATCGGCATGGGTGCATTGACTGGAATCGTCGCAATCCCATTCATGGCAAATAAACGCCGGGTTCGCGGCATATGATATTCATCAGTGACTAGCATCACTTTGGGTGCTCCGCCTTTCTTTTGTAATAATAGTGAACTAAACCGAGTGTTTTCGCAGGTATTCATACTACGATTTTCTAACAATTTCGCAGAAACACCATGCTGGTTGAGCCAGCTTTGCATATACGGTGCTTCTACACCACTCAATACAATCGGTAAATTGTTTTGTTTTTCTAATGCCAAGGTTGTTTCTAAACGCAACCGCGTATAATCATTCACCACAATATTCTTACGGTTTTTTGATAAAGTCAGACCCCCACCCAAAACAACAATTGCTGAAGGTCGCGTTGTATCGATACGGCGAGACTGACTGTTATTTTCCTGTTGTAATTCACTATACATCTGTTGATTTACAGCTTGGCTCACACTGGTATTGACAGGAAAAGTTTTTAAAAAATGAATATATTTGTCCATGAGTGCCAAATTATCAGGCATATCCAAACTCGCTATTTCACTGGCAAGCTTTGTATTATCCGCCTCAAGCTCCTCACGTAACTCATGTTTTTTATGTTTGATGACCTGCTCAATCTGCTGGTCAGACTGCAAACTGTCTTCGTGTTCCTGATTATGCTTAATCTCTGACTGCAATAGATCATAGCGTGCCTGAATCAAATTCAGGCTTGCCGCATCTTGCCGCCGTGCAGCCTCTTGCATGACTTTTAAATATGCTTGTCGAGCCACCCATAAGTCAGAACCAGGTTCTAAATCATCATGCTCACTTAAAGCCGCCATTTGCTGACTGCGCGCTGCTACAGTATTAACTTCAACAGGGGTAAACCGATTCAACAGGAAAACAATAAATTTGGAATAAAATGGGGTATATATCAACACTGTCAGACATGCCAGCAAAGCGAATAGCACAGCAGCCATTCGCACAAAGCTGATCATCCAATGTTGTTTATCAGTCATCGCTACACGCTCACATGCGATTGAATTAAACCAGATTCATTAAACAATACAGGCTCTGGCTCAAGAACAATATTAAATTTTTGTTGGACTGCTGCCTGAACAGCACGATAAGTCTGTTGTACGTCAGTCAAGTTAGCCGATTCATAATTGACCAAAACCAGTGCCTGACGGGCAAACATACCAACAGCGCCCAAACGCTTACCTTTCCAGCCTGCCTGATCAATCAGCCAGCCTGCTGCAATTTTGACTGCACCATTTTTTTGCGGATAATGAGGCAAGTTAGGGTATAACTGAGCAAGTTGCTGATATTGCGCTTGTGAAATGAGCGGATTTTTAAAAAAGCTTCCGACATTTGGAAATTCCGCAGGATCGGGTAACTTGCTTTGACGAATGGCAATGACCTGTTTTTGCAGATTTTCTGCGGTTTGTTCCTCGCCAACTGCCTGACGTAAATCACCATATGCCAACTGTAAATCTGGTGTTTTACGCAGCTTAAATGTCACACCGACAATCACATAACGGTTTGGGTGCTCTTTAAAAATACTATGGCGATAAGAAAAATGACATTGCTCGGCAGCAAGTTGCGTTAACTGTTGCAACTCACGGTCATAGACATGTACCTGCTCAATAAATTCCCCAACCTCAACGCCATACGCGCCAATATTCTGTACGGGACATGCACCAACCAACCCAGGAATCAGGGCTAGGTTTTGTAAGCCAAACCAGTGATGCGCTGTGCTATACAATACAAACTCATGCCAGTTTTGCCCTGCGCCGACATGTACAGAAACATGCGAATCTGTCTCTGCAAGCACTTCTATTCCCTGAATATCCATATGAATAATCAAGGCATGTACATATTCGGGCAATAAAATATTACTACCGCCAGACAAAATCAGCACATTTAACTGCTGCGCACTGGCATAGTCCAAAGCTTCTTGCAACGCCTCCACAGAAGCAACTTTGACATAATGCGAAGCAACTGCCTGTAAATGCAATGTATTGAATGCTTGTAGTTGAAACGCTTGTTGAATTTGAATCACTGACACAGAACCTTATTGTTTTTGTGAAGACTTAAATACATTGACCCATGCCTGACTGGCAATTTCACACTGATCGAGCACCCGTTCAAACCCTTTTGCACCACCATAATATGGATCGGCAATGGCTTGACGCTGCAACTCGGTTGCATGTTCAGTCATCATACAAACCTGAGCACGAAGCTGAACGAATTGCTGTTGGGCGTGGTATTCAATTTTCTGAATATTTTTTAGATTTTGTTCATCCATCGCCAGAATTAAATCAAAATCCAGAAAATCGTTGAGAGATAACTGTCGCGCACGTAACACTGACAAATCATAACCGCGCTGACGTGCATGTTGCTGGCTGCGTGAATCAGGCGCTTCACCAATATGATAGGCTGCTGTTCCAGCAGAATCGACATGTACATTCAATTGATGCTGTTGGCAAAAATGTCGCAATACAGCTTCGGCAGTGGGAGAACGACAAATATTTCCCAAGCACACACACAAAACCTTATAAGGTTGTTGCGAAGACATGTCTGACCTCAATAATGGCTTAAATATCAATTGTATTCTTTTCATTTCCACGATGAAATACAGCTTAATAGACTTTATTTAAACAAATGCTATTTCTTGTAAAAAAATCAACAATGCTGTATCTCATGATGTTAAAACCCAACAAGATTATTCATGCTTGAGTTCAATCTGTTGAATATCCCCATCGAAAGTACGTAACAGTTGCTGAACCACCTGATCCTGATGGATGAGTTCAGCAGCTCGCTGCTGTGCTTTTTCACGGCGCAGATGCTGCATGGCATAAGGCGTTACCTCTGTAACGTCACCATACTGGACTGAAAAGCGGGTATTTGCCCACTGCTCTTTCAATGCCTGCTCTAAATTGTGCTGTTGCTGGGTTAAAAGCTGCTCATATTGCTGTGGAATATGAAAGGTACTCACACCATCAATCTGACCATACATTAAGCCATATTGTGCCAGTTCCTGCACCGCAGGTGATAACGCACTATTTCTAAACCAGTATTCCCATTTTTCAACTGTCCATTCCCCTTCAAGTTGCTGCTTAGGCAACTTTAAGATGTCTTGTGGCATCAGGTTTTGTGCAACAGGTGGCTCACTCACGGTCAACTGCTCAATAGGCATAACTGCTTCGGGAGCAGACTCTGTAAATAAGCTCAATGCCTCATGTTGATCTGGAAAAACGGATTGTTGTTCTACAGCCAACTGTGGTGTTGGCTCAACATATTCAGGTTCAAACGGAAACAGATTATCTTCAGCATAAATATCTGCGGCAATCACAGTTTGCTGAGCGGAAGGTAAATCCACTTCGATCAAGGTACTTTCATCAAGTGCATCAAACTGTACCAACCCTTGTGGCAAATCAGCTTGTGACTGTTCTTCATCAATCGGCTCAGGCTCAGGCTCAGGCTCAGGCTCAGGCTCAGGCTCAGGCTCAGGCTCAGGCTCAGG
>NZ_KI530762.1:1020799-1219792 GCF_000488275.1 Acinetobacter brisouii CIP 110357 | reverse complement strand
CAGGCTCAGGCTCAGGCTCAGGCTCAGGCTCAGGCTCAGGCTCAGGCTCAGGCTCAGGTTCAGGCTCAGGCTCAGGCTCAGGCTCAGGCTCAGGCTCAGGCGAGACTAGCGCAGTCGTTTCAAAAGCAACAGCTACAACAGATGAAGCCTGCCCTGATTCAACCGTCTGTATCACTTCATTGCTTTGTAAAGGTCGAAATGCCAGTAACCGCAGGATACACATTTCAAAACCTTGCTCCTGAGTCACCGCCCATGTCAACTCAGAACGGCCTTTACAGGCAATCTGATAATACAACTGCAAATCCTGAGCGGAAACCAGTTGAGAAAGATTTCGAATTTTCTGATTAATTTCTTGACTGTACTTTAAACTCAAATCTGGCAAGTATTGCATTAGTGCCAATTCATGCAACGTTGAAATGAGTTGATCTAGCACCAGTGCTACATCTAGTGCTTGCTGGCGGAATTGCAATAACAACTGGCTCACATGTTGAGGCTGGTTTTGATGAATTGCCAAAATCAAATCATAAATAATAGAGCGATCAATCAGCCCAAGCATGTCTTTGACATCTTGGTGTTGTACCTTACCCTGACCATAAGCAATCGCCTGATCGGTCAAGGACAACGCATCACGTAGTGAACCTTGCGCAGCTTCGGCAATTTGCCAGAGTGCATCCTGCTCTGCCTGAATCTGTTCTTTAACTAAAATATGGTCAAGATGGTGATGAATTTCACTGGCATCGAGTGGGCGCAAGGTAAACTGCAAACAGCGTGAGATTACAGTAATCGGTAGTTTTTGTGGGTCGGTGGTCGCAAACAGGAATTTGACGTGTTCAGGCGGTTCTTCCAGCGTTTTCAGTAGCGCATTGAAAGAATGCGTTGACAACATGTGTACTTCGTCAATCAGATAGACTTTGAAACGCCCTTGTGTCGGTGCGTAAGGAACATTGTCCAGCAGTTCACGGGTATCTTCAACTTTGGTACGCGATGCTGCATCAATCTCAATCAGGTCAATAAAGCGCCCTTCATTGACCGCACGACAGGTTGCACAGGTTTCACACGGCGTTGAGGTTACCCCTGTTTCACAGTTCAAGCATTTGGCAAGAATCCGCGCAATCGTGGTTTTACCCACTCCGCGTGTCCCAGTAAACAAATAGGCGTGATGCAAACGTCCACGTTCTAGCGCACTAATCAGTGCTCTAGCCACATGGTTTTGTCCGACCAACTCATTGAAATTACGAGGACGGTATTTTCTAGCAAGAACTTGATACATGTATGCTCCTTTCCACCTCGCTAAGCATACTGTTTTTTTAATCAATAGTGAATGCAACTGTATTTATTCGCTTAAATAGCAACTCATTCTGCTCAAGATTTAAATCAAGTCCATAAAAAATGCTTAGGCTATTTAAAAAATCAGGATATTCCTTTACTCACTTTCTATTAGACTTCTTTCATAATTGCTTACACCCTTTTGCTCCCCGAGCAAATTGAAATATATTTCAATACAGCGCAAGAGAAATAAAAAGAACTTATGAAAGAAGTCTATCGCATAGAAAAATTCAAATCGTTATAAACTGCTAATTTGCCCAACCACATGTGGTTTATGTGATTTGGCACTCCGAATAAGAAACTGACTCACTGTTTTACTTTGTTGATGTGTTAACAACTCAACATCCGAAGGCAGAAATACAGGTAACTTAAAACTGACATCTGCCTGATATTTTTCAGGTAGACTCAGTGCAGCCAGTGCCTTGGCTTTGGTCCACATGCCATGTGCAATCGCCTGTTTAAAACCAAAGGCTTTTGCTGTCAGTGCATGCAAATGGATCGGATTTGCATCACCTGAAACCAGTGCATAACGACGCCCTGTATTTTCATGAATTGACCAGTGATCTTGCAAGACCCATTCCAAATTGGCTTTTTCAGCAGCTTTTTCAACCACTGTTTGAGTCGTTTTTTGCCGTGCCAGATAAGTACTCACACCCTGCATTACCAGCTCATTACCAATATACACTTCGGTAATAAACTCAAATTGCTGACCTTTATGGTGCGGTTTCAATTCACCAAAACGACAAACCAGTCGGTACTGAAAATTTGCCGCCAACGGTTTGTACTGCGTTACCTGATTATGGATATGCACCAGACCTAAAACTGCAAATGGAAAAGCTTCCTGTGTCATCATCTGCATTTGCAGGCTTTGCGACAGCACCGCAAAATAGATCGCAGGCACATAGCCGTTATTGGCAAAACCGCAAATCTGGTTATAAGCACGTAAATGTTTGGCATCGACATGGAACGCATCGACCACATATTCCACTTCAGGTAAACGCTGCTCTAGTTTTTTATTTTTTAAGATCAACCCCTGAATCACTTTTGGATAAGCAAAATAGGGTTTCGGAAATTGGCTAAAATGGCGTGTTCTCATGATGCACCTGTTTTGATTATAAAAATGGGGGATGATTTTGATCCCCCAAAGTTCGCATGATTTTAAGCGCCAAGCAAGCTTTGCCCGCATACCCGCACTATATTGGCATTAACTCCAGACGATGCTGCTGTGGCAAACCATGCAATAGTTTCAGCAACATCGACAGGTAAACCGCCCTGACTCATGGCATTCATACGACGACCTGCTTCACGAATTGCAAACGGAATCGCGGCGGTCATTTGCGTTTCAATAAAGCCTGGTGCGACTGCATTGATGGTCATACCATTTTTCAAATGTGGTGCCGTATATTTGACCAAGCCAATCACGCCTGCTTTTGATGTCGCATAATTGGTTTGCCCCAAATTGCCTGCAATACCACTAATCGATGACACACAAACAATTCGACCATGTGCATTAAAAGCATCATGTTCAAGCAAATAATCGTTAATCCGTTCAGCAGCAGACAGGTTAATGTTAATTACCATATCCCAAAGCTGTTCTTTCATATTGGCAAGGGTTTTGTCACGCGTGACCCCAGCATTGTGTACCAGAATATCCAAACCACCATGTTGCTGACAGGCCTCTGCAATTTTTTCGCCTGCATCGGCAGTGGTAATATCCAGTGCCAGTGTCGAACCACCAATACTTTGTGCCACCCGATCTAGATCTGCCTGTTGCTGTTCGACATCCAGACAAATGACATGTGCGCCATCGCGTGCCAAAACATGAGCAATCGCTTCGCCAATCCCCCGACTTGCGCCTGTAACCAACGCAGTTTTACCTGCCAACGGTTTTGCCCAGTCCACGGCAACCACATCTGCTTTTTGTACCTGTACCACCTGCCCTGACACATACGCCGAACGCGGTGACAAGAAAAAGCGTAAGGTTGATGCCAAGTTATCAGCCGCATCTGGGTCAACATAAACCAGTTGTGCCGTAATGCCTTTTCGTAATTCTTTGCCTAATGACTTTACAAAACCGACCAATGCACGCTGGGCAATCGCTTGTGCGACACTATCTGCCTTATCTGGGTTTAAGCCCAGAATAATCACCCGACCCGAGAGCTGAACTTGCCGCATCAGTGGATGGAAAAATGCATACACAGCTTTGAGTTGCTCAGTGCTACGAATTCCTGATGCATCAAAAACCAGCGCTTTGAATTTTTGTGTGCTGTATTCTGCTAAAAAAATACTGACGTCCAGATCTGCCTGCTCGGCTTGGGTGATCAGCTCTGCGTCATCAACAATATAAGTATTGGCATGGATTTGTCGTAATGTATCTAGAATCGAAGCTGTAAATACTGCCTGCGGCGTTGTTCCCAATAAAACCGCACCTTGCACCACTGGCGTAGCTGTCCGATAACGTTCTAGAACGACTGGTGCAGGCAACCCCAAATGCTTGATGACAAATTTACCAATTGGTGTTTTAAAGAAATGCTGGTATTGATCAGTCATAATTATGTTCTCTTCACTTCGGTGAATCATATAGATACAGCATGAAACACATCTGAATGGGTAGATAATACTGAAATTATCATACTGAAATTGCGTATAAGATATGTTGACTTGAATCGTTGTTATTGTGTCATTTCGGTCAATTGCCCGAGTTGTATTCTATGCTATGGTAAACCAAAATTATCTCTAATTTCACTTTATTTTCCATCCAGTATTTTTCAATTTTTTGCATAGGAACACCGTTATGAGTCAGACTATTCGTCGTGTTGCAATTTTGGGTGGCAATCGGATTCCTTTTGCCCGTTCCAATGGCCCATATTTAAAAGCCAGTAATTCTGACATGCTCAGTGCCGCACTCAATGGATTGATTGAACGTTTCCAGCTACAAGGGCAACAACTTGGGGAAGTCGTTGCAGGTGCGGTCTTAAAACATAGCCGTGACTTTAACTTGACCCGCGAATGTATCTTAAACACACAGCTTGCAGCAGAAACGCCCGCTTATGATTTACAACAAGCCTGCGGCACTGGTTTACAGGCAGCCTTTGCCGTTGCCAATAAAATTGCGCTTGGGCAGATTGAAGTCGGTATTGCAGGCGGCGTAGATACAACCTCCGATGCACCTGTTGCACTTGGCGATGGCTTACGCAAGGCATTACTTGAACTTAATGTTGCCAAGACTGCAAAAGCCCGTTTACAGGCACTTGCGAGCATTAACTTTAAGAGCTTGATTGAAGCCCCGAAAAATGGCGAACCACGTACAGGCTTGTCGATGGGTGAGCATGCTGCACTCACCGCTTTAGAATGGGGAATTTCCCGTCAGGCACAAGACGAACTCGCAGTTGCCAGCCACCATAAACTGGCAGCAGCATTCGATGCTGGCTTTTTTGATGACCTGATTACACCATTTCTAGGGTTAGAACGTGATCAAAATTTACGCCCCGACTCATCTTTAGAAAAGCTTTCAACCCTACGCCCTGTGTTTGGTAAAGGTGACAATGCCACCATGACCGCAGGCAACTCAACTCCGTTGACTGATGGGGCTTCATGTGTACTCCTCGCATCGGAAGAATGGGCAAAAGCCAATGGGCATGAAGTTCTTGCTTATCTAACTTTCTCTGAAACTGCGGCGGTTGACTTCGTCTATAAAAAAGAAGGCTTGCTCATGGCACCTGCTTATGCCATGCCACGCATGTTGGCACGTGCCAACCTAACCCTTCAGGATTTCGATTTTTATGAAATTCACGAAGCATTTGCTTCTCAGGTTCTTAGCACCTTAAAAGCATGGGAAGATCCAGAGTTTTGTCAGCAACGTCTAGGTTTAGCTCAACCGCTTGGACGTATTGATCGCAGTAAGCTCAATGTCAATGGTTCGTCTTTGGCAGCTGGACACCCATTTGCAGCAACAGGTGGGCGCATTTTGGCAACCGCTGCCAAACTCATTCACCAAAAAGGTTCTGGGCGCGCACTGATTTCGATCTGTGCCGCAGGTGGGCAAGGCGTGACTGCAATCGTTGAGAAATAAACCTAAAAATAATCTTTATACAAAGTAGCCTTACGTGACACGCAAGGCTGCTTGTTTGTTTTTTATAGCAAGCTTATTATTTTAAAAAAGGATATATTGAAAATATAGGATGGAATCATACAAAAGCACAGGATGTGTCAGATAAACAGCAGATAAATCATAATAATAGAAGAAATAATGCATTTGTTGGTTTGAAAATTGCACTATTTTAGAAAAATATCAACAACGAGAAGGATGAGATTATATGTATAAAACTGATCACGTTGTTAAAACTTGGAAGTACAGTGCGAGTTCACATTATTTAAAAATTTTTTATACCGATGGTTCGGCAGTGCTGTTTTATTCGGTACCAACTTTTGTTTATGACAACATGCTTCGTGTGCAGAACAAAACTGATTTTATAGAAAGATATTTAACTTATAATTTACATTTTTCCAGTGTTGCGCTTGCTTGACACAAAATTCTATTCAGAGAGAACGCCATCTGCATCGCTCCGCAGATGATTGATTTTAAAGTTGGTGTCAGCTTTTATTTTCCGATAAATTCTGACACTGACCAAGCAATCCATCCCACTTAGGCTAGGCTTTGTACCAATGCAAAACGTGGGCATACCGTACCATCTTCTAAGGTCACCTGTTCCATAAACATCTCCAATGGCCGAATCCACATCGAATAATCACCATATAGACACTGATAAACCACATGTGCTTCTTGCGTTTCACTATGCTGTGCAACCGAAAAAACCTGATATAGCTGCCCTTTGTAATGTCGGTAAATTCCACGTTGTAACGGCATTGAATCCTCCAGAGAAATCAAAATGAATGTTGTGGTTGGTGGCAAAGTTCCATCACGATACTGGCAAAATTAATCGCCAGTTGCGACGGGTTTTCCATCCGATATGCCAGTGCCAAACTGACATGCGGAACAGGCGCTTGCAAACGGCGATGCTGAATACCAGCCAATTGCACCTGCATGGCTGACTCAGGCACCAGTGATACCCCCAGATTTGCTGAAATCAAAGACAAAATTGAAACCAGCTGTGGCGCTCTCTGCCCTATTTTCGGGTCAAAACCTGCCTGCAAGCAGGCTTGTACAATCGCATCATATAGTCCCATGCCCGAAAATGATTCAGGAATCATAATAAATGGATCATCTTTAAGCTCCAGCAATGCAAAATCACCCTGTTGCTGTGCAACCCAATGATGATGTGGCACAACAGCCACCAAAGGTTCATCGACGAGCT
The DNA here is from genome assembly GCF_000488275.1 of Acinetobacter brisouii CIP 110357. Lineage (GTDB taxonomy): Bacteria > Pseudomonadota > Gammaproteobacteria > Pseudomonadales > Moraxellaceae > Acinetobacter > Acinetobacter brisouii. The sequence continues at coordinate 1,213,151 of NZ_KI530762.1, read as the reverse complement.
GCTGAATTTTTAGTGCTTCAGGTTGTGGGTCTGAAGAACGTAGAAAAGCAATGTCGACCTGTTCATTTAACAGTTTATGAATCAACGTGGCAGAGTTTGCTTCTTCAATTTTGACCTTTACTTTCGGGTAAGTTTTCTGAAACTCACGAATCGCGGCAGGAATTAGCGGATTGAGTGCGGCTGTTCCTGTAAACCCCAAATTAAGCTGCCCCAGCTCACCATTGGCAACCTGACGTGCGATCTGAATCGCTTCATCTGCACGTTGCTGTAAAGGTTGCACTGCCTGTAAAAATGCCTGCCCTGCTTCTGTTAAGACAATGCCATGTGCGGTTCGATGGAACAATGCTGCGCCAATTTCATTTTCCAGATCACGAATTTGCATACTCAGCGGCGGTTGGCTAATTCTCAAACGTGCAGCAGCTTTAGTCAGGTTTTTTTCTTCTGCCGCCACCAAAAAATAACGAATATGCCGAAGTTCCATATATAAAACATATCAAGGTACACATTTAAATATATTAGAAAAATAGCCACCAAATTGCTAGATTAAGTGTTAGTAAATTCTCCCTGCAAAACCCCAGCAATCGAGCATTCATCATGGCGAGCGATTCCTCATCCAAATCCGTTCAGGTTTCAGCAACAGAAACCTGGACAGATTCCAATCACACAACTCCCGCGTCCACATCACGCCCTCCATTTAAAAATGTCTGGATTCAGCAAGGTTCAAAAGACTACTATCGCGCGGGCGGTGCATTGTTTTTACTGGGCTTTGCCAGCTTCTCGCTGATCTATTGTGTGCAGCCATTGTTGCCTGCTTTCTCACATAGCTTTCAGATTAGTCCTGCGACCAGTTCTTTAGCACTCTCATTGACCACAGGTTTACTGGCTTTTTCGATTGTACTGGCCAGTGCATTTTCACAAGCCTTTGGACGTCGCGGCATTATGTTTGTCTCTATGGCTGTCGCATCGGTATTGAATATTCTGGCTGCATTTATGCCACAGTGGCATGCTTTACTGATTGCCCGTGCACTTGAAGGCTTGGTACTTGGCGGCGTGCCTGCTGTCGCAATGGCATGGCTGGCAGAGGAAATTGACCCTGCGCACTTGGGTAAAGCCATGGGGTTATATGTTGGTGGTACAGCATTTGGCGCCATGATGGGGCGGGTCGGCATGGGGCTGATCAGTGAGTTTTATTCTTGGCGCATAGCACTTGGCGTATTGGGCGTGATCTGTCTACTGTTCTCTTTCGGGTTTTATCAATTGCTGCCAAAATCCCGCAATTTTGTCGCTCAACCAGGTTTTCGGATTGGTTTTCATCTTCGCACATGGCAAAAACATCTGAGCAATATCGGTCTGATTCGCCTGTATGCTATCGGTTTCTGCTTGACCAGCATTTTTGTCACGCTGTTTAACTATGCAACGTTTCGCTTGTCAGATGAGCCTTATTCATTTAGCCAAACCACGATTAGCATGATCTTTCTGGTATATGCCTTTGGCGTGGTGTCATCTTCAATTGCAGGAAGTCTTGCCGACCGTTTTGGTAAACGCCCGCTGATGCTCAGTGGATTCATGATCATGGGTTTAGGCGTGGCTTTGACCTTGGCAAGTTCGATTTTTGCGGTAATTGCAGGGATTATTTTGGTAACCACAGGCTTTTTTATCAGCCACTCGGTGACCAGTGGTTGTGTTGGCCCAACCGCAGGTGAACATAAAGGCCATGCAGCATCGCTCTATCTTTTATTTTATTATATGGGTTCGAGCATCATTGGTTCCGTGGGTGGCTGGTTCTGGCTACATGGCGGTTGGCTCTCTATTGTTGCGCTGACTTTGAGCTTTGCTATTTTGGGCAGTATTTTGTCTTTACTGCATGTAAAACGTTAATTTAGGTTGTTTATGCTTTCTCCTCTCCCAACTGTAGTTTTTATTCCTGGCTTACTTAACGATGAAAAACTGTGGCAGCATCAGACCGATGCCTTGTCACAACATGTGAATATCGTGATTGCGGACTTGTCTCAAGACGACAATTTACCCGCAATGGCAAAACGGATTTTGAATCAAGCACCAGAAAAGTTTGCTCTTGTTGGGCTATCCATGGGTGGTTATGTTGCCTTTGAAGTGCTGCGTCAAGCACCTGAACGTGTCATTAAACTCGCACTTTTTGATACGAGCGCTCGCCCTGACAGCATTACTTCTGCCAAGCATCGCCAAGCGACCATTAATTCGATTCAAACGGGTAAATTTATGGGTGTCACCAATAAGCTGCTTCCACAGATTATTCATCCTTCTCGCGTACATGACCCGATTGGCGAAGAAATTAAAGCCATGGCGCAACGGATTGGAGGCATCGGGTTTATCAATCAGCAGAAAGCCATTTTAGCACGAGTAGACTCTCGACCATTTTTAGCCGATATTCACATTCCCACTTTGGTGGCTGTTGGAGAAAATGATTTGGTTACACCTGTCAAACTGGCTCAGGAAATGCATGAAGGCATTCCGAATTCAGAATTGCATATCTTCAAACACTGCGGACATTTGCCACCACTCGAATGTCCAGAGGAAACTACGGCATTGTTACAACACTGGCTTGCCAGTTAAATCATAGGCATTGCAGGTTTGAAAAGGCTTGCAATGCCTTTGGCTTACTCTAAAGGTCGTATTGTTCAATTCATCAAAATGTTTGAGGCTATGGCAATCCGGTTAGAAAAATGTAATTTTCACTTTTTTCGCTGAGGGAAGTATCTAGACTGAATTTCAATACAACGACAAATTAGAGGAACGCAGAATGAAACATGCAGTTGTGATTGGAACAATAATGATGACTATGGCGCTCTCAGCCTGTGAAAAAGAGTCGCATCCGACAACAGGCGCCAGCACAGAACAGCACCTAGATAAAGCTGCAACACAAGCACAGAATGATTTCAAAAAAACCATTGATAGCGTGACCACAAAAACCAAACAGGCAACTGATCACGCTGCCAGTGCAATTGACAATACTATCGATCATGCTGAAGATCATATTAAAAAAACCACCGATGATCATAAACAGTAATCTTTTTCTCTCACATTTGATAAACAGTTGACCAATATGTCTATTCTTCAACAGCTTAACCTAGAGTATCCTATTTTTCTGGCGCCGATGGCGGGTGTTTCAACACCACAACTGGCCGCACAAGTTTCTAATGCGGGCGCACTAGGCTCACTTGGATTGGGTGCAAGCAATCTGGAAAGTTGTCGCCAGCAAATTCTAGAAACCCAAGCACTGACGGACAAGGCATTTCAGGTCAACTTTTTCTGTCATCGTAGTGAGACTGCTGACCCTCAGATCGCTCAGCAATGGATTGAATATCTACAGCCACATTTTGCGCAGTTTGATCAACCTGTACCACAAACTTTAAATTGTATTTACCCAAGTTTTTTAGATTCAGATGACTACCTGAATCTGGTACTTGAGTTACGCCCTGCTGCGGTCAGCTTTCATTTTGGCATTCCTCATCCGCATCAGATTCAGGCACTCAAAGATGCAGGGATTGTGACCATGGTCACCGCCACCAATTTGAGTGAAGCTCAAGCCATTGAACAGGCAGGCATTGATCTTATTGTTGCCCAAGGTGTTGAAGCAGGTGGGCATCGCGGTATTTTTAATGCAGATAACGATGCTGCAATGACGACTATTCACCTAGTCCAATTGCTTCACAAATATTGTTCAATTCCAATTGTGGCGGCAGGTGGCATCATGACAGGTCAGCAAGCTCGTTATGCCTTAGACTCGGGCGCATCGGCTGTGCAGTTAGGAACAGCATTTATTCAATGCACCAGTTCAAATGCCAGCACCATGTACCGAGAAGCGCTATTTGACGAACCGATCACGCAAATTAGTGCTGCAATTTCAGGTCGCCCTGCTCGTGGAATTATCAATGACTGGCATAAACAGGTCGACAGTATTTACCGACCAGAAATTCCAGCCTATCCATATACTTATGACTTGGCAAAACAACTGCATACTGCTGCAGCAAAGCATAATCATCATGGATATGCCGCATTTTGGGCAGGCGCTAATGTGTCACAAATTCGACAACTTGAGGCCTATGAGCTAGTGCGAACCCTAGTCAAAGAAATGCATTATGCTTAAATCTATATTTCCAGTAAATTGACCGATTCGATTTGTACATCATCCATATTTTGCCCTTGATCAAGCAATAAGTTGAAATAGTCTTCAACCACTTTGGCTTGTTCAAGGGTCGATTCTACCCGATACATATTTTGTCTAAACTCATTGCTCGAATGTAGTCCTTTGGTGTACCAGGCAATATGTTTTCGGGCAATACGGCAACCTGAGTATTCACCATAAAATTCATATAGCTCACTCAAATGCCCGAGCAAAACGGTTTTCACTTCCTCAATACTTGGTGCAACCAAATGCTGACCTGTTTTGAGATAGTGAGCAATTTCACGAAAAATCCATGGTCGCCCTTGTGCTGCTCGACCAATCATTACTGCATCTGCACCTGTATAGTCCAGCACGTATTTGGCTTTTTCAGGACTGTCGATATCGCCATTGGCAATTACGGGAATATTGATATGCGCTTTGACTTGTTTAATCAGTTCATAACGGGCTGTATTTAAATACATATCTTCACGAGTGCGCCCATGCAAAGCAAGTGCTGCGATACCCGCCTGCTCTGCACGCTTGGCAACCCGCATAATATTTTCTTGCCCGTTTAAATAGCCAAGACGGGTTTTTAAAGTCACAGGAACATCGACTGCGGCGACCACCGCATCTAAAATGCGTGCCACCAAATCTTCATCTTGCAATAGCGCCGAGCCTGCGAGTTTATTACAGACTTTCTTGGCTGGGCAGCCCATATTAATATCGACAATTTGTGCACCATTGGCAACTTGATAGCGTGCCGCCTCAGCCAGTTGCTCTGGATCTGAACCTGCAATTTGTGCAGAAATCGGGGCAATTTCTCCATCAAAATTGGCACGGTACAGACTTTTTTTGCTCATGCGTAACGTTTTATCTGCAGTCATCATTTCACTGACGGCATGCCCTGCACCGAAGTACTTGCACAGTGTTCTAAAGGGCCTATCAGTGACGCCTGCCATCGGCGCAACCCAAATCTGGTTGCGTTTTGATTGATCAAACCATTCTGAAATCACATTGTTTTTGCTCAATTTTCTACTTTCCACATTTCAAAAAAATTCAAACATTCTTTAATATTCCCAATCATTTTTTACATCAAAATTCGGCTCTTGACGTAATTCTTATATGACATAAATACTGGGGTTAATTAAGAATGTTCAGCGACTGATGGTAAACGATACAAAGCACAAATACGAAAAACGGGAAGGATTTACCTTCACTGATTAAAACAAAGAGCTCTGACAAGGCGCTATTGTTAAAAATGGGTTCGTCGTATTGAAACTGAGATTCTGATCAAGTTGGCTATTTTAAATCTAGATGTTGCATAAGTGGAAAAAACTTTAGATGAATTGATCGAGAAATACATAAACGATAAATTTTCAACTACAAAAACACTGTCTAAATAATTTTTGTCACGATGAGATCGTATATAAAAGGTGTATCTCTCCTTTTATACCAACAGCTCTTGACCTGATTTCTAAGCTGCCTATATGGCAGTGAACCGTGCCAATCCGATTCCTGACAATGAGGTAAAATAGACTTGGTTTAGCCACAGAATTTTATTTAAGAGAACCTGCCAACAAACCACTGACGGGCGCTGCACCATTGGCAAGCTGTGAAGCCGAAGCTCAGGAATTACTGGAACAATTTCACGATCATATCGAACAGAAAATTGGACATTTACAACATAAACGCTAGAACCTAGCCGATCAGCACCCAAAAATTAACTAAGCTTGACCCAATAAAAAAGCCCAATCTCTGGGCTTTTTTATTCGAAAAACTGCAATTTAAGCAACTTTTTTCAGCAAGACTGTACCCACCGAATAACCTGCACCAAATGAACTTAAAATGGCGTACTCACCCACTGCAACTTCATGTGCGGTTTTATGCATGGCAATCATTACACCTGCTGAAGATGTATTGGCAAATTCATCTAAAATAATCGGTGCTCGGGCAGCTTCAGCCTGTTTGCCTGCCACATATTTCAAAATCAGCTCATTCATGTTGGCATTGGCTTGGTGTAACCAGAAGCGCTTGATTTGATCGGCATTTAACTGGTTTTTCTCAAGTTGCTGGTTGATCATTTTGGCAACCAATGGACACACTTCTTTAAACACCTTGCGCCCGTCTTGGTTAAACAGCAAACCGTCACCAAAGGCATCTTCGCAACGGTTTAAAAAGCCAAAGTTATTGCGAATATTGTTGGAGAACTGGGTTTGTAAGTTTATATCCACCAGTTCAAAACCTGCCTTGTCGGTACTTGCTTCAATAATTGCTGCAGTTGCCACATCACCAAAGATAAAATGACAATCGCGTGATTTAAAGTTGAGATGTGCCGAAGTAATTTCGACATTAACCATCAAAACACGGCGCGCACCTGCCTGAATTGCATCGCGTGCCTGTTTTAAACCAAAAGTCGCCGAAGAACAGGCAACATTCATGTCATAAGCATAGCCCTTGATCCCCAAAGCCGACTGAATCTCAATCGACACTGCAGGATAAGCACGCTGCATATTTGAACATGCCAAGATCACCACATCGATATCATCTGCCGTTACACCTGCCTGCTGCATGGCTTGTCGCGCTGCGGTCACGCCCCACTCCGCTTGTAATGACAATTCATCATTACTACGCTCAGTCAGACGTGGATACATGCGGTTAATATCTAAAATACCCGATTTTTCGACCACATAACGGCTTTTAATTCCCGAGGCTTTTTCAATAAACGCTTCGCTTGAACCACGCAATTCTTCAAGTTCACCTGCGGCAATTTGCTCGGCATGCTGTTGATTATAGCGTTCTACATAAGCATTCAAGCTCGCGACAAGTTCTTGATTACTAATCGCTTCAGTTGGATGAAATAACCCTGTACCTGTAATACGAATGCTCATGTCAAATTCCTCAATGATTCAAAAATCAAAGACCCAACTGTTGCCAGTGCTTTTGCAAGCGATTTTCGGAAATTGGCATCTTGGTTTTCATCGGCTGTGAAAATAGTGAAATTCGCAGCTCTTCAACCATGGTGTACAATTCACGTAGTCTCGGGTCATTTTTATGCTTGAATAATTTTTCCATCCAAGGGTCGACCTGATCAATGGCAGCATTATCTCTTTGCAAATTATTTGGTAGACGCTCCAGTCGCATTATGAGTGCCTTCAAATACCGCGGGAACTCTTGCCATAAACTCAAAGGTTGTGTATAGACGAAATTATCCAGACGCATCAAATCCAGCTGGTCCTCAATATCGTCCATATTCTTGCCAAAGATGCCCTGATCAAGCGTAAGTAATTGACGGCGAATGGTTTGCCACGGAATTAAAATATCATTGAGCAGGCCTAAAATATGCTGACCATGCGTCAAAAATTGCTTTTTGACTTGTGTGACCAATTCTGCAAATGCTTTGGCATCGACTGGCAATTCATTGATCGCTTCATCCAAAGTGGCATAAACCAACATTTGTTCCAGTTTGGCTTTGTCACCGAGTGGTGAATACGCCAAAGCAAGCGGCTTGGAAATCTGTTTTTTCAACTGGCGAATCGCATCGCCCAGTTGCAGATGTACCAAACGAATCACCCCCTGCTTATGCTGATGCATGGCTTCAGCTTGATCATTGAAGGTCTGAATCACGACACCCGATTCATCTTTAACATCTAGCTCAGCAAAAGCCTTTGTCGGCACCAGTGCCTGAAATTGCTTGACGACCACACCCGTCACTTTCTGAGCCGCTTCAAACACAAACTGCTCTGGAAAAGTTTGGAACTCCCCTTTAGACTGTTTCACTGGTCGATGAGTTTCTGTACGGCAACGTGCCTTGAGTTCAGGTAAATCACGACCTTTTTCAATCACGCGACCTTTTTCATCAACCACTACAATAAATGGCATCAGATATGCGTCAATGCGTTCAAACGAGAAATCTTTCTCGGTAATTTGTTCACCACGCAACGCAAATGCCAGATATTTAAAAATATGCTCACGTAAATGCACAGCATCTACAGCATTTAACAATTTTTTAGCGGTATCTGGAATCGGTACAATATTACGGCGCTTATCTTTTGGTAAGGCTTTGAGCAAGGCTTCGATCAAATCCAGACGCCAGCCTGGAATTCCCCAAGACCAGATATTTTCATCGACCTGCGGCAATGCCTGAACTGGAATTTTAACTGTTGCACCGTCCTGATCATGACTTGGGTCAAAACGGTAACTGGTGGCTAAACGCAGCTCGCCATTGTGCAAATAATCAGGAAATTGCTGTGTGGTTGGGCGGTCACTTTGCCAAAGTGCATCATCTTCCACAAACAGATAACGTGGCTGTGTCGGTTCAATGGTTGCACGCCAGTCCTCAAAAGTACGGCGACTGGCAATGTCCTCAGGCACACGCGCTGCATAGAACTGGTAAATGGTTTCTTCATCCACCACCAGATCACGGCGACGCAATTTATCTTCAACGCGTTCAACTTCCTCAAGTTTGAGTAAATTGTGCTTCAAAAATGGCGGCATAATGCCCAATTGACCTGTCGTTAAAGCATCGCGCAGGAAAATTTCATGCGCAGCCGCATGATCCACTTTTTCAAAATTAATCTGGCGTTTTGGTTCAATAATCAAACCAAACAATGAAATTTGTGCATAGGCATTCACAATGCCTGACTTCTTCGACCAATGTGGCTCAAAATAATGGTATTTGAGCAAATCACGTGCGGCCAGCAAAATCCATTCAGGATCAATCTTCGCTAAAGTACGCAAATACACCTGCGAAGTTTCCACCATTTCAAATGCCATCACCCACGATGCACCTTGTTTATGCAGACTACTGGCAGGGAAAATACGCGCTTTTTGCTGACGCACCGCCATATAGACATTGCGTTCATCAGTTTTATTGGCAATAAACGACAGCAACCCTGTGAGTAAGGCGCGGTGCAGGTTTTCATAACTAGCGGGTTTGTCATTCCACGACAGTTTTAAACCTTCAGCCAGTTCCACTAACTGCTGATGCGTTTGCCGCCACTCGCGTAGTCGTAACCAGCTTAAAAAATGCTGGCGCGCAAATGATCGACGTTTGTTTTCTGTCATCACTTCACGATTGCTTTGCAGCGTATCCCAAAGTTTCAAATAAAACAGAAAATCTGAATCCGCTTCTTTAAATAAGGCGTGTTTTTGATCTGCTTGGGTTTGTTTGTCCGCAGGACGTTCACGTGGATCTTGTACAGCAAGTGCACTGACCACCACCAGAATTTCCTTGAGCACCCCAAAATGCGAACCTGCAACAATCATACGTGCCAGACGTGGATCGATTGGCATTTTTGCCATCATCTGCCCGACTTTGGTCAGTTCATTTTTACGTTCACTCATCGCACCCAGTTCGATCAGCAACTTACGACCATCGTTTACCAAACGGTGATCGGGCGGTTCGATAAAATCAAAATCTTCAAGATTACCAAGCCCCAAACTTTGCATCTGTAAAATCACCGATGCCAAGTTGGTTCGCTTAATTTCAGGTTCAGTAAATTCTGGACGGCTTAAAAAGTCTTCTTCGCTATACAAACGAATACAGACCCCTGCCGCAATACGACCACAACGCCCTTTACGCTGATTGGCAGCTGCTTGTGACACTGCTTCAATTGGCAAGCGCTGTACCCGTGAACGATAGCTATAGCGTGAGATACGCGCAAAGCCACTGTCAATCACGTAGCGAATATTCGGTACAGTCAATGCGGTTTCGGCAACGTTGGTGGCAATAATAATGCGCCGACCTGCTCCACCTGGATTAAAAATCTTTTGCTGTTCAGAAAGCGCTAAACGCGCATATAAAGGTAAAATTTCAGTATGACGTGGGCCATATTTTTGCAAAGTTTCTTGCAGCTCACGAATTTCCTGTTCGGTACTGGAAAAAATCAGAATATCTGCATGTTCTGGATGGCCTTTCGCGGCAGCATCAGCGAAACATTCTTCAACGGCCTGAACTACGGCACGCGGTAAGTTTTCTTCAAAGTCGTCGAACTCATCGTCATCACTACCGCCAATATTCATTTCAGAAATTGGACGATAACGTACCTCTACAGGAAAACTGCGACCTTCGACTTCAAAAATCGGGGCTTGACGGAAATATTCACTAAAGCGGTTTACGTCCAAAGTCGCGGAGGTAATAATCACTTTTAAATCTGGGCGCTTTGGCAATAACTGCTTCAAATAGCCCATGATGAAGTCAATATTGAGCGAACGCTCATGTGCTTCATCGATAATAATCGTATCATATTTAGTTAAAAAACGGTCATGTGCAAGTTCCGCCAGCAAAATCCCGTCCGTCATTAAACGAACGATTGAATCATTCGAACCTTGTTCATTAAAACGGATTTTAAAACCAATCGACTCACCGAGTTTTTCACCCACTTCTTCGGCAATCCGCTGCGACACACTGCGCGCTGCCAAACGGCGAGGCTGGGTATGACCAATTATGCCTGTTAGGCCTCGCCCTGCGAGCATGGCAATTTGTGGTAACTGCGTTGTTTTACCTGAGCCTGTTTCACCCGCAACAATAATCACCTGATGCTTTTGAATAGCCGCAATCAGGCGCTCGGCATACTGGGTAACAGGTAAATCTTGATTGAGTTTAATTTTGGGTAAGCGTTGAAAGCGCGCTTTCACCTGTGCATTCGATTTTTCGAATAATTCTTGGTATTGCTTTTGATCTGCATCCTTCGTTTTGCCTAGTCGATTTAAACGATGTCGGTCACGCACCATAACCAATTGATCTATATTTAAATCACTTTGCACCGAATGCTATCCTCATACATAAAAGTGGCTAGTTTACTCGACTCTGATCATGATAGAAAGAATTACATTTTCAAGTTTTTTTGAATCAATCTCTTGAATTCAAAGCTATGAATCGCCATATTGAGTCAAAGTGATGCGAAATAGGATTGTGACTGTTATCACCTTGCAATAGATGCACATAACAATCTTGATTGTAAGAAGTGAACGGTATTGCAAAAATCTATAATTCATTTTTCCGATTTTTTGCATTAAAAAATACTATTTTACCAATGATGTTTTTTTTCTTATTCTAAATTTCGTAAACAGATTACTACTTCCATCCATCTTACGGAGATAATGATGAGCTTAATTAATACTGAAGTTAAACCATTTAAAGCAACTGCATTTCATAACGGCCAATTCATTGACATTACTGAAGCCACTCTTAAAGGCAAATGGTCTGTATTTTTCTTCTATCCAGCAGACTTCACTTTTGTATGCCCAACAGAGCTTGGTGACCTTGCAGACAACTACGCTGAATTCAAAAAATTAGGCGTGGAAATCTATTCAGTTTCTACAGATACTCATTTCACACACAAAGCTTGGCATGATTCTTCTGCTGAAATCAAAAAAATTGAATACCCAATGGTTGGCGATCCAACTTGGGCACTTGCTAAAAACTTCGAAGTATTAATTGAAGAAGCGGGTCTTGCTGACCGTGGTACTTTCGTTATCGATCCTGAAGGTAAAATCCAAATCGTTGAAATCAACGCTGGTGGTATCGGTCGTGATGCTCAAGAACTTCTTCGTAAAGTAAAAGCAGCTCAATACGTACACGGTCATCCAGGTGAAGTTTGCCCAGCAAAATGGAAAGAAGGTGATGCAACACTTGCTCCATCTATCGATCTAGTAGGTAAAATCTAATCTTTCGATTAGATCACCTCTAAAAAAGACCCCTCGTTTGAGGGGTTTTTTATTTAGGCAGAAGCAATGCGTTTTTCCAACATGTTTGCAACCAAGTTAACCATTGACTGCCGTGACAGCACTCGCGCAAGCTGTGCCGTTAAATAGTTGAGTTTTCCTGTAATGACAAAGGTTTGCTTTTTCTCCAATCCACGAATCGCAGACTGAATGACATCCTCCACCGTCATTGCCTGCATACCCTCTGTATTTGCCTGTGCAACCTCTGCAAAATTGGTCGTGGTATTTCCTGGGCAAAGTGCCAACAATTGCACGCCAGAATTGCGGTACTCGCCTGCCAACGCTTCAGTAAAATTTAAGACATAACTTTTAGTTGCACCATAAACCGCAATATAAGGTAAGGGCTGAAAAGCTGCTGTTGATGCAACATTTAAGATAATTCCTTGTTTTTCTTGTAACATTTTTGGCAAAAACAATTGGGTTAATTGAGTCACGGTCAACATGTTCAGCAGGATCATTTCTTGATAGCTTTGTAGTGATTGCTCTAAAAATTTTGTCCATTTACCAAAACCCGCATTATTAATCAAAATATCAACACTCAAGCCTTGTTGAGTAATTGTTTCAAATAATTGTGATGCGGCATCCAGTTTTGCCAAATCTAGTGAAATACAATCGACTCGAATCGAATAACGCTGCTGTAACTGTTCAGCCAATTGCTGCAATTTTTCTGTGCTACGCGCCACAATAATCAGGTGAATACCCTGTTTTGCCAAATATTCAGCAAAACCTTGTCCAATCCCAGAAGATGCGCCTGTAATTAAAGCTGTTTTATTTTTAAATTTTTCTAAGACATGACTCATATTACATTTACCTTTTATCATTGAGTCATGACTATAAACTCGTCCCCTAGGGACAGAGTCAAGTGTTTATTTTAGGCAAGATCATCAGCACATATTTGTTGTTCTTCGTCGGCATATAATCGGGTCAAGGTCTGATCAAGGTCTAACAAATCTTGTTGTAACTGTATCAAATGCTGTTTTTGTTGTTCTAGTTTTTGCCATTTTTCAATCATAAGCTGCTTGGCGATATCCAAGGGAAAGCGCTGTTGCTGCGCTTTAATACAAGCCAGCTCTTGAATTTCAGCCAAGCTAAAACCAACGGTTTGTGCTTGGCGAATCATCTTGACCAAGCGGATATCCAGATCAGAATATACGCGATATTTACCCAAACGCTTTGGTTCAGGAAGCAAACCTAATTGCTCATAATGGCGAATGGCTTTGGGTGTTGTGTTACAACATGCTGCAAGCTGTCCAATATACATAAATTTTATCTAAGTGCGGGATGAAGAATAATTCTGCATTAGCATCAACTGAAATGGATGGTTTTGTGGCACAAAGTTTTGAGTCGCTTTCGCCTGTTCACGAAATAATGCACCTGTGCGGTATTTTGCCGTATTGGATAGAATAATTCGGGCATCATCATTGGTGACGACAGCCGTCTGATCCAATCTCCGCAATCTAGGTAAAATAAGCTGATCTAGCGTTGATACCAATAAGTCAATCACAATAACCCCAACAAATTGCTGTTCGATCATCACAGGATGTGAAAATGTAATGGTATAGGCATGATTACAAATATAATCAACATAAGGCCCATCGACATAGGGTTGTTTATTTTTCGCAGGATAATTAAACCAGTCAAATGAGCGAAAATCCAAGCGCTGCTGTAAATCCTGATAGTTCTCTAACTCTGCTTGCTGAATTTTTTGATCTTTTTTATACCACCATTCGAGCGTCCAGTAACCTTGTTCTTCTGCCGTTTCAGCAGAATAGCCAGCAAATCCCATACCATGACTGTACTTGCTATGCTGCAATGCAGTTTGAATGTGCTGTTGTAGCTTGTACCGGTCTGAAGGTGTCAATTTTACACCTTCTGGTAAGACAGAATCTGCTGAAAGTAAGTGGCGAGCTTGTTCTACCAGTCCGTTGGCAGCTTGAGTAATTTCGACAACTACTTGGTTCAGTAAGTCCTGAATCTGTTCAATCTGTATATCGCTCATGCTTTTATTTCCTTTTTTTTACCACTTTTTCTTTGTGCTCGAACAGTGTCAGAAACTTAGTTTGATTTTAAAGTGTTAACTTATATTCAAGCATTTGATCTGTTAATGTATCAAGCAAATTTTGTGCCTGTTGAGCGGCGGCATCAGCATCCTGCTGTTGCAAACAAGCAAATAGTTTTAGATATTCGGCAACAGTTTGCATATGAATTTTATCGTTTTTGTACAATGTTGCAACCAGTGGCAGCCATTCTGCCTGAATAGCAAGCTCCTGATTGGCTAAACGCGAAGATTGTGCATAGGCTACAATCATCAACAAACATCGCATGTCCGTTTGGGCACGCACATCTGCAGACTGTGCATCTTGAAAAGTCAAGATCAGTTCATGCAGTTTAGACAACTGCTGAGGTGTTGTACGTTGCGTCGCAAGTTTGGCACTATGCGATAAAATTGCACTATGAAACTCGCATAGATCAGCGAGATATTCGTTACTGACTTGACGTAAAGGCTGTTGCTGTAATACTTGATTGGCAGAAAGCTCACAAACAAAACTTCCACCATTTCGTCCACGACGCGTATCAATTAATCCTTTGACACGTAGCGTATTCAGCGCTTCACGTACAGTTACAGGTGACACGCCCATAAGACGCGATAAATCAGCTTCGTTTGGAAGTTGTTCATTTGCTTCAAGCAACCCTGCAATAATGGCATTGCCTAATCGTTCCACGACCTGTTCAGAACGTGTGGCTTGACCGATTGGTGCATATATAACGGTATGTGCTGTCATCGCTAGTTCTCGTCTAAATCAAGCATCATGCTTGATACGGTAGGCTAAAAAAGATAAAGCTTTCCATAAAACCCCTCGTTCCTATTATTTCCAAGCAGAATCGTGCTTATCTATATTTTCGAAATTCCATTTCTGATGTAGATGATTGGCGTAAATAACTTAACTAATTTGCATTCCTGCATTGAATTGCCAAATTGATCATCTTTCAATGTTTTATGGATGCGGTGATTATAACAAATCGTTTATAAATTAATGTTGTTTCTTGAAAAATCAACGATAATTTGAATGATTTAAGTGGACCAATTGCATTAATCTCATACAAATATTCAAAATATCGTGCCATATCACGAAGATTCTAGATAGATTTAAAAAATTATTGTTTTTCCTATATTGTATTTTTTAATTCATATTAAATATAAGTTATTGTTTAATATAATTAATTAAACTTAAATATGAAATATAATTTATTATACAAAATGTTATCTGATATAAGATTTTTCTAGCCTTTAAATCAAAATAATTTTAGCATTTTTGTAAATAATGGAATTTCACCATAAATTTATAATTTTTCTTTTTTGATCAATTACTTTTTTTTAATTCTCTACCTGAGAGAATTATGTTTGACTCAAACTGTATTTTCTTTCAATCACATCAAAACACCATTGAAATATAAAGGTATACACTAAAATGCATAAAGTAATACTTATATCGAGCAGTAGTGCATTCAAAAAACCTAGATTTAAACTATAGGCAATCAGCGGTACGCTCAGAAATAGTAATCCACCTTCAAAACCAATCGCATGCAGAATACGTACCCAGATACTGCGCTGCAATTTTAAATAGCCTTCCAGTTTTTCAAACAGATTGTTATAGAGCATATTCCAGAACACTGAAATAATTGCCATTGCCAACCCTAAACTTCCCGTAAGTTCCACAGGCATTTCAAACATATAACTTAATACCGAAGTCATGATCAACAATAAAATACCTTCATAACTTAGCGCATGAATCCATCTTTTCTTTGACATCAACATAAAATTTTTCAGCTCTTTTTACTTGGAATTGCTGCATTTTATTTTTATTATTTTGATTAATCGAATTAGATTCTTTCAAAATAATTGATAGATGAATATAAATGAACATTAACCAAGAACAACTCAATATCTTTAAAACTGTTATGGAAACAGGCTCTTTTTCTGCTGCTGCCCGCCAGCTTGGTAAAGTCCCCTCTGCAGTCAGTATGTCGATTGCCAATTTGGAGGTTGATCTCAACTTGCAGCTCTTTGAACGGGTTGGGCGTGAACCAAAACCGACCGCACAGGCTCAGGTACTTTACGAGAAAACCCTATATTTGCTGACGGAGATTCAACAATGGGTACAGCATGCAAATGCTCTCAGTGATGGTCTGGAATCGACGTTAAGTATTGTGGTGGTATCTGAACTGATTCATACGGAATGGACAGATTATATCGCCCTGCTTGAACAACAGTTTCCCACACTACAACTTGATATTTTTTCAGCACCACAAGAGGATGCTTTGCGCATGCTGATGCAAGGGCAAGTCCAGTTTGCCCTGATGTTTGAGCGAGAATATCTTGATCATCGTGAATCGTTTATCGAGCTGAAGCGAGAGACCATTGTGCCTGTTGTCAGCTTGTCACACAGCTTGGCAAAGCAAAATCAAATTCCACTAGAAACTCTACAGCGTCACCGTCAAGTGATTGTCACGGGACGCGACCAGCATCTAAAACCTGAGCTATTGTTTTCGACTCAATACTGGCGCACCGACAACCATCAGCTTGCGCTTTCTTTGATTTTAAAAAATCTGGGCTGGGGGTTATTGCCATTGACCATGTTGGAGCAAAATCCACATTTATATACCCAGTTGAAGATTCTGGATATTCTGGATATTACTCCACAACTTGAATATTACATCGACCTTGTCTGGAATAAAGAAGCGCAACTTGGGCAAGCCAGTCAATTTTTAATTGATTTTGTAAGACAACAGCGTCTTAAAAAAGTGCAATAAAACACATTTTTTTTGCAAAAAGCTATGCTATAACTAGATAGATTCAAAACATGATCGAACAGTTTAAACAATGACAGCTTCCTCTTTATCCCAATTAAAAAAATTGACAACCATTGTTGCCGACAGCAGCGACTTAAGTGCGATTGAACAATTCCGCCCACTCGATGCAACCACAAACCCTTCTTTGATTACTGCAGCAGCAGCCCAAGAAAGCAGCCGTGAGCTGATTGAAGCCGCTTATACCCAAGCCAAACAAGAAGGCTTATGCGCTGATGAGTTGATTGAACGTACAATTGATATTTTAACTGTCAAGTTTGGTGTAGAAATTCTAAAACTCATCGAAGGGCGAGTTTCAACGGAAGTTGATGCAAGCTTGTCTTACGATACCGAAGCAACCATTGCCAAAGCCAAAGAATTACTGAGCTTGTATAAAGGCTATGGGATCGATCAAAACCGTATCCTGATTAAAATTGCTTCGACATGGGAAGGAATTCAGGCAGCAAAAGCACTGGAAGCTGAAGGTATTCACTGCAACCTGACGCTATTGTTTGGTTCTCATCAAGCCAAAGCCTGTGCAGATGCTAAAGTCACCCTTATCTCACCGTTTGTTGGGCGTATTTTAGACTGGTATAAAAAAGCAGAAAATGTCGACCATTATCCAATCGAACAAGATCCAGGTGTGCTATCTGTTAAAGCTATTTTTAACGATTATAAAGCCCACGGTGTTCAAACTGAGGTGATGGGTGCAAGTTTCCGCAGTATTGAGCAAGTTCTAGCTTTGGCAGGTTGTGACCTATTGACAGTTGCACCAAATTTACTGGCTCAATTGAATGAAGATCAGCGTCAGGTCACTGCTCAGTTAGTTCCAACACAAAACATTATTCCTGCTGAAGCGGAACTGACTGAAGCAGAATTCAAACATCAGCTTGAACATGACCTTATGGCATTTCAGTTATTACAGGCAGGTATTGATGGATTTATTAAAGCTCGTGAACAACTCAGTGCTTTATTAAGACAATCTTTGGGTGTCACTGCTGAATTAAAGAACTAAAATATATTCTCTTTTTTATAACAACCGAAACTGATTTAAACAGTTTCGGTTTTATTATTTATGGTCGGTTATCGTGTTTGGGATTATTGATTTACCAAGATTTATTATTGGTACGATTTTAATTGTTTTACTTCCTGGTCCAAATTCCTTATATCTGTTAGCGACAGCGTCGCGTTATGGAATCAAACGAGGCTATCAAGCTGCTCTCGGCATTTTAACAGGAGATAGCATACTGATTTTGGCGACAGTGCTAGGAGCTGTATCTTTAATCCATGCTTACCCAGTCATCTTTACGATTCTGAAAGTATTGGGTGCAGGCTATTTGGCGTATTTAGGCATAAAACTGTTTTTGCACAGTATTGGTATTTGGAAAAATGCTAAAAATCCAGTTGTTGCCACAGAAGTTACATCAACAAGTGAACCGACCATGACCGCATTGCATCCATTTCGCACTGCCCTAACCATCAGTTTACTAAACCCTAAAGCTATCTTGTTTTTTCTGTCTTTTTTTGTGCAATTCGTTGACCCAAATAGTTCTGCACCGATGCTCAGTTTTCTGATTCTTGCTGTGATTTTACAGTTCATTAGTTTCAGTTATTTAACCAGCCTGATTTTTGGTGGCAGAAAATTGGCGCGTTACTTTTCTCAGCAGCAGCGCCTAGCCAGTCTGGCCACCTGTGCAGTTGGTATTTTATTTTTAACTTTTGGTGCAAAACTAGCTTTTTCAACCATTTAACTTAATGCCCAACCGTTTTGGAAAACAAGTTAATAATGAATACACCTGCAATAATAAATCCGATCCCAATAAATGCAGGTGTATCTAGAGCTTGCTTAAATACGTAATAGCCAATCATTGCTGTAAAGACAATGCCGACTCCACTCCAGATGGCATAGACCACACCGATATTCAGCGTTTTGGTGACCTGAGAAAGTGCATAAAATGATGCAGTATAAAAAATAACTACCAAAAGAGATGGTAATAATTTGCTAAACCCTTCTGATTTAACCAGAAAAGTTGTTCCTAAAACTTCGGCAATAATTGCAAAAGCTAAAATCATATAGGCAGAAAACATCGAACTCGTGCAAACCCATAAAAATACAGCTCACTTTAAAGATAGCATAATCACTATAAGCAATGACTTAATTTAGTATCACAGCAAAACCGTTCTGAAAGAATATTTTGTGAAAATACTGCTGTGTTACGATTTTGGCGTTTGGCTCTATATCGTGATCAGAACAAGAGATTCATGTTTTTTGATTAAACCACATAACCTGAAAGAACAAGTGATCACCATTCCAAAATAACAAAGCACCCGAAGGTGCTTTACTCATTTTATGAAATAGCCCAATTAAACATCTGTCCGAAGGCATACACGATGGTGATTAGCATTAATACAGATGATGACGTTAATAATAATTCTAAAGTTGTCATATCCCACCTCTCTCAGGTAAGTTGAGTATTTTTTATACAGCATTTTAAGAAACAATTCAATAACAAAAAAATATAATTTTATAATCTTTAAATACTCAAAATTGCATTCATTAACTTTTTTATACAACATTAAATTCAACCATGTATTTGTATCATCAGTAATTTTTCTCTGACAGACAGGTAAATTCAATTTTAATATTCTTTCGCATCGTTTAAAAATACTGTGATGAAACACACAAAATTAGATCACCCTGTTCATACAAAATGAAAAAATATAGGGAAAATAATCAAAGGTTCAGATAAATAGCATTTACTATCTACCTGAACCATACACGTTCAACTAGTTAATTTTCAATAACTTTATAGATTTTACAATTAGCTTCACTTTGAAAAAGCAATTCGGTTGATGGTAAAATCCGTTCTCCATAAATCTCAATAAAATCAACTTTTTGCTCTAAAGAATACTGTTCAGAGTCCTCTCTATCTGCCAATTCTTTCAATACAGCTTTTGCCATATGGTACACATCAAATTGATCTTTCACTTGAATATGAATCGTTCGCATAACTCGATTCCTCATCCTGATCTAATTGGTGATTTTTTTATAACACAAATCTTCAAATGAGAATCTTTTGTAATTGTTAAAATTCTTCGCATTGTGATTCGTTTTGTAAAAATATAAGTGAGTTGTTCTGTGTCAAAAAAGTCGCATTGATAGCAGGATTGCAAGGCTAAGTAAGCTCACACATTCAGAAATTTCAATACTAGCCCCCACGGTATCACCTGTAATTCCACCTAAACGGCGTACAAATACATGACGTAAATACCCCAAACAGCTACAAAACACGGCTGTCACCACAAGCCCTACCCATCCCAAGACGCTACATGCGAGCAGACAAATAAATGATATAAACCATAAAAGCTTGCGAGGTAAATCCTGCAAAAAGGATGAACCCAGTCCATGTGCCCGTACATAGTCACAAGTGAGAAATAAAAATAAGGCTGTTAAGCGCCCTAAGACAGGAATGATCACCAGCCCATACAGGTGCTGGGTTTGTAAAATGACATAAATGCTGGAAAATTTGAGCAATAAACTCAAAACCAGACTCAACACGCCAATTGGACCACACTGTGGATCTTTCATGATCTTTAAAGTGCGTTCGCGATCACCATATCCCCCCACCCAAGCATCGGCCGTATCGGCCAAACCATCCAGATGCAATCCACCCGTTATAATGACCCAAACCGTTAGAATCAGACTGGCAGAAAGCAAAACAGGTAAATGAACAGCATTAAGCCCCCACGCCATGCCAAAGATGAATCCGCCGAGGAACAAACCAATCACAGGATAAAAAGCGAGTGAATAAGCATTTTGCCGCGGACTAGGTAACTGTTTCAACTGTATAGGAAAAATGGTTAGAAACTGCAATGCGATCCAAAATGGCATCATAGGATTTACTCTTGAATTGACAGTTGCAAGTGTTCATTTTGCTTGAGATATATCGCTTGAATACTGGCAAGTTCAGCCGGCATAGTCAGCAGTTGAGTAAGTGGTTGTTGTCGAGCCATGCATTTTAACCACTTAATCACACCGCCATGACAAACTAGCAATACCTTTTGCCAATCTTGCTGCTGTGCCTGATTAAGCAGCATTTGGCAGCCCTGCTGTAACCTGTTCTGAAAATCCAGTAAATTTTCCCCTTGTGGTGGCGCATACTGACAAGGGTCTTGCCAGAATCGTCCTAACTGTTCTGGCTGAGTTTCATGAATATATTGTAAAGTCAGACCTTCCCAATCCCCAAAATACAACTCTTTAAACTGCGGCATCGTGACGATAGGCAAACCAAACTGCTGCTGTATATCTTGAGCAAAACTGAGGCAGCGCTGCAAGGGTGATGCCACTATTGCATCCCAAACAGGATGCTGTTGTAAATATAAGGCTATCGTATCCTGCATTTGTTGGTGGCCTTCGGCGGTCAGGGCATCATCCAGATGCCCACGCAAGGTATGTCCCTGTATTGTTTGTCCATGCCGCAATACATCCAATTGCAGCATTTTATTGCTTTTCACCTGTTACCGCAGCTTGTTGAAAGGTTGCCATTTCATTATGCAGCATACATGCCATTTTGAGGACACTTAGAGCAACACCTGCTCCACTTCCCTCACCCAGACGCAAGTTCAATTGCAAAATTGGCTGTGCATGTAACTCTTTCAAAATACGGCGATGCCCATACTCCGCAGACTGATGCCCAAACAACATCCATGTACGGACTTTAGGTTGAATCTGCACTGCAATCAAAGCTGCCACAGAGCTAATAAAACCATCGACCAGCATTGGAATACCAACTTGTGCACAGCGCAAATACGCCCCAACCATTGCAGCAATTTCAAAACCACCGACTGCAGCTAAAATTTTAATTGGATCTGCCTGTACATCAGGTTGATGTAATTCAATCGCTTGCTCAATCACCTGTTTTTTATGTTGTAATTTTGCATGATCAATACCAGTCCCTACCCCTGTAAGTACTTCGGCAGGTTCATTTAATAACAAACATGCCAGTGCTGATGCTGAACACGTATTGCCAATTCCCATCTCACCTGCGATAAACAAATTACTATGCTGTTCTACCGCCTGATCGACACTATTTTTACCAATTGTCATCGCAGCAATGCACTGGATTTCACTCATGGCAACCGTTTTTACAAAATTTTGTGTCCCTGCTGCAATTGGATGTTGCTGCACGCCTGAATAATCATAAGCCTCACCGACCGTCCCACAGTCAATCACCTGTAAATGTGCTTGATGCTGTCTGGCAATGACACTAATTGAAGCGCCACCCGATATAAAATTCTGAAGCATTTGTCGGGTGACAGCTTGCGGATAAGCAGAAATATTTTCTTCCATCACGCCATGATCCCCTGCAAACAAGCTAATCCAGACATGATCAATATTGGGATGCTCGGTACGCTGCAAACCTGCCAAAGTGACTGCTAACTCTTCCAAATCCCCCAATGCCCCAGCAGGTTTTGTCAGTTGAGCCTGTCTTTCCAATGCTTTTTCTTGAAATACACCATCGATATTACGACATGGCTGTAACCACCAACTCATTTTTCTTCTCCTTTCAATTGTATCGGAAATCCAGCAACGCAAAATACCGCATGTTGACAGATCTGCCCCAAAGCCTGATGTAAGCGTCCAGACTCATCGACAAAGCGACGTGTAATTTCCCCCAACGGCACAACCCCGAGTCCCGTTTCATTGCTGACCAGAATGACTTCCGATTTTAAATTAGGTAATAATTTCAATAATTTCAAGCATTCACGTGACTGTAAATCAGGATCTTGTGCACAGAGAAGATTACTCATCCAAACGGTTAAACAATCAACTAAAATCACCTGATGTTCAGCATCCAATTCCTGCAAACGCTCTGCCAAATATATCGGCTCTTCAACCAACTGCCAATTTTGATCCCGTTGCTGCTGGTGATGATGGATACGCTCCTGCATTTCCTGATCAACTGCCTGAGCCGTAGCAATATACACTCGCGGTTTTTGTGTTGCCAGTGCAAGCTGTTCAGCATAATGACTTTTTCCTGAACGCGCTCCTCCCAATACGAAATGCAACATAAATAAAATTAACCTAAATGAAAATGATAATGTGCGGACAATTCACCTTGTAATTGGCGTGCCTGATATGAACCAAAAGTCAAATATCGAAATTTAACTGTCCATGGTTGAACTGGTATTTGCTCTATCTGTTCTAAAATGGGATTGGCAGCAAATTCATCCCGATACAAGCCTAGCGTTACGTGTGGACAATAAATGATTGCATCAATTTCTTTTGCAACAGGCCAAAAACAGCGGCGTAGCTGTAATAAAATATTTTGTTCATCAATTACGTCTACAAATAAAGCACTTTGGAAGCTGCGTACCCGCCCCAATTTAAGCTCAAAAGTATTTACCTGTAATTGCTGCAACAATTCAATCTGTTGCTCGAGCTGGCGTTCGTGAAAATGATCAGGTAAATGCTGTAAATGAAATGGCGATTGCCAAAACCCGCATACAAACAATGTAATATGCCACCGTCGACGGTTAGGCATATATAGATAAGATTGAAATTGCTGCTGTATTTGCTTCAAATACTCGCTACAGGCGGGATCGTCTATCTCTAAATACCAGAGAGAAAATTGATCTCGTCCTTTATGCCAATCTGAATAATCTGCGTCCAGGCTTGCAAATGTGCGGCTGTTGGGCTGTAAAAACATGGCTAAAACAGTGTAATTCCAACATAGCGATATAAATCGGCTACTCCCAATTCCATTTTATAAATAAACAACTGCTCTACCTGAGCATGAGTGATTTCTTCAAATACATTCATTTCGTGTGTATGAATATCATCAACCGAATGGGGCAAACAACGCTCAAACTGGTCTGCAATATATTCAAACCCCAAATCCATCGCAACAAATGCCGTATGCTCGCAAGGCTGCACATACTGTTCTTCTTCCCAATTCAGCACAACATGCTGACAATACGGACAAGCAAGGTTTGTCTGCTCACCCTGAATTTCAATAAGCTGGTAATTCATAAAATATCATTTTTTTCAGATAGTATAGTTTAAAATATTTTATGCCAAATAGCATTGTATACTTTGAAATTGGTTATAATTTTAGCAAAAAGAGTCGAACATCTTTCAAGGAACTCAGCATGGCAACTCTGGAAAAAGCCATTACGTTTGCAACACGCAAACATGCAGGACAGGTCGATAAAGCAGGTCAACCTTATATTCTTCACCCACTGCGTTTAATGTTAAAAATGAAGAATGAAATACAGCAAATTGTTGCTGTACTGCATGATGTCATAGAAGATACCGATGCAACAATTGTCGATCTCATTTCCTTGGGTTTTAATCAAGATGTTATTGATGCCGTTTGTGCCCTCACCAAAAAAGAAGGTGAAAATCGTATAGAAGCCGCATGGCGTGCTGTCAAAAACCCCATTGCTCGAGAAGTCAAACTTGCCGATGTTGCAGACAATATGGATCTGAGCCGAATCACCCATCCAACCGAACGGGACTTTTTACGTTTAAAAGAGTATCAGCAGGTTCAGGAAATCTTGCTGCATAACATTTAAAACTTGTATCTGTTTATAAGAACGTATATTTTCTAAATACTTTATCTCTCAGGTCGGCTTTTTAATGCTCAGCGATTTAGACGATTTTTACTGTTTTGCTTTGGTGGTTGAACATGGCGGGTTCAGTGCAGCTGAACGTGCTACAGACATTCCCAAATCTAAATTAAGTCGCCGTGTATATAATTTAGAGGAACGTTTAGGTGTTCGCCTGATTCAGCGTAGTTCACGTCATTTTGCGGTGACGGATATCGGTATGAATATTTACCGTCACGCTCAAGTCATGATGAATGCCGCACAAGCCGCACATGATCTGATCGACCATTTGAGTGTTGAACCACGCGGTATTGTCAAAGTCAGCGTACCTGTTTCAGTTGCTCAGAATGAATTTACCAAAATTCTTCCCGACTTTCTGAAGCGTTACCCAGAAATTCGTTTACAACTCATCGTCAGCAATCGTCGTGTCGATGTCATTAATGAAGGCGTTGATGTCGCCTTACGCGTTCGTGCAAAAATTGATGATGACCCTGGACTGATTGTGCGTAAATTTGACCGACATGAACAACATCTTTTCGCGAGTCAAGCATATCTGAATCAGTATGGTGATTTGAAAAGCCCAGAACAATTAAGTGAGCATAAAGTACTGAGCATGGTAGATGAACATGCAGATCAGTTTATGGTATTACATAATCAACAAAATCAACCGATTAAAATTAAAATTAATCCCATTGTGATGGGCTCAGACTTGATGATGCTGTGTCAGCTGGCTCGACAAAATTGTGGTATTGCTTTATTACCTGACTCGATTGCCGCCGACTATGTTAAAACAGGCGAACTTGTTCGTGTCCTGCCTGAATGGAAAGCACCGCATGGTATTTTACATGCTGTTTATCCTTCTCGACGTGGCATGCTGCCTGCAGTTCGAGTTTTTATCGACTATCTGGTAGAACATCTCACATACAAAGATGGTATTGATGTTTTTTAAAATAACTCGCAAATTAGCATAAGGTTACAGCTTATCTATTCAGCTTTAATAGAATACTGTCGTATCTCCATTATTTACACGTAATATATTGATAAGTTAGCAACAGGTAAGATATTGGCTAGAAGACATTCTCTCCAATATTTATGTTTAAAGATCTGACAATATATTTATGCGTATAGTTTTTATCTGTACAAATAAAGATGAATTTTAATATGTCAGATTCAATTTACTTAGCTTGATAACGTATTATTTTTTATTAATGATAAATACACAAATAAAATAATATGCGCCAAGCACAGTCAACTGGAGAAATCTCGTGAAAACCAAATTAATGGCAATCACTTTAGCAATGACTACCGCATTATCCGCAGGCGCAGCATTTGCAGACCCAAATGATAACTACCGTGGCGGCCCTCAACAAAACCAACCCAATGATCGTCGTGACATGCATCAAGATCAGAACATGTATCAAAACATGCACCAAGATCAAAATCGCCATGATGGTGGTTATCAACAACATCAGTCAAACGATCGTCGCGATGATCACCACTGGACTCCTCGCTACCAGCAAAACCATCAAGCATATCGCCATGATATGCCACGACCAGGTCAAGAATGGCGTAGAGGCGGACGAGTTCCCCCTCAATACCGTGGTTACGAATATCAGGTTCGTGACTGGCGTTCACATGATTTACCAGCGCCTCCACGTGGTCATCGTTGGGTTCGCATTAATGGCGACTACGTTCTTATTGCCATCGCAACAGGCGTAATTGCACAAATCTTGCTTGGTGGACATTAATTCCTCTGGGCAAGTTGTCAGTTCTAAAGCACCTATAAAATAGGTGCTTTTTTTTATTCAAACATGTTGAGTTGAGGTGTTTGTTTCATTAGTTTTTGTTTGGGTACATGCAAACATTCAAATTCATCTACAGGAAAACCCTCAACAAAACTGGTAATATCTGGGCTTTTCCAATTTAGCCATGTTTTTAAATGCTGATGCGGAACAACAATCACTGAACGTTTTACATTTCCAGGCTCATGAAAGTCTTTCATCATCGGGTGATCTAGGGCATCCATCGTCAGCATAGTTGCAGAACGAATAATTTGCTCTCCAATCTTCACGATTTCATATAAAGCTGCGATAAAGAAAGCCTGCCCGTCTTTCCGTTTAACACCCCAACGCTGCGGTTTATCATCAATATATTTACTTTCATAAAACTCTGTAACAGGAATCACACCAAATTTGCATTTCAAGATTGATGCCTGAAAACTTGGTTTTTGCAGCAGCGTTTCCTGCCGAGCATTATAAGTATGCTTGGCAACCGTTACATCTGTCGCCCATTTTGGCACTAAACCAAACATGACTTTACGCCATTCTAACCCTCGCTCTGACTGAAACAGTAAAGGACAGTTTCCCATTGGGTAAACTTCATCAGCATATTCAAAATCAATCGCAGGTAGCTGTAATTGCTGAAGTTGAGTGAGTGTTAGAGGCTTGAAATTCGCGCACATATTCGAATCAAATTTGACTGTCTCGACTTATTATCAATGAAAAATCATATTTTTTCTAATTGAGACAATCTAAACGCTATTTTACAGACATAAAAAAAAGCCTCCGAAGAGGCTTTTTTTAGTTCAGATGATTAATCACCTGTGTAACCTTTCAATTTTAAACGTGCTGCATGCAATAGAGGTTCTGTATAACCTGCTGGTTGCTCTGCACCTTTAAAAATCAGATCAGAAGCAGCTTTGAACGCAATATTGTTGTCAAAATCTGCTGACATCGCTGTATATTCTGGGTCATTGGCATTTTGCTCATCAACCACTTTTGCCATACGATGCAAGACTTCTTCAACTTGTGCCTGAGTTACGATACCGTGACGCAACCAGTTCGCAACGTGCTGTGAAGAAATACGTAAGGTTGCGCGGTCTTCCATCAGACCAACATCATTAATATCTGGAACTTTAGAACAACCTACACCAAGGTCAACCCAACGTACC
The DNA here is from genome assembly GCF_000488275.1 of Acinetobacter brisouii CIP 110357. Lineage (GTDB taxonomy): Bacteria > Pseudomonadota > Gammaproteobacteria > Pseudomonadales > Moraxellaceae > Acinetobacter > Acinetobacter brisouii. Next base: position 1,185,873 of record NZ_KI530762.1, on the reverse strand, counting down.
ACGTAACCCAAGATCCCTTGACAGTTATTTTCAAGTTCTTTAGTGATTTCTTCAGCTGTCCAGTTAGTTTCAGCAGCTAAAGGAGGTGTCAACAAATCATCTAAAGGCAATGCTGATTCAGATAAGAGTTCTTGCTGACGCTCAGATACATTGCATTGATGATAATGGATCGCATGAATCACCGCACCCGATGGAGATGGAACCCATGCACATGAAGCACCTGCTTGGGGATGCTCAATTTTGGTTTTATACATATCAAGCAACAAATCTGGTTTTGGCCACATGCCTTTACCAATCTGTGCTTTACCACGTAGACCACATTGTAGACCAATCATCACGTTACGGTTTTCATAAGCTGCAAACCATTTTTGGTTTTTCACTTCAACCTTACGCACCATTGGACCTGCTTCCATAAAGGTATGGATTTCATCACCGGTACGGTCCATGAAGCCTGTATTAATAAAAATGGTACGATCTTTTGCTGCTGCAATACAGTTTTTCAAGTTTACAGATGTACGACGCTCTTCATCCATAATACCGACTTTCAAACTCTTCGCTGGCAAGCCAATCAATTGTTCTGCACGTTCGAATAATTCAACTGCAAATGCAACTTCTTCAGGACCGTGCATTTTTGGTTTAACAATATACATTGAACCTTTGCGAGAGTTCTTAACTGTATTTTGTCCCAAAATATCAACCTTAGACAACAATGGAGTTACCAAAGCATCCATGATGCCTTCGTAAATTTCTTCACCATCGACTAAAATTGCTGGGTTTGTCATTAGATGACCAACATTACGCAACAACATCAGTGAGCGACCATGAACGGTAGTCGTACCACCCACCAAATTGTGATAGCTACGATCTTGATTCAAAGCACGTTTAACTGTTTTGCCTGATTTTTCAAAAGAATCTTCTAAAGTTCCTTTCATCAAACCAAGCCAGTTACGATAGCCTTCCACTTTTTCTTCAGCATCAACAGCCGCAACTGAATCTTCCAAATCCTGAATCGTCGTTACAGCAGCTTCTAGCACAATATCTTTCACGCTAGCGCTATCTGTTTTACCAATTGGGCTATTGGCATCAATTTGCACAATTGCATGCAAACCATTTTCTTTCAGTACAATTTCTGTCGGCTGAGCAGGATCACCATTATAACCAACAAACAATGCTGTTTTTGCAAGTGTAGTTTTTGTGCCGTCTTTGAGTGTAACAACCAATTGGTTATTTTCAACTGTATACGACACTACATCTGCATGAGAACCTTGAACTAAAGGGAAAATTTCATTTAAGAAATTTTTAGCAAATGCTACAACTTTTTCGCCGCGAACAGGGTTATAAGCTTTGGTTTTTTCTGCACCATCAGTTTCAGGAATGACATCGAAACCATAAAGTGCATCATACAATGAACCCCAACGTGCATTGGCAGCGTTTAGGCTATAACGTGCGTTACGCACAGGAACAACCAATTGTGGACCTGCAATCAATGCAATTTCTTCGTCCACATTTTCAGTTGTAATTTGGAAATCTTCTACTTCGGGTAATAAGTAGCCAATTTCAGTCAGAAAAGCCTTGTAAGCTTCTAATTTAAATGTGTTATTGCGATGCCATTCATCAATTTTAGCCTGAAGCTCATCACGCTTGGCTAAAAGCGCTTTGTTCTTAGGGCTAAGATCAACAACAACTTGTTCAAATCCTTTCCAGTAGCTGTCGCTGTCTAAACCTGAACCAGGTAGAGCTTCATTTTCAATAAAATCGTACAATTCCTTAGCAATTGCAAGTTTGCCTTTTTGAATACGTGCAGTCATTGTCTTTCCTGATTGTGCTACTTTTTATTACCGAAGTATTCAGTATAAACATTTATACTGGGCTGAATAGCTTTATTAAGTTGCGAAATAGTGAATATTTTAAAACCAACACTATCCCACCATATCATTGATATATAAAAATAAAATACAAAAAAAAAGGATGTAAATTATTTTTAAAGGACCTGTAATTAGACTAAAGTGCCACTCGTCATCATTGCAGCCAGATTGACTCTAACAAATTTTAGCCAATAGCGTCTATGCTTTTATTTTACCCAGATGTAAGAAAATAAAAGCGCCTTTTCGGCGCTTTTATTTTTATATTTCTTCTTTTTTATCAAATGTTTGCTCTATATGATGATGCTCAGAATTCAAATAATCATCCGACTGCATTTCAAGCAACCGCGAGCGTGTCCGCTCAATTTCAAATGCCAGCTTTTCACCTGAATAAATTTCAATAATACTGTCTTGTGAAGTCAACAATAACTTGACGCCACGGTCATAAAACTCATCAACCAAATAAATAAAGCGTCGGGTTGCATCACTAAGCTGATCAGTTAAATGTGGAATATGGCTGACCAGTACCGTATTGTAAATATTCGCAATTTCAATAAAATCAGCAGGGCTGCGTGGTTTTAAACACAACTCTTTAAATTCGCACCACAATACATCCTGACTATGGCCAAGTGTTTCAATCTGGCGGTGGTTAATCTCAATATTACTTTTGACAATATGCTGTGATTGAGTCAGTGCATGAAAACGCTCATCAATCCATCGGTCTGCTTCAGGTGTAAGTGGATACTTAAACAACTCTGCCTGCTTCAATACCCGTAAACGATAATCCACACCTGCATCTACGTTTAAAACAGCACAGTTTTCCTTGACCATTTCAATGGTTGGCAGAAAACGATCTCGGTGAATACCATTTTTGTATAAGCCATCTGGTGCAATATTTGATGTCGCAACCAAAGTGATCCCTCGTTGGAACAACTTTTGGAACAAATCACTCAAAATCATCGCATCGGTCACATTCGATACAAAAAATTCATCAAAACAAATAATGACCGCATCTTTATAAATCTGATCCGCAACCAAATCCAAAGGGTTACGCTGCCCTGAAAGTTTGTTTAATTCCTTATGCACATATTGCATAAAATGGTGAAAATGCATTCGGGTTTTACGTCGAAATGGAATTGAATCAAAAAACTGATCCATCAACCAAGTTTTACCGCGCCCCACCCCACCCCACATGTACACACCTTGTGGTGTGGTTTGGCGGCGAAAGCGGCGGAACGCTTTTTTTGACGCTTTATAACGGTTTAGCAACTCTTGCCAGACTCGTTCTAGCTCATGCACTGCCTGAGCCTGCGCATCATCTGGCATAAACTGCCCTGAAGACAATGCTTTCGCATAACGTTCCACAGGCGATAATGCCGCGGCATGAGTCAGATTTTCAGATTTAGAATTAAACATATGCTTCAATATTTCGTGTCAATAAACAACGTTATGCGAATTTGGCTGTGATTTTTATGTCTTAGGCAATAAACCTAATCATAAATACAATCATTTTAAACATTCATTCCCTTGCACCATAAAAATCTGAATAAATTATATATTTATCCATATGATTTGCAGCACAATCCAACCGTATTATTTTATAAAGCAAAGCCTGATTTCAAGTTTTTTTACCCTGAAATTGCAAAAGGCGGCAAAATTGCACGCCTTTTTTAACATTAAACGAGTATTTAAAGGAAATTATATGGTTGCCAAAATATCTCGCAACACTTGCTGAGGGTGTTGTGCTTGAGTAATTGGTCGACCAATAACTAGATGTGTAGAACCATCCTGCATTGCCTGTGCAGGTGTCACGATACGCTTTTGATCATCTGCATTTGAACCTGCAGGGCGAATGCCTGGAGTTACGAGAGCAAATTCACTCCCCAAATCCTGACGCAAAATTTTAGCTTCTTGTGCTGAACACACAACACCATCTAAACCACAGTCATAGGTTAATTTTGCTAAACGGCGAACCTGATCAACTGGCTCAACATCTAAACCAATATCACGTAAATCTTCACGCCCCATAGACGTTAATACGGTAACTGCGATCAATTGGGTTGCATAATTTCCAGCTTTTAGTCTCTCAACACAAGTTTCCATCATTTTGCGACCGCCAGAAGCATGGACATTTACCATCCACACACCCAAATCTGCAGCGGCACACACGGCCTGTGCAGTTGTGTTTGGAATGTCATGAAATTTCAAATCCAAAAAGACTTCAAATCCAAGATGATGTAAAGCTTTTACAATCTGAGGACCTTCATGAGTAAATAGTTCCTTACCTACTTTCACTCGGCAAAGTTCAGGGTCAAGCTGTTCAGCAATGGTCAACGCTTGGGCTTGGCTTTTCGCATCTAAGGCAACAATAATACTCAAGAGATTAATTCCAACCAAAAATAAAGCCCATTATAATGGGCTTTTATCTTCTGGGCTAATATCCAAAACAGTTTTTTCTTGCCTACTGTGAGTAATTGCTTCTGTAGCAGCCAGTTGTGCGCTTTGAATCTGCTCTTTACGTAAATGATCAATATCTTTACGTAAGCGCTGGATTTCCCAACGACTTTGAAACACACGAAAAACCTGTACGCCTAGCAACAACCCCAGCACCACACCTAAAGCCAACGTTAATAATAACATTAAGCCTGAACGCATAGCAGGAACCTGAGTAAATAACAGATCTACACTTAACTCAGTGCCATTTTGTAAAACCAAAGCCAATGAATAGCCAAACAATATAATCAATACAAGAATAAGGATAAAGCGCATAAGGCCTCCTACATCAGCATGCTGTTTTAGTTATTTTTCACTTCCAGCTTCATTGACAGCATCACGCAATGCTTTACCCGGTTTAAAATGAGGAACGGCCTTTGCTGCCACTTCAACAGATTTACCTGTTTTAGGGTTACGTCCTACACGTGGTTCACGGTGATGTAGCGCAAAACTCCCAAAACCGCGGATTTCAATACGATTGTCCGATGACAACGCCTCAATCATTTGATCAATCATAATCTTGACAGCTTCCTCAACAAGAGGCTCAGCCAAATGTGGATTTTTCAAAGAAATACGTTGTATTAAATCAGATTTATTAAGTGCTTCTGTAGTCATCTATGACCTCATTGGTTTATATCGATTTATCAGTCAATTGATAATAACCCGTTTAAATACAAAACGGTAGCGCAGTATACCAATACTACGCTACCGTTTACAGTAATTAAATAAAAAGTATCAATTAGTTACACTAATTTTCAACCTTTTTACGTTATTACTTCATTTGAGCTTTAATCAAATCACCAATAGTCTTAGGACCATTGTCTTGACCAGTCGCAGCTACTTGACGCAAGTTAGCAACAGCTTCTTTCTCTTCTGCTTCATCTTTTGCTTTAATAGACAAGTTGATAGAGCGAGATTTGCGGTCAACATTGATGATTTTAGCTTCAACTTCTTGACCAACTTCTAAGAATTTAGTCGCATCTTCAACGCGATCACGGTTGATTTCAGATGCTTTAAGAGTTGCTTCAACTTCGTCAGCTAACTTAACAGTAGCACCACGAGCATCAACTGCAGTTACAGTACCTTTAACAAGCGCACCGCGTTCGTTAGCAGCCAAGAAATCGTTGAATGGATCGCTATTCAATTGTTTGATACCAAGGCTGATACGGTTGCCTTCAGCATCTACAGATAGGATAACCGCTTCAACAGTGTCACCTTTCTTGTAACGACGGATTGCTTCTTCGCCTTGTTCATTCCAAGAAATGTCAGACAAGTGAACTAGACCATCGATACCGCCAGGTAAACCGATGAAGATACCGAAATCAGTGATTGACTTGATAGTACCTGAAACTTTTTCGCCTTTATCATGGTTCTTAGCAAACTCTTCCCATGGGTTAGCACGAGTTTGTTTGATACCAAGAGAGATACGACGACGTTCTTCGTCTACTTCAAGAACCATTACATCAACTTCATCACCGATCTGAACAACTTTAGATGGGTGGATGTTTTTGTTAGTGTGGTCCATTTCAGAAACGTGAACTAAGCCTTCAACGCCTTCAGCGATTTCAGCAAAACAACCGTAGTCAGTAAGGTTAGTTACGCGCGCTTTAACGATAGAACCTTTAGGGTAACGGCTCATGATCGCTAACCATGGATCTTCACCAAGTTGTTTAAGACCTAGTGAAACACGGTTACGTTCGCGGTCAAATTTAAGTACTTTAACAGTAACTTCTTGACCAACTTCAACCACTTCTGAAGGATGTTTGATGCGTTTCCAAGCCATATCTGTGATATGAAGAAGACCATCAATACCGCCAAGATCAACGAATGCACCGTAATCAGTAAGGTTCTTAATTGTACCTGTAACTGTTTGACCTTCTTCAAGCTGAGCAAGAAGAGCTTCACGGTCAGCTGAAGATTCAGCTTCCATAACAGCACGACGAGATACAACAACGTTGTTACGTTTAGCATCAAGTTTGATAACTTTGAACTCTAACTCTTTACCTTCAAGGTGAGTTGTATCACGGATAGGACGAGTGTCTACCAAAGAACCTGGCAAGAACGCACGAACTGGACCGATGTCAACAGTGAAACCGCCTTTAACTTTACCAGAGATAACACCAGTAACGATTTCGCCATCTTCAAAGATTTTTTCAAGTTTAGTCCAAGTTTCAGCACGTTTTGCTTTTTCACGTGACAAAACTGTTTGACCCATGCCGTTGTCAAGCGCTTCAACAACAACATCAACAGTATCACCAACTTGAACTTCAAGTTCACGTTGGTCATTTAAGAATTCTGCACGGTCAACAACGCCTTCAGATTTAAGGCCAGTGTCAACAGTTACCCAGTCGTCATCGATGCTTACTACAACACCTTGGATGACTGCACCCTTTTCAACGTTTAGATTTAATTCGCTTTCTTCAAAGAGGGCTGCAAAAGATTCGGTCATGTTATACCTGATAAATTCAACAGTCTTGGATCAGTCAAGGCTGGTTTAGTTACGCTGACATATCATCCATAAATCTGATCAAGTGATGTGTCAAGCTTTAAAATGCTTTGGCTAACTGCACATCGATATAATTGACCATTTGCGTAAACACTTCATCGATTGTTAACAATGAGCTATCAATCACCAAAGCATCTACAGCTGGCTTAAGTGGAGCGACTTTGCGCTCCATATCTCGTTTATCGCGTGCTTGTATATTAGCTAAAATGTCATCTATTTTAGCATCCTCACCCATGCTCTGCAACTGTTTTACGCGACGCTCAGCTCTTGACTCTGCAGATGCTGTTAGATAAATTTTTGCTTGCGCCTCAGGAAATACAACTGTTCCCATATCACGGCCATCTGCGATTAAACCAGGCAACTGGGCAAAATCTCTCTGGCGTTGTAACAGCGCATCACGTAATTCAGGAACGACTGCAACTCGAGATGCAAATGCACCCACTTCTTCAGTACGAATAACCTGTGATACGTCTTCATGATCCAATAAAACCCGAATACCTTGTTCTGTTGCCACAAATTCAATCTGTAGATTACGGGCAATCTCAACACACTCAGTTAAATTATCTTGCAAAACTTCAAGTAATTTTCTTTTTTCCAATGACAAACCAAGCAACCGATATAGCGCCCCAGAATCCAACAAGTGATAATGATAGTATTGCGCGATTTTGGTTGCCAAAGTTCCTTTACCAGAACCACTTGGCCCATCAATCGTAATTACATGAATATTCATAAATCATCCAAATATAAATTTAATATTTAGGCTTAGCTAAGCTAGCTAGTCTGCATTTTGCATGCAATAAATTCAATCATCTTTTCTTATTTTAAAAAGAAACGTCATGCTTTTTATTATCAGGCTGTTTTTATCATGATTTGCGGTTATTTTTTGATTTTTTATTCGCAAAAAAATCTAAAAACACTGACCCTTCACTCATCAAGGTTTAGCCAGAAATGTACTGACTAAACCTTTGAATTGAATAGTTTAATTTCCTGCGTCTGTTGGGCGCATTCTTAAAACTTTATTCGCTTTATTTAATTCCATATTTAAAGCGATATTGCGAGGTGGGATTGGAGATAAAAACCATTTTTTATAGAGTTGATCCATTTTTCCTGAACGCCACAATCCGACAATCACCTTATCTGCTATAGCTTTCATTTTCACATCATTATTTGGCAACATGATCGCATATGGATCAACTGATAATGCTGTACCTACAATTTTATAGTCGCGTGGATGCCCTGAAGTTGCAATTAAACCTGCAAGTGTTGAATCCGCACCAACAAAAGCATCTGCTTTGCCTGAGGCAAGTAATGCAAATGACTCTCCATGATCGCGACCATAAATTTTATGGATCGTTAAATCATGACCATGAACGGTTCTATTTAGGTATTTGTCAGCAATCACACCTGCCGTTGTTACTACCGTCTTATTATCTAAATCATCAAACTCTCTCACATGTGAAGTGCTTTTTACAGCCATGCGAATTTCAGCCATATAATAGTTCGTTGAAAATTTAACTTCACGATCACGAATCACTGAATGGGTTGATGTTCCACATTCCATGTCAATTTGACCAGATCTTAACATTGGGATACGTTCAGTTGGAGAAACTGCTTTATACACCACATGTAAATTTGGCATGTGTAATTCTTTTTTAATTTCTGATGCAACATCATTACAAATATCAATTGCATAACCTACGGGGTGTCCATTGACCACATAAGAAATAGGCTGCGATGATACACGGTGCCCAATAACCAATGTACCTGTTCTTTGAATTTTGGCTAATGTATCCACCGCAAAAGCAGATGTAGCTGACATAGATAATGCACAAACCATACTAGATGCACAAATTTTTCTAAGACCTGAGTTCATATTTTCCCTTTATGATCATATCAATATTTATTGTTTTCCCAATATTATTGATATTCACATCTCAATATAATTTATGAATGCACAAATATAGGTCATTTTATATAAATTATCAGTAAAACAACGAATTACATGATCAAAATTAGAACATAAAAAATATTTTTAATCTAAATAATACGTTTTATTGTTTTTTTTCAGCTCTACGCTTTTTAAAAAAGGCACTTAATAGTGCACTTGCTTCTTGCTGCAGACAGCCATCTTGATACTCAAAAATATGATTATAGTAGCCATTATTTTTTAATAGTTGACGTGCGCTCAACAAAGAACCCGCTTTAGGCTCATATGTTGCAAAAATAACTTTATGAATACGGGCATGAATCAATGCACCAACACACATCGTGCAGGGCTCTAAGGTTACATAAAGCACAGCATCATCAGGAAGACGGTAATTTTGAATACGGGCACAAGCATCACGCAATGCAACAATTTCAGCATGTGCTGTAGGATCTTGCAAAGTAATTGGCGCATTATAACCTACGCCAATGACCTGATTTTGACTGACAATCACAGCACCGACAGGAATTTCACCCTGCATTTCTGCAAAACTTGCCTGCTCTAGTGCCAACCGCATCCATTTTTCATCATCTGAAGAAAACTGATGCGGAGTTAATAGATTAAATGACATGATATTGTTTTAAAATCGCATTCCAACTTTCAATCGTTGTGATTGGAGGACATGCTCCCAAAATTCCTTTAAGGCTGAGTTCGTCATACTTTTGCCACTCTGGAGACAAGTCCTTATCAACCAGACGGGCACGAACACCTTCAATGAAATCTGGATGGCGAATCTTCCAATTTGAAATCTGAACTTCGAGATCAAATACTTCATTCCATGAGTGCACATTACGCCCCCACTGCCATAACAACCAAGTCAGTGCTGCAGTTACAGGGGAACCTTTTTGTAAGTTTTCACTGGCTTGGCGCAACCAGTCACTTCGTGCATCACTTAAACCAATGATGGCTTCATAATCATATTCAAAATGAACACCGCGACAAACACTATGCAACACATCAAGAGAGTTTTGCAAAGGTCCTGCACCAACTGGTCGATGCAAGCTGTTGAGTGTGTCATCAATTGCACGGAAGTCCCCAGCAGGATAATGTTCCCAATCAATATCAATCACTTTTTTCAGAACAACATCGCGCTGTGCATCACAAATATGAGTTGCCCAGCCAATTGCGTAAGCACCAGCAGAGGTCATGATTGAGCCTGTTAAACCTGTAAACAACCCAACTGCGCCTCGGTCTGCCAAGAAACGAGTACCACCCACATCTGGATATAAACCGATATTAATTTCAGGCATCGCCAGACGGGAATACGGCGTAACCAAACGGAATGGCGCAGCCATAAACAGACCAAGTCCTCCACCCATTACATACCCTTCACCCCATACTACGATTGGTTTAGCATAGTTATGTAATAACAGATCTAAAGCATATTCTTGTTTAAAAAACTCTGTTGCTGTATCTGCATCGTTTTCAAGTACTAACTGGCGTAGCTTGCGAACATCACCACCCGCACAAAATGCTTTAGGTGTAGTAGAGTCCAGCCAGATTGCTTTAACCGTGTCGTCCTGATGAAAATCTTCAAAGACATCTTTTAATGCTTTGACTATGGATAAATCCAAAGCATGTAGAGATTTTGGTCGGTTTAAACGTACAATACGCCAGCCATTTTCTGCTTGTTCAACAATAAGGTCTGGGTGATACTGCTGAGTATTAGAAGGTTGTGTCATGCGTCCAGCTGCCAGTTTATTGGCTCAATGCCATTTAGTTTCAGATAATTATTGGTCTTAGAAAACACTTTACAGCCAAAGAATCCACCACGATTTGCCGCGAGTGGTGACGGATGGGCTGCTGTGAGTACCAAGTGTTTTTCTCGATTAATTCGTTGTCCCTTACGCTGTGCGTATGCACCCCAAAGAATGAAAACAACATGTTCGCGTTGCTCATTTAGCACATCTATCACATGGTCAGTGAATTCTTCCCACCCTTGACGCTGATGCGATGTTGGTTGCCCTGCTTCCACAGTCAATACACTGTTCAGCAATAGCACGCCTTGTTTTGCCCATTGGCTTAAATCGCCATGACGGGGTATTTTTATACCAAGGTCAGCGTGAAGCTCATGGAAAATATTACGTAAAGATGGCGGTAATGCAACCCCTTTTTGTACAGAAAAGCTTAGACCATGCGCCTGATTCGGGCCATGGTAAGGGTCTTGTCCCAAGATAACCACTTTAACCTGATCTAAAGGTGTCGTATTCAGTGCATTAAAAATAAGCTGATTTGGTGGATAAATGGTTTTATCAGCCTGCTTCTGCACCATCAAAAACTGGCGTAAATCATCCATTTTGGAGCTGAGCAGAAAATCTTGCAGCGCATATTTCCACGAAGCTTCCAATTGTACCTTATCTAACTTTTGCTGTTGTTGTTCCGTTAATGACATGTAAAAACCAATATCCCATTTAGATTCAAGAAATTTGCACTTGTAATTCAACTTTAGGATTCAGAAATGGTTCTCCCTGCTTTAATTTACGATACATTTCGGGATCTGACCATTCTGCCTGAACCTGCTCAGAAAATTCAATTTCTTCAAGGGTCAGTACACCCATTTGTGTATTTTCAATGTCTTCCAAGAAACTCTGCGCATATCCTGTGTCAGTTTCATGCACAATCACCGAATACACTTCAACATCACCTTCCCCATTTTGCGTTTGGGTCGATTTTAGAACCTGTTGAGCCAAATAGAAAAAAATTCGAGAAAACTGCTCAGCAGACGGTGAAACAGGCAAGCTGATCCAGCGGGCACTAAAAGTTTGACAAGCTTGGATATATTCAGCACTGTCCTGATTCCAGAAGCAGATCGCATGATCGAAACTGTCAAATAATTCTTTGATCACGCCTTTAAGCAAACCAAAGTCATAGACCATTTGCCCATGATCCAGCTTCGATGCTTTAAGCAACAGCTCGACCTTGTAACTATGACCATGAATGGAGCGTTTGCAACGATCTGAGGTACAGTTTCTTACAATATGAGCATTCTCAAACTTAAATAACTTACGAATTAACATGAGGCTAATGAATAACTATGAATCTTGAGTAGGACATTCGATTATAGAGCAAAAGTCGATTTTTGCGGAATAATTTTCATGCCAAGTTGCATTTTACTCACAAATCAGTTTTGGGTTTGTGAGGTATGCAATTTTGGCAGTGCCAATGCTTGCTCAATATAGGCAACACGCAAACTGTCACGCGAACCCAAATAGCGCTGATAAAAACTGGAATTGAGCAACATCGCTGCACCGTGGGTCAACGACCAAATGCCAGCCAGATAATCACGCACACTCATCTGACTTTGAATAGATTGCAAATAATCTTCAGTAATCTCAATAATAATCCGCAAACGCTGGCGACGAATCTGATATAGCTGGCTAAAAAGCTGTTGTATACGCGTACCAGTCATAGACAATTTTTCTTCAACACTATGAAATAAAACGGTACGCTCGGAATAATGCAAATGATGTAACATAAAAAATGCCAGATGCTCAGCAAAATTCTTATTGGTATCTTGCAACATTTCCAGCAACATCTGTTCATTGCGAATAATCAGCAGCATGTAAAGTTCATCTTTACTTTGAAAGTGCTTATAAAGTGTACCTTTTGCTAGATCCAACTCCGCAGCCAGAGCATCTAGCGTCATCCCTGCTTCGCCATTTTCTAATAATAATTGTTCAGCAACTTGAAATATTAATTGTTCCCTTGCTCGAAACTGTGCTTGACGATCCGTCTTCATTTACTGCATTTTCCAATAATTACATTATTTTAAGTTAAGAAGGTTTTCAAAATTCTGGCTAGTAATCTGACCAATTTCTTCTACAGTCAACCCATAAACCTGTGCAAGCGCTTGAGCAACAAACGGCACATATTTAGGCTCATTGGTTTTACCACGATATGGCATAGGTGCCAAATAAGGACTATCTGTTTCAATCAATAAACGATCTAAAGGGACATGTTTAGCAACATCCCGCAACTCTTGAGCATTTTTAAACGAAACAATCCCTGAAAATGAAATGTAATAACCACAATCCAAAACAGCTTTTGCTGTGACTAAATCTTCAGTAAAGCAGTGTAAAATACCATGCGTCGATTGCTCAGTACGAATCATATCAATCGTGTCCTGCTTCGCAGAACGTGTATGCACAACAGCAGGCTTTCTCACCTGTTTTGATGCTTCGATATGTCGAGCAAAGCAGGCTTTTTGCTCTGCAACATACTCTGTACTATGGTAATAATCCAGACCTGTTTCGCCAAGCGCCCACACCTTAGGATCTTGTGCCAATTCAACCAGACGCTCTACGGTTGCTCTTTGCATCACGTCAACATCTTCACAAGGATGGACGCCTACACTATAGCCAACATCGGCATGTCGGTGTGCAATCTCAGATAAAGCCACATAATCTTCTAGTGCTACCGATATTCCCATGAATTTTGTGACGCCAGCATCGCGCGCTGCCTGTAAAGCTTGATCCAGATCACCTGCATATGGACTTAAATCCAACATAGTGAGATGGCAATGAGTATCGGTAAACACTAGAACTCCAGTTTTAAATCGTATAACTAAGGTGATTGAGTGACAAACTTCCTGCAAGCAGCTTTTCTGCTTCAGCCTTATAGTAAGCACCTTTATCATTTGTAAGTTGAATCGCAAATCCCTGAGGTTTGGCAACTGACTGTTTGTAGTTAATCCAAATGACTTTACCTGTTAGAGGAATTTTCTGGCTTTGATCTGGCAAAGTTGCCAAAACAAAAACTTCCTGTCCAAGTCGTACAGGTTGCTGCGAAGAAATAAATAAACCACCACCATTTACAAATGGCATATAGCTCGCTTGTAACGTAGCACGATCAGTAATATTGGCTTGGATAATTCCGCCCATACGAGGTTGTAGCATTATTCTTCCTCTTCTATTGATTGCGGTTAGCATTCATCAAAAGTACAAACATTTGATCTATCACCAGATTGGTTTGCACATTCTGTTGAATCTTTATTTTACTCTGTTGTAGCTCTGCATAAATGTCAAACAACACTTCCAGAGAATAAAAATCACACAATTGCGTAAAATCTAAATCTATATTTTTTACAGGTTGTTTCAGTTTGACACAAATTAGATCGGACAACAAATATTCAAGTAAATGTTGCAATTCAGTAAAATTGAATTCTTTTGCCCATTTTGTTGCATAGCGGATTGGTGAACTCTTTTGTTGTACCAAATTTAGCCAGTCTTGCATAAATTCCTGGCGGCGACTTATCCATGCCTGTTCCAGCAGACTCATTGCCTCTAAAGGCATACCATTGGCTAAATTCAGGTACAGTTGAATTTGCTGAACATCTAAGCTTGTCAATTGTTGCTGCAAGTAATCTGTTGCCTGATCGAGTTCAATGCGATCTAGCGCATAACGTTGTAATCGACTACGGATCGTTGCGGGTAATTTCAAAAAATGCTCGGCAACCAAAATGATCACAACTCGCTCACCAGGCTCTTCGAGTGTTTTAAGCAAGGCATTCGCAGATGCAATATTTAATGCTTCCGCAGGTTGAATAACGATCACTCGCCAGCCATCTACCGTTTGCTGTACAAAAGGAAGTAGTTCTCGAATTTTTTCAATCTTGATTTGGGCATTGGCCTTTTTATTATCTTCATCTGTGCTAATCGATACATAATTTGGATGAGTATCTGACTTTAGCCACTGACAACTACCACATTGCCCACAAGCCCCGTGAGTCTGCTTATTTAAACACAATAACCAGGCAACAAAATGCTCGACAAAAGCATGCTTACCACAGCCCTGCTTACCATAGAACAATAAACCATGCCCGATATCTGGAAAGCGCTGAGTCAGCATCTTCCAGACAGGTTGCTGCCACGGATAAATCATGCTATTGGCAGACTCTGGTCGGGTATCAATATCCTGAATCATTGAAATACAGAAACGTCCAAGGCATTTAAACGGTCTAAGTCTTCCTGAGTATCTACACCTGGTGGTAGATTCGCTTGAGCAACTGCAATCGCAATACGTCGGCCATTTTCCAACACACGCAATTGTTCGAGGCTTTCTAAGCGCTCAAGCTGACCCATTTCCCATGTAACATATTCTTGTAATAATGCAACGCGATAAGCATATAAGCCCAAATGACGGTAAGCTGCATTATGTAAATGCTCTGACTGATGTTTAGCCGCATCACGATCATAAGGAATCGTTGCACGACTAAAATACAGTGCTTCGTGATATTTGGACATGACCACCTTGACAATGCTGTCACGACGAAACTCATCTAATGTATGAATTGGCTCACACAGTGTCGACATTGAGCATTGTGGCTGATCAACCAGTAATTGAGCAACCTGCTGTACCAATTGTGCAGGAAGCAAAGGTTCATCACCCTGTACATTGACAATAATGTCTTGAGCATCCCAGCCTTTAATTTTTGCGACTTCACTTAAGCGATCAGTACCTGATGGATGATCTGCAGATGTAATGACAACATCAACACCTTCAGCACGACAAACTTCTACAATTCGTTCGTCATCGGTCGCGACACACAGGTCATCAAAACCTTGTACTTTTTTTGCCTGATCTACGACACGCAAAATCATTGGGCGACCATGAATTTCTAATAGTGGCTTACCTGGCAAACGCGAACTGGCGTAACGAGCAGGAATAACAATATGCTTCATAATCAGACCTTTGTAATATGAATATTAAGTTGCTGTAATTGATGTTCTAGCGTGGTATAACATGCCGTAGACAATACTGCCTCTACAGGTAATACCCAAATTTCTCGCTGTAACTGTGCCGCGTGTTGCTGTAACAATTTCTTTATTTTTACAGCATCTTTTTCAGTCGTGATAATAGGTGCAGCATCTTCAAACTGTAAATCACTGAGTTCATACGCATAATGATCAGCAAATTCATGTGCTTGAATATTCGTCACCCCGATACTGTTTAAACTGTCATAAAAACGCTTTGGATAACCAATACCAACCACTACATGAAATTTTTGCTTTAAATCAAATGCAGGTAAATCATCTGAATTTGTATTCAGTAAATAAGGCTCTCCAACTTGCAAATGCATATGCATTTTAGAAGTTGGCTGAGCTGAATGTTCAATCACTGTACTCTTTTGTAGACGCGATACTGGCTCACGTAAAAAACCTTCTGGTAACAGTTTTTGATTACCCAATCCACGATTATTGTCTAAAACAATCCATTCTAACTGACGTGCCAAAGCCCAGTGTTGTAGACCATCATCACTAATAATTAAATCAAGCTGATGGTGTTTTAACAGTAATTCTATTGCTTGTTGACGATTTGAGCCCACTGCCATTGGCACATGGGTATTTTGTACGATCAGGCATGGCTCATCACCCACAACATTGGCTGGAGAA
The DNA here is from genome assembly GCF_000488275.1 of Acinetobacter brisouii CIP 110357. Lineage (GTDB taxonomy): Bacteria > Pseudomonadota > Gammaproteobacteria > Pseudomonadales > Moraxellaceae > Acinetobacter > Acinetobacter brisouii. The sequence goes on along the minus strand of NZ_KI530762.1, from coordinate 1,169,637 downwards.
TCTGGCAGAACCAACGCTGGAAAAGGCCCAGTACCACCATAACCTCGACTGATGACCCCAACTCGTACCTGATGTTGTTGTAAATATTTAACCAATTGAATGAGTAGCGGTGTTTTTCCGCTGCCACCCACTGTAATATTTCCAATCACCATCACAGGCACAGGAGCTTGGTAAACTTTTTTTAAGCCCGAGAGATACAATTGTTTATTCAACTGAAAACCACAGCCATATAAACAGGATAATGGGCGTAATAGCACCAACCATTGAGATTGCTTATTCCAAGCTTCCTGAATGCGCTGTGCTAAACCCATCAATTACTCCTCGAAGTTACGCTGGTGCAACTGAAAATATGCACCATGCTTCGCAAGAAGTTCTGTATGTGTACCTTGTTCCAGAATACGACCTTGATCCATCACCACAATAATATCTGCATTTTCAATCGTCGATAACCGATGGGCAATCACAATTGTGGTACGTTCCTGCATGGCTTGTTCAAAAGCTTTTTGAATAAAATATTCCGACTCGTTATCCAGCGCACTGGTCGCTTCATCAAGAACTAAAATAGGTGCATTTTTCAAAATGGCGCGGGCAATCGCGATACGCTGACGCTGACCACCTGACAAAGTCAAGCCTTGTGCACCCAAGACTGTATCGTAGCCTTGTGGTAATTGCATGATAAAATCATGTGCATAGGCAGCTTTAGCTGCTGCAATCACTTGCTCATCGCTGGCATTTTGCAACTGGCCATAAGCAATATTGTCACGCACACTACGGTCAAACAACACCACTTGCTGATTCACCATCGCAATCTGGCTACGCAAACAATCTAATTCAATATCTTCAATTTTCAAATCATCCAACAGGATGTTACCCGATTGGATCTGCTGGAAACGGACTAATAGATTCACCAGTGAGGTTTTACCTGCACCTGAACGTCCCACCAGTGCAACCGTCTGCCCTGCCTTGATTTGCAGGCTAAAATCATGAATTGCATGTGAACCATCGGGATAAACCAAATTAACCTGTTCAAAGCGAAGATTGCCTTTAAGCTGCGGTTTCTGAGTTCCTGTATTTTCCTCTTCTTGCATATCCAGCAAATCAAATACAGAATGCGCCGCCGCCAAACCACGCTGCAATTTTTCATTGACTGTGGTTAGGTTTTTAATTGGTTTACTGAGCATACCTGCTGCGGTAATAAATGCTACAAACTGCGCAGATGATGTATCACCTAAAATTTCTGGGCGCAGCGCAATCCACATAATAATTGCCATCGCAATCGACATGATCAATTGCACAATCGGTGTGTTCAAAACATTAACTATATGAAGTTTTAAACCACGTTTCAAGTTATCACTTGAGCGATCATACAAACGCTGTTCTTCTAATTCTTGCGCACAAAAACCTTTTACTACCGCTTGTCCCAAAATCGACTCTTGCACCACATGGTTAACATCCCCCATGGTATTTTGCACTTGAGTCGAAAGTTTACGCATACGTTTTGCTGCCTTACGCACTACAAAACCAATAAGTGGCGCAAACACCAAAATAACGAGAGAAAGCTTCCAGTTTTGATAAAACAGATAACCCAAAAGACCTATCGTTGTCAGACCTTCTTTTAGCAAAATTTGTACAGACTCAGATGAGGCAGCAGTCACCTGCTCAATGTTATACAGAATTTTAGACGTAATATGACCACTTGAATTCTTCAAATAGTAGTTTGGAGGCAAGCGCAATAACTTACCGAAAACTTGCTGACGAATACGAAAAATCAGGTGTCTAGAAATCACTGCCGAATAGTAATCGCCCAGAACAGAACCGATACCTCGCACAAAAATCAGCAAAACCACTAAAAATGGAAAAATTGAGGTTTGATGTGTATTTTGCGTCTGAATTGCATTGATCACAAATTCAAGCAGTTTAGCAATCGAAACTTCCGTTCCTGCACTCAAAGCAAAACCAATTAAAACCAGTAAAGCATATCCACCATAAGGTTTTAGATAAGCCAGCAGACGAAAATAAACTTTAATGTCTTGATTCACTCATAACCTCGAGTAGGTGCTTTGGTACTAATATTGATATTGACGAAACCAAGTTGTCCCGCAACATCCATTACACGAACAACATCCTGATGTGTTGCTTTGGCGTCTGCTGCGATCACAAACATTAAGTCGCGTCGTCCATCAGCAGCCTGTTTCACTGCAGTAGATAAATCAGCAGTATCCTGGCTGGCAAGCGCCTGCCCATTCACAGAATAATGCCCGCCAGAGTCTACCATGACTTCAATCTTGTGATCGTATTGTTTGGGTGGCACACCCTGCGCATCAGGTAAAGTTAGATTAATACGGCTTTGCTGATAAAATGTTGTCGACAATAACAAAAACACCAAGATAAACAACAAACAGTCAATCATCGGTGTTAAGTTGATGTGGATTTCTTCAACGCGCGAAGCTCTTCTGAATTTCATGCAACATCCTTTGCTCTATCGTGGTCATACGCTGTTTTTTGACGTTGATAAAATAATTTTGCATGAAACAAAGTTGCTTGTTGTTCTAGTTCAGCAACATATTCTTGTACCAAACGCTGAAAATAACGATAAGCAATCAAGGCAGGAATTGCCACAACCATCCCCATGGCAGTCGCAATCAGGGCTTTGGAAATCCCAGGAATCATTAAGGTTGGACTGACATTTGAGCCGACATCGATCACCAAGAATGATTCAATAATCCCAATCACTGTGCCAAGCAACCCAAGTAAAGGAGAAACTGCACTCATTGTTCCAAGGAAATTAATATTTTTTTCTAAATAATGAATTTCCTGAGAAGCTGCTGCTTCCATCTGCGCACGTGCAAACTGATCTGTTTCATGCTTGGCACTCAGACCTGCAAACAGTACTTGCCCCAGTGCAGACTCAGTCAGTTTAGAGTTTTGCTGCAACAATTGAGCAATGTGCTGAACTTCAGTTTGTGCGGTAACTGTTAGGTCTTTTGGAATCACAGAAGCATTGCGTAAACGAATAAAACGCTCAATACTAATGGCAACTGTAAAAACAGAGCATAGTAAAAGTGGCAACATAAGCCAACCACCCGCTTTAAAGAGTTCCCACATATCTACCCCAGAAATCTTAATTAGTTGTCAAACAAATATTCAAAATACCATCTAGCTCATCTAATGAATGATAATGAATCACGAGCTTACCTTTACCTTGCTGATTATGATCAATCTGTACATTTGCGTTAAACCGCTCAGATAATTTCTGAGTCAATTGCTCAAGGTCAGGAGATGGTGCCGGCTTCACTTTTTCATTTTTTGGTGTATTAAATTCACGCACCAATTGTTCGGTTTGACGTACCGATAAGCTTTTTTCAATCACAATATCAGCAATACGTTCTTGATCTTTTGCTTTCAATGTTAAAATCGCACGGGCATGACCCATGTCTAAAATACCCGTTTGCATCAATTCTTTTACAGGTTCAGCCAATGTCAGCAATCGTAGTAAATTACTGATCGTGGTTCGTGCTTTACCCACGGTATCAGCAATTTCCTGATGACTTAAACCAAATTCTTCATGAAATCGTTGGAGTGCCATTGCTTGATCAATCGGGTTCAAGTCCTGACGTTGAATGTTTTCAATCAACGCCAAAGCAATCGCAACCTGATCATTCATTTCACGGACAATCGCAGGAATTTCAGTTAAACCTGCTAATTGTGCCGCACGCCAACGACGCTCACCTGCAATAATTTCATACGGATAGCGTTCATCATCTACTGGGCGAATAACAATGGGCTGCATCACGCCATGTTTTTCGATTGAAGCTGCCAGCTCTTGCAATGCTTCTTCATTCATAAAACGACGTGGCTGGTATTCACCACGTTTTAATAAATTGACATCAATATTTTTAAATTGCCCATGATCATGTGCTTGTTGTTCAATTTTCAGTTTTTCTTTTTGAATCGAACCGAGCAAAGCATCTAAACCGCGCCCTTTTGCTAATCCGCGTTTTCTTACGCTCATGCTGATTGTCCTTTTTTCACTACTTTAGTTTTTTTAACTAATTCGGTTGCCATTTTCAAATAGGCAACTGCGCCCTTGGAGCTTTTTTCAAAGAAAATTACAGGAAGCCCATGTGCTGGTGCTTCAGCTAAGCGTATGTTACGTGGAATAACGGTTTCATAGAGTTTTGAACCAAAATACTGTTCAAGTTCAGCAGAAACATCCCGAGTTAACGCATTACGCGGATCATACATGGTACGCAATACACCAACAACCTGTAGCTGTGGGTTTAATACTTGCTGGATACGATCAATAGTTTGAGTCAAATCAGCCAAGCCTTCCAAAGCATAATATTCACACTGCATTGGAATCAACACACCCTGTACAGCCGCCAAAGCGTTCACAGTAATCAGGCTTAAACTCGGCGCACAGTCAACAATAATAAAGTCAAAAGACTGTTCAACTTGTTGCAACGCATCACGCAAAATAAACTCACGTTTCTTCTGTTCTGCAATCGCAAGCTCAACCCCTGAGAGATCACGGTTTGCACCCAGCAATTTATAGCCCACTTCTGTTTTACTAATTGCTGTCTCAATAGGGACTTCACCCAGCAAAACATCAGTCACGGTATACAACAAATCATTTTTTTGCACACCTGAACCCATGGTGGCATTTCCTTGTGGATCCATATCCACCAGCAAAACACGCTTTTTCAATACAGCGAGAGAAGCTGCCAGATTTACTGCGGTTGTTGTTTTACCGACCCCACCTTTTTGGTTTGCAATTGCAATAATTTGAGCCATGTTCAATAAAACCCCAATCCTTAATTTTTCTGCAAAATGATTAAATGACGTTGCTCATCTAAACGCGGCACTTTTAATTCAATCACTTGATGGTTAAATTCCTTGGAAAATTCAGCTATTTCCTCATTTGGAATTAAACCTTTCATCGCACAAATGTAACTACCGGTATGCATATATGGCTTAGATGCGGCAACAAAATCAGTCAATGATGCAAAAGCTCGACTGGTAATAACATCAAACTGTCCAAGCTCACGAATACTGTCTTCATCTTCCACACGGGTTTGCACTGCGGTGACATTAGGCAATTTCAAATCTGCAATGAACTGTTTTAAGAAGCGGATTTTTTTGCCATTTGAATCAAGCAAAACACACTCACGTTCAGGCTGACATAGCGCAATAATCATACCCGGCATACCACCACCTGTGCCAATATCCAGTAAACGTCCTGCGGGCAAAGAAGGTAAAATGCTCAAGCTATCCAGCAAATGTTTCACCAGCATTTCTTTCGGATCACGAATTGCAGTCAGGTTATAGGCCTTATTCCAAAGCACTAGCGCATCTTGATATTTCAATAATAGATTCAAAGCATTTTCATTCAGGTCAAGCCCTAATGCCTTACTGCCTTGTTTTAATTCCTGAAAAAAAAGATGCATAACCAAACTCGTCCGTTAAAATTAGGTGAAGTATACTGATTTATCTGCTCAAGCATAGAGCAGAATGCTTAGTGAATACCCATTTAAGCATATTGTCTCTGACGGATTTGTCGATCTAGATCAGATAAACGTTCAGGCGTACCGACATCAACCCATGCTGCGGGTAGTTTTTGTGCCGAGATTCGCCCTTGTAACATAGCATCCTTTAATAAAGGCGCTAGAGGACGTTTCCCTTCTGCCAAACCTGCAAACATTTCAGGCGAAATCACAGCAATACCACTATAAGTCAGGGCTTCACCCTGCTGATTTTGCTCAAAAGTATACGCTTTTTGCTCATGTAGAACAAAATCTCCTTGCGGATGCTGTACAGGATTTTCAACTAACATTAGATGTGCCAGATTTTGACCCAATTCAACTTGCAACAAGGGCGCAAAATCATAGTTTGTCCAGACATCGCCATTCACTAAAATAAATGGCTGATCACCCAGTAGCGGTAAAGCGTGAATAATTCCACCCGCCGTTTCCAAACCTTCACCTTCATTTGACCAATGAATCTTGACACCAAACTGCTCGCCTGTCCCTAAAGCTGCAATAAGCTTTTCAGCAAGCCACGCAGTATTGATTACGATGTCAGTTACACCAATTTTTTGTAATTTCTCAATATGCCAAACAATCAGAGGCTTATCGGCAACTGCAAGCAAAGGTTTTGGTGTATGTAAGGTCAATGGACGCATTCGGTTACCCAGACCTGCTGCTAAAATCATGGCTTTCATGCAGCGACTTCCTGATATTGACCATATTTTTCAGTAAAACGTGGCATAACTCGCTGTTGCATAAAGGCAAGAAATTCAGCCAGCTCAGGATAAGCCTTGCTTTCTGTCAGCACATACCACATCACACGCGGCAAATCTTTTAAGTAGCCTGACTTACCATCACGTTCAAACAAGCGTACAAAGATCCCTAAAATTTTAATGTGCCGTTGTAGCGCCATAAAATCTGCATCGCGTTTAAATTGCTCAAAACTACGGTTTTGCTTCGCGGTTTCAGGCAACAAAGCATAAAATTGCTCAAACCATTGATATACGCGCTCAGGCTGCCATTGCACATAAGCATCTCGGGTAATCGAAATCAGATCGTAAGTATCCGCACCAATCACGGCATCCTGAAAATCAATCACGCCCAAATCAGTTTCACCATCTAACTGCATTAAATTACGGCTATGAAAGTCGCGATGCACGATCACTTGTGGCTGAGCCAAAGCTGAATTCGCCAGAAGATCAAACGTATTTTCAACTAAAGCGTGTTCGGCATCGTTCAATTGAATATCTAATGCAGGAAACATCCAGTCTGTAAGCAAGCGCATTTCTGTCATCAACTTCTGATGAGAATAAGCTGGCAACTCTTGCGTGCCATCAATCGCTTGCAACTGAATGAGTTGTTTAAAGCTTTGCAGATAGTATTGATCTACCGTGTCTGCATTCAACAAATTCGACAGTAAGACATCACCAAAATCTTCAAGCAATAAAAAGCCAGCATCTAAATCTTTTGCAACAATATGTGGAACACGAACCTGATGCTGATCTAAAAATTCATCAATACGTACAAAAGGAACACAATCTTCTTTTTCAGGTGGTGCATCCATCAACATAAATGATTTATGATCTAGGGTAACGCGTGCATAACGACGGAAGCTCGCATCGCCTGCTAAATAACTGATTTCAAATCGATCCGAACGAAGGACAGTGATTAACCATGTTTGTATCAATTGTTCACGTTGAGTATTCATTTGCAAAATAATCTAATACAGGCTGAATTTTTGAAGTCCTAAGTGTAGCCACTTATAGACTTTTTCTCTATGATGCGACAATAATTAATTGCAAAAAAGCATACTTGGTTAAAGAGACACATGAAGCAACAGTTTAGATTTAATCCCCTAGCGACTGCAATTTTGACACTTTTGTGTGGCAGCTCAATACAATCAAGCTATGCTGCATCTTCGGATGCCGTATCTTCTGTGGACAATCAACAGCTCAAGCAACAGTTAAATGAAAGCTATCCAGGACAAAACTTTTTTGAACAATATTATGTCAGCAAAGACAGCCCTGAAGCTCAACAGCGTGTCCCCGATCCAAAATTTTCACCTTACTGTCAAGGTATTTGGGTAACGCCAGTTCAACCCACCACCAAAGCACCAGATCCAAACAATACCACGACCTATGTCACTGCTGATTATGGCTTTTATAATCCGAATGGCGACTCTGAACTCAAAGGAAATGTCATTCTAGACCAAGAAGGTCGCCAAGTACGTGCTGAACACATCACCATTGATAAAGACCAAACGATTGCACATGCACAGGGTAATGTTCAGCTTGCACAAAGTGGTTTGATTTCACAAAGCAATAAAGTCGATTACAACTTAAAAGAACAGACAGGCAATTTGAATGACAGTTATTTTATTGCCGAACAAACACATGCACACGGTCATGCACAAAATATCGAACGTAAATCAGCCTCTACGCTCATTTTAGAAAACGCCAGCTATACAGCATGTGCGCCAGGCAAAGCACCTGACTGGCATATTAAAGCCAAGAAAATTGAACTGAATCAGGAAACAGGACGTGGTTCAACGCACGACACCACTTTGTATGTTAAAAATGTTCCTGTGATGTATTTACCTTATTATAACTTCCCGATCGATGACAGAAGAACAACAGGGTTATTGACACCAAGCTTTGGCTGGTCAAGTGGTGAAGGCTTCCTGATTTCTTTGCCTGTTTATTTGAACCTTGCACCCAACTATGACATGACGCTAACACCTCGCTATTTGGGAACACATGGCGCGATGCTTGAAGGCGAATTCAACTATAAAACTGCGAATTTTGGTGAAGGCTCAATTACTGGTGGCTATCTGCCAAACGACCCAGACTATAGTGATAAAGACCGTAAGTCTCTACGAATCACTCATGACTGGACTATTAACGAATATTTTTCGACAAACTTCGAGTACAATTATTTATCAGATATTGACTATATCTACGATATAAAAAATGATCCAAACATTTCTACTGACTTGAACCAAAGACGCGTAGCTCAGCTTAACTTTGCCAATGCAGTTCCTGGCCTAGATGCAAGCCTTAAAGTCGAAACTTACCAGACTCTCGATAAAACCCTTTCTGATGCAAACAGACCATATGCCCGTCTGCCACAGTTCTTATTGAACTACACCACACAAAATCCTCAAGGTTGGCAATTTGAGTACCATAATGACAGTGCTTATTTTCAAAAAGACCTTAGTGGTGGTAATGGATTAGCAGAAAGTGGGACACGTCTATATAACTCAGCTGCTGTTCGCTACAATTACCGCACACCGTGGGCATTTGTGATTCCTGAGGCATCAGTACGTAGTCTGAATTATTTTTACAATCCAAATACGAGTAGCTCTCAAACTAAAACCGCGGTTGTTCCACAATTTACGTTGGACACAGGTTTAAATTTTGAAAAAGAAGGTAAATTTCTACAAACTTTAACACCACGTTTGTTCTATGCTTACGCGCCATATAAAAATCAAACTAGTTATCCTAACTTCGATACAACAACAGCATCAGTCAGCTATGACCAGCTATTTAGTCCATACCGTTTTTATGGTAATGATCGCCTAGACGACAATAATTTTATGTCTTTAGGTCTAAGCTATAGTTTATTTGATCAGCAAGGCTTAGAACGCTTAAAAGCTGCCGTAGGTAAAAGTTTTTATTTTTCAGATCGTAAAGTTACTTTAAATAATGGTGATCTTGTTCAGACCAGTAAACAATCAGACCCTGTTCTCTCATTATCCAGTCAAATTACAAATCATTTTACAATCGCGTCTACTGTGGCTTGGGATGATAGCTCAATTGCCCAAGCGAAGTTCCAAACTTACTACACATCTGCGCAAGGCACGATTTATAACTTAGGCTATTACAAGCGTAAAGAAGTCAATAATGCTCAGCTTACATATAATCAAGTTGTTGCATCTCTCATACAACCGGTCAAAGATAACTGGCGTATTATAGGGCACGTTCAGTATGACATTGACCACAGTCTAGCTCGTGAATTTTTATTAGGTGTCAATTACGAATCGTGCTGTTGGGCAGTTTCAGTCTATGGTCGTTCATATTACAACGATCTTGATGATGTCACCCAACCTGGTGTAAAACGTAAAAATGCAATTATGGCAGAATTTACATTAAAAGGACTCGGAGCCTTCAACAACAAACTGGCATCTTTACTTGAACAACGTGTTGTCGGCTTTAACAAATCTAATCAATCTTGGACACAATCTCAATGAAGAAACAACAACTGACCCGTCTTTTTAAAGCAACAGCGCTCGCTCTTCTGATTTCTAGCTCAGTTCCAGCGTTTGCAGCGACAAGCGACGAAGTTGTAGCTATTGTTGATAATAGTGCGATTTTACGTAGTGACTTAGATCAAATGACAGCCGAACTTGCTCGTCAATTACAGACACAAAAACAAGCACTCCCACCCCAACAAGTTTTACAGCAACAAGCTTTAGAGCAAATTATTCTACGTCAAGCACAACTAGAGCTAGTAAAGCGTTATGGTGTTAAACCAAATGAAACAACACTCAATGCAGCTGTTCTTAAATATGCCGAGCAAAATGGTATTAATAGCTTAGACGCTTTTCAAAAGCGGCTTGATGCCCAGGCGCCAGGTACTTATGAAATGGTACGTACTCGCATAGGTCAAGAGCTTGCAATTAACCAGCTACGTCAGCAACAGGTGATGTCACGCATTAAAATCAGTGATCAGGATGTAGCGAATTTCTTAAAAACACCTCAAGGTCAGGCTGCAATTGGTAGTCAAGCACATATTTTACATCTTCGCATTTCAGCAACAAATAACAAAAATGATATGTTAAATTTGCGTGCTGCTGCTGATCAGGTTAAACAAGACCTAAGCCAAAACAATGATATTCAAGCAATTAGCAAAAAAGACTCTACAGCTGAAATTAAAGTTGTTGGTGCTGATATGGGTTATCGCAACTTGTCAGATATTCCAGCTGAACTTGCTGCACGTGTCACCAATCTGCAAATTGGGCAAACCAGTGAACTTATTCCTGCTCAAGATGGTGTTCACATCTTAAAATTATTAGATCGTAAAGCAAGCGATCAAAAAGCCATCGTAACACAATACCATGTGCGTCATATTCTGATTCAAACCTCTGAAGTGATCAGCCTTGATCAAGCAAAACAAAAAATTGATAGTATTTATAAGCGCTTAAAAGTAGGTGAAGATTTCAAAACACTTGCGTCTGTCTATTCAAACGACCCTGGTTCTGCTGCTAACGGTGGTGATTTAGGCTGGGTTAATTTGGGCATGATGGTGCCAGAGTTTGAAGAAAAAATGAAATCTACTCCTATAGGTCAATTGAGTGAACCATTCCAAACTCAGTATGGCTGGCATATTTTGCAAGTACTGGATACTCGTCAACAAGATATGACTAAAGAATATCAAGAGCGTTTAGCACGCCAATATCTAGGCGAACAACAATTTAATACAGAATTAGACGGTTGGTTGCGTGAAATTCGTGCAAATGCCTATGTTGATATTAAAGACCCGAGTTTGAATAAAAAATTAAATAATTAAGCTTAAAAAACCGACGCAATGTCGGTTTTTTATTCAATGCAGAAAATAAAAAAACCAGCCTAAAGCTGGTTTTTTTATGATATGAACCGTTATAAATTAACGGTTATTTGTATCTTCGTCTGGTGTGTCATCAAATTTGGTATCATTGTCAAAACCAGAAGCTTGACCGCCGAAACCGCCTTGACCACCAAAGCCGCCTTGACTACCGAAACCGCCTTGACCACCAAAACCACCTTGACCACCAAAGCCAGTGCCTTGACCACCAAAACCGCCTTGACCACCGAAGCCTTGACCACCAAAGCCACCGCCTTGACCGCCACCAAAACCGCCTTGACCGCCGAAGCCACTACCTTGTTGACCACCGCCAAAACCACCTTGACCACCGCTTACAGGCGCGCCTGCTGGACGAGGGTTACGTGCTGGGACTACTGTTGAAATTGCATGTTTATAAACCATTTGGCTTACTGTGTTTTTTAATAAAACAACATATTGGTCAAAAGATTCGATATGACCTTGTAATTTAATACCGTTTACTAAAAAGATAGAAACTGGAATACGCTCTTTGCGAAGCGAATTCAAAAAGGGATCTTGTAAAGTTTGACCTTTAGACATGTCGTTACTCCAAAAAAAATAAAAATGTAATCAGCGCAAAAACTATCTTTAATTTTTTAAATTTATAAAAAAGATAGTTTGCAAATTTTGCTTTATCTGTAACAGATACGCAAGTCTTCTTGAGCCTGCTTTAACGTTAAAAAAGTGGTGAATTTGTGATTTTCTCTTAATGAACGTAACCAAGTATATTGACGCTTAGCCAATTGTCTTGTAGCAAATAAAGCCTGCTCACGCATTATATGCTGATTATTGTGACTTTTGTCACTATTTATCAAGAAATTGAGAGCCTGTCTGTATCCAACACAACGCATCGAGGGAATATCTGGATTTAAATCGTATTTACCAATCAACGATTCAACCTCATTTAAAAATCCAATTTCCCACATATCATTGAGTCTTTGCTCAATTCTCTGATGTAATTCTAACCGATCTGGTAGCAAAGCATAATTATGAAATATGTAACGGTATGCTACATTTTTAGGCTGCTGGGCTTGCAACTCAGTAATTGGAATACCAGTTAAGCGAAAAACTTCTAGAGCACGAATAATGCGCTGTTTATCACTCACCTTAAACTTCATTCCTGCTACAGGATCAACTCGGCATAATTCTTCATAGACATCTTCCCAGCCTAATTGTTCTGCTTGAGCCATGATCTGGTCTCGAATTTGCTGATCTGCACTTGGAAGTTGATCAGATAATCCTTCAAGCAAAGCTTTAAAGTACAACATCGTACCACCAACCAAAATCGGAATCTTACCTTTCGCATGAATTTGATCAATCAGGCGAGTAGCATCATCTACGAACTCTGCTGCTGAATACACTTGTAACGGTGTAATAATGTCAATTAAATGATGCGGGTATTTTTCCTGCTCTTCTTTGCTTGGCTTGGCTGTACCAATGTCCATATCCTGATAAACCAGAGCAGAATCGACAGAAATCAGCTCAAAATTCCCTTGCTCATAGAGCTCACATGCCAAAGCAGTTTTACCACTTGCAGTTGGGCCCATTAAATTGATGACGGGCAATGTATTTGGCATGTAACTCTATTCTCCTCGAGCAAATAATTTATCTAGTTGTGCCAGTGGAAATGCACGCCATGTCGGACGTCCATGATTGCACTGGCTAGCAAATTCGGTGTGTTCCATCTGACGCAGCAGCGCATTCATTTCCGACAGGCTCAATTGGCGATGGGCACGTACGGCACCATGACATGCCATGCCTGCCAATAGTTGATCTCGCTTTTGCAGCAAACCCTGCACTTCATCATTTGGATCTAAATCGTTGAGTAATTCGGGAATTAATTGTGTGAAATCAGCTTTCTGCAAAATGGCGGGTACACCACGCACAATCGCCTGCTCATCTCCGTACTGATCTAATTCCAAACCCAAACGCTGTAGCTGTGGCTTAAGTTCATCAATTCGCATGGCTTGCATACGGCTAATGGAAATGACTTTAGGAATTAAAAGCTGTTGTGATGTCCAAAACTCAGGTTTATCCCATGCTTGTTTCATCTGTTGCAACAAAATTCGTTCATGTGCAGCATGCATATCGACAATAATCAAGCCTTGGGTATTTTGCGCTAAGATGTAAATACCATGTAGCTGAGCAATCGCAATACCTAAAGGATATTCATCCTGTGGATTTGATGGAGAAGTTAAAGCTTCTTCAGTTTGACGCAGCGGCGTTAAATAGGTTTTTAACGCATTATTGGCCTGTGGGCTTAGCTGATAATTCGCCATCGTTGAGCGTTGATACTGCACAGGTTCGACTTTTGCTTGATCAAACTCGGTCATCAACTCAGTCGATGGCTGAGGTATTTCAATTTGTGGCTGTTTAGCGGCATACTCTGCGTATTGATGCAGAACAAATTGTTCCTGAATTTTCGGCTGAGCCAATTCTGTAGTCGGACTCATCGCCTGCGCTAAATCTGCACTTGCCGTTTGAAACTGAGACAAAGTATCTTTAGCATAATGTCGTACAAATTCATGTACTTCACGTTGATTTAAAAAACGAATTTCGTGTTTGGTTGGATGTACATTTACATCAACATTTTCAGGTTCAACTTCTAGAAATAGTAAATATGCTGCATGTTGATGTCCATGCAAAATACCATCGTATGCCATACGCAGTGCATGGGAAATGGTTTTATCTTTAACAATCCGGCCATTCACATAAACATATTGTAAATCTGCCTGCGCTCGCGCATCAGATGGGTGCCCTAACCAGCCGCTCAAACGCATCGAAATACTTTCAGCATCAATCCAGTACGCATTTTCAGTAAAAGAGCGACCTAAAAGCTGTTGCACACGCTGGAAACGCAATTCACCACTATCAGCAATCGGTAAATTCAAACGAATCTGATCATTGTGTTCAAGTACAAAACGAATATCAAAATGCGTGAGTGCCAAACGGCGTACAACTTCTTCAATATGTCCAAATTCGGTACTTGGTTTTTTTAGAAATTTACGGCGTGCCGGAACATTAAAAAATAAATCTTGCACACGAATCTGTGTACCTTGATTACTGGCAACAGGTTTGACTTCTTGTGCATCAAATGCAGTGCCGTTAATTTCAATCTGATAACCAATTCCTGACTGATCTTGGCTACTGGTCAAACTTAAACGCGACACCGCAGCAATCGATGCCAATGCTTCGCCACGAAAACCCAAACTCACAATCGCGTGCAAATCATCAGCAGTCTGAATTTTACTGGTGGCATGGCGCATCACTGCAAGTGACAAATCTTCAGGGTGAATCCCTGAACCGTTGTCCATGATTTCTATCAGCGTGCTGCCACCCTGTGCCACCCGAATAATCAATTCTGTTGCTTGGGCATCAATGGCATTTTCCAGCAGTTCTTTAACCACAGATGCAGGGCGTTCAATAACCTCTCCTGCGGCAATCTGGTTAGCAAGCGCAGGATTAAGGGTATGAATCCGCCGCATGGCATCATCCAACGACATTGAAAGCATCCTGAATCTGTAACAATACTTGTGGATCTTGGGCAGTTAAAATTACGCTACGCTGCAATTCATCGTCTTCATTTTTTAAAATTTCGATACTCAGATCGGCATCTGGAATCTCATCACCACCTTTACTTGGCCACTCAAAAATAAATAACGCATTTGGTGTTTCCAGATAGTCACGAATTCCCATCAATTCCAATTCATACGGATCATTAAGACGGTACAAATCAAAATGAAATATCGCACGTTCAGCAATCTGATAAGGCTCGACAAGCGTATAAGTCGGGCTTTTGACTGCGCCTTTGTGTCCAAGTTTTTGTAATAAATAACGCGTCAGTGTCGTCTTGCCTGCCCCCAAATCACCCATTAGATAAATCACGCCTTGTGAAAAATGGACAGCGACCGCTTGTGCAAGTCGTTGTGTATCCTGTTCAGAGGTTAAAGAAAGTTGCAAGGTATTACTCATAACACTGAAAATAGTCAATAATGCTGTGCATATGATAGCATTGCCCCCTATGAAAACCTACCACCTGTTATGTCAGTTGCTGTGCCATGAATAAATCTGATTTCACTCCACCGATGATGCATGGTGTTACTGCCAGTAAAGTATTTTTAATTCCACAGACTGAACATGATACAATTTTTGCTTTTCTCTGTGCACATTTTCCGCATATTCAAGCAACAGAATGGCAACAACGCTTTGATGATGGTTTAGTTTTTGATTTGTCAGGTGAAAAAATCACTCAGCAGACACCTTACCAAAGTAATCAGCATATTTATTATTATCGTTTTTTAGAAAATGAAATCGTTGTTCCGTTTGAACACCAGATTGTCTTTGAAAATGATGACTTACTGGTCGTGGATAAGCCGCATTTTCTGACCATGACCCCTACAGGAAAGTATGTACAACAGACACTTTTAGTCCGTCTAAAGCAACAAACTGACAATGCCGAACTCACTCCAATTCATCGATTAGACCGTGAAACAGCAGGAATTGTATTATTTTCCAAGCGACCTGAAACACGCGGTGTATATCAACAACTGTTTGCAACACGACAAATCGAAAAAATCTATCATGCGATTGCCCCCTACCGTGCTGACCTCAGATTTCCCATCACAACTCAGTATCGTATGGAAAAGGGTCAACCTTTCTACACCATGCAAATTGTTGAAGGCACAGTCAATAGTGAAACCGATATTGAACTTTTAGAACACAATCAAACTTGGGCGAAATATCGTCTCTACCCAAAAACAGGGAAGCAACATCAGTTACGAGTGCACTTAAATGCATTGCAAATTCCAATTCGCAATGACCCATTTTATCCTGTTGTTGCGCATAAAGCAGACGATGATTTTTCTCAGCCACTTCAGCTTCTTGCTAAAGCACTTCACTTTTATGATCCAATTATCAAGCAAGAATTGAGATTTACATCACAAAATGACTTATTTTTGTAATGACACAACCATAACATATGCATTGAATTTCGTTATGATTTGATTAAAATGGATCAATACTTATTTTTATTCTGGTTTTAGCCATGAGAAAAACAGAAGTCTATCAAGTACGTTTAGACTCACAAGAAAAAAAACAGGCTTTTGCAGTATTTAAGCAATTGGGGATTACGCCTGCACAGGCTGTTCGTTTATTTTTTAAACAGGTTGTTCTGACCAGATCGATTCCTTTTTCTATAGAAAATCAAAATATTGATTTGGATCAACTCCTCAAACTAAAAAAATATCAGCTTTCTGCATCACCGTCAGTTGTTGAGTCAGAGGAAGCTGATCATCAAGATATTTTTGATGAGCTTGATGCCATCTTAAACGAAAATTCACAGAGTTAATGGCATTACATTTTTCTACAATACGCATCATTCTTTGAGTTTTTTTTTGCTATTCTCAGAAATAATAAATCAAACACAGCAATGGAGTATGCAATGATTGTAAGACGTGCAACTGCTGAAGATCTACCACAACTCGCGGTGCTATTTGATGAATATAGACAATTTTATGGTGCATCTTCTCATATTGAAGAATCACTCAATTTTCTAAAACAACGCTTTGATAATAAAGAAAGTGTTATTTTTATTCATATCAAAGATAATGTTTTTACCGGGTTTATTTTGCTCTATTTAGGTTTTTCTTCTGTAACCTGTTCAACCTACTACATTTTAGATGATGTTTATGTCACCCCCAGCTATCGGCGCCAAGGCTCTGCACAACAACTGATTGATACCGCGATTCACTTTGCCCGCTATGAAAATGCTCTGCGCATTACACTTGAAACCCAAAAAACCAATATCATCTCCCATAAGCTCTACGAAAAAATGGGTTTTGTGAAAGATCAGGAATTTCAGACCTTTCACTGTTTTTTAAAGTAATCTAATCTTTTGTACGCACTGTTGCTAACTCAACCTGTTCAGGCGTGAGATAAATCCATTCACCATGTTTAAGTTCTTCTGGCAATGCAAATTGCCCTACCCGATGGCGATGTAATTCAATGACTTTATTGCCAACTGCAGCCAACATACGCTTAACCTGATGATAAACCCCCTGATGAATAGTCATACGCAATTCATACTCAGATGTTTGTTGAAGCTGTGTGGCTTGAAAAATTCCTTTTTCATTGCGTAGTTCAACGCCTTGTTCCAAAGCCTGTATTTGTTCTGGCGTAATCGGATCGGCAGTGGCCAGCCAATATTCTTTATCGACATGTCTTTTAGGATGCGTTAATGCCTGTAAAAATTTACCATCATCCGTCAGCAAAATTAAACCCGTCGTGTCCTGATCCAATCGCCCGACCGTCTGAATACCACGTTCGCGCAAATATTCGGGAAATAGCTCGAAAACGCTAAAATGATATTGTGCTTGATGTGAACATTCATAACCTTGTGGTTTATTTAACGCAATATAGACCTGTTCACGATAACGGCATACTTGCTCTCCAACTTGCAACTCTAAGTTTTGCGGATCAAATTGGATTTTGAGTTGATCACAAAGCTCGCCATTGACTTTAACCAGACCTCGCTGAATCAGGTTCTGGCATTTTTTACGTGAACCAAAGCCTTGAGATTGCAAAATTTTTTCCAACAGCACTAGATGATCTCGATATTTTTAACTTGGGGTATTTTACGCAGTTTTTAGGAAATAATCTCGATTTATGAAATTCCGACTGTTTCAGTTAGAATACTCGGTGATTAGAACAACTGAGAATTGCACATGACCTCATCTTTGGATTTAAACTTAATTGCGTTAATTGTGCTTCTTGCTTGCGGTATTCTGAGTCACAATTCTTCAGTGACCATTGCCAGTGCCATACTGATCGTGGTTCGCATCTCCCCGCTTGATCAATATTTTCCATTCTTACAGACCCATGCACTCAGCCTAGGCATCACCATTTTAACCATTGGTGTACTGACACCGATCGCCAGTGGCAAGATTCCAGGAGAAATGATTTTAAAATCATTTATGAGTTATAAATCTATTTTAGCTATTGTGATTGGTTTATTGGTCGCCTGGCTCGGTGGTCGTGGCGTTAAACTCATGAGTAATCAACCCGATGTTGTTGCAGGCTTACTCATCGGAACTGTGGCTGGGGTGGCTTTACTGCGTGGTGTCCCTGTAGGTCCATTGATTGCAGCGGGTATGTTGTCTCTACTGATTAACCACTCGTGAAATCATTTAAATTTTATGCTCTCCAAAGAGAGCATAAAGTGAATCCATCAGAATGCATCTTTTTTTAAGAAGAATAATAACTCGTTCTTTTTTGAGAAAATTTATCTAACTGTTTTAAAAATCCTTCAAAATAATTTTTCTCTTTCTCTTCGGTACGAAACCCCGCATATAAAGTACGGCGTAAACCTTGTGGAGAAACGCAGTCTAAACGACGACTGGTCACCCAGCCTTTTTGCTCGTATTCATTCACCACCCAATCTGGCAATGCAGCAATCCCCCGTCCACTTGCCACCAGTTGAATCAACATTTGGGTGAGATCGGTCGTACGAATGTTTTTAGGCTGAATGTTGGCAGGAATAAACAGGTGCGACATGATAT
Source organism: Acinetobacter brisouii CIP 110357 (assembly GCF_000488275.1). Lineage (GTDB taxonomy): Bacteria > Pseudomonadota > Gammaproteobacteria > Pseudomonadales > Moraxellaceae > Acinetobacter > Acinetobacter brisouii. Next base: position 1,150,916 of record NZ_KI530762.1, on the reverse strand, counting down.
CTAAGCGGTGTTTATCGACTGGATAAGTAATCAGGGTTTCTTCTGCCAGCTCTTGCACGGTAATACGATCCGCTCTTACCAGAGGATGGGTATTTGACAAAACCAGACGGGATTCGTATTCAAAAATTGGAAAGTATTCAATGCCTTTAAGCGCGATTGGATCTGCGGTAATCAGCAAATCAAACTCCCCGCTTTGTAGTAATTCATGCGGATTTGATTCAAACGCTGAAGCAAAGTCCAAGTCAACATCAGGATATTGCTGACGATACTGATTGAGCAGTGGCATGAGCCAGTCAAAACAACTATGGCACTCCGAAGAAAAAATAATCCGCCCCGTTTGCCCATGCACGATACGGGTAATGTCACTTTGGGTAATCTGAATTTGCGGCAAAATATCATCAGCAAGTTTTAATAAACGCTGTCCGACATTGGAAAATTGTACAGGGCGGCTACGGCGATTAACCACTTCTACGCCATACCATAAATCTAACTCTTTCAACTGATGCGAAATCGCAGAAGGTGTCAGGCACAGATCATTGGCAGCAGCGACCAGTGAGCCATGCTCTCTTAAAGCAATTAAAGTTTTTAAATGTCGAATTTCTAACATACAGCAATCTTAAATTGAATTTAATTCACTATAACATGAAATTAATTAGTTTGCCTCAACATGAATTCTATTCCACTATTATTTCATCAAATGAATTCTACTAATATTTAGTTTTAGGTAATCTTCCATGACCATTCAAACTCATATTTTAGGCTACCCTCGCATTGGGGCAAAACGCGAACTTAAATTTGCCGAAGAAGCGTATTGGAAAGGTGAAAGTACCCAAGCTGAATTTTTAAGTAAAGCGCAAGCCATTGAAGCAAGTAACTGGCAAGCGCAAGTCGATGCGGGCTTATCTTTATTGACTGTGGGTGACTTTGTATTTTATGACAGTATTTTAACCCATGCTGTACGCTTAGGTATAATCCCGCCACGTTTTGATGAAGCAGCCAAACTCAATCCAGTCGATCAACAGTTTTATTTGGCGCGTGGGCGTGCACCTGCTTGTACAGACGTTGCAGCACTGGAAATGACCAAATGGTTTGACACTAATTACCACTACTTGGTGCCTGAATTTACAGTCAACCAAACATTTACAGCTGACTTTTCTGACTTGTTTGCTCAAATTGACCGTGCAAAAGCATTCAACACACCATTAAAAGTGGTTGTTCCTGGCCTGCTCACCTTCCTGTATTTGTCTCGTATCGTAGATGATCAGCAAAAAATAAAAGAAACTCATGTATGTGGTTGTGGTTCAGAGCACAAAGACATTGCCGCAGACAAAGCAACTTTACAATTTGTAGATGCTTTAATTCCTGTTTATGCACAACTGTTTGACGAACTAAAAGCGCGTGGCGTAGAGCATGTTCAAATTGATGAACCGATTTTAGTTCTGGACTTGGCATCTGAATGGCAAGCCGCATTTGAGCGCGTATATAACCTGTTACAACGTCGCGACGGCTTAAAACTGATTGTCACCACGTACTTTGAAACTTTAGGTACGAACCTGAATCTGGCAGTCAATCTTCCTGTTGCAGGCTTGCACATCGACATTACCCGTGAAAAAGTAGGCGAATTTTTCTGGAAGAAAGTAATTGACCAACTGCCAACCCACAAAATCCTGTCTTTGGGTTTGATCAATGGTCGTAGCGTTTGGGCAAGTGACCTACCTGCACTGAATGAAGTGGTTGAAACTGCAAAGAAAGCGCTTGGTGATCGTCTATGGTTGTCAACGGGTTGTTCATTACTACACGTTCCTGTCGATTTAAACTCTGAACAAGTACCTGCTGCAATTGAGGGTAAATTGGCATTTGCACGTCAAAAACTCGATGAACTGGTGGCTTTGGCGACTGGCAACATTTATGCCAATGAAAAACTCAACAAAACAGCTCAATCCGCATTTGAGTTAGTTGGTCAATCTCGCCCAGAACCTTTTGCAGTACGTTTCAAAGTTCAGCAAGAGAAATTCAAGTTACCGTTGATTCCAACTACAACCATTGGTTCATTCCCGCAGACTCAAGAGATTCGTGCAGCGCGTGCCGCATGGAACAAGGGCAATTTGTCCAATGCCGACTATGAAGCAGCCATGAAAAAAGAAATCGCCTATGCGATTGAGCAGCAGGAACAACTTGATCTTGACGTACTTGTCCACGGCGAAGCTGAACGTACCGACATGGTTGAATATTTTGCAGGTTTGTTAGACGGTTTCTGGTTATCTAAGTTTGGTTGGGTTCAATCGTATGGTAGCCGCTGTGTACGTCCGCCTATCATCGTGGGTGATATCACTCGTCCAAATGCAATGACTGTAAAATGGATCGAATACGCCAATTCATTGACGAATAAAATCGTCAAAGGCATGCTCACTGGCCCTGTCACGATTTTGAATTGGTCTTTCCCACCAGCACACCGTACACGTCGTGAAGTCTGCTTACAGTTGGCCGAAGCAATTCGTCTAGAGGTTGCAGACCTGCAAAATGCGGGGATTGAAATTATCCAGATCGACGAAGCTGCATTCCGTGAAGGTTTACCACTTCGTAAAGCAGACCAAGCTGCATATTGGGATTGGGCAGTTAAATCATTTAAACACTGCTCAAGCAGCGCCAATGTGGGTACACAGATTCATACTCATATGTGTTATTCAGACTTTAAAGACTGCTTACCTCAAATCACTGAAATGGATGCCGATGTTATTACCATTGAAACTTCACGCTCTGGCTTGCAGTTACTTGAAATGTTCCATCAGCAAGGTTATCCAAACGCGATTGGACCGGGTGTATACGACATTCACAGCCCTCGCACACCAAGCGCTGACAACATGCGTACAGTCATTAATGGCGCATTACAAACCATTCCTGCTGAACGTCTATGGGTCAATCCAGACTGCGGCCTAAAAACACGTAACTGGGAAGAAACTCGTGCTGCATTAAAACAGCTTGTGGACATGGCAAAACAGGTTCGTGAAGAACTTGCTGCATAATAATAAAAAACAATAATATCAAGTGTCTAAGTTCGCTTAGGCACTTTTTTATGCTTTGTACAATGCTAAGCCTAGCTCTATTTATATTCAGAATAATCAGGTTTATGAATACGATATAAACCACAATTCCCTGAAAACAAATAAGCTAATAAACAGGTAATGACCGCATAAATAGAGATAGAGGTTCCAAATAATTCTATCGCCAAGACAATCGAGGTCAACGGCGCTTTACTCGCACCAGAGAACAAACTCACCAAGCCCAAGCCTGCCAACAAAGACAGTGGCAAAGGTAAAAATTGACTCAAACCATTACCCAATGTTGTTCCCACAAAAAATAATGGCGTAATTTCTCCACCTTTAAAACCTGAACCCAAAGTAATCGCAGTAAAGACTGTTTTGTTAATAAAATCAGTCATCGGCAATGGCATTTGAAATGATGCAATAATTGTTGGAATACCTAACCCATTATAATGCTGATGACCTGCCAACAAAGTCAGCAACATAATGATGATACCGCCAAGCATCGGACGAAATGGCATAAAAGTGACATACTTGGCAAATAAATCACCGACGGTATGAATCGCTACGATAAAGAAACGTGTCACCAAGCCAAAGATCAAACCTGCAACAATTAAGCTTAAAATGACAGATAAATTAAACTCAGGAAAGCTGGCAATTTTATAAAAACGATGCGGATGCAAGATGTGAAAAAACTCAGGTACACTTGCCGCAACAATAGAAGAAACAAAACAAGGAAATACCGCAGAATAACGCAAACTGCCTAATGCCGTAATCTCCAGACCATAAATCGCACCTGCCAATGGCAAACCAAAAATGGCCGAAAACCCAGAACCAATACTGGAAATCAGAAAAATCTTGCGGTTATCTTTAGATACTCTAAGCAATTGGGCAATATGATCAGTCAATGCTCCTGAAAGCTGAACCGCAGGTGCTTCCCGCCCTGCAGAACCACCAAAAAACTGGGTTAAAATCGCAGTAAAGAAAATCAGTGGGCTCATACGTTTGGGAATAAAAGAGCGAGGCTCATGAATTTCATCAATCAGTAAATGCGTACCCCGTTCAATGGGCGTGCCATAGCGATAAAATAAAAAACCAATTCCCAAACCGACAAAAGGTAAGAAAAAAATTAACCAAGGATACGCTGTCCGAACTTGGGTTGCCAAATCAAAACAGGTAAAAATGAGCGTAGATGCCAAACCCGAAATTAGCCCGATTACTGTCGATGCAACCAACCAATACAGTGAATATCGAATAATTTGCTTATATTCAGAAGAAGGGAAAATTTTCATTGTGGTCACATGCTGCAAAACAGCGATTTACCAAGGCGAGTTGAGTATGGGGCAGCTATTTTAGCATGAGTTGTTTTGATTTGAGTTGGCGTTTTTAACCAAACAAAAAAAGCCCTGAATGATTCAGGGCTTCTTTCAGATATACGATAGATTATGCAGTCAATTCATTCACAGCAGCCACAACAGCATCGGTTGTAATTCCGAAGAATTTAAACAAATCTTTAGCAGGTGCAGACTCGCCATAAGTCGTCATACCAATCACTTTGCCGTCTAAACCAACAAACTTCCACCAGTAGTCGACATGTGCAGCTTCAACCGCAACACGTGCGCGCACGGCAGCAGGAAGTACAGCTTCACGATAAGCAGCATCTTGCTTCATGAATTCTTCAGCACATGGCATAGACACCACACGCACACCTTCAAGTTGTGCATAAGCCTCCATTGCCAAAGCAACTTCTGAACCTGTTGCAATGATGATTGCTTTTAACTCACCTTTTTCTTGAGCAAGAACGTAACCACCTTTCGCTGCATTTGCAATTTGCTCAGCAGTACGGCTTTGGAATGGCAAGTTTTGACGAGAAAGGATCAACGCTGTTGGGCCATCTTTACGAACCAAAGCAGATTTCCAAGCAATCGCAGTTTCAATCGTATCTGCAGGACGCCATGTATTTAGGTTTGGTGTACCACGTAAAGAAGCAATTTGTTCGATTGGCTGGTGTGTTGGGCCATCTTCACCAAGACCAATAGAGTCATGTGTATACACATGAATTACACGTTGCTTCATGAGTGCAGACATACGCACAGCATTACGTGCATATTCCATAAACATCAGGAATGTCGCTACGTAAGGAATGAAACCGCCATGCAATGCAACACCATTGGCAATTGCAGTCATACCGAACTCGCGTACACCATAATGCACGTAGTTACCCGCAGCATTGTCTTGCACGCCTTGGCAACCTTTCCAAAGTGTCAGGTTAGAACCTGCCAAGTCCGCAGAACCACCTAGAAGCTCAGGTAATAATGGGCCAAAGGCTTGTAAAGTATTTTGGCTTGCTTTACGTGTTGCAATGGTTTCTGCTTTTTCATTGGTTTGAGCAATGAAGGCATCCGCTTGAGCTACAAATTCAGCAGGCAAATCACCTTCAATACGACGAAGTAATTCTGCTGCTTCAGTTGGGTATTTTGCTTGGTATGCTGCAAATACAGTATTCCAAGCCGCTTCTGCTTGAGCACCCTTCGCTTTAGCATCCCATGCTGCATAAATATCAGCAGGAATTTCAAACGCAGCTTCAGTCCAGCCTAAAGCTTGACGAGTTAATGCAATTTCATCATTACCGAGCGGAGCACCGTGGCAATCTTCTTTGCCTTGTTTATTTGGTGAACCTAAACCAATAATAGTTTTACAGATAATCAGCGTTGGTTTATTGGTTTCAGCTTTCGCTTCAACAGTTGCCTGACGGATTGCAGCAGCATCATGACCATCTACACGTAGAACTTGCCAGCCATACGCTTTGAAACGCTGTTCTGTGTCATCACTAAACCAGCCTTCCACTTCACCATCAATTGAAATGCCGTTGTCATCGTAATACGCAATCAATTTACCAAGTTGCAGTGTACCTGCCAAAGAACATACTTCGTGTGAAATACCTTCCATTAAGCAGCCATCACCCAAGAAACAGTAAGTGAAGTGATCAACAACGGTTAAATCATCTTTGTTAAATTGAGCAGCCAAGGTTTTTTCAGCTAAGGCAAAACCAACCGCATTTGCAATCCCTTGACCTAAAGGACCTGTGGTCGTTTCAACGCCTGGCGCATAACCATATTCTGGATGACCTGGAGTTTTAGAATGTAACTGACGAAATTGTTTCAAATCTTCAATTGAAAGGTCATAGCCTGTTAAATGAAGCAAAGCATAATGCAACATAGAGCCATGACCATTTGACAATACAAAGCGGTCACGGTTTGCCCATTGTGGGTTGGTCGGGTTATGTTGTAAAAATTCACGCCAAACCACATCGGCGATATCTGCCATCCCCATTGGCGCACCAGGATGCCCTGAATTAGCTTGTTGCACTGCATCCATCGCAAGTACACGAATTGCATTTGCAATACGACGTTCGTTTAAAGGGGTTGTCATAGGTCAGAATCCAAAAATTGAATGTTTAAAGAGAAATAAGTGAATTAAATATTCAAGACCCGACTATTGTCTTAAAAAAATGGAGGTGGGTAAAGCCTATTGCTGATGAATTCAACAAATCCCATGAAATTCTTTAGCAATTCACTCAGATTACATACAATCTGCCAAAAATCCAGCTTATTCACTTAGCAACTATAACAATCTGTTTTTATTCTAGAATCACAATTTCTTAAATATTTCAAATAACTTATCAGTTTTGCGAATGCTGAATATCAGTAAAAAGAAACCTCTTTTGCAAGAAATTTATTCAATTTATTCAGGTTTCTCTAGTCGTATCGTGCTAGTCGAGGTAACATATTGCGTCTTTAAATTTACTGTGATAGGACTTTCATGCGCGAGTACGCTGTTTTTACTTCGGAATCTGTAAGCGAAGGTCATCCAGATAAAATGGCCGATCAAATCAGTGATGCTATTTTGGATGCAATTTTAAGAGAAGACCCATATGCACGGGTGGCTTGTGAAACATTAGTAAAAACGGGTGCGGTTGTACTTGCGGGTGAAATCACAACCACTGCCAATGTCGATGTTGAAGCGATTGTGCGTAAAACAGTGAATGGTATCGGTTACCATCATTCAGATCTTGGTTTTGATGGCTCAACATGTGCTGTTATTAACATGATTGGTAAGCAGTCTCCTGAAATTGCACAAGGTGTTGACCGCCAAAAACCTGAAGATCAAGGTGCAGGCGACCAAGGCTTAATGTTCGGTTATGCAAGCCGTGAAACTGACGTGTTAATGCCAGCGCCTATTTCATATGCTCACCGTTTAATGGAACGCCAAGCAGAATTACGCCGCTCAGGTGTCTTACCTTGGTTACGCCCAGATGCGAAAAGCCAAGTAACATTTGCTTATGAAAATGGCAAACCTGTTCGCCTTGATGCAGTGGTTCTTTCAACTCAACACGATCCTGAGATTTCACAAGCGAACTTAAAAGAAGCTGTCATTGAAGAAATCGTGAAAAAAATCATTCCTGCTGAAATGTTCCATGCAGGCACCAAATTCCACATCAACCCAACAGGTATGTTTGTGATTGGTGGCCCTGTAGGTGACTGTGGTTTGACAGGTCGTAAGATTATTGTCGATACCTACGGCGGTATGGCACGTCATGGTGGCGGTGCTTTCTCTGGTAAAGATCCATCTAAAGTTGACCGTTCTGCTGCATATGCAGGTCGTTATGTTGCAAAAAATATTGTTGCGGCAGGTTTGGCTGACAAATGTGAAATTCAAGTGAGTTATGCGATTGGTGTTGCAGAACCAACTTCGATCTCAATCAACACATTTAATACTGCAAAAGTAGATGACGAAGTAATTATTGCTTTGGTTCGTGAACACTTCGATTTACGTCCATACGGTATTACTCGCATGTTGAACTTGATCCAGCCAATGTACAAGCAAACAGCAGCATATGGTCACTTTGGTCGCCAAGGCTCTGATACTGCATTTACATGGGAAAAAACTGACAAGGCTGAAGCACTTCGTCAAGCTGCTGGTCTGTAAGCGTAAATGTAAATACAGTTCAGCTCAAAAATAGCTCGCTCTCGGCGGGCTATTTTTATGCCCGCTTTAATTTATTGTTTTTTCTCTGAATTTAACAAATCTGTAATCGTCTTTGACTCAGGCTCAACGGGATGACTATTAAAATAAAGTTTGCCTAGTGTAACTCCCAGCGCAATCACCACTCCAGCAACACAACAAAAGAACCAGAAGCCAAAAGGGCTGCGAATATTGTGAGAGCCACAATTTGGACAGGTGTTATCCGTTGCGCGAACAACCTGATTACAACAGGCACAGCGATATTGATACATTACCTCCCCCCTTTAATTCAGATGAAGCGATTATGTTCAAGCCATTTTTTGATCATAGTCACAGAATAAACTTGCTTCAAGGTATTTTTATGAATTTATTCGCGTAAATTATTCAAAGCTATTATCTATAGAGTTCGATGTATTCTCAGTTTAAAATAGTGTCTTTATCGCAATCCAAACAACTCTAGCTTATGGAAAAACTTATTCTCAAAGGCGGCTTTCGTGAACGCGCCAATCGCCAGCGTAAATATCAAAATTCGGAAAATCAACAAACCACCCTGCAACCGCATCGCTATACGGCAACTGATCAAGCACCTGCTACCCCAAACAAGACTCAAACGACTGAATCAGAGACAAAATCTGAACAATAAAAAACCGAATCCTCAAGATTCGGTTTTTTGCTCAATCACACAATATTTTAGTTTTTCTTTACATCTTTCATTTCAATTTTTTGACGATCTGGGCTCACTTCACGCGCTTCACCATCAATAACACTTGAATCATACTGACCACCTTGGTGATTTTGCATGCCTTGCATTTGACGCATTAAATCTGCAAAAGGATTTTGAGCGTTCTGTTCACCACCCATCATTCCTCCCATCATCTTGTTCATCATGGCTTGTTGACGTTTTGCCATTGCTGACATTAGAGCATTGACCAACAGTTTTTGCACAGGAGGTAATAATACCAAAACAGCAATCACATCAGTGATTAATCCAGGAATCATCAACAAGATGCCTGCAACCGCAACGGCAATTTTACGTGTCACAACAGGGTCTGTCGCAAGCTGCCCTGTCATTTGTAATTGCTGTAATTGCGGCATAATGGTAGCTGCACTTGAGCGCAACAACTTAAAACCTATGACAAATGCAATGATGAACCAGAAAAACACATACCATCCACTAATGAAATGTGCCACACCAATCCATACCGCAATTTCAAGTATTGCACCAATTAGCACAGCTAGTATTAAGTTCATGAAATTTAAGTTAATCCTTTCAAAATAAATCAGATATACTGCTTTTTTCAAGCTATCCTTTAACAATATGGGCATTCTTTTATTTTTAAAGCCCTATCGATTTAGAATTATTTATTTTTGCCCAAAAGCATACAAAATATGGTCTTTTAAAATTTGCACAAGAATAAAGAGCAATCCAGTCAAAAGTCATGAATTGCTCTCTATTCTTGTTCTAATACTTATCCACCCATTTGGGGGAATTCAAGTAAAAGCTTGTCTCTTAATCTAGCAACGACCTTTTTTCGCTTGTCCTGGAGGACAGAAACCACCTCTATCTCCGTCATCATAACCGCCATAGGAAGCATGACCAGGATCAACCACAACACTTCCCGCTGGTGTATATACAGCGCAGGCAGATAAAGACAAAGTGAATAGCACGCCTAAACCTAAAAGTATTTGTTTCATTTCCCAAACCTTTTGATATTTCATTTTTATATGATGTAACATTTACTCATAATAATCAGTATTATTTTGTTACTTATCTAAATCCTGAATATCATAGAACTACAAATTACTACGGTTTTCAACAGATTCAACTGCATAAATAATCCTGAAACCCTATAATAAAAAATGTTTGTATAACACAGTGAATAGAATGTCATTAATTATTGGTATCGACCCTGGTTCTCGCCTGACTGGTTATGGAATTATCGAGCATCAGGGTAGTCAGCTAAAATTTGTCGATGCAGGGACGATTCGCACAGAAACTCAAGAAATGCCCGAACGCCTAAAAAGAATTTTTGCAGGGGTTGAACGTATTGTAAAATTTCATGGCCCAACCGAAGCTGCTGTTGAACAAGTGTTTATGGCACAAAACCCTGACTCGGCACTCAAACTTGGACAAGCACGTGGCGCAGCGATCGCTGCTCTCGTCAATCTTGATTTGCAAGTCGCAGAATATACTGCCCGCCAAATCAAACAGTCTGTGGTTGGTTATGGCGCTGCGGACAAAGAACAAGTGCAAATGATGGTCATGAAGCTTTTAAAACTCGAAATCAAACCTCAAGCGGATGCTGCCGATGCACTTGCCGCAGCGATTTGCCATGCCCATGCTTCAGGTAGCATGAGCAAACTTGCAGTACTGAATGCTTTAGGCGGTATGGCTCGTGGACGTAGTCGTTATAGCTCTCGCCGCCGTTAAGCCTATTGGGCAGCATTAACAACTTGATATACGGCTTGTGGCATGTGAGATGCCTGAATCCCTCGCATGCCCTGTTTTGCAAGTAGATCTCCCGCCTGCGCATGCAAAGTCACCACTTGATGTAAAGCAACCTGCTCATGCAACTGTGCTTTTAACCCTGCTATCATGCCTGCTAACGTATCACCCATCCCGCCTGTACCCATACCTGCATTGCCCGCAGTACACACCCAAAGCTGCTGTTTTTCCAACACCAAACTTCCTGAACCTTTGAGTAACCATTGCCCTGAAAATTTGGCAGCCAATGCTTGAATTGCAGCCACCCGATCTTGTTCGACCTCTGCACTGCTACAACCCAACAAACGCGCAGCCTCACCAGAATGTGGGGTCAGATACATCTGTTCAGACAGTTGCATCGGCTGTTCGGCCAAGAACCATAAAGCATCTGCATCCAAAACCACTTCTAAATGCGTATGTTGTCGCAAAGGTTTAAACCATGCCTGAAATATCTGCCTTGACCAATCATCTCGCCCAAGCCCCATACCAAAACAAACGGCATCAACTGCTTGTAAAATTTCATTAATTTTCTCAGCAGCAAAAGCTTCAATATCTCGCACCATTACATTTGGAGTACGTGCCAGTATGGCTGAATGATGTCGGTGATGACAAACCACAGTGACCTTGCCTGCACCTACTGCAAAAGCAGCTTCAGCTGCCATAATGACTGCGCCGCCCATATCTGCATGCCCGCCAATCACTAAAGCATGCCCATAACTGCCTTTATGCCCAAAAGCCTGTCGCGGAGGTAAATCAATGATTGTTGGTGATAACTGCGCTAAAGCATTTAACTGTGAATCGGGTGGAATCAGGGAGAGTAATTCTACCTGCCCTGAAAATTCTTTGCCCTGCCCCGTAAACAATCCAATTTTATAACCTAAAGCCGTCAAGGTCAGATCGGCTTTAATGGCACAAGGTAAAGGCTGCCCTGTATTGGCATGCAAACCACTCGGAATATCTACACTGACTTTTAGCCCGGCATGATGATTAAACCGCTGAATAACCTGCTGCCAGTCCTGATTCAGCTCACGATTTAATCCAATACCAAACAAAGCATCGATATGTGCATCATAATGATCTGCGACATTAAAATGTGTATATAAGTTTTCAACTTTATCTTGTGCATACAAAAATGCCTGTTGCAATGCTGGAGAGTCTCCACGTTCAGCCGCATAAATATCGACCTGATATCCCTGCTCCGCCAAGTAAGCGGCAATAAAATAACCATCTCCTGCATTATTGCCTGTACCGCACCAGACTGCGATACGTTTTATCATCTTGGACTGCTGTGCAAAATACCCCAGCAAGTGCAAATGACTCTGCCATGCAACCTGTTCCATCAAGCCCAATGCGCTATTATTCTGAGCAAACCAACGTTGCTCCCATGCTTGAATTTCACGGCTATGGTACACTTGCTGCTGCATGTTTATTCCCCTTGTTGTTATGTCATCCACCATACCACTTCAACAATTTGATCCACAAGAATTAAAAGCATGGATTAAAGCTGAAGCTTTAGCACTTGGCTTTGCTGACTGTGTGATTGCTAAACCCACTCGCCAAGACAAAGAAATGCCACGGTTTTTAGAGTATCTGGAGCGTGGTTATCATGGGGATATGCACTATTTAAACGACAATTTAGATAAACGCGCCGACCCGACCTTATTGGTACCTGGTACGCAAAGCATTATTTGTGTACGCATGAATTATTTGGTTGAAACCCCAAAACCTCGCTATGTACCATTCGCTCCTAACAGTGCAATTATTGCTCGCTATGCACGTGGACGCGACTATCATAAAGTCATGCGTGGGCGACTCAAAACCTTGACACAAAAAATCCGTGATCGTGTCGGTGACTTTGAAGCCCGACCTTTTGCCGACTCGGCCCCTATTTTTGAAAAAGCTATTCATGAAAGTGCAGGTATGGGCTGGACAGGAAAACATACACTCCTCATTCAAAAAAAATCAGGGTCTTTTTTTGTGTTGGGTGAATTATTTACATCGCTCGACTTACCTGCCGACCCACCAACAACGGCGCATTGCGGTTCATGTTCAGCCTGCATCGACATTTGCCCAACGCAAGCGATTGTTGAGCCATATATGCTTGATGCGCGCCGTTGTATCGCTTATTTAACCATTGAGTATAAAGGGATTATTCCTGAAGAATTTCGTGAAGGCATTGGCAATCGTATTTTTGGTTGCGATGACTGCCAACTCATTTGCCCGTGGAACAGTTTTGCCAAAATCACTCCAATTGAGGACTTTCACCCACGGCATGGGCTTGATCAGGCATCCTTACTTGACCTTTGGGCATGGGATGAAACCACATTTTTACAATGTACAGAAGGCAGCCCTATTCGGCGGACAGGATTCCAAAGTTTTAAACGCAATGTGGCGATTGGTTTAGGTAATGCACCTTATCATTCTGAAATTATTAAAGTCCTAGAACAAGGTAAAACCCTGCATGATGAAATTGTCAATGTACATATCGACTGGGCAATTCAGCAACAGCTTAAAAAAGCCACTTCAACGCATTTTCTTAAATAACAAAATATAAGATGGATAAACTTCTTCATTTCAGATTGAATCATTTTTCATCAAAATAAAAAATCCAACAGGTAAATTCGAGGTTTTTGCAATGATCTTGCAATCAATGGCTTTAAATTCACAAAAGATAAGCAATCAAATTTTTTAACAAATTTTGGAAAGTTTTGCCCTGTTGTTTTTATATGAACGAGTTAATATCATGCTATTAACTTGATGCACAACAGGGCGATTATGCACGTGAGAAACGATTGGACTCGTGAAGAAATCCAAAAGCTATATGAACAACCTTTTCTAGACTTGGTGTTTGAAGCTCAGCGTGTTCACCGCGAGAATTTTTCTGCCAATACTATTCAAGTCAGCACTTTACTTTCAATAAAAACAGGGAAATGCCCTGAAGACTGTAAATACTGCTCTCAGTCTGCACATTATGATTCTAAATTAGAAGCCGAAAAACGTATTGCTGTTGATAAAGTGATTGCTGAAGCCAAAGAAGCTAAAGAATCAGGTTCTTCACGTTTTTGTATGGGCGCAGCATGGCGTAACCCGCATGAACGTGACATGCCTTATGTGTTAGAAATGGTTAAAGAAGTTAAAGCGCTTGGCATGGAAACATGTATGACTTTAGGTATGCTCAACCAGTCACAAGCTGAACGCTTAAGAGATGCAGGTTTAGACTACTATAACCACAACCTAGACACATCTCGCGAATATTATAGCAACATCATCAGTACACGTACCTTTGATGACCGTCTCAACACCTTAGACCACGTACGTAATGCAGGTTTAAAAGTATGTAGTGGTGGTATCGTTGGTCTAGGCGAACAAAAACAAGACCGTATTGGTTTGCTGCATGAATTAGCAACCCTGCCAATTCACCCTGAATCTGTGCCAATCAACATGCTTGTCCCAATTGAAGGCACACCACTTGAAGAAGTGGAAAAACTTGAAGTGACTGAATGGATTCGTACCATTGCAGTTGCACGCATTATCATGCCAAAAAGTTACATTCGTCTATCAGCAGGTCGTGAATCACTGTCTGACACTGACCAAGCAATGGCATTTATGGCAGGTGCAAACTCACTGTTCTCTGGTGACAAACTACTGACCACACCAAATGCAGGCGAAGGTCGTGACAAGGTCTTGTTCAGTAAACTAGGTTTAGTTGCGGAAAAACCAAAACTTACTGCGGCTGAACTTTCAGTCGATGCAATGGCTGAATCAGCTTAAAATCCAAAACTAATTAAAAAAGGTGATTTATACATATAAATCACCTTTTTTTCACTTCTCAGGAAGTCACTAAAATGCCATATTTGGCAGTTAAATACATGCCTACACGAATCTGATCAACACCTGCGACATGCGTCACAGTCAGTTCTTGCTGTTGTACATCAAAATGTAATTCATCAAAACAATCCTGATGCTGTAATAACCACGACATCGTGTCTGCAATATTTTCATCGACAATATATGTATCTGCCTGAAAATCTTTCATCATTTTTCTCTTTTACCCAACGATACTACGGCTGTATTTTATCGGATGATTCCCGCAAGAAATCAATCTCATTTTTTAAATATCACACATAAAAAAACACCATCGGTAAAGATGGCGTTGGAAAACTGGTATAATCTTAAAATGTATTTTATATATATGTTAAATTGTATTAATATCTTAATTTTAAATATATTTTCAATAAAATCTCGATAGACATAAAAGTAGCATGGGTTTTTTATAAAAACAATACAACTTAATAATAAACTGAAGATAACACATGTTAAATTTTATATTTTAGTACCTATAACAACTCTGTTTCAAAACCAGTTATTAAAAACAAGTTATTGATATAAAATGATTTAATATAAAAATTAAAACCAAGACCAATCATCAAAACAATACTTTTCAATATATTTGTAACAAAAAAATATGCTTGTTTGCTTTGTATTAATAAATACCATCACAATATTATTTGTCTTTATAAAAATGCCAAGAAATCAAATCATTAACCATGAAAATAACAACAGAATGCACATAAATTATTTTTATTAATAAATTATTACACATAACAATATAATCACACTCTTCCTAAAATTTTATTATTTTTATTTCTTTCATAAAAAAAGCCCACCAAAGTGAGCTTTTTTACATTCGCACAATTAATAGATTGCCATGTGATTGCGATGAATCATTTCCAAAGAACGTGCTTCACCCAGAACTTGAAAAACCTTATCCGATGCTAGCCCTTTGACAATATCTGCAGAACGAGAACTGAAATTCACGCGACCTACGGCAACGCGCTGTCCATTCGTATCGACACATTCAACCACATCACCACGATCAAAATGCCCTTCGACAGCTTTAACACCTACAGGCAACAAGCTACGATGTTTTTTCTTAATCGCTTCTACCGCGCCATCATCAATCACCAAACGACCCGCGGTTTGCAGATGTGCAGCAAGCCATTGTTGATGAGCTGTCATGCGGTCATTGTCTGTTACAAACAATGTTCCAAGCATTTCACCAGACATTAAACGAGACAAGACCAGATCACTGTCACCACTCGCAATCAGCGTTGGGCAACCTGACTTGGCTGCTAAACGTGCCGCACGGACTTTGGTGACCATACCACCACGTCCAAGCAAACCACCACCACCAGCCATTTCAAACAATGTTTCATCTAAGGCACGGACGCTCGACAACAATTTGGCATTTGGATTGGAACGAGGATCGGCATCGAACATGCCTTGCTGATCTGTCAAGATAATCAACAAATCAGCATGCACCTGACCTGCAACCATAGCCGCCAAAGTATCGTTATCACCAAAACGGATTTCATCGGTAGATACCGTGTCATTTTCATTAATGACTGGAATCACGCGCCATTCGATCAAGTGTTGCAGTGCATCACATGAGTTTAAATAGCGACGGCGATCTGCCAGATCATCGTGAGTTAATAACACTTGTGCCGTCTGAATGTGGTGTTTTTCGAGAACACTTGACCAAGTCTGGATCAGCCCCATCTGCCCAATGGCAGCACAGGCCTGTAGACTTGGCAAATCTGTGGGTCGTGCGGCAAGTTTCATACGTACCATGCCTTCTGCTACAGCACCAGATGAAACCAGAATGATTTCATGCCCAGAACAATGCAAATCGGCAATTTGACTTGCCCAATGAGAAATTGCATCGAGGTCTAAGCCCTGACCATTTGCTGTAAGTAAAGAAGAGCCGATTTTCACAACGATACGTTTACAGCCGTTTAGCTGACGTTGCCCATTCACCACTTCAATCATTATGTCCTCAGTCGTACTTAACGTACGTATATTACTTCCACGTCACCATCATCTTCATCGTCATCATCAAAGTCATCATCACCTTGACGTTGTGCTCTACGCATCGCACGATATGCTTCTTTAGCAGCCAATGTTTGCTCGCGTGTTTCAGCTTCAAGCTGATCACGGAAGGCTTTCATTTCTGCTGCATACTCAGGATCTTCAACTTCACGCTCACGCTGTTGTTCAATCTGATCCATCAAATAGTACACAACTTCTTTGGTACCTTCTTCAAGCAACCCAGATGTTCTAAATACAGGGCCGTGCCAGTCCAGTTCAGTCAAAATATGCTGACACCATTCTTCACGGTTTTCTTCATCGATCTGATCAAGTTTGTTCAATACAAGAACGACTGGCAATTTAGCCAAAGTTGGAGAGAACTTTTTCAGCTCAGCCATAATCGCTTTGGCATTATGCGCAGGATCTGAGCCATCAATCGGTTGTACATCAACAATATGCAACAGGATACGCGTACGTGCCAAGTGTTTCAGGAAGCGAATCCCCAAACCTGCACCTTCTGCCGCACCTTCAATCAACCCTGGAATATCCGCCATAACAAATGAGCGATGGCGGTCAGCATCAACCACACCCAAGTTTGGTACCATCGTGGTAAATGGATAATCAGCAACTTTTGGTTTTGCTGCAGATACTGCACGAATAAAAGTTGATTTTCCTGCATTTGGCATACCTAACAAGCCAACATCAGCAAGAACTTTCAACTCTAGGCGAATTTCACGGAATTCGCCTTTAATCCCTGTGGTAAATTTACGTGGGGAACGGTTGGTTGATGATTTAAAATGGGTATTCCCTAAACCACCATCACCACCTTGTGCAACAAGCACACGCTGACCATTTTCAACAAGGTCACCAATAATGTCACCAGATTCTGTATCTACAATGGTTGTTCCAACAGGAACTTTTAAAATCACATCGGGCGCGCCACGACCAGCACAGTTTGCACCAGAACCATTTTTTCCACGCTCAGCGCGGAATTTACGGGTATATCGATAATCGACTAAGGTACTGGTGTCAGTATCAGCCTGAATATACACGCTGCCACCACGACCACCATCCCCACCATCTGGACCACCAAATGGGACAAATTTTTCACGGCGAAAACTGGCTACGCCATTGCCACCGTCGCCAGCATCTACGGTAATGACTGCTTCATCAACAAAGCGCATTGGCCAATCCTCTAAATCTCTAAAACCGTCTATTCTGCCATATTTTAATAAATTTCTCGAATAGAAAAATGACACAATTGGTTTTTATCGTTATTGCCAGTTAAATTTTCTTATGTTGAAGAATAAATCCAAGATTTTTCTCAATTTACAGCAAAAGAACATTAAAAAGCCGAAGCTTTACAAACACAGTGATTTAAATGCCTCTCCTGCATCACACAACTGGCACAGAGAGAATTAGTTAGTGCTCTATCACAAATTATTGAGCAAGGTATTTTATATCGCGCAGTAGACAAAGATAAAAATTGTTCAGCTTCAGATCAAGGCTATGCTGAATCAAAAGACTAAGAACAGTTAATCGGTTATCCCACACAGATATTAAAAGCCAACAACAACTAACCTAGAATCTCAAATAAAAAACCCAGTCAAAAGACTGGGTTTTTTACAGTAACAACAATTATGCTTGAGTTGTACTTGGAACTTTAGGGTAGCTAATACCACTCATTTGTTCAGCAATACGTAACACTTGGCAGCTATAGCCAACTTCGTTGTCATACCATACATAAGCAGTTAAACGATTGCCAGAAACAATTGTTGCTTGCGCATCAAAAATACCTGCGCTGCGTGAACCGATAAAGTCGCTTGAAACCACTTCAGTCGAGTTGGTATAACCAATTTGACCTTGTAGGTTTGAATTGATTGAAATTTGGCGAACATATTCGTTCACTTCATCACGATCAATTTCTTTATCTAACGTCAAGTTCAAGATTGCTAAAGATACGTTTGGTGTTGGAACGCGTACTGAGTTACCAGTCAATTTACCTTTTAATGCAGGCAATGCTTTCGCAACTGCTTTTGCCGCACCTGTTTCAGTAATAACCATGTTCAGTGTCGCAGCACGACCACGGCGATCTGCTTTATGATAGTTATCAATCAAGTTTTGGTCATTGGTAAATGAGTGAACAGTTTCAACGTGACCATTAAGAACTTTATATTTGTCATCTAATACTTTCAACAACGGTGTGATCGCATTAGTCGTACAGCTTGCAGCAGAGATGATTTTGTCTTCATCCAAGATGTCTGCTTGGTTTACACCAAACACCACGTTTTTCATCTCGCCTTTACTTGGTGCAGTCAATACAACACGTGCAACACCTGGACATTTCAAGTGTTGAGCAAGACCTTCTGCATCACGCCATTTACCTGTATTGTCAATTAACAATGCATTTTCAATGCCGTATTGTGTGTAATCAACTTCTGCTGGGTTAGATGCATAAATTACTTTAATGAAGTTACCGTTAGCAATGATTGCTTCGTTTTCTTCATCAATTGAAATTGTGCCAGCAAAAGAACCGTGAATTGAATCACGACGTAACAAAGATGCACGTTTTGCTAAATCACCATCTGAAGTTTTACGTACAACGATCGCTTTTATGCTTAAACCACGACCAATACCTGTTTGTTCGATGATTAAGCGTGCCAAGATACGACCGATGCGACCAAAACCATAAAGAACAACATCTTTAGGTTCAACTTCAGTAGCGCGGTTTTGAATTGCTTGTACAGCATTTGCAACAAAGGCGTCTACATCACCACCTTTTTCTTTGTATTCTACAGCAAGTTTACCAAGGTCAACTTCAGCAGAACCAATATTGTCGATTTTTGCTAATGCTTCTAAAATCGGGAAAGTATTAACAACAGACAGTTCAACATCTACAATACGAGTACGACGATGTGCTTTTAAAATCTGAATCACTGAACGGTTAACTAAAGCGCGACCATACACAGAAGTGACGATGTTTTTTTCACGGTATAATTGACCGATTAAAACAATCATTTTTTCTGCGATTTCTTCGCGGTTCTTCCAGCGACCCTGATGTTCTGCATGTAGAGCGACAATCGTTTCTTTGCTCACAAGTACGTCCTCAAATTATAGAAGTGTTTATCGCGGATAATTTTAAAGGAAAACGGAGCAAGTTTAAATTAAAATAACGATAGTATTATCATAAAAAGATTATACTATCGTCATATTCATAAAAAAATATTATATATTTACAAAAAAAATGAATATAAAACTCATCTAATTAGTTGAATTTAATTATTTTTCTCGATTATATCTAACACGTTCAGAGAATTTTTCAATATTAGTAATCAGGGCATGCCGTTTACGCTGTTGCAAGTAAATATGCCACATTCCTTCCAAAACTAAAATACCAACAGCACACCAAATTGGAATATAAGTAAACCATTCTTCTGCCTGAATCTTCTCGCCTAAAATGACAGCAGAAATGGCTAAAAGCACAGGCTCAAGATAACTGAGCAAGCCAAATAACACCATAGGTAAATAACGGCTTGCCAAAATATAGCTTCCAAGACCTATCGCACTCAAGATTCCCAAACCAATAATTGCAGCAATTAAGTGGGGCTGCTCAAGAAATGTATTCCAAGGTAAAGTCCATGTTTGCACAAAATAAATCGCGATAGGCAACATCAGCATGTTGTCCCACCAAAAACCACCCAGATGGTCAGTTTTAATGACTTTACGTAAGAAGAAATAAGCTGAATAACCCAAGGCGACCAACAAGGTTTCCCACGCAATACTACCTATGCGCCAAAATTCATGAGCCACACCCAATAGAGCACATAAAACAGCAATTTTTTGAAACCATGACAGCTTTTCTTTGTAAAAAACGCTCCCAACCAGTACCAACACCAAAGGCAATAAGAAATAACCCAAAGACACCTGCATGCCGCGCCCATGCATCGGCGCCCAGAGAAACAGCCAAAGCTGCACAGCAGCCAACATCGCTGTCAACAGGAGCAATAAGAAAAATGTCGGCTTTTGTTTGACGCGTTCATATACCTGACGAATCAGATGAAGATCACCACTCAACCACATAAACAGGGTTAAAAATGGTAACAATGCAATCATTCTCCAGCCAAAGGTTTGCGAACCATCAAAAATTTTAAGGAACTGGCTGTAAAAATACAAAATCCCGAAAACTGTAGAGGCTAAAACAGAAAAAATTATGCCTTTAACCACCTACACCCCCGAGTGGAATATCACAAGAAAACATAGAATAACCAAATACTTTTAGAACAACGAACAGGGAGAAAGAGCACGGCTTAGATTTTTAAAAAATTTATACCGTTTACTCAAAAAAACACCAGCTGATTATATCGGGGTTTGGTTATTTTCTGTTGGCTTTTTAATTATTTTTTTCAGTTTGTAGGGTACGAATCAAATCATTAGTGTTATAGCCAAGGCTTTGTGCATACTTGATATATTCCTGTACAACATCCTCTGACAAATGTGGTTCACGTGACAAAATCCAGAGATATTTTCGCTTTGGTTCCCCTACAAGCACAGTATGGTAATTCGCATCAAGTTTTAAAATCCAGTAATCCCCTCGCCCTACAGGTAACCAACGTAGTGATTCTGGCAAAAAACTCACACGCAATTTGCTGTTATGTGGTGCATTGACCACATACGCCTCACCCTGCGCCTGCTCCAAGTGCCCATCAGTATTGACACAGCTATTTTCAACACTGATATTGCCATTCACATTGAGCGTATAAACCGCCTGCACATTACGCGCACATTGTTTTTGGTAATACATTGGTTTTCTGGCAATTTCATACCAAACCCCCAAGTATTTTGCCAAATCAACCTGCGTAATGGTCGGCATCGGCTTTTGTGCATGTGTCATCACTGATGTACCGATGCCAAGCAGTATGGTTGCAACCATCATTTTTTTGAACCATGATTTTGTTTTCAGTTTTTTATTCACTTTTGACCATCCTCATCGATCCTCAAAAAGGATTTTTACTTTTTAAAACATAACTATAATTTAGCAACCACACTGTAAGAATTCTGTAAAACCCATTACATGATCAAATGATTTTTTAACCGTATAATTTCATCCCGTAAACGAGCGGCCTGCTCAAACTGTAATTCTTTGGACGCTTTAAGCATTTCTTTTTCCAGTTTTGCCAAATGCTTGGTCAGCAATTTTGGATCAGCAATCAAATGTTGCTCGTCAGCACTTAAGCTTTGCAGTTGTTGATATTGCTGCTCAGCAGGTTCATCGGCAATGATTTCACCTGTATCGATTTCCTTAATAATCTGTCTTATCGCACTACGCGGCGTAATACCGTGCATTTGGTTAAATTCAATTTGTTTATTGCGACGGCGATCAGTTTCATCAATGGCTTTTTGCATGGAATCGGTGACGCGGTCAGCATATAAAATGGCCTTACCTTTTAAATGCCGTGCAGCACGCCCAATGGTTTGAATCAATGAACGCTCGGAACGTAAAAAACCTTCCTTGTCTGCATCCAAAATAGCAACCAGCGATACTTCTGGCATATCCAGACCTTCACGCAGCAAGTTGATCCCGACTAACACATCATGTACACCTGTACGCAGTTCATGAATAATCTTGACCCGTTCGACCGTATCAATATCCGAATGCAAATACGCAACCTTGATACCGTATTCTTTTAAATAAGAGGTCAGGTCTTCTGCCATGCGTTTGGTTAATGTCGTAACCAAAACCCGTTCATTGAGTTTTTTACGAATGTTGATCTCAGACAGAACATCATCGACCTGAGTCAGGACAGGGCGAATCTCAATCTCAGGGTCAATCAATCCTGTTGGACGCACCACCTGTTCAACCACTTGCTGTGATTTTTCCAGTTCGTAATGGGCAGGTGTTGCAGTAACAAAAATGGTCGCAGGAACAATCCGTTCCCATTCTTCAAATTTCATCGGGCGGTTATCGAGCGCGCTTGGCAAACGAAAACCATAATTCACCAAGTTTTCTTTACGTGAACGGTCACCTTTATACATCGCGCCGATTTGTGGCACAGTTACATGCGATTCATCGATCAGCAGCAAAGCATCTTCAGGAATATAATCAAACAATGTCGGCGGTGCTTCGCCAGCTTGCCGCCCTGACAAATGCCGTGAATAGTTTTCAATGCCGTTGGTATAACCCAGTTGTTGCATCATTTCCAGATCATAGCGTGTGCGCTGTTCAATCCGCTGGGCTTCAAGTAATTTGTCATTGGTTTTAAAAAATTCGATTTGCTGTTTGAGTTCGGTTTTGATCGTACCGATTGCACGTTGCAAATGATCTTGCGGCGTCACATAGTGGCTTTTTGGATAAATAGTGACGCGTGGTACTTTACGCAGCATTTTCCCTGTCAGTGGGTCAAACCAGCGAATCGAGTCGACTTCGTCATCAAACAGTTCGATACGTATGGCTTGCTGTTCCGATTCTGCAGGGAAAATATCAATAATTTCACCACGAATACGGTATGTGCCTCGTACAAACTCCAGTTCATTACGACTGTATTGCATTTCAACCAGACGGCGGATGATTTCATCTCGATGAATGATATCGCCTTCAACCACATGCAGTAACATTTGCATATAGGCATTTGGGTCACCCAAACCATAAATCGCAGAGACCGATGCCACAATAATCGCATCACGACGTTCTAGTAATGAACGTGTTGCGGAAAGACGCATCTGATCAATATGGTCATTGATCGCTGCATCTTTTTCAATAAAAGTATCTGACGATGGAACATAGGCTTCAGGCTGATAATAGTCATAATAACTGACGAAATATTCAACTGCATTGTTAGGGAAAAATGCCTTAAACTCACCATATAACTGTGCAGCCAGTGTTTTGTTATGTGCCATGACAATGGTTGGACGTTGTAACTGGGCAATTACATTTGCCATGGTGTAGGTTTTTCCTGACCCAGTAACCCCTAGTAAAAGCTGATTCTTCAGCCCTTGCTGAACCCCAGTGACCAACTTTTCAATTGCTTGAGGCTGATCGCCCGCAGGTGCATATTGGGTGACCAAATCAAAAGGCTGACTACTCACACTCTTCTCTCATTATTCATTTATAAATATAAATTGGACTGAACACAGATTATTCAAGTATTTTTTACTTGACCGACTTGCCAATCAATTGCAACATGACAAACAAGAGCATAGCAAAAAACACAACGACGATGACTTACCAGTATCATGATGAAAGCATAATTAAAAGTTTACCTGAAGACACGGTTTTTGTTTTTGGCAGCAACCTTGCAGGTCAACACGATGACGGCGCTGCCCGTATCGCGCAACTGTTTTTTGGTGCAATGACAGGCGTAGGACGTGGCTGGTCAGGTCAAAGCTTTGCCATTCCAACACTAAATGAACATTTACAGCAAATGCCGATTTCACAAATTGCGCATTATATTGAAGATTTTAAAATCTATACCCAAAATCACCTGACCACCAAATATTTTATTACCGCACTCGGCTGTGGTATTGCGGGCTATCAGGTCTCTGAGATTGCCCCTTTGTTTCAGGGTATTTCCTCTAATGTCATTTTCCCTGAATCTTTTCGTCCATATGTGGAAAAAAATGCCAACCGTTTGTTTCCAAACCTGACCAGTAAATTACTGCATAGCATTTTTAGTGAAGACGTCATTTTGGCCGATGACTATGCTGAAGCCCTCAAGCACACCACCTTAAGTAAAGAACAAAAACAAATTGCACTCAAAGTACTGGAACAAAAAATGTATCCAGAAGACCAGTATGGACGCAGTCGTAATTATGAAATTGAAGACATTTTAAAACAGATCAATCACAAGATTTTTAATTTACCGAATCACTCCGACGAGAGTTATATCTATGGTGGTGTAATCCTCGCCTTGATGGAACTTTACGATTTCAATGAACAAGATTTTATTCGCGTCTGGAACGCTGAAATTGAAATTAAACATCCAATTAAACGCCATCACTAATTTTTATACATTTTCTGACTTTTAAACTGCATTTGGGGATTGATTTAAGCCATGCCACATTTTGATTCTTCAATTTTTGATTTAGCTCCCATTCCTATGTGGCTTGAAGATTTTAGTGAGGTCAAACAGCAATTTGATGAGTGGCGTGCACAAGGTGTTGAAGATATTGTGAGTTTTCTACAAGAAGACTTACAGCGAGTGGTCGAGTCAACACAAAAAATTAAAGTAATCAAAGTCAATCAAAAAACGCTTGAAGTTTTTGAAGCAGAGAATCAAGAGCATTTGTGCGCTAATCTGGCATTAATTTTTAAAGCAGATATGCTCGACACACATGTTTATGAACTGGCAGCGCTATGGAATGGTGAAACCGAATTTTCCAGCACAGGCGTCAACTATACCCTTTCGGGTAAACGTCTGGATGTTCAACTGCGTGCATCGGTTTTACCAGGCTTTGAACATGATTTGTCACGTGTACTATTTACCACTGAAGATATTACTGCTTACCAAGATGCACAGCGTCTTGAAGCCAAAAACCGTATTTTGGCAGAGTCGATGTTTACTTACTCGCCTGCTTCTTTGTGGGTTGAAGATTTCAGTCGGATTAAACGACGCATTGACCAGATACGTCAGCTGGGTATCGAAGACTTTCGGACGTTTCTGGATGTTCATCCCGATTTTATTCAGCAATGTACTGAAGACATTATTTTGCTCGATGTCAACCAAGCTACCCTGACGCTGTTTAAAGCGCCCGACAAGCCAACATTGTTTAAAAACCTGCACAAAGTGTTTACGCAGGAAATGCAAAATACGTTTCGTGAACAACTCATCGAGCTATGGAAAGGCAATATTCATCACCAACGTGAAGCAGTCAACTATGCCCTTGATGGCACAATTCGTAATGTACTACTGCAATTTACCGTATTTCCAGGGTATGAACACGACTGGGGACTGGTACAAGTTGCACTGACAGATATTACTGCACGTAAAAAAGCCGAAAATTATCTGGAATATTTGGGCAAACATGATGTGCTGACCAAGCTGTATAACCGTTCATTTTATACAGAAGAAATTAACCGCTTAGAGCGTAGTTTTGCCCGTCCTGTGTCTTGTATTTATCTAGATATGAATGGCTTAAAACAGATTAATGATGAATTGGGACATGATGTCGGAGATGGTTTATTACGGCGCGTTGGTGCTGTCTTGAATCAGGTTATTTTAAATACGCCCTATACAGCCTCACGTATTGGTGGTGATGAGTTTGTCATTTTAATGCCATCTGCAGATGAAGTCGCAACATTATCCACATTACAAACCATTCATGAACTGTTTAATATCGACAATCAGTATTATTCTAGTCAGCCGATTAGCATTTCTATCGGACATGCAACCACTGCGCCCAACGAAAGCATAGAAGCATTGCTCAGACGAGCAGATCAAGACATGTATATAAGAAAGAAAAGTTTTTATTCCAATCAAAATGCAAATGCTTAAAACCTCACCAAGCCAGTTTTCTTCCGAACTGGCTTTTTTCTTGAGGATATCGGGAAAATCTGACCGCGTCTCACAGCTTGGGATAAACTATGAGTATTACATCCATCATCATAAAAAAGGAAAGAACATGAGCACCCAGCTACAAGTGGTTGAGCGTTGTCGAGTATTTTTGGCTGAACAGCAAATTGCCATGGGCGATGCCATCAATATTCGTCACTATACCGATTGGAGTAATTACAAACGCATTCAACCCTATGCTGTGCTCTTTCCTAAAAATACCGAACAAGTCTCACAAATTCTTTCAATCTGTAATGAACTCAAACAGGCTGTTGTGCCTCAAGGCGGCATGACAGGCGTTGCAGGTGCAGGTATCGCCAATGCAGATGAAATTGTGATTGCATTGGATAAAATGCATAAAATCGAAGAAATTGACCAATACGCTTCAACCATGACTGTACAGGCGGGTGTGACGCTTGAAGAAGTACAAAATGCCGCACGTCAAGCAGGTTTGTTTTTCCCTGTCGATGTGGGTGGGCGCGGATCTTGCCAGATTGGTGGAAATATTGCCACCAATGCTGGCGGATTATCGGTGATTCGTTATGGCATGATGCGTGAACATGTCCTGGGCATAGAAGTGGTGCTTGCCGATGGGCGTGTGCTGAATTTGATGAATAAAATGATCAAGAACAATGCTGGCTATGACCTTAAGCAGAATTTTATCGGTTCCGAAGGCACACTTGGCATTGTGACTCGAGCAGTTTTGAAACTCTCGGCACCACCCAGTGAACTCAGTACCTGTTTATGTGCTTTCCCCGATTTTTTGTCAGCAGTACATCTGTTGCGTCGTTTGCAAAAAAACCTGACCACACCAAATGCTTTTGAAGTCATGTGGGATGAATACTATCAGCTCAGCTTGTCATGGATGCAAAACAGCAGCAATCCACTAACCCAGTCCTATCCTGTCTATGCGATATTTGATGTTGAAGCCCCTGCTGAAAGTTTGGAAAATCTGCTGGCTGACATGTTTGAAACAGGCGAAATTTTAGATGCCGTGATTGCACAAAATCAGGCGCAAGCGCAGCAACTCTGGTTGATTCGTGAAACTGTGCCTGCTGAAATTTCTAGTACGGGACGACCATTATGCTTCGATGTCAGCTTACCGATTGGCGAACTAGGCGAATTTAAAGAAGTCTGTCAGGCACGCTTAGATCAGCACTTTCCAGATTTGGTCAGCCTGTTCTTTGGGCATATCGGCGACAGCAATATGCATATTATTTTAGATTTAAAACATCTACCAGAAGATCAGCTTGAGTCAGTGATGACAGGAATTGATGAAGTGGTCTATGGTGTGGTACGCGAATTTAAAGGCTGTATTTCCGCAGAACACGGCATTGGACTACTTAAACGGGACTATTTGCATTATTCAGTCGATGAAAATACCCTGAACATGATGCGACAACTCAAACAACTGTTTGACCCAAACAAGATTTTAAATCCAAATAAAATTTTTAAATAAAAAGCAAAAAAGCACGTCAGATGACGTGCTTTTTTAGATATGTCGAGGGTAAATTAGCGTTTACCCATAGAACGACGTGTGCCACGTGGAGGAGCCCAAGTCCGATCAGCATAACGCTTTGGTTTTGGACGAACATGGTTATGTGTCGTGCTATCTTCTTGATCCTGCTGCGTTGGCAGTGGAAAAGGCAACTGGACTTGCGGTTTATCTTGACTCATACAACAAACAAAACTCGAAATTTTGTCTATTTTAAGCTTTTTCGAGTACCTTGACGAGTGTGAATGATCAAATAGATCTCTGTAAGTTGCATAATTTAAAATTCCTATGAATTTTTCTCATTTTGAACGATTTGTATCTAACATGTTGGGTTTTTTACGTTAAGATAGGATGCTTTTATTTTTAATCCCACTAAAGAAGGAATATCGCAGTGGACGTACGTCTGTCAGATCGTGTAAACGCTATCAAACCGTCTCCTACGCTTGCCGTAACAAATAAAGCTGCTGAACTTAAAGCTGCTGGTAAGAATGTAATTGGTTTGGGTGCAGGTGAACCTGATTTCGATACCCCGCAACACATCAAAGATGCAGCTATTCAAGCGATTAACAATGGCTTTACAAAATACACTGCTGTTGATGGTACGCCAAGCTTAAAAAAAGCAATTATTGCTAAGCTGAAACGCGACAATAACCTTGACTACCAAGCAAACCAGATCTTGGTTTCTTGTGGTGGTAAACAATCATTCTTTAACTTGGCGCTTGCTTTGTTAAACAAAGGTGATGAAGTGATTATTCCTGCACCGTTCTGGGTAAGCTATCCAGACATGGTGATTATCGCTGAAGGTACACCTGTGATTGTGAAATGTGGTGAAGAACAACGTTTCAAAATTACCCCTGAACAATTAGAAGCTGCGATCACTGAAAATACTCGTTTAGTGGTATTGAACAGCCCTTCTAACCCAACAGGCATGATCTATACCAAAGCTGAGCTAGAAGCTTTGGCTGAAGTATTACGTCGCCACCCACAAGTATTGGTTGCATCTGACGACATGTACGAACCAATCCGTTGGGACGATGAATTCTATAACATCGCAACTGTTGCACCAGACCTTTACGATCGCGTTATTGTATTGAACGGTGTATCTAAAGCATATGCGATGACTGGCTGGCGTATTGGCTATGCAGCGGGTCCTGCAAAACTGATCGGTGCGATGAAAAAAATCCAGTCTCAATCAACTTCAAACCCGACTTCAATTTCACAAGTTGCTGCTGAAGCTGCATTGAATGGTCCTCAAGACGTCCTAAAACCAATGATCGAAGCGTTCAAACGCCGCCATGACTTGGTTGTAAGCGGTTTGAATGACATTAAAGGGATTTCTTGCCTACCTGCTGACGGCGCGTTCTATGCGTATGCAAATATCCGTCCGTTAATTCGTGCGAAAGGCTTAAAATCTTGCACAGAATTCTCTGCATGGTTACTTGAAGAAACTGGTGTTGCAGTTGTTCCTGGCGACGCATTTGGTTTAGGCGGTTACATGCGTATTTCTTACGCGACTGCTGACGAAGTCCTTGTTGATGCTCTTGCGCGTATCAAAAAAGCTGCTGAATCAATTGAAGGCGTAGATGCTGCGATTGCTTCAATCGAAGCTGAGAAAAAAGCGTAATTCATTACGCCGATACAAAAAACCCATCAGTTTCTGATGGGTTTTTTTATGATCTAAAGAAAAACGTAAAATAAAAAGAGCGATTTAAACCGCACTATGTTTTGGGCGTTCTAACGCAATAAAATTAAAATAATAAGGCAAGACACGATCTAAATAAATTTCACGGATTTGAGCATCATGCTGCGACCATGCCAGTGCTTTGGCATGTTTTCCAATGCCTTGTCCTTGTATTGCAAACACAAAAATATCATTAATTGAAGAATCTTGCTGCACAGGCTGCCAGTAATTACCTTCACTTCTTTGTAATTGCTGAGCTTGATGCTCTGTCCATTTGTCACCAAACCACAGTTGTAACAAATCACCCAAATAAACTTTTTGTTCACTCAAAATGGCAAAGTGAATACAGGCATCAGCAACGGGTTGATAATAACTTTGCGGATTTTTTAAAATGGAAAGGTAGTTTTCTTTGTAAAATTGAAAGTTTGCAAAGATATCTTGAATGCGAAGAGTTGGCATGTTGCGCCTCCGATTTAGCCATTTGTGTGCTGGCAAGTTGGGTTAAATCCACACTGTTTAAAATTTAAAAAACTTTAAACGACCTATTTATTTTTTTAATTTAGCAAAAAAATTCAAAAAAAAATAACTTTTTTAGATATCGCTTGAGCATTTGTTTAAATATACAACATCCAAAAAATTGCCCTAGATTTTTACTTGACCCTTATTAAAATCACATTATAATCGCCTGCAGATTCTCCAATAGCTCAGTCGGTAGAGCGACGGACTGTTAATCCGCAGGTCCCTGGTTCGAGCCCAGGTTGGAGAGCCAAAATGCAAAAAAGCCCGCAGCATTAAAGCGGGCTTTTTTATGTCTGTTATTCTGCTTCAAACGCCGTAATTGCTTCTTTGGCAATGTGAAAATACCCTACTACTATGTCGCCAAGTACACGCAGGTTATGCCAATCCCATGATTAGTATTGTTGCGGGGCAAAAGTCGTCATTCATAAATAACTTTAAGTGCAATGAAAATTGTAGAAACAAAAACGACAGCAAAGACCAGTGCTTGCTGTCGTTTAAGTCAGATTAGGGTTTAACATAATACTTCGACTTTATGGAACTGTTTCAACTGCAGTAAAGCAATAAATGGATTTTCAGATTGGCACAACTGATTCAAATGCTCATGAAACTGGTTCGATAAAGCAGCATTACACTGAATCACCCAGCCTTTCACTGAAGCCGTATCATTATGTTGCATATACAGCTCACAAGTACGCGGATCAGTCAGGCGAATATTTTTTATTTTAAACATACTCTGTTCAGTCATAGCGTGTTCTCCTTTGCGGGTTGTATAATTTAAAATGCAAGGGATATGCCAAAACAATAAGTCATTATTTTATATCATTTTTATATTAAAATATTTTAAATATTCCTTTCAGGAATTTTTATTGCATTAATATTGTGCAGTTTTTGCACAATACAAAGCCATTTCATATAAGCATCCTTGCTTTAGAAATGGTGATTGAAGTTTTTAAGCTTTTTGGCTCAGTTTGTATAAGAACATGCCAAGCAACATTGGAATAATAAAATACAATGCTTCCCAATGCCCCAGTCCAAGCAAGGTTAAACCTGGTGCAGGACAAATACCTGACAAACCCCAACCAATACCAAACAGGATTGAACCCATAATTAATCGTGAGTCAATGATCTTACTTGTTGGCAAATCAATCGGTTCATTAAAAATAGTCTTTGGATGCTCTTGACGCATTGCACGCTGAAATGGATAGAACGAGATCAACACTGCTCCGCCCATCACGAACATCAGGCGTGGACTCCATGCACCAAACACATCGAAGAATGCCTGTACCACTGCAGGGTTCGACATACCTGAGAGCATCAGCCCCAATGCAAATACGCCACCACAAATAAATGCAATCAGATTTTTCATGTTAGCCACCCAAAAGATAACGCGTAACCAATACAGTTAAAAACGCACATGCCATAAAGCAGCCCACTGCAACAAAAGATCGTGTCGACAAACGACTTAACCCACAAATCCCATGCCCACTGGTACAACCCGAACCTAGACGTGTTCCCACACCCACCAGCAATCCACTTAGCATCAATACCCAAGGCGATGCTTTAACCTCTACAGGCAAGTCTAAAAACTGATGATAAACAAATGGCATCACAATCAGCCCAAGTAAAAACCAAAATGCGGGCGTGCTGAACCAGCTTTTAGGTGTCAGCATCTGGGCAATCAACCCACTGACTCCAGCGATTTTCCCAACACTATACAAGTAACTAATGGTTGCTATTCCGAGCAGTACACCGCCACAGAATGCCAAAGCATATTCATGCATATTGTAAGACTCCTATAAGGCAAAAATAGCTTTAAGTGATTTAAACAGCATCAGTACAGCCACTAGTATGACCGTAATTGCAAAAATTCGCTGCACATAATGAATTGAAATACGTGTTGCAACTTGTCGACCCAACAATAACCCAGTCAAACAGGCAGCAGCAAATACTACCGTTACCGTAGTTGGGTAAACAAAGCCTTCTACAACATGTAACCCGATGCTTAAACCACCCACCAAAAAGATAATCATCAGGGATGTTGCAACAATACTATGCAAATCTAGATTCGTGGTTTTCTTTAGTGCTGGCACAATCACAAAACCACCACCAACACCAAGCAACCCCGTCAGAAACCCTGCGATTATCCCGATTCCCCCTAAAATCAGGGCAGTTGGAATATCCCACTGCAACTTACCCGTATGAGGGTTGATTCGGCAAGGCGGATTATGAAAATCTTCATGCGGATGACTAAATAGCCGATATGCCACTACAAACATCACCAAAGCAAACAGTAAGCTCAACCACATTGGTGAAGTATGCTGACTCGTCCAGATTCCCAAATGTGATGCAGGAATACCCACGAGTGCAATCCACAATGCTGCACGATAGCGAACAATTTTCTTGAACAGGCCTTGCAACGTGCCAATAAATGTCGAGAAAGTTACAGCTAACAACCCCACTGGTGCAGCTTGCGCTACCGTCCACCCCTGAGATGCCATAAGTGCAGGCACAGCCAATATACCACCACCTGCCCCTGTTAACCCCAATAGACAACCAATGGCAAGGCCTTCAACAACCAGTATCCACATGACGATTTTCTCTCATAACGCCAAATTAAGCCGCATGGCGTTTTGGTTTGACGAGCCATTCATGCCCTTTAAGCATGCCTTTCCAGTAAATTTCTGGCAGCATACGCGCTTTTAAAAACCACGCCAGCTTGGTCGGTTTTTGCCCATCACATAACCAGCGCGGAAATGAAGGCAGCAATTTTCCACCATAGCCAAATTCTGCCAGTACGATTTTGCCGCGCTCAACTGTTAGTGGACAGGAACCATAACCATCGTAATGACAAAAATCACTACGCCCTTTGAGATAAGTTAAAACATTAACTGCCACAATCGGGGCTTGCTTTCGTGCAGCCGCAGCCGTTTTAGCATTGCTGGCACTGATCACATCACCTAAACCAAAAACATTCGCATAACGTGGATGTTGCAATGTTTCAGGGTTAACCTCAAACCAGCCAGCAGCATCGGCAAATGCACTATGACGAATAAAATCGGGTGCATGCTGAGGCGGAACAACATGCAACATGTCAAATTGAGTCGAAACCTGAGTCGTTTCTCCGTCTTTTTTCACTTCAAACCATGCAGTTTTACTCGCACCATCGACTTTGACCAATTTATGTTCAAAATGTAAATGTGCTTTATAGCGTTGCATATATTCCATCAAGGCAGGCACATATTCTTTAACACCGAACAGCACTGCACCTGCATTGTAAAAATTCACTTCAATATTATTCAGAACATTGTTTTTTAACCAATAATCTGAAGATAAATACAACGCTTTTTGCGGTGCGCCCGCACATTTGATTGGCATTGGTGGTTGAGTAAAAATCGCTTTACCCTGTTTTAACTGCTGTACCAGTTGCCATGTATACGGTGCTAAATCCTGACGGTAATTGGAAGTCACGCCATTTTTACCCAGAGTTTCACTCAAACCTTCAATCGCATTCCAGTTCAGTACCAATCCAGGACAAACAATCAGCGATTGATACTCAATCTGCTGACCATTTTGCAATATCAACTGATTTTTCTCAGGTTCAAACGCTGCAACTGCCTGCTTGACCCAATTGGCACCGACTGGAATCACATCAGACATTGCACGACCTGTCGATTCCACCTTAAAAATACCACCACCCACCATGGTCCAGCCTGGCTGATAGTAGTGCGTTTCAGCGGGATCAATAATCACCAAATTCAGATAAGGTGAACGTGCCAATAAACTTGATGCCACGGCAATCCCTGCCGAACCACCGCCGACGATCACAACGTCATGTTTAAGAACATGTGTAGTATTCGATTGTTGAAGTGGTTGCATAGTTTGTTCCTTATTTCTTACAGTCTGCATCTACATTTCCACAGGCTTTATTTGCAGGGAGTGCCACATCAATTTTTGCAGGATATGGCAAATCCAAATGTTTCATCAGTTCAATAAAATCTTCGCGAGTTTGCTTATGACCTAAGCGCGCATTGAATTCGCGTTCATGGCCAATGCTTGAGTGGGTGCGACCTTTATAATCATGCCCTGGATAAACCACGGTATCATCAGGCAAACTAAACAGTTGATTGTGAATGCTGTCGTATAAGGTTCCTGCATCACCTTCCTGGAAGTCAGTCCGTCCACATCCATCAATCAAGAGTGCATCACCTGTAAAGACCATGTTATCAACAACATAACTGGTACAAGCATTGGTATGCCCTGGTGTATAACGTGCTTCAACTTCAATTGAACCGATTCGTAATAAACAGCCATCAGTGACTAAAATATCACCACATGGTACACCTGAATTACGATGTAACACCGCTTTAGAACCTGCACGTTCCTTTAATAGCTTCGCTCCAGTCACATGATCGGCATGTACATGTGTATCTAAGCTATATACCAAGCTCAATCCGTGCTGTTCAAGCAAGTCCAAATACGTCTCAATTTCTGATGCGACAGGGTCAATCAGAATTGCTTGTTTGGTATCCTCGCAGGCCAATAAATAAGTATAAGTAGAGCTTTCAGGTTCGAATAATTGTTTGAAAAGCATGGTCATGTTCCATTTCATTGTGCTTATATTGAATATAGCAAAATTAATGCCAACTTTTAAATAAAAATAATAATATTATATTTCAATATCTTATTTAAAATAATATTTTAAACTAAAAATGTTGATGTTACATATGAAATTTATTAAGATTAATTGAAACATTATTTGAAACATCAAAACTTATGAATCGTTTGTTTTTTGACTCGTTAGCATCTGCTCAGGCTTTTTTACAGCAGTTACAAAGTTTATTTCATCACGCGACTGTCTTTGTTTTAGATGAAAAACAAGTCATCTGGCAAACTTCAAATGAACATGACTTGCATCAGCAAACACTATTGCAATATTTACACTTGCATCCAAGTGAAGATACCTCTCAGGAAATCTATATCGATCAGTTTAATAGTTTTTATATTAAGCATCCTGTTGAGATTGCAAGCCAAGTTTATAACCTGCATTTATTTCAGCCTTGCCCAAGTATTTGTACACCTGAAGCCACTACGCAGTTACAACCTTCTCAAGCAGAACTCCAGCTTGCCGAACGCTTTAACAGCCAAACCCCACAAATGTTTGCGATGTTTTCGATTATTCAACGCGTAGCTTCAACGCAGTTCCCAGTGTTAGTCCGTGGTGAATCTGGTAGTGGTAAAGAACTGGTCGCCCAAGCCATTCATGACTATAGCGAACGGCATAATCGCCCTTTCATCGCAGTTAACTGCGCCAGTTTAAATGCCAATATTTTAGAAAGTGAACTGTTTGGACATGTCAAAGGTGCTTTTACAGGAGCAATTCGTGACCACAAAGGCGTGTTTGAACGCGCTGCAGGTGGAACGCTGTTTTTAGATGAAGTGGCGGAAATTCCACTGGAGCTACAAGCCAAGTTACTACGTGTTCTCGAAACAGGTGAATATACACAGCTTGGTGGTGAAAAGACTTTAAAAAGTGATGTGCGAATTATTGCCGCAACCCATCGTGCCTTGCGTGAAGAAGCGCGTTTAGGACGTTTCCGTCAGGATTTGCTGTATCGGTTACGAGTCATTCCGATTTTTGTACCACCGCTACGGGAACGTAAAGCAGATATTCCTTTAATCATTAAAAAAATCTTGCAGGAAAACAGCCTTCCGCAAGACCAAGCTACACCGATGCTGACTCATCGTGCCATGCAAATCATGCTGCAATATGACTGGCCAGGAAATATCCGCGAACTGAAAAACACATTACTTTATGCTTTAGCGATGTCGCAAGGTCGAACTTATATTGATGTAAATGATTTGCCGTATGAAATTTCTAATGTTCAACATGGCGATACCCAAATCGCTGAACCGTTGTCGAATAAAAGCATTACAAAAGAATTACTGGCGCATTTGCTTGAGCAATATAACAAGGATTTACAAAAGGTTGCAGATGAGTTGAATATTAGCCGTACCACGCTGTGGCGCTATCGGAAGAAATGGGATATTTAAGTATGAATATAGCGTAATTTATGCTTTAATACGCGCAGTTTGAGATGAGCCTCATACAGTATATGACTTGATTCATATACGACTAGCCCCTAACCATGGGGCTTTTTATTGCCTGTCTTTTAAACTCTATGCTCTGAATAAAAATATCGGCATTTAATTTGGTTCGATATCATAAACCCAGTTTCGTGCTTGTTGGTCTGTCGTGGTTTCACAAACGTAGTAATCATGATCCCACGCATCTTGATGGAAAATTTCCATTTTTCGGTAAGTAACTTGTTTGCCATTTTCCACACAAACAAAGCTTTCACCTTGGTCTTTTACACTTGAACCGTTAAGAAAACCACCTATACAGAAAAATCTGGATTGTTTAGGCATTATTAAAAATTTCCAAAATTAAAAGCTCCGACATTTTGCATTATTTGTAAAACAAGAGATTGTATTATTTTTAACTTTTAAAAGAACCAAACTAAGAATTTTTTCTATTTTACGCAAGTTGACATCTAACATTTTAATTCTAAAAAATAAGGGCTGAATTAATCAGCCCTTATCTTCACTCAATTAAATCTATTTTTCAATAAATTAGGTCAACTGAGCAGCAGCAATTTTCTTAGTATCTACAGAACCCGCAGCATTTGTATAGTCTTCGATTTTGTCGAAGCTTAAATACTTGTAGATGTCAGCAGACATGCTGTCGATTTGAGCAGCATATTCTTGATATTCTGCTGGAGTTGGTAATTTACCAAGAACCGCAGCAACAGATGCAAGTTCAGCAGAAGCCAAGTAAACGTTCGCACCTTGACCCAAACGGTTCGGGAAGTTACGAGTTGATGTAGACACAACAGTTGTGTTTGGCGCTACACGTGCTTGGTTACCCATACAAAGTGAGCAACCTGGCATTTCTGTACGTGCACCAGCTTTACCATAAGTGTTATAGAAGCCTTCTTCCATCAATTGGTGCTCGTCCATACGTGTTGGTGGAGCCAACCATAAACGAGTAGACAATGAGCCGCTTGGTACTTTATCAAGTAATTTACCAGCAGCACGGAAGTGACCAATGTTAGTCATACAAGAACCGATGAATACTTCATCAATTTTTGCACCTTGAACGTCAGAAAGAAGTTTCGCATCATCTGGGTCGTTCGGGCAGCAAAGAACTGGTTCAGTAATTGTAGAAAGGTCGATTTCGTACACTTTAGTGTATTCAGCGTCAGCATCAGCTTTAAGAAGTGATGGGTTAGCCAACCATTTTTCCATGTTCTCAACACGGCGAGCAATTGTACGCGCATCACCATAGCCTTGTGAAATCATCCACTTAAGCATTGTGATGTTTGAGCGTAGGTATTCAGCAACTTTCTCTTCAGAAAGAGTGATTGCACAACCAGCAGCAGAACGTTCAGCAGAAGCATCTGAAAGTTCAAATGCTTGCTCAACGGTCAGTTGAGTTTCCATTTCTGTTAAGTCGATTTCCAAGATACGACCAGAGAAGATGTTTTTCTTACCTTTCTTCTCTACAGTTAAGTCGCCTTCTTGAATCGCACGGTAAGGAATCGCATGCACAAGGTCACGTAGAGTGATACCAGGTTGCATTTTACCTTTGAATTTCACAAGAACAGACTCTGGCATGTCAAGTGGCATAACACCAGTTGCAGCAGCAAACGCTACAAGACCAGAACCCGCTGGGAATGAAATACCAATTGGGAAACGAGTATGTGAGTCACCACCAGTACCTACGGTATCTGGAAGAAGCATACGGTTTAACCAAGAGTGAATAATACCGTCACCTGGGCGTAAAGAAACACCACCACGGTTCATGATGAAATCAGGAAGCGTGTGTTGCATTTGTACGTCAACTGGTTTTGGATATGCAGCAGTGTGACAGAAAGACTGCATCACAAGGTCAGCAGAGAAGCCCAAGCAAGCCAAGTCTTTTAACTCGTCACGAGTCATAGGACCAGTTGTATCTTGAGAACCTACAGTTGTCATTTTTGGTTCACAGTAAGTACCAGGAATTACACCTTGACCTTCTGGAAGACCACAAGCGCGACCAACCATTTTCTGAGCTAAAGTGAAACCTTTGCCAGTTGCAGCTGGTTGTACTGGAGTACGGAACAATGTAGATGGTGCAAGACCTAAAGCTTCACGTGCTTTAGCAGTCAAACCACGACCAACGATTAAGTTGATACGACCGCCTGCACGCACTTCGTCAAGAAGTACTGGAGTTTTAAGTTCAGATTCAGCGATTTGTTCGCCATTTTTGAACGCAGTTACTTTAGCAGCAGCGTGATCGATTTTAAGAGTAACTTCGTCACCCATGTTCATGTTAGAAACATCGATCTCTACTGGCAATGCACCTGCATCTTCCATTGTGTTAAAGAAGATCGGAGCAATCTTACCACCTAAGCAGTAACCACCGTCTTTTTTGTTTGGAATGTGCGCAATTTCGTCACCGAAGAACCAAAGTACAGAGTTAGTCGCAGACTTACGAGAAGAACCTGTACCAACAACATCACCAACGTAAGCAACTTGGTTGCCTTTCGCGATAAGTTCTTTAATTTGGCTTAATGGACCAACTTCACCTGGTTTTTCAGGGTTGATACCATCACGTTCGTTTTTAAGCATTGCATTTGCATGCAATGGAATGTCTGGACGGCTCCAAGCATCTTGTGCAGGTGACAAGTCATCAGTGTTGGTTTCGCCAGTCACTTTAAATACAGTGATTTTGATTTCTTCTGGAACATCTGGACGCGATGTGAACCATTCAGCATCAGCCCAAGATTGAAGAACTGCTTTCGCATTTTCGTTACCCGCTTTCGCTTTGTCAGCAACGTCATGGAATGCATCAAATACGAGAAGAGTTTTTTTCAATGCTTCAGCAGCTAAGCTTGCTAATTCAGCATCATCCAAAAGTTCAACTAAAGGAGCTACGTTGTAACCACCAAGCATAGTGCCTAGCAAGTAAACCGCACGTTCTTTAGAAACCAGTGGAGAAGTCGCTTCACCTTTTGCAACCGCTGCCAAGAAAGCAGCTTTAACATAAGCAGCTTGGTCTACACCTGCTGGAACGCGATTTTCAAGTAAGTCGACAAGGAATGCTTCTTCGCCTGCTGGTG
The DNA here is from genome assembly GCF_000488275.1 of Acinetobacter brisouii CIP 110357. Classification (GTDB taxonomy): domain Bacteria; phylum Pseudomonadota; class Gammaproteobacteria; order Pseudomonadales; family Moraxellaceae; genus Acinetobacter; species Acinetobacter brisouii. The sequence goes on along the minus strand of NZ_KI530762.1, from coordinate 1,112,096 downwards.
GATTTTTTAATAATTCGACTAATGCAGCAGTTTGAGCGTCATCAAGTGGCTTCGGTGGGACTCCGAGTGCGGCACGTTCTTCAACGTGTTGGCGGTAAGCTTCTAGCACGGTGTTATTCCTCTTTTTTAAAAAATCACTTATGAGTTCCTGCTTTTCCAAAAGCTTCATAAGTAATATGGACAGCAAAATTCTACTAAACTTCCTGTTAAAAGTTAATGCAGGTAACCTATTAGTTTTTAATGGTCATTATTTCCTGACGAAATATATAGACAATTAATCACATAAATATAGATTTCCTACTTAACGCTTTATTTCTTTGGTAATCTCGATGATGTCATCCTTGATAAATCACCAAAGAAACATCAAGATATTGGCAGACTCTCTCTTTCATACCTATTCCACCTTAGTGGAAATAGATGACAAATTTACGAATTTTCCTGAATAAAATAAATAACTTAATGATAAAAATTATCATTAAGCTGCTTAGATTCACTATTCAATAGAAAAATGGTGGTCACTACCACCACTTTTCCTCAAACTTTTTGTGTTACTTATTTTGAGCAGTTTGCTTTAAACATTCCTGCTCACGTCCCTGAGTAAACGCATCTAGTGCTTTTTGGCGCTGGTCATTGTTCAGGTAAACAGGTACTTTGTATGCTTCCTTAATTAAAGACTCAAGATATTGTTGAGCATGCTGATCAGGGATTTTTTTCGCGTGTTCTAGCGCATCGGCTTCTTTCACACCCTGCTGACGATCAGTCATGATGTTGGCCGCAGCACTTGGAATGACTGAACAAAATTTTTGCCATGCTTCTTGAGGAGGCAATTGTTTAGGTTTACTGCAACCCATCAAGGCCATTGCTGACATCGCCAATAGCAAAATCTTCTTCATTCAATGCTCCAAAATTTAAAATTAAAACCGCCAGTTATAGAATACATCAATTGCTCGTTCTAAAGACTGACTGGCTTCCAAGTATAAGCGTTTATTCATTTGATAACGCAAAGTTAACTTATTAACGTTGGTAAATACACCGACCCCATAACGCAAATACAGATCTGGCGTTAGATACCCTGTAACACTCACTTGTGTGTCATTGCCTGTACCCTCAGCATCTAAAGCCAAACCACTTAAACCAAAAGTTCGTCCAATCTGGTTAGTAAATGCTCGTGTCCCACCTAGCCCCAAACTGATTCCTGCTGCAGCAAGCGTGTTGTTAACATCTGATTTAAAAGTCGTGGTCTGGTTTAAACTGGTGCTACCTTCATGGATTCGTCCTGAAAGTAAAGCATTCAATGCTTCTTGTTCAGACAAGCCACCATCATTATACACTTGAATATTTGGCGAAGATGCTGTTCCTGTAATACGCACCCCCACTGTTGTACCCGAAATATTCTTAGTGGTGTCAATATCTAATGTCGGGTTACCTACAGGACCATTGAAACGAACAATGGCACGGTTTAAATCGAGCGTTTGCCCATACGGTTCAATCTTGACTTTTTGGCTAACGCCGATTGCCCCATTGGCACTCATCGCGGTTTCCAGACCACGCTGGGTGAGGTATAAACGCCCGACCAATGGAATACGGCTATTAAAACCTTGGAAAATAACTTTATTTCCCAATTGTAAGTCAACATCTGCTTGAATCTTCCAAGGCTTGGACTGACGCAACACCTGTAGCGCATCTTGCCCAGCTTTAAGAACACGAACATCAGAAGAGACATTGACCACGTTGGCACTCGATTCTGGCATGTTCACCAAAGCACGTGGAATTTCGATATTACCTTTAACATTCAAGTTTTTCTGAAGCGGTAAAATATCAAAAGCCATATTGGTATTAATCACGGCTGTAACCAACGGCGCTTGACGAACCAACAAGTTATTACCTTGTAAATTCAACTGTACTCTTGGCTCGCCAATCCAATCTACTTGACCATCAATTTTTCCAACACCCTTGCCGCTATTAAATCCACCGTGAACCGTGGCATGGTTTTGTTGAATCGCCGAATAAAGCTGCAGATTGTGAATATTGACAGGAATAGAAACCAGACTAAGCGCACCATCTTTCAGGCGAAGGTTTCCTGCCAATAATGGCTTAGTCAAGGTTCCACTAACCTTTCCTGCAAATGCCAACGTACCACTAATCGAACGAATATCCTGTACAAATGGCTTTAAAAACTTCAGATCTACACGGTCAAATGCAATTTCACCCTGCATTGGCAATGCACTGTTATAAGGGTTAATCACAACATTGGCATAACCTGTACCAATATTTTCCGTTTTAACATCTAGGCGTAGCAATAAACCTTGTGTCACACTTTTAGCAATCAAACTCAGTTGTTGATAACTGGTTGTTGTCGCAGGATCATCAGGATCATCTGCCGTGACGCCAATTTGACCATTTTTTGTGATGAGTTTTGCATCAATATTTGGGTGTTTGCCTTGTGCCCAAGATGCTTTGGCATAGCCATTTAGCTGTCCTGTCATTGCCAAACCATCTGGCATAAACGCAGAGAAGTCATTTAAGTTCAAATCACTTGCGACAAACGAAATATTCCCTGCATTTGGACTCACCAAAATAGGCTGATCAAAACACAAATGACTTTGCTTGCTCGCCCAGCAATGCTGTCCAATATATAGCTGCCGAGTTGCGCTACGATACACAACATTTGCATTTTGCTGCTGGGTCAGCACTGCACGAACTGAGTCAAACACACCTCTTTGAATCTGCCCTGTCCAGTCATTATTTGGGTTAAAACCACCCGCCAATTGTACATAGAATTTAGAATAATTATTCCAGCCTTGCACTTGCAGTACATGCGCCTTTCGTGTTCCTGCAACAGTCACAGCACCATATTGAATCTGACGGTTGCCACGACGCAAATTGGTCATTTCTGCTTTAAGCATAGTTGGTGTGGTTTCTGATGTCGGCAACTCACCTCGTACCCTTAACTTTTGAATACTTAGCAAATCTTTAAAGGCAAAGTTGTCCACAGCAAGATTTGTCGTCGCTTTTAAATGTGGGCGAGTCTGCATATCCAAATAACCATACGCCCGACCACGCAAGCCCGAATAAATCGCATATAAGGCAGGAGCATTCACCTGAAGATGCAAGTTCTGAGCATTACCCGTTGCCTGCAGCTGATTACCAGCATAGGCTAAAAATAGATTGTTTGCTTCAAACTGCTGTGGCACCAATCCTTTTTGGTTGCTATTGATTACAACTGCCAAATTCCCCTTACCACGTACAACTTGACGGTTAATCATCCCCGCAAGATTCAACTGTTGAATGCTGATGCGCTTTAAAGCATCCGACCACAAACCTTCTGTTTTAACCACACCCGAAATTTCACCATTAAGGCTGCTAATAAAATATTGCGGTTTAAAATGCACCAGTGCAGCATTGATTTTCCATGCAATACCATTTTTCAGGCTGACCAGACCATCCGCCAAGATTTTACCTGCAGCACCATCATGACTCAAACGGGAAATTTTAATAAAATCAGATGTTCCAGACAGATTTAACTGTAAAATTCCTGCACTATTAGGCACACGACTGGACTGTAATGCTCCATTGTAACGAACTGCATAACCTTTTAAACCACCACCTGTTTTTTGGTCATTAAAAATGACTGCAACAGTTGAAGTTCCTGTCAAATGAACCGTATCATGGGCCTGATCTGCCAACTGCCCTTTTAAGTCAACACCTTTAAATTCAATAATTTGCTGGTTTTTATTTGCATAACCGCTGGCGTTTAACTGACCGTTTAATAAATTAACAGGCGCAGCAGCAATCATACTTTGCAGGTTAAAGTTCTTGGCAACCACACCCGCATTCCACTTGAACTGGCGTTTGGCAGTCGGGAGTTGCAACACCGCATGCCCAGTCAATCCACCTTCAGGCGTCACATATTTAAATTCAGGAATATTCAAGTCCTGATTTTTAAAATTCAGTTTCGCCTGATATTGTCCTGTAGGTAGCCACCCTTGTTCATGCTTGATGACTTGTGTTGCGACCTGAATATTTTCTTGACCTTTTTGCACCGTCACATCAACCTGACCTGATGGGCTATTCAACCCGCCAATATAAGGCATAGGACGATTGATATTTTGCCAAGCCAGATTGATCAGCATCGGTTGAACTTTTTTGTCTTTTACAGGAGCCTGATCAAGTTTTAACTTCCATGTTTCATATTTATCAAAACTGACCGATGCTGTGGTATGCAAACCTTTTCCCAGTGTTCCGGCAGATGTGAGGTTTCCATCCAGATTTGGTGGAAGGAAATCACGAATACTTGCAGGGACCAGTTTATCTTTTGGTTGCATACCTTGCATACGCCCTTGCGCTTCCCAACGTACAGCATGCTGCCAGTTAACCAACCCTGTTGCATGAAGATCGCCCTGCATCACCTGACCATTGAACTTGCTAATATTTAACTGATGCAAATAATCAGTAAACATTTCAACTTGGTAATTACCTTCGGGAAGATCTTTACCACGCAAGTCAGTCTTAACATGAATATTCATACCTGAGGCATTACCATCAACTTTGGCAACCCCAGTTTTTGACCACAGTTTTTCCCCTGTCAAAAGCGGCCAATTATAATTTTTTAAATTCAGCTGCCCCCACATCGGCACGTGTGCATGTAAAGGCTGAATAATCATACGTGCTGACAATAAATCTGGGGTGTGCGTTGCTGCACCCGCTGTAATGGTATCCAGCGTTCCACCTGCATGCACGGTAATATCATGAATATTTAAAGCACGTAGTGCTGGAATATTGAGCTTACCTATTGCTTGCAGCGGGTATTTCTGTTCAAACTTCATTTGTCCTGAAGCCTGTTTTACAGATAAATACCCCATATTAAAACTGGAATCTTTAAACTTCAGTTCAGTGCCAGACCACAATGCTTTATGTAGTTGAATATCATAAAAATTAACAACGGTCTTTCTGACCCGAATCTGTAAATGATCAAGTGTTGCTGCATCTAAACGCAAGGTAAATGGCAACTTGATCTGGTTGTATTTGAAAGGCTGATTGCTTGGTGGTCTTTGATCAATAATTTCTAAAGATTCAACTTCAGCATGACTAAAATGCAGCTCTTTTTCTACAATTGCCCGCCAGCCAATGATCACTTTGGCACGCTTAACTTTAATCTCAATTCCATTAACATTAATGTCCATTTTACGCAGGGTTAATCCTTTAAGGAAATTCCCCCCTTCGTATTCATACTTTATTATTTTTTGACTTTGTAAAACTCGATCCAGTAAAAACTGGCTACCGCGATCGGTAGAAAACATGACTGCAAGTGCTACAACCAGAAGCAATATAATTCCCAAAAAACTCAGGACAACAGTACGCAAAATATGACGTTTAGGTTGGGTAGCTAAATTTTCTGGTTGCTGTTGTTGTTCAGTCATGTGAGTTGAAAAGCCTTATTGTAATTGTGAACCAATAAAGAAATGTAAACGAATCGGATGATTTGGGTCAGAAAGCCCCGAAGCCACATCTAAGCGAATTGGGCCAATCGGTGACTGCCAACGAATTCCCAAGCCCATGCTATATGCAGTTGAATTTGAAAAACGCTTGTTATAGGCATTCCCTACATCAGAGAAAATCGCAGCACGCCAACCTTCTTTAAATTGATAGTTATATTCTAAAGATCCCACAGCCAGCGCTTGCCCGCCAATCTTGTAACCATTTTCAGTTGGAGAGAGGCTCTTGTAGTCAAAACCACGAACGCTTTGATCCCCACCAGCAAAGAAACGTAGGTTATATGGCACATTAGCAAAATCATCAGTAAAAATGTAGCCTAAATGCAAACCACCGACAAACTGGTGATCATAATTTTTCCCTATAGAATAAATAAAATTCCAGTCTGCATTCGCAATTGCCATATTGGCATCAGAAACAATCGATTTTGAACCTAACTGAATTTTATAGGTTTGCTTAAAACCTTTACTTGGATTGACAGGATTATTACTGTCCGTACGAGAAATTTGATAACCAAACAATAAAGCCTGCTGCTGCGGATTCGATCCAGGCTGCAAGAAAGCATCTGGGACATTAGCGCTGTTCACTTGCCCAATTTGATGAATCTGATCTAGACGGTAACGGAAACCGTAGATTTGCTGCCAGTTCCCAATTGGGTTTTTGATTAAATGTTCTGCACCCATCACGGCAGATTCTGTGGTCAAGCTCATGCCTGGCCCTACACCATTAAATTTCTCCCGCTCGTAGCCACCCACCAAACTAAAATAATCATTTAACGGGTCTTTATTGGGAATACTGTAACGGGTATCAATTGCCTGACGGATCTGTGACACTTCCATGTTCGCATCAAAAGAGTGTCCTGAACTATTTACAATCCCACGGCGATATTGAGCACGGACACGTGGACCTGTATCTGTTCCCCACCCAGCACCTAGCTCAGCACTATTTAATTTATCTGTATTTAAAGTCACAATCACAGGTACTTTTTTCTCTCTACGTGCCTGATCCTGCAACTGTTCTTTTTCAGATTTTTGCTGGACTTGCTGAGACTGGCTTTGCGAAACTTCATCTGATGGGTTTTGACCTGTACCCGCAAACTGATTTTCATCCACAACGTTTTGTGTCACTTCTTTATTGGAATATTTGGCACGTTTTGTTGTGTTATCTTGAGACTGCTGAACTGCCTCAACTTCTTGCAGCTTTTGTTCATCCACCAGCTTCTGAATATCAGGCGCTAACTCTAGCTGTTTCACAATCGGATTAGGTTTAATACTGTCAACCAGACTCCAGTTAAAATAACGAGAATTGGTCAAATTATTTGCAAGAGTATTGACACGCCAAAAGGTGTAATCATCTCCTTCTTTCCACGGCACCATACTTTGTAATACTTTGAGTTTGAGTGGCAATGGTTTCGATGGATCACTCATGCGAAACTCGACATTGGCGACCTTATAGCGCTCACCAGTTTCATAACGCAAATTAATGTCTGCTTTATTGTCTGGTAATTGCACCTTCACATCATGCAAACGCCAGTAAGCATCAAAAAAACCATTTTCACTGGCCGCATCATTAATACGGTTTTTGGTCTGCTCATATAAACCATGGTTGAAAATACTACCCACATCTAAATCAGGAATTAAACGAATGACCTGAAATTGCGGATTATTTTGCCCTGCACCAGAAAATTCAATATTCTGCGTTTCCACTTTTACAGGTTCATTTGGAGTCACCTGAACCGTTACATGATCAGTACCTGTTTTACTGAATTTAAACTTGGCATTGTAATATCCCACCGCCTGAGCAGCTTGGTTTGCCATCGCCCGAAGTTGGGGCAATGCTGAGTTGTAATCCGCATAAGCTTCTGTGGTAAAAGTTTCCAGTTTATTTTTTATATTATCCTGCAAAGCTTTAGGCGCACCATTTACAGTGACTGAAATTTTTGGAATAGTCACCGCATTTACATCTTTCTTTGGTTTTATTTTAGCGATCACTTTTTGCAAAAAACCCTTTGGTTTTTGCTGCGCCATATTTGCACTGGCAAGTTCAAACGCTCTATCATTTTCAGCATTTTTGTTGGCGGTTTCAGCAGCCACTGTCGTGTTTTGATCAGTCTGAATCTGATGCATTAGCGCATCAACATTGACTGGAGACTGCTGGAGTTCATTCACTTGCTGCGCAGTTTGCGCAATCGGCTGGCTTGAGATTACAGGAGTTGACGAAGTCGAACGAGAGGCTTGTGCTTCTTTCTTGGCTTGCTCTGCTTCACGTTCAATTTCATTTGCCATAGAAGCATCGATGCTACTTGTAGGCATTTTTTCTAAATCATCAAAACTGATAGGCTTAAAATCAGTCAAATTTTGATTTTGTTGCTGCTGTTGCAGCATCTGCATGCTGTCTTGTGTGGTATCGCTGGTTGTTGTGCTAAGATTACTGCTGTTTGTTACAGTATTTGTATTATTGATACCAGCTGTCGTTTCTTCAGCCCAAGCATAATGCTGGCAAAAACCATACAGTAAACTCACACACACAACTTTATGAATCTGATTTATTTTTAAAATTGTTTGTAAGTTTTCGACCAAGATTGTTTTTTGAAATCGTGTGCAAACATGCATAAAAACAACAACCAATGTGATTTTAAAAGATCAATTTTGACTTAAGCAGTTTTACGCTCAAGCTCTGCAGTATGATACATGATTTTATTTATGAGATACTCTTCACTAACAATTCTCCATTAAATTAGAGCGCAGAATGCATGGAAAAACCACAAAATTTGCTTGCCTCCCGTCGTTTTCTACCAATGTTTCTCACCCAGTTCTTTGGAGCATTGAATGACAATGTTTATAAGCAGTCGCTCTTACTGGTTATTACCTATGGTTTGATTCAACATAGCTCAGGCAATATCAGTACTTTAAATAATCTGGCTGCTTTACTGTTTATTTCTCCCTATTTTGTATTTTCAGCAACGGCTGGGCAAATTGCAGACAAATTTGAACGCGCTCAACTGGTTCGTGGGATTAAAGTCCTAGAAATCATGATTATGTCGATTGGCAGTGCTGGCTTTATGCTCGGTCAAATCTGGCTCTTGTTGCTGGCACTGTTTTTGATGGGAGTACATTCCACTTTTTTTGGCCCAATCAAATACGCCATTTTGCCTGAAATTCTGCATACCAATGAACTCATGTCAGGCAATGCCCTATTCCAAACGGGAACATCTCTTGCCATTTTATTTGGCATGATTTTGGGCGGTGCTGTTATTTCTATTTCGCATGACACACTAATTTGGGTATGCTTAACCGTATTAATTATTGCAATTTTGGGTTATATCTCCAGCCGCTTTATTTTGACCCAGCGCGTCAGTGCTTCCGAACTGAAAATTGACTGGAATTTTTTCCGCACCAGTTGGCAAACGATTCAATATGCCAAAGATATTAAAATCATATTTCTTATTTTAATGGGAAATTCCTGGTACTGGTTTTATGGTGCATCGTACCTGACTCAAATTCCTGAGCTGACCCACAAGTATCTATATGCCTCAGAAAATGTGGTGAGTTTATTGCTCACATTTTTTTCAGTGGGGATTGGCGTTGGCTCATTGCTGTGCCGTAAAATTGGAGGAGCAGAAGTCAATATTAAAATGGTGCCTGTAGGCGCGATTGGATTGACTATTTTTGCCTTTTATTTGGCATGGGCAATGTATCAATTGCCAGTACATCACACGCTTTTCAGTATTCAGGACATTTTTTCGCACGGTCTGATCTATTATCATGTCATGCTGGCGATTATTCTACTTGGGATCAGTGGTGGTTTTTATATTGTGCCGCTCTATGCCATGATGCAAGCCTATTCACCTGTATCACACCGCGCCCGTGTAGTCGCTGCCAACAATATTTTTAATGCGATTTTTATGGTCGCGTCAGCTATTTTTTCAATTTTAATTTTGAGTGTCTTCCAGCTCGATATGCAAATTTTATTCTGCATGACTGCCGTATTTAGTGCTATCTTTTGCACTGGATTACTATTGAAATTAAAACCATTATTAAATGGTATAAACAATGCTTTAGAGGATTAAGTTATGCGCCATTATTCAGGTATTGATCGTCTTATTCAGTCCTTTGATCAGGGTTTACGCAGTTTAGTCCCTGGAGCAACCGCTGCTCACCGCAACAACCCGGCAGAAACAAACCCAGCACCACTCTCAGTGAGTGAAGCACGTCATGTCGCAGGCTTGATGCGCGTCAATCATAGTGGCGAGGTCTGTGCACAAGCGCTGTATCATGGGCAAGCACTTACCGCAAAACTACCCAATGTACGTCGTGAAATGGAACAGGCAGCGATTGAAGAACAAGACCACTTGGCATGGTGTGAAGACCGCCTCAAAGAATTGGATAGTGTTCCGAGTATTTTAAATCCTGTATGGTATGGGCTGTCATTTGTGATGGGTGCAGCAGCAGGTGTTGCAGGTGACAAATACAGCCTTGGTTTTGTGGCTGAAACTGAACGTCAAGTTAGTTTGCATTTAACAGATCATCTCAATCAGTTACCACAGCAAGATGAGCGTTCACGTAAAATTTTAGAACAAATGAATGAAGATGAGTTGCATCACCGTGATACTGCATTACATGCAGGCGGCGTTGATTTGCCACTTCCTGTACGTATTACCATGACTGCGATTTCTAAACTCATGACCAAAACCAGTTATTATATTTAATATAAAAATCGTCGTTTATAGCCAATAAAAAGCCAAGTAACAACTTGGCTTTTTTAGTTTTAGGATGCAGCAATTGCACAGTCGATAGACTCCAGTGGCAACCTGATTTTCGGATAATTCACCGTTTCAGTATAGCTAAAATCGTCACTGGCGATCAGCTCGTACATTGGAATTTTTACATCAGGTGCAAATGGCATTTTTTTCTGATTCAGCTGTAATTCTGAAAGTTGCTTGCCCCATGCGATCAGATCAATATCCAATGAGATTTTATGTGAAGGTCGCACCCGCCCCGTATGCTGTTCCAAGTCTTTTAGCAGATCCTGCAAATCCTGACTCGATAAATGGGAGCGTAGTATACAGGCACAATTTAAGTAATCTTCTCCAACCCCATCTCGACATGGAATTTGGTAGACATGTGATAACTCAAGTGTCCCCAAACAAGCCAATTGTTGGATTGCCCAAGTTAAATGTTGCTTGGGCTGAAAATTACTCGCCAGTGCGAGAGCAAAAATCGTGTCGTTGGCGTTCAAGACGAATTCCTACTGAATTGGCTTGCGCGATAATCGCAGGCTTACGAATAGTGAGTGTGATCGTTTGAATACCTTCAAACTCATGAAACAGGCGCTGCATCACTAACTGCGCTGCATGTTCAATCAACTTGGGCTGAGCCTTCTGAATCACTTCAGCACTCAGTTCGCAAATTTGTGCATAGTTAATCGTGTCATTCAGTTCATCAGACTGAGCTGCTTGTGACAAATCATGGTGAATAATCAAATCCAGCATCAATGGCTGATGAATTTGTCTTTCCCAAGCAAAGCAACCGACCACGGTATCTACTTTTAGCCCTTCAATAATGATGGCATCCATACATCTTTTCCAGCATTAATGTTTTAGCAATGGCACATCAACATCCTGAACCATTTTCAGGCGCTGATCGGCATAAATATCGACATATGGCGCAAGTACACGCATAAACCGATCAAAATATAACATTTGCTTAAACAGTAAAGCAAAATCTCGCGGAAAGTGAATACCGTGGCGTTCACCAATTGCAACTATATCGAGCATAATGTCATTTAAGTCGGCAGGGTTACTTGAAAGGATTTTTTGTGGATCAGTCAAAATCACACCACTAAACAAACGCTCAATATCTTTGGCAAGTACGGTGGTATCAACCGACGTTTTGGTCATCCCCATTTTTAACATGCTTTCTGCCATAGCATCATAATTGGTATGCTGCAAAGCATCCATAAATGCCATACAAGCTGTCCAGACTTCTGGATTCAACTGACCAACGATTCCAAAATCAATAAAGCCCACGCGACCATCTTCGAGCAACATCAGGTTACCTGCATGTAAGTCAGCATGAAAACTCTTACACATCATAAGGCTACCGAACCATGTATTCATGGCGGTAATCAACACTTGTGATGGATCTTTGGCATAATGTTTGACCACATCAAAATCAGTCAATGGCACGCCATACAAACGCTGCATGGTCAGCACACGACGCGTTGAATACTGATGATAAACTTTAGGTGCTGTTGCTGCCCGATTCTGTGTGACATTTAAATACTCAACAAAATCATCAATATTTTGCGCTTCTTCAATAAAATCGACTTCTCGCACCATCCGCGTTTTAATTTCTTCAACAATATCGGCTAAAGACGCAAATTTGACTTTAGGAACCACTTTTTCCAAAACTTTTGTTGCCCAGTGCAAAACATTTAAATCTGTGTACAAAATAGTTTCGACACCTGGCTTCTGTACCTTAATGACCACATCTTCACCGCTGACCAGTTTAGCGGCATGGACTTGGGCAATCGATGCCGAAGCCAGCGGAATTTCTTCAATTGAAGCAAAAATATCATGCAGGTTTCGATCTGCAAATTCTTGTTGCAATACTTCTTCAATATAACTAAATGGAAGTTTTGGCGTCTGATCCAGACACCCCTGAAACTCTTCTACAAATTCACGTGGAAATAATGAAGGCGTACTGGCAATAAACTGTCCGAGTTTAATATAAGTCGAACCCAGCTCTTCAAAGGTTTCCCGCATCAGCTTGGCATTGCTTGGTTTTACGGTGGCATATTTATAGCCTGCTTTTGCCGCCACGACTGCGGTTTCCCCCATACGAGCGACCGAGCGTAAACTATCAACCAGAATATTTTTTTTCATAAGCAGTTCATGCCAATTCAAATCTATGGCTAGTGTAGCAAAAAAAACTTTCTGTCATATAGTTCTTGCCTGACAGTTTGGACAATTTATATCTTTTTCAAATTTAACAATACGTTGCTGCATGGTCAAACCATTCCAAAGGAGCAATTTTTGTTTCAACGGCGTTAAATTCAAGCCTAAATATAACAAAGCATGATGTGCTTGCAAACTCGCCATCACATTGGGAGTAGTTGCCAACACGCCCGAATTGGCACAGCGCAGACTTTCATCCTGACTTTCGGTTTTTGGGAAAATACATTCGTAACAAGCTGAGTCTGCTGTGACCATAAACAGTTGCCCCTCATAGGCAATTGCCGATGCACTAATCAATGGCACAGCCAACTGAGTACATACCTGATTCACCAAATAACGCGTAGCAAATTGGTCACAACCATCGAGCACCAAATCTTGAGATGCAATAAAATCTGCTGCGTTATCTTCGGTGAGTCGGATATTATGAGCTTCAACCTGAATATGTGGGTTAATCTGTTTTAAGCGTTTTGCCAGTGTTTCTGCTTTATAAAAGCCAATATCTTGGGGTTGAAACGCCACTTGGCGCTGTAAATTACTGGTTTCAATCTGATCAGCATCCAGAATTGTCAGCTTACCCACTCCTGCCCGTGTAAGCAGTTCCGCAGTCAGACAGCCTAGCCCCCCAGCCCCAATCAGCAAGACATTGGCGAGTTTGAGCTTTTCCTGAGCATCAATATCCCAGCCATCTAGTAATATTTGTCGGCTATAAAAATGCATTTCATCGTCACTGAGCTGTTGCCAGATTTCGGTTTGCTGATCCATCACGGACAATCCAATTTATGTTGCTGAAAAACAGAGGGCTAAGTGTAGCTTGTTTAGAAAAAAAATAGCATTACTCTTTGCAAATGAACATAAAAATAGACAATTAATAGCCCCATCATTGATCATAATTTTGGCTCTTTCCTTCCCACCCAAAACAGTGTAAAACACTCCTTTAATCTTGGATCATAGTGATCATGTCCTTTCATCTCTGGTTATCTTTCTTTGCTGCATGCTGGGTGATTAGTTTATTTCCTGGTGCGGGTGCAATTGCATCTATGAGCAATGGTTTAAGTCACGGTTTTTTACGTGGACTTTGGAATATTCTGGGGTTGCAACTGGCACTACTGCTTCAGATTTTGATTGTTGCAACAGGTTTAGGAATGTTGCTTAATACCTTTCCTGTAATTTTTCTTGCTGTGAAATGGCTCGGGGTTTTATATCTAATTTACTTGGCATATATACAGTGGAAAGCACCTGTTAACCGCATTGCCATTCACAAAGATCAGCAGCAGTTTTCAGGTTCAATGGCAACACTCAAAGGCTTTTTAATCAATATTAGCAATCCCAAAGCCATTGTATTCTTTTTGGCTATTTTTCCGCAGTTTATTGACCCTAAAGCACCTCAGTTCAAACAATATATGATTATGGCACTGACCATGATTCCAATTGATGTGATCGTGATGTTAGGTTATACGGGTTTAGCTTCGAAGGCTTCAAGTGTATTTCAATCTTATAAAAAGTTAAAAATCGTCAATCGTTTTTTTGCTTCCATGTATGGTGTTGCTGCCATGCTTTTAAGTTTGGTTCGACAAAAAATCTAAACCCGATAGGAATATCTCGGCATGAACGTATTTTATTGTGAGAATTGCAAACATCAGGTGTTTTTCCACAATACAGTATGCCAATACTGTTCGACGGTTTTAGGCTTTCAAGTAGAAACGAACAGCATGGGATCTTTCGCTAAAATCGATGCGCAAACATGGCGAAACCTGAATCCAGAAGATCCTCATCTTTATTATCGTCCTTGTTATAATTATTCGACTTATCAGGCGTGTAACTGGGTCATTCCTGCCGAACAGGATCAACTGTACTGCGAATCCTGTCAGTTAACACATATCATTCCAGACTTATCTGTCGAAAAGAACTTACACTACTGGCGTCATATTGAATCCGCCAAACGCTATTTTTTATATCTCACCAATCAACTGGAAATATTTCCCAAGCCTAAAAAACATCCTGACGATCACCTTGGTTTACAGTTTAATTTCTTAATGCCTTACGATGGGCAACCTGTTATGACAGGTCATGCTCATGGTGTGATTACACTAGATGCCAGCGAAGCCGATGCTGTGATTCGAGTGAAAACCCGACTGGATATGGCAGAGAATTATCGAACTTTAGTTGGGCATTTTCGTCATGAAAGTGGGCATTATTATTTTGATTTAATGCAGCATTTTTTCCCAGAGTGGCTTGAAGGGTTTCGTCAACACTTCGGTGATGAGCGTCAGGATTATGCTCAAGCACTTGAGCGGTATTATGAATATGGTCCAGCCAAAAACTGGTCAGATTTTTATGTCAGTCGATATGCCTGTGCACACCCTTGGGAAGATTGGGCAGAAACGTGGGCACATTATTTACATATGATGGACACGCTCGATACAGCTTATCATGCAGGTCTGAAAATGCAGGGGCAACATGCCATTGACCCTGATCTCCATTTTAAAGAACCACCATTATTGTCTCAGGACTTTGAACATACGCTAAGCAACTGGTTTGCATTAACGTATATTCTAAATGGCTTAAATCGCAGCATCGGACAAGAAGATGCTTACCCATTTACGCTTTCTGGAATTGTGCTGAAGAAATTGCACTTTATTCATCGTAGCCTGCTCGATATTCATCAACGAATTTTCACTCATCAAAATACACATCAAGTATAAAAAGCCTTGAGGTTAACCGAGCAAAATACGCATCTAAAATAAATGACAATTATTGCAAAGATGTTCCCCAATTAAATAACCATGCCGATTTCGCACCTAAGCTATTATCATCCTGAATTTTCTTTTTTAATTCACTAGCCGTCTGGTAATCATTTGGTCCGACCATCACGCGAACACCTTTCGAGGTCATACTTTTCTTAGTAGGATAACCTTTGGCTTTTAATTTAGATACGATGCTGTCGGCATTGGCTTCATTGGCAGCTAGCGCAATCTGAATCATCCAGGTTTTATCACCATGTTCCAGTAGATTGCGGGCTTCCGCACTGGTTAAGCGCTTATTTTTAGCCAGTACAGGGGCCGTAGCTGCCTCTAAGGCCGTATTTAAATCTTCAACCTCAACTTTCGCTTTACTAGCAACTGGATTTGCAGCCCATTCTGACCATGGTTTACACACATAAACACCTTGTTTTTGTGGTAAGGAGAAACAGTACATGTTTTCTTTTTCTAGGTTTGCTGCTGCAAAACAGTTTGCAGAAAAAACCATAGCAAGCATAGAAATAAATATTTTTTTCATAAAGTGTTACTTGGTTCACGTTTTTGATTATTATATACAAAAAAGATACATTTTAAAAACAATTCAAAATATATTGAAAAATACAATATATCTATATGTTTTTTATAAAAAATACTCCAACCATTTAGTAAAAAATATTTCATCTTTCAACAATCAATCCATGTTGGATAGGGCTTTTATTCTCATTTGTATATTTTATACCCATATTTTTCACATGGCTTTATTCATGCAAACATTACCGCAAAAACACCATCCATAAAAAATAGATAAAAATCAATTATATAAATAAATTTTATTTAAACCAGTTAAAAAACACAGCGACTAAAACAAAATCATTTCGATTGAAAAACCGATAGAAATTACAGATTTTTTATTACATTATAGTGAAATAGCTTTTTTATTGAACAAAAGAGCGTATGTGTAAGAACTGGTTCAAAAATAAGGTTTATATGAAAAGGCAAGGTTTTTATATCTCTAAAAATTTGTACATCTCCTAAATAATGTATTTGATGTAACGTTTATTCTTCCCAGATCTGCTTAATCTTAATAAAGTCTTTGTTGTAACAACTAAACTGAATTCGCATAAAAACTCAAACCCAATATCAATATAGCGTGTTTTTTTAATTGGCTATTAGTATACAGTTTATATCGAACTCCACTCCATTATGCTTCAATCGATCACTGTATTTTTTAGGCCTAGATAAAAATGAACATGAGTCATGGAATTTTTTTGCAAATTTTAGCATCTTGTATAATATAAATAGAGGTAAATGGTTTTGGTCACATTCTAGCCATAGGAACGAATTAATCGACTTGTTTCATACGCCCATTTTATTTCTCTTGGGCGTGATTGAAATATATTTAAATATTGTTTGCTCAGTGAGAAAAAAGCTAAACAATGGTGAATGAAGCCTAATCCACTGATCTGGCATAGCATTTGGAGTGTCTCAATTTATAAAAAATAAATGATTAAATTGTTGATAATCAAACCTAAGATTAATTTCTATGCTTTGGAAAAAGTATAATGAAAGATAAAGTTAAGCTGACTTCAGCGAAGCGAACAGCAACACCAACTTTACAACTCACAGCATTAGAAAAAACAATTGCTATTGCTGAGTTTTCTCCAGATGGGATTTTGCAATGGGCAAATAAAAACTATCTCTTTTTATTTCGTATGACTGAAAGTCAGGCAATTGGACGTATTCATCGTAGTTTTTGCCCAACTTCTTTTGCAAAAACAGAATGTTATGATGATTTTTGGTTATCTTTATGCCAAGGTATTCCCTATTCAGGTTTTGTTGAACGGATTCGGGAAGACCAGAGCAGCTGTTGGCTTGAAGCTACCTATACCCCTGTATTGGATCAACATGGAACAGTGATTCAAATTTTAAAAATTGCTACAGATATCAGTGCTCGCTTGCAACATGAGCGAGAGCAGCAATTGTATTTGGATCATCTCTCACTTGCAGCAGATATTAATGATACAGCGGTTCTCATTACAGATAGTTCTTCTCGAATTGTATACTGTAATAAAGGCTTTAACCGTATGTTTGGCTGGGAAAAACATGAGATTTTGGATAAAAGCCCATTCTCTTTATTTACGCACCAACCGCAGGCCAGTGAGTTAAATGAAAACAATACGCTGATAGATGAACAGCTGGTTGTTGCGAAAAATCGACGTTACTGGGCAAAAATTATAAAAAAACCAATCCTTGATCCAGATAACCATCGGAAATATACAATTATCACCTTTTCGGATATTTCCATCACCAAGTTACGTGAAACATTGCAACACAAAGTTTTAGAAGCAATGTCTAAAGAATCTTCACTGACCAATGTTCTTGATATTATTTGTAATGAAGTTGAATTGCTTGCACCAGAAATCACACCATCCATTCTAGAAGTCGATGCACAAGGATTATTGCATCCCATCTCTGCTCCCAATTTACCAGCGCATTATGGTCAAATCATTAACAATGTGCGTATTGGCCCTAGTGTTGGCTCATGTGGTACAGCAGCTTGGCGTGGCAAACCTGTCATTGTAGATGACATTGCAACAGATCCTTTATGGGACCATTATCGTGATGCTATGCATCCTTTGGAGCATACTGCATGCTGGTCAACACCTGTTTTTGACAATCAGCATCAAGTGATTGGTACTTTTGCTTTCTATTTTAAACAGCCACGAAATTTAGAGCTGGAGAGCTTTCACCAACAGATTATCAATGCTTGTAGCAATCTTTGTTCATTGGCATTTGAGCGCGAAAAGACTAAACAGCGCATTCAGCAATTGGCTTTTTATGATGAATTGACAGGTTTAGCCAATCGCAGTTTATTGCTGAGCAAGGCTGATCAGCTCATTACTTCGAGTATTCGCAATAATACGCCTATCGCTGTTTTATATGTTGATCTTGATCGCTTCAAAATAATCAATGATTCATACGGGCATTTTGTTGGGGATGAATTATTGTGTCAGGTTGCTGAACTCTTAAAAAGAAATTTAGGCAGTAATGATATTATTGGGCGAATATCAAGTGATGAATTTGTCATTATCTTACCTGAAAGTAACCATCAGCAAGCGCAAATTGTGATTGAAGAGTTACAACTTCATTTAGCTAAACCCATAAAGATTCATAACTCTATTACGCTGACTATAAGTGCCAGTATCGGGATTGCGATGTTTCCAGATGATGGTCATAACATTGAAGATCTACTACATCGTGCAGATATTGCGATGGATCAGGCAAAAAATAGTGGGCGCAATCAGTTTTGTTTTTTTAGTCATGAAATGAACGAATTATTGCAAGGTCATCTCAAACTGGAAAGAGACCTTCGCCATGCACTCTTCAATCATGAATTAAACCTGCATTATCAACCACAAATTGACTTGGTAACAGGCGAGCTATACGGCATCGAAGCATTGGCTCGCTGGACTCACCCTGAACTTGGTGAAATCTCACCAGAGCGTTTTATTTCCATTGCAGAAGAAAGTGGTTTAATTACCGAATTTGGCTATTGGGTGATTCAAGAAGCTTGTCGCCAACTTACAGAGTGGCGTATGAAGGGTCTAAATGTTCCATCTGTTTCGGTAAACTTATCGCCGACCAGTTTTCACTGTATAAAACTTCCAAATACCCTTGCAGAAATTTTACGGCTGCATGGTTTACAACCACGGGATTTAACCATAGAACTGACAGAAAATGTTTTATTAGATAGTCATCCATGCACTACAAAAATCATCCATGACATTCATCACTTAGGTGTACATCTTTCTATGGATGATTTTGGTACAGGCTATTCAAGTTTAAGTTATTTACGCCGCCTACCTATTTCCGAATTTAAACTTGATCGGAGCTTTGTCGCAGACCTCGAATATGATGAAGTTGCTCAAGCTTTAAGTCAGGCTATTTTAAGTATCGCTAAAACGCTAAAGTTAACCATTATCGCCGAAGGCGTTGAAACACAAGAACAACACCAAATTTTATATCAACAGGGATATTCAGTTGCTCAAGGTTATTTATTTGCTCGCCCACTGTCCGCTTCTGCTTTTGAAACTTGGTTAGACGAATGGGATTTCTCTAACAAAAGATAGATGTTCATTAGGCTGCTTTTATCATGATTTATACCTATTTTATTTTTCTCGCCGAACAGGATTGAAACAGATTTCAATAAGGCACAAGAAAAATAAAATTGCTTGATGAAAATCTATAAATCAGCTTGTGATCGATTAAATATTACAGTTTTTCATAGTCATAAAGAGAGATTTTTTCTCACCCTCTTTTGATTATTTAGAATTTAGGTAAATAAAAATTTTGAGATTTTCTCAAATATATATTTAGAATGTAGTGAATATATGCCTTCTCCTTCAAAAAGCTTATGGCGTGAAAATCTGACACCTGCCTCATTTATTATTTTGGCGAGCACTGGTTTTGTTATTTTTGCAATTGTAATTTACTGGATCATTTTTTTTAACACGCAACGTACCCTTTATCAGCAAACTGAGCAGCAGGCTTGGGTTCGGGTGCGTCAAATCTCCAATGCTGTTTCTGTTCAAGTCCAAACATTATTTACAGGTTTGAACTACAGTATGATTGACATGAAAAATAATTACGAATTGCAGAATAATGCAGCATTTCAACGTGCAATCTACAATGTAAGCCATAGCTATCCGCGAGGTTCTATCACTCAAATTTCGATTGCCGATGCTCAAGGCAAACTGATTTATTCCAATATAAAGCCAATTAAAAATGATAAAAATGCGATGTACATTACAGATCGTGAATATTTTCAGGTTCATTTACATCAAAAAACTGATTTCTATATTAGCTCGCCAGTCAAAGAAAAATTTTCCAATCAGTGGGCAATTCAGTTAACCAAACCATTGTATCGTAACCATAAATTTATTGGTGTGATGATTTTGTCGTTATCTCCAAACTATATTTCACAATATTTCCAGAATATTTTTGATAACCCTATCGATGTCATTTTACTGGCACGCGAAGATGGAACTTATTTAGCGCGCTCGCAGTATCAAGATAAGGTTTTAGGAAAAACACTTCCCAAAGAGCGGCTTAAACTGTTTCGAAATAATGTACAAAATGGTACTTATGAAGCAAAAACTGGCCCAGACCAGCTACAACGCATGTACGCATGGAAGCGAGTTGATGGCTTTCCTCTGATTATCAGTTCAGGAATTGAAAGACAGCATACCTTTGCTGCTTTAGATAATGCTTACCAGCGTAACCTGACCTATAACCTCATTGGTACAGGCTTATTATTGGTGATTGTACTGATTAGTGCGTGGCTCGCCTTACAGCGACAGCGTAACCTCGCCATGCTGGTACAACAAAGACGCCATTTTATGTATTTGGCAAATGAAGTTCCAGGTGGGCTCTTTCAAGTCTGTATTCATCCTGATGGTTCTTTAACATTGCCTTTTACCAATCCGAGCTTCTTTGAATTACATGGTATTCAGCCTTTTTCAGAGCAAAATTTTAAACTGGATTATTTGACTGAATGCATTCACCCCGAAGATATCACTCATGTGTACACTGTGATTAGTGATAGTTTACATAACCAAAAAGCGTGGGATGTGAAATATCGGGTGATTTGCCCAGATGGTTCTATTCGCTGGCTACGCAGCCACGCTAAAGCCCAAATCGAAGAAGATCACAATATTTTATGCCATGGTTATATCCTTGATATTACTCAAGATGAGATATTACAGGAAAAATTACGGCAAAAAGAGGAACATCTGCGTCTGACATTTATGGCAGTGCAAGACGGTTTATGGCAATGGAACTATATTACCGATGAATTGAAATGGGATAAACGCTGCTATGAAATGCTGGGATATGCACATAACGCGTTCAAACTATCTTTTGAAGATTTTCTCAATCTGTTTTTGCACCCGCAAGATCGCGAAACTTTTATGCAGCAGCTTTCTCAACATTTAAAGCATGGGCATGAATTTCGTACTGAAGCTCGTTTAAAAACAGCAGATGGCAGATGGTTATGGGTGGAACTTCGAGGGAAAGTTACCCAGCGCGATGCATCATCGTCACCCACTAAAATGTTAGGCACATACACAGATATTCAAAAACGAGTTGAGCATTCACACTTGGTCAAAGCCGTGCTTGACCGTAGTAACTCTCTGATTGTCGTTACAAGCGCCAAACATGAAATTTTGTATGCCAATGAACGAGCAGCCAAAATTTTTCAGTTACCTTATGGCGAACAAAAAACGAAAATTAGCTTTAGCCATCTGCATAAAAATGATCATACCAATGAAAAACTAATTGAATTATTCAATACCGTACAACAAACAGGTTACGTTCGTGACGAATGGCCTCTGTATATGTATAACAGCACATTAAACTGGTTCGATATTCAAGGTGCTTTACTCGACCCTGAAGACCATTCGGGGAACGCTATCTGGACACTCAACGATGTTGATGCCCGCCATCGCGCAGAATCTGATTTAGTGAAAACCCAACAGCGTCTTGAGGCATTAGTTGAACAGTTTCCTTCAGGAATTCTGGTTGTTGATACCAGTATCGGAGAACGACACCATACTGTTGCAGCGAATCAGATGCTGATTTCGACCTTACAACTTGATTTGTCATTAAATGAGCTCATTGAGCTGCCTACACATGAATTTGAAAAAACCCTTTATCATGTGACTGGATACCACCTCAACCTCACACACAATGATCGAGATGAGAGTTTCAAAAAAACCATTATGCTGGCAGATGGTCGTTATCTCGAAATTGAAAACCTATCTTTAATCAATTCATGCCATTTTCTTGGACAATGCTGGATTTTCCATGATATCACTCCACAAAAAGAGCGAGAGTCGCAACTTGAACTGTTGGCATCAACCGATGCTCTCACAGGAATCAGTAACCGCCGCGCATTTATCAACCGTTTAGCGATTGAGCTTGAGGATATTTCAAAAGGTCTTACAGCTTCTTCTGCCCTGATCATGATTGATATTGACCACTTTAAAATTGTTAATGATACGTATGGGCATGCTATTGGCGACTTAGTTCTCAAGCATTTGGTCAATGTTTTGTCAAAACAGTTAGGAAAAAATGACTTACTCGGGCGCTTGGGCGGTGAGGAATTTGTGATTTTACTCTCAAATACAAATACAACAAAAGCCTTTGAGCGTGCAGAATTTTTCAGGGAAATGATCATGTCTAACCCTGCCACTGTTGTGAATCTTGGCATGATTAACTTTACAATCAGCTTAGGTATTTACATCATTAAACAGCCTGAAAACTCAATTGAAAATAGTCTGGAACGTGCAGATAGCGCCTTATATTTTTCAAAACGAAATGGTCGGAACCGTTCAACTTTATGGCAGGAAAACATGCCGAAAAATAGTAAAAAAATATAGTCAGGAGGCTAGCATCTGTTGAACACCAAGAGAAAAATATGATTTTTTTTATGATTTTATCTTTGTTTTAGGTCAGGTTGTAAAAAAGCCAGCCACATCAGCACACTGGTAAAACATCCTGACCGAAACCGAATTATCATCTTATATTCTAAGTACAACTCATACCTCGAAACAGGTCATCTGTTTCGATTGCAGGAAGCCAAATCAATTACGAATGCAGTCATAGCAAACGTCTATCGTTATTTTAGTGCAATCATTAATACGCCCGTTGTAATCAGCGCAATACCTGCATACTCTTGCCCGCTTGGACGTTCTCCCAAAAATATCACGGCAAAAATTGCAACCAACACCACACTCAGTTTATCAACTGGTGCAACCTGAGAAGCATGCCCCATTTGCAAAGCACGAAAATAGCATAGCCAAGATGCGCCTGTTGCTACAGCAGAAAGGCTGAGAAACAACCACGTTTTCCCACTCAACCATAATGGATTTTGCCATTTTCCTAAAAAACTCACCCATGCCAGTAAAATCAGTACAATCAAAACCGTACGGATCAGGGTTGCAAAATCCGAATCTACACCTTGTAGCCCGACTTTGGCAAAAATTGCGGTTAATGCAGCAAAACTTGCAGACAAAATTGCCCAAAATAACCAATTCGATAACATCTATCGCCTCTCTACATTGTGTTTCAGCCGATTCAGCATACATCGTCAAACTTAAGTCAGGCTTGGCAAAATGTCAGGCATTGGCTTTTGGCATACGCTCAACTTTCCTGATTGTTTAAATACGATCAGAGATAAATTATTGTTACGAAATAATAAGAATATTTTCTGTAATTTTATGAAGGTGAGCTAAATTGCGATATCTGTAACTTGCAGCATGAACAACTTGTGCTACAGTAAAACCAAGAATTAGACCTAAGAGTGTCAACTCAAAGAGAGGCTATAATGAAACGTGTGATTGCTTGTATAGATTCTTCACCCTGTATTAATGCCATTGCAGATGCTGCGGCATGGGTCGCGAAGCAGACACATCGAGAATTGGTGCTATTACAAATTTTGGATTACTATCCAGCCAGTTATCACTTAGGGGAAATTAGTGGTGTCATCGGGTTCGAAAGCAATGCCATGTTGCTCAAAGAACTTGCAGAACTTGAACAAAAACAAAGTGAGCTTGCCGTCAACTATAGCAATAATCTCTTAAATCACATCTCCAACATGATTAAAGAAAAACATGGCATTGATGTCAGTATTATTCAGGAAAAAGGTGACTTTCTTGAACAAAGCTTCAATATTTTAAAAGAAGACGATATTGCAATTATTGGTCGAGTTGGGGAACGTGCTGCAGAAAAAAATAAAGCGATTGGCAGCAATGTTGAAAATTTTATCCGTGGGGCAAAATGTACCATCATGACCATTGGCGATCATTTTAAAGCACCTACCCGATTCATATTTGCTTATGAATATTCACCAACCTGTTTAAAAATGATGCATCGTATTGCCGAAAGCGATTTACTACGCCAACTTCAATGTCACTTGCTTTATGTTGGTGATCATCCAGAAGTACTCAAAGAACCTGAACAATTCCTCAAAGCACAAGGTTTAGATGTCGTAGTTGAGGCACGTTATGGCGATGTCGCAGAAAGCATCATGGAATACCAGCGTCAGCATGGCATTCAATTGGTTTTACTTGGTGCATTTAGTCACAGCAAAATTCATCAATTTTTCTTGGGCAGTATTACGACAACCATTTTCCGAAACTTAAATGTGCCGCTCATTGTCGCCAAATAGTTTTCGTAAAAAGTTGTCCATAGTTATCCGCATAATCTGTGGATAACTCTATGGACAGAATACTTAAGCTATTTATTTTTATATAAAAAAATCAATTGGTGATTTTTTGTTACATTCGCTGTTATTTGACAATTGCAATCGCAAAACCATCGTGCCCTTTACTGCCAACAGTTTGTAAGGCAGTGCATGACAACAAGCGTGGATGGTCTTTTAATGCGCTAAACGTTTCACGAATTCCTTCAATACTCGGTTTATGATTGTCTGGATTAATAATATCGCCTGCACGGATCACATTATCGAGCACAATGACTGTACCAGAACGTGAAAATTGTAAACTTAGTTCCAAATACTCTGGGTAGCTTTGTTTGTCGGCATCAATAAAAATAAAATCAAATGGCTGAGTTTCAGCAGGCAAAGCGCGTAATACATCCGCAGCACGCCCCACTTTGAGTTCAACTTTTACAGGATAATTGGCTTGATCAATATTGTGCTGGGCCATGGCAGCATGGGTATCGCGCCCTTCAATCGTGAGTAAATAACCATCTTCTGGCAACGCTCGTGCCAACCATGCCGTACTATAAGCGGCAAATGTCCCCAGTTCCAAAACACGCTTGCAATGATTCATCTGTATCAGCATTTGCAACAA
Organism: Acinetobacter brisouii CIP 110357; assembly: GCF_000488275.1. Classification (GTDB taxonomy): domain Bacteria; phylum Pseudomonadota; class Gammaproteobacteria; order Pseudomonadales; family Moraxellaceae; genus Acinetobacter; species Acinetobacter brisouii. The sequence goes on along the minus strand of NZ_KI530762.1, from coordinate 1,087,032 downwards.
CATGCCCTGATTTGGCGCTACTGCCAGATGATTTGAAAAACCATGCTCGGCAGTATTTTCAATAATTTTTTGCAGTTTTGGATCTTCAGAAATTAAATGTGACTCGATGTATTCATCTAACGCTGTCCACATTTCTTGCATGATTGGCACACCTTATTTACGATCAGGTCATTGTATACATTTATGCTATGAGTTCAATTTCTCAGAAAAAAAAGAGACCAAAATGATCTCTTTTAAGCACGAGCGATGTAGCCACTACACATAGAAGAGCTACGACTCAAGTTAGGTCCCCAAGTTCGATAGCCTTGCGTATCAATATGAATTTGCCCTGATGCATACAGTCCCAAGCCCATATTCAGGTTTTGTCCATACTGTGTCCAAAACTGACACAACTTGAACTTGGTATTTTCAATAAATGCCAGATCCCTCGGTTGTGGATACTTCTCACCGATACGAAAATCGATTGCTGAATTAAATAAATGACGTGAAGAGTTGGCCCCACCTGCACAATGGTTGGTTGGCATGTCACGATAGACTGATGTTACTTCAAAGTCAGTCAACACTTTGGTTGCAACCAAGTATTTAAACACGCGCAATGTGGCAACCTGATTTTCCCATAATTCGCGATTTGGTACGGCGTATTCGGAACTACTACATTTTTGCCAGTCACGCGCACTACGCAATAATTCAAACGCTGGAATAATATTGCCCACATGTTGCTGGTCTAAAAATTTTTCATATTCATAAGCGTGTTGGCGATTATTGCCTTGCGCTAACCATAGATTATAAGAATCAGGCACCACTTTCGGTGGAACGAGTCGTTCATTGGAGACCTGCTCCTCGGGAATATGAATACGTTTACCCGTTTGTGAATAATTGTAGCCTGTTTGTTGCGTTGTAGTGGTACAGCTCACCAGAAATAACGAAACCACACCTGTGGTGAACAGATGCTTTGATACAGATTTAATCATTGAAAATAAAACAGAGGGAGTACAATATGACTAACATTGTAATCCAATTCAGAGCTGTAAAATTGAATTTTTTTAAATGAAATGTGAATTTTTTGTATAAAAAAAGATCAGCTTTCGCTGATCTTTTGCAATTATTTTTCTAAATATTGTAATTTATCTGCTTTACCGTTCCACTCTTCACGGTCTGCTGGCTGATCACCGATTTGGGTGATGTTCGGCCATTTTTGTGAAAGCTCAGCATTCAATTCAATAAAGACGTCTTGGCCTTCTGGCAACTCATCTTCTGAGAAAATTGCATTGGCTGGACATTCTGGTTCGCATAGTGCGCAGTCGATACATTCATCAGGGTTAATTACAAGGAAATTTGGACCTTCATAGAAGCAGTCTACTGGGCATACTTCAACGCAGTCTTGATATTTACATTTAATACAGTTTTCAGTGACAACAAAGGTCATGGCGACAGCTACCTAAAAAATATGGTTTCGATCAATTGCGCTATTGTAGGCAAAAAACCCCTGAACAAACAATTCCTTTTATTGATATTAATTATATAAAAGGCTGTTAATTTAAATTAAAACTGATTGATTCTCATTCACAACCAGTTTTATTTTAAACAAATCGGATTATTCAACAGGCTTTTTGGCTAACGCTTTTAATTCATACAGTTGCTCAAGTGCCTGACGTGGCGTCAGATTATCAACATCAAGCTGCTGTAAATAATCTAAAGCAGGTGAAGCCACCTCAATTTCAACTGTTTTTTCAACAATCTCAATTTCAGGTTCAAGCTGCATAAACAAATCACTTTGTACCGAAGTCTGTAAGTGCTGTTGTTGCTGCTTTTCCAAAATCTTGAGACGTTTTTGAGCATCCTTAATGACACTCGCAGGAATCCCCGCCAATTTTGCCACTTGCAAACCATGACTTTGACTGGCTGGACCTTGTTGCACTTTATGCAGCAAGATGAGCTGACCATTCAGCTCTTTTGCCGTAACGTGATAGTTGTCAATGCCCGCTTCTTGTGCCAGTTCAGTCAGCTCAAAATAATGCGTAGCAAACAAACACAAGCATTTCACACGTTTGGTTAAGTCAAGCACACATGCCCAAGCCAGAGACAAGCCATCATAGGTACTGGTTCCGCGCCCGACTTCATCCATGAGCACCAAAGACTGATGGGTGGCGTGATGCAGAATTTGTGAGGTTTCCGTCATTTCTACCATAAAGGTCGATTTGCCTGTCGACAAATCATCCGCTGAGCCAATACGGGTAAATATACGGTCAATCGGTCCAAGCTGTGCTGCCTGTGCAGGCACAAAGCTACCGCAATAGGCCAGTAAACTAATCAGTGCCGTTTGACGCATAAAAGTCGATTTACCGCCCATGTTCGGCCCAGTAATAATCGCCATCCGATGCTGCACGTCCAAGAAAGTATCGTTAGGTGTATATGGTGCTTTATTGAGTGCTTCAACTACAGGATGACGTCCTGCGGTAATCTTGATGCCAATTTCAGGGCTAAAGCTTGGACGCGCCCATGTATATAAGCGCGCTTGCTCAGCAAAATTACTCAGGACATCCACTTGAGCAATTGCCGCACTCATCATCTGTAAATTGGCAATGTTTTGGCGCAAGGTTTCAAGTAAGGCTTCAAACAGCATTTTCTCCCGTGCCAACGCCCGTGATTCACTCGACAGCACTTTATCTTCAAAACCTTTCAGCTCTGGTGTGATATAACGCTCGGCATTTTTTAAGGTCTGACGGCGAATATAATCGGCAGGCGCTTGCTCGGCCTGAGCGCGCGTCAGTTCAATGTAATACCCACTGACACGGTTATAACCAATTTTTAAAGTGTTGATGCCTGTACGTTCACGTTCTTTAATTTCCAGATCAATCAAAAACTGTCCTGCATGATCACGAATTTGGCGAAGTTCATCCAGTTCAGTATCGTAGCCTTCTGCAATTACATTGCCATCACGTAGTAATACAGGTGGATGTTCAACAATCGCTGCCATGAGCTCTTGATGGAGTGCTTTAAAATCACCAAGCTGTTGATCTAAATCATTTAAAAGTACTGATTTTTGTGACTGAATCACAGGTTGCAATGCATGACGTAACAATGGAATCTGCGCACAGGCATGACGTAACTGCACCAAGTCACGTGGGCGCGCACTGCCAAGTGCCACACGACTCAACACTCGTTCAATATCGCCAATTTCTTTGAGTACTAAACGTACAGGTGTTTCATGGTAGCCCTGTAACAATTGTTCAATCGCATCTAAACGCTGATCGAGTAATGCAGTATCACGAATCGGTTGCATCAAAGTACGGCTGAGCAAGCGTCCACCCATTGCCGTTTGACAATGGTTAATCAGTTGAAATAAAGACGTGCCATGTTCAAATAACGGCTCAATAATTTCAAGGTTACGACGCGTCACTGGGTCAAGCGCGATAAAGTCACTCGACTGTTCCAGTTGAATGGAACGGATATGCGGCAGCGCGGTTTTTTGAGTTTCTTTGGCGTAGTGAATCAACGCAGCAGCAGCAGCTTTCGCTAAAGGTAAATGATCAATCCCAAAACCCGACAATGTTGCCACTGCAAACTGGTCGCATAAGGTTTTTTGGGCATTGTTTAAATTAAAATCGACATTTGGGCGCTTGGTAATCGGGCAGTCCAGCTGTTTTTTAATGACTTCTAAAATGTTTTGATCAACCAGATCTTCATCAATCACGATTTCACTTGGCATCAGGCGTGCCAAATCAATTGGTAGCTGCTCAGCCGTGTAAGTTTGTTGTTGGACTTTAAAAATACTGGCACTTAAATCCAGTAAGGCGATTCCGATCTGGTTTTGCTGAATGCATAACGCGACCAAATTCGAAGACTGATAGCTGCCAAGCAATGCATCATCGGTCAATGTTCCTGGCGTTAAAATCCGTACAACTTTACGCTCTACAGGCCCCTTACCTGTCACCTCGCCAACCTGTTCGCAGATCGCAACTGTTTCGCCTGCCTTGACCAAACGCGCCAAGTACCCTTCTGCGGCATGATATGGTACACCCGCCATTGGAATTGGTTCACCATTGGTTTTGCCACGGTGAGTTAAGGTAATTCCGAGTAATTTTGCGGCTTTGTGGGCATCGTTAAAAAATAATTCGTAGAAATCCCCCATGCGGTAAAATACCAAAGCATGTGGATGCGCCATTTTTACTTTTAGGTATTGCTGCATCATTGGGGTATGGGAGGAAAGATCAGCCATGATTTTACTGTCTGTCATATCAATTCATGCCTTTAAAATTTCAAAATTAAAATGCGTAAAAGTTTGGCTTACTAACCAATGTAAGTGGCGCATTTTAGCAAAAACTCACTCCCGACCACACCGTAAAGCGAAATAATCTCAACAAATGTCTAAAACCTCAGCTTGGATGCCCTGTTCTTTTTCGCTAGAATGCGCGTTCCGAAAATAAACCATTTTAAAATAATGAATAAATACAGTTTTTAGCACTACTTTATTGACGTCTAAGCACGCTGCTCATCAAAAGCAGCAATGATATGAAATAAATGATTTATCTGAAGAAAAGTGAGCAACGCAAAAACATGAATTTAAAATAAAGACGATCAATAACGACGAGTCGATGTATCTATCTGTTATTGAGTTAAATGAGATCGCCAGAAAACATAAGCTTTCTGGCAATTCACATTTTAAATCTTAGTAAACATCACGGCGGTAACGCCCGGCATCACGTAACTGCTGCAATAGTTCTGTACCTAAAATATCTTCTAAAGCATGATCAACATCTGTTGCCATCCCCTGAATACTGCCACAAACATACAGTACCGCACCGTCAGCAATCCAGTTTTTTAATACCTCAGCTTGTTCACGTAAACGGTGATGAACATATTGTTTTTCAGCCTGATCACGCGAAAATGCTAAATCTAAATGTTGCAGCATACCTTCGGCTTGCCAAGCTTCCAGTTGGTTTTGATAGAAATAATCATGCTCATGCTGACGTTCACCAAAAATCAGCCAGTTACGACCACGATTTTGCTGGATGCGCTGTTTCAATAAACTTAATAAACCTGCAATACCTGTCCCATTACCAATACAGATAATAGGTCGATCATCTTCAATCAGATGGAATGATGGATTACTGCGAATCGCAATCGCCATCTCTTGACCGATCACGCTATGCTGAGTCAGCCAGCCTGAACCTAAACCGAGTCGTCCCTGAGCATCTGACTGCTGGCGTACCACCAACTGTAGACACTGTTGTGCAGGAATACTGGCGATTGAATACTCGCGCCGCGGCAATTCAGGTAATTGTTCGAGCAATTCATCCAGCGTGGCATAAGCACAAATCGGCTGGGTTAAATCTTTGCTACGTAACACTTCAAAAATCGTCTTACCTTGACTGGTCAGGGTTTCTGCTGAAATAGATTGCTGCTGTAAAAATTCCTGAATACGTTCAACGCTGTTTTGTGGCTGGGTTTCAGCGATATCCCCCGCCTGCCATGTCACATCGGCTGTAGTTTGCAATTCCAGATGAAAGGCGGGCGCACCTAGACTGTTTGGGTTCAATAATTCACGTTTGCTCAGTGTCCATGTTTCAAATTGCTTTTTAATTTCAACTTGCTGAACATCACTTGCCGTAACTTCTGCTAAAGCCTCATACCACTGCTGAATCTCTTTTGGATTGGCATTATTGACTTCTATCAACTCAAATAGTGGATTCGCACCTTGTCGAGCCAACCATGTATCCACGGCATGACCAAACTGGCAGAAACTTTCAGGGTACTCTTTGGAACCCAAAGCCAGCACCGCATAATTTAACTGAGCCAAATCTGCACGATGCTTCATCAATTGCTTACTGAAACCAACCGCCAGATCAGGTGCTGAACCTGTACCATAAGTACTGACAATAAACAGTGCCTGCTGGGCTTGTTGCAAATCTTGAGCTGTTAACTGCTGTACAGATTTGACCACAACTGCATAACCTGCCTGTTGCAAAGACTTGGCTGTTGCCAAAGCCAATTGCTCAGCCGTGCCCGTTTGGGTTGCATAGCTAATCAGCCACGCCTGCTCAGTCAAGACTGCATGTTCTGATCCTAAATCACCACGTGCCGCCTGAGTCAGACGTTTTTGCTTGCGACGTTTTAGGTACAACATCCAGCCTGTAACAAAGAATAATGGCATTGTCAGTGCTGCCAGCATGGCAAAAAATTGATATACAGGGCCAAAGAAACTGCCACGATGCACAGGCAACATGCTTGACATGATTTTCTCATTGAGCTTTTTATTGGCATACAAATCAACTTTTTCCAGTTGATTGTTTTTGAGATTAAATACGGCGCTGTTACGTGCGCGTTCATTTTGTGGAATCGCATCAACAAATGAAATTTTTACTCGCCCATCTGCCTGCTGCGGCACAGTCAAAGTGACACTCGAATAATCGCGGGCAATCTGAGTATTAAAACCTGCCCATGCTTGATTTAATTGTTGCTGAACCAATACATTGGACAATGTAGAACCTTGCTGTTCAGCTTCTGGTACACGTTGTGGTCGCTGAGCGTCTGGACCTCGTTGCTGCATACCTTTTGCTGGACGCCCTTCAGGCTTCTCCTTTCCTCCCGCACGGGTATTTTCCACACCCATGACTTTAAACATACCTGCACGCCACCAGTCATACGACCAGAACAGCCCTGTACATGCAAACGTCAGATAAAACACCATGACCCATGTACCAACCACCGCATGCAAATCCCACAAAAAATTACGTCCTTTCAGGTGCGGCTTAATGGCAAACCACTGTTTAAAAGAATGCTTTTTGGGAAATCTTAAATACAAACCACTGAGCACAAAGAAGATTAAAATCAGAGTACAGGCACCCGTCAACTGCTTACCAAATTCACCAGCAGTCAAAGTACGGTGAAACTGCTCAATAAAACGGAAAAATGCCTGCCCCTTAATTTCGGGAAGAACCTCAGCCGTATATGGGTTCACCATCATGTCATAACCACGACGCTCACCTTGTTTTTGGATATTGACCACCGAAGATTCTGTCGGTGACTTGGTCACACTGATACTGTTGATCTCTATCTTAGGTTGCTGCTGTTTAAAATGAGAAAATAATTCAGCAGGTGTCAGTTTGGCGTGTGGCTGTTCTATCACAGAATAACTTTCTGGATTAATCAGCTTGGTTATTTGTGGCTGATAGGAAAAAATAGCACCACTGACACCCATGAGTGACAAAATCAGACCTGCGGTGATACCAAAAAACCAGTGAATCTGGAACAGTGTTTTTTTCAGCATATTATTTATTGAATAGGTTCATTAAAATTGAAATAAATTATACCGAATATCTGTGTAAATAATATGGATTTACATTCTCATTTAGAAAGATAATCAGAAATTGCTTATAGCCGACAGCTCAAGCCATCTACTACCCGTGAAATGAGAGCCTATTCATTTCGCTCTGATATCATCCGGTATTTCTTTCCTCAAAAGATTAATTTCTCCACAAGCATTAGAAATCAATAGATCTACAAAGTTCAGTAGTAAATAACATACTCCGTATTTTTGAATTTTTCTGTGCATTTTAGTTGTTAGTTTTATTGCACATGAGCAATTTGACAGCTCAGCTCCTTCAAAAGATTTAGCAACATATTTGGCTAGATCTTGTCACCTTTATAAAGCCAGACTCGTGTTCAGATTCAAAAAATAAAATAGATATATCTTTTTTATTGTGTAAAATAGATATATCTTTTTTTATTTCTAATTTTCCTATGCGTGGTAAATCCAATCACAAAGGTTTTGGGCATGGCGGTTTACGTTGGGTGGTTTTACATCTGATTGCCCAAAAACCTAGACATGGCTATGAACTGATCAAAGCCATCCAAGAAATGACCAACGGCGACTACAGCCCAAGTGCAGGTATGATCTACCCCTTACTGACTGAATTACAGGAAAAACAACTAATCCGCATGCAAGTCTGCGCAGAAGATGCACGTAAACAAAGTTATCAGATGACTGAACTTGGTCATCAGGTGATCGATGCGTATAAAGAGCATATTCAGGAAATCTTGAACCGAATCAACATTCGTGCACAACAACCGAAATTGGTTATCGATACTTTACATATATTAAAAAAAGAGGTGCGTGAAGTATTGGCAGGTCGCCCACTGAACGCCGAAGAAGCAGAGATTTTTGTAAATGCACTCAAAACCGCTGCAACGACATTACAACAACTAAAACAGGATACAAGAGTGAAAACCAGTACAGCAACGCTCGATAAAAAACCTTACCGTGTGCGCCATCACCTCAAATTTCGTATTGTGACAGTTCAAGATATTTTCAATATTAGCCCAAGCCTGATTCGTATTGTATTTCAAGGTGAAGATCTCGCCGACTTTAAAAGCGAGAGTTTTGATGACCATGTCAAACTGTTCTTCCCAGATGCGGCAACAGGACATTTGCTCAAACCTGAAATGACTGAACAAGGCTTAAAATTTGCCGATGACATTAAACCGATTACACGTGACTACACCCCTCGCCTGTTTGATCTTGACGCAAAAACACTGGCGATTGATTTTGTAATTCATGATGCGGGGCCTGCAACCAAATGGGCACAGCATGCAAATATTGGTGATCAAATTGCCATCGGTGGTCCTCGCAGTTCAATGGTCATTCCAATGGTATATCAACATTATGTCTTAATGGGTGATGACACTGCCTTACCTGCAATTGCACGGCGTTTAGAGGAACTTCCTGCATCGGCTCAGGCAACAGTAATTATCGAAGTGAATTCGCCAGCCGATGAAATTGTTCTGGATTCGGCGGCTAAAGTTCAGGTCACTTGGTTACACCGTGAAGGTCAAGCCAGTGGTCAGGTGACTTTATTTCAGCAAGCATTACAAAACCTGTCTTTGCCACAGCAGAATTATTTTATCTGGCTGGCTGCAGAAACTCAGGTCGCACGCCAGTTGCGTAAAATACTGGTAGAACAGTATCAGGTGGCAAAGCATGCGATTAAAGCGGCAGGTTACTGGCAACGCGGTACATCGAGCGCGCATACAGTCATTGATGACGAATAAATTTTTTGATCGTTATTTTCAGACTCTAGACTCTCAAAACACTGAGTTGCTGATAGGTGATGAACGAATCCAACATCAGTAGCGCCACAATCACCTTTTATTTTGGTATTTCTCATGCAACAAAAGCCATTTTCTCTGTTGTGGATCGCAGTGCTTGCCGTACTCACGGCATTGGGGCCATTCTCTATTGATATGTATCTGTCTGCACTCCCCACCATGGCAAAAGATTTATCGGTGAGCACTGCACAAATTGCCAATAGTTTACCCGCTTACTTTATTGGTCTGGCATTGGGACAGCTCGTTTACGGCCCTGTGAGCGATCATTTTGGGCGGCGTAAACCATTATTTTTTGGTTTGACGCTCTATGTTTTGGCAAGTGCAGTGTGCGTGTTTGCCATGCACCTTGAAGTCTTGCTGATTGCACGTATTGCCCAAGCGCTAGGTGGCTGTGTTGGTGTAGTCGTGGCTCGCTCTGCAATTCGTGACCGACTTAATGGTACAGATGCTGCACATGCCTTTTCACTATTGATGATTGTTCAAGGGGTTGCACCAATTGTTGCCCCGCTTATCGGTAGCCTAATGCTGTGGGCGTTTAACTGGCGCTCTATTTTTGTAGTGCTGTTGGTTTTGGGCCTCATCAGTATGACCGTGTCATATTTTAGATTTCCTGAAACCCTCCCCCCTGAACGTCGCCAAAAACATACGGTTGGTTCTGCACTGAAAAGTTATATCTACTTATGCCAAGACCGCAGCTTTATTGTGCCTGCTGTCGCCAGTGGGATTTTAATGGGCATGCTGTTTACCTATATCAACAGCGCTTCAGAAATCTTGATTGATCATTTAGGCGTCAGCTCAGGTATATTTGCCCTGTTATTTGGGGTGAATGCCTGCGGGATTATTGCAGTTTCCAACCTTAATCGCTTTCTAATCAAACGCTATGATTCACTCGAGCTGTTAAAGTTAGGCTCAAGCATACAATTTTTAGGTGCAATTGTTCTAAGCGCTTTTGTGTTTAGCCAACATATTGCTCTTTGGAGTGTGATGCTGGGTCTGTTCATGATTGTGGCATGTGTCGGTTTTATTGGCCCCAATGCAACTGTTCTGGCTTTGTCCAAACAAGGACAGCGCGCTGGTCAGGCCAGTGCCCTGCTCGGTGCATTACAATTTGCCTTTGGACTGGTTTCAGGTGCAATTTTGTATCTTCTACCACTAAAACTCGAAGTTTCGGTCAGCATCGTGATGATCTTATATAGTGTGATTGGCGGCATACTGGTTCGGCAAATTCAACCGATGAAATCTCATCACATTGCTTAAAAGAGATATAAAAAAAGACCTTGTTCAACAAGGCCTTTTTATAAATCAAAACTATTTTGGCAGATCAGAACTTTGCCAACCTCCACCCAGCGCAGTAATGAGTGCCACGCTGTTTTGCAATTGGGTCGACTGGAGCTGTAACAAGCTTTGTTCGCTTGATAAACGTGTGGCTTCAGTTGACGCAACATTGGTATAGTCAATCACGCCTGCATTGTACTGGTTACGTATAATCCGCGCGGTTTCAGTTGCCGCTGCCAAAGACTGGCTAGTATGTTGCACTTCTTTGCTTAGACTTGTGCCTTCTGCCAAATAGTCTTCAATATTCTGCATGGCTTCAAGCACCGTCTGCTTATAGTTCGCCACTGACGCATCATAAGCAGCTCGTGCTTGTTTCACTTTGGCTTTGTTTGCGCCAAAATCAAATACCGTTTGTGTTGCAGAAGCACCCAATGACCAGAGCAAGTTTTGCGCGCTGATCAAATTGGATAAACTACTTGCTGAATAGCCGCTTGAACCTGATAGCGTAATGTCAGGAAAATATCCCGTAATCGCTATACCAATAGCTTCATTTGCCGCAGCTACACTACGCTCAGCAGATGCAATATCGGGACGGCGTTCAAGTAAGCGACTGGGTAAAGTCAGTGGTATGCTTGGAGGTTTAGGCAATGCCGCCTGACTGACTGGAAGATCAAATTCGGCAGGCATTTTCCCGATGAGGATGGCAATGGCATGTTCATACTGGGCACGTTGCCAAACCAAATCTTCACGTGCTGACTTGGCACTATACAGCGACTGCTCAGCCTGAGTCAGATCGGACTTGGCAATCACGCCTTCTTTATATTTGGCCGCCAAAACCTTACGATAACGCGTATAGGTGTCAATCGTTTTGTCATACAGGGCAATACGTTTGTCCAGAACCCGCAGCGCAAAATAATCCTTCGCTAACGTGGTTTGTGCGCTTAAAGTAGCATTGGCAAGGTCTGCTGCACTAGCTTGTGCCGAGGCTTGATTTTCACGTACGGTGCGTTTCAGTTTACCCCAGACATCCAGCTCCCAGCTCAAACTCGCCTTGGCACTATAACTGTTACTCGGCTTCGCCTGACTTTGTTCGCTACGCGTAGCACCGCCTGTCGCGCCTATACTCGGATACTGATCGGCTTTCGCCTGTGATACCAATGCCGCAGCCTGTTCATACTTGGCAACGTACTGGGCAATATTCTGGTTTGACAGTACCACTTGCTGCTGTAAGCGATTTAAAGTTGCATCTTGGTAAATTTCCCACCACGCGCCACGAGTTTGCTGATCTTGTGGCTGAGCGACTTTCCAGCCTTGCACTTCCTTATAAGTCACAGGCATTGAAATCTCAGGCTTGGTATAATTTGGGCCTACGGTACAACCTGAGAAAATCGGCAACGCACAACATAAAGCGAGGCATAATTTATTTTTTAACATATCAATGCTCATCATTCAGGGGCACTTGCGATGAATTCGGACGTTTCCAGAACGATTTCACCCATGAACCAAAACGATCTAAATACACATACACCACAGGCGTTGTATACAAGGTTAATAACTGGCTAAATACCAAACCACCACAAATCGCAATTCCCAATGGGCGATGCAGTGATGAATTTGAACCTGTCTGCAAAATCAGCGGCAATGCACCAAAAAATGCAGCCAGCGTAGTCATCAAGATAGGACGGAAACGCTTATCACAGGCTTTGATAATGGCTTGCTCGGGCGAAAGCTGCTGCTGTTTTTCTGCGGTTAAAGCAAAATCAATCATCAAAATTGCGTTTTTCTTCACGATCCCGATCAGCAGCAAAATCCCGATCAACGCAATCACTGTGAGCTGCGTGCCTGTTAACATCATCAGAACCAGCGCACCGACTCCCGCCGATGGCAAGGCCGATAAGATCGTCACAGGATGAATCCAGCTTTCATACAGCATACCCAGCAAAATATAAATGGTAGCCAATGCTGCAAAAATCAGCCACGGCATTTGTTTTACTAATGTTTCAAACACCTGTGCCGTACCTGCCATACTGCCATGCACAGAATCTGGCATCCCGATTTTCACCATCGCTTGTTCAATCGCGGCTTTGGCTTGCTGTAAAGACACCCCATTTGCCAAGTTAAAGGCAATTGTGGTCGTTGCCATCTGATTTTGATGGGCAACCGATAATGGTGCAGTGGTATATTCCAGATGCGCAAAAGCTGAAATCGGAATCGACTGATTATTACTGGTCAGTACATACAATTGCTTTAAGACTTCAGGATTTTGAATGTAATTGTTATTTAAACCAATAATACTGTAATACTGGTTCAACATTTGATATTGAGTTGCAATTTGACGCTGACTAAATGCGTTATTTAAAAAGGTATCAATTTCATTGACATTTAAACCATAACGCTGCGCTACGGCGCGATCAATCACGACTTTGACGTTTAAACCGCCTGACTGTGCATCACTATCGACACTGGTCAGTTCAGGTAACTGTTTCAAGGTCGCATAAGCTTTCGGACTCCACTCGCGCAACGTTTGCAAATTATCACTTTGTAAACTGTACTGATAAGTGGCATTGGCACTGCGCCCACCAACCCGCAAATCCTGAGCTGGCATTAAAAATAACGATGCCCCTGCCATATTGCGAGTTTTCATACTGATACGATTGGCAATTTGCATCGCTGTTTGTGTACGTTGACCTTCATCTTTGAGACGAATAAAGAAATTTGCCGTATTACGAGCGCCGAAACCACCACCACCCGTTGAAGCAATCACATACTGAATGTCTTTGTCTTTTTGCAGCATACGACTGATCGCTTTCAATCGCGGTTCGAGCGACTGAAAACTGGTGGCTTGATCGGCACGTAATTGCCCCATCAGTATGCCGTTATCCTGATCAGGAAATAAACCTTTTTCCACAGCTTTATACAGATAGACATTACCAATCACAGTCAGCAATAACATGAACATGGTCAGACGCTTATGCTTCATAACAACCGCAAGGCTGCTGACATAACTCACATGTAATTTGTCTAAACCTTTGCCAATCCATGCCATGACACGGTTTTCTTTTTCCTCGCCTGTTTCTTTCTTTAACAAACGCGAACACAACATCGGCGTCAGCGTTAAAGAGACAAACATGGAGATAAGCAACGCCACCGACAAGGTAACGGCAAATTCACGAAACAAACGTCCGAGTACACCACCCATCAACAGTAATGGAATAAACACCGCAATTAGTGATGCCGTCATCGACAAAACGGTAAATCCCACTTCCTTGCTACCTTTCAGTGCAGCTTCCATCGGGTTCATGCCGTCTTCAATATGGCGACTAATATTTTCCAGCACCACAATCGCATCATCGACTACAAAGCCCGTTGCGACAATCAGCGCCATCATCGACAGTGCATCGAGGCTATAACCCAAAACGTACATGGCAGCAAAAGTACTGACAATTGAAATCGGCAAGGTAATCGCGGGAATCAGCAAAGCATGACCTTTGCGCAGGAAAACAAATACCACTGAAATCACCAATAAGATGGCAATAATCAACGTTCGTTCCGTTTCATGCAAGGCACTACGAATATTCAGTGAACGGTCAATTGCTAAAGTAATTTGTGTGCCTTTGGGCAACATTTCATTCAGTACAGGAATGAGTGCTTTAATCGCATCAATTGTTTCCAGCATATTCGCACCGGCCTGACGCGTCACCGCAATCGAAACCGATGGCTGGTTGTTAAAATAACCTGCCGAATAAATATCCTGAATTGAATCAGTGACCGATGCCACATCGTGCAAACGTACAGCTGCACCATTACGATAGGTCACAATCAGATTTTGATAATCTTTGGCTTTGGTGAGCTGCCCATTGGCATCAATCCACCATGTATAGTGACTCCCACTAATTAAACCACGAGGTGAGTTTGTAGTGGCATTATCTACTGCTGCACGTACTGTATCTAGACTAATGCCATAACTGGTGAGCTGTTTGGGATCTAGGTTAATCCGCACTGCAGGCAAAGCACCACCACGAATTGATACCTGTCCAACACCCTGCACCTGTGCAATTTTCTGCTGTAACTGACTTGAAGCCAAGTCATATAACTGACCACGGTTTAACGTATCTGAGGTCAGTGCCAACATTAAAATCGGTGCATCAGAAGGGTTTGCCTTACGATACGTCGGCAAAGTTTTCATACTGCTTGGCAACAAGCTGCGTGCTGCGTTGATTGCCGCCTGCACATCTCGCGCAGCGCCATCAATATCACGGTTTAAGTCGAACTGCACAACGACATTGGTTGAACCCTGACCACTAGTCGAGGTCAGTTCCGTAATTCCTGCAATCTGCCCCATGGCACGTTCAAGCGGAGTAGCGACAGTCGCGGCCATGGTTTCAGGGCTTGCTCCTGCTAGGCTGGCTTGCACCATAATCGTTGGCGTATCTATTTGCGGCAATGGGGCTACAGGCAACAAACGAAATGCCAAAATACCCAGCAAGGTCAGTGCCAGACTAACCAAAATGGTCGCAATCGGTCTTAAAATAAAGACTCTAGACAAATTCATGACGCTGCCCCTGATTTTTTCCGTTGCGTTAATTTTTCAAACGCCAGATAAATCACAGGTGTAGTAAACAAGGTAAGGAATTGACTAAAGATCAGACCACCGACAATTACTAAACCAAGAGGTTGACGCAGTTCTGCTCCTGAACCCGATGCCAGCATCAACGGCACTGCACCAAGTAGCGCAGCACAGGTCGTCATTAAAATTGGACGGAAACGCAGTAAACATGCCTGATAAATCGCATCATGCGCGCTTTTCCCTTGCCGCTTCTCATCGAGCGCAAAGTCAATCAGCATGATGGCATTTTTCTTAACAATCCCGATGAGCAAAATAATCCCGATCAGTGCAATCAGGCTAAATTCGGTGCCAGTTAGTTTCAGTGCCAGTAATGCACCAATTGCCGCCGAAGGTAAGGTCGACAATACCGTAATTGGATGAATCCAGCTTTCATACAAAATTCCCAGTACGATATACATGGTGATCACGGCTGCAAGAATCAGCCACAAAGTATTTTGGCTCGATGAGCTGAATGCTTCGAGCGACCCCTGATATTGCAGATTAACCGTATCTGGCATCTGGATTTTTTGCTTCACATCATCAATTGCCTGACGCGCTTGTTCAATCGAGTAACCATCTGCAAGGTTAAAGGATATGGTTGCTGCAGGCGTTTGGTCACGGCGTGCATAATTTAAATAACCATCTTTTTCGGTTACGCTAATCAGGTTGCTTAACGGCACCATCGTGCTGCTCGCCGTGCTACTTGTAGTCGATGTTGCACTACTTGTGGTGATTGTAGAAGTCGATGATGAACTGCTTGAACTTGTCGATGCCTTCAAATAAATATGTGAAAAGGCTGACAGGTCTTGTTTATATTCAGGTGGAACTTCAAGCACCACGCGGTACTGGTTGGCTTGGGTATAAATTGTTGAAATTAAATGCTGACCAAAAGCATTGTAGAGTGCTTTATCAATATCACTAGCGGTTAATCCATAACGACTGGCTTCATCGCGATTGATCTGCACATATGCCACTTTTGCCCGATTTTGTAGATTACTGTTTACATCTTTAAATTCAGGACGATCTTTGAGTGCCTCAACAAACTGCGGTGCCCAGTTTTCTAAATCACTCTGAATTGAAGTATCCAGCGTCAACTGATACTGGCTCGGTGTGACCTGATCATCGACATTCAGGTCTTGACTTTTGATCGCATACAGTCGAATCCCTGCGATTTTAGCAGCACGTTCTTTTAAACGGGCAATCACCACATCAGCTTTATCGCGCTCACCAAAATCTTTCAGGCTAATCTGCAAACGCCCCATATTTAACGAGGTGTTATTGGTGGCATCCACCCCGACAATTGATGCAATCGAATCCACCGCAGGGTCTTTTTGCAGCTCTGTTGCCATCGCCTGCTGACGTTTCACCATTTCAGCATACGACACATCTTGCGAAGCAAGGGTAATTCCCTGAATCTTCCCTGTATCCTGTGCGGGGAAAAAGCCTTTAGGAATCCATAGATATAAGGCTGCTGTCACCACAAGCGATAAAATGGCAACGCATAACGTCAACGGTTGATGATCCAGTACCCAAAGCAGACATTTTTCATAAACCTTGAGCAGTTTGTCAAAACCACGCCCAAAACCTTGCGCCAGTTTATTGTGCTTTTCTTCAGGAATATGTTTCAGCAAATATGCACTGAGCATTGGCGTCAGAGTCAAAGACACAAACATCGACACCAAAATCGACACTGCAAGCGTAATCGAAAACTCGCGAAACAAGCGCCCAATCACATCACCCATAAACAACAACGGAATCAGCACGGCAATCAGCGAAATGGTCAGGGAAATAATAGTAAAACCAATTTCTTGTGAGCCTTTCAGCGCAGCAATCAGCGGTTTTTCGCCATTCTCAATATGCCGCTGAATGTTCTCCACCACCACAATCGCATCATCAATGACGAAGCCCGTGGCAATCGTCAGCGCCATCAATGTCAAGTTATTGATCGAGAAACCTGACAGATACATCACGCCAAAAGTTCCCACAATCGACAATGGCACTGCCAAACTTGGAATCAGCGTGGTTGCAAAAGTCCGTAAGAACAAAAATGACACCATGACCACCAAAGCAATTGCCAAGATCAACTCAAACTGCACATCAGAAATTGAAGCACGGATGGTATCGGTACGGTCAGACAAGGTGCTGATTTTTACAGAAGCAGGCAAACCTGCCTGAAGCTCAGGTAGCTTGGCTTTAATGGTATCGGCAATAGAGACCACATTGGTGCCAGGTTGACGCTGAATATTAATAATAATCGCAGGTTGACCATTTGCCCACGCTTGTTGATATTCGTCTTGCGGCGCTTGTTCAATGGTTGCAACATCGTGCAAATACAGTGCCTGACCATTTTCATACTTTAAAATCAGGTTGCTATATTCATCAGCCGTTTGTAACTGGTCGTTGGCATCAATCGTGACCGAACGCTCAGGGCCGTCAAATCCACCTTTAGAGCCATTGACGTTAGCCGCATTAATCACGGTATTTACATCAGCCAGAGTAAGCCCATGACTGGCTAAAGCCGCAGGGTTCGCACGGATTCGTACGGCCTGTTGCTGACCACCTGCCAGACTCACTAAACCCACACCCGAAATTTGTGACAATTTCAACGCAACACGCGTATTAATCAGGTCTTGGACTTTGGTCAGCGGCAAAGTGTCTGAGGTTGCCGCCAAAGTCAAAATTGGTGTATCCGCTGGGTTAACCTTTTTGTAGGTTGGTTTGTTCGGCAGATCCGATGGCAAGAGTGAGTCAGCCGTATTAATGGCAGCCTGAACTTCCTGCTCGGCAACATCGAGCGAAGTATCGAGGTTAAATTTCAGGGTAATCACCGATGCGCCACCTGAACTGGTGGAATACATCTGGTTCAAGCCTGCCATTTGCCCAAGTTGCCGTTCCAGTGGGGCGGTTACCCCACTGGTCATGACTTCAGGCCCTGCACCAGGAAACTGTGTCGTCACCTGAATCACGGGATAATCAACTTCAGGCAATGCCGAAATAGAAAGGCTTCGATAAGCCAATAGACCACTTAAGATCACCGCAATCATCATAAGCATTGTGGCGATGGGTCTTTCAATAAATATGCGAGATGGATTCATAATTTATCTAGGAGAATGTCTGCCTTTGTTTGGTGCGGCATCTAAAATGCTGGTATCGACTTTCTGAGCCGTCACGATATTCACTTTAGAACCATTTCCTAGCGAATCCACACCTGTTGTCACAACTTTCTGACCTGTTTTGACCCCAGAGAGAATCGCAGTTTTACCATCTTCGGTTTGCGGGCCAACTTTGACCATCACTTTGTGTGCAACCGATTTTTGGTCAATCACAAACACATATTGCCCTGCTGTGCTGGTTTGTATCGCGGCACTTGGCACAACAATCGCGTTATTCAACTCGCCTGTTTGCAATTTGACATTCACAAACTGGTTAGGGAACAGTTTGTTGTCATCGTTATTAAAAGTGGCTTTGAGTTTGACTGTCCCTGTAGTCGAGTCAATTTCGTTACTAATGACGCGCACTTCGCCTTCTGCCAGCATGGTTTTGCCTTGCTGGTCATAGGCTTTCACCATGAGCTTTCCACCATTACGAAGCGGCTGAACCACGTCATCAAGTTTAGTTTGTGGAATACTAAACACCACAGCAATTGGCTTGGTTTGAGTAATGGTTGCAATTGCGGTGGTTGAATCTGTGCTGACCAAGTTACCCACATCAATATTACGAATGCCGATATAGCCTGAAATTGGCGCGACAATCCGTCCATATTCGATATTGAGTTTGGCCGATGCAATTTGCCCCAGATCAGCTTTAATTGCCCCTTCATATTGCGCTGCCGTTGCAATTTGAGTGTCTAAATCCTGCTTGGCAATCGAGTCTTGTGCATACAAACGTTGATAACGTGCCAATGTCAGTTTGGCATTGTTCAACTGTGCCTGATTTTCTGCGAGCTGTCCTTGATACTGCTGCAAGGTCGCTTCATAAGAACGGGTATCGACTTTTGCCAGTAGCTGACCTTTTTGTACATACTGACCTTCTTTAAAATACACTTCTTGTAAATGGCCCTGTATCAGGCTGGTCACAGAAACCGTCTGGCTTGCAGTCACTGTACCGAGTGCCGATAAAATCACAGGAACATTGCTTTGGCTTGCTGTAGACACTTGCACTGATGTTGCATTTTTTGGTGGGCCATTTCTTTTTTGAGTATTTTTATTTTTTACAAAAAAATAGGCGACTACACCAACCACCAATATCAACAGGCAGACCAATATCAAGAGTTTTTTGCGTTGCATATGACACTCAGCTTGAAATTTAAAAATTAGTGACACAAAAAATTGAATCAGCTTGTACGATTTTCATAGATTTGAATTGGGACATATAAAGCTTCTTGACTTAAGCAATATATACGGTCTGCTTCAAGGAAGCTTCAACAAACCTGAATGAGGATCATATCTCATTTGTGTGACTCAAAAACATATATAACAATTATTTACAGGATGCGACTATGCACTAAAAATATGAACCAAGAATGTAGAATAACTTTGGATTTAAGACAATATTCAGTGTGATAGTTGCAGCTTTCTGACTTCCTGACATATATTTCTACAAAAATGTTGTGTATTTTTATCAGTGATGTGAATTTAGGATATTGAGTTCTCCAATCAATTATGTTTTATTAAATGCTGCTTGATTATAGGGTCACCCCCTGTATCAGCAAACGCCAAGGACTGGTGTTGATTTAAATTAGAAAGTATTCTTTATCAGGGATTCTTTTGACAGGCAAACCCAAATCTATCCGATTTGGTGATTATGGAATAATGTTTGCTCGCTCTCCCCACAGATGGAATTGTCTTTTCTCTTTCTAGATCAAAAACCAAACTCTTGCATGTGAATACGCCCAAGTTGGTACGCTTTATGCTTATCTACGATGGGGCTTTTATATTTTCGTTTTGCGTAGGTTTTTATTCATGGCACATAACAATCAAGCCAATCTCTCTCAAGGATTAAAAAACCGCCATGTCACCATGCTATCTATTGCAGGTGCTATTGGAGCTGGTTTATTTGTTGGTTCTGGACATGCCATTGCTTCGGCAGGTCCAGCCGTTCTACTCTCCTATTTTATGGCTGGAACACTGGTCGTTTTAGTGATGCGTATGCTTGCCGAAATGGCAGTATCACAACCTGACAGTGGTTCATTTTCTACTTATGCTGACCGTTCCATTGGTAAATGGGCTGGTTTTACGATTGGCTGGTTATACTGGTGGTTTTGGGTGTTGGTTATTCCATTTGAAGCCAATGCCGCAGCGGCCATTATTAACTCTTGGATTCCAGGTGCGCCAGTCTGGTTACTCTCCTTCCTGATTACCGCAGCGCTAACGGTCACCAACTTGTTTAGTGTAAAAAATTACGGTGAATTTGAGTTCTGGCTTGCAACAGTAAAAGTTGGCTCAATCATTGTCTTTATTGTGCTTGGCTGTGCAGCAATTTTTGGTTTCTCGCCAGCACCTGAAGTGAATGGTGTCAAACACTTATGGGATCAAGGCGGGTTTATGCCAAATGGTTTTGGCACAGTCATCGCAGCCTTATTAACCACCATGTTTTCTTTCATGGGTTCTGAAATTGTCACCATTGCAGCCAGTGAATCTAAAGATCCTGAGCGTCAAATTACCAAAGCGACTAACTCTGTGATCTGGCGTATTGGTCTATTCTATCTGGTGTCTATTTTTATTGTTGTGAGCTTGGTGTCTTGGAATGATCCTCGCTTGGCAGAAATGGGATCATATCAAACTGTATTACAAGTTTTGCATATTCCTCATGCCAAACTGATTGTTGATATTGTCGTTTTAACTGCAGTGACAAGCTGCTTGAACTCTGCTTTATATACGGCATCTCGTATGTTGTACTCTTTAGGCAAACGCGGTGATGCACCTGCGATTACCCGCCAAGTCAACAAAAGCCATACTCCTGTCTATGCCGTACTGATGTCAACAGCGATTGCTTTCCTTTGCACCTTCGCTAACTACGCTGCACCAAAAGCGGTCTTTAGCTTTTTACTCGACAGCTCTGGTGCAATTGCACTGTTGGTGTACTTGGTAATTGCTTGCTCTCAACTCAGAATGCGTAAAAGATTAATTGCCGAGGGTAAACCTCTTAGCATGAAAATGTGGTGTTTCCCATACCTGACTTGGGCAGTAATTGTGTTTATTATTGCAGCGCTTGGTATTATGGCTTTTGATCCAAACCATGTACATGAAATTACCTCAACAGCAATCTTAAGTATATTGGTGGTGATTTCAGGTCTGATTGTGACCAAACGTCGTCGTCAAAATAGTTTAAATGCGGGTCTTTCTTCAGTCGAAACCAATTAACCCTTAATCCTAGATATACTCAATGCCAGTCAATTAAGAAATTGACTGGCATTTTGTTCTTTAGAGGCGAACATACAAGGTTAAATACAAACATCTTATCCCGTTTGTAAGCACTATTTTAGACCAGAACTCTACTAGAACTTCCCTCTTCACAATACAGCCGCCTTACTTATGATTTATACAAAGAAACCCCATAAACCTTTGAAATATAAATACTATGATTCATTTTCGATTTCAAACGACTCCAAAATCTATCAGCGATGAGGTATTCTCAATGATTAGTAAAACCCCTCTATCGAGAGCTTTTCCAACTTATAATCAAATATCCCAACACCCGCTTCTCACTCGGTGTACATTCATTACATACCTGTCAGTTTTTCCTGCTATTGCTCCACATCCTGCGGTAAGCTTCGAATAACTTTTCTGTGGTGGTGCTGTAATTAAAAAAACTTCTATGTGAATAAAATTTATCAATAAATCATTTTATTGAATTAGGTAGATATTTGTTGTCTACAGTGGTATCTGAATTTAATGTAAGAGTTCCATTAGAACTAACGTCAAAGCCTATTACCTTTGACTTTAGAATAGCTGTAGCATTGGTATTGTTAAATGTATAAGTAATAGTACAATTCGGTACTACCCCTCCAATGACAGCTACACCATATGTCCCTGTAGATGAATCAGTACTACAAGTGCTGTTTGCTATATCTGTTACAATTTGGGGTTTTAAACCACCTGCTAGAACTATAGCCTCAGTTACCTGTGTTCTCGCTATATAAGTTTGATATGCATAAAGTGCTAGAGCAGCTAAAATAACGACTATTGCGATCACTGTAAGCAATTCAATTAAACTAAACCCCTTATGATGAGTATCCATAAGTATTTCTCCAAATTTAGGGTATATTAGATTTATTGTCTCTAAGTAAAATTTATGACTCTTTGTTCTTTATATCTTAAAAATATATAAAATGTTTATTTTTTAATCAATTTATTTTTAAAATAAATGTGTCCAATTTTTTTATTTACTAGAACATCTAGCATCTGCTTCAATCGCTCTACATTAATTGCATATCTGTCATTTTTTTGGAATTATTGTATTTCTACTGCACATGCTTCGAGTAGGAATTCTGTGTTAGTGCATCATTAATAACCGCTTGCTTGGACGCTGTAGGCATCTGGGGCTATTTAGTTTAGTCACTGCTGATTTTAATAAGTTGATTACCTTGTTTAATCAGATAATAAGCAAAAAAAAAATCACACCAAATTTTCAAGTTAAGTACGGCAGTGTATACAGTCATCTGTTCGGCTAAGGAAAATAGAGCATAAAAAAACCACCCGAAGGTGGTTAAAATTTCTAAATCCATTTTATTGGGATATTTGGGAAGGCTGCCTGAATATCTGCTATTTTTATCACTTGTTGTGCACCCTTACATTCAATTTCAATTAATGAACCTAAATTATTGAAATGTTGCTTTAAATTATTATGAATTCTTTGAACCTCTCCCAAAACAGCATTCAATTGAACACTCGATCTAAGCGAATACCAATCAACCTCAGCACATATATCTAGGTTTTGATTTTCATGCTCTTCTATAGTGATTTCAATTTCATCTGCTTGATGTATGAAGATTACTTTTTCTATTTTTGCCATATATTTTTCTCCAATTTTTATTATTCACAAACAAACTTTAATGCTTGTTATTTTTGTCAACTATATCACATTTTTATTAAGAAATACTAAAAAATACTAAAAATTCATATCAGGTTCTTTATGAGAACAGTCATATTTTAATGTTTGTATTCACAACCAAAAGATTATTATCTTATAAAAACTATAGTTATTGATGTATTTCAGATAATAAGCATAAAAAGAAAAGCCGCACCAAATTGCTCAAGTAGTATGATTTTATGTCACATAATCCATGAAGCTAGTAAGAATTTAAAAACCTCGCAGAAGCGAGGTTTTTAAATAGATCTAACCATTAGGTTTTATAAAAAAGATTACACTGGTGGCGGAGTAAAAACCGTAACCTTAGGTTGTTCACGATCTGGTTTTTCTAAGGTATTAATTTCAACATACGGTTTAAAATCATGATTTTTGAAGTAATAGTCCCCACCAAAACGGTAATAACTACCTTGACCTGCCACAGTTCCAAAAATACTTCTATTCATGAAGGAATAGCCACCGCCATAGTTACCTACAAAGTCACGTTTACCATTCACATAAGCTAAACGAGCATCACCCAACACAAATCCGTGGTTATATTTTACACGAAGATTAATGTCTCCACCTTGCACTGAATTATCTGAATCCACATGCAATGAGCGGAAACCAACAATATAATCTGGTTTCAAACCCTGTTTATTTCCCCAACTCCATGACAAGCCTGCATAAACGCGGTTATCTGTACGAGAACTATCGCTATAAGTTGGTGCTGGTACTGCTCCAGCATAACTACTCATACCCAAAGCCCCTAAACACCCTACCAATAAAACGGCGCTAATCTTTTTATCCATAAAAAATACTCCATTAGGCGAAACAGTAATTATTCTTTTGGATCATGTAGAACTCAAAAGTTTATACACATCACATTTTTATTAAAATGATGTTTCACTCATAACAATATGTAAAATTAAACAGAAACACAACAAGACGAAAGCAATAGGCATATCCAGACTCGAACTGGAGACCTCTACGATGTCAATATTACGTCGAGAGTCCGCTAATACCATGTTAAACAACAAATTTATGGTCATTTTTTCGTGTCTAAACACTGTAAAATTCGAGAATCTAATCTCAATAAAAACAGTCAGTTAGAAATCTATTCCCCGAAATATTTTTTCAGTTATTTCCCAAATTTGTTATAGAAAAATTGTATTAAAAAAACCATTACTACTATTGAACCTCATATGTAAAAGTTTGGTGATTTAAAAGACATGCGGACTGAATAGTTGATACAGTAGTTGAATGGGTTTGGCATGGCGGCTGATAAAATGAAAGAAAAATTATTTAATAAGCTTGGCTGGATTTGTTTGACTATTTTTTCAGTTCTTGCCGCTATTTACATGATCGCAAGTTATGTATTTAAGTTAGATTCAGATCAGATTTCTGTACTTACCAACCTATTTCTTGCCTTTGCGACTTTTACTGCAGCTTGTACAGCAGTTCTTTTTTTTACAGATTGGAGAGAACAGCACGATAAGTCTATTTCTAATAAATTCGCATGGAAAGTTATTGATAGCTTTGATTTATTTGATATTTCTTTTATGAACTTTTTAAAATCATTAGATGATCTTGAAAAAAAAATTGAGAACCCACAGAGTTTTAGTGAAGAGCTTAAAAATTTAGATAGAGAAGCTCTGATTCTGTTAATAGAAACCAAATCAATGAAATTTAATTTATCAAATTTCAGAGAGTCTTTAAGAAAATATTCGGTTTATAGCAGTAAAGAAGACTGGTATAAGGGGCAAGAAGAAAAAATCTATGACTTATTCTTAAACCTTAATCTGGATCATTTAGAAAAAAATGACTCTAAACATATTATCTCAGGAATTAAAAGTTCTTTAGATAAAATTACACCTCAAATACACTATTTTGAACATGAAGTGATTGATAAGTTAATTAATGAATTAAAATCAAAAAATTAAAGAAATATCACTTTTAGAGCCAACTAATACCTTCTATCCCCAAAGAGATTTTTCCAGTTATTTTTCAAATTTTTTATAAAAAAAGACTCCCGAAAGAGTCTCTTTTTACATCTGAAATAGCACGAAATTAAGAGGCTGTGCTCGCCACTTCATAATGTGTTTTGTCTAATTTTCCTTGTTTAAATAACCAGGTTGCGACCTCTGGCCAAGAGTACATAGCCGACTTCGATGCCAGTCCATACATCGGTCTTGGAAAGTTTCCATCACCACGTTTGTTTTGAGCATATAGCGAAAGTGCCTGTCGGCTCATGCCTGCCCGTTCTGCCATTTCAGAGAGTGTAGAAAAGCCTTGTTCCTCTACAATCAAATCTGAAAAGCCAAGTGAGCGAATATTGTCTAAAGCCGATGTAATCGCTTGTGCTGCGCTCGGTGCTTCACGATCAAACTCTAGGTAGATGGTGTCGTTATAGCTACAGAGCAATGCATCGTCACAGCCTGCTTCAAAAAACTGGTCTTCGAGATCTGCTAGGTCTGAACGTGCATCACGTACCACTACGGTGAAGTGATATGTATTCATAGTTCATCTCCGTTGCATTGTTTAACTTTACGAAGGATCTGTTTTGCATGAGTTTCTGGGTCTTTTGGTGTGCTCCAGACACTCATTTGATGTTCGGCATGCCCGAGCACGCATTTTAAGCGACAGAATGCATGCCCTGATTTGCCTGTATCTACAACATCCCAACCGTTATCTATCGCGTATTCGATGGCTTCTCGAATATGCTTATCAGGATGTCTTTTCATCTTTAATCCTTTTACTATTGTTAAATTATATGCTGTTGTTGACATTTGTCAACAAGCTAACATTTATGCAGGCGCATTAAACCAGTTTAGCTTTTATTTTATGAATTTAAATCATATTCATTTTGGTAAGCATCTTCTTGTGATTTTGAAAATTCCAGATTATCCGAAATAAGACCTTCTACAATTGCAAAGAGTCTTTTCATATCGCTAAAGACTGTATCTGGTACGTTGTAGACCTTCTTTACATACTCAGCCGTTTTTTCATGATTATTACGGATTGCATTAATCATGACGGATAGATCTGCTACTTGCTCATATGCCAAGGCGTAGCCTTCGGATACATCACTGGCATCGTAGGATTTGACTTGTTCTTTCGGTTGTACCATACTGTTCATAGTTGATATTCCTGAATGTTGACAACTGAAAGCCCTTGATTCCGCCAAGATTCATGAGGGCTTTTTTATTGCCTAAATTAAACATGGTCGTTACCTAATAGTTTGGAAAGTCTAGTTAAGCCTTTTGGAGTGACCCTCACCTGCTCTGTGATTTTGTTTGAACCATCACCACGCGTTACTTCTGTCACTTTATGTTCTAAAAAGCCTGACTGTACTTTGTCTTGATAACCGACGTAGTGAGCTGAACCTGTTCGCTTGTAGATCCACTGCTTTTGAGATAGGAAAGAAATAAAATCTTTAGGACGCATTTGTAAGGCTTTGGCTGCATCCGTTAAACATAAACTACCATCCGCAGTCGCAATTCGATCAAAAGCATCAATGGTTGGTTGCATGACTTCAACTTTCTGCTCCAGTTCAACCATTTTTTCAGAGTAGCCAAGTAGTAGCCCACGTAAAATATTTGGGTCAGAGAGTGCCTGCATGGGGTCAACAGGTTTTGAAACTTGGGCTTCTAGTTCTTGCCAACGATCTACCAAACGAGCGGTAAACTCTGGGCAAAGTTGAGCGACTACGATGATGCTGTCTCGTTTGCCTTGTTCGCCTGAAAATTTACAAACTTGAGTTGTACGAATACGCCCCATAGTATCTTTAGATTGTTCATCCTCAATTTGAGGTTGGACAATTACACCAGTATTTACAAGGCTTTCAATAGTACGCTTAACATTGTCATGGCGTTTTTCTACAAGTTCAGCAATTTCTAAACTTGTCATGGTTTGAGTTTGTAATGGAACAATTGCATTCATACTTTAACTCCTTCTTGAGCGATCAATAATTTGACTGCCTTGTTAATTAAAAAGTTCATTGAACGTTCTTCACGCTCACCTTTAGCTTTCAGTTGCTTATGTGAATCAAGTTCCAAGCGAACTTTTACATATACAAATTCTTTAGGTTTCATGCTTTCTCCAAATGCCACAATTTGTGGCTTTTAATTAATATAGCCACACTTTGTGGTAATGTAAATACGTAAACTAAAATATTTGCCACATTTTGTGGCTTTCGAGGTCATTTATGAGTAACCAAGCCGATCACACTATTGTTCGATTACGCGTTCCTCCTGAATTAAAAGAGAAAATTGAAAAAGCTGCCGAAGAAAACAATCGTTCACAAAGCGCTGAAATGGTTTCTAGACTAGAGGAAAGTTTTCTATCAAATAGAAATGAAAGTACTGATGAAGTATACGAACTTATATCTGAGAAATTTCTGCTGAATTTAATGCGGGTTCTTAAAGAACAAGGTCTGGATAACCAATTGATTAATCGAACAATTGTAAAATCCGCAAATTTATTACTGGACGATGAACCTAAAAAAAATCCAGAAAAGTAAGTCACCACTGACTTATTAGTTAAAAATTTAATATCCATAAAAAAAGCCTCGTCGTGGGGATGAGGCTAGTATCATTAAAGTTCATCTAGATTTGTTCTATTTAGAGTCTATTTAGAATTAAAATTATCAAAATAGTATTTAGCATCCTTGAATGCTTTACCGCATGTATCCTTATTAGGCAACTCTAAGTTGTTTCTTTCGCAATAAAGCTGTAGTTGAGCAAATGCAGCTTGAGGTTGTGAGATATCAATATTTGCCATACTAGCTAAAGCATAAATAATCTTGTTTATTGACTTAGTAGAAATACTATTTTTACTAGCATAAGCTAGCTTTAAATCTGATTGTTTTTCCACTTTTCTGATGTGTGGTGATATATAATCACTTCTTTCTCTAATTTTTCTACTTTCACCTCTTTTTAAAAAATCTATATCATCTTTTAAAATATAGATATCCTCTATTTTATATTTTATTTGAAAATCTTCTAGTTCTTTATCACCATACCAGTAATACTCAACCCATTCTTCCTTCCACTTAAACTTCTCAATTCTATCTATAGCATGCTGATTTTGTATTTCAGTAACTTCTAAAACTTCTGGAAATTCATAGTATCTATTAGCAAATTCAGTTCCATCAAAAATTTCATCGTAAACTTCAAGCCAAGAATTTTTTTAATATATTCTCTTGTTGAATGGTTTATAAGAACTGTATTCAAAAAATCATTTCTATTAAAATTTTCTGGAATTACTTTTAACTCTATATTATGTGAAGAATCTGGTTTTAAATAGTTTTCAAAAAGATAAAAACGTTCACATGGGTCATAAATATCAACTATTATTGGAGTGGTAAAATTTTTATTGTTTAAAAAATCAAAAGCTGAATTAATACTTAATTTTAAAAATAAATCATAATCCCCCATTCCATTATAAATGTTTTGATAGGTAAGCATTTTATTAAAAAAAATTATTTCCGCTATTGCCTGTTCATCTTTATTATCAAATTTTTGATCTAATTCCCACTCGATAGGAAGAGCAAAAAGATCATTATCCTTACTAAATTTTGCATGCAACCAGATATGTCCTTGATGAACTAGATCCAATACATATTCAATATCTATATCATCTCTATTGAAAAATAAGTTCAATTCTTTACAAGCTTCTTCTAATGAATATGCTGATTTAGTTGGAAGCAAAATATTATTTTTACTGTACACAGGCTACCCTACCTCAACCCAAAAACTTCTATAAATATACCCCAACTTGAGTCAAGTGTGGGGTGGAATTTTAGAATAAATGTTATATTTATTGATGTAATTTAAATATGGTAAAAATTTATTTTCAATTAAATCTAAATTAAAGAAATTAAGATTATTAGAGAAATAAAAAACTATAGATATATACTATTCTGTAACTTGAGGATTTTCAGGAGGCTCAATTAGTATTGGAGATTTAAAAGCATCTTTCTTAAAATCATGTAAAAATATCCTGCATGTTGCACAGCGTTCAGAATATCTCAAAAAAAGGTAACCTATTGATAAAAAAATTATAGGCCACATAACCAAAAGAAATATACTTACAAGCATGCCTCTTTCATAATAACTGACTATCCAACTAATATATTTATTCATCATTACAAAGGGTATTATTCCAATAAATGCAAAGATGAAATATCCTACAATACATAGCCAAACTCTTTTCTTTGTATATTTAGGAGTGATTTCTGTAATTGCTCCTAATGTATCTCTTTCTCTTTTCAGTAGACCTCTAATTTCTGCATATTCTTTAACCCAAAAATCCGCATTTTCATATTGAGAAAAAAATCTAGCTTCTTCATAAGTCAAATAATCATTGTTGAATAGTGACTTTGCCAACCTATCTTTATACAAAATCGTTTTTTTATTTAAATCTTTACTATCAAAATCAAGGTCTTCAGCTAGCTTTAAAAGCTCAGCTCGGCTTTCCCGACCATTCTTTAAATGTGCTAATTTATTATTTAAATAAGCAAGTATTATTGGTAAGAATAGAGCTGCAATTGCACCAATAATTTTTAACAAAATTTCTAGCATATTTCTATCTTTATAAGTTTAAAGTCGATTTAGGACTGATTCTTAAGTTTGTCAACCAACTTTTAGGACTAAAAATGGAGTTTGTCAACCAAATGTCCTTTTTACAACATGATTTGAGACAGAAAAAGCATCATTAGATGCTCTTTGATTTATGCCCAATACTCACCCAACAAATCATTATGATCCGCCAAGAAACTCAGATTTACTAATATGTCTATTGCTGGCTACAACAGTTTGATGACAACATTTAATACCACTATTATGAATAACATATCCATTCACAGTATTTTCTCTCGAAATCAAAAAATCTTGATTTGAATCATGGAAGCTAGTGAAAGTCCCCCAAAGGTTCTCTAAACCCTGCCATGTTCCACCATTTGGAAGCGCATAATTCACTGAATAATCGCCTAAGGGAACATTCAGCTCCGCTGTCCTGTTTTGTGGCAACTGAATCACCGCAGCAATTTTGTTGGTAGCTTTATCTCTAACGGTAAAAACCACATCATAATTTTCAGCTTCAAATGTAATTTTTCCAACCGCAGGCTCTTGATTGCTAAAGAAATACATCACTTTCTTTTCAAAGGGCACAGCATTATTTTTTTCTTGCAATTGTCTTTGTTGATCGAGACTTTGTATTTTAGATAAATCATTATTGGTTTCAGGGTTAGTTTGCCCAGAAATATTTGATCCCGAGTTTAATGTATTACTATGTCTATTTTTTATGTATCCCGAAATGTTATAAGCTAAAACAACTGTAACAACTATACCAATGATGGCCGCTGCTCCAGAGTTATTATTTTGGTTTTTTCTTGGTTTAAATGCCATGTATTCCCCTAAAATTAAAAGTTTTTATATTTTATCTTTTGGTATTTTTTCACAATAAATAATATATGTAAATAAAATGATCTTGACTAGAGTACTTTACTCCAAACGATGGCTGACCAACACTTTAAACATAAAAAAAGCCATGTGAAGGTTCACATGGCTATAAAACGAAAAAACTACAGCGTGCGTTAAAAAAAATAATTTACTACAAGATAAGTATATAAATTATTTAGAAAAACTGTCAAATATTATTTTATTTTTTTGTTTCTTCGACAACCGCCCATGCCTGGCTCAATTGTTCCGCATCAATTGCATACTATGCATCGTAAATACCTATAACAATTTATTGAAATGAACTCGGCAAGTACAAACTATCTACTGTGGTATCCGCATTAATTGTGAATGACCCGTTTAATCCAACATTAAACCCTATAACTTTTAACTTCAGAGCTGATATAGCCTTTGTTTGGTTAAATGTATAGGTAATAATGCAATTAGGTGCTGTTCCAGAAACTACAGCCGTACCATATGTTCCAACGGATGACTCATCTCCACAGCTATTATTACTTGCTATATTCAAGGTAACGATTGGCCTTAATCCATCGGCTTCTATTAATGCATCTGCCACTTCTGCTTTTGCTACATATATTTGATAAGTTAAAACAGCGAAGCTAGCTAAGATGCTGATAATTGCTACAATTATTAGCATTTCAACTAAGCTGAATCCTTTTATATGCTTGCCCACAAATGCTCCCTCAAATTTATATATTTCTTAATAATACACAGGAAAATGTGATTTAATTTAATTATTTGAAATAAAGTGATAATTAATTATCATTTTATGTTCAAAAATACTATGCTCCCATAAAAGTCGTAAGAAATTCATTTTACAAGCCTTTTAAAGTCCTCAATCTGAAGGCTTTACCTCACTGACAACCGCATCCCATGCCTGACTCAATCGCTCCGCATCAATTGCGTGTCCATCAGCTTTTTCTGCCATTGCTCGATATTCTGCTGTGCATGCTTCGAGTATCGACCCCGATCAAGATTTTGTGACCCATCATAAAAACCCCAACGCATGATTTGTGCTGTAACTTGATGCCCCTGTAATCAAACAAAAAATGATCAGAATAATCATACAAATGAGAAAATCGCGCGGAGTCATAAGCAGGACTCCTCATCAGCGATGGCTTGTTTGAGTTGTTTCAGATTGATAAAACCGTAAGCGCTGTCCAGTTGGTAATTTAAATACGAGCTATCAATCCACGCCCCATCGTCACAAAGCATCAAAGCCTTATCGTCTGGGTCTCCAGATGATTTTTTGTATTCAACCCCTAATCGGTTTATGTATTCAGATTCGTCACTGTCCACAGATAAAAATACGTCTTTGCAAGCATCCAGACCCTGACCTTTTTCGATGATCTCATGCGACTGAACCAGGCGTTTTAGATCACTCAGCAAAACATCGTGTTCCGAATCTACATGCGAGTAGTAGGATCCATCGCTATAGGCGTTGTCCCAGTGTGCATTTTTCACAACCTCCTGCGCTTCACTCCAGCCGTATTTTTTTACAAACGTATTTGCCTTCATACCACTACCCCCTCAAATCCCACCTGTGCCAGATACGGCGCAAGTTTTTTGCGTTGTTCAGCATGATTCAGTTTTACAGCGATGCGCGCCGTAAGCTGCTCGTAGCTTTCCCCTGCTTCGGCAAACTTGCTCGATACTTCGGGATGGTGTGCAAGTTTTTGGGCGAACAGGTTGATTTGTTTGTCAGAGAGCTTTTTCGGTTTTGCTGTCTGCGCTGTTTGGTTTTGTGCTGCAGGTTGTTGCTCTCTGCTTTGGTATTTTAAACGAGCATTCAGTAACCAGTCAGCAAAGTGATAATGCATCAGGTCATCACACAGGTTCTTGTCGCTATTGTAACGCTCAAATGCAGTTTGCTCTCGTTTGAACCACTTGGCGGTTTTGATCTGCTCGATGGTTTCTGCATCGGTGATCAAACCAAGTTCTTCTTCAAGTTTTTTCAAACTCAACCACGTTTTTTTATTTTTAGATTCTACTGGTAGATTCTTTGGTAGATTCTGTGTCCCATTGTTGGGACTATTCAAAGTACCACTGTTGGGACTATTCAACATCCCATTGTTGGAATCATTCCGTTGTTGGGACTGTTCCATTGATGGGACTGTTTCGGGTGGTTTTTGGCGGTTAAATGGTTCCGTTGTTGGTACTGTTTCCCGACCTGTTACGCCAAGCAGTTTGTAGACTTTGACACGTTTGGTCACGCCTTTGCGTTCGCCTGTATCCTGTATCAGGTTATCCGCCAGTAATTCTGAAATAATTTTCAGGATGGTTTTGCGGTCTAGTCCTGTGTCCTGTTCCAGTCGTTGCATACTTGGGTAACAAGTATGGTCTTCGCCTGCCCGATCTGCCAGTGACAGCAGTACCAGTTTTTTCAGGGGTTTAAGGCTACCGCCTTTACGGTCGGGAAATTTAATCCGCCATGCCCAGTTGGTTGCATCTAGACTCATTGCTCACCTGCCTTGGGCTTGATGTAACCGCCCATCATTTCGATTTTGTCTGCATTGAGCAGGCTTTTTTCGATGTCATTAATCAGCGCCCACTGAATGCGAAAACGGCGCTGGAGTTGTTCTTTAAATTTGTGGCGTGGTACGGCGGCATTGGCTTCGTTGTAGCGCCGTTGGCGTAAGTTCTGTTGTGCTTCTGCCAGTAATTCGTTCAGCACGCGTAATGCGGGTTCGTACCATGTCTGGATGGCCTGACGTTGTTTTTGCGCGGTCAGGCTGTGTGGGTTTAGTTTTTCTCTATACATGCCTGCACCTGTGTAGCGAG
This sequence comes from Acinetobacter brisouii CIP 110357, assembly GCF_000488275.1. GTDB lineage: Bacteria > Pseudomonadota > Gammaproteobacteria > Pseudomonadales > Moraxellaceae > Acinetobacter > Acinetobacter brisouii. Next base: position 1,053,714 of record NZ_KI530762.1, on the reverse strand, counting down.
TGTGCCAAGTAGCACATGGAGTTCATGGATGACTTTGCTCATGTCGAGGGCTTCGCCGTGGGTAATGCGTCCGTCTGCCATCATGTCGTGGAAGGTTTGTGCGACATTGCCCTTTTGGATGGCGATGCGTACAAAGGTGTCCATAAGGCTATGGTCACGCTGACTTTCGGGTATGTCGGGCAGATCTATGGCGGCTTTGCCGTGTTCGGCGCAAAGGGTTTGCAATATGCGGTAGTCCCCTGTCAGTGCCATGAGTTTTGAAGCCTCGAGCAATGTCAGGTGGTGGGTTTCCGTATTTGGGTTGACCTTGCTGTTCAGTACGGCGGGGCTTTTGATGCCTAGGCGTGGGGCTAAGGCAGATGCACCGCCGTGGTGGTCGTGTACGGTTGCGTATGCGGCATCTAGGATGTTCATGGTGGTGTCCTTTGAACGTGTTATTAGATGCTTGGAGTATTACCATTTTGGTTAATTACCGTTTTAGTCGAGTAAATACCAAAATGCTCCAAAACCTCAGCCTCAGACACTTTTCCTTGACTGTGATATGCCAGTGCTTTTCTCAGTTTTTTTCTAGGTTCTTTATACCCATACAACAGATGTGTCTTTAGATAACCAGTTGTTGTACCGACTGATTCTGCATATTTGGCTAGTTCTTCTTTTGAAAGTCCGAGTATGTATTTTCGAAATTGCATAGGGCTAATCCTTATGTATTAGCCACATATTACCTTTTTGGTAAAGATAAATACAACCTTTTTTCTTGTTTACCTTTTAGGTGATAACTCTACAATTACTTTATGTGATGAATCACAAGATTTTTAGGAAAAATATGGACAGCAAAACAATTAGATATAACAACACTCGCTTATTAGTTGAACAAGTAGGTGGCGTTTCAAATTTTGCTGACAAAATTAATAAAGGTCAGTCACAAACAAGCCAGTTTGCAGGCACAAACCCTATCAAAGGAATTGGCAATAAAGTTGCCCGTGAAATTGAAGATGCTTTTGGAAAGCCGCATGGTTGGCTAGATGTACCACATGATTCTGAACAAAATAATAAATTAGATGCGAATGTAGCTGATCAATTCCCGATTGCAGGACGTTTAGTGCCAGTGATCTCATGGGTACAGGCAGGAACATGGACAACGATGGACAGTGCTCCAACAGGAACACAGTTTGACGAATGGTTACCACCCAATCCTAAATGCGGGAAGAATGGTTATGGCTTGGTGGTGGTTGGCGAGTCGATGCTTCCCGACTTCAGACCAAATGACAAAATTTATGTAAACCCTGACTTTCAGCTCAGTGATTTAAAAACTGGCGATCTCGTTATTGTTGTTTGTGACAATGAAGTGGAAGCTACCTTTAAAAAGCTAATTGTTGAAAGTAATGGGATGGTTTTAAAACCCTTAAACCCTGACTGGCACGAAAAAATGATGGACTTAAAAGAAGGCTGTCGTTTGGTTGGTAAAGTTGTGGGGCTTTATAGGGATGTTTAGAAAAATAGTTATTTTAAAAAAAATTAATAAATCATGAGGAAAATATGTCTATAAATGTACTAACAGAGAATTCTTACCTAGCTTCTCATGAAATAGTCACGGGTGGCGCTATGGGTGTTACTAGACTTGCAAGTATTGAATGGGATGATGGAACAATAAAAAAATGTTATATAAAAGTTTATCCAACTCACGACCGCATAAGAAAATTATGTAATGAGCTTACAGGCTTTACTCTTGGAAAAGCTTTAGGAATATTACAGCCCGATAATGCAGCACTCATACCACTTAGTAAATTATTTTATAAAGATTTTTCTGATGTTGTAGATCTTAATAGCAATGAAACAGTTTGGGCTTGGGTTACAACTGAATGCGGACAAAGTGTTAAAGGTATTTTTCATTTAAATGATTTTGAAAACTTATTCAAAAATGATCCAGATAATGCTATTGCAAAGTTAATTCAAGCTTACTCTTTAGTTTGCAATCAAAAGAACCTACCAAATATTATTGCATTTGATGACTTTATAGCAAATGACGATCGAAATATCGGAAATGTTGTAATGATCGGAGATGGAAATATGGGAATTATTGATCATGGTGAAATTTTAGGAAGTGTGAATTGGTTTTCTGACTTATTGGCTTTGGATAAAACTTTAGCTTTTAATAATAAACTATTAAATATATTGAATGATCAACCATCTGTAAAAACACAGACAAAATTCACCACAAAACATCTAGCTGTTGAAGCAGCCAATAAGCACAAAGATGCTTTTATTTCAGTGCAAGATATACTGACCACTTGGTGGAAAAATTTATTAGAAGTTTCCAATATCCCAACGAATGATCAACCAAAATATATAGAATATTTAAAAGATTTTTTACATTATCGTTCTATTCAATCAACAACCGTATTTGCTAACAGATTAGGATTGGTGGCTTGATATGTCTTTACTTGAACGCCTTTCAAAAGAGAATTCCAACCCAACTCTATCTGGGGAATGGATGACGATACAATGGATGCCTGATTTAACTACTAAAGAATGCTTTAATTTGGGTGTGGTCTTAAAAACTGATAATGAAATTTTTATCAGAACTATAGATGGCGAAAGTTTTGACCGTTTCGTATGCATGTTTAATGAAGATATGAAATTTCATGCACAACGCATAACAAAACTAGCTGAAATGTTAGTCTATGAAGGATGTCCAAGCGTATCTAAACAATTGGTTTTCGATAACCGTGGATTTATCCGAGGAAAAAGTGGTAGTAAGCTAATTGATCATTTATTTGATATAGCCGTTCCTTTGGGTAAAGCTAGAGATATCAAAAAACGTAATATTAGTGGATTTCATTCATTTAACTTGCAACAACTAAGCAACAATTTGATAGATGAATTAAAACGTCAAGATCATGCTGGAATTAATTTTGAAAAAATTATACCTCCTTCAAGAGTTATACAGATAAATAGACAAAATATTCATGTTCCTTTACGTCCTAGGCATAATAAAACTATTGGTAATTGGGCTAGTGTTGTATTTGCAGATCCATCAAGAATTAAAACCGACTACCTTCAAGCTATTAATGATCTCAGAACAGCTTCTGATGAATTAAAAAGAGAGCCTTCATTATTTTTACTTAAGCCATCCGAAGAAAACTTAAAACATTTAAAGCAATCAAGAATCGATCAAATTGATGAAGTGATAGATAAACTTGACAGCACATTACAACCCCAAGGAATTAAGTTGTATAGTTCTACAGACCTTACAAATCTAGCAAAAGAAGTTTATGAATGGGATAGCCTAGTTGCATAACCATAAAAGAAAATAGGTTTCAGAAACCCACCGTTGGTGGGTTTTTTGTACCACCAAAAAACAACCTTAAAGATAAAATAGATAATTTATCTTGCAATTAATTACCTTTTAGGTAATATTTATCTCACTACCAATAAAAAAGCCCCTTCACTTTGGACGGCGTAGGAACTTTGCAATTAAGCGAGATAAGTATGAAACAAAAACACATTCCGAGTCAAATGCCCGCAACCTCCGCACGACTCTACCAACACCCCACCCCACAAGAACAACGCCCAAACCGCCTCAAAGTGGTATTGGCCAATACCAAAGACTTTGCCCTGTTTGCCAGTATCGGTACGCTGTGCTATGCAGTCATTACAGGAGTGGTGTATATGCTTGGAGGTACGGTATGAGCTCCAACATTCAACGCCTCAAACTCACTGTCTTTGCACAGCGCTACTGGCAAGACGAAGAATCCCGCCCCTGCCGTGACACCCTCATCAGCCATATAAAACGTGGCTGGTTAAGCGGCAAGAAAATCGGGACACAGTGGTATGTCGAGTGTACCTCTTGGGGCGCACCCCTGTTTTACTCAACCGAAGTGCAAAAAATCGAACTAAAATCCCCACCCAAAACAGGCAACAGCATTGCAGACCGAATTTTAGCGGAGATTTAACATGACACCTCGTGGTCGTGGCGTGGGGTATCAGGACTTACCGCCCCACGTTGAAATTGATAAAAAAGCAAATGGAACGGTGTATTACCGCTACCTACTACCAAACGGACAACGCAAATCTTTAGGCAAAGACAAAACCGAAGCCATTCAGGCAGCACAGGCGCTAAACGCCGTACTGGAGCGTAACCCAGACATTGTGTCTAAAATCTTGTCATCAGTCGAAAAAGCACAAAAACAGTCCACCATGCCAACCTTTGGTCAGGCACTTACCGAATACGAAAATATCCACTTACCCAAAAAGAAATACGCCAAAAACACACTGGAAATTATCACGGCGAATATTGGAAATATATCATGACCTGTGGGACCAGCACTACTGCAGTGACATTACCCTGCTCATGGTGTCTGAATTTTTAAAACGACAAACCGACTTTCAGGCAGAAAAACACCGTTCTCAGCTTATCGACATCTGGAAGTATTTTGTGGCAAATGGCTGGGCTGCAGACAATATTGCCGAGAAAACGTTAAAGCCGATTCGCCCAGAAAAAAACCGTACCCGACATTCAAATGAATCTGTTGAAGCCATTAAGGCAATCTGCCCGCCCTGGTTAAAACTTGCAATAGATTTGGCGATGCATTCGATTCAACGGCGCGCCGATCTGGTGGTGATGGAACGCTCCAGCATTAACATCAAAGACAACACCATGACCGTGTTGCAGCATAAATCTCTGAATTATGACAAACCTGTGTTTATTGAAGTGGACATGCACCCTGAACTGCGGGATGTGGTTTTAGAGTGTATCGAACATGCAATGAAACTGCGCTGCCCATTTCTGATTGCCACCCGACCAGAGCGCATTACCGAACACAACCGCAACGTCAAACTGCATGCGTTTGCAGTCACCGAAGACCACCTGACAAAACAGTTTAAAAAGTACCGTGACCTGTCGGGTGCATACGATCATCTTGAACCAAATCAGCGTCCATCGCTGCATGATTTACGTGCTTTAGGGATTTATAACATTACGCAGAAGTATGGCAAAAAGTACGCGCAAGCACTGGCTGGACACGCCACAGTGAAAATGACAGATCATTATTTGGAAGGTCATGAAGCGCCAAAACCTGAGAAAATCAGCTATCGTTAATGATTGTTTTTAAATTTAAATACGGCAGTTTTCCACATGAGGACTTTATATAATTCCCCGAAAAGTCCCCGAAAGTTCCCCTAATAAAAAAGCCCACTGTTTAAGGTGGGCTTTAATATGTTGATTTCTCAACTAATTTTGGTAGGCATATCCAGACTCGAACTGGAGACCTCTACGATGTCAAGGGGGATAACATTTATTAAATTTCAATATCTTATATGTAATTGACACAATATCTGACACAAATTATTTTTATGCTTTTTTAATCAATAATTTGCTGACACAATAAGTTTGGCATGGTTTTGAAGAAAATAATAGCCATCATTTCGATGGCTTTTTCATTTCACCGCATCAACCAGTGCTGCATGCTTCGCCTTACAGTCATTGTACTTATCAACCGTATCTACAGACCACAATAAAATAGACTTAGCAGTACCGTCACTCGGAGTTGTCAGGTTTTGGCACTGTGTCATCAAGTTCGCTGGATAGCTTGGTTTGACCAAGACTGATTGCTTTCCCAAGCTGCTGCATCCCGCTATCGTCAAAACACACATTACGATAAACAGGTCTTTCCACGATCTTTTGCACTGTATCTCTAACCGTTTGGATTTTGACTTGTTGAGTTGCTTTGAGTTTTTCATAGTCTGCACTCGCTTGATTGGCTTTGTCGTTTGCCTGTTTTAATGCTGTTTGTTGTGTTTGCTCGATTTTCTGAATTTGGGTTAAGCATTTGGCATCTGCATTTTCAGATTGTGTTTTCCAGTGTGATACACGCCATGTCTGTACGACAAAGCCGATTCCTAAAATTAAGATTAGTACCGTAAGTACAATAATGATGAGCTGATAAAACTTGGCCATTATTTCTTGAATAGCTGTCATCATGAATTAGCCCCCATGCATTTCTCATAGCGATTGAGTTGTCGTGTGTACACTCCATAGCAGTTGTTGCTACGGATTGAGCAATCACGACCCGCTACAAACTTGTATTTCAGTAAGGACTTGCATGCCTGCACATAGTCGCCTTTCACCAAATTTGCTTTGATTGATGACTTGTTCCATGCGCCTAAACCATATTGATAGGTCCAATCCAAATACACGTCATATTCAGCTTGGGATAGCTTCGCGTTTGGAATTGATGCAGCAAACTTCTGAGCATCTTTGTTCACGTAATCAGTGAGATATGCTTTGGCTTGCTGTCGAGTAATTGCTTTGTCAGTCATCTTGACGCGCTGACCATTCGGGTAAACAGTAGTTCCATGTCCAATGGTGGGCACATCGCCCTTGGTCGGAATCACTGGCTTTGATGTGTAGCCTTCATAAGTGATGATCGAAGCCAGCAAAGCGCCTGTGATGCCAAGAGTTGCGAGTGGTTTTTTCTTATCCGCCATCATTTTTCCCCTTTCAAAATCCCACCTTGATTGATCACTCGACCGATAGCTGCAAGACCGATATATAGAAAGCCAAAGTGCTGACGATATTCAGGCGGAATAAGTCCAATGCCCTGCGTTTGCTGAATTACATCCATTGCTGTGGTGATCAAATAAGCAATCGTTGGAAGTAAAACAGCCAGTGATTTCCAAGCCTTGTACCACTCTGGAATGATGTATTTATTTTTTAAGTTGATAAGCCATTGCTTCATTAGTCATCACCTTGCTGACTTGTATAAGATTTCACTCGTGCACGAGATTCAGCTTCTTCGCGCCGATCTCGCTTAATTTGAAAATATGTGTTAATAATCAATCCTAAAACTGCAACGGTGACACCAATTAGGCTTAGCCAGTTGATTGCAGTAACAAAGCCAAAAAAGCTTGCAGCACCGCCGCCATATGTAATTTTTGTCGCTACTGCTGAAGCTGTTGCTTCGATTGCTGTCTGATCTGCTGACATAGACCCACCAAAAAATTTTTGTAATTAAAAAGCCCTAGGCTTATTAGGCACTAGGGCTTGGGTTATTCGGTTGTGTGATTATGGTGCTTAGGGTTTAACATAAGTTAGCGATATATAGCTAGGGTAATCCTGCCAAAATTTGTAGCTGATGATCCAGTAGAGTTGGTGGTCACAAACCTAATGGAGTTTGCTGCTTGAACTGTACTACCATTACTGGCAACTAATCCGTATGCAACTGACCCATCTGTAACTGGCGGCGCTATAATAGGCGCATAATCCGCGTCTGGCATAGCTGTGGTAAAGTACACTACGTACTCTCCTACTGCTAGATACACCACACTAGATACATTTCCGCTACTGCGTACATGGATGCTACGTGTGATGTTCCCCGATGTAGTTAAGCTAGTACCAGCCACATACGTGAACGTATTGGCATCAATAACAGTGGCTACAGTATATGAGCCTGTAACCCCTGTACCTGATGTTACTGTAGCGTAGAACATAGCACCAACTTTCATGCCATGAGCTGTCATTGTTACCGTAACTGTAGTGCCTGATTGGGCGTACGTACCAGTAAGCGGGATAGCATTGAAGTTAACCCAAGCACGGCATGCATATATAGGCGTATTTCCACCAGCATTTAAAGCAGCACGAATTGCCGATACAGACTTGAGTGGGGTAAGGAATGTTGTGTCATTTGTTAGTGCTTGAGCCTGTGCAGTCGTTGCAATTTTTGCTGTCCCAAGAGCTGTTTCAGTAGCCTGTGCAGTCGCATTATCTACTGCAGTCTTGCTATACACATCTAGGTTGGTACGTGCAGCGGCCTTATCCTGAAGATCACCTAGGTTGCTATTTTTATTTAAAGCGTCCGTGATTCCATAACCTAAAATGGTGGTAGGTAAATTTAGAATATCTTCAAAACCAACTTGAATTGTACTGCCGCCACCTCCTGCAAAATCTGCAACACTAATCCCTGTAATAATGCCTTTTTCATTAACTGTAATTACTGGAATTTTTATTGATGATCCGTATGTTTTTGGTTCAATATTTTGATTTTCAATAGAAATATTTAAATCACTAGAAAGATCACCACCGCCAGTTAATCCGCCAACTGTGTTGATTTTTCGCTTAATGCTGACCTTGTTGATTAGTTTGTAATACAACTCTTGCAGCTTCCACCAAATGCTATCGAAGTCTTTATTTACAGGCTTTGGTGAAAATGAATCATCATAAGTTTGATAATTTGATGTGCGTTCAAGTGGAGTGTCGCGCTCAATAGAAACAATACTGTTAGCAATTGGAGCTGTAATAAAAACAACCGTTGAACCTTGTAGTGTCCATGTTCCAATAGCTTCAACATCGTTAACTTTTACAATGAGATTATCTGCATTGTCACAATCAAATGTAAGTGAAAAGTTAGTTGTTGAACCATTGGCAGTATATTCAACATACGGCGTTTGGTTAGAAACAGTCATGAGCTACCTCAATAATTAAAATCGGTGGTGGCTTCATAAACACCACTGGTTGCTCTCCAAGTTTGATGTTGAGTATCTTCTACTGGGTTATGTGTTTTACCAATACGGATCGGCTCATCACTGACAGCACCAGCCAATGAGTCAATGTAGTCATCCTCCTGATCAACAACTGCAGCATTCCATACACGCATTTGTTTTACCTGTACTGAATCATCGCCTTTCTCGTCCTCGAGCACTGAAATATGTGCCCATAACACACCACTGTTTAATGGCCCCTCGAGGGCGCTCAAAATACGCTTATTCTTTTGACCTGTACTATGCACCTCAGTTACACCACATCGTAACTTTCTAACTTTTAGGCAGTTTTTTAAAACCTGTGGGAAGAATCCACCAATACCATTGGTTTCAACCGTGACTCGAGTCAGCTTAAATTGCTCAATCAGATCGCAAAGTTGCCATACCTGACCACCAGTAATCTTACCTCGATCATCATGTTCGCTAATTGAACCCTGCAATGCGATTGATCTGTGCCAGTATTCAATGCCAAATTCATCATGTAGAATTAAAGCTACCCCTGAAATATCAGACTTGGTTTTTCCGCTTGATGGGTCTACTCGACAAGATGCCGAAACAATACGCCTATCTCCAAGCATCATGATTAACTGACCATTTGCCTTTTTAAATACTGGCTCACAGTCATAGGCAATCAACTTATCAGGGTCTAAGCGCACTTCACCAATTGGCTTGGCATGTAACTGATACTGTGAATCCCACTCATTGATTGTCGTACATTCTTTGCGCCGATCTTCCATAACTTTTGGCGTAAATCTTTCTGGCCATAACGCTTCACCGTAAATATCAATCAGGTAATGTTCTTGGGTAAAAATGATTTTGTATGAATTACTTCGCTTTACAAACTGGTAGTCTTTTCCAGAAGCCAAGAGTTTAGATTGCTTTCCAATCCCACTAAAAATATAGACTGGCTCAAAATTTACTGTTGCTTCAGTACATTTCTCAAAACGAGCTTCATTTTCGAACATTTTAAGAATCATGCATTTTGCCCCTAAGTCTTTAATGTGGGTATAGAGTGAATCATGGGTGTGTGGTGTTCCGACAAATAGCTTCTGTCCACCAGGAATAAGAATGTGAGTTTGTTCACTCAGGCGATAGCGTAACTTTGCACGTGCTTCAGGTGTGCCAATGTTGCTTGGTACCTCAACGTCATCATTTTGAATCTCATTTGCACGTGCACCAGTGACGTTGGATAGAATTCCGCGTGCATGAATAGAGCCATGTCGAACATCTGAAGAACCTGAAACCCACCATTTTTGAGTTTCACCACGTTCTTTTTTAAATCCAAATAACTGGCATAATGGGTGACGCTCTAAAACCTGTTCGGTACCACGGCTGACTTTATAAGCATCTGGATCAGTTGCGCCTTGATGCAGAATTAAGTGTTCAGGATTACTGAATAATTTCCATGCATTGTAAATATCAAGGATGGTGGACTTCCCATGTCCACGCGGCATCATCAATAAGCCAAGCGTTCCATAATCTTCCAAGAAATCACAGACATCTAAATGAAAATCAGGAACTATCCAGTTTTGCGTTTCAGCATAAACCAAATAGAATGCAGCAAATGGCACTTGCATCATGATTAACTTGGGCGCTGTTTGCGCGCTTCCAGTTTTTCAGCTACTTGTTGCAAAATGGTCGCTGCTTGTTCTTCAGGTGAGACTTGGCGACCACCAATATCTTTGGTTAGCTCATCATCATTCAGGATCCGCTTAATTTTCTCCATGCAGGATAGGGCTTCTTTGGCACCCTTATAGAGCCAAACTTTATCCCCTCGCCCTTGTTTATCGAAAAGGTCTTGCCCATAGGCTTCAGTCATTAAATCAACAGTGTCCTGTGCAGACATTTCCAAGCAAAGTTTTAACTTGTCCTTTGTTTCCTCTTTTAAGTGACCAGCTTTCTTTTTATCTGACATGAAAAACCCCTGCATAAAATTTGTTTATACAAGGGTTTGAGTGTGGTTCGGTTGGGTGTTTAGATGCTTCTACTCATAACATTTGAGCGCGGTACCATCAATGATGACATGGCCTAAGGATAAATATTGTTTATTGGTTATAGCTACTGAATCCGCACCATATCTTACAGCCTGTTTTTGCAATTCATCGTTTGCAGCCTTTTGGAAATTTAATGCCTGCGTATCGACATGAATTGGACCAAGCTTTTTGCATCCATTTATCAAGGCGCTATCACTTGGAATAGTCTGAACATCTTTAGAAACGCCATTATTCAGGGTTGCACAACCACCAAGAAAAACCATTAAAAGCAATCCAATTTTTTTCACCAAACCTCTCCATTATTATTGCACTACACCACTAAAATCAGGTGACTGAACATCTAAATCATCTCCCCACCAGCGCGTACGATGTTGCTCTCGCTCTGCTTTACGCAAAACTTTCTCTCGATAACCTGGTGCAATCACATCTTGGAAATTATCAAAAAGTAATCGATTCGTCACCAGCTTTGTGTACCAAAGGTTTTGAGCAGGGATTTTGTTTTTCAAAGCCTTATATGCTTCATTTGATGCATTTGTGTCTTTGCCATCGTACCATTGCATCGCATTTCCTACTGTCACGCCTGCCACTGCTTTCACATCCGAACCCAATGGGCCAACCATAAAATCAGAAATTCCGCGTCCTGTTGGGTCTACGCCAGCCTTCACTACGTCGCCTAGCACAGATAATCCACCGCCAGCCACCGCTGAAGCGCTCAAAAACTTCATGGCAACATTAGGGTCTTCACTATCCCACATCGGTTGTGGATTATTACCATTTGCAATCTCTTTAAGCTGTACAACCAAGCCACCTAATAGGGTCATCATTGCAGCAAGAGAAACTGAATACACAACTTTTCCGCGCAATGTCGGCTGTGCCATTGCACGTGAACCGTGACGCATCAAGTAAGCAGTAGGAAAGGACTTGAATTGCAAAATACCCTTAACAATTTCGCCCATTGGTGTTCCCTTCTTCTGTCCTGCACTTGCCCATGTGCGTTCACGTAGCCCTGCTTCGATAACTGCCATACCTTGCTCATCAAGCAAGTGTGCCTGTAGCTGCGTTGCAACCTCATCACGTACCTTTTTAGGGTCGCCAAACGATTTGAGCTTTTCATCTGGAATCTGATAGATAGAGCGTGATGACATAAGCTGATTGCCTTTTGTATCCTCAATCGGATCAGCTAAGCGCATGACTTCCCAAGCACGTTCACTAAGCCCTGTGCCCTTTAATAAATCACGGTCTACCTCATCAAGATCAGCCCATGCTTTATCCCGTGTCAAACGTCCGTATTTATCCATCAACATCTTGGTAAAAGCGGTTTTAGATGCAGCGGTTAAGGCATTCAGTCCACTAATACGCATAACCTGATTCGCAATATTGCTTGATACTCGTGCCAGTACCTCAGATTTTCCTTGTACCGAGGTTAAGCCATCATCTGACCAACGAGCAATAGAACCTAACATTTCCTCAGTTGCCAAGCCCAGGCTACGCGCTTGCTCACGATCTGCTTTGCTGGCAGGGTTAAGTTGATGGATCAGCTCACCAAATACCTGACGATAAGCCATACCATGCACCCACGCAGTTTTTGCAACAGTTGCCTGATCTGCAATAGATGAAATGGTTGTACCGCCTAACATGGCTGCTACGTTCATTGAGCGATAGGCTAAGCCAAGGTTAGCCAAAACCTGAGATTGCGGAGCATTTCCACCGCTAAACTCATCAAACATAACCTGAGCACGGTTTCGAGTTTTTTGGATAGAATTATGATCAATCCCTTTTTCCCAATCCTTTTTCTCTGCTGCATCCATAAGGATACGCATAGCATTTTTAGGATTGCTTCCAAGATTCTCAACCATGGCAATGTCTTTAGATAACCCATTCACATGCGCTTCGATTAGGTCTATAAATGGCATGCCGCCAAATTCAGCCTGATAGTTTAGCCATGCATCTGCATCCTTGAAATGAAGAACGCGGCTTTCAGAATGACGGTTTGTTACTTTTGAAGTTCCCCCACCTGTTGCCTGACGACCAATTTCAGTTTTATTTGCGCCATCACTGGCAATTGTGTCATATGCATAATTAAGCAGGTCTTTAATTTCTTGATCAGAATAAAGCGTTCCATCTTCTTTGACATACTTATTACGATCAATGAGGTTTAAAGACTGATTTACCCATGTTTCCTTGCCTGCTTTGGCAATCTTTTCAAGGTTATGGGTTTGAGGTAACCCCCAATCATCTAGCTTACCAATGTCACCACCTGAACGATTAAAACGCTCTCGCATGGTTTCAAAGACATTCCCCATATTGTCGCTGATCTGTTTTGCTAAAGCATCGCCAGTATCTTGTCCAAAACGCTCACGCACAATGCGTTCGACCAAATCCTTGTCAGTGAATACACTCATTGCCCCTTTAATATTGGTCCATAAGTTTGTGAGCTCACCACGGTAAATTGATGCAATGCCCCGTGATTTTGAATCTAGTGACTGAATGCCAGACATATCACCATAAGGCGCAATCATGCGGTCCACAACATCCATTGCTGATAATGTTGGGTGATCCAGTGCAGCAATGTTTTTATTCTGAGAAAGAATGTCTTGAGCAAGAATCTGTTTCTTGCGTTCCAATTGCCCTTTAATGTCCGCAGCAACTTGCTTGGCTGCCTCAGTTAGCTTTTGGGTTTCGCTTAAACTACGCCAAGTATTAATATCTTTACGCGCAAGGTTACGCATAGCATCACGGATGCGTTGCTCAATAAGCTGTGATTCTTGGGCATTTAGCGAGGTTTTACCGAGTGCTGCGGCAACGGCGGATTTACATTGTTCTTTCATGTTATGCCCCAAATTGTAATGCACAGCTTATCGCTGTTTCTGTTGCCAAAATATCTAAATCAGCCTGTTTGGCTTCTGCTTCAAGCTCTGCCAATCGTTCGCCTAATGTCATTGTGATTTCTTCAACCTCACCTTTTGAATTGGTGCGACTCACTGAAATTTCCTGATCAGGATTTTGATTGATAATGTCTAAAGCTGCTTTCTGTTCAGGTGTATCACCAAATAATGAGCCTTGGCGTGGGTCGCCTTTGGCTTCAATATCATTGATATGATTCTGAATATGGTCGCCAATCGCTTTTGAGCTTCGACTATGATCAGAAAATACATTGAGATAATCACGTGCGCCCGGGCTTAAGCCATCTGGAATAAGCTGATTTTGGTTAAGGTAATCTCGAACAGTTAGACCATTGGCTTTAAGATCATTGAGCTTTTGTGCTGCCTGTGCCAAATCCGCAGCAATACTGTTTTTGTGTCGTCCGCCTTGCTTCACCAAATCATTAAGCTGTGAAAGCTGTGGAGCTACACGCAACAAGGCATTCAAAACCGACTTACTGTTATCGTCCAGATTCTCGGATAGTCGTGTAATCAAATTAGAATCGCCATAAGCATGCTGAGCAATAGCGGATTCAATACGGCGCTTACCATCCTGACTTAAATGACCACTATCAGTCATCATGCTTGAGCGCTCAGATTTTGGAATGTTATTGATAAACTGACGCACATAATCCATAGAGCCATCAAGATTGACAGAACCGTCATTATTAATCTTGAGTAAGGTTGAATCAGGAAGTCGTTGAGAATCGCTGGCAGCGCGTTCTGTCGTACTAAATTGAGATACATCGGACTCATTTGCCAGCTTTGCAAACTGCACTCGATCCGTTTCTGTTAAACGCTTGCGAACCAGGACAGGGTTGTTAATCCCTGAAATATCCCACCCTTTTTCCTTGGCATAGTTTTCAATGTACTTTCGATATTCTTCAGCTCTACCGTTTTCATAAGCCTTTGTAATCGCTAACGTACGCCCATTGCCTGATTCAACAACATTGTCATGCCCAATGATTGGTGCACCATCAGATAGCTTATGAGATTCACCCAAAAGTTCAGGGCGCAAATTATCTGCCATATCCTGAATCTGCTGGATCGATGCAGCACGAGTTCGGTCACGCGGCTGTAGTTCCTGTGGGTATGCTGAATTAACGCCATACATGCGGTCATTCGATGCAATCAGTTCATCTAGGCTTTTAATCTCATACTGCATGTCATAGCTTGAGCCATCCATGCCGTAAGCTGTTGATACGTTTTCACCTGTGGTTCCGTATTTCTTCGCTACATCATTCCAGCGCTGTTGATATTTGGATTTGACTTGTCCAACGGTCATATCTTGAAAGCCATGGCTTCTGGCAATACCTTCAGCAACTTGTCGCGCTGTTTGGGTTTTCGTTGGTTTGGAGAAACGTGTGGCTACATCCACAAAACTTTCACCATCTTTAGCTTTTAAAAAGATTGGCCCACCACCTTCACCAAAGAAATGCATGAAATACACTTCAAGGCCGTTTGGGTCGCGTCCAAATTTATTTTTAAATATTTCAGCATTGTGCTTGTAATAGTTCAGCCCTGCGGTGATCTGGTCATTGCCATTGTTCTTATCCTTTCCACCCATTTTATAGAATGTGCTGTCTAAGGTTTGGAACAGGCCTGTTGCGCTTGAGAGCTTATTTCCGTTCTTGTCTTTTGGTTGAATGCTTGGGTCAAACTTACCGCCAGTTTCAATATGGGAAATAATTACCGCATCAGCTGGATTAATCCCATTATCCTCGGCACGTCTAGCAATTTCCTTTGCCCATAGATTACCTGTATGCAATGCCACAGATGCAGCATTAGCCTTAGGGCGTTGCACATTATTGGGAACATTAACAGGTTGTCCACTTTGAATTTGCGACATAGCACTATCAAGATTTTGGTAATGCTTGTTTTGTACAATTGGGTCGGTAGTTTTTAAAGATGAATTATCAAACTCAACTTCGTTATGCGCCAACAATGTATCTACAGCGGAGTTTTTGGCTTCAATTTGATCAGTGGATAGGCTATGTAATTCCTGATCAACCTGAGAGCTTAAATCCTGTTTAGCTTGCTTGCTGCCAAAGTAACGCGCACCACCGAATAGCAATGAGTTCAAAAGGAAATCAGTAGCCAATCCCTCTTTTGAAAACTGATAGTTTTGTGCTTCTGCAGTATATCCAGCATCTTGCAAAACTTGATGACTGATAGCCTGACCACCCTGCATTATTCCAGTTGCCCCACCTACTGATAAAGCATAATCAGCAAGTGCACCGCCAGTACCCTTAAAGCCATATGACATAGGTAGAGCCGTGGCTATACCATCGACAAGCGCATTCGTGGATGCGACTTTAAGCGCTGTTTTATGGTCAACATGCTTTTGGGTTAAATCCGTGTAGACATAGCTGCCTGTCGTTCCAGCCGTTAAAGTTGCTGCACCACCAACACCACCAAGCGCACCACCTACAAAACCACGCCAACCATAATCACCTAAAGCTAAACCGATCTGCCCTGCTGTGCCTGTGTTTTGACGATCCTCTAGGGCATTGATACCTTCGACAAGGAAAGAATTACGCTGATCAGCACGTTTCTTTTTAAATGAGTCATAGCTTTCGGTAGGCAAACCATCATGCCGCATATCATCTAACGTGTATGCCAGACGATCTTCCAGCGCATAAAACGGTTGATAAAGCACATCCGCAGTCTTTGCAAAACCAACAGCAGCACCACGAAACGGAGCTGTAGCCACGCCATCGAAAAAACCAACCTGTTTGGGTTGATTGGGCGCTTTACCCATACCTTTTGCATTGAGCTGATCAATTTTGGTCTGCTCATCATCGTTTAGTTCATCAATCCAAGTACCCATTAATAGCTACTCCGTTGAATGCGAATACGCCAGATGTGACCGTCTTTCGTCAGTGGATTTCCACGCTCATCGATCAAGTCATATTGAATTTCGTTTTGTGCTGTTCGTTTTGAAGACTGGTATAGGCGATAGCCCTTTAAATCAGCAACAGGAATTTTTGTATAATGCGATACGCCTGCATAGCCTTTCTCGAGTGCCGCTTCAAACTTTGCATCAGTCATGCCCCAAGGCTTGGTAACTTTCCAATCCTTGATTTTGCCATCCATGTAATTTCTAAATTTACCATCTTGGGTATATATTCCACCTGTGGCTAAACTGACCGCTGTATGTGCTGCAGATTTGTTAATTGACTCATCCTTGCCATTATGTAGTTCACCCAAGCTATTAATCGTATCCGCATAAATGGAGCGGAATACGTTGTACATATTGTTGGCTGTTGTACCCGATACAGTTTGCCCAACCTGTTCGTTAAAATAACGATGCAAGTCATCTTCTTTAGGCATGTAAAAGCCTTTGTTTTTGAGCAATTGAGAGCCTGTAACAATTGCGGTTGCAACACTACGACCTTCTGTTGACTTGTAGCCATTCATTTGTGCCAAAGCTGCTGCTGTGTAATTTTGATCACCGCCTGATAACTGACCTAAAACAGCACCCCACAGCTTATTCCCATCGGTCACGCCTTTGGTTTTCTGTATTAATCCACCAATGAAATTCAGCTTTTGAGTAACGCCCATTGCGTTAAATTCGCGTTGTGCATCAGGTAATGCTGCTGGGGAAATTGGCGCGATTTTTACATTGCCATCTTTAGAACGTAATGCGATCTGATTAATACCATTATGCACAACCTTATCAATGAATGAGCTTGGGCTAGTTTTAAGCTCAAGACCTTTAACGTCATAGACTTTTAAGCCATTTTCAGATGCGGCTTGGTTCGGGTCGTTGTTGTAGGTTTTCTTTTTTTGATCATATAAACTTTCGTAAACATTCAATAATTTCTGAGCATCGGCAGGATTACTGGTCTTTGTATCTTTCAATTGAGTTTTGAAATGATTGATTTCAGTGAGCTGATCTGCTGTGCTCATTTTTGTGAAGTTCTGAATTTTCTCGTAATGTGCATAGTAGAAATTGAACTCGCCTTCATTTGGTGTGCCTGATACTGCCTGCCGTGCATTGGCAATATATTTATCATCTAGCGGTAAGCCTGAACGAACCTGTGTTTCAAAATCGTTTAGAATTTTTCCAGATTCAGAAATACGGCGGCGTTCTTCAGCATCATTTTTGTTCTGTATTGAAGTTTTCACAGATAAAACATGTTTGCGAATATCCTGCACCTTGTCTTCAGTCAGGTAAGTTTTATCACCAAGTCCAGTAATTACCTTGTCCAGTGCGGCAATATCTCCATTCGCTGTTGCTGTGGTGATTTCATCCTGTACTTGGTTATATTCCTGAGTGGCTGCGAATTTATTTTTTGCTTCAACTTTTTGCGCTTCTGGAATAATCAAGCGATCAACATAAGCATTGAATTTATCCAAGCCATCTTTACGATCAACAAAACGCCCATAGACTTGTGATGCACGATCCAAGTTGACTTGCTGCATGTTCTCATCAGCACGAATCTGCAACGGCGCAAATGATCCACTGCTCTTGTTGACGTTCTGATCCCAATAGTTCCGCATGTCCTGACGCATGGCCATTGGAATATTGTTTTCCAAACCTTTGTAAATATCATTGGATTTGGTAATCAGCTCATCCTTTGCCTGTTGCGCATTGAGCGATCCATTAGCAACACGGCTTTTAATATCAGCATAAGTATCATTGAACTGTGTCGATAGGGCATTATCAATATCAAGCTGAGCCTTGTCGCTATCATTCTTAAATGAACTTAACTCAACCATTTTATTGGTGACTTCGAGTTGACGTTGCTCCTGGTCTTTTTGCTGATTAATTTGCCCAATGGTATTGGACACATTGCCTAATGCGCCTGCCAACTCATTAATATTGCTTTGAGGTAATTGGGTTGGTTGCACCTGTGGTAATGCATTCCCAAAATCCCCCATTGGAATTCTAGCCATTACTTCCACCCTTTCTGATACGATTTATATGCACTTGCGCCTGCTGAAGCGGTATTTAATGCCCCTGAAAGCGCTGAAGTTGTCGCATTTGCGCCATACTGGCTTGCTGCTGCCTGCAATTTTTGTGATGCGTTATAACCAGTCTGACGTGCCATTTCAGCGTCATACTGACCATACTGTTCGATTGTGTCGTTGATCTTGATTGCTGTGCCTTCATTCACATCAAGACCGTTAGCGGCTGCGGCTGCACGTGCTGCTGATTGCTGTTTTTCTTTTTGCTTGAGAATGCGCTCTGCTTCCAAACGTCCTTGTGCTGCCTGAGCTTCTGCGTCTGCTTTCGCTTGCTCTTGAGCTGTCTTATTTGATGAATATGCCGAATACCCTGTAATTGCAGCACTTGCTACTGCTGCGGCTGCACCAACTGCTACCCATGACATTACTTTATCTCCTTCAGTGAGTGACCAATAGATTCAAGAAACTGTTCAATTTCTTCATCTGGAACAATCACATCACGCTCAATAATTTCTAAATCTGTTTCTTGTGTCGGATGGACTGTTATCCATGTTGTATCTTGATGAAAATACCCAATACGCATTGTGCCTGCGGCTGACTTGATGATTTGCGGTGCTTCAAGGTATTGCAGCCCATTTTCAGTGATGATCGTCAATGCACCTTTAAGCAAAATATTCATGTGCTCAGTACGATGCATTTTGCTCACGCAGAATGTGCCTGCTTTGGCATCCATTTGCCGCATATAAACATTGGGTGCAAAGTGGTGTGTCACTGGAAAATCTGCATGTTCAAGCTCTCCAGCTTGAAGTTTTTCTTCTGTCTGCTGTTTTAGATCACGAACTACATTAACGTAAAGCTTATTGTGCAACTCACCGAGTACATGAGTTAAAAGCCCTGTGTTATCAGGAGAAATTATCTCACTCATGCCTTTAGCTCCAAATCAAGTACAGTGCCATACTCTTTAAATCCAAAGTGCTTATACAGTCGGATGCAACCCTTAGATTCAACCCCCGTTGTGGTACCGCACTGGATACGATCTACACCCATTATGGTTGCCCAATTCACAAAGCCATCAATCAGCAAATATGCTGCACGTGTCTTGCGATATTCAGGTTTAACGTACATGACATAATCGAAGGCAATCTTTTGCCCATTAAACCAATCACTACTGATACCGCCTGCAAATCCACCGCAAATCACAGCGTTTTCTTCAGCAACAAATAGAGCGCCATGCTTGATTAACGACTTAAAATGATCTGCTACCTTGTTGTTGTCATAAGGTCGATCCTGATAGTTTGGCGATTCTTTAATGAACGATTCACCAAACTCAACCAGTATGGGTATGTCCTGCACTGTAGCAACACGCAATTTCATAATTAACGCTCGTTAATTGAGATTTCCATAGCTACAGCTTGCAATCGAAAAGGTAATGGTTTGTTGTGTGTTATCACTAAGGGAACATCGTATAAATCAGAAAAGTTACCACCTTCATGCAAGTATCTACCTGTGAATAACTTGCGCTTGCTCAGTGGATCATTGCTGAATTTAAGCAATTCAAGCTGCTTGCCATTGAATACTGGTGCCAGTGTCTTATAGAAAAAGAATGCCATACGAATGATCTGTGCCTTGTAGATCATTGTGGATGCTGGTGATTGTGATAGTTCAGGCGGGAATAACTGCATCTTACAATCGAATGGTTTACCTAATTGCACAGTGCCAGACTGATCTGTATTGCTAATTTTTAGCGTTGTTCCCGATTTCGTAAATGCAACTGCATAGTAAATTTCACTATCTTCCTGCTTCATTAAATCAAAGCTATCAATGTATGTGATTGGCGATACATCAATAGCGTTATTTACTATTGCAGCGTCACGCTGAGAGTCCATGTTTGCATTAAAACTAACCTCCTCCAGGCATATTGAACCATTACGATTAATCAGCATAAAACACTGATCACTGCCTAGCTTGGTTGGAAGCGAACACATACTTAGTGTTGAACCACCAAAATCATGCTGCGCCCAAGCAACAACCTCCTGATCCCGATTGAATGTGATTGATGCAACTTTCCCATCGCCCATCTTGCACCATACAATTGATTCGGGCTCTTGCTGATACGTGATTTCCTCAATTCCGCCATGCTCCTCGCCAATATGCGAAGCCAAGGTACTGATCTCAGGAGATACCAAGCCATCTACTTCATAACGGTAAGACAATGCACGTAAGCGCTCACCGCCACGCTGAACAAAAAGTAGCTCATTACCAACGCGGCATGGTCGAGTGATTGGATATGCGCCATATGCGGTATGCTCGTTAATTTCCGCCGTGGTTGGTGTTAGTGCTCCATTACTACTCACCATGTATTCACCACCTGAAGTCAGGCAAATAACCCCACGAGTGGCTTCAATAAACAGAATTGAGTTGGATAATCCACTTGCTGAAACAATACTAAAAGCATCTGCATCATCTGTGGTTTCAAGAAAATTTCCATTTTCCCCAACAGCACTAAGCCATATCTTGTTTGGTGCTGCCAATATGTTGGCAAGTGCTAATCGCTGTTTAAAGAACGTAACGCATCGCGGATAACCATTCGTTGCATTAAATGCAGGCGGTGTAATCCCCCATGACCGCTCAACTGCTGCATTTACCGAGTCAAATGCTTTAACAATTTCCCCAGCAACAACTGTTGCGCTGGTAAATTGAGTGACCTTTACAATGCCACCATTGATAGAGATATAACTACCAACATCTGTTGCTAGGAACGTATCAACTGCTGTTGATGTAACTGGTGCCCAATAGGTGCTATTTACTGCTGGTGGTTGATTAGTATTTGCAACCAATGCTTGCCAGTAAACTAAAGAAGAAACAACCACATCACCTTTTATATACGATGTCGCCGATGCCCATTCAGCAACATCTGAAAGCGTAACGGTTATGTTTGTACCGATTGTTTTATCGCTTGGTGTTGCTTTACGAAATGGATAACGCGCAGCATCATCATTAAGTGGTGGATGCGTAAAAATAAACTCTGCTATTTCCCAATTTGTAAAATCGGTGGAAGACCGGAAACGCTGCACAGGAACTTTGCTGTGTGTAAAAAACATGTCATAGCGATATTGTACAAACTGCACATCGGGTATTTGATCGGCTGTGTACGGCGTTGTCAGCGTTGCAACAACTGCATAGGTGCGTGGGTTATAAACAATGAGCTGTAACGGCTTAAATATCAGTAAGTATGAGCTTTCAGACTTCACAACAAATGGAATTAAGCGCAATGCGCCTGCGATGATCTGCCGAAAATAAGTACCTGGTCTTTTCCGCACACCACCCTCAACCAAAGGAATCATGTTGGTTAATTCTTTTGCACCGTTGGCATACTGTTGAATATCAGTACGTGTTGTGAGAACAGGTGACAACTCCCCAGCACTAAAATTGTTTTTTATAACTGTACTTTTCATTGGTAGCGCACCGTAATTAAACTGGCTTCTTCATCACCAAAAAATGAATCATTAGGTCTTTCCTGCCCATTAATTGCCCGCGCCTGCTTCAACAGATTCATCAATTTTTGATAGGCGCTATCGCCTTCTGCTTGGCTGCCAGTAATTGGTTTTGCAATTTTGGAGCACATATAAAGCGCCATAGCTTCAGCGAGTAAGGCATCCCACGTCTGTTCATTTTTATTGTCATAGATGTACACCAGTTGAATTGAATCTGTATTTGCTAAAATGTGATTATTTTCAATATCGAAGTCCTTAGTCCCTGCATTAAGCAAACGAATAAAATCGCTTGGCATTGGGAATGCGTTTTGATAACCAAATGTTGGGTGTGCTGTTGTTGGTGACAAGACTTCACGCTTTTTACAGCATGACCATGGGTGCATGCGGATCAATGATTTACGTGTCTGGTCATAAATTGCTGCACAGCGCCGAGCGTTATCATCCTCATCATCAAAGCTGGTGATTGATGATGCACCGCACATATTCAACGCTTCATTGCAGATACTCACTTTTGTAGTGCTCATAAAAAAACCTCAGCCATTTTGGTTATGGTGGCTGAGGTTTTGTGTAGTTTGGTTGAGTGTTTATTTCACAATGCTTAGACCTAACTCGCTCAAAGCAGCTTCCCAATTCTGCCGAGCATCACCATCAAGTACAGCACGTTCGTACAGTTTTGACATTGATGCCTGATATTGAGCTGGAATATCCATAGCTTTAAATGCCGCATAGTCGTCAGGCTTCCACTGTGAATGACATGCCCAGAATACTGCACCCGAGCTATCTTGCAGTTTGACTGAGATGTTGTTTGGGCCACAGCCACACAGTTCTGCAAAATCGTTTACGTCTTGCAGGTTCTCATCTGGAATTATGTTTACGTCTGAAAGATTAGCTTCATCCATTACACACCTGCCAATTTATTGAAGATTTGCGTTACCAGTGACGTTTCGTATGCAGTTAGCGCACGGTTAATCACGATCAGACCACAATGACTTGTTGAATCGTTGTACGGCGTTGGAATGGTTTGATTTGTGAGAATCTGACAGCCCACGTTTGGAATAGCTCGAATGACTGTGCAGCCTGTTAATTGCGCTGGTAGTGTCGTTGTGAGCTTGTCGTCAATGCCGTCATATTGGATACGGCGCGGTGTGTTTTGTAAGAGTGGGCGGTAGGATGATGTTGGTTGTGATGCGTGGTTACCATTCAATAATTTACAAGTTAGATTTGTGATTGAACCATTAAAAAGAGTGTCACATGTAACACCAAAATTAACATTACCTGTTACAGCAAATAGTATTACTTTTCTATGTCCATTTGCACCGCTAAGCGTACCAGCTACTGTAGTGCCACCTGTAAAACAAGCTGCAATATTTCCAGAACTTGTATTAGATACATCAAATTCTATTTGATATGCTCTACCAGTAGTAACAGAAACTGGCTGAGTTAATGTAGATGGTGTGCCACTTGTATGAGTAGCAAATCCATTGGCAATAGACCACCCAGTGCCTTTACTCCAGCTTGTATCTGTTGTAAATCCACCATTAGTTACCAACTCACTACCTAACACCAACCCCTTACTCTTATCCAGCACCAACCCCAACGTCTGTCCCGCACCCGTTAATGCCGTAGTCCCTGCTGCATCTTGGAAAAGTATCGAATAATCATCAAGGGTTTGCGTGAAACCCTGTTCTGAGTTGGCGAATAGTTGTTTGATAATTCGATCTAAATTAATCATTCCACCAATGATCGTTGTATTTTTTGACCAGAACTGTGAGCCGCCGAAAATCTTTGTATTTTTACCTTTGATCATACATGCCTCAAGTCACAATAACAGTTCCTGTTGTGCCTAAATCCTGCCAAGCCCATATAGCGCCTTTACCTTCAATATAGACATCTGAATCAAGATGAAATATTGATAAGTCTGTTGGCTGTGAAGTTGATGCAACCCACTTAAATTTATACTTGTGGCTCTGAATTCTTACTCCAGATGTACCACTAGATACTTGCTGTGGCGTTGTAGTTAAGACAACTGCTGCTGTAGCCATAAAAAAACCTCCTCCATTTTTTTAAAGTATGAAGAAGGTTTCATGTTAGTAGGTTGGGTAAAAATCCCTGCCATTACTGGAATAGCAGGGAAACTGGTTAGACGATATAGTCGATTTTCACAACTTTTTTCTCATTCGCACGACCTGCACCATAGGATGCAATGCCGCCAATCTGCTTCACGTTTTTCTTGTCTGGACGTGTTGCAATATCGAAGTCTTGAATTGAGTTACGACCATAATGCACAGCACCTTTGGCAAATGCGTAAGTGGTCTGAGTGGTTACACCAGTATTTGTAACTGATGCAAGTTCTTCATACGGAAGCCAAATAAACCCAGCCCATTTTTTTGCAATATCACCATCTTGGATTGCCTGAATGGTTTGAATATCCCACTTGGTCAATTCAGTATCAATCAGGATTTGTTCCAAAATATCAGCGTTATAGATCATATATAACGGCAAGTTGTCCGCATGGTTTTGACGGAACAATTTACGAGCACGAACAATTTTTGCTTTGTTCATTGGTGCAGATGATGCGCCAATTTGCTGAGCTGCTGGCAAAGCTGTTGCGGTGTAAGTTTCACCATCAACAATTTTTCGCTGAATTGATGCACCCAATGCGTTATAGATAATGCGGTCACGCTGACGCATTTCTGCTGCTAAACACGCCTGCATATATTTATCAGTCGGGTTTGCTGCAAGTTTTGGTAAATCACGCGGCTCGATTGGTACGAACAAGTCATAATCAGCCATCAATGCCAAACGTGTTCCACTATCAGGAACAGACCAAACGGTATCCCCGAAACGACTACCTGAAGCCTGCATTTCTACAGAACCCAAGTCATTGATCGTAAAAGATGCGCCGCTAATTGCACCGCGATCCTCTACCCCCATTTGCAAAGCTGATTGCGTTTGCTGACACTGTACTTCAAAAGTGTCATGAAACTGGCGCTTAAACCCTGCTGTGATCATTGCGCCATTGGTTGCCATATCTTGAGCCATAACTCAATCACTCCTTATTCTTGATACTGTTTCGCGTACCACTGGCTGACCTGTGTTGTTACACGTGAATGATCAGGGTGTTTTGGATTGCTATACGCTTCACTACGCATTAATTGTTGAATATCTTCTCCACCACTTGGTTGTGTATTTTGAAGTGATGAATCCTCGCCAAGTTGCTTACCGAAGTGAGCCAAAACCTTGATGACAGCGGGGTTATTGCCCACCGTTGGGTTGTTAATATCGTCAGGTGAAAGACCAGCCGCCTGTGCTGCTTTCATTGCCAAACCAAGATTGGCTTGGGTTTCTGCACCCCATTCTGCTTGCAGTGTTTCTTTGCATGTATCAGTTTGGAGTTGTGACATTTGCTCCATGACACTTGGAATGATTTGGTTGTACTCACCCAGTACAAACTTCATCTGATCATTGGTGATGCCTGCTTCTGCTGCACGTTCAAGAAACGCCTTGTTCTCGTCAATGGCCTTAAACTCATCAAAGTTAAAACCTTCAATGTCTGCCACGGCGTAACTATCTGCCGTGATCGGCTCAGGTGTAGCAGTTTGGGTTGTTGTCTGTTGACTACCTTCGGTCTGAGTTTGTTCTACTGCCTGACCACCCAATAGGCTTGTATCTGCACCTGGTGCGGTTTGAGTGGTTTCAGTTGTAGTCGCTGTTTGTTCTGGTGTTGTTTGCTCAGTTGTCATCAATCGTTACCTCAGATTTATCTTGTTTAGTTTCAGTTGCTTTGCTGACCTGAATTAAAATGTGATCAACAACAAATTTCTTTCCAGCCTTAAAGCACGTCTCACGGTCTGCATCATGTCCACCGCGAACATACGTTGCACCGCCAAAAATATTGACCAGATCATCCATCACATCACGCCCAATAGGGTGCGCTTCAAATAACTGGTAATAGTCCATAGGTGTTGGCTTGCGTGGGTATCGATTGCGGATTGCCTTGTCTTGCACTTCGGCATCACTAATTTGATTGATAGCTTCATTGGTTTTATTGGCTGCTTCTTGGGCAACCTTTAATTTCTTCTCTGTATGCATCCATCCAAGTGATGCAATGAGAGCCAATAAAGCAAAAGCCATAATGAAAAAAATCACTGCATCACCTCGCTTGCCATTCCGCCAATATCGTCCATAGCGCTTGGGTCTTTGGTTAAAGTATTTTCAAGTCCTTTAGCTGCTGCACCCGTCACTGCCTGTGCTGCCTGCTGCTGCATGGCTTGTTGCTGTTGTTCCTGCATGGCTTTCTGACGCTCATCACGTAACTGCTGAACTTCTTCATCTGTACGCATGATTGACTGCGGTACACCACGACCTTTGCCGACTACGTTTGCCGCTGCATCAAAATTCACGACATCAAGAACGGTTTTATCTACTCCTGCCATATTTGCCAGTGATGCAATGAACTGCTCAGTTGCTACCACCTCATTTAGGCGCTGAGAGCGCGCCATAGGCGAAATAAACTTGAATGATAGGTTTGCACCCCAAAGCTCTTTTGGTGGCTGTCCAAGCGCACCAGAACGCAAAGCAAGACCAAAACAACGATCTAAAAGCGGCAATAAGAATTCAGATTGCAAACGTCCATACAATGGCCCAAGCATCTGCCGAATGATTTCGACACGTGTATTGATCTCGGTTGCTGTCATCTGCTTCTGTCCCACTGGCGGCAATGAATCAGCCATGAGCTTCTTACGAATGCCGTTTTGCAATGTGTTCAGCAAGTATTCCGAGATTTGGAAATTCACCCCATCATCAAGGCGTTTCATTGAATCAATGCTGTTAGCCACAATGACTTTGCGTGGACCTACTTTCACGGTGTACGGATTTAAAACCCCGTCATCTTCGGCAATCCACATGCCACAAATCTGCATATCTGCTGCACGTAAGGTTTGACGCATCAATTCATTACAGGTTTTTGCATCTGGCAAAGCCACTGACATTTGACCGTTGCCATAGACAGAATTAGGCAGACGGCGCAATCGTGGTACCGAACACGGAAATTCCTGATAGCCTGACTCTTTCATCATGATTTTGTTACTTACATCAATATGATAAGAAGCAAATGGCATATCGGTATTAAGCTGTCCTGCGCCTTTGGTTTTGCGTGGCTGAATGACATGCAGCACTTTAAAACGGCGGTCAGGCTCTACAGTTGCGGCATTAACAACGTCCGTGCTGCACTTACTTTCACCGTATGTATTGACCATCGCCAAAGCTGTCATTTCATGTTCTCGGTAAATCGTATCAATCAACCCATTCGGGTGACTTGATGCAATCCAGCAGCTACCAATCGACCATGACTCAAACACATAACCACCGCCCTCCTTGTGGTTAATGTCCGTGTATAAGATTCCCCAGCCTGCAACAGAAACATCGGTGATGGTTTCAAATGCTTCACTGTCAAAATTGGCTGCATGAATATTGCGCCACATGAATTGACAGACTTCTTCAAGCCAGCGTTCACCATCGGTTATATGTGAAATATCATCCATGCCATCAGGTGTGGCTTGAAACCAAATGGTATTTGCAGGCGTTACACCTGACATGATCATTGATACAAGTAACTGGATCGACTCTGCTGCTGTAGAATCGACCAGTTCCGCACGTTCCTGCTCACGCTGCGATTTTTGGCTTTGAGTTGTAGAAAATGATTGTTGGCGCTCAGGTGCGCCGTACTTGTAACAATCACTCCAATGCGACTCATAAATAGAACGGCTTAGCTTCATCTGTCCAAGCCGTGAACATAATTGCTGAGCCAAATCCATATTAACCACCGCCTAATGTTGTTTTAGCGCCACTGGTAGCTGCATTGCTTGTATCTGCTGCACTTGCAAGCAAACTTCCCTGCTTTGCACTATTGCGTAAAGCCTTCTTCTTGTTTGCTTCTGCGGCTGCTTTATCGGCTGCTGCTTGAGCTTCTGCTTCAGGATCGGTTTTAGCTACTTTTCCACCACACATTGCGATTACTCCATTACATGACCTTTTGCTGGATCAAACTTGAAACGCGGTGGCTTAGTGATTTTTAAGCCCGCTTCTGCTGCAAGTGCATCAAGCTTGTTTTCAATGCGTTTCTGACCATCCAGAATTGCAACAGCCCAAGCAGGCATAAAGTCTTCTGTTTCGCCTGAATGAGACACCTGTTCACCAACCATTGGTTCGTTTTCTTGCTCAGTGGCAACAGGTTCTTTCGCTTCTTCGGTTGGTTCTTCTGTTGCGCCTGGTGTGCGTACTGTACGTGCCATAAAAAAGCCCTACTCGGTTGAATAGGGCTAGTGTTTGATATTTAAGATTGTGGTTTGTTGGGTGATTAATCAAAACTCAAACCGATCTGCTCTGCAAAAGTATCAAGTGTCACATGTAGCTGCTCGGTTGCTACTTCTGCGCGTGTTGGGTGTGGATAGAAGTAAATCTGATTGCGTGGAATACCAAGCCCAAGCTGACCGATTTCATAGTGATAATCTAATTCACCAATACGCGGCACACGATCAACTTTGGTTTGATCTCTCCACAGCTCAATGAATTGTTCGCCGTGTTCAAAGAATGGTTTTGATCCAGTTGCCCATGCTGAAACAGTGCTGCTGTTTTTCACATCAAGCACAAAAGCGATTTTTTCATGAGACCAACCAAGGTTACGCAAGTCCAGAATCATGCGAGGAAAATCAGGACGGCGGTATTTACGTTTTTTCTTAATAAAATCTTTGGCTTGCTCTTTTGCTGAGACAAAACGCGCGCGCGCGCGAGGAGACTCAAAAAGCACAGTATTATCAACACTTAAATCCTGATTCATCACATATGCTCCCATTATTCTAATTCACTCACTATCAATCGAATTAAACCGCCTTTGACGATGTTTCCACGTTTCACAACAAGTACATCGAACTGCTCATCGTCAACACATAAGCCGCACTTCACCAAGCTATCGATAGTCGCTTTCAGGTAATTATCAATGTCCCGACACTGACGATCAGGGAAATGAAAAGTCACTTCTAATTTGAGTCTTTCTTTTGTTTGATGGGCTGGAACAATGACGCGCACAAGATCATGAAAATCTCGTGCACGGTCACTTAAAAAACGGCGCTTACCACTGGTTACCCAATAATGATTTACTGACGGTGGAATCATTCCAATTTCACAACTTAAAATAATTTCTGAATTACGCTCTAAATCCTCCGTATTCGCTTTTTTTAGCTTCGCATGTATGGCAGCTTCACTTTTCTGTTTTTGTTGATCTAGCGCCAAATGGCGCTTGATTCCGTGGCGTTTTAAATGCTCTTGTAGCTGTTGTTCAGTCATTCGCATTTATAACCACCCCAAAGCATGATTTGTGCTGTAACCAGATGCCCCTGCCAAAAGGCAGAAGGCAATTAAAAGGATCATAAAAATTAGAAAGTCGCGTGGGGTCATAGTCGATGCCCCGCTTTAAATTCTTCATCGGAGGCATGTCTCAAATAGAATGGACTTGCATTAAAACCAAGAATCAATAGATCATTTCCACTGACCTGATTTATAGGACAAACATGAATAGTTGTTGGAGCATGAACAGCCAAAACCCTATGTAGAGATTTTGATAAGTCGGGCTTATTGATCAAAACCACTTGATCATTAACCTCATAAATCACATGCTCACGGCGGTATTTAAGAAGCTCTTTCTCCAACATCCACATTTCTTTAGATGCCCACATGTATGTTTTAATCCAATTTAATTCTTCTTTAGCCTTCTCATACCCACCCAATTGTTCGATTAAGCTCACGCCGCCACCCCCTTTCTATTCCGCGCTTCAGCCACAGATGCGCTCATAATCTGACGCATGACTTTCTGCCCGTTGTTGTTCTTCGGTTTCTTAACTCTTGGTTTCGACTCTGCCTTAGGCTTAGGCTGCAAATGTCTAGCCTGCTCAGCAAACACAGCCGCGAAATGCGGTTGAAATTGCTGATATTCATGCACTCGCATAAACCCACGATTTGCAATCAGTGAAACCGTAGTTGCATTGATTCTCGCAAGTGTTGCCATGAACTTCATTGCGCCAGTGAATGCACGTGCCGCTTCAACAAATTCCTGATACTGCTCATCGGTTGCCATTGCAGGTTTTTCACGTACGATAATGATTTCCTTAGGTCGATTTAATCTCGGAAACTTCTGCTGAAGCACCACATCAAGCTCAGCTTTCAAACTGTGATGCTCATTATTGCGATAAGCGTTAAGCACAGACTTCACGATGCAAAGCTCATAAGGAGGACGGCGTTTAATTTCAGCCAGTGTTTTAAGCGCTTCTTTGATTTGTTCTGAAATGTAGATCATGCTGCCCCCTGGTATTTGCTTTCATGGCTGAAATTGGCACGTACAAGTGCTTCTGATAATTGCGGTGGAACTGAATTACCAACCATGCGACCTTGCTCAGTTTTGGTTAGCTTTATCGTGTTTCCATGCTCATCAATGCCGTAACTGAAGATGTATGTACTTGGAAAACCTTGTGCTTTGAACAATTCGACTGGCTGGAACATACGCATGCCAATATCAACAATTTGATGTAGCACGCCTTTTACGGTCACTAAACCAAATCGATCTTTGGTTGGAATCGTTCTAAGCGGAGTAGCCAAGCTATTGCCGTCTTTCTCGTTTCCATAAAATGCTGTTAAGAATGCATATACCGCTGCAAAATGCCCGCCGCCCGCAGTGATGGTATGCAGCGGATCTTGGACTGATTGACCAACACAATCTTTTCTCAGCTTGATCAGGGTTGCTGCTACCAGTGCGTTATGGTCTTTTGCGGTAATGGTGTGGATTGGCTCTTTTACATCACTTCCAGTGGCACCCGTGTAATGCTTGGCTAAAAATGCAGTAACCAAAGCATGATGACCACCTTTCACCTGAGCACATATAGTCCGAAGCGGCTCATTTGCTGACATGCAACGCGGAGTTGATGTATTCGCAATTTCAGTCATTACTGGTGCAATGTGTTGATTATCAACACCAACAATGAATGGCTCAGGATTATTGATGACAAAACGAACTAAACCATTTGCCAAACGGCGCGATGTAGCATCCACAAGTGGTTTTGATCGCTCAAAGATACTTGGGCATGGGATAGACCAATCAATGCATTCTGCCGCTGTGCGCCATGGTTTCAACTTGCCTTTTTTAACTTCCAAGCTCTCAGGCTTCCCATGAGTTGCTTTAGGCCAAACAATTGGCAATCCATCACGTCGAGCAACCAGAAAAAATCGTTTACGTGTAGTTGGTGCACCGAAGTCACATGCTACAAGCACACGCCATTCAACCTGATAACCCTGATAGCGTAGCGCCTTAACAAAACTTCTGAAGGTTTCGCCTTTGTGTTTTGGACATGGACGACCATCCTCAGCAGCACGGCCCCAAGTTTTAAACTCCTCGACATTCTCAAGCATGATGACGCGAGGTCGTGTTTTCGCCGCCCAGCGTAATGCTACCCAAGCAAGACCGCGAATTTTCTTTTCAACCGGTTTGCCACCTTTCGCTTTTGAGAAATGCTTGCAGTCAGGAGAAAGCCAAACAAGACCAACAGGTTGATTGCCAGTCACTTCAATTGGATCAACATCCCAGACAGACTCACAATAGTGTTTTGTGTCAGGATGATTAGCTCGATGCATCGCCAAGGCTTTTGGATCATGGTTAATTGCAACATCAACAGGTCGACCGAAAGCAGCCTCAAGACCTGTGCTAGTACCGCCACCGCCTGCAAAGTTATCGATGATCAATTCATGTGGGAAAAGGTTTAAATTCATGTTCATACCCCACCCACTCCGCTACCAATTCGAGCATCAGCCCAATTACACTCGACCAGTGTTAATCCATCATGTTGAAAACGAGACCACAAACGATCACCCAAACTTTGCTGCAATTGCTCTTTCGTCCAGTTGGAAATAATCATGGTTGATTTCTTCGCGTCATAGCGTGCATAGAGCACTTTGTGGACGAGTTGCAGCAGTTTTTCATGCTGATCATGCAATCCGTACTCATCAATGATCAGGAAGTCGTACTCTGTATAGCGATAGATTGCGCTGGCTTCGCTGTCATCGGCTTTTTTCCATGCGTCCGCTATGTCGGTAGCCATTTGCTCAGAAGTGACGTATCTCGCGAATTTACGAGCATCTAGCACATTACGGGCAATGGCGCATGCAAGATGGGTTTTCCCTGTTCCAGTTCGCCCAACCATGATCAGGTTTGCCACTGATCCTGAATTGATTAATTTTGCGAATTTGAGACAGGTTTCTTTTGCGTATTGCTGACCGTGGTTATTCACGGCGTAATTCTTGAATCCGCATTCAGCATGGCGCTCAGGAAGTTTTGCCCCTGCAAAGTGGTTTTTACGAACCATTTCGTTGACAGCAGCGTCATGCTCGATATTGCCTTGCTTTACAAGTTCAATCGCACATGCCTTGCATTGGGCTGTTGGGCCAAACTTGATCATTTCGGTTTTGTGGATCGGGCAAATTTGTGCTGCTTGCACAGTCTTGAATTGATCAAAGGAAGTCATGGCGTTCATAGATACCCCTCTGTGTCGATGTCACTTGCAGGGGCATATTGCTTAGGCTCACCCCATACATCGTTGACGTTGCGGGAATTTGGTTTGGGTGCTGACTTTGAGCTATTGAAATTCACACCGCGTTTCACCCACTTCACAAAGTTTGAGTACATTTGGTTTTCAGATAACAACCCCATGCGGTACTTCGATTCGTAGTACGGATTGAATTCAAGTAGAACTTGCTCGATCAGGTTTTCAGTCAAAGCCATTTCACCTGAACGGCGTAACCAAGCGTTCAAATCATTGGTATTTGGTTGCCAGATTTGCAGGATGGATTCAGGAGAATTTGCGCTCTCACTTTCTTTAAAGTTTTCTTTAGAATTTTCTTTCTGAATACTTTCTTTCTTTGTATGCCCTTTTTCGGCATGGGTGTTATGCCCTTTTTCGGCATGGGTGTTATGCCCTTTTTCGGCATGGGTGTTATGCCCTTTTTCGGCATGGGTG
>NZ_KI530762.1:267535-1020699 GCF_000488275.1 Acinetobacter brisouii CIP 110357 | reverse complement strand
TATGCCCTTTTTCGGCATGGGTGTTATGCCCTTTTTCGGCATGGGTGTTATGCCCTTTTTCGGCATGGGATGTGCTAACCAGTGCCGTTTTTTGGCATGGGTTTGATATAGAGAATCTGCTAGGTTTTCCATCTAAACGCTCAACAGAAATCAACCCTTTTTCTTCTAGGTATTTCAAAGATTCAAATAGAGTGTGCGGCTTTTTGATTCCAGTTTTTTTGAGTAAAAACTTAGAATCTATTGCCCAATTTTGACGAGAGAACCCCTCAGTAAATCGATTAAGAACTACATAGCATTTCAGGGTATTACCCGACATTTCTGCCACATAGTCATCATCAACAAGATAATTCGGTGTTCTTGTATACCCCTCTTGTTTACTTGCCATAGTGACGCGCTCTTGCTTTGGAAATTGAACAACTTCGGCTTGAGGTGGTTCATGTTTATGTGCTAAATTCATGGCTCTACTCCGTTTCATTGCTTAGCAGTGGGATGGCAGATAAGGCTCAGTTGGTCGTAACAACTGAGCTTTTTTTGTGCCTGTGGTTTTTGCAGTGGTTCAGGTGTCAGCTCAAAAAAAGGCGTATCCACTGTATCTGTGGTAAGACGATCCAACTCCCTGAGAGAATTTAGGTATTCCTTCACTTCTTGGATTTTTGCCTTCATGTACGCACGACTTAATTTAGAAACATCGGTTTTTTCAGCCTTTGCGATAGCTTCAAGATCACGCTTTTCTTCATATGTGACTTTGAAAGTGATGCTTTCAGTTAATTTTTCAGCCATAGATTTCATCCAGCGATATTTAGGTCTGCTTTTAATTTTCGTTTTGACAAAACTTCGAAGTAGGACTGGGTTTTTTCTGGAATGCCTGAGTGTTTCCAGTAGTGAATTACAGAGCGGTTGCGTTTGAGTTTTCGCGCTAAAGCGGCGTCGCTATCAACTTGATAAAAAGTTTTTAAGTCATCAACAGTCATGTTTAGTTTCCAAAACGAATTAGTTTAGTTTATTGAACTATAAGTTTAGGAGTCTGTCAATTTTATTGTTTAGTATTTTGAACAATGGTTTAGGAAAAATTAGCTATGCAAAGCACATCAGATCGTATTTTGAAAAGAATGAATGAGCTTAAGCTACAACATAAAGATATTGTGGCTGTAACAGGTGCAAGCAAAGGAACTGTAACTAACTGGATCAGCGGTGCAAATACACCAACAGGAAGTAGATTAATTGCATTGGCAGATGCATTAAAAACAACTCCAGATTGGTTAATAACTGGAAAAGAATCACAACAGCAACAAAGTTTAAATATTGAAAATCCTGTAAATATCAGGCTTACAGGTAAAACACTTCGAGTTATACCTGTATTGGATTTTGTTCAAGCTGGAGCATGGAAAGATGTTGTTTATGATGGACTTAATCCAAAGGGAGAAACATATACATCGTATATTGGGAGTGATGAACATGCTGTTTTTTCGTTAGAAGTTGATGGATATAGCATGTCACCAGACTTTCAACCAGGTGATGAGATTGTTGTTGATGCTGCCCTTGCTCCAAAACCAGGATCTCTTGTGATTGCTCAAGAGGTTCAACATGGAATTGCTATGACAACATTCAAAAAATACAGAGTGATTGGAATTAATGAGCATGGCGTTGAGATTATTGAGCTTGTTCCGCTAAATCCTGATTACCCAACATATAACTCAACACAAATCGATATATCGATCATTGGGGTAGTAGTTGAACATCATCGGAGTTTAAAATATTAATGAAAAACAAAATTATACCTATATTATTTTTTGCTTTAATTTTAATAAATATTGGGTTTAGCGCATATCTGTGGAAGCAGAATAAGGAATTAAAGTCTGATATATCAAATATATCTAGTGAATTAATGAGACTTGACTTAGATGCACTTGAGAAAATTAAATCTAAAAACTCAGGAGTCGTATCATCTGGTGAATGTGGATCATGGATCAATCCTTGTGAGTAATCTTATAAGTAGAGTTATTTCACCATAAGCCCACGAAAGTGGGTTTTATTTTGCCTATAAAAAAATAAAGTTTAACAAAATAAATATTTGTTCATTTTAATAAACAAAAGTATTGACATATTTGTTCAGTTTACTAAACTAAACCTCATAGACAAACAAAAGCCCCAACACTTGCAGGCGACGGGGCTTTTCAACACAACGAGGTCATTATGGAAAAAAATCTTTTATCTGTCAAATCAAAGTCGGGACTCATATTCCCTGCCTTTGTCGCACTCATCATCTTCTGTGTTGTGTTCTTTACTGCAATCCGTGAAGCAGACCATCAAGAGCGCGAAGCTACTGTCGTGAAAGTACAGGTTCAAAGCGAGCGTGAAGCTCAAAGCCTTTACCAAGCTGCTAAGAAGGGAGAACGATAATGAATGCTCAAGCCTACCCTGACAAATTCTCCGAATTCCTTGGCAAAGACGCACGTACTGGCCTTTATCTAGTACGCCTTGGTCATACAACATATGCAGCAAATGCAACTTGTACAGAAATCTTCACCGTGAAAGACGGCGTGAACACCCCTGTTTCTCAAGATGTGTTGGCTTCTAAAGACTGGATCTTAAGAAACATGCGTGACGTGGTTTTCGCTGAGCGACGCAAGTTTTCCGAAGCTATGCAGCGCTCAAACATTCCAGTTTATTCGCGTCAAGCATACAAGCATCGTCGCGGTTACTCGCACTAATTCAGGGGAAATATCATGGCTTTAAATATTATTACTGCTGATCAGGTTTTGCAGGTAAACGCAATTATCACCTACATTTACGCTGATCCTGGTCTTGGTAAAACCTCTATGGGTTTCACTGCTGACAAAGCAATTTCTTTTGACTTTGACAAGGGTGCTCATCGTACTGGTGAGTTACGTCGTGGCGCGGTTGTTCCAGTGAATAAATGGACTGATGTTGCAAACCTGACTGCGCAAGACTTGGCACCATACAACACAATTGTTTTGGATACTGTGGGCGCAATGCTTGAGTGTATTAAATCGCACCTAATGTCTATTCCGAATAACCGCCAACAAGACGGGACTTTGAAGCTTAAAGCTCAAGGTTCCGCAAACAACATCTTTAAGGGCTATGTACACATGCTCATTGGCATGGGCAAAGATGTGGTTTTCATTGCACATGCTTCAGAAGATCAGAACGGCGAACAAGTCATCTATCGTCCAGATCTGGGCGGTAAAAACCGCAATGAGCTTTATCGTATTGCCGACATTATGGGTTATTTAACCACTGCTCGTACACAAGAAGGTAAATCGGTACGTGTCATTAACTTCAACCCATCAAGCGCACACCATGCAAAAAATGCAGGTGCTTTGGGTGGTGAATCTGGTGAAGTGTATGTTCCCGACTTAAAAGCCAACCCTACATTTTTGGCGGACATGATTTCCCAAGCTAAAGCTCACATTAATACGCTTACCCCTGAGCAGCTTGCCACTATCAAAGCGAATGAAGATCTTGAGAATTGGCAGCAAAGCTGTAAAGAGGCTGAATATGCCTCTGATCTTGATCAGCTCACTGAATCTTTGCATGACATGGTTGAGTCAAAGCATGTTTATGCTGAATCAATGCGCCAAACCATGCTTTTACGCGCCAAAGAGCTTAAATGCAAATTTAATAAAGAGAGTAATAAGTGGGGCAACCCGCCTGAATTCCAAGCCATTTCTGATGAACAGCGCGACCAACTTCAAGCATTTATAGCCGAACGTGGGCTTGATGTGAAGACAGTTTGTGAACACCTTGGAATTGATGCCCTCACCCAAATTGATGTGAACACACTTACTGCTGTCCAAGCAGACATCGACAACTTAGCCAAAGAGAGCCTTGCATAATGAAAGCAATTATTCTTGATACTGAAACCAATAAATTACAGGGCCTTCCGATTGAAATTGCTTATGTGCCTTGCGAAGTAAAAGACGGCTCTACATCTGTTTTTGCTGATCAGGCTTTTGATGAGTATTACTCAGTTGGTGAACCTATTTCATACGGCGCTATGGCTGTACACCACATTTTGGAAAGCGACATTGCTGACAAGCCAGCACACACCACGTTCAAACTGCCTGAATCTGCTCAGTACATCATTGGTCACAACATTGATTATGACATTGAAGCAATCAAGCGCTGTGGTGTTGATACATCGAATCTGAAAGCCATTTGCACGTTGGCACTGGCACGTAAAGTATGGCCTGAAGCTGAAGCACACAATATCTCTGCCCTGACATACATGATCTTTGAGGGGATTCCATCTGTACGTGATCAACTGCGTTCAGCACACAATGCCAAACAAGATGTATTGCTCACTGGAAAGATTCTAAAAAGCATCGTGAATAATCTTCAAGCTACTGATTTAGAGCATTTATATCAACTTTCAGAAGATGCCCGTATCCCTTCAGTCATCACCTTTGGCAAGCACAAAGGCACAGCAGTTAAAGACCTACCAAGCGACTACAAAGCTTGGTTGCTTAAACAAAATGAGCTTGATCCGTATTTGCGTAAAGCTTTAACAGCATAACACCACCCACCGACATGGATGTCTCGCTTGGCTGTAAGCGCGGTGGATCAGCCTGTAGCCCCTTATGTGGTGGGGAAATAGTGAAAGACACTCCTTAGTCAGTCTGCCAGTTGTTGGCGCAATTGGCATGAAAGAGTAGCTAGGAACACAAAAACCACTAGGCAAAAGGTTGAGTAAGCAGCCACCCCTCTGCGCCGATGGGGGTTTACTTAAATTGGAGATCAATATGATCAAGTTTCCTGAAAGTTTAGAAAAAATGAAGCCAGAGCAACGCTGGCAATGGTTTGATCGACAAAAAGAGATTTTGCGTAAAGCTGCCAAAGATGGCGTTGAAGCAACGCTTAGCTCTGATCTATCCGAATGCTTTATGTTCATGCTTGATTTGAGTGAATTAAAGCACTGTCAAATGATTGCTTTGCATAACAATGCTGTTGTTGTCGCTGCATGTGCATTGATTGAAAAGAATGATGATGAGTCGCGTGACTGGTTATTGAATTTGCTAGAACAAGCCGATGATCCAACTTGGCAGATGTATGAGAAAGCTCAGGATTATTTTGATAAGCATCATTTGCCCTACCCTGAATCTATTCAGGAGCATCGTGAAAATATTGCCAAGCAAGATCAAGTTTTTACTGAAGATAATGAGCGCTTTGCAGTTTGGTATGAAGAAAATTTGCTTCCACTTTTGAAAGGCGGTGAGAAATGAACATTCAAGAAACACAACAAGCGTATGAAGAATGGTTGCAAGCCAACCCTGATTTTGATGAAGAACTTCTTCAGAAATCTGATGAAGATGATGAATGTTCTGAATATTTGGATGATGAAACTAACTCAATGTATTCAGCATTTGAAGCAGGTGCGGAAGCTCAAGAGCAAATTTCATTAAATGAAATTAGAGCTAAGCAACGTGAAATCAACGATCTGAAGGCGAAGCTGGAAGCAGCTCAAGTGCATGAAGGTTTTGTTTTGGTGCCGAAAGAGCCGACTGGAAAAATGATATCCGCTGGATATGAGAGCAAAGAGCATGTTAATAATTTAATTGTAAATTACAAAGCCATGATCGAAGCAGCACAGGGAGAAGGTCATGACAACATTGAATGATTTTATTTCCAAGTTCCCCAAAGTGACAAAAAAGCAGATGTACGGAAGCCAAAAGCGCTTATTTAAATTCCGTCGTCGCTTGAAAAAATGGGTAAAACGCTCAGGTTGTTATGTTGTTTCAAGTGGCAATACCAAATGCCTTGAGTGCGGAAAGATTGAATACATGCATCGTTTTGGCTGTAAGTGCATGGAAATTGGAAAACCCCATAAAGGCGTGGTCTATGGTGCGGCACTCAACACTGGCGCTATTGGTGGGAAAAGTAAGTTTGACCCGATAATCAGTGAAAGTGATTTTATTTCTTATAGAGACATTTACCAGCGCATCAAAAGTGGTGATCGATTCATTGATTTAAGTTTAAGAAAAGAATTGAACGAAAGTCACTTTAAAGGAGCAACCCAATGACTGACTTCTGTGTAACTTGTCAGGGTTTTACCGTTCGGATTGATGGCTATTGTCAATATTATGGAATGAAGTGAGGTAAATCATGGTAGCGTCAACATATACAATCACCGTTGTTAGTGAACAACCTCCACAGGTTTACATTGGTGATCGTGTTGGTGGTGCTGAAATTGTAGAGCTGAAGCGTAAAGACGATGAGTTACTTTCATCGTCTCAGCTTGCCAAAATTTATGGTATTAGCACTCAAACAGTACGCCGAAAACTAGCTGAGCATAATCAGGGAAGTGACGGGAAATACCTCTATAACCCATTGGTTGCGGATAGCATATTAAATCCAACAAAAACCAAAACTCGTGGGGCTAGACGCAAAAATTAGCGTCAGCCCTCATCATCTAACATCTTCACAATATCTTTTACGTTTGGGTTGTAATAGGTATTCACCAAAACCTTGATCGTCTTATGCCCTGTTATCTTGGCTAGTACTTCTACTGGTACACGTCTTAAATTCACCAGCCTTGTAATGGCTTCATGTCGTGTATCGTGGAAATGTAGATCATCCAAACCAATTTTTGCTTTGGTGCGCTCAAATTGAAGTCTAAAAGCATTTTCAGTCATTGGAATTAATTTTTCATGACTATTACCTGTTACCAAAGTTAAGAGCTCACGCGCTGGTCTGGTTAATGCAACGTCACGTGCTTCACCATTCTTGGTCTCAGGCAAATGAATATGATCTGAATAAATATCTGTTTTTTTAACGCCAAGAATTTCACCACGGCGCATTGCTGTCTCTAATGCAAATAAAAATGCCCATGCAACATAGTGGCTGCTCTTTTTAGGGATTGTACCGCGCTCATAATCCAGTGCCTTTAGGATCTGCTCAATTTCATCGTCAGTAATACGCCTATTTCGTGCCTTTGGCTTTTTCGGTTTCTTCACACCAAAGAACGGATTGGACTTAATCATGAACAGGTCTTTTTGAGCAAAACTAAACACAGCGCTATATAAAGATATTTCTTTTAATACTGTGCCGTCTGAAACCTCGTTCTGTCTCTTGTTTCTCCAAAACGTCAAATCTTGTGCTGTAATATCAGAAATGTTCTTGTAAGCTAGTTGCCCGAATTTTTTCTCAAATGAATCTAGCTGCTCACGAATATACTTTTTAGACTTTGTATCTCGACCATGTTCTTTGTAGTACATCTGGAACAGATCCCAAAAGGTCATTACATTCTTTTTCGCTTCTACTTCTTCTTTCGGAGTTGAGCTGGCATCTACAAGACGAAGCATTGCCCATGTTTTACATTCTTGTTCTGTGTCTCGCGTGCAGTACTCTCGTTTTCCGTTGATCATGATAGAAACTGACCAACTATTACCTCTTTTTCTTGGTTTTGGTAATTTCATGTAAATTTTCCCCGATTTTGAGCGCTACGGTTTCAAGCAAGTGTTCTCAGGACTATTCCTGACACAAAAGCTGACACAATCATGACACAAAACAGGGTTTATTTGTTGCGAAAACTACAACAAGCACAACAGGCGCAACATAGGCAGGCATTAAAAAAGGGCTTACAAGCTATTGAAATTACTTGTAAACCCTTGTTTTATCTTGGTAGGCATATCCAGACTCGAACTGGAGACCTCTACGATGTCAACGTAGCGCTCTAACCAACTGAGCTATACGCCTAAAGTGCCTGTATCATATTCAGATTTCATTGGCTTGACAAGATTTTTCTGCGCTTGCTCAAAACAATTGAACACTCTTTAAGCAAAAGAGCAAATTCTTTCCAAATTTCAGCTTTATGTTGCTGTTTTTTCTGAAAAACCAAGCAATGTTGCAAATCAATCAACCGCTTAAAAATAGGCTGTTGCTCAGGTAAAGTCAGCAAACTCAACCGCAACATCCATTTCTGAAAGGTTTCCTCTGGCATTTTCTGCAAATCTTGATCCAGCCTTTGATTAAACTGGTGAATTAACTTCTCATATTGAGTACGCTGGGGACGATTCCGCCATACAATCACTGCGATATACAACAATAAAATACTTAAGATGGTTGTAATCAGCACCCACAATGATTTCGTCTGTGAATTAATTCCCCATGACCGCAGCCAACTGCGCTGCTGCTCGACATCATAGCCCACAACTTTGCTTTGCCATTGATAGCTGGCATAGTCACTCCATACACGTAACTGATTTATCAAGGACATACGTTGGGGGCTAAACAGTGTTGAGCTATTTTGCTGACGTGTTTCGCTTAGATAATTTTGCATGCCATTATCAATACGCTGTGGTGCAATCAACGCAGTAGGGTCAACACGTTGCCAATGCTGATTTACCCACACTTCTGCCCATGCATGGGCATCAAGCTGACGGACTTCCCAACTTTGATTATCGGGTGCAGGCTGCCCACCCTGATAACCCACCACCACGCGTGCAGGAATGCCTGCGGCGCGCATAAGCACTACAAAACTCGATGCAAAATGTTCACAAAAACCGACTCGTGTCTGAAATAAAAATTGATCGACGCGATCGCCCTGCAATATTCCTGGACTGAGGCTATAGCTAAATTTATTTTGACGATACCAGTTCAACACATGCTGAATATAGCGTTCAGGTTGTTGCCCGCTTTCTTGATACAACTGGGCTGCCAATGCCTTACTGCGAGGATCTGTTTCAGGCAGTTGCAGATTTATGTAGCGTACATATTCGGGCAATTGCCTATCGATTGACGAGGCAGATACCCATGTCAATACAATTGGCTGAGTGGATTGCACAGCTCGACGTGAGACAATACTGCCATCTTGACGTAGAACATAGCGTTGACTGGCTGGCACGGAATGTTCTAGCCCCATCACCCAGCGCTGTTCAGAGTCGGCTGGTAAATAGCTATAATTCAGATGTTTTGCCTGAGCCAATTCTGGCTGTTTTTCTGTTTGCCATTGTTGATTGATTTCGCTACTGTTCCATTTCTGCCCATCAAAACGATCAAGCACCATTGCCCGCCAATACAGTTCAGAACGTGGTGGTAAACTTGTAACAGGCAAGACTATACGAAATGCCAAGGCATTCGATTGAGAAAGTTCAGCAATATCGCCAAGCGACAAAGTATCACTGACGCCTGTGACTGCTTTATTCTGATCAGGTAATGGAATGTACCAGAGCGGTGGCAGACGTGGAAAAAACAAAAATAAAATGATAAAAAACGGAACCGCAAATAAAATTGCCTTAAAAATATGCAGTGTGTCTGTCCATAGCTCTTTTTTACTGGGCAAAGCATGTTCGGTGAAGTCGGCTTTCTGTATGGCATACAGCCCCAGCAATGACACAACCACACCCAAAAAAACCAGAATTGCCATATAAAAGGCTTGGGTATATAAAAACAAACTGGCAAATACAAAAAGTGCAAAGTTGAAACTGACCAAAGCATCACGTTTATCTTTACTTTCTAGCGCCTTGCCATACAAACACAAACTCAAGAATGCAACGCCAGCTTCAACGCCAAAAAATGTCCGATATTGCAAATAAATACACGCCAACCCAACAACAATAAAGCCACCACGAAATACTGCAGGCAGTACCAAAGATTTCTTACGTCCAAATATGCGTAATGTACCGAGCCACACAACGGCATATGCAACCAGCAAACTGACAGGAGCAAAAGCAATCTGGGCAAGCAGAATCAGTAACAGCACACCCAATAGCAAAAACTGGATTTGTTTATTCATGATTTATGCCTGCGCTAAAAATTTCTTGGCTTGCTGATACTGGCGAATACCTGAACCCACGACCAGCTCGGCTTTAGGTAATAACATGCCATAAGCACGTTTTTCCTGTTCACACTGTTCAACCAGTGCCATCATCATCGAAAGGCGAACTTCATGCATGGCACTGGGCATTTTGGAATATTCAATAATCTGGATCTGTAGATTCGGTTCTTGTTCAAAGCGTTTGACAAACCAGCCTTGATCACGCGCCACATGCTTCCATGACACGCGCTGCAAACTATCACCATCGACATAATTACGCAGATCATGAAATTCTTCCAAATTTTGCTGCTGATGGCGGTGGCTCAGTTTACTCTCACGCTGCATCTGCACAGCTTGCGGGGCAACCCAAACCTGATGTTGAAAATACAAATACGTCCATGCCCGAACCAGACCAAAAGGATAAGTTGCCATAATGCGGCAGCGCGGCAAAATATAGCGCCCACGTGCTTCAGGATGCAAACTGATCTGAATATCCTGCGTGACGTCTTTCATCATGATATATAAAGTCTGTTCTGCAATTTCAATGCGTAAAAATCGTGGGCTGGCTTTTGGCTGATGTAAACGCAATCTTAAAATAAACGGTTGATTGACCTGCCCGACATCATCATCACTGAGCAGCTCAATTTTCAGTCCATGTAACTGTTTAAATGCCAGATAAAAACTCATGGCTAAAAGTGCACTGACCAAAAAACATAAACTCAGCACCAGATTATTGGCGTAGTTAATGCCTGCAATAAAAGTTAAAACAATCAACACACCATATAAAATGCCATCCCGATGCAAGAACACCAAAATATCACGCTGCTTAATTTGTTTTTCTGCCTGCATTTGAAAGCGCCGACTCATCCACGCTAAAATTTTCTGACGCATGCGCTATTCTCATTCTAATTCAAAATTAATAACTCACAGGTACTCGCTGCATCAATTGTTGTGTTTCTAGTTCACTCAAACCAATCCGATGTGCGACTACAGCAGCAAAAACTGCCTGTACATCATCTGTGGTTGCAAACGCTCTCTGCTGTATCATCGCATAGGCTTGTGTTGCATTTTTCAGGGCAATTACGCCTCGAGTGGATAGTCCCTGTAAACCTGTACGGGTTTTTTCAGCCAAATCGAGAATATAATCCAGAACTGCATCACTAACTTCAATCTGCTGACGTAACTGCTGCAATGCCAGCAAATCCTGTGCAGAAAAAATTTCGGGTAATTCTGACAATAAACTCTGCCGACTTGGATCAGTCAATAATGCGCGTTCGGCAGACCGTGATGGATAACCCAGTGACAAACGCATTAAGAATCGGTCTAACTGGGATTCAGGCAAC
Source organism: Acinetobacter brisouii CIP 110357 (assembly GCF_000488275.1). Classification (GTDB taxonomy): domain Bacteria; phylum Pseudomonadota; class Gammaproteobacteria; order Pseudomonadales; family Moraxellaceae; genus Acinetobacter; species Acinetobacter brisouii. The sequence continues at coordinate 1,009,581 of NZ_KI530762.1, read as the reverse complement.
GCATACGTTCCACTTTGAAATAACGGGTTTTGAGTCGCTACCACCCAAAATGGCTGAGGCAAGCGATAATGTACCGCATCCAAAGTTACGCTGCCCTCTTCCATCGCTTCAAGCAAGGCGCTCTGTGTTTTCGGGCTACTACGGTTAATTTCATCCGCCAATAAAATCTGGGTAAAAATCGGTCCTTGCTTAAATTCAAATTGCTGGATTTTTTGATTAAATAAATTGATCCCGATCACATCGCTCGCCAACATATCATTGGTAAACTGAATGCGGTTAAAGCTTAAACCTGTCAATTTTGCCAAGGCATGCGACAAGGTTGTTTTTCCCAAACCGGGCAAATCCTCAAATAAAACATGGCCACCCGCCAGCAAAGCAGCTAATGCCAATTCAGTTTGTTGTGGCTTATCTAAAATAATTTGATTAATTTCGAATAAAAACTGTTTAATTTTTGGAAAAAATACTGCGAGCTGACCTTCGAAATCTGTTTCATTTACAGTTTGTTGTTTTTTATGAACTTCCCACATAAATTATGCCTAAAAAATAGAAAACGGTGCATGTTGTAACATACACCGTTTGACCAGTCATTCAAAGAATTAAGCTTAGCCAATTAACATGGGCATTTTTTGATCCCTGATTTTGCAGAAGGATAACGCACATCGACACAATGTCGATAAAACGTTTTTGCATCCATTGGCGTCAGGTCTGGATGATGCTGGCGCATATGCTCCAAATAAGTTGCATAATCTGGCACACCGACCATTAAGCGAAAGCTTTGCTGCAATCGCTGCCAAAGTACTGCTATTTTCGACCAGTTTTTAGGTGACAGTAGCAGATGTTTTTGCGACAAAATCGTCATCTTGATGATTTTTGCCACAACTGTTGTTCCCTGTTTAGCAAATTTCAAATTCATGATGATTCTCCTGAAACTCGTGCAGTAACAACTGTTTCTGAAACAACATCGGCATACTCGGCAGGCGCTTCATTAACCGTTGGTTTATTGCTTGCTAACGCACGGCGAACAGCACCAATTGAAGCAAAAATCATCACCACAAGCACCACCATAAAGAACGCACATAATGCTGCATTGATTTGATTGGACAACACAATAGTCTGCATTTCAGCTAAGGATTTTGCAGGCTTTAACACCTCACCCCGCGCAATGGCATCAGAAAATTTATTTGCCTGTGCCAAAAAGCCGATTTTTGGATTGGTGTGGAAAATCTTTTGCCAGCCTGCGACCATTGACGTTATGACCAAGAAAACTGTCGGTAAAATAGTCACCCAGACATATTTCTCTTTTTTCATTTTAAAGAGAATGACAGTACCGAGGGTTAATGCCATTGCTGCGAGCATTTGGTTACCAATCCCAAACAATGGCCAGAGTGAATTAACTCCGCCTAAAGGGTCGACTACACCTTGATAAACAAAGTATCCCCAACCTGCAACTGCGACAAATGTTCCAATCATATTCCCTGCAAAGGAACGTGACGCTTTTACCGATGGAATCACAATCCCAACAGTATCTTGAACCATGAAGCGACAAGCACGCGTTCCAGCATCAACCGCAGTTAAAATAAACAAGGCTTCAAATAAAATGGCAAAGTGATACCAGAACGCCATCATTGAGCGGTTATTAAAAATCTCAGACAGGATATGTGCCATACCAATCGCAAATGTTGGCGCACCACCTGCACGAGAAAGAATTGATTTCTCACCCACTTCCTGAGCCAGTAATGTCAACGCGTCTGGCGTAACCACAAACCCTAAATGGCGAACAGCTTCTGAAGCACTTTGTACATCGACACCAAGTAAAGCCGCAGGTGAGTTAATTGCAAAATACACACCAGGATCAAGTACAGTTGCACAAATCAGCGCCATGATCCCAACAAAAGACTCAGTCAACATGCCGCCATAACCGATCATACGAATATGGCTTTCATTTTCAATGAGTTTCGGGGTTGTACCGCTTGCAACCAAGGCATGGAAACCTGAAATTGCACCACAGGCAATAGTAATAAACAGAAAAGGAAATAAACTGCCTGCAAAGACTGGCCCCGTCCCATCAATAAAATGAGTAATTGCTGGCATCTTTAAGCTCGGCATCGCAATCACGATACCTATAGCCAAACCTGCAATCACACCAATTTTCAAAAATGTTGACAGATAATCACGTGGCGCGAGCAACAACCAAACAGGTAAAACTGAAGCAATAAAACCATACGTGATCAAACACCAAGTCAGTTGTGTTCCTGTCAAGGTAAAAACTGGTCCCCAATATGGATGCTGAGCAACGTCACCACCATAGACAATTGCCATCATCATCAAAACAAAACCGATGACAGATACTTCCGCAATTTTCCCAGGACGTATAAAACGCATATAAATGCCCATGAACAAGGCAATTGGGATGGTCATGGCAATACTGAACAGTCCCCACGGGCTATTGGTCAATGCTTTCACAACAACCAATGCAAGAACTGCCAAAATAATAATCATGACACCCAATGTACCGAGCATCACGACAATGCCAGCAAATGAGCCAAGCTCTTGTTTTGCCATTTCACCCAGTGAGTTACCATTACGGCGCACCGAAATAAACAACACCAGAAAATCCTGAACAGCACCTGCAAACACAACACCAGCCAACAACCAGATTGTGCCTGGCAAATAGCCCATTTGCGCAGCGAGAATTGGCCCGACCAAAGGACCTGCACCAGCAATAGCCGCAAAATGATGCCCATACAATACGTATTTATTGGTAGGGACATAATCAAGACCATCGGAAAGACGATAAGCAGGCGTTAGCCGCTTTGGATCGAGTTCAAAAATATTCTTTGCGATATAAAGACTATAAAAACGATAAGCTATGCTATACACACACAGGGCTGCCAAAACCAGCCATACAGCATTGATATGTTCACCACGGTGAAGAGCTAACATTCCAAAAGATACAGCGCCGATGATCGCCACCAGTATCCACATGATTTTTGAAGTAAAAGAACTTTTACTTTGATGTTGATAACTGTCCATGCTTTTCCTCGCCTGCTTAAAAACAGTGCTTGTCTTTATTGTAAATTGTTACAATTCCTTGTGAATGTACACCCCACATTATTATTTTGATCTAATACTTTGGCATAAAAAAAGGGGTGAATCTCCTCACCCCTTCAATAATAGCGGATTTATTCGCCATTATGCACGTTCTAAATATTCACCTGTACGGGTGTCTACACGAACGCTTTCTTCTTGCTGAACAAACAGTGGTACACGAACAACTGCGCCAGTCTCAAGTTTTGCAGGTTTACCGCCACCACCAGAAGTATCACCACGAACACCTGGATCAGTTTCAACGATTTTCAAAACCACGAAGTTTGGTGCACTTACGTTTAATGGTACGCCATTAAATAACATGATCGTACATTTTTCGTTTGAATCGTCTTTTAACCATTTTGCAGCATCGCCCATTGCAGTTTTATCTGCAGCGATTTGCTCAAATGTTACAGGATCCATAAAGTTCCAAAGTTCGCCATCGTTGTAAAGGTAGTCCATTTCTACTTCTACAATATCAGCCGCTTCTAGAGAGTCACCTGATTTAAAGGTTTTTTCTAATACTTTACCTGTTCTAAGGTTACGTAATTTCACACGGTTAAAGGCTTGGCCCTTACCTGGTTTTACGTATTCATTTTCCATGATCGAACATGGATTACCATCAAGCATGACTTTTAAGCCTTGCTTAAACTCATTTGTAGAATAATTGGCCATGACTGGCTCACTCCAAACTTACTAACTTAAATCAATTAATGCTAGACTAGCATTATTTTTAACGTGTGGCATGATAAACTATTTGTACCAAGAGCAAAACTGGAAAACTCAACTCAGTGATCTAATTACTGACCCAAAAGAGTTACTTCAGCAACTTCAGCTCTCAACAGATCAATTATTATCAGGGGCAATCCTCGCTTCTGAACAGTTTAAATTGCGTGTCCCTCGTGCGTTCGTTGAAAAAATGAACGTTGCCGACCCATTTGACCCACTTTTACTGCAAGTTTTACCTCATCACCTCGAATTAGAAGAACATGCAGGCTTTGTTACCGACCCACTTGGAGAAGAGCAAGCCAATCAACTTCCTGGTGTTTTACATAAGTACCAGTCGCGATTCTTACTGACTTTGACAGGTGCTTGTGCAGTTCACTGCCGCTACTGTTTCCGCCGCCATTTTCCTTATCAGGAAAACTTGCCTAAAAATGAAGACTGGATCAATATTCGTCAATATCTGCTTGACCATCCAGACATTAATGAAGTCATTCTCAGTGGCGGAGATCCGCTCACACTGACCAATCAAAAACTGGCATTATGGGTAGAGCGTCTCGAAAGCTTACCTCAATTAAAAATCCTACGAATTCACTCCCGAGTGCCGATCGTCATTCCAAGTCGAATAGATGAAGAGCTCGTTTCCTTATTAAAAAACAGTAGGCTGCATACTATACTGGTGATACACTCTAATCATGAGTCAGAGATTGATGATTATACTGTCCGACAGTTACATAGATTAACTGAAAAACAGGTCACGGTTCTCAATCAAGCGGTATTATTAAAAGGAGTTAATGATTCTGCCGAACAACTTGCAGCATTAAGCTATCGCCTATTAGATGCACGAGTTACGCCTTATTACTTACATGTTTTAGATAAAGTAAAAGGGGCGCATCATTTTGATTTGGCAACTGACTCAATCAGTCAAATTTATACAGAATTACTCGCGAGACTACCAGGATATTTAGTCCCCAAATTGGTCAGGGAAATTGCGGGAGAAAACAATAAAACGCCTTTATATGGAACGCCTATTTTTTAGTGGTGACGTATGACAACAATCAATCAAAGTGACTTTTTTACAGCCCCGATTGAACAATATCGGACTGAATTAAGTTTTTGTGCAGCGAGTGTAAAAGGCATTCAAGAATGGCTTTTACATTTGCCATCCGTGCATTTAGGTGATTCATCCAAATCTCTGTTGAATGCTGTCATTGAAATTTTAGAGCTTAAATGTGATGAGTCTTTGCGTTTTGATTTAATTCAAAGTCTACATTTATCTTTAGAGCAAGTCCTTGGAACATTAGAGAAATATTTTCTCAGCGATGTTTCATCGGTCATGAATCACAATGAATCGATCGTAGAGCTTGCTCAACAATTTCGCTGTTATATTGCGCGTACTTATATTCATATTGCCTTTCAATCTCACACTGAACTCACTTCCAAACAGTTTTCTTTATTTGCCTTTCGGCAAAAAAAACAATTACAAGATGTTCGTAGTCTGAGCACCTATTATGCTTTACAACAATTAAGCCTACTCAAATTTCAACAACAAGTTCTTTATAAAAGTAGTTTGGTTGGTCAATGGCGAATCGGGCATCAGCTTTTTATACTGGCTGAATATCATGATTTTCATCTTGAAGATATTAATTACCTGCATGGTTCTATTCATCAACTCAGTAATATCTATCAACTCTATAACCAGATCAATTTACTGGATATTTTAAATACCCATCAGATTCGCCCAATAGAAATTCAAGCCTTATTTCAATGTTCGTATCAGTGGGTACAACTGATTCAAATTACAGATAAAGAGTCCCCAACGTCTCGCTATATTATTGATCCAAATAAAGACTTCCCTCCTGTATTGAACAATACACAGTTAAAAAAGAGCGAAGACTGCTATTTTATTGAGACACAAGCATTACTCGAACATATTAATCTTGCCAACTTGCCGCAAAATAAACATATTTCCCCGACAGAAAAGCATTATTTAAGCGCATCTTTGATCTTCCACGTTCAAAATGTCCTGAATAATATCCCTGAACGTCGTTATGAACGTTATGACTACGTTGCAACCATTCAACTGGCTTTTGGTTTACAAAGTGCTCATTATTATTTGTCGCATGCCACCCATTTTGAGGAAACTTTACAGTTAGTCAGTAAAGTTCATCTACAGCAAAACAATTCTAAATTCTTATCTGGCTGGAATGATGAACCTGTAACATCGAACAACAAATCCTTGTATTCAGTACTTGATCCTGAAGCGAAGCAAATCCATACCTGTACTATTATGGACATCAGTATCAATGGATACCGCATTCGTTGGACAGGCGATGTTCCAAAACAACTCCGCGCAGGCGAATTTATTCTGGTACAGGAAAATGCTCAAACTCCTTGGCGTGGTGGAGTCATTCGCTGGTTAAAACAGGCATCTCCTAAACACCTCGAATTTGGTATAGAGATTCTGTCTCAAGACTTAACTCCCTGTGCAGTACAACTGAGTGCTGACCGTAACACTGTACTTTACCACCCCGCCATTTTGCTCAGTAATCAAGTACTCAACAAAACTCATCTATCACTTGTTGTACCTGGGCATCAAACCTTTAAATCGCAACAAGGAATTAACCTCCGATTAGGCAATAAACAGCTTAAAATTTATCTCAATGAGATAAAATTGATTAGCCAAAGCTTCTCGCAATTTGATTTTGAGTTATTAAATGACAATGAACAGGTTATACTTGAACAACATATACAGCAGCATGCTGATACCATTAAAAAACAAGACGTGTGGGAAAGTCTAAAATGAGAAATGCTTTTTTATCCAACAAGCTTAAACAAATTAAGACTCGTTTACTCATTATCGATGATAACCAAATCCGTTATAACCAGATTGTTGATCTCTTGACCTCTAAAGGTCATCAGGTCGATGCTTTTTTACTCGATGATATTAAAAGTTTTGAGAAGCAGTTACACACGCATTGGGATGTTGTCTTGTTTGGACGTGCTTATGACTTAAAGTTTGAACAGGCTTTGGCCCTGATTCACGCTTCTAATCAGCCACAGCTTCCATTATTGCTGTTAAACCCTGAGGATTATCAGCCATCACAATACTTAAACTATATTAATAAAGGCGTATACGATTTATTTAACCTTGATTATCCAGATCGTTTTTATATTGGTCTTGTTCGTACTTTGTCATATAGCCGCTCTTTACAGGCACAGCAACACTTACTCAAAGAACTAGAAATTGCCGAAACTCATATTCAAACACACGCTCACGACACACATAAAGCTGTCGCTGTGATTCAGGAAGGCATTCACATTAAGGCCAATCCTGAATATCTGGCACTGTTCGGCTTTAAAAAAGAAGAGGAAATTTTCGGATTACCGCTGCTTGATGTGCTACAACCCGAACAACTCCAAGATTTTAAACAACGTTTTAAACGTATTACGCAGCGCAATTTCGATCAAGCACGTTTTGAGGTTAAATCGCTCAATCCGAATGCACAATCGAAAGGCAATCTACTTCGAGTTGAGTTTTTACCAGATAATGCACAGGATGCTGTGCAAATTTCCATTGAAACAGATAACCCTCAAGCAAATTCTGGTAAAACAGGTGTTGAAACTGGTAGTAACCCTGTTCGCCTTTATGAGCAGTTCAACCGAAAAATGCTGAATGAACCTGCCAATAAAAATGCAGTTGTTATATTTTTATTGACAGACTTCCATGAGCAAATTGCGAAGCTGAACCAAGTACAAACAAGCGAATATCTTAAAGCAGTACAAGGGTTTATTCAGGAGCATGCACATAATACTGTCATTAAAGTGACCCCTGCTCTCTTTATCGGCTTATGTCAGGCGGCTAACGAAGATCTGCTTCACTCAAAACTTCAAGGTTTAACTCCACTTTTAAAACCGCAATTGCTCGAATTCAATTCAGAAAATTATTCGGTACAGTTTACGATTGGTTATAGTGAGATTGAAGGTGCAATACAAGGTCAGGAGCAATTTGATTTTCTGATTACTCAAGGCTTATCACACCCATTACAGCATGAAAAAGCCAAAGCTAATGAAATTAAGTTCTCTGGTTTTGACAGTGACGAAGCACCAGCTACGTTGATGTTAGGCGCTCAGTTGGACCGTGAGCATATGTTGCTGACTGAATTACACCGCGCAATTGAGCAAAATACCATACATCTGAAATATCAGCAGCTTTATGATAAACAAGATACTGAACCTTATATTTATGAAGTCACCAGTGGTGTGATTTTTGACAAACAATGGTTAGCTCTTGAAGATTTAACTGAATTAAATAGCGATGTAGAACTTGCAGTCAAACTAGATCGCTGGATTTTGGTTGAAGCATCTAAACAACTCTATAATTTTATTACACAATACCCAAATACTAAACTCATTATCAATTTGAACATTCACGTATTGTTGCATGATAAACAAATTGTTAATTTGGTTGAAAAATTGTTCTCGATTATTCGTAATACACGAAATCACCCATTAATCCTACAATTTTCAGCGCCAGACATCATCCAGCATGCAGAACGAGTCACACCTGTATTGCAACAGCTTCGTATTCAAGGTGCATTAATTTCTGTGCGCCACTTTGGTGTCGATGATCAATGCATGAGCTTACTGTCACGCGATGACATTGATCTATATCGTTTAGATTCGAAACTAACCAATAGTTTAGATGACGATAAAGAACTGACAGAGTTGCAATTGCAGGTGCAAAAATACAAAGAAATTGCTGAAGTTGATATGATTTTGCCTATGCTCAACAATATGAATAGTTTTGCAAATGCATGGAATATTGATGCACGTTATTTGCAAGGTGATTACTTCCAGAAGAAGCTTGACCACTTGATCGATGGGCAAGACCAATAAGGTCTTGCCTCTTTATTTCATCAAGAAGCAAGCATAAAAAAACGGGCAAATTGCCCGTTTTTTACATCCTGATGGATTAGCCGCGTTTGATAGAACGAGACATACCAGCAAAACGTTGTTTGAATTTGTCGATACGACCACCAGTATCTACATTCTTTTGTTTACCAGTGTAGAATGGGTGGCAAGCTGAACATACGTCAAGATAAAGAGTTTCTTTACCAACAGCTGAACGTGTTTCGATTACGTTACCGCAAGAGCAAGTTGCAACTAATTTTTCGTATTTTGGGTGAATATCGGCGCGCATGGTCGATTCTCCTAAGTTAAGAAAGGTTATGCTGTCATCGCAATTGACCACTCTCATAGCGATTATGAGGAATGCAAAAAGCAGGTCAACACCATCACAGACCATTCTTTTGGCTCACCGAAACTCTAGGTTAGGGCTAAGCTCAACAAGTCGGCGTATTATACAGGAAAAAACCTACAGATACGAATGCTTTATTCATATTGGTTAATTATTGCGTGCGTTTTGATCTTGCTGAATCAACTCGATTTTATAGCCATCTGGATCTTCAACAAATGCAATTACAGTAACACCGCCCTTCATTGGCCCAGCTTCACGTACGACTTTACCGCCACGAGCTTTGATTTCTTCACATGCCTGATACGCATCATCAACTGCAATCGCAATATGCCCATAAGCATTGCCTAACTCGTAACTTTCAGTATCCCAGTTATGCGTCAGCTCCAATACGGTATTATGCTCTTCATCACCATAGCCAACGAAAGCCAATGTAAAACGGCCTTCTTCATAATCACGGCGACGCAACAGAGTCATACCGAGCACTTCTGTATAGAATGCCAATGAGCGTTCTAAATTACCTACACGTAACATGGTATGTAACATGCGCATAAAATTAGTCCTCTTGTGAAGTTTTTACGGATTGATGATCTTTTAATAATTTTGCGACCCAAACCACCAAGAATAAAATTGGAATACCAATTAAGGTGGTCATGAGGAAAAATTTCGGATAACCAATATGAGTCACAATAGTACCCGAATATCCACCCATAATTTTAGGTGTTAAGGTCATGAGTGAACTGAAAATCGCATACTGTACAGCAGTAAAAGATACACTGGTCAAACTCGATAAAAATGCAATAAACGCAGCTCCAGCCAAACCTGAAGCCAAGTTATCGACCACAATTGCGAAATATAACCATAATTGACTATAAGGTTTAATCACCTTACCTTTAATTTCTGTCACTGTTTGATCTTGCTGCACTGCATTCAACGGTTGCAAGTCAACATCCAGTTGTTGTGCGATAGAACCACCCAGTGTATAACGCTGCTGTACCTGTACAGTTTGTGCTGGAGCATGAATAAAATTCAGCTGTGCAGTCAATTGTTTAGAGGTTGATTTTGCCAGCACAGCGCCATCAATCGCTGCACTAAATACACCCGTATCATCGAGTTTGGCAGGATAGCTCTGTCCATCCAACTGGATCATGACAGGTGCATCAGCTTGTAATTGGTCTTTTTTCACACCAGCAAGTTGCCCTTTGATTGCAATACTTTGCTGTTGTTCTTGCGTAGAAATTTGATTGTCACTGGTCACAGGTAAAAACTGGATTTGTGGCTGTGCCTTTGCTTTTAAATAAGGCAGGCTAAATTCAGCTTTAGAATTTGCCTGATCGGCATATTGCGCTTGCACCTGAATATGCTGAGCCTGCATCAGAACCTGATTTGGCACTTTAACCGACCAGTACCCGACATCATCAGGCTGAACACGATAATGCTGCTGCCCGACAGTGAGTTCAACCGGCCCAATTGGGTGTCCAGATTTGACCAAGCCAATAAAAATAAGATTGGTTGAACTTGCAAATATAGCACCCACAAACATCAGTTTCATAATATTCATGCGCTGTGCCAACAAACCACCGCAGAAACCGCCAAACAAAGAGAAAATTACGCCGTAAACTTTTACAGCTTCTGCAATTTGCTGCTTACTAAAGTTCAGATCTTGATAGAACACATTGGAAATTACGCCTGCAATGATGTCTGAAATACGGTAAAAACCAATCAGCAGCAATAAAAACAAGGCTAATTTCACCCCATAGCGTTGGAAAAAATCCTGAATTGGACTCACCCAGGTGTCCATTGCCATCTGACGGTTGACCACCCCTGCTTTGACAAGAACCGTACCCACCAACAAAGCCACAACACCTGAGCCTAAAAAGCGAACTGCTTCAAAGCAAAATAGCAAAAAGCTGTCCTGAATTCCCAAGTTTTTCTCAAGTGCCATAATCAGATTATTTGAAAAAATATAGCTCACAACAAAACTGATCACCGCCAAAAAGAAAACGCAAACCAGACGAAAATAATCCTGACGCTGATAATTTTTGGAGACTCGATTTACTTTCGGCTCACGAATCATCAATGTCGTGATAATACCGACCAACATGACGGCAGCCATGGCCAAATAAGTATATTTCCATGCAGCATAAATATAATTACCTTTTGACGTACCCAACGATGCTGCTAAAAATAGCGCTCCAGCCCCCGCCACAATCATTCCAATGCGATAACCTGCATTGTAAGTTGCAGCCAAAACGGTTTGCATTTCTGTGTCGGCCAGTTCAATTCGATATGCATCAATGACAATGTCTTGTGTTGCAGCAGAAAAGCCGAGAAGAACCGCTCCAACTGCCATCTGAATTAAATAACTTTGACCCAGTGATGGATCAGAAAATGCCATAATGCTAATCGCACAGATAATGAGGCATTGAGCAACAAACAACCATCCTCGGCGATGACCCAAGGCTTTGGTTAGTACAGGCACAGGTAACTCATCAATGAGCGGTGCCCAAACAAATTTAAAGGAGTAGCCTAACGCTGCCCAGCTAAAAAATGTCACGGCACTTTTATCAATACCAGCCTCACCCAACCATAGAGATAAGCTAGAAAAAATCAGTAAAATCGGAATCCCCGCAGAAAATCCCAGAAACAGCATAATCAAGGCACGGCGATCTAAAAAAGCACGAAAGGCGTGTGTCCAGTCTTGGCTTTGTGAGGTCATTGCGCTGCGGTTTTCCATAAGATTTAAAGCTGCTATTTGAAACCTTTCGGTCAAATGTTGCAACCTGAAAGCATCAGAATATTGCTTTTTTCATGTTAATTTATCCATGCCGCTTGATCTTTATAGGCAAACCTGTATACCTTTAAATTGCCAATCAACATTTGTTGTGGATTTAAAAACCGTGACCCAAAGACTCGATCAAATGAATTCTGTACTTTCTGCAAATCAACTCAATAGAAGTAAACAACTCCACAAGGACTCTCCCATCTCTGCGTTTGATCAACCTGAAATACAACAAACACTAGAACAAACTGAGTTAAAACCAGAACAACTAACCCATATTCCCGACTGGGAAAAAATTCCAGCATCGACCAAACGCATCAAACCGCTAAATAACTTTTTAGGGCAAGACCGTGCGCGGGCTTCTGTTGAAGCAGGAATTGCTTTACCTTACGCGGGTTATAATATTTTCGCGGTAGGTACAGCGGGTTTAGGTAAACGCACCATGATCAAGCGTTTGCTCAAGCAACACGCCAAAACCATGCCAACACCAAATGACTGGGTCTATGTCAATAACTTTCAAACCCCACGTCAGCCGCTAGCCTTATGTTTCCCTGCCGGACAAGGCACTAAATTTCAAAATGCGTTGCATCAAGCATGGCAAACCATTTTAAAGCAACTGGAACGGCGTTTTAGTGCAGAAACCTACCACAACCGTATTGAACAGATTCGTCAGGAAACTGGACAAGAACAGCAACTTGCACTAGTCGAATTGACTAAAGAAGCTGAAGATTTCGACCTAAAACTGATTTCTCGCAACGAACAGCACACTTTTGTTCCCGTCTATCTAAAAGACGATGTGTTGCAAGAAATGTCACAAGATGATCTTGATGCATTAAGTAGCAAAGAGCGCGCTGAAATTGCAAACCACATGCGCTACATGAACAAAAAACTGGAACGCTTAGGATTACACTTGGGCGATCTGGAAGATGATGCTCGTGATCAGGTATCTGACCTAAACCGTGATATTGCCAAACAGGTGGTCATGCCCCGCATTGAGCTCATCCTGAATAAATTTCAAAATATTCAAGGTTTAGAACAGTTCCTTAAATCATATGCCAACGATATTATTGAGAATGTGGAAATGATTCTGGATCAGGATGAAGAAGACTTCTCTCCTGCTCTGTTTAGTCGTATTCCTGCACGTTATCAGGCTAATGTGATTGTCAGCAACACACCTAACAGTGGTGCGCCTGTTATTTTTGAAGATTTCCCAACCCATTACAACCTGTTGGGTCATGTAGAACAACTCACCCAAAATGGTACGATTACCACCGATTTTACTTTAATTCGTGCAGGTGCTTTACACCGTGCCAATGGTGGCTTTTTAATGCTTGAAGCCGAGCAGCTACTTGAGCAACCCTATGCATGGCAAGGTCTGAAACGCGCCTTGAAATCGGGGCAACTTAAACTGTCATCTTTGGAGCACATGCTGACTTTAACAGGTAGCATTTCGATTGAACCTGCATCTATTCCACTACAGCTGAAAGTCGTCTTACTGGCTGAACCTGAAATTTATTATGAAATTTTAGAACTTGAGCCAGAGCTCGGAAGTGTGTTCAAGATTCGTGCCGACTTTACCGACACACTACAGCGCAACGAAAGTAATGAACAAGCCTATATGCACCTGATTGCAGACTATGTTCAGGCAGATAAACTGTTACCGTTTGACCGTAGTGCGCTTGCAGCACTTTTGACAGATTCAAGTCGCCAAGCTGAAGATCAAAGCTCATTGTCTTTGCATGCTTCGACTTTGGGAGATTTGATTCGCGAGTCTCACCATCATGCGTTCCAAGCGGGTGATAAAATGGTGACAGATAAGCACATCAATACAGCGTTGCAACATCGCCAGTATCGCTTAGGCTATTTAAGAGAATTATATTGGCAAGATCTTTCTCGTGGTACACAACTGATTGAAACCCAGAGTTATCGCTTAGGACAAATTAATGCACTTTCGGTGATTCATTATGCCGATGTTGAATTTGGCTTACCTTCTCGCTTGACTGCTTCAGTTTATCAAGGTGGTGGTGACATTCTCGATATTGAACGCAGTGTCGAACTCGGTGGTTCTTTGCATGCTAAAGGCGTGCTGTTGATGTCGAGTTTCTTAAAAGCACACTTTGGTCGTGAACAGATTCTGCATTTCTCAGCTGCGCTGGCATTTGAACAAAGTTATGGGCAGGTTGATGGTGACAGTGCTACGGTTGCAGAGCTGTCTGCCCTTATTTCTGCGATTAGCCAGTTACCGATCGACCAGTCTTGGGCAATTACGGGTTCTATGAACCAGTTAGGTCAAGTACAGCCAATTGGCGGTGTAAATGCCAAAATTGAAGGCTTCTATGATGCTTGTAAATTGCAAGGTTTGACTGGTAAACAAGGCGTGATTATTCCACGTCAAAACATGCAGCATTTAATGCTACGTCAAGACGTGATTGATGCTGTAAGTGAAGGTCAATTCCATATTCATGCAATTGACACCATTGATCAAGCCTTAGAAATTCTCATGGCACGTCCAGTGGGCAAATTGGATAAAAAAGGCAATTACAGCAAGCATTCGATTTATGCAGCAGTAATGGAACAGCTTGAGTACTGGCAAGCCATCGAAGATGGTACGATTGAAGAAGAGGAAGAAAAAGCCAAGAAAAAGAAAAAAAAGAAACCGAAGAAAGACGAAAAAAAGGTCAAATCGGATGATGTCGAAACTGCCGTTGAGGAAACTCAGGAAGTCGAAATGGTTTTAAAAAACAAATAGTCTTTACCGCAACTACAAATAAAGCCAGTCAAATGACTGGCTTTATATTTTTCAGATCCTATGGGATTACTTCACATAGAAAGTTTCAATCACTTTGCCCTGTAAAGTCTGTCCAATAAGCGGAGTGTTTTTACCTTGAGAAATAATACTGTCTTTAGACACTTGCCACTCTAGTTCAGGGTCAACCAGCACCCAACCCGCTTCTTTCTGCCAGCATTCAAGTATTTTTGCAACACGAGCAGGTGCAAGCGTCACTTTTTCCACCCATTCAAGCGGAGTGAACAAACCTTCACGAACCAGTTGAGTTCCCAAAGCCACATAGGTATCAAATGCGCTGATACCTGGCTCAGTTTCGGCAAAAGGTAACATTTTTGCAGAGCTACTCAAAGGTTCATGATGCGTACAGATCGCATCAATCACGCCAGATTTTACCGCTTCACGAAGCTGTGCTTTGTCTTGTTCTGCACGAAGTGGTGGACGGACATGTGCAAGCGAGTTAAAGCCATCAATCAACGCATCGGTTAAATGAAGCTGATGCATCGCAACGTCAGCTGTGACAGGTAAACCTTTGGCTTTTGCAGCAGCAATCAACTCAACTGAAGCGCCACTTGAAAGTAAGCTAAAGTGAGCACGAACACCAGTGACTTCAATCATTAATAAATATTTAGCAATCGCAACCGTTTCTGCAATGCTTGGAATCATTGGCAAGCCTTGACGCGATGCCACGAAACCTTCATGCACACAGCCGTCTTTCGCCAACTGATGCTCTTCTGGGTAAAACACCACAGTTAAGCCCAAACCTGCGGCGTATTCTAAAGTGCGAATCACCACATCATCATCTTGAAATGCAGCATTGGCATTGGTGACAGCACTACAACCACCCTTTTTCAAGCCAGCCATATTGGCAGGTTGTTTGCCATTTAAACCTTGTGTTTGTGCGCCAATAATATGCAAATGGATTTTGCCATCTTGCCAAGCTTTCTCGACCAAACCCTGAATCAATGCGCCATTGTCCTGCACAATTGGTTTTGAATCTGGTGGAGTAATCACATGCAGAATACCGTTTTCACGGGCTGCTTTACCTTCAGACTTCAGAGTGCCATGTTGTTGCTGACCTGGTTCACGGACGCGTGCACACAAATCCACCATACTTGGCATGAGCCATTTGCCCTGACCGTTAATCACTTGATCAACTTCTGTCAGCTCTGCAACACGTTTGCCCTGATCTAAATAAATGGTTTCGACGTGGTCTGTTTGTTGAACTGGATCTAACACACGTACATTTTCAATTTTTACACGACTCATGTGTCTCGCCCTTATGCCGAAATTGCTTCAATTAAACCTTTATCTTGCAACTGACCTTGCATTGCCAGTGCCAACACCGCCATACGCACGGCAATTCCGTTGGTCACCTGATGCAAAATCACCGACTGTGAACCATCGGCAATGCTTGATGCAATTTCAACACCACGGTTCATTGGTCCTGGGTGCATCACGATGCAATCAGGTTTGGCTAACGCCAGACGTGTTTCATTCAGGCCGTACATTTTGTGAAATTCAGATTGCGATGCCAATGCAGGTGAATCAATTCGTTCATTCTGAATACGCAAAGTAATAATTACATCACAGTCTTTGACACCTTCATCCATGTTGTTAAACAAACGAACTTCACTGCCGTATTCTTCAAAACCAATTGGTAATAAGGTATTTGGCCCAATCACACGAATATCTTTACAACCCAATGTCTGTAAAGCCGCGACATCGGAACGTGCTACACGTGAATGTTTAATATCGCCAATAATCGCCACGCTTAAGGCTTCAAAAGGCTTTTTAGTTTCACGGCGAATGGTCAACATATCCAGCATCGCTTGTGTCGGATGCGCATGACGACCATCACCGGCATTAATAATGGCGACATTTGGGCAAACATCTTTAGCAATAAAATGCGCTGCACCTGAAGAAGAATGACGCACCACAAAAATATCGGCTGCCATTGCTTCAAGATTCCACAGCGTGTCACGCAGCGTTTCACCTTTTGAAGTACTTGAACGTGCAATATCAATATTCAGTACATTGGCAGAAAGGCGTTTTGCCGCCGCTTCAAAAGTGGTACGAGTACGAGTCGAGTTCTCAAAGAAAAGATTCATCACCGTGCGCCCTTCAAGCAGTGGCGAGGTGATCAATTGATTATTTTCATTGATAAAGGTCTGAGCTGTATCAAGAATTTTAGTGAGGGTCTGTTTGGAAAGACCTTCGATGGTCAAGAAATGCTTAAGATTGCCATGTTCATTGAGTTGAATCTGACTCGGAGTATGCAATGCAGCCAAATGCATGAGAGATTCCTTGTACATTAAGTTAACGCATTATACAGATAATTTTATTAATCTCGCAGTTGAAGTTTTCAACAATTGGGATTTTATCTACCAGAAAAAATGCGTCTGGAATAAATAAATCACGCCATATAGCCCATTTAAGCAACGCATTTTAAAAAATCTGAGCTTGCATTTTAATCCACAAGTTTTCCTGTAAAAAATACGCTAAAATAGCCGTTTGCTTTGCTGCTTTTGGAAATTTACATGACTTCGACACCTCGTCTTTCTACATATTGGGTTACCTGTGCAGATGGACTTGAAACCTTACTCCAAGAAGAATTACAAGAGTTAGGGGTTCAGCACATTGAGCGTCTGGCTGGACGCTTGATTTTCAAAGGCACACTGGAACACGCCTACCGTATTTGCATGTGGTCACGCCTGGCTTCACGTGTACTCATGCCGATTCATACTTATGAGCTTGAACACAGTCACGATGCGCGTGATGTTGCCGAAGAACTCTATGAAGGTGCCATCAGCTTTGACTGGTCACTGGTTTTTGCACCACAAAGTACCTTTGCCATTCGTTTGCATGCTGAACGTGAAATTAAGGTCAATACTCAGTTTGCCACGTTGCGCGCCAAAGATGGCGTTGTTGACAGCTTTATGGAAGCTGTTGGTCGCCGCCCAAGTATTGATACGAAACAACCTGAAATTACACTTTATATTTTGGCGGGTAAAACCGAGCATACTTACTGCCTCGACTTATCAGGTGATTCGCTGCACAAACGTGGCTACCGTCGCTATATGACTGACGCCCCAATTAAAGAAAATCTGGCAGCAGCAATTTTAAATAAAGCAAAGTTAGCGCAGCGCCGACCTGAAATTTTCCTTGATCCAATGTGCGGCTCAGGTACGTTTATTATCGAGGCACTGATGATTCTAACCGACCGCGCCCCTGGTTTAGTTCGTCGTTTTGGCTTCAACGGATGGCATGGACATGACAATGAATTATGGATGGGCATTAAAGCTGAAGCAGCACAGCGCCATGAAACTGCACTAGAACAACCTTTACCACAGTTCTATGCCTATGATGCCGACTGGGAAGCTGTAAAAGCCACACGTCAAAACATTATGGCAGCAGGTTTTGAAAAGCTACTTGATGCCATTCAAATTGAAGAACGTACCCTTGCGGACTGGCCAGAGTTTGACCGCAGCAAATCAGCCATGATTGTCACAAACCCTCCATACGGTGAACGTTTGGGTGAAAAAGCATCTAACCGTGCTTTATATCTAGGTTTATCAGCGAAATTACAGGAAAATTTTCCAAACCAATTCGCTGCCATTATCGCCTCTCAAATCGAGCAAGCCGATGTATTGGCGCTAAATGAACCTGAAACGTTGCGTTTAATGAATGGTAAATTACCAATTTACATTCGTTTGGGACAAATTAAGCCGCAAGTACAGACTCAACCCTTCCTAGCAACATGGCAACCGCAGCAGTTTGAAGAAATTGAAGGTGCTCAAGACTTTGCCAATCGTTTGCAAAAAAATATGCAAGCATTGAAAAAATGGGCAACCAGCGAGAATATCTATTGCTTACGCCTTTACGATGCAGACTTGCCTGATTTTAACGTGGCGATTGATGTTTACGGTGATCGCTTGCATGTTCAGGAATATGCTCCACCGAAAAAAATTGATCCTGAAAAAGCCAAAAAACGTTTTAATCTTGCCCTTGCTGCAATTCGTGCAGTCACAGGTTTAGGCCGTGATGCGATTTTCATTAAAACTCGCGCGCGTCAGGAAGGTAAAAACCAGTACACCAAGCAAAGTACAGCTTCGAAACGCTTTATCGTACAAGAAGGTAAAGCCAAAATTTTGGTCAACCTGACGGATTATCTGGATACAGGCTTGTTCCTTGATCACCGTCAAATGCGTTTACGTATTGCCCGAGAAGCCAAAGGTAAACACTTCTTGAATCTGTACAGCTATACATCAACAGCCAGCTTACATGCAGCACTTGGCGGTGCAGCCAGCACCACCAGTGTCGATTTGTCCAATACATACATTAACTGGTCAAAAGAAAACTTTGTGCTTAATGGTTTAACGGTTGACCATGCAGATGAACAACATATGTTCTACACCAGCGACTGTTTCGAGTGGCTCAAAGAAGGTCATGAGCAATATGACCTGATTTTCATTGATCCGCCAACCTTCTCTAACTCGAAAAAGTTTTATGGCACATTTGATGTACAACGTGACCATGTGTCTTTAATCAAACGTGCCATGAACCGCTTAAGTACGGAAGGAACTTTATACTTCTCGAACAACTATCGTGGTTTTGAATTTGATGAAGAAATCGAAGCCATGTTTAATGTAGAAGAAATTACGCAGGAAACTATTGGTCCTGACTTTAAGCGCAATCAGAAAATTCACCGTGCCTGGAAAATTCAGCATATTCCAACCTAATTGAATGTGACTGCATCAAAAATGCCAAGCAATTGCTTGGCATTTTTTATTGACATTTAGAGGCGTTTAAGTTAAGGGTAACTGAGCTGACCATTTTCATATTTCACAGCAAAATCAATTTTGTCACCATTCATCTTGCCATGCCCCATTTGTACAATTTGCGGTAAAGCACGATCATAATCTTGATCTGACACTCCTGAAGGCATTTTCCCTGACAAGTTCATCATATTACGTAAGAATTGTTTATCCATACTGGCATTGGCTTGGAACTGTGTAGAGAAAGGTGCTTTCGTACGAAACTCTTGCATATCTGCATACTGGTTGGCTATCAGTTTACCTTGTAAATCCGCCGTGAGTTTTGACTGACCCAACTCAATTTGGTTAGCTTTGGACTCATAACTAAAACCATGTGCAGCAATTTTGAGCATCTGCTGATTTAACTGTTGCTGTTGAGCTTGGCGTGCTTCAAAACTACAGGCTTTATTGTTGCTGTTAGCTAACCGAATAAATTCCTGTAATGCCAGCGTATCAAGCCCTACGAGATTAAAATTCAGTTTAATATTCTTCAGTTTTTTATCATCTATTTGCATCTGCTCAATTGACCAATTCGCTTTAACTGAGGTTTCTTTTTCTTGAACATCTGCCTCTGTGGTCAATTGCAATTTGTCCAATTCGACATTCTTTTTAAGTCGTGAGGTCTGATCCAATAAAATCATTTTCTGGATGGAAAATTCAGTTTTTCCAGAATCCAATTTCTGCCCCAGAAAACCTTGATCCGCCTTGAATTGCATGCTTTGCAAACTCATATAATTATTGCCGTTTCGCATAGTAAAGCCAGGCATTTTTAAATCAGCTTGCGTTAGACGATATTTTCCATCTTCTTTTTTGAGCTTCAATGTTCCATTGATACCATTCCAAACAATCTGGAAATCATCTTTTTGCTGATCAACTGATGGACTCGTCACTTTCACATTGACTGTACCAAACCAATTCAGTTGAGAATCTAACTTCATAAAAGATTGATTTTTAAGTAACCACTGATATGCAGCAGCATCTTCTCCTTTTAAGTCAAAGTTGACATCCGACTGAATATGGTAGCCATTCCAAGAGCGCTTAATATGGTCCACGCCTTTAATCACGACAAAGTCTTGAGGCTTACATGGATCTGGAACAATTTTATAAGACCAGTTCGCATCACCCGACCATAAACCCATTTTTACTTGGGAATCCTGCTTTTGAATAAGCGGATGCTCTACAGCCTGTTTCTGGTTATAGTAGTCATTTAAACGATGATCCGCATAAAAATTCGCACCGACAACACTACTCGCAAAAATACCGCCGATAGCGACAGCAATAATTTTCTTTTGCATAAAATAATTTCTCTAAAATGAGTTTAAGTTTTATTTGATTATGTTTGTTTGCACAGCATACGATATTTTTTTAAAAATACAATTTTTATCATTAAAATACTTATTTTATTCATATTATATGAAAGAGCCATAAAAAACCTCATACCCAAGTTTTGAGTATGAGGTGATTTTATATCGGGTCAATAGATGTAAATCTTAACTGAGTTTCATTTTAGAAAACTGCAATTGCCCATTTTCAGCACTAATCACAATGTTATCGCCTGGCAAAAATTCTCCAGATAGAATTTTTTGTGCCAAACTATTTTCCACCTGTTGTTGGATTGCACGTTTCAAAGGACGAGCACCATAAACAGGATCAAAGCCCGCATCAATCAAAGAATCAAAAGCACTGTCTTCAACAGTCAAACTCATGTCTTTCTCTGTCAAGCGACTACGCAAGCGACTCAACTGAATATCGGCAATACCACGAATTTGCACTTTTTTGAGTGAATGGAAAATCACCAGTTCATCAATACGGTTGATAAACTCTGGGCGGAAGTGCTGACTTACCGCATTCATCACTACAGTACGAATTTCATCATCATGGGCATGTTCACCCAGTTCACGGACATCTTGTGAACCCAAGTTAGATGTCATGACAATGACGGTGTTTTTAAAATCAACCACTCGACCTTGTGAATCCGTTAAGCGACCATCGTCCAAGACCTGCAACAGAATGTTAAAGACATCAGG
Source organism: Acinetobacter brisouii CIP 110357 (assembly GCF_000488275.1). GTDB lineage: Bacteria > Pseudomonadota > Gammaproteobacteria > Pseudomonadales > Moraxellaceae > Acinetobacter > Acinetobacter brisouii. Next base: position 988,103 of record NZ_KI530762.1, on the reverse strand, counting down.
ATGGGCTTTTTCAACTTCATCAAACAGAACCACACTATAAGGTTTGCGGCGAACTGCTTCGGTTAACACACCACCTTCTTCATAACCGACATAACCTGGAGGCGCACCGACCAAACGGCTCACCGAATGTTTCTCCATGAATTCACTCATATCAATTCGAATCATGGCGTCATCACTGTCAAACAAGAAATTCGCCAAGGCTTTGGTAAGCTCTGTTTTACCTACACCTGTTGGCCCCAAAAACAAGAACGAACCACTTGGGCGATTTGGATCAGACAAGCCCGCACGAGAACGACGTACAGCATTAGAGACAGCAACAACAGCTTCATCTTGACCAACTACACGGTTATGTAAAAACTCTTCCATATGAAGTAATTTTTCACGTTCACCTTGCAGCATTTTAGACACAGGAATTCCTGTTGCAGCGCTGACAACTTCTGCAATTTCATTGTCAGTGACTTTGTTACGCAGCAGTTTTGGCTCTTCAGCTTCTTCAACCACTTCATCCTGTGCCAACTGTTTTTGCAACTCTGGAATTACACCATATTGCAAGCGGCTAGCTTCAGCCAGATCACCATCACGAATGGCTTTTTCCAAAGCAACGCGAGCTTTATCTAACTCAACCTGTGCTTTTTTATCGCCTTCTGCCAAAGTTTTTTCAGCTTTCCAGACTTCTTCCAAATCATTGTATTCTTGCTGAACTTCAATAATCTGTTTCTCTAAATGCGCAACTTCGGCTTTACTGCCCACATCTTGATCTTTTTTCACGGCTTCAAGCTGCATTTTCAACTGGATCAGACGACGTTCCAGTTTATCTAATGCTTCAGGCTTCGAATCGAGTTCCATTTTTATGCGAGATGCCGCTTCATCAATCAGATCAATGGCTTTATCTGGCAACATGCGATCTGTAATATAACGATGTGACATTTTCGCTGCCGCAATAATTGCTGAATCGAGAATTTTCACACCATGATGCACTTCATAACGCTCTTTCAAACCACGTAAAATGGCGATCGTATCTTCCACACTTGGCTCATCGACCAAAACTTTTTGGAAACGGCGCTCTAAAGCAGCATCTTTTTCAATATATTGACGGTATTCATCAAGGGTGGTTGCACCGACACAGCGTAGTTCACCACGGGCCAATGCAGGTTTAAGCATGTTACCCGCATCCATGGCACCATCAGTTTTACCTGCACCCACCAAGGTATGTAATTCATCAATAAATAAGATGACCCGACCTTCTTGTTTTGCCAAATCATTCAGAACAGCTTTGAGGCGCTCCTCAAATTCGCCACGATATTTGGCTCCTGCAAGTAATGAACCTAAATCTAGAGATAAAACGCGTTTATCTTTAAGGCTTTCAGGAACTTCACCATTAATAATTCGCTGTGCCAAACCTTCAACAATCGCAGTTTTACCTACACCTGGTTCACCAATCAGCACTGGGTTATTTTTAGTACGGCGTGACAACACCTGAATAGTACGACGAATCTCATCATCACGCCCAATCACAGGGTCTAGCTTGCCTGATGCGGCACGCTCTGTCAGGTCAATGGTATATTTATTTAAAGAGTCACGCTGATCTTCGTGAGTATTGCTCATGACTTTTTCGTTGCCTCGAATTGATTCGATTACTTTGCGCAATCCTTCAACGGTTACGCCCGTATTATTTAATATGTTTTTTGTTGCGCCAACTTCTGCTAACGCCAACAACACCCAATCGGTTGATAAAAACTCATCCCCTGCTTTTTGTGCATAGCGATCCGCCAAGTTCAGCATTTTGACCGCATCGGGATTTAGGTTAATCTCTCCTGTTGGGTTGGCTAAAGTCGCCGCATCATTTAATGCTTGATCCAGCTTTTGTTTTAATTCTGGTATTCGTGCTCCTGCCTGCTGCAACAAGCTAAGATTCGAAGCTTCTTTTAACAGCGCAGCCAGAATATGAATGTTATCGATTGCAGTGTGATCTTTTCCCATTGCTAAAGACTGTGCATCGGATAAAGTCTGTTGCAATCGATTGGTGAATTTTTCAAATTGCATTATTGTTATACCTCATCATCAATTTGCTACTTAACTAATACATGGGAACACTTATTCAAATTTCAAATATTTTTCTATGATTTTTCAAATATTTATAAAAAATCATTATTTATAATTCAGTAATAATATGTGGCTCATTTTAATTTTTTTCAAGTCAAAAAACCAAAATTTCTGCACAAAAACAAAAAAAGCCAGTTATATAAACTGGCTTCTTTTACACGGCATATTTTATGCTACTTCGACAATTTCAAAGTCATGGGTAATTTCCACACCACCACTTGAAAGCATCTTGCTTGCTGAACAATATTTTTCTGCTGATAATTCAACCGCTTTTGCGACCTGCTTTTCTTTCAATGCCTTTCCTAAGACGACAAAGTGTAAATGAATCTTGGTAAAGACTGCGGGAACTTCATCAGCACGCTCTGCCTGTAACTGACATTCAACGTTACTAATTTCCTGACGAGCTTTTTTTAAAATGGTTACAATATCAAACGATGCGCAGCCACCGAGTCCCATTAGAATCAATTCCATAGGACGTGGACCACGGTTTTCACCGCCATATGCAGGTGATCCATCCATTACCACACTATGACCACTCTCAGACTTTGCTTCAAATGCAACATTCTCGAGCCATTGAACCGTTGATCGCATTGCAACTACCTAAAAAAAAATATAGATTACTGTGTGCCAATACACTAACACAATTTATTTAGAGAAGGAATTTAACCGTAGATATTAACAGAAACCAAAAGCTATCTTTTTACTTCTTATTTTGTGGAACAAGAAAACATGTCGGCTAATCTCTTTCCATTCGCGAGCGATGCATTATCTCCTAACCATTTACCAGAATCGGTCAAGGCTTTATTAAAACGCGCATATATTAATCGGTATCCTAAGCGCACGAGCATCATCGAGGTGGGTAGCGAATCAAAATCTCTATATTTAATACTCAAAGGTTCTGTTTCTATTTTACTCAAAGAAGACGATGATCGAGAAATTGTCGTAGCTTATTTAAACGCAGGCGATTTTTTTGGTGAAATGGGGTTATTTGAAGCTGAACCGCTACGCACAGCTGAAGTCCGTACTCGCGAAGTCTGTGAAATTGCAGAAATCTCTTATGAGAACTTTATTGAGCTGAGCAAGCAATATCCTGACTTAAGCTATACTGTTTTTGCCCAGTTGGCACGTCGTCTCAAAAATACCACCCGCAAAATGACCGATCTCGCATTTATTGATGTGACAGGTCGTATTGCACGCTGTTTGATCGAACTGGCCAATCAGCCAGAAGCGATGCTATTACCGAATGGTCGTCAGATTCGTATTACCCGTCAGGAAATCGGGCGTATTGTCGGTTGCTCACGTGAAATGGTTGGACGTGTCCTTAAATCACTTGAAGATCAAGGTATGATTGAAACAGAAGGCAAGGCAATCCTCATTTACGATAGTGCACTAGAAAATTCTGAAGATTCTAACCATTCTGTATAAAGAATTGATTAGTCAAAGCAAATCTTCGGATTTGCTTTTTTATTGAGCCGAATAATCACAACTAGAGGTGCTTTCATGAAATTCAATCCGCTTGCACATACAGGTATTCAACTGCCTGAAATTTGTTTAGGCACCATGACCTTTGGTGAGCAAAATACACAAGCTGAAGCTTTTGACCAGCTTAACTATGCACTGGATCAGGGTTTGTATTTTTGGGACACAGCAGAAATGTACCCAGTACCGCCCAAAGCAGAAACACAGGGTGCAACCGAGCAAATTATTGGCAACTGGATCCAACAACATGGGCAGCGTGATCGATTATTTCTTGCATCCAAAATTGCTGGGCCTGGTTTTGGAGGTGGTGCAATCCGCCAAGGCCTAACTCGCTTTAATCGTCAGCATATTCAACAAGCACTGGATGGTTCACTTCAACGCCTGCAAACCGATTATATTGATTTATATCAACTCCACTGGCCAGAACGCCATACCAATTTCTTTGGGCATTTAGGTTTTGGCAATCAGCTTGCAGCCAAACACGAACACGATCTCACCGCCATGGAAGAAACTCTGGATGCATTGCATCAGGAAATTCAGAAAGGTCGAATTCGTTTTATTGGCCTATCCAATGAAACACCTTGGGGCACCATGAAATTTCTGCATCTGACTGAAAAAATGAACCTGAGCAAATTTATAACGGTGCAAAACCCATATAGTTTGTTGAACCGTAGTTATGAAGTTGGTATGTCTGAAATTGCCAAATACGAAGGTGTCGGTTTACTGGCGTATTCGCCTCTTGCATTTGGCATGTTGACAGGTAAGTACCGTCATGGCGCAAAACCTGCCAACGGGCGAATTACCTTATTTTCACGGTTTAGTCGTTACACTAACCCTGAGTGTGAATGGGCAACTGAACAGTATGCACAGATTGCTGAAAAACATGGTTTAACACTGACTCAACTGGCGCTTGCATTTATTAAACAGCAGTTTTTTGTCACCAGCACCATTATTGGCGCAACTTCAATGGCACAGCTCAAAGAAAATATTACTGCTTTTGATATTGAATTGAATGAAGAAATTTTACAAGAAATTGAAGCCATACATAAACAGCAACCCAACCCAGCTCCATAAACAAAAAAGGATGCGACAGCATCCTTTTTTTAATCTCATGACTGAGGTTTATCGACGGCTATTATATATTGCCATTGCTGCTGGCAAGTTTCTACGCATTGCATCAATACGCTGTGAATTTGAAGGGTGCGTTGACAAAAATGCTGGGCCACCTGCTCCTTCAAGTTTATTCATTTTTTCCCACAGGGTAAGTGCCGCTTGTGGATTATAGCCTGCTTTTGCCATTAACATTAAACCACCATAGTCAGCACGACTTTCCAGACTACGGGAATATGGCAACCCTACACCAACCTGACTACCCAAGTCTAAAGCCGCTGAACCCAAGCCACCCGCTGCATCACCAACATAAGACTTGCCTACACTAACCGCCAAATTGGTCAAGGCTTGTGCGCCTAATTTGTTTTTTGAATGTTCTTCCAAGGCATGCGTCATTTCATGCCCCATCACCGCAGCGATTTCAGCATCAGTTAAATTGAGCTTGTTGACGATTCCTGTATAAAACACCACTTTGCCACCTGGAGCCACATAAGCATTGACTTCATCTGACTTTAAGACTGCAAGTTGCCATTGGAATGCTTGCCCAGTCTGGTTTGCCTGATCCGCATAAGGCTGCATCCGTGATAGTACGGCATTAATACGTCTGTACGTACTCGATGTTGTATCAAGCTGTCCTTTTTGCTGTGCATCTTGCTTCATCTTTGTAAAGCTGGTTGCTGCGCTGGCATTTAAAGTTGCAGAGTCCGCACCAGCCATATCTGCAATTGTTGTACATCCTGTCATACTAACAACAGTAGCCAACCCTAAGCTCAAAATGAGTTTATTGTTCATTATTTCAGAAGCTCCAAATTTAAATTCACATTCAAATTATTGAATATTTTTGTATTATAAAATATAAAATTAGAACAGAACTCCTGAGCCAAAGACTAAAATATTATATTTATGTAATACCGCTGTTATTTAAACATGAACAATATCCAAAAAAGCAAACACCCCACATTTAAAGCAAAATAAACATTTGACACAGGTTTAACTTTTTCTTCAAGCTGTAAGCTATCCCGCTTAACCAACAAAAATGTATTTTGAATCAGAACAATAGGAACAAAAATACAGACCAGCACAACACTCAATCCCACAAAAGCAGACATCAATATATGTGGATCTCGGGTTTGTTGAGATGCGATCAGCATTGCAAGCGTTGGCGCACCACCTAAAGCAAAGAGAAAAGAATAAAAAATTGTTTTTGAAATATTAGGTTGTAACTGCATTGGCGTCCCTATCCAATTGATAGCATTTTATTGGAGTTTTAATCATAAAGGCTCAAAAAATAAAGTGAACTTTGGTCGGGTCAAAGTTTCACTGCATAAAAAACCGCGACACAAAGATCGCGGTTTTTTCAATTTATAATATCGTATTACGCAGAAAACGGATGACGTAATACAATAGTTTCTGCACGGTCTGGACCAGTAGAAATGATGTCAATTGGACATTCAATCAACTGTTCAATACGTTTGATATAAGCAATCGCATTGTCAGGAAGTTGTTCCATGCTGGTTGCACCAACAGTTGACTCAGACCAACCTGGAAGTGTTTCATAAATTGGTTTCAAGGTTTCATACGCAAGCGCATCAGAAGAACCAACACAACCAGAATCTGCTGCTTCATAACCCACACAGATTTTCACTTCTTTCAAGCCATCTAGAACATCAAGCTTGGTTAAGCAAATACCAGAAAGTGAGTTTACATCGACTGAACGGCGCAGAATTTCTGCATCGAACCAGCCACAACGACGCTGACGACCAGTTGAAGCACCAAACTCATGACCTACAGTACCCAAGTGTTTACCGATTGCATCACCTGAATCAGTTGCTGCATCATAAACCAACTCAGTTGGGAATGGACCTGCACCGACGCGTGTTGTATACGCTTTGGTAATACCAAGCACATAGTCAAGATGTAATGGACCAAGACCTGAACCAGAGCTTACGCCACCAGCAGTCGTGTTTGAAGACGTTACATACGGATATGTACCGTGGTCAACATCAAGAAGTGAGCCTTGAGCACCTTCAAACATGATGTTTTGACCATTTTTACGGTAGTTATGCAACTCAGTTGTTACATCTATCACTAATGGAGCAACCACTTCACGCCATTGATCACAAAGTGCAAGTACATCTTCAAGTTTAACTGCTTCTACGCCGTAGAATTGAGTTAACTGGAAGTTATGGTATTCAAGTAATTCAGTTAATTGCGCAGTAAGATGTTTACCACCACGAACCAAGTCAGCAACACGTACGGCACGACGAGCAACTTTATCTTCGTATGCTGGGCCAATACCACGACCTGTTGTACCGATTTTTGCATTACCACGTTTTTTCTCACGTGCTTGGTCTAATGCAATATGGTTTGGAAGAATCAATGGACAGTTTGGAGAAATACGTAGACGCTCTTTTACAGGCACGCCTTCTTTTTCCAAAATGCTCATTTCTTCAATCAGTGCAGCAGGAGAAAGTACTACACCATTGCCAATTAAGCACAGTACGTTGTCACGTAAAATACCTGATGGAATGAGGTGCAATACTGTTTTTTTACCACCAACGACAAGTGTATGCCCTGCATTGTGTCCGCCTTGATAACGAACGACCGCAGCCGCTTGATCTGTGAGCAGGTCAACGATTTTACCTTTACCTTCGTCGCCCCATTGGGTACCGAGTACCACAACATTCTTGCCCATAATAGCCTCATTACATCATGCTGTTAAAATTGAAAACTTAATCAAGTGACATGAACACCTGATTCAGCGCTTAAATTTTCTCGATTGTCCACTCGCCTGCAACTTGCACCAATTGGTGCGTTGCGTATGGCACGGAGTTTAAATCATCATTACCCAACAATTGAATTACACTTAAGCCTTGCGCTCGAGCCTGTTCAATTGCTTTCATCAGATCTGCATAAATCCCTTTAGGTGCAACCACAGTGCTGACTTGTTTGAACTGACCCGCACATAGTGCATATAAGTCACAGCTAAAGCCTGTTGCAGGACGGGCGCGTCCAAAATGTTCGCCAATACCGTCATAACGACCACCTTGTGCCAGTGGTGCTGCACGATTTGGCGCATAAACTGCATACATCAAACCTGTATGATAATGATAAGAACGTAACTCAACGACATCTATACCAATATCCAGATTTTCCCAACGTGCACGAATTTGTGCATGTGTGGTAATGACAGCTTCTAAAGCTTGTCTAAATGCAGCATCCGTCAAGACCGCGGGACTTAGATTGGCTTGCAGAGCATCTAAATCACTTGAATAGCGTCCAAGTGCATAAAAATCTGAACCGAAGTTGATTGACTGAGTAAACTCAGCTAGTTCAGGCAAGGCTTTGCGCTGATAAAGATCAGAAAGCTGGTGTTCTGTTTCTTTATTCAAACCTGCTAACTTGACTAAACTACGGAATAATCCGACATGCCCTAAATCTAGATGGACACCGTCAATCAGATCTGCTGTTGCCAATAGATTCAACATGACATCGACCATTTCTACATCGGCATCGATACTGTCATGTCCAAATAATTCCGCACCAATCTGTAATGGTGCACGCGAGGTATTAAACCCTTGTGGTTTCGTATGTAATACCGTACCCGCATAACAATAACGTGCTATGCCTTGAACGGGACGTACATGCGCATCGATACGTGCCACTTGCGGTGTCATATCGGCACGAACACCGAGTAATCGACCTGAAAGCTGGTCAATCACTTTAAACGTGGCTAGGTCTAAATCTTGATTCGATTCGGAAAGAGAAGATAAAGATTCGATGTATTCGATAAATGGCGTGTACACCAGCTGATAACCACGCGATGCGAGGAAATCTAATGCTTTACGACGCAATGCTTCTACGACTTGCGCTTGTTCCGGTAATACATCAGCTACACCATCAGGTAATAACCATGTCTCTGAAATGGGCATGTTGTAAACCTAAATTTTGCCTGCGCGGAAGTAATCCGCATAAAAAAATCGGGAACACACCCGATTTCTCATAGTCTAGCACGTAAGATTAGGACATGCACTGAGATTTTTATATTTTATTAGACCTCTTTCATGAGAATTTATATCTTCCTCATTGTTTTTCCTGAGTAAAATTGAAATCTATTTCAATGAAGCACAAGAAAAATAAAATGGGATAATCAAAGAAATTTATTCATCATATAGCATCATTCAGGTAATTCTCTGTGCTTTCAATTTTTGCAAAAATTGAAAGCACACACATACCGTTTGTGCATCTTGAATCCATGTCCAAGCTGCAACCTGCCATTTGAAGCTATGCGATATAAACAGCTTTAAGGCTAAGCACAAATATCCACCTAGCAGTGTGGTTCACCTTATACAAGAACAAACTAATACAGTGGCAATTCTGTAGTCTGCTTGATTTTTTGCAGTGGAATCTCAGTTTTGACATTTTGAATCCCTGAAATTTTATTCAGCCGCTGAATTTGAAATTGTCGATAAGCCTCCAGATCAGACACCACTATTCTTAAGAAAAAATCACAATCCCCTGCCATGAGTTGACATTCAACTACTTCTGGTAAATCAGTAATCGCCTCAACAAACTGATTCACCGTTTTGGCATCTTGCTCTTTCAACCAGATTCGAGCAAAAACGGTCAATCCCAAATTGACTTTGGCAGGGTCAACCAACGCAACATACTTTTCAATCACGCCTTCATCTTCAAGCTGTTTCACCCGACGCAAACACGGAGAAGCAGACAACCCAACCCGTTGTGCCAACTCATTGTTTTGCAATTTTCCATCATGCTGTAACGCTTGCAAAATACGTCTATCGATCTGATCCATAATCCACCATAAGCATTAAAATACCAATATTTATTATTTTATTAGCATAACATATCAAAATAAGTAAATTCAAAGCTAACTTTAGCGCCAAATGCTTTAGTGATTGCCATAAACTATTTTTCTGTTTTGGTAATACTTCAGTTAGGTTTATAGACATGTTGACGCTTAAAAATACGGCGCAAAGCCTGAATGATTCAAGTGATTTTGTTGAGTTCAAACGTGGATTAAAAATGTCTATACCAATGCTACTGGGGATTATTCCTTTTGCGCTGGTTTTAGGTACTCAAGCCACTCAAAAAGGCTTTAGCCTGCTCGAAATTCCATTATTGACAGGTTTCAATTTTGCAGGCGGTTCAGAATTTGCCATTTTAGAAGTCTGGACAAATCCGCCACACATTTTTGTCCTGATGTTTATTACTTTTCTAGTCAATAGTCGGCATTTGCTCATGGGTGCAAGCCTTGTTCCCTACCTCAAGCATTTACCCAATAAAAAAGTCCTGCCCGCACTGTTCTTTATGTGTGACGAAAGCTGGGCAATGGGACTTGCCAATGCACAACAGAACTCACATTACAAATTGAGCCAGCAGTTCAATATGGCTTTTTATTCAGGTGTATGTTTTGCCTTATACAGCATGTGGGTCGTATTTACCGCACTCGGTGGTGCAATTGGTCCCGTACTAGGTGATGTGACTCGCTGGGGCTTTGATATGGCATTTCCTGCGGTGTTTCTAGTGTTATTACGTGGCATGTGGCAAGGTTTTTCCGCAGCGCGCCCTTGGCTGGTCAGTTTAGTTTCTGCGGTATTGGCATACCTATATTTGCCTCAGGGCTGGTATGTACCTGTGGGGGCAATTTGCGGCATTGCTTCAGCATTCTTTTTAACTGGAGATGAAGCATGATTCATTCAATGACTTTGATTGCCATTATTTGTGTTGCACTGACGACCTATGCTACGCGGGTATTAGGCTATCTTTTACTCAAAAATAGAACTCTGTCTGTACGACAAAAATGTATTCTTGAAGTTGTGCCAGGTTGTGTGCTGATCTCTGTCATCGCCCCGTATTTTGTACGGGACAATCCAGCAGACTTTATTGCGATGGCAATTACTTTACTGGCAGCATCGCGTTTTTCTTTATTGCCAACAGTTATACTGAGTATGCTTTCTGCCGCTGCCTTACGTTTAATCTGGCTACACTAACTACAGCCGAAGACAATACATTATTTGTCTTTGGACTGTACCAGTTGAGCCAGCACATGCAGCATTTCAATCTGTTGTTTTTCAAGCTGCTGTAATTTACCCGATGTCCTGTCCAATACTTCTTGTTGTATGTGCATTTTTTTGGCAAGATCCTGCATAATTTCTAAAGTCTTTTTAAGATGATCTTCCAAATGTGTTACTTGTTGTTTTAGTTGATGATTTTCAGACAGATCACTTAAATCTTGACGCTGATTTTTAACCTGCATCCATACCACAACCATAACGACTACAATGAGTAGACTGGTTAATCCCCAAAGCCAAATCAGCATCATTTAGTTACCCTATTTTATTCATTTTTAAGTAAAAGATTCGCACAAATCCAGCAAGCGATTTGCATAGCCCCATTCGTTATCATACCATGCAAATACTTTTGCCTGACGCCCCACCAACATAGTTTGAGTAAAATCAACAATTAAAGACTCAGGTGAATGGTTAAAATCACTTGACACCAACACCTCATCCGTCACCGACATAATTTCGGCATAATAAGTATCTGCTGCTTGTTTTAAGACTGTATGTAATGTCTCTATAGTCAACGCTTTTTGTGCAACAAAACTTAAATCAATCGCAGCAACATTAATGGTTGGCACACGAATCGAATACCCATCAATCCGATCTGCCATTTTTGGCATGACCCGTTTTAATGCCCCTAAAGCGCTTGATGTCGTTGGAATAATATTGTGCCCTGCTGCACGTGCACGGCGTAAGTCACGATGTGCATGATCAAGCACTGACTGATCAGCAGTCACCGCATGAATTTCGGTCATTAATGCGGTTTCAATACCAAAATGGTCATCCAGAATTTTGACCAATGGCACTAAAGCTTGTGTAGTACACGATACACTGGAAATAATTTGATCGCTGGCTTTAACCTCTAAATGGTTAACCCCATACACCACTGCAATATCGACACTGTCAAACGGTGCCGCGCCAATAATCACACGCTTTGCCCCTGCAGTTAAATGCCGTGTTGCCGCCTCACGCGAACGAAACAGCCCTGTACATTCGAGTACCACATCAATATTGAGTTGATCCCACGGTAACTGTTCTGGCTGCGAACCACGGAATATCTGAATTTTCAGGGATTGTCCTGCGCTTTGTACCGATAAAAATGTATCGCCCTGCTCAGTGACAATCTGTGCCTGACCTTTAAAACGGCCATGCGTAGAATCATACTTAAATAGGTGTAACAAAGTTTCAACATCAGCAATATCATTAATAGCCACGATATCGAAGTGAAACTGTTTTGGATTCTCAAACCATGCACGAATTACATTGCGTCCAATCCGCCCAAACCCATTAATTGCGATTCGCTGCATGATCATCATTTCCTAATAACGAAAAATTGAGTGAGTTATCTTAAAACATTCAAGATAGTGATGATAGTTCAATTGTTCATATTTCAAATATAATTTAAAAACAATTATCTGCATGTTCATTAAAATATAATCAAGAATATTTTTTTGTTTTGATCAAGAATATGCTCCACTTAAATGATCGCCAATCGAGCTATTCCCAATAGATGCATTATTTCAATGTCATCATCATAACTACAACACATTTTTAAACCAATGATGCTCAATTTTAAACAATATTTTGAGCAAAGAAATCTATATGCAAATTTGAAATTTAATCAACATTACAATAACAAATCAGCCAATTTTCTGTTCAACATCCTACAATTCAAAAAAATCATCTAAACAATGCATTTTTATATTTTTATACCACAATGGTCAATTTATTAAATATTTTTAAAATCAAAATCTTAATTAAAAAATAAGTTCAGGTCTTCGTCTTTCTTATACCAGTTTTCAAGGTTGCCGGCTATATGGCTGAAATTTAAAGGAAACCCACAGATTTCATCTCCCGAAAGCATATATCAAACATAGACTTATTTCATAGATTTGTCGTGATTTACGCCTAAAATCATTGGTCATACCCTGATTTTTCGTTATAATTTGGCGTTTTTAAATTATCAGCCTCGTATTAATCGGTTTTACTATTTTAAAAGATTTGATTTAATGCGTTTAGCCAAAATGATTAGATGGAGTGACTTGTTGTGAGTACACGTTTTATGACGTCCGCTGAAATTCGTGAAGCCTTTTTACATTTCTTTGAAACTAAAGGTCATACACGTGTTGCATCGAGTTCTCTCGTTCCCGCGAATGACCCGACTTTACTTTTTACCAATGCGGGTATGAACCAGTTCAAGGACTGCTTCCTAGGTTTAGAAAAACGTGATTATGTCCGTGCGACAACTTCACAAAAATGTGTACGTGCTGGTGGTAAGCATAACGACCTTGATAATGTCGGTTATACCGCACGTCACCATACCTTTTTTGAAATGTTGGGCAACTTCTCTTTTGGTGATTACTTCAAACGCGATGCCATTACTTATGCATGGGAATTCTTAACCTCAGAGCAATGGCTCGGTTTAAACAAAGATAATCTTTATGTCACTGTTTATCATACTGACGATGAAGCTTATGACATCTGGAACAAAGAAGTTGGTCTAGCACCAGAACGTATTATCCGTATTGGTGACAATAAAGGCGAAAAATACGCATCTGACAACTTCTGGGCAATGGGTGACACAGGCCCTTGTGGTCCTTGTTCTGAAATTTTCTATGATCACGGCGATCATATCTGGGGTGGTTTACCAGGCTCTGCCGAAGAAGATGGCGACCGTTATATCGAAATCTGGAACAACGTCTTCATGCAGTTCAACCGTACTGCCGATGGCGTGTTACATGCATTACCTGCCCCTTCTGTTGATACAGGTATGGGGCTAGAGCGTATTTCTGCCGTTTTACAACATGTGAACTCGAACTACGACATCGACTTGTTCCAACACCTGATTAAAGCGGCGGCTGAAATTATTGGAACAGAAGATCAAGGACAGCCTTCTTTACGCGTGGTTGCTGACCATGCACGTTCTTGCTGCTTCCTGATTGCAGATGGTGTTAACCCATCGAATGAAGGTCGTGGTTATGTGTTACGCCGCATTATACGCCGTGCGATTCGTCACGGTAACAAACTTGGCGCAACTGGCACATTCTTCTACAAAATGTTGCAACCTTTAATTGATGTGATGGGCGAAGCTTATCCACAATTGATCGAAAACCGCGAACGTATTGAAGCGGCTCTCATCAAAGAAGAAGAACAATTTGCCAAAACCCTTGAACAAGGTTTGAAAGTTCTTGAAGGCGAGTTGAGCCAGTTAAAAGGCAATGTCATTCCAGGTGAAGTCGTGTTCAAACTATATGACACTTACGGCTTCCCTGCTGACTTAACTGCTGACATTGCACGTGAACGCGAACTGACAATTGATGAAGCTGGTTTTGAAACTGAAATGGCTGCTCAACGTCAACGCGCGCGTGATGCAGGCAAATTCAATGTTGACTATAACAGCATTGTCAAAGTGGACAGCGAAACTCAATTTGAAGGTTACACAGCAACTCAAGGTCAAGGTCAAATCGTTGCGATCTATAAAGATGGCGAACAGGTTGACGAAGTCGTTGAAGGTGATGAAGCCCTCATCGTACTGAACCAAACACCTTTCTATGCAGAAAGCGGTGGTCAGGTTGGTGATACAGGTATCTTCAAAAACGAAACAGGTATTTTTGAAGTCCAAGACACCAAAAAATCAGGTGCAGCATTTGTTCATCAAGGTATCGTGACCATGGGTAGCTTAAAAGCTGCTCAAAATGTCGAAGCAACTGTCAAAGCGGATCTACGTGAAGCAACTGCACGCAACCACTCTGCAACGCATTTACTTCACGCTGCCCTACGCCAAGTTTTAGGCTCTCACGTTCAGCAAAAAGGCTCTTTGGTTGCTTCTGATATTTTACGTTTCGACTTTGCCAATGACCAACCTGTCAGCTTCGAGCAATTACAGCAAGTTGAGCGCTTGGTCAATCGTGAAGTTATTGCCAACACTGCGGTAACAACTGAAGTACTGGATATCGAATCTGCCAAAGCCAAAGGCGCAATGATGCTATTTGGTGAAAAATATGGCGATGAAGTTCGCGTATTATCAATGGGTTCAATCATTGATGAGAAAAACTTCTCAATCGAGCTTTGTGGCGGTATTCACGTTAAGCGCACTGGCGATATTGGTCTGTTTAAAATCACTTCTGAAGGTGGTGTTGCAGCAGGTGTTCGCCGTATTGAAGCAGTTACAGGCACCAAAGCACTTGAAGCAGTGCAAAAAGTGGATGCAACTATTCAACAGATCAATGGTTTATTGAAAGCGCAAAAAGACCAAACTCTAGAAAAAGTTCAGGCAACTGTTGAGCATGCATCAAGTTTGCAAAAACAGATTGAACAGTTGAATCAAAAACTTGCAAATTTCCAAGCAAGTGAATTGATCAACCAAATGCAAACGATTGCTGGTCGAAAAACTTTGATCAGTACCGTTCAAAATGTTGACGCAAAAGCATTGCGTCATTTACACGATAGTATCAAATCTAAATTCAATGATGCCGTGATTGTGCTGGCTGGTGTAGAAGCTGATAAAGTGAGCTTGCTTGCATCAGTTGCACAGGAATTCACAGCAACCTTGAAAGCGGGCGATATCATCAAGCACTTAAGCCAAGAGCTTGGTGGCAAAGGCGGTGGGAAACCAGATCTAGCACAAGGCGGGGCACCACTCAATGACAAGTTTGATCAGGTTATGGCAGCACTCCCTGCTTGGCTTGAGCAAAAATAATCTCACTTTTTGTGTAACTGACCCTGTTTCAAACAGGGTCGTGGCTTGTATGGAAAAATTATGGCATTAATCGTACAAAAATATGGTGGTACCTCAATGGGAACACCCGAGCGCATTTTAAATGTAGCTCGTCGCGTGAAGCGCTGGCATGATCATGGTCACAAAGTGGTTGTGGTGGTGTCTGCAATGAGTGGTGAAACCAACCGCTTGTTGTCTCTCGCGAAAGCCATTACCGAGACACCTGATCCTCGTGAACTTGACCAAATGGTATCTACGGGTGAACAGGTTACTATTTCCATGTTAGCGATGGCACTCAATTCTATTGGTGTCGAAGCTAAATCTTACACAGGTCGTCAAGTGGGTATTAAGACCGACAGCGCCTTTACCAAAGCCCGTATTGAGGCAATTGACACTGACGTGATGACTGCCGATTTAGATGCTGGTCGTGTCATTGTGGTTGCTGGCTTCCAAGGTGTGGATGCGCTTGGCAATACAACAACACTTGGTCGTGGTGGTTCAGATACGACAGGTGTTGCACTTGCTGCTGCACTACGTGCAGATGAATGCCAAATCTATACAGATGTCGATGGTGTATATACAACTGATCCACGCGTTGCGCCAAAAGCCAAGAAAATTGATCGTATCTCTTTTGAAGAAATGCTGGAAATGGCATCTTTAGGCTCAAAAGTTTTACAAATTCGTTCAGTTGAATTCGCAGGAAAATATCAAGTGCCACTGCGTGTATTGTCAAGTTTTGACAATGATAATGACGGCGTATTTGATGATGAATTCAAACAAAACGTAGGTACACTTATTACAACTGAAGCGGAAGACACTATGGAACAGCCTATTATCTCTGGTATCGCATTCAACCGCGATGAAGCTAAATTGACTATTTTAGGTGTGCCTGATGAACCAGGTATCGCTTCAAAAATCCTATCTCCAATCGGTGCTGCCAACATCGAAGTTGATATGATCGTACAAAATATTGAAGAAGATGGCACAACCGACTTTACATTCACTGTGAACCGCACTGACTTTGCTAAAGCCAAAGCAATTTTGGACAACATCGCAAAAGAAATTAAAGCACGTGAAGTCACTGCACGTGATGATATTGTGAAAGTCTCTATCGTGGGTGTTGGTATGCGCTCTCATGCAGGTGTTGCTAGTAAAATGTTTACTGCACTTGCAGAAGAAAACATCAATATTTTGATGATTTCAACTTCAGAAATCAAAATTTCAGTATTAATTGAAGAAAACTATTTAGAGCTTGCTGTTCGCAGCCTGCACACCGCGTTTGGTTTAGACCGTGAACACGGCGAAAGCAGCGCACGTGCTTAAAGCTTATTCACTATCTTCAGTTTTTTAGGAAGATGAGTGAGAAAAAAGTAGAGCCGCTCTATGGAAACTAGAGCGGCTCTGTTATATTAGCAAAGAATATTTAGAAAATATTTAACAATCACGGTATCATACTGCTTCTTATTAGTAGTTACCGCATGCTGTTAAAATATTTTTTCTGAGGTTGTGGTTTAATTTTTGCATAACAGCAATGCAGGTTTAGCGATTAGCAAGGAGACAAACATGCTGATTCTGACTCGTCGTGTCGGAGAAACTTTAATGATTGGGGATCAAGTCAGTGTGACGGTACTTGGTGTTAAAGGCAACCAAGTTCGCATTGGTGTAAATGCTCCCAAAGAAGTATCAGTGCATCGTGAAGAAATTTATCAACGCATTCAACATGAACGCGCTATGCACGAGCACCTTCAAAACATTGATCAAGATTATCAACCGTCATTTTACGATGATGAATTTAATCAAAATAAATTTAACCGATAATTACAGATGATATATATCGTTATAGGCTCTGTAAAAAATATTAAAAGCGATCAAAGAGATCGCTTTTGATATTTTAAGTATACTTATTCTAAGCCCAAAGCCTTTTTCACAGGCTTATAGCTGCGACGATGCTGCTCAATAACGCCAAATTCAGCGATTGCATCAAAATGCGCTTTCGTTGGATACCCTTTATGCTTGGCAAATGCATATTGTGGGTATTCCTGATCAAGCAGTAACATTTGCCGATCACGTGTTACCTTTGCCAAAATACTGGCAGCACTAATTTCAGCGTGAGTTGCATCGCCCCCAACTATTGCTTCGCAATCTATAGTTAAACCTTTCGGAATCTGGTTACCATCAACCAAAACTTTATCAGGTTGTATAGATAACCCTGCAACTGCTCGGCGCATTGCCAAAAAAGTCGCTTGCAAAATATTTAACTGATCAATTTCTTCATGCGTTGCTTCAGCAATTGACCATGCCAAAGCTTTTTCCTGAATTTCCACAAACAGTTTTTCACGTTTCTTTTCTGTCAGCTTCTTGGAGTCATTTAACCCTTCAATTGGGTTGTTTGGATCCAAGATCACTGCAGCAGCCACGACTGAACCCACTAAAGGTCCACGACCTGCCTCATCTACGCCTGCTATTTTCATGTGCTGCTACCCTGATTTAAGGTTTTAAGGCTTCAGCAACACACTGATTCAAGGTACGTGTAACCGCATTATTCACAATGGTCGCGCGCGCGGCTGGATCAATAGCAGCGGTCGCCAAATCAACTGCTGTAATATTTTCAGGAGCTTTGTCACTGACACAACCACAAATATTGGTTTGTACAGTTTGTTGCTGCTCTGTGGTCATGGCACGGCTCATCATTTTCCATGCTGGCTGGTTATCGAGCTCTGTTGTACATTTAGCATTAATCGCAATTTTGATGGCAGTCATACCGAGCTGTTGTGCTGTTGCTTGATTTGTACCTGTTGCTAGGGTTCCATCTGTTGCACATCCACTAGATAAGATTGCGATTGCACAGAGTGCTCCAAACGTTTTTTTCATTTACTACTTACACCTTACAGTTAATCAAAATATTTTGCCCAAATAACCAGAGCACCGTGATTTTTTCTAATGCCTATCGGCTATGTGTATAAAATTACAGCACAATTGCAGGATTGTTCTATATTTCACACAACACTGTCACGCAGATTGCATTTTAAGCCAAGACGCTCGATTTTTATAATACAAAATCATTAAACTGCTTCTGATCAAAACGCTTTATGAATACAAAATCTGCTTATTACACGCGTACTGCTCAGTTTTTACACTGGCTGATGGCGCTTATTTTTATTAGTGCATGGATCATCGGTTTTTATAGTGGCAACTTCCTCAGCTATGAAACCGATGGTGCATTTAAAGGTGATGTCATTACCCTGCATAAAAACATTGCAACCACGATTTTATTTTTAGTGGTGATTCGCATTTTCTGGCGCTATACCCACCCTGCTCCACAGCTTCCTGAGAGCATGTCAGCAGGCATGAAGACATTGGCTCACTTCGGACATTTGGCGCTATATTTTATGTTACTGGCACTACCAATCACAGGCTGTTTATTCAGCTGGGCTGCTGGGCATCCTGCACCTGTACTGTATTTGTTTAATATCCCACGATTACTCGATACCAATCCTGAAATTATGGCCATTGTAAAACCCATCCATATTTATCTATCTTGGGCAGTGGGCTTATTGTTAGCGGGTCATATTCTGGCAGCACTCAAACATCATTTTGTTGATAAAGATACAGTCTTGCTTAGCATGACACGCCAACCTAAACCATAAAAAAAGGAACGCAATTGCGTTCCTTTTCATTTTACTTATAGTGCATGAATCTGGTTAATCCATTTCTCTTTTTCAGCATCTTCCAAAAAAGATGCTTCAAATGAGTTGATTGCCAGTTTTTTCAATTCGCCTTCACTCAAATCCAAAGCGTCTGCAACTGCAATAAAGTTGTCATTCATATAACCGCCAAAATAAGCTGGGTCATCTGAATTCACGGTCACACATAAACCTTGCTCAAGTAAGCGCTGAATGTTGTGCTCACGCATATCTTTTACAACACAGAGCTTTAAATTACTTAATGGGCAAACGGTCAATGGCATGCGTTCTTGTGCCAAACGCTGCATGAGTGCTGGATCTTCCTCTGAGCGGACACCGTGATCAATACGATTGACTTTAAGTAAATCTAGCGCCTGCCACACGTAGTCTGCGGGCCCTTCTTCACCTGCATGCGCTACGATCAGGAAACCTGCTTCACGAGCTTTGGCAAATACACGTTCAAATTTTTCTGGTGGATGCCCAACTTCACTCGAATCCAAACCAACAGCAATAATTTTGTCTTTAAATGGCAAGGCTTGCTCAAGCGTTTCCATTGCATCCGCTTCACTCAAATGGCGCAAGAAGCACATAATCAGTTCTGAGCTAATGCCGAGTTTAGCCTTGGCATCTTCACAAGCGTGAACTAAACCATTCAATACTGTTTCAAAGGCAATACCACGTACTGTATGCGTTTGTGGGTCAAAGAACATTTCTGTATGAACCACATTGTCCTGTTGGCATTTTTCAAAATACGCCCAAGCCAGATCATAAAAATCTTGCTCATGAATCAGAACATTGGCACCTGCATAGTAAATATCTAAAAAAGATTGCAGATTGTGGAAATTATAGGCTTGCTTAACGTCCTCAATCGTTTCATAAGGAATAACAACTTGGTTGCGTTTTGCAATCGCAAACATGAGCTCAGGCTCAAATGTACCTTCAATATGTACATGCAGCTCTGCTTTTGGCAAAGCACGAATGAGATCAAGTTGACTCATGTTATCTCCTAAAAACAAAAAAGGGTGCAAACTGAGTTTACACCCCGACTTTCAATAAAAAACTAACCACCAAAGGCAATAAACTTAATCACCCAAAGCACTGCCACAATCCACACCATATAAGGTACGCTGCTCGCTTTGCCTGTAAACAGTTTAATCAAGGCATAGCTAATAAAGCCCATAGCAATACCATCGGCAATTGAATAAGCGAATGGCATAAATACCAAGGTTAGGAATGCAGGAACGGCTTCAGTAATATCATCCCATTCGATATGAGTAATACCCTGAATCATCAATACGCCAATAAAAAGTAAGGCTGGTGCAGTTGCAAAACCAGGAACTGATTGAGCTAGTGGTGCAAAGAACAAGCATCCCAAAAACAGGATGGCAACCACAACGGCTGTTAAACCTGTACGCCCACCTGCGGCAACACCCGATGCAGATTCAATATAAGGCGTCGTTGAAGATGTCCCAAGTGCAGCACCTGCAATAATTGCGCTTGAGTCAGCAAACAGGGCTTTTTTCAGGCGCGGTAATTTGCCTTCTTTCAATAGCCCTGCACGATGCGCAACCCCAACCAATGTACCCGTTGAGTCAAACAAATCGACTAGGAAAAATACAAAAATCACTCCGACCATACTCGCAGTAAACAAACCTTTAAAGTCCATTTGCAAGAATGTTGGCGCTAGTGATGGTACTTCGCCCACAACGCCTTGGAACTTGTTTAAGCCCATTACAGTCGAGATCGCTGTAATTGCCAAAATACTAATAATAATTGCACCGCGTACACGGAAGTGATGCAATACGACAATCATCAAAAAGCCAAGTAACGTCAACAAAACTGTCGGCTGCTTAATATCACCCAAGCCCACTAAAGTGGCGTCATTATGAACAATAATACCTGCGTTTTTTAAGGCGATCAGCGCCAGAAACAGACCAATCCCGCCACCGATTGCAAATTTGAGTGACATTGGAATAGCATTGACAATTGCCTCACGGACTTTCAAAAAGCTAATCAGAACAAATACACAGCCTGAAATAAACACCGCAGCCAGTGCAGTTTGCCAATGCACATGCATCCCCAAACATACAGAATAAGTAAAATACGCATTTAGTCCCATGCCTGGTGCAAGTGCAATTGGGTAATTGGCAATCAGCCCCATCACCAAACAGCCAATTGCCGCAGCCAAACAGGTTGCTACAAATACAGCGCCATGATCCATTCCTGTCGTGGAAAGAATCATCGGGTTGACAATAATGATGTAACACATGGTAATAAATGTAGTTACACCCGCAAGCACTTCGGTTCTAAGCGTTGTTTTGTTTTCACTTAACTTGAATAAACGCTCAAGTACACCTGATGAAGATTGAGGAGTCGCCATATACAGCCCTTGAAAAAAATGCCGATTGCACGCAACTGCGCATCAGCATTCACGAAAATGCGTAAAACAACATATATTGAGTGTATGCCAAGGCAACCCATATACATGTAAGTCACTTTAACCATTGCGAAATAAAATTAAAAAAGCCGCATTTCTCGATGCAGCTCATTTTAATTTTTGGCAATCAGTCAATGTTCAGCCAAAAAATCATGCTTTAGTATAACATAAGTCAGCAAAATGTTATATTTTGTGACGTATTGTCAGTTCTTTTTATTTTTCCATTGCGCCAAGGTGACGCGATCATTTTTTCCATAATCCTGTACTGTTCGAATCTGACTAAAACCTGCCTGCGAAAATATTTCTCGAACCGCAACGCCCTGATCATAACCATGTTCAAGCACCACCCAACCTTTTGGGTTTAACCAGTTCACGGCCTGTTCAATAATAATTTTCAAGTCTGCCAGACCTTTCTGCTGAGCAATCAAAGCGCGCTGTGGTTCGGCCCCAAGTTGTTGTAAATGTACATCTTCTGGGTCAATATACGGCGGATTTGACACAATCAGGTCAAATTTTTGAGCTGGAATCGCATCAAACCATGCGCCACATGCAAACCGTACTTGTTGCAAGTGATGGCGCTCGGCATTTTCTTGTGCCACCTGTAACGTTGGGAAATAGATATCTGTTGCCAATACTTGCCAACGCGGACGTTCGCTCGCAAGTGCCAAAGCAATTGCACCCGTCCCTGTACCCAAGTCCACCATCGAGCATTGCTCAGGTAATTCCAGATTCAGTACAGTGTCCACCAGAATTTCTGTGTCAGGGCGCGGCACAAGTGTATCGGAAGTGGCTTTCAGATCTAGCGTCCAAAAAGGTTGTGAACCTGTGACATAAGCCAAAGGTTCTCCCTGTTCTAGACGTTGCAGCCCTGCCAGATATTGCTGGGTTTGTGCTTCAGTCAAACTTTGTTCTAACCGAAATTTGAGCTCTAGCGCTCCAACTTGCACAATATGTTCAAGCAGCCACATGGCTTCCTGACGCTCGTAGCTATCAGGATCTCCTCGCAAATTCAGGGCTTCGGCAATTTTCATTAGCCGCCATTTTCCTGTGCAAGTGATGCCAACTGATCTGCCTGATATTCACGGTGCAAGCTATCAAGCAACTCGGTCAAATCACCTTCCATAATCGCATCTAACTTATATAAAGTCAGGTTAATGCGGTGATCGGTCATACGTCCTTGCGGATAGTTATAGGTACGGATACGCTCTGAACGATCGCCTGAACCTACCAAGTCACGGCGCATTTCAGAAGTTGCCGACTCTTGAGCTGCACGTTTGGCATTTTCCAGACGAGAAACCAACAGCGCCATCGCTTTGGCTTTGTTTTTATGTTGTGAACGCTCGTCCTGACATTCCACCACGACGCCTGTTGGAATGTGGGTAATCCGCACCGCCGAGTCTGTTTTGTTAATATGCTGACCACCTGCACCAGATGCACGATAGGTATCAATCCGTAAATCGGCAGAGTTAATTTCAACGGTGGTGTCAACATCAACCTCAGGTAAAATCGCAACGGTACATGCAGAGGTATGTACACGACCTTGTGATTCGGTTGCGGGTACACGTTGCACACGATGTGCGCCACTTTCAAATTTTAGGCGGCCATATACGCCATCACCATTGACCAAACAAATGACTTCTTTATAGCCACCGTGTTCGCCTTCATTCTCGGATAGGATTTCAATACGCCAACCTTGCGTTTCTGCATATTTGCTATACATACGGAACAGGTCGCCTGAAAAAATCGCAGCCTCATCACCACCCGTTCCAGCACGAATTTCCAAATACGCGGAGTTGGCATCGTTCGGGTCTTTGGGAATCATTAAAATATTCAAATCAGCTTCAAGCTGTTCGATTAAAGCTTTATTGTCTTTAATTTCTTCTTGTGCCATATCCTTAAAATCAGGATCACTGAGCATGGCTTCCGCAGTTTCAATATCTTCTTCAGCCTGACGATACTTTTGCCAGACCTCGGTAAGTTCTGTCAAATCACTGTGTTCACGGGATAATTTGCGAAATCGCTTATTATCAGAAATCACTTCTGCATCCGCCAATAATGCGGTTAACTCTTCATGGCGGTCAGAGAGCTGGTCTAATCGTAAACGCAACGATTCTTTCATTGTAAAAATATCTCAATAATAACAGTGCTAAAACTAGCAGAATTTGAACTGCGCATAGTTTAACGTATTCTTCTCAGAAATAAACCTCAGCGTTTTAATGCAGAAATTCGATCATGTCTCCGCAAAAATATTCAGCAATCACACAACATTCCAATAAAACGACCTAAACGATATTCAAACCGAATAATTGATCATTTAATGAATTATTTTAATATAAAGCATACAAACATTAACTAAAGCATTGCAAGGTTGGAGAAATTCTTCATGATTACTCTGAAGTCTCTTGTTACCTTTATCAGCAATCAAGAATGTCTGATGACATGGAGCAATGAAACAATGAAAAAATTTGCAATGATCTTAATGAGTGCCACGTTGGCAACATCCGCAATGTCAGGTATTGCACATGCAGGCGACACAGCAAACGTCGCAATTACCAGTGCCCTTGGTAGTGTCGTTGGTACTTCAGTTGGTCGTCATGTTGGTGGTAACGGCGGTGCTTTAGTGGGTTCAGCGATTGGTGGTGGTGCAGGTGCTGCGGTTTCAAGTAACCGTCATAATCGTACTTCCGCTGCCATCGGTGGTGCAGTCGGTGGTGCTGCGGGTTACTCCGTGGGTAAAAATATCGGTGGTTCTAGAGGTGGTCTGGTTGGTGCAGGTCTTGGTGCAGCAGGTGGTTCAGTCGTGGGTAACAATATTGCCAAAGAAAGACGTGCCGATCGCAACTATTACTATAGCCAACAGCGCCATCACCACAAACGCCATCATCATGACTACTATCGTTAATTGATATTTTATTAATCATTCTAAAATGGAGTATATTAGGCTTTGACCATTATAATAACTCCATTTTAACTATGGCAAATCTCAAAGATATTCACTTTTCGATTCTAGAACTGGCTTCAATACGTGAAGGTCAAAGCATCCAAGCGACCTTAGCGCATACTCTGCAACTGGCACAACATGCCGAGCAACTTGGCTATCATCGTATGCTGTTAGCAGAGCATCACAATATGAGTGGGATTGCCAGTTCTGCAACTTCAGTTTTACTGACCTATTTACTTGCCAACACCAAACACCTGATTTTAGGTTCAGGTGGCGTGATGTTACCCAACCATGCTCCTTTAGTGGTTGCAGAACAGTTTGGGACTCTAGCTACACTGTTTCCTGAACGCGTCGTGTTAGGCTTAGGGCGCGCACCCGGTACAGATCCAATCACCATGCGGGCGTTACGCCGCGGCAATCAAGCATCTGAAGATCAGTTTCCACAAGATGTTTTAGAAATTCTGCAATATTTTAAACAACCACGTCCTAATCAACAGATTATTGCGACGCCTGGGCAAAATACCCATGTACCTGTTTTACTATTAGGCTCAAGTTTATTTAGTGCGCAGCTGGCAGCTCAGCTCGGTTTACCTTACGCTTTTGCCTCACATTTTGCGCCGCGCTTTTTAGAAGAAGCCATCAAGATTTATCGGGAAAATTTTCAACCTTCAGAATATCTAGATCAGCCTTATATCTCGATTGGCGTTCCTACAGTCGTGGCAGAAACTGATGAAGAAGCACAATTTCTAGCTACAACTGCCTATCAACGTATTCTGGCGCTCTTGCGCGGGCAAAGCTTAAAACTCAAGCTACCTGTATCATCCATGCAAAATTTATGGTCTGCGAGTGAATTAGAAGCTGTAAAAAACTTCTATGCTCTTGCCCAAATTGGCTCAGTGAAAACCGTACAACACGGGCTACAGCAGTTAGCTGAACGACTGGCTGTAGACGAATTCATTTTCACCTGTGACATTTACGATATGCAAAAACGCCTCGATAATTTTCAGTACCTTATGCAAATGAAATAAACCAACTTGGCAGGTCACCATGTTTTTGTTCAGTCACAATACATCGTGACCTTATTATAATGTTATACTATAACAAATTAATTCTTTTGAGTTGTTGTTCATGTTGTTGAAACGGATTAGTGTACTTCTAACAATTTCTTGTGGTTTTATTGGCTGCACCCAGACACCTCCAATTTCAAAAGCAATATCTTCACATCCTATTCAACCCACGACATTCTCGCCTCAAAGTAGTCTTCTACCTCCTGCCTCTTATCAAGCCTGGCTTTTGCAAAGCGGCCATCAATTTAAAGTGCAAGCATATAAAAACTTTCTCGCACAGCAACGTGTTGAATTTGTTGTACCAGACTTTGAAATGTTTCGTTCTGCCCGCGACTGGCAACAATGTCATTATGATGAATACGATGTACCAGACCCTTCCGTTTGGGGAAATGCTGTAGCAACTTTACGTCTGCTTAAATATCTGCATGATCAAGGAATCGTGAATAATATTGAAGTAACTTCAAGCTATCGTTCTCCATACTTAAACTTGTGCGCTGGCGGAGCCAAAACATCGAGTCATTTGCTGAATTCAGCAATTGATTTTCGAATTGGCTCTCCACAACCATCGGGACAAGAGCAACTTGAGATTCAGGCAGATAAACTAAAGCTTTGTAAATTTTGGCAGCAACAAGGTCAAAGTTGGCGTATGGGACTCGGTATTTACAATACAGGACAGATTCACATCGATACACAAGGTTTTAGAACTTGGGGCCCTGATCATACATGGCATAGTTCTTTATGCGGCGAAATCATTCTTTAACCACCCAGAAATAAAAATATCCGCCACATTGACGGATATTTTTATTTCTAGCTAGATGCTGAATTAACGGAATTTCTTATGGTTGGTATCACGAATATCCAGTAATTTTTTGCCTTCTTGTTTTGCCTGTGCCAACTTTCCAGTTTTTACCAGTGCATTGGTTTTATCAATTTCGCCAATCAACTGATCAACCCCTGCATAATAAGCTTTTAACTGCTGTGGATCTTTTTGTACTTTGGCAGGCGCCTGTTTTTTTGAATCAAGCGCAGCAACACGCATTTTAGTTAAAGCAGCTGTTGCTTGTTGAGCATTATCACTACCCGCAAATGTTTTATAACCAATTGCCAGAGTACGCATATCATCTTCTAAGGTTGCTGCCATTCCCCACTGGCTTGCCAACATACTCGAAACTGCTAAAACACCAGCGACTACAAATTTTTTCATCATCACATCCCTATAAGATATTGGGTAAGTTTTATTGATTTAGCAATCATGCCATAACCACACAACAAAATAGAAGATAAAGCTCTATTATCACATTGAATTTAAGTAAATTAATGTTAAGCGCTTGCATTAACGTTATATTATAACATAACATTAATGTTTTCATTGTACTTAGGACACTGCTCTATGCTGACCCCAAGAAAACTCCCTGTGACTGTTCTCTCAGGTTTTTTAGGTGCAGGCAAAACTACTTTACTCAATCATATTTTGAATAACCGTGAAGACCGTCGAATTGCGGTGATTGTCAACGATATGTCAGAGGTGAATATCGATGATGCAGCATTGGTCAAACAAGGTGGTGCTGAACTTTCCCGTACAGATGAACAATTGGTCGAGATGAACAATGGTTGTATTTGCTGTACTTTGCGTGAAGATTTATTGCTGGAAGTGAAACGCTTAGCACTTGAAAACAAATTTGACCAAATCGTGATTGAATCCACAGGTATTTCCGAGCCTTTACCTGTTGCTGAGACTTTTACTTTTGAAGATGAACAAGGCGTTTCTCTAAATCAGTTTGCACAGCTTGATACTATGGTGACCGTCATTGATGCATTTAATTTTCTGAAGGATTATGCATCTATGGATATGCTGCATCAACGCGGTGAGTCTCTCGGTGAAGAGGATGAACGTTGCGTGGTTGATCTACTCATCGACCAGATTGAATTTTGTGATGTGCTCATTATTAACAAGATAGACTTAATTGACACGGAACAACAGCAACAACTTTTGGCGATCCTGCATCGTCTAAATCCACGCGCCAAAATTCAAATTGCTGAGTTTTCTAAGGTTCCACTAGACAGCATTTTAAATACTCAATTGTTTGATTTTGAACAAGCTGCTCAGGCGCCTGGCTGGTTAAAAGAATTACGTGGCGAACACACACCTGAAACTGAAGAATATGGTATTCACAGCTTTGTCTATCGTGCACGTCGTCCATTTCACCCTGAACGCTTTTATCAATTCACCCAAAATCAATGGCAAAGTGTGATTCGTTCTAAAGGCTTTTTTTGGCTTGCAAGCTCTCCGACTGTCGCCGCATCTTGGTCACAGGCAGGTGCGATGGCACATCATGGCATGGCTGGCTATTGGTGGGCAAGCATTCCACCATCAGAGTGGCCACAAGATGCTGAATCATTGGCTGAAATCCAAAAATACTGGGACAAACAAGTTGGAGATGCACGTCAGGAAATTGTCCTGATTGGGATGGATATGAATCAACAGCAATTGACTGCTGAATTTGATGCTTGCCTACTCCGTGATGATGAAATGGCACTTGGCCCACAAACTTGGCAAAACTTTAATAATCCATTTCAGGGCTGGGACGTTTAATGAATCAAATCTTGCCTGACATTTCACAAACTCAACAGCCAAATTACTCAAGTCCTTTAGCTTGGGTCGGTATGCAAGGAATTGATCTGCCCTTACAACTTGAACAAAGCACAGGAATTTACCCTATTCTTTGTAAAGTCAATGCCACAGTGAATTTGCCTCGTGCAGATATTAAAGGCATTCACATGTCGCGTTTATATCAGCACTGCAATCAACTACAGCAACTCAATATTTTAGAAATCTATCAGCTTTTGCAAAAGATGATCACGAGTCATCAAGATTGTGGTTCTTCAGCGGCTCAGTTTGACTGTCAGTTTGAGCTACTCTTACAACGTCATGCACTTTCAAGCCCTGAGCTATGTGGATGGAAAGCGTATCCTGTCAAACTTCATACAAAGTTGGAAAATGGCAAATTTAGGTTTGAATTCGGTGTTGAAGTCAGTTATTCATCCACCTGTCCATGCTCAGCGGCGCTCTCCCGACAGGTCATTCATGATACATTTGTTGATGACTTTCAAAATGATACCGAGCTAAAGACACATCAAATTGCAAAATGGTTGCTTCAAAATGCTTCTTTAGCCACACCGCATAGTCAACGCAGCTTGGCTCAAGTTACGATTCGTCAGCACTCAATAACTCAAGACTTAAAAATTATTGAATTAATTGACTTGATTGAGGAAACCTTACAAACAGCAACGCAAACTGCGGTAAAGCGAATTGATGAACAAACATTTGCCAAGCGCAACGGTGAAAACCTGATGTTTGTGGAAGATGCAGCGCGGCGTTTAAGTTATGCTTTAGCACAGCCTTATATAGATTGGTCTCTCAAGGTTGACCATCAGGAGAGTTTACATCCACATAATGCTGTCGCTTATCAACATTCAGAACACTGGTTAACTGACATCTAGATATAAAGTTTCTTTGACTTCTTCCATCACTACATAGCTATGTGATGATGCTGAAGCAGGTAATTTTTTTAGTAAGTCTCCAAGCAAACGACGGTATGCACTCATCTCTTTCAGGCGAGCTTTCACCAGATAATCAAACTCACCTGAAATGAGATGACATTCCAATACCTCTGGAATCTGCGCCAAGTCATGTGCAACCCGATCAAATACATCTCCAGATTTTGCCGAAAGCTTAATCTCAAGAAAAACCAGCAAGTTTTTGTCGACTAGTGCAGGATTAACGCGAGCATAATATCCTGTAATGATGCCATCACGTTCGAGACGTTTGACTCGCTCAGAACAAGGTGTTGTTGATAAATTTACCCGTGTTGCAAGCTCACTAATGGCAATACGCCCATCTCTTTGCAAAATATCCAAAATGAGGCGATCTGTACGGTCTAATGGTCGCATAGATTTTTTCCTTCCCTAGCAGTCATTTTTCAGCGAAAACCCATAGAATTCACTATATTTTAGATTTAAAAATAGTGAAAAAAACTGATTATCTAACTCTATACTAGCAAAATCAACTAAGGATTTACACAGAGGGTTTGTGATGCATGTCATCATCCTAGGCAGTGGCGTAATTGGAGTAACCAGTGCTTATTATCTCGCAAAACAAGGGGCAAAAGTGACTGTGCTTGACCGCCAGCCAAACCCTGCTGAAGAAACAAGTTTCGGCAACGCGGGACAGATTTCTCCTGGGTATTCAACTCCTTGGGCAGCTCCTGGTATTCCATTAAAAGCGATTAAATGGATGTTCCAGCGTCATGCACCATTGGCAATTCGCCTTGATGGTACTTTGTGGCAACTTAAATGGATGTCACAAATGCTCGCAAACTGTAATGCTGAGCGTTATGCCATCAACAAAGAACGCATGACTCGTGTTGCTGAATATAGCCGTGACTGTTTACGTGAGCTACGTAAAGATACTGGCATTAGCTATGAAAACCGTTCAGGCGGAACATTACAGCTATTCCGTAACCAAGCTCAAATCGAAGCTGTACAACGTGACATTAAAGTCCTTGAAGAATGTGGTGTTCCACATGAATTGCTTACACCTGACCAATTATCAAGTGTTGAACCTGCTTTGGCACATGCTAAAGACCATTTGACTGGCGGTTTACGCTTACCGAATGATGAAACAGGTGATTGTTACTTGTTTACCAATCGTCTTGCCAAAATTGCTGAAGATTTAGGTGTCGAATTCCGCTTTAACCAAAATGTGGAATCCCTAGTTTGGGAAGGCGATAAAATTACAGGCGTTAAAGTTGGTAATGAAGTGCTTAAAGCGGATCAATTCGTCTTGGCATTTGGTAGCTATAGCCGTGATTTTATTGCGCCACTTGGCTTAGACGTTCCTGTTTACCCTGTAAAAGGTTATTCAATCACTGTACCGATTGTAAATGAATCTCTGGCACCACAATCAACCGTTCTTGATGAAACTTATAAGATTGCTGTGACTCGTTTTGACAACCGCATCCGTGTTGGTGGTATGGCAGAACTTGGAGGCTTCGATTTACGCCTGAATCCAAATCGTCGTGCGACTTTGGAAATGGTGGTCAATGACTTGTTCCCAGGTGGTGATGTCTCTCAAGCAACTTTCTGGACAGGCTTGCGCCCGATGACACCAGACAGTACGCCAATCATTGGAGCAACCAAATATAAAAACCTATTCTTGAATACAGGTCACGGTACGTTAGGCTGGACCATGTCTTGTGGTTCAGGAAAATTACTCAGCGACATTATTTTTAATAATAAGACAGAAATTAGTACAGAAGGTTTGGCAATTAGCCGTTACGGACATTAAGTTTCCTGCTCTCTCCCACTCTCTCCCAACTAAAAGAGCTGACCTCGGTCAGCTCTTTTTTTTAATTCAAAAATTTTATCCAATACGGCGTTTAAGACCTGTCATTTGCAAAATACGAGTTGAGATTTCTTCAATCGACATTTCTGAAACATCTAAATATGGAATCCCTTCAGAAATATAAATACCTTCGACAGCACGTAGTTCCATCTGACATTGATTAAAGCTGGCGTAGCGACTGCCTGCCTTACGTTCTGTACGAATCGCAACAAGGCGTTCAGCATCAATCATCAACCCAAACAGTTTATTTTTGTGATGCTTCAGTACTGCTGGTAAACGGTTGTCATCCAGATCTTCTTCAGTCAATGGGTAGTTCGCTACCCGAATACCAAATTGTAAAGAGAGATAAATTGATGTTGGCGTTTTTCCTGAACGAGAAACACCAATCAGAATAATGTCTGCTTTATCATAATGACGGGTACGTGCGCCGTCGTCATTGTCCAATGCAAAATGTACTGCATCAATACGCGCTTTATAGTATTCAGTATCCGTAACCGCATGAGTTTGACCAATTAATGTGGTTGGTGGTGTCCCCAACTCCTGCTCCAGCTTGCTAATCAAACCTTCAAACACGTCTAAATTGACCGCATTGGCAGTATTAATAATATCACGCACATTTCGATCAACTAAAGTATCAAACACTAGAGGTAATTTACCCTCTTCATGCTGGCAATTATTGATTTCTTCAACCACCTTCATGGCTGCTTCTTCTGTCGTGATATACGGGATGATATGAATATCAAAATTGACGTTCGGAAACTGCGCCAGTAAAGAATGCCCCAAGGTTTCAGCGGTAATTGCTGTTCCATCAGAAATGAAAAATACCGTTCTTTTAATTTGTTTACCTTCAGGCATTAAAAATCTCCTCAAATATTTGTCTTAGTGGCGTATATTCTTTATAGTAAACCCATCTTACAGAACTGTCGCTTAGTTAACATCAAAAAAAGCTAAGTGTTTGTGTTTTTGACATGATCGAATAAATCACATTTTGCAAAAGTGGAGAAACTACTTTGGAAGCGCGCGTAATAGGTCTAGAAAAATTAGGGAAACATGACGTTGAACTTGTTGGTGGGAAAAACTCATCTCTAGGGGAAATGATCAGCCATCTTTCTAATGCAGGAGTCTCCGTTCCTGGTGGTTTTGCAACAACAGCCGCCGCTTATCGTGAATTTCTTGAGCAAAGTGGTCTTAATGCAAAAATTCAAGCTGAACTTGAACAACTCAATGTTGATGATGTAAATGCTTTGGCAGTCACAGGCGCAAAAATTCGTCAATGGATTGTTGAAACTCCACTCACCAAAGAATTAGAAAAAGAAGTGCGTGAAGCATTCACAGCACTTTCAAACGGCAACCCAGATATCGCGGTTGCCGTTCGTTCTTCTGCAACAGCAGAAGATCTTCCTGATGCATCTTTTGCAGGCCAACAAGAAACATTCTTAAACATTCGCGGCATTGACAATGTCCTTATCGCAATTAAAGAAGTGTTTGCTTCTTTATTTAATGACCGTGCAATTGCTTACCGCGTACACCAAGGCTTCGATCACAAATTAGTTGCACTTTCTGCTGGCATCCAACGTATGGTTCGTTCAGAAACTGGTGCTGCGGGCGTTATGTTCACGCTTGACACCGAGTCTGGCTTCCGTGATGTTGTGTTTATTACTGCATCTTATGGCTTAGGTGAAATGGTCGTACAAGGTGCTGTAAACCCTGATGAATTTTACTTGTCTAAACCATTATTAAATAACGGTAAACATGCTGTAATTCGCCGTAACCTTGGTGCTAAACACCAAAAAATGATTTACGGTGAAGAAGGTGCTGCTGGTAAATCTGTCGTTGTTGTTGATGTTGAAAAACAAGATCGCCAACAATTTGCGCTCAATGACCATGAATTGCATGAGCTTGCTAAACAAGCGCTTATCATCGAACAACATTACGGTGCTCCAATGGACATCGAATGGGCAAAAGATGGTGATGACGAACAGATCTACATTGTTCAAGCACGCCCTGAAACTGTGAAAAGCCGCCAAAATGTCGGCACAATGGAACGCTATCTACTCAAGCAAAAAGGCACTGTGCTCGCTGAAGGTCGTTCAATTGGTCAACGTATCGGTTCTGGTAAAGTACGTATCGTTTCTTCAATCAAAGAAATGGACAAAGTTCAAGATGGTGATGTGCTTGTTTCAGACATGACTGACCCAGACTGGGAACCAGTAATGAAGCGTGCTGCTGCAATTATCACAAACCGTGGCGGTCGTACTTGCCATGCAGCAATTATTGCTCGTGAACTCGGTGTTCCTGCAATCGTTGGTTGTGGTAATGCAACTGAAGTATTAACTGATGGACAAGATGTTACTGTTTCTTGTGCTGAAGGTGACACAGGTTTCATTTACGAAGGTGCTTTAGACTTTGAAGTACAACGTAACTCTATCGAGTCTATGCCAAAACTTCCGTTCAAAATCATGATGAACGTGGGCAACCCTGATCGCGCATTCGACTTTGCCCAAATTCCAAATGAAGGCATTGGCTTAGCACGCCTTGAGTTCATCATTAACCGTATGATCGGTGTGCATCCAAAAGCTTTGTTAAATATTGACAGCTTACCACGTGAAACACGCGCAGCAGTCATGACTCGCACCGCAGGTTATGCATCTCCTGTTGAATTCTATGTTGAGAAACTTGTTGAAGGTATTACCACACTTGCTGCTGCATTTGCAGATAAACCAGTGATTGTACGTATGTCTGACTTCAAATCAAACGAATACGCAAACTTGATTGGCGGTAAACTATACGAACCTGAAGAAGAAAACCCAATGCTGGGCTTCCGTGGTGCAAGCCGTTACGTATCTGAAAATTTCCGTGACTGCTTTGAACTCGAATGTCGTGCATTGAAAAAAGCACGTGATGAAATGGGTCTAACCAACATCCAAATCATGATCCCATTCGTACGTACCGTTGCTGAAGCGAAACGTGTCATTGAACTACTTGCACAAAATGGCTTAAAACGTGGTGAAAATGGTCTTAAAGTCATCATGATGTGCGAATTACCAACCAATGCATTATTGGCTGAACAATTCCTAGAGCACTTTGACGGCTTCTCAATCGGTTCAAATGACTTGACCCAGTTAACACTTGGTTTAGACCGTGACTCTGGTATCGTATCGCATTTGTTTGATGAACGTGACCCAGCTGTGAAAGCGCTTCTTTCTATGGCAATCCATGCATGCCGTAAAGCAGGCAAATATGTCGGCATTTGTGGCCAAGGTCCTTCTGACCATCCTGACCTTGCAAAATGGCTCATGGAGCAAGGCATTGAATCTGTATCATTAAACCCAGACTCAGTACTTGATACATGGTTCTTCCTAGCCGAAGAAAAAATTAAACAACTTTAAGTCATCGTAAAAACATGATAAAAAAGACCCGTTAATGGGTCTTTTTTATTGAATATTGAGATAATGGTTTTATGCAAATATATTTAGCGCGAAATAATCAACAAGCAGGACCTTATACCTTAGAACAACTTAATCAAATGCTTGCCAACCAACAGGTCTTACTCACTGATCTTGCTTGGCATCAAGGTATGACCGAATGGAAACCATTAGGTGAACTCACCCATGGTCAACTTTTATATCGTCCTCAAAATTATTCAGAGCAACCACAACCCCAGTTTTCATCGATTAATTTATCTAAAAAAGCACAGCAGCCCGCAGTCAGCCTTGCATCAATTGAAAAACGGGTATTAGCAAAACTGATCGATCTGTTGCTTTGGTTACCCGCATTTGCACTTCCATCATTCTATATGGATGATGCGACAAAAGCGCAAATGATCAAGTTGCAAGATCAAGGAATCAACGCTAACTCTCAAGCCGAGATCTTTAGTCTTATTCCTACCGATGCATGGCATAGCATGTTGATTTACATCATAATTATGCTAGCAATTCAAGCATTTTTGCTTGCCAAATCAGGGCAAAGTATCGGTAAGTATATTACCAAGATTCAAATCGTTGATGCAGAAAATGAAGAAGCTGTAGGTTTAACACGCGTATTTTTATTACGTAGTATGGCCTTCATCATTTTGAATTTACTTTTCATGCCTTTTATCACTATACTAGATTTTGCTTTCATTTTTAGCGAAAAAAAGCAGACTTTGCATGATCGTATTGCTAAAACTAAAGTTATAAATAGAATAAAAATCACAAATAAAGTGGAATAACTGAAAATAATTTCATGTTATTAACTTTATGATTTTAGGTATTTTTCTTATTTTTATTTATTAAATCCAACTTAATTTGTTAGATTTAAATAACTTATTTTTGCTGATTGTAAATATAGCTTAGTTAATCAATATAGGGCATAATGCCCTACAAAGTAGCGGTGCCCTATGTTTTTGAGAGAAAAATCTTTCTAAAACATCCGACACTATAATCGCTATCCCATATTCCAAGTATGTAAATGGGACTCTTCACCGAGGTTGTAAAATGAGACAAACGATATTAGCTGTATTGTCTTTATCTACGATTTCTGCACTCTTGACTGGGTGTGGTGGTGATTTAGTACTTCTAAACTCAAAAGGTCCTGTCGCTCATGGTCTTAGCGGACTCATGATGACTGCGATCTATCTTATGCTCTTGGTAGTAATTCCGTCTATCATTATGGCATTGTGGTTTGGTTGGAAATATCGCGCGTCGAATAAAGATGCAGACTATAAACCTACATGGGCGCATTCAACTGCAATTGAAATCGCAGTTTGGGGCATCCCTATCATTATTATTGCAATTTTAGCATATATCGCTTGGTGGGGTTCTCACCAATACGATCCATATCGCCCACTTGATGCAGAATCAACTAAGAAACCAGTTGATATTCAAGTTATTGCTGAGCCATATAAATGGGTATTTGTGTACCCAGAACAGCAAATTGCAACAATCAATGAACTGCGCTTCCCTGAGCAAACACCTGTACATTTCCATATTACCTCTGACTTCACCATGAACTCATTCTTCATGCCGCAGTTAGCAGGTCAAATTTATGCGATGGCAGGCATGCAAACCCATCTACATGTTTTAGCAAATGAAACAGGCGTATATCGCGGTTTCTCTTCAAACTATAGCGGTTATGGTTTCTCCCAAATGCATTTCAAAGCGCACAGCGTAAGCCAAGCGGACTTTGACAAATGGGTTGCTGACGTTAAAGCAGGTAATGGTAGCCAATATGCGGCAGTTCAAAAACAAACTTTGGACTTTGCAGGCTTACAAGCAGTACGTGATGGTGAACGTTCTCAGCACCAAATTGAAGGTATGCTAGCAGATGCTAAAACACCTGAACAGAAAGCTGCTGCTGAAGCTGCTGAAAAGCAAGGAGCTTATCCGCACCATCCTCATCCAGTAACTTACTATGCTTCAGTTGAACCTCAACTCTTCAAGAAAGTTATTGCGAAATATATGAGCAATTACCATGGTGCAGAACAAGCTCATGCTGACGCTTCTCACGCTACTGCAGGGGAATAAACATGGATATGCTATTAGGTAAACTTGGATGGGGTGCCATCCCGAAAGAACCAATTGTTATTGTGACTTCGATCATTATGGCACTTGGTGCAATCGCACTTCTAGCAGGTATCACTTACTTTAAAAAGTGGGGCTACCTCTGGAAAGAATGGGCGATGTCTGTAGACCATAAGAAAATCGGTATCATGTATATCTTGGTATCTGTGGTCATGTTAGTACGTGGTTTCGCAGATGCATTCATGATGCGTCTTCAACTGTTCCTTGCAAGTGGTGGTGGCGAAGGTTATTTGCATCCCGACCACTATGACCAGATCTTCACTGCCCACGGCGTGATTATGATCTTCTTCGTTGCAATGGGTCTTGTTGTTGGTTTGTTCAATATCGTTGTGCCTCTACAAATTGGTGCGCGTGACGTTGCATTCCCTTTACTTAACCAGTTCAGTTTCTGGGCATTTGCTGGTGCTGCTGGTCTAGTTATGGCTTCACTGGTTCTTGGTGAATTCGCTGCAACAGGTTGGTTAGCATACCCTCCTCTTTCAGGCATTCAATACTCACCAGGTGTTGGTGTTGACTACTGGATTTGGGCATTACAGCTTTCTGGTCTAGGTACGCTTTTAACAGGTGTTAACTTCTTTGTTACCATCATTAAAATGCGTGCACCTGGCATGAAATTGATGGATATGCCAATTTTCACCTGGACTGCATTGTTCACTTGCGTTCTAATTGTTGCAACCTTCCCTGTGTTAACTGCAACTGTTGCAATGTTGACACTTGACCGTTACTTCGATTTCCACTTCTTCACCAATGAGCTTGGCGGTAGCCCAATGCTTTACGTGAACTTGATTTGGACTTGGGGTCACCCAGAAGTTTATATTTTGGTATTGCCTGCATTTGGTGTGTACTCAGAAGTTGTACCAGTGTTTTCTCGTAAAGCACTATTTGGTTACAAAACTATGGTATACGCAACTGGTGCAATTGCCGTTCTTTCTCTTATCGTTTGGTTACACCACTTCTTCACCATGGGTGCGGGAGCGAACGTTAACGCGTTCTTTGGTATTATGACCATGATTATTGCGATCCCAACTGGTGTGAAAATCTTCTCTTGGTTATTCACCATGTATAAGGGTCGTATTACATACACATCTCCAATGCTTTGGACACTAGGTTTCCTTGTGACTTTTGGTATTGGTGGTTTGACTGGTGTACTTATGGCGGTTCCACCTGCGGACTTCCTTGTACACAACTCTTTATTCCTGATCGCCCACTTCCATAACGTTATTATTGGTGGTGTTGTATTTGCGATGTTTGCTGGTATTACTTTCTGGTGGCCAAAAATGTTTGGCTGGCAGTTAAATGAAGCATGGGGTAAAGCATCTTTCTGGTTCTGGTTCATCGGTTTCTATTTCGCATTCATGCCGCTTTATGTTCTTGGTTTCATGGGCATGACTCGTCGTTTGAATACATATGACAACCCAGAATGGACACCTTACCTATCGGTCGCTATGATCGGTGCAATCTTGGTTGCGATTGGTATTTTCTGTTTCGTTATGCAAGTTGTTGTTGGTTTCCTACAACGCAATAAAACTGTCGATTATACAGGCGACGTATGGGATGGCCGTACATTTGAATGGGCAACTTCTTCACCTGCTCCGTTCTACAACTTTGCTTACTTGCCACAAGGTGAGCACATTGACCGTTTCTGGTTAGATAAAGAAAATGGTGTTGCGTACGTTAAGCCAACGAAATATGAAGACATTCATATGCCAACAGACCGTGTTGCTGGTTTTGCTTTAGCAATCCTGCTCACAGTCATGTCATTTGCCTTAATCTGGCATATCTGGTGGTTGGTTATTGTTTCGTTTGTTTCAATTATCATTACATTCATCAGAAGCTCGAATACTGAAAAAGTAGACTACTACGTACCAGCAGCTGAAGTTGAACGTATTGAAAACGAACGCTTTGCAATCCTTGAAAAACACTTGAAGAAGGACTAAGACAATGGCTGACGTACTTCATCACGATAGCCACGGGCATGACGATCATCATCACCACGATGACACTGATCTGACTACCTTTGGTTTCTGGACTTATTTGATGAGTGACTTGATCCTGTTCGGGACACTCTTCATTGCCTATGTAGTTTTACATACTCATGTTCCTGCTGGCACACCAAGTCCAAAAGAGTTATTCAGTGAATCACTAGGTTACGTTTTAATTGAAACATTTGCGCTTTTGATTTCTTCAGTAACTTTTGGTTTTGCTGTACTTGCACGTTACAAAAATAACGCGAATGGGGTAATTACCTGGTTAATTATCACATGGTTATTTGGTGCAACCTTCATCGGTATGGAAATCAATGAATTCCATCACCTTGTAGTTGAAGGTCACGGTCCAAGTCACAGTGCATTCTTATCTGCATTCTTTACTTTGGTTGGTACACATGGTATCCACGTGACTTCTGGTCTGGTTTGGATGATCGTTTTGATGTTCCAAATCAAAAAGAATGGTTTAACTTTACCGAATACACGTCGCCTTGCTTGCCTAAGCTTGTTCTGGCACTTCCTTGACATCGTCTGGATCTGTGTATTTAGTGTTGTTTACTTGATGGGAGTTATCTCATGAGTCATGATCATCATTCATCCGATGCGTCTCATGGCAACATGAAGCAATATACCATTGGCTTTATTTTGTCTATCATTCTCACCATCATCCCGTTCGGGATGGTGATGACTGGTGGCTTTGGTCGTGGCTTGTTGCTTGCAGTTGTTGGCATTACTGCGATTGTTCAGGTTCTTGTGCAGTTGATTTTCTTCTTACACATGAACTCATCTGAAGAACAACGCTGGAACGTGATTGCTTTTATTTATACCATTCTAACCATCGCAATCTTGTTGATCGGTTCTGTTTGGGTAATGAACTATCTACATTTCAACATGATGATCTAAACTGGTTGTCATGCTGAAAAAATATATATTCCTGACCAAGCCAGGGATACTCTTCGGTAACTTCGTTACTACCTTGGGCGGCTTCTTCTTAGCCGCCCAAGGCTCTGTAGATATCCTATTACTTCTCCTCACGCTTTTAGGTACGACGCTAGTTGTTGCCTCAGGTTGTGTTGTCAATAACTTCATTGACCAAGACATCGATGACAAAATGGAGCGCACACAAAACCGTGCTCTCGTGAAAAAAACTATCGAACCACAAGCTGCCCTAATTTTTGCAACAATTTTAGGTATTTCAGGTTTGAGCCTTTTATGGTTTTTTGTCAATGCGTATGCAACGGGCTTTGCAGTTCTTGGCTTTATTGTTTATGTGTGTTTATACAGTTTATGGTCAAAACGAACTTCCATTCACCAAACTGTGATTGGTAGTATTTCGGGTGCCTGTCCTCCCGTGATTGGCTATACAGCCGTTGCACATGAGTTTGATGTTGCTGCTTTACTGGTATTCTTAGCGTATGCAATTTGGCAAATGCCTCATTCTTGGGGAATTGCAATTTATCGCTTTGATGACTATAAACGCGCAGGAATTCCAATTTTGCCTGTTGCCCGCTCAATTTTTCGAACCAAAGTTGAATCTTTGATTTATGTGGTTTTATTTGCAGCGGTACTGAATGGCTTATATTGTTTTGGCTATACCAATGTCTTTTTTCTAATTACCTTTAATGCCTTATGTGCTTACTGGTTATATTTATCGATTATTGGATTCAAAGCCGAAAATGATCAAGTTTGGGCAAAACGTTATTTCCTGTATTCAGTAATCTTAATTACTGCACTCAGCATTAGCTTTAGTTTTAGCTATCAATCTCCTGCCCCACATTTGCCAATATTTTGATATCAGTTAGAGTGGTTTTTTCCACTCTATCTTTTATCGATCTCAATAAATTGCTTTCCCAGAAGTTTCTTATACAATACCCAGCATTCTAATAATGAATGAAATACGGATTATAATATGGGTTTGTCTAAACATTTTTTCCCACTGACTTTATTGAGTTTAACAGCAACTTTTAGCATTTCAGCATATGCCAGTTTCGATGAAGGTTGTTTTTCTCCAAGTATTCAAATCAATTCAAATTCTTATGATTCATGTAGGAATCTACCTATTTTAGACCCTGCCAACGACAATAAAACCAATATGTATTTAATGTTGAGTGATATGGGGTTTGCACAAATAAAGCCGATTCTCAATAAAGAAAAGATATGGGATAGTGAATATGGTACGGTGCCTTTCGATGTTGAAACTTTTACAGAACAGATCAGTAGCAAAATTTCTAATCAGAGACAAACAACACCAAAGCAAGACAAAACCATTTATGATGAAAAACAACATTCAATGGCTTTAGGTGAAACACAATTTATTCAACAAGTTCAAACATCTAAACAACTTTCAGCCACAGAAAAACAACAACTAACCGCAGCCCGTCAAGCTATTCAAGCCAATCCTGAAGCTGTCTTAGCATTCGTTGTGATGGATCCCAAATGGTCACAACTAGCACAACAGTTTGCTTCTTATCTCAATGCTTCAATTGCCTTTTACAATAGTGACTATAAGACCGCAGGAAAAATCTACACTGTGCTTAGTCAAATTGATGAACCCTGGATTAAAGAAACATCACAATATATGCTGATTCGTGTCGCGATTAATCAGGCTTATCAAAGCGGAACGGATACTTATGGTGACTTTGACATCAATAAAATCAATCCTGTATTCAGCAAAGCGATTACTAAACGCGTAAACGACTACTTAAAAGCTTACCCTCATGGCTTATATCGTGCCAGCGCGCAGGGTTTACTACGTCGTGGCTATTGGTTCTCAGGACAAAATGACAAGCTTATACAAGAACTGGCTTGGCAACTGCACCACCCTAAAGATCCAAATTACAATCTTGATATTTTGATTTTACCGAATGAATTAGACAACCAAGTTTTTTCAAATGAAAAACTCAATCCAAACAACTTAAAAGATCCTTTCTTTTTAACGATTTATGATCTCATGCAAATGCGTGAGCCAACTGGAGAAAATCAGCATCCAATTTCATGGGCGCAATTACAGCAGCAACAAAGTTATTTTAAGCAGCAGCCTGAACTGTTCCAGTATTTACAAGCATTACATTTATTTTTTATTCAAAAACAACCTGCTCAGGCACTGAACTATTTACCTAAAAATGATCCAAGCAAGATCAACAATTACTTCCAGCTCAGTCAGGTTGTTTTAAAAGGGCGTATTTTAGAAAGTCAAACACCTAAAGTCGCTTACACATATTGGAACACCATGCTAGAGCGCACTAGCAACAGTTATCAATATGCAACTCTAGAAGTGGCTTTAGCGATTAACTTGCAGAAAAATAAAAACTATGCAGGTTTTTTAGCAAAGGATAGTAAAATTAAGCAGAGAAATTTACGCAAGATCTTTATTGAAAAGATTGCTGATCAAGCTAGTTTAGAGCAAATGCTTGCATCGAAAGAGACCAATCCTGATGAGCGTAATATTGCACTCAATACCCTCCTTGAAGAAGCGATTGTGCAGCAGGACTACAACACCTTTATTCAAAATTTCAAATATGTACCTAAAAATGCAGCGGCATATCAAAGCAGTTCTAGCACCAATGAAGCCTATAAAGCTCAGCCGCCACTTTCGGTTTTTGTGTGGCAAGGTAAAAAGATTAGTACTCAAATTCAGTGTAATTCTTTACTGAATACAGTTACACAGCTATCCAAAAACCCAAATGACCGATTAGCGAGTGTTTGTTTAGGCGAAGCAATTCGTGAAACAGGTCATTTTCTAGATACGTTCACAACTGAAAATCATCCTGATATTCTGGGTCAGGTTAAAAAACCACTAAAAGGTAAAATTTTTTACCGCGGTGCAACTTACCAGAACATTATTAAAGAACCTCAGCCGAGCGAACTACAAGCCTATGCACTGTATCGTGCCATTCAATGTTATGCACCAACTGGCACCAATGAATGTGGCGACAAAGCAGTCAATAAAGAGACTCGTAAACAGTGGTTTCAAAAGCTCAAAACTGAGTATCCGAATAGTACTTGGGCAAAGTCTTTAAAATATTATTGGTGATGCACAGTGCAAGGCTTTTTTAAAACTGCTTGGATGATTTTACTCAGTTTCGCCAGTTGTTCACTGGCGAACGGTCATGTAGAAGCACAGCATTATCGACAATTTTGGTTGTGGGGCAATATTCAAACTCGCACCTATTTATCCAATGCAACTGAACTGTATATTTTACAGGGTGAAGTTAAATTCCTCCGATCTGAGCAACATAGCCAACTCATTCCGCAAGGCATTGGCTTACGCTCTTTCCCCCATCAGCAAAAAGTCTGGCTCGTATTTCGTACAACTAGCTTAAATTGGCAAACAGATACGACCCAACAGGTTATTCAGCGTTTACAACAATGGAAAAATGCAGGAAATCAGATAATTGGTCTACAAATTGATTTCGACAGTGGTACACGTAACCTCGGACAATACGCAAACTTTCTGGTTCAACTTCGTCAGCAATTACCCAAATCCTATCGGTTAAGTATCACAGGCTTATTGGACTGGACCAATCATCAAGATCCACTAACCTTAACTAAGCTACAGCAAAGTGTCGATGAAATCGTGCTTCAAAGCTATCAGGGTCGACATACCATTGAAAATTATGCTCAATATATTCAACGTCTAAAAATTCTATCTATTCCTTTTAAGCTCGGGCTGGTGGAACATGGTACATGGCAGCCACCTTCGGGTTTAGAGTCAAATCCTAATTTCTTAGGCTATGTGGTTTTTCTTTTACCGAAAAAGTTTGGTAAATAATGGCATTTTTTCTTGAGTTAAACGGGCTGATCTTATAAAATTCAGCCTTCGCAATTTGCGACTCAACTTTTAAAGTTGAGACTCCTTGCTTCTAAAAATTTATTTAGGGGCTGTCTAAACCGTAAGGAGCTGACAATGCGTCATTACGAAATCGTACTTTTAGTACACCCTGATCAAAGCGATCAAGTGGTTGGTATGGTAGAACGCT
The DNA here is from genome assembly GCF_000488275.1 of Acinetobacter brisouii CIP 110357. Lineage (GTDB taxonomy): Bacteria > Pseudomonadota > Gammaproteobacteria > Pseudomonadales > Moraxellaceae > Acinetobacter > Acinetobacter brisouii. The sequence goes on along the minus strand of NZ_KI530762.1, from coordinate 944,551 downwards.
ATATCTCTCACATCAAAGATGCTGAAGGTCAAATTCACCGCTTAGAAGATTGGGGCCGTCGCCAATTGGCTTACCCAATTAACAAAATTCATAAAGCACACTACATTTTAATGAATGTTGAATGTGGTCAAACGACTCTTGATGAATTAGAAGAATTGTTCCGTTATAACGATGCAATCATTCGTAACTTGATCATTCGTCGTGAACACGCAATTACTGAAGAGTCTTTGCTTGCTAAAAGTGCTGAAGAAAAACGTGCGCGTAAAGCTCAACGTGAAGAAGCACAGCAAGTTTCTCAAGAAGCTGCTGAATAAGGAGAACATCAATGGCACGTTTTTACCGTCGTCGCAAGTTCTGCCGCTTTACAGCTGAGAATGTTGCGTACATCGATTACAAAGATATCGACACTTTGAAACAGTACATCACTGAAAACGGCAAGATTGTTCCTAGCCGTATCACTGGTACTAAAGCTCGTTATCAACGTCAGTTAGCGCTTGCAATCAAACAAGCTCGCTATTTGTCTTTGATTCCGTACACTGACAACCATAAGTGAGGTGATCTGTGGACGTTATCTTATTACAACGCATTAAAAACCTTGGTAAATTAGGCGATAAAGTTTCTGTGAAAGCTGGTTACGGCCGTAACTTCCTTATCCCCCAAGGTAAAGCAGTTGCTGCGACTGAAGCAAACACAACTGCTTTTGAAGCTCGCCGCGCTGAGCTTGAAAAACAAGAAGCTGAAGTATTGGGCGCAGCTCAAGCACGTGCTGATCAATTGAACGAAGTAAATATCGTTATCACTGCGAAAGCAGGCGATGAAGGTAAACTATTCGGTTCAATTGGTACTCGTGACATTGCAGACGCATTAACAAATGCTGGTCTTGTAGTGGATCGTGCTGAAGTTCGCTTACCAAATGGTGCGCTTCGTCATACTGGTGAATTCAACATCGCAATCCAATTGCATCATGATGTTGCTGCTGAAGTACTTGTTACTATCGTTTCTGAGTAATTTCAGTACCATTCCCAAAAAAAAGAGCATGCTTCTGCATGCTCTTTTTTTTCATCATAGTTTTTTCTGATTCATCTGTTCATTTATATTGTTATTAAGATTATGTAGTTTGTCACTTTTGTTTTAAGATAGATTCGCTAATCTTTTTGTTTTTCCCCTGCTTTATTCAATTTAAGGTTATCTATGTCTCAGGCGAATGCCACAGTTGCACAACACTCTGTTTCTTCTGAAAATAAAAATACGGAGTCGTCAGGTCAACTCAAAGAATTTCGTACACCTCCACATAACTTGGCAATTGAACAGGCTGTTTTAGCCGCATTAATGACTGTTGCCGAATCTTTTGAACAAGTCAGCGATGTACTCAATGAAAATGACTTTTATGCAACTCGGCATAAGTATATTTTTCGTGCCATTGAAAAACTAGCACAGGAAAATTCACCTTACGATGCCGTGTTAGTCAATGACTGGTTATTGAAACAAAATCTGATTGATGCAATTGGTGGTGAAGACTACCTCATGCAACTCATGTCAGACTCACCTGCAAGTTTCTATAACTTAGAAACCTATGCCATTAAGATTCGTGAGTTTGCTACCCTGCGCAGTATGATTAAAGCCAGCAATGAAATTTTGCTGAATGCGTACAACACCAACGGACGTAGCGTTTCTGAAATTCTTGATTTAGCTGAAACCAATATTTTTTCGATTGCTGAACAGCACAACAATAATAAGAAAAATTCAGGCCCTCAACCGATTACGGCAGTGGTCTCTGATGTATTCAATAAACTCAGTGAATTATCACAACTTGAAGGTAATATCACAGGTTTGACGACAGGATTTGTTGAGCTAGACAACAAGACCTCAGGGATGCAAGGTGGTGACATGATTATTGTTGCAGCACGTCCATCCATGGGGAAAACCACTTTTGCCATGAATCTGGTTGAAAGTGTGCTGTTTAACTGTGATCTGCCAGCACTGGTTTTTTCAATGGAAATGCCTGCAGATTCGATTGCCATGCGTTTAATCTCATCGTTTGGTAAAGTCCATCAAGGGCATTTGCGTTCAGGCAAACTTGATAGTGATGAATGGTCCAAAGTTACAGGCACAATTCTACAACTTCAAGAAAAACATCTTTATATTGATGATTCCTCTGCACTTCCACCTACAGAATTACGCGCCCGTGCTCGTCGTGTTGCCAAGCAACATGGAGGCAAACTCGGTTGTATCATGGTCGACTATTTACAATTGATGAAAGTACCAGGTATGGGTGATAACCGTGTGGGTGAGATTGGTGAGATTTCCCGAAGCCTAAAAGCTTTAGCAAAGGAAATGAACTGCCCTGTTATTGCACTATCACAGCTCAACCGAAGTTTGGAAAACCGACCAAACAAACGCCCAGTAATGTCAGACTTGCGTGAATCGGGTGCGATTGAGCAAGATGCGGATTTAATCATGTTTATTTACCGCGATGAAGTTTACAACAAAGAATCCAAGGAAGCTGGAACTGCCGAAATTATTATCGGCAAGCAACGTAATGGCCCAATTGGAACAGTACGACTGGCTTTTGAAGGACAATACACGCGTTTTAGTAATCTCTCTCCTGAGTACTACAACCAATTTGATGACGACGAATAACGTCTTAAGGAGTCCAAAGTGCGTCAAGCTACCGTTACCATCAGTCGCGAAGCTCTACAACATAACTTGAATCGCGTCAAACAACTCGCGCCAGATTCAAAGATTGTCAGCATGGTAAAGGCAAATGCCTATGGTCACGGATTAGAAAACTGCTTATCTGCACTGACGCAATCAGATGCTTTTGGGGTTGCTTGCTTAGATGAAGCCATTGAAATTCGTCAATTGGGTTTTAACCAGTTAGTTACCTTAATTGAAGGTGTTTTTAGCGAAGATGAAATGCAAATTGCCATCGATAATAAATTCGAATGCATGCTGCACCATCAGCAACAACTCGACTGGGTTCGTAAATATAAAAACCAATATCAGGCAAAAGGCTTAAAAGTCTGGGTCAAACTCAATAGTGGTATGAACCGTTTAGGCTTTAAAGTTCCTGAAATTATTGACATCATCAATACATTGAAAGCTGAAGGTTTTGAATGTGTTTTGGCAATGCATTTCGCTAATGCCGATGCCGATGACCACCCAATGAATGAACAGCAAAAACAACAATTCCTACAAGTACGCGAAGCCTGTGCGCCTGTCTTAAGTTCTTGCTGTAACTCAGCTGCGATCATGAAATGGCCAGAGCTACACTTTGATTATGTCCGCCCAGGCATCATGTTATACGGTGCAACTCCATTTGATCACCGCCCTGTCGCGGAACTTGGACTTCAGCCAGTCATGACTTTTAGCGCAGGCATTATGGCTTTAAATAAAATTCATACAGGCGAAAAAGTGGGATACGGCTCAACTTTCGTTGCACAAAAAGATATGGAAATTGCCATTGTATCAATTGGTTATGGTGATGGTTATCCACGTGCATACATTGAGCAGAACTATGTTGTTGTAAATGGTCAGACAGTTCCTTTAGTTGGTCGTGTCAGCATGGACATGATGGCAATTGATGTGACTGGTTTAAATGTCACAATTGATACTCCAGTTGAACTTTGGGGGACACAGCGCCTAGTCGATGATGTTGCCAAAGCAAATGGAACTATTGGTTATGAATTACTTTGCCGCTTAAGTAAACGTCCTACACGTCAAGTGATTTAATCAATAAAAGAAAGCCAAGTTCAACTTGGCTTTCTTTTATTCGTATTGATTTTAGTATCAATCATACTGAGTCTATTTAAATTACTGGCACATCATTACTATTCAGCCATCACTTAAATTCTTCAGCATGTCCAACACAGAACTAATTGCTGTGATATCAGATCTCACTAAAAAACCAGCTGATTACTCAAATAAATCTTAAAGCAAATAATCATCACTTGGTTTTGGTATCTCATGCAAGCCGCGACGCAAGGTTTCCGACCATTGTGTGCTAATTTGATGAAAATAAGCATCTTCGCTTGTAATGCGTTTACCCTGTGGGATTTTAAGACTATCCACCCGATAGACCAATAAATCGAGTGGCATGCCAACCGAAACATTGGAACGTAAGGTTGAATCAAAAGAAATTAGGCTGCAACGTATTGCTTCATCCAGTGGCATATCATAAGTCAACGCTCGATCTAAAATCGGCTTACCATATTTGCTTTCACCAATTTGAAAAAATGGCGTGTCTTTGGTGGCACAAATAAAATTGCCTTGGGGGTAAATATTATAAAGTTGTAGTTCAGCATCCTCAATTTGACCACCCACCAGTAAACTACAATAATAATTACTTTGCTCTTGTGTATCTTCAGTCACATCCTGAATCACTTTACGCAAGGTGCGCCCAACCAACTGTGCGACTTCAAACATGGTGTTAACGGTATATAAATTGGGTTCTTGTTTTAAGGCAATCTGGTTGCGTAAATAGCCAATGACTGCCTGAGTAGTCGCAAGATTACCCGCAGTTTGGATTGCAATAAAACGCTCCTGATGCACGCCAAATGTATATAACTTACGGAACACCGAAATCTGATCAACACCAGCATTGGTACGAGTATCGCTAATAAATACCAGCCCATCCTTTAAACGTAAAGCACAACAATAGGTCATCAACACTTCCCTTCGTTTTAAACTAGCATGGCAAAACTTGTACGATTGAACGCATTGTTTCTACGCCGCCACGCTCACGCACCCCCCGTATAGGAGCAACATCATAATAATCTCGACCAATTGCAACATAAATATGCGAATGTGGGGTAAAGATTTGATTACTAATATCAAAACAATACCATGTTTGATCTACATACACCTCAGCCCAAGCATGACTTGCCAAGTGCAGCATATCTGGCGCATATAAATAACCCGAAACATAACGTGCAGGGATACCTAAAGCACGACACATAGCAATAAATACATGGCTATGATCCTGACAAACACCACCTTGCTGATGCGCGTTAAAAACTTCTGTTGCAGGGGTATGAACTTCTGTGACCTGCGAGCAGTATGGAATGTACTGCAAAATTGCAGCTGCCAACAACTGCAATTCCTTACGAGTTTTATATGTGACATATTCATGAGCAAATGCCAACATCTCACGATTGCATTCGGTCATACTGGTTGACTGCAAAAAAATACTCGGATGAATAGCACAACCTTGTAATGCAACTTCACATTTTGGGTCAATTTCTACGATCCCCTGCGCCATAATGGTGAGCTGCTGGTAATCATAACGCTGAGTACTGGTCACCCACAGATTACTAAAAGCATCCTTTTGAGTGCTATATTGCCCAGGAATGCTTAAATCCCATGAATGTACCTGTTGATGCCCTCCGCTTTGTGGCATCATTTTAATATATTGAATGCTATTACATGCTGCCTCTGAATACTGATAATGCGTTTGATGATTCACCATTAATCTCATGTGACAACTCCAAACATCTGCTGTAAGTGAGCATTTAATCGGTTAAATGTACTCAAATCAGGCTGAACTTTAAATTTCTGCCAGACTTGAACATAATCCTCCCAACCATAATCACTCAAGGCATTTGCAAGAATATCCAACTTTTCAAGGCTGTCATGACACTCCTGCTGTGTACGCAACGCCTGATCGAGTTTCTCAATATATTTGCCTAGGCTAAAAAACAAGAAAATATCTTGCGACTCAGCTTCCAAAACTGCCTCAACATCACTGATCACCTGACAAATCGCAACCGCATTGCTTTTAGCAGATTTAAACATCGCATTAAGTTCAGCGTAGCTTTGTACGGATAAAATACCTCTCAGTGCCTGCACATTGTCATAGGCAATACTGAACTGCTGGCTAAATGAATAACTCTGTTCAGAATCAAATAACAATGCTGTTAATGATGCAGCATCATAGGCTGGTAAGTACAAAGCAGAAATTAACTGTTTGGCGTGTTCATCATCTTGTAAAGGCAAATGCTGACACAGAAAATGAATCCGCGTCAGATAACGACCTAGCCAAAAAATATTGTATGCATTTGAAGTCAGCAACAACATATCATTCTCCTTATGCATGCAATGTTTCAATAACCCAAGTATCTTTAATACCACCACCTTGTGAAGAATTCACCACCAGTGAGCCCTCTTTCATAGCAACACGGGTTAAGCCTCCTGGCACAATTTCGGTACGCTGTGGTGAACTCAAAATGAACGGACGCAAGTCAATATGGCGCTCCGCAATGCCACTGTCGGTTAATGTTGGCGCAACTGATAAATCTAGAGTCGGTTGAGCAATATATAAATGCGGATATGCAATCACTTTTTGTTTAAACTCAGCAATTTGCTTTTCTGTTGCCTGTGGACCAATCAACATGCCATAACCACCTGAGCCTTGCGCTTCTTTCACAACAAGGTTATGCATATTTTCAATCACATAGTTCAAATCATGACGATCCCGACATTGATAAGTTGGTACATTTTTTAAAATAGGTTGTTCATTTAAATAATATTCAATCATTTTATCAACATACGGATAAACTGATTTGTCATCAGCAACACCTGTGCCTGGCGCATTGGCAATAATCACGTTTTGTTTTAAATAGGCCGACATTAACCCCGGGACACCAAGACAACTGTCTGGGCGGAAACTCAATGGATCTAAAAAGGCATCATCCAGACGGCGATAAATCACATCTACTCGCTGCTTCCCACGAATGGTTTTGGCATAGACCATATCATTTTCAACAAATAAATCTTGCCCAGTGACCAAAGGTACATCCATTTCACGAGCTAAAAATGCATGCTCATAATAAGCACTATTAAAACGCCCTGGAGTAAGAACCACGACGGTTGGTCGATCAACTAAAGCATTTTCTTCTAAAATAGCGCGCAAAAGTTGTGGGTATTGCTCAATTTCATACAATTTACTTTTCTGGCACAAATCAGGCATAAGCTCTTTACTGATTTTGCGACTTTCCAGCATGTAAGACACACCCGATGGTGTACGTAAATTATCTTCTAAAACAAAAAATTCGCCCGAATGATCCCGAATAATATCGATCCCGCTAATTTGTGAATAGATCTTCCCTTTAAGTTTAAAATTCATCATTTGTGGCTGAAATGCTTCATGACTCAAGATTTGAGCTTCAGGAATAATGCCCGCCTTTAAAATTTCCTGACGATTATAAATATCATCAAGAAAATGATTTAAAGCATTAACACGCTGCAAACAGCCTGTAGAAATTTTATCCCATTGTTTTTTTGCAATCACTCTTGGAATCAAATCGTAGGGGATTGTACGCTCTGTCCCTTCTGCATCGCCATATACGGTAAAAGTAATCCCATGATAAAGAAAAAATTCTTTTGCTTCCTGATTTAAAATTTTCAAATCCGTAAGACTACGTTCAAATAACCATTTTTCAATATTCTGACAAGCTTCTGCTGACATGTGACGATCATCAAGCATTTCATTAAAGAACTTCGAATGAAGCTGCTGAAACAAATTTTTATCTTGCTGGTTTCTCGGCTGAACATGCTGTGGTTCTAAGTGACTATAGCCTACTCCTGTAACAACGTTTTCTATCATATTTAAAGGCTCTTTATTATCTTTTAGCATATCAACCTCTCATCTTTATAAGGCTTATATTTAGACTAGCAAAATTGGTGCCATGTCAACATAACAGCTTTTTAGTTCAATTTTTTGTATCGTTTAAGATTTATTATTGATATCTCACCAACAAAAAGCTAGTGTATAGTAAGTTTTCGTTTCGAGTTGTTTTTTAAATTATTTACAACTTAAAACCATCTCATTCATTTAATCATTCAGTACTTTAACTCACCCATGTCTGCACAAGAAAAAGAAACCTCAAATAGCCTGCATCGACAATGGCAAATTTTATCGTGTCTGACCACAGGGAAATGGACAGGTACACGTCAATTACAAGAAATTTTGCAGCGTGAAGGGATTGATATTAGCTTACGTACCATTCAACGTGATCTCAACCAGTTAGCCCAACGCTTTCCTATTGAAAGTAATAAAGAAGTGCCACAAGGCTGGCGCTGGCGTTCCGATGCCCCTATTCAAAGTCTGCCACATATGACCAGTTCACAAGCTGTGACATTTATGATGGTTGAAGAGCACTTAAAGCACCTGCTTCCACCCAGTTTAATCAATGAAATGATGCCATGGTTTGATCTGGCACGGCGCAGCCTATCAACTCAAAACAATGTCCGACAGTGGATTAATCGGGTGCGAATTGTGCCTGCAAGCCAGCCACTCATTCCACCTTTGATTGATCAACAAGCCCAACAGATTATTTATGAAGGCTTATTGCAAGACAAACAAATCGAATGTGTGTATCAAGGGCGCGAACGCGAAGAAAAAAGCTATTTGCTCAATCCATTAGGTCTGGTACAAAAAGGTGCGATTATTTACCTGATTTGTACTCGACACGATCGGCAGGATATTCAGACTTTTGCTTTGCACCGTTTTAAGTCAGCCAGCTTATCCAATCACCGTGCGATGCATCCTGTCGATTTCAATATTGATCAATATATTGAGTCTGGCGCTTTGGGATTCCGAATAGATCTGAACAAACCTACCGAATTAGTGCAATTAGAACTCACCATGCATGAAACAGATGCAAAAACATTTTATGAATCACAACTCAGTAAAGATCAGAAAATTCAGCATTTAGATCATCAACTGGTCTTGATTCAGGCAACTGTTCCATTAACTTCACAACTCATCTGGTGGTTACGCAGCTTTGGGAAAAAAATTCGGCATATTGAACCCGCTGAAGTTTCAGCTTATGTTAATGAGGTAATTTAGTTGATACATCAGCTTCATCATCTTGTTCTATAAAGGCGTAACGTTGCAGTTCTAATTTATCTAACTGTTTAGAAATGGGCGCTTCTAAAAAATCATCCAGTAGCTGTTTCACAATGACTTCAACATCATCACCTTCTTGCAAGACGCCTGTGCCTTCGTCTTCATGTACTTCACCATTTACAATCATATAACGGCGCTGTAATTTACCTTGATGATATTGCTCAAAAAAATAGCTATTCGCCAAAGAAAATAAAACAAACTGAATAATATCCTCTTTCACATCCGATACATCATAAGACTGACCTGCATGATAAATAATCAGGCAACCCACAGCATTACAATAGACATCAATCGTATTTTCATCACGTTCTAAATCACAGGCTTCAGCAAAACTAATATCGCCCTGAAATTCTAGCTCGGCTCCAAATAATTCTTCTAAATCATCTTGAGAGGTAATGACTTTTTTGACAATGCATCCCGCAATATTCATTCCCATAAAATCACCTTAAAAATTTTTATAAATTAATATCGTAAGCATACTTTATTTTTGAAAAGATCACTATTTTGTCCACTAATAATAATTGAATTATCAATAAAATAGGCTCATTTCATCATCGTATACACCCGCTTTATTTTTCTCACTGAGCAAATCAATGCAGCCTTAAAGAAGTCAAATGAACTGATGACAGAAGTCTAATATGCTACACAATATCGGGGGCAGATAACAATTGGAATCTTGCTACATCTAAACATAGCTGTTTGCAAAATCAAAATAAGCATCCAATATTGGTGCTGGCTCTAAAAAATGCTCAATACCATAAAAAATAAATGGGTTATTTAAAATAAATTTAAAAAAATAAGCCTATTTCTCATTTCTAAGAATAGGCTCGTCTGATCTGGTATATATCTTATTGTTATTTTTCTTTATTTTTATCTAGGAAGGACAATACTCACTACATAAATTTAAGCACGCTAATTCACCACGGTTGTATCGGATATGTTTGAAGGTCATGGCTTTTTCTCATTGTTAACTCCATGTACTTACTATACGAAGATTTATTCAGCATGAGAAATAAATAGATTGCATGAGCTTCTAAGAGAAAATGCTTAATTCTTTTTACGCTAAGTTTTTTATTGGACATAAAAAAGCCCAATAGCTTTGGACAACTATTGGGCTTTAGATTTTTGTTCAATTAAGCTGATTTACGCATCGCATTATTTTTACGGATAGTAATCATCACTAGCTGAACCGCAGCAGGTGTGACACCTGGAATACGACTTGCTTGTGCCAAAGTATCTGGGCGAACAGTTTTTAGCTTCTGGGTAATTTCACGCGACAAACCAGACACCACATCATAGTCGAAATCGACTGGAATTTTGGTTTCTTCCAAACGTTTTAGCTGAGCGACATCTTCGTGCTGACGGTTGATATAACCTTCATATTTCACTGCAATTTCAATTTGCTCACCAACTTGTTGCGATACTTCAGAACCCGTTAATTCTGCAATTTGCTCAAAGCTGATATTCGGACGTTTCAACAGATCAATCGCGCTACATTCTTTACTTAGATCTGCACCTGTCATTTCAACGAATTTTTTACCCATCAGGTTATTTGGTGCAGCCCACAAATGTTGTAAGCGTGAGGTTTCTTGCTCAACTGCTTCCATTTTTTCACAGTAAGCAGCCCAACGTGTGTCATCCACCAAGCCAAGCTCACGACCAATAGCAGTTAAACGCTGGTCGGCATTGTCTTCACGTAACATCAAGCGATATTCGGCACGAGAGGTAAACATGCGGTAGGGTTCTTTGGTTCCTAACGTAATTAAATCGTCAACCAATACGCCCATATATGCTTGATCACGTTTTGGTGTCCACTCTTCTTGTTCCCATGCACGACGAGCAGCATTTAAGCCTGCAAGTAAACCTTGAGCACCCGCTTCCTCATAACCTGTCGTACCATTGATTTGACCTGCGAAATACAGACCATTAATCGCTTTCGTTTCAAGGGTAAATTTCAAACCTTGCGGATTGAAGTAATCATATTCAATCGCATAACCAGGGCGCAAAATGTGCGCATTTTCCATACCACGAATAGAACGTACTAACGCAAACTGCACATCAAATGGTAGAGAAGTCGAAATTCCGTTTGGATAGAGCTCATGGGTATCCAAGCCTTCAGGCTCTAAAAAGACCTGATGCGAATCTTTATCGGCAAAGCGATGAATCTTATCTTCAATCGATGGACAATAACGTGGACCTACGCCTTCAATCACACCTGTATACATAGGTGAACGGTCTAGACCACCCCGAATAATGTCATGGGTTTTTTCATTGGTATGCGTAATATAACAATTCACTTGCTCTGGGTGCATGGAGGCATCACCCATAAATGACATCACTGGCGATGGAAAATCACCTGGCTGTGGCGTCATCACAGAAAAATCGACACTGCGTGCATCAATACGAGGCGGTGTGCCTGTTTTTAAACGTCCAACGGGTAATTTTAATTCACGTAAACGATGTGCCAGTGCAATAGATGGTGGATCACCTGCACGACCACCACTCGATTTTTCTAATCCAACGTGGATCACACCACCCAAGAATGTACCTGTGGTTAATACAACGGTTTTTGCATCAAAACGAATGCCCATTTGGGTCACAACGCCTTTGACGGTATCGCCATCGACAATCAGGTCATCAGCAGCTTGCTGAAAAATATCCAAATTGGCTTGATTTTCCAACGTTTCACGAATCGCAGCTTTATAGCGAACACGGTCAGCTTGCGCACGGGTAGCACGAACAGCAGCCCCTTTACGTGAATTCAGGATACGAAATTGAATACCACCCTTATCGGCAGCCAGTGCCATTGCACCACCAAGTGCATCAATTTCGCGCACTAAATGCGACTTACCGATCCCACCAATTGCAGGATTACAGCTCATCTGCCCTAAAGTCTCAATATTATGAGTTAATAGTAATGTCTGTCTCCCCATACGTGCAGCAGCAAGCGCTGCCTCTGTACCAGCATGACCACCACCAATAACGATGACATCGTAAACTTTAGGATAATGCATAATCTTTGTGTCAGAACTAAAAAAAAGACAGAACATTATAGCAAAAAACAGGAAAAAAATACCAAAAACTTATGCTTTTACCCACGATCACAATGCTATATAGCAATAGGCATACACAAGGGTTGTAATGCTTGTACATTTATCAGAAATGTTCACAAACTTATGCATCTTGTTACGAAATAAACAAAGACAAAAATTGATTATTTTTTATACTAATAATCGGCTTTAAAACAATATCAATTATCGAAGGAAGATCAACATATGAATAAAAATGTCTTCGCAACCGCAGTGTGTTTAGGCTTGTCATTGGGCTATATGTCTCTCGCTCAAGCCAATGACAAAGTTCAAAAAATCTATAACACACAAACCATACAACACGTCTGTAAAGGCAAACATGCAGGTGATGCTGTTTCATTTGCAGCAAGAGGAATTTTATGGAATGGGACTTGCGAAACCCAATTTATTCCAATGCACAGCAAGATGATTCAGGGCAATGAAAATGAGCTGTATGATGCTTGCCAAAGTGATCCACATACCAAAATGGTGACAATCAATGACCACGAAGTGAAAGGAAAATGTGCCCTCGCTTTCACCCCACCTCGACCAAAACAGTAATTCAATTTTTTGAGGTTATAGATACCACACGGTTTAGAAAAATTTATCGCGATTCAGGTTAGGCTTCTTTTTTATGATTATTTATATCTTTGTTGAATTTCTCATATATACAGAGAAATTCAGCATTGAAGTAATTTCAATGTAACCTAAAAGAAATACAATAAACTGATGAAAGAAGCCTATTATTTAAATAAAACTTTAAAATAGCCACTACAATGTAGTGTAGTAAATTTTTTATGCCAATAAATAATTAGAATATTATTAAGTTAGATTAATATCGAATTATCTTAAAATGAATAAATTTGGCAAGTTTTATGCATGTAAAAATACAAAAATTAATTTAAAAAAACTTAATTCCAATTAAAACAATCAGATTCATTTGCTATTCCCGACTATTTTACTCACATTTAAATTGTAAAATTACGAGCAATTTAGTCAGATTTTATTAGTTTAAAAAATAAACTAATTTATACCAAAACAACATTTTAAGTTATTGATTTTAATCAATTAAATAAAAACAAATCAATATTTGTTTTTTATTGTTTATTTTTTATTTTTTTTATTCAATAATAATCAATATAGAGATTTTAATAGGCTTATTAACATGAGCTTAGAAACGAATAAATTCGATAAACGGCTAGTAAAAGAAATCATCATTATTTTGGTGATTAAATTTGCTCTTCTGATGCTAATCAAAAATATTTGGTTTGATTCCCCGACTTTTCCCAAAAACTTTGACAATCAAGTTGCCGAGCGTATTGCTGGCAGTCCACCCCCAATTAAGGAGACACGTTGATGATTTCTGAAAGCGTGGTCGATCTTTCGCGGTTGCAATTTGCAATGACCGCGTTATATCACTTTTTATTTGTTCCATTAACTTTAGGTATGTCTTTTCTTCTTGCCATTATGGAAACAGCTTATGTTGTTTCTGGCAAAGAAATCTATAAAGATATGACCAAGTTTTGGGGCAAGCTCTTCGGTATTAACTTTGCGTTAGGCGTCACTACAGGTCTAACCATGGAGTTCCAGTTTGGTACAAACTGGGCATATTATTCGCACTATGTAGGTGACATTTTTGGTGCACCACTGGCGATCGAAGGCTTAATGGCATTCTTCCTCGAATCAACATTTATTGGTTTATTCTTCTTTGGATGGGAACGTCTTTCTCGTGTTCAACACTTGAGTGTAACTTGGTTAGTTGCTCTTGGCTCTAACTTATCTGCGCTTTGGATTCTGATTGCGAATGGCTGGATGCAAAACCCTGTTGGTGCAGCATTCAATTTTGAAACCATGCGTATGGAATTGACTGATTTTGGTGCATTACTGTTTAACCCTGTTGCCCAAGTGAAATTTGTTCATACCGTTTCTTCTGGTTATGTCACAGGTTCTATCTTTGTATTAGCCATTTCAAGCTATTACTTACTAAAAAAACGTGATTTAGCATTTGCTCGTCGTTCTTTCGCAATCGCTGCAATCTTTGGTTTAGCGTCAACATTCTGCGTTATCTTACTTGGTGATGAATCAGGCTATGAAATTGGTGACGTTCAAAAAACCAAACTCGCTGCTATCGAAGCTGAATGGAACACAGAACCTGCTCCAGCAAGCTTTACTCTGTTTGGTATTCCAAATCAGCAAGAAATGCGTACTGACTATGCCATCAAAATCCCATATGTATTGGGTCTGATTGCAACACGTTCTACGACAGGACAAGTCACAGGGATTAAAGATCTCATGACTGAACATGAAGCTCGTATTCGTAATGGTATGGTCGCATACGGTCAGCTTGAAAAACTTCGTGCTGGTGATCGTACACCTGCGTTACTTAGCGCATTTAAAGACAGCCAAAAAGATTTAGGTTATGGCCTACTTCTTAAAAAATATACACCAAATGTTACTAATGCGACTGATGACCAAATCAAGTCTGCAGTAAAAGACAGTATTCCAAATGTAAAAGCTTTATTCTTTACTTTCCGTGCGATGGTTGCATCAGGTGCATTAATGCTACTGTTATTCCTTCTTTCAGCATGGTCTGTAGCACAACGTAACTTTGAGCAAAAACCATGGTTACTTAAATTCGCGCTATATTCATTGCCATTACCTTGGATTGCGACTCAAACTGGCTGGTATGTTGCAGAAGGTGGTCGTCAACCATGGACAATTGGTGAAGTATTACCAACTCACTTGTCTGCTTCTAGTTTAAGTACAGGAGATCTAGCTGGTTCTATCTTTGCACTGGTTGCTTTCTATACTGTTCTATTAATTATAGAAATGTACCTGATGATCAAATTTGCTCGCCTTGGTCCAAGCTCGTTGCATACTGGCAAATATCATTTTGAAAAATCAGACACACATCACCAATCTGCTGTTGGGGAGGCTCAATCATGATTGAATATGAATTACTCAAAATCATTTGGTGGGTTCTTGTTGGTGTCTTATTAATTGGCTTTGCTTTAACCGACGGTTTTGACATGGGTTCCATGGCAATCATGCCTTTTGTTGGTAAAACCGATAACGAACGCCGTGCTGCAATTAATACGATTGCACCGCACTGGGACGGTAACCAAGTTTGGTTTATCACTGCAGGTGGTGCTCTATTTGCTGCATGGCCAATGGTGTATGCCGTTGCCTTCTCTGGAATGTACTGGGCGCTATTGTTAGTTCTATTCGCCCTCTTCCTTCGCCCTGTTGGATTTGACTACCGCTCTAAGCTAGAAAATACCAAATGGCGTACTTCATGGGACTGGGGTTTATGTGTGGGTGGTGCGGTTCCAGCATTAGTGTTTGGCGTTGCATTTGGTAACTTATTCCAAGGCGTACCATTTCACTTCGATGACACGCTTCGTTCTGAATACACAGGTAGCTTCTTTGCCTTGCTCAACCCATTTGCTTTAGTGTGCGGTATTGTCAGCTTGTCAATGCTTTCAGCGCATGGCGGTGCATGGTTAATGCTTCGTACCGATGGCGTATTACGTCAACGCTCTGCAAAAGCAACTCAAATCATGGGCATCGTATTCTTGGTATGCTTCTTGGCAGCAGGTGCTTGGTTGTATTTCGGTCACATGCCTGGGTATAGCTTAGCAACTCCACTGAACACCAATGCTGCAATTAACCCTCTAACCAAACATGTTGTAACCAATACAAACCCTGGCTGGATGAATAACTATTCAACTTATCCAATCACTATGGTTGCACCTGTTATTGCAATTTTGGGCGGCCTATTAACGATTGTTGGTGGTGGTTCAAATAAAGCAGGTCTAAGCTTTACAGGTACAAGTTTAAGCATTGTCGGTGCAATTTTAACTGCAGGTTTTGCCTTGTTCCCATTCTTGCTTCCATCTAGTATTGATCCAACTTCAAGCTTAACCATGTGGGATGCAGTTTCAAGTCATAAAACACTAGGTGTAATGACTGTTGCAGCGTGTATTTTCGTTCCAATCATCCTAATATATACCACATGGTGTTATTACAAAATGTGGGGCGTGATTACCAATAAACACATTGAAACTCACTCACATAGTCTGTACTAATAGGAGAATAGAATATGTGGTATTTTGCGTGGATTCTCGGAATTTTAATGGCATGTTTCGCAAGTGTACTTAGTGCGCTATACACTGAACATCATCAAAATCTAGACGAGGAATAAGACAATGGCTGAAGCAATGACAACACCAAAGAAAAGTGCAGCAGAGATTTTCATGATGATTGTTTCTTTTACGCTGGCATTGCCTTTGGCTGGAATCTTATTGGTCTACCCTTCTTTAATGCTTGATGCAAATGGACACTATAATCACAGTGTGCTCATGCTCGTCATGTTAGGCATTTCAGGTGGATTCATTTATGGTGTGGGTTTTATACCACGTTGGTGGTTATGGAAATGGTTATTTAGCCCTGTAGTCGCATGGCCACTGATGGCCATTGGTTATTACCTCTGGCTTGGTTAAAAATCTGCGCCAAATAAAAAAACCAGCATTTGCTGGTTTTTTTATTGGCGCAGATTAAAACTTAGTTAAAAGCTTTAAAACGTGCTGCGTCATCCATAAAAGTTTTGTCACCGGCAGGTGCTTCAATTGAACCAAATACTAACTGAGCACGAAGTTTCCAGTTCGCAGGTACAGCAAAAGTTTCTGCTGTTTCAGCATCAATAATTGGGTTGTAGTGCTGTAGCGATGCACCAACACCTTGTTCAGCCAATGCAGTCCATACAGCAAATTGAGCAATACCAGAAGAATGTTCAGACCAAACAGGGAAATTGTCTGCATAAGCAGCAAACTGTTCTTGTAGACCTTTCACCACATCTTGATCTTCATAAAACAAAACCGTACCTTTGCCTGCTGCAAAGCTGCTGATTTTATTATTTGTTGCTTCAAATGCTGCTTCTGGCACAATTTTACGTAGAGTTTCACGCACAATTTCCCAGAATTTAACATGTGACGCATCAAACAAAATCACTGCACGAGATGTTTGTGAATTAAATGCAGATGGGCTAAGACAAATTGCTTTTTTAATTAATGCTTCAAGTTCGGTATTTGATAAAGCAACCTGATTACCAATTGCATAAATTGTACGGCGTTTTTCAATTTGATCGATAAAAGACATGCTGTAACTCCTGATTCTCAGAATTTTATAAAATGCAATGACTGTAATTTTAATGTTTTATATCTGCGGGAAAAGCAGGCTTATCTAAACACTGTGTCCTATTTTTAGAATAAAATGAAGAATATCTCAAGCTATTAGAGATTTTTTTATACGTTGTGGATTCCTGCAACATGAACCATGTTTAAGTATTTCAAGACAAGAAGATAAAATTTAGTGATTTTCGTTCATCGTTATGAACGGGAAAATATTCAAAATAACCGAATTGAAAAAGATGATGGCTTAAATTCATTAAAATCAGGCAATGCGGTTGTCATTGCCTGATTTCTACTGTGCTGAAGTCACTTCGCTGATAACGCAAATCATAAATAAAGCGTCAAACAGAGTCGCTCCGTATAGCTTTTATTTTTCTGTTTCAAAGAGTGCAGCAACAAATGATTTAGCCGAAAATGGGCGTAAATCATCAATTTTTTCACCAACACCAATAAATCGAATTGGCACATGAGTACGGCTTGCAATATTAAATAGCACCCCGCCTTTGGCTGTACCATCAAGTTTTGTAATGGTAATTCCTGTTAACCCAACTGCCTGATCAAATTCTTGCACCTGATTAATGGCATTTTGTCCAGTACCTGCATCAACAACCAGCATAATTTCATGTGGTGCAGTCGCGTCAATTTTTTGCATGACACGTTTAACTTTTTTCAGCTCTTCCATCAAGTTGCTTTTATTGTGTAAACGCCCTGCCGTATCAGCAATCAATACATCAATCCCTTTAGCACGCGCACTTTCAAAAGCATCAAAAATAACCGATGCACTATCTGCACCATGCCCCTGAGCAACCACAGAAATATTGTTACGCTCACCCCAAATTTGCAATTGTTCAGTTGCAGCCGCACGGAATGTATCACCTGCAGCCAACATGACTTTTTTACCTTCGCCTTGTAACCGCTTGGCTAATTTTCCAATGGTGGTGGTTTTTCCTACACCATTTACCCCAACCATTAGAATGACAAACGGGCGCTTATTGGTATCGATATGCAACGGTTTTACACGCGGTGCTAAAAGTGCAACCAGCTCTTCCTGAAGCGCCTTATATAAAGCGTGAGAATAAATGAGGTCACCACGTGCAGTACGTTCAGTTAAATTTGCAATAATGGTTTTAGTTGCTTCAACACCAATATCCGCAATCAATAATTGCTCTTCAACTTCTTCTAAAAGTTCATCATCAATTTCTTTACCGCCAATCAGAATATTCACCATACCATCGGTAAAATTTTTCCGAGTTTTGGTTAAGCCTTCTTTCATACGACTAAAGAAACCACCTGTTTTAGGCTTTTCTTGTACGTCAGTTTCAGTCACTTCGGGTGCTGAACTTTGAGTTAAATTTACAACTTGCTCAGCTTTTTTTTCTACAATTGGAACTTCAACAGCAGGTAAACTTGGCAAAGTGACATCATCATCACCAATCTCTGCATCAATCAAAAATTTGTTTTGCCCATGTGTTTGTTCTTGCATGCTGATCCCTTGAAAAACATTGCATTAAAAAGAATAAGTTTAACATAAGTTACTGCTATTCTACCGCTTGAGCCCGCTTAAAATCTCGGCAGAGTATCATTTGTATTGAGTGCAGGATAACGCATTGTTATGGTTTTCTCGTATTGATAAGCACGCATCACTTGAAAGTACTGCCATTGAGTCAAATTGGGTTGTTGTAGCAACTGAATCGCAAAATGCTGAGTTTTGGGATACTGCGCTGAACGAGCCAAGTTTTCAACTACATCATATTGATGACTCTGAATTGGGCAAATTGAAATAAAATATACAAAAACAATCACCGACAGTACGATGCAACTGAGTAAAAAATGCGAAAAATATTGAACAGATATTTTAACTCTGCTTCTAAATAATATTGCAATAGTATCTATAGATTTAAGCATGACCAACCTCTATGAATTATTAGTTTAAGTTGATCATCCTTAGAGTACAATAGACTTCTTTCATTAATCCATTTTCCTTTCCTCTATGGAAAAAATATAAAATGATATAAATCATCATGAAAGAAGTCTTATCATTGAGGTTTATTTTATATTAAACATTGAATGAACTATGTATTAACCTGTTACATGGCGCACAAAAGCAAAATATAAAATCACTGCAATCATCAACATAATCACAATTAATAAAAATACATTGACGCCCTCTTCAGCATGTGGAGGATGCAATGGATCATCAACCGCCAAACGACGCAATTCATGATTATATATTCTATAAAATTCGAGACGTTGTTCAGCAGGCAATTGACGAGTAAAGTCCGCTATTTTGACACGATGCGCAATTCCTAACTCACCAATATGCTGATCTTCGTGATAAATGGCCTCACCTAGCTGATCGTGATGTAGTAAAGCAAGTGCTTTAATTTTCGTCTGGTCTAAAGGCACGTCAAATTCTAAACCATCTATTATTGTTAGGGTCATTATTTACTCTCCTTGTTATACTTTTATATTTCTATATTAATAAAAAATATTTCTGTTTAATGTTTAATCATGTAACCTTGAAAGAATAGGAATTGCCCTCATAACTAGATTGACTTAATATATGAACTGTAATATTAGTTAAATGTAGATATGTTAATTTAAATTAGACTTCAGTAAATAAGTCGATGTAATCATAATTAAAATAAGGAGCTATATATGATTAAACAACTCTCTCAACAAGACCTAGAGCATGTGTACGCAAATGCAGTTAACACAATCCAATCACAAATGAATTTTTGTGATGCTGTTACAGATCTAGAAAAAGTTGCACACGCAGGTCATGGCAAAGCTGCATTATTCTTGGCAGAACTTTACACCCAAGGATTCCGCGTAGAACGCGATAGCCTGAAAGCTTTATACTGGCAAAAACTGGCAACGATGAAAGCATAAAAAAACGTCACTTAGGTGGCGTTTTTTTATGCCTGCTATTTGTAACTTATACATAAATTTTTATATACATTTATTCATTTTTGCACTCTTGCAAAATTTCATCATTTATTCCATCTTAAGTTACAACTAAAAAAACCGCGAAGGATAAGCATAATATGACAAATGTAGCCCACGTAATTCAAAAAAAACAGAATTCATCGATTTATACCATTGCTCCAGATGCATCAATTACCGAAGCAGTCACGCTGATGGCAAACAAAGATATTGGTGCGCTAGTTGTTACCGAAGGTAATCAAGTCGTTGGTATTTTGTCGGAGCGCGACTGTGCCCGAAAAATTATCATGCGTGATTTATCCGCAGATAGTACACAAGTTTCTGAACTCATGACCTCAGCAGTCATTAGTGTACGTTTAAATAATACCGTTGAAGAATGCTTAAAATTAATGACTGATCGACATTTACGGCACTTACCCGTCTTGGAAAATGACTTACTGGTTGGTCTTGTGGCAATTGGTGATTTAGTCAAGGCAACCATTGAAGATCAACATGATTTGATTCAACAGCTACAGCACTATATTTCGCACTAAATAAATTTTAGATGTAATTATTCCTTACATTTTATATGGGATTAATTGTTGATAAAATGATCGATTTGTTTCATTTTAGTCAGACTAGAACAACGAAAAATCTAGGAAAATCATGACTAATATTAAATATGTGATACAAAATAAAATTGATCCTTCTGTTCATACAATTTCACCAGATGCTTCTATTCATGAAGCAATTTCTTTAATGACAAACAAAGATATAGGGGCTTTGATTGTCACTCAAGAACAGCGTGTAGTTGGAATTTTATCAGAGCGGGATTGTGCGCGTAAAATGCTCAAACACCAGTTTCTCACCGAAGAAACTCAAGTTCGTGAGTTAATGACTGCCGAAGTGATTACCATTCAGCTAGAGCATACTGTGAAGGACAGTCTGAAATTAATGACCGATCATCATTTACGGCATTTACCAGTTCTAGAGCAAGAACAGCTTGTAGGAATGGTTGCAGTCGGAGATTTGGTGAAAGCCATTATTGAAGATCAACATGACCTGATTCAACAATTGGAGAATTATATTGAAAATTTTGGGGATCTAGCTGATGCAACCATCAAGGATCAGCAAAATTTAATTCAGCAATTACAATCCTATGATCGGCAATAACTTCAGCACTGTTCATCTTTAATCAAAAGAGCTACCCAAAGGTAGCTCTTTTATTCTATATAGAACTTATAAACCTAGCTTTTGAGCAACATAATCAGCATCTTTATCGCCACGACCAGACAGGTTCACGACAATTTTTGTTTCTTTTGGCAAATGTGGTGCTTCACGCAGTGCCCATGCAACCGCGTGTGAGCTTTCTAGCGCAGGAACAATACCTTCCACGCGAGATAAGGTCATAAATGCATCCAGACACTCCTGATCAGTTGCTGTGGTATATTCCACCCGACCCAAATCTTTTAAGAAGCTGTGCTGTGGTCCCACCCCAGGATAATCCAAGCCTGATGCAATAGAGTGTACAGGCAGTGGCTGCCCCTGTTCATCTTCCAGCACATAACATGCCATACCATGAATTTGACTTGGTTTGCCCAATGTTAGAGTTGCAGAATGTTGTGTCGTATCCAGACCATAACCCGCAGGTTCAACCCCCACCAACTTGACACTATCTTCATTTAAAAATGCGGTAAACGCACCGATTGCGTTGGACCCTCCACCGACACAAGCAACTACATAATCTGGGAGTTGCTGGAATTGTGCCTGACTTTGTTGCTTAATCTCATCGCCAATAATGGCCTGAAAATCACGCACCATTTTTGGAAATGGATGAGGTCCAACAACCGAACCAATCGCATAGATATAGTTTTCAGGATCTTTCAAATATTCTTTAAAGGCATTGTCAACCGCATCTTTTAAAGTTGCTGTCCCACGGGTCACAGAAATTAATGTTGCCCCTAAAATTTTCATTTTGACGACATTAGGGTGTTCTTTTTCAATATCCACCTGCCCCATATGAATTTCACACGGAATGCCCACCAAAGCGCAGGCTGTTGCAAGTGCAACACCATGTTGCCCTGCTCCTGTTTCTGCAATCACTTTAGTTTTGCCCATGTATTTAGCGAGCAAGGCTTCACCCAAACAGTGATTGATCTTGTGCGCACCAGTGTGGTTTAAATCTTCGCGTTTTAAATAAATTTGTGCACCGCCGAGCTGTTCGGATAAACGCTTCGCATAAAACAATGGACTTGGGCGACCAACATAATGCTGAAATAAATCACTCAGTTCTTGCTGAAATTCTGCTGTATGGCGAATCTGTTCATATGCAGTATTGATTTCATCCATCGCCGCTTTTAAGTGCGGCGGAATAAACTGACCGCCATATTCCCCAAAAAAACCATCTTGAGTTGGTAAAGCAAAACCTTGTAATTGCTGCATTATATTATCCCACTTCATTTA
This sequence comes from Acinetobacter brisouii CIP 110357, assembly GCF_000488275.1. Taxonomy (GTDB): domain Bacteria; phylum Pseudomonadota; class Gammaproteobacteria; order Pseudomonadales; family Moraxellaceae; genus Acinetobacter; species Acinetobacter brisouii. The sequence continues at coordinate 921,998 of NZ_KI530762.1, read as the reverse complement.
TTGTTAACGTGATAAATACTTCGTCATTTCCTCAATGCCTTTTAAGGTCATTGGGTACATCTGCTGTTCAAAAATCTGCTGAATCAGGCCAATGGTTTTGGTATATGTCCAATAACGCTGGTCTTCTGGGTTCAACCATGCCGTTTTCTGAAAATGCTGTCGGATGCGTTGTAACCAGATTTGCCCTGACTCATCGTTCATGTATTCAACTGAACCACCGACACTCTGTAACTCATAGGGTGCCATACTGGCATCACCAACGAAAATTACCCGATAGTCTGAGCTATATGTATGGAGCAAATCCCAAGTCGACAAGCGTGTTGTATTACGGCGAGTATTGTCTTTCCAGACATAGTCATACAGACAGTTATGAAAATAAAAATAATCCAGATGCTTAAACTCATTTTTTGCAGCACTGAACAAGGCTTCACACTGCTGGACATAGCCATCCATAGACCCGCCGACATCAAACAGCATGAGGACTTTGACACCATTACGGCGTTCTGGGACAAGCTGCACATCTAAAATGCCCTGTTTGGCTGTTGCCTGAATCGTGGCATGAATATCGAGTTCTTGAGCCACGCCCTGACGAGCGAAACGGCGTAAATAACGCAGTGCCAGTTGCATCTGGCGTGAACTCAGCACTTGTTCATCATCTAGATTTTTATATTGACGTTGCTCCCAGACCTTGACGGCCGAACGTTTGCGGCTCGGCCCACCAATTCTAATCCCTTCAGGGTGATCGCCATAAGCACCAAACGGTGATGTTCCGCCTGTGCCAATCATTTTATTACCACCCTGATGCTTCTTCTGCTGCTCATGCAATCGCTGTTCAGTCAGTTTTTTTTCAATAAGTTCTAGATCAAACCATGCTTTAGGTAAGTGTTGCAATTGATTTAAAATTTCTTCTTGGGTCAGATGTTCAACCCCGTCCATATAGGCTTTAAAGGCACGATCAAATTTATCGAAATAGCGCTCGTCTTTTACCATGAGCATACGCACAAGCCAATAAAATTGCTCAAGATCAGCAAATACCAAATTCTTTTCAATTGCCTGATTTAAATCGAGTAATTCTTGGGTTGTAACAGGAACGCCGTATTTTCTTAAAGTATAAAATAGACGTATAAACATAAGTGCTGCCCGTTAGCGCCGTGACATCTGGGCAAGGCGTTCGAGCAACTGCAAATCTTGCTCGTTTTTTATCAGTGCGCCATACATCGGCGGCAAAGCTGATTGTTGTTGTAGCACCTGCTCAGGCAAATCATCCGCTAAAATAAGCGCTAACCAGTCAATGAGTTCAGAGGTTGATGGTGCTTTTTTTAAGTTTGGAATATCTCGAAGTTTATAAAAGACCTGCAATGCCTGACTGAGCAAATTCTGTGAGATCTGCGGAAAATGTACCGCAACAATTTTCCGCATCATGGCTTCATCTGGAAATTCAATATAATGAAAAAAGCAGCGGCGCAAGAAAGCAGTCGGTAATTCTTTTTCATTATTTGAAGTAATAATCACGATAGGGCGTTGTTTGGCATGAATGGTCTGATTGGTTTCATAAACATAAAATGACATTTTGTCTAATTCATGCAGCAGATCATTTGGAAACTCAATGTCTGCTTTATCAATTTCATCAATCAACAATACACAGCGTTCAGTGCTGGTAAAAGCCTCCCATAATTTGCCAGGCTTAATATAATGCTGGATATCATAAACGCGGCTGTCACCAAGTTGACTATCGCGTAAGCGCGACACTGCATCATACTCATACAGCCCTTGTTGAGCTTTAGTGGTCGACTTGATATGCCATGTAATCAGCTTCAAACCCAAACTGGCAGCGACTTGCTCTGCAAGTAAGGTTTTCCCTGTTCCTGGCTCACCTTTAACCAATAATGGTTTTTCCAAAGTACAGGCAGCATTAACTGCAAGTTTGAGTCCATCTGACGCAATATACTGCGATGTCCCTTGAAACTGCGCTGTCGCTTTGGCAACCATAAAGCCTTCCTTTTGCTAAAGTGGAGCAGTATTCTTGGTTTGTTGAGATTTATATTGTAAAAATTTTAACCAAAAGAAACCCACCACACTGCCTAAACCGATCACAAATAAAATTGTAGCCAGATTTACCCACATCAAATTATGATCATGAGTAACAATACCAAACATGAGTCCAAATACAGCAGGAGCAATTGCAGCATTACTCCCGTCTGAAATGCTCGGCGTCACCATAAATGCAAACACAATCCACGTCGACATTGCACAAAATTTTGGATACGGCCTAGTCATCAAATACCACAGCAGCAACACAAGAATTGCACCTGCAACATACACACTCACTGCAATAATATTTTCAGGAATCACGGTGAGAGATGCCATCGTTTGATGCACGATGCTTGTATTCATCGTTAAGCGCCTCGCAATCCTTCAGGTTCGACTGCATTTGCATTGATGAGGCCTTCTGGTGGAACCTGAATAAAGAAACCCTTGGTTTGCAAAGAGTCCATCACATGCAACACATTGACACGCGCCAGCTTGCGTGTTTCGGTTAACTCAAGATGCATGACAAATGTTGCTCGCCCAAAAGCAACGCTTAACATTTCTGGAACATTCGCAAATGGATCTTCATGCGCCTGCTCTGCATTTTGACGTGCAACATACAAATACATTTCATCTTTTTTGCTAGAGCGATAAATATCACAATGCACAACCATAACCACGGCACTCTTATAATACAGAAATAACAATATACAAAATAACTGAATCTAGCATCATTATTGACGCTAGAGTCAGCAATATTCTATAGGATTTTTTGAGTTATTGGCGAACTTTCATCTGCTCTGCCAGATTTTCCTGATCTTGCTGCAAGATTTCAAGCAATGGCTGGGTGAGTAATTCATAACGCCAACCTGTGAGGTAACTGGACAATTTTTGTGTTGCTTGCGGCATAACAATATATTGATAGAGCTCATTGAGCCACTTCTTCCGCATAAGTACCGCATGTGGAATACTGGTCTGCTCAACCACCCCTGCAATCATACGATCGATCTGCTCTGCTACTGGCTTGGAAATATGCTTGACTGGTCGTGGAATGCTGGCAGGCCAAAGCTCTTTCTCTGGTAAATATTTCAATAAGTCCAGAATAAGCTTACCGTACTCACGGATCACATTTGGACGAATATGCTTAATATGCGAGAGCTGAAAATGGTTACGCGGATTTTTTTCAACCAAATCAATCATGGTTGAATTTTTCAACAAAAAACTCCGTGGGATATTTAAGCTTTTTGCAAATTGTTCTCGCCAGATACTCAACTGCTGTAATTGCATCAGTTGGCGGCGTGAGTGGCGATAATTTCCAATATCGGTATATAACAACTCTATTGGCGTTTGCTGTGCAATTTCTTGAGTCAAGTGTTGACAATCTTCCAACACAAATTCAAGCAAACCTTTATCTTGGAGTTGTGACTTTAATCGCTGTGCCAAATGATTCAGATAAATAACATCGTTGGCCGCATAACAGAGCTGTTTATCTGACAATGGGCGAGCCAGCCAGTCTGAACGCGTCTGATCTTTTTCAATATCAATGTCAATCATCTGCTTCAACGCATTTTGATAACTGACCTGTAAACCATGCCCTAAAAATGACATGGCAACCTGTGTATCAAATACATTATTTAACTGGCGAACTTGAGCATAATGATAAATTAAATCAATGTCTTCACCACAGGCATGGAAAATATTTTGCCGAGCTGTTGCCAATTTTTTCCAGAACTCAGTCAAATCTAAATTTACACCGTCTAGCAAATAAGTTTGCTCAGAAACATTGATCTGGAATACACCTAATTTTGGCCACAGCGTATCAACCTTGATAAATTCACTATCGAGTGCGTAAACGGCACTTTGGTCCATGGCAGCTAAGACCATCTCGAGTTCGGGTTGATGCTGAATAAAATGATACATGTTCTTGCAAAATGCGTGATGCATTACCTCAGAGGTGAGAAAAATAACGCTAAACCTTTTTACATATTAACCGATGAATCAGAAACCTGTCGATTGCGATAATTGTCAACAATTTAAAAAAATCACGCCTATTGTTATATTTTTGACCAAGCAATAAAAGCCATTTTATTGTTGTTATAGACTTTATATTTTAAACAATTTTAATTTAAAACTAAAAAACCACTCAAATGATGGATGTTTGAATGGCGAACTGGGTTATTTTAACTGCATACGATGATGCAAGGCTTGGCTTAACGTATGACTATCGACATACTCAAGCTCCCCACCTTGTGGCACACCTTGAGCAATTCGCGTCATGCTGACAGGCAGAGTCTTACACGCTTCCAAAATGTAATGCGCTGTTGCCTGACCTTCAATCGTCGCATTGGTTGCCAGAATCACTTCCTGAACCTGCCCCTGTTTTAAGCGTTGAATCAATGCGGGAATACCAATTTCTTCAGGCCCAATACCATCTAAGGGTGACAAATGCCCACCCAATACATAATATTTTCCATTAAATCCAGCACTTTGCTCAATTGCCATAACATCGGCAGGCGATTCAACGACACACAGTACGGTGTCATCTCGACGTGGTGATGCACAGATTTCGCAAATTTCATCTTCACTCAGTGAATGACAAACATGACAGCTCTGAATATAGGTTGCCGCTTCATGCAAAGCATGGGCAAGTTGAAAAGCACCTTCACGGTTTTTCATCACTAGATGCAGTGCCATACGCTGGGCCGACTTCGGCCCAACGCTTGGCAAGGTGCGTAATGCTTGAACAAGCTGTTCAAAACGGGGACTAAACACCAAATAATCCCTTAGAACAAACCAGATAAACCAGGAGGTAAACCTGTGCCAGCATTTGCAGCTTTCATTTTTTCTTCTGAAATTGCTTCTGCCTGACGTGCTGCATCGTTCATTGCCGCTGCGATCAAGTCTTCAATCATGTCTGCTTCGTCTTGTAGCAACTCTGGGTTAATTTCAATACGTTTTACCACATGACGGCAAGTCATAGTGACTTTTACAAGACCACCACCCGCTTCAGCATGTACTTCAGTTTGTGCCAACTCTTCTTTGGCTTTTTTAATATTGCTTTCCATGTCTTTTTGCATGCGCTGGGCTTGCTGCATCAGCATATTAATATTCATCAGATTGACTCCAAAATTAAATCAGATCGAGACCACGAGAAAGGTCGGCAATAATATCATGAATATCTTCCAAACCAACCGATACACGAATAAGACCTTCACGAATTCCTGCTGCAGCTTTAGCCGCATCAGATAATTTACCATGTGTCGTGGTCGCTGGGTGAGTAATGGTCGATTTTACATCACCCAAGTTACCTGTAATTGAAATAAACTGGGTATTATCAATCACTTTCCAAGCTGCTTCACGGCCACCTTTCACTTCAAAGGATACAATCCCGCCAAAGCCAGATTGCTGTTTTGCTGCCAATTCGTGTCCGACATGTTCAGGTAAGCCCGCATAGTAAACTTTCTCAACTTTATCGTGCTGATTGAGCCACTCCGCCAGTTTTTGTGCACCTTCACAATGTGCATTCATACGCAAGCGCAAAGTTTCTAAGCCTTTTAAGAAGACCCAAGCGTTGAATGGACTCATAGATGGGCCAAGTGTACGCACCACACCAAAAACTTCTTCAAGTAATTGATGTTTACCGACCACAGCACCACCTAAAGCACGACCTTGCCCATCGATATATTTAGTTGCTGAGTAAATTACAAGGTCAGCACCGAACTTGACGGGCTGCTGTAAAGCAGGCGTACAGAAGCTGTTATCGATTGCCAACAACGCACCATGCGCATGTGCCAGATCAGAAAGTGCCTGAATATCCGCAATTTCAGCCAACGGGTTTGATGGAGATTCAACAAAGAATAGTTTGGTTTCTGGACGAATCGCATCTTGCCAAGCTTGCAAGTTGGTTAAATCTACAAAATCAACTGCAACGCCAAATTTACCAATATATTTTTCAAACAGACTAACAGTAGAACCAAACACAGCGCGCGAACAAATCACATGATCGCCAGCTTTTAAGTATGCCATCGCAATTGCCAAAATCGCACCCATACCTGAGCCTGTTGCCACTGCACGTTCTGCACCATCTAAGGCTGCAAGACGTTTTTCAAACATGGCAACTGTTGGATTGGTGAAACGTGAATAGATGTTTCCTGGCTCTTTGCCTGAGAATTTTGCTGCAGCTTCAGCAGCGTTGGCATAGACAAAAGACGAAGTCAGGAAAATCGGTTCACTATGTTCACCCTCAAAACTGCGAGTGTGCCCTGTACGGATGGCTAAAGTATCTAGTTGATATTGGGAATCGTCGTGCTGGCTCATGAGCTCTACTCTTTATATAACGCTATGCATAGAATCAAAACTGCCAACATTTTGAGCGCCTTATAGCCAATCGGTCAAGGTAAAATATTTCATGATTATGCTGTCGCTATGCATTTTTTGAGCAATTATAGTTTTCACAGCCAAGTTTCAGTTCACAAATTTGCGATTTGCATCGATTTTCAACAAGCGTTTAAATTAATAACGCCATTTTACATTGCCGATCTTATCAAAATTGGTTATATCAATAGCTGAAGATTGCCATTTCAGTATGTAGTGATTTTGGCATAGTGATTGCTTTAAAGCTCCCAATCCATATTATCAAGGACTTACCATGACCATCTCATCTGTTGCATTCCTCGGTTTAGGTGCTATGGGCTACCGTATGGCAGCACATTTACCTAAACACTTTGAGCAAGTTTTCGTTTGGAATCGCACAGAAGAAAAAGCCAAACAACATGCTCAAACGTATGCAACACAAGCAGTTTCTTTAGAACAAGCTGTACAAGCCGATATCATTTTTTCTTGCTTACCGACCAGCCAAGATGTTGAAAACCTGATTAACAGTGTCAAAATCAAATCAGGCGCAATCTGGGTCGACTGTACCAGTGGTGTCCCTGCGAGTGCACAGCAACTCGCAGCGCAACTGAAACAGCAAGGTGTTGACTATTTGGATGCACCTGTGAGCGGACAAACTGTTGGCGCTGAAAATGCGACATTAACTGTTATGGTTGGTGGAGATACAGCAGCCTTTGAACGCGCTTTACCTGCCATGCAGGCGGTTGGAAAACTGATCAAACATGTTGGGGAGTCTGGTGCAGGTTTTGCAGTCAAAGCGGTCAATAATATGCTCATGGCAGTGCATTTATGTGCAGCTTGCGAAGGTGCAACCACACTAAAAGCACACGGCGTAAACCTGACAGAAGCCTTTGAATGTATTAATGCGTCAAGTGGGCAAAGCACCGTGACCAGTAATATTGTACCCAACCGTATCTTTAACCGTAGTTTCCCACTGACTTTTGCTTTGCCACTTCTGGCAAAAGATACAGGCATTGCGGTTGATCTGGTACGTGAAGCCAAGCTTGCTGCACCTGTGATTGGTTTGTCACAAAGCCTGATTCAAGCTGCCAATGCTTTAGCTGAAGAAAACAGTGACTTCTCTACTGTGGCAAAAATGTACGAATCATGGAGCAAGATTACAATTGAGTAATCTTTAAACATTGCAATTTGGTGCAACTGTATCCATATTAAACCTTGTGTATAAACACATATCGTTACAAATGAAGGAACAGCTCATGAAGAAGTTTTCAGTTGCGCTTATTGCAATGTTGACAGGATTGTTCAGCATTAATGCGCTTGCAGCCTCTGAGCAGGAATGTCAAAAACTCAAAGACGACTATAATCTGATTTATGCATCAAAAGGTTATTGTTTTAGCGACCCTGAAGCTAAAGCAAAATATGGTAACGACAACTGCCATACCACCAAACCTAAATTTTCTGATAAAGAGCAACAAAAGCTTGACCAAATCAAGGCTCGTCAGAAAGAATTAAGCTGTAAATAATTCAGCAATTTAAGGAAATACGTTATGGCATATAATGACCAAAATATTTTTGCAAAAATTTTACGTGGCGAAATTCCAGCAATTAAAGTCTATGAAGATGACCGCGTACTTGCATTTATGGACATTATGCCGCAAGCCGATGGTCATACTTTGGTGATTCCAAAAGCTCAAGCAGAGACTTTACTGGACTTGCCTGCAGAAGATGCAGCCTACACCATTCAAATTGTGCAAAAAGTAGCACGTGCCATTGAAACTGCACTGAGTTCAAAAGGCATTGTGCTAATGCAACTTTCAGGCGAAGCTGCAGGACAAACTGTACCCCATGTGCATTTTCATCTGATTCCAAGTTCAGTACATAAACTCGGACGACATGCGACAGAAATGGGTGATCAAGAGAAAATCAAAGGCTTTGCAGAAAAAATTAAAGCTGCACTTGCATAAAAAAAGGAGCTATTGCTCCTTTTTTCTTATTTAACTTTAAAAATAGTTTGATAAAAAAACAGTAATTAACTAATTAAACCTTCATCACGCATTGCGATCTGTACAGACTGGCGCACAGCTACTTTGTTACGCAACTCAATAATATGCTTATATGGGTTAAGCTCATGCTTAATGAGCGGTGACCAGTTAGTCAGCACAAACAAATAAGCATCAGCCGGACCAAAATTATCACCAACCAAGTATTCAGTATCCGAGTTGGCAATCGCCTGATCAATATAATTCAGTAACCGGTCAATCTCCTGATAGGCTCTAGATTTTTCTTCATCTGTCAGTGGTTTACCAAAAAATACAGCATACGCATCATGCAATTCCGAATTTAAGTAACCTAGCCATTCCAGCACTTTAGCACGCCCCAAACCTGAGGGTGGAATCAAGTCCTGATGCGGGTCATGCTGTGCCAAAAACGGTAAAATCGCAACCATTTCGGTTAAAATCAAGCCTGGGTTAATTTCTAAAGCAGGCACATAGCCTTTTGGGTTAATTTGATAATAATCACTCCCTTTTTCTGTGGTATGGGTTTTTAAGTTGACTTTTTCCAAGTCAAAATCAACATTAATTTCATTTAATATAATATGGGCTGCAAGTGAGCAAGCCCCTGGCGAATAATACAGCTTCATAGCTTGTCTCTCGTCCTTTTTCTATGTTTTTTACTCTGACTTAGATGTTTTAAAACGCCACGATACAACTTGCAAGTGCTGAATCACGAAAATTGCAAAAAAACCATAAAACTTATTTTCTGTTGTCTAAAGCTATAGCACCATCGTGTGGATGAGAGATTTTTTATTTGACTTGCTTAAATCGCGACTTAAAATATCGGTTTTTTAATCCATTGAATTCCATTCTTATGAGTAACGAGCAACTTGAACCACAAATTGTTGAGTTAGACAATTTGCACGAGCACCGTGAAATTGTGACATTTATGCGTCGCTCGTCCCCGCTAAATACTTCACAACGTACTGCGCTGGAACAACATCGTGACTTTATTTTGGAATATCCAGTCGGTGATTTACGTCAGCATTTTTCACATCCTGAACGTCCATTGACTGTTGAAATTGGTTTTGGAATGGGGCGTTCACTCGTACTCATGGCACAAGCCAACCCTGAACGAAACTATGTCGGGATTGAAGTACATATTCCTGGTATTGCCCAATGTGTTTATGAAGCAGGCCAAGCAGGTTTAGACAATCTCAAAGTGCTAGATGCCGATGCGATTCAGGTTTTGCGTGAAATGCCAGATGCCAGTATTAACTGTGTACAATTGTATTTCCCAGATCCATGGCAGAAAAAACGCCATTTCAAACGCCGCTTTGTGGTCGATGAACGTATGGCTCTCGTTGAACAAAAACTGGAACTTGGCGGAACTTTCCATGCAGCAACAGACTGGGAACCATATGCAGAATGGATGCTTGACGTGCTAGATAACCGAGAAAATTTAGAAAACCTTGCAGGTAAAGGCAACAGCTACCCTCGCCCAGAATGGCGTCCGCTCACTAAGTTTGAACGCCGTGGTTTAGAATCAGGTCACAAGATTAATGACTTTATTTTTAAAAAAATTAAATAATTGATTTTTAGCATAATGCTAACGTCGTTTGGCATTATGCTTTCTCCAAGAAAACAAGCAATTAAAAATTAAATCAATTATATACACCGAAAATTAATCAAAATCATATTATTAGGCAGTCTCACACCAGAATAATTTATTTTCATATACAGAATTCCAAGTCTGTTCATCACAGGTCTGTTTAAACAGGAAATGCCATCACACCGCGATATTGCAGCATTTGCCAAAAACCTGTGACGCGAGCGAACCCCGCATGGTGCAATAACTGAATATTCTGTTCAGGACTCAATAAATGAAAATCTTGTTGTAATCGCTGACGCATTTTCTGACTTTGCTCAAGTGTTAAACCTGTTTGCTCACACACCTGTTGCAAAATGGCAAGATCACTCTCCTGCTCAGCTTGAGTCAAATCAACATTAAGCAATATACCTTCTGGCTTTAAATGCCGATAAATGGACTGGAAAAAATCCTGTTTTTTGGAGGGCTCAATAAAATGAGCAACCAGTATGCTTAAAACGGCATCGTACTGCGCAGTCGAATCCAAGCAGTCTAAATCCCCTTCAACCCACTCAATTTGGGTCACTCCTGCCAAACGCTGCTGCGCTGTTTCCAGCATGGCGGCAGACAAGTCTAATCCTGTCAATTGCCAGTCAGGATGCTGTTGACTCAAATAAGCCAGCTCATAACCTGTGCCACAGCCCACCACCAAAACTCGTGCAGACTCTGGTAAATAGTGCTGTAAAATTGCCGCGATCTGCTGATGGATCAGCTCATAACCCGGTATGAGCTTGACGATGTGTTGATCATAACTGGCAACCACTTGCGGGCTATGAAAATTTTTTGCCATTTTATCCTCTTGATTTTGTTATTTTTCATCATCCTAAATCATGGGCATCAATATAAAGGAATCTAGAATATTACTCTAGTTTATTGACCTGGAAGTTCATCATCAGGAAAACATCAAGGTCTGTGAGTTATTTTATGTTGCTGTATGTCTGCGCTGGATTGCATGACTCAATTGTTGATAAATCTCAGCCAAATCAGTTCGTTGTTGTTGCTGCAAGATATCTTGATGCATCTTCAAAATCTGTTGATCTTGACGTACCGCGGGGCCTGTTTGCACATCTTTCGGATTAAACTCTGTGGCTTTTTGCGCAGTTTCTAAAATTAAAGGATAGAGCAAGCTAAAATCAACTGCGGCACCATCTACTACCTGTTTTGCAATATCGTAACAATAATTGCTAAAGTTACAGGCAAACACCGCAGCCAAATGCAAACTCAAACGCTGTGCGGATGAATAGACATACACCCGCGAGCTTAACTGCTGTGCTAAATCTTGTAATAAGGTCAAATCTTGTGGTTGACTGGTTTCCAGTAGTAGTGGCACTTGCTGCCAATCCACTGATTTTTCAAAACTAAAAGTTTGTAATGGATACAACACCCCACAGCGTAGATGATGCTGTTGTAACACTTGAAGGTCTGTACTACCTGAAGTATGCAACACCAATGTATTTGATAAATGTTTGGGTAGCTGCTGAGCAACTTGTGCAATTGCCTGATCTTTGACAGCGATAATTATCAGATCAATCTGATGATCTAATTGCTGTAACTGATCTACCGCACCAGCATGAACCTGTATCGCAAGCTGCTGAGCATGAGTCAAATTCGGACTGTAGATCTGCTGAATCTGATGTCCAGATTGTTGTAAGGCGATTGCCAAATGGGTAGCTACACGCCCAGAACCAATAAAACTAATTTTCATGATGATTTTCTCGAACTCGCCACAATAAAAAAGCGCCAGATATGGCGCTTTTCAGATCGGCAACAGATTATGCTTCTGGTGCTGGGCTGTATTGTTCAACTAAAGGCTGTAATTCACCTTTTTGGAACATGTCTAACATGATGTCGCTACCACCAATTAGCTCGCCATTAATCCAAAGCTGTGGAAATGTTGGCCAGTTTGCAATTTTTGGTAAAGTTGCACGAATATCTGGATTTTCCAAGATATTAACATAAGCAAACGGACGACCAATCTGACTGAGTGCTTCTACTGCACGTGCAGAAAAACCACATTGTGGGAATTGTGGTGTGCCTTTCATATATAGAAGTACAGCATGTTTAGCAATTTGATCACGAATTAACGCTTCAGTATCGCGAGCTTGTTCAGTCATAGATAAATCCTCAACTATTCTAGGCGGTATTATACCTAAAACTTAAGAATAAGGTGGGTATGTCGAGAATTTTTCTGTTTTTCTCTTATTATGACTTTCCATCTGTGGCAGATTTTGTTTATATAAACCTTTTTTAATCTAAAACCAATACGAGATTATCATGAGTAATATTACCCTTGCTCCGGTACAAACTGATCAGCCTTCTCATTTAATGGCAACTTACGGTCGCCAACCGATCAGTTTTGTGCGAGGACAAGGTTCGTATTTATATACTGAAGATGGCACAGCTTACCTCGATGCACTAACAGGGATCGCTGTTTGTGGTTTGGGACATGCACATCCTGTCATCGCACAAGCCATTGCTGAACAGGCTCAAACTCTTGTTCATACCAGCAATCTGTTTGAGATTCCTTGGCAAACTGCTGCGGCACAAAAACTGGCAGAAGTGTCTGGTATGGAAGAAATCTTCTTTTCTAACAGTGGCGCAGAATCCAATGAAGGTGCAATCAAAATTGCACGTAAATATGGCCATCAGCAAGGCATTCAATTGCCAAAAATTATTGTCGCTGAACATTCGTTCCACGGGCGTACTTTGGCAACACTTTCGGCAACAGGCAACACGAAGGTTCAAGAAGGTTTTGCACCTTTAGTAGAAGGTTTTCTACGCGTTCCATTTGGCGATATTGAAGCCATCCAAGAGCTTGCTTTAGCACATCCTGATATTGTGGCAATACTGGTCGAGCCAATTCAAGGTGAAGGTGGTGTCAATACTGCACCTCAAGGATTTAGTTATTTAGAAGAAATTCGTCAGATCTGCAACCAGCACCAATGGTTGATGATGCTTGATGAAGTACAAACAGGTAATGGTCGTACGGGTAAATTCTTTGCTTACCAGCACACCAACATTGTTCCTGATGTATTAACTACGGCGAAAGGCTTAGGAAATGGCTTCCCGATTGGTGCTGTAATGACTCAAGGTCGTGCTGTAGGCGTGTTACAAGCAGGTAACCATGGTTCAACTTATGGCGGTACAGCTTTGGGTTCGCGTGTGGTATATACCGTGCTTGATATACTTCAAAAAGAAAATATTGTTGAGAATGCTGGAAAAATTGGTCAATACATTGTTGATCAGTTACGTAGCCAACTTAGCGGGTTAAATGTGACTGTGCGTGGTTTTGGTATGATGATCGGGATCGAATTGCCGAAAGCCTGTGGTGCATTGGTCAACATCGCTCGTGAACAAAAGCAATTAATCATTAATGTGACTGCGGGCAATGTTGTACGTTTATTACCTGCGCTGAACATGACGCAAGAACAGGCAGATGACCTGATTCAACGTCTTGTACCACTGATTAAAGACTTCTTGCACAACTAATCTGTATCGTCATGGTTTACCCTCTTGCTGCATTTATTGCATAGGGAAAAATCCGACGAATTAGGGAAAGAAGCCCAGTATTTGATTCAAAACCGAGTTAAGTCATTAGCTCGGTTTTTTATATGTCGGGTTAGGTGTAAGCAGATTTACGCTCACATATAGTCAGTAACAGTGAGATTTTCAACAATCAGGCAGTACAGTTCCAGCACTAACGACATTTATCTTTAAAAATAAAAACGCCCAATGAAAATTCATCAGGCGTTTGTTCAAAACAAAATATCATTCTATTTCAGAATAAAACTGTTTTTTAAATGCTTAGAAATCAAAAAAGTCAACTTTACCCGTTTGGAGTGAGTATTCAGCACCCACAACAATCATTTTACCTTTAGCAATCAAACTTTCTAATACTGCTGAGCCATGACGTAACTGATTGACTGATGCAAAGACGTTTGAACGTACTGCATGTTCTGAAAGTTTGCAAAGATCGTGTTTGAGTTCAGTCTGCATCAAAATCTCAACCGATGGACGCACACGATTGACAATTGACATCAAGTTGCTTGATGGTGGGCTGTCAGGATTCATCAAAGTATCGATGGTTGCCTGAATCGCGCCACAGTGACTATGACCTAAAACAACCACAACAGCACAATCATAGCGTTCTGCCGCAAATTCCACACTTCCCACTTGAGAAGGTGCAACAATATTACCTGCAACACGAATTACAAATAAATCACCCAAGCCCTGATCAAATACGATTTCAGCAGGAACTCGAGAATCCGAACAACCTAAAATAATTGCAAACGGATTTTGATCTGTCGTGAGTAGTTCACGGTGTTCTTGTGAAACGAGGTCAGGAATTGAGGATTTCCCATTTACAAAACGCTCGTTACCTTGTTTTAAACGCTCTAGGGCTTCTTGTGCCGTTAACATGTTATTTCCCATTCGCTTTAAATTGAAAAATCAACAACATTCTAAAACTGCATAGCACACTTGTCACTGACTAAAACATCCTCTTTATCGAACTTATTCGTCTGAATTTCACAATTCAAAGCGCTTTTCTTCCAAGTTTTTTAACCTGTATAAAATCTATCTCTAGCATCTATTTTTTTAGACAAGGTATACTGAAAGCTTTCCATGTTGATTTTGATCGTCTATGACTGCCACTGCTGCACATCCTCGTATAGAGCAATTGATTGATGCTCATCTCGATTTTTTAGAGCAGGAATTCTCGCAACCTAAAAATCTGCATGATGAAGTTCAGGCGTTTTTTCATTGGTTTACAGAACAAAACTTGCAGGATTTGTGGGACTTTCAAAGTCTGTTTAATTTGCTGGAACAACAAGTCTTAAAAAACCAGTTAAGCGCATTTTTTGTTGAACAATGTGTTGAGCATATTCGTTTTGCCTTGGTACATGACCTCAATGACCATACAAAAATTGCAGATATCTTCGATGTCATGACCATTGACAAAATTGCTCAATATGTTGCGAGCAAAACTGAACATCGTCACAAATTAATTCATCGGGTTGTGAATCATCCTGCTTTTTCTGCCATGATTTCCCAACTGATTCAGCAAGCTTTAGAAGATTATTTCGAACATAGCATGGGCAAACGCGTCCCGACCGTTGGGCGTTTTATGAAAATGGGCAAATCGGTGTTTGAGAGTGTTACAGACTCGCGCTTTGAACAGACAGTGGCACATTATCTACAAAAAAATATCGTAAAATTGAGTCAACTGAGCGAACAAGTGCTGAATCAGCATTTTGACAATGACAAGCTCTATTATTTTCAGGCGAATCTTTGGCATAAAATCAAAGCCTCACCACTCAGCGTGTTTAAAAATTATATCGTCCTAGAAGACTTGCCACATACCGTTGGGCTTGCACATGAGGTTTGGAATCATCTGCGTCAAACGGACTATTTAAAACAGCAGCTACATGACGGTTTATATACGTGGTATGTACGCAATCAGGAACGTAACTTCCGACAATTACTACGTGATTTAAATATAGATGAAGGCTTACTCATGCAGCAGTTACAGCCATTATTTGCAGCTGTTATGCAACAGGCAATTCGCTCAGGCTATTTAAGACAACGCGCACGTGGTTTTCTAGAACGTTTTTATTATGCTGAAACAACACGGCAAATTTTGGCCTTCGACAACAACCCAGAATAGGGTCTGATTACAGCTAGGTTTTATTTCGTTTAAGTTCAGATTGATCAACGATAGATCGGGCTGTAGCAGCAGCCCTTCATGCAAATAAATAAAGTCAAAACTTTATGCAGCATTTTGACTGTAGTGTATAAGCTAGATTTTTCAGATCATAAAAAAACCTCCATTATTTATGGAGGTTTTGGCTTTACAGCAAACGCTTTCGTTATTATTTAAAATAAGCGCCTTCAGCCTGACTGTGGTCAGTTTGGTCAACTACACGTTGCAGCTCAGGAATATGTTCGCGCAAAGTCGTTTCGACACCTTGTTTCAAGGTCACATCGATTGCTGAACAACCCTGACAACCACCACCAAATTTTAGCACTGCGGTTAAACCATTCTCGGCATCATCTTGTACTTCAACTAACGAACAGCTACCGCCATGCCCTGCAAGACCTGGGTTAATTTCAGCTTGCAACACATAGATGATACGCTCTTCAATCGAAGCATCTGGACCAACACGCGGCACTTTCGAGTTTGGTGCACGGAAAGTCAGCTGACCACCAAAGCGATCTTTGTTATAGTCGATTACAGCATCACGCAAATATGGAATCGATGGACGATCAACAAAAGCAGGAAAATCTGGGTAATCTTGTTTATAGTCTGTTGGAATTACTTCATCTGGCGCACTATAGGCCATGCAGCATTCAGCACGTGGGGTTCCTGCATTTTCTACAAAAACACGAACACCAATGCCTGGAGTATTTTGTTTTTCCAATAAATCACTTAAATACTCTTGTGCAGAGGGAGTAATCAATAAATTTGGAATTTCCTCTGCGTCTGTCACTTTAGTGCTGATGTTCTCAGTCGACATAACGTTTTTCCTCAATATGAAGATTGTATTTTAACTGAAGATATGGGGGAATTGAGAAAAATCAACTAAAATTGTCGGAATTCTTTTATTGCCCTCATATCGCCTCTATGAAACCTGATCGGAACTAAGCGAAAATCTTATGTTACATTTACCTTTTAACCACACCATTACCTTAATTATTATCACTGTTGCAATCTCATTGCTGGCATTTTCCAAGCAGCAAGTCATGAACCGACTCATTTTTTGGCCACCCGCCGTTCAACAAGGTCAATATGATCGTTTCTTTGCACATGGCTTTGTTCACGCCGATGGTACTCATTTGCTGTTTAACATGATTACCCTGTTTTTCTTTGGTAGTGTCATTGAACAGTTCTATCGCCAATACTTAGACAATATGGGTTTCGTGCTGTTTTATTTTGGTGCATTAATTTTTAGTATTTTGCCAAGTTATCTAAAACATAAAAATGATTATCAGTGGGCAAGCTTAGGGGCTTCAGGTGCCGTTTCTGCTGTGCTGTTTTCTTATATTTTGTTTAAACCCTGGAGTCTAATTCTGGTCTTTTTCATTCCCATGCCCGCGATTGTTTTTGCAATTTTATATGTAGGCTACAGCATTTGGTCAAGTAAACGCCAAGGTAGTCACATTAATCACAGCGCGCATCTCTGGGGAGCACTCTATGGCGTTGTGGTCA
This sequence comes from Acinetobacter brisouii CIP 110357, assembly GCF_000488275.1. Lineage (GTDB taxonomy): Bacteria > Pseudomonadota > Gammaproteobacteria > Pseudomonadales > Moraxellaceae > Acinetobacter > Acinetobacter brisouii. The sequence goes on along the minus strand of NZ_KI530762.1, from coordinate 904,768 downwards.
CGATTGTCGTTAACCCTGCAGTTATTGGTTACTTCTTTAATCAAATTCAGCATGTGCCATTCTTCTAATAAAAAGCTACATTTTTTAGCAAATTTGATCATTTATGTTATGCCTTTTGCTGGATTGGGATACATAATGAATCATGATCGCAGTAAATGAAAATAAGGAAGATCAATGTCTGCTCCTGAAGGATTACAATTTCCAATTGACCCAGAAACCCATCGTGCCAGTACCTCGCACACAGGCAAACAGATTATTTCTGAAGCACTGGCTTTAGTTGACAACAAATTGTCCCAGCAAGTGCTCAAGGAAAAAAACTGGCGCAAGCGTTATCCACATTATTTTAAGGCAATGGTGTATCAAGGTATTTTATATCAGGATAACCCTTTCAAGATTGCCAGTCAGGGCTTGCATAAGGCACATCAATTATTTGAATTTTACCGCGACAATCAACACCACTCGCTTAAAGATTTTATGCGGGTACCCCATATTCAGAATTTGCACAGTATTACAATCAAAGGAAAAGGTCAGCGCGCGCCAGAGTGGTATATTCCCTACCATGGTCAGGAGCTTAGAGGTCAAGCCTTACTTAATCAGATTAAAGCTTGGGAAGAGCAAGGTATTATTGAACCTAGTCATGCGGATGCCTTACGTGAGGTTCAGGCACATCCAGAATGGCTCGATTTGTCAGACTACCACATGGTACTGTTTGGAGCAGGTTCAGAAGCAGGCCCTCTGACTTGGCTTTGCAAATGGAAAGCCAATATTGTGGCGATTGATCTACCTAATGAAAAAGTTTGGTCACGTATTTTAAATACAATAGAACAAGGCAATGCCACACTGATTGCACCCAGTCAGGAACCTCTTGCACATGATTCTTCGATCAGTGAGTTAAGCCATAAACTGGGGGCGAATTTGCTCACCCAGACACCTGAAATTGCAGGTTGGCTAGCTCAAATGCCTCAGCGCCTACATATGGCCGCAATCGCTTATTTGGATGGTGAAAAGCATGTCCGCGTTGCGATGGCAATGGATGCAATCATGCAATATGTCAGTGAGCAAAAACCTGACTCCAGCCTGATGTTTATGTGTACCCCTACTGACATCTATGCGGTTCCTAAACATATCGTTGAGAATTGCAAACAAAAATCCAGAGAGCGCTCTACGATTGAGAAATTGCTTGCCAAAGGTGTTTCACAGCTGAGTATTCGTCATTTCCTAAAACCGCATTCGCGTGAACTCTATCATTCTAACAATGGTAAAGATTATGCGATTTCCGATTGTCTGGTGATTGAACAAGGCCCTAACTATGCTCTTGCTAAACGAATTCAGCAGTGGCGAGCTATTATGGCACGAGAACAAGGTCAGCATGTCTGTATCAATATCGCCCCATCGACCACCACCCACTCTGTGACTAAAAACCCATTACTTAGAGCTGCATTTAATGGTGCACATTTGTTTAATGTAGAAGCTTTCCAACCAGAAACCACCAATGCACTCATGGCAGCAATGTGGATTCATGACCTACGCAATCCTAAAGCCCTTGCCAATCCAAACAATCAGTTGGATCATCCACTGGAGTTGCTCATGAATGGTGCCAATCATGGCGGTATGTGGAATGCAGCTTATCTGGTTCGAAGTGCATTACCATTCGCGGCAATTTATGGATTAGTAGCCGATAAATTCCCATTAAATAAAAAATAAGCCGTTATCTTTGACTGTTCAACAAAATCATTAAAGAACCAGAGATAAAAAAAGCTTTGCCGAGGCAAAGCTTTTTTTATGAATCTGTTTTGGAAGTTAATTAAACAAAGCGTAAAAACAACCAGTATAAGCCACCAGATAAACAGATGGTTGCAGGTAAGGTCAGTACCCAAGCCGAAATAATATTACGGATGGTGATCCACTGTAAGCCAGATTTATTGGCAACCATCGTTCCTGCAACCGCACTATTTAAAACATGTGTAGTTGATACAGGTAAACCAAAACTGTCTGCCGCAGCAATCGTACTCATCGCAACCAGTTCAGCCGACATACCTTGAGCATAAGTCATATGGTTTTTACCAATACGCTCGCCCACTGTAACCACAATACGTTTCCAGCCAACCATAGTCCCCAAGCCCAATGCTAGAGCAACAGCCACTTTCACCCATGTTGGAATGTATTGTAAGAAACCATCCAGACTCTTTTGATAAGCTTTCACGGTTTTTTGCTGTGCTGCATCCCACTTTGGCAAGGCTTCAGCTTTATCCAAAGTTTTCAAAGCACTGGTACTTAAATACATTTCATTGCGAATTTGGCTGATTTGCTGCTCAGGAATATCTTTTAATGATTTGTATTGTGACAACTCTTGCCCTAAATGATGTGTTGTACTTGCCAAAGCTGGTAGTACATCAGGTGTCACCTTTTTATTTTGAATGTACTGGGTCAAAATAACGCGGGCTTTATCATCCTCAATATGTGCATAATCTGTCGAAATCGCAGGCGCTGTTTGCTGAGATAACGTAATAAACTGAGTAACCTGATTATTATCCAAATTTTTGTTGAGTGAATATGCTAATGGCACTAATCCAACCAAAATCAGCATAATCAAGCCCATACCTTTTTGACCATCGTTCGAGCCATGCGCAAAACTTACACCGGTACAGGTGAAAATCAATAAAGCACGAACAATCGGTGGAGGTGGTGTATGACCATTTGGTGCATCAAACAAACTTAGCTGACGTTTAAAAACAAATTTCACCAAGACAAAAACAATCGCTGCAAATGCAAAACCGATCAATGGTGAAAATAACAAGGCTTTCCCAACTTTGAGAAGTTGTGTCATGTCAATGCCGCTGCTTCCTGTAGAAGCATTCAACAAATGATTCATTAACCCCACACCAAGAATGGAGCCAATCAGGGAATGTGAACTTGAAGCAGGAACCCCCAAAAACCACGTACCCAAGTTCCAGATAATTGCAGCAATCAGCAAAGCAAACACCATGGCAAAACCTGCACCGCTGTTGACATTGACAATCAACTCAACAGGTAGCAAGGCAATAATACCGTAGGCAACCGCACCACTTGCTAACATCACACCAAGGAAGTTACAGAATCCTGACCACATCACTGCAACAGGTGCAGGTAATGCATTGGTATAGATGACTGTCGCGACAGCATTGGCGGTATCGTGGAAACCATTGACAAATTCAAACCCCAATGCAATGAGCAAAGCGGTTGAAAGTAAAATTACTGAATATAAATTTAATGGCGGAACATGTGCCAGATCAGCACTGACTTGAAAACCGATGTAAATTAAGGTCGCAATAATGACCGTTAACAATACAGGCACAAAAAACTTAGGAGTTGGTGCATGTACATTTTTTGATTTCGTTGAATCAAATTGTACTGACTTTGGCGCAGAGGGAATATTCGAATTCATGCAGTCATGTAAAGAGGATCAAAAAGTCCCCTTATTCTTCATTTAAATTATGACAATTATATGACATTCCCTTTCACAGAAAAATGAATTTTTTATTTTTTAGCATATTTTGAACGAGTTGGTAGAAATCTGATCTATTTTGATTCAACGACACCTTAACTTTGCATGAACACATCACTTGACTGCAGACTAAATTGCCATACAAATATTGCAAATTAATGAAATTTTTAGCTTGTATGAATTTTTTTCGAAAAAAATGGGCCAACAGCGACCCAGTTAACGCTTTTTTGCACAGCATAAAAGTGTAATCAATAAAGCTTATAAGAAACCAATATGATTAAAATCGCTATTTTTGCTCAAAAAACATCAATCTTGCGTATAATAAGCGCATTTTCTCGCTGTTGCCCTTGGCTATATAAGGCTGTGTATGTCGACACTCAACACTTTAAAACAAATCCTTTCTCAACGTATTATGATGCTCGATGGTGCGATGGGTACCATGATCCAGCAACATAAATTACAGGAACAAGATTATCGAGGTGAGCGCTTTGCCGACTGGGCACATGACTTAAAGGGTAACAATGACTTACTGGTCTTGACCCAGCCTGATATTATTCAGGGTATTCATGAAGCCTATCTCGAAGCTGGCGCCGATATTATTGAAACCAACAGTTTCAACGGAACACGGGTTTCCATGTCAGATTATCACATGGAAGATCTGGTTCCTGAAATTAACCGTGAAGCAGCACGTCTGGCTAAAGCTGCATGTGAAAAATACTCTACTCCAGAGAAGCCACGTTTTGTAGCAGGTGTGCTTGGGCCAACATCACGTACCTGTTCGATTTCGCCTGACGTGAACAACCCTGCATTTCGTAACATTACTTTCGATGCGCTTAAAGAAAACTATATTGAATCTACACTCGCCTTAATTGAAGGTGGTGCAGACATTATCCTGATTGAAACGGTATTTGATACGCTGAACTGTAAAGCAGCCATTTTTGCAGTGGAAGAAGCTTTCCAGCAGTTAGGTCGCAGCTTACCGATTATGATTTCGGGTACAATTACCGATGCTTCTGGTCGTACTTTAACAGGTCAAACTGCTGAGGCATTCTGGAACTCGGTTCGTCACGCCAATGTCTTGTCGGTAGGTTTTAACTGTGCGCTGGGTGCAGATGCCATGCGTCCACACGTCAAAACCATTAGTGATGTTGCTGATGTGTATATTTCTGCGCATCCAAATGCTGGCTTGCCAAATGCTTTTGGTTCTTATGATGAAACTGCTGATCAAACCGCAGCCTTTATTCGCGAGTTTGCAGAAAGTGGCATTATCAATATTGCAGGTGGTTGCTGTGGTACCACACCTGCACATATTCGCGCTATTTATGAAGCGATTAAAGATTTACCACCGCGCCAAGTACCTGAAACAATTCCAGCTTGCCGTTTAAGTGGTTTAGAAGCATTTAACATTTATAAAGACTCTTTATTTGTTAACGTTGGTGAACGTACTAACGTGACAGGCTCTAAAAAATTCCTGCGTCTCATTCGTGAAGAAAAGTTTGCCGAAGCTTTAGAGGTTGCACAGCAACAAGTTGAAGCTGGCGCGCAGATCATCGACATCAACATGGATGAAGGGATGCTTGATTCGGAAAATGCGATGGTACATTTCCTGAATCTTGTCGCTTCTGAACCTGATATTTCACGCGTACCGATCATGATTGACTCATCCAAATGGGAAATCATTGAAGCGGGCTTAAAGTGTGTTCAAGGTAAACCTGTTGTTAACTCAATTTCCTTAAAAGAAGGTTATGACGAGTTCGTACATAAAGCACGTCTATGTCGTCAGTATGGTGCTGCGATTATCGTCATGGCATTTGACGAAGATGGACAAGCAGATACCGCCGCACGTAAACGTGAAATCTGTAAACGTTCTTATGACATTTTGGTCAATGAAGTTGGTTATCCATCTGAAGATATTATCTTTGACCCGAACGTATTTGCTGTGGCAACAGGGATTGAAGAACACAATAATTACGCTGTGGACTTTATTGAAGCAACGGGTTGGATTAAACAAAACTTACCAAATGCCATGATTTCAGGTGGTGTGTCTAACGTTTCGTTCTCATTCCGTGGTAATGAACCTGTACGTGAAGCGATTCACTCAGTGTTCTTGTACTATGCCATCAAGCAAGGCATGACCATGGGGATTGTCAATGCGGGGCAAATGGCAATCTATGATGACATTCCAAAAGAACTCAAAGATGCGGTTGAAGATGTTGTTCTGAATCAGAATCAAGGTGAATCTGGTCAAAATGCTACAGAAAGACTGCTTGAAATAGCTGAGAAATATCGTGGTCATAGCGGCGCACAGCGTGAAGCTGAAAATCTTGAATGGCGTAATCAATCAGTTGAAAAGCGTCTTGAATATGCCTTGGTCAAAGGGATTACCACTTATATTGACCAAGATACCGAAGAAGCCCGTTTAAAAGCGAAACGCCCTCTCGATGTGATTGAAGGTGCGTTGATGGATGGTATGAACGTGGTTGGTGACCTGTTCGGTTCAGGTAAAATGTTCCTACCACAAGTCGTCAAATCAGCCCGTGTCATGAAACAAGCCGTGGCTTGGCTTAACCCGTACATCGAAGCAGAAAAGACTGGCAGCCAATCTAAAGGTAAAATCCTGATGGCAACCGTAAAAGGTGACGTACATGATATTGGTAAAAATATTGTAGGCGTGGTCTTGGGCTGTAATGGTTACGATATTGTTGACCTTGGCGTGATGGTTCCTGCTGAGAAAATTTTACAAACTGCCATTGATGAGAAATGTGACATCATCGGTTTATCAGGCTTGATTACCCCTAGTCTGGACGAAATGGTGTTTGTTGCTAAAGAAATGCAGCGCAAAGGTTTCAATATCCCGTTGATGATTGGTGGTGCAACGACATCTAAGGCACATACAGCCGTCAAAATTGAACCTCAATACCAAAATGATGCTGTGATTTATGTTGCCGATGCTTCTCGTGCCGTGGGTGTTGCTACAACACTGTTATCTCAAGACATGCGTGGTGAATTTATTGCTGATCAACGTGCGGAATATAACAAAATCCGTGAGCGTTTAGCCAATAAGCAACCTAAGGCTGCGAAACTAAGCTATACAGAATCAGTTGAGAATGGTCTAAAAATTGACTGGCAAAGTTATGTACCACCTGTACCTAACTTTATTGGGACACACGTCATCACCAATTACCCGCTCGATGTTTTGGTTGAATACTTTGACTGGACACCCTTCTTTATTTCATGGAGTTTGGCAGGTAAATTCCCGAAAATTCTAGAAGATGAAATCGTTGGTGAAGCTGCGACTGACTTGTATAACCAAGCACAAGCGATGCTCAAAGATATTATTGAAAATAAACGCTTCGATGCTCGTGCGGTGTTTGGTTTATATCCTGCCAAACGTACAGGCGCCGATACCGTGACTGCATATGATGCGTCTGGCAACGCCACTCATCACTTTGAGCATATTCGTCAGCAGTCTGATAAAGTCACTGGCAAACCGAACTTGTCTTTGGCAGACTTTATTGCACCAACCGATGATCATCAGGATTATCTGGGTGGCTTTACAGTTTCGATCTTTGGCGCAGAAGAAATTGCCAATGACTATAAAGCCAAAGGTGATGATTACTCTGCGATTTTAATCCAGTCTCTGGCAGACCGTTTTGCAGAAGCCTTTGCTGAACACTTGCATGAGCGTATCCGTAAAGAGTTCTGGGGTTATCAGGCCAATGAAACTTTAAGCAATGAAGACCTGATTAAAGAAAAATATGTCGGGATTCGTCCTGCACCTGGCTACCCTGCTTGCCCTGAACACTCGGAAAAAGCGACCTTGTTTAACTGGCTCGGTTCGACTGAGAAAATCGGCACTCAACTGACTAGCAGTTTTGCGATGTGGCCACCTTCATCGGTGAGTGGTTTCTACTATAGCTTGCCACAAAGTGAATACTTCAATGTCGGCAAGATTTCGCAAGATCAGTTAGAAGATTATGCGAAACGTAAAGGTTGGACTCTGGATGAAGCCAAACGCTGGTTAGCACCGAATTTGGATGATTCGATTGCTTAAGTCGTAAAGAAAAAGCCCCTCTGTTGAGGGGTTTTTAAAATCAATGCGTTCAAAAATTACTGCAACTTAATCCATTCAACCACTGCTTGACCAGCATCACTCATCAGCGTCCACTCACCATCCATAATGTTGAGCTGCAACTGCATGGTACGCTCACATAACGCTTGGATCGCCGTGGTGGTTGCTTCACTCAATTGCCAAACTTCAACATTTTTTAAAGTTTTTAATTTACTGCTACGCTTATACCATTCTTCCACTGAGCTACCATACGCAATCACAGCAACCTGCTGACAACGTGCACTGGCTTTTTTGACTTTATCTTCATCAGGGCAACCGACTTCAATCCATTTTTCGAGCAGACCTGTTAAGTCTTTCTGCCACAATGCAGGCTCATTCACTTCAAATAAATCTTTGGTAAATTCCAGTTGCTCATCGGCATAACGAGCAAAAGCTAAAACACGCACCATTAAACGTTCGATGGTTTCTGATGGGTGTAATGCCATCGTCAATTGATAATCACCATAATTGTGATGATCCATATCCGCAATATTGAGGTCTGCTTTATAAATCGTTGCTTTAAGTGCCATGTGCTACAAATTATCTAAAAAATCCGTGCTTAGGATAACCAATTTTAAATACATGTGTAGGAATTTTTCAGACCAATATTCAAATTGGAATTGCGACGTTTCAAGCTCCGCAATGATCATATGCAATAACACTGCGCAATAAATTTAGCTTCATAACAATCAAAGAAACCTTGAATACTTAATTATTTCAGCCGTTTTCTACTATTTCAGAATCATTCTGATTATTTTATCGAAATTTTTTGAATTTTAAGGTGATGCATCATTTAACGAATCATCACAAAATAAACAAAAACCTGTTGCTGATCTTCTTTCACTTGATGCAAGTAATAGTTTAAATGATCGACAAAATCATTAAAGGCATGCTCAAGCTGGACTCGATCAATTGGGTTTGATGTCTTAAAAAATAATTGATTCAATAACTGCATCATTGGATCAGAAGTGATTGCTCTACCCTGTACCTGTCTTAGCTGCGGTTCTGATTCTAGTAGTTCTTCAATCAAATAAATCATTTTCTCAATCGCAAGCTCAGACCATATGCCTTGCGCCAGACTCTGCTGTTGAATCGCATCCAGTCCTTGAGTAAGAATAAACTGCTGTGAATTCCACAGAATTTCGATATGGCTGGCTTTAAGAGAAAATTGGAGAGCTTGCTGCATATGGATTTCTTTATTTCAATCGATACTGATAGTAAAGTATCTATGCTCTGAGATAAAAAATGTCAAAAAAATTATTATCCATACATGCACTGTTTTTACTCAGCTCTATAAGCTACATTCCAGCAGTTAAATTGTATCTTAAACCTGGCTTTTACCTCGATTTCGCTAACGCCCAGCACTGGGTTTAAAGGTTTTCCAACTGCCATGTTTGTTGCATCCAGTTTCTTCTTTTGTTGATCTCTTGATTGTAGATTTTTAGCTTAGGATCGCATTGAAACATCTTTTAAAAACATGCTTCAAGAACGCTCTTAAGCTTTTAAAACTAATTTTTCAAATCAGGACATGCCCTAATCTAAGGTTCTTAGGCAAAAATACAATTTATACACATAAACTTCTATGCAAAATACAAATTATTGGATATTTTTGTGATATTGAACACGTTTTTTTATATTGAATTTAGTTTAAGGGCTTTGGATTTCCATGCAGACATATATCCCTTATCAGCTTCGGGTAAAGTTAAAACAAATTGATCCCTTTCTTGATAGCAATTGGCAGCAAGAACTAGATTCTATACTCTCTGCCACACCGAAAGCACTGCATCAAAAAATAGAAGATGAGTATCTAAAACCTCAGAATATCTATTGGAATTACCTTAGCCATGCTTTTGAATTTAAAGATTATATCCGTTTAAAAGATATTGCCCTTCATACGCAAAATTCAGAGCTCTTAGAACTTGCGCAAAGAATTAATACCAGTTTCAGTTATCTAGAGAATTATAAAACCGACTTTCAAGTTGCAGATTATTTAGAAACGATTGTTCGTGAAATTAATCAAATCGATCTGGAAAATCAAAAAGATATTCAGGCACAGCAACTCATTAAAAAAGCATTTCTCTATGATTCTGCATTAATTATTCGGCAGTTAAATTTTTCCGTTTCGGAAAATCATCGTGGTTTGGACAGAGAGCAAATCCGCACTTTTATCTTTGAAGTCTTCATGAAAAGTGAAATTCTCGGAAACTGGTTTGCCCAAATTTTACCGAGTGAATATGCTGAACAGAAACTGGCCATTTTTCAGGATTATTTTATTGCCGAACAACAGGTTCGTAACTTTGAAATTATCAAAACCTTTCAATATTATTTTGTCCTCAGCGGCTCTTACGATAATTCAGTTTCCGCTTATTCAATTCGCCGCTTCTTAACCGAAGAAAATTTTGGTAAAGAAGATCGATTTTATATCAGTGGTCTGGTTCTCGATCCAAAACAGCTTGATCAACCAGATTATGTTGAAAATTTTAAACAACTGATGACTAAAATCATTGGTATTCAACGTGAAATGAATCCGCACATTGTGGAACTGATTGAATCACTGCATGAATATAATCAGCAGCATCTCATTCCGAGCTTGAAAGAAATTCTGAATATTCAAAGCTTTTCAGTCGATCATCTGGTGAAAGAGCATATCGAAATTTTAGAAAAAGATTTGTCTTTAAATATTTTTGAACCTTTCCTAAAAGGCTTGAAAAAAAGCGTTCAACATACGGATGAATTAGAATTTTGCTATTTCAATATTCTCAGGTTACTGAATGAGTTTCTGCATCAACTAGAAATTTTATCGCAGGAGCCAATTCTTCAGTTCAATCAGCATGCACGCCTGTTCAAGTATCGTGTGATTGCGTATTTAAAATTATTAGAACAGCGCCGAAAACAGATTTTCATGATCTTCTATGATGAACATCAATATCAACAACATGTACAAGCAGTTTTAGCGCCCACTCAACAAATTAGAGAACTGCTTAACGATGCGATTGAGCAAACTCGCAATATTCAGCAGCAGCTACGCCAGTTAGAACGAGAAACACAGAACACGAAAAATGTCAGTTTTATTAAACGGCTCTTTCACAAGTCTGAAAACCATGAATCTAAAATCAATGAATTAAAACAGAATATTATTGATATTCGAGATCACTGTTATCTCAAAATCATTGCAATTCAGAAACAGGCTCCTCAAGAAAGCGTTTATCTCGAAGCAAAAAATTTAATTTCGGCTCTGGACTCCAAAATACGCCATTATGCATTTGCAAATGGTGAAAATGGAGTGACGCGTTTACCCCTACTGTTACAGCTCCCAGAAGACCGCAATAGTTTCAATATGCAAAGCATACTATTGGCTTTAAATTATGAATTTATGCTCTCGGCAAAATTTGGGTAATTTCAAAGAATACTTAATGTGTATTTAATGAATAGTCTGAGAAATTATTTTAGTCAATAGACCATTTTTCACTCAGTTCTATATGCTAAATTCCAGCAATTGAATTGAATCGAGATTGCGCTTCGCGAGCATGTGCTTTTTCCTGCCGCTATCGCTTTTCTTCTGCTCTTAGGTCTGTCTTGAAGCGATTGGACCTGAAACGCGATAACTGATCGCAGTATGAATAAATTCAGGATTTACACTCATAACGGAGATAGAGGAAAACCTCCCTCATCACGCTTAACTTGGCTTATCTACCTTTAACATGCATTTTTAACTGCTCAAGTATCCAATAGAAAGTTGATCATGAGATGTTTATTATCCCTTGACCTAAGTTCCAAGAAACCGTTTTGAAACGATTTATCTATCCATAGATTATTGATGGAAATTCAACAAACAGCGGAGCAAATAATCAACTAAGAAGATGATCACTTTTTGAGTTATGAACAAGCTCTATTTAAACGACTAAAAAAGTGATTAACCCTCTCATACTTGCCAAAATATCTAAAAGCCAATCACCTTTTTCTTCCATCTATATTCTATATCTTCAAAAGTAAACAGCCGCTTGAAAAAACAATCAATTAAAGCCATTGAGCTATTTCACAACATCATAATATTCTAGCAATCCATCTTCATCGTAGTGCAAAATAATATTAGAGCCTTGTTTTAATTTGACCAGATCATCTCCAGTGAGTAAGAAATCTCTAGCAAACTCATCAATTGGTGTGTTTTGAGATTTTTTTCTTCGCTCTTTATTATTAAATCTAATCCAATTATAAGACGCCCATAAAATCAGTAATAAGCTAAAAATTAAAATACCAATTCCGATATGCATTAAACTCGTTAATTGAGCATACATTGCATCATTAAAAATATATTTTCTGACCAATTTAAACTCAAAATACCATAAGAATAACGTAATTAACGGGAATATAATTAAAATAAATAGCACCCAGCCTATTAACTGCAAAAGATAGCCTGCTGCTTTATTTTTAACATAGTGAGGGTTATCAATATATTCAGGTAAATCAAGTTTTGATTCATCTTCGATGATTTGATAATCAATGACTGAATTGCTCATACTTTATCTCCTTTAAAACCACGATCTGGGCTGATCCATCGTGCACGTTTTTTAGGTAAAAATAATGCTCTAGGTACTGCAACAATTGTTGTTAATGTTATAATTAACCAAAAGAAAAGTGGATACCAGATGACCCAAAAATAATTTCGAAAGAAGCGATTATTGCCATCATAGCGTTTATCGATCCACAGACTTATTGTAAATTGAATCAAGCACGTAAAGCCAAGTATCGTTCCATACCACTCAGGTAAAAGTGTTTTAATAAACAGTTCATTTGGAATATGGAAAAATACACCAAGAAAATACAAGATAAAAATAAGCAACATGATATAAGACCATGTGACGCTCATGATGGTTTCTAAAACAATAATCCACATACGGCGTAGTCGCCATTTAAAAATGTGTTTGATGTAGTCACGTAAGACTTCCATACCACCCTGCGCCCAACGCAATCGTTGTTTGAATAAACCAACAAAAGTTTCAGGCATATAAATATAACAGAGTGCTTGAGGAATATACTGTATATCCCATTGATTAAATTGCAATTTCCATGAAATATCAATATCTTCTGTTAATTTATCATCTGACCAAAACCCGACTTGCTTAAGCGCAGTTTTACGAAAACCAGCAATTACACCAGAAACCGTAAAAAGACGACCATAAGTTCGTTGAGCGCGTTTAATTAACCCGATAATTGAAGAAAATTCGCCTACTTGTAATTTTCCCAAGATACTCGAGCGGTTAATAATACGAGGATTCCCTGTTACTGCACCAACGCGTGGCAAGTTGACCATTGGCTCTAGCATCCATAGCACCGCATGCGGATGCAACAATGCATCACCGTCAATACAAACCAAGTATTCATATTGGCTTACCAAAACACCTGAGCGTAACGCAAATGCTTTTCCCTGATTTTTTGCCAAATGCACTACTCTGAGGTTTGCATATTGACCCTGCAATTCATCTAAAATTTTCCCGGTTCGATCGGTACTTCCATCATTAACCGCGATAATCTCAAATTTTGGATATTGTGTCTGTGCTGCATAACGAATGGTATCTCGTACATGTTCCTCTTCATTAAAGCAAGGAATAATAATACTGCACCCTTCATCTGTAGGTTTTGGAACATGACGTTTTGGATATTCACGCTTAAAGAAAAACCATATACCACCGACAATCCAAATCCATGCCATAAATAGAGGGTATAAAAAAGCAAAATCAAATAAATATTTTAGCCAGCTCATGGGACTTTCTCCAAATTCATATCATTTTTAAATGGATTTTTATAATTCAATGGACTGTCATTTTGGCTGAGTGGTGTATAAAGGTACTTATGAAAAAACATCCCATTTTCTAGGTTATATTGATTTGCACCAATATTTTGAATACCTAATCCCTGTAAATCGATTAATGTTTTTTGAGCTGCTTTCCAGTCAGACTCAGATGTTAAGTTTTTTGTATCAATACTGAAAGATATTCGGCTTTTTGTAGATAATGGCAAGTTACCAAATACCTTTTTCAACATTTTAGCCTGTTGTTTATCTGCTGGTTTATCTAAGATGAAATTCACAAATTCAAAATGATTCATCAGATTGGGTAAAACATTATCCATGGAATTTTCAAGATCTGGAGTAAGTGGTACTCGAAGCCCAAATCGAAATGTTTTACTGACATTTGAATAATATTCCGCATTTTGTTTAATTTTATCAAACCATTTCATTTTTTCTGGCGTTGTAATCGCAGATAAGTCACCATCAGACTCTAAAAATATTCCAGATAAACTGGTATTATTTTTCATTAAATCCATAACAAACGGATTTAATTTTTGTGGTTGATTTTTAAAAGAACTCAATGGGATATTTGCATAAACATCAGCAGATACACGTGATTGAACCTGCCAGGTAAAACGATTCATTGCATCTTGTGACATAGGAAAAATAGTATTTGGAAAAAATACTTTTTCATTACTCTGGTCAAAAACATCTACAAAGACTTTATTGACAGCTAAAGCCTGTAGGCTATCCAGCATTAAACCAAGGCGTTTATCATCATATTGACCCGATTGCCCAATTAAATCATCAAGTTTAATACTCAGGCTATGCCGTATGTTTATTTTCGAATCTTCATGATAATTCACAACATTTAATAATTCTTGCTGCAAACCTTCTGAATCAGGATTGCCCAGCATCAAGATTCTTTTGTAGGTTCGATCATTAATTTGGTTAATTCCAGATCGACCTAAACTAAATGAAATCGGCAAACCCGCTTTTTTGGCAATATCCTCGGTTTCTGGCGTTACAGCACCATAAGGCCAAATTACTGCTTTGACTTGAATTCCTAGCTGTTTTTCCAAGATCTGTTTTGACTTCAATAAATCATTATAAACTCGCTGTTGGTATTCTTGATCGGTTTCATAGCGTTGTTGGTTTTTCAAATATTGCCGAGTAATTGCCGAGGGCTCTTCATTTCCTTGTGGATTTGCCAAAATCCCAACATGTAAACTGTCTGTATGACTGACAAAATCAACCAATCCTGACTTTTGCATCTCCCTCATTTCATCCCAAGTCATAAAATTTTCAGGATTCTTGTAAGTGATTTCATCATCAAATTTGGTCGTTTTGTTTGTCCAACCCGTCATAATCCCAAAGACAGCAGGAAACTTATACTCTTTCAACAATGGAAAAACTTGTGTATAGCTACTGACTAATCCATCATCAAAACTTAAGAGAATTGCATTTGGAGGAAGTGGTTTTTTCCCTTCACGAGCATCAATGATTTGTTGCAGCGAAACAGGATGCCATTTTGAATGACTTAACCAGTCAAAAAATTCAGCGAGGCTTCGAGAATTAACCGCATATAGATCCGCATCATCTCTTTTCAGCACGTCTTCTCTTACATTGTGAAAATTCAATGCAATTGATTGGTTTTGTCCTAATATGCTGTCAGGTGCTGCAGCATATGTTTGCACTGACAAAAGGCTTGATAGCACAAAAGCATATGGCAATATTGTTTGATTAAACTTTATCATTAAAAAATACCCCTAAATCCTACTAGACCATAAGTACGGTCTTCTTGTTTTCCATCATAAGGGTGTCTTGTAATGCCAATTCCATACTCAAGCTGCCATGTGCGAGACAATGACCAGCGATGCAAATATTGCGCATTCCAAGTGACTTTGGTTCCATAATTTTTTTGATTGTAGAACCCTGTTCCTAGTTCAAAATGTTGCGTAAAGTTTTGGTTATATTTTCTCCATGTTACCCAATCATGTTGGAGAGTAACATTCATTGCATAATACTGCTCAGGGCTAAAATAAAGCGGCTCTTGTTTACTATTCGTACCATAGCCTGCGCTTACAAGCATATCGGTTATATGATGAGGAGAAGCCTGTAGGCGCTGGGTAAAATCAAAAGTCCAGTCTTGTTGTTTATTGCCATCAGAAATATCTGTATAAGCATAAGTCAATCCAGCTGAACGTGATTCATTTTGACGCCAGAGAATACTTGTTGAATATAATTTCCCATCTTGCTTATTACGTAGTGCTTGTAACGGAATTGGTGCCTGACTGTTATATTGCAGACGGTACTGCCAATTATCATTCAGCCATTGTGACCAGTTGATATCGACACCAGTTTTGTCTTGATGTGAGTTTTGCGATAACGCCAAAGTTAAGTCTTTACGATTAGATGCCCACTCCAAGCCTAGACCATAACGGTTATCCTGAATGTTACCGATATCAAAATGACCACTACGATTTTGAGAAAAGGCAAAAACACGATAATTGTCATGCATCCATGGTGAATTCAACCGTGTATAACTATCCAGATCTCGCGTTCCTCTTAAGCTTTGATTCACCTGATCCGAATTGCTATGTCCCCAAGTGGTTTCATGAGTAATACTAAAGTGATCCCGATCAGCCATTTCCTTACGGCTTTCCATCACACCACTATCATCTGGATACAATTCGAGTAGATGAGACAGATCCTTTTTCCAAGCTTGAATGTTACCCAAGTCTTGTTCATTCTTCATCTGATTAATTAACGTGGTTTTATCTGGCTCTCTACCTGTTAATCTTGCTAAAGTTTTTTGGGAATGAAGAGGCTGTTCTCTCCAGCGCTGTATCATTGCCAAATTATTCAGATAAAGTGAGTTATTCGGTGTTTTAGCTACAATATCCTGATAGTATTTTTCAGATGTGTTTAATTCATTGCGATGCGCGAAATTTAGACCTTTTAAGCTAATATATTCATAGCGATCATCAGCGGTCGTTTTATCCTCACCCTTAGCATTTCCATAATGATACGTTGGAATGAGGTGATCGACATCCTTGATTAACTGATCTGCTTGCTGAAATTTTTCCTGCTCAAGATAAGAATAGTAAAGACCCGAATAAACTTCCATATCTGGATAGTTCTTCTCTTTCAATAAACTGAGATACAAAGTTTCAGCTTGTTGAGGCTGTTTGATTCGGAGGTAAGCATTTGCCAGTGCATGTCTGACATATGCAGGCATATCTGCATAAGGGCGATTTAATTGCTGTGCATACTCAATTGCTTCGGTAGATCTACCGCGAAAACTGAGAGCATAAATATAATTGTAATAAAAATTAAAATATCCTGGTTTTTCTCTTGATACCTGTTTCTGCAAATCTGTTGCTTTGGCTAAGCATTTATCCAAATCTGCATAGCTGACTTTATCGCCTTCGCCATGATTCGATAAATACTTATAATGCGCTATGGCATGTTTAATATCTTGACTAAACTGCAACAACTCCAGATTTAAAGATAAGTTTGACTTTTTGTCATTTAAACTAGGGTGAGCCTTTAAAAACTGCTCTGCTTCCAAAAGCGCTCTCGAGTCAATCAAAGCATAAAAATACTCTTCTTGCACACTCACAGACTCTGGTGCTTTTTGATAAGCAAGGCCCGCTGCATTCAAACTTTCAATCGGTTTGCCAGAGATGCGATAGGCGTAAGAGACTTGGGTCAACTGATCGGCATTTAAAGCACTTAAAGAAATGCCTTTTAAAGTGGCAACTGCATCCTGTGGTTGATTTAATTCGGCATACAGTACCGCTTTCATTACCTGTAATTGGACATTTTTATTATATGGCTCAAATTTTTTTAACCATGCTAGAGCAAGGTTAAATTGTTGTAGGTCTCTTACCCCCTGAATAACAGGAATCTGGGCATATTCTGGGAATTTATTCGGCTGGATACGCTGCAGTAAAGCAACATCATCCTGATTAAATTTTTGTGTTTGAAAACGCAAAGTTAAATAATCCGCGAGTACAATTTGGTCATCAGGGTATTGAGATATTAATGAATGAAATAAAGACATGCCTTGTTCAATCTGCCCCTGTCTGACAAGAACAACTGCTTTCTCACGAGACGATTTTAACTCTACCGATTCCTCAGTGGCATGGGCGACCGATATCGGTATGATCAGTAGAGAAGTAATGCAACTTATTGCACTACGATAATTAAATATAGACAATTTTGGCATCCTTTTTTTAAGTTTTTGATATTAGTTTTTTGATAATCACATCACATTTTTATAAGAAAAGTATATTGTTTATATTTTAAACAAGCAATCAGTTTTTATTCTTCACTAAAAGTATATTTTTTATTTTTTACAATATAAATCATATATATAATTAATTAAATTTGCATAATTTTATTTTTACTCGTCATATTGTGTTACAGCCCAAAAATATTCTAGCCTCATAAAACGAATTTTATGGATGGAAACCATGCTTCTTCCAAACCTTCAACGTCCATATTTTTATATTTTCTTATTTTTATGCAAAAAAACAGTTATTTGAGTAATTTTAAAGCAAATACCACAAGATAGTGTTGCCAACAAAAATAACTTGTTTTATGATTGCGCCCATGCCCGGGTGGTGAAATAGGTAGACACAGGGGATTTAAAATCCCCCGCCCACAAAGCGTGCCGGTTCGAGTCCGGCCCCGGGCACCATTTTAAAACTGTTAAAATGGTGCA
Source organism: Acinetobacter brisouii CIP 110357 (assembly GCF_000488275.1). Taxonomy (GTDB): domain Bacteria; phylum Pseudomonadota; class Gammaproteobacteria; order Pseudomonadales; family Moraxellaceae; genus Acinetobacter; species Acinetobacter brisouii. The sequence goes on along the minus strand of NZ_KI530762.1, from coordinate 886,653 downwards.
AATAAGATCCAGCGAAAGCTGGTTTTTTTATGCCTGCAAGTTTTCTGCACTTTCCATGTAATTACAAAGCTTTAACAAAATTTTCAATTTTCATGTGTTTTTACAGCATGGCTCATACTTAGACTTTATACTTTCCCCTGCACGATTAAGTTTTTTCTATGAATGCATTCTATTTCTTTTACTCACAGCAAAGTCGAGGCATAGTATGAAACCATTGTTGATTGTCTGTTTATGCCTTTCTTCATGGACACTGTTTGCCTGCAAACCCAATCATATCAACGCACAACATATTCATTTTAGCCACAATCAAGCCACTGATATTAAAGTAGATCTTGGGATACTACAAAATTTAGCGCAACGCCAAAATCAGGAAAGTTCCGTTTTTCAGCAAGAGGCCTTACCAACCATTCGTTCTGGTCATGCTGCCCAGATTGAACAAATTATTCAAAGCATGCAGCAGCGTGTCACCAAATTTAATCAGGAATTACAGGACTTATTATTGAGTAGCGCAGAGGTTGATATCATTCGTCAAAAAATGATGCAGAACAATCAGCTTAGCCTTGAACTTGCACAACAGGGTGCAGCTCAACGCCCAGATACAGTCAAAATCCTACAATTGCAAAAAAAACTTGAACAGAATCAGCAAAAAATTATTCAACTAACCCATCTCGCGCAAGCAAAAATCAGTAAAATAACCAGTGCATCATAGGTGCTACTTTACTCGTTTACTTTTTATGGTAATACTTCAATCGTAAGCCGAACCCAAATGACCAGATCATGAATCATGCCTTAAACCTCCAACAGTTACGTCGTGAACTGCGCCGTAAGCGTCGCCGACTCACCTGTTTTCAGCAACGTCAGGCTGCTCAGGCCGTATTAAGTCGTTTCCGACGCATTCCTGAGATTCAAAAGGCAAAAAAAATCGGATTATATTTAGATGCCTTTGGTGAAATTGCAACCCAAGGGCTCATTGAACATTGCTTCAAACTCAATAAAGACGTTTACTTACCCAAAATATGCAATATGAATCAGCATTTACTCTGGGTCAAAATTTCTAGACAACAATTTTATACACGGCGTTTTGCACCACACTGTTTAGGTATGTTGGAACCGCAACAACGCGGAATTGCCGTGAAGCATTTAGATGTATTGTGTATGCCTTTACTGGCTTGTGATATAAAAGGTATGCGTTTGGGTATGGGCGGTGGTTTTTATGATCGTACATTGTCTCATGCTCAACATCTTCCCTTTCGCTTAGGGTTAGCACATGACTTTCAACGCCTGAATATTGTGCTTCCCCATCAGCCTTGGGATCAGCCATTACATGCACTTTGTACACCACAATCTTATCAATATTTTAACCAATAACATGCTGTTGTAAATTTAATCAAAATCATGGTTTTTTAATTTTTTCACAAGACTTGCCCTTGTAATTTAAAAAAAACACATCACTATAAAAATCATGGCAACACTGTTGTCACTCAAGGAGTGCCCATGACTGAACAAATTTTGAATCTTGAAAGTTCGCAAGAACTGACAATTCCAAACATATTACCATTATTAGCGTTACGTGATGTAGTGGTTTATCCGCACATGCAAATCGCGCTTTTTGTTGGTCGTGAAAAATCAATAAAAGCTGTTGATGTGGCGCGTAGCAGTGACAATTTAGTCTTTGTGGTTGCACAAAAAGATTCTCTCACTGAAGATATTGATCAGGACAACCTGTACCAATACGGAACTGTGGCGAAAATCGTACAAGTTGTGAACCACGAAAACGATGAAAACTGCATCAAAGTACTGATTGAAGGTTTACATCGTGCAAAACTAGAACAGATCATTGATCAAACTGAGTATTTCACAGCTGAACATACACTAAGCCCAATGAGTGTAGCATTAGACCAAGACACTCAGGATGAGCGCTTACAAGAATTGAAAGCATTATTTGCTCAGTATGCTGAAGCAAAATTGCGCAATGCACGCGAGTTAATTACCGCTGCAAATAAGATTGATGATTTGCAACAATTGTTATTCTTCGTCGCAACACGTGTTCCCCTAAATATTGAAGTTAAACAGAATTTCTTGGAACATGATGAATTCGAAGCTCACTTAAAAGAGTTAATGACTTATTTGTTGCAACAGTCTGAAGAACAGCAAATTGAGCAGACACTACATGACAGTGTCAAACGCCAGATGGAAAAAAATCAACGCGAATACTTCCTCAATGAAAAGATGAAAGTCATTCAGCGTGAACTTTCTGACATGAATGGCGGTGCTGAAGATGATGTTGCTGAGCTTGAAAAACGCCTAGCCGAAGCAGATTTGCCTGAGCATGTGCGCAAAAAAGCAGAAGCAGAGTTTCGTAAACTCAAAGCTATGCAACCTGCGTCAAGCGAAGCGGCTGTGGTACGGAACTATCTAGATGTCATTTTAGATACGCCATGGAATAAAGCCAGCAAGGTAAGTATTAACTTGCCAAAAGCACAGGAAATTCTGGATGCAGACCACTATGGTTTGGACGAAGTTAAAGCTCGTATTGTTGAGTATTTGGCGGTTCAATCTCGTGTGAAAAAACTGCGTGGCCCGATTCTGTGCTTAGTTGGTCCTCCAGGGGTAGGTAAAACTTCTCTTGGTGAATCCATTGCCAAAGCGACTGGTCGTGAGTTTGTACGCATGGCTTTGGGCGGTGTACGTGATGAAGCTGAAATTCGTGGTCACCGTCGTACCTATATCGGTGCGATGCCAGGTAAAATCGTGCAATCATTGACTAAAGTCGGCGTGAAGAACCCGCTATTTTTACTCGATGAAATCGATAAAATGGCACAGGACTACCGTGGCGACCCTGCATCAGCATTGCTTGAAGTTCTTGACCCATCACAAAATAGTAAGTTTAACGACCACTATTTAGATTTGGATCTTGACCTGTCTGAAGTCATGTTCATCTGTACAGCCAACAGTATGAATATTCCTGAAGCATTGCTTGACCGTATGGAAGTCATTCGTCTGCCAGGTTATACCGAAGATGAAAAAGTCAATATTGCTTCGCGTTATTTAGTACCAAAAGCAATTAAAGATAATGGCTTACGCAACAAAGAACTCACCGTTCATGAAGAAGCGATTCGTGATATTGTCCGCCGCTATACCCGCGAAGCAGGTGTACGTAGCCTTGAACGAGAAATTTCTAAAATTGCTCGTAAAGTCGTGAAAGAAGCAGTGAGCAAGAAAGCGAAAGGCTTGCATATTGATGTGACTGAGCAGAACTTGCCAGATTACTTAGGTGTGCATAAATTCGATTACGGCATGGCTGAATCTGAAGCGCAAGTTGGTCGTGTGAATGGTCTGGCGTGGACATCTGTCGGTGGTGAATTACTCACAATTGAAGTGGCTGCGGTAAAAGGCAAAGGTAAATTCATTACCACAGGTTCGCTTGGCGATGTGATGAAAGAATCAATTACCACAGCGATGACTGTCGTTCGTACCCGCGCGGATGAACTCGGTATCGAAGCATCACGTTTTGATGAAACCGATATTCACGTGCATTTACCTGAAGGTGCAACACCGAAAGATGGTCCATCGGCAGGTTTGGCGCTGACTACTGCATTGGTATCTGCCTTTACAGGTATTCCAATCCGTGCAGATATCGCGATGACAGGTGAAACTACACTTGCTGGTCGTGCGCTACGAATTGGTGGCTTGAAAGAGAAGTTGTTGGCAGCCCATCGTGGTGGGGTCAAACTGGTCTTCATTCCACAGGACAACGTGCGTGATTTGGCGGAAATTCCTGATAACGTTAAGGAAGGTTTAGAAATCAAAGCCGTCAAAAGCATTGATGAGATCTTGCCATTGGCATTGACTCAACAACCAACACCTTTACCGAAAACACCACTGGTTACAACAGTGACTGAAAACCAAACGGCTCGTCACTAATCCAAAAACCATAAAAAACCACTTCTTCGGAAGTGGTTTTTTATTGTCTAGAATATTCAATTTTTCATCAATCCATTGAATAATTTAATGAAAATGGGGTCCAAGTAAAATTTGAGTAATCACACTTGATGCTACTGCAACCAGTACAAAGTCTCCATCAATCTGCATCCAGCGATGACCATATGGAGGTGGTGGTAAACGTCGTTCATGCCAGTCTATATAATAGCGATCATCCATGTAATCACGTGGAATATATTGCCCTTCATGCCAATAACGTACAGGATGATCTCGATCTCGCCAGTAACGTGGTTGTGGCTCATCCCAATGGCGATAATGATGATGTTCGTAATATTCTGATGGTCGATCATCCCAATGACGATAATGATCATGCCCATAATATTCCGAGGCTCGATCATCATGATCCCACGGATCTGCCAAAGTTAACCCCGATGCAAGACTGGTGCTGAGTGCCAAGGCGACAGCCATCCATTTTGACTTACGCATTTCTTTCTCCTATCATTTTGCATCCAGATACCACTAGAGCAAAATATTGATACTTTCACGCCAACATTTAATCTCATGTACGGCGTTACGCTTTTGGCTACTGTACGGCAATATTTAAGAGAAACCATGTAGATCCATGCAGCTTTGTGCAATGCTTTGTCTCATTTTTCGTGCTTAATTACTGCGATTTTTAACGGTTTAAGCAAATCTTAATTTTTTGATTTTATGAATAATTGCTATAAATCTGCATAAAAAAACTGCTTCAAAGGAAGCAGTTTTTTTGTCAAATACAGCGGTTTTCTAGCGCGATAAAATCGTTCCGGTAATGATACCTGTGGCAATCGCAATCAATAAGTAATCGCCATTCACACGTACCCAACGATGCCCACGTGGCGGGTATGGCAAGTGATGTTCGCGCCAGTCTACATAATCGCCGCGATAACGAGGGGGTAATCGGTCACCACGTGACCAGTGACCGCGATGATCATCCCAGTCTTCATGACGATGTTCCCAACCACGTCCGTCACGGTAATCTCGATGATCTCTATAATCGCCTCGGTGATCGTAACCGTGACGATCTCCATCACGATCATGCCAAGGTTCTGCCATTGCTAGACTACTGGTGGCTACTGTCGAAACCACTAACATAGTGGTTATAATTTTCTTCAACATCGCTATTTACCTCTTTTTCATCATCAAGCCGAAACTTGACTGAAGATACTAAGGATTTACACCGACTTGGTTTTATCATCAAACTTTGAAGATGCATCCTGCTTAAGAAATAAGTTAGTCCGTAAATATAGTTTGATGATGTAGGAAGTCATTTTTTATGTAATAAGTTTTACATAATCTATTTCAGATTAATCTCTTTTTTTAAAAGATTCTCTTTTTTGTGTGGCTTCTGTAATTTTTAAGATAATTTTAAATAGATTCATGATGATTTTGCTAAATCCAAATTCACTCCATAAGCGATTGAATCGCATTTTTACTTCCGTATAAAAGTACAAATAGCCTGAAGATTGATTTTAGAATATTTCAACTCTTGCAAGGTTTCTTGCAAGGCAAGATATAGCACATCTTCTTTCCATTAAATGTAGTTTTCGCCTTCTTGCGAAGCTTTAGCCGCTTCTCAAGACAAACCTTGCTTTGTTTATCTTCGCTCAGGTTATAATTGGTTTTTTCACAAAGATTGTCACGATGAAGATTCGCATTTTAACCATTGGACAGAAAATGCCTGCTTGGGTATTGACTGGTGTAGATGACTATTTAAAACGGATTCAGCCGTTTGTCCAAACCCAATTTGTTGAATTGCCGATGGCAAAACGTGGCAAAAATGACTCCGATGCCGATATCTTGAAATACTGCCAAACCGAAGGTGAAAGTATTTTAGCTGCGCTCAAACCCAATGAAACCCTGATTGCACTTGAAGTCGGTGGTCGGGAACTGAGCACTGAAAAACTGGCAGAGACGATGCAGCAATGGATGCTAGAAGGTCAGGATATTGCTCTGGCGATTGGTGGCCCCGATGGCTTGAGTGATGCTGTGCGTCAGGCAGCCAAATGGCACTGGTCTTTGTCTAAACTGACACTACCACATCCTCTGGTTCGGGTGATGCTGATCGAACAGCTTTACCGTGCTATGAGCATTAATCATAATCATCCGTATCATCGTGCTTAAAGCATGATGCAACAGTTTAAATTCAGGTGAACCTTATGCATCTTCAAACTTTACCTGGGTTATTTATTTCTCATGGTTCTCCCCTGCTGGCACTCGACCCTGAGCAGGTTGGTCCAGCATTGCAGCGTTTAGGCCTAAACCTGCCTCGCCCCCAAGCCATTGTGGTCATGTCTGCCCACTGGGAAAGTCAGGCTCTCGAAGTCAGCAGTGCAGTACGCCCTGAAACCTGGCATGACTTTCGTGGCTTCCCGCCAGCCTTATACCAGCTTCGCTACCCTGCACCCGGACAACCAGAGCTTGCCGAGCAGATTTTACATTTACTGGCAGAAGCAGGCTTACATGCACATGCCAATAGTACTCGTCCGCGTGATCATGGGGTTTGGATGCCTCTATTACATTTATATCCTGAAGCGGATATTCCTGTGGTCGAAATTTCTTTACCGATGAGCTATAGCGCCGAAGAGATTTTTAAGATTGGGCAGACCTTAAAGGAGCTGCGCCAACAACAAATCCTGCTGATTGGCTCAGGCAGTATTACCCATAATCTGGCAGAATTGTCTTGGCATAATGCACAGGCAACAGTGCCTGTTTGGGCATCGGAATTTCGCAATTATGTCGTACAAAAGCTCAACCATCAGAACTACGAAGCTGTTTTAAATTGGCAGACTATTCCCCATATTCAGCAAAATCACCCAAGTCTTGAACATCTTGCACCGCTATTTTTTGCCATGGGTTTGGGGCATCGCTTTACCATTGTGCATAGCAGTTTTTCAATGGGTACATTAGGCATGGACATTTATCGTTTCGATTAATTGACAGATTTTCTAAAATAAAAAACCGAGGTACAAATAGACCTCGGTTTTTTATTGCTTAAGTAAACTTCTGTCTCATATCTACTGGGTTGATAAAAGAAAGAGCATAATTCGGTTACGCCTGTTTCAACTCACCAAAAGCAAAATTGGACACCCATAAACCACCCACAAACCCAGTTTCATGATAGGTTCGCACTCCAGTTTCCTGTTGCGCTGCACCCACACTGACCATTAAAGGCAAGAGGTGTTCTTCACGTGGATGTGCAATACGTGCTGCAGGAGCTTGCTCCCATTGCGTCAATAGCTGATTGCGTGCTGTGCCTTGATGTTCAACGACTGTTGAATACAGCCATTGATCAAAGGCTTTCGAAGGCTCGGCAGCATATGCATTAAACATGCGTAAGTTGTGGTAGCTCAAACCACTGCCAATAATCAGTACATTTTCATCACGTAGCGGTGCTAAAGCCTGCCCCATTTGAATATGCGCTGCAGGGTCCAGCCCCTTTTTCAAGGACAACTGCACCACAGGAATATCTGCGGCAGGGTTAATTACCTGCATTGGTGAAAACATGCCATGATCATAACCGCGAGTTGTGGTTTGCTGTACAGGAATGTCTGCTTGTGTGAGCAATTCGCTAACGCGTTGTGCCAGTTCAGGACAACCTGCCGAACGATAGTGAATATGATAGGTATGCTCAGGAAAACCACCGTAGTCATAGATCATACCTGGCTCAGGAGTCGCCTGTACGGTAAATTCACGTTCTTCCCAGTGCGCTGAAACCATTAAAATGGCTTTGGGTTTTTGCGGCAGACTTGGCAATAATGTGGCTAATGACTGTGCAAGATTGGCATAAATGGTTTCCAGATGGTCTGGCATCCACGGCCAAGGCCCACCACCATGCGAAACAAAAAATACAGGCTGCCGAGTTGGAATTATTGTAGACATGTAAATCACCTAAATTCGAATAACACAATATAGAGTTACTTTACGATTTGCCTAGGGCACAAACAACAAAGAAAATAGGACACTCTTATTAATTCATGCAACGCTGTACAATTTATATTTTTATCGTTGCAATATTGCGGCTTGATGAAGAAAATGTGACAGCATTTCTTAAAATAAGCTTTAATGATAAAAGAATTAACCATTCTCATGTCATAAATTATATTTCCCCATACATCATAGTAACTTAGCTCCATACAATTTACACAACTCTTAGAGATAATGTCAGTGTGAAATCCACCACCTAACGAAAAAACAAGGTTGATCCCGAAATGAAAAAACTTACCGCTGCTTTAATCTTTGGTTTTGCTGCAACTGCATTTACAGGTACTGCAATGGCTGAGCCTGTGCAACAGCATCCTGAAAAGACTGAATCAACAACACATAAAGTTGTACAAAAAACTGAACATGCAGCACATACAGTTGGACATGATACTAAAAAAGTAGCTCACAACGTTGGGCATGAAACCAAACATGTTGCCCGTGAAGTTGGGCATGGAACTAAAAACGTTGCACGTAAAGTAGGACATGAGACCAAACATGTTGTACATAAAGTAGGTCAAGGCACAAAACACGTTGTACACAAAGTCACTCACCACGACAGCAAAAAACCTGCTCCAAAACACGATTAATTCATCTACTCCCAGTAAAACCACACCCTTCGGTGTGGTTTTTTTATGCCTGATTGCTTCATAATTCCGACTAAAATACTGGGTTGAGCGCCACACAGAGAATCACTAAAATATTCCCCTATTTTTTCTAAGCTTTTACTGTGTTTACCATGAAAACAGAACTTCTCTCACCTGCTGGTTCGCTCAAAAACATGCGCTATGCATTTGCCTATGGTGCAGATGCAGTTTATGCCGGTCAACCCCGTTATAGCTTACGTGTACGTAACAATGCCTTTGATCATGACAACTTACAAATCGGCATTAATGAAGCACATGCATTGGGTAAAAAATTCTATGTGGTCGTGAATATTCAGCCACACAACAGCAAACTGAAAAACTTTATTCGCGATCTTGAGCCTGTAGTAGCGATGCAACCCGATGCCCTAATCATGTCTGACCCAGGTCTAATCATGATGGTACGTGAGCATTTTCCACATATGCCGATTCATTTGTCTGTACAAGCCAATGCCATTAACTGGGCGACCGTTAAATTCTGGAAAGACTATGGTTTGACTCGAGTGATTTTATCGCGTGAATTATCAATCGATGAAATTGAAGAAATTCAACAGCATGTTCCAGACATCGAGCTTGAAGTTTTTGTACACGGTGCGTTGTGCATGGCGTATTCAGGACGTTGTTTGCTGTCTGGTTATATGAATAAACGCGATGCCAACCAAGGCGCATGCACCAATGCTTGCCGCTGGGAATATAAAATCCACGAAACACAAGAAGATGCCACTGGCGACGTGATTCCTGTCACTCAAGTTGAAGATAAAAAAACCTGCTGTTCGAGTGAAAATGATCAGCATCAATTTGCTGAACCTGTGCTGATTCAGCGTAATGATGAAGATATGTTTGCTGCTGAAGAAGATGAACATGGCACTTACTTCATGAACTCCAAAGATTTACGCGCCGTGCAGCATGTTGATCGTTTGACACACATGGGCATTGCGTCTTTAAAAATTGAAGGTCGTACCAAGTCATATTTTTACTGTGCACGTACCGCGCAGATTTACCGTAAAGCCATTGATGATGCTTTGGCAGGTCGCCCATTTGACCCAAGCCTGATGACTCAACTCGAAGGGTTGGCAAACCGTGGTTATACCGAAGGTTTCTTGCGTCGCCATGTACATAGCGAATATCAAAACTATGAAGATGGTTCATCACATTTTGATTATCAACAGTTCTGTGGTGAAGTGCTTGAACGCAATGGTGACTATATTCGCATTGAAGTGAAAAACCGCTTCCTTGTCGGCGATTCACTTGAGCTTATGACACCAAAAGGCAACATTACCTTTACTTTAACCGAAATGCGTGACCTGAAAGGCAATCAGATTGACAATGCCAAAGGCTCAGGACATATTGTTGAAATTCCACTGGATGCCAGCATTGATGTTGAGTTTGCCTTGCTGGTTCGCAACTTGCCCGATGCAACTGACAACATTCAGGCAGCATCTTTAGCTTATTCAGCAGGTTAAACAATGGCATTGTTGATTACCAACGAATGTATTAACTGTGATATGTGCCTACCAGAATGCCCAAATACTGCCATTTCTGAAGGCAAAAAAGTCTATGAAATCGACCCTGAGCGTTGTACGGAATGTGTCGGTTTTTATGAAGCTCCGACTTGTATGGCAGTTTGTCCAATCAACTGTATTGAGCCTGACCCTGCCCATATTGAAGATCAAACAGAGTTGATGCAGAAGTTTAAAGCACTGAATATTGTGTAAAAACACAAAAAAATAGCGACAATCTTGTCGCTATTTTTTGACTGATCAAAATCAAATTTGATCGGTTTCAATACTCAATTCAAGCTTACTGACCTGAACGGATAATGTAATCGAATGCAGAGAGTGATGCCTTCGCCCCTTCACCTGTGGCAATGATGATTTGTTTATATGGCACTGTAGTACAGTCACCTGCTGCAAATACCCCTTTCACATTGGTTTCATTGCGATCATTGACCACGATTTCACCACGGTTTGACAATTCAACTGCACTTCCTTTTAAGAAGTCAGTATTTGGTAACAAACCAATTTGTACAAAGATGCCTGCAAGTTCCACTACATGCTCTTCACCTGTCGCGCGATCTTGATATTTCAAACCAGTGACTTGAGAGCCATCACCCAACACTTCTGTAGTTTGTGCACTTTTAATCACCACAGTATTATTCAAGCTGTTCAATTTATCTTGCAAGACTTGGTCTGCACGTAAGGTGTCACCAAACTCAATCAAAGTCACATGCTCAACAATTCCTGCCAAGTCAATTGCAGCTTCGACACCTGAGTTACCACCACCAATCACCGCAACACGTTTACTTTTAAACAAAGGACCATCACAGTGTGGACAGTACGCAACGCCGCGGGTACGGTATTCAGCTTCACCTGGAACATTCATTTCTCTCCAGCGCGCACCTGTCGATAGAATTACAGTTTTAGACTCAAGTTTGGCACCATTTTCCAGTTCAACTGCGACTAAACCATTGCTCGTTTGGTCTGCACCTGTAATATGTTTCACACGCTGCAAATTCATGATGTCGACATTGTACTCACGCACATGTGCTTCCATATCGGCTGCGAATTTTGGTCCTTGTGTTTTTTGAACTGAGGTAAAGTTTTCAATGTCCATGGTGTCCATCACCTGACCACCAAAACGCTCTGCCACAATCCCTGTTTTGATCCCTTTACGCGCAGCATAAATCGCTGAGGTTGCCCCTGCAGGTCCACCACCAATGACTAACACATCAAAAGCATCTTTGGCATTGATCGCTGCAGCATCTTTTTCTGCTGAATTTTGATCTAATTTCGCAACTAACTCCTCAAGAGTCATACGACCTTGACCAATATGCTGTTCATCTTGGAACACCATTGGGACAGCCATGATTTTGCGTTGTTCCACTTCATCTTGGAAAAAACCGCCATCAATCATGGTGGTTGTGGCATTTGGATTATAAATCGCAATCAAGTTCAAGGCTTGAACAACGTCAGGGCAGTTATGGCAGCTTAAAGAAACAAACACATCAAAATTTGCTTTTAAATTTAATCCTTTAATTTGTGCCAATAACTCATCTGAGATTTTTGGTGCATAACCTGAAACTTGTAACAATGCCAAGATCAATGAGGTAAACTCATGCCCCATTGGCAACCCCGCAAAAAATACGCGAGGTTGTTCACCTGCTTTGGCAATACCAAAACTTGGACGGCGCGCATTTTCACCATCAAAACGTGCAGTGACTTGATCTGATAATTCTGCAATTTCAGTCACCAGTTCTTTGACTTGCTGAGCCTTGTCTGAATCATCAAGAGCTGCAACTAACTCAATTGGGCTTTCTAAACGTTCTAAGTATGCTTTCAATTGTGCTTTAATATTTTGATCTAACATCGTATTTCTCCAAATAGGGCGAATTTCTTAACTTGGGTTTATAGTAACGCAAGTCTTTTCATTGTTAAAACAGTATATTTTTATCCATATAATCGGTTTTATAAATTAAATAACTAAAAACTTGTTCTGTACTCAATCACTCAATTGCTTTGAATCATAAGTCTCAATCAACTTTTCCAACCTACAACTCGCAATCAGATAAAGTAACGATAGCCGTAGCTCATATAGCCATATTGAACAATCGACAGATTTACATAAAAACTCAAACTCACTAGCCTTGCCACCGAAAATAGTAATAAAGAGTCACACCATAATTGCGATTGCGGGCGAGTAAGGTGCTAAAAATTTTACCAAAGATCTGAAAGCCTCATCAGGTATCCGCTGCAATTGATAGGGAATATTAAAATGATGCAGCAACACCACAGCAATCAAGAGAAGAACGCTTATCTGTAAATAATAAATATTGTGTTCAATCCAATGTTTATCGTTTTAAGCTTTCTTAAAATAAAAAAGCCTCCAAATTCAGGAGGCTTTTTTCAGTTAGGCAAAACGATTATTTTGCATAAACTGGGAATTTTGCACAAACTTCTGCAACTTTGTCTTTAACAGCAGCGATCACACTTTCGTCACCTTTGCTGTCCAAGATGTCCGCGATCCAGTTTGCAAGATCACGTACTTCTGCTTCACCGAAACCACGAGTCGTTACAGCAGGTGTACCAATACGGATACCTGAAGTCACAAATGGAGAACGTGGATCGTTTGGTACAGAGTTTTTGTTCACAGTAATGTGCGCTGCACCTAACCATGCATCAGCTTCTTTACCAGTCACGTCTTGTTTGATCAATGACAACAAGAACAAGTGGTTGTTTGTGCCACCAGAAACAATGTCATAACCACGAGAAATCAACACTTCAGCCATTGCTTGTGCATTTTTCACAACCTGTTGCTGATAAGCTTTAAACTCGTCAGACATTGCTTCTTTGAAGCAGATTGCTTTTGCTGCAACAGCATGCATCAATGGACCACCTTGGTTACCAGGGAATACAGCTGATTGTAGTTTTTTCTCGATTTCTTCGTTTGCTTTCGCAAGAATCAAACCAGAACGTGGACCACGAAGTGTTTTGTGAGTCGTTGTAGTGGTTACATCCGCGATTTGTACTGGGCTTGGATAAACACCAGCAGCAACCAGACCTGCAACGTGTGCCATGTCAACAAATAGGTAAGCACCTACTTTGTCTGCGATGTCACGGAAACGCTGCCAATCTACGATACGGCTGTATGCAGAGAAACCTGCAACGATCATACGTGGTTTATGTTCTACAGCTAGGCGTTCAACTTCTTCATAATCAATTTCGCCAGTTTCAGTATTTAAACCATACTGAACTGCGTTATAAGTTTTACCAGAGAAGCTAACTTTTGCACCGTGAGTCAAGTGACCACCGTGAGCCAAGCTCATACCCAAAACTGTATCGCCTGGGTTAAGTAATGCTAAATAAACTGCAGAGTTTGCTTGAGAACCAGCATGTGGCTGTACGTTTGCGTAGTCAGCACCAAATAATTCTTTAGCACGGTCAATCGCCATTTGCTCAATGACATCAACATATTCACAACCGCCGTAGTAGCGTTTGCCTGGATAGCCTTCTGCATATTTATTGGTTAACTTACTTCCTTGAGCTTCCATAACCGCTGGAGAACAGTAGTTTTCAGAGGCAATCAACTCAATGTGAGCTTCTTGGCGCTCACCTTCAGAAGCAATTGCTTTTGCTAAATCTGGATCAAATTCAGAAATAGAGATGTTGGCAAACATTAGCGAGGGTCCTATCAATTAGGGCTTTTAAGCCGTGCTAAAATCGAAGCCTATTCTAACACGAAGTTTCAGGTTTTTCGGCATGAAGTTTACTCAGCTTGCAATAAAAATCGCTCAATTTAAGCCTTGATTTTAAATCGCTTGAATTCGGTTGCAGAATTTTAGAACATAACAAACTTTAGATTTTTAAAATAATTTTAAAATGTTGATATTGATTTGTTTTATTATAGGTTTTTGCTTAGGCTATTATATTCGTGGACAAAAACAATCTGCACCACAACAACCAGCCATTCAAAACCAACCTCCTCAGCGCAGTCACGTACAGCGCCTATATTCTAAAAGTCAGCATCGCTCTGACAGTGACCGCATTCGTGATCTCAATCAGCTCTCAACACATCAGGCAGCTTTTTTACGTTTATTGAAACAGACTTTTTTCAATTATGAAGTTTCAATTAAACAGCAGCGCTTTTTTATTCTGGATCAGGACAAAATGCCACTTGCCATTTTTGAATATCGGGATGGTACACAAAGCTTTAAAGCCATGGATTATGAAGATGGTATTCCCGTGTATACCTATAAAGCGCTGATCTCAAGTGAAGCTTTACAGCAAGACCTAGAAATGCTGTTACAGCAACGACCATCACACTAATTTGTAGTTACTCTCAAGCAATGTTACATTGCACAAAAAACTCCTGTGACGGCTATGCATACTATTATTCTTGATACTGAAACCCATACGCTCAACGGCTTACCGATTGAAATTGCTTATGCACCGATTGAAATCCAGCAAGGTAAACTCAGCTTAGATAAAAGCAAGATTTTCGATCAATTGTATTCGGTTGGCGAGCCCATTTCTTATGCGGCTATGGCGGTACATCATATTTTAGAATCAGATATTGCCGATCAGCCAAGCTACACGACTTTTCAGCTCCCTCAGGAAACGACCTATATTATTGGGCACAATATCGATTATGACATACAAGCCATTGCCCGTTGTGGCATCGATGTATCGCATTTAAAACCGATTTGCACGCTAGCACTGGCACGCCAAGTCTGGGCAGATGCAGAAGCACACAACATTTCTGCGCTCATTTACCAAATCAGTCGTGGTAGTGAAAAAGCCCGTGAACTGCTTAAAGGCGCGCACCGTGCCGATGCCGATATTATTTTAACTGCCAATATTTTGATGCATATTATTGCCAGTCTTGGCATCCAAACAGTTGAGGAACTTTATGTTGCTTCTGAAGATGCCCGTATTCCTAAAATGATTACTTTTGGCAAACACAAAGGTACGACGATCAAAGACTTACCATCAGACTATGCCAACTGGCTACTCAAACAAGATGAACTTGACCCTTATTTGCGAACTGCACTTGAAAAATCAGGTTTTTAAATTTCTGTTTTTTTCGGGGTAATCTTGGTAAATAACCATAAAAAACCGTTGGATAACATTTGTATGCTGCGCTGAAAAATGGGCAGCATACAAACCCAGCAAGTCAAAATACTAGCGCAAAATGCAATGAGTAGCTGAATAGGTGGTGTCACGGCAAAATGCCATAAATGACTCAACCACAGCACAATTAACCCATGCCACAAATAAATAGGTAATGATGCCTGCCCAAGCTGAGATAAAAATTTGGGGAGTTTTCCTGCGAGCATCGCCCAAGCAAACACTGCACAGCATGACATGATTAAATATTGACTGCGTATCAGCATGCCCTGTAACGGCGCAATATGCATTTGCGTATAACTTAGACTGCCATATAACCAGTAAGATTTAAGCGGATACAACTGCGTTAACCCTAGTAATCCCACGATGATGATTATCGCAATAAGGTAAGTAAATGGCAAACGGCGTAAAATATCCAGCCACGCCTTACCATAAATATGCCCCAACATAAAAAATGGCAAGAAGTTAAAGATCCGCCCGATCGAGAATAAATAGTTATTGATTGGAGATAAACCGATCAGCAATGCCAACAGCAGACTCAACACAACAGGATATGCTGTTTGTTTCAGCCAATGCGTCAAAATAACCCAAGCCAGCATTGCCCACAGATACCACAACAACCAATATGGCTGCCACAGCCATTTACTACTGAACTGCCCCGTATAATAAGCATCAAGCAGGACATAAAACAGTTGAAACGGAATCATCAACGACAAGAAATATTGCAGTTTTTGGGAAATTTTCTGATCTTTAAACAAATAGCCCGAAATAAACACAAAGGCTGGCATGTGTAGTAGATAAATGTTTTGTAAAAAAATTTTGGCCAGAGCATCTTGCCAGCCTAAAAACCGTTCTAAAAAATGCCCAAAGACCACCAAAAAAATCAGTAATCCTTTATATATATCAATACTCTGATCTCGCATATACTCATCATACACTGACTGGTAAAATTAATAAGCTTTACAAACGTATAGAAAATCAAACAATTATAGGATTTTCTGTTTATAAATTTACTTTTCTTTCGCTATAACCGATTAAAATTTGCTAGATTAATCCAATAATAATCATTCTTAGGCATTGATTATGTCTTATATCATTCCTGATGAAGCCGCATTAAAAGCTCGCAGTCAAAGATTTGTCTGGCGTATTTTTATAATGCGCCAACTCGGTACAAGTCTGTGCTTTGTGGCCATTGCTTCTGTGATGTGGGACATGCATTACCATCTCTTTTATTTCGCTTTGCTGGCAGTCAATGCTTTTGTCTGGCCAACTGTTGCTTGCCTGTTTAGCATGCAGGCCTATGATCCTGTCAAAGCAGAAAACAATTGTTTAATTATCGATAGCGCTCTTGGAGGTGTCTGGATTGCGATTATGGGTATTAGCCCAGTTCCCTCCTTGCTAATTTTTTCGGTACTGGTTGCTGACCGTTATGCTGCTGGTGGTTGGAAACTTTTAAGATGGGCTTTAATCGTCCTCTTTCTTGCTTTTTTTGTGACGTGGAGTTTACTCGGTTATCATATACATCTTGAGTTTAGCCAACGAACAGTATGGCTCAGCCTACCGTTGGCAACTATTTATATGGTGAGTCTAAGTGTCGTCTCCAGACATTTATCTGTGCGTTTGAGCAAGCGCAATCGTGAATTTGAACGCATCGCAATGATGGACCCTCGCTTGCATATCCCCAATCGACGACTGTTTGAACAACGTCTTGCCAGTACTTTTGTTCAAACCCAGCGTGAACAATCTTCCGCCTATTTAATGCTACTGGATGTTGATCATTTTAAACAAATTAATGACAACTACGGGCATGAAATTGGCGATTATATTTTACTTGAAATTTCCAATATATTACGGCAAACCTTACAAACATCGGACACCCCTGCCCGTTTTGGAGGAGATGAACTTGCAATCATTTCGATCAATTATAGAGAAGATGATGTGCTCGAATTGGCTCAACAAATTTTAGAAAAAATCACAGCTTTGCGACTCACCAATCATGACTTATGTCGTGTCAGCATCAGCATCGGGATTGCTTCAGTGAAAGATGCTTACTCAACCGCTGACTGGTTACGTAAAGCAGATCAGGCTTTATATAAAGTCAAAAATTCAGGAAGAAATGGTATTTTCTTGTATCAAAAACCTCAAAATGAGCAACAGACCATTAAAAAATCTTTCATGAAATAATACTGATTACCAAAAGCACTTTAGATATAAATCAAAACCCAAAAACACTATTATCATTTATTTTCAAAATCCTGAGTAAAAACCTTCACCACACTTAATTTAAATGATAAAAACTGTGCTTTTTCACAGTATTTTTCCTCAACCAATGACGTTTAACGTCACGATTACGTTCATCTTGAATAAAAAAATGCCAGTTAATCGATAGACTAACTGGCATGACTTCATTAAGAAGTTTTTGCTTTACTTACAAATTATAGAACGCGAACGGCGCCTTTTGCAGCACTGGTTGTATGCTGAGCATAAACTTTAAGTGCTTTAGACACTTTACGTTTACGCTCTTCTTTTGGATGCCAGCCTTTTGCTTCTTGTGCAGTATGACGATGTGCCAAAGTTGCATCATCAACATCAAGATGAATAGTACGATTTGGAATATCGATCTGAATGGTATCACCATCTTCAACCAAACCAATTGCACCACCTTCAGCAGCTTCTGGTGAAACATGACCAATCGATAGACCTGAAGAACCGCCAGAGAAACGACCATCGGTAATCAAGGCACAGTCTTTACCCAAGCCTTTCGATTTCAAGTAGCTGGTTGGATACAACATTTCTTGCATACCTGGACCACCGCGTGGACCTTCATAGCGAATAACAACCACATCACCCGCTTTAATATTGCCACCCAAAATCGCTTCTACAGCAGAATCCTGACTTTCAAATACGCGTGCTGTACCTGTAAATTTCAAGATGGATTCATCTACACCCGCTGTTTTTACAATACAGCCGTCCTGTGCAATGTTGCCATAAAGAACTGCCAAACCGCCATCTTTAGAGAACGCATGTTCCAGATTACGAATCACACCTGTTTCACGGTTGCCATCTAAAGTTGCATAATAACGGTTTTGTGAGAATGCCACCTGAGTTGGCACGCCACCTGGTGATGAACGATAGAATTCGTAAACTTCTGGGTTTTCAGTGCGGATAATGTCCCACTTGTCCAATGCATCTTTTAGAGTTGGTTCATGTACGGTACTTACCGATGTTGTCAACAACCCAGCACGATCAAGCTCACCTAAAATCGACATGATGCCACCTGCACGGTGTACGTCTTCCATATGAACATCTTGTTTCGCTGGTGCAACTTTACAAAGTACAGGCACTTTACGAGACAAACGGTCAATATCATCCATGGTGAAATCAACTTCTGCTTCATTTGCAGCAGCCAATAAGTGCAATACTGTATTGGTTGAACCACCCATGGCAATATCCAAAGTCATGGCATTTTCAAATGCTGCCTTGGTTGCAATTGAGCGAGGTAAAATGCTGTAGTCATCTTGTTCATAGTGGCGTTTTGCCAATTCAACAATCAATTTTCCTGCACGTTCAAACAGTTTTTTACGGTTTGCATGTGTTGCAACAATTGAACCATTACCAGGTAAAGACAAACCTAAAGCTTCAGTCAAACAGTTCATTGAGTTGGCGGTAAACATACCTGAGCATGAACCACATGTTGGACATGCAGAACGTTCAAATGCTTGTACTTCTTCGTCGGTATAGCTATCGTCAGCGGCAACAATCATGGCATCGACAAGGTCAATGGCTTTTTCGTTGCCACGGAATTTGACTTTACCCGCTTCCATTGGCCCACCAGACACAAATACAACTGGAATGTTCAAACGCATTGATGCCATCAACATTCCTGGGGTAATTTTGTCGCAGTTTGAAATACAAACCATCGCATCGGCACAATGAGCATTGACCATATATTCTACTGAATCAGCAATCAGGTCGCGTGATGGCAATGAATACAGCATTCCATCATGACCCATCGCAATACCGTCATCAACCGCAATGGTGTTGAACTCTTTAGCCACGCCACCTGCTGCCTGAATTTGCTCAGCAACCAGTTGACCAAGGTCTTTCAGATGCACATGACCTGGCACAAATTGGGTGAAAGAGTTGACCACGGCAATAATCGGTTTTCCAAAATCTTCATCTTTCATTCCTGTTGCACGCCATAAACCGCGTGCGCCAGCCATATTTCTTCCATGTGTCGATGTTTTTGAACGATAGTCAGGCATGTTATTGTTTCCAATGAAATTGTGCTTGAAATGAATCATCTCGGGATTCATTCTGGCGAAAGAATACTCACCTATAGAGTACTTGATCAGTAAAGCTACCGATATATCATACTAGGGTCTGTTGATATTGCACAGATACTTGCAACTGTGGTGTTTTAAGCTGATACAAAGTATGTTTTGCAGAGCTCAGTTTTTCTAAATGAATAGAATATCACCAAGTTACGGCAAAAATGCCCTGTCATTGAGGCTTGCGCGGAATGATGGCTAAAACTAAAAAACTCAACAGATCCTTAGAATTCCCAATTTATGGGCAATTTGGATGATATTGATATTTATACACGAGTCATGGGAAAAATTTTTATCAAAATTTACTAATTTATTACACAATTTATGAAAAATTTATTATCAAAAAATGGTTTTTGTGAAAAATAAATGCAAATCCTGTATTCAGATAGAAAATTATTCGCGAAAAAATAAGAAAGTTGAACAAAACAAGGAAGGTATAAACAAGAAGATGGTGCGCTCAGCGGGACTCGAACCCACGCCACAGGCTTCGGAGACCTGTACTCTATCCAGTTGAGCTATGAGCGCTTTTAAGTCGCCCATCATAACAAAAAAAATCATAAGGTAAAGCAAAGAATGATTTTCTACTTGACTTACTGTCTATCCTTTAAACAGTTTTATCTATGCAACGAAGAATTCCATTTAGATTACTTGGTTTATCCGACTAGATCGCTCACAATATACACGTCTATTAATACGCGAGAAATTCATGACTGATGCATTAATGCTGAAAGAGTTATCGAAAACCTATAAAAATGGCTTCCAAGCCTTAAAAGGCATCAATTTAACTGTACCTGAAGGTGAGTTTTACGCACTTCTTGGGCCAAATGGTGCTGGAAAGTCGACAACTATTAGCATTATTAGCTCGCTAACCCGTAAAACCTCGGGACAAGTCGAAATTTTTGGACATAACCTCGACACTGAAGCATCAAAAGCCAAACAGTGCTTAGGTGTCGTTCCACAGGAATTTAACTTTGGTCAGTTTGAGAAAACCTTTGATATTTTAGTCACTCAAGCAGGTTATTACGGTATTCCTAAAAAAATCGCCGAACAACGTGCCGAACATTATTTAGAAAAGCTCGGACTTTGGGAAAAACGAAATTTGCAAGGCCGCATGCTGTCAGGTGGGATGAAACGTCGCTTAATGATTGCCCGTGCCATGATGCATGAACCAAAGCTACTTATTCTCGATGAACCAACCGCTGGGGTTGATATCGAACTACGTCGCTCAATGTGGGATTTTCTCACTGAAATGAATGAAAAAGGCACATCGATTATTTTGACCACACATTATCTGGAAGAAGCCGAAATGCTGTGTCGCCGCATTGCGATCATCGATCATGGTGTGATTAAAGAAGATACTAGCATGAAAGCATTCTTGAGCCAGCTCAACGAAGAAACTTTCATTTTTGATTTGGCAGCACCAATTGAGCCTATCGAGCTGAACTTTATTGGGATTCGTTTTCATTTGGTTGATAGCCTGACCCTAGAAGTCACAATGGATAAATCGCATGCTCTAAATGAAATTTTTCAATTATTTGAAAATTTAGGCATTCAGGTACGCAGCATGCGTAACAAAACCAACCGTCTTGAAGAGTTATTTGTCAAAATGGTCGAGAAAAATTTACAGGAGGCTTCTGCATGAACTTTACACAGTTACAAGTTGCCTTATGGACACTGGTTCGTAAAGAGATTCGCCGCTTTATGCGCATTTGGGCACAGACCCTACTGCCACCTGCCATCACTATGAGTCTGTATTTTGTGATTTTTGGTAATCTGGTCGGCTCACGAATTGGACATATGGGTGGTTTCACCTATATGCAGTTCATTGTCCCAGGTCTGATCATGATGGCCGTGATTACCAACAGTTATGCCAATGTCTGCTCAAGTTTCTTTAGTGCCAAATTCCAAAAAAGTATTGAAGAACTCATCATGAGCCCTGTGCCACTTTATTTAGTTCTGTGGGGTTATGTGATTGGTGGTGTGTGTCGTGGCGTTTTAGTCGGTTTGATTGTCACTGTCGTCAGCCTGTTTTTCACTGACCTGCACATTCACAACTTATTTATTACAATTTATACCGTTGTAGTGACCAGCTTGCTGTTTTCGATCGCAGGCTTCATTAATGCAATTTACGCCCGTTCATTTGATGATATTTCGATTGTTCCAACCTTTGTACTGACTCCACTGACGTATTTAGGTGGTGTATTCTATGCAATTAGCGCATTAAGTCCATTTTGGCAAACGCTTTCATTAATCAACCCGATTGTCTATATGGTCAATGCTTTCCGTTATGGCATTTTGGGGCATAGTGATGTCAATGTCAGTATCTCACTTGCTGCAATCAGCGGGTTCTGTCTGGCTTTTTATGCTGTTGCCTACTATTTATTAGCACGCGGTTCAGGAATTCGTGAATGAGTGTAGAAAAATCTTTATTGGGTAAAGACACCAATTACCCGACAACTTATCAACCTGAGATTTTATTTCCAATTTCTCGAAGTCTCTCTCGCGAGAGTTATGCCGATGTCGCAGGAATTCAGCAAGGCTGTGACTGGTGGCATGTGTTTGAACTGTCTTGGCTAAATGCACAAGGAATTCCTCAAGTTGCGATTGGACGATTACGCCTGCCTGCAACATCGCCCAACCTGATTGAATCAAAGTCGCTCAAACTCTACTTTAATAGTTTGAACTTCATGCGTTTTGATTCTACACAACAACTGATTG
This sequence comes from Acinetobacter brisouii CIP 110357, assembly GCF_000488275.1. GTDB lineage: Bacteria > Pseudomonadota > Gammaproteobacteria > Pseudomonadales > Moraxellaceae > Acinetobacter > Acinetobacter brisouii. The sequence continues at coordinate 864,375 of NZ_KI530762.1, read as the reverse complement.
CAACTGTCGAGCAGGATTTGTCAAAAGCCGCCGAAGCACCTGTGCAACTGACACTGATCGATGCAAATAATCTGGCAGTATCACAACCTGAAGGTCAATGTCTGGATCAGCTTTCACCTCAGCGTTTATCTGAACAACCCGATGCCAGTTTGTTACAGCATGCAGGCTCAGGGCGCATGGTTGAAGAACAATATTATTCCAATTTGTTGCGCAGTAACTGCCCTGTAACAGGTCAACCTGACTGGGGTACGATTTTCATTCGTTATCGCGGTGAAAAAGTTTGTCCAGCAAGTTTATTGGCTTATATTATTTCTTATCGCCAGCACAATGGTTTTCATGAACAATGTGTCGAGCAAATTTATGCAGATATCTGGAAAACCCTAAAGCCTGGGCAACTTATGGTCTATGCTGCATATACCCGTCGCGGTGGGCTAGATATCAACCCATGCCGTGTTTCCACTGAAGCATGGTTACCACAAACACCTGTCCGCCTTGCCAGACAATAAACAACCATTTGAATTTTGAGGTGTAACCATGGCTTTTTTTGGTTTTATTCCATCTGAAAGTTTATTGAACAAGATTCAAACCGCTATCGCGCAAAAAAACTCGAAAGAGCCACTGTATCCATTGCGTGATGAAATTGCATTACAGGTCAATGACGAAATTATTGATGCAATTGTCACAAATCTGATTCACCATTTCCCTGAAACAGATAAACGTGAGGCAACTGAAAAACTGGCAAGTTTTGTCAAATCCAGTGTGCACTTTTTATTGTCTAAACAGCTACTCAGTAAAGCACCGAATGAGGTTGTTCGTCAGTCCATTACTTTCTCTGAAAAAAGCATGTTTAAAGACCCTGAAGGTCAATGGCGTTTAGGTCAGTCGCTTGATGATAGTTTAGTAACCACACTCAAACATCAGTTTGCACAAATCCAAGCTGGAGAGAAAGTGAACCTGCATGCTCTGGCAGAAAGCTACAAAATGTTTGCCGAAGCAACAGTACGTCATTATATGCATGACTTTAATCACACCCTCGATTTAGGCATGATTAAACGCAAAGCCTCAGACTTGGGCTGTGCTGCGGTGATTAAAGCTGTGCATATTGCGATTGATAAAATTATCCCGCATTTAAACAGACATGAGCTAAAAGCACTCGCTGAATATCATAATGGCTTATTTTTCCACTAAGCCCAACTTTCAGCTATCGAAAACCTAGCTTAGGCTAGGTTTTTTTATTGCTAAATGTGCAAAGAGATTGCCTAAAAAGTCCAATATGTTAGCATTCGCACTTGCTGCTTATTACTCGTTTTCAATCAATTATGGCACCAAGTCCACAGTACAAATTTTTACGTCAAGCACCCCGTGATGGCTTAAGTACAGCTATGCAGCCTTCACGCTGGCAAAGGTTACATATCGACCCTTGGTTATGCTCATTTCTCATTCTAAATGCCCTGCTTGGACTCACTGTTTTATATAGTGCTTCTGCACAAGATGTTAGTATGGTCAGCAAGCAAGCCTTGAGTTTTGGTTTAGGTTTTCTAGTGATGCTCAGCATTGCACAGATTCCGCCAAAGGTGTTTCAGTCTTTTTCGCCCTATTTTTACTTATTTGGTGTGCTTTGTCTGGCTGCAGTTAAAGTCGTCGGTGAAGTCCGTATGGGTGCGCAGCGCTGGATTAATATTCCTGGCATTGGCAGTGTGCAACCCAGTGAATTCATGAAGCTGGGCATGCCGATGATGGCAGCATGGTTTCTGACCCGTCAAGCATTACCTCCCAAGCTAAAAACAGTCATTGGGACCTTGGTATTGATTGTCATTCCTTTTGTACTGATTGCTGAACAGCCCGACTTAGGTACCTCACTCTTGGTTTTGGGTAGTGGCGTTTTTGTTTTATTCCTTAGTGGCTTATCTTGGAAAATTATTGCTGCTGCATTCGCAGGGGCTGGGGTATTTATTCCTGTTGCATGGGAATTTTTATTGCATGACTATCAACGTCAACGCGTGCTGACCTTGCTCAACCCAGAGGCTGATGCGCTCGGCACAGGCTGGAACATTATTCAGTCCAAAACCGCGATTGGTTCTGGTGGTTTTTCTGGTAAAGGTTTCCTGCAAGGCACCCAATCACATTTGCACTTTTTACCTGAAGGTCACACCGATTTTATTATTGCCGCATATTCAGAAGAATTTGGCTTAATTGGCGTGATCATTTTGGTTTTCTTGTACTTTGCCATTATCTGCCGCACATTCCAAATTGGTATGCAATGCTTCCACAATTATGGTCGTTTACTTGCAGGTGCTTATGGATTGTCGTTTTTTATATATGTCTTTGTAAATGCAGGCATGGTCAGTGGTATTTTACCTGTAGTGGGCGTGCCTTTACCGTTTATGAGTTATGGCGGCACCGCAATTATTACTTTAATGACAGCTTTTGGCATTGTCATGTCGATTCATACTCATCGTTAACTCGGATTCACATTATGTGGCAACAAAAATTACATAAAATTTGTCAGTTTCTTGCAATTGTAACTACAGCAGCATTTTCTACTTCATTTTGTCAGGCAAATGATTTTATTAACAATCCAAATTATGAAAATTTCAAGCTTAAAACCATGCAGCAATATGGCTTAAGTGCCGAGCAAATCGATCGCGCCATGTTAGGCGCACAAAATCGCCCGAATATCTTGAAAATCATGGAAAATCCTGGCGAAAGCAAACCATGGTATGCCTATCGGGAAATGTTCATGACCGAAAGCACGATTCAACGTGGAGTACGCTTTCGTGATCAATACGCAGATGTTCTCAACCGTGCCGAACAACAGTTTGGTGTACCTAAAGCTGTTATTTTGGGAATTTTGGGTGTGGAAACAGGTTTTGGCAATAACAAAGGTACGATCATCACACGTGATGCTTTAGCTACCCTTGCTTTTGGCTACCCACGTCGTGCCGATTACTTTGCCAACGAACTTGGTTCCCTGATCGCATGGACATATAAAGAAGGCTATCCAATTACCAGCATTACAGGCTCTTACGCTGGTGCGATTGGCTATCCACAGTTTATGCCAAGTAACATTGGCAAGTATGGCGTAGATTACGATGGTAACGGGCATATTGACCTGCGCAACTCACCTGCTGACGCCATTGGCTCAATCGCCAATTATCTTGCTCAGCAAGGTTGGCAACGTGACCAGCCTATCGGCTTTCAAGCACGTTATACAGGCAGCACACCAGATACCGTGATTGCCAAAGATTTAAATCATCCCACCCCTTACGGTGCATTAAAACAACAAAATATTGCACCACTCAATCCGGTCATAAAAATCGATGATCTGGAACTCGTTAATGTCATCCAATTGCAAGATTATAATGCTGAAATCTATTACATTACCTATCCAAATTTTCAGGTTATTACGACCTATAACAAAAGCCGAATGTATGCAACAGCGGTATGGCAATTGGGTACAGAAATCATGAATAGATAACAAAAAAATAATACAAATTAAAATTGTCAAGTGTTTTCTTGTTAGAAATGCCTCAAATTTGATTAATTTTAATTAAATGTTACAATTTTGGTTATTTTTTAACCGCATGATGTAGTATTTTCACTGTTTTTGTAATTTTTCGCCACCCAACACTAGACACTCTACTGGTCACATGAATATTATCCCTAGCGTCAAATACAGTTGAACACATCAAGTTTTAGGCAGGTTGTGTTGATTTTCAAGTAATTACTTGAAGATAACGATGCCTTAACTTAAGGAGATAATATTTATGCGCTTTCCAGTGAAATCACTGCTCGCTATTACATTTTGCGTATCGCTGACGCAAACGCATGCTGACATGGTGCAGTCATCGTCGTTAAACAATGACAATGACAGCTCTAGCCTTGCAGCCCGCGTAATCAATAAAGATTCTACAAAAGCAATTTATCACTCAAACCTAAATGGTCTTTCAATTACTGAGCGTTCTGGAGATAAAATCCGCCGCCAAACTTTAGCTGCAAAAGTTGAAGTGCCAGAAGATGAGCCTTCTGTGATTGATCGTTTAAACAATGTTGCTTCAAACACCGTACGCAAATTCAGCCAAACAGGTATTGCGTCTTGGTATGGTCGCCAATTTCATGGTCGTAAAACTGCCAATGGCGATACTTTCGATATGAATGCAATGACTGCTGCTCACCGCAGCCTGCCACTCAACTGCTATATCCGTGTAACCAACAAAGATAACGGCCGTAGTGTCGTGGTTAAAGTGAATGATCGTGGCCCGTTCCACGGCAACCGAGTTCTTGATTTATCTTATGCTGCTGCAAAACAGATTGGTGTAACGAATTCTGGTACAGCACGAGTGAGCATTGAGCGTGTAGACGGCCCAAATTCTTAAAAAATATCTCCTCACTGTTTTTGACATTCCAAAGCCACAATTATGTGGCTTTTTTTATGGGCAAAATCGAGTTTTTTTGCAGCTATCAGGCGATTTATGTCCAATCCCTCATTTGCATATCTGTTATTTCGCTCTCCTTTGCGTTTTTTACACCTAAAAACCCTTCCGACCTACAACCCTAGCTCAATTTTTTAAATCATCGAAATATGCGATTTTAAGCACAAATAAATAGCATTGATTTTTTATGCCTTTTAATTGCATTTTTTTAATTGTTTTTTCCATATCTGAATTGCTGAAATTTATGCCACTTCATCTAGAAATTATGCTTTAACATACATTTTTTACGGCTTAATACAGGCATAAAAAAAGCTCCCGAAGGAGCTTTTTTGCAGCGCTAAAATTATTTAGCAGCAGCTTGAGCAGCAGCAACTTCTTCAGCGAAAGAAAGTTCAGCTTTTTTCTCAATACCTTCACCCACTTCAAAGCGAGTAAATTGAGCAATAACAGTACCAGTCGCTTTCAAAACTTCAGCAACTTTTTTGTCGTTGTCGATAACGTACATTTGACGCTCAAGTACAACTTCATTCAAGTATTTTTCAACTGAACCAGTCACCATTTTCTCAACGATGTTAGCTGGTTTACCAGATTCGATTGCTTTTGCTTCAGCGATTTCTTTCTCTTTAGCAACAAGCTCAGCAGGAACAGCTTCCGCAGTTACTGCAACTGGGTTGAACGCAGCAACGTGCATTGCAACACCTTTACCAGTGTCAGCATCACCTGTGTAAGATACAACAACACCGATTTTTAAACCGTGTTTGTAAACTGCAAGGTTTTCACCTTCAACGATTGCAGCACGACGAACCTGAATGTTTTCGCCAATTTTTTGAACAAGCGCAATACGTGCTTCTTCAACAGTTGCACCATCTTCAAGTTTAAGTTCTGCAATTTTCGCAGCATCAGTTTCGCCAGCAGCAAGAGCAGCAACAGCAACATTTTTAGAGAAGTTTGCAAAGTTTTCGTCTTTAGCAACAAAGTCAGTTTGACAGTTTACTTCTAAAAGAATTGCTTTATTGCCTTCTTGAGCAATTGTGATCGCACCGTCAGCTGCAATGTTACCTGCTTTTTTAGCAGCTTTTGCTTGACCTGATTTACGTAGGTTATCAATCGCTAACTCGATATCACCATTCGCTTCAGTCAAAGCTTTTTTACATTCCATCATCGCAAGACCAGTACGGTCACGTAATTCTTTAACCATGCTTGCAGTAATTGCAGTCATGTTAATCTCCTAAATAAGGTAGAAAATAATCAATCTTTTTTTAACAAAAACGGCCCAAAGTGTTCTCTGGACCGTTCTGCTTTCTTGACGCTTAATTTGCCACGATTACATGTCGCAAAAATGACAAGCCTGCGTCAAAACGCATTAAGCCTCTGGAGCTTCTTTAGCAGCTTCTTCAACTTTAGCTTGAGCGTTTGCTTGTGATTGAGCGTACTCTTTACCAGCAATGATCGCATCAGCCATAGAAGCAGCATAAAGTGTAACCGCACGGATTGCATCGTCATTACCAGGAATAACGTAATCTACGTTGTCTGGGTTAGAGTTTGTATCAACGATACCAATTACAGGAATACCAAGGTTTTTAGCTTCTTTAATCGCGATTGATTCGTGATCAACGTCGATTACGAATAATGCGTCAGGTAAACCACCCATGTTTTTAACGCCGCCTAAAGCACGTTCAAGTTTTTCCATCTCACGAGTACGCTCTAAAGCTTCACGTTTAGTAAGCTTTGCAAAAGTACCGTCTTGAGATTGAGTTTGAAGGTCTTTCAAACGGTTAATTGATTGACGAAGAGTTTTCCAGTTCGTCAACATACCACCTAACCAACGGTGATCAACGTATGGTTGACCAGCACGTTGTGCTTGTTCACGGATGATGTTAGATGCAGCACGTTTAGTACCAACGAACAATACTTTGTTCTTTTTGCTAGCAAGATTGTTAACAAAGTTCAAAGCATCATTTAACGCAGGAACTGTATGTTCAAGGTTGATGATGTGAATTTTGTTACGCGCACCAAAGATGTATTGACGCATCTTTGGGTTCCAGAAACGAGTTTGGTGACCAAAGTGCGCGCCAGCTTGAAGAAGGTCGCGCATGCTTACGTTGTAATCTGCCATTTTCTTTACCTTAAAGTTTGGGTTAGGCCTCCATATATCCGCATTCTCCACCTCGAAAGGCACCCAGAGAAATGTGTCGATATATGTGCGGATTTTGTTGCCCCATCCAACAAAGCCCGTGAAATTTATTCACGAAAAAGCATTTGATAAAATGGGCGGCTATTTATACCATAGTCACACATAAATTTCCAAAAGTTTTTAGAGATCATGAACAGTACTTACGAAGCTCCAAGCCGCCTGATTAAAACACCTGATGAAATTGAAAAAATGCGTGTGGCGGGACGACTGGCGGCTGAAGTTTTGGATATGATCAAACCGCATATCCAACCTGGGGTAAGCACTCTAGAATTAGATACCATTTGTCATGATTATATTGTAAATGTTCAAAATGCAATTCCAGCATGTTTAGGATACGGCGCGGCACCTGGTCGCCCTGCTTTTCAACATACTATCTGTACCTCTGTGAATCACGTGGTGTGTCACGGTATTCCGTCAGCAGATAAAATTCTCAAGAAAGGCGATATTCTAAATATTGACGTGACTGTCATTAAAGATGGTTATCATGGCGATACCAATATGATGTACATCGTGGGTGGTGAAACATCTATTTTAGCGAATCGTTTATGTCATGTTGCACAAGAAGCAATGTATCGTGGTATTGAAGCAGTAAAACCTGGTGCCTATATTGGTGATGTGGGTGCTGTCATTCAAAAATATGTTGAATCTGAGCGTTTTAGTGTTGTACGTGAATATTGTGGACATGGCATTGGCACAGTGTTTCATGATGAACCACAAGTATTGCACTACGGCACAAAAAACACAGGCATGCGCTTGGAAGCTGGTATGACGTTTACCATTGAACCTATGGTCAATGCGGGTGTTTGGCAAACCAAAACTTTAGGCGACAAATGGACAGTCGTCACCAAAGACCATAAATTATCTGCTCAATATGAACATACCATTTTGGTCACACCAACAGGTGCAGAAATTTTAACTGCTCGCCCTGAAGAAGATTTATCACGTTTTAATTAAGCATAATTTTAAATGGGCACAAAAGATCTTAATTCTCTTGTGCCTTTTATTTCAATAAACGCTCATAATCTCAAATTTTATAAAAACAGGAACAAGTTCTCATTTTTAAAATAAATTAATTATTTATTAACAATATTATATTTTAAATTACTTTTTGTTACTTTATTTAAACAAAAAAAATGGGATTTAAGAAATATGTCATATAATTCGGTTATCTAATTATGCTTAGAATATTGCAGCCCTAAAATCACCTCTTCACCATGAAACTTTTATTAATACCGCTAATTTCTTTGTACTTATCTGGATGTTTATTTACTAGTTCCAATGAAGTCAAGCGCTCTGAGCTCCTGCTTTCTCATTTTAGTTGTCACAATTATGCAGATAATAGCATGAGCCCAATTAATAGCTTTCATGAGCAAACGTTAAACTCAACCAAACAAAAAGCAACCGATTATATTCAGCATTATAAAAACGGTGACAAAATATTCAATATCCCTTTAGATGACGTCATTAGCCAGCAATACAAATTATATAAAGAAGCATGCCAATCTATCGGTGGAGTTTTATAAAAAATAAATAAACTGGACTTAATTCGGTTTTATAGGAACAAAATTGCTTTGATTAACACTCTCTTCATGCTCCTTTACAACATAGAGATAAATCAAACGACCTTATGAATAGCACAATATAAAATCAAACTGCTCAAATCATTTAAACCAAAATAAAAAAACCCTGCTAATGCAGGGTTTTTTTATTTTCAGCGCTTAGTGAGCTGAGAATTGGTTCATTGTGTTCTTAGCGTCATCGCCTGCTTTAAGCGCGTTGTCGCCAGAGAAGATTTCTTTGTGGTCATCACCGATGTCTGAACCAGCCATTGCTTGGTGTTTAACACATGCGATAGTACCGCGGATTTCTTTACGTTGTACGCCAGCAACATAAGCCAACATACCTTCAGAACCGAAGTAACCTTGTGCAAGCTCATGAGTAGAAAGAGCAGCAGTGTGGTAAGTCGGAAGTGTGATCAAGTGATGGAACACACCTGCTTCACGAGAAGCATCTGCTTGGAATGTACGGATTTTCTCGTCAGCAGCAGCAGCCAATTCAGTATTGTCATAGTCAGCGCTCATTAATTTAGCACGGTCGTATGCAGATACGTCTTTACCTTCAGCTACAAAACGGTCGTAAGCTTGTTGACGGAAGTTTAAAGTCCAGTTGAACGATGGAGAGTTGTTATAAACAAGTTTCGCATTTGGAACAACTTCTTTAACACGGTTAACCATGTGTGCAATTTCTTCTACGTTTGGAGTCGCAGTTTCGATCCAAAGAAGATCAGCACCGTTTTGCAAGCTAGTAATACAGTCAAGTACTACACGGTCAATTTGAGTGCCTTCACGGAATTGGTACAAACCAGAAGCCAAACGTTTAGGACGGTGTAACTTACCATCACGTTTAATTAGGATTTCGTCGTCAGTTGCTTCAGAGATATCAATTTCTTGAGTGTCTAAGTAAGCGATGTATTGAGAAGCGATGTCGCCTGGCTCTTTAACCACTGGGATTTTTTGAGTCAAGTCAGCGCCTTCAGAGTCAGTACGCGCAACGATAACACCTTCATCAACACCCATTTCCAAGAATGCATAACGAAGTGCATGGATCTTAGAGATAAAGTCTTCGTGTGGAACAGTTACTTTACCAGCTTGGTGACCACATTGTTTCGCATCAGATACTTGGTTTTCAATTTGAAGCGCACAAGCACCAGCTTCGATCATTTTCTTAGCAAGCAAGTAAGTTGCTTCTTCGTTACCGAAACCAGCATCGATGTCAGCAATAATTGGCACAACGTGAGTTTGGAAACCGTCGATTTGAGCAGTAATTTCTGCAACTTTAGCAGCATCACCAGCTTCTTTTGCTTTGTTCAAAGCACGGAACAAATCATTTAATTCTTTCGCGTCAGCTTGACGTAAGAAAGTGTAGATTTCTTCGATAAGTGCTGGAACTGAAGTTTTTTCGTGCATAGATTGGTCAGGAAGTGGACCAAACTCTGAGCGAAGTGCAGCAACCATCCAACCAGAAAGGTAGATATAACGTTTGCTAGTTGTACCGAAGTATTTTTTGTTAGCAATCATTTTTTGTTGTGCAATAAAACCATGCCAGCAACCTAATGATTGAGTGTATTTGCTAGAATCGGCATCGTATTCAGCCATATCACGACGCATAATTGCAGCTGTATATTTAGCAATATCCAAACCTGTTTTGAAACGGTTTTGCAGTTGCATACGTGCTGCATCTTCTGGGCTGATATCTGCCCAAGTGTTACCGAATTTTGCCTTCAATTCACGAATTGCATCAATCGCTGTTTGGTATGTAGTCATGATTGGTTCCTTTTAATTTTAGGATTTTCATAACGCATCATGATCAAACCCCGCTTTACTGGATTGTTTGGTTTTTGATCATTTCCGCCTGATGAACACAGATTAGAACGTAAAAAAAATTAAATCCAATATCCTTGACTAATCCCCACTATTTATTAAAAAAATACATAGATCAAAGTCGTATTATAATCGTGATGATTATTATCAAGTTATTGAAATAAAAAGAGTTTATTTAGACTACTTTTTATAAAAAATGACGATTTTTTAATCTTTTTAATCATTCGACTAAAGTATGGTGGCTTTGACGAATAGATTCAACCTGTGTCTTAAGGCTTTTTGTTGCTGTTTTTTTAAGTAAAAACTCTTTTTTATGCACATTATGAGAAAGATTAAAAATCAAACAAAACTAAATCTTTTGGCAATTATAAAGATTCAGCGTTTTTTTGGATATTTTCACACAAAAGCTTTTGCTTATGGCATAATTTGCAACTAATTTCATACTGTTATATTCGGTATTTGTTCTATGAATTTGGAGCGGGTTGACCTTAATCTATTAATCTATCTCGACGTACTTTTACGTGAGAAAAATGTAACTCGTGCTGCTGAGCAACTTGGCGTTACCCAGCCCGCTATGAGTAATATTTTACGCAGATTAAGAACTCTTTTTAATGATCCGTTGCTCATTCGCTCATCTGAAGGTATGACCCCCACAGAGCGCGCTTTGGAGCTACAACCTCGTATTCGAGATGTGCTTTCTGATCTTTCCATGATTTTAGAGCCACGTACTGAATTTCGACCATATACGAGTAATCGTGTCTTTCGTATTATGACGTCTGACTACGCTGAAGCGACTTTAGTCCCTCGTCTAGTCAAAGCACTGCGTTCTGAAGCGCCAAATGTCGTCCTTGATTTCCTGACGCCAAGTGATGTGTCTTACCGCGATATGGAACAAGGCAAGGTCGATCTGGCAATTAATCGCTTCAACGAAATCCCTCAAAGTTTCCATCAGGTCTTGGTTTGGCGCGATAGCTTTTCTTGTTTAGTCAATCCAAAACACCCAAATGCCAACAACCTTAACTTGAAAAACTATCTTGATGCACATCACATCTGGGTTTCCAAGACAGGTATGGGCATTGGTTTTGGTGTCAACCCTGACAAACAGGCAGGTTTAGGCTGGATTGATCAAGCTTTAGAACGTATTGGTCAAAAGCGTAAAATTTCCGTCTTTACACGCCATTATCAAATGCCAGCCTTGCTCGCTAGAAATGTTGACCTGATTGCAACGCTGCCAAGCCGCATTGCGCGCTTACAAGCAAAAAGTCAGGAGCTGGTGATTAAAGACCCTCCATTTTATATTCCAGAAATCGAATTAAAAATGGCATGGTGTCCTTTATTGCATCATCACCCTGCTCATCGCTGGTTACGCCAACTGATTCTTTATGTTGCTCGCCAAATGATCGAAGAAGAAAATCGTGAATTCCTGATGAACAATTCACAATTTTCACAGTATTAATCGCTGTTTATTCCCTTATTCAACGATTTATTATGATTAGGTGATATTCCAGTATCACCTCTTCTATTTTTGTGTTAAAAAATATTTGATAATGAATAATCTATAATGACAGGTGCAATGTGAGTCTGTTTCAGAACATCATCATCATCATCATCCTAATTGCTGGTGCAGGTTTCCTTGCTTTAACCGAAATTGCTCTCGCAGCCGCACGCAAAGTTAAACTGAAAATTTTGGCTGAAGCTGGTGATGAACGCGCACAACAAGTTTTGGATTTACAAGAAAATTCCGCTGATTTCTTTGCCGCTTCTCAAATCGGTTTAAATGCTGTTGCAATTTTAGGCGGTATTTTAGGTGAAGGCGCTTTTCGTCCCTATTTCCTTAATCTGGTCACCCGTTTTTATACAGGAGAATGGGCAGAAACGATTAGTTTTGCTCTATCCTTTACCTTAGTCACCTCACTCTTTATTTTATTTGCTGATCTTATGCCAAAACGTCTGGCAATGATTGCACCCGAAAAAATCTCGATTGCTGTCATTAATCCAATTCAGGTGTTTATTAAGGTCTGTAAACCATTAGCATGGGTGATTAATGCAATTGCCAATTTGCTGTTTCGCCTCTTTAAGGTCAACACGACCCGTGAAGATAACATTACTTTTGATGATATTTCTGCTGTCATGGATGCAGGCGCTCAAGCGGGTGTCTTGCAAAAGCAGGAACATCACTTTATTGAAAATGTTTTTGAACTTGAAGAGCGTAATGTACATTCAAGCATGACCACTCGCGAGAATGTCATCTTTTTTACTTTAAATGAACCTGAAAACAGTATTCGTCAAAAACTGGCAGAATACCCTTTTTCAAAATTTTTGGTCTGTAATGATACGATTGATCAAGTCATTGGTTATGTTGATGCTAAAGATATTCTGGTTCGAATTCTCAATAATCAATCCATCAACCAGCTCAATGAATCCACCATTCGTACTGTTTTGACCATTCCTGATAGCTTAAGTCTCTCGGAAGTATTAGACCGTTTTCGTGCCAGCAAAGAAAAATTTGCTGCGGTGATTAATGAGTATGCGCTTGTGGTTGGCGTAATTACCCTTTCAGATATCATGATTACAGTCATGGGTGACTGGGTGACCCCCATTGAGGAAGAGCAGCAGATTATCAAACGCGACAATCATTCATGGTTAATCGATGGCGGCACTCCTATTGAGGATATAAAACATGCGCTGGGTATCGATGACATGCCTGATGAAGAGCATTATGAAACACTTGCAGGTTTTATGATGTACCAACTCCGAAAAATCCCTCGACCTGCTGATAGTGTGGAATTTGGAGGCTATAAGTTTGAAGTTGTCGATGTTGACCACTTCAAGATTGATCAGCTTTTAGTGACTCGAATTATTGAAAAACCCGAATCACTGATTCAATCTGAAGAATCTTAAAAGAAAAACCGCCTCATTGCAGGCGGTTTTTTTCAGGCATGGAGCTCAATTAAAGCATCCAAAACCATCTCATAATGTATCTGAATATCTTCTAGCAAGATTGTGTAAGCATTATCAAACTGTACCATTGGAAAACCTTCTTTCCAGAATGGAAAAATATTGTCCAGATCATGCGTTACAATCGCATCTTCATACACAATACTTTGTGCAATCCAAGACAAAATTTGTGCCGTTTCAGCTCCATCTATCGCTGTATAATCAATATCATGCTGTTTGAATACACGCACGCGGTCTTTTTTATAGCGTACTTTTTTTGCTTGCCCTGCATTTAAACCAAATGCCAACATCACCGCTTGTAATAGGTGATCTTCAAATGCCTGATTTAATTCAAGCAGAGCCTGTTTGTAACTTTCCTGACGTTGTGCTTTATTGCTACGCTGTAAGACTTGATTGGCTGATTTTGCCAACTCGACCTGTTTCAAGGAGATTAGTTGTTGCTGAAGGCTCATTTTATCTTTCCAAAAAATAAGCCGTAAATTATACGTCGCATCGGGCTGACAAGCATTAGCTATTTTTAAATTCTCGCCCCTTTTCTACTATAAATAAGTGCGTACCTGTAAATAATCCATTAACCTGCAATCAAAAAATAATCCGATTTTATTAAGACAGCTATCATGAAATTAAATAAAAATTATTTTACCTCCTAAATAAATAAGCAAAATCTTTTTCAGATCTATCTTCAAAAAAACCTGATGAGCATGCATAAAAAATCCCCCTGATATGCAGGAGGATTTTTATAACTAATAAATTAGTTGAAATTAAGCATCTTTACGGCGCATGTGCGGGAATAACAACACATCACGAATACTTGATGCATTCGCAAATAACATCACTAAACGGTCAATACCAATCCCTTCACCTGCTGTTGGAGGTAAACCATATTCTAATGCTTCAATGAAGTCCGCATCGTAATGCATTGCTTCATCATCACCTGCATCTTTTTCAGCAACCTGTGCCTGGAAACGCTCAGCTTGGTCAATCGGGTCATTTAACTCACTAAAGCCATTTGCCAACTCACGACCACCAATAAAGAACTCGAAACGATCTGTAATATGCGGATTATGATCATTACGGCGCGCTAGTGGAGAAGTTTCTGCTGGATATTCAGTGATGAAAGTCGGTTGACGCAATTGAGTTTCAACAGTCTCTTCAAATACGATGGTTTGCAATTTACCCAAACCGAAACCTGGTTTCACTTGTTCTTTCAACTCTTCACGCACAAAGTTTGCCAAGAATTCGCGATCATTGACATGATCTGGTGTAAATGTTGGGTTGTGCTCAAGAATCGCATCAAACATTGAGATTTTTTTGAATGGGCCTTTGAAGCTATAAACTTCATCACCATATGGCACGTCAGTTGAACCTAAAATATCGATTGCTAGTTTTTCTAGCATATTTTCAGTCAACTGCATCAAATCTTTATAGTCAGCATAGGCTTGGTAGAATTCAATCATCGTGAATTCTGGGTTATGACGAGTCGAAACCCCTTCATTACGGAAGTTACGGTTAATCTCAAATACGCGCTCAAAACCACCTACTACAAGGCGCTTCAAATAAAGCTCAGGCGCAACACGCAAATATAAATCCATGTCCAGAGCATTGTGATGTGTCACAAATGGACGTGCTGAAGCACCACCAGGAATGACATGCATCATTGGGGTTTCAACTTCCATAAAACGCTGAGCTGCCAAGAAATTACGAATACCTGCAACCACTTGCGCACGGATTTCGAAAGTTTTGCGTGTTTCTTCATTGACGATCAAATCAAGATAACGCTTACGATATTTCGCTTCAGTATCACTTAGACCATGAAATTTGTCTGGAAGCGGACGTAAAGATTTGGTTAATAGTTCAAATTCTTCCAAGTGAACATACAAATCACCTTTACCTGAACGGCCAATGTAACCACTTGCCGCAACAATATCACCCAAATCCAAAGATTTAATGGTACTTAAAGTGTCTGCTGGCAAACCTTTGCGGTCTACATAAAGTTGAATACGACCTGTCATGTCTTGCAATACGATGAACGAACCACGGTTCAACATCACACGACCTGCAACTTTCACATAAACGTGTTCACCCGCTTCAATCGCAGCTTTATCTAAATCTTTAAACTGCTCTTGTAAGTCGCCAGCATAATGCTCACGCTTAAAGGTATTTGGCCAAGGGCTTGTACCTGTCTCTTTAGCACTTTCCTTGATTTGCTTTAACTTGGCATGACGCTGTGCAATTAAATCGTTTTCGGAAATAATGGGTTCAGAAGTCGATTGAGCGTTGTGTTGCGTCATCTCTGCCTCGAAAAAGTAGTTGAAAAATGAAGTCCCATAGCATAGCAGAATTCGCGCTTTTTTCGAAAGAATTCTTGAAAATCGGTTCAAAAAATCATCCCAGTTATGCAACTTTAGTCTAAAACAAAATCTTTTTAGACCTTTCGCTAGCTCACATAACTACTCAAGCAACGTAAAATATGGCAGAAACCGCAAACATTTTAAGACCAAATGCATGTTTCTAGCTGACTTTTCTACATTATCCTGTGATGAAACCAACTCGATGAAGATGAATAATGCCAAAATTCTATTCCTGCACGGATTGGATTCATCTAAGGAATCCAATAAATTCCATGCAATTCAAGCAAAACAAAAATTTTGTATAGACGTCGATTATCGTAATTTAAGTTTTCAAACGGTTGAAATGCTCTACCAAAACATTATTGAAAAAATTAAACCAGATTTATTGGTGGGACATGGCGTTGGAGGGTATTGGACACTGAGAATGTCTTATCAGTTTCATTTGCCTGCAATTGTGGCCAATCCAAGTCTTGCACCCAAATTTCGTGATGATTACCCTGCTATTGAAGAAAAAGACTTAGATCATGACATCCCGCAGTTTGCCTATTTAGAATTGGGGGATGAAATGCTCAACATGTATCAAACACAACAAATTTTAGAGCGTTTCATGATTGTACACACCTATACAGGTGGCTATCATCGACTTGAACACCCAGAAAACATTAATTTGCTCGTTCAGCAATTTGAGCAAAATTTTCAGCCATCACCAAAATAAAAAATGCCGATCTAAGATCGGCATTTTTTGAATTCTGTTTTAGTGCTTACGCAACAGCTTCTTCTTGCTGTGGTTTTTCGCTTTCACGAACAACCGACCAAACATCCAAACCAATATCTTTATGTGCAGTGTCTAAGTCCAACAGAATTGTTGCACCCAAAACATTGAGCTGGCATTTGTTTGCTAATGTTTGAACTGCCTTTAATGTACCACCTGTTGCCAAAATATCATCAACCAAAATCACGTTTTGGTTTGGCTGAACATCAGCTGACATTTCAAGTTTGTCTAAACCATATTCCAAGCTGTAACCCACACCCACAACTGGCGGCGGTAATTTTCCTGCTTTACGCACTAAAATTAAACCTTTGTTTAAACGTTGTGCCAAGAAACTTGCCAACACAAACCCACGCGCTTCTACAGCAACAAAGCTGTCTACAGCTTCTATTTTGTCTGCTGGGATACTTGCAACCAAAGCATCGGACAATGCTTCAATTTGATTCACCAACAACGGTGTCAAATCATAAAAACAAATCCCGGTTTTTGGGAAATCTGGAATGGTACGAATATGAGACCAAAAAGTTTGAGCAAAGTTCATGGCAGGAGAATATTAAGCTATCGATTTGAGCTAATTTTAACCAATTAAACTAAAAAAAACTATTATTTTTTATTCAATTAACGTTTTTTAGCCTAAAAACAAATATAAGTTATTGATTTATAATTAAATTTATTTTTACATGAATAAAATCCCGATAATATTCTATGCATTTTTATTTTTTTTGCATTACCACCTTAGTCTAAGACATAAAAAATATGAGCTTCATCTTATTATTACTTCTTTTTTAAGACGTAATCTTCCAAGAATTTCTTTACTTTACAGTACAACAAGGTAAAAATTTCAAGATAAGAACCTGTAAACTACAATGATCAGGCTTCCCCTTATAACAGTACTGCTGACAGGCATTTTTTGGTTACCCATCAGCATTTTGGAGATACTCATGAAAAAATATCAATGCATCGTTTGTGGATGGATTTACGACGAAGCAACGGGCTGGCCAGAAGATGGCATTGCTCCTGGGACAAAATGGGAAGATGTACCCAATGACTGGACCTGCCCAGACTGTGGAGTATCCAAAGCAGATTTTGAAATGATTGAAGTATAAAACCGCTCAAGACCATGTTTGAACATGGTCTTTTTACTTAAGAAAAACATTTTGGAGAATATTATGCAGCCTATTGTGATTGTGGGTTCGGGTATGGCGGGTTATACCCTGGCACGTGAATACCGAAAATTAAACAAAGAACAAGAACTGATCATGATCTGTGCTGATGATGCAGCAAGTTATGCCAAGCCAACATTATCAAATGCCTTGGCAGGCAATAAACAGCCTGCTCAGATCGCACTTGCAGATGCAACCAAAATGGCTGAGCAACTCAACATGCGCATTGAAACACATGCTTGGGTCAATCATATTGATGCTGAAAAGCACCAGTTAAGCTATGTGCAGAATCAACAAACTGTCGAACTGGGTTACAGCAAACTCATTTTAGCTGTGGGAGCAAATCCAATTCGTTTAGCGATTTCTGGCGATGGTAGTGATGATATTCATGTTGTGAATTCACTCACCGATTACCGCGCATTTCGCGAGCAGCTAGATCAAAAACAAGATAAACGGATTGCCATTTTAGGCGCTGGGCTAATTGGCTGTGAATTTGCCAATGATTTACAGCACACAGGCTATCAAACAACTGTTATTGATTTAGCACCACAACCGCTTGGTCGTCTATTGCCACAATATGTTGCTGAAGAATTTCAAAAGAAACTGCAC
Organism: Acinetobacter brisouii CIP 110357; assembly: GCF_000488275.1. Classification (GTDB taxonomy): domain Bacteria; phylum Pseudomonadota; class Gammaproteobacteria; order Pseudomonadales; family Moraxellaceae; genus Acinetobacter; species Acinetobacter brisouii. The sequence goes on along the minus strand of NZ_KI530762.1, from coordinate 846,518 downwards.
GAGAGTGGTATTAAGTTTATTCTTGGCACAACCGTTGAGAAAATTAGTAAAGTTAAGCGACATTACGTCGTGACACTCGAAAATGGTCATAGCCTTGCAGCAGATCTCGTGTTATGTGCGGTGGGCTTACAGCCGAATATTGATATTGCCAAGCATGCCAAGATTGAAACCAGTCGCGGAATTCTGACCAATAGTCTAATGGAAACCAATCAGCCCGATATTTATGCTGTCGGTGACTGTGCCGAAGTGAATGGACTTTTATTGCCATACGTGATGCCAATTATGCAACAAGCACGTGCGTTGGCAAAAACTTTGGTAGGTCAACACACTCATGTTCACTACCCTGCTATGCCAGTTGCGGTTAAAACACCTGCTGCTCCACTCACTGTATTGCCAGTACCACATAATGTCGATGTGAATTGGGAAACTGAACATTTTGAAGATGGCATGTTATCTAAAGCTGTCGATAGTGAAGGAACCATTCGTGGCTTTGTACTGCTTGGCGCAACAGCAGCCAAACAGCGTTTAGCGTTGACCAAACTGGTGCCTGATTTAATTCCACCACAAGCATAATCACACTTCATGGATGCTCACAATGAATCAAAATATTGTGTTTAGCCCATCACCATATAGTAAGTATATGCGTGAGGCACAAGTTGATCTCGGCAATGGCATACAATTGCATATTGAAATGGGTGGCAACCCCGAGCATCCATGTATTTTGCTGATTATGGGTTTAGGTGGGCAACTGATTCTTTGGCCAGATTTTTTTTGCAAATCACTGATTGATCAAGGTTTCTGTGTCATTCGCTTTGATAACCGAGATATTGGTTTATCTAGCAAAATTACCACAGAGCCGCAAAACTCCCATCATTTACTCAGCATGATGGCACGTTTTAGTGTTGGACTTAAAAATCATGGTGCGCCATATACTCTGGAAGATATGGCCGATGATGTTGGCTTACTGCTCGATAAACTGGACATTAGTCAATGTAACCTGATTGGAGCTTCAATGGGTGGCATGATTGCCCAGATTGTGGCAGCAAAATATCCAGAAAAAATTAGTAAGCTAGGGTTACTGTTCACCAGTAACAATCAGCCACTGCTACCCGCACCTGGTATCAAGCAGCTTAAACTGATGATCAGCAAACGCCCAACACAAGAAGATGAAATCATTCGGCAGAATGTACAGCTTTACAAGATTATTGGGTCACCCAATTATATTAATGTCGAAGAAATCCGACTATTTGCACGTAAAGCTTATTTTCGCAGTTACTACCCAAATGGTGTATTGCATCAATTACTGGCGATCTTATGTACAGGATCATTACTCAAGTGGGATCAACAAATTCAACAACCTACGTTAGTCATTCATGGTGCAAGTGACCGATTATTACCACCTAAACATGGTCGGGTTGTTGCAAAAGCAATTAAAGCAGCAAAATTTGAATTAATTGCCGGAATGGGGCATGATATTCCACCACATTTTATCCCTCAATTGAGTGGTTTATTCGCACATCACTTTAAACCTTAAAAGTATCAGGACACTATGGCTGCATTACCCTCTTTAAGACAGCTTTCTTATTTAGTAACACTGTCTGAAACATTGCATTTTACCGAGGCAGCACGTCGCTCTTTTGTAACCCAGTCGACTTTATCTGGCGGCATTATGGAGTTAGAACGTTTACTTGGTGGTGTTTTGGTTGAACGCGATCGCCAAAATGTACGTTTAACACCTTTAGGGGAACAAGTGGTTGCGCGGGCTCGGGTTTTACTTGCAGATGCTCAAGATCTCATGCGGCTCAGCCGGGAAATGAGTGAACCACTCACTGGCGATTTACATTTAGGGATTATTCCAACCATTGCTCCTTTCATTTTGACGCAGTTGCTTGATGAAGTGCATCATTATTTACCTAAAATCCAGTTACATCTGCATGAAGCTCAAAGTGAAAAGATTGTTGAAAAACTGGAACATGGTAATCTGGACATGATTGTCTTGGCCCTGCCATTTGACACACGTGGACTCAAAGTTGCCGAGATTGCCAAAGAAAATCTGGTCTTGGTACATCATAAAGCAGATCAGCAATGTATCCGCGCGAGTAACCTTGATGATCTTGATCTCTCTCGCTTGATGTTACTTGAGGAAGGTCATTGTCTACGCGATCACGTCTTAAGTGCCTGCCCAATTGGCGAGCGTAAAAATGATCACCGATTAAAAGCCAGCTCTCTTCCAACTTTAGTTGAAATGGTATCGTCAAACTTAGGCTATACCTTATTGCCTGAAATTGCCTTACAACGCCCGATGTTACAATACCATGCGGATTTGCAAGTCAAACATATTGAGGCGGCACCTGTACGCACTATCGCGTTAGTTACCCGTAAAAGCACACCATTACACAATGAATTTAATGTTTTGGTTGACGTTTTAAAGAAAATTGTACTGTCTCAATAATTCATCTTCCCCATTCTAAGGTTACATGACTTTAGAATGGGACTAAAACAGCTCGGATTTGCAATGTATTTAGATCGTCTAAGCTCATTGATTAAATCACTTTTTACTCTGTAACAACATTTTCTCCAGTTTACACTTAAGTTGTTCTTAAGGGATACTGAGCATATTAGACGCATCTTTTATTTTGTAGATATTTGATATGATTTATAATAATGCAAGCGAGTGTCTAAAATGACACATGTCTGCTACTGCGCCGATGATTTTGCTTTACATCCAAGTATTTCTACGGCAATCATTGAGCTGATTGCACAACAGCGGCTGCACGCGACATCTTGCATGACCCAATCACCTGACTGGTCACAAGCGGCACAGCAATTAAAACCTTATGCTGCTCAGGCGGATTTAGGGTTACACCTCAATTTTACCCATGCTTTTGATGACAAGACTGTCGCTTTTCCCTTAAATACACTCATGGTTAAAGCATGGCTTCGATTACTTGACCGTCAACAGATTCGCGATAGCATCACCGAGCAATGGAATGCTTTTATCGAAGCGTTGGGGCAAGCACCTGACTTTATTGATGGGCATCAACATGTTCATCAGTTTCCAGTGATTCGTGAAGTACTGATAGAGTTTTTAAAAGAACAGAATTTTAAAGGCTGGGTAAGAAATCTCCGGCATACTCTTGTAGTTTCACCCTATCAGTTTAAAACATATATGCTCATGCAATTAGGTTCAGCAACCCTTAATCACTTATGTATGCAAAATAACTTTAAACAAAATCAATTTTTTGCTGGAATTTATGATTTTCAGCAAATTGATTATGCTCATCTGAACCAAAAATGGTTAAGCCAAGCGCAAGACAATCTTTTGATTATGTGTCATCCTGCGCAGGATTTAATAAAAAATACTGATCCAATTACAATAGCACGGCTACAAGAATATCGGTATTTAGCATCTGAACAATTTGCAATTGACTGTCAGAATTATCAAATTACTCTTTCACGTATCGGAGTAAACGCATGAGAACCAATCCATTTCTATCTTGTGTGATTCCTGCTTATAACGAAGCAGGAAATTTACCCCAGTTTATTCCAGCTTTGGCTGCCAAATTAGACCAGTTAGATCTTGCTGGTTATGAAATCATTGTGATTGATGATGGTAGTAAAGATAACACCTTAGATGTTTTATACAGTTTAGTTGAGAATTACCCTCTGCGTGTATTGGAACTCTCTCGTAATTTTGGTAAAGAAGCTGCACTCAGTGCAGGTTTAGATCATGTTACAGGAGATATTGCATTATTGATTGATGCCGATTTTCAGCACCCGATTGATGAAATCCCAACCATGCTCAATTTATGGCGTAATGGCTATGACATGGTCTATGGTATTCGCAGCCGTAATACCGAATCTTGGCTCAAACGCGTTTTCACCCATGCTTATTATAAATTAATGAGTTTTAGTACTTCCGTTGAAATCCCTGAAAATGCAGGAGATTTCCGTTTAATTGATGAAAAAGTAGTTAAAGCCATTCAAAACTTACCTGAAAAAAACCGCTATATGAAAGGTTTGTACGCGTGGGTGGGTTTTAAAAGTATTGGACTACAATTTTCTGAACAAGAACGTCAGCACGGGACATCAAGTTTCAATTTCAAATCCCTGTTTAACCTTGCCATTTCTGGATTAACGGGCTTTTCAGATTTACCGTTAAGAGTCAGTACTTATCTGGGCGCATTGCTCGCATTTATGGCGATGGCATATGGTTTCTGGATAATTCTTAAAACACTCATCGAAGGTAGTAGTGTTCCAGGTTGGGCAACGCTTGTTGCTGGCATGACATTGCTTGGTGGAATTCAGTTACTATTTATTGGTATTCTTGGAGAATATATCGGACGTATTTATACTGAAGTTAAAAATCGTCCTAAATATATTGTTGCTGCAGAATACTCTAAAGCTAAAAATTCATCATCAACATCTGATAATAAGACCTCCTAATGCTTGCTCATGTTCTTACATTTGCTCGCTTTGGGATCATTGGTGTGCTTGCGGCATTGACGCATTACGCTATTGTGATTCTACTGTTTGAGCAAATGCATATCGCTTTAGCGTATGCCAATCTCATTGCTTTTTGTCTTGCTTTTTGGGTAAGTTACTTTGGGCATCGACATTTTACATTTCAAGCTCAGCAGCTTTCACATCGGCAAACCTTACCTAAATTTTTTGTCGTTGCAACTTTAGGTTTTGGATTCAATGAAAGTTTATTGCTTATTTCACATCACTATCTAAATATTTCACTATCCATTTTGGTCATTATTGCGATTTTTCTTACTGCAATTTTTACCTTTTTATTGAACCGATTTTTTGCATTCCAGCATTGAGGCTATGTTATGCAACCTTTACTTAGATCATCTAAATTATTACTGATTTTGCTACCGATCTGGCTATTCATCACTTCCGTCATCAGACCAATGTCAGTACCTGATGAAGGACGTTATGGAGATATCAGCCGGGCCATGTTTGAAACTGGCGACTGGCTCACACCACGTATCAATGGCTTTCCATTTATGCATAAACCTCCTCTCTTGCACTGGATCAGTTCAGGTTTGATGGAAATTTTTGGTGTGCATTTATGGGTATTACGCTTAGTGCCTGTACTTGCTGGCACTTTAATGTTAGTCAGTCTATTTTTCTTTGTTCGCAAATATATCAATGAGCGTGTTGCCCAGCTCAGTGCACTAATTCTAGCAACCAGCTTACTGTTTTTTGGCAGCAGTCAGTATGTGAACCACGATTTACTGGTTGCAACATGGATGACACTGACCGTTTTCTGTTTTGCAGATTTTACTTTGTCTGGGAAAAAATCGATTTTATTCCTAGGCTATGTTGCCTGTGCTGGCGGCTTTTTGAGTAAAGGACTAATTGGTGTATTGGTTCCAGGAATGGTGATTTTGCCATGGGTGATTTATTGTAAAGAATGGAGAAAAATCCCATCTTTACTGAATCCACTGGGCATTTTGCTCTTTATTTGTCTAGTCGGTCCATGGCTGTATTTTGCGCAACACCATTATTCAAATTTTTTAAACTATTTCTTTATTGACCAACAATTTAGCCGCTTTAGCTCGTCAGGATTCAATAATAAACAACCTTGGTTTTTTTATTTGGTCATCTTATTGATCAGTTTCTTACCTTGGTTACTCGTGACAGGCTTTAAAGGCGCGAAACAACATATTCGTACTGTCGTTCCATCGCCAATTCTTGCTTTACTGCTCTGGTGGTTCGTTTCTGTCACGATCTTTTTTTCAATTCCGCCATCAAAATTAGCAGGTTATATTTTACCTGTCGTTGCCCCACTGACGATTCTCATCACAGCATGGGTGCAGCAGACACTAACCTTACCTAAAAATAAATTACAGATTTTTGGTGTTTCAATTTTTGTATCCTTAATGGGACTCGCTATATTGATTACACCACATGTCATGAAAACTAATCATGATTTTTATTTTCAGCGTATTGGTCTTATTTCTCTGCTCGGCGCAATTTTAACAGCTAGCCCATGGGTGTTTCTGGCCTGTTATAAAGCTAAAAAGATCTCTTTTTTACAAGCGACAGTACTTAGTCTGCTGGTGCTATGTTCAAGTGTTCCTTTTGCAGTTCGATTGTTCGATACGAAAACCAATTCTGACCAGTTACAATTTCAGCAATATCTACATGGTAATACGCAGCTAGTGTTCTATCGCTACTACTTTTATGATGTGCCATTTTTACTGGATTGGAAATCACCTATATATTTGGTAAATAACTGGGATGCTGTTGGGGGAGATAATTCGGCTGTAGAAATCAAAGATGGCTTATTATTTGAACCCGAGTTAAAACGCAATTTATGGAACGATGCGACCTTTGAGCAGGCTTTGAAAAACAAACAGCCTTTGATTGTGATTAGTCGCCCAGGTGAGTTTAAATCTCCTGACCCTCAGGTTAAAGTATTGCATCAACGTAATTATGACGTGTTTATATTTAATCAATAACAAAAAAGAGGAAGCCTAGGCTTCCTCTTTTATTTTGACCTGTAGACCTCATTCTGAAAATAAGTACCACCTATTTCAGAATGAGGCAGATCTGGATTTATTCTTCTGTATTGTCTACTTCTTCAGTTTCAACAGATTCATTCACTTCACTGATGTCGAGTTCAATTTCATCTTCCTCAACGGCATCAATAGCTTCAACACCAACCAGTGTTTCATTTTCACCCAAACGAATCAGACGAACACCTTGTGCATTTCGCCCTGTAGTTGCCACTTCAGACGCACGAGTACGCACTAAAGTACCACCATCGGAGATCAACATGAGCTCTTTGGTTTCATCAATCGCAACTGCACCGACCAACTCACCATTACGCTCAGAAGTTTTAATCGCAATAACGCCTTTACCACCACGTTTTTTGGTCGGGAAGTCATCGACTGGTGTACGTTTACCATAACCGTTTGCACTCGCACACAGCACTTCACCTGTTTCAGGGACAACGACTAACGATACAATGCGGCTGATCACATTCAAATCTGCGCTGTCTTCAGTATCATCCGTATCATCATTTTCGGTTTCAGTGTCATCCACCTCAAGTGCAGTTGCAGCAAGAGCAACTCGCATACCACGTACACCTTTTGCAGTACGCCCCATTGCCCGCACATCAGTTTCAGCAAAACGAATGGCTTTACCTTCATTTGAGAACAGCATAATTTGCTGATTACCATCAGTAATCGCAACGCCAATCAAGGTATCTTCTTCATTAAGCTCAATTGCACGCAAACCATTAGCACGAATGTTTGCAAATTGCGCCAATTCCACACGTTTTACTGTACCCGATGCTGTTGCCATGAATACATAGTGGTCTTCTGGGAACTCGGTCAACGGAAGAATTGCGGTAATCGTCTCATTGGCATCAAGTGGTAGCAAGTTAACCATCGGACGACCTTTCGCCCCACGTGAAGCTTGTGGAACTTCAAATACTCTCAGACGATAAACTTTACCCACATTGGTAAAGCACAGTACTGTTGCATGGTTAGACGCTACAATCAGATGTTGAATATAGTCATCTTCTTTCATGCTGGTTGCAGATTTACCACGACCACCACGGCGTTGAGCCGCATAGTCAGAGAGTGGCTGCGTTTTTGCATAACCCGTTTTAGAAACGGTGAGTACGACTTGCTCTTCTGGAATAAGATCTTCACGGCAGAAATCAACGCGAGATTCCACAATTTCTGTACGACGAGCATCGCCATATTGTTGCAAAATCAGTGCTAATTCTTCACGAATAACATTCATCAACAAGTTAAAATCATTCAAAATAGCTGTAAATTCAGCAATCTGAGATAAAATCTCACTATACTCTGCATGAAGTTTATCTTGTTCTAGACCTGTTAAACGATGTAAGCGCAACTCTAAAATTGCGCTAACTTGAGTTGGCGACAAACGGTAACGCTGATCAATCAAACCAAATGGACGGTTTGGATCTTCACCCTCAATTTCATCTGGACGAACTGAAATCGCGCCTGCTTTTTCCAGCAAGCTCACTACACCACCCGCAGCCCACTCGCCTGCTTGTAGGCGTTCACGTGCTTCTGCTGGGTTCGCTGAAGTTTTAATCGCTTCAATGATGGCATCGATATTCGCCAATGCAACCGTCAAGCCTTCCAAAATGTGCCCACGTTCACGTGCTTTACGCAATTCGAACATAGTACGACGTGTTACGACTTCCTGACGGTGACGAATAAACGCAGCAATGATATCTTTCAGATTCATTAACTTTGGTTGACCATTGTCGAGACAAACCATGTTAATGCTGAACGAATTTTCAAGCTGTGTATTCAGGAACAGGTTATTGACCACGACTTCAGCATTTTCACCACGCTTTAAGTCAATCGCAATACGCATACCGTCTTTATCAGACTCATCGCGCAGCTCTGAAATTCCTTCAAGTTTCTTTTCTTTGACCAGCTCAGCAATACGCTCAATGACTCTCGCTTTGTTGACCTGATATGGAATCTCAGTAAAGACGATCGTGGTACGGTTTGTTTTCTCATCTTCTTCAAAATGATACTTACCACGAATGTGCAAACGACCTTTACCTGTACGGTAAGCATCGACGATGCCTGATTTACCGTAAATAATGCCGCCTGTTGGGAAATCTGGACCACTGATATGATCCATCAAACCCTCAATAGAGATATTTGGATTATCTGCATAAGCAAGGCAGGCGTGAATCACTTCGGTCATATTATGCGGCGCCATGTTGGTCGCCATACCGACTGCAATACCCGCAGCACCATTGATCAGTAAATTTGGAACACGTGTAGGTAAAACTTGAGGAATACGCTCAGAGCCGTCGTAGTTATCTTCCCAATCGACCGTGTCTTTTTCAAGATCGGCCAGAAGCTCATGAGCAAGCTTGGTCATACGCACTTCGGTATAACGCATTGCAGCAGCGCTATCGCCATCGATTGAACCAAAGTTACCTTGACCATCGACCAACTGATAACGCAAGCTAAAATCTTGTGCCATACGTACGATGGTTTCATACACCGCAGAGTCGCCATGCGGGTGATATTTACCGATCACATCACCAACTACACGGGCAGATTTTTTATAGGCCTTGTTATAATCATTGCCCAACTCATGCATCGCATATAGCACACGACGATGAACAGGTTTGAGACCATCTCTCACATCTGGCAATGCACGAGAGACAATCACACTCATGGCATAATCAAGATACGAGTGCTTGAGTTCATCCTCAATGGCAATCGGTCGGATTTCCGATACGCTCATGCATACTCCTTATTATATTGACCATTTATCATCGATAAGCAGCCAAAAAACTTGAAAAAATTCAGAAAAATTAGTGAAAAAATTATCACTAAAACTGAAAAACATAACGCGATATTTTAGCATATTCGCCTGTGTTTTGTGGTGCTCCAAGCCCATAGAATCACATTTCTCTTATAAAATTCCTCTGATTTTTGCTGATTTTTTACACATACTTTTGAGTATTTTTTTGATAATGTTTTTTTTATCCAATTCGCCCAATTTGGAAGGATTCTTCGAGCCCAAATTGAGATTTTTCTCTGAATATATTTGTAATTTTTAACTTCAAGGAAAATTGCTCAAACACAAATTTTAAGTATAAAAAAACTCTGCACGAAGCAGAGTTTTTTTTTAAATGACTCAATTAAAGCTTAGATACCAGTTCAGGTACAACTTCATTCAAATCACCCACTAACCAGTAGTCTGCAACCGCATTGATTGGTGCTTCTTCATCCTTGTTGATCGCAACGATCACTTTAGAATCTTTCATACCTGCCAAGTGCTGAATCGCACCAGAGATACCAACCGCGATATACAAATCTGGTGCAACAATCTTACCTGTTTGACCCACTTGCATGTCGTTTGGTACGAAGCCTGCGTCAACAGCAGCACGAGATGCACCTTGCGCTGCACCCAGTTTGTCTGCCAATGGATCAAGGACTTTGTGGTAGTTTTCACCCGAACCCACACCGCGACCACCAGATACCACGATACGTGCAGCTGAAAGCTCTGGACGTTCAGTTTTTACGATTTCTTCTGAAACGAATTTTGATACGCCTGCATCTTTAGCTTCGCTCACTGCTTCAACAGCTGCTGCACCACCTTCTGCTGCAACCGCATCAAAAGCTGTAGTACGTACAGTCGCAACAATGATTGCTTCTTCTGATTGTACAGTCGCAATTGCATTGCCTGCATAAATTGGGCGTTTGAAGGTATTTGCTGATTCAACCGCAATGACATCACTCACCATGCTCACATCCAGCAAAGCTGCAGCGCGTGGCAAAATGTTTTTACCCGTTGTGGTTGCTGCTGCCAAAATGTGGCTATAGCCTTTACCCAAATCAGCAATTAATCCGGCAACGTTTTCTGCTAGTTGGTTGGCATAAACTGCATTGTCAGCAAGTAGAACTTTGCTAACGCCTGCAACTTTTGCTGCTGCATCAGCAACAGCTTGTGCACCTGAACCTGCTACAAGAACAGTGATGTCGCCACCAATTTTTTGCGCTGCTGCAACAACGTTTAAAGTTGCGCCATTTAAAGTTTGGTTGTCGTGCTCAGCGATGACTAAAATACTCATGATGTTATCCCTGCCTTTTAGATCACTTTCGCTTCATTTTTAAGTTTATCAACAAGCTCATCTACAGATTTCACTTGTACGCCCGCTTGACGTTCTGCTGGTGCTTCAACTTTTAAAGTTTTCAGTTTGCTACCTGTAGCTACGCCATAGTCCGCAGGAGATTTTGTATCCAGCGGTTTTTTACGTGCTTTCATAATGTTCGGCAAAGCCGCATAACGCGGTTCATTCAAACGCAAGTCAGTGGTAATGATTGCAGGCAAGTTCAGTTCGATTGTTTGTAAACCACCGTCAATTTCACGGGTAACTTGAACTTTTTCACCTTCAACTTTCACTTCAGATGCAAATGTAGCCTGACCTACACCTAAAAGTGCTGCCAACATTTGACCAACTTGGTTAGAGTCATCATCAATGGCTTGTTTACCCAAAAGAATCAATTGTGGTTGTTCTTGTGCAACAACACCTTTCAGGATTTTCGCAACTTCTAAAGCACCTAGCTCATCGGCTGTTTCAACCAAGATGCCACGGTCAGCACCAAGTGCCATAGAAGAACGAATTTGTTCCTGAGCTTCTTTTGCACCCACTGAAACCACTACGATTTCAGAAACAATGCCTTTTTCTTTTAAGCGAACCGCTTCTTCAACTGCGATTTCACAAAATGGGTTAATTGACATTTTTACGTTGGTTAAATCAACACCACTATTGTCCGGCTTAACGCGAACTTTAACGTTGGCATCGACCACACGTTTGACAGCAACAAGAGCCTTCATGTATTCCTCGGCTGTAGTATCCAATGATCTAGAAGAAAAGTGCGATACTTTTCAAAAATTCGTTTCGTTGCCTATCTTGCAATGCGTTTGGCATTTCGGTCAAGTCACAATTTCTCAACAGAGACTGAAATTATGTTAAAAACGTGAATTGGCCAGTTCAAAGAAAAGCTTTACGCGACATATTCTACCTGAGTTTATATTAATTTTTAAGATAAAAAACAATGATTTAAAAAATTAAACTCATAGGTCATTTTTATCAAAATCATCAATTTTCCTCATGATCAACATCAGAAATACCCACATCTACTGATAAGTTGAGCAAAAAATAATCTCGACGATATTGTCATAAATACGATATTCACAAATATAAAAAAGCCAGCAATATGCTGGCAGAAAAACGTTTTTAATTTAGTGAGCCATGAGCCATGTAGCCGCCAGCATAATCATGCTCGCAGAGGTGGCATCGACCCATTTTTGTTTACGCTGATCAAAACCTGCTTTCTCTGTCACTTTGACCGCAATAAATGACAACACTAAATATACGATAATACATGAGCTTATAAAAATTAAAGACAAGAGCAAGCCTTCAACTACAGGGTTGCCTTTGCTGTGCATAAATTGCGGCAAGATCGCAAAATAAATCAGCATGACTTTGGGGTTAAGCAATGAAGTTACAAAACCTTTGCGAATGGGGTTATGAGTCTGTGCCGCTGATAACCGAATACCTTTACTTTGAAATGCTGAACGAAATAACTGAATTGAAAGGTACACCAAATACGCAACCCCAAAAAATCGAATTGCATTAAATAGCATCGGATAGGACACGATAATCGCGGAAATTCCCAGGGCAACCAGGACCGAATGCACCAGATAGCCAGAACACACGCCAAAAGTTGCCATCATGCCTGACTTAAAATCTTTACCCATCGCCTGTGAAAGTACAAATAACATATCGGGCCCTGGCGTTAAGACCAGCGGAATGATGGTGAGTGCAAATAATGTAAAGTCAGACATCGCTTTTGCCTTTAAAACAACAAAATAAAGTCTCTATATTGTCCAAAAAAACCAATCAAATAGGATTGCAAATATTCTATAATTTAAATATTTTTTCGAATTTAATTCTAATTTATGAAACAAATAAACAAGTCTATATCAATAAAACTTGATCGTATCGACAAAAATATTATTCTTCATTTACAACAGAATGGACGAATTCAAAACAACGATCTGGCCAAGCAAGTGGGACTATCTCCCTCATCTTGTTTACGGCGTGTAAAACTTCTCGAAGAAGCAGGCGTGATTCAGAGTTATACCACTTTGGTTGACCCACAAAAGGTCGGTTTCTCTTTGATTTTATTTTCTCGGATTTGGCTGATTGGTCAGGATGCAGAAACTATTGACTGTTTTATTGAAGCCATGAAAGAGTTGCCGCAAGTCATGGAGTGTTACATCATCTTGGGTGAATGTGATGCCATGCTCAAAGTGGTGGTTCCTGATCTGGAAAGTTACCGCAAGTTTCAGTCCAGTCATTTGACCAAAAAAAATGGTATTACCAGTGTGAAAACCGATTTACCCAGCCAGATTATTAAGCAAAGTTATCAGTTACCTTTGGACGAATACTAGGCTTTACTTTTGCGCGCGCGGATGTGCCTGATCATAAATTTGCGCTAGATGATCAAAATCAATATGCGTATAGATTTGTGTCGTGTTCAAGTTGCTATGCCCGAGCATTTCCTGAATACCACGCAAGTCACCACTTGCCGAAAGCAAATGACTGGCAAAACAATGCCTGAGTAAATGTGGGTGTAAATCAACATTTACCCCTGCCCGTAATGCTTGGGCTTTGACACGATTTTCAATCTGGCGCGGCGTCAGACGCGTACCACGCTGAGAAATAAACACGGCACTATTTGGTTGCAAAGCCTGTCCCATCCAAATTGCTGCCATTTGCAACCAGCGATGCAAGCTCTGCTTGGCTTTTTGTCCAAAAGGCACAATACGGGTTTTATCACCTTTACCCGTTACACGTACCTGCTGTCGTTCAAAATCGAGATCTTGCAGATTCAGGCTTTGTAATTCTGCCAAACGCAAACCACTAGAATAAAGCAATTCCAGCATAGCTTTATCCCGCAGCCAGAGCTGTTGCTCTAAAGGTTTTTCGGGTGCAGGCTGTTCCAAAATTTGTAAAATGGTTTCAATATCCAGCATACCGGGTAGCGCCCGTGGCTGGCGCTTTAAACGGAAATCTTTGGCTGGATTTTGGGCAATTTTCTGCTGCTGCTCAACCCATTGCATAAACTGGCGAATTGCACTTAAAGCGCGCTGCAAACTACTGGTTGCCAGTTGTTGCCGTTCCACTTTTTCTGCCAAGTATTCACGCAGATCTGCCGAGGCAATATTATTGAGGTCTAATTTCTTGCGCTGGCAAAAATTGAGAAAATCCCGGACATCACGTTCATAAGCTGACAATGTATGCTCGGACTGCTGCTGAATTTTACGAGAATTCAGCCATATATGAAGCAACTCGAACATATCCATGAGATCAACCTATTTATTAAGAAAAAAATCGAGTTAGCATACCACGGCGTTTTTCAGGTTGTTCACGCTGATAAAATGGTGTGGTTTCTTCACGCATATAACGACTGAGACCATCACTTTTTTGATCATCAATAATCGTCAAATCTACAAGGCTTGGTTGATCTAGACTTTCAAAGGCAACTTGGCCAACCTGCTGAATCAACTGATCCAGTTGCAAGGGTTGCTGCATATCCAGTTGCAAGCCAATCATTAAAGTCGGTTCAGCATCACGCTGTGGGTTATGCATCAGTGCCAGATACGCTGCTTGTACCTGCGGCTTGGTTTGCAAGAATTTTTGTAACTGTAACACCATCTTATAAGGATATTCTGTTGGTTGTCCAAGTAAAACCTCTGTGTCTTGCTGGACTTCATAACTTTCGACTTGCCCTACATCAATGTGTAAAAGCTGACGAATCTCACTTGGGCTAAATTCTTTGCCATAAGGTGACATCGGGTTCAGTACCAATGTATCGCCAAGTGTCATTTCAAAAAACTGCTGCGTTGGAAGATATAAATACGAATGTTCTTCTTCAATCGACTGCTGCAAGGTTTTTAGTGACAAGAAAAATGGTAATGCTTCCGTTCCATCCGCTTTTTTCCATTTTTGTAGATGCAATTCATCCCCTTTTTTCAGGTGAATTTGCTCGGTTTGCATCGGCTGAGTCGTTCGATCTGTAACCCCTAAGCAGTAAATATGCCCGATCAATAATTGTTGTAAGAATTCTGGGCGGTATGCAGGTTCTTTGGCTGCTTTTTCTAATAATTGCTCAAGTTGTTGTTCCTGCATTTGATTTTGCATAATTTTACTCTAGGCAGTATGATTTTTTTAATGCTTACAGTATGAAAAACTTCCATTACATAATCAAGCAGCTTCAAGGTCAAAAAATTAACTAGATAGCACGAATGATGTTGCAAACACTTCAACATCAAATGGTTGATAAAGATTAAATACGAAAAAGAAACGACGAGATCTATTATGTTTATAAAAATAAAGTGAAGCATTAAATCCCCCAAAACCAGACCTTGATCCGGGCTTGGGGGATGACAATTTAGCTTTGGAAATAGCGTAAATCAAAACGTCCTTCATAGACGTTAGCTGTTGGACCAGTCATCCAGACTACATCACCATCACGCCACGCAATATGTAATGAGCCACCTGCAAGCTGAATTTCGACTTCATTCGCCAACAAGCCACGGCGCATAGCGCTGACTGCTGCCGCACATGCTCCCGTACCACAAGCCAATGTTTCACCGACTCCACGCTCAAACACACGTAAACGCGCATGCTTTTCATCCACAATCTGCATAAAACCAGCATTAACACGTTCAGGGAAACGCGCATGTGATTCAATTTGTGGTCCCAAGTTTGCAACATCTGCTGTCAAAACATCAGGCACAATGGTCACTGCATGTGGATTGCCCATATTCACAACATCAATCAACAGGTTCTGACCATTTGCCAGATCAAGGCGATAAAGTTCTTCTTGCTCATCGGCAACAAATGGAATTTCCTGCGGTAAGAATTTTGGATAACCCATATTCACCCGCACCCATCCGTTTGGCCCCAATTCAGGCTCAACAATACCTGCCTTGGTCTGTACTTTCATTTTAGTTTTATGCGTCAATTGACGTTCGTGTACAAAGCGTGCAAAACAACGCACACCATTACCACATTGCTCAACCTCAGAACCATCTGCATTGAAAATACGGTACTTAAAGTCGACGTTTGGAAAATCAGGTGGCTCAACAATCAAAAGTTGGTCAAACCCAATACCAAAATGGCGATGCGCCATACGCTGAATAGTTACGGCATCCAAGTAGGCGCGCTGACGAATCAGATCAATCACCACAAAGTCATTGCCCAAACCATGCATTTTGGTAAATTCTAACAACATCAACAATTACTCCTGAGGCAATAAACGCTCTTTTTCCCATAAAGATTCTATGCTTTCACGCTCACGAATGACATATGCCCGATCACCATCAACCATCACTTCGGCAGCACGACCACGACTATTGTAATTCGAGCTCATGACAAAACCATACGCCCCTGCACCCAGTACAGCCAAGGTATCATTTTCCTGTAGAGCCAACTCGCGGTCTTTACCTAAAAAGTCACCTGTCTCACAAATTGCACCCACAACATCCCATACTTTAGCTTCTGTATCCTGATGTGGCGTTACAGACTGGATATCCATCCACGCTTCATATAACGATGGACGAATCAGGTCATTCATAGCCGCATCGACAATAGCAAAGTTGCGGTGATTGGTCGGTTTCAATAAATCAACTTTGGTCAGGAGCACACCCGCATTGGCACTAATGCTTCGACCTGGTTCCATATAGACTTTTAAGCCCAATTTTTCTAAAGCAGGACGCAATGCATTAGCATATTCAGCAACAGTTGGCGGCACTTCGTCTTTATAAGTGACACCCAGACCACCACCGATATCGACATGCTTTAACTGGATCCCTAGCGTTTTAAGCTGTTCGATCATCAGCATAACGCGATCCAGTGCATCGACAAATGGCTGAGTTTCTGTCAACTGTGAGCCAATATGACAGTCAATTCCCACAACATCCAAATGTTCAAGACTGTGCGCATATTGATAAGTTTCAAACACGCTATCACTTGGAATACCAAATTTATTTTCTTTCAAACCTGTCGAAATATAAGGATGAGTTTTAGCATCAACATCAGGATTTACACGTAAAGAAATCGGCGCTTTTTTACCTAAACGCGCCGCCACTTTGTTAATACGATCTAGCTCAGCGTGTGATTCAACATTGAAACAGGCAATCCCAACATTCAGGGCTTTTTCAATATCCGCTTCAGATTTACCCAAACCTGAAAAGACCACTTTACTTGGATCACCACCTGCTGCCAGCACACGAGCCAGTTCGCCACCTGTGACAATATCAAATCCCGCACCCAATTTTGCCAAGACATTTAACACAGCTAAATTTGAGTTTGACTTCACCGCAAAGCAGATTTGATGATCAATAAAGCTAAACGCCTGATCCATATCTAAATAATGCTTTTCAAAGCTGGCTTTTGAATACACATAAAGCGGTGTAGAAAATTGCTGTGCAAGCTGTTCCAAAGAACATTGTTCAGCATGCAAAACCCCTTGAATGCGGGTAAAACTCATGATAAATCCTTAAAATTACTGAACTTTAGAAGATGGTGTAGACGCTGAGGTATTGACTTCAGATGCAGCATTTGGCTGTTCATGACGATGGTAAAGCAGATACTTTGGACGAGTATCCAAATTTGGATCGTTTGGTAACTGTAAATCTCCAGCCTGCCCACACCCCACCAAGCTTAGACCTGTCGCCAGCAAGCTAATCACAGCAATCATTTGACGCATCATAGACATCACCTGTATGTAAACTGAAAAGCAGTATACCTTGAACCCTGTTCTGACCAAAGTATTTCTAAAAAAAAACGCCAGTTTAGAACTGGCGTTTTGCTTTAATCTTTACTGATTTTTTTGGGCTTAAAAAAGAAATACCCGATCAGCAAAATCAAGAACCAGATTGGACTCACCTTTAAAGCTTTTAAAGTGTCTGGCTCCAAAGACAAGACATAAATCATACCAATGAAGAAAATAATCACCACCCAACAGGTCACCAAACCACCAGGCAATTTAAACTTGGACTGCTGGTGTAACTCTGGGCGCGTTTTGTAGTAGTTGATATAACTCCAGATGATAATCAGCCATACACAAATAAACAGTATCGTTGACAATGTCGTTGCTAACGTGAAGGCTTCAATCGTATTGGGTACAAAATACTGAAGTGCAGCACCACCAAGCAAACAAAATGCCGAGAAATATAAAGCGTTGGCAGGGACTAAACGTGGGCTTAACTTACCAAACAGTTTTGGACCTTGCCCTTCGCGTGACAAACCAAATAGCATACGGCTGGTCGAAAACACACCACTATTCATGGAAGACATGACAGAAGACAGCACCACCAAATTCATAATAATAGCTGCCGCCGCAATACCCGCGTGAGTAAACAAATTTACGAATGGGCTAACACTTGGATTAATCTTATCCCACGGCGTGACTGACATCACAATGACCAATGCAAAAACATAGAAAATAATGATTCGCACAGGAATAGAATTCACTGCTTTAGGCAAGTTACGTTCTGGATCACGGGTTTCTGCTGCCGTTGTACCAACCAACTCCACACCGACAAAAGCAAAAATGGCGATCTGAAAGCCTGCTAAAAAGCCTGTCGAACCAGTTGGGAAGAAACCGCCATTTGCCCATAAATGAGTAAATGAAGCCAGCTCACCTGTAGGCGAAGTAAATCCTGTAAAGATCATCCATAGACCCACAGCGATAAGCACAACAATCGCAATAATCTTGATCAGTGCAAACCAGAATTCCATCTCACCAAACAGTTTCACGGTCACCAGATTCAGCCCCATAATAAAGAAAATCGAGGCGACACAAATCAGGGCACTTTCCCCAGGGCTAAATGGATGTCCGCCATTAAAAAACTGCAAATAGTTAATAATCGCAGATAGGTCAGCAATCCCGATGGTGATCCAGCACAACCAGTATGTCCACCCTACAAAATAACCCGCCCAAGGACCAATTAAGTCCGTAGAAAAGTCAATAAATGACTTATAGTTTAAATTGGAGAGCAAGAGTTCACCCAAGGCTCGCATGACAAAAAACACCATCAAGCCAATAATCATATAAATAAATATGATGGAAGGCCCCGCCAGACTGATGGTTTTACCTGACCCCATAAATAAACCTGTTCCAATGGCACCGCCAATTGCAATCAACTGTAAATGGCGATTGGACAAGCTTTTACTTAGCTCATGATGTTCGACTGACTGTTGTTTCATGTCGTATTACCTTTCATTTGTGTTCACTCCCCCTTTGATGCAATACAGCCAAAAAGACAACAGCCCCTTATGAGACTCTATTGCAGGAATCTGTCATGAGATGATTTTGATTTTTCTAAAATAGAACCAAGTTAGAGCAACTTTATAAATATGTATGTAATAAAGAGACTTACAAATTAAAATCGCACCATATTATAGCAAAGCAGAAACCCATTTTTGATCGTATTGAACCAAAGTAGTGCGAATGAGATTTTTTTTAATTTACATTTCTTATAAAAACTTAAACTCCCCAGATGGAGAGTTTAAGTTCACTTAATTATTGATTATGCTTTCTTTTTCTTAAACATATAACCAATCGCTAAAATCAGTAGCCACAATGGACTAATCAATAGTGACTGGCGAGTATCTGGTTCAAGTACCAAAATACCGATTGTAAAGATAAAGAATGCAATCACAACATACGACATAAACACGCCACCAGGCATTTTAAATGTCGATTTTTCATGCAACTCAGGACGTAATTTGCGATAACGGATATAGTTCACCATAATCAGGATCCATACCGATACAAACAAAATTACAGACAAAGTTGTTGCAAGAGTAAATGCAGTAATAGTGTCTGGTACAAAGAACTGAAGGATTGCACCGCCCATAATACATGCACAAGAGAACATCAAACCATTTGCAGGAACTGCACTTTTTGATAATTTCCCTAATGTTTTAGGTGCCTGACCATCTTTTGCCAGACCGTACAGCATACGGCTGGTTGAGAAGATCCCGCTGTTCATCGATGACATTACAGATGACAAGACCACCAAGTTCATAATTACCGCAGCAGTCGGAATGCCTGCCATAAGGAACAATTCAACAAATGGACTCTTGTTTGGAATGACATGATTCCAAGGAATCACAGACATCACCACAGTTAAAGACAATACGTAGAACAAGATGACACGTACAGGAATTGCATTGACTGCTTTTGGCAAGTTGATGTGAGGGTCTTTCGCTTCAGCAGCCGAAGTTCCGACAAGTTCTACCCCAATAAATGCAAAAATCGCAATCTGGAAACCTGCCAAGAAACCTTCAACACCTTTCGGGAAAATGCCACCGTGTGCCCAAATGTTGCTCAAAGATGCCACGTCACCATTTGGTGAGTGATAACCTGTAAACACCATGTATGCACCCGCACAGATTAAGGCAATAATTGCCACGATCTTCACAATTGCGAACCAGAATTCAGTTTCCCCAAATAAGCGAACTGTCAATAGGTTCAATAACATTAAGAAAAGCACACAGCCTGCACTAATTAACGCTTGCCCCGCAGGTGTAAACTGCATATCTGGTGGGAGCCAGAAAGTGAGGTAGTTAATTACAGCAGTTAAGTCAGCCATACCCGTAAGTACCCAGCCAACCCAGTACGTCCAACCCACATAAAAACCTGCTTTTGGACCAATAAGGTCATAAGACATGTCCACAAAAGATTTATAGTTCAGGTTAGACAGGAGAAGTTCACCTAATGCACGCATTAGGAAAAAAACCATAATTCCAATAATAAAATAAATTAATAAAATAGATGGGCCTGCCAATGAGATGGTTTTACCCGACCCCATAAACAACCCAGTGCCAATGGCACCCCCAATAGCAATTAACTGCAAATGACGATTGTGTAAATTACGCTGTAATTCATGAATCGAATCGTCAGGTGCGTTAATATCATTTAGCTCGTTAAAACTCATTGATGATTATCCATAACAGAGTTGCTGCTAACAAATAGCAATTAGCATTCCAATTTCAGAGTTAGATGCTTAAAAAAAAGACATACGGCACAGACGTCTCAAAGACACCGTTCATAAAGCATGAGCCATACAAGATCGATTCCATGATCTCTAGTGTTTTTTATCAGATGAACATGCTAATGTTAAGCCCCTTTTTTTATTTTTTTATACAAAAAAGCACTAAATCATGAGTAAAGTTAAAACGGTCTATCGCTGTGAACAATGCGGAGCAGATCACTCCAAATGGGCGGGACAATGTTCTGAATGTGGTGAATGGAATAGTTTAGTTGAAATCCGTATAGAACCGAGCATTACTCATCGAGCAAAATCAGCATCATTTTCGGGTGGCTATGCAGGACAATTAGCGCAAATCACCACACTCAATCAAATTTCCATTTCACATGAAACGCGACTTGTGACAGGGATTGGCGAATTTGACCGCGTTTTAGGTGGCGGTCTGGTCACAGGTTCAGTGGTCTTAATTGGTGGAGACCCAGGGATTGGTAAATCGACCATTTTATTACAGACTGCAACGCACATGGCGAGCCATAAAAACTCAGCGCTGTATGTTACGGGTGAAGAATCTCTTTCTCAGGTGGCATTACGCGCCCAACGCCTAGAACTCCCCACCGATCAGCTCAAGGTCATGGCCGAAACCTGTGTCGAACGGATTTGTGAAGTGTTGGCTCAGCAACGCCCTGCCGTTGCCATCCTTGATTCTATTCAAACTCTCTATACTGAAACCCTGCAATCTGCACCAGGTGGGGTGTCACAAATTCGCGAATCTGCCGCATTATTGACACGTTTTGCCAAAAATAGTGGTACAGCTTTATTTCTTGTTGGGCATGTCACCAAAGAAGGAGCTTTAGCTGGCCCACGTGTTCTCGAACATATGGTTGACTGTGTGTTGTATTTTGAAGGTCAATCTGACTCACGTTATCGTATGATTCGTGCCGTAAAAAACCGTTTTGGTGCAGTCAATGAACTGGGGGTTTTTGGCATGACCGACAAGGGCTTACGTGAAGTTGCCAACCCTTCAGCCATCTTTTTAAGCCGTTATGATGAAGCCATTCCGGGTTCAGTGGTCATGATCAGTCGTGAAGGCACACGCCCTTTACTGGTCGAGGTTCAGGCTTTGGTAGATGATGCACAGGGGCAACCTCGCCGTGTCGCACTTGGTTTGGAGCAAAACCGTCTTAACATGCTACTTGCCGTGATGCATCGTCATGGTGGTGTACAAACCACAGGGCAAGATGTTTACGTCAATATTGTTGGTGGTTTAAAAATTACTGAAACAGGCTCAGACCTTGCAGTATTGCTGGCATGTGCCTCTAGTTTACGTGGCAAAGCCTTTCCACAACAACTTGCAGTTTTTGGTGAAGTCGGCTTATCGGGTGAAATTCGCCCTGTTCCTAATGGACAAGAACGCCTTAAAGAAGCAGTAAAACATGGGTTTAAATATGTGATTTTACCGCGTGGCAATGCACCACAAAAACCAATTGCAGGTGTACAGGTTATTGCTGTTGCGCGCTTACATGAGGCCCTGCACGAAGCCATGCAACTGAGCGAATAATTTACCGAAAGGTAAATTATTAAGAGTTTATAGCTATAAATCCAACGATACATACCAGACAGATTACAGCATGGCTCAATCGCATAAAAGTTACTCGTTTACTATTGAAATTCGGTTCAAATAACCGCATAAATGCAATGGAAAATCTGTATTTATATAGGAACAATCAATGAACACACGCCAACGTGGCTTAGTTGCTAGTATTTTAATGGCAACATTGGTGCTATCACCATTGGCTGAGGCAAAACGCGCAGGCGGTGGTCGTAGCCACGGCATGACACGTTCTGTTACACCAAGTCAGTCACACCAACAACCAACTTCAACTTACCAAGCGCCATCTGCTCCAGCAGCACCGCAACCACAAAAATCTGGTTCAAATCTGGGTAAAATGGTCGCAGCAGGTGCAGCAGGTGCAGCAGTTGGTGCATTAGCGACCCACGCTTTAGCTAATAATGACCATAATGGCACTACAACATCTGCGCCGCAGCAAAATGTTCAAGCTGAAAAGAAATCGGGTATCCCAGGCTGGATCTGGCTGATTTTACTCGGAGGCATTGGCTTCTTTATTTACCGCAAAATGAGCGCTAAAAAATCTGCAACTGCAAACCCATACACACAAAGCCAAGGTTCTGCACCATTTTCAGGACAAGCTAGCCCAACAAACGAAAGTACCAATATTTTTGGTCAAAACGTAGGTGGCAACTCAGCTAGCAATAATCAAGGTTTTGGCGGAGCATATACGAACAGTGGTAGCCAATTACCTGATGGTACTGAGCCTGCTTCATTTTTACGCATCGCCCGTCAGCGTTTTAACCATATTCAGTCCATTAACAGTGCAAGTAATGTAGAAGAAATTCGCCGCTACTTAACACCTGAACTATACAACTCAATGTATCAGGACATTATGGCAAACCGAGATCAGGACGTTGCAGAATTTAGCAATCTCAATGCAATGGTGGCAGGCTCAGCGACTGAAAATGGTCAGTATGTTGTCAGCGTGCGTTTTACAGGAACTGTTTCCGAAGACATGAACAGCTTACCTCAACCATTCACTGAAGTTTGGCACTTTGTAAAACCTGTAGGTTCACAGCAAGACTGGCTTGTTGCAGGGATTCAAGTCGAAAACTAATTTTCGCAGTCAAAAAAATCAGTTGCTTGCAACTGATTTTTTTACATCTAAATTTAGCGTTTTGGTAATGGAATATACTGGGCAGTGCTGTTTTTTAACTTGCGCTCTCCAACTTTCACAGCCAAGTCCAGCGCTGTACCTTTACGGTCAATTGCCAAATGAATGGTACTGTTCGGTGCCTGTAATGCAACATAATTAATTAAATGTGATGCAGAAGTAATATCATACTGATTTACTTTGAGAATCTTGTCACCAATATGCACACCTGCATCTGCTGCTGGGCCATTTGCCAGTACGCCAGCAACCGTAACACCTGTGCTATTGCCAGCAGATGACTGCCATTGAGCATCCTGTTTTGGCGGCATTAGACTAATTCCTAGCCAGCCACGAATGACTCGACCATCTTTTAAAATTGCATCAAACACTTGTTGGCAAATTTTGGCAGGAATTGCAAAACCGATTCCAAGTGAACCACCTGATTGTGAAAAAATGGCAGTATTAATACCGACCAAATTCCCTGCAACATCAATTAATGCCCCCCCTGAATTACCAGGGTTAATCGCAGCATCGGTCTGAATAAAATCTTCGTAGGTATTAATCCCTAAATCTGAGCGCCCTGTTGCCGAGATAATTCCTTGCGTCACGGTTTGCCCCACACCAAATGGATTACCAATGGCTAAAACCACATCCCCCACTTCATTACCACTGAGTTTAAAAGGTACAACAGGCAGATTTTGCAGGTCTATTTTAATCACAGCCAAATCGGTATCTGGGTCTGTACCAATCACTTTAGCTTCTGCACGGCGACCATCTTTCAAACCTACAACAATTTGATCGGCCTGAGCAATGACATGGTTATTGGTTAAGATGTAACCATCAGCACGTACAATGACACCCGAACCTAAACTATTTTCATTTTTGTTGAGTTCTTCAGGTGTACGATTGCCAAAAAATTCACGAAATACGGGGTCATTGAGTAAGGCATTATCACTACGATTGACTTTTTGTGTGGTAAAAATATTCACAACCGCAGGCGCAGCAACTTTTACAGCATTACGATAAGACTGTACCCCTCCCTCCTGATTATGTTCTACCAATACTTGCTGCTTCTCGATTGGCATAGCAACACCATCGGATGCAACCACTACTTTGGGCTTTTGCATCTTTTGCCATGCAGTAAATCCTAAAATCACAAAAATTAGTAAAATCCATGGCAACCATGTCAAGGTTTTGCGCACGTTATCATCCTCTGTCGGGTATCTTCTTCATTAGCAAAAAAGTTTTTGGGTCAATATTGTAAAATGAAATATTCATGAAAAGCTAAAAACTTGGCAAGGTTTTGTCTAGCTTTAGTTACAATAAGCTTAATCAACTTCACAACAACAGTAGTGATTTTGGAATGATCCAATTGAACTGAATGAGGAATTTTATGGCGCAGTTACAGGATATTTTACAGTGGTGTGATCAAACTTTACTCAGCTCTGAATTTAAAGATTATGCGCCAAATGGTTTACAAATCGAAGGCAAAGCAGACGTTAAAAAAATTGTTTGTGCAGTAACTGCTTCGTTAGATGCCATTGATGCTGCAATTGAGGCACAAGCTGACCTATTACTGGTCCATCATGGTTATTTCTGGAAAGGTGAACCTGCGCCAATTACAGGCATGCGCGGCGCGCGTATTAAAAAACTGATTCAACATGATATCTCACTTGTCGGTTATCATCTGCCTTTAGATGCACATCCAAGTTTAGGCAACAATGCTGCGATTGCAGAACTTTTAGAGTTTGAAAATATTCAGGCGCTCAACCCTAATGATCGTCATCCGATTGGCAATATCGGTTATTTAAAGCAGGCTGTTTCTGCTGAAGCCTTTAAACAGCAACTGAGTGATGTTTTTAACCGCGAGATTATTCATTTGCCATCGACTACTGAAAAAATTCAGAAAATTGGCTTTTGTACAGGTGCAGCACAAGATTTTATTACTCAAGCAGCAGAACAAGGCTGTGATGCCTATATTTCAGGTGAAGTGAGTGAACGAACGTTTTATGAAGCACGTGAGCTAAACGTACACTACTTTGCTTGCGGGCATCATGCAACTGAGCGTTATGGTGTACAGCGGCTGGCTCAAGCACTTAGCAAGCAGTTTGATGTAGAAACAATTTATTATGAACAAGACAATCCCATCTAAATAATATCTAAATCAGATTGAAAGAATTGTCATTGTATAAAACAGCACGTATATTGTATTTCATTGTTTATCAAACACGTTTTTTGTTGAAAAATACATTAAACTATTCACCACAAAATTTTCAAACCCAGCTTATGCAAGGAAAGAAAGATGACAACGATTACCCTACCTGCTCTTCCATATGGTTATGATGCACTTGAACCACACATCTCTAAAGAGACTTTAGAATTCCATCACGACAAGCATCACCAAACTTATGTGACTAACCTGAATAACCTCATCAAAGGTACTGACCTTGAAGGTAAATCTTTAGAAGAAATCATCCTTGCAAGTGCTGGCGATGCTTCTAAAGCTGGTATTTTCAATAATGCTGCTCAAGTTTGGAACCACACATTCTACTGGAACTCTATTGCACCAAACGGTGGCGGTAAACCTACTGGCGCAATCGCTGCAAAAATTGATGAAGCTTTCGGTTCTTACGAAAAATTTGCTGAACAATTCGCGACTGCTGCTGCAACTCAATTTGGTTCAGGTTGGGCTTGGTTGGTTGCAGACAAAGTAAACGGTAACCTGTCTATCGTGAAAACTTCAAATGCAGACACTCCACTTGCACATGGTCAAGTTGCAGTATTAACAATTGACGTTTGGGAACACGCTTACTACATCGACTACCGCAATGCACGTCCTAAATACATCTCTACTTTCTTAGAAAGCCTAGTGAACTGGGACTATGCAAATGCAAAACTTGCTGGTCAAGCTGCTGGTGTAGAAAAATAAGTTTTCTTTGAAAACTTTAAAAAAGGCGTCATTTGACGCCTTTTTTTATAACAAAAATGACCTAAATTTAAAGTTGCTC
The DNA here is from genome assembly GCF_000488275.1 of Acinetobacter brisouii CIP 110357. GTDB lineage: Bacteria > Pseudomonadota > Gammaproteobacteria > Pseudomonadales > Moraxellaceae > Acinetobacter > Acinetobacter brisouii. The sequence continues at coordinate 820,174 of NZ_KI530762.1, read as the reverse complement.
TAGACAAGTGATTATAAATCCAACAAATAAATTTATTTTTGATTTTTAACTTGACCTAACTGCCAGTAATCCATAGAATGCGCTTCAGATTCTCCAATAGCTCAGTCGGTAGAGCGACGGACTGTTAATCCGCAGGTCCCTGGTTCGAGCCCAGGTTGGAGAGCCACTATTCTTCCATAGCTCAGTCGGTAGAGCGACGGACTGTTAATCCGCAGGTCCCTGGTTCGAGCCCAGGTGGAAGAGCCAAGATTCGAGAAAGCCCAGCATCATAAATGTTGGGCTTTTCTTTATATAAAAATAGCCCATCATGAATACCCTCTTTTTGTGATACATGGAAGAGCCTTATTTTGATTCACACCGCTCCATAACGAGTTTAAGCAAAACAAAAAACAATCCGCTCTACTCTAAAACACCCCCACAGATCAGAGACAATAAAAAAATGCACAGACAAGCTGTGCATTTATTCAACAACCAAGCCTATGATTAAACCTGTTTCATAAACTCATTTTATTTTTCTTACTCTTGATTGGCAGATATGAAACTTTACACAGAGAGAAAAATAAGCGCATACACACAACGATTTGAAAACCTAGTGAATATTCAATGCATCTCGCATAATAAAAAACAAATCCGTCTGATCAATTAAACCAGAAACATTTGCTGCACGTGGACCATACGCCGCAATACGTACTTGCGCGCCTGTATGCTCCTGACTATTCCCCGTTGAAGTGGCATAGTTGACAGCCATTGGCGACTGGTCTTTGGTCAGCAAGTTTGCAGTTTTCCCTGGGCTATCGGTATCCACAGGAATAATCTGACTGGTATGTGCGTGATCACCTGTAACAATAATTAAAGTATCAGGGTGCGTTTTAGCAAATGCCAGCGCCTCTTGGACTGCTTCATCTAAAGCCACAGTTTCACCAATCTGCCCGCATGGATCAGCAGCATGGTTTTGCTTATCAATCGAGCCACTTTCCACTTGCAAGAAGAAACCTTTTGGATTTTTCTCGAGAAGCTGAATCGCTTTTGCCGTCATCATACGCAAACTAGGCACCTCTGCCCCACGTGCAGGGTTGATTTGGCAACGCTGTGCAGCTTGTTTATTACCATTCAACACCGCTTTCGGACCAATCCAGCTTACGGGTAAATTACCCTGTGCAAATAAGCCTAAAACAGGTTGCTGTTGATTGGCTGTGCTGAGTTGGCTTAACTGATCAGCATTGGAAACCATTTTATAACCACGCGCCTGAGCCTGCGCCAATAAAGTCTGACCTTTATATTGCCCCACAGTTGCCATTTCATTAAATGAAGTTGCACCGCCACCCAGAGTTACATCGGCACGAGCATCGAGCAGTTGCTCACTAATCGAACCTAGCCCACCATTTTCCAAAGCATTGGTTGGGCAGAGTTTTGCTGTTGAAGATGGTGAATAGCATTTACGATGGGTGACATGCGCAATCAGTGCCGCAGGCGTCGCATCCTGTAACTCGGTTGTGGTGACATTACCCGTTGCATAACCTGCACGTTTTGCCAATGCTAAAATTGATTCATGTGCTTTTGCCTGCACATCAACCCCAATTGCACCATTATAGGTTTTTATACCCATTGCCCATGCAGAAGCCGATGCTGCCGAATCTGTTACATAATCAATGGTTTTGTCTTTATTGACCGAATAGGTGGTATAACTGCCTGTAAATGGCAAGACATCAATTCCTTTAAAATAACCTCCCGCCCCCTCAACATAATTACGGGCGATAGTAATTTCCGAGTCGCTGGTGCCATCTCCAATAAATAAAATCACATGCTTGACATGACGAGAGCTAATCGAAGCCTTGAGCGCCTCGCTACGTTCTGCAGTTAGGCGGGTTGCACCTGAAAACTGATCCAACTGCCCCTTAGCATATGGGGCAATTAGGCTACTTCGTGATGCTGTAGTCTGCGGCAAGCTACTACACGCACTGACTGCGATTGCCACACAACTGCTGAGTAAAAGTGGTTTTAAATTCACAAAGAGGCTCCTGTTATCTGTATTGTTTTGCCACTTGCTTTAAATTAGTGGATTTATATTGCAATTTGATTTAAGTCCTAAACGATATCACTGGCATAACTGATTATTTTTAAAACAATTAAGCTCAAAAAATCAAAAAATCGCATATAGAGGCTTGACCTATACTTAAGTAATCCATAAAATCCTTACCCAGATTCTCCAATAGCTCAGTCGGTAGAGCGACGGACTGTTAATCCGCAGGTCCCTGGTTCGAGCCCAGGTTGGAGAGCCAGATTCTAAAGCCCATAAGTCTACTTATGGGCTTTTTTAATGCAGTTACCAATTCCTAGCAGAATTTGTTTTGACTCAGTGAAGTGATCCTCTAAACTAGCGACCTAGGCACTGTGTCAGTCAGTTTCTTTTCGCCCCATTTAGGATATTTCCCATGTTAACACCACAAGAAATCCGAGCTCGCGATCGTAAGCGCTGGACAATTTTTGCCATCGCACTTCTTATTCCTATTGCTTTAGTGTTGTTACTATTTATTGCAGCTTCTCAAGATGTCAAGACCAGAGCCCAGTATGATCAAGAACGTGCTGGTTACGCTGAAAAATACCAACAAGACAGCAATGCATCTGCAGCAATGAGTTCTCAACAACAATTTGACAAACTCAAACAAGATCCTGAAGCAAAAACTGCTGATCAACACTAATAAAAAAGGCTTATCGAAAGATAAGCCTTTTTCACATCAGGTTAGGTTTTATTCAACGATCTTTAAAGTCACGTCAATATTGCCACGGGTTGCATTTGAATACGGACAAACGATATGCGCTGCATCGACCAGTTTCTGTGCTTCATCACGTGGCATTCCAGGCAAGTGAATATTTAATGTCACTTCAATACTAAATCCTGTTGGGATTGGACCAATACCCACTTCCCCTTCAATAAATGCATCTTTAGGCATATCAAATTTGTCACGTGCTGCAACAAATTTCAATGCACCTAAAAAGCATGCCGAATAACCTGCAGCAAACAACTGTTCGGGGTTGGTAAATGCACCACCTGCACCGCCCATTTCTTTAGGTACACCCAGTTGTATGTCCAAAACACCATCACTTGAAACGGCACGACCATCGCGCCCACCTGTTGCTTTGGCTTTTGCAGTATATACGACCTGTTCTAATGACATGATTTCTTCCTTTAAATTAAGTATCACACAAATATATCGTACACGATATAAATATTCAGTCAATAACTCACAGCGACCAAACTGTAAATTATTTGATCAATTTAGCACGCAATTGTTCAAGCTGATGTTTCAACTCAATTAAAGTTTGTAAATCACACTGACTGGTTTGCTGAATCAGTTCAGGAATAGCCTGTGCTTGTTGTTTTAATGCCGCACCTTGCTGAGTTAAGCCAATTAACACTTGTCTTTCATCCTGTTCGGAACGCTGTCGAGTAATCAAGCCTGAATTTTCTAATTTTTTCAGCATTGGCGTTAAGGTTGAAGATTCCAAATAAAGGCGCTTGCCAATCTCAGACACTGTGATCCGATCCTTTTCCCATAAAACCAACATGACCAAATACTGAGGATAAGTAATCCCTAAAGGTGCAAGTAACTGGCGATATTTTTGATTAAATGCCAAGTTAGCAGAATACACTGCAAAACAAAGCTGGTTATCTAGTTTTAATAATCGCTCGTCACTCAAAAGTCTATCCTCACACAACAGTTATCTTTTCTTATTATAGCCAAGATCGACAATAAAAAAGCCCGCACAAGGCGAGCTTTTTTCGGTATGAATACAGCCGTAAAATTACAAGCTGTAGTACATATCAAATTCAACTGGGTGAGTTGTTGTGTTAAGGCGACGTACATCTGCCATTTTAAGGTCGATATAAGCTTCCAACATTTCTTTAGTGAACACGCCACCTTTCAACAAGAACTCGTGATCCGCTTGAAGTGCTTCTAACGCCATTTCTAGGCTGTGAGCCACTGTAGGGATTTTTGCTTCTTCTTCAGGAGGAAGGTCATACAAGTTTTTGTCAGCAGCTTCGCCTGGGTGGATCTTGTTTTGGATACCGTCAATACCAGCCATCAACAATGCTGCAAAACCTAAGTACGGGTTCATCATTGGGTCAGGGAAACGTGCTTCGATACGTTTGCCTTTAGGGCTAGAAACGTATGGAATACGGATAGAAGCCGAACGGTTACGTGCTGAATAAGCAAGCATAATTGGTGCTTCAAAGTGTGGAACTAAACGCTTGTACGAGTTAGTAGAAGGGTTAGTAATTGCGTTCAATGCACGAGCGTGCTTGATCACACCACCGATGAAGTAAAGTGCCATTTCTGACAAACCTGCATATTCATCACCAGCAAACAAGTTCTTGCCATCTTTAGAAATTGACATATGAACGTGCATACCAGAACCGTTATCACCTACCATTGGTTTAGGCATAAAGGTTGCAGTTTTTGCATATTGGTGCGCAACGTTGTGAACAACATATTTGAACTGTTGTACTTCGTCAGCTTTAAGAACCATAGTGTTGAAACTTACACCAATTTCTAACTGGCAAGATGCAACTTCGTGGTGGTGAACTTCTACACGACCAGCGCCCATGATGTCTTCGATTTTGTTACACATCTCAGCACGCATATCATGATGAGAATCTACTGGTGGAACTGGGAAGTAACCGCCTTTAACACGTGGACGGTGACCAGAGTTACCAGACTCGTAATCTTTACCAGTTGACCAAGCAGCTTCTTCAGCGATCAATGTATGACGAGCGCCAGACATGTCGATGTCCCATTTCACTTCGTCAAATACAAAGAATTCTGGTTCTGGACCGAAGAATGCAGTATCACCGATACCTGTAGATTTTAAGTATTCTTCTGCACGACGAGCGATTGAACGTGGGTCACGCTCATAACCTTGACCAGTAGATGGCTCGATAACGTCACAAGTCACTACAACAGTTGGTTCAGCGAAGAACGGGTCGATGAAACATGTTTCTGCGTCTGGGCGCAAGATCATGTCAGATGCTTCAATACCTTTCCAACCTGCAATTGAAGAACCATCGAACATTTTACCATCTTCAAATGTATCTTCATCAATTGAATCAGCAGGGTAAGTTACGTGTTGCTCTTTACCAATCGTATCTGTAAAGCGAAAATCGACCCATTTAGCGCCACTTTCTTTGATGAGTTCAAGGACCTTGTTCGCCATGCTCTATGCTCCAATCAAGTATTTTTATTGCACGTATGAGGTGCATGTTAGAAGTTGGACGTAATAAAGCAACTCCCGTGCCAACTTTTCAAATATTAGCTAAATTATTGATAAATATATATTCTAAATAAATATTAGCTAATTATTTCATCATTATTATACTGAGTGCAAAATGAAATGCACCATATTCAGACATTTTCTTATGCTTTCCCCAAAAAGCCACATAAAACGAACCAAAAAAGTGCAATTCTTCCTTTTTGATTTAATGCAGTGCATTTATAAACGGATTATGGCGATTTGATTGCTATTTTTTTATACAGTAACGCATTTTTTTGAACATTTAATGTCAATTACAAACATCGTTATCGCTGCGTTTAGCAAATTCATAAGCAAAACCCATGACTTAAATCTTAATGAAACAGCCCCTATCCCATATATTGTGCAGGTTTAGTGCGTTATAAATTTTACTGGAACAATCCTCCCGACCCTCATCTTACTTAAGTCAGGCATAAAAACTCTAGCCGACTTTGAGTAAATTCACAGACGACACTTGGTTGAGAATGCAACAATTCAGCATGAAATAGTTCAGCAAAAAATGGTTATTTTTTGCTATGATGATTTTCGCTATAGAAATTGCCTTTATTTTTTCTCTTACGATAAGGGTTTTTTATGTTCTATATCAGTAATTTTGGACTAAGCACATTTAACGTGCATGCACTTCAATAGGTTAAATATCATGCTTCTAATGATAGACAATTACGACTCCTTTACTTACAACATCGTCCAGTACTTTGGCGAATTAAATCAGGAAGTAAAAGTAGTTCGCAATGATCAAGTCTCATTAGAGGATATTGAACGATGGCAACCAAAGTATCTGGTGATTGGTCCTGGCCCTTGCTCGCCAACTGAAGCAGGGATTTCCATTCCTGCCATTCAGCATTTTGCAGGTAAAATTCCTTTGCTCGGCGTGTGTTTGGGGCATCAAAGTATTGGACAGGCTTTTGGCGGTAAAATTGTACGTGCCAAACATGTCATGCATGGTCGTTTATCTGACATGTATCACAGCAATACTGGGATTTTTAGTGATTTACCATCACCATTTACTGCAACGCGTTATCACTCTTTGGTGATTGACCAAGCAACATTGCCTGAGTGTCTGGAAGTCACCTGCTGGACGCAAGAAGCAGATGGTTCAATGGAAGAAATTATGGGTGTAAAACACAAGACATTGCCTGTTGAAGGCGTGCAGTTCCACCCAGAATCGATTCTGAGCCAGCACGGACACAAAATTTTCCAAAATTTCCTTGATATTTACAAATAGCGGTTGCCATGAACATTCAACAAGCTTTAAACCATATTACAAAAAACATTCACCTGACCCAAAGCCAGATGCAAGATGTCATGCGTAGCATCATGCAAGGTGAAGCCACAGATGCGCAAATTGGTGCTTTATTGATGGGGCTTCGCCTCAAAGGTGAAAGCATTGACGAAATTACGGCGGCCGCACAAGTGATGCGTGAACTGGCCATTAAAATTGATGTGAGTGATGTTCCTCATTTAGTCGATATTGTCGGCACAGGCGGTGACGGACAAAACTTATTTAATGTCTCTACAGCGTCTAGTTTTGTGATTGCTGCCGCTGGTGCAAGTATTGCCAAACACGGTAACCGCGGCGTATCAAGCAAATCAGGTTCATCAGATCTTCTTGAACAGGCAGGCATTCAGCTCAATCTGAACATTGCTCAAACCGAGCGCTGTATCCGTGAAATGGGCATTGGTTTCCTGTTTGCACCCAACCATCATACCGCCATGAAACATGCGATTGGCCCACGTAAAGAACTGGGTATTCGTACCATTTTTAATTTGCTTGGCCCACTCACCAACCCTGCTGGGGTAAAACGCCTCGTCATTGGCGTGTTTTCTGACGAGTTATGCTACCCAATGGCAGAGGTCATGAAGCAACTTGGTGCTGAACATGTCATGGTCGTGCATTCCAAAGATGGTCTGGATGAAATCAGCCTTGCAGCAACCACTACCGTTGCCGAACTAAAAAATGGTGAAATTCAGTCGTGGGTGATTACACCTGAAGATGTTGGAATTGAATCACAAAGTTTACATGGCTTAATTATTGATAGCCCTGAAGCCAGTTTAAAACTGATTAAAGATGCGCTTGGACGGAACAAATCAGAAATTGGGCAGAAAGCTGCCGATATGATTGCACTCAATGCGGGTGCAGGTATTTATGTCGCAGGTTTGGCAAAAGACTACAAACAAGGCGTTGCTTTTGCTCAAGATATTATTGATGGTGGTCAGGCGCTAGAAAAAATGAGCGTTTTTGCCGAATTTACAAAAACTCTAAAACAGATTGAAAGCGCATAAGGAACGGTGATGGTAGATATTGCAAACACAATTTTAGGTAAAATTGTTGATCGTAAAGTTGAGGAACTCGCCGCGCGCCGTCAAAAATATAGCCTGCAAGACCTTGAACAACTGGCTGCCCAAGCAACACCTGTACGTGGCTTTGCCCAAGCACTACGCTCTAAACGTCCAGGCGTGATTGCTGAAATTAAAAAAGCATCGCCATCCAAAGGCGTGATTCGCGCCAACTTCAACCCTGCTGAAATCGCACAGCAATACGAACGTGCGGGTGCAGCATGTTTGTCGGTACTTACCGATGTCGACTTCTTCCAAGGCGCAGATGAAAATATTCAAATTGCCCGTACTCACTGTGCTTTACCTGCCTTGCGTAAAGACTTCTTGATCGACCCTTACAATGTGGTTGAAGCACGCGCTTTGCATGCCGATTGTATTTTGCTGATCGTGGCGTGCTTGTCCGATCAACAGTTACAGGAAATGTCACAGACTGCATTTGAACTCAACCTCGATGTATTGGTTGAAGTGCATGATGAAGCCGAACTTGAGCGTGCCCTGCAACTGGATGAACGCTGCTTACTTGGTGTCAATAACCGTAACTTAAAAACGTTTGAAGTTGATTTAAATACTTCATTACGTTTGAAAAAATTGCTTGATCCACAGCGTTTACTCGTCACGGAAAGCGGCATTGCGACCACTGAAGATGTCAAGATCATGCAAGAACATGATATTCACAGCTTCTTGGTTGGCGAAAGCTTTATGAAACAGCCTGATCCTGTGCAAGCATTCCAAGCACTATTTGGTACGCCTGAACAGTTATAAAAACATCTTGATATAAGCCGAATTTAGATGCGTCTGGATTCGGTTTTTTATATTTGTCATTCTTCAAAACCATTTAAAATTTTTCAAAGCATCCTCCGCCCTACTTGAAAGCAATTTAGATTAAAAAATATGTCTGTGGCTTTTGATTTCTCACCCCACGTCATTTCGTACTATACTTAGCAAAATTTCACTTTTTTATGTTTTATTATCATGAGTAATAAAGATTCTGCGCTGTCAAAAGAGCAACTGTCCCTGCTCAAGCAGTTTAAAAAACAAATCACTCATCCACATACAACTCAATTGGCACAACAACAAGCTGCTGCCCAAACCAAAGTTGAAGAACCTGAGGATGACTGGGATTTATTTAAAAAAGCCACACAAGGTGTGCAAAAGTTAGACAATAGCAATATTGCTAACTTAAATCGTAGCAAGCAAAAAAAACTTGATGCCCAAACACTGGCAAAACGTGTTGCAGCGGAAGGTGCTACCGAAAGTGAAAATGCAGAACTGTCAGATACTCAGGCTGCATTAAACCCAGTAGGCAGTCAACAAACCTTAAACTATCGGGTTGCAACATTGCAGCACCGTGTGTTTGAAGATTTAAAAACAGGTAAACTGCGCTGGTTTGAAGCAGTTGACCTGCATGGTTGTACCGTTGAACAGGCTCGCGCTGCGATTTTGCAACTGATTCAAATGGCAAAAGATGAAAACCAGAATGTCATTAAAATCGTACATGGTAAAGGGCCAGAAGCGATTTTAAAAACCTATGTCAATGGTTGGCTACGTCAGCATCGTGATGTATTGGCTTTTGTCAGTGCCCCTGAAAATCAGGGTGGAACAGGTGCAGTTTTGGTTTTACTGAAACGTGCTGAAAAAAATCCAAAGTATAAACAGTAAGCTGTTTTAATAATTAGTATCGGTCTTTCGCAAGTTTTCTGTTAAAATGCCGAGCTTGCTCAACCAGTGTAAGTGAACACCTGTTATGTCTATGCAGCAATCCTACGAAAAAATTCTCACCGCAGTTGGTGAAGATCTTCAACGTCCAGGCCTTAAAGATACGCCTGTTCGTGCGGCGCGCGCTTTTTCGTATTTGACTTCAGGTTATAATCAAACGCTTGAAGAAGTTACAAACAATGCTGTTTTCCCATCAGAAAACCGCGAAATGGTGCTGGTGAAAAATATCGAATTTTATTCGCTCTGTGAACATCACCTTTTACCATTCTATGGTCGTGTGCATATTGCTTATTTGCCTGAAGGACAAGTGTTGGGTCTTTCTAAATTTGCTCGAATTACTGAAATGTTTGCACGTCGTTTGCAAATTCAGGAAAATTTAACGCAGCAAATCGCTGAAGCAGTCGCAAGCGTGACTCATGCACGCGGTGTTGCCGTTGTGATTGATTCCGCACATATGTGTATGATGATGCGTGGTGTTGGTAAACAAAACTCAACCACACGTACAGTTTCTTTTGTTGGTCAATTTAAAACTGACGAAGAAGTCCGCCGCGAATTTTTACGCGTTGTTCCTGAAAGCTATTAAGCTCGATGACCAAAGGCAAGTATTTACTTGCCTTTTTTATCTGAGAGATGAACATCATCAATCTGCCAATTGCCTTGGGTATCGCGTTTACCCAAGATCTTCATGACCAGCACCAAGCTCAGCAATAACAATAAATACCACGAACCGATTTTTCCCCACCAGACAATATGCCAACCATCAATCTGGCTTGGATAAACCCAGATATCATAAAAAGTACTGATATTTTCCGCAATCCAGATCAAAAATGCCAAAAACAGCAGCACAGGGAGCATCGGCAAATGCCATGTGCTTTTTAACACTTGGAAATTGACTTTGGTTTTCCAAAAAATCAGCACACTCCAGACAAATAAAATACTGCGAATATCCTGAATAAAAAACTTACTGATAAAGTTAATATAAGCACACAACGCCAATGCCAGCATGTTAAGCAGGCTTGGTAACTTTTCAAATGAAATATAAAACAGCCGAATCGAGCGGGCAAAAAAACTACCAATTGCCGAATACATAAAACCGGCAAAGAGCGGGACAGTTAAAATTTTCAAGATCGCAGGTTCGGGATACTGCCAAGAACCGATTTTGGGTGCAGTCAGAACCAGTTCCATGATCATTGCCATAACATGAAACAAGGCAATCACTTTGGCTTCTTGCCATGATTCCATCCGAAAATACAGCATCAATCCCTGAATCAACACTGCACAAAAAAATAAATAATCGTAACGGTAAAAACCCAAATACGGGTGATGCCCCATTTTAAAACTCAAGGCAAAAATGATGAGTAATAAAATACCAAAAAGTGCAGCGGACATTGCACGCTGCACTACGGTATAAATAAAACGAACGGTGAGGTTCACGCAAATTTAGCCTAGATACTTGGCACTATATTCATGAACCGTATCCACAAACACTTTGGCATGATCTGGATTGACCCATTGGGTAATTCCATGTCCAAGATTAGCAATATAACCTGTTTTTTCACCATGCGCATAAGCATCATCCAGCATGGCATGCACGGCTCTTTCTATCGATTTTGGCGAACCATATAAAATCGCAGGATCTAAATTCCCTTGTAGAGCCACTTGCCCCTGTACCAGTTCACGAGCCGTTTTCAGTGACGTTGTCCAATCTAGCCCCAAAGCATCAGCACCCGTTGCCAGCATTGGAATCAGCCATTGCCCACCGCCTTTGGTAAAGAGAATTACAGGAATGCGCTGTCCATCTTTTTCGCGTTGTAAACCTGCAATAATTTTCTGCATATATTGCAAAGAAAATTCCTGATACTCACGATGTGCCAGTGAGCCACCCCAACTGTCAAAAATCTGAATTGCTTGAGCACCTGCATCAATTTGTGCATTTAAATAATCAATCACCGACTCTGCCAGATGATCAAGTAAAGCATGCAACAGCTCAGGTTGGGCATACATCATCTGTTTGGTAAAACGGAATTCCTTACTTGATCCACCCTCAACCATATAAGTTGCCAGTGTCCACGGGCTTCCCGAAAAGCCAATCAACGGGACTTGCCCTGCCAATGCCGAACGAATGGTCGAAACCGCGTCCATCACATAACCCAAGTCTGTTTTAGCATTGAGCTTAGGGAGCTGTGCAATATCTTGTTCAGTTCTGACTGTTTTATGAAATTTTGGCCCTTCCCCAGCTTCAAAGTACAAACCCAAACCCAAAGCATCAGGTACAGTTAAAATGTCGGAAAATAAAATAGCAGCGTCCAACGCATAACGACGCAAAGGTTGCAATGTCACTTCACATGCAAAATCGGTATTTTTACATAAAGAAAGGAAATCGCCTGCCTGGGCACGTGTTGCGCGATACTCTGGTAAATACCGCCCTGCCTGACGCATCATCCAGACAGGTGTCGTATCAACAGGTTCACGTAATAAAGCACGTAGGAAACGATCATTTTTTAAAGTCGTCATATCCTTTCCATGAATCATCAAAAATTCACCTATCATAACAAAAAGCCCGTATTTTGAATAATCAAGCCGCTTGTTATTTTTATAGACGCAATACGGATACGAAATAATTAATGCATCGGTTTATAATTTCTGTAATACTGACCGCGTTTTTTCATCATACATACATAATTCTTAAGGTTGAATTAGATGTTCGTTCGCTCATTACTCGCTATGAGTCTAAGCTACCTCATGCTAAATACTGCTTTTGCAGCTCCTAATGCAGAGCAACCGTTAAATCCCAAAAAAGTAGCCTCAACGACTACTATTCAAGACCCGATCAATCCTCTTGCGCTCGATACCAAAGCGGCGTCTGAAGTTATGGAAGGTCGTAGTCCTGCAGCCTCTGAGGTTGCATCGGTGACAGCGGCATCTGAAGTACAAATCACCCAACAAGAGCAGAACAATCTTAACCAAGTCACCAAAACGGTTAAAACGATTGATCAAAGTTCAGAGAAAACCACAGCGACATCAACAAAAAATAACGCTGCAAAACATGCATGGACTCTTGATAATTTAAATAATATTCAATGGTATCCAAACATTGGTAAAGGGCAATTCCCTGTCTATGCACGCGCACAAGTCATGTTGAACAATAACCATGCTTCGCCTGGTGCAATTGATGGTAGCAGTGGCAAAAACACGCTCAAAGCCTTAGCTTCTTTCCAGCAAATGCAAGGTCTACCGACTACAGGGGAGCTTGATCAAGCGACTTGGAATGCTTTAATTGCGACTCAGAACAAACCTGCATTTATAGAATACAGCATTACTGAAGCTGACTTAAAAGGTCCATATGCGAAAAGCATTCCTTCAGACTATGCATTACAAGCGAAAATGCCAGGTCTATATTACACTCGCGTCACTGAAATGCTGGGTGAAAAGTTCCATATGGATGAGGAATTTTTAAAACAGCTCAATCCAAAAGCAACGTTTAATAAAGTCGGTGAAAAAATTATTGTGACCAACATCCGCAATAATTTACCTGAAAATATTCATTTGATTGTGGCGCATAAAGGTGCAAAACAATTGTATTTGTTCAATGACCGTAACCAAATGATCGGTTCATTCCCTGCAACGATTGGCAGTAGCGATACTCCATCTCCAACAGGAACATACAAAGTTGTTGGTGCCACCAAAAACCCTTACTACAGTTACTCTCCAAGTAACTTTGTACAAGGCAAGAACTTAAAACCTTTGACTCTGCCACCTGGCCCAAATGCTCCTGTGGGTAATGTCTGGATTGGTTTGAGTAAGCGTTCATTTGGTATTCATGGTACACCAAATCCATCTGCAATTTCTAAAACAGCATCACATGGTTGTATTCGTTTAACCAACTGGGATGCCAATGATTTAGCAAGCAAAGTAAAAGCTGGCGTGACTGTAAAATTTATTGAATAATTTTATAGCCATCCTTAAATAAGCTCAGAATTTCTGGGCTTATTTTTTATCAAAAACAATCAACAAGAAAAATATTTATAGACACGAAAATTCTTTTTCTGCCTGGTGCATCTGGAAGTACCCAGTTCTGGCAGCCTGTACAAAAAGATCTTGCCAAAGATTATCAAGCCGACATCATTGGCTATCCTGGGTTTGGTCAAACTCCAGCCAATCCTAATATTCTGAATTTCCAACAACTTACAGAGTATGTACTCGATCAGATTCAGCAACCATGCTATTTGGTTGCTCAGTCTATGGGTGGCATATTTGCAATAGCCGCTGCCCTACGTAAACCTGAATTAATTCGTGGTCTGGTTCTTCTTGCAACATCTGGCGGGATTGATCTTACTGGTTTTAAGGTGGCTGACTGGCGAGAAACCTACCGTCAGGAATATTTAAACGTGCCTGACTGGTTTATGACGGCACAAAGCAACTATCAAGATCAATTACACCAGATTCACTGCCCGACCCTGTTACTTTGGGGCGAATCTGATCCCATCAGCCCAGTGGCTATCGGGCAATATTTACAGCAACAGCTTAAACAATCCGATTTAAACATCATTACCCAAGGACAGCACGATTTTGCCAAAACACATGCTTCCGAAGTCACTCAACTAATTCGAAACTTTTTAACACGACATAAAAAAGCCAGCATATAGCTGGCTAATGAGAACTCAAAATTATAGTTTTGGATCTCGTAACTGTACCTGCGACTGGTTTACCTTAGTCAATACATCGGTCAGTTTATTCATCATTGCAGGGATAAGCTGGTCTGCAATTTGTGCTGCCTGCAAACCTAATTTTTCACCTAAAGTTGGTTTACGGCGCGTGCTAATCAGATACACATCATACTGCGGCAAAAGCTTCAAGATGACTTCATCTGAAGTTTGTAATTCATCAATCAGATTCAACTCTAGCGCATCCTGACCATACCAGTGCTCACCTGTTGCCACTTTTTCCACATTCAGTTTTGGACGATATTTTTCAACAAAGTGCTTAAACAGTGTATGAGTCTGTTGAAGCTCCTGCTCGAACTTGTCTTTCCCTTCTTGGGTATTTTCCCCAAACATCGTCACGGTACGTTTATATTGCCCAGCAGTATATAGTTCAAAATCAACGTGATGTTCACGCAGCAAACGGTTAAAGTTCGGAACCTGAGCCACCACACCAATAGACCCTACAATCGCAAATGGTGCTGCAATAATTTCATTCGCGATACATGCCATCATATAGCCACCGCTAGCCGCGACCTTATCAACCACAATCGTGACATGAAAACCTGCTTCACGTAAACGCACCAATTGAGCTGCAGCCAGACCATAACCATGTACCATGCCGCCTGGGCTTTCAAGACGAATCACGACTCGGTCTTGCCCTGCTTTTGCAGTTGACAAAATGAGGGTAATTTCTTCACGTAAAGCTGAAACAGCAGATGCTTGTACATCACCATTAAAGTCAACAATATAAACTTTCTGATTGTTCTTTTTGCGCTGCTTTGCTTCTTTGGCTAACTGTTTATTAAATTGTAACAGTTCAAGTTTTGATGCTGTGCTTTGAATAATTTTCTTTCTTTGTTCATTAACACGTGCATTGAGATGGGTCACGTGAATTTCAGCGGGAATTTTGGGCAATTGAAATAGCATATCTTAGCCTAATACATAAAGTCATGACTTCAAGATGAGGGTTTCAGTCGTAAAAATCAATAGACAAACATGAATCACTACAATTCAATAAAAATCCCCATGTAAACATGAGGATATAATTTAAAATCTTAAATTTAAATCAAAAATCAACCAAAGCGGCCTGTAATATAAGCTTCTGTTAATTGGTGGTCTGGCTGGGTAAAGACTTTCTCTGTTGAATTAACTTCAATCAAGTCGCCCAAATGAAAATATGCAGTACGGTCAGACACGCGTGCTGCTTGCTGCATTGAATGCGTTACAATCGCAATGGTGTATTGCGCTGACAAATCAGAAATCAATTCTTCAATTTTTGCAGTTGCAATTGGGTCGAGCGCTGAACAAGGTTCATCCATCAAAATGACTTCTGGGCTGACTGCTATAGTACGCGCAATACATAAACGCTGTTGCTGACCACCTGACAAGCTCGTCCCTGGCTGGTTTAAACGATCTTTGACTTCTTCCCACAAACCCGCTTTACGCAAGCTGTTTTCTACAATTTCCTCCATGTCGTATTTGTCACGCGCCAAGCCATGAAGCTTAGGGCCATAAGACACATTATCAAAAATCGACTTGGGAAACGGATTTGGTTTTTGAAACACCATTCCAACCTGTGCACGTAACAATACAACATCTAGGCTCGGGTCATAAATATCCTGTTGATCCAGTGTCACCTTTCCTGTAACACGGCAACTGTCAATCGTGTCATTCATACGATTTAAAGTACGTAAAAACGTTGATTTACCACAACCCGATGGCCCAATAAAAGCAATCACTTCATTTTGATAAATATTTAAATCAATACCTTTAATGGCTTCCGTTTCGCCATAGTAAACATGTACATTTTCAGTGCTGATTTTCACCTCTTGCACTGCTTTTTTCTTATGGCTTTCGTGTTGGTCAAAGTGACCAATATGAACATTCACTGGACGATGATGTTGAGTACCTTCGTATGACGTATGAGATTCTGGCATCACCTGTATATCCTGCGTTTGTAATGAAGTTATCTTTGCTGTATTCACGTTATTTTGCCCCGATTACCAACGAACTTCAAATTTCTTGCGTAACCAGATCGCCAAACCGTTTAGCCCAATCATCATGACTAATAACACAATAATCGCAGCTTCGGTACGACCTTCAAAAAAGTTACGAAGTTCATTGCCCTGCCATAGAAAAATCTGTACTGGCAATGCCGTCGATTGATCCAGTGGCGTAGCAGGAACACTCGCGACGAAAGCACTCATGCCAATTAAGAGTAATGGTGCGGTTTCACCCAAAGCCTGAGCCACACCAATAATCGCACCCGTTAAAATACCAGGCAGTGCGAGTGGCAAAACATGATGCAAAACAGTTTGTACGTTGGATGCTCCCAAGCCTTGAGCCGCTTGGCGAATCGAAGGCGGTACCGCTTTTAGTGCTGCACGTGTGGTAATAATGATTGTTGGCAAGGTCATTAAACTCAGAACCAAACCACCCACCATAGGTGCAGATAATGGCAAATGCATCCAGCCCACAAAAATTGCAGCACCCAACAAACCAAATACAATTGAAGGAACTGCTGCCAAATTATTGATATTCACTTCAATAATATCGGTCAGAATATTTTTCTTGGCAAACTCTTCCAGATAAATCGCGCTCGCCACACCAATTGGAATCGCAACAAAGATCACGATCAGCATCATGAACAACGACCCCATAAAAGCACCTGCCAAACCACTCGATGCAGGTGAACTCCTTGAGTCACTATTGGTAAAGATATTGAAGTTAAAAGTACGCTCAAGCATATTTTTCTTTGCTAATTGATCGACCAGTTTACGTACCTCAGGACTCAGCTGTTGTTGGTCATCAGGTAAACTACGATCAATCTTGCCAGCCAGCCACACATCCACATTTGCTTCAGCAAGGAACTTTAATTCCTCTTTTTTACCAATCAGGCTGGTATCTTTAAAGACCATATCACGAATACGAAAGGCTTCAGAGCTGGCATAAATACTGCGTAAATTATCTTCTTGTCCAGCAAGACTCGGATCTTTTGCAATCATGCCCTTAACAATCATGCTATCCCAGTCAACCATTCCCATTTTCGTTTGCCAATCGATATAACGCTCTTGATATTTGGCTGGAGATTCACCTGCTCGTTGGACAGGTTTTGCACCTACATCAATCATCTTTGGATCAAAATACACAGGAATGGTCATACTGGTTTGCCAGAATGAAGGTAAACCTTTATACAAAATACTACCGAACAATACCGCCACAAAGAATAGACCTGTCACAACGGCTGACAATCCCAAAGACCGAAAGATTTTTTCTTTACGGTGGCGCTTTGCCAAAGACTGGGTAATCATTCTTTTACGTTTTTCACGCAACTCTGCAGCAATTTTCGGATCAACCGCAGGTTGCCGCATTGAGGTCATACTCATTCGTATTGCTCACGATATTTACGCACAATATAGAGTGCAACAACATTAAGACACAGGGTAATGATGAACAGCGTTAAACCTAATGCAAAGGCAACCAGTGCTTGAGGACTTGCAAAGTCTGTATCACCCGTTAACTGGTTCACAATGGTCACGGTCACGGTAGAAACCGCTTCTAGTGGATTGACCTGCAACAATGGGCTGTTGCCTGCTGCAAGTACCACAATCATGGTTTCACCAATGGCACGTGATGTCGCCAGCAAAAATGCCCCCACAATACCTGGCAACGCAGCAGGTAAAACCACCTGACGAATCGTTTCAGACTGTGTTGCACCCAGTCCCAAAGAACCATCACGCAAAGTACGTGGCACTTGGGTAATAATGTCATCAGACAACGATGAAACAAATGGAATGATCATCACACCCATGACAAAACCAGCCGTTAATGCACTTGTTGCATTAATATCTACACCAATACTGGTGCCTACATACTTAAAGAATGGTCCAACCACCATTAAAGCAAAAACCCCATACACAATTGTTGGAATTCCTGCCAAAATTTCAATGCTTGGTTTTGCCCATGCGCGCAGTCTTGGAGAGGCATATTCAGCAAGGTAAATTGCGATCATTAACCCAACAGGAATGGATACCAGTAAGGCAATTGCACTCACCATGAGCGTTCCCCATAACAAGGGCAATAAACCATAGCTGCCTTCTGCGCTACCTGTTGTGCTAAAGCCAGGATTCCATTCAGTACCGAAGAAAAATGTACTTGGACTAACAAAATGAAAAAAATGCAAGGCTTCACTCAGCATTGACATGACAATACCAATCGTCGTCAGAATCGCAACACCTGAACATAACGCCAAACTCATACGAATGACTTTTTCTACATGGTTACGGGCACGATATTTTTGACTAATGCATTTTTGAGCAAAAATAAGACCGACCATTGCGACACAGATCACGACCGCAAACTTGGCATATTCACCAATTTTCACAAACTGTGCATACTGTTGTGCGGCTTTTAGCTCATATGGCATGACCTGATCAGTAACACCAAATCCTGTAGCAATCGCTTGAACATGATCGAGTAAAACAGTTTTACTCGCATCATCTAAATTTAAAAGCACCGATGCAGGCACCTGATTAAATACCGCCTCATGCAGTAAAGTGGGTTCCAACAGATTCCAAATCGCCAAAATAAGGAACGCAGGAATACCACACCACATTGCAACAAGGGCACCGTAATACCCAGGACGGGAGTGCAAACTAACGGAGCTATTGCCTTCCCCTGCCAACTGACGGCTCTTTTTTAAGCCTAACTGGTATGCAACTGCAATCAATGCCAGCAGTACACCCAAAAGAAGCAGATTCATCTTCTCTCCGCTCGTTTTTACCTTGATACACAGCCCAATCGATCAATCTAAAACCCTAGATTCACCTGATTTTGAGCAAATCCAATTAGTTAACAGTTTTACCTGCTTGAAAATCTGCCAAAATTTTTGCACGCTCTGCATCAGACATTGCAATCAACCCAGCACGCTCAAGTTTTGAACCTTTACCAGAAACGTGCTTATTTAAAAAATATTCAACGTACTGTGGTAAACCTTTCACTAATTTTACATGCTCTCCTTTTACATAGAAGAATAATGGACGAGATACAGGATATTTACCATTCAAGATCGTTTTTTCACTTGGAACAACATTATTGACTGTCGCAACGCGTAAACGGTCACGGTTTTGATTATAGAAACCAAGACCAAACACCCCCACAGCACTTGGAGAAGTTTTTAAACGTGCCAATGTTTCAGTGTAGTCCCCTGAAATTTCTATCACGCGACCATCTTTACGAAAACTAGAACATGCTTTTTTTTGTGCTTCTTTATCTAACTTTTTAAAGTAATCATATGCTTCACAACCAGCATCGACCATTTTTTCTTGAAACACTTCACGTGTACCGTGGTTAGATGCAGGGATCACCAACGTAATAGGTTCATTGGGTAAGCTTGGGTCAATCTGATTCCAGCGCGTATATGGGTTTGGAACCAACTTGCCTTTTGATGGAAGTTTTTCGGCCAGTGCTGCAAATACATGATAAGGCTTTAATTTATAGGTTGGTTTTGAACTGTTTGATGCAAATGCAATACCATCATAACCGATTTTTATTTCTTGGATTTTATTCACACCTGCTTTTTTACATGCTGCTATTTCAGTGTCTTTAATTTTACGTGATGCATTGGCAATATCGATGGTATTATCACCTACACCCTGACAAAATTGCTTCAAACCAGCAGATGAACCACCAGAACCAACAACTGGCACTTTAAACTGTGGGAAAGTATGTCCAAAGTCTTCTGCAACAATACTTGCGTAAGGCAATACTGTAGAAGAACCTGAGATTTGAATAGTTTCACGCGCTGCATGCGCGCCTGTTGCGAATAGTGTTACTGAACAAGCAAATGCTAAGGCAAAATATTTTTTGCTAAAATTCATTCCCATCTCTCAATTTAATTTATACCAATAAAAATACTGCATTTATTGGTAAATTCATGCCGAATCGCGTGCATTTTGAGTTTTTTATATGACATTTAGGTTACAAATTAAAGACTATTTTGTAATAATTCAGATTAGAGGCATTTTTTATAATTTTCATTAAAAATCAATAATAAATACAAATTAGATTAATTTGACCATGCTACTTACGATCATCTAAGGATGGAGTTCAGCTAGAACCAGCCACTTTAAATATGATGAATTCCATAGAAAAAGGTCACCTCAGTGACCTTTTTCTACAGCTTGATAGCAACTTATATTATTTAGTCAATCGCTGGAACATAAGTTCCTGCTGCAATTGCATCTTTAATACGATCTGCTTCAGCGAGAACCAATCCAAGTAAGTTCTGTACATTCTCAAGCGTTGCTACTGGGCTTAAAGTAGTCATTTTCAAGGATTGAACATGCCCTACTTTAGTTACACCAATATTCGCCTCACCACGTGCAAACAATTCATCTGCAACGTTCTGGTTCAAGCTATCCAAGAATTCAGCAGGATAACCTTCAGGCACAACACGGAACAACACAGAAGCAAATTGTGGTTCAACTAACAATTCAAGACCTGGTGTTGCTTTAATATAGTCAGCAACTTCACGTGTCAATTTAACACCGTGATCGATCATTGAACCATAAAGTTCTTCACCCAATGCTTCAACCGTCATCCACAATTTCAATGCATCAAAACGACGAGTCGTTTGTAATGATTTAGATACAAGGTTTGGTACACCATGTTCTTCATCATAAGCAGAGTTTAGGTATTCTGCTTCATAATGCATAAAGCGATAGTTGGCTTCGTCTTTCAACAAGAAAGCACCACAGCTAATGCTTTGGAAATAGTGTTTATGGAAATCTAGCGTCACCGAATCTGACAATTCAATACCATCTAGCATTGAACGGAATTCATTCGATAAAATCAGTGCGCCGCCCCAAGCTGCATCGACATGCATCCACGCACCATATTGGTTAGTGATGTCACGAATTTTCTTGAGTGGATCAATTGCACCAGCGTCAGTCGTACCAGCTGTTGCAACAACACAGGCTACGATTTTACCCTCAGCTTTCAAATGCGCCATGGTTTTTTCCAGCGCATCGACATCCATCTGAGCATTTTCGTTCACAGGAACAGTCACAACTGACTGAAAGCCCATGCCCATCATTGCCATGTTCTTTTGCACAGAGAAGTGTGCATTTTCAGAACAAATAACTTTGACATTTTTCAATGCATCAGCAGGTAAGCCATCACGCTGTACAGACCATTCCTGACCGTTTTCGCCTTTCCAGTTTTTCGCAATACACCAGTCACGCGCAAGCAATACACCCATAAGGTTAGATTGCGTACCACCAGAGGTAAATACCCCTGCCTGACCTGTGCCATAGCCCACTTTTTGACGTAACCAGTCAATCAATTGAACTTCCATCAACGAACCTGCAGGGCTTTGATCCCATGAATCCATTGATTGGTTGGTCGCATTGATTAACACTTCCGCAATCTGGCTCATCACCATCGTTGGGCAGTGTAAATGTGCCAATGAGTGAGGATGATGTACTTTTAAGCTTTTATTGAGAAAAAGCTCAACCATACGTTCTAACGACGTCTGTACACCTAAACCATCTTTAGATGGTTTAAAAGAAATCGCGGCACGCAAATCTTTGATGCTACCGCCTGTGTACATTTTATCATTTTGCAACCATGCAGAAACGGCTTTCACCGCTTCACCCATTGCTGACTGATAGTCAGCAATGGATTGTGCATCATTACAAAGTAAAGCTTTACGATGTTGTGCAAAATCAACCATTAAGCACCTCGAACGGCAACAAGCGCCTCAGCAACTGCTTTCTTGAAGCGTGCAATAACTTCTACACACTCGTCTTGAGTAATGATCAACGGGCAAAGTAAACGAATGACTGTACCGTTACGACCACCTTTTTCTAACAACAATTTGTTGTTAAAGCATGCTGTTTGAATCGCAGCAGCCAATTGCGCATCTGCAGGTAATGAACCCATGTGATCAGCAGCTTTACGCTCATCGACAATTTCAATACCCAACATTAAGCCACGGCCACGTACGTTACCGATACATGGGAATTCTTGTGCCAATTTTTTCATTTCAGCTTGTAAGAAATCACCACGTTCTTGCGCATTTTGAGCTAGGTTTTGTTCTTTAATAACTTGTAAAGAAGCTAAACCTGTACCCATTGCCAATTGGTTACCACGGAAAGTACCCGTGTGACCCGCTGGTTGCCAAGCATCAAATTTACGTTTAATGCCCAATACTGCAAGTGGCAAGCTACCACCTACTGCTTTAGACATAACAACAACGTCTGGCTCGATACCCGCATGTTCAAATGCAAACATTTTGCCTGAACGTGCAAAGCCCGCTTGTACTTCATCAAGAATCAACACAATGTTGTGTTTTTCAGTTACTTCACGGATTTTACGAAGCCATTTTGTAGGTGCAATTACAACACCGCCTTCACCTTGAATCGCTTCAAGAATGACAGCAGCAGGTTTAGTCACACCACTTTCAACATCTTCAATGAACTGTTCAAAATAGTAAGTTAATGCATCAACACCCGCTTCACCGCCAATACCCAATGGGCAACGGTATTCATGCGGATATGGCATAAACTGAACACCAGGCATGAGGTTATTGACTGCATTTTTTGCACTCAGGTTACCTGTCATTGCCAATGAACCATGAGTCATACCATGATAGCCACCAGAGAAGCTAATCACTGAACTACGGCCAGTATAAGTTTTTGCAAGTTTAATCGCTGCTTCTGTTGCATCTGCACCAGATGGACCACAGAACTGTAAGCAATATTCTTCTTTACCACCAGGCAAATAAGCCAATAAAGCTTCAGTAAAAGCATCTTTTAAAGGTGTCGTTAAATCTAAAGTATGCAAAGGCAGACCACTTGCAAGTGTGTCTTGGATACTTTGAATAACCGCAGGGTGATTATGACCTAATGCCAATGTCCCTGCACCAGCTAAACAATCAAGGTACTCAGTACCTTCAACATCAGTAACCCAACAACCTTGTGCTTTCGCTATCGCTAACGGTAATTTACGTGGATAACTACGAACATTCGATTCCATCTGACTTTGGCGAGTCAAGTAATATTCGTTGGTGGAATTGGTGGCAGGATTTACAGAAGTAACGCTCATATCGAATTACCATCTCTGATATGGGTTGAAAGAAATAAGTCTGGTGACTTGTGGTCCTTTGACTCGGTGCTTGTAGAATTCTAGTTAGACAAAATTTAGAACTTATAACTAGGAGGGCGATAATACCCTTTTTTCTATAAAAATAAAGACCTTTTAGCTCTTTATTTGACCTAATTCATTGAAAAAAACATTTATCTAATGAATTAGCTTCATTATTATGATACTCCATGACAAAAATAAGAAAATCCATCTCATCAGAAATATTTTTTTATCTTTGGATCAACAAAAAAAATCATCCAATATTCAATAATTAATTTACTGAATTTAAAAGATTTTATTTCTTAAACCAAGATACAAAAACTTAAAAAGTATTACAAAGAAGCGACAATTTAACTTTATATAATCCGTTTTCTCCAATTAACATGAGCCTGATAACAAACACTCAAAATTCAAGGAAAATTTATGAGAAATTTGCTCGTATCTAGCTTACTTATTGCTAGCGTCAGTAGCCCAGTTTTTGCCGCCACTACCGAAGCATTAAACTACAATGTCATCAACATTCAGGCGGATGCTTCGCGTGAGGTTTCCAACGACCAGATTCAAGCTGTTCTTTACATTGAAAAGAACAATAAACAACCTGCTGAACTGGCCAACCAAATCAATACACTGATGAATCAGGCTTTGGCAACTGCCAAAAAATATCCGCAGGTGAAAGTCAAAACTGGGGCTCAAAGTACCTACCCTGTTTACGACACTGACAACAAAAAACTCAAAGAATGGCGTGGACGTGCTGAACTACAAATCGAAAGCCGTGATTTCAAAGCCGCCAGTCAGCTGATCAGTGAACTGCAGCAGAACTTCCAGACCGACTCGATTGGTTTTAGTATTTCGGATGAACAGCGCAGTAAAGTTGAAAACGAGCTAATGCTTGAAGCTTCCAAAAACTTCCAGCAACGTGCCCAGTTACTGACTCAGTCTTGGCACAAAACCAGCTACAATCTGGTCAATCTCAATGTCAATACCAACAGTAGCTATCGCCCGATCATGATGAGTGCAAGAACAGCCAAGTTTGCTGAAGTTGCGGCTGCACCTATGGCACAGGACATGAATGCAGGAGAATCTAAAATTAGTGTCAGCGCAAACGGAACAATTCAACTAAAATAAGACTTTGAATTAGACTGAGTGAAACAACCCGATGAAATCTTTCCACGCCAATCATATTTCTTGTAGCCATGATGATGACGTATTCACCATTGGCTTGTCAGATGATGAGTTTGACCCGATTGATTTCGTCATTTTAAGCCGTTTTGATGAACCTGATATGGCAGTAAATCAACAAATTGGGCTTTTGGTCAACGAAACTGAATTTGAATTTCAAAATGCAATTGAATCGATCCGTTTTTTTGATAACCAAATGGTGATTCAACTCGCAGCAGACGTTGTTGCAGACGAATTAGAATACTCTTCAATTCATATTGAACTGGCAGATCAAAATGAAGATTTGCCCCGCGCTATAAAACGTATGTTTGCAGGCTCAAGCGTACAGTTAAAATTTAATTAATAAAAAAGCGCAGTTTAGACTGCGCTTTTTTATGACTTGATCATTATTTTTTAAACGGTAGCGAGTATTTCAAAATACGTCCCAAAACCTGACCATATTGTTTAAACAGGCTGGCATTGTTGTAGTTTAAACCGTATTTTTTACATACAGCTTCTACTTTTGGCCCCATTTTGCGGTAACGGCGCGCAGGAATTTCTGGGTACAAATGGTGCTCAATCTGATGGCTCAAGTGACCTGTCAAAATATGAAAGGCTTCTGAACCTGTTAAGTTGGATGACCCGCGAATTTGGCGCATATACCAGTGTCCGCGACTTTCATTTTCCAAGACACTTTTTGGAAAAACTTCAACATCTTTGGTGAAGTGACCACAGAAAATGATACTGAATGTCCAAACATTACGGATACCATTTGCCGCTAGGTTGCCAAGCAATACAGGTACTGCACTTGGTCCTGCCACGAGTGGGAAGAATACATAATCCTTGAACAATTGTTTCGCAACTTTGCGTTGTACTGGGCGCATTTCTTGGATAAATTTGGCCTTCGTCTTGCGTCCCATCATCAGTTTGCCGACTTCCAAGTTTTGGATCGCGACACCCCATTGGAACAGCAAGCAAAATGGAATACTGTACAACGGTTGCAATAAATAGCTTTTTTTCCAGCGCTGTTCTGGGAATAAGCGCACCAGACCATAACCAATGTCATCATCCATCCCTTTAATGTTGGTATAAGTATGATGTTTATAGTTATGAGTTTGACGCCAGTTATCACTTGTACCGACATTATCCCATTCGTAGGTTTGTCCCATGAATTTCGGATCATTCATCCAGTCATATTGACCGTGCATGACATTGTGTCCGACTTCCATATTTTCCAAAATTTTAGACAAACCGAGTAAGCCTATACCGAGTACCCACGCTGGTGGAAACCAGCCTGCGAACAATAAAGCACGACCTGCTAGACTGCTATAACGTACAACGGAGTACACACGGCGAATGTACTGGGCATCTTTTTCGCCCAAGTCATCCACAACTTCTTGTTTGATGGCATCTAGCTCTTGAGCAAGCGCCTCTAAATCGGCTTCAGTGAGTTCGCGGTTTTTAGGATTTTTAAAATATTGTGTTTTTACTTGCATATTCATAGCAGATGCCTCTCTTAAAGATCTAACACAAGGTCAGTTTGTGCGGAGTTGACACATAAGCGTAGTAGGCTATTTGGTTCAGTATTTTCCGACTGATTATTTAAGTTTTTGGTTGCACCCGATACTTTATTACATGCACATTTATTGCAAATACCCATACGGCAACCGTGAGTTGGTTTGAGCTGAGCCTGTTCCAGACCAATCAAAATTGGCTGACCTTTAGCAACAGCAATGGTTTTCTTAGATTTGCTTAAAGTAATATTTACAAAGCCAACGTCATTAGTTTCTATATGTGTCAGGCTAAACGCTTCACTTTTGAAAAGTTTTGCGCCAGCAAACACACTTTCTGCAGCATTGACAAAACCCGATGGGCCGCAAGCAAAGACAGTACGTTCAGCAAAGTCTGCAGCCAATGCTGTATGTTTCTGATTAATACGTTCAGCAGCAGGTTCATCACGCGTACATAGCGCGGTAAACTTAAAATTCGGATAGGTTTGTTGCCATTCTTCAAATTCTGATTTGAAAGCAAGACCTGTGGCATGTTGTGCCCAGTACATTAAATGAATGTCATAGTCCTTGAGCTGCCCAGACTGATGCAGTCCTGCCAACATGCTATACATTGGAGTAATCCCACTACCCGCAGCCAGCAACAGTAACTGTTTTTGTTGCTGTTCGCTAACCAGCATATCACCGTAAGGCTGTCCAAATTCAAGGATATCACCCACTTGAGCTTGTTCACATAACCATGTACTCACCACACCGCCTTCAATTTTCTTTAAGGTCAGTTTTACGTGATGGGCATCCAGTCGAGTCAAACTGTAGGTACGTTCATAGCGGCGGCCATGAATTTCTACATGTACGGGATGATGCTGCCCAGCAACACCATATTGCATATGTTGGTTGCAATGAATGGTTAAACTCACAACATCATTGGCAATGATTTGTTTTTTGACAATTCGCCCAAGTGCTTCACGAGTTGACCACAATGGATTGAGTTTTTGAAGCCAAAAATTTACGGTATTACTGTCATAGACACTACCAGACAGAAAATCTAAAAGTTGTTTTTTACGTTGTATGACATGCATTGTGGTCATCTCTATTATGACTTTCTAATTATTATACACATGTATATATATATGTATAGTATTTATGCAATCAAGAAACAATTCTTTGCACTATTTCTTATCGTTCAGTTCTAAGGCTATAATCTTCAAATAAATCCGAGCTTGCCACATGAGTTTACATGCCCCCTTTATCGATAACTGCTATGCCAACTGATCACTCGTTACTTGACACTCCCCCTACTCAAGCCAAAACAGCTCTACGTAGTGCTGGTCGAAAAGCCACGATTACCAAAGAAGAATTATTTCAGGCAACCTTAAATTTAATTGGCCCAGAAAAAAGTATTGCGTCTTTGAGTTTACGCGAAGTTGCTCGTGAAGCAGGCATTGCACCCAACAGTTTTTATCGGCATTTTAAAGACATGGATGAGCTTGCGATTGAACTGATTAATCGTGCTGGCGTGGTGTTACGTAAGATTATTCGTGAAGCACGCCTTAAAGCATCTAAACAAGAAAGCATTATTCGTACTTCAGTTGAAGTCTTTTTACAGCAACTCGACACCGATGATGGCAACCTGAGTTTACTGTTACGTGAAGGTTATACGGGTTCAATTTCCTATAAACGCGCGGTGGAGCAACAACTCAGCTTTTTCCAGCAAGAATTGCAAGAAGACCTGATTCGTTTAGAGCGTTTGAACCAGAACCGACTGTTTCACCCAGATTTAGCGGCAAAAGCTATTACCCAGCTGGTATTTAATATGGGTGCAAAAGTCATCGATTTGCCTGTAAATGAACGTAATGTCGTGGCACAGCAAACCATGATCATGATTCGGATGATTCTTGAAGGTGCACGCCGCCTAAACGAAGCGAAAATTGGCTAATTTTTTTGATTCAGATAAAGCGTATTTTTTTATTTCTAAGTATTTCCGAAGCAGTTAGAATGACCTTTGTCTAGGATTAATACAATTCTGTGCAGCCTCATTGCATTTCCTATGGCATTTCTTTTGCTAAATATCGGGTCAAACCAGCATGAATATCTTGAGCGACAGACAAAGCATTCTGGCAAGCTATATTCTTATTATATTATCTCTTGTGGCGATTATTCCTTTACATCTCCTGCCAAGTTTTTTTGCAGGCTTCCTGATCTATGAAATTATTCATAGTTTAAGTAAGGTGATTGATCGTTATATTGACAGTCATCGCGCAAAATTAATTATCAGCATTGTACTGAGTATTGTGATTGTTTCCTTGCTCAGCTTCCTTATTACCAGTCTGGTCAGCTTTGTGATTTATGATTTACAAGGGCCTGGACTGACGGCGTTTAGTGAAAAAATTGACCAAACATTGATTTTATTACAACAGGAAGTTTCAAAATATATCTCCATTTATATTCCAAACAGCGTAACTGATTTAAAAAACCATATTTTTATTTTACTTAAAGATAACGTTTCTGTTTTAAGGCATACAGGTTCGGATATTTTGCATAATTTTGCCACCATGGTGATTGGCTTAATTATCGGGATCTTAGTTTCTATTCATTCGTTTAGCTATAAAGAAGCCCAGCCAACATTTAAAATGGCGCTGATGCTACGTATTGAAAAACTGGGATTGTCATTTAGAAATGTCGTTTTTGCTCAAATTCAGATTTCTCTAATTAACACCGCCCTGTTTATTGTTTTTGTATTTATTGCACTGCCATTATGCGGTGTACACCTTCCTTTTGCTAAAACCCTGACTATTTTGACCTTTATTTTTGGGCTGATTCCGATTGCAGGCAATCTAATTTCCAATAGCCTGATTATTATTTCAGGTTTAACCATTTCATTGCCTGTCGCTGCTGCAGCTTTAATGTATTTAATCCTGATTCATAAGCTTGAATATTTTATTAATGCCAAAATTGTAGGCAGCAAAATTAATGCGCATGCTTGGGAAGTTCTGCTTGCCATGCTGATTTTTGAAGCTATTTTTGGTTTTGGTGGGCTGATTGCAGCGCCAATTTTCTATGCTTACATCAAGCTTGAAATGAACGATGCCAAGTTAATCTAACTACAATAAAAAACGCCTGATGAACTGCCCTTAAAAAGTTGGGCAGCCAGTCAAATATAACGCCCGCTTCTTAATGGACTCAAGCCTAATATATCGATGTTAATTTTCAGTGTAAGGTGAGATTTTACTCACCTTACAGGTCAAGCAACATGGCACAGCAAGATTATGAAAATGGCTTAAAAGTTCGTACTGAAGTGATGGGCGAAGCATTTGTCAAACGCGCTCAAGACAATACCGTTGCATTTACCCAACCTTTACAGGACTGGATTAATGAACACGCTTGGGGTTCAACGTGGCAACGTGAAGGAGTTTTGCCGCGCAAATACCGCTCTTTAATTACCATCGCCATGTTGGTTGCACAAAAATCTCCAACCGAACTGAAAGGTCATGTGCGTGGCGCGCTGAATAATGGTTGTAGTGTAGAAGAAATTCAGGAAACCTATTGCACAGCTTGCCATATTGCGGTGCGCCTGCGACTCAAGAAGCATTCCGTGCTGCGCTAGAAGTTATTCAGGAATATCAGGCAGCTCAAAAATAATGATTGAGATAGACATCTTTGTTATTTTTTTGGTGCAAAGATGTCTATCTGCATTTTTAAGGGCTTGGTTTGTCTATAAAAATAAGTTGAATATCCTGCTTGGGAACAAAGTTTTGCTCAGTCGCCTTAAACTGTGTCGCACTCACTTTTTTCAATTGTCCTTTCCAACACAATGACACAAACTGGTTTGGCTGTTTCTCAATGGTCAAATTAAAGCGTTCAATCGGTTTTGCCCAGTTTGCACCTGTTTTTAAAATATAACCCATCTCAAGATAGTTAGGCGTTGGATTACCCATTTTGCGTAAAACCTTTTTCAGGTTGTCGTCAACACACACTGACTTTGCTTTTTCTGGATCTAAATATACCGAACCACCTAACAATGGCGTGTATTGATGCCGAACTCGTGTGACTTGGTTGGGTAAAAAAGTCTGCTGCCAGCTATAAATAATTTGTGACTGCCACCAAACATCTTCATTCAATTTCAACAGTTTTTGCAGTTTCGGTTGCTGACAGTGCAACATTTTCCGATTTAACTCCGATACATCATATTTTTCTGTCCACGGACTCATGATCTCATCATCCGACCAACCACAGACTTTTAACTCCGCAGTCACATCAATCATCGGTGCATTTTCTCTAACATCATTTACAGATTTAAGCTGAGGTAGAAAAGCACGGACATGAACCTGTGGCGAAATCTGCTTTCCATTCGACCACACTTTAAAACTTTTGACCAAATCTGCGGTGTCTGCGTAGTCGCTATCATGCCAACTTTCCACCAAAGGCAAAGGAAATAAAATGTTTTCGGTGATTGGATGATTGGTGAGATTTTTAAATTGATAATCGACTCGAACCTGTTTCTGACTAATCAATAAGTCTTCGGTTTGCATAGCAATATTGGGATTTTTCACATACTGCGCCCCACCAGTTGCCACATAACCTGCACTGTCATTGGCAACTGCCTGTTGGATAGAAAGTAATCCAAATAAAATTATCCATTTATTGGTCATCTACGAGCACTCTTTTTATTTTGATGTTGCACTTTAGCCGAAAAGCTCTGTATTCACCACATGCTTTGTTTTTCTGATTGGATTTAAAATATGATTTTATAACATAACTATAACGTTTATTTTTTTACTTTATTTCTATGTCAGTTATTTCTTCACAGCGCCTACAGGCAATCGATGCGCTGCGTGGATTGGTCATCATTATTATGATGCTCGATCACGTTCGCGAAACCTTTTTTCTACACCATCAAGTTTCCGACCCGATGCAAGTCTAAGAGGTTGAACCTACCCTATTTCTCAGCCGTTCTTTGGCGCATCTGTGTGCACCTGTTTTTGAGTTGCTCACAGGACTACCTGTCTTTCTTTATCAGCAAAAATATGACCTGAAATGCATACAAGTGTAGACGTCTTAATTTTATTGGCGCTGAGCAAAGTTGAACAATCCCCATGGGAAAAACCATTGATTGTATTGGGTTCTGTCCCGATGTTTTTTTATATTCTGCATTTATATATGCTGAAATTTCTCTATGTGATAGCAGTACAGATTTGGGGAACGAATCAAGGGCAATATTTCGGTGTTAATCAGATGAGTTACTTATGGTTGATC
This sequence comes from Acinetobacter brisouii CIP 110357, assembly GCF_000488275.1. Lineage (GTDB taxonomy): Bacteria > Pseudomonadota > Gammaproteobacteria > Pseudomonadales > Moraxellaceae > Acinetobacter > Acinetobacter brisouii. Next base: position 789,042 of record NZ_KI530762.1, on the reverse strand, counting down.
ATGCTGATTTTACTGGTCGCGCTGTATCCTGCAGTTCAGGCATTTTCAAAATTCAAGCATGCCAATAAATAGATTGAAATTTTGAAGTATTTTTAAAAGTCAGGGAAAAAGCAGATCTTTGGAGGTCTGCTTTTTATAAAATTCTTATAAAAAATCATTTTAATTTCAAGCTAATTCTTTCATAAAAATCCTGATATATTTAAAGTCATTCATCTTAGAAAATTAAAAAATGGCACACCAAGCAATAATTTTAAATGTCATGATCGCCTCACCAAGTGATGTAGCAGAAGAAAGACAATTGGTTCGCGATGCAATCTATGAGTGGAATGCCATTCATTCAAAACAATTTGGTATTATGCTCAACCCAGTAGGTTGGGAAACGCATGTTGCCCCTGAAATGGGAGATAGGCCACAAGAAATTATTAATAAAAGAATTTTAGAAAATTCAGATATTTTAATTGGAATATTTTGGACACGTTTAGGAACACCTACAGGTGATTATGTTAGCGGCACTGTTGAGGAAATTTCAAAACATATCACATCTAAAAAACTTACATGCCTTTATATCTGTGATCGACCAATTCCACCAAGCCAAATTACGGATCAATACTCTAAATTACAGACCCAAATTAATGAGTGGAAACCCAGTGGAGTCCTAAATTTCTATAGAGAATTAGCAGGTTTTAAAGAAAATATTAAAAATCATCTCACTCTTCATATACGAGATAATGAATATATCCAAGAAATTATCAACAATTTGAATTCTTCTAATTCAGTTAGTCCAATACCTTCAAACCAAACGATACAACCCAGTGAAGAAATGATTCAGATTCTTCTCAATGCTGGCGAATCAGAAAGTGATATTCAATTCCTTGAAAATATTGATACTACAAATCTCTATGCTGGTGATTTACAGCTCAATTTAAACGGGCAAAGAGAAATTTCAACATGGAAATCCGCAATTAAGAATTTAGAAAAACTTGGATTAATTGAAGATGATTATGAAGGGAAACTATTTAAATTAACCCAAAATGGTTGGGAAGCTTTTGATCAACTACAAACTCAACTTGAGGAAAACAAATAATATTGCATCTTTCAACTTGGAAGACTTTTAGAATCCAAGTACAATACTTCGCTAGTCGAGGGATGCTGCGACGTTTTACAGGCACAAAATGTAAAAGCGCCAGGCTCGACGATCGGTTAAATATTCTTTTAACCAACAACGGCATCCGCGAACTGAATGATCAACAATTGTTTTATTAAAAAGGAGATCGTGATGAACGCGGTTAATGCTTCATTTACTGATTATAAAGTTGCCGATATCAATCTTGCTGACTACGGTCGTAAAGAAATCAAACTTGCTGAAGCTGAAATGCCAGCCTTGATCGGCTTGCGTAAGCGCTATGCTGCTGCAAAACCACTTGCAGGTGCCAAAATTCTTGGCTGTATCCACATGACCATTCAAACTGCTGTTTTGATTGAAACTCTGGTTGAATTGGGCGCAGAAGTTCGCTGGACGTCATGTAACATTTTCTCGACTCAAGACCACGCTGCTGCTGCAATCGCTGCACGCGGTATTCCAGTTTTTGCTTGGAAAGGCGAAACTGAAGAAGAATACAACTGGTGCTTAGAGCAACAAATCAATGTCAATGGCACACCTTGGGATGCCAACATGATCTTGGACGATGGCGGCGACTTGACTGCACTTGTTCATGACAAATACCCAGCACTTCTTGAGCGTATCCACGGCATTACTGAAGAAACTACAACAGGTGTACAACGTCTTCACGAAATGTTCCGTGATGGTACGTTGAAAGTTCCTGCAATCAACGTCAACGACTCTGTTACCAAGTCTAAAAATGACAACAAATACGGTTGCCGTCACTCACTCAATGACGCCATCAAACGTGGTACAGACATGTTGCTTTCTGGTCGCCGTGCATTAGTGATTGGTTACGGTGACGTGGGTAAAGGTTCTGCTCAATCTTTACGTCAAGAAGGCATGATCGTTCGTGTCACTGAAGTTGACCCAATTTGTGCAATGCAAGCTTGCATGGACGGCTACGAAGTCGTTTCTCCATACAAAAATGGCGTACAAACAGGCAAAAAAGAAGACATCAATCTTGATTTACTAGAAAACACTGACTTGATCGTAACGACTACAGGTAACTATCACGTTTGTGATTCAGCAATGTTGGATACCTTAAAAGCAGGTGCTGTCGTATGTAACATCGGTCACTTTGACACTGAAATCGACACCAACTACTTACGTAGTTACAAATGGGTTGAAGTAAAACCTCAAGTACACCAAGTATATCGCTCAGAAAATGAAAATGATTACCTGATCTTGTTATCTGAAGGTCGTCTGGTAAACCTTGGTAATGCAACAGGTCACCCATCACGTGTGATGGATGGTTCTTTTGCTAACCAAGTTTTAGCTCAAATGCATTTATTTGCTGAAAAATTTGCTGATCTTCCTGCAGCAGAAAAACCAGCGCACATCCGTGTTGAACTTCTTCCGAAAAAACTGGATGAAGAAGTTGCCGCAGCGATGGTTGCAGGTTTTGGCGGTGTATTGACTCAATTGACTCAAGTACAAGCAGATTACCTCGGTGTACCTGTTGAAGGTCCATTCAAATCTGACACTTACAAATACTAAGTTTTAGACCTCTCCTAGCCTCCTCTGTTTAGGAGAGGCACTTCCCTGATTGAGGTAGGTCTTCTCCTGCACAAAGCATAAAAGCCACGCTGATTTTTTTGTGCAGGGAGATGGTTAGGATGAGGATCAATATTCAAGAACAGTATTGATAAAAGGATTTGAAATGACTAAACGTGTACCGATTTCCTTTGAATTTTTCCCACCAAAAACTGATGCTGGTGCCGAAAAACTTCGCGCTGTACATCAAGACCTACAGCAACTAAATCCAGAATTTTTCTCCATCACTTATGGTGCAGGTGGTTCGACTCGCGAACGTACGCTTGCTGCTATCAGTGACTTTAACGGTAAAGGCACACCTGTAGCACCGCACTTGTCATGTATTGGTGATGACAAAGCCCGTATTGCTGAACTTTTAGATTTATATAAATCTCAAGGGATTGACCGTATTGTGGCATTGCGTGGTGATTTACCATCAGGTCAGGTGGGTTTAGGCGAACTGCCTTATGCACAAGACTTGGTTCGCTTTATTCGTGAACATTCTGGCGATCACTTTAAAATTGAAGTGGCAGCATATCCTGAAATGCATCCGCAAGCTGAAAGTTTTGACCTCGACATTCAACGCTTTGCAGAAAAAGTGCATGCAGGTGCCAATTCAGCGATTACCCAGTTTTTCTTTAATCCAGATGCATACTTCTATTTTATCGAACGTATTGCCAAACTGGGTGTGCATATTCCAGTTGCACCAGGCATCATGCCAATCACCAATGCCAGCAACCTGATTCGCTTTGCTGATGGAACAGGTGCAGAAATTCCTCGCTGGATTCGTAAGCAACTTCAAGCTTATGGTGATGACAGCAAGAGTATTCAGGCATTTGGTCACGAAGTTGTCGTCAAGCTTTGTGAACGTCTGATTGCTGGTGGTGCGCCAAGCCTGCATTTTTATACCATGAACCATATCCAGCCAAATCGTCAGCTTGTGACGGATCTTGGACTCGCTTAATTTGTAACAGGTCACGAGCCCTATGAGTAATCGTTTTTTTATTGAAGCATCATTAACAGTGGGTCAGTCTATTGAGTTAACTGAAGTGGTGTTTCATCATTGGGTTCGCGTTTTGCGTGCAAAATTAAACGATCAAGCCATCTTGTTTAATGGACAAGGTGGCGAGTATTTGGTTGAACTCACCGAAATTAATAAAAAGAATGCTTCTATTCAGGTTCTATCTTTTGAACCAGCTAACCGCACTCCGAACTTTCAGGTTGTGCTCGGACAAGTGATGAGCAAAGGTGATCGCATGGATTATGCGATTCAAAAAGCCACTGAGCTCGGTGTACACAAAATTCAACTTCTGACCAGCGAACGCTGTGAAATGCGCCTGAAATATGACCGCGATCAGAAAAAAATCGATCACTGGCAAGCCATTGCAATTGCAGCATGCGAACAGTGTGGCTTAAATATTGTGCCTGAAGTGCTTGCACCCATTTCATTACAAGAATGGTTTAGCCTCTCCCTACCTGCTACCAAGCTCGTACTTGCACCCGATACGGACGCTTTTGATATCGCTAAACAGGCTACGCCTGACCTTGCGCTATTGATTGGCCCTGAAGGTGGTCTCAGTCAGGATGAGATTGCCCAGGCAAATGCTGCTGGGTTTAAAAACTGGTGTATTGGCGAGCGTGTATTGCGTACCGAAACAGCGCCCGTTGTCGCTTTAGCTATATTAAATTATATTTTATAGCACATAAAAAAATCACATTTCTATCGTATTCAGACATATACATTTGCATTAAACAATACTATGTTAATACGATTACTTGCTATTTCGTTGATGAAAGCGGACTTCGAATGCCATTTATGCAAAACGATGATTTTTCTAAAGAAATCGTATCGAGTCAGATTAAAAAATCAGCACACTATCTACGTTATTTGCTGGTAAGTACCTTTATTGTCTGTAATTTTATTTTTTTAAATTTTTATTTGAGATACCCAGATGAAGCCTCTTACATCGGCATCTGGGCCCTGTGTAGTAGTCTATTTTTTATTCCCTGCTTTGTGTTCTTACACAACTTTGTGAGGAAAAAAAAGTTTCGCATTATCACCATTGATTTAAGCAATAAATTCATTAGTATAGGAACAGGCTGTTCGATTGGAGCTGGTGTTTATTTGCTGCACATTTACTTACCCAGCAATTATGACTCAATTCTATTTTATGATACGTTATATCTATCTTTAAGCTTAATTCTGAATTGCTTAATTTTTAGCCTAACCTATCTCACCCAACGTTTATCTTATTTTTTCTTGGTGTTCATCCCTGCAATTGCGCCAATTTTGCTTCTGCAACCGATCAACCAGCAGATTTTTAACCAGTTATTTTATTTTGCTTTTGATTTTATTTTGGTGGTGATTTGTATTAGTGCTTTTGCTCTCAACCGCATGCATCGAAAACTGGCAAAACTATTTATCCGTAATGAGCAACTGATTCACGATGCCGAGCAGCAAGTGCAATATTCACAGCGTGTCTGTAATGAATTACAACAGGAAATGCAGCACTCAAAAAATATTGAAAACCAACTCCATGAATACTCACAATCTCTTGAGCAAACTATTCATGAGCGTACACATACATTAGAAAAACAAAAGCAAACGATTGAAATGGCAAATTCGATTGCCTCAGTACATACATGGGAATGGAACCTGATTAAAGGTACATTTGAAATCAATAATACCCATGTTAAAAAACTAGAATTCCGTTCACTCGAAAAAGACCTCACCCAAGCCTTACATCCAGAAGATATTCCCTTATGCATCGAGAAACTGCATCAGCACTTTAATCATGAAACTGAAATTTTTGAGTGTGAATACCGTGTTAAAGATGAAAATAATAAATGGGTATGGGTGATCAACCGAGGTAAAATCATTCAATACAATCCAGCAACCTCAAAACCTATGGTCATGATCGGTATTTTCCAAAATATTGATCGCCAGAAACAGGATCATGATCGAATTCAGCAAGCGGCCAATATTATGACGCATGTTGAAACAGGAATTGTGATGCTGGATGAACAATTACGCTATGTCGAAGCCAATCCTTATTTCTTTACCTTGTCCAATTTAACGCCTGAACAGGTTCTCGGAAAACAGCTGTTTGAAATTACGGATAACTATCGCCCGCGACAACGTAGCTTCCATTATTCAATTACTGAACAATTACTCAAAAATGCTGAATTTGATGCTGAGTTTGAAGAAAAATTTATTTCAGGCAAAGAGTTAAGCTTACGTTTACGCCTCAATGCAATTCGGGATAGCAAACAGCGGATTGTCAACTATGTCGGTATTTTTTCAGATCTGACCAAGATCAAACAACAAGAGCGACGCGTTTCTTATCTGGAAAATTACGACATTGTCACCAATTTACCGAACCGTTTTTATTACAACTATAAAATCTATCAATTTTTAATTACCAACAGTGAAAGTATTCATCAACTTGCCATTATTCGTCTGTCGATTGATCGTTTTACCGCACTGTATGAATTTCTAGGCAACCAAAATACATCAGAATTACTCAAACTCGTGGCCCAGCGCCTGCGTCTATGTAATCCAAATGCGTTAATGGTTGCCTATTTGAACCGTGATGATTTTGTCATTGTGTATGAACTCAATCATGTACAACCCAGTATCCAAACGATCTGTGAGCAGATTCGTCAGTATTTTAATCAGCCCGTTAAGATTGCCGAACAAGAGCTTATTATTACGTTATCAATTGGTGTGGCGATTTATCCTGAACACGCCAGTCAGTTTGAGCAGCTAAACAACTGCGCCCAACAAGCACTGAATCATGCGCGTCGCTTAGGTGGCAATACCATTCAGTACTACACCAAATCACATGACAGCCTGTATGAAAAAGATGTGAATCTGGAAAATGAATTACGCCAAGCACTACGTAATCAGGAACTCGAAGTTTATTTTCAACCCAAGATCTATATTCACAACGAGCAAATCGTAGGTTTTGAAACCCTGATTCGTTGGAATCATCCTGAAAAAGGCTTATTGCATCCAACCCAATTTTTACCTGCGGCACAGCAAACCAGTCTGATTTCTGATATTGGCGAATATGTTTTATTTACTGCCATTGCGCAACTGCGTGAATGGCAAGATCAAGGACTACCAGAGGTTTTTCTTTCGATCAATATTGATGCTCAACAGTTGTATCGTGGGCAGCTCATCGAACATCTTGATACAGCGCTGAACCAGTACCAAGTAGCAGGCAAATATGTTGAGTTTGAAATTACTGAAGCTTCATTGATTGAAAATAGTGAATATATTCACAATCTGCTACATCAGCTTAAGCAGCGTCATATTCAACTGTCTTTAGACGATTTTGGGACTGGTTATTCATCGATGGCTTACTTAACCGAGTTTCCATTTGATGTCTTAAAGATTGATAAAAGCTTTGTGCAAAATATGCATATGAAACGCCACAATGCGATTATCAATGCGATTATTGCAATGGGTAAAGCCATGGATCTAAAAATTGTGGCTGAGGGAATTGAAACACAAGAACAACTCGATTTCTTACGTGAAAAACAATGCGACATTGCACAAGGCTTTTATTATGCCAAACCGCTCAATAAAGCGGATGCTAGCCAGTATTTACAGACTTTTCACAGTAAATTCACACCATCATAACTAAAATTTATAGTGAACATAATTAACATAGGAATTTTTCACTGCTTGTAACTGTGCGAAAACAAAAACAAGTGATATAGTCGATTAGATTTTTTTTGTGCCAGGACCGTTAAGTTACTGGATTAACTGTTGTAAATGAGATGCAAATGGACGACCAAACACTAAAACAGCAAGCTTTAAATTATCATGAATTTCCACGCCCAGGTAAAATCAGTGTTACGCCAAGCAAACAACTGGTTAACCAACGCGACTTAGCCCTTGCTTACTCACCTGGCGTTGCGGCGCCATGTTTAGAAATCGCGCGTGACCCTTCAACAGCAGCAAAATATACAGCACGTGGTAACCTCGTTGCCGTGGTCAGTAACGGTACTGCCGTTCTTGGTCTAGGTAATATTGGCCCACTTGCTTCAAAACCTGTGATGGAAGGTAAAGGTGTCCTGTTTAAGAAATTTGCTGGTGTAGATGTTTTTGACATCGAAATTGCCGAAAACGATCCAGATAAAATTGTCGATATCGTAGCAGCACTTGAACCAACATTCGGCGGGATTAATCTCGAAGACATCAAGGCACCAGAATGTTTCTACATTGAGAAAAAATTGCGTGAACGCATGAACATTCCTGTGTTCCATGACGATCAGCACGGTACCAGTATTATTGTTGGTTCAGCATTACTCAATGCATTGAAATTAACAGGCAAGAAAATTGAAGAAATCAAGATTATTGCCTCAGGTGCAGGTGCTGCCGCACTGTCTTGCTTAAATTTACTTTGTGCATTAGGCGCACGTAAAGAAAACATTACAGTTGCCGATTCTCGTGGTCTGCTCACCACGTCACGTGAAGGTCTAGACGACTCTAAAAAACATTATGTACAAGACATTCCACAGACTCAGTTACATGAAGTCATGGAAGGTGCAGACATGTTCCTTGGCCTTTCTGCAGCAGGTATTCTCACCAAAGATATGGTGAAGAAGATGGCTCCAAACCCGATTATTTTTGCTTTGGCAAACCCAGATCCAGAAATCTTACCTGAACATGCTCATGAGGCGCGTCCAGATGTCATTATGGCAACAGGCCGTTCTGACTATCCAAACCAAGTCAATAATGCACTTTGTTTCCCGTATATCTTCCGTGGTGCGCTTGACGTTGGTGCAACCACCATTAATGAAGAAATGAAAATTGCCTGTGTACATGCGATTGCACGTATGGCACACGTTGAAGCCGATGCATCAACTTATGGTGAAAAATCAGCAGCTTTTGGTCGTGACTACCTGATTCCTCGTCCACTTGATCAACGCCTGATTTTAGAAATTGCTCCTGCAGTTGCGCAAGCAGCAATGGACTCTGGTGTTGCTACCCGTCCAATCGAAGATTTTGCGATTTACCGTCAACACTTGTCTGAGTTTGTTTATAACTCGGCATTTGTGATGAAACCAATTTTTGCACAAGCGAAAAGTGCACCAAAACGTATTGCTTATGCTGAAGGTGAAGATCTTCGCGTATTACGTGCAGTACAAGTGGTCGTAGATGAAGGTTTGGCATTCCCGATTTTGGTTGGTCGAACCAAAGTTATTGAAGCGAACATTCAACAGTTGGGCTTGCGTCTGGAAAACGGTGAAAACATCGAAATCGTTGATCAAGAACAAAATCCATTATACGAAGAGTTCTGGAAAGACTATTACAATAGCATGCAACGTAAAGGCGTAACGATTGAGTATGCTCAACGTGAAGCACGTCGTCGCTCAACACTTATCGCAGCCATGCTGGTGAAATTTGGCCAAGCAGACGGTATGCTCTGTGGTACGTATAGTAGCTATGACATTCACTTGGACTTCGTGCGCAATGTAATTGGCTTAAAAGAAGGCATGAACAACTTCTTTACGCTGAATGCATTAATGCTCGAAGATCGTAACCTGTTTATTGCTGATACCTATGTCAATACCAACCCAACAGCTGAACAGTTGGCTGACATGACAATTTTGGCTGCTGCTGAAGTTCGTCGTTTCGGTATTGAACCGCGTATTGCGTTACTTTCACACTCAAGCTTTGGTAGCAACCAAGATGATCCAAGCGCGCAAAAAATGCGTGAAGTGTATCGCTTACTTGCTGAACAAGCACCAGACCTTGCAGTTGAAGGTGAAATGCATGGTGATGCGGCACTTGATGAAAACATTCGTCATTTTGCATTCCCGAACTCAAGCTTCAAGGGTTCTGCAAACTTGTTGATTATGCCAAACCTAGATGCAGCCAATATTTCATTTAACCTGTTGAAATCTACTTCAGGTAATAATGTAACGATTGGTCCAATCTTGCTTGGCGCTGCAAAACCAGTTCACATTTTAACACCAACAACAACGACTCGTCGTTTGGTGAACATGACTGCGTTAACTGTCGCTGAAATTCAGCAAGATCAACACGCTTAAACACGGGTTTAAGCCCAAAGCTTAGACTTGTACAAACCTCTATTCTGTTGCATGATTGCTTTAAGAATAGAGGTTTTTTCATGCAAATTTATTTAGTAGGTGGTGCTGTCCGAGATCAGTTACTTGGGCACCCCTATCACGAGAAAGATTATGTAGTGGTGGGTGCGACACCCGAACAACTCATCGCACAAGGCTTCCAACCAGTTGGAAAGGACTTCCCTGTTTTCTTGCATCCTGACACCAAAGATGAATATGCACTGGCTCGTACTGAGCGTAAGCAAGGACATGGTTATCATGGGTTTGAATTTTTCACTTCACCAGAGATTAACCTCGAAGAGGATTTAATTCGTCGCGACCTGACCATCAATGCCATTGCACAAGATATTCAAGGCAACATCTATGACCCTTATGGTGGTCAGCAAGATCTTGAAAATAAAGTACTACGTCATGTTTCTGATGCTTTTAGCGAAGACCCGCTGCGTGTGCTTCGCGTAGCACGTTTTGCTGCACGCTATACCGAATATGGTTTTAAAATTGCCGATGAAACTTTGGCACTGATGACGCATTTAGCCAAGTCTGGCGAGTTAAGTTGCTTGACTGAAGAACGAGTCTGGAAAGAAACCTCGCGTGCGTTAATGGAAAAACATGCAGATGTATATTTTCAGGTATTGCGGGATTGTGGTGCATTAAAAATTCTGTTCCCTGAAATTGATGCCTTGTTTGGCATTCCACAACGTGCTGAATACCATCCAGAAATCGACTGTGGTATTCATACACTAATGTCTTTGCAACAAGCCTGCCAAGCCAACTATAGCCTAGATGTTCGTTTTGCAGTACTGGTACATGATTTGGGTAAAGCATTAACACCTGAAGATGTTTTACCGCGCCATATCTTGCATGAACAACGCGGAGTTGAGCCTGTCACCGAACTATGTGACCGACTCAAAGTGCCTGCCAGTATCAAGCAGTTGGCAATTGTGGTTTGTAAAGAACACTTAAAATGCCATCAGGCATTTACCTTAAAACCAGGAACACTATGGCGTTTACTACAACGGCTTGATGTTTTACGTCGCCCTGAGCGCGTTGAAGCATTTATACAGGCATGTGAATGTGATGCGCGTGGACGTTTGGGTTTAGAACTGCGTCCTTACCCACAAGCAGACTACCTACATGCAGCAATTGAATGTGTGCGTAATATTAAAGCGCAAGATTTACCTGCTCACATTACAGGTGCAGATATTGGTGAAATGCTGATTCAACGTCGTATAGATGCATTGGCACAGTTAAAACATGAACATATGAAACAACAACAGCCATCTTTTTGATGGCTGTTGTTTGCTCGCTTAAGCAATCTCGGCAGGAAATGTAATTACCTGCTCAAGCTTCAATTTATTTTGAGCAATCATCAATAAACGGTCGATTCCCAATGCAATGCCCGAACATTCGGGCATGTGCGGTAACGCAGCTAGCAGATGTTCATCAATCGGCATGACTGTTAACCCCTGCGCTGCACGTTCAGCATTGTCTGCCATGAAACGCTGACGCAACACCTCGGCATCGACCAGTTCATCATAAGCATTTGCCAGTTCCAGACCTTCAATATAGACCTCAAAACGTGCAGCAACCTGCTCACCATCATCATCGGTTTTGACTTTCGCCAGTGATGCCATTTCAGGTGGAAAGTCAGTTAAAAAAACGGGCGTATCAAAACCTAAACTCGGCTCGACCATATGGGAAAACAGTAAGTCCATATAGGCAAGTCGATCATCACCCAAATCCAGATTTAGCCCGACACGACGTGCGGTGTCTTTAAGCTGTTGTAATGTGGCTTGTAAGGGATTGATATCTAGACGATCCTGAAAGGCATGCTTGTAGCTCAGCACTATCGGACGTAAGTCAGAAAAACGTTCCGCTAAACACGTATTCAATAGAGCTGCCGTTTCATGCATTAAATCAGTCAGGCTAAATGCAGGACGATACCATTCCAACATGGTAAATTCACTATTGTGCTTGCGCCCATGTTCGTCATCTCGAAAGACTTTACAGATCTGAAAAATCGCACCGCTGCCGCTTGCTAGCAACCGCTTCATGGCAAATTCAGGCGAAGTCTGTAAATAATGGGTGTGCTGCTGACCATTGACATGATGTAGTGCAGGCACCGAAGCCAAATGCACATCGGTCACAGCCGCTTGTGATAACACAGGCGTTTCAACTTCCAATACATCCCGCTCAGCAAAAAACTGGCGAATGCGTTGATACATTTTGGCGCGGGCTTTGAGGGCTTGAACATCACAGGTCGGTTGAAAATTTTGACTCATGCCTGTGGTCCTCCATGTGCTGCCCATTCACGGCGCAACGGATAATTTTTACGTAAAGCATCAAACGCAGGTTGATGCACCCAGCCATCAACCACACAGGCACGTAAATTTGTATCATCTTGTGCAATATCATAAATTTTTGAGAGATGCTGCACCAAGGCTTGTTTTAAGTCCTGCCCCTGAAAAAATTGTTCACAAACAGGCAACTGAGTACGAAAATCTTTGTTGATTGCCAGCTGATATTTTTTACAAAATGCCTCGTAGATCATCTGTGTGCCACGTGCCTTACCTTCAAGGCTATAACCTGCGATATGCGGCGTAACCAAAGTCACCAAGTCGAGTAGTTCTTGTGAAATCATCGGCTCATGCTCAAACACATCCAGCACCACTTTACGCTGTGTTTGGCGAATATCCGCCATAAGATCTTGTTCGGCAATCACTGCACCGCGAGAGCTGTTGATTAAAATCGTGTCAGGTGACAATTGTGCCAAGCGCTCAGCATTAATGAGGTTATAAGTTGGATGTTGCCCTGTTTTTACCATCGGCACATGCAAAGAAACTGCATTTGCATGTTGCAGCAATGTATTTAAATCAACCTGTTCAATCTGATCATGTTGTACCAATGGATCACAGCCCAAGACTTTCCAGCCCAACAATTTTGCCATGGCTGCCAGACGCGTGCCGACATTACCCAATCCAACGATTCCTAAACAAAAACTGTCTGCGGCATCAATCAGTTCAGGTTTAAGTTTTAACAGTGCCGTAATCACGTATTCAGCGACCGCCTGTGCATTGCAGCCTGCAGCATTTGCCCACGTAATACCGTGTTGTTCTAAATAAGAAATATCGAGATGGTCTGTACCAATGGTGGCACTCGCTACAAATTCTACAGGCGTGCCCTGAAGTAATGCAGCGTTGACTTGAGTTACGGAACGTACAAGCAGTGCTTGAGTTTTTATAAGATCTTGCTGTGTCAGGGTTCGCCCTGCATGATGCTGAATATCTGCCAAATCGGCAAAGAAATAGTCTGTAAATGCCAGATTTTCATCTGCAACAATGTTCATGCATGATCACCACAATTTAAGATAACGTCATGATAGCGTTCCTATGGGCGTTAGGCTATGTTCATCCATGATAATTTGGTTTGTTAGCATGATTGCTTTTTCATTTCTATTTTTATAACAGCAAAATACCAGTACATAACCAACCATTCGGTTAGCATATCTATAAAATTTTGAACTTTATTTATGCATATCCTATAACGCTTGGACAAAGGATTTGTACATTTTATCCATGTCTTTTTCAGCAACTAAAATCGACGTTCTATTGAATCAGCCCACCTAGTCACTTTAACGCAAAAAGTATGCTAGCTTTAAACCACGCAACGCATCACTTTCAATGTCAAGGCATATAGAGCACAGCAATTAAAAAGGAATAGTTATGTTGATTAACGCTGATTTCTCTCAATCAGTCATGATGACACCTGAACAATATGAATGGATTCCTTCGCCACAAAAAGGCATTGACCGAGTCATGCTTGATCGAATTGGGGCAGAAAAAGCAAGAGCAACAAGTATTGTTCGTTATGCGCCATCTTCTATTTTTCCACCTCATAACCATCCAAATGGCGAAGAAATCCTTGTGCTAGATGGCACTTTTTCCGAGAAAGGTCATGACTATCCGACAGGATGGTATTTACGCAATCCCGATGGAACATCTCACCAACCTTTCAGTCACGATGGCGCTGTAATTTTCGTCAAATTACGTCAAATGAGCAGTGATGATGATCAAACGATTCGTGTCAATACAAATCTGATTGAAGCTTGGCACACTGAAAATGGTCAAAGAATTTGTCCCCTTTTTCAAAATGAAAATGAGAAAGTAGAATTGCGCCAAATTCCTATGAACGACCTTTTGCAGATTGAATCAGATCAATTCACTGAAATCTTAATTTTAGATGGCACACTGAACATTGATCATCAGGTATTCCCAACAGGTAGCTGGATTCGATTGGCTAAAAATTCAAATCATGGGCAAATAACAGCAAAGACTCAAGTGAAGCTTTACCTCAAGACCATGAAAAATATCACCAATATTGACTAAATCAGCATAGTCTCAGAATTTTATATAAACTTCTGAGACTGAATTTTTTATTTGGATAAGTTCTAAATCACTGCCTCAGGTTTAATCCTGATACTCAATGGTATGCACAATCAACAGGCAAACAAAGATGAAATCAAACCTACTCCGATGCAGCCATTCAATGCTGCCTCATGATGAAATCTCTATTTAGACTCTCTTTACGTATGGTTACGGGCTTTGTTCAAAGCATGATTAGACTCTGTGGTCTGAATTGGACGGCACCAGATTATTCGAGCCTTTGCCAAAGTTATAAAATATCATGATGTAGAAAACCGCAACCCTATACCTGCTATAGTCACAATATATTTTGGTGTAACAGCAGAATCCCCAATTTTGGTTCTCAGTTTTTTCACCAAGATGCGTAGATAATGGGTATCTTCTTCATGGGTAATTCCCCACAATTCTGTAAGAATTTGCTTTTGTGTAACCACTTTACCTTGATGGTTTATTAATAATGCTAAAAGCTGGAATTCTTTTTTACTTAAAGCAACTTCTTCCCCAGCCAATTTTACGACATGCTCTATCACATCAACGAATAATGTTCCATCATCAAAAATGCAAGCCTGTTCCGCCTGTTGCGGCTTAGTCCGAAACATCACCCTAACTCGCGCAGATAATTCCTGAATACTAAAGGGTTTAGTCACATAGTCATTAGCACCTGCATCCAGTAATTTAATTTTTTGATTTTCATCAGGACGTGCTGATAACACAATCACAGGAATATCTGACCATTGTCTCAACTCAGTCAAAACTTCCAGCCCATCCATATCAGGTAAACCTAAATCTAAGATCAATAAGCCAATACATCGTGTCACCAAAATTTCCAAGCCTTTCAAGCCATTTTCAGCAACATGTACCTGATAACCTTGCGCACGCAAAGCGATATCTAAAAATCTACGAATTTGCGGTTCATCGTCAATAATAAGAATTGATATTTGATGGTTCAATGTTTGTGGCATAAACGATGATTTTAATCCTGATGAAGTGGTAATCGTATCTTAATTAAAGTACCTTGACCATGTGTCCCAGCCAAAGCCTCTATACTCCCCATGTGTGCCCCAATAATTGCTTTTACAATCGCAAGACCTAAACCTGTGCCTGTTTTACCTCGATCGCCGCGCTGCATGGTATAGAACATATCGAAGATTTGCTCTCGCTCATCTTCAGGTATGCCAACTCCCTGATCCTCAATATTAATTTGTAGAAAATCATCTTCTTGTTGAATACTTATTTTGATTGGCATATCGTCAGGTGAAAATTTTGCGGCATTTTCCAAGACATTAAAAATAGCTTGCTCAATCAAGGCTGGATGCACATAAAGCTGAGGCAAATCATCCGCTAAGGTCACATCGATTTTGACATTCGGTTGATAGCGTTTGAGTCGTTGTGTTGCAGAGCCAATCAACTCATCCACACCAATCCAGTCTCGAGCTAAAGTTAATCCTTGATGCCCTAAACGAGTCATATCGAGTAAGTTTTGAATATAACGATCGAGTCGTTCACCTTCGATATGAATGGTGTCTAATAATTCATGCCGATCGCTTTCAGACATCTGTTCGCCATAATATTTAAGCGTATCTGCTGAGCCAATCATCGCTGCTAAGGGTGAACGTAAATCATGCGATACCGAAGAAAGCAAGGCTGAACGTAGCTTTTCCGTTTCAGCCACTACTCTAGAATTTTCTAACTGTAAAGAGAGTTGTACCCGAGCAACAGTTTGCGCAATATCTTCAATCATCAACTCAGTTAAGCGTTGTAATTCAAAACTGATGGTTTGAGCGTTTTGATTAAACCGAATTGCAATCACGCCATATTCTTTCACCAAATTTAACGGAATAAACCACCAATCAGAATTGGTCAACGTATTGGTAAAACGTCCACAGGGTTTCGCATTCTTCTGCGTCCAATCTGCGGCTATCTGATCTTTTTCATTTAAGACAGATGGATCACCTAAAGACTGATTTTCAACTTTTAACCAAACCGTGGCATTTAATGAAGTTTCCAAATGTTGTTTGGCGACATTTAATACCTGTTCAATATCTACACAGGCCGATAGCTTGCGCTCTAATTCTTGTAACTGTAACGACACTGAATTTGCAGCGCGTAAACTCAACACCTGAGCGCGTAATTGGTTGGCTAAACGCCCAACCAGTAAGGCTGAAACAATGAACGTGATAATAGTAATCACCCCACGTTCAGCGCTGATCATAAAGGTAAAGCGAGGTTCGATAAAAAAGTAGTTGTAGAGTAAAAAACAGATGAATACGCTGATAATCGTGATCAACATGCGGGCCCGTATCGCAACCAATAATACAGTCACAATAAAAATCAAAGCTAAATCACTATACCCAATAAAATGATCACTGATTGCCGCCACAATCAGTCCTAGCAATACAATGATGATACTTTCAAACACTTCACGTTGAGTAAATGCCAAGCCTTGTTCTCGCCAAGATGAATGAGCAGCATCGTTCGGGCTGGTCTGATTATTTTGAGCTTTTAAAGGTTGAACAAAAGTGATTTCAAAAGGATGCTGTTTTTCTAACAGTTGGTCAGCAATATGATCTGAAAATAAGCGTTGCCATAGCGATTTTTGAGGGCTCTTGCCAAGTAAAATATTGGATGCACCATAATCATAAGCCGCCTGTAAAATGGTCGATGCAATATGATTGCTATAAAGTAAATAGGTGTCTGCACCGAGCTTACGCGCTAAGTTAAAAGCCTTCGTCACCGTAAAAATTTGCGTCGTTTCGGCTTTACTTTTTTGAATCGAAATGACGCTCCATGTCGCGTTACGTCTTTCCGCAATCCGATGGGCACGGCGCACCAAATCTTCTGAAAACTCAGAACCATCTATCGCCAATAGGACGTGATTTTGAATCGGGATAATCTGCCCTTGTGCAACAAATTTTTCTCGATAATCAATATCGACCTGCCCTGCAACAGTTTGAATCGCCAGATCACGTAGTGCCGTCAAATTTGCAGCTTTAAAAAAACCTTGCAATGCATGGGGTGCAACATCGGCGAAATAAATCTTGCCATGATTCATCCGTTCTAATAATTCTGGAACAGGTAAATCAACCAGTCGAATATCTTTCAAACGTTTAAGTAATGCATCAGGTACAGTTTCAGTTACCCGAATCCCCGTAATTTGGTAAACTACATCATTGAGGCTTTCCAAATGCTGAATATTTAAGGTGCTATAGACATCAATGCCTGCATCCAACAACTCATTGACATCTTGCCAACGATATTCATGCCGACTATTGGGTACATTCCGATGGGCCAACTCATCAACAAGCACAATTTGAGGCTTTAATTTAAGAATTTGGTCGAGATCCATCTCTTCCAACATTCGCCCCTGATATTCCAAAGATTTTCTTGGAATCACATGGAGCCCTTGAATCAAACGTTCGGTATCAGATCGACCGTGGGTTTCTACGACCCCAACGACCACATGCTGCCCTTGTTGCATTAACTCATGCGCTCGGGTCAACATGGCATAGGTTTTCCCAACCCCAGGTGCTGCACCCAAGAAAATGGTCAAACGTCCAGATTGCTCACGTTGGCTATGTGCCAACCATGCATCTGCTTTATTGTTTCGGTCGATCTGCATAAGTTCTGCTCTATCAACGTATGGTCGATGATAATTGGTCTAAGGCTAAATTTAACTGCAACACATTGACTCGCGCTTGCCCATATATGCCGAACTGTGCAGGCTGAATTTGTTGTTGTACCAAATCACGAACTTGTTGCTCAGGTAAATGACGTTGCTGTGCCACTCGTTTCACCTGTAATAAAGCACTTTCAGGTGAAATATCAGGATCAATCCCACTGCCCGATGCAGTTACCATCTCGTTCGGCACGTGTTGCTTAGTAATCTGATTATTTTGGGCAAATTGTACTGTTCGCTCTTTAATTTGTTTTTGCAAATCAGGATTAGAGATTGCCAAATTACTGCCTGCCATACCATCGACATTGTAACTTACCGCACTTGGTCGTCCATGGAAATATTGTTCACTAACAAAGTTTTGTCCTACCAAACTTGACCCCACTACTTTACCATTCAGTTCAATGACACTGCCATTGGCTTGTTTCGGAAAAATCAACTGCGCAATAGAGACACTTGCTGTAGCGTACAACATGCCTGCAATCAAGAAACCAACTGCAACCAAACCGAGGCTTGGGCGTAAAACCGAATGAACAGGATTCGATAATTGAAGATTTTGTTGGTTCAATTGTTCATGCTTCAATAAAGTATTCATCACTCGCTCCTAAATCCACAATGACACAACAAGGTCAATGAGCTTGATCACAATAAATGGAAAAACGACACCACCTACACCGTAAATCAGCATATTACGACGTAACAATTGCAGCGCACTGGCAGGTTTGAATTGAACACCTTTCAGTGCCAATGGAATCAGCATTGGAATGATCAAGGCATTAAAGATCAAAGCGGAAATCACGGCACTGCTTGGACTACTAAGTTGCAAAATATTCAGCACACCAAGTTGTGGAATTGCCACCGCAAACAATGCAGGTAAAATGACAAAGTACTTGGAGACATCATTTGCCAAAGAAAAAGTGGTTAATGCTCCACGAGTAATCAATTGCTGCTTACCAATTTCGACCACATCCAGCAATTTGGTTGGATCAGAATCTAAATCCACCATATTGCCCGCTTCTTTGGCTGCTTGAGTACCTGAGTTCATAGCTAAACCAATATCTGCCTGTGCCAAGGCTGGTGCATCGTTGGTGCCATCACCCACCATTGCGACTAATTTTCCTGCTGCTTGTTCGTTACGAATACAAGCCAATTTATCCTCAGGTCTCGCTTCTGCAATATAGTCATCCACTCCTGCTTCGGCCGCAATTGCTGCCGCTGTTAACGGATTATCCCCTGTCACCATAATGGTTTTAATGCCCATCTCTCGTAACAATGCAAAACGTTCTTTAATCCCAGACTTAATCACATCCGAAAGTTCAATCACACCTAAAATACTGTGATTCGAAGCCACGACCAAAGGGGTTGCACCTTTAGAAGCCACTTGTTCTACACGCGCTTTTAGCTCAATGTTATCCTTAATCTCTTGATTGGTGAGTTTTAGAATAGCATCCACCGCACCTTTACGAATCTTTTGCCCTGTGGCTAAATCCACACCAGATAAACGTGTCGACGCACTAAACTGGATAAATTCCGCATCTTGAGGCTCTTTGACACTTTCACCTAATTCTTTCCCAAGGCTGATGACTGACTTCCCTTCAGGCGTTGGATCGGCAAAAGAGGTCAGCATCGCTGCTTGGCGTAACTCACTTGGTGTCACACCTGCCAATGGATAAAAAGCAGTGGCTTGGCGATCTCCATAGGTGATCGTGCCTGTTTTATCCAACAGCAACACATCAATATCACCCGCAACTTCAACCGCTTTACCTGATTTAGCTAAGACATTGGCTTTTAAAGCACGGTTCATCCCTGCAATCCCAATCGCAGGCAGCAAGCCGCCAATCGTGGTTGGAATCAAACACACCAACAGTGCAATCAGCAAGACGATGCTGATTTTGATCCCAACCATTGAACCAATAAAAGGTAAGGTTGCCACCACCACAATAAAGGTGATGGTCATAATATTCAGTAAGATACCCAGTGCGATCTCATTCGGTGTTTTCTGACGATTAGCACCTTCAACCAAGGCAATCATACGGTCTAGGAAACTATGACCTGCCTCATTACTCACACGTATAATAATTTCATCCGACAAGACCTTAGTACCGCCAATTACGCCTGAACGATCAGTATTGGCTTCACGCAATACGGGTGCAGACTCACCTGTGACAGCTGATTCATTGATGGTCGCAAAACCTTGAATAATCTCGCCATCCGCAGGGACAATTTCACCGGCTTTGACGATGACTAAATCATCCTTTTTCAGTAAATTTGCGGAAATCACTGTCGGTGAGGCATTTAAATCGAGAATACGATTTGCAGTTAAGTTTTCACGCGCCTGACGTAATGACGCAGCTTGTCCACGACCTTTAGCTTCTGCAACCGCCTCGGCATAATTGGCGAACAAGACCGTGACCAATAAAATCAAGCTTAGGACTAAACCAAAACCTAAACTGGTATTACCCATCAAAGTGGCAACAAGGGTTAAAACTGTTCCCACCCACACACATGCCATCACTGGATTTTTAAAAGCGTGTTGAGGCAGCAATTTATGGAAAGTTTGCTGAATAATTTCTTTATTCAAGATATCCATCTGTTGTGTCGCATTTGAATGTTTCATTGTGCTTGCTCCACGCTTAAACTTTTATCGATAAATAGTCAGCAATTGGCCCAATCACCAACACTGGCATGAATTGCAACAAGGTCAGAATCAACACAATCCCGATTAAAGTCAGGGCAAAGGTTGGAGATTCGATCTGTAAAGAACCTTTGCTTTCGGCTGCTTGCGGTTTGGTTGCTAAACTGACTGCAATTAAGACTGGAATGATCAGCACGCTATAACGCCCTGCCAATAACGCCACACTGGCACTCAGATTCCACCATAAAGTGTTATCACCTAAGCCTTCAAAGCCCGAACCATTATTGGCATAGGCAGAGACATACTCATAAAACACTTGACTAATGCCATGAAAAGCTGGATTTGAATTCCCTGTAATTGCTGGGAATGCAATTGCGATTGCAGTCAAACCAAGAATCACCACAGGCTGTAATAGAATCACGAGCGCTAACAACTTAATTTCAGTGACTTCAATTTTTCGACCAAACAATTCAGGGGTACGCCCTGTCATCAAGCCTGCGATAAATACCGCCAGAAACAGATAAATAAAGAACTGTAATAGCCCACAACCAATCCCGCCCCAAATGGCATTGATCAGCATATTGCACAGTTCAACCAATCCCGTTAGTGGTGAAGCCGAGTCATGCATCATATTGACTGAGCCGTTATTGACTTGCGTAGTCAAGCTTCCCCACAGTGCGGATGCCTCAGCACCAAAGCGGGTTTCCTTACCTTCCATCCATGCCATATTTGGAATTAATGAGGATTTTTCTGTCCACAGAGTGAGTAGTGTTGAAGACAGAGACATCAACAACATGCTGCCAAAAATCATCCACATCAGTTTTTTGCGTTGAATAAAACGCCCAACCATAAACACCACAGAGAGTGGAATCAGTAAAATCGCAATCATCTCAATCAGATTCGACAATGGTGTTGGGTTTTCTAAAGGCACAGTACTGTTTGGTCCATACCAACCGCCACCGTTACTACCGAGTTGTTTAATCGCCACCATAGGAGCAACAGGACCAAGTGGAATATGCTGGGTCTGTACTTCTGCGGTTGGGTCTAAAACCTGTGCAGTTGGACCTGCTGAGAGTGTCGCAGGAACACCTTGAAAGGTCAGAAGCAAAGAAAAAATAAAACTTAATGGAATAAAAAATCTAAATAATGGTCGAATGATATCCATCCAATAATTACCTAAATTAATCGTACTCCAGTCTTTCTTATCAGCACCTTCTTCTCTGCCTGATTGTAAGAATAAAGCTCTTAACATTGCTGCAAGTAATGCCAAGCCAATAATAGGTGACAAATATTGCAAACCCACAATGGCTGTCATTTGTGCAAAATAAGACAATTGTGCTTGCCCTGAATAATGCTGCTGATCGGTATTGGTTAAGAAAGAAATCGCTGTGTGTACAGCCAAGTCCCATTTCATGTTTGGAATATTGTCAGGATTGAATGGCAACCACGCTTGAGTCATAAAAATAGTAACACTCGCCACCAACAACAAGATATTACTAAGTACAAAAGCCCCCAAATATTGACGCCAGTTCATACCTACTTGTTTCACACCGAGTGCTGTGTAAATCGGTTGTTCAATCCATTTAAAAAAACGATCACTCTTCATTGGCTTTGCCTGCATCACATCCGCAAGATAAGCACCTAGCGGATAAGCCAACAGCAGTGAAAGGACAAATACAGAAATAAATTCCCACATAGCAAATGCCATTTAAAAATAGGTCAGCTTTAGTATGGAAACTAACTGCGTAAATTCTCTATATCCAAAATGGCAAACAGCGTAAATTCTGCATAAATTTTTATGCAAACTATCTACTTCTATCCATCTACCCACAATCTAAACTGAGCTTTTTTCATTATAAATATTATTTAGACAAGGCTTTGTTGCATAAAGCCATTCGTAATGGTCTGATTCAACAATATAATTTCCGAATGAAGATGCCTACACCTAAAATTATCGTACAATCAATTGCTCCTCTTATAATCGAGCATTAGTAAATCGAGGAAATATTTCAGTTTGGTTTGATTCCAAAACTCAATGGTACGCTCAGCCAAAAGGCAAACATGGTCGAAATCAAACTTATTACGACACAGCCATCCAATGCTGTTTAATGATCAAATCCTTATTTCATCTTTCTTTACGCATGGTCACAGGCTTTGTACAAAGCCTGATTAAACTTTGCGGATTAGATTGGATAGCGCCAGATTATTCAACCCTTTGCCGCAGACAAAAGCATATTGATATTCAAATTAACTATGAAAAGAGTTGTAACGGATTACATCTACTCGTCTATTCCACAGGCTTGAAGTTTTTAGATGAAGGTTAATGGAAACGTAAAAAACATCAGCCCGAATATCATCGCCAATGGCGTAAACTTCATATTGGTATCGATGCTAAGATCCTGCAAATACGAACAGTTCAGCTTACAACGAATAATGTCAGTGATTCGCAAGTACTTGGGGATTTACTTGATCAAATTCCATTGGATGAGCAGATTGATTCAGTCTATACAGGCGGGGCTATGATACAAAACAATGCTGTCAGGTCATTGCAGATCGGCAAGCGCATGCAGTGATTCTACCTAGAAAAAATGCGAAACCTTTTTATTTTTTGCTTACGATTGGCTTGCGTTACTTAGCCCTAAAAACAACAAAGCCCTGACATTGTCAGGGCTTTTAGAATTTGGCGGAAGCGGTGAGATTCGAACTCACGGAGGACTCACACCCTCGTCGGTTTTCAAGACCGGTGCATTAAACCGCTCTGCCACGCTTCCATGTGCGTAAGAATACAAAGACTCATCTTTGATTTCAAGAAAAATATTCATCCAGCCCAATCAAACGCATATTATTTCATCAAAAACATTCTCAATTCGGCTATCTCTTTTATTTTAAAAGTAATTTGTATAAATTATCAGCAAAATTTCCAGCTATTTTGAGATAAAAATCACATCAGCATCATGTGATTTGAACGCATCAGCAGGCTATCTTAAACAGTGGTATGAGTTAAATAGCGCCAAAATCTACCTGTTGCATATTTTTCATGAGTTGCTGCATAAAAAATTGGGCTGCACGTGACAATTGGCATTTCGCAATTCGGTGATGTTTCGGCACTGTTTTAAAAAAGTCGGTTTTAGCGAGTTCTTTTTGGTTTGAATCTTGCTAGCTTTTAGGTAGGTACAATAAAAAGGACAAGCCCATGGAAAAACTAAAAGTCGTCGTCGACAGTATTTCTCGCCAAGGGGAAGGCAATCTGGCAATCACATTAATGCCTGTTCAGCCTTTAAACCTACCTGAATGGCAAGCAGGTGCGCATATTAATATCTATTTACCCAATCATCTGACTCGGCAATATTCCCTGACTGGCAGTCCAACCCAACGAGATTATTATGTGATTTGTGTCAAAAAAGAACAGCTTTCTCGCGGTGGCTCGCAATATATTCATGAAAATTTACGCGTTGGGCAATATATTGAAATTTCGCCGCCTTGTAACCAGTTTTCTCTAAAAGCCGCAGAACAATATTTGCTGATTGCGGCAGGGATTGGCATTACCCCAATTTTGGCCATGGCAGAACAACTTGAAGCTCAAGGTAAATTTTTTGAACTGTATTATTGTGTGAAAACACCACTACACCTCGCATTTATAAACCGTTGGCGACAAGGATTTAAATTTGGAAAAATCCATGTGTTATATAGTTCTTTAGGTGAAAGTTTAAGAATTGAACATCCTGAAAGTTTGCAACACCCCCAACCCAATACACGCTTATATTTTTGTGGTCCACACAGCTTTATGCAGGACTATCAGCACTATGCCTTAGAGTTGGGTTGGCAACCTGAACAGATTCACTTGGAAGCCTTCCACCCAGAACAAGTATCGACATCACTATTCGATACAGCCACCAATACAGGCTTCCAAATTAAACTACAACGCTCAGGACAAATTTTTCATGTGCCTGAACACCAAAGTATCGCTCATGTTTTGCTTAAAAATCGGATCAATATTCCTTTATCGTGCGAAATGGGTATGTGTGGTGCTTGCCTGACCCGTGTAGTGGCGGGCGAAGTTGACCACCGAGATAGCGTACAAAGCGACAGCGAAAAAAACTCCAGTGAGCAATACATTGCCTTGTGCTGTTCACGCGCCAAAAGCCCAGTGCTTGAGCTGGATCTATAAACAATTACTGAAAAAATTTAGAGGTCTCTATGAACGCCATTCCAGTCACGCAACTGCTCAACAAACCATGCTACAGCCAATTTGACAGCAACGATTGGGATATTTTGGCACAGCACTGGTATCCTGTAGCCCGCATTGAAGATGTCAGCACCATCCCCCAACAAGTCATGCTGCTCGATGTCAAATTGGCATTGTATAAAACCGAAACTGGGCAGATTTGTTTGGTTCGTGATATTTGTCCGCATCGTGGTGTTCCACTGACTAAAGGCTGGGTGGAGGGTGAAGAAATTATTTGCCCGTATCATGGTTTACGTTACAACAGCGAAGGTAAATGTACCCTGATTCCAGCACAACCAGAACTCACCAAAATTTCAGATCGCTTTTCACTGATCAGTTTTCCAGTGGTAGAAAAATATGGACTGATTTGGACAAGCATCCTCAGCCGTGACGAAAGTAAAGCCAACTTTCCTGTACTCGATACTTGGGATCAACCTGAACATCAGGCAATTTTACCGCCATTTGTCGATATTGCAGGTTCCAGTGGTCGCCAGTTAGAAGGCTTTATCGATGTTGCCCATTTCGCTTGGGTACATAACAGGGCTTTTGCCAACCGTGACACTCCCGTTGTACCCAAATATTCAACGGTAACAACCGATTATGGTCTACACACTGAGTACATCAGCAATGTCAGCAACTATCCACATGGTTTGCAACATCTCGCGCCTGATGATTTTTTGTGGAAACGTACTTTTGATGTTTACCCCCCATTTTCAGCAGTCTTAAGCATTGATTTTCCAAACGAAGGTGTATTAAAAATCCTCAATGCCTGCTGCCCTGTATCACACAATAAAACCCGTTTGTTTGTGCCGCTGACCCGTAACTTTGACACCACAGGTGATCTGCAAGCCGTGTATGACTTTAATGCACAGATTTTTGCTGAAGATCAGGACATGATTGAATCGCAAAAACCTGAAGAATTACCCCTAGATTTAAGCATGGAAGCCCACTTTGAAGCCGATCGTTCATCGGCCACGTATCGACGTATTTTGGCAGACTGGGGCTTAAGCAAACGCTATACCGTCTAATTCAGTCTGTACTGTTTTGCCGCAAGATCCGTGACCTGTCACGGATTTTTACTTTTCAAGTTCGCAATTTTTCGGCAAACTTTATTTGAGCTGTTCTTTAACCCTATTTTTAGTCAAAACTGCTGCATGAAATCTGCTTTCATCGGCATTTTTAGCAAAAACATCTGTGGTGAAAAGTGCTACAATAAAATGTTTACAAATTTTCAGGGTAGCCCAATTCGCGGCACCTATTCATAAGTTAGGACTAGCAATGACTGATAATGCAACGATCTTGCAGCATGTACCAGTAGGCAAAAAAGTTGGTATTGCCTTTTCTGGTGGTTTAGATACTTCAGCAGCTTTATTGTGGATGAAACAAAAAGGCGCTGAACCTTATGCTTATACTGCAAACTTGGGTCAGCCTGATGAAGATGACTACGATGCCATTCCAAAGAAAGCAGAACAATACGGCGCTGTAAAAGCACGCCTAATTGACTGCCGTATGCAACTTGCGCTTGAAGGTATCGCAGCAATTCAATGTGGCGCGTTCCATATCAGCACTGGTGGTATTCCTTACTTCAACACCACACCATTGGGTCGTGCGGTAACAGGTACGATGCTTGTCACTGCCATGAAAGAAGATGACGTCAACATTTGGGGTGACGGCTCGACTTATAAAGGTAACGACATTGAACGTTTCTACCGTTATGGTTTGTTGACTAACCCGAACCTTAAAATCTATAAACCTTGGTTAGACCAACAGTTTATCGATGAGTTGGGCGGTCGTGCAGAAATGTCACAATTCCTGATCGACAACGGCTTTGACTACAAAATGTCAAAAGAAAAAGCGTATTCAACTGACTCAAACATGTTGGGCGCAACTCACGAAGCAAAAGATCTTGAATACCTCAATGCTGGTATCAAAATCGTTGACCCAATTATGGGCGTTGCGTTCTGGAAAGAAGAAGTTCAAATCAAACCTGAAGAAGTTTCTGTAACTTTTGAAGAAGGTATGCCTGTTGCACTTAACGGTCAGCGCTTTGAAAATCCTGTTGAGTTGATTCTTGAAGCTAACCGTATCGGTGGTCGTCATGGTCTAGGCATGTCGGATCAAATCGAAAACCGTATCATTGAAGCAAAATCTCGCGGCATCTATGAAGCACCGGGTATGGCTCTTCTTCATACGGCTTACGAACGTTTAGTCACTGGTATTCACAACGAAGATACCATCGAACAATACCGTATCAACGGTCTACGTTTAGGTCGTTTGTTGTACCAAGGCCGCTGGTTCGATTCTCAAGCGCTTATGCTTCGTGAAACTGCACAGCGCTGGGTTGCAAAAGCCATTACTGGTACAGTAACACTTGAACTTCGTCGCGGTAATGACTACACCATCATGAACACTGAATCTCCGAACCTCACTTATGAAGCTGAGCGTTTAACTATGGAGAAAGGTAACTCAATGTTCACGCCGATGGATCGTATCGGTCAGTTGACTATGCGTAACCTCGACATTACTGACACACGTGCCAAACTTGGTCTTTATACCGAAACTGGCTTGTTGTCATTGGGTCAAGGTTCAGCAGTTCCTCAACTTGAAAATAAAAGCAAATAATTGATTTTATTTTGAGTTTAAAAAGCCACCTATATTTAGGTGGCTTTTTGTTTTGACTCAATATCATGATCTTCATCTGAAATCACATGCCGACAAATTTGGTGACGACCACAAGCTTTTGCCCGATACAGTGCCTGATCAGCAAAAGAAAGTAACTGATTGGCAGAAACAGGATATTCAACGGTATAGACTGCAAGCCCTACACTAATGGTAATGTATGGGTTAATCTCTGATTTTTCATGATGAATGGATAATTCATCCACTGCTCTGGAAATTCTAGATGCCACAAGATACGCTTGATCAACATCAGAGTTTGGTAGCAGCACGACAAATTCCTCTCCCCCATAACGCGCAACAAAATCTTGATGCCGAATCGTATGCTGAATCACCTGTGCAATGCATTTTAAAACCTGATCGCCTTGCAAATGCCCGTAATGATCATTATATGCCTTGAAATAATCGATATCGATAAACAGTACCGCCAACGGGGAATGTTCAGCCCGTGCCAATGCATAATAGCGCTCTAGCGCATCATCGAGACTTCTACGATTTGCAATGCTAGTCAAGCCATCATACTGACTCAACTTTAACAACTGGTTATTATAATTTTTTAAAATTTCCTGATCGACTTCAATTAATTTAGTCTTTAAAAAACTACCACGCTCTTGGTGATTAATCACCTTGGTAATAGCAAAACCAATCAGGTTACTACCAAAAAACACCCGAAACAAAACTACCGAATCAAATGAAATATGCAAATAAAAAAACATCGCAAAAATAGCAGCACTGGCAAGCAGCCCTACGATAAACATATGCAGAGGTTTAACCCCTATCATGATGTAACCGAAAATAAAAATAAAAATAATAAAAACAAATTGCTGTCTAAGTGATGATGTATATTGAGATAAAGTTAAAACAGCCGTCAGAAAAATTGCCCACCCCACAACCAGCAATGCAAAATAACGAAAATACGTCTGTGCTTTGGGATGACGGGCAGCCAACACCAAAATCAGCAAACAGATTCCGCCATTCATAATACTCACGACACTACGCCAAAAATCATGTTGTAAATAAATCGACGGGATAATGAAATAATTACGACAAACAATAAATATGCTAAAAAACAGATAAACTATGCTGCCAAGTTTGTAAAAATTTAGAAACCCGTTCGCGGCTTTTTTTTGATGATATGCCCAAAACTCGGTTTCATATGGTTCGGGTAGACAAGCGCCTGCCCGCTGTTCATGCATGGCTAAAACAGTTTCAATACATTGCTTTTGTAATTTTAATGTCACTATGTTTTGATTATTGAGCATAATGAAATGAAAACAGGCTTAGTTTAGTTTTAAAGTTAGCATACTTTTTAGCAAGATAATGCTTTTCTTCATAGATTTCTCTCTCTTGAAAATTACCATTCTGCGGTAAATTGCATTATCATTTGTTTTATTTTTAGCTTGAATATCTCTTGAAAACGATAACCCTTGTCCAGCCAGATGATTGGCACGCCCATCTGCGTGACGGCTTAGCCCTAAAACGCACTGTTCCTGACTTAGCCAAGCAATTTGCCCGCGCGATTTGTATGCCGAATCTTGTCCCTCCTGTAAAAACAGTGGAAGAAGCCGAAGCCTACCGCGAACGTATTTTGCAACATGTACCAGAAGGCGTTCAGTTCGACCCACGTATGGTGCTGTATTTTACGGATCATACGCCACCGAGCGAAGTGCTTAAAATTAAGCAGTCAGCACATGTCAATGCGATCAAGCTATATCCCGCTGGTGCAACCACCAACTCTGACAATGGCGTGAGCGACATCCGTAAGGTCTATGCCGTACTTGAACAACTTGAAAAGCATCAGGTTCCCCTGCTACTGCATGGTGAAGTGACTCATTCTCATGTCGATATTTTTGATCGTGAAAAACGCTTTTTAGATGAAGTTCTTTCACCGATCTTGAAGCAATTCCCTAAACTTAAAGTCGTGCTTGAGCATATTACCACCAGTGATGCGGCTCAGTTTGTACTTGAACAAGACCGTAATATTGCGGCAACGATTACGCCACAGCATTTATTGTTTAACCGTAATGACATGCTTGTCGGTGGTATCAAACCACATTTCTATTGTTTACCCATTTTAAAACGCCAAAGCCACCAAAAAACTTTGCTTGAAGTGGCGACTAGTGGCAATCCAAAATTCTTCTTGGGTACAGACAGCGCACCACATGCCCAAAATGCCAAAGAAAATGCGTGTGGCTGTGCAGGCTGCTACAGTGCACCAACAGCAATTGAGTTATATGCTCAAGCATTTGACCAAGTTGGAAAAATTGAGCGTCTAGAAGGTTTTGCCAGCTTCTTTGGTGCAGACTTTTATGGCTTGCCACGCAACACCAGCAGCATCACCCTTGTCAAAGAAGATCAAGTGATTCCTGAAAGTTTCGATTATCTGGAAAATCAAAAAATTATCCCGCTTCACGCTGGAAAAACCATTCATTGGAGAAAAGTGTGACCGACTCTACTGCACCCTTAATGGGTCAGCGCTTTCGTGGTTTTTTACCTGTAGTCGTTGATGTTGAAACTGCAGGCTTTAATGCCAAAACCGATGCTTTACTCGAAATTGCCTGTATTCCGATTGTTTACAACGAACAAGGTGAGTTTGTACCAGGTACAGCATTGCACGCACATATTAATCCGTTTGAAGGTGCACATCTGGATCGTCGCTCGCTGGACTTCATTGGTATTGACCCATTTAGTCCACTCCGTGTGGCAATGGCAGAAGATGAAAAGTCAGCACTGAAACGGATTTTTAAGGCATTAACCGAAGTACGTCGCGCTCAGCAATGTACACATGCTGTACTCGTTGGTCACAACGCGCATTTTGACTTGGGCTTTTTACAAGCAGCAGTTGCTCGTACAGGGACTAAAAATCAAAATCCGTTCCATAGTTTTTCCGTGTTCGATACTGTAACACTGAGTGCTCTGATGTTCGGGCAAACTGTCTTGGCGAAGTCGTGCATTCAGGCTGGCATTGAGTTCGATGGTAAAGAAGCTCACTCTGCTCTATATGATACGCAGAAGACTGCTGAACTGTTTTGCTATATTTTAAACAAACTGTCACCGCACCTGCTTGACAGTTTTCTGGCGGATCAATAAGATACCGCCATCCTCAACGTCCCTATCGTCTAGAGGCCTAGGACATCGCCCTTTCACGGCGGTAACCGGGGTTCGAATCCCCGTAGGGACGCCATCTATTCAATGATTTCATCATTGCAATGACGCAAACAGCACAATCAAAAATGGTGCAAGCAGCGTTAAAATAAAACCACTAAAAATTGCCAGCTGTACATCACTGCTACGACAGTTCTGTTTAATAAATGGCAAGGTTGAATCCATTGCGGTTGCACCACAAACACCAATCACACTTCTAGGCAAGCTACGCCCACATAAAAATAACAATACAATGCCGTAAAATTCACGTATCAGATCAGTCAATAAAGCGAAACTCCCCATTTCCTTACCCAATAAGCTTGTCACCAGTGAACCCGACAAGCTAAACCAGCCAAAGCCACTTGCGACCGTCAACAATACTGTAAATGAATGTGGCAACAACCACTGCGCAATATAAGCAGCCATAAAAATCGCGAGTAGCATAGCAGAAGGCACCCAAATCTGATGTCTGGTTAAGCGTGCTAAACGTACTGTAGATAGATCAATTCCAATCAGTACGATTAAAATCAACAACAAAGCATGTGAAAATTGTGCGGCGTGCAAATCATGTGGCAAGATCAAATAACTCAGCATTCCGAGTCCCACCATTAGCATGGCAATGCAGCATTCCTGCAAAGGTTTGAGTAAACCACGAAAATTACGTTTTGGCTTTATATTGCCCTGTTCTTCAACGGGTCGTGTAAGTAATAATAAAAAGCTGCTGACTGATAAAATACTGGCGTAAATAAAACTTTCACGTAACACCTTCCATCCCATATCGGGCTGAAACAGCACATCTGCAAATTGATAGCCGATCACGATCAGTAAGCTCCAGACCAGATAACCAATACTTGCAACTGCCAGCGTTTTGATCGGAGCAGTCATAACTTTTCCAGCTATACTGCCCAATAGCAGTGCCATAACAATAGGCAAAACAGAGCTGAATAAAATGGCGAACATATAAAATAATATGAATAAAAATCTCTATTATATCATGTTGATTTTTGATTCATTCGTTCAAACCATCAGGGTTTTATGTTGATAAATCACTTGAGATATGATGCATTTCACAAAAAATCGGTGACTATTGCACATTTAACGGTTTTCTCTACAATAACTCGCTTCATTTTTTGTATTTCTCATTTCCCATGCAGTCATCTCACTCTCCGAATGATGCGTCGCATCAGGGCAATTCTGCGCCACTCAAACGCGCTATGAGTACTCGACACCTTGTTATGCTGTCATTAGGCGGTGCCATTGGCACAGGTCTATTTTTAGGGTCGGGTGAAGTCATTGCACAAACGGGGCCTGTAGGTGCCATTATTTCTTATTTTCTAGGTGGCTTAATCGCCTATATGGTGATGCTGTGCTTAGGCGAACTGGCTGTACATATGCCTGTTTCAGGTTCCTTTGGTGAATACGCCAACAAATATATTGGACCTGCAACAGGCTATATGATTACGTGGCTGTACTGGCTCACTTGGACAGCCACCCTCGGTACAGAGTTTACCGCCGCAGCACTGCTCATGCAGGAATGGTTTCCACATGTTTCCATGTGGATCTGGACGGCAATTTTCGCTGCACTGATCTTTATTTTAAATATTAGCTCCACCCGCATGTTTGCCGAATCTGAATTCTGGCTGGCTTTAGTGAAAGTCGTGACCGTGGTGAGCTTTATTTTACTGGGTCTGTTGGCAATTTTTGGAGTCGTTTCCTATCATGGTGAAACACAAGCGCCACTGTTTAGTAATTTGCTGGCACAAGGCTGGTTTCCAAAAGGTTTAATGCCAATTTTTGCCACCATGCTCATTGTCAACTTTGCTTTCTCAGGAACAGAACTGATTGGGGTTGCCGCAGGTGAAACAGCCGACCCTGCAAATAATGTTCCCAAAGCGATTAATGCTGCAATCTGGCGTTTGCTGATTTTCTTTGTTGGAACGATTGTCGTGATCTGTGCATTACTTCCGTACCAGCAGGCAGGTTTAAACGCAGCGCATGTGAGTAATAGTCCATTTGTGACGGTATTTAGTTATATGGGTATTCCATATGCTGAAGATATTATTCGCTTTGTGATTATTACTGCGTTGTTGTCTGCTGCAAACTCAGGCTTATATGCTGCATCACGCATGATGTGGGCGTTATCGGTTAAACGCCAACTACCAGCAATGTTCTCAAAACTCACCAAACACGGCACACCAATTACCGCAATTATTGTCACCATGTTTGGCGCGATTCCTGGGTTGTTGTCAGAACAGTTCGCACCAGAAACCATCTTTAAAAACTTACTCGGTGTTGCTGCATTTACGATGGTCATTGTCTGGACAGCGATCTGTGTCTGCCAGTTCAACTTCCGTCGTCAATGGTACAAGACTGGACATACCATTGCCGATTTGCGTTTTGCTGCGCCGTGGTTTCCATTAACGCCTATTTTAGGTTTTGTGTTTTGTGTGATTACCTGTATCAGTATGACGCAAGACAGTTCCATGCTGCCTGGTTTCTATAGTTGCCTGATTTTTATTGCTTTGTGTTATACAAGTCACTACTTTTTATACCGAGACAAAGACTAGTTAACAGGACAACTGTGTTTTATTGTAAAAGTGTAGCTCTGCTACACTTTTTTTATATTGTTTTTATAATCAAATACAACAGTTTATTAAAAGAATACGATTAATTTAATGAAAATAATTTTTATTCATGGCATTAAACAGCAAAATTTTGATGCGTGCTCATTTCAGGAGTACTGGCTCAACGTGTTCAATACAGGCATGAATAAAATTGAGCCTGAGGTTAATGTTGATCAGCTTGATCTAGCCTTCCCCTTTTATGGCGATATTTTAGATGCTTTTAACCATCGCAAAGCCGTTAATCTGGAAACCCTACGCCCAAACTGGTCGTTCTTTGCCAAACTACCGCGTATTCGCCAACAACGCAGTGATGCACTTAAACAGGCGCTTGAAGAGATTCCTCTTTTGCCGCACGATGACACCCCCTACTCACTCAAAAACCGTTTTTTTATGCTGTCACAACTTGCCAAAGACCGCATGCTTAAAGAAATGGTGATGTTACTCAATCATTTTCCAGACCTGCATGAATCATTAATTCAGCGTTTTTTATGCGAGGTCTATTTATATTGGTATAACCCAGAATTCAAGCAACAAGTACATGAACGTATTTTGACCTGCTTTGAACCTAACCAGCGGCATATTGTGATTGCCCATTCACTCGGGACAGTGATTGCTTACAATTTATTGCATGAACTGTCTGCTCACTATGAGATCAAGCGTTTTATTACGTTGGCATCACCTTTACCCTTTAACGTGATTCAAAAACACTTAATGCATCCTGTACAACGACCAAAGGTACTCAGTGGAGACTGGCACAATTTTTATTCTCAAGATGACTACTTGACCACGTTTCCAATGCTCCCTCCGATGTTTGACCTTCATCCACAAATCGACAATAAGCTGATTACAACATTTGTGGATAAACCTCATGAAATTACGGGTTATTTGCAGCACCCTCTAGTGATTCGGCGTATTCTCGAACTGCTATATGATATGCCACAATTTCAGGCACATGCTGCCCCCTAATATGTAACGACTTCACTCATTTCAGACTAAAAAATGCTCTAAAATCATAAAAATAGCATTTAGAGATGATTTATTATTCATTCATAACTATTTTTCATATTTTTTCAGAAAAAAGGTTTGACATACTTTTTAATTCCCCCTATTATACGCGCACCTTCTGATGTGTCCCTATCGTCTAGAGGCCTAGGACATCGCCCTTTCACGGCGGTAACCGGGGTTCGAATCCCCGTAGGGACGCCACTTAATATCAGAATACTCTAGAAGTCCCTATCGTCTAGAGGCCTAGGACATCGCCCTTTCACGGCGGTAACCGGGGTTCGAATCCCCGTAGGGACGCCAAATTCGAAAAAGCCCAGTATTAATTTACTGGGCTTTTTTTATTTCTGCTATTTCATCCATTATTCGTTTCTATTTTTCTAAGCATCTTAATTGATCCATCAATATTGATTTAGCGATTGAGAAAAATCTTGTCTCATTTCTTCTTTACTTGGCACATATGGATAACGAGCAATTAAAGTTTTACCATCTGAACCTAATCGTATGATTTTTTGTTCCGAGACAATCCGAATAAAAACCAATTCTTGTGCTATTTGCCCTAATTTCTCTCTTTCTAGAATGATTATCCGATCATTTCTTTTTAATACATTAAATTCTGTAAATTCCTTCTTTGCTCGATCAAATAGCAAATTTAAATCAGAAATTTTGCTATTTTTATCTTTTGTATATAGTCCAGAGAAATCTTTTCGCATTTCTGCACCACTTGGAATGTATGGATACGATGCAACTAAAAAATGCTCTTTGTGCTCAACTCGTTTTGGCGAGTTTGTATTTAACCTAACAAATACTAATTCTCTAAATTCTCCTCTAATATCAGTTTCACAAATCAAGATTTGTCCATGTCTTTCAATAATATTGTATTCTGAAAATTCTTTTTGAGCCTCTATTCTTAAGCTTTGTAAATTAAAAGGTTTTCTTATTTTTAGTTTAGTTTTAGGTTTATTTGATAATCTTTTTATCACAATAAATATCAACCATATAAGCGCTATTACTAATATCCAATTGCCAATGATTGCCACTCTGTCCCAACGAATGGTGGCTCCATGATTCAGATTATCTATGATTCTAAAAATTACGATCCCAATAATTGCACCAATAATTGTTGTTTTATCTATATACATAAATTCCTACCAATCAATACTCACTCGCCTGAATCAATTGCCGAGTGTATTCAGTCTGCGGTTGTAAAAATAATTGTTCCGTTGCCTGTCGTTCCACCACTTTAGCATGATGTAGCACCATAACTTGCTGACACAGTGCCCGAACAATTTGTAAATCATGACTAATAAACAAGTAACTTAATTCAAGCTGTTGCTGTAATTGCCGTAGCAAATGCACAATCGCTTTTTGTGTAGTTCGATCCAAGGCCGAAGTTGGTTCATCCAGAATAATCAGTTTCGGCTGCAAAATCAGGGCACGTGCCAATGCCACGCGCTGGCGCTGCCCACCCGACAACTGATGTGGGTAACGCAACTTAAATGCTACTGGCAATTCAACTTGCTCTAACACCTGTTCTATACGCTGCTGCATTTCAGTTTGAGATAAATTCAGCAAGCTCACACCTTCTGCAATCAGTTGTTCAACTGTCATACGCGGATTTAAACTGCTGTATGGATCCTGAAACACCATTTGAAAATTGCGACGCAAAGGGCGTAACTGGCTTTCATTACAATGATTCAGGTCTTGACCCAACAGAACGATTTGCCCATCGCTATCAACCAAACGCGCTATTGCAAGTGCCAGCGAGGTTTTGCCTGAACCGCTTTCCCCAACGATGCCTATCGATTCACCTTCAGCCAAATATAAATCCAGTGGCTCAACTGCGACCACATAATCCTTCACCCGATTCAACAAACCTTGTTTTATCGGAAAACGGACACCTAGCTGCTTTAACTCAAGCAATGGCCGATTCGATTGCACAGCTAAAGCATGACCAAAATCATGATCGAGTAACTGTTGGGTATAAGCTGTTTTAGGTGATTCAAAAATTTGCTGTACTGAACCTGCTTCTTCAATCTTGCCGCGATTCAGCACCACGATATCGTCTGCATAACGACGTACCAAAGCCAGATCATGGCTAATCAGAATCATGGCCATATTGCGCTGTTGCTGAAGCTGTTTCAGCAATTGCAACACCTGTGCCTGTAACATCACATCCAGTGCTGTGGTCGGTTCGTCGGCAATCAAAATTTCAGGCTCTAAGGCCAGCGCCATCGCAATCATGACCCGTTGCCGCTGCCCACCCGAGAGTTCATGCGGATAGCGCTTAAGCTTTTGCTCAGGCTCGGGCATACCCACATCTTCAAGCAACTGAATCACACGCTGTTGGACTTTTTGCTTACTCAGGCCCTGTAACAGCAAACTTTCCCCGATCAGTTTTTCCACCCGATGCAACGGGTTAAGTGCAGTCATTGGCTCCTGAAAAATCATGGCGACCTTGTGTCCACGCAATGCCTGCAACTGGGCTTGAGACATACTGAAGACTTCATGCCCATGCAACCGAATCGACCCTGTAACCTGCAAATGATGGGGCAACAAACCTAAGATTGCTAAGCTACTGATCGACTTGCCTGAGCCACTTTCCCCCACCAATGCCACCGTTTGCCCTGCATGCAAGGTCAAATGGAAATCTTGCAAAAGCGGCTGTTGTTGAGCATTACAAATCGATAACTGCTCAATGGTCAGAATCGGAGATTTAGTTGCGTCTTGGGTCAAATGCATCACGTGCGGCCTCCCCGATATAAATCAATAACGATAAGACCAATGCCAGACTAAAAAAGCCCGACAAAGCCAGCCACGGCGCATTCAGATTATTTTTTCCTTGCAACAATAACTCTCCGAGAGAGGCTGCATCGGGAGGCAAGCCATAACCCAAAAAGTCCAGTGCTGTCAGCGCTGTAATATTTGCGGTTAGCATAAATGGTAACTGCGA
The DNA here is from genome assembly GCF_000488275.1 of Acinetobacter brisouii CIP 110357. Taxonomy (GTDB): domain Bacteria; phylum Pseudomonadota; class Gammaproteobacteria; order Pseudomonadales; family Moraxellaceae; genus Acinetobacter; species Acinetobacter brisouii. The sequence continues at coordinate 751,890 of NZ_KI530762.1, read as the reverse complement.
CAAACTTGAACTGAGCGCATTGGGCAAAATATGCCGCAAAATAATTCGACCATCCCGTACACCCAGTGACCGCGCTGCCCGCACATAGTCCAGATGCCGAGCACGTAAAAATTCGGCACGTACCAAACCCACCAGTGTTGTCCAACCAAAAATCAGCATGATCAAAAATAACCAGTACACATTTGGGGTAAACATACTGACCAGAATCATGACCATAAACAGCATCGGTAAACCGCCCCAAACTTCAAGGATACGCTGCCCCAGCAGGTCAACCCAGCCACCATAGTAGCCCTGAATTGCCCCCACCAAAATTCCCAGTATTGCTGAAAACAAGGTCAGTGCAAAACCAAACAGCAAAGACACGCGCAATCCATAGAGCAGTCGGGCAAATACATCCCGCCCCTGATCATCAGTACCCAGCCAGTTTTCCGAGGTGGGTGGTGAAGGTACAGGAACAGCCAACTCAAGATTAGGCGTTTGATAGGAATAATGCACAATTGGCCAGAGTTGCCAGCCATGAGTATTGATCATCTGCTGTACTGCTGGATCACGATAATCAGCTTCGGTTTCAAATACACCACCAAAGGTCGTTTCGGGATAACTTTTCACAACAGGAAAGTAGAAATGTTGCTGGTAACGCACCAAGAGAGGCTTATCATTGGCAATCAGCTCGGCCATGCTCGACAGCACAAAAACAATTAAAAAAATGATCAGGCAAAAAAAGCCAAGCCGATTTTGCCGAAAGCGTTGAAGCCCCTGCTGCAACATTGGTGACATGCTTACATCCCCCGCGCATCAAAGTTAATTCGTGGGTCAATCACCTGATACAGCACATCACTCACCAAACGCAGTACCAGCCCAAGCAAGGTAAATAAAAACAGTGTTCCAAAAATCACAGGATAATCCCGCTGACTAATCGCCTCGAACCCCAACAAACCGATCCCATCGAGGTTAAAAATAATTTCAATAAAAAAGTTACCAACAAAAAACATGCCCACCAAGGCTTCAGGCAAACTCGCAATCACAATCAGCATGGCATTCCGAAAAATATGTCCATACAACACCCGATTTTCACTCAAACCTTTGGCTTGTGCCGCCAAGACATATTGCTTACCCATTTCTTCCATAAATGAGTACTTGGTGAGATAGGTCAGGCTAGCAAAACCGCCCAGCACCATCGTCAGTAGCGGCAGTGCCATATGCCAAAAATAATCCTGAATTTTCCCCATCAGGCTCAGCTGTGCAAAATTATCCGACACCAATCCCTGGAGCGGAAACCATTGCCAGTAACTGCCACCAGCAAAAAATACGATCAGTAAAATTGCAAAAACAAAGGTCGGCACGGCATAACCAACAGCCAGCAGTAATGATGTGGTTTTATCAAACAGCATGCCATGGCGTTTGGCTTTTTGAATCCCCAAGGGAATCGAAATCAGATAAATCAGCAAGGTGCTCCATAACCCCAGCGAAACAGTGACCGGCATGCGTTCCCATAACAACTGCGTGACAGGCTTGTCTTTAAAAAAACTGGTACCGAAGTCAAAGCGCAGATATCCCTTAAGCATTTTCAAAAAACGCACATACGCGGGTTGGTCAAAACCATATTGTGCCTTGATTTGCTCGACCATTTCAGGGCTTAAACCACGCGCCCCCTGATAGTGAGTATCGGCACTGGCAAGGGTTTCTGTACCAGCAACCGTTTTATTCACTCCCTGAAAACTTTCAGCTTGCTGAATTGCCTGCTCGACAGGGCCACCTGGTGCAATCTGGATCACTACAAAATTAATCAGCAAAATACACAACAGCGTAGGAATAATCAGCAATAGCCGTTTCAGAATATACGTGCCCATCCGATCTCCTTATTCTTAATGCTGACGTAGATAAGCCGTGACTTTTTGTGCCTGTTTGGCATCCGTCCACCAGTAATCGATTCCCGATGACAGTTTCGGTTTCACTGCGGGTTGACGATACATATTCCAGTAGGCATACCAGTTTTCACCTTTACCATACGTCAGAATCTGATAATAGCCTGCACGCAACAGCCGATCGAGTACATGCGTATACAACACCAGTTGCTGACGATTCGGGACTTGCACCAAATGTCGAATTGCAGCATCAATCGCAGGGTTTTTAATCCCTGAATAATTGTAATTGCCAATCTGGTCTGCTGCCGCGCTACCCCACATTTGAGACTGTTCATTACCAGGCGTCAGGCTTTGTGGAATTCCACCTGTAGTCAGGTCATAGTCATAACGGCGCATCCGTTCCAGATACTGTGGAACATCGACCTGACGTATGCTGACCGTAATGCCCAGTTTTTTCAGGTTACGCACAAATGGCATTAAGGTACGTTGTAAACCATCCTGATGAATCAAAAATTCCAGATGAATCGGTTGACCTTTCAAGTCGAGCAATTGCTGATTTTTAACCCGATAGCCTGCCTGAAGCAACATTTGCCGTGCGACCAGTAAATTATTACGGTTAAACCCACTGGCATCTGACACCGAATACTTCCAGTTAGCGAGAACACCTTGTCGCATAATCGGATCAAATTTTGGCAACCACGGCTTTAAAATTGCAAGCTCTGCAGCATTTGGCTTGCCTGTTGCTTCCAGTTCACTGTTGGCAAAGTAACTCTGTAAGCGTTGATATTGCCCGTAAAATAATGCTTTATTCTGCCATTCAAAATCATACGTATAAGTCAGCGCCTGCCGAAAGCGAATGTCATTGAATGGTGTACGACGAATGTTAAACATAAAACTTTGCGCGGTAATCGGGTTATGGTGCTGAAAACGATATTTCACTACCATACCCGACTGGAAGGCAGGAAAATTATATTGGGTGACCCATTTACGCGCCGTAAATTCTTCGTGCAAGGTATATTGCCCTGACTTAAATCCTTCAAAAGCAATATCCAGATTACGGTAGTAAATATATTTGAGCTGGTCAAAGTTATAGCGCCCACGATTTACAGGCAAATCTTTTGCCCAGTAATTGGGATTACGCTTATACGTAATGCTGCGCCCTGGGTCAATCTGCGCAATGCAATAAGGCCCCGAACCTAAAATCGGCAGCATCGTCACGCGGGTGAAATCCTTATGCTGCCAGTCTGCCTGTGAATAGATCGGTAAACTTGCCAATATCGAGGGCATTTCAGGATTATTCGGTGATTTAAAAGTGCATTTCACCTGATATCTGGACAACACTTCTGTTTTAGCCAAATCTGCCAGATACATTTGCAGCCCAGGATTAGACTTGTGTTGAAACGTATCAAAGCTGAACTTTACATCCTGTGCCGTGACAGGCTGACCATTGCTAAAGCGGGCTTTGGGATTCAGATGAAAAATTACAAAATGTGTTTTTTCAGGATCAAAGGTCACTTTTTCTGCCAGCAAGGGATACATCACCGCAGGTTCATCGAGTGAACTGGACATCAAGCTATCAAATAGATAATTGACGCCATCGGTTTCGGTACCTTTGCCATTCATGCTGTTCAGGTTATCGAACGTGCCATTACTGGGGCGAATCAAATAGCCCCCTTTGGGTGCATTTGGATTCGCATACGGCATACTGAATGCATTGTTATATAAAGGACGCGTATGAATCGCAATATAAGCGGTGGTCTGAACCTGAGCAGATACACTCTGACTCAGCAGCAGTGCACTTCCCCAATAAGCAAATTTCACGCAATTTCAACCTTGATGAATCTGCAGTAAAGTCACTGCATGTTATTGTTATAGCAAAAATCCCTCAACTGAGGGATTTTATATCGCTGACTTAAGAATTTGGCACTTTCAGCGTACTTCCTAGACGCAATTGAGCATTTGGTTCCAGATCATTCATTTGCGCCAGTTCTTTGACATCCATATTGTATTTATTGGCAATACGAATCAGTGAATCTCCTGACTTGACTTTATAAGTCATCGTTTGCTTTGGAATCAAAATTGTTTGTCCACGGCGTAAGCCCGCTTTGGCATTCATGTCATTAATATCTGCAAGCTCTTTCGCAGTTAATCCATAACGACTGGCAATCGCATTGAGGGATTCACCCGACTTCACTGCATAACTTTCTGTATTGGCAGTATTACTGGATTTTGCCTTGGCAGTCACGGTAGTCGACGACTTAACGCTGGCTTTTTTCACCGTCTCTCCAGTAAGCTGAAGCTGTTGCCCTGCCTGTACCTTACTTGTGCTCGACAAGTCATTTAACTCAGCCAAATAGCTGGTTTGCAAATGAAATTTCTTCGCGATACTGGCTAAAGTATCTCCTCTTTTCACTGTATAACTGTCTGGCAGGCTGACGTTATTATTCTCTGACTTCTTCGGCAATGCTTCAGTCAGTCTCAACTGTTGCCCTGCATGTACTTTACTAGACGTAGAAAGGTTATTGATCTGTGCCAAATAGCTCACTTGCAGATGATATAGTTTGGCAATACCTACCAATGATTCACCACGTTTAACCGTGTAAGTATCGGGTGTATCCGCGCTATCATTCTCAACGACTTTAGGCATCTCACCAATCAGTTTCAAACGCTGACCAGGATGAATATTTGGAGATTTACCCAAATGGTTGAACTCAACCAGCATCTCCTGAGCAATATCATATTTATCTGAAATTGAAGCAATGGATTCACCACGTTTCACAATATGATATTCAGGTGTTTTACTCGCTTGGCTCGATGTTCCTGTATTTGCCTTGAATGAACCTGCAGGGACTTTCAATGCTTGCCCCACAAAAATTGGAGCGCCTAGTTTAAGGTCGTTGAGTTTTGCCAGATCAGCCACTGACATATTCGCCTTAGTGGCAATAATTCCCAGTGACTCACCACTTTGAACCTTATACGTATCGGTTTTAATGGTTTTACTTGTACTAGTGTCTTGTGTCGCTACCTGCTCAGCATCATTATGATTGACTGTATGTAGCGGTACATTAATTTTTTGCCCGACCAACAAATTGCTACCAACGCTCAATCCAGGAGTTAGATCTGCTAACTCTTGTACAGATAAGGCATATCGGTCTGCAATGACTTTTAAGTATTCGCCATGCTTGACACTATAAACCTTGGTTTTAATTTTGGCAGTCTTGTTTTTATTGCGCGCTACAACCGTTGAAGAATCTGCTGATTTATCACTTGGCTGTTTCAGGATCAGCTTTTGCCCAACCATGACATTACTGGTCACGGACAAGTTATTCCATTCAGCCAAATCTTTCAGGCTCAGACCGAACTGCTCTGCAATTCCAGTCAAACTGTCATTTGGTTTTACCGTATAGCTATTTGGATGGGCTGTCTTGCCACTGTTTGTCGTACTTGGCTGTTGTGGTTTGGCATCATATAAATACAAAACTGTACCAACAAATAACGGTGCATTTGGATCAATCTGGTTCCATTTGGCAATATCACGCCAAGACACACCATTTTTCATGGCGATAATCGCTAAAGTGTCGCCAGCAACAACTCTATAATTACTTTTGTTACCTTTCGGCGCGACCACAACTACATCAGTATCGGTTTTTACAACATTCTTACCCTGATTACGTTTGGCTTCGTCTGAATCAGGAGAAACTGACTCTGCCAGTTCTTTCGGATAGGCAAAACTTTTACTGACTTCTTTACCCTGTTTTTCTGCGACAGACAAGCTGGTCTGAATTGCGGTTAACTTGATCTTGCCATCATACGGGTCAACAATTTCTGTACCTGCTGGCGCAATCGCTTTAATTTCATCGACCACCTGCTGTTTTTCAGTGGTTGAAGCTTGCGGTTGCAGCACTTTTGCGAGTGTTTGCGCTTTATCATCTTGCTGCTTAATTTCGGTCTGGATCTGTGTTTTTTCCTGATCCGAAATCGGCGGTTCAATTGAGATTGGATTTTTAACATTGCTTGCTGTCGTCACCGCAACAGGAATACGCGGCGCACTTGGAACGTCGGCATTATTTGCAAATGCAGCTAGAGCATCAGCATCTCGTGGCGTGGTGATTCGACTGGTTTTACTGGCTGTCGTCTGCGGAATACTGGTGACGTTTTTAACTGTTGCTGGAGTACGGTTTGTCACACTCACAGCAGCATTACTGCTCGGCTGGTTGGTTACCACAGCAGCTATATTGTTTGTTTTAATTTCAGGAGGTGCTGTATGCGTTGGTCTAAGCACCTGATCTGCTGGGCGCGTGACCGTGTTGTTACTTGCCCAAAACCCGCCTGAACTTGGTTTTAATGCCAACAGGCGTTTATCCACCACAGGGCTAATATCCGACGGGATCAAAATCCGTCCTGGGCTTACTGGGTCAACAGCATCTCCACGATAACCTGGGTTAAGTGCATACAATTCGGTACGGCTTAAACCCACTGTTGCAGCAACATCATTTAATGACACGCCAGGAGTAACTTTGACTTCACGAAAGTGCGGACGGTTCGCAATAGGTGGTAAAGTTACCCCATATTCTCTTGGGTTTTTTACAATCTGAGCAACTGCCAGAAACCGTGGCACATAGTTCATGGTTTCCTGTGGCAATTTCAACGACCAGTAATCCGTTGGCAAACCGAGTGCCTGATTACGGTTAATCGCTTGCTGAATTCGTCCAGGGCCTGCGTTATAGGCTGCCAAAGCCAGTTCCCAAGAACCAAACTGGTTATATAAACTGCCTAAAAACTCATAAGCTGCACGGGTCGACTCAACTACATCGCGACGAGCATCATACGTTCCGCCTTGCTGTAAACCATAAATACGCCCAGTACTTGGAATAAACTGCCATAAACCTGCTGCCGATGCAGAACTGGTTGCAGCAGGGTCATAAGAACTTTCAATCACAGGTAATAATGCCAGCTCAGTCGGCATACCACGGCGCTCGGCTTCTTTGACAGTATGATATAAGTAACGGCTGGCACGCGCACTCATCCGATCCAAATATGGCTGGCGCGATACAAACCAGTTACGCTGTGCTTCAATACGCGGATCCCAATGGGTTTCATCCATTTTGAAACCAACCGTCATTCGCTTCCAGACATCGCCATGTTTTAAAATTTGTAAGCGATCACCTTCTACAGCACTCATATCGGTTGCGGACAATAAGTCCTCTAATGAATCAAGTGAATCTGAATCTAGATAATCAGCACCGACTTGTTTGGATTTGCTTGGTTGCTTTGTCGTTGTTGTAGAGCTACAGCCTGTGCTTAAAACAATAGCGGCGACAGTTGAGCTTAAAAAAGAAATTTTAAAAAATTGCGGTGCAGAAAGTTGCCACAATGTTGTGGTAGTTTTAAACATAAATGATTCCAAACAAAATCGTGAGACTTGCAATATTCACATAGCCATTGTATTTAAGCATGTCGATCGCACAAGGCCTATGCTACGCAGATATTCATATAAATGTTACAAGAAATTAAAAAATGTTCAGCAGTTACTGAATCCCGCTATTTTGCGCGTTAGAATAATGCAGTTTTGTAATTTATTGAGTTTGGGTTTTGTATCATGTCACAGACAATCACGCTTTACGTAGACGGCGCTTGCCGTGGCAATCCCGGTTTAGGTGGTTGGGGCGCATATATTTTAATTGATGACATACAACATGAGCTTTGTGGGGGCGAAGCCGAAACAACCAATAATCGCATGGAGCTCACTGCTGCCATTGAAGGCATTAAATTTTGCGCAGCAGATGCCAAACTGATTATTTGGACAGATTCAAAATATGTCAAACAAGGCATTACCGAATGGATTCATGGATGGAAAAAGAAAAACTGGAAAGATGTTAAAAACCCAGACTTATGGCAACAGCTCGATGCAGTTTGTCAGGGGCGTGACATTGAATGGAACTGGATTAAAGGGCACGCAGGGCACGCAGGTAATGAAAAAGCCGATCAGCTTGCCAACCTCGGTGCTGACCAGACCCTAGCCCTACTCAAACAACCCGCTCAAGATAAAAAAAAGTCTGAAACTGATTGGCTGCTTAGCGACCCCTTTGGCTTAGACTTTATTGAGGATGAACTGGCTGAAGAAGATGAAATACTTTCTGAACAGTTGCAAGCTAGCTCCGTAGAATTACAAATCGATACAGCAGATACAGCAGATACAGCAGATACAGCAAAAGATACCAACCTGCATCCACATATTCATATCACCACGGCAACACTCGAACAGCACGGGCCACGCCAGCTAATTCTCGATACCGAAACGACTGGTTTTTACTATCAGGATGGTGACCGGATTATTGAAGTGGGTGCGATTGAAATGATCAACCGCAAACTCACTGGCAGCTCGATTCACATTTATATCAACCCTGAAAAACCTGTAGGTGACTCAGTACAAGTCCACGGGATTACCGATGAGTTTTTGGTTGATAAGCCCAAATATGCCGAAATTGCCCATACTCTATTTGAATATCTTCAGGGGGCTGAAATTATTGCCCACAATGCCAACTTCGATATGAACTTTCTTAACATGGAGTTTCAACGTGTCGGGTTGCCCGCATTATCTGAAGTATGTGGGGTGGTCGATACCCTTGCTTTAGCCAAAAGCAAACATCCTGGACAGAAAAACTCTCTCGACGCGCTGGTCAGACGTTATGAAATTCCAGCACGCGACCGTACCTTCCACGGCGCGTTACTCGATGCAGAAATTCTGTCTGACGTTTACCTTGCAATGACGGGTGGACAGGTGTCTTTTGATATGGATGCCCTATCACATAGTGACCAACAAACAGATACCTCTATTCGCCGAGTACAACTTAATGTTACCCTGCCTGTGATTTCACCTTCCGAGGAAGAAAATCAGGCTCATGAAAACTGGGTTCAGCAATATCAGGAGAAACATGGGGAACCTTGCTTATTTGCGAAATAAAATACAGTTTTCATGAAGGTAAGCTCTTTCACCGCCACTGTTTTCAGTTATATTATTGTAAATAGCATCAGTGGCTTAACTCTCACTGCGACAAGACACAGCATAATTAAAGGACAGGTGCAGATTTATGTCTTACCAAACCTCAATTCATTTTGATCCAACTGCGTTATTAATTATAAAAAATGAGGTCGACAATTCAATTAAACTGGTTGAGTCTGCGGTCGCAACATTAGTTGAAGAGCAGCAACTTCCTTTTGGGATTGATGATGCACTTCTTCAACTTGAGCAATGTTCTCAAATCTTATTGTTAATTGACCTTCCCGACATTGCCAAAATTGCTCAATATAGCGCTGAGCTTATGCGCAAGATCATGAGGAACCCACAGCAAATTATAACTAGCGATATTCAGCATTTAAGTGAAGGGGTCACCACTTTAAAATGCTATATCGAATTTAGTTGTGTCAAACAGCTCACCATTCCGCAGTTTTTATTGCAAAGCCTTAACCAGCTTGAACTTTCACTGAACAAACCACTCACTCGTGAAGGTTATCAGATTGAACAGCAACTTGGTGGTGTGGCTCCTGAGCTTGATCTTCCAGTGCAAGCTGCTCTTGAAAAAAGCGAACATATTCACCGCTTATACAAAAACTGCTTGTTAAAGTTGCTCACTAGAAAAACGCAAAAGTTAGATTTTGAAGGCTTTAAACTGGTCGGCCAGTATATTTCGGGGATTGCTCAGCAAACTCAAAGTGAACAGTACTGGAATTTAGTGCGGATTGTACTGGCTCATTTGAATGATACGCTTTTGACCGAACCGCGTTTACGCATCCTGATCAACCTTGAAACTCAAATTGCCCAATTTTTAAAGCAACCACTCGGTTTTAGCGCTTCTGTTGAAGATGTATCAGATATTCTGACTTTGTGTATTACTCAAGACAACCAGCACTCGGACTATTTACGTCAACAGCTCAAGATCAGCGATAAAATCTTGTCTGATTCCGAGCTGTATTTGTACAGAAAACAGTTATTTGGTCCAGATCAGCAAACCATACGAACTGTATGTAACCTGCTCAACGATGAAATTACGGTTTTACATAAAGATATCGAGTTTAATTACACGAATTTTAATGACGAACGTACATCAGAAATCAAGCAGCAACTGCAAAACATATGCCGCACATTAAGTGTTTTAAACCTGTCTAACACCAGCCAGCAGCTTGCCGAATCGCTGAAGCAATTACATTCTGCACAAGATTTTCAAAATGAGCAGTTTACTCAAACACTCATGAATAACTTACTGACTGCACTGAATGACTTAGGTTTACTGCTTCGTCAGTACCGTTCAAATTTACTGCAATATCCAGTCAATAATCCGAATATCGCACTTGATCGTTTAGAGAATGCCTACAAAACGCTCGTGCATGAACTGAAAGCTCTGGTTGATCTATCTAGCCAAAGCATCATAAGTTATGCACAGTCATATGACAGCATCTTAATTGAAAATCTTGGCAGCCATTTTAAAGAAATTGCAGGTGCTGTGTTGTTCTTGTTGCACTATGAGAACTTATATTATGCATTCTTAAATTGCGCTGAGTTCATTGAAAAGCAAGTTGCCGCAGAAAAAGCGCTCGAACCAGAACAAATCAGACGTATATTGGATGTTTGTGCAAGTGCTGATATGTTGCTTGAAATGCTTCATCATCATCATCCAATCATGTACCGTATGTTTGATGTCGCATTTAACAGTAGCCAACAATTAAAAAGTGTAGCATAAATGTCTGAATTATCAATTGCTTATATTTTTCAAAATCAACAGTTGTTAGTCGACCAAAATCTACAACTTCCAAAAGTTGAGAAATTGGCAAGTGATTTACTTTTTAACTCGGGAGATCAAGTGATTGCCCGAGACTTAAAAGAAGATGAAGTCATCCCTGAAGGCTTTCAGCTTGTTCCGATTCGTCAGTTGATTACCCAATGGTCAATACAAGAATTCGAACAGGCTAGCCGCGCTTTACAACTTCTCGAGTGGCGCAGAAACCACCGTTTCTGTAGCCACTGTGGGCAAAAAACTGATGCTCATGCGACCGAATACTGCATGGTATGCCCAGACTGTGGCTATCATCAGTATCCACGTATCCAGCCTTGTGTCATTACCATTATTACTAAAGGTCGTGACCAACTTTTACTGGCCAAGTCAGTTCGCCAAAAAACCATGTATGGCTTAATTGCAGGCTTTGTGGAAGTAGGTGAAACACTTGAACAGGCTGTTGCCCGTGAGACGCTCGAAGAAGTCGGCGTTAAAGTCAAAAATGTACGTTACTTGTCGAGCCAGCCTTGGCCATTTCCAAGTAACCTGATGCTGGCGTTTCATGCTGAATACGAAAGTGGTGATATCCAGTTACAGGAAGAGGAAATTCAGGATGCTCAATTTTTCCATTTTGAGCAACTTCCTGAAATTCCACATGAAGGTAGTATTGCTTATCGCATGATTATGCATATTACCCAAGGACAAACGCTTTAGTCTGAATGTGGTGGAAAAATCTGGTTGAGCTGCTCCAAGATTACCTGTTTGGTTTTAAAGTAGCGGCTAAACCAGCTCGACACCGTTGCAATAATACTAATATGCCCTGTTCGTGGAATCGTGAAGATTTCACTATGATTACCCACCTCAGTTAAACGGCGATGCATGTCAAAAGTGTTGTAATCACCGACTAGGTTATCTGCTGCGGCAAGCAGCAAAATATGCCGAACCTGATTGGATTCTACAAAATAATACGGCATGACTTCTTGATAAGGCACATGAATATCAAATGCAGGCTCTGCATACTGATCGCCTTTGTAATCAAAATGATAAGGACCTGCCACGCCTACAACAGCCTTAATCCCTTCTCGACAAGCTAGATCATAACTTTGTGGGTGATACAGTGCAGACATCACGTTAAAACTGCCTGCTGAATGCCCCATCAATACCAGATTTTCAGTTGAGATCTGAAACTGGGCCTGTTGTTGATGTAGATAATTGAGTGCCAAAACTAAATCATCAATATAGCTCGGGAAAATATGCTGTGGCGCAAGATGATAATTGATGATCGCAACATCAAAGCCTTCCCGAGTAAAACTTTCAGCCAAAAACACATAATCGGCTTTATTGCCATGTGCCCAAGAACCGCCATGCACAAAAACCAACAGTGGTCGACTTAAGCGTGGTTGTCGGGCACGATACAGATCTAGGCGCTGCCGTGCCTTTAAGCCATACGCCAAGTTGTGTTGTAACTCAAAACTGCGGCGTGATGTACAGCGATTCAAGGTTTGACTTGCCAAATCATAGAAACGAAAATCAGCCAGCTTTTGTTTAGTCTGGCTGATGGTACGCAATAGGCTGTGACGCGTTCGGGATAAAATCAACATAACTCAGATTTATTGGTCATTATAAGGCGTTGCTGTCGCTGTTGTCGGGGACATGTTATTGGAGTCAACTGCAACAGGAGTTTGCACACTTGGTTGAACATTCGATGGGTCAATATTATCAATCAAGGTTACAATTTTGGTCACATCCCCGACTTGGGATAATACACTGTTTAAGTCGGCAATTTCACCATTATTCAAACGCCCCATCACATATAGCACGCCATTTTCTGTATGCACCAAGACTTTACTGTCTGACACTACAGGAGCTTTTGCAATCAATGCACGTGCGTTTGCTGTTACCGTAGCATCTTGCAAAATCGTTGAATAACTAATCTGGTTACCCACCGTAATATAATTATGTACCGATTTCACATCACTCATAGCTTTGACATTGTCTTCAGCCAATTGTCTCAAATGCTCGTCGGGAACTTGCCCTGTCAGCAAGACGCTGCTATGAAAACTTTTGATATTCACGCGTGACTGCTTAAAACGTGCATCTATTTTATATAAATTAATCAATGCAGTACGTTCAATTGATTTATCAATCACAATTTGCCCGAGCGAACGTGAACCACTTTGTGTCCCCACTGGGATCGTTCCCGTTCCACCTGCAACAAAACTTGCACAACCCGATAAACTTGCGGCACATAATAATGCCAATACAATACGCTTAGACACTCAGAAAAACTCCTTCGTCACGATTTTCTTCTATCTTTCAATAATCTGCTTCGCAATCTCGATACAGCTTAAAGAACTCTCAATCCAAAGTAAATGCAGCTTCAATCCAGTCCAAATCATAAGTGAGCTGAGAAAAGTCTTGCTGTAGCATTTTTGCAATTTGTTGCTGCACTTGAATACAAATCACATCAAAACGGCAGGCGAAATTTTGATATGCGGGATGTTGCAGCAAAAAAATTTCAGCTGTCCGAATAACCTTTCGTTGTTTATTGAAAGAAATACTTTCACTCGCCTTACCAAAAGTTGTAGAAGCACGTGCTTTGACCTCTACAAAAATCAACTGCTCGGCATTCACCATGATCAAATCAATTTCACCATAACGGCAACAGTAACATTGTGCCAGTAAAGTAAAGCCTTGTTGTTGCAGATAATGCTGTGCCAACTGTTCTGCCCAAATTCCAAAAGCATTACTATTTTTCATATCAAATGATGGACTCTAATTATACGAATGGCTCAGATACACTGAAAAATCAGGTAAACTACGCTTTTTAGTTATTGTGTCGGAGAATATATGAGTGCTCAGTTATTTGTTGTTGCAACCCCCATTGGGCACTTAGATGACATGACCTTTCGTGCCATTGAGGTTCTGAAATCTGTAAGCCTCATTGCAGCCGAAGACACCCGCCAATCTGCACAGTTGCTCAAACACTTTAATATTGAAACACCACTCACTGCCTGCCACGATCATAACGAAGCCAATAGAATTCATCAACTGATTGAAAAATTAAAAAATGGTGAAAACCTTGCTTTAATTAGTGATGCAGGCACACCACTCATTAGCGACCCAGGTTTTAAATTGGTACGTGCTGCGCAAGAACACGGCATTCGCGTGACTCCTGTTCCTGGCGCATGTGCGGCGATTGCGGCACTGAGTGCAGTAGGTTTACCAAGTGACCGCTTTAGCTTTGAAGGCTTTCTCCCTTCCAAGTCGTCACAACGTCTCAGCCAACTGGAAAAACTCAAAGATGAAACTCAAACCCTGATTTTCTATGAAGCGCCACATCGTATTTTAGAGTGTGTCAAAGACATGCAAGCGGTATTTGGTGCAGATCGTGCAGTAGGTTTTGCCCGAGAAATTACTAAAACTTTTGAAACCATTAAGAAAATGACACTGAGCGAATTGGTTAAATTTATTGAACAAGACCATAATCAGCAAAAAGGTGAAATTGTACTGGTTGTTGGTGGCGCAACCACTGAGAAAGACCTCAGCCAAGCCAAACTCGACGAATGGTTACAACGCTTGTTGCAAGACGTTTCTGTTAAAGCCGCAGCACAAATTGTTGCTGATCTTACTGGCATAAAGAAAAAAATTGCTTATCAGCGTGCATTAGAACTGACTCAATCTCAAGATTAAGCATCTTACGAGCATTCACTCATGAAAACTAAAACAAGTGAATGCTCATCCAGATTAATAACACCAAAACCAGCATATGCAAGATTTGTACTGGCGCAAAAGCCAGCATATATTTCAAGCCGCCAGATAATCCTGCATTGATGCTTTTGGCAAGGGCATGCATCAACAAACCTGCCATCAATGCAAATAATAAAACGCCACCTTGTGCTGAATCTGGTGCACCCTGCAACACTAGCGCAGCAATTGCAGCATGAATTTCAAAAAATGAGGCCAAGACTGTCCCAGCGATAAGTCCTGCATGTCCTAATAACAAACCCAACCCATAGACTGCCACCTGAATGAGCGTCAGTACCACTGCAATAAAGCAGGCTTGCTTGAGGCTAAACATCCGTGAATTGACAGGGTTCTCGTCAACATCATGTTGTTGACTTTGCCCTCCCCATCGCAGCAACCAAAGTGCTGCTAAAACTAAAATTGCCCCTGCAATCAAGCACGGTAACAAAATCAGCTTGAACCAGACCCAGCTACTGCTTGCCACAATCAGTAAAAGTTCAATCAGTGTGGATACACACGAAACCAACGCCGCAGCGGCATGATGAACAGGATTCGCCTGCCCTGCACGCACCTGAACACCCAGACTGGCAATCGTTGCAGTACTCGATACAAATCCCGATGCCAAGGCAGATAAAAGCAGGGCCTGCTTATTGGAAAATAATCGCTGTGCCAAATGCGCTAAAGCCTGCACTGCCAAAATTAAAACCAAGAGCTTCACAATTAAATAAGGGTTGAGTACAGGCCCCCATAAAGGCTGATTCGGCATAAGCGGCAAAGCGATCAGTGCCAAAGCCAAAAGTAATAAGCCATCACGGAGTTCTGTTTCAGTAATCCATTGACTGGCAATACCATGCAAATCCTGTTTTGCCCATAAAATAATGGTGACTGTCACTGACACACTGGCAGCAATCGCAATATTCCACCAGCAAAGCGCCCCAATAAAATAACTCATGCAAAATGCTAGTTCAGTGGTCACACCATGATCTTCTTTTTGTACCCACACCGTATACAATGCCAGACTGCCCACCAGTACTGCACCAATTGCACCGATTTCGATACCAAATGCAAAGCACAATACACCCAGCAATGCACTCAGGCAAAAAGAGCGTAAGCCAGCGAATTCTTGTTTTTGTTCTTGGAATTGATGTCGTTCACGCTCCAAACCGATCAGCAAACCACAGCCCAACGCAGCAGCCAGTACAGCAATCAGATCTTTGAATTCAACAGTTTCATATAATGTATGCAAAGGCAAATTCATGGCGTGTCCAAGTTATTTTTATAATGTCACATCCATTATGAAGTATTCTGACAAAAGTTGGGTAATAAAAAAGCACTAGATACGCTAGTGCTTTTTTATTTTTAGTCGTGTGTACCATCATCTGGTGGAACTTCAGTGATTCGCCCACCACGCGCTAGAAATGCAGCAACTTCATCTTCCAAAGCTTGACGCTGTTTTAGTTTGGCCGTAACCGTCAGACTTTCTGCTTCTGCGAGATCTATATCACTGACATTATCTTCAGCAGCACTCGCACCTTTTTCAGCAGCTTTTGCTTCATCATCATCGACAACTGCATCATCTGCATCGTCGTAATTATTCATTTCATCCGTCATGAGTAACTCCCCAAATTATGCATTGTGTGAACTGTTTTCAGCATTCAACGATTAGGGAGAAATGTATCAATCTATTCCTCAATCGCAAAGAGGGTAAATTAAAAAATTCTCAGTTTTTTAGACAAAAAACCACCGAGTAGTCACACAACTGCATAACGGGTTGATTTTAACGTGCTCACACCACTGGCCTGCTGCATAAATAAATCTTTGGCAAATGGATAGTTTTGTACTTGTTTCAGACCTAAACTTCTCGCCCAAATCAATAAACTCAACTCAGAACTTTCCAACCAGCCGATTGCTGACATGCTGTGCATCATGGCTTCATTTTGTCCTTTGCGCAAATGTGCATAGCGGCGCAAGGTTTGCTCATGTGCCCAAACTCCACGTGACAGATCATGCAACAGCACATCACACAGTACCGCCGCATCCAGACAGCCGATATTCACACCTTGCCCAGCCAATGGATGAATCACATGTGCTGCATCGCCCACCAGTGCCAGACCTGCCTTCACATAATGTTCAGCTGAACGGGCTTTCAAGGGAAAATGTGCTCGAGCCGTCACATCCACGACCTCACCCAGCATGTGCAAACTTGCCTGATTCAGCAGTTGCATAAATGCAGCATCATCGAGTTTGGCATATTCTTCTGCATAGTCGTCAGGCAATGTCCAGACAATGGATTGCCAGTAACCCTGCTCTTCAGGCTTCAAACTGCACATCGGCAAATAAGCCAAAGGGCCTGTCGGCAAGAAAATCTGACGCGCAACATAATCATGTGGCTGCGTGGTTTTAATGGCACAGCTAATCGCAGCCTGATGGTAATCTAAAATATCCAGCCCGATCATGGCTTGGTCACGGACAAATGAGTTTGCACCATCTGCACCGATCACCAGTTTGGCTTGTAGTGTAGTGCCATCTTGCAGGGTAATCTGCCAGCCTTGCGATAACTGTTCCAGTCTTGCCACTTTAACCTGTGTACGATAATCCTGAATCGCCTGCTGCATTTTTTGCTGAATCGCCAGATTCAGTACACTCGGCTCGACCATTGAACCAAGCCATTGCTCTGCAATTGGAAAACTTGAACTGCTTTGCCCAAAAGTAATTTCGCCATAGCCATTTTGATTCCAGACCTGCATGCCCGTATAAGGCATATGCCGTGCCAGTAACTCCCATACACCAACATGCTCAAGCAAATGCATGGTGGCATGGCTCAGTGCCAACACTCGCGGATTAGGCTCAGCCAGCACTTTTTCTGCATTCAGAATTGGGGCTGCATCCAGTACGGTTGCCTGTACCCCACCTTGTGCCAGTAGCAATGCTGTTAATCCACCGACCAACCCACCACCAATAATCACCACATCATGCTGGCTCATGCTTTTAACCCCATCGCATAACTTGCAACCAAAGGTTTCACACCAGGAATCACATCAAAGGCAATCAGCCCTGCATTACGCAATACTTTAAGTACAGGGTTATTATTGCTAAAACCACGTACTACGCTGTCACAAAATTTGATGACCCGTTGCTGATCCTTTAAACGTGATTGCTCATAAGCCTTGAGCATACTCGCATCACCAATATCATCGGATACTGCCAATTGATGGCGAATAAAACGGAGTAATACATCGGCATCACGCAGACACAGGTTAAAACCTTGCCCTGCTACAGGATGCAACGTATGTGCAGCATTGCCCATAATGACCACACGTCCAACAGCTTGCTGATGTGCTAACACTTGCGACAACGGATAACAAAAACGTTTGCCTGTTCTTTCAAAACGTCCCGCACGATCACCATATGTTTGCTGCAAAGCATCCAGAAAATGTTGATCATTTTCCTCACCAAGCCATTCGTGTTCTGTGCCTTTTTTCACAGGCCAGACTACAGAACGGCGATATTCGCCTGGTAAGGGTAACAATGCTAAAGGGCCTAAAGGGCTAAAACGCTCAAATCCAACATGCTGATGCGGTTTTGAAGTCTGTACAGTCGTGACAATCGCAACCTGATCATAATCATGTTCATCGACACCCACTCCAAGCGCCTGACGACACAAAGAATCTCGACCATCCGCAGCGATGAGCAGTTTAGTGGTAAATTCTAGTTGCTCAGTACCACGCTGTGCCTGAATAGTCACTTGCTCTGCATCTTGAGTTAATGCCGTTACTTGCACCCCATCAATCAGTTCAATCAATGGTTGTTGGCGAACTTGTGTCAATAGCACTCGCCCAAGCCATGCATTTTCAATGACCTGCCCGAAGCTTTCGACGTTTTCCTGTTCAGCCACCAAACGTGCCTTACCAAAACTGCCTTGCTCGGTAATATGCACCTGCAAAATCGGCGTGGCATGTTGTTGCAGAGCCTCCCACAAACCCAACTGCTGATAAATCTGTACGCTACGACGTGACAAGGCACTATTTCGCGCATCAAAACTGGAATGATATGGAAGATCTTGTCCTTCAATAAACTGAGGATATTGAATCGCTTCGAGCAGTTTGACTGCAATATTGGTTTTTGCCAACATCAATGCCAGACTCAAACCCACCATTCCACCACCAACAATAATGACTTGTTGTTGCATTTTTGAGTTCCTCTTAGCCCTAACGTGCTTCGGCCATTAAATGTTCAATATCATCAATATCTTTAACCACATCTGAAGTCAGTACACGTGGCCCTTGCTGAGTCGCCACGACATCATCTTCAATCCGAATACCAATCCCGCGCCATTTTTCATCGACTGTTTCATCATCTGGAGCAATATAAAGCCCTGGCTCAACCGTCACCACCATGCCCGCTTCATAAGCACGCCATTCACCTGCTGTTTTGTATGTACCCACATCATGCACATCCATACCCAACCAGTGACCTGTCCCATGCATATAAAACTGACGATACGCTTCAGTTTCAAGCAGCTCGTTCAGCTCACCTTTGAGCAAACCCAAATCCAGCAAGCCTTCAGTGAGAATTTTAGTGGCGACACTATGTGGTTCACGGTACAAGTGACCAATTTTTACAGCATCAATTGCCGCATATTGTGAAGCTAACACCACTTCATACAATGCTTTTTGCTCTGCTGAAAATTTACCGTTGACAGGGAAAGTTCGGGTAATGTCTGAAGCATAACATTCATATTCGCAAGCAGCATCAATCAGAACCAAGTCACCATCTTTAAGTGGCTGATTATTTTCCACATAGTGTAAAATACAGCCATTAGCGCCACCACCAACAATACTGTTATAAGAGGGTACACAACCATATTGCCCAAAAATATAATTCAGTTCTGACTCAAGTGCATATTCCATCATGTCAGGGCGAACTTTTTGCATGGCACGCGTATGCGCTTTTGCACTGATTTTTGATGCAATCTGCATCAGTTCGATTTCCTGCATTGACTTGATCAAACGCATTTCATCAACAATACGATCCAGCTGGATCACCTGTGCAGGCGAACCATGCCCCTGACGCTGCTGTGCATCGGCTTTTTTTAACCATTGGCTAACACGTGCATCGAAGTCTGCCTGATGTCCGATGCGATAATACAGGTGCTCTTTGTCCAGCAGTTTTTCAATAATTTCTTCATCTAGCAGATCAATTGCATAGGCTTCATCAGCATCATAATCTTCAATCGCACCATCAATCCCTGCCCGATAACCATTCCAGATTTCAAGCTCGCGATTGCGTTCACGACAAAACAGGCTATAGCTATATTCATCACCCGACTCAAATGTTTCAATCACGGCTAAAGCTTCAGGTTCAGGAAAACCCGTCAGATAAAAGAAACTGCTATCTGCACGAAACTTATAGTCTGCATCACGATTACGGTATGCCACAGGGCTGGTCGCAATAATCGCAATACTGTTCGCTCCCATTTTTTTGGCAAGTTGGGCACGACGCTGTTGAAAATCAATTTGAGTCAATTTCATGATGTTCTTCTTTATCAATATAATCAGATGCTACACATCATCCAATTAACTTGGACGATGCGGGGTAAACATTTCAACAACAGGACTTGCTTTTTGCTGTTTTTGTTGAAGCAGAGGAGTTTCTGAGATATCAACTTTCTTACGTCCAATCGAAAGACTCACAGGAATCAGGCGTACAAATTCGTACAATTCCTGATAACTGATTTCACCTTCTTCATCATTATCTGAATCTTCAAACTCAACTGCTGCAACTTCTTGTAAATGCTCAATCAATTCCATTTCATCTTTACGCAGATGTCCAGAAGCCAATCCAAAACCAAGTACCACGCCTGCACACCAGTCAGCAAGTGCTTGTACGCGTTCTTGCAAGATATGTTCATCATCTGGCAGTAATGGTAAATAGTCGAGTTCATCTTCAGACAATGCATGAGCAACATCTTCTGCTTCATCGCTCAAAAGCACCAATACATCTTCATTTGGTGCTGGCACATTAAGTGTTGCCAGAATTTGTAACCATTCATCACGGCTTGGTGGTTGTGTCACACAAACTATACCTGTCAATAGCCCATGTAACTCACTTGGGCTTGAAATTTCTTCAATAGAAGAAAAATTGCGTTCCCACTCAGACCAACCAGAAATATCGTCTTGCATTCGTTTATCCAATCTCTATACTTCGTATATATTACCTTTGTTTGCAGCACTGTGCGACCACGTTATGTTAGAAGAATTAAAGCGCCTTCAGGCACACATTGCGGTAGTGAAAAACCGTTTAGCACATTTTGAGCGTGAAAATACGTCTTTGCTTGCTTCAAAGCAGCAAAGCGATGAACAATATCATGCACATTTGACGCAAAAAAACAGCATCATCACGCAAAAGCAGGATGAGATTGACAGTTTGCAGGATCATTTAGGCACCTTGCAGTCTCAATATAAACAACTCAATCAAGATGCAAGCACGCTAGCCGATCGCTATAACCGTTTGGAAAAAAGCTGTACTGATCTCAAAAATCGTTTTCAGGAAATTCTTAACGAACGGAATGAATTACGTGTGGTTAAAGAAAAACTGCAAAATGACTATAAACATGCCCAACAGGAAATTACATCCTTAAAACAGGAACAGGAACGTTTGATTCAAAAGAACGAGCAGGCAAAATCCAAAGTTGAAGCCATCATTCATCGTTTATCTGTCCTAGGTACAGAGCAAGATCAATACACACAAGAAATTCAGCAACTTGCCAACCCTGCTGAACAGAATGAGGAAAATTCGTAATGAGTGAAGCTGTCACTGTCGAATTACGTATTATCGAACAGGTTTTCCGTCTCGCTACAACATCCGAAACGAAAGCCGACCTACAAAAAGCAGCCGAATTACTGAACGAGAAATTTCAGGAATTTCGCCGTAATGCTCCTCGTGTTGAACACAATAAACTAGTGATTATGGTTGCTTTAGAGCTCATGCAGGAAGTTCTTGCATTGAATAAATCTCTACAAGAATATAGTCATTGCGAACGAATTCTTAGCTCGTTATTAACTGAAGTTGAAGAAATGGTGGAATAACCGCACAAATCCTCAACACTTGAAAAACAACTTAACAATGAACTGGTATCAGGAATTTGCATCCTTCTTGTTATTGGTTATACTGTTTATAGTCTCTGAGATGTTTGCCAGCGCGTCGAATTCCCCTGAGCCGATATCTTTTTTTTAGGATTACGTTCTGCATATTTAGAGTGTATGCCTGCCTCAGAGCAGGAAACCCAGCAAGTATGCGTCGTGTCCACCTTGAACTTTAGGGTTCAAGGGTGACGACATGCAGCGGCATCTTCGGAGTACTATTTTATCAATAAAAACAATAATTAATTAAATATTAAAATTCATAGAAATTTCCAAAACATCGACATACTGCATAATGTAGCCACCATGTAAGCTCTTCCCTTTTCTCCAGACAAATAAATTTTCCACAAAGATTCAGAGCTACAGAGCTTTGCTTTACGTGTGGCTAAAAGTAAAAGTTATATCGTTGAGACGAAATTACTCAGAGATATGCCATACGGCCACAAGACAACATGGGAGATGCTGTGTTGCTCAAGTACACGAGAAAGCACGTGAATATCTATGGTTACCTATGATATCTAGACGACCACCACTCAACGCCCAGCGAATACTAGGCTTGGTTCCAGTTTCAGTACAGGGCGTACACTTAACGCAGCGGCAACTAAGCTAACTAACACAACAGTCAAGGCACCCAGTAAAGGCGTAAACCACATCATTCGAAACGGATATCCAGCCATGATTGCCAACTGCCCGATAATGGCGCAAAGTCCCAGCCCGAGACCAGTTCCTAAGAGTCCACACAGACCAGCCTGAGCAAATACCATCGTCAAAAGAAGCCTCGGTGTAGCACCCATCGCACTGAGTACAGCATAATTACGTAGGTTTTCGTTCGTGAACATGTAGAGCATTACTCCTGTTACACCAAAGCCGACTGACATCGCCAGCGTAAGCATTGCTGCAATGTCACCCACATCTTCAGAGTTAACCAGAAACC
The DNA here is from genome assembly GCF_000488275.1 of Acinetobacter brisouii CIP 110357. GTDB lineage: Bacteria > Pseudomonadota > Gammaproteobacteria > Pseudomonadales > Moraxellaceae > Acinetobacter > Acinetobacter brisouii. The sequence continues at coordinate 729,431 of NZ_KI530762.1, read as the reverse complement.
AATGGACGGTATCGGATTTAAAATCTGCAGATGTACGCGCGCGAAGGCCCGTTGCTAACTCAATGCGAATCGCCAAGTCTTCAGGTGCCACACCAGATGCGGCGGTTGCAAGCACAAATGTGAGTCTACGTCGCTCTGGTGGCAGAATTCGAGTCGCGTTCGAAAAAGTCATATATAGCAACGGACGCGGTGGGAATCGAGGAAGCCCTTGCGATTGACCGAGAATCCGCACGCTGTGATCATTGATGAGTAATTCATCACCTTTTGCCAATTCACGGGTTGGCGCATCAAAATCCAATTTGCCATGTGGCGATTGATCTGAAATTTGAAATGAGGTTTCCAGCTTACCGCTAGTTCCCCCTGCATCAACCACCACAGCATCAGGTACTCTCAGCAAGCTAGGCATCACATCATTCTGGATGGATGGCATGCCGATCAAGGTTGCATCATCAACACCAATAACCTGAAAGGGCTGGTAACGCCCGTCTGGAAAACGGACATCTGCTGTGGCAAACATGAGCGGTACTGCTGACTGCACCCCTGCAACACTACGGACTCTTGCCAATGCTTGTAGGGACATGTTCGTCGTTTGCTCAACAGAAGTGACGGCTGGATCCATCACCCATACATCGACCGTACTATTTTCAGCAATCGGTGCGTAACCGCGCGTCATAATTCCTGCGAAGTACGATGCAGCAAATGTCACCAAGAATGATGTAAAGGTAATACCAAAGATTAAACCCACATATTTGGCACGATCACCCAGCAGCATTTTTAAGGCTATACGTAACATTTTGCTGCTCCTTCATGCATGCAGGCTGACAGGATAATCACGATATCTTCATGGAAGATGCAGTTGGCGTAGATTGAGGATGTGTGCCATTCGAAGATTTGTTAGCTTTCGTCTCAATGAATACATCGACTTGCTGCCCAACGTAGATCGGCAAAGTGGTGTGATCAAAACTATAAATAACCTGCAAGGCACGGGTATCGACCCGCTCGGTGTTATCACCCGTCAGAGAAGTTTTTGGCAACACATAGGGATCAACTCGTTCAAATTTCAGCGTGGTGTGTAGAGTTGGATTGCCACGCACAAATGCCACAGCACGTGCGCCTGGCTGAATCCGCCATGCATCATTTTCATCGATGTCTGCACGTACGAATAGCCGATCATCATTCCCGAGCAACATTGAAGAATCACTCGGAGCACCACCTTGTATGAATGCGCCGATGCGTATCTTGTTTTGTAAAATTCGGCCACGGACTAATGACCGTACGGTATAGCGTTCAATATCCATCTGAATTTGCTTGACCTGTGCTTGGGCTGATACTAGCTCTGCTTCGGCAAGTTTGACTGCAAAGCGCCGATTGTTTAGTTCCTCAACACTGATTGCGCGTTTATCCGATAAACTGTTAGCGAGTTCGAATTGGCTCTTGGCTTGTGCCAAACGTGCAGTAATTTCTGAGATTTTCGCCACTGCGGGGATAAGTTGTGCCTGCTGTTCACGATCATCGATCTTGAACAGCTTGTCACCAACCTCCACTTGGCTGCCTTCGTGTACATAGAGCTCAACCACAACACCAGATACAGGCGTGCCGACAACAATGTTTCCAGTGCTCGCCTCAACAATACCTGCTCCAGCAACGTAAGCCGCGAAAGGTGATTTTGGTGACTGCACTGCTGGTCGGGATGTGGATGATTGCCTGTTACCGATCAGTACCATCGTGATGGCAAGTAGCAGACCAAGCAGTGAAAGTATCGGGAGCAGATATTTACGCATCATTGCACTTGCGCCTCCTCGACTTCAACAATCTTTCCATCATCCATATGCGCGATGCGGTCGGCAAACTCATAAATGCGAGTGTCGTGTGTAACAACTAGCAGTGCACGGTCTGGAGCTTGTGCTACATTTCGCAAGATCTCCATCATGGCATGTCCAGTAGCGTGGTCCAGATTGCTCGTCGGTTCGTCGCAAATAATGATTTTAGGATTGTGTACCAGCGCACGCGCGATTGCCACGCGTTGCTGTTGCCCACCACTGAGTTGACTAGGAAGTGCACCTTCGCGTTCTGAAAGCCCAACCTGATCGAGAATAACCCGAGCGCGTTGAATGGCTAACTTGCGCTCTTTACCGTTTATTAAGAGCGGCATGGCAACGTTTTCAGCAACGGTTAAAGAAGGGAGCAAGTTAAAGGTCTGGAAAACGAAACCGATAGAAGTCCCGCGAAAATGCGCTCGCTCGGCTATACTCATATCATCCAAGTCTTTGCCAAGTACTGTGCATTTTCCTGCATCGCGTTTCAAAATACCGCCGATAATTGAAATCAAGGTTGTTTTGCCACAGCCTGAAGGGCCGGCCAAAATAAGTAATTCTCCTTGGTAGACATCAAGATTGATACCGCGCAATGCAGTCACTTTTGCACCACCGATACCATAGTCCTTCGTGACACCAGAACACTTAACAGCAACATCCTGACTCGGCTTCATTGTTTTTTGTCCTTATGCCTTATCGCAGAAAGTTAGTTTTGACCTGAGCAGTCCTTGCGTTACCAGACCAATAACGTCTTTAATATCGCGCAGTTTGTGAAAAACCTTACATTACATTCAATCAGTTACAGCCTTACAACTTTCATAGCGTTGTCTGCTACGTTATAGGGATACCTTATAGCCGCTTAAGCAATTCGCTTTAGGTTAAAATTTATTCAAAAAGATACAATACATTATGGAACAACCACAGATCAATGGAATTTTTAGCGCTCCGAAATAGAATTCCCAGATGGAACTTCAATGATATTAAAAATAATCATGCTCTATCTCTATCGCAGTAAATTGAATATTACAAGATAAGGCAAGGCAATAAATGCGGATTGAGCATGATCTGTTGCAGCTTCAGGTCTTTGGTGATTAAAAATTCTGATCCAGCGATTGATGAGGTCGAATTAATATCATACTGCTGGGCTACCTAGGCGACGAAGATATAAGAAGATTCTTGCAGGACGAAAATACTGAGTTTGAATTCTTTGTTGTATTTTCTAGATTTTTTAGCAACACTAAGCGCTACAGAATATATAGACTCGTGGATTAAGTCCCCACTTGTTTTAAGTAAGAATCAAATTAAGACCTATCGCATGGTTTGGGAAGATATCTTCATCGGACACTTACGAATACATCCGCAAAATAAATTTAATAAATTGTGCTAAGTCTTGCTCAATCTATATACGCTTCAAGCTCATCCAAAAAACAAGCAAACCTTATCATAAATTCAGAATAGCCATTTAGCGTAATTGATCAACACCACTTAAAAAATATGTTATAAACATAACATAAATTGTATGGCTTATAACATGAAAATATCCATTCTTATTTCTAGCCTCTCCACAGAAAAGTCATCAATACGTATGCGTGTATGGCGAGCAATCAAAAATAATGGTGCAGCCACACTACGGGATGGCGTTTATTTATTGCCATCCGAGTATGCTGATAAATTTAATCAAATCATCCACGAGCACACCAATGAAAATGGAATAGCTCATATTTTCCATACAGAATGTCCAGAAAATCTGAATTTACATGCAATATTTGATAAAAGCGCAGAGTATATTGAGCTATCAAAACAGCTCAATGATCTTGAAAAACAATTAGATATTGCTAAAAAAAATGAACATTTGAAACAGATCAGAAAGATACGTAAGAATCTAAACAATCTAATTCAAATAGACTATTTTCCTACCTCTATAAAAGAGAAAGTCACGAAAGAACTTGCAGTACTTGAACATATAATTGCTCGTTTGGGTGAAATTGATGAACCTCAATTCATCTCTCAAAGTGTCAAACAGTACGACACCAAGTCTTTCCAGAATATGGTTTGGGCAACGAGAAAGCGCCCATGGATTGATCGACTGGCATCAGCATGGCTCATACAAAAATTCATTGATCCGTCTGCACAGTTTATATGGCTAGACTCTCCCTCAGATTGCCCTAAAGATGCGACGGGTTATGACTTTGATGGTGCAACTTTCACGCATATCGACACCCTTGTGACTTTTGAAGTCTTGATTCAAAGTTTTCAACTCGGTAATCCAGCCTTAAACAAAATTGCTCAAATTGTTCATTATCTCGATGTAGGAGGCCATGAAGTACCTGAAGCGATTGGATTAGAAAAAGTCATACATGGGCTAAAAACAACAATTCTTAATGATGATCAGCTTTTAAAACTCTCAAATCTTATTTTTGATGGTTTATATGCTGACCTACTTGGAGAAGAACATGGATCGTCATAATGAAGTTAAAAGTATCAGTTTTTGGCAAGCTTTCTTATTTTGGCTCAAACTGGGCTTTATCAGCTTTGGAGGGCCAGCGGGTCAAATTGCCATTATGCATCAAGAGCTTGTAGAACGAAGAAAATGGATTTCTGAAAAACGATTCATGCACGCCTTGAATTACTGCATGCTGTTACCTGGCCCCGAAGCTCAGCAATTAGCGACCTATATTGGTTGGCTTATGCATAAAACCAAAGGAGGGCTTATTGCTGGTATTCTGTTTGTTTTACCCTCCCTCTTTGTTTTAATTGCACTATCATGGATTTATATCAAATTTGGTAACATCTCCATCATTGCGGGGATCTTCTACGGGATTAAACCTGCCGTCACCTCCATTGTTTTTCATGCAACATATCGAATTGGAAGCCGATCACTTAAGAATAAATTTCTTTGGCTGATTGCTGTGATCGCATTCATTGCTATTTTCGCTTTTAATGCCCCATTTCCACTTATTGTTTTACTCGCTGCTTTAACAGGTTATTTTACCAGTAAAAAATATCCTGCATTATTTTCAAGCAATACTCATCAATCCAGTGGTCAGTCTTATGGAAAAGCCATCATTGATGATGATACTCCAACACCTGAGCATGCTTTATTTAAATGGTCACGCCTAGCAAAGGTCGTCTTTATTGCAGCGTTATTGTGGTTTATACCATTATTGAGTTTGTTCTATATTTTTGGGTGGAATCATGCATACACACAAATGGCGTGGTTCTTTACCAAAGCGGCACTAATGACCTTTGGCGGAGCTTATGCTGTATTGCCTTATGTTTACCAAGGCGCTGTCAATTATTATCACTGGTTAAGTCCAACTCAAATGATTGATGGCTTGGCACTAGGCGAAAGTACGCCTGGCCCATTAATCATCGTGGTGGCTTTTGTTGGCTTTATTGGCGGTTATAGTCAGAATCTATTGGGAGCAGATCATCAGTTTCTGGCAGGTGCTTTAGGTGCAGTGATTGTGACATGGTTCACGTTCATTTTTTCATTCCTGTTTATTTTGGCAGGTGCTCCAATTATAGAATCAACACATAATCAGATTAAATTTACAGCACCTTTGACTGCAATTACCGCAGCCGTAGTCGGTGTAATCTTTAATTTGGCATTATTCTTTGGCTATCATGTTCTATGGTCTAAAGGCTTTAATGGACCATTTGACGCTATTTCCGCAATAATTGTAGTGTCTGCCTTAATTGCTTTATTTAAATTTAACCAAAGTGTTTTAAGGGTGATTGGTGTATCTGCACTTATTGGTTTAATTATCAAACTCTTATTTTAAATATTTCAATGAGTAGAAGCCAAGCTTCTACTCATTTTGCATCAATGACAGTGATGCACCCAGTTTTGCTATTTGTATAGCAGCTTTGAAAAAATTTAATGCTTAATATGTATATTTCACTTCAGCATAGAAAGTTCGCTCAGGAAATGGATGATAGAGAAAATATTGAGAGTTATTTAAATTATCAATCCCTGCGGCTGCACTCCAATTGTGATTGAAGCGATAACTGGTGCGAACATCCATGACAAAGAACGGTTGAAAGCCCTGATAGGTTTTAGCAAAGGTATCGGTATTGTCTACCGTTGCATATTGTCGACCAATATATCTTCCAGCCGTTGTAAAATTCCATTCAGGGGTAATGTGATAGGTTCCAACCAATGTCGCACGCCAAGCCGGAACATATGGGGTATGTTTACCCACCGAAGTTGCACCCGCAATCGTTGGCACATAGTTACTGTTTTCCAAAATTGTGGCATCGACATAACTGATACTTCCAGACAAGTCTAAGTGATCAATCAGCGCATTCTGTTTTGCCGCAGTAAATTCAATCCCCCGTTGACGAGTTTTGTTTACATTCTGGGTATATGAAACAGGTGTTGCATAACCTGAAATCATCGCAGTTTGCGAGATCAAAGCATCTTTGATGCGCTCCTGAAAAATAGATAAGCGCATTGAACTGTCATTTGTTTCGCGAGCGAGAGCTAACTCATGCGAAAGTACATTTTCAGGCTTTAAATTTGGGTTGGCTTGCGTATAGGTTGTACCAGTTTGTACATTTTGATAAAGCTCGCCAACCGTTGGGAAACGTAGTGCTTTGCCAGATGAGCCTGTCAGTGTCCAGTTCGGTGCAAATGACCATGCTACAGAGGCTTTAGGTGAAAAACCTGTTTTGCCTTCATTAGGTTGATTGACCGAAAAAAGTTTACTGTTTGCTGTGGACAGGTTATATCCATTGGTCGCCTGCCAGTCTTCATAACGACCACCAATTGTTGCTTTAACTTTCGGTGTAATCATCCAGACATCTTGTAGCCATGCAGCCGTGGTTTGGGTTTTACCTTGGGAAGCACTGGTTAATATACCTTCTGCACCTCGCCAGTCACTAGCACTATAGGTCTGACTATCTAGCCGATACCAGTCCCCATGTAAACCGCTACTTAAAGTATGGTTTGATAAACGTTCATTTTGGAAGTGATATGAGCTTTTTAAATCCAGTGTTGACCAGCCTGTACCACTTGCATCGGTAATTTGTCCTGATCCACCCGATTGTGAAATTGCATAAGGACCATTAGAAAGGCGGGTTAAATCTTTTAAATAATCAAAATGACTGGCAACAACTTCCCAATTGAGTCCATCAGAATGATTGGTTTTGAGTGTTAAACTTTGCATTAAATGCTGCTGTGAAACCTCATTTCTGGAAAATAAACCTGCAATACTACTCGCATTATAGGCATATCCCCCGATATTAACCTTGCCAGACGTTGCACCATAATAAGCTGACTGATCAGCAGCACTGCTGAGATAACTTTCTGAATGGGCATCTGCATCATTTCGCCAAAAACCGACAACATAATTGGCACTCAAGGTCGGGCTAAAATCATAAGCCAGTTTTAATTTGACATTATCCTGAATGGTATGGGTAATATTGCCTGCACCTAAAATCTGAATTGGACTCCCCGTACGATTTTCTCCTGCAATTGCCCCATTCATCACGGGTTGAGTGGTTGCAGGTGTGCTTGATTGACTCAAGGTTGCAAATGTAAGCGGCTGACTTGAACTATCCAAATGATTGGCACTTAGCCACCAAGCAAAATTACCATTACGATCGCCCAGTGTGGTACTCAGCTCGCCAGAACCGAAGTGATCTTTGCTATTGTATAACTTGAAATCTTGAATCGCACCGCGCATAGTTGCCGTTGCCTCAAAGTGATCAGGCATTCGTGTAACAATATCAATGACTGCCCCGTATGAGTTGCCTGCATAAGCAGCAGAATAAGGACCATACAAGACATTGATTCGGCTAATTTCTTCAGGTGACACCATAAACCACTGTGGTGAGCCATTGCCGTTATTGTTATTAATTAAGGTTGATAGCAATACACCATCTGCAAAAATCAGGCTACGCGCACTCGCATTAACACCTGTTGTACGGGTTGCTATCGGTGCTTGAGTATCACCAATGTAACGTTTTCTAACTAGAAGATCAGGTAAATATTTCACCATGTCTTCTGTATTCATGACATTGGTTGTGGTTTCTGAGTCCTTTTTCGTGACTGTTGCCACACTTGCAGGAAAACCTTTCACTGCTTCCGAGTCAGAATGCATACCTTTTTTATGCGCAGATGCACGCACAACAATTGTCGGAAGATCACTCTCGGTCTTTGATAATGTGGAATTTGCTGGGTTATCTGTAGGTTCAGCCATAACCGCAGTGGCTGCCATACAAGCAAGAGTTAATGTAGTTAAACGAAAAAATGGCGTTGATGTCATATAAGCGAAGAGACGCATCTATATCTTCCATAAAAATATTTATAGCTATCCGCACCATGACGAAATGAAAAATTGAGAGGCAAAAAAGCCTTTCATTCATTGTTCATGATATGGAAATTAAATGAATAAATTGAATTTCAATATTTTTATGGAATAAGAGGTGGAGCTTGCGGAGGAGGAATATAGTAATCAGCACGCCAATAAAACTGAATCTGATATCTTGATGAAATATAAGTACTTAGCTGCTTGAGCAAAACCAGAATGAATAATAGGCAAATCCCCGAAAATAGCACTAAAAGACCACCACTTAGCCCATGTGAGCATAATGGACAATTTTTCATGACCTTTTCGGCAATTTTTTCTGTACTGTCAGACTGCTCTTGCTTTTGAGCAAGCATCTCAACTTGATGATGATGTTTCATCTCTGCTTGAGGCATATCCATCGTTTGCCCAGCAAGCATTTGGCAATGCTCAGACATTCCATAAACTGCAGGTGTCCAACCGAGATTAATCATGGTCGGTAACAGTAAATGCCAACAAAGACAAAAGAGAGCAATTATTGCAACCCTAGTAGACTTGGTTTTTTGTCGAGAAAAAAATCTGGGCATGAGCGAGATATCGAATTAGTCATCATCCATGTTACTAATAAGAAATAATCATTTCTGAATAGAAACAACAATATGGCATCACAAAGCCACTGTATTTAACCGAAAGCTCATCACGTTTATCTTTGATACATCAAATACAAAAGTTGATCAGCAAACTATTTTCAATACGAGGGTTAAATTCTGCTGTGCAATATACAGGTTCATCGAATAATTTGCATCGGTTAAGCATCTTAAAATAATTAATTTTTTATAAGATCATTGTATTTAATAGAGCGTAATGGCTATTCGATTCATATCTTTTAAGTATTTCAAAGCAACCTATAAGGTTGTTTTATCTGGCAATTTACCTGACATAATATAATTTCGCATCAAGGAAGGTCAGAAGTACCAAAGGGGAAAAAATGCTTTTAAAATCAAAATTAATTTGTTTCATGGCACCACTGCTTTTACTCAGTTCAAATACATTTGCTGACTGGGTGAAAGATGCATCTTTAAAGAACGAAGCCGAGACCATTCAATTAAGACACCAAATTCATGCGCATCCAGAATTGGGAAATATGGAATTTCAAACTTCTGCGCTTGTACAAAAAGAACTCCGATCTTATGGAATTGAAGTTAAAACAGGCTTTGCCAAAACAGGAGTCATTGGAATCTTAAAAGGTGCTCAAGCAGGGCCAGTGATGGCATTAAGAGCAGATATGGATGCGTTACCCATTGAAGAAAAAACAGGGTTGCCATTTGCCAGCAAACAAAAGGGAATCTATCAAGGAAAAGAAGTATCCGTCATGCATGCATGTGGTCATGATGCACACACAGCAATGCTCCTCGGCGCAGCCAAAATATTAGCGAAGAACAAAGATAAAATTAAAGGAACCGTTGTTTTTGTTTTTCAACCTGCTGAGGAAGGCGGTGCAGATATCGATAATTTTAGCCAGGGAGATCAAATTGGTTCAAGAAAAATGATCTCAGATGGAGCGCTGTCCAATCCTAAACCAGAGGTTATTTTTGGAATGCATGTGATAGCAGGGCTGCAAAGTGGGCATATTTATTATAGAGATGGAGCAATCCTGAATAGCGCAGATAATTTAAGTATTCAAGTTAAAGGAAAACAGGCGCATGGCTCCATGCCTTGGCTCAGTAATGACCCAATTGTAAGCTCCGCCCAAATTATCAATAACTTACAGACGATGATCAGTCGCCGCACAAATTTAACCGAAGGAATGGGTGTCATTAGTATCGGCAGTATCCAATCTGGAAATGCTGGAAATATTATTCCTGAAAAAGTCGATATGCTGGGAACAATCCGCTCTAACAATGAAAATATTAGACAAAATATTATTCAACAACTTCCTGAGATGATCAAGTACACCGCCCAAGCCAATCATGTCAATGCAGAGGTTAAAATATCGGCTTATGCACCTGTGACGACCAATAATAAGGCTCTGACAGAATTAATGATCCCGACATTTAAAGAAGTTGCTGGCGATGAAAAAACACATTATTTAAAAAATAATGCAAGTGCCAGTGAAGACTTTGCTTATTATGGTCAATTGATGCCCTCTTTATTTGTATTTATTGGGGCAACTCCAGCAAACCAAGATATGAGTAAAGCTGCACCTAATCATAGCCCGAATTTTATTGTTGATGATGCCACACTAAAAACAGGTGTTGAGTTACATGTGCGATTTATACTCGATTACCCTGATAGACGTACAAACCAATTAAAAACCAACACCTAAAACAATCCGCTTTTATGAAAACGATCTCTCTAGTGGTGAACAATCTTCATTAGATCAAGGTCAGTCACTATTTTCTACTCTGCGTCGATGACTAGAGCTTGAGAATGGTGACCGTACCAAATCCGCATGTATCTAGAATTTTAGGGAGTATTCAAATTTAGATTGGAAGCAGAATGCGGTAGTACATTCTCCCCAACCGAGTAAAGTCAAAATTGTACAATCAACCATTTTAGCTGATTTGGGAAGGGCGATATAAAACCTTATAAATTGTGAGGTTTTTTCAAACCTCATATTATTGTGAATGTTGAGGCTTCTAGTGGCATTTTGATAAATTTATCAACACTCAGCTTTTGATTTTAACCACCCATTCACTTATACCCATTCCTGCCAGTTTTGCATCGCTTGCCAAACCTTAATCGCATCAACTGTTGCTTTGACATCATGCGCACGCACCATGCAAGCACCTTGCTGAATCGAAAGCAGATGCCCTGCTACACTCCCTACAGCTCGAGCTTTTGCATCAGTTTCCCCAACTACAGCACCAATAAAACGTTTTCGGGATAATGCCGACAAAATTGGATAGCCCAGTTCATGCAATTGCCATAACTCATCTAACAACTGTAAATTATGTGCTGCATTTTTAGCAAAACCAAAACCTGGATCAATCATAATATTTTCAGGTGCAACACCCACCTGAATTGCTAAATCAATCTTTTGCTTTAGCTCAGCAATCACTTCTGCTGTCACATCCTGATAATCTGCCAACTGATTCATGGTGGTTGGCTCACCACGCATATGCATCAAAATCACAGGAATATTCAGTTCTGCTGCCATTTCTAGTGCATTCGGGCGAGTCAGTGCACGTACATCATTCCAGATATGTGCACCCGCTTCTACAGCTTGCCGCATTACCTCTGGTTGACTGGTATCAATCGATAAAATCACATTCTCTTTTGCCAAAACTTCAACAACAGGAATCACTCGTCTTAATTCTTCTTCTACAGTAACAACTGCTGCCCCTGGACGCGTAGACTCACCACCGATATCAATCACTGTTGCACCATCAACGATCATCTGTAGCGCATGTTCAATTGCCTGTTGCTTTGAATTATGTAACCCGCCATCGCTAAATGAATCGGGTGTGACATTTAAAATGCCCATAACATGTGGCTGAGATAGATCTAAAAGTTTTCTGCCACATCTCAACTGACGTTGAGACAAAGGTATATAGTGCATAGTTCAAACTCAAAATTAATTCGTGCTAAGTTTAAAATAAAAAAGAGCCACCTAAGTGACTCTTTTTATCATTAACTCAACACTGGTAATGGAGGTGGAGTTGATGGACCATCTTTTGGTGGTTCAAGATCTGATACAGGGTTTTCTGCAACATATACTTTTGGTGGTCGTGGTTCACGACCTTCCATAATATCAAGCACCTGATCACGATCAATGGTTTCCCATTCCATCAATGCTTTCACCATGGTATGGGCTTTATCTTTATTATTCTCAAGAATATCCCAAGCTACTTTATATTGTTCATCAAGGATGCGACGAACTTCGGCATCTACTTGTTGCTGTGTTGCTTCCGAAATTGTACGGCTACCAATATTACCCAAGAAAGACTGCTGGTTATCATCTTCATAAACCATAACACCCATCTTGTCAGACATACCGTACTTGGTCACCATTGCACGGGCAATTTTTGTTGCACGTTCAAAGTCATTTGATGCACCAGTAGATTGTTGATGAATAAAGATTTCCTCAGCAATACGACCACCAAACAAGATTGAAATCTCATTAAGCATTTTGTCTTTATAATTGCTAATTTGGTCTTGTTCAGGTAACTGCCAAGTGACACCTAATGCCCAACCACGCGGCATAATAGTTACTTTATGCACAGGGTCTGTACCAGGTAGAACTTCCGCCACAATCGCATGTCCAGATTCATGATAAGCCGTTGCACGACGTTCTTCATCACGAATAATCATCGATTTACGCTCTGGCCCCATGTAAATCTTGTCTTTAGCATCTTCAAAATCATGCATGTCGACCGTATTTTTATTACGGCGCGCAGCAAATAATGCAGCCTCATTTACAAGGTTTGCCAATTGAGCACCTGAGAAGCCAGGAGTACCACGTGCCAAGATTTTTACATCCACACCTGTTACTGATGGTAACTTTCTTAAATGCACATGTAGAATCTGCTCGCGACCTTTAATATCAGGTAGCCCAACCATTACTTGACGGTCAAAACGTCCTGGACGAAGCAAAGCTTTATCAAGAACATCTGCACGGTTCGTTGCAGCAATGACAATAATACCTTCATTACCTTCAAAACCATCCATTTCAACCAACATCTGGTTCAAGGTTTGCTCACGTTCATCATGACCACCACCTGTACCTGAACCACGATGACGGCCGACTGCGTCAATTTCATCAATAAAGATGATACATGGAGCATGACGTTTTGCCTGTTCAAACATATCACGTACACGTGATGCGCCTACACCCACAAACATTTCAACAAAATCTGAACCTGAGATGCTAAAGAATGGTACTTTCGCTTCACCAGCAATCGCCTTCGCAAGTAAAGTTTTACCTGTACCTGGCGGGCCTACCATCAAAACACCTTTTGGAATAGATGCACCTAAACGTTTGAATTTTGCAGGGTCTTTAAGAAAGTCAACAATCTCGACAACTTCCTGCTTCGCTTCATCACATCCAGCAACATCGGCAAAAGTCACTTTGATTTGGTCTTCGGCAAGCATTTTTGCTTTTGATTTACCAAAGCTCATTGGACCATTTTTGCCGCCTGCACCACCACCCATGTTACGCATAAAGAACATGAATAACAAAATAATCAAAAGCACAGGGAAACTTGCGATGAGTAGTTGCATCAAAACACCTTGACGCTGTGGTGCAGTACCTTCAACCACAACATTGTTTTTGATCAAACTTGGCATAAGTTCAGGGTCTTGAACCGCAGGGCGAATACTTTCAAAATCTGAACCATTCTTTTTTTCGCCAGTGATTTTTTCGCCATCTATAGTGACTTGTTTAATTTGGCCTGCGTTTACCGCAGCAACAAACTCAGAATAGTTCATTTCTGACGGTTTCTTGTGATCACTGATATTGCTGAAAATTAATATCAGTGCTCCAAGTATCACTAGCCACAACACGGCGTTTTTGAAGAGATCGCTCAAAGCTTTATTCCCATATCATCAATCTAATTTAATCATGCCCTATAGAATTCAGGGTGATTTATTCTCAAATAAGCGAGTCACACACTCAAGCTACCTTGAATTGTACAACATGCACAATTTTTATCGACTTGGCAAGTCAACTTTATTGCGATGTTTTTTTGCGTCCCTGCCCAATCAGAAAAACTTCTTTTGAACGTGCGCGGGATGCTTCTGGCTTCGCTGTTTTCAACACATCAAAGCTATCGACTACTTGTTTACGAAACTCGTCAAACCCCGTACCTTGGAAAACTTTGACTACAAACTGCCCTTTTGGTCCTAAAACCTTTTGAGCAAAATCGAGTGCAAGCTCACACAAATAAATCTGACGGGGTTGATCAACAGCTCTATTACCTGATGTATTGGGGGCCATATCTGAAATTACAACGTCAACTTGACGTCCATTTAAAATATTTAACAATTTTTCGAAAACTTCTTCTTCCCGAAAGTCACCTTGCAAGAAAGTTACATCTGGGAGTGCATCCATTTCCAAAATATCAGAAGCAACCACCAAACCTTTATTACCAACGAGTTTGCCAGCAATTTGCGACCAACTACCAGGAGCAGCCCCCAAATCAACGACGGTCATACCTGGTTTGATGATTTTATATTTCTCTTGGATTTCAAGAAGCTTATAGGCGGCGCGTGCGCGATAACCTTCCTTTTGTGCTTTTTTCACAAAAGGATCATCTAAATGCTCTCTCATCCACGCACGACTACTTTTAGATAACTTTTGGTTGGTAATGCGTGTTGCCATAATCATCTATATTTAAAAACATTAAGTATGCATTGTACGAAAAAAATGTTCTACTTGCAGTATGCATCTGCATCGAAACACATGACTTTTTTTGATGCTGTTTATCGTTAATTTAAAAAATTTAAAACTTTTTGCTGTTTTAAATTCGGCCTTAATCAAAAACACTTGTATTCCTCGGTTGAGGACTAAGCGACTAAGCCCGCCAATTTAACATACTTTTTCAAGAAATTAATCATCAAAAAATATGTATTTATGTGATTAGAGCCAAGTTTTTTATACGGTTCGGATTACAATTTGCTATACTACTGCGCTTTTCAAAAACTAGGTTTATTTCATGGCAACACTATCTATTCAAGAACGAAAACGCTTACGTCAAATTGGTCACGCTTTAAATCCTGTGGTCATGATTGGTGGTCAAGGTTTAACCGACAGCGTTATCGAAGAAACTGTTCGTGCATTAACTGATCATGAATTAATTAAGGTAAAAATTGCTGGTGAAGACCGCGATGCACGTGCAGAAGTGACAGAAGCACTTGCTCAGGCAACACAAGCTGAAGTGATACAAAAAATTGGTAAGATTGTACTACTTTACAAAAAAGCTGCGAAACAAAATCCAAAGCTGTCGAATCTCGTTCGTCACGCACATTTAGCTAACTAAATCAGAGTTTGGTATGGCCAGTTACGAGCTACAAGCTTTTCAACGTTTTCATGAGATTTCTTTGGTCGGTGCACTTGAGTATCAGGCACCTTACACTTTAAATCTTGGCTTTTGGCTACGTGACCCCTTACAACTGATCAACTGGTCAAGCCTAGAAACAGCACATCCTCGACAAGATTTTCTTTGGGAGAAGACTTGTTTTGAGCTGTTTATTGGGGTTAAAAATGAAGATTATTATCGTGAAATAAACCTATCTCCATCCCAAGCTTGGCAATGTTATCAATTTGAAGAATATCGCTACCCAGAAGATATGCCGCCGCAAATGGCACACGATATTGAACTTATTGCGTTACAGCGTACACATTATGGGCTCAGTGCCACACTTGATTTAGCTCAGTTTATGCAAAAACATCAACTGAAATGGCATGACTTATTTATTGGTTTAACTGCGATACTCGATACAAAACAAGGCATGCATTTTTACGCCATGCAGCACAGTAGTCCGCAGGCTGACTTTCACAATAAACGTGACTGGATTCATACTTTTTAAATAGAACAACGGGCATTTTTACCCGTTGTTCCTTTCAGATTTTATTTCACATCTTCTGTTGCTTTGTCTTTTTTCACTGGCTCTTCTTCAGTCGCTTTTTTCTCATCAACCTCTTTCACCTTATGCCATGCTTCTACTGCATTGTTTTTTGTACGTTGCAAAGTTTCAGCCACATGCTCTTTGTGTTTTGTAGAGAACTGTGAAACATCATCTTTAACTTCTTTTGAAAGTTTAGAAAATTCTTCCACAATAGATGCAAATTCAATTTTGATCACTTCTTTTAGTTCGATAAGATCGTCCTGTGACAAAGTGAATTTATCCCGAAAATCATTAAAACGAACAAGAAAGTCCTCTTTCAATTGTCTAACTTGCTCCTGAAATGATGCTCCAGCTTCTTTAGCTTCTGCTTCAAGCTGAGCAGCCTGCTCAGCAGCCTTTTCTTTCACTGCATCAAATTTGACTTCAACAGCTTCAGCTTTATCTTCAACCTTGGCTTTAACATTTTCAACTTTGTCTTCAACCTTGGCTTTAACATCTTCAACCTTATCCTCAATCTTGGCTTTAACCTCTTGCACTTTACCTTCGACCTTGGTTTTGACATCAGTTACGGCTTGTTCCAATTGTTCTGTTTTTTCTTGTAGCGGTGTTTTTGTCGCCATAAGTTAGCTCCTTTTCACAAAGATATTTATTTGTTGATGTTTTTCAATCTAACAAACTGTCGTTTTTTTCACCATAAAATTGTCTAACAATTCACGAATTCTCACATAATGACATTGCTTTTTTTGCCATACAATGTGATTGTTTAGCACAATGCTTGCGCCCAATTGATTATTTATAAATACGTGGACTTTATCTACTTATATGCGTACAATATGTTTTTAAGTTACAAGCGAGCAGACCAAAGGAGGGCATGTTTTTAGGCAGCCATCTTTTTTTATGTCTACTCGCTTTTTTACAGCTTAAAATTCAGGAGCTTTGGTTTGAGCACCCCCGCCATTTTAGCCCTCGCAGATGGAACTATCTTTAAAGGTACCTCTATCGGCGCTACGGGATGTACGACTGGTGAAGTCGTTTTTAATACAGCCATGACTGGCTATCAAGAAATTCTTACTGACCCGAGTTATGCACAGCAACTTGTGACATTAACTTATCCGCATATCGGAAACACGGGTTGTAACGCAGAAGATTCTGAATCAGGTCGCATCCATAAGGTATGGGCGAACGGTTTGATCATTCGCGATCTCCCTTTATTACATAGCAATTTCCGCGCTGAACAATCTTTGGCTGAGTACTTAAAACAGCACAATGTTGTTGCAATTGCAGATATTGATACACGTAAATTAACGCGTATTTTAAGGGACAAAGGTGCACAAAACGGTTGCATCCTTGCTGGTGAGAACATTACTGAAGAACAAGCTTTGGCAAAAGCACGTGAATTTGGCGGTTTAAACGGTTTAGACCTTGCCAAAGAATGTTGCGATCCAACTGGCTTTGAATGGACTGAAGGTTCATGGGCTTTGGGTCAAGGCTTTGCACAACCTGAATTAAAATATCATGTCGTTGCATACGACTACGGTGTCAAAACCAACATCTTACGTATGCTTGCAGACCGCGGTTGTAAATTAACCGTTGTGCCTGCACAGACTCCTGCAGAAAAAGTTCTGGCATTAAATCCTGATGGCGTATTTTTGTCGAATGGTCCTGGCGACCCAGCGGCATGTGATTACGCAATTGAAGCTGTAAAAACTATTGTTGAAACGACAAATTTACCTGTGTTTGGTATTTGTTTAGGTCATCAAATTCTTGCCCTCGCTTCTGGTGCAAAAACCATCAAAATGGGTCATGGTCACCACGGTGCAAACCATCCTGTACAAAACCTTGAAAATGGTACAGTGATGATTACTTCGCAAAACCACGGTTTCGCAGTCGATGCAGACACCTTACCAGCCAGCTTAAGAGCAACGCATAAATCGTTGTTTGATGGCACGTTGCAAGGTATCCACCGCACAGACAAACCAGCGTTCAGCTTCCAGGGTCACCCTGAAGCTAGCCCAGGTCCACATGACTGTGCTCCACTGTTCGATCATTTCATCGAACTTATCGAAGCCGCTAAGAAGTAATTAAGGAGCGAATAATGCCTAAGCGTACGGATATTAAAAGCATCTTAATTATTGGTGCTGGTCCTATTGTGATTGGTCAAGCCTGCGAGTTTGACTATTCTGGTGCACAAGCCTGTAAAGCACTTCGTGAAGAAGGCTACCGCGTTATTTTGGTGAACTCTAACCCAGCAACCATTATGACCGACCCTGCAATGGCAGATGCAACTTACATCGAGCCAATCACTTGGCAAACTGTTGCACAAATCATTGAGAAAGAGCGCCCAGATGCTGTTCTCCCTACAATGGGTGGTCAGACAGCATTGAACTGTGCGCTTGCACTTGATGAACATGGTATTTTAGAAAAATACAATGTTGAATTGATTGGTGCAAGCAAAGAAGCGATTGAAAAAGCTGAAGACCGCAAACTGTTTGACATCGCAATGCGCAAAATCGGACTTGAATGTCCTCGTGCAGATGTTGCAGAAAGCATGGAACATGCCTTAGAAATTCAAGCACGTTTTGGCTTCCCTGTGATCATTCGTCCATCATTCACGATGGGTGGTTCAGGTGGTGGTATCGCGTACAATAAAGATGAATTTATTGAAATTTGTGAACGCGGTTTCGACCTTTCTCCAACTAAACAATTATTGATTGATGAATCTTTGATTGGTTGGAAAGAGTACGAAATGGAAGTTGTTCGTGACAAAAATGACAACTGTATCATTGTCTGTGCGATTGAAAACTTCGATCCAATGGGCGTACATACTGGTGACTCAATCACCGTTGCACCTGCACAAACACTAACTGACAAAGAATATCAAATCATGCGTAACGCATCGATTGCAGTTCTTCGTGAGATCGGTGTTGAAACAGGTGGCTCAAACGTTCAATTCGGTATTAACCCGAAAGATGGTCGTATGGTTGTGATTGAGATGAACCCTCGTGTTTCTCGTTCATCTGCACTTGCATCTAAAGCAACTGGTTTCCCGATTGCAAAAATTGCTGCGAAATTGGCTGTTGGTTATACCCTTGATGAGCTTAAAAATGACATCACTGGCGGTGTAACACCTGCGTCATTTGAACCTGCAATCGACTATGTCGTAACCAAAATTCCACGTTTCAACTTTGAGAAATTCCCTCAAGCTGAGCCTGTATTGACTACACAGATGAAATCTGTGGGTGAAGTGATGGCGATTGGTCGTAACTTCCAAGAATCTGTACAAAAAGCACTTCGTGGTCTTGAAGTTGGCGTTTGTGGTTTTGACGAACAAATTGCTGTTGGTGCTGAAGGCGCGAAAGATAAAATTCTTAAAGAGCTTAAAGTTCCAGGTCCTGAGCGTATTTGGTATGTTGCAGATGCCTTCCGTCATGGTTTTACTCTTGATGACGTATTTGAAGCAACCAAGATTGACCGTTGGTTCCTGATTCAAATCGAAGACATCATTAAAACTGAAGCTAAAGTGAAATCTTTAGGCTTTGGTGACTTAACTGCTGACAATATCCGTTCATTCAAACGTAAAGGTTTATCTGACTTACGTATTGCAAACTTGATGGGTATTTCACAAAAACAATTCCGCAAGCAGCGTTGGAATTTGGGTGTTTATCCAGTTTACAAACGCGTAGATACATGTGCAGCCGAGTTTGAATCAGGCACAGCTTACATGTATTCAACTTACGATGAAGAATGTGAAGCGAATCCATCAAACCGTGACAAAATCATGGTGATCGGTGGTGGTCCAAACCGTATTGGTCAAGGCATTGAATTTGACTACTGTTGTGTACACGCGGCGCTTGCAATGCGTGATGACGGTTATGAAACTATCATGGTGAACTGTAACCCTGAAACAGTTTCTACCGACTATGATACGTCGGATCGCCTGTACTTCGAACCAATCACTTTGGAAGATGTACTTGAAATCGTACGTACAGAGAAGCCAAAAGGTATTATCGTACAGTACGGTGGTCAAACTCCGCTTAAATTGGCTCGTGCTTTAGAAGAAGCTGGTGCGCCAATTATCGGTACATCTCCTGATGCGATTGACCGTGCAGAAGACCGTGAACGTTTCCAGCAAATGATTCAACGTCTACAACTTCGTCAACCAAGCAACAGCATTGTAAAATCTGCTGAAGAAGGTATTTCTGAAGCTGCAAAAGTGGGTTACCCACTGGTTGTTCGCCCATCTTATGTACTTGGTGGTCGTGCGATGGAAATCGTGTACAACGAAGATGAGTTGAAACGCTACTTGCGCGAAGCAGTTCAAGCCTCTAACGAAGCACCTGTTTTGCTTGACCACTTCTTGGATTCAGCAATCGAAGTTGACGTTGACTGCGTATCTGACGGTAAAGATGTCGTGATTGGCGGTATCATGCAGCATATCGAACAAGCAGGTATTCACTCAGGTGACTCTGCATGCTCGATTCCTCCATACTCGCTTTCTCAAGAAATCCAAGACGAAATGCGCCGTCAAACTGTTGCTATGGCGAAAGAGCTTGGTGTAATTGGTTTGATGAACGTTCAGTTCGCAGTAAAAGGCAACGACATTTACGTACTTGAAGTAAACCCTCGTGCATCACGTACTGTTCCTTTCGTATCGAAGTGTATCGGTGAATCTCTAGCGAAAGTTGCTGCTCGTTGTATGGCTGGTCAGTCTTTAGAATCTCAAGGTTTCACCAAAGAGATTATTCCGACTCACTTTGCTGTCAAAGAAGCGGTATTCCCATTTGCTAAATTCCCTGGTGTTGACCCAATGCTTGGACCTGAGATGAAATCTACAGGTGAAGTAATGGGCGTTGGTAAATCTTTTGGTGAAGCATTCTATAAAGCTGTTTTAGGCTCAAATGAACGCTTACCTGGCTTACCAACTGAAGGCGAAGTTAAACATGCATTCTTGTCTGTTCGTGATTCAGACAAAGAACACGTGGTTGATATTGCAAAACGCCTTGCTGAATACGGTTTCAAACTGGTTGCAACTTCTGGTACTCACAAAGTACTGAGCGATGCTGGTCTTGAATGCGAACGCGTGAATAAAGTCACCGAAGGCCGTCCACACATTGTAGACCGCTTGAAAAATGGCGAAATACACCTTATTGTCAATACCACTGAGGGCAAACGCGCTCAATATGACTCAGCAATGATTCGTCGTGCTGCTCTACAAGGTAAAGTGTATTACACCACTACCATTAACGGTGCTGAAGCAGTTTGCCAAGCCTTTGCGATCCAATTACCAATGGATGTATATCGCTTGCAAGATTTACAAAAGTTAAGTTAATTACTGATCCGATAAGTCCCGTCACCTAATCGGTGGCGGGATTTTTCTTTTTTTTAAACGGTATTATCCCATTTCATTTAGAGGGACTAAAATGCAACGTTATCCAATGACGCCTGAGGGCAAAGCAGCTTTAGAGAAAGAATTACAGCATTTAAAAACTGTTGAGCGTCCACGTATTATTCAAGCAATTGCTGAAGCACGCGAACATGGCGATTTAAAAGAAAATGCAGAATATCATGCTGCTCGTGAACAACAAGGTTTCTGTGAAGGTCGTATTCAGGACATCGAAGGTAAACTCGGCGCATGCCAAGTGATTGATGTGAATGATCTTGAGCAAAATGGTCGCGTTGTGTTTGGGGTAACGGTCACCATTGAAAACCTAGATACAGAAGAACGTAAAACCTATAAAATCGTAGGTGATGACGAAGCAGATTTTAAAATCAATAAAATTTCAGTGAATTCACCGATTGCACGTGGTCTTCTAGGCAAAAATGAAGGCGATGAAGTCAAAATCGTGACACCTCAGGGTGAAGTAGAATACGAAATTGTTAGCGTAGAATATCTATAAAGATCAAGGAAGTACAAAGTACTTCCTTTTTTTTAACTTATTATTTCAGCATAAATCCCATATGCAGCATCAAATATATTGACATACAAAGGAATCCTTTCAGGAAATTGCGGGTATCTACCAGTGAGAACCAGAACGAAAGGAATATGATTGCGCTTGGCTTATGGTAAACCAATCTGAATCAAAACAATTAGTTTGATGACTACCCTTCCAGCCCGATAGACCGTCAAATCTGCCCGTATGTTAACGTCTGCTTAAATTCACTGAATGGCATGTGTATTCAAATGACTTTTATTTTTCCATATCTTTATATTGCTTAAAAACATTTGAGATTGCACTCAATCTCAATTTCCCCACTGATATACCTTTAATTTAATTCGACCATCCATCACAACTATCCCTTCATCAATCAAGCGCATGGCTTGCAGATTTTCTCCTTGGGCATTGGTCTGGCTCAGGCTAATTTTACCTTGGGCATTCACAACCCGATGCCAAGGAATATCGCTGTGTTCTTCAAGACTCTGCAAAACTTTCCCGACCAATCGGGCATGGCGTGGCAAACCTGCCATTTTGGCAACCTGTCCATAACTGGCCACTTTTCCTTGTGGAATACGCGCAACCACTTCCAAAATCTGGCGATACAACTCAACTTGCATAAAAGCCTCTCAGATAAAAAAGCCATCTAAAAGATGGCTTTAACACTTAGAAATTATGGGGGTTTTCTAGCAGGTTGCGCTCTGTCATCTTGCTTGGATCATGTAAAGCAGCCACACCATCATCCGCTTTCACATCGGCAATCTGTTCGGGGTTATACACAGTAATGGTTTCACTGCCATTGGCATCTTCCCCGACAATGTACTTCACACCTTTACGATTCATTTTATGGCACAAACGCTGATACCAGCCCTTAAACCCTTCGGTTTCCTCATGCGGATTATAATAAAATGCATTCATTACCGCAGGCAATCCTAAACCACAGACCACACCTGACAGTAGCACCGCAATAAAAGTATAGCCAATCAGAATACTACTATAAGGACTGAGAGTCGGATGGTTTGCCACTGCCAAAATCAAAGCCAGTGATAGGCCACCACGTACCCCGCCCCAGCTTAAAATTGTCAGACTGCCGTTATAACTATTTCTACGAAAACTTGGAAAACAGGCAAAAGATAAAAAGTTGGCGGCAAAACGGGAAATATGCAATACAATAAAGGCAATAATCCCACCTAAAATCATGCTGGCGTTTAGATCCAGAATAAACAATTCCAGACCAATTAAAGTAAACAGGAATGAATTAATAATTCCCTCTACCGTATGCCAAAAATGATTAATTTCGCGAGTTGCCGTTTCAGATAGAATCTCCTGCCAGCGATTGCCGACAATCAACCCGCCAATCACACAGGCAATCGGTGCTGAAGCATGGGCAAATAACGCCACCAAGTATGAACCACATGCCAACAGTGCCGTAGTCAAAATGAGAGACTCTGGTTCATGTTTACCACGTAGTAAACGTAAAATCCCTTGTCCAAATGCCCAGCCAATCAATACCGCAACAACAATTTCATACAACAAGGTTTCCAATGTGCCGATCAGCGTAAAATTTTTACCCTGAATCACATTCAACAAAGTCATGAATACAGCAATACACATCGCATCATTAAACAGTGATTCGCCTTCAAGCTTTACAATCAGATGATGCGGTGCACGTACTGAACTGAGTACGCCTTTAATCCCAATCGGGTCAGTTGCACCCAATGCCGAGCCTAACAATAATAGTATGGCGATTGGTACAGGATGTCCGATCAACGCCTGAAAACCAAATAACATGCCACCAAAAAAGACCGCACACAAAACCAGTGAAATGCTGGCCAGAATGCTGATCGGTTTCCAGTGATTGCGCAAATCGGAAATTTTAAACTTTAATGCTGACGACGTTAAAATAAAACAAATCACGCCATTAATTAAAAAATCATAAAAATCGATGTGGCGAACTGCATTTTCAATATTATGAATATTAATGGTAATAAAATGATTACCACTCAGCAGGCTTGCACCCCACTGTAAAATAAAGACAAGAATTGCCGATACGATCGGTACACCAATCGCTTGAGGAAAACCTAAAATACGTTTATTGAAAATTGTAGTTGCAATAGATAGGGCAAAAATAACTGTAAAGACCTGTAAAATAAAATAACTACCCATAAGCCCCCTATATCACTAGACTGATTTTGTTTTTACATAAATAAAAGCTCTGCGACGAAAAAAGACGTCTGAATCATTTTACATATTTTTTGTTATTTTTGGGGAAAATACCACACAATCACACACATAAATGAAAATTTTTACACCTTTTTAGACTATTAATGAAATAAAAAAACCACACCACAAAATCAAAAAATCTTTAATAAATAAAATATCTATATATTTCAAATAATTAAATCGTTAGTGATGATGTTGCTTTAAAAAATCCCAAATAACTTGAGTCGTATCAATGCCATCTGCATCTTCTACTGTTGACCACGTATGTCCTTGAGATTTCAGTAAATACACCTGTAAATCTGCTTTACAAGCACGGTATTGCCAAAATTCAAATGCTACCGTATTGGATTTTAGGTCTTTTGCCTGACATTGGTTGACCTTCTTCCAGATCTCAATTGTTTGATTGAGTGGTAAAAAAGCTTGCGTCTGAGCACGTGCCACAAAACGTACCTGACTTTTACCTCCATTAATTGGGACAACCTGATCCTGCATTCCATGCACAATCAATAATGGCATCGCGGTTTGAGGTTGCGGCTGCCCAGAAAACATTGCTGCAGAAACCACAGCTGCAGCTGCAAAAGGCGCTCGCTGCTGTGCAATCAATTGATAAGTCAGCATACCGCCATTTGAAAAACCAACTACATAAATGCGATGTTGATCAACCGAAGTTCGTTGCTCAACTTCTTTCAGCATTGCCTGAATAAATGCAGCATCTGCACTTTGCTGCTGTTGGGCATCACCACAACAACCTAGAGCATTCCATGTCGCTTTCTCTGCATTTGGTGCAACCACAATCAAACCTTCACGTTGGGCGACTGTCTGCCAGCGCTGCAACATTCGTGATGCATTGCCACCGCCACCATGCAACACTATCACTAGCGGCGCAGGTTTCTGATGGTGTGCATCAAGTACAAGGTACTGGCGTTGTATGCCTTGCACCAAAATATGCTGCTCAATCGGTTGCTGTGCAGTAGTATAAAACGACAATACCCAACCTAAACATCCAACAAATAAACTGAGCCAACGCATAGAACCTTCTCACTATAAAGGATGCTGAAACGTATCACAGGCTGATAAATCTTGTGCATTTAAGCCACGATCAAACCATTTTATCCGTTGCTGACTTGTGCCGTGGGTAAAACTGTCTGGAACAATTTGTCCACTGCTACGCTTTTGTAAATAATCATCGCCAATTTTCTCAGCAGCATCCATAGCTTCTTCAACATCGCCCTGTTGTAAAAAATGAGTCCGCTGATTGTTATATTTTGCCCAAATTCCAGCAAAGCAGTCCGCCTGCAACTCTTGTCGTACTGACAATTGATTGGCTTGTTTCTGACTCATTTGCTGACGTTGTGCATAGACTTTTTCAGAAATTCCCAAAAGATTTTGTACATGGTGCCCTACCTCATGCGCGATCACATACGCCATAGCAAAATCACCGGCCTGATCTTGACGGGAAAGCTGGGTGCTATTTTTCTCTCCCGATATGCCAAGTTGCTGGCGCATTTCAACAAAGAAATCGGTATCTAAATAAACACTTTTATCGGATGAGCAATAAAAAGGCCCCATTGCAGATTGCCCTGCACCACACGCTGTTGAGGTAGACTGCCGATAAAGTACCAATTTGGCTGGTGTATATTGCCAACCTTGCTGTTTGAAAATTGTTGTCCAAGTATCTTCGGTATCTGCCAAAATTGTAGATACAAACTGCTTGGCTTCTTGCTGTTCGCTGGTCGGATGCTGTATCGCTTGCTGATGGGACTGCTGTTGTGTTGTGAGTTGTTTGGTCACCTGATAAGTTTGCTGTGGATCAGCACCAAAAAACTTCCAAGCCACAAAGGCAACCACCAACCCAACAATACTGATGCCTCCTGTTTTTACAGCACCACCGCCACGACGGTCTTCCACATTGTCACTTTCACGACGACCTTTCCATTCCATAACAGCATCCCATCCCTTAACTGGCTTTTGTGAAAATTTTACTCAATACGGTGACTCCAGCAAGAACGATTGCTCCAGCAATAACCCCCAAACCCATGTTTAACAGCATTGGCGTAATACTGCCCATAATCTGCCCAACGGTTGGAATCACTTCTGCCTGATCGATCGCACGCTCAGTCCAATGATGTGCAAATGGAACCGCATGATTAATAATGCCACCACCCACCAAAAACATTGCTATTGTTCCTACAACAGACAAAGTTTTCATCAGTTTAGGCGCAAATACCAACAGTAAATTACCCACACGGGTTTTCCATGCCTTGTCTTGCTGAGTCAGATACAACCCCATATCATCAATTTTGACAATCAGACCAACCAGCCCATACACACCCAATGTCATCACCACCGCGATCAGACTCATGACAATGACTTTATTCATCAGGGTTGCTGTGGCCACTGTACCTAAAGTAATCACCACTATCTCAGCCGATAAAATAAAATCAGTACGAATTGCACCCTTGATTTTATCTTTCTCATAAGCCACCAGATCATCTGGCATTTCGGGAATTTCACTGACGTCGGTATGTTTCTTGGTATGCAAGCTATGTAGAACTTTCTCTACGCCTTCATAACACAAAAACAATCCACCTATCACCAATAAAGGATTAATTAACCAAGCAGCAAAAATACTGACAATCAGTGCCACGGGCACCAAAATACATTTATTTAATAATGAGCCTTTCGCTACAGCCCAAACCACAGGTAATTCACGCTCGGCTTTCACACCTGTGACCTGTTGAGCATTCAGCGCAAGATCATCACCTAAAACACCTGCGGTTTTTTGTGCTGCAGTTTTACTCATTAAGGCAACATCATCTAGTAACGTTGCAATATCATCTAATAACAGCAGTAGGCTACTTGCCATATATTTATTATCCAGTATGAAGGTTTTTCAATATTGTAAAGTGTTTTTGTATTTTTCAGCATGTTGATGCATGAAAACCAACAATCTTAAGCAATTGCTTAGTTTTGTCATAAGACATCGTTCCGCTTATGCCTTACAATAAATGCATTTTTAAAAAACGATCAAAGCACAGCGTTTAGGATATCTCATGACAACAGCAGATCAACGCCCAATTATTTTGACAGGTGACCGACCAACTGGACAACTGCATTTAGGTCACTTTGTTGGCTCACTACGTTCACGTGTAGGCTTACAAGACACGCATCATCAACACATTTTACTTGCCGATGCGCAAGCCTTAACTGACAATGCCGATAACTTTGAAAAAGTCCGTCGCAATGTCATCGAAGTTGCTACAGATTACTTGGCTGTTGGTATTGACCCAAGTAAAACCACGATTTGCGTTCAGTCACATCTGCCCGCATTAAATGAACTCACCATGCTGTATTTGAACTTTGTGACTGTGGCACGTTTAGAGCGTAACCCAACCATTAAGTCAGAAATTCAAATGCGTGGTTTCGAGCGCGATATTCCAGCAGGTTTCTTATGCTATCCAGTTGCTCAAGCTGCTGATATTACTGCATTTAAAGCAACTGTTGTACCTGTTGGTGAAGATCAGATTCCAATGATCGAACAAACCAACGAAATTGTACGTCGTGTTAACCGTCAGATCGGACGTGATTTACTACCAGAGTGTAAAGCATTGTTATCAAATGTAGGACGCTTGCCTGGCTTCGATGGCAAAGCCAAAATGTCCAAGTCTTTGGGCAACACAATTGTGTTAAATGCCACAGACAAAGACATCAAAAAAGCAGTGAATGCCATGTATACCGACCCAAATCACTTGCGCATTGAAGATCCGGGTCAAGTTGAAGGCAATGTGGTGTTTACTTATTTAGATGCCTTCGATCCAAATAAAGAAGAACTTGAAGAATTGAAAGCTCACTACCGCCGTGGTGGTTTAGGCGATGGCACGGTGAAAAAACGCCTTGAAGGTATTTTAAAAGACCTGATTGCACCAATTCGTGAACGTCGCAATGAACTTTCTAAAGACCCTGACTATATTATGGATGTTTTGAAAGCAGGTACACAAAAGTGTCAGGTCATTACTCAAACGACACTAGATGAAGTAAAAGATGGGCTTGGAATGTTCCGTTTCTGAGCATTACCACAGAAAAGTATGACCAAAAGTGACCATTTTTGTTAATTATGTGCAAAACATGCAACAAAAAGCGTCATTTTTTTACGTTATTTAACAGTTAAATTGCGTAAAAGCCTATTATTTTAGTCAGCTTTTTTATATACTGCTCCTATAGCGTTTAGTTGTTACAGCTAAATGACATTTCTCCATTTTACGGAACTGTTTTCAGTTTTTCGTTGTTCTACGCAGTGGTCACCCCAACCATTGCGTATTTTTTTATCTAAATTTTGCATAAAAAAATTCAAGTTTCTAGCCAGTAAAAACTTGAATTTTAAAATTAGTCTAGAATTTTGATTTAAATCAGTTTTTGATCTTTTAAAACTTCGAGCATGGTTGTGCCAATTTCTGCAGGACTACGGGTATAGGCGATTCCAGCTTTTTCAAATGCCATGAATTTCTCTTCGGCTGTACCTTTCCCGCCAGAAATAATCGCGCCTGCATGACCCATGCGTTTACCTTTTGGCGCAGTAACCCCTGCAATATACCCAACTACAGGTTTAGTCACATTAGATTGAATATACTCCGCTGCTTCTTCTTCAGCAGTCCCACCAATTTCCCCAATCATAATGATCGCATCGGTATCTGGGTCATCTTGAAACAATTTTAAAGCGTCAATCTGATTCATACCAGGAATTGGATCTCCCCCAATCCCGATACAGGTTGACTGGCCTAAACCAAGTTTAGTGGTTTGCGATACAGCTTCATACGTCAAAGTTCCTGAACGGGAAATAATTCCAATACGTCCTGCCCGATGAATATGCCCTGGCATAATGCCAATTTTACATTGTTCAGGTGTAATAATACCCGGGCAGTTTGGGCCAATCAGGCGCGTATTTTGTCCACAAGTTTCCAAATAACGTTTGGCTTTCAACATATCCAGCGTTGGTACACCTTCCGTAATAACAACAATCAAACCGACGCCAGCATCAATTGCTTCGACAACTGAGTCCAGCACATAAGGTGCAGGTACATAAATCACTGAAGCATCTGCCTGTGTTTCGCGCATTGCGTCTTGCATGGTATTAAATACAGGTAAATCAAGATGCGTCTGACCACCTTTGCCTGGCGTTACTCCACCCACAACTTTTGTCCCGTAATTTAATGCCTGTACGGAGTGAAATGTCCCATTTTTACCTGTAAAGCCTTGAACCAAAACCTTTGTATTTTTATTAATTAACACGCTCATAGCAATATTCCTTTAGTGATTCTGATCTTGTTGTAATGTTGCAACCACTTTCTGTGCTGCATCAGCTAAACCATTGGCTGAAATGAGGGTTAGCCCTGATTCATCCAGAATTTTTGCACCAAGCTCAGCATTGTTGCCTTCTAGGCGAACCACCACTGGAATACTGACATTTACTTCTTGAACTGCCGCAATAATCGCTTCAGCAATCATGTCACAACGTACAATCCCACCAAAAATATTAATTAATACAGCTTCAACAGAATGATCTGCCAAAATAATTTTAAATGCTTCAATCACACGTTCTTTGGTTGCACCACCACCAACATCTAGGAAGTTGGCAGGCTTGCCACCATAAAGCTGAATAATATCCATGGTTGCCATCGCTAGCCCTGCGCCATTGACCATGCATCCAATATTACCCTCAAGGGCCACATAGTTCAGATCATGCTCAGAAGCTTTGAGTTCACGCTCATTTTCCTGAGTTTTATCACGTAGTGCCGCAACCTCAGGGATTCGATATAAAGCATTAGAATCAATGCCAATTTTGGCATCGACACATAAAATCTCCCCATTCTCACGTATAGATAACGGGTTGATTTCAAACAATGCAAAATCATTTTCAATAAATGCGCGATACGCGCCTTGCATCAGTTTAGTGAAACTATCAATCTGCTCATCTTTCAACTGTAATGCATAGCCGACCTGACGTGCTTGAAATGGCAATAAACCCACTAAAGGGTCAATACTGATTTTGATGATCTTTTCAGGTGTTTCTTCAGCCACTTTCTCAATTTCAACACCGCCTTCAATCGATGCCATAAACGTTACGCGACGCGATGAGCGGTCAACAACCGCACCCAAATACAATTCACGCTCTACAGGATAAACATCTTCACAAACCAGTACACTATTGACAGGCTGACCTAAAGCATCAGTTTGGTAAGTGACTAAACGTGTACCTAAAATTTGCCCTGCATATTCAGCAGCTTCATCTTTAGATTTAACAACTTTTACACCGCCTGCTTTACCACGCCCACCTGCATGTACTTGTGCTTTAATTACTGCAAATTTTCCAGCCAGTTTTTTATAGGCTGCAACCGCTTCATCGGGAGATGTTGCCAAGATACCTTCTTGAACAGGTAAACCATATTTCTTAAGTAACGCCTTGGCTTGGTATTCATGTAAATTCATTTGTGTACCTTTTATATTTATTGCATGCACTTTTTTTAAAATACATCTCGATAAGCGAGCTACGACAGCATCATGCTGAAGTCTAATTCTAGTTGTAGTGGAAATTTTCAGGGAACTCAACTTTTTACTACAAATTAAGCATCATTTTCAAAAATATTCTAAAGTTTAGGTATTTTATTGATAAATAATAGGTGATTTTTATTATATTAAGTTTATATATTTCAGTGTCTTAAAATAAAAAATGGCGGTTATATTAACCGCCATTTTCTAATTAGATTATTTAATTCATCTAATTATTTGCGTTTGCGTTGAATCGCGTGAATCGCACGACCATCTACAGCAAGTGCAGCTTCATGTACAACTTCAGAGAATGTTGGGTGACCAAAAGTCATCAACTGAAGATCTTCAACAGAAGATACAAACTCAAGTGCGATCATACCTTGGTGAACGATATCAGATGCTGCAGGTCCAATAACATGCATACCCAATAAGCGGTCAGTTTTGGCATCAGCAACGAATTTAACGAAACCAGCACCTTCACCCGCAGCCAAAGCACGACCATTTACAGCAAAACCGAATTGACCAGTTTTTACTTCATGACCTTTTTCTTTGGCTTGCTCTTCAGTTAAACCAACCCATGCCGCTTCCGGATGTGTATAGATTACTGAGATGATTGTGTCATAGTTCACTTGTGCAGCATGGCCGTGAATACGCTCAACCGCCATTACACCTTCTTCCATTGCTTTATGCGCAAGCATTGGACCACGAACCAAGTCACCAATCGCGTATACACCTTCAACAGAAGTTGCACACCAGTCATTCACTTCAACCAAGCCACGCTCAGTTAATTTGATGCCTGAATCTTCAGCCAACAGACCTTCTGCATAAGCTTTACGGCCAACACAAACGATCAATTTGTCAAAAGTTTGAGTTTTTTCTTCGCCACCTTGGGTGTATTTAACAGTCACTTCACGACCATTAATTTCAGTACCAGCAACTTTAGCGCCAACACGGATATCTAAACCTTGTTTAGTCAAGATTTTTTGAAATTCCTTAGCGAGTGCTTTATCCGCCATTGGTAAGAATGCATCCATTGCTTCAAACACAACAACTTCAGCACCAAGACGACGCCATACTGAACCAAGTTCTAAACCAATTACACCAGCACCAATTACACCTAAACGTTTAGGTACTTCAGGGAAGTTTAGTGCACCTGTTGAATCTACGATCAAGTCTTGATCTACAGGAGCTACAGGAATATTTACAGGCACAGAACCAGACGCAAGAATGACATATTTTGGTTCTAAAACTTGAGTTTCACCTTCGTGTGAAACAAACTCAACTTTTTTACCAGCAAGTAATTTACCTGTACCTTTTAACCACTCAATACCATTGCCTTTAAGCAATTGATCGATACCGCCAGTCAATTGGTCAACAATTTTGTCTTTGCGAGCAAGAAGTTTTGCAAGATCAAAATTTACTTCACCAGTAGTAATACCGTGATCAGCCAAATGATGCACTGTATCTTCATAACGATGTGAAGAATCAAGTAATGCTTTAGAAGGGATACAACCTACGTTCAAGCAAGTACCGCCTAAAGATGGCTTACCGTTATGAATACGTTTTTCGATACAAGCGACTTTAAAACCTAGTTGAGCAGCACGAATTGCAGCTTCATAACCACCAGGACCGCCGCCAATAACAACAAGATCAAATTGCTGAGACATGTTTATCTCCATGCACCAAGACAAAGGATCTCTCTCTGCCTTGGTTTGTATTATTCGTAAAAAATTAAAGGTCTAGGATAAGTTTAGCTGGTTCTTCTAACAATTCTTTGATTGTTACCAAGAAGCCTACAGCTTCTTTACCATCGATCATACGGTGGTCATAAGAAAGCGCTAAGTACATCATTGGCAAGATTTCAACTTGACCATTAACCGCCATAGGACGTTCTTGGATTTTATGCATACCCAAGATACCTGTTTGCGGTTGGTTCAAAATTGGAGTTGAAAGCAATGAACCGAATGTACCACCGTTAGTAATAGTGAAAGTACCGCCTGTCATGTCTTCAATTGCCAATTTGCCGTCACGTGCTTTGTAAGCAAAATCACGGATGCCATTTTCAACTTCAGCATAGCTCATACGGTCGGTATCACGAAGTACTGGAACAACCAAACCACGCTCTGAAGATACAGCAACACCAATGTCATAATAGCCATGATAAACAATATCATCACCGTCAATAGACGCATTGACTGCTGGATAGCGTTTTAGCGCTTCAGTAACTGCTTTAACAAAGAAAGACATAAAGCCTAAACGTGCACCATGACGTTTTTCAAAGATGTCTTTGTATTGTTTACGCATTTCCATCACTGGCTTCATGTTCACTTCGTTAAACGTAGTCAACATTGCAGTTTGCTGAGTTGCTGCAAGCAAGCGTTCTGCAACACGCTTACGTAAGCGAGTCATTGGAACACGTTTTTCAATACGCTCACCCACTGCAACGCTTAACGGTGTTACGTTAGCAGCAGCTGGTTTTGCTTGATGGTTTGCAACATCTTCTTTGGTAATGCGACCACCGCGACCTGTACCTTGTACGTCAGTCGCAGCAATACCAGATTCAGTTAAAGCTTTACGAACCGCAGGAGCTTGATCAGATACAGTTTCTGTACGTTCAACAACAGGAGCTGCACCAGCTTGAGTTTGAGCAACTGCTTGTTCTACTGCTGCAGGAGCAGCTGCTGCAGCAGCACCCGCTTCAAATTGAGCAATCACTTCACTAGAAAGAACTGTATCGCCTTCACCTTTCACAATTGCAACTAAGCTACCATCAGCAGGTGCAACAACTTCCAATACAACTTTATCAGTTTCAATATCACAGATCACTTCGTCACGTGATACAGGTTCACCAACTTTTTTATGCCAAGTTGCAATTGTTCCGTCTGCTACAGACTCTGGAAATACTGGTGCCTTAATTTCGGTTGCCATTCTTTAGTCTCTCCTGATGATTAGGCTTCAATCGCAAGCGCGTCTTGAATTAATTTAGCTTGTTGTTTTGCATGTAAATATGGTGAACCACATGCTGGGGCTGCAGAAGCATCACGACCTGCGAAGCTAATGCGTGCTTGTTTGCCAACATTTGATACTGTTTCGTATAAGAATGGGGCAATAAAGTGCCATGCACCTTGATTCTTCGGTTCTTCCTGACACCAAACAACTTCTGTTGCGTTTGGATAAGCATTCAGAACTTCAGCAATACGTTGTTCTGGGTATGGATACAACTGTTCAACACGAACAATCGCAACATTACCTAGCGCAGCTTCACGACGTTTTTCAAGCAAGTCGTAATACACTTTACCGCCACAGAATACGATACGAGTTACGTCTGCTTTGTTGATTTGATCAACTTCATCAATCACAGTTTGGAATTGACCATTTGCCAATTCATCTAGGTTAGATACTGCAAGTTTATGACGAAGCAATGACTTCGGTGACATCACAATCAATGGTTTACGGATTGGACGAACAGCCTGACGACGCAATGCATGGTAAATTTGTGCAGGCGTTGTCGGTGTGATCACTTGCATGTTGTCTTCTGCACAAAGCTGCAAATAACGCTCTAGACGTGCAGATGAATGCTCAGGACCTTGACCTTCAAAGCCGTGTGGTAACAACATGGTTAAACCACAAACACGTTCCCACTTGGTTTCACCAGATGCGATGAACTGGTCAATCACAACTTGCGCACAGTTCGCGAAGTCACCAAACTGAGCTTCCCAAACGATCAAACTGTTTGGCAATGTCGTTGCATAACCGTATTCAAATGCCAAAACTGCTTCTTCAGAAAGCAATGAATCCCAAAGCGCAAAGCGTGGTTGGTTTTCTTTGACATTACAAAGTGGAATATAAACTGAGCCATCTTTTTGGTTATGTAGTTTAGCGTGACGGTGTGAGAATGTACCACGACCCACATCTTCACCACTGATACGCACCAAATAACCTTCATCTAGCAAAGTTGCATAGGCTAAAGTTTCAGCAGCACCCCAGTTTAAAGGCACTTCACCAGTTTGCATTTTCAAGCGTTCGTCAATGACTTTTGAAACTTGACGTTGCATTTCAAAGCCTTCTGGAAGCTGACGCATTTTTGTACCAATCGCTTTTAAGCGTTCGATATCAAATGATGTATCCCAGTTGTCTGTGTAGTCATGACCCAAGTAAGGTGTCCAGTCCACAAACATTTTTGTATTTGGCTCAAGAACCAATGCGTTAGCAACGTGTTTACCCGCTTCCAAATCCGCGCGGTAATCTTCAACCATCTTGTCTGCTTCAGCACGATCCAAGATTTTTTGTTGTACGAGCTGATCAGCATATAGCGTACGTGTAGTCGCTTTCTTGTTAATCACCTGATACATCACAGGTTGAGTTGCTGATGGCTCATCTGCTTCGTTGTGACCACGACGACGGTAACAGAACAAGTCAATTACAACATCTTTGCGGAATGTATGACGGAAGTCATGTGCAAGTTGAGCAATAAATACAACTGCTTCAGGATCATCACCATTCACATGGAAGATTGGTGCCTGAACCATTTTCGCGATATCGGTACAGTATTCTGTAGAACGTGCATCACGCGGATCAGATGTTGTAAAACCAACTTGGTTATTCACAACGATATGAACAGTACCACCAACGGTATAACCGCGAGTTTGTGACATTTGGAAAGTTTCCATGTTCACACCCTGACCTGCAAATGCAGCATCACCGTGAACAATCACAGGTAACACATCGTCACCACCAATGTCTTTACGACGAACTTGGCGTGCACGAACAGAACCTTCAACTACAGGCCCAACAATTTCCAAGTGTGATGGGTTAAACGCCAATGCCAAGTGAACTTCGCCACCTGGTGTCATCACATTTGATGAGAAACCTTGGTGATATTTTACGTCACCAGAGCCTTTCTTGTTCAGTGCTTTACCTTCAAACTCACCAAATAGGTCAGCAGGGTTTTTACCCATGATATTCACAAGCAAGTTCAAGCGACCGCGGTGTGGCATACCAATAACCACTTCCTTACAGCCCACTGTACCTGCACGTTGAATAATTTCATTGACCATTGGAATGAAGGTTTCGCCACCTTCCAAACCAAAGCGTTTTGCACCTACAAATTTATTACCGAGATATTTTTCCAAACCTTCAGCGGCAGTCAAACGCTCCAAGAAATGTTTCTTTTGCTCAGCTGTAAAGCTAAATTGACCGCGCGCACCTTCAAGGCGCTGTTGAATCCAGCGTTTTTCCACTGTATCTACGATGTGCATATATTCTGCACCAATAGATTGGCAGTAAATCGCCTGCATGGTTTCAACCATTTCACCAAGAGTTGCTTCATCTTTACCAATCGCAAGATTACCGGTGTTAAATACGGTATCTAGATCAGATTTAGTCAACCCATGTGCATTTAATTCTAAATCAGGAACGTCTTCACGCTTTGCTAAACCGAGAGGGTCCAACTTCGCTTTTTGGTGTCCGCGGTTGCGATAAGCAGAAATAAGCTGTAAAACACCAATTTGGCGCTTTTCATGCTCAGTGCTTACGGTACTTTGCACAACAGACTGTACGCGATTTGAATTACGACCAAGTAATAAAAATTGTTCACGCACAGTTCCGTGTGGTTGGTCGCCTTTTGGGAATTTATCGAAATATTGACGCCAGTCTTCACTGACAGATGATGGAGAAGTTAGGTACTGCTCGTATAGTTCTTCGATATACGCTGCACTATCAGCGGAAAGTTCAGTATCAAGACGCAATGCGTCAGCAACTTCTTGCATTTTTGGACCCATTTCCTATTGCAAAAATATTACAGATTACTCAGTGAAGCAATCCATGATCGATAATGTCAGATTGGTAACCATGACACCATGCCCGATGACTTTCATCATCAGGAATATTCGTGCTTATAAAATAAGCATAACCTACCTTATAGGCACAATGAATTATAACGCCCATACCTGGCATCATCACTCATCTTATACCCGACCAAAAGCCGAGCAATTTTTTGCAAATCGTCTTAGATAAAGATAAATACACGATTTAGCTTTTCTAAAACGTTTTCCTGTTACTTTTTAACAATGCTATTTTCTCACATTATGAAAATAATAGCTCTTTTTTTTCACTATTTTTTTTAATATAGTGACTTGCTAAATGCTAACATGTTATCCCAATTGATTTAATTTTTTTCCCACATACCTCTCATCACGCATCAAAATATATAAATACAAAACAGAGATATATGTTGATCGATCCATCAAAAACATTCAATTAGAAGACAACTTAGCTTAACACTCCTACTACAAATAAAAAAAAGCGCACATCATTCAATGTGCGCTTTTTTGTACATCTAATTAGCCCGCTTGGTCTAACAACATGCTACGGATGTGACCGATTGCTTTTGTTGGGTTTAAACCTTTAGGACAAACTGATACACAGTTCATGATTCCTTTACAACGGAATAGACTGAATGGGTCGTCTAAACGAGCCAAACGATCTTGTGTCGCTGTATCACGTGAATCAATAATGAAACGGTAAGCATTTAACAATGCTGAAGGACCCAAGAATTTATCTGGGTTCCACCAGAATGATGGGCATGAAGTTGAACAACATGCACACAAAATACATTCATACAAACCGTTTAAGTGTTCACGCTCTTCAGGAGATTGCAAACGCTCTTTTGGTGGTGCTGGCTGGTTGTTAATCAGGAATGGCTGAATCTTGTTGTATTGATCATAGAAC
This sequence comes from Acinetobacter brisouii CIP 110357, assembly GCF_000488275.1. Taxonomy (GTDB): domain Bacteria; phylum Pseudomonadota; class Gammaproteobacteria; order Pseudomonadales; family Moraxellaceae; genus Acinetobacter; species Acinetobacter brisouii. The sequence goes on along the minus strand of NZ_KI530762.1, from coordinate 692,327 downwards.
TGATTCATATCAACAACCAAGTCCTTGATTACTGGCAAACCAGGTAAAGGACGGATCACAATCTTCTCAGGAAGATCATTCAGGTTTTGCAAGCAAGCCAAACCATTTTTACCGTTGATGTTCACACCATCTGAACCACAAATCCCTTCACGGCAAGAACGACGGAAAGTCAGTGTTTCATCTTGCACTTTCAAAGCAAGTAAAGCATCAAGCAACATACGGTGCTTATCTGTCAACTCAAGCTTGAAAGTTTGCATGTACGGCGCTTTATCCTTATCAGGATCATAGCGGTAGATTTCGAATGTACGAGTACCTCTACTCATCTTTATACTCCCGATTAGAATGTACGTGGTTTTGGTGGAATCGCATCAACAGTCAGTGGTTTATAGCGCACTGGCTTGTATTCTAGATGGTTGTCAGATGAATACCATAAAGTATGCTTCATCCAGTCATCATCACGACGTCCATATGGATATTCAGGATGATCTGGTGACAATTCATAATCAACAACCGTATGCGCACCACGACATTCTTTACGTGCAGCTGCAGAAATCAATGTCGCTTTTGCAACTTCATACAAGTTTTCAACTTCAAGTGCTTCAACACGTGCTGTGTTAAATACTTTAGATTTGTCTTTCAAATGAATGTTGCGTACACGTGGTTCTAACGCAAGGATTTGTTTTACACCCTCATCAAGCAATGCTTGAGTACGGAATACACCTGCGTGATCTTGAACGATGTCACGAATTGCATCAGCAACGTCTTGAGCATTTTCACCGCTAGTTGACTCATCCAATTTACGGACACGAGCCAAAGTACTCACAAGAACATCTGTTGGAAGTGGTGCGTATTCATCACCATGATGCTTGGTTACATAATCAATAATATGTTCACCAGCAGCCTTACCAAACACAACCAAGTCAAGCAATGAGTTTGTACCTAAACGGTTTGCACCATGTACAGATACACAAGAACACTCACCAATCGCATAAAAACCTTTTACTGGTTTCACGAAGTTACGCTGATTGTTGGCATGATAAGTGTCAGTTGCCTTGTCGTATCCAGCATCCAATTGTTCAGCAGTTGCTGCTTCAGGAAGTACAACCTGACCATGAATATTGGTTGGAATACCACCCATTTGATAATGGATTGTTGGTACAACTGGAATTGGTTCTTTGGTGATATCAACGTTCGCGAATTTCTTACCAATCTCAAATACAGATGGTAAGCGTTTCATGATGGTATCAGCACCCAAGTGAGTCATATCTAGCAAGATATAGTCACCTTTAGGACCACAACCACGACCTTCTTTAATTTCTTGGTCCATAGAACGTGAAACGAAGTCACGTGGCGCCAAGTCTTTTAAAGTTGGTGCATAGCGTTCCATGAATGGTTCGCCATCTTTGTTACGAAGAATCGCACCTTCACCACGGCAACCTTCAGTAAGAAGCACGCCTGCGCCTGCAACACCTGTTGGGTGGAATTGCCAGAATTCCATATCTTGCAATGGAATACCAGCACGTGCAGCCATACCAAGACCATCACCAGTATTGATATATGCATTTGTTGATGCACGGTACACACGACCAGCACCACCAGTAGCAAACAAAGTTGCTTTTGCTTGGAATACTGCAATGTTACCTGTTTCTTGGTCAATTGCTGTTACACCAAGAACATCACCTTCTTCATTGCGGATTAAGTCAAGTGCAATCCATTCAACAAAGAATTGAGTACCCATTTTCACGTTGCTTTGATAAAGCGTATGCAAAAGCGCGTGTCCTGTACGGTCAGCTGCTGCACATGCACGTGGAACTGGTTTTTCACCATAGTTTGCAGAGTGACCACCAAATGGACGCTGATAGATCGTACCATCTTTGTTACGGTCAAATGGCATACCCATGTGTTCAAGTTCATAAACAACTTTTGGTGCTTCACGACACATAAACTCGATTGCGTCTTGGTCACCTAACCAGTCTGAACCTTTTACAGTGTCATAAAAGTGGTAATGCCAGTTATCTTCTTGCATGTTACCAAGAGATGCACCAATACCACCTTGCGCTGCAACAGTGTGCGAACGTGTTGGGAATACTTTAGTCAGTACTGCAACTTTCAAACCAGCTTGAGCTAGCTGATAAGCAGCACGCATACCAGAACCACCACCACCAACGATAACAGTATCGAAAGTCAGGTTTTGGATATTTGAATAATCTTCTTTAGGGGTTATCGCGCCCATGATTTTTTCCTATCAATTCGCCCAGAAAATCTGGATACCCCAGATCGCATACACAAACACAGCAATAATCACTGCACTCGTTAACACTAGGCGCAAACCTTTAGCAGATGGACCCATTTGACGAGTAGTTACATAGTCAGTAAAGACTTGCCACATACCAATCCAAGCGTGTACAACCAATGATAAAATTGACAACAATGAAAGAATTTTCATTGGCAAAGTCATCATAAAGCCAGACCATTGTTCAAAGCCAAAGCCGCCATGGAATAAAATCCATCCAAAGATCACGACTGTATAAACTGCTAGAACAACCGCGCTCACACGTTGGAGATACCAATCGCGAGAACCTGAACCTGTTAAACCTGTAGCACTTTTCATTAGAATACAATCCATACAAAAGCTGCGATAATTGCTACCACAGATAGAACCAATGAAATTGTAGCTGCAACTCGACCACTTTGTAGTTCTTCATTAAAACCAAGGTCTGCGAGTAAATGCTTAATACCACCAATAAAATGGTAAATTAAGCCTGCTACAAAAACCCAAACAATGAATCGTACTAAGAAATTCCCAAATATTTGTTCTTTCACATAAGTAAAGCCTTCTGGCGAAGACAGTGACTTATCTAATATCCATAAAAGTACTGGAACCAACAAAAATACGATGACACCAGATAAACGGTGCAAGATTGATGCAATAGCCACGGGAGAGCGTAAGTTAACCGCTAACACCTGCCCCATGGACAAATTGACAGGTCTGTTGCTTTTCACAGCGGGCATCCTGTAAGTAGAAACTCCATCCGGAGTTTGTTTGATTAATTCGAAGGAAAGCTGGCATCGTTAGGCGAGCAAATGCCTAAACTTTTAAACGACACTTGATTATAGAACGCAAACTAACAAAATTCAAACAACCTAAATGCCTACAATTTCAATTTATTCTATAAATAAGAATCATTTACATAGTTTATTCTTCACAAATTCCTTGTATTTTTCCATCATTTATTTGCTATGTTATTATTTTTATAAGTGAATTTTAAAAATCAGCATCAGTTTCAGAAATTTTTTCCAAATTTCACCCTACAACCAAAGACCAATATTATAAAAAAGAATAAGGAACATTTATCTGGGTAGATACACAACCAACCTTTTGCATACCTTTTCGCTATTTTTGAGTTTTTTACCCAATTTGAAGATCACTTACCCGAAGATTAACCATTTTTAAAATAAATACCGCTCATGAATAAACTTTACTAAGTTGTCGCTTTTTATCATTGTTTTTTTCTATGAGAGTAGGCACATTCATCTATATTGAGCTAAATATGTGATCTAGCGCATAGCTTAATGAAAAGTGATTATGACTTTTTACCAATAAATGTTTTACCAAATATTTCGACAGCAAATAACCGTGTTTTATAGACTTTAGTCATTTTCATGACTATTTTTTAAACACTTTTAAGCCTTTTTGCCTCTTTTTCCATACGATAATTGCAATATGTACTGTATTTTTCGCCACTGCTTGCTGTACATTTATGTCGGACAAAAGAACGCTACTACAAATTTGGATGTATACAGCATGGAGGCTATTAACATAGAGGTTAAAAGTTAATCCAAAGTATTATTGACAATTTTTTAGTAAGGCATAAGCTTTGTCCGTGTTTATCCCCCTGATTACGTTCATTAAAATACAATTAATACGTATCAGATCAACATTCACCAGGACAGGAGATCTATTGAATGTCTGAAGCAACTGGCAAGAAAGCCGTTTTAAAACTTGATGGAAAAGAAATCGACTTACCAATTTATAGCGGTACATTAGGTCCAGACGTTATTGACGTTAAAGACGTATTAGCCGCAGGTCATTTCACTTTCGACCCTGGTTTTATGGCTACCGCTTCTTGTGAATCTAAAATCACATTCATCGATGGTAACAAAGGCGTTTTATTACACCGCGGCTACCCAATCGATCAATTAGCGACTAAAGCTGACTATTTAGAAACTTGCTACTTGCTTTTAAATGGTGAATTACCAACGCCAGAACAAAAAGCAGAATTTGATGCAAAAGTTCGCAACCACACTATGGTTCATGACCAAGTAAGTCGTTTCTATAATGGTTTCCGTCGTGATGCTCACCCTATGGCAATCATGGTTGGTGTAGTTGGTGCATTGTCTGCGTTCTATCACAATAATTTGAACATCGAAGATGTTAATCATCGTGAAATTACTGCAGTTCGCCTGATTGCGAAAATCCCTACGCTAGCAGCGTGGAGCTACAAGTACACAGTGGGTCAACCATTCATGTACCCTCGCAATGACTTGAGCTATGCGGAAAACTTCTTGTACATGATGTTTGCTACTCCAGCAGACCGTGATTACAAAGTAAACCCAATTCTTGCTAAAGCAATGGATCGTATTTTCACGCTTCATGCTGACCATGAGCAAAACGCATCTACATCTACAGTACGTTTAGCAGGCTCAACTGGTGCAAACCCATATGCATGTATCGCTGCTGGTATCTCTGCACTTTGGGGACCTGCTCACGGTGGTGCAAACGAAGCTGTTCTTAAGATGCTTGATGAAATCGGCACTGTAGAAAATGTTGCTGGCTTCATGGAAAAAGTAAAAACTAAAGAAGTTAAACTCATGGGCTTCGGTCACCGTGTTTATAAAAACTTCGACCCTCGCGCGAAAGTCATGAAAGAAACTTGTGACGAAGTTCTTGCTGCTCTTGGCATCAACGATCCACAACTTGCACTTGCAATGGAACTTGAACGTATTGCACTTTCTGACGAATACTTCATTAAACGTAACTTGTATCCAAACGTAGACTTCTACTCAGGTATCATCCTTAAAGCGATTGGTATCCCAACAGAAATGTTTACAGTAATCTTCGCTCTTGCACGTACAGTGGGTTGGATCAGCCACTGGTTAGAAATGCACAGCGGACCTTACAAGATTGGTCGCCCTCGTCAGCTTTATACTGGCGAAACTCAACGCGACATCAAACGCTAATTCCCCCTAAAGGAAAGCAGCAAACGACAAAAAAGACCGCATTTTGCGGTCTTTTTTATGCTGAGTTAATATGTCAAATAACGGACAACAAAACTCGGATTATGAATAAAGAGTTTTAATAATGTCTGTGCGGCACTCGATGGTTTTCGTGTTCCACGCTCCCAACTCTCCAGTGTTCTGACAGAAACTCCCAAGATTTGTGCCAATTGTAACTGAGTAATTTGAATACGCTTACGTGCCAATACAATTTGCTGTGCCAATCGCAAATCCTGTGTCTGATGAATGGATTGATTTTTTATGTCCATTATCCTCACCCAATTTTTTATCATGTGATAAACAGCGCATAGCTGCGCGAAGCTAGCTCAACATTGCAGAAGAAACCTGCTTTAGTAGCAATAAAATCCACTGTAAATACAGCTCAATCAGTCAGATTATTGAACAACAACATCAGTACTCTAACTTAAACAATGGCTCAACTATATGTGTCGATACTCTGCAACATACATGAGCATGACACATACAAGTAAAGCCTCACATTGCTTCAGTAACATCGGTTGAGAAGCTGCAATTTGACTGAATACAATCCACAAACGACTCTAAATACACTACAAAACAGGTTTCTATACCTTTGACTTAAGGTTGTTTTGCTGAACTTGCAGGCGCATCATGCTGCATATTTGCCATATCATGCTCGCTCATTTTCGACATATCCATATCTTTCATATTGGACATATCATGTTGTGCAGATGCTGAAGATTCATCACCCGTAGAGCGCCATTGCTGAGAGTAGCGATTGATATCATTGCTGTCGGATGCAACGCTGTAATATAAAAAACCCAAAAAAGTTATACCTAAAATCACAGCAATAACGACACCACGCCAAACCTTTGAAGTGCTTTTGCCTTGTGAATTTTCCATAGAATTTACCTAGTTACAAGTTGAAAAAATTTTGCGTTAAAATTTAAAGCTCATTCGTGCCCAATAATTACGACCGATACTGTCAAACTGCGTATTTGCAGCATAACCAAAAGCACTCGCCCCAGCTTTATTTAAGTGTTCAGCATAGGCTTTATTGAAGAGATTATCGACACCCAAAGACAGGTCAACACCTTGAGTCAAATGATAGGTTGCGTTGAGTGCAATGGTGGTAAAGGCTTTACTTGCCCCCATGTCATAACCCACAATATTTCCCTGATTTAAACTATAACGGTTCTGCTCGGCAACCGAACGTACCAATAAACCCAATGTGTAACGGTCTTGTACATAACGGAGATTCAGGCGAGCTTCGAGAGGTGCAATTTGTGGTAACGGCGTATGATCGGAAGTATTTTCACCCCATGCATACATGACACTCAAATCAGTTTGAATATGCGGGGTAAATTGATAACCCAGCCCTGTTTCTGCCCCTGCAATCGTTGCATCGACATTACGCACAGTCGGATAAGACTGTGAAATGCTTGGATTGGCATACTGGATCAGGATAAAATCTTTCACAATACCTGCATAGACCGATGCCCAAGCATTCCATTTTCCTTGCTGCCATTGTGAACCGATATCCAGCTGTGTCGTTTTCTCTGTTTTTACAGCATCCATGTTATTAATGCTGTAAGCCCCTGAAGCGAGTTTAGTGCTAAACAATTCCCAAAAATCAGGAACTCGTTCGACATAACCTAAACCAACATAATTTTTAATGCCAGAATCTGGCAAGCTATTTTCTAAGCGAATAAAAGCACTGGGTACAGTTTCAGTGCGTTCACTTGGATTGGTGATAATATTTGTTTTTGATGTGGTCATTGCCACATGATCTAGACGTGCACCTGCCACCAATTGATTACTATCGTTCAAATGATAGGTTAGTTCACTAAATGCGCCATAGGATTGATATTTCATATTACGCATATAAGGCTTATTCATCATCATCATGGTGCTTTTCATATCTCCACCATGATTCCAGTGCTGCGAATCGACACCGCTCACGACACTCAATTTCCCCCACTCGCTGGTCATTGCCAAACGCGAATTGAGTGTTTGACGAGCCAGTTCCATCGAACTTCGTACCCCCGCATTACTACGGTAACTATAGTTATCCATGACGTGATCATTGTCGGTATAGTCGATTTGCGCTTCGATTTTTTTAATATGTTCAGTCAGGTTTTTCTTTTCCGCATGGAAACCTAAACTCTGGCGCTTAAATTGCACCCCATCCATGGAACGCCCTGCATATTCAGAGTAACCATCTCCTGTACCAGCATTGAGTTCCAGCCATGTATCGTCATCGGGTGTCCATCCCATCGCCATGTCTGCTGTCCAACGCTCCCATGCCGATGGGACTTTATTGCCATTACCATCTTTATAACTGCTTGAGGTTGAGCGACTGGTCGTTAGGCGTAAATATTTGGTTTCATCACCTAATGTTCCATCAAAGTTTTGATCTAAACGACCATAGGAACCGACTAACACACTGGCTGTTCCCTGATACGGCTTTTCACTAGTTAGTTTTTTTGTTGGAGTGCGTTCAAAAAGCACGGTTGCGGCTGAACCTGGGGTCGGATACAGTACCGTTTCTGGCCCCTTCACCACCGTAATTTTATCGTAGGTTTCAGGCGAAATATAAGAAGTTGGCGCATCCATACGTGCAGGGCACGCACCTAGTTTTTCAGTCCCGTTGGTGAGCATTTTAATGCGTGAACCGAACATTCCTCGGAATGTGACATCGCCATTGGTTCCACCACTACTAATCGCATTAAATCCTACGATACTTTTAAGGTAATCCGCACCATCAGTCGCTGGAACAGGTTGAATTGGCTGTTTAGGATCAGCAACAACCACTAAACCATTAGTCTTCTTGCCTTTTACTACTGTAACCACAATGGGAGCAAGTTGAATTTCATCTGTCGTTATCGATGATTGATCTGTAGTTTCTTCCGCTTGAGCAAAATTTGAAGCAAGTGCGACTGCAACCGCAAGCGATCGTAAAATAAATTTCGGCTGTGACATGAATTTTCTCTTTTTATGTCATAAACAAAATCCTTGAGGATTTCCTCAAGAACAAATACCTTGTATTGAATATTTTGTTTAAGCAAAAAGAGGGGGCGCTCGCCCTTGTGGAATAAGAAAAAGTCGTTGTAAAACAAAATAGATATGTTTAAACGCTTTTTGAAAAGCAATCAGGCGAACTTGTAGGCGCTCGAAGACTTCTTTAATTTCCAAATCGAGAAACGCAACCACATGTCCGTAGACTTTACAATAAAGACATTCATGATTTGGGTCGTGCTGATGCTTGTCATGTACAGATACATGCGACGACATATGCATGCCCTGCATATGCGACATATCAGCCATCGACATATTCATTTGGGTGGCATTGCTGGGGTTTGTATTTGTAAGGGCTAATGCATCGGAAACAGTGGCACATACCGGTGAAATCTGAAAATTTTCCGGAAGCAGCGCCTGTAAAAATACGGCGATTTGCAGCAACATTGCACTCAGTGCAAGTACAAATCCAGTTCTTAGCAAACTTAACCTTCTCTGCTCAGCAACCCCAATATGACTGTTAAAATGATCAGCCTTTAAAACTCGCGCCAGTCTACTATATTTATTTTGTTTTGGCTAAAAATTTGCAAGTCTGGATTTTTTGAAGATAAAGCTTTGACATAGAAAAATTCGTTCTATATTCACTAGGGTCGATTTTTTATTAAAACTGAGCAAAAATGTTGGTTTTTCTGTATTTCCAGCAGAATTTTTTTAGATTTAAGATCAATCTAAGCTGTGTTTCGTATATAGTATGACTACCTGAACGCCACTGTATATCCCTGTTATACTTTACATTACGCTGAACAACTAAATTTATAAATCAGCCTGATGTAAGCCCTATAGGAATAGGATTTTATTTGAATGAAAAATTTTAAAATTGCCCTTGCTCAATTCTCTCCACATATTGGCAATATTGAAAACAACACCCAGAAAATGATCGAACAGGCAAACCAAGCCAAGCAACAGCATGCTGACATTATTTTATTTCCTGAGCTCAGCATGATTGGTTACCCTGCAGAAGATTTATTTTTGCGCCCTAGCCTAAAAAAACGCACTGAAGCTGCGTTGGCTGAGCTGAGCAAGGTAAAAGATATTTTGATGGTCTTTGGTTTTGTTCATCATACTGAAGATGGACAACGCTTTAACTCAGCAGCCGTAATGAAAGATGGTGAAATTCTGGGGATTTATAACAAACAGAATTTGCCGAACTACAGTGTATTCGATGAAAAACGCTACTTTGCCGTAGGTCAACAACACCTGATTTTTGAATATTTAGGTCATAAATTTGGTGTACTGATTTGTGAAGATATTTGGAGCCTCGACACTGTACAGCAGTTAAGCCAACTCAATGTTGACAGTGTACTGGTACTCAACTCATCACCTTACGAAGTGGGTAAACCACAGCACCGTTTAACCACCATGGCTAAAGTTGCTAAAGAGCTCAATCTCAACCTGATTTATAGCAATCAGGTGGGTGGTCAGGATGATTTGATTTTTGATGGCTCAAGTTTTGCTATTAACCGCAATGGTGATATCGTTTTACGTGCTGCAAGCTTCAAAGAAGAACTCTACTATGTAGACTTCGATACAGAACAGGCTGCTTACACCAAGCAAACTCTTGCTCCTGAACTCGACACCATGGCTGAGATTTATCAAAGCCTCGTCATGGCAACCCGTGACTATGTTCAACGTTCAGGTTTTCCTGGCGTTATTTTAGGCTTATCTGGCGGGATTGACTCTGCTTTAACCTTGGCGATTGCAGTTGATGCTTTGGGTGCGGATAAAGTTCAAGCTGTGATGATGCCGTATACCTACACCTCGCAAATCAGTGTTGAAGATGCCGCTGAACAAGCAAAAGCTTTAGGGATTACGTTTGGTATTGCAGAAATTCACCCGATTGTGAATAGCTTTATGCAAACCCTGTATCCTTTCTTTGGTGATCGCCCTGCCGATGCGACTGAAGAAAATCTTCAGGCACGTGCACGCGGCACTTTACTCATGGGCTTGTCGAACAAGTTTGGTAATCTAGTCCTGTCTACAGGCAATAAATCTGAGCTTGCTGTAGGTTACTGCACACTGTATGGCGATATGGTCGGCGGTTTTGCAGTTCTTAAAGACGTGTACAAAACCATTGTATTTGAATTGGCAAAATACCGTAACAGTATCAGTGAAACTCCTGTGATTCCTGAGCGTGTCATTACTCGCCCACCTTCAGCAGAACTTCGCCCAGACCAAAAAGACCAAGATTCTTTACCTGCATACGATGTGCTTGATGCCATTTTATATGCTTATATTGAAGAAGACAGCAGCCAAGCTGACATTATTGCCCGTGGTTTTGATCAGGCGACTGTAGAAAAAGTCATTCAGTTGGTTGATCGCAATGAATACAAACGTCGTCAGGGTGCAATTGGCCCACGTATTAGCTCACGTGCGTTTAGCCGTGAACGCCGCTACCCAATTGTAAATGGCTGGAAAGCGGGTATCTAATTAAAAAAATACAAAAAGCCCGAATTTATGTTCGGGCTTTTTTATATCTTAGGCATACGTCAGGCACAAAAAAAGAAACCATGCAGTGATGCATGGTTTATAAAAATGGTGGCTATGACGAGACTTGAACTTGTGACCCCCGCATTATGAGTGCGGTGCTCTAACCAACTGAGCTACATAGCCGTAAACTGTGCGTGCATTATCTACAGTTCTTTAAATCACGTCAACCAGTTTCAACACCATCTGTTCAGCAAATATGCAAAATTTAATCTTTTGGCTATAAATTAACTATTTTTCTGTAGTTTACAACTCAAAAAGCAACTCAATACATAAGTTTTCATAGAGAATACTGACTAACGATAAATACTATCAGCCCAATACATAGAATATATTAACGCGTTAACTCATCACGTATTTTGCCCAACTCAAGGTTGAGCAAAACTATAGAAACCTTATGATGCATATCATATTATGAGGGTATCGTTATATTGCCATTTAATTGACTACAGGCAGAACTTCTGAAAAGTTCGCCAATTTAATGCAATCCTTATGAGGCTTTCTGGCAATTCCCCTCGGCAAACAACTGCTGTAAATGTTCAACTTCGCATGGTAAACCCACGTAGTTTTCTGCCAGTGTTGCCTGCCCTGCTTCAGAGCCTAAAACATAATTCAATTCAGCCTGTTTAAGCTTTTTCTCAAAAGCAGTATCACCTTCAAAATCATGCAGTAAATTCGTCATCCACCAAGAAAAACGTTCCGCTTTCCATACGCGCTGTAAACATTTCTCAGAATACTGCTCAATACCTTGTTCAGAACCGTGCTGATAATATTCAATTAAGGCACTAGCCAAATATGCAATATCTGAAGCCGCAAGATTTAAACCTTTCGCTCCTGTTGGCGGCACAATATGTGCAGCGTCCCCTGCCAAAAACAACTTACCCAAACGCATTGGCTCGGTGACAAAACTCCGTAACGGCGCAATACTTTTTTCCAATGAAGCACCTGTCACCAGTTTTTCTCGACTTTCAGGGTCTAAACGGCGCTTTAACTCTTCCCAAAATTGTTCATCTGACCAGTTTTCTACTTTATCGGTCAAAGGTACTTGCAAGTAATAACGGCTGCGAGTGTTTGAACGCATACTGCATAGTGCAAAACCACGTTCTGACTGTACATAAATCAGCTCATCTGCAACAGGTGGCACGTCTGCCAGTAAACCTAACCAGCCAAAAGGATAAACTTTCTCAAAGGTTTGAATACGCTCTTGTGGAATGCTGGCACGAGAAACACCATGGTAGCCATCACAGCCTGCAATAAACTCACAATCAATCTGGTACTGCTCGCCCTGATAGTCAAAAGTGACTTTCGGTGCATTGTCGAAATCATGAATTTGTACATTCTGCGCTTCATAAAATGAACTGAGCTGTTCCTGTTGACGTGCCTGCATCAAATCTTTGGTCACTTCTGTTTGACCATATACCGTCACCTGTTTACCTTGCGTCAGCGCTGACAGGTCAATACGATACTTTGTACCATGACTCAGAATCTCAATACCTGAATGTGGCAAACCTTGCTGTTTGAGATGCTGATCAACACCTGCCAAATGCAACAGGTCAACAGAGACCTGTTCTAAAATACCTGCACGAATACGCGCCGCCACATATTCAGCACTGCGCTGCTCTAGCAAAACATGTTCAATCCCAGCTTTATATAGCAACTGCCCAAGTAACAAACCTGCAGGCCCCGAGCCAATAATCACAACTTGAGTGTTGAGCTTTTTCATGATGATATCCCTACCAAATTAATATCCTGCAAGTAAATTAAGCTGTTTTTTCAGATCGCTCTATGTCTAGAATAGGAAAATGCCCGATATACAATACTATTGTCCGACTATCGGACAGTTTTCAAAATAGGATACTCTCGCCATGGAACAACAGGCATATCTCCAAGCAGCCAATGGAGAACAGATTGCTCAGGAAGACTATATTGCAGGTTTGGCTAAAGGGCTGATCGTACTTGAAACCTTTGGTATAGAAAGACAGCGCCTGAATATCACCCAAATTTCCCAGCGCACAGGTATTAGCCGCACGGCGGCACGGCGTTATGCCAAAACCTTAAAATTTTTAGGTTTTTTAGATAGCGATCAACATTATTTCTGGTTAACGCCACGTGTGCTACGTTTCTCAAGCGCCTATCTAAGTTCTGCACACCTGCCCAAAATCGCACAGCCTTTGCTCAACTTGCTGAGCGTGCAGACCAATCAGACTTTTTCAGTCGTAGTGCTGGATGAGCATGAAGTCGTACCAATTGCCCGCAGTTTCCTACCACAGCCTGACAGCCTGCGACTCAATCCTTACGGTATGCATCTGGGGCATCGCCTACCTGCCCATGCCACCTCAACGGGTAAGTTACTCTTGGCACAACTTAATCCAAGTGAACGCCAAGCGTGGGTACAGCGCTATGGTTTAAAGCGCCTAACACCTTTTAGCATCACCAATGAAAGTGATTTTTTGCAGGAATTAGAGAAGATTTCTCAACAGGATTATTGTATTTCACAGGAGGAGCACGAACTGGGGGTTATTGCTATTGCAGTTCCTATTTTTGATGCTCAGGGACGAGCCATCGCAGCACTGAACTGTATTGGACAACAGCAGCGGATTGATGAAAACTATTTGATCAAAAGCATTTTGCCATTACTACGCCACTGTGCGCAGGAAATTCGGAATATGCTCTAAACAAAAAAAGCCAGTGATAACACTGGCTTTTCTGACTACATCTTACCAAATATCGGTATCGATCTTTTTCTTATATTCTGGATGATTGTCCAGTTTAAATACAGGTTCTTTCACACCCTGATTGAGCTGTGCCCGATAATCTTTCAGCATCATACGCAAGAATGGCATGAGGAGTAAGATCGCAATCAGGTTAATGGTTGCCATGATACCCATCGACAAGTCTGCCATTGACCAGACCAAAGGTACGCTGGTAATCGCGCCGAAGTACACCATAAACAACACCATCAGGCGGAAAATAAACATCACCACAGGGCTGTTATTAATGAACTGCACATTACTTTCTGCATAAGCATAGTTGCCTAAAATCGCAGAGTAGCAGAACAGGAACAGGATAAAGGCAAGAAAGTCACCGCCATAATGTCCAATCTGGGTTTCCAGAGCATGTTGAGTCAGTTCAACACCTTGCAAACCTGAACTGGTGTAAACGCCTGAAATCAGAATGATCAGGGCGGTACTGGTACACACCACAAAGGTATCTACAAATACACCCAGCATTTGTACCAACCCTTGGTTGACTGGATGTTGTACATCCGATGCTGCCGCTGCATTTGGTGCAGACCCCATCCCTGCTTCATTTGAGAACAGGCCACGTTTGATGCCTTGCATCATTGCCATGGACACCATGCTACCGAAAAAGCCGCCTGCTGCTGCATCAAACTGAAACGCTTTACTAAAAATCAGGTAGAAAATGTGCGGAATAATGTCGTAATTGCTGATACAGATATAAAAAGCCAGCGCCAGATACAAGCCTGCTTTTAATGGCACAAACATTTCAGCGAAATGTGCAATCCGTTTAATCCCACCAAAGATAGCCAGTGCAGTAATTGCAACCAAAGCCAAACCGACCCAAGAAATGGTCAGGTTCAAACCACCGAGCGGAAGAATAATATTGGCTTTATCCCAACCCCAAGCATGCGATGAAGCATCAATCATGGCATTGGCTTGTACCGAGTTAAAAACGAAACCGTAGGCCAAAATCATCGCCAAGGCAAAAACAATCCCGAACGGCTTACTCTTTAAGCCCTTGGTAATGTAATAAGCAGGACCACCACGGAACTGCTCATTGTGTTCATCACGGATTTTAAATAACTGTGCCAAAGAGGATTCAACAAATGCTGAACTCATGCCAACCAATGCAGTAACCCACATCCAAAATACCGCACCAGGACCACCAATTGCGATTGCCATAGCAACCCCGCCGATGTTACCTACGCCAACACGACTGGCCAAACCTGTAACAAAAGCTTGAAATGGGGTGATCCCATGTTCATCTTGCCCTGGCTGGCGACTTTCTTTCATGACGCGAATACTTTGTAAAAACATTCGAATCTGTACACCACCTGTTACAACGGTATAAATTAAGCCTACCGCTAGTAGCAAGATCACCAAGAAATTCCATAATGGGTCATTAAAATATGCAACCCACTGCATGAGGAATGCATTTAATTCCGAATTCATTCAGACATCCTTCTAGATCATACGGGCATCACTCTTTGGATAATTCAGCACTCTTTCTGCATAAATTATGCGCTATATCATCTCCTCATATACACTCACAATTATGCGATGTCCATGAAAGACTTACTGAGCTCCACAAAGTTTGAGTTGAGTGATGGTGAGCATTATTGAGCTATTTGCCCATCATAAAGCGCCGCATCTAATAAGCCGTGCTACACAATAAAATTGCTTAGCCATCAACAAAAAATTTTTGACTGGTACAAGTCAAAATCAATAAAAATCTTTAGAAAAGATTAAGAATAAAACAGTATGAAGAATTTCCCACCCTGCAAAAACTGCACCAAAAAAATCTCTTGCACCAAAAAAAGACGCAATTATACCGATATGAAACTTAAAACCAACTTATTTTTAGGATTTCGCACCATTTTAGTGATTATTTTTCAAACTATTTTTTACTATTATTTATACAAGCAATCTCATTATTTAGTATAAATAAACAACAATTATTCTATATTTTTTCAATTTAACTCAAAATTTCCTTCGTAACAACAGTCAGTTAAACCTGACCATTTATTCAAAAAAAGTAGATGATATTTTTTCTACAGTTCTAAATATAATTCCTTGCGCGTTTCTCTAGCTACTGCTTAGCACTATCATTTATAGTGCTAAAAAAACCATTACCTTAAGAGATTACAGGAGTACTTATGAACTTGGAGCAAGTTCGCTACGTCGATGATGCAATTACTTCACGCCATTCGGTACGCGCTTTTTTAAACACCCCTGTTGAAACGCAGCTTATTCAAGATATTTTAGCTGTTGCGAGCCGCGCACCCTCGGGTACCAATACTCAACCATGGAAAGTGTATGTCGTCACAGGTAAAAAACGTGATGCAATGGTTGAGCGCGTGTGTCAGGCTCAAATTGAAGTGAATCAACACCCTGAGCTCGCCGAAAAATATAAGGAAACTTTCGCTTATTATCCTGAAAAATGGATTTCACCATTTATTGACCGCCGTCGTGCCAATGGCTGGGGTTTATATGGTTTGCTTAACATTCAGCGTGGCGAAAAAGAAAAAATGGCTGCGCAGCAATTACGTAACTTTAAATTGTTCGATGCGCCTGTAGGCTTATATTTTACCGTCAACAAAGCGATGGGGATTGGTTCAAAAATGGATATTGCCATGATGATTCAAAATGTCATGGTCGCAGCGAAAGCACGTGGCTTGGACACTTGCCCACAAGCGGCATGGAACCACTTTCACCCGATCGTACTGGAAGAACTGGGCGCACCTGAAGATGAAGAACTGGTCTGTACGGTTGCGCTTGGCTACGCTGACCCTGATGACACGGTAAATACCTTTATCACTCCGCGCGAACCTGTCGAGACTTTTACTGTTTTTCTAGAAGAATAAATTCTGACATGGTGAATCATAGTCAGTCTGCTGGCTATGATTCAGCTAAAAACTCGCGCTCTGCACCATTCCCTGAAAACTCAAACAATCCTGCACCCGTTTTTGTTGCACATCGGTCAATTCATCCAGATTAAACCACTCATATGCTGAATGCTCATCGCTCAGTTTGATTTGCGCCTGCTCAGGCAAATAACAACGAAAAATAAAGGCATGCGAATTGACTGCACTGTGATAATACACGCCACTCAAATAGGCAATTTCAACTGTACAGCCCAGTTCTTCCTGACATTCACGCAGTAATGCTTGATGAATGGTTTCACCAACATCCAGACCACCACCAGGTAAACCCCATGCCTGATTGGCATATGTCGCTTTAAGTAACAATACTTGTTGCTGATGATTGGTAATCACCGCATGTGAACTCATACGGTACAGATCATGAAAACCCATTAAGATGCCTGCTGTGTACCTAAGTCCAGATCAATATCGGTCATTTTCCAATGCCAGCCATCACGAGTAAAAATAAACTGGGTGTCTGCACCTTGTAAATGCACCACATGAATCACAAAATGGTTTAAATCGCGATAGCCTGCATGATATTGCAACTCACTGCTGCTCGCTGTCGAGACAGGATCAGATGCAGTATGGCTCATATTTGCTTCTATGATATTTGAGCTATTATCTTCAGTCTTGTGGTGAATGGATAAGGACTGTGCCAACTGCTTGCCTTGTAATAATAAAATCAGGGTCTTCAGCGTAACGACACGATCAAGCACTGCATCGGTAATCGGCTCACCCAAATATTGCGCTACCAAATGCTTCCAGGACGGATGCTGCCCTTGATTCAAATCGGCAGCAAACCACTGTGCGTTCATTTGCGGTTTAAGGCTTTCTTTTACCGCCTCATAATCAATATATGCAGAAATGCGTTCGGGCTGATTGTTTTCATAAGCTTGCTTGAGCTGATACAGCATCCAGTAAGGCGAAGCCAACCATGCCACTATGAACAATACAACCACGACACTAAGAGTAACAATGAGCTTTTTCACCGCAACTTTGCCCTATTTTTTTGCCACTAAAGAAAGTGCGTTAATGTAACCGATTCGGTATTTAGATGCTGTAAAAGCTTTGCTGATTTATGTAGTAATTGCTTTATTTCTCGACACAACAATGACTGCATTCAAATGGCCCAGCATGTATTTTGTCTATTTTTCGGCTTTGCGCAGAAACATAACAATCTACGGCTGAATTTTCCAAGAAAATCCGCCACAATAGCTCCTATAGTCAAAACCTAATTTTGAGAACAAGATGAGTGATTTAGCTTTTATTCAATATCAACTCAACGGCGTAGATGCGCAAAAATTTCTGCAAGGTCAAGTCACGTTGCATGTTGAACGCCTCCCAGAACAAACACCTCGCTATACTGCTATTTGTGATTTAAAAGGTCGTATCCAGTTTGGGTTATGGCTTACTAAACTTGACGCTGAACATTTTGAAATTGTTGTCACCAAAGACCAGAGTGAAGAATTTGCCAAACATATTAAAAAATATGGTGCATTTTCTAAAATGACGTTAAGCACTGTAGGTGAGGTTTTCCCTACCCTCACTGCGACCAGTACAAGTTTTGCTGCACAACCTACAGATATCACAGCATGGCAGCAACAAGCGATTGCACAGGGACAGGCCTATATTTGCCAAGCCACTGCACATAAGTTTCAACCGCAAGAGCTACGTTTGCATCAGCGTGAAGGTGTCGATTACGACAAAGGTTGTTATTTAGGTCAGGAAATTGTGGCGCGTTTATGGTTTAAAGCCAAACCTAAACACTGGCTACACTTAGTCGCAGGAACAGGAGACGTTCCTGCTATCGCAAGCCAATTACATAGCGATGTTGAAGTAGTCAATAGCGTTGCAACTGCAACAGGTTTTCAGGCACTTGTGGTTGCTAAACCCGCTGCACTGACCGAACTGAATCTGACTGTACTTGACTTGCCTGAGCAGCTCAGTGCCGATGTTGCTCGCCCACAGTAGAACACGCCCTAGGCTTTGGGTAAAAAACGTTTACCCAAAGCCACGCACACTAAAATTGTATAAATTGCACTGGTTTTCTTCCGCCTGTATTCCTCATAACATTCATCAGAGTCACTTTATGAAAAAACTCCTTGCAGCGCTCGGACTTAGCCTTATGACAATCGGTATGGCACATGCAGATATTGCGACACTAAAAGCCAATCTGCAAAAAAATTATCCAGATATTATGCCAGAATCGATTCAACCGACCCCAATTAAAGACATCTATGAAGTGTATATGGATGGCGAAATCGTCTATACCAATGATGAAGCACGTTATTTCTTTATCGGCAATTTGGTTGATCTCAAAAACCAAGTCAGCCTGACCGAACAGCGCCAGCAAGAATTAACCAAAATCGATGTGAAAACTTTACCGCTCAATCAGGCAATTAAACATGTCAAAGGCAACGGTAAACGCGTACTGTATATTTTCAGCGACCCTGATTGCCCATACTGCCACGCGCTAGAAGAAGAACTCAAACAAGTTGATAACGTCACAGTTTATTTATTCTTGTATCCATTGACCAACTTGCACCCCAATGCAGAAGTGATGGCACAAAAAATCTGGTGCTCAAAAGATAAATATGCTGCATGGGAAGGTTACGTTCTGGATCGCAAACAACCAGGTGATAAAGCAAGCTGCACAACGCCCGTACAGAAAAACCTAGAATTAGGCAAAAAACTCCGTATCGATGGCACACCAACCTTCTTCCTAAAAGATGGTCAGCGTATTTCTGGTGCACGCAGTGCTGGAGATATTAATAAATTACTGGACTCAGTACAGTAACTGGAGCAATCCCCAGCCCTCATGGCTGGGGTGCTTTTTATTTGTCATCCAAAGATTCATCGCGCTGCGCAAAACGGCTGGCAAGAATACCGCAAACAATCAGCTGAATCTGATGAAATAGCATCAATGGTAACAGTATCAAACCAATCGGCTGCCCTGCAAAAATAATCTTCGCCATCGGCACACCACTGGCTAAAGTCTTTTTCGAACCACAAAATAAAATCGCAATCTGATCTTTTTGATTAAAGCCTAGAGCACGGCTGGAAAAATGGATGAGTAGCATTACAATTGCCAGCAACACACCACACACCACAAATAGACCCGCCAGCGTTTCAATAGAGACTTGATGCCAGATTCCTTCAATGACTGCTTCACTAAATGCAGCATAGACCACCATCAAAATCGAGCCTTGATCCACACATTTGACTACAGCACCATGCTGCTTAATGAGTGGGAAAAGTTTTGAGCGGCAAATTTGCCCCAATACAAAGGGAACCAATAACAGCGACACAATATTCAGTACAGCATTGGATGAGCCTGTATCGTGGTGCGACAAGGACTGACCAATGAATAGACTCACTAAAAACGGAGTAATAAACATCCCGAAAATATTGGATGCAGATGCACTACACAATGCAGCAGGCACATTGCCTTTAGCAATTGAAGTAAAGGCAATCGATGACTGTACCGTTGATGGCAACAGCGCCAAGTACAAAATACCCAAATACAGCTCATGTCCCAGTAATGGTTCAATCACGGGTTTCAGCAACAAGCCTAAAATTGGGAACATGACAAAAGTGGCAGTAAAAATGCACAAATGCAGGCGCCAATGCGTCAGACCATCCATGACCGCCTGACGAGACAGTTTTGCACCATGCAAAAAGAATAATAATGCAATGGCAAAATTGGTGAGTTGCCCAAAGATACTGGCAGCATGACCATGAATCGGTGCAAAGCTGGCTAAGACCACCATACCAATGATCATCAGACTAAAATTATCGGGTAAAAAACGTGGTCGGGCCATTACACTTCCTTTTGGTTAATTCGTCTCTGTCGCTCTTGGATTAGATCATGAGAATTTTCAAATGACTTTTCACATACTTAAAAACAGCTTTTTGATCGCAAAGCACATTATCATGATTGAAGTTTCTGAAAAAATAGAACAAAAAATCGCTTGCTGCATAGTAACCGCAGACAATTTAATGGGTCAAGCCATCTACCACCAACAGGCGACCAGCACGCTAATCCCCATAAAACCTAAAAGGGTACTGAGCATGAGTGCAGCAACAGCTCGCTGCTCTAGCCCATAAATTTGCCCTAAAATACCAAATATGATTGGCATCGGCAAAGCCGCAATCAAGGTCGCAGCATGCTGCATTTCTGTAGAAGCATAAGGCAAAAGAAAAAATAGACCGAAAATGACACTCGGCATCAGCACTACTTTTAGCAACACCAATGTAATCGTTTGCGTATCTAGTGCTCGCAATTTCATGCCAACCAAACTGCCCCCAATCACCAGAAGTGCCAGAGAAGGTGCTGTTTTTCCTAAAACATTCAGCACATTATCGAGTATTTCAGGTAGCCTTAACTCGAAGATAACCGCGAGCATTGCCAAAATAATCGAAATCACCAAAGGATTTTTCAGTAAATTTTTTAATGCCTGATACAACATTCTTGAAGGATGATGCTGCGCCTGTAGGCCTGATTCTGCCAGTAACAGCACCATTGGAATCATCAGCAGGTTTTCGATCATTAAAGTCAATGACAGATAAATCACGGCATGATTGGGTAATACTAACGGTAAAATTGCACTACCGATTAATCCCGTATTGGACATTGCTGCACCCATGGACAGGACTGCGGTCTGGGTTAGGACATGGTGAAAATGTCGTTTATAAATCCAGTATGCCAGTGCATATAAAATCAGTGACCCGCCTGCATACGCCAGCAAATAAGGTGGCAACCAGATTTCATGCAGATTTTTGCTGGCAAGGGAATGTAAAATGAGTGCAGGTAGTGCAATTTTGATGACATAGCCACCTAAGCCCTTAATCTGCTCGGCAGTCAATAAACCTAACTTAACACTTGCATAGCCTGTGCCCATGAGCAGAGACATGGGCAACAAGATTTCAAAAACCAATGGTTCTACCTGAGCCTTACGCGTTGCTTTCAGCAAACGCATGGAACAGGTTTTTAAAACCATGTGGCTGACAGCGCAAATACTGAGGTGCAATCTCAACAGATTCGCCCAAAGAAGCTGCGGCATGCCAAACCCAACGCGGGTCATATAAAATCGCACGTGCCAAGGCAATTGCATCGGCTTGATGATGACGCACAATAAGTTCCGCTTGCTGAGACTCGGTAATCAAACCTACGGCAATCACAGGAATCTGTACATGTTGCTTGATTTCAGTCGCAAAAGGCACTTGATAGTTAGGTTCGATATCAATCTGTTGTTTTTCATGTAAGCCTCCACTGGAAACATGCACATATGCCGCACCCGTTTTTTCAAGCTGCTTAGCCAACTCAACGCTAGACTCTAGCGTCCAGCTCGCTTCTGCTTGTGACTCCATCCAGTCGGTTGCCGAAATACGCACTCCGACAGGGAAACCTTGCGGCACGACCTGTAAAATTGCCTCCAGAACTTCCAGTGTTAGACGCATGCGGTTTTCCAGACCGCCACCATATTGGTCTTGGCGCTGATTCGACAACGGCGACAGGAATTGATGCAGCAAATAACCATGTGCAGCATGCACTTCTATCAGCTCAAAACCTGCCTCTACAGCACGTCGTGCTGCGGCAGCAAAGTCCTGTTTTACAGTCTGAATTTCGTCAAGCGTTAATGCATGTGGTGCAAGATCCTGCTCAGCAAATGGCACAGCACTCGGCGCAACCGTTTGCCAGCCATGTGCATGCTCAGGTGCAAATTGTCCACGACCATGCCACGGCTTATCTGTAGAAGCCTTACGCCCTGCATGTGCCAACTGCACTGCAAAAGGCATCGGGGAAATGCTTTTGACCTTAGCCAGTAAGGCTTTGATCTGGTCTCGCTGCTGATCATTCCACAAGCCTAAATCTGCATAACTGATCCGCCCTTCAGCTTGTACTGCTGTCGCTTCAACAATACACAAACCAGCACCAGACAAGGCATAATTTGCCCACTGCTGCTCATGCCAATAGCTGACTTCCCCTGCTTCAGTCGCAGAATATTGACACATCGGTGCAATGATCACTCGGTTGGTTAAGCTCAGATCAGCAAACTGAATGCTTTCGAATAATTTTGACATCTAAGACAGTCCCCTGTTTCATTAAAATTGTTTGGTAATACTCAGACCCGCGCTCCAGTTGCGTCCTTCTGCAGGTTCAAAATAGCGCCCATTGCCATCATTCACAATCACTGAACCAACATAATTGCGGTCAAACAAATTATCGACTCGGGCATAGGTATTGATTGTCCAATCCTGCATTTTCCATTTGTAGCCGACATCTATTGCCGTCACGGTATAACTTGGCGCTGCATCGGAATTCGCGTCATTGATATAGATTTTATCCATATAATGCGCTTCGATGCCTGCAAACACACCCGTTTGTGGCTGCCATGCCAAGCGTGCAAAAGCCTGATTTTTTGCAATTCCAGGAATATATGTGCCTTTTTTGACTGTGCCTGATGCTGAGCTGAAATCCGAATCAAAGGTCGCATCCAAATAACTGTAGCTTGCCTGCGCTTTCAGGTCTTTCCAAAGATTCTTGTTCCAAGAAAACTCTACGCCTTGGCGCTGGGTTTTATCGACATTCTGATAAGTTGCCCGACCATTGACCGTTGCATAAGATACAATGTCATTTTTAGTCTTGCTTTGGAAGGCTGCAAGTGTGAAATATCCCCAAGGATTTTTTGACTTTAAGCCCACTTCATAGTTATCGCTGCTCGAAGGTTTTAGATTAAAGTTAAAACCTGCTGCACCATCGGTACGATATGCCATCTCGGTAAAAGTCGGGGTTTCAAAGCCTTTGGCATAACTGACATACGCCAGTAGCTCAGGGACAATCTGCCAGCTCAGTGCTGCTGAAGGCAATGTTTTTGCATACTCGGTTTTGCCACTATCATTGCCATTACTCAAATAGTGGTCGTCTGACTTGTAATGTACGTTGCTATAACGCACGCCTGTATCTAGACGCCAGGTCGGTAAAAACTGCCATGATGCTTGAAGATACGGGTCAATATTCCACAAGGTATTATCTTCATTACGGCGCAAAGTACCTTTCACCCCGTAATTACCCGCTGCATCATAGTTGTTATAACCTTTGCGGTCTTCATCCATCGCGTCAAGAGCTACACCTGCACTAATGCTGGTGTTCGGCAGAAGTTCCTTGCCTGTCCAGCGGAAATCTGCTCCATAATAATTACGGTCAAAATCAATCACGCCGCCCGCATTATTCACATTGGCTTGGGTCGATTTAGGAATGGACTGATACTGAATCACATGACGGTTGCCAACATAAGTCATGGCGTACAGTTCATTGTGATCATCTAGCGGCTTTGTCCACGTTATGCCAGTTTGAGTTTGCTCAATTTCCTTACGGGTATTGTAGGTTTCTGCACTGCTCACCGCCTGTTTTGGGTTTTGCTCCCATAAAGCACGTGTCAGCCCCATTGGGTCGTCGGCATTGATTTTAACGTAGTTGGTCACCCAGTTGATTTTACTGCCATCACTCAAATTCCAAGTCAGCTTGGCATTGTTCAGTACTTTATCTGCCGCACTATGCTCACGGTAACCATCGGTATCGAAATACGAAGAACTGATCACATAAGCAGGTTCATTTTCAGCATGTGCACCGCCTTGCAACACAATCGAGCTGTTACTGCGCTGATCACTCCCACCCGAATACCCCATCGTTACTGAATCACGTCCCTGACCTTCTTTCGTGGTTGCCAGAATCGTACCACCAGAAGAGTTTCCATATAGAGATGAAAATGGCCCTGTCAGTACTTCCAGATGATCCAGACTTTTCAGGTCGATGTTTGAGGTTTGCCCCTGACCATCAGGCATAGTGGCAGGAATGCCATCGACATATAAACGAATACCACGCACCCCAAAAGTCGAGCGTGCCCCAAAACCTCGCATGGAAAGCTGCAAATCTTGCGCGTAATTCTCACGGTTATTCAGTTGTAAACTTGGAATCCCCTTGACCACTTCCGTGAGGTTCACCCCAATATTGTCTTGCTGCTTTGGTGCATTTACCCGAAAAACCGAAGCGGGTGTTTTGGCATAGCTGGTGTCGGTATGTGTCGCTTCAACTTTGATGATTGGCAAATCTTCTTGAATGGCAACGTCATCTTCAGCATATAAACTTCGACATACGCATACTGTGATCAACAACATGGCACTTTTCACAGCAAAACTGGCATGCATATTACGCATCATTTTCATCCTAAATCTTTTGAGGGGGAACAATTAGGGCATTCAAAATTGCAAGCAAAACAATATGCTTCGTGAACAACCAAGGTCAGTGATCTGACAAGTTTATGTTTTGAGTGGTGAACCTTCCTTGTATTCTCGTATTGTAGTAATGCCACTGTCCGAACACAAGTTGCGGATATACCTGTTTCTTCGTGCATGCTAAAGTATGCCTTTTCTTGTTGTTATTGTCTTGCTATGCCTGAATTACCCGAAGTCGAAACGACCAAAAATAGCTTAGCGCCGTTGCTTTTGCAAACTGTTCAACGTGTAGAAGTGCGCCAGCCCCAATTGCGCTGGGTCATTCCACAAGATGTTGACAAGTTACGTGGTCAAAAACTGTTGGGATTACAACGGCGCTCTAAATATATTTTGGCAAAATTCGAACAAGATAGCATGTTGTGGCATTTGGGTATGTCAGGCAGTTTTCGGATTTGCGATGCTCAGGATGAACTACGCAAGCATGATCATTTTATTCTAGATTTTGGTGGGCAGCAGTTACGTTATCATGACCCACGTCGCTTTGGCTGTATCTTGTGGCTCAATGAAGAATCCCAGCATAAACTGCTTGACCCTCTCGGCCCTGAACCATTGACTGATGCCTTCAATGCTGATTATTTGATTCAAAAGCTAAAATCCAAACATGTTGGTATCAAAGTTGCAATGATGGATAATCATATTGTGGTGGGCGTAGGCAATATCTATGCAACAGAAAGTCTGTTCAATTTGGGAATTCATCCAGCACAACCAGCTTCAAGCCTGAGCCAACAGCAAATCCGTGCTTTGGTGGTGGAAATTAAACGTATTCTAAATTCTGCGATTGATCTAGGCGGCTCAACGCTAAGAGACTATACCAATGCCATGGGGGAAAATGGTTACTTTCAGCAAACTTTATTGGCTTATGGGCGTGCAGGCGAAATGTGTGTCAACTGCGAAACCACACTGGAAAATATCAAACTGGGGCAACGCGCCAGTGTGTTTTGTCCACAATGCCAGCCACTTAAAAAAACAGCAAAATCATAACCTGTCAGGAGGCTCAACCTATGCAAACTGCAATTGTACGTCATATCTTGGTCAAGGATAAAACGCTTGCCGAACAGCTGAAGAAAAAAATTCAGTCGGGTGGTGACTTTTCCAAACTTGCTAAAGAATACTCAACGTGTAATTCAGCAAAACGTGGCGGTGAACTGGGTGAAGTCAAAAAAGGGCAACTGGTGCCTGTGATTGATAAACTGGTATTTACTGCGGCTGAACGAGTATTGCACGGCCCTATAAAAAGCCAGTTTGGTTTTCATTTACTGGAAATCAAATTTCGTATGCATTTTTAAATCAATATGATGCTTAAATACACAGCGAGATTTAAGCATCATTTTTTAATTTTAGGTGTGTGCAGATTTGGCTGTAGGGTGCATTTGGTATGTCCATGCCTGAACCATTTCACCAGACTCAAGCTCAACATCTACCATGACTCGCTGATACTGAAACCCTTCAAAATCATCCAGCATTTCCCAATTGTCTGCCAACTGGTTTGTAGAGAAAAGTAAACCCTCGATTTTTTCTGCTTGTGGATCAAGCACTAACGCAGGCAAGCCCTGATCAGGCCCCCAGTCCAGCGTATGCACAACACCACGGACATAGCCTATTTGCCATTTTCCACCCATATTTCCCAGAATATGTGCATTGGCTTGCCCTGGACGCAATGTGCCATAAGTAAATAGTTGGTTCATTTTCCCTATCCTGATGCAGCAGAATGATTGATATTCTCGCGGATTCATTTTACAAAAAAACTGAGTCATCATACATAAAAAAAGCAGCTTGGTTATAGCTGCTTTTTTAGTTATACAGAACTATGCTTTCTTTTTTAACTCATCACGAATTTCACGAAGTAATTGAATATCTTCAGGTGTTGCAACAGGTGCAGGCGCAGCTTCTGCTTCTTGTTTACGGCGCATTTTGTTAATCAATTTCACCATAACAAATACAACCCACGCCAGAATAATAAAGTTAATCAGGATGGTTAAGAAATTACCATAAGTCAGTACGTTAACTCCTGCCTTTTGCATTTCAGCCAGAGATTGCAGGTTGTTGGGGTTTTTACCCAATACGATAAACTTTTGGGTAAAATCGACGCCGCCGCCTGTAATCAGGGTGATAATCGGCATAATAATATCTTTAACTAATGAGTCGACAATTTTACCGAATGCACCACCAATGATGACACCCACAGCAAGGTCAATCATATTGCCTTTTACCGCGAATTCACGAAATTCTTTTAAAATGCTCATGTAAATCTCCAGTTCTTTTCATCTGAGTTATATAATGCGGTATATATTTGTATATGTATTTCCATTTAATTTACTTGGTTTTGAAAATTTGCCAATCCTTTGTAGAAAATCTTATACAAAAAAAACCGCTAATTAAAATTAGCGGTTTTTTTATGACTTAAGAGAACTTATTTATCGCGGTTACGCTTACGTTCGTTTTCAGTCAAATAACGTTTACGGATACGAATTGATTTTGGTGTTACTTCAACTAATTCGTCATCTTCAATGAATTCAAGCGCTTGTTCAAGCGTATATTCAATTGCAGGGACTAAAGTTAAAGCATCATCTGTACCAGATGCACGAACGTTAGTTAATTGTTTCGCTTTAGTTGGGTTTACAACCATATCGTCTGAACGAGAGTTAATACCCACGATCATCCCTTCGTAAACTTCCAACTGTGGTTTAGCAAATAAACGACCACGATCTTGTAAACCAAATAACGCATAGCCCAAGCAAGTACCTTGAACCATAGAAATCAATACACCGTTTTGGCGCTTCGCAACAGTACCTTGTTTAACAGGACCGTAGTGAGAGAAGCTTGATGTCATGATCCCTGTACCAGAAGTCATGGTCAAGAATTCAGAACGGAAACCGATCAAGCCACGTGAAGGAACAGTTGCTTCAATACGGATACGACCTTTACCGTCAACTTCCATATTGGTCATTTCGCCTTTACGGTGACCCATTTGTTCCATTACAGCACCTTGATGCTGTTCTTCAACGTCAAATGTTACGTTTTCGTATGGCTCTTGTTTTTCACCATCAACTTCTTTGATGATTACTTGTGGACGAGATACGCCCATTTCAAAGCCTTCACGACGCATGTTTTCGATCAATACTGAAAGGTGAAGTTCACCACGACCAGAAACTTTGAAACGGTCTGGACTGTCAGTATCTTCTACACGAAGTGCTACGTTATGAATCAATTCACGGTCAAGACGTTCACGAATATTACGTGAAGTCACGAATTTACCTTCTTTACCGGCAAATGGTGAGTTGTTCACTTGGAATGTCATCGATACTGTAGGTTCATCTACAGACAATGGCGGTAATGCTTCAACAGTTTTCGGATCACAAATGGTGTCTGAAATGTTAAGTGCATCAATACCTGTAATACATACGATGTCGCCTGCTGATGCTGAATCAACATCAACACGCTCTAAACCATGATAACCCATGATTTTTAAAATACGGCCGTTACGTGTGTTACCTTCTTTATCAATCACAGTCACAGGTGTATTGGTTTTTACTGAACCACGTTGAATACGACCAACACCGATTACACCCACGAAGCTGTTGTAGTCAAGTGATGAAATCTGCATTTGGAATGGACCATCAACATCAACTGCTGGTGGTTCAACGATGTCAACAATCGTTTCAAACAACGGTGTCATGTCTTCAGCCAATTCTTCTGGTGCTGGGCCAGCAACACCACGTAAGCCTGAAGCATAAACAATCGGGAAGTCTAACTGTTCGTCAGTTGCACCCAAGTTGTCAAACAAATCAAAAACTTGATCAATAACCCAGTCACAACGCGCGCTTGGTTTGTCAACTTTGTTAATGATCACGATTGGTTTCAAACCACGTGCAAACGCTTTTTGCGTTACGAAACGAGTTTGTGGCATTGGACCTTCTTGTGCATCCACAAGAAGTAATACGCAGTCAACCATTGACAATACACGTTCTACTTCACCACCGAAGTCAGCATGTCCCGGGGTGTCCACGATATTGATACGGTAAGTCGTATCAGTACGCTTGTCCAACCAAGTGATCGACGTGTTTTTTGCCAAAATAGTAATACCACGCTCTGATTCAAGCGCATTCGAATCCATAACACGCTCAATCTCACCCGCGCGGTCACCGAGTGCACCTGATTGTTGTAAAAGTTTATCTACGAGAGTAGTTTTACCATGGTCGACGTGCGCGATGATGGCAATATTACGGAGAGTTTTAATATCAGACATGTAAATTCGATACGCTTTAAATTTGAGGGCAAATTATACAAAAAAACACTAGCATTGAGTAGTGACAGTTGCCTGACAACAACACTTTTTTCGTCAGACAAGCCGCTTTTTAGTTTGTAAAGGGATGTAACTCGATTAGAATAGCAACATCTTGCTTATTATTTATTACAATTCCATGTCGGATTTAGATATATCTCCCCATTCTAACCCTCAACCTGATCTGCTTTTAGGGCTTAATGACAAGCCAAAACCATGGATTGCATTCTTCGCAGCCTTGCAGCATCTGCTTGCCATTCTCGTTCCGATTTTAACGCCAGGTTTACTGATCTGTGGCGCGTTAAAAGTTCCAGCTCATGAAACCACCATGATTTTATCGATGTCTTTGGTGATCTCAGGGATTGCAACTTTTCTGCAGTCTAAAAAAGTTGGGCCACTCGGTGCTGGCTTGCTCATCGTACAAGGCACCAGTTTTAACTTTATTGGCCCAATCATGGCGATTGGCAGCATGATGATTGCCAATGGCACGCCGTACCAACAAGTCATGGCGGCTATTTTTGGTGTAGTGATTGCTGGTGCATTTATTGAAATGGGCGTGTCACGGGTTTTACCGTGGGTCAAAAAACTGATTACTCCGCTAGTCACTGGGATTGTGGTTTTACTGATTGGACTTACCTTGATTAAAGAAGGTTTGGTCAGTATGGGCGGTGGTTATGCGGCCATGGCCAATGGCACATTTGCCAATAGCGACAACCTGATCATGTCGAGTGTCGTTCTTGCCATTATTATTGTCCTCAATCGTATTCCTGTGGTCTGGATCAAAAGCTCAGCAATTTTACTGGCTCTAGTGATTGGTTATATCTTGGCAGGCTTTATGGGGCATTTGGACTTTACTGCATTCCATCAAGCACCTACCTTCCAGTTGCCAACTCCACTGCATTTTGGCATCAGTTTTAACTGGTCACTGTTTTTACCATTTGCCTTTATTTATCTGGTGACTTCACTCGAAGCAATTGGTGACATTACTGCAACCAGTAAGATTTCAAAACAGCCTGTAACAGGTGAAACCTGGATGCAGCGCATCAAGGGCGGCGTACTGGTCAATGGTTTTAACTCATTGATTGCAGGGATTTTCAATACATTCCCAAGCTCTGTATTTGCGCAAAATAATGGTGTGATTCAATTGACAGGTGTCGCAAGCCGTTATGTCGGAATCTGGATTGCAGCCATGTTGGTCTTATTGGGTTTATTCCCTAAAATTGCAGGTATGGTACAAGCTGTACCCGAAGCAGTTCTAGGTGGTGCTGTCATGGTGATGTTTGGGGCAGTTGCCGCATCAGGCATCAATATTCTGGCAGGTATTAAGCTTGACCGCCGTGCGCTACTGATCATTGCGATTTCTTTAGCGCTTGGGCTTGGTATTGCACAAGTTCCTGATTTTCTAAAGCATATGCCTGAACTCATGCGCAATATCTTCAGTTCTGGCGTAGCAACTGGCGGTATCGCAGCATTATTGCTCAACTTGATTTTACCTGACCAAACAGAACAGTAATTTTTTTAAACAATGTCCAATCCCAGTGATATGCGGATTGGACATTTTATTTTGTGTAGGGTGTCATCATGGATCCTCGAAGTGAAGTCGTCTTGCGCCAGCAAGATCAACTCAAAGGTCGCGTTTTATTTATTCATGCGCCCAATGATCAGCTCCTGATTGAACTGCGCGACACGGTACAAGGAAGTATCTGGACATGGAATTTTGCCGATCACCAAGCGCATCTGGCTTTAGGTTTGGACAGCCACTTTGCTGTGACATTTCCTGAGCAGAGTTTTGATCAAGTCGTTATTTTTGTTCCGAAATCGAAAGAGCTGCTGAGTTATATCATCCATCAGGTTGCCAGCCATATGCAGCTTGGACAATCAATTTTCTTGGTGGGTGAGAAAAAAGGTGGTGTGGAACGTGCAGCCAAACAGTTACAAACCTATGGTAAGACCCTCAAGCTCGACAGTGCCCGTCACTGCCAGTTTTGGCAACTGATTCTACAACAACAAGAGCAGGAAAAACCGCTCGAAGCATGGCTCAAAACCTATGAGATTCAAGTTGCAGATCAAACACTGAAAATTTGCGCTTTACCCGGTGTGTTTAGTCAAGACCATTTAGATGTTGGCACAGCGGTGCTTTTACCATACCTCACCCAAGTTAAATCAGGTAAACTCGCCGACTTTGGCTGTGGTGCAGGCATTATTAGCTGCTATTTGGCAAAGCTGAATCCTGAGAATGTCGTTCATGCGCTCGATGTCGATGCATTTGCATTGAAATCAACGGAACTGACTTGTCAGTACAATGCCATTTCTACCAACCAGATCCAGTTACATGCAGTCACAGGTATTCAAGATGCCCCGACTGGGCTAGATGCCTTAGTGAGTAATCCGCCTTTTCATCAGGGGATTCACACTTCTTATGCAGTCAGTGAAGATTTGTGCCAACAAGCAAAGCACCATCTTCAAGGACATGGCGAATTATGGATTGTGGCAAACCGTTTTTTAAATTATCCGATTTTAATTGAGCAGTATTTCGGGCATGGCGACACGAAAACTGATCAACAAGGCTTTAAGGTGTTATATGCCTGCGCAACAAACAGATAAGGAAACTAGATGAGCGAAATGAATGAACATGCGCACCTAAAGCGTAAGTTGGGTGCTCGCCATCTGAATATGATTGCAATTGGTGGTTCTATTGGAACAGGGCTATTTTTAGCCTCAGGTTCGACTATCAGCACTGCAGGGCCAGGCGGCGCGTTACTTGCCTATGTCCTGATCGGGATTATGATTTATTTCTTAATGACCAGCCTTGGCGAACTAGCAACTCACAATCCAACTTCGGGTGCATTTTTTACCTACGGCAACAAATATGTTGAAGAAGGTTTTGGTTTTGCACTGGGCTGGAACTACTGGTACAACTGGGCGATTACTGTCGCATTTGAACTGGTTGCAGCGCAGTGGATCATGGCATTCTGGTTCCCTGAAATTCCAGGTTTTTGGTGGAGCTTGCTGTTTTTAATTGTGATTTTCGCGATTAACGCCATGTCGGTCAGAACTTTTGGTGAGAGTGAATTTGTATTTTCTCTGGTCAAAGTCATTGCCATCATTATTTTTATTTTTATTGGTTTTGCGACCATTTTAAAAATTATGCTGACCCCGAATGCCCTGCCTTTTGCCAACTGGACACATAAAGACGCACCATTTGTTGGTGGTTTCCAAGCCATGGTCGGGGTTGCCATGATTGCAGGTTTTTCCTTCCAAGGCACTGAAATGGTTGGGGTTGCTGCGGGTGAATCTAAAGATCCGCATAAAACCATTCCACTGGCAATCAAACAAATTTTCTGGCGTATCCTGCTGTTTTATATCGTCTGTATTTTCATTATCGGTACATTGGTCAGTTATGACGACCCACGCCTCATTCAGGCAGCGAGTAGCAACAATATTGCCCTGTCTCCATTTACCCTACTCTATGAAAAAGCAGGTTTTGCTTTTGCTGCAGGTCTGATGAATGCAGTGATTCTAACGGCTATTTTATCTGCGGGTAACTCGGGCATGTACTCATCTACCCGTATGTTGTGGGATATGGCTGAAGAAGGCAGTGCTCCACGCTGGTTTGCAAAGCTCGATAAACGTGGTGTACCAATGCGTGCATTGTATGCAACTACTGCGATTGCAGCATTATCACTCCTCACGAGTTTTATGGGTAAACAGGAAATCTATAACTGGTTGCTCAATATGTCAGGAATGTGTGGCTTTATTGTCTGGCTCGGGATTGCAATTTCACATTATCGTTTCCGTAAAGGTTATGTGGCTCAAGGTTACAAAATTGAGAACTTGGCTTATCGTGCAAAATTCTTCCCATTTGCACCATGGTTTGCCTTTATTTTGTGTTCAATCATTATTTTAGGGCAAAATTATCAGGCGTTACTGGGTGCAAAAATTGACTGGTTAAGTCTGCTTGCGACCTATATCACCCTCCCGTTGTTTTTGGCTGTATGGTTAAGTTACAAGTGGATCTATAAGACCAAACTCATTCCTTACAACGAAATGGATGTGAAGCCAATGCAAGATGATGAGTCATGATTTTCTTGACATTTGATTTTTTAGGTTTATTATCTCGCCGATATTGAATTTCGGCACTATCCACTATGGATAGATTTTGAGGAGGACATCATGCCAGTACTAGCGAGCTTACAACATAACTGATTTGGCACGATGTCGTCTCACGGACAGGTGTACAAATCTCATCTGTCCGAATGCATAGAACCTAGCATTCGCTAGGTTTTTTTATGCCTGATATTCGGACAAAACAACAATAATTTGAGAAAAACCAAATGAGCATTCAAAAAATTTTAAATGCTGAGGGGCACTATGGTGTGCCTGTGAAGATTTTCACCCAAGACATTGATCACGAAAGTATCGAACAGCTCAGCAAAATGGCACAACTGCAATTTATTCATTCACATATTGCAGTCATGCCCGATGTCCATGTCGGCAAAGGGGCAACTGTTGGTAGCGTCATTCCAACCAAACAGGCGATTATTCCTGCGGCTGTTGGCGTGGATATTGGCTGCGGCATGAACGCAATTCGCCTAAGTTTAAAAGCGCAGCAACTGCCCGATAATCTGTCGCCTTTACGCCATGCTATTGAACGTAAAGTGCCAGTCGGTTTTGCCATGCACAAGCAAGTCAAGGCCAAGGCCTCAAGTTTAACACCACTGGAAAAACGCTTGCAGCCAATCATTAGCAAACATCCCGGTCTGGTTCGCATGCTGCGCCAGTTTGATGCCACTTGGCAAAAACAGCTCGGGACACTTGGTGGTGGCAATCATTTTATAGAACTGTGTCTGGATGAAAATCAGGATGTCTGGGTCATGCTACATTCGGGTAGCCGTGGTTTAGGTAATATGATTGGCACGTATTTTATTGAATTGGCAAAGAAAGAAGCTCAACAACGCTTTGGGCATGTTCCTGACAAAGATCTGAGTTATTTTGCACAAGGTTCCAATAGCTTTAATGACTACGTGGAAGCTGTGGAATGGGCACAAAACTATGCTTATGAAAACCGACGTGAAATGATGCGGCTGATTTTAGAAGCCATTCGCCCGATTTTGCCATCATTTCAGATGACCAAGGAGGCGATTAACTGCCATCACAATTATGTCAGTCAAGAAACGCACTTTGGTGAAAATGTCTTTGTGACGCGTAAAGGTGCCATTCGCGCAGGTGAAGATGAGCTTGGCATTATTCCGGGTTCAATGGGTGCACGTTCCTATATTGTTCGAGGTAAAGGCAACCCTGAATCCTTTTGCTCCTGCTCACATGGTGCGGGTCGTAAAATGAGTCGCAGCAAAGCCAAACTTTTGTTTAGTCAGCAAGACTTGATTCAGCAAACTCAAGGTATCGAATGTCGTAAAGACAGCGGCGTGATTGATGAAATTCCAAGTGCTTATAAGGATATTGATCAGGTGATTGCTTATCAAAGTGATTTGATTGACGTTGTCCACACCTTGAAACAGATTTTATGTATTAAAGGCTAAACCCATGAAACTGAAAAGCATGCCCAAAATTAAAGTACGCAACCCTGTTGCACTGTCTCCCCTTTTACATAAAGGTGGAATCCATGAAAGTGAAAAGCCTAAAGCACAGCATCGCCGAATGAGAAAAGCTATGAAGCATGAACTGAAAGCAAAATATTGGCTATAAAAAAAAGCGGCTCTTATGAGCCGCTTTCTTTTTCACCTCAACTCAAATTATTGAGCTGCTGGCGCTGTCGGTTGAGCAATCACTGTACGGCTACCAGTAATAGCAGCAAATACACGACGGTTCATTGCACGACCTTCTTTCGTGTTGTTGTCAGCAATCGGTTGATCCCATGCAAAACCTTGAGTAGTTAAACGTGATGGATCAACATTGTATTCATGTACAAGTGCTGATTTTACAGAGTTTGCACGTGCCAATGATAAACGTTCGTTTAACTTACGTGGACCTGTGTTGTCTGTGTGACCTTCAATACGCGCTGTTGCATTTGGATACTCAGAAAGTTTCTCTGCAACTTTTGCAATTTCAGGTTTGTATTGTGGTTTGATGTTTGACTTGTTGGTATCAAAGAACACACGGAGTTCCATGTTCAAGTCTTCTGTCAACTCTTGTGGCTGTGGTTGTGGTTGAACAACTGGCGCTGGAGTTACAGGTTGCACTTCTGTTACTGGCGCAGCAGGTTTCAAGTGACCACCGATCACAACGTTCAAACCAGCAAGCGCTGTATAGTTCCAGAAATCTTCATCAATGTTGTATGTTGCACGTGCTTCTGTACGTAGCGACAATGCATCATTTAAACGCCAGAATACACCTGCACCTACGTTACCCAAAGTACCTGCTTCTGAGTTACCACGTGTACCACGGTTTACACCAGTAAAATCATAGTCATAGTGACCAGCACCTAACAATACATATGGCTTGATTTTGCTGTCGTAGTTTTTAGTGATCAAATCAGAGGTCGCAATAAAGTTACCGTTGATTTGTTTTTGCTTGTATTCAGCGCCTGGAGCATTAACTGCACCACCTTTAACATCGCCTTTCACTTGAAGGTATTCAGCTTCGAAGCTTAACCATGGTGTTAATTCAACACCAAGCGCTGCACCTACTGCTAAATCGTCTTGTGCTTCACCTTGACCCGCTTTTGAATCAAGAAGGTGATCATTTCCGTTATTATGTTCAGTACCTTGGAATGTATAACCAAGTAACAATGGGGTAACTGTAACACCAGCATTTGCTGCAACAAATGGAGACGCTGCAAGCAATGTAGCAACAGCAATACGACTTAATTTCATGGATATCCTCCAGAGAAAAACAATTATTTTAGGTATGACCTAAATTATTTACTTTCTGAGATATTCTTACATCTCAGTCTTTTAAAGTTTCGAGTCTGTATAATACAAGCTCATTCAGAAAATTTAAACTTGAATAGCATGACTAAGGTCATCTTTTTTTAGATTAAACTATTTTACTTCAAATATTGTTTTACTCTGATTTGCATTCAATTTACAAATTAAACTTTTGAAATTTATATAATGTAGTTACAAAAAAATGTAGTTCATAAAAAGTTTCAAAAAAATATCAATAAATATAATAATTTAGATCAAAATTCAGATAACCCAATATATAAATAACTATATAGTTCAACAATAATAACCATATAAACAGGTATAATTTTTAATTATATTTAAAAATTATTCAGTTTATTTTAATTTTTAATAACCTCATTATTTACTCTATTCTTTTCAACCCATTAATCATGATTCACCTATTAAAATATCCATGACAAAAAAAGCGGCTCTTATGAGCCGCTTTCTTTTTCACCTCAACTCAAATTATTGAGCTGCTGGCGCTGTCGGTTGAGCAATCACTGTACGGCTACCAGTAATAGCAGCAAATACACGACGGTTCATTGCACGACCTTCTTTCGTGTTGTTGTCAGCAATCGGTTGATCCCATGCAAAACCTTGAGTAGTTAAACGTGATGGATCAACATTGTATTCATGTACAAGTGCTGATTTTACAGAGTTTGCACGTGCCAATGATAAACGTTCGTTTAACTTACGTGGACCTGTGTTGTCTGTGTGACCTTCAATACGCGCTGTTGCATTTGGATACTCAGAAAGTTTCTCTGCAACTTTTGCAATTTCAGGTTTGTATTGTGGTTTGATGTTTGACTTGTTGGTATCAAAGAACACACGGAGTTCCATGTTCAAGTCTTCTGTCAACTCTTGTGGCTGTGGTTGTGGTTGAACAACTGGCGCTGGAGTTACAGGTTGCACTTCTGTTACTGGCGCAGCAGGTTTCAAGTGACCACCGATCACAACGTTCAAACCAGCAAGCGCTGTATAGTTCCAGAAATCTTCATCAATGTTGTATGTTGCACGTGCTTCTGTACGTAGCGACAATGCATCATTTAAACGCCAGAATACACCTGCACCTACGTTACCCAAAGTACCTGCTTCTGAGTTACCACGTGTACCACGGTTTACACCAGTAAAATCATAGTCATAGTGACCAGCACCTAACAATACATATGGCTTGATTTTGCTGTCGTAGTTTTTAGTGATCAAATCAGAGGTCGCAATAAAGTTACCGTTGATTTGTTTTTGCTTGTATTCAGCGCCTGGAGCATTAACTGCACCACCTTTAACATCGCCTTTCACTTGAAGGTATTCAGCTTCGAAGCTTAACCATGGTGTTAATTCAACACCAAGCGCTGCACCTACTGCTAAATCGTCTTGTGCTTCACCT
The DNA here is from genome assembly GCF_000488275.1 of Acinetobacter brisouii CIP 110357. Lineage (GTDB taxonomy): Bacteria > Pseudomonadota > Gammaproteobacteria > Pseudomonadales > Moraxellaceae > Acinetobacter > Acinetobacter brisouii. The sequence continues at coordinate 654,975 of NZ_KI530762.1, read as the reverse complement.
TGACCCGCTTTTGAATCAAGAAGGTGATCATTTCCGTTATTATGTTCAGTACCTTGGAATGTATAACCAAGTAACAATGGGGTAACTGTAACACCAGCATTTGCTGCAACAAATGGAGACGCTGCAAGCAATGTAGCAACAGCAATACGACTTAATTTCATGGATATCCTCCAGAGAAAAACAATTATTTTAAGCTCAGCCTAAAATTTTTATTTACTGATCAAGATTTTAAATATCTCGATTATTATTTAAGCCAATCTTGTACTTCTATTGACTGATTGTCAGTCAATAACCCAAATCTAAGAACGAATTATTGACAAATTTCCTTACAATTTCCGTTGTAATTCGGTAAAATTTTATCAAATTTAATTCACATTGGCGCATAAATTTTTTACACATTAGATTAAAGAATAAAAATAAATGCATAAAAAACATATTTTTTACGATTAAAAATTACAATGGAAACGATCAAATGAATCTTATAAAAGGTGGATTTAGCATATTAGAACTGATGATTGCAATCATTATTTTAGCTCTCCTGTCCATGATGGTGATGCCTTTTTATCATCATACCAAAGCAAAGCAAGAATCCCAACTTATTCCTATTCAATTAAGTCTACATTTACAGCAGGCCAAACAACATGCTGTTTTATATCATAATAACGTTGTAGTTTGTGCTAGTGAAGATTTTGAAAGTTGTAGTCGCAATGACTGGGCAACAGGATCAATCTCCTTTCTCGATTTAAATCAAAATCGCAGCAGAGAAACGCATGAAAAATTGCTAAATACTTACCCGATGCAGCTTCGCTATGGCAATCTGCGCTGGCAAGGTAGTTTAGGTTCACCTAATTTAGTTTTTCAAGGAAATACAGGTTTACCTAGAGGCTCCATGGGTAGTTTTTATTACTGTAGCCAGTATGACGCACCTCACCGTAAAATCATTCTCAATATGATGGGAAGTGTTCGGCATGAAACACCTTTGAGTTGCTAGATCGGGTTTCAAATGAATTGTTTTCTTATGATCAACACTCCACTTTTTCTCATCTGAAAATTTAGACATAAAAAAAGCTGGAACAAATCCAGCTTTTTTTTAATTTAGCAGTTAAGCGCCAGTTTGATAACCCGCTTGTGGAACTGCTGTTGAAATTTGGTACGGGTTGGTAAAGTCTTTCAACCCTGCTGCAGCTTCTTGAACATCTTTACCTTCTTTGACCACAAAGCTGTCAAAGCCAGAACGTTTTAAATAATTTAAAACGTCTTTAAAGATATCGCCTACAGCGCGCAATTCACCCTGATAACCTTGACGGCGTAACAACGCTGCAAATGAATAGCCACGACCATCATTAAAACCAGCAAACTCAATAAAAATGCTATCAAGCTGCTCTAATGGATAGTGATGTGTTTCAGGTGAATCATTCACTGTAATATACAAAGCTTTTTTGCCTTGTACTTGGCTCAATTGCTCAAGCTGAGCTGTCGTCAAAACTACATCACCTTGTGGCACTGTACCATCTTCAGCAACGGCCTGATAAGTATTGTCTTGAATCGTGCCATCTTTAAATAGCACAGGTAAGGCTAAATTAAGCATATGCACGCTCCTTAAACGGTTGAATCCCCACACGACGGTAAGTTTCAATAAACTCTTCGCCTTCTTGACGTAAATCAAGGTAAGTATTCAGGATTTCCTCAACAACATCTGGCACAGCATCTGCGGCAAAAGAAGGCCCCAAGATATCGCCAATTGAAGCATCATGGTCTGAGTTACCACCCAAAGTGATTTGGTAGAACTCTGCACCTTTTTTATCAACACCTAAAATACCAATATTACCGACATGGTGATGACCGCAGGCATTCATACAACCTGAGATATTTAAGTCTAAATGACCCAAGTTATAAACAGTATCCAAGTCTTCGAAACGACGAGTAATCGCTTCAGAAATTGGAATTGATTTTGCATTTGCCAATGAGCAGAAATCACCACCTGGACAGCAGATAATATCGGTAATAAAACCAATATGTGCGCGTGCCATGTTGGCATTTTCCAGTGCTTGCCATAATGCAAATACATCTTTTTGCGGTACATCGGCTAGAGAAATATTTTGCTCATGTGTAGTACGCAACTCACCAAAGGTATATTTGTCTGCAAGATCTGCAATAAAATGCATTTCTTCCGTCGTCATATCCCCTGGTGCAATACCTGCACGTTTTAAGCTAATCGTCACGATACGATAGCCTTTAACTTTATGTGCGTTGGTGTTGACATTAAACCATTGCTTGAATTTTGGATATTGCGCGAACAATTCAGTAAAATCTTCGTCAGGCAAATCCTGATAAGCAAATGGTGTAAAGACCGCATCCATTTTTGCCAAGAATTCTGGTTGAATTTTCAGTGGCTCACGCGTATGTGCAAATTCAGCTTCAACTTTTTCAGCGAAGACTTCAGGCGTCATGGCTTTCACCAAGATTTTGATACGCGCTTTGTATTTGTTGTCACGGCGACCATGCAGGTTATAAACGCGTAACACTGCATCTAAATAAGCGATCAAATCTTCACGTGGCAGGAATTCACGAATCACACTACCTATCACTGGTGTACGACCTAAACCACCACCGACTTTGATTTTATAGCCGATTTCACCTGCTTCGTTTTTCACGATATATACACCAATATCGTGAAATGACGTTGCAGCACGGTCTTTTTCTTCAAGTGCAGACACTGCAATTTTGAACTTACGTGGCAAGAATGCAAATTCAGGGTGGAATGTACTCCACTGACGAATCAATTCACAGGTTGGGCGCGGGTCAGCAATTTCCCCTGCCACAACACCTGCATATTGGTCAGTTGTTGTGTTACGAATACAGTTTCCTGAAGTCTGAATAGCATGCATTTGCACCGTTGCCAGTTCAGTTAAAATATCTGGCACATCTTCAAGCGCTGGCCAGTTCAACTGAATATTTTGGCGTGTCGATACGTGAGCATAACCACGGTCATATTCTTTAGAAATATCTGCAATTTTACGCAATTGCTTTGAGTTCATTAAGCCATACGGCACGGCAATACGTAACATTGGCGCATAACGCTGTACATATAAACCATTTTGTAGACGCAATGGGCGGTATTCGTCTTCGGTCAATTTTCCCGCGAGATAACGTTCTGTTTGATCGCGGAATTGTGCAACTCGTTCATTCACCAGTTGCTGATCGAAATCAGTGTATAAATACATGGCGTTCAGCTAGTAAGTTCAATTTAACTGCCATAGCATAAAGGGCTTTAATTCATCAACAAAATGCTTTTTTTACATATTTAATAACGGTTTTACTGATAAAGAGCTTTCTGCAATAAAAAAGCTGATCTCGATTGAGGTCAGCTTTTTTTAAAACTTGTATTTCAGTGCTGTTTAGAATGGTGCATCAATATCTGCTACACCAACAAGTTTATGATTCACAAACTCTTTAATACCTAAACCGATCAGTTCACGACCATAACCCGAGTGTGCAACCCCACCAAATGGCAAATCAGCTTTCACCATAGTTGGATGGTTAATGAACACCATACCTGTATAGATTTGTTTTGCAACTTCAACACCACGTGCATGGTCTTGGGTAAACACCGAACCACCCAAACCAAACGGCGTATCATTCGCGATACGAATCGCATCGGCTTCATCTTTGGCACGGTAAAGTTGAGTCACTGGGCCAAAAAACTCCCAATGGCGCGCTTCGTTATTTTCATGCAAGTTGGTCATGAGTAATGGCTGGAAGAAAGCACCCTGCTCTGGCACTGGCGCACCAATCACTTCAACCACAGCACCTGCTTCAATCGCTTTTTCGACCTGTTTTTTCAAATCGTCAGCGGCTTTTTGTGAAGACAATGGCGCAAGCGTGGTTTCAGGATCCATCGGATCGCCTGCTTTAAGTTTTGCCACACCTTCTTTGTACAATGCCAAGAATTGATCATAAATTGCATCAACCACAATCAGGCGTTTAGACGAAACACAAACCTGACCTGCATTCCAGTGACGACCCATCACCGCCCAGTCCACAGTTTTTTGTAGATCAGCATCTTCAAGCACTACAAAAGCATCTGCACCGCCCAACTCTAAAGTTGATTTTTTCAGTGCCTTACCTGCTTCAGCAGCCACAATTGCACCTGCTGCTTCAGAACCTGTCAATGCCACACCACATACACGGCGATCGTTGAGAATCACTGCAGTATGTTCATGCGCTAAATATAAGTTTTTAAATGCGCCTTGAGGTAAACCCGCTTCAAGCATCAATTCTTCAAACACGTTGGCACTTTGTGGCACATTTGACGCGTGTTTTAACAGAATCGTGTTACCTGCTGACAGTTGAGGCGCGATGATCCGTGCGATTTGATAGAACGGGAAATTCCACGGCTCAACTGCAAGCAATACACCTTGTGGTTCATGGTATAGGGTTGCTTCAACGCCTTGTGCATCAGTTGGGAGTTTTTCTGGTGCTAATAATTTTTCGGCATGCTTGGCATAATATTCTAAAATTTCAGCCGACAAGATGGTTTCAAGCTTTGCTTCAGTAAATAGCTTACCCATTTCCAAAGTTAAGTATTGTGCATATTTATCGGTTTCATTGCGCAAAATACTGGCTGCTTTATTCAAGATTGCAGCACGTTGTTCAAAACTGGTTTCTTTCCAACTTAAAAAAGTGTTGTAAGCTTGATCAATCGCTTCAAGCACTTCTTCCTTGCTTGCAGTTGGAAAAGTTTTTAAAGTTTCACCCGTATATGGATTGACTGTAGCATAAGCCATTTGTTACGTCCTTCTGTTATGATCCGGCACGAATACGACTAAAGCGTAGATTAGTGCTCTTGATCTGATCACCAAGATCAAATTTCAATAAAACTTTGATAAATATAAAAATATAATTACTAAAAGTTCATCTATTTTTTAACAAATTTAGCTCAAGCACTTCGCCTACTTTTCCCCTACTTTTCCCCAAAATATTGTTATAGATATAAAAAATGCCCACCGAAGTAAGCATTTTGATCAAAGCTTATAGCTTATTTGGCATCTGGTAAGGCATAAGCAACTAGGTAGTCACCCATCTTGGTACCAAATGAACCATGTCCACCCGCCATAATCACAAGATATTGTTTACCATTGATTTCATAAGTCATTGGTGTTGCCTGTCCACCTGCTGGCAAACGCGCTTCCCAAAGTTTATCTCCGTTGCTGACATTGTAAGCACGGATATAGTTGTCTTGAGTTGCTGCCACAAACATGACATTACCTGCAGTTGAAATCGAACCACCCAAACCAGGTACACCAATTTTCAGTGCTGGTAACTGGAACAATTTTGGCAAGCTGTCACGAATCGTACCAATCCGTTTTTTCCAAACCACTTGATGGGTATTTAAATCCACACCTGCAACATAACCCCATGAAGGCTGTTTACATGGCAAGCCCACTGGTGACAAGAATGGTTTAATTTCCACACCATACGGCACACCGTACATTGGCTGGATACCCTGCTCAGTGCCTGCACCTTTGGCAGTTTCTTTACGGTTTGGATTTTCAGGAATCAGACGGCTGATAAATGGCAATCCGATTGGGTTCATGACTGCAACTTGACGGTCTTGGTTGACGGACATGCCGCCCCATTCAAACACACCCAAGTTACCTGGGAATACCAGCGTACCGTTGACAGATGGTGGCGTATAAATACCATTGTAGTTCAGTTTCTTGAACTCAATACGACACATCAACTGGTCAAACATGGTCGCGCCCCACATGTCTTTATCAGTCAATTTGCCTTGTGGTGCCAGATCCAGATCCGAGAATGGTTGGGTTGCAGAGTAACGTTCACCTGCTGTTTGTGGACCATGCTCAACCTTTTGCGGTACAGCACGTTCATGAATCGGTACAATCGCTTTACCTGTACGACGATCCAAAACAAATACATTACCTGTTTTGGTCAAGACATAAATTGCAGGAACCGTTTGACCATCTTTGGTTTTAACATCGGCAAGTGATGGTTGAGATGGTACGTCCATATCCCACAAATCGTGATGTGTGGTCTGGAAGTGCCAGATCAGTTTACCTGTGGTTGCATTCACCGCCAACATCGAATTGGCATAACGCTCTTTCAACTCATTACGGTCACCACCCCAAATATCAGGCGTACCTACACCTGTTGGAATATAGACAATATCCAGTTTCGCATCATAGGCAAGCGGTGCCCATGCATTTGGTGAGTTGTTGACAAAGTTTGTGTTCTGACCTGGTAAAGCATTTGGATCTTGCGCGCCAGTATCGAATGTCCACAACAATTTACCTGTGTTGACATCGTAACCACGAATCACACCAGAAGGTTCTTTGTTAGAGTAATTGTCCGTTACAGAACCCGCAATAATCACAGTTGTACCTGTCACCACTGGTGGAGAAGTTGGGTTATAACCACCTGCATAAGCATACGGCATATTGGCTTGTAAATTCACTTCACCATTGTTGCCAAAGTCAGTACAGCGTTGACCATTATCAGCATTGATCGCAATCAAACGACCATCGTTGACGGGCAAGAAGACTTTACGTGGGCATTGCGCTGAACTTGAAGTTTTATGCTGCAAACTCGCTGCAAAACCTTGGGTATTGTTGGCATCAAAATAAGACACGCCACGACAAGTCAAATGCTGGAAGCTTGGATTCGTTTGGAGTTTCGGATCGAAGCGCCATTTTTGCTTGCCTGTTGCTGGATCAAGCGCAATCAGGAACTGGTGCGTGGTACACATGTACATGTTGTCGCCAATCTTGATTGGCGTCACCTGATTGGTGGTTTCACCCGAGTCATTGCCCGTTTTCAAATCACCAGTACGGAATGTCCATGCTACTTTTAAATCTTTGACCGTTTTATCATTGATTTGAGTCAGTGGAGAATAACGTACACCACCTTGAGTACGACCATACGCAGGCCAGTCGCCTTCAGCAACGCCTGAGACTGCCTGTGCTTTTGCAGGCTGTTGGTTGGTAATCGTACCGTTGATTTCTTGTGGATCATTAAAGATCGAATACACCATCACTAAAATGGCAATCACAAGGGTTGAACCCAAGGCAATACGACTCAGTTTTACAGGTTGTTGAATACCACGCGTTGCCGCAGGTAATAACAGTAAAATCCCGATTACACCCAAGATGTCATAACGAGGAACCAATGCCCAGAAGTCCGAACCGACTTCCCAAAGACCCCAAAGAATGGTGGCAAGCATAAGTGCTGCATAAACCAGTAACGAAGCCGCAGAATTACGTAATAATAAAATTGCCGAAATGAATAATAAAATTCCAGCAATCACATAATAAAAAGAAGCGCCCAAGAACGCGGCATACGCACCGCCAGCCAGTAAAATCAAACCAATCAGCGCAATCGCAATTGCCATCAAAGTTTGAAAACCTGAGCGTTGTGAGGGTTGAGTCATAAACACACCTCGATATTTTGGTTAAATCAATACCAAAGCAAAAGCCCTAAGCTTTTACTTGATATGAAATAATGATTTTCATTTAACAAGAACACACTGCATTGTGAGAGAAAAGCCCAGTTTTGTTTATATTTTGCACAAAACTAGGCACATGCAGTGCAATAAGGATTTGAACGTTCTGTCAGATTAGAAAGCTGTGACGAATTTGATACCACCAACCCAAGCATTGTTACCGTCTTTCAAAGCACCTACATGACGAACATACTGGATGTTTGGTCGCACAGTTAGCCAGTTGGTTGCATGAATGCCATAGTACAATTCGGCATCATATTCACTATTATAACCCTGCGCACTTTTATGAATGCGTCCAACACCCACTGCAATTTCATCTTGCGGACGAGCATCAAATAAGCCGTTATAACTGAGTGCAAAATTTTGCATGTTGGTCACAGCATTGGTTGCATCATCAAAGAAAGTAAAGTTCGCCCAAGCAGTCAAACCACGGTTCACATCACCCTGATGCATCGTTAACTGTTGTTTGACAGACACCCAACCACCTTGTTTATGTGCTGAAGTGTTGGCAATGTCTTGTGCTTGTGAATTCAATTTGCTGGCATCTGCTGTGCTATAGAAATAGCCCAAACGGTATTCACCCGGTAACTGCGCAGCAGTTAATTTTGGCTGCCACACCAATTCCACAGGAATTAATGCGCCTTTTGAACCATCTGTACTAAGGTTAAAGCCTTTACCGCGTTCAAGGTTTTCAGGGTTTACTTCAAATGCCCCGACTTGTGCAAACAAGTTAGGTTGCAATTGATATTTCACACGGACAGCCCACTGGCTAACTGGCCAGTTATACCACTGGTCACCTGCCCAGTTGCCCATTTGCGAGCCACAAAGTGCAAGGTTCTGGAAATCACAGTTAAAACTGTTAAATTCCTCAGCTTCACCAAAGCGCCCCACTTTGACATCTAACTTTTGATCAAGGAATTTTCGTTTGATCCAGAAATCGGTTAAACGCCAAGTTTGCCCACGTCCCCAAACTTCCTGAACTGAGCTTAACTGCCCATTCAAGGCATCCGAGGTATTACTCAAATTGCGCCCATGACGTTCAGTCACAGTCATCTGCGCTTCAGTATCTTGCCAACCCAAGATCTTGTTCAAATCCAGATGAGCACCCAAGCTCACTTGACCCGAATATTCTGTGCTATGGCTTGATGTATTTTTTGAATCAAGCACATTAGCCAACTCTCCTGTATAACCAAGAGAGAAGTCGTATCCTTGTTCCTTTAAGGCTGCCCGTTGCCCATTCCAATCACCCAACATATATGGGCTTTCGGTGCTAAATGCATCAGCCGCGTGTGACTGAGCAGCAAGGGAAACCATGACAGAACACATGGATACTTGAGAGATAAAAGCAAATCTACGCAACATTGAAAACTCTATGTTGTTGATCGAAACGCGTAGGATACTATTATTTTTGTAATAAATGTTGAGTGTTTTGTTACCTCAGTCAGGCAATCCAAATAACAAAACTATATTTTATTTTTAAATACTTAAAAAAATTAATTATTTTTAAAGAACAATAAAAATCAACTGTTTATTTTTTGATTGCGATTTTTTAAATTTTTTCAAAAAATGATCAAGTTAAAATTAGGCACAATTTTAGTGCAAATTCATTTGCTTAAAAAATACCAATTTTTATACTCAAGTTTTTAATATTTTATACATGACGTTCATTTCAAACCGAATCATCAAGTGTGCAACTTTTGATAAAAACAATGTCATATTCCGCCATGTCAGCACCAGTTTGCAGCAATTAAAATAAATTTCCCTTTACAGACAATGCAAATTGCCTTAATAATTTTTTATCTTCATTTAGGTCAATTATTTGTGAATATCAAAGCGATTGAAGGAATCAATGTCAGCCGCGACACGATTAGTATACATTTCGTGAATGCAGCTTTGACTGGTGTGAAAAGACTGGGCATGGATGTCGAAACTCTCCTTTCACATGTCGGCATCGAAGCTGAATTACTCAAACAACCTAAAGCCCGTGTTTCTCCCGAACAGTACACCCGTTTTATTCAAATGTTATGGATGGTGACCCAAGACGAACATGCTGGTTTTTCCACAGAACCGCGTCGTTTGGGTACATTTGCCATGATGTGCCAACTGATCATTCATGCCAAAACTTTAGGCCAAGCGCTTGAATTATCAGAACAGTTTTATCGTTTATTTCGTGATGACTGGTTTATTGCGATTGAACGCGATAAACACGAAGCACGTCTAGTTCCTCTTATTCCTCGTGAACTCGACCCAGACCACTTTATGACTGAAAGCATGCTGATGATTTGGCATGGCTTGGCATCTTGGTTGATTGACCGTCGCATTTCTTTAGAACGAGTGAATTTCGAATACCCGCGTCCAGAACAAGCAGATGAATACGATGCATTATTCTTTGCACCACTGATGCAGTTTGATGCTCCTCGGACTGAAATTACTTTTGCGGCAGACTATCTCGATTTACCGATTCGTCAAAATGAAGAAACACTGGAAGAATTCTTAAAAGTTGCTCCTGCACAGCTTTTAGTGAAATTTAAAAACATCAACTCATTGACCACACGTATTCGTGATGTGCTGAAAAGCCATATTGGCGAAGAAATGCCAACGCTTAATGATGTTGCTTCAATGCTTTATCTTTCACCACAAACTTTGCGTCGTCGTTTGGCTTCTGAAGGCAAAAGCTATCAAGGTGTCAAAGATGCATTACGTCGTGATGCTGCAATTCACTTGCTTTTACAACCAAGTCTGACTCTGGAAGATGTCGCACAGCAAGTCGGTTTTAGTGAAACCAGCACCTTCCACCGTGCTTTCAAAAAGTGGACTGGCGTGACCCCAGGTCTATATCGCCAATTACACGGTTCATTATAAAATTCTAAACAATCTCAGGCGAAATGCCTGAGATTGTTTTTTCCCTTTCGTAAAATGACTCCGCATATCACACCTCATAAAACCATAAAAATCCGATCTATTGCATAATACGATTTTGAACAAACAGATCAAAACGATATGAATCATGCTATTCAATCTAGCGCCTTAGTTGTGGAAGGTGGCGGGATGCGAGCAGCTTTCAGTACAGGCGTAGTTGATGCCTTCCTGACAGAACAATTCAATCCTTTTCACTTATATGTCGGCGTTTCATCGGGCTCCACCACTTTAGCCAGTTATCTCGCTCAGCAAAAAGGACGTAACTTAGATATCTTCCTTGATCAGACCTTACGCCCCGAATTCATTCAGCTCAAACGCTTTTTCAAAGGTGGTGACTTGATGGATGTCAAATGGATGTGGGATGTGCTGGAACAAGAAAACCCTTTAGATCTTGCGACATTATTCAAAAATCATCCCGAATTTTATATTGTACTGACCCATGCACATACAGGTCAGGCACATTATCAGCGTGCCCAACCTGAGACATTACTCGACAGTTTAAGGGCCTCGAGTTCTATTCCGTTTATTACACGACAACCCGTTTGGGTACAGCAGCAGCCATTTTTTGATGGTGGTGTTGCCGATGCTTTACCTGTGCAATGGACTGCACAACAACACCAAATGGATGCCTTGATGGTGATTCGCACCCGACCTCGACACTATGCCAAACAAGGTCAAAAAACGGATGCTTTACTTTCTCGTTTCGTACAGCATCATGGTTTTGCCCAAAGCCTGAAACAACGGGGCGAACACTACAATCAGTCCGTCGATTTTTTACGCAAACCACAACCGCTCAAAATTCTGGAGATTAACCCTCCCGAACACAAATACATGGCAAATCGTCTGTGCCAAGACCCGAAGCGTCTGCGTTATAGCTATCAGGTCGGTGTTGAAGCAGGTTATCGTGCCATGCAGGATTGGCAACAGTTGCTGCGAGCTTAGCAGCGGCAGCCTGCCCGATCCTGATCGACCAATTCATTTTCCAGCAATCGCTGCAAGCTATGCTGACCAATGCCATACATCTGCTTCAACGCTTCGATCTGTGCCATGATTTTAGCATCAGGTACACTCACCGATTTACGGCGTACTGCCAAAATCATTTTATTTTTACTGGTATGCTCTAAAGATACAAACTCAAACACCTTAGTTTCATAACCATAGGCTTCAAGCAGCAACGCCCGAATGGTATCGGTGAGCATTTCCGCCTGCTGTGCCTGATGAATACCATAATGCAGCATCGGTTTCAGCACTTCAGGACTTTTCAGTTGCGGGCGCAACTCTTTATGACAGCACGGCGCACACATAATCACCGAAGCATTCAGACGAATGCCGCAGTGAATGGCAAAATCCGTGGCAATATCACAAGCATGCAATGCAATCATCACATCTAAATGCTCAGGTTGATAACTGCGGACATCACCCTGAAAAAATTCCAGTTGGCTAAATTGATTTTTATCTGCAACTTTTTGACAAAACTCGACCAAGTTATCGCGCAGTTCCACGCCTGTAATTTTGGGTTGTAAACCTTGCTGCTGCAAATAGTCATACATGGCAAAGGTCAGATAACCTTTCCCCGAACCAAAATCCACCACATGCAATGCCCGATCTTCTGGGGTAATCTGCTCAATCGCATTGGAAAAAATTTCAATAAACTTATTAATTTGCTTCCACTTTCTTGCCATACTTGGCACAAGTTGGGCTTTATGATCAGTAATCCCCAAATCTTGCAAATAGGCCTGTTCCTGCAAAATATAACGTTGTTTCTCACGATTATGCGCTTGCTGGGTCATTGTGGTGTTTTGCTTTTGGCTACGCGTCAGGATCACTTTTTTTTTGGTTCGTTTGAGCTGTAATTCTTCGCCCTCAACAAACAGGTTGGCTTGCTTACAGCCGGCAAGCAATTCTGCGATGCAATTATAAGCCTCGGTAAAATCATAATTTTTAGTAACGTCTTGGGTTTTATATTGATAAACCGCACAGAGTTTAGGCTGCTGTTGAATTTCGATGATGCGAAAACTAACCTTCTCAAGCTCCGCAATCTCGCCCTGGTACTGACTCAATACTAAACGCTGAAAATGATGATCGGTTAAAGCTGCCTGCAACTCGGCAAGCCATTGTTGTTCCTGTTCAGAACGCTGAGTCAGTATGGACATAATCACAACCTAAAGAAATTTACAAATCCATTCTAATTGTTCTTACCTTAAATGCAAAACTGAATTAATATACAAATGTATTTTTAATCAGGTTATCATTAAAATAATGTCGAATGTCACTAACTACGACTCCTCAGAAGAACACCTTAATGTCTTAACTCATGGGGCTGGTGCAGTGATTGCCATCCTCGCCAGCACTTTATTGCTGTATAAAAGCGCTTTTCTCAGTATGGATAAATGGTTCAGTTTATGGATTTATGCATTCAGCCTGATTTTAATGTTGGTATGTTCAACGCTATACCATTGGGCGAAAACCGCAGCTAAACGTCACTGGTATAAAAAACTGGATCACACCGCCATTTATTATCTGATTGCGGGAACATACACACCTTTTTTATATTTAAATATTCCCACTGCAAAAGCGCATTATTTACTGATTGCATTATGGAGTATTGCTGCCATTGGTACAGTATTCAAACTTTGCCTGGCGCACCGTTTTAATAAAGTTTCACTGATTGCCTACTTACTGATGGGCTGGTTTGCCGTGTTGATGATGGATGATATGCAGCGTTATTTACCCCATGGCTGCTTAATGCTCCTGATTACTGGCGGGTTAGCCTATACGGTGGGTGCATTGTTTTATGCCCTAAAAAAGGTAAGATATACCCATGTTATTTGGCATATTTTTGTACTGATTGGCGCAGGATCACATTTCCTGGCAGTCTATCTATACGCTTTTTCTTAACACCCATCTTTTAGTTGTAGTAACCCTGCTTAAAAGTGTGGTGTCTTTCGTATTTTTTTAAAAAATTAGGTATTTTTTTAAAAAGATTACGCTGTTAACCATGTCTGTTTTTTAAGTAAAGGTTGAATTATGGCGTCATCGACATCTACAACAGCAGAAGCACAGGCTGTACCCGTAAACTCAAAAACTCGCGTATTGTTAGCCAGTTTAGTGGGTACGACCATTGAATTTTTTGATTTTTATATTTATGCAACTGCCGCAGTAATTATTTTTCCACATCTGTTCTTCCCAAGTGGTGACGAAAGCGTTGCACGTATTCAGTCTTTAGCCACTTTTGCGATTGCATTTATTGCTCGCCCGATTGGTGCAGCATTATTTGGGCATTTGGGTGATCGTATTGGGCGTAAAGCCACATTGGTTGCAGCCTTACTGACGATGGGTATCTCCACGATCAGCATCGGATTATTACCCACTTATGCACAAATTGGCGTAGTTGCACCATTGTTACTGGCACTGTGCCGTTTAGGCCAAGGCTTAGGTCTAGGTGGTGAATGGAGCGGTGCAGTTTTACTTGCCACTGAGAATGCTCCTGAAGGCAAACGTGCCTGGTATGGCATGTTTCCTCAACTTGGTGCGCCCGTCGGGTTTATTTTAGCAACAGGCGCATTTTTACTGCTCAGCGCCTGCATGTCGAATGCAGAGTTCATGCAGTGGGGTTGGCGGATTCCTTTCGTTTCTAGTGCTATCCTCGTGTTTGTAGGTTTATATATTCGACTTAAACTACAAGAAACACCTGCCTTCCAGAAGGTTTTGGACAAGCAAAAAGAAGTTAACATTCCTGTAAAAGATGTTTTCACCAAACATTTCAAGTCTCTGTGCTTAGGTACAATTGCTGCAATCTGTACCTTTGTGGTGTTTTATCTCACTACAGTTTTTGCGCTGCAATGGGGAACGACCGAACTGGGCTATACCCGTAATCAGTTCCTTGAAATCCAGTTGGTTGCGACTCTATGTTTTGCAGGAACAATTCCTCTGTCTGCGGTACTTGCTGAAAAATTTGGACGTAAAACCACGTCTATTTTGGTTTGTGCAATCGCTGCGGTGTTCGGAATTTTCTTTGCGCCACTTCTTGCTTCTGGCAGTCTGTTTGCTGTGTTTATATTCTTATGTATCGGCTTAAGTATTATGGGGCTGACCTACGGCCCAATTGGAACAGTGTTATCCGAACAATTTCCAATTTCAGTACGCTATACAGGCTCAGCGCTCACCTTTAACTTGGCAGGTATTTTGGGTGCTTCTTTTGCGCCACTTATCGCCACCGAGCTAGCAAAAAATTATGGTTTAGCCACTGTAGGTTATTACTTATCTGCAGCAGCAATCCTCTCTCTGCTGGCATTTTTATGTATCCGTGAAACCAAAGATGTGAATGTTAACGACCAAGTCTGAGTTATCACACGCAATAAAAAAACCAGCAATCATGCTGGTTTTTTTATTTTAGATGTTGTTACAGTCCTATGAGCAATACTCGGGCAACTTCATTCATAAGTGCTTCAGCAATATATAATGCTAAAAATGCCAGAATTGGGGATAAGTCAATCATCCCCATGTTCGGTAAAATGCGACGAAACGGCGCAAGCAAAGGCTCTGCAAGTTCTTGTACAACTTCAATATACGGAGAGTTTGACTGAGTAAATAATACCACCCACCCCAATATAATCGTGGCAAAAATCAGATAACGACAAAACGTAATTAAGTCCTGAATCATCGTCACAAAAGTTAAAATAATCAGATGAACTGCGCCATGCGGCATAACACCCGACAAATATGCCACACCCACGATTTTTAACAAATAAATCATCACCAACAAAACCAAAGCAGCGAGATTGACCCGTCCTTTTGCCAATGTCGGAAAAATCGAGCTAAAAATATCTACAATTTTAGTGGCTTTAATGGTAGATAAAACTACAGGGTTATATGGATTTACCATCGCTAATTGCATTAAGAATCTTAAGAACACCAGCAAAATTGCGACATTCATCAAAATACCAAATAGCGTCGAAGTCATTCCCATCGGCTACTTTTCCTACCTTTCAATTTATTTGATACTGTCACTTAATTCTTGAGCCAATTCCTGACTACGTTTTTGAGCAGCAGCTAATGCTGTCTGTATACTTTGTGAAACCTGTGCACGATCAAACACTTCAAGAGCAGCTTGGGTTGTACCATTTGGTGATGTCACATTTTTACGCAGTTCAGCAGGCGTCTTATCACTGCTAATCGCCATTTGTGCAGCACCCAAAGCAGTTTGCAAAGTCAACGCAGCAGCGACTTTTTCATCTAGCCCCATATTCTTGCCAGCGCGAATCATACTTTCCATCAAATAGAAAAAGTATGCAGGCCCTGAACCAGATACTGCGGTCACAGCATCGATTTGTGCTTCAGTATTTACCCAAAGCCCTAGTCCTGTTGCTGCTAAAATTTTACCTGTCAAATTACGATCTTCTTGACTCACCGAAGCATCAGCATACATACCATGCGCACCTGTTTGTACCAGTGCTGGAGTATTTGGCATGACTCGCACAATACGCTGCGTTCCAGTCAAAGCTGCAATGATCTCAATCGTTACGCCTGCAACAATAGAAATAATTAACTTACCTTCAAACAAGCCATGTAATGGTTTTAAAACATCTGCTAAAACCTGTGGTTTCACTGCAAGCACGACCACATCTGCATTTTCAATTGCTTTAGCATTATCAGCAAATACCGCAATATTTTTTTCTTGCAGGATTGAACGAATTTGCTCAACGGGATCTGCAACTTGGATCTGATTTTCAGGAAGACCGCGTGAAATTAACCCGCCAATTAAGGCTTGAGCCATATTTCCGCCACCAATAAAACTGATATTGCAATTTAAAGCGCTGTTCATGCTCATACTCGACAATGTTTTTATTACTCATGGATAAGTTTTGGCTGCCATCCACCATGCTGACAGTAACAAGACTGTGCAAGCCAAAATCCCTGAGGGGTAAAGACTCCTAGAATAACATCATCTTTTGCCAAAATTTGCACCCGATGACGTAACCAAGGAAAAATTTGTGCATCCTGCAAAGCTTTTTTCAGTGGCCATGCACCTACTCGACCATACAAATGAATCTTTTCTCCCCCTACACGCGGATACAGCATAAGTGGTGTATCTAACAATTCAGGAGATAGACCATACTCCGACTCACGACAAGTATATTTACCCGAAATCAATGTAACAGGCTGTTGTTTTGTCCATCGAACTTGTTGCTGTGCTGGAATCACATCTGTTTGCTTACATAAATACTGCTGCGTGGTTAAGCGGTATATCTGCTTTTGAAAACGCACATAATAATAAGGCTTGATAAACAGACAAGCCTGCGCATCAGCTCTTGACTGAATGACTTCTTGCTGTAAACGCAGTACAGCATCCAAACTCGGGCGATAAGTCAGCTCGCCTTTCATCCATGCAGACAGTAATTGTCGTTGCCGTGCAGGTGTTAATTGTTGCAGGGTATCCAAGTTTAGATGTGTGTGATCACCACATTGCCGCCAGTCTTGCTGTGCAACCTCTTGTAAAATATCATCTGCGTCCTGCATTAATTGTGCATTACGAGCTAAAGCCGACTGCATTTGCGGGAAGCGCTGTTGCAATATTTGCCACAGTTCAGTTCGGCACCATGCCCGATCATAATGCGGATCGGCGTTGGTGGGATCATCAATATAAGGAAGCTGTAACTGGCTGACCCACTGTGCAATCTGTTCACGGGAAATATCCAGTAAAGGTCGCCAGATGGTGAAATCTTCACGCGCATCTATAGCACGCATCGCTGCCAGACCGCCCACTCCTGCTCCTGACAATAGCCGCAAAAGCACTGTTTCAGCCTGATCTTGCTGATGATGCGCTAGAACTAATACTTCATCCGCCTGCTTATGTTGCAAAAAGGCAGTATAACGAGCATGACGTGCTTGCTGTTCAAGGTTACCAGAAGCAACTTCGACAGCCTGAACAAGACAGGGAATATTAAACTTATGACAGAAATCTTCGACCATTACACCCCAAGTTTGACTCGGTGCTTGTAATTGATGATCAATATAAATGGCGCGAACACGCTGAGGGAAAAGCGAGTGCATCAAATATAGCAACAGCATGGAATCCATGCCGCCGCTACATCCAATTAGAAAGCTCTGCTGAGAAAAATACTGGTCAGCATCTCTTAAGATGCTAAACCTAAGTTGCTGCTTCCAAATTTCATTAAACGTTGATAACGTGCTTCGCATCGTGCTTCAGCATCCATCGGTTGTAATTCTGCCAAGACTTGAGTGAGCACTTCACGTAAGTTTTCCATGACTTGATCAGGATTTAAATGCGCGCCCTCGCCTTCATCAACAATGTGTTCCACAATGCCAATTTTTTGTAATTTGTCAGCAGTCAATGCCAACGCCTCACTAGCTTGTTCAGCTTTCTCGGCAGTTTTCCACAAAATAGATGCACAACCTTCAGGTGAAATCACTGAATAAATACTATGTGACAACATGATCACACGGTCAGCAACACCAATTCCTAAAGCACCACCTGAACCACCTTCACCCAGCACAGTCGCAATCACTGGCACTTTTAGGCGAGAAAGCTGAGCAAGACTCGTTGCAATCGCTTCTGCCTGACCGCGTTCTTCTGCACCAACACCAGGATAAGCGCCCATCGTGTCAATAAAGGTAAATACAGGCAGGTTAAAACGCTCAGCAAGATCAAGTAAACGCTGTGATTTACGATAGCCTTCTGGGTTACACATACCAAAGTTGTGTTTTAAACGCTCACGAGTGGTACGACCACGATGCTGACCAACCACCATAACGGGCTGACCATTAAAACGTGCTAAACCACCGATCATTGCACCGTCATCACCGAAAACTCGGTCACCATGCAATGTATCGAACTCATCAAATAATTCACTTGCATAGTCTAAAAACTGTGGGCGGTCAGGATGACGTGCAATTTGTACAGTTTTCCATGCTTGAGATTGAGCAGATTTATTTTTCATAGGTCGAATATTATCCTTAAATTAACCGAATCGAGTTAATCAATAAATTTTTCCGACTGAATGATCAAATCAATGTCCCAATGCTTAAATTGCTCTTGCTCATCGTGCAAATCTGCAACCAGTAATGGCCATTGTTTCGCATCGCCAGAAACAGTTAATTGCCATTGTTGCGCATCCAAGACCTCTAATTCAATGGCAGGAAGCATCTGATCACTACGACTATGATTGAGTAAAACAGCCAGTCTAAGCAGCAAGCAAAGATAAACTAAAGACTGTCCCCCAACCTTTAAAACATCCATTTTGCTTTCACTACGCAATTTACGGCGGTGATGTGCAACCAAATGTGATAGATGATTTTGATCAATTTGCGAGAAACCAGGAATGTCGGAATGCTGCAACAAATATGCACCATGACGATGATATCCACCATGACTAATCGCTAAACCAATTTCATGCAAATAGGCTGCTCGACGTATTAAGTCACTGTCTTCATTGGTTAATTTTAGTTTACTTGCAACCGAATCAAATAAAAATTGAGCGGTTTTTACGACACGTTCCGCTTGTTTAGGATCAGCACCATAACGACCAATCAGTGCCTGTACGCTACGATCCCGGATATCTTCATGCTTAAAACGACCTAGGAGGTCATACATCACACCTTCACGTAATGCACCATCTGAATACATCAGATGGTCAATATCCAAAACTTCAAACGCTGCATATAAAATAGCAATCCCAGCTGGCAAAACTGCTCGACGATCTTCTTTTAAGCCAGAAAATTCCATTTCTGAAACATGCTTATATTTAAGTAATTTATCTTTGAGTTTTTCCAAGCCTTCACGAGTCACACTTTCTTGTTCATCGCTCCAGCCCATGTTAACCATAATCTGGCGACACGCTTTAATTGTTCCGCTTGAACCAACAACCGTATCCCAACCCTCTGCTTTAAAATAGTTGGCAATCGCAGAAAGTTCCTTACAGGCGGCAACAAACGCTTTATTAAAGTTTTTATAACTAATTTCACCATCTTCAAAATATTTTTTGGTGAAAGCCACACAACCCATTTGCAAAGATTCAGTACATAAAGGTTCGAATTGTTCACCGATAATAAACTCGGTTGATCCACCACCAATATCAATTACCAATCGACGCCCGCCATTTGCCATGGTATGTGAGACGCCCAGATAAATCAGACGCGCTTCTTCACGCCCAGCAATGATTTCAATTGGTTTTGGCAAAATTTCAGCTGCTTGCTGAATAAATTCATGTCCATTTTTAGCTTGGCGTAACGCATTGGTCGCCACAATACGCAAACGATTCGGTTGTACTGAACTTAAACGTCCGACAAAACGTGCCAAACACGCTAAACCACGCTGTTGGGCCGCTTCGGTTAAATTTTTATTTTCATCTAATCCAGCAGCAAGCTGTACCTTTTCCGACATTGAAACAACTTTCTTAACTTCTCCGTGATCTACACGGGCAATTGCCAAGTGAAAGCTGTTTGACCCCATATCAATTGCAGCGAGCAATTCTTCATCAATCAGAAAATCAGACATTGTGCATAACAAATCAACTTAATTGCTGCTTAGAGTAATTCACTCACCGCAAATTGAAAAGCAGTTTACGGGCTGAACTGCCAGTTTTTCACTAGATTTTCATGATTATTGCTACTGTCGATTAAATCAATCGTGATGATCCATTAGACAAAAAACCAATGGCATCCGAGAATGCAACTATTCATCAGACTATGATGTTGAAAATAGCTGTGTAATACTTATATATCTATATAAATAAAGACTGTTATTGACAACTGATCATATTGGAGCATTTGTATGTCTAACCTAGTTAATACCACAGACGCAGATTTCAAAGCTGACGTTCTGGATTCTGAAACACCTGTCCTTGTAGATTTCTGGGCTGGCTGGTGTGGTCCTTGTAAAGCGATTGCTCCTGTTTTAGAAGATTTATCTCGCGAGTACGAAGGCAAAGTGAAAGTTGTTAAAGTTGACGTCACTAGCTGTGAAGCAACTGCTGTGAACTACAATATTCGTAATATTCCTGCATTATTGTTGTTTAAAAATGGTGAAGTTGTTGCTCAACAAGTAGGTGCAGTGCCTCGTTCACGTCTTGTTGCATTTATCGACGAAAATATCTAAATCTAAAAAATCCGACAAAATACGCCATTTTTTGCGTATTTTGTTTGGTGTAAATTGACAATTCCCCAGATGTCACTTATATTCTTATTGCTCAAGGAAGGCAAAGCCTTAAGCAAGTCCTTTCTTGCAACACAACAAAAGATCGCCGCTCGGCACTGCAATTGTTTATTTTGATCTTCAAACAATGAACTAAACAGATTCTGCGTTTATTGTGCAACTTTCATTGCATGCGGCTGACTCTTGCATTTACTTCCAAATCGTTACTCTAGATGTTCTTACATCGACACACACTGACCACCTATGAATTTAACTGAACTCAAGAAAAAACCGATTGGCGAACTCATTAAAATTGCTGAGTTTATGGGCCTTGAGGGGATGGCGCGTAACCGTAAACAAGATATTATTTTCGCGATTTTAAAACGTCATGCCATGAACGGTGAAGAAATCTTTGGCGATGGTGTTTTAGAAATTTTGTCTGATGGTTTCGGTTTCTTACGTACAGCAGCGGGTTCTTACCTTGCTGGACCTGATGATATTTATGTTAGCCCGTCTCAAATTCGACGTTTTAACCTGCGCACAGGTGACACCATTGCAGGAACCATTCGCCCTCCAAAAGAAGGCGAGCGCTATTTTGCATTATTAAAAGTTAACCAAATTAACTACGATACACCTGAAAATTCACGCAACAAAATTCTGTTTGAAAACTTGACTCCACTTTTCCCGACAGAACAACTGGTTATGGAACTCGGGAACGGTTCAACAGAAGATTTAACCGCTCGTGTTGTTGACTTAATCGCACCGATTGGTAAAGGACAACGTTCAATTATTGTTGCACCGCCAAAAGCCGGTAAAACCATGTTATTGCAAAACATTGCTCAATCAATTGTACGCAATAACCCAGAAGTTTTCTTGATTGTTCTACTCATTGACGAACGCCCAGAAGAAGTCACCGAAATGGAACGTACAGTTCGCGGTGAAGTTGTTGCATCAACCTTTGACGAATCACCAGCGCGCCATGTACAGGTTGCCGAAATGGTCATCGAAAAAGCCAAACGCCTAGTTGAACATAAAAAAGATGTCGTCATCCTACTCGATTCGATTACTCGTTTAGCACGTGCCTACAACACAGTGATTCCATCTTCAGGTAAAGTTTTAACTGGTGGTGTGGATGCCCATGCACTTGAACGTCCAAAACGCTTCTTTGGTGCGGCACGTAATATTGAAGAAGGCGGATCATTGACCATCATCTCAACTGCATTGATTGAAACAGGCAGTAAAATGGATGATGTGATTTATGAAGAATTCAAAGGTACGGGTAACCAAGAGATCACGCTTGACCGTCGTATTGCTGAAAAACGTGTCTTCCCTGCCATGAACCTGAAAAAATCAGGTACTCGTCGCGAAGAACGCCTCATGAGTGAAGATAACCTACGCAAAGTATGGATTCTACGTAAACTGCTTCATCCAATGGATGAATTAACAGCGATGGAATTTTTACTGGATCGTATGAAAGAAACCAAGACCAATGACGATTTCTTTGAACAAATGAAACGTAAACAATAATTCATCCGTTATTTTCAAGCCACTAACGCTTTTAGTGGCTTGAAGTTGACAACCGTTACATATCTTCACAATCTTTTCACTTATTTGTTAGCATATATTTTTTCTCATTTTTTCATTCATTTCGTATCAAAGAAAAGTCTGTGCTTTTTTCAATAGTTACTCCATCATTTATCTAAATGTAATTTGATTTTTTATTGTTATTTTCTGTTAAAACACCCCCTAAAAAGCCCGTTTTTTTTCGTTTTTTTTTCATTCAGTAGTAGTAATTCAATATGCGCAGTGATAGCATATTGTCATGCCAGCAAACTTGCTCCATGCGTTGTTACCTATCGAACGTATAGGGATAATTAAAGCACAAACAAGTTTGCTTAGGTTTTTTTTGTCTCTAATTTATGAGAGTGATGCCATGTTATTCAAGAAAATTGCTATCGCAGCTGCTGTTGTTACAACTTTAGCTTTCGTTGGTTGTGCTAAGAAAACTCAAGAAGCTGCTCCAGCATCTGCTCCAGCATCTGCTACTGCTGCTGCATCTGAAGCTACTGCTGCTGCATCTGAAGCTACTGCTGCTGCTTCTCAAGCTACTTCTTCAGCTTCTGAAGCTACAACTGCTGCTTCTCAAGCTACAACTGCTGCTTCTGACGCTGCTCACTAATTCATCCGAATCTAGTGAAAAAAGAGAGAGTCTAACGACTCTCTTTTTTTATGTCTAAATTTTGCATACAGTTCAATTCAATCGGGCAAAGCTGCTGTTGTAACATCCCTTCTAATAATCCTTTTAGCGTATGCAATTGCTGTAATTTTTCTTCAACTTCTACAAGTTTTCCTTTTAAGCACTCCTGTAACTGCTCAGCAGAAAGCTGTTCTTGTATTGCCAGTATTTTGATTAAGTCTGAAATTTCACTCAGTTGAAACCCCAACGACTTTGCTAACTGAATCAACTCTAAACGGAAAACCATTTGCTCAGAATAATGTCGATAGCCATTCTCCGCCCTCTGAGCTTCAATTAATCCCAATTTTTCATAAAACCGTAGCGTATCTCGACTTAAGCCTACCCGTTTTCCCAATGCATGAATGAGCATGATTATTCTTCTTGACTATAGAGTGTACTCCACAGTTTAGACTAAATCGAAATATAACCCTAAAGGAAAAATTATGGCGATTTTAGTCACAGGTGCGACAGGCTTTTTAGGACGATTCGTACTGTTAGAATTATTACAGCAAAAACAAGATGTAGTTGCTCTACTCCGCAACCCAGAACAGCAAATGCCCACGCTATGCAAATGGCTACAAGAGAAAGGCGGTGATACTGCTCATTTACAATATATTCAAGGAGATTTAGCACAACGTGATTTGGCTGTATCTGCTTCAGATTGGCAGCGTTTAGCTCAAGTGGATACATTGATCCACACAGGTGTTTTATTTGCATGGAATTTAACTGCGGTTCAAGCTCAAACAACCAATGTTGATGGCAGTTTAATCCTCATCCAACTCTTAAAAGAACGGACACAACTACAGAGAGTCATACTGATTTCAGGCTATATGCTGACATTAAAAGCATACTTGCAGCAATACGGGATTGATCCAGCACAACCATTACAAAGCAACTGGCAGCAGCTTTACCGTCAACTGGGTAGTTATGAAGCTTCAAAAATTGAAGCGCATTTTCGTAGCTTAGCACTTGCTCAAGAGCTTAAACTGGACTGGACAGTGATTCATCCTGCTACTTTGATTGGGACTGAAAACACAGGTGAAATTGCAGAGCATCAGGTGTTTACCCAAATTGTTAAACAGATTAATCAAGGTAAAATGCTTGCCCTTCCTGGCTCAGCTCGGCACACTTTACCGTGGGTAAGTGTAGATCATGTGGTTCAAGGTATCATTCAGTGTTTAAAGGATAGATCGAGTTATCAACAGGAAATTCTGCTTGCACATCCGCAAAGTTTATCTTTTCATCATGTTGTCAGATTGATTGCGAAACAGCTTAAAATCCAGCCTCCTCACTTTTGTGTTCCACTCCCAATACTGGCAACACTACTCAGATGGCAACCACTTGCACAGCGCCTCAACCTCTCTCGGGAAATGCTCGAGTTTTTACGCACTGAACCACTAACACCAAATCAATCATATACAGTGCATCATGTATCTCAAGCGTCTTTAGATGAACAGTTGATGCAAAGTGTTGCTTGGATTAAGCAGCATTATTTATAAAAAAATAAGGGGTGAATCAATCACCCCTTCTCTTTCCAAGACCCGATTAGTCTTGTTCGATTTCATTACCCACGCGCTGTCTAAACTTCTGACCAGCACGGAAGGTGACTACGCGACGTGCAGAAATTGGAATTTCTTCGCCCGTTTTCGGGTTGCGACCAGGGCGCTGACGTTTGTCACGTAGCTCAAAGTTCCCAAACCCCGAAAGTTTAACCTGTTCGCCAGCGATTAATGCTTGGCTAATTTCATCAAAGAATAGCTCAACCATTTGTTTGGCTTCACGACGGTTTAAATTCGTAAGCTCACTTAAATGATCTGCCATTTCTGCTTTTGTTAATGCTGTCATGACGCCCTCAATGTTGCTTGATAAGTGTTTTGCAACACTTCAATGATGTGATCCATACCTGACTTAATTTCAGCATCTTCTAGTGTTCTCGAAGCATGTTGCCACAACAAAGCAAATGCCAACGATCGCTTACCAGCCTCAACCCCCTGTCCAGTGTATACATCGAACAACCACGTTGAATCGAGAAGCTCTCCACCAGTTTGTTGAATTAACTGCTGAATCTCTTTTACCTCAATCTTATCATCAATTAAAAGCGCAATATCACGTCTAACCGACGGAAAACGTGATAATTCTGTAAAATTAGATACATAAGATTGCAAAACAGCCGTTTGATCGAGTTCAGCCACCCAAGTTGTGCCCAAATCCAATTCATTTTCCAATGATGGATGCAAACGCCCCAAGTAACCAATCGACTGACCATCGGCCACAATTTCAGCTGACTGACCAGGATGTAGCCATTCACGGGTCGAACGCTGATACTGAACTTTGACGCGTCCAGCCGCAAGAATTTGCTCAACTTCACCTTTCAGGTCAAAGAAGTCCATTGGCTGAGTTTTCACATGCCACTGCTCTGGTGCAGACGAACCTACTGCAATTAACGCTAGCGTCGGAATCTGTTTCAGCTCATCGATATTGGTTGCATTTTGATAATCAAAGCGCAGACCTAACTCAAAGAAACGTACACGGTTTTGCTGACGGTTCAGGTTGTACTGCACACAAGGAATCAAACTTGAGAGTAAAGTACTACGCATCACCGCCAAATCGCTTGAAATCGGGTTTGCCAATGCCAATGGCTGTACATTTGGATTGAGCTGTTTTTCCAATTTCAAATCAGCAAAACTAAAGCTGATCGCTTCTTGGTAACCCAAAGTTGCGATGGTTTGACGCAATTGAGCCAATTCAAAACGGTCTTGATATGTCGCCAATTGCACGTCAATTTTTGGCAAGCTGATTTGAATGTTGTCATAGCCGTGAATACGTGCTACTTCTTCAATCAAGTCTTGGTAGATTGCCATGTCATAACGGTGTGATGGAGGTACAACTGACCACTCACCTTGTGCTTTAACTGTTACTGTACAGCCTAAACGAGTTAAAGCATCCGTAATAAAGTCACTTGCTACGGTATAACCCAACAATTGATCAACCTGAGCTTGGTTCAGTTCAATTGCTTCACGTTTTGGCAATAGGTCTGTTTGTTCAGCTACAGTTACAGGGCCAAATTCACCACCTGCAAGCTGTTGAATCAACTGTGATGCACGATTCATTGCCAAGATTGGTAATTCAAAGTCTACGCCACGTTCAAAACGCTGAGATGAATCCGTGTGCAAACCGAAACGGCGCGCACGTCCTGCAATTGCAAGCGGATTGAAGAA
Source organism: Acinetobacter brisouii CIP 110357 (assembly GCF_000488275.1). Lineage (GTDB taxonomy): Bacteria > Pseudomonadota > Gammaproteobacteria > Pseudomonadales > Moraxellaceae > Acinetobacter > Acinetobacter brisouii. Next base: position 628,930 of record NZ_KI530762.1, on the reverse strand, counting down.
TGCGCTTTCAAGGAAAATATCTTGGGTGTCATCGGTCACGCTTGATGCTAGACCACCCATGATCCCTGCGATTGCCAAAGCTTTTGCATCATCTGCAATCACCATGACATCTTCATTCAGCTCAACTTCTTGTTCATTGAGCAATTGAAGTTTTTCTTGAGCAGTCGCTTGACGAACCTGTACCGCACCTTCAAGTTTTGCCAAGTCAAACGCATGCATTGGTTGACCGAGTTCAAGCAAGACGTAGTTGGTGATATCCACCAAAATGCTATGTGTGCGTACACCTGAACGAGTTAAAGCTTGCTCCATCCATTCTGGTGTCGCTGCTTTCACGTTGACATTTTTAATGATACGACCCAAATAACGTGGTGCACCTTGAGTCGTCACAACGACTGCTTTTTCATCGGCAATGGTAGCTGCAACAGGTTGAATCTCAGGCTGAGTCACGGGTAATTGGTTAATTACCCCAATTTCACGGGCAATCCCACGGACACTAAAGCAGTCACCACGGTTTGGTGTAATTGAAATATCAATGACATTGTCATCAAGTTTCAAATATTCACGAATGTTGACACCAATTGGCGCATCTTCAGGTAGCTCAAGCAAACCATCGATTTTATCTTCAAGGTCAATCTCTGAAGCACCGCACAACATACCGTGTGATTCAATACCACGAAGCTTGCCTTTTTTGATTTTGAAATCGCCTGGCAAAACTGCACCAATCGTTGCAACAGGTGCTTTCATGCCTACACGCACGTTTGGCGCACCGCATACGATTTGCAATGGCTCACCTGAACCGATATTCACTGTGGTTACACGTAAGCGGTCTGCATCTGGATGTTGCTCTACTGTCAGCACCTCACCCACAACAACGCCTGTAAATGCTTTGGCGACAGGTGCAAGCTCATCGACTTCCAAGCCGAGCATGGTCAGTTGTTCAGATAATGTATTGCTATCGATTGCTGGGTTGACCCATGTGCGCAGCCAGTTTTCGCTAATTTTCATTTCGTAAAAAACCTATATATCTAAAATATTTCATCCTCTCCCTAGTCCAAGGTCCACATTGTCGGAAAATTCCATTCTTTAATGCGGAGCGCTTCTTCTTTTTAAAGAAGAGCTTAGGAGAGGATTTTAAAAAAATCTGTTTTAAGCAAATTGGCGCAAGAAACGCACATCATTTTGATAGAACATACGCAAGTCATTGATACCATAACGCAACATTGCAAAACGCTCTACACCCAGACCAAAGGCAAAACCTTTATATTTTTCAGGGTCAATGCCTGCTGAGCGAAGAACATTTGGATGCACCATGCCACAACCCAAAACTTCCAACCAGCGACCACGCTCATCCATAATATCCACTTCTGCACTTGGCTCAGTAAATGGGAAATACGATGGACGGAAACGCACTTTCAAATCTTTTTCAAAGAATTCATTCAGCAAGTTCACCAACAAGCCTTTCAATTCAGCAAAGCTCGTGTTTTCTGCCACATACAACCCTTCAATTTGATGGAACATCGGTGAATGTGTCTGGTCAGAGTCACAACGGTAAACACGACCTGGGCAGACAATACGAATCGGCGGTTGTGTTGTTTCCATTGTACGGATTTGCACACCAGAAGTATGGGTACGTAGCAAATGCGATGCATCAAAATAGAAAGTGTCGTGCATGGCACGTGCAGGGTGATGTCCTGGAATGTTGAGCGCTTCAAAGTTATGATAATCGTCTTCAACTTCAGGCCCTGTTGCAACGGTAAAACCTGCCTTGGTAAAGAACTGGCAAATACGCTCTTGTACTTGCGTCACAGGGTGAATACTGCCCATACTCTGACCACGACCTGGTAAGGTAATGTCGATGGTTTCACTCGCCAGTTTGGCAGTTAATGCTTGTTGTTGTAATGCAGTTTGGCGCTCAGTCAAAGCGTTATTGATTGCTTCACGAACAGCATGAATTTTTGCACCTTCAACTTTACGTTGTTCAGGATCCATTTTTCCTAAGGCTTTTGACTGCTCTGCAAGCTGACTCTTCTTACCTGTAAACTGCACCCGTACTTGGTCAAGTGTAGCAAGATCTTGAGCTGCAGCAATTGCATCCAGCGCTTCAGTGGTCAGGGCTTCCAGTGACATAATTTCTCTCAAAGCATCAATGTTAAAAAATAAATTAAACTTGTCATTCTAACAGCTTTTCAGCATATTGATGAGCTTTGTACACGATGAAAATTCTAATACCATCCTGATTTGTAAAAAGTATAAAATATTGCAACGGTAATACTGAGAAACACTATGGCACTCGACCCGATTTGGAAACAACAACTGACTTTAGTGACCTATGGCAATGAATATTTGTCTCATGGTCTGAGTGTGCAACAGTGGCGAGAGCTTCCCATTTTTGATGAGCATGTTTTCGCGTTTCGTGATTTGATGTCACAGCATTTGCTTGCCCAGCATTTTCAAATCTGGTTAGAAAACCTAAAAAAACAGGGAGTAACTCGCCTGAGCCTACATGCTTCAAGCATGCTCAACGATGAAAAAAATCCAAATCCAAACATTGAATTACTCCCCTATTCGCATTTTATTGTCAGCCATCATGACAAGAAAAAAACCGCATGGGTATTTGGCAATGAGCTGGCAGAATGGTTCAATGCAGAACAGGAATTTCTCATTCCATCTTCCCAGCAAAGCACGATTCGTCAGGAAACCCTGTGGAATTTCGAATTAAATAGCAAACTCTACAAAAAAATTCAGGCAGACCTACAAGCTCCTGACTGGGAGCGGATTCAGCAGTATCTTACCCAAGAGTTATTCAACACCACTTATGCCCAAGCTGTTCAGCAACAACGCTTTATTGAACAGCACTACACTGGGTTTAATCTAACCCAGCCAGAAAAGATTGCGATTGACCTAGAAGAAAAATCAGCACTCCTTCCTGCACAATATCAGGCGAATTTAAGCAATGAATTACTGATCAAACTTGAAGCCCTAGAGCTTGATCTCGCTGAGCAAGCGAAAGTTCATAAAGAAGAAAATCAGGTCTTTTCATCGGTCGACGAACAACGCGCATTTAAGCATTTTTCGGTAAAACTTGATGATTTATTCAGTAAATTTATTGTTAAAACTGCTAACCACTACCAAACAGCACAGCGTAAAGTCATAGAACCTGAGACACCATTTGATGCGCCAGCACCACAAGCTCAAGCAGTATCCCATTCTGGTTTACATCTGCATAAAGCAGCAACCAGCGAACAGCATAAGCATCAGATTTCAAATAAAAATGTGATCGCGTTAGTGATTATCACAGTGTTGATTTGTGCTTTGGCATATTATTTTGGTTTTTAATGAGATAACAGATTGGTATATCTTAAAGATGTGCCAATCTTTTGATTGACTTAACCTTGTTTTAATCTACAACAATTATAAAAAACCCATATCGATGATATTCGTCTTATTGGGTACTAAAAGGATAAAACTATGCAGATAAGCTTTTCTCGTTTAAGCCATTTTGGTCTAGTTGCTGTATTAAGTTTACCGATTAGCAGTTGGGCACAACCCACTTCCTCCGCTACAGATAACACCCATGAAGTCAATCAACGCCTCGATTTTTTATATGGTCAGCATCAGCCTTATCAGAAGTTTTTGAAAGATTTTCAGACTGCAACCTATGAACACCATAAAAACCAAGTAGTTGCGATGATCAACTATCCCATAAAAATCAATTTAAATGGCAAGAAAGTCACGTTTAAATCGCGTCAGGACTTACTCAAACGTTACGATGAAATCTTTGATCCAATGCTGGTCAAAACCATTCAGGAACAAAAATATGAAAACTTGTTTGCAAACACGCGTGGCGTGATGATTGGTGAAAGTGGCGAGCTCTGGTTCTCTGGTTTTTGTGTCGATAAAGACTGCAAAAAAGTGGATATCAAAGTAATCGCAATTAATAAGTAAAATTAGCGGTTATCGTAGCGGGTTATGCTGATCATAAATGTGGTTTTTAAATTCAAGTAAATGTCAGTTCTAGCACTGTTCAGTGTGCTGATTTTGATAATCAGATTTACTAAAAAATTCAGGTTTAGATGATTCGCCAATAAAAAAAGACCGCAAAATGCGGTCTTTTTTGAATCTCTAAGCTTATGCAGCTAAAGCAGATTTAGCTTTTTCAGCTAAAGCAGCAAATGCAACTGCATCATGCATAGCGATGTCAGCTAATACGCGACGGTCGATGATCACTTGAGCTTTTTTCAAGCCATCGATCATACGGCTGTAAGACAAACCGTTTTGACGAGCACCAGCGTTGATACGCGCAATCCATAGAGCACGGAATTGACGTTTTTTCTGACGACGGTCACGGTAAGCGTATTGACCAGCTTTGATTACCGCTTGGAACGCTACGCGATAAACGCGTGAACGAGCACCATAGTAACCTTTAGCACGAGCAAGAATTTTTTTGTGACGACGATGAGCCACTACACCACGTTTTACACGAGCCATTTATAAATCTCCTTAGATGTATGGGCACATACGACGAACTGAAGCAACGTCACTCACGTGAACCATTACACAGCCGCGCAACTGACGAATACGCTTAGCAGATTTTTTGGTCAAAATGTGGCGTTTGAACGCTTGTTTACGCTTGAAACCGTTAGCAGTCGCTTTGAAACGTTTAGCTGCACCACGGCGAGTTTTTAACTTAGCCATAACAACCTCTTTAAGCACCTGTTCGGCTCGTTTGCACCATTGCAATAACGACCTGCAGGTAAGGAAGGCAGTATTTTATAGTAAGTTTGCTCAAAACAAAAGCATTTCTCCTGTTAATTTTTGACATGACCTAGCCATTCTGCAAACAGAGTTTGTAATAGATTTGAATGACTATTTTTTTTAAATCTGTCATGTTGCCAAGGCATGCTCAACCAATGCCACAGACGAGTTTATGTTACAGAGAAAAATCAGACTGATGGATACGCTGTTATGCATCCCTGATTAAAACAACGCTGCTGGGCTGTCAGACTCGTCAAATCCTGCAAACTCAGGATAAAGCTTGAGCTGCCCTGCCAGATTATTTTTCGTGAATATGATGGATGAATTTATCTTAAAAATTTATATCCATTTTCACTATATTCAATAGTTAAAATCTCAAATCATGAGAGTAATCTTAGTCCAATATCGCTATAATCAACTTCTTTACCTCGCCTATATTCTAATATCATGCACACAAAACAGGATGCTTTTGCTGCACTTCGCTATCGCGATTTTTCGATTATTACGATTAACCAACTCTGTTTAACGCTCGGTATCCTCATTCAGGAAGTGATTGTCGGATACAGTCTTTATCAGATTACCAAAGACCCGCTAACCCTTGGTATGATTGGTCTGGCAGAAGCCATCCCCTTTATTAGCCTGTCTTTATGGGGTGGATATTTTGCGGATAAGTTCAATAAACAGACCATCATGAAAATCTGTCTATTTTTCTCTTTCCCATTGCCGCTCATACTATGGACGCTATTTCATCGTTATGATATTCATCTCATTTCAGTTGAAATGCTCAAATGGGGAATTTATAGCGTTATTTTTGGTTTCGGGATTATTCGCGGGTTTTATTCACCCGCTGCAACCTCACTGAAACCCTTCCTGATTCCACGTGAACTCTATACCAATGGTGCAACATGGACCACGATTGGCTGGCAAAGTGGCGTGATTTTAGGACCGATGCTTGGCGGTTTCATGTTGGCAGGTTTAGGACGTGAAACTAGTTTACTCACCGTTGCAGCACTGATGTTTACCTGCTTTTGTTTGGTGAATTTACTACAAAAACGCCAATTTCCTGCGATGGAGAAAGCCGCCCTTTGGTCAAGCATGCAAGAAGGCTTCCGTTTTATCTGGAATACCAAAATTGTACTATGGGCAATCTCGCTAGATCTGGTTTCAGTATTGTTTGGTGGCGTCATCGCATTACTACCGATTTTCGCTTCAGATATTCTAAAGACAGGGCCTGAAGGCTTGGGATTATTACGTGCTGCACCTTCGATTGGAGCACTCATTACCATGCTCTTGCTGACCCGTTTCCCTCCAACTCAACATGCATGGCGTAATATGCTTTTGGCGGTGGCAGGGTTTGGCATATTTACACTCATGTTTGCTTTTTCCAACCATATGTGGCTCTCACTGTTTGCATTGCTCATGACGGGTGCTTGTGACAGCGTTTCGGTTGTCATTCGCCAGACAATTTTACAACTCTACCCACCAGAAAATATGCGAGGCCGCGTTGCAGCAGTCAACGGTATGTTTGTCTCGAGTAGTAATGAACTTGGCGCGTTTGAATCGGGTTTGGCTGCCAAATACATGGGCACCATCACCGCAACCATTTTCGGGGGATGCATGACGCTAGCTGTCGTGATTTTAAGCTGGATTAAAACGTCTGAACTGTTTGATGTAGATGTCAATAAAAGCTCTCAGCATTAATTTCATGAGGGAAAGGAATATCTTTCCCTCACATCACCCAAACATGCCTAAATATAAAATATACAGACATATATAGCGCCCAGCTTTGGCAATTGTCACTATTCCTAAAAATCGCCAAAAATTTTCCCGCATTAAGCCTGCAATCAGGGTAATCGGATCACCAATAATTGGTGTCCAGCTCAATAATAATGAATAAAAACCATATTGATGGTAGATCTGCTGTGCTTGTTCTAGGCGAGATTCGGACACTGGAAACCATTTTTTATGCTTAAAATGCTCAATTTTAAGCCCTAACCACCAATTCACACATGAACCTAAAACATTGCCAACGCTGGCAGCAAACAACAACAATACGGGATCGTGATGACCTTGCATCAGTAAAGTCATCAACACAGCTTCTGACTGTAAAGGAAGTAACGTTGCAGCCCCAAAAGCAGAGATAAACAACAACCAATAACTCATGAGACCCAAGGAGAACAAGTAAAAACTATACGTGTATCGACAATGCTTTTTGAACCGCTGGACGGGCGTTCATACGTTGCATATAGGCTTTTACATTTGGAAACTCGTCTAACTCGATACTTTGCCATTCATAACGGCATAGCCACGGGAAAATTGCCATATCTGCAATTGAGTACTCCCCTGCCACATAGTCCAGACCAATCAGTTGCTTTTCAAGTACGCCATATAAGCGTTTGGTTTCATTGATATAACGGTCAATCGCATAGGGAATTTTTTCTTTGGCAAAGCGGTTAAAATGATGATTCTGCCCGAGCATTGGCCCCAAGCCACCCATTTGCCACATCAACCATTGTTCAACCTCAACGCGCTGTTGCTCATCCGTTGGATAAAACAATCCGGTTTTTCGCCCAAGGTATTGCAAAATAGCCCCTGATTCAAACACAGAGATAGGCTCACCACGCGGACCATTCTGATCAACAATCGCAGGAATTTTATTATTTGGAGAGATTTTTAAAAAGTCTGGCTGAAACTGATCATTTTCTGAAATATTGATCGGGAAAATTTGATATTCAAGTCCCATTTCTTCAAGCGCAATTGTTACTTTATGACCATTGGGAGTGCCCCAATAATATACATCAATCATTCGAATTCCTTTGCTTATTTGAGTGAGTCAGTTTTGGTTTGCCTGTTATATCATGTTTTTACGAAAGGTCTAAAACTATAAAACTGATAAAAATAATCAATATATCAAGACAAAAATAAATCTTAAAATCATATTATGAGAATTAAATTAATCATTACAGTCAATTAAAAGCTGACACTGTCATAAATATTACATTTATTATACTCAATTGCATCTTAACAAAGTCATGACTTCAACTCAGCGAAAAACCGCATAAATAAAAAAAGCACCGCCAAAACTGGCGATGCTTTTTTACGTCAAACCAAGCGATTACTTTTTCTTTTTAGGTCCAAGTAACATGCCCATTTGGCGACCTTCCATTTTTGGTGCCTGTTCAACAACACCCCATTCAGCCACGTCTGTTTCAATTTTTTGTAATTGAGCCAAACCTAACTGTTGGTGTGCCATTTCACGACCACGGAAACGCAAGGTAATTTTAACCTTGTTACCTTCTTCCAAGAAACGAAGAATCGCACGCAGCTTAACGTTGTAATCGCCAACATCAGTTGCAGGGCGCAACTTAATTTCTTTCACTTGCACTTGATGCTGTTTTTTCTTTGCATCTTTTTGCTTTTGCTTCAGATCAAACAAGTGCTTGTTGAAATCCATGATTTTACAAACAGGTGGCTCTGCATTGGCAACGATCTCAACAAGGTCAAGATCAGCATCTTCTGCAGCTCGCAATGCTTCATTTAATGAAACAATCCCTTTTTGTTCACCTTCAGCATCAATAAGCCGTACCTCTTTGGCACGAATCTCAGTGTTCAATGCTGGACGATTGCTTTTACCACCTTGTTGTTGGTTACGATCAGGCTGTTTAATCTTTCTTACTCCACAATGTACCGGCCGCGTTCGGCTACGGCAGATTTCACCAAGTCAATGAAAGCATCAATTGACATAGTACCTAAATTTTTTCCTGAGCGGGTACGGACATTGACAGTACCTTCTTCAACTTCACGATCGCCGAGTACCAAAAGGTACGGAATACGCTCAAGTGTACGCTCACGAATCTTAAAGCCGATTTTCTCATTTCTCAAGTCTGAAATGGCACGTAAACCATTTTCTTTGAGTTTTGCCACAACTTGTTCACACGCTTCTGCTTGAGAATCGGTAATGTTCATGACACATGCCTGAACTGGAGATAACCAAGGTGGCATGAAACCAGCATAGTGTTCAATAAGTATACCAATAAAACGCTCAAAACTGCCAAGAATTGCACGATGCAACATCACAGGTTGATCACGTTCATTATCTTCAGTTACAAATGAAGCATCTAAACGCTCTGGCAAGTTAAAGTCACACTGGATTGTACCGCACTGCCACACACGACCTAAGCAGTCTTTCAATGAGAATTCAATTTTCGGACCATAGAATGCACCTTCACCTGGTTGCAAGTCCCAATCAAGACCTGCTGCATCCAACGCGTCTGCCAAAGATTTCTCTGCCATATCCCAAAGTGCATCATCACCCACACGCTTTTCTGGGCGAGTAGACAATTTCATTTGCACTTCTTCAAAGCCAAAGTCTTTATATACGTCTAAAGTCAGTTTAATGAAGTCAGCAACTTCTTGACCGATTTGTTCTTTGGTACAGAAAATATGCGCATCATCTTGAGTAAAGCCACGCACACGCATAATACCGTGCAATGAACCCGATGGTTCGTTGCGGTGACATGAACCAAACTCGGCCAAGCGAATTGGTAAATCACGGTAAGATTTCAAGCCCTGATTAAACACTTGCACGTGACATGGGCAGTTCATCGGCTTCACAGCATAGTTACGACTTTCTGAATGAGTCGTAAACATGTTGTCCGCATAGTTTGCCGCATGGCCTGATTTTTCCCACAAAGTGAAATCTACGATTTGTGGTGTTTTAATCTCAAGGTAGCCATTGTCCTGCTGAACTTTACGCATGTATTGTTCAAGCACTTGATAAATGGTCCAGCCATTTGGATGCCAGAACACCATACCAGGCGCTTCTTCTTGCATGTGGAACAAATCAAGTGCTTTACCGATTTTACGGTGGTCACGTTTTTCCGCTTCTTCAATACGCTTGATATAAGCAGCAAGCTGTTTCTTGTCCGCCCAAGCCGTACCGTAGATACGCTGCAACTGTTCATTCTTCGCATCACCGCGCCAGTAAGCACCAGAGATTTTAGTCAGCTTGAATGATTTTAAGAATTTTGTATTTGGTACGTGTGGACCACGGCACATGTCCAAATAGTCTTGATGGTAGTACAAGCCCATTTGCGTTTCATTTGGCATGTCCGCAATCAAACGTAATTTGTATTCTTCACCACGTGCAGTAAATTCTGCGATCACTTCATCACGCGGGGTCATTTTTTTGATGACATCATAGTCTTGGTCGATGAGCTTTTTCATACGCTCTTCGATGGCAGCCATATCATCTAATGTAAATGGACGTGGCATCCAGATGTCATAGTAGAAACCTTCTTCAATGACAGGACCAATCACCATTTTTGCTTCTGGGAAAAGCTGCTTAACTGCATGACCAACCAAGTGCGCACATGAGTGACGAATGATTTCGACGCCTTCTTCATCTTTAGGCGTGATAATTTGCAGCGTTGCATCTTCGGTAATTAAGTCACACGCATCGACCAAGCGACCATTTACACGACCTGCAACAGTATTTTTTGCAAGTCCAGGTCCGATACTTAGAGCGACATCCATAACGGATACAGCTTGATCAAAAGTTTTTTGATCGCCATTTGGCAATGTGATAATTGGCATAGATAAATCCTTAAGGAGTGATGCCCCGCACAATAGAGCATGTCACCGCGAGATTAAAATCGAGGAAAACCTCAAAATAAAAACGGTGGCTAAAAAAGTCCCCTATGATTCTACACGTCTTGTGCTATTTAAGAAACCTTTGTATTTCAATCTATAATTTTTTTAAACCATATCAATCCTCAGGCCTAAAATAAAATTCTCCAGCCAGTACACTTAAGACTAAAGCAGGGCTAATTTTTACAGCAAAACTCATCTAATGTGTATGCAAAATAGTCAAAACGATAGAACAACAACACGACAGGAGCAATTGACATGGCAGTCAGTGCATACGATGAATTACCGAAAAATGCAGCGAATTTTGTTGCATTATCACCACTGCGCTATCTGGAACGGGCAGCTCATATTTATCCGCATCAAGCCGCCATAATTCATGGTACGCGGCAGATTACTTGGCGTGAAAAATATACTCGCTGTCGCCAGTTTGCTCACCAGCTCAATCAGCTCGGTATCGGGAAAAATGATACTGTTTCGGTATTATTGCCCAATATTCCTGCAATGATTGAAGCGCACTTTGCAGTTCCCATGGCTGGTGCTGTACTCAATACACTCAATACCCGCCTCGATGCCAAAACACTGGCATTTATGCTAGACCATGCCGAAAGCAAAGTCTTGCTAGTTGATAGTGAATTTTCGACACTAGCACAAGAAGCACTGGCTTTGGTTAAACATCAGGTTCTTGTGATTGATGTGCATGATGCCGAATATGATGGCGCTGTAAAGGATATTGGTTTTATTGAGTATGAAACTTGGCTCGCACAGGGAGATGCCGATTTTGAATGGCATTTACCTAACGATGAATGGGATGCCATCAGTCTCAACTACACGTCAGGCACAACAGGCAACCCCAAAGGTGTGGTTTACCATCATCGGGGGGCGTACATTAATGCCGCCAGTAACATCATTGCCAGTGGCATGATTCCGCGCGCTAAATATCTATGGACACTACCACTCTTTCATTGCAATGGCTGGTGTTTCGCATGGACAATGGCTGCCAATGGCGGCACCAATATTTGCCTGCGTAAAGTCGACACGGAACAGGTTTTTCAGCTGATTGCCCAACATAAAGTTGATTATTTCTGTGGCGCACCGATTGTGTTGTCTATGCTGATTAACACCCCTAAAGACAAACAGATCGCGTTTAACCATCGAGTAGAAGTCATGGTCGCAGGTGCCGCACCACCCGCAGCGATCATTGAAGGTATGCGCAATATTGGCATTAATGTCACGCATGTCTACGGTCTGACTGAAACTTATGGTCCTTCTGCACTCTGTGCTTCACAAGCAGGCTGGAGTGAGTTATCTATTCAGGAACAAGCTCAATTGCATTCGCGTCAAGGGGTACCCTACCCATTACAAGATGGCATGAAAGTGATTGATCCTGAAACTATGGAACCCGTACCACATGATGGACATACCATGGGCGAAATCATGTTCCGTGGCAATATTGTCATGAAAGGTTATCTAAAAAACCCAAAAGCCACCGAAGAAGCTTTTGCTGGCGGATGGTTTCACACGGGTGATCTTGCAGTTTGTCAGCCTGATGGCTATGCCAAAATTATGGATCGTTCTAAAGACCTGATTATTTCAGGTGGAGAAAATATTTCATCTCTTGAAATTGAGGAAGTGCTGTATCAGCATCCTGCTGTTTTAACTGCGGCAGTGGTTGCCAAACCCGATCCTTACTGGCAGGAAGTACCTTGTGCTTTTATTGAAGTCAAAACAGGTCATGAACTCAGTGCAGAGCAACTAATTGAACATTGCAAACAATATCTGGCACGTTATAAGTTACCAAAAGATATCGTGATGACCGAAATCCCCAAAACCTCGACAGGTAAGTTACAGAAATTTATTTTGCGAGAATGGGCAAAACAACGTGCAGAACAGCAAACAGGCTAAATTCAACACAAAAAATAAGCGACCTTAAAGGTCGCTTTATTTATCTTGATTTACCCTGATCAGAGAGCAGTCCAACTTGCTGTACATAGTTCAACAACTTCTGACGTGAAACTTCAAGCTCTTCGTCCGTTGCTTCAAGTTGCTTGTCGCGGTAAATACGCAAGACATGCTGACGCAAAGTATGCTTATCAGTTGCATTGAACTGCTTGCTAAATTCATGAATCGCACTATCGCCTTGCTCAATCATGCGATCGACCCAGCGTTGCAACTGTACCTGTTTTTTCACGCCTTGCTGCGGAGTTAGATACGATAAAATCAGGCTTTCATCTTCATTGCGAAGCAGTTTACCAATCCGCTGGAATTGGCGGCGGCGTGCTTCAAATGAGCTAATAGTTTGTACATCAAGCAGCGCTTCAATTAAACGTTCTTCAACAGGGAGTTGTTGAATTTGCTTAATGGATAGTGCGGCCAATCGTTCACCCAAAGCTGCCATACGCTGTACAGCTTTCTTTTGTTCAGTTTTGCTTGCACGACCATCTAAAGATTCAAAATCTTCTTCGGTATAGCGTTGTTGCGGTTGCGGTCGTCGTGCCACGTTTAATCTGCCTCATAAAATTTTGCTGCGAAAAGTGCCAGAACTTCGTCTAAGGCTTTCTCTTCATCTGGTCCGTCTACAACAATGCGTAATGTTGTCCCTTTTCCAGCACCAAGCATTAACAATGCCATAATGTTTTTTGCATCGATCAATTTCTCGCCCTTACCTACCTGAATCGAAGAGCGGAATTTGGTGGTCACTTCAATTAATTTGCCAGAGGCACGTGCATGTAAACCAAGTTTGTTAATTACATCTACTGTCGTGTCGATCATGACCAATGCTTCATTTCTCTATGTAAAACCTGAATAGACCAGTTCGCCTTCAGTGCTTTTCTGAGTCTATCCACCATATAAACTGAGCGGTGCTGCCCACCCGTACATCCAATGGAGACGGTAATGTAATGTCTATGCCCTTCTGCAAAGGCAGGAAGCCATTTTTCTAAAAACTGATAAATATCATTAAACATGGCATTGGTTTGATCATTTGCACCCAAAAATTCCTGAATCGGTGTATCTAGACCAGAGAATTTGCGTAATTCTAAATCCCAATGCGGATTTGGCAAGTGTCTTACATCAAAAACATAGTCAGCATCGAGTGGAATGCCATGTTTATAACCAAATGATTGTAAAATCACAACCATATCTTCTGACTGTCCAAGTTTGGACAACAAGGTATGCTTTAAATCATGCACACTTTTGTCTGTAGTATCAATATTGACTGTTGCACGAAACTGCATTGGCAGCAACAGGCTTTTTTCTATTGCAATACATTCAAGCAAAGTTTTATAACGTGTTGCAAGTGGGTGAGGACGGCGTGACGCACTAAAACGAGAAATCAACCCCTGATCCTGCGTGGTCAAATAAATCACATCGACCACACCATGTTTTTGTAATTGTTCAAAAACGTGATCAAATTCCTGAAAATCCGCTTGTGTACTACGAACATCTACACCAAGCGCCAATTGTTCAAGATTATTTTCATGATCCAGTTTGGCAACAATTTCGGGAAGCAGTGCCAACGGCAAATTATCAATACAGTAATAGCCCAAATCTTCGAGCACCTGTAGCGCAGAGGATTTTCCTGAACCTGATTGACCTGTGACAATTAAAATACGTTTCATGACACTGCTTTCCTCATTGCGTTTAGACAATGTTATCCAACAAATTTGACAATCAAATTATCGATTAAACGAGTTGTGCCTAATTTTGCTGCCACAAAGATCACAGTATCTTGTTTAAAGTCTGTGACCATTTGCAGCGCTGGACTACGCGCCTCAACATAATCAACGACAAAACCTGCCTGTGTAAGTTGTGTTGTAATCTCAGCCAAAACGGTATCCAGACTCACACCCTCTAGCAAAGCCTTTTCAGCATGTTTCAAACTTTGATAAATCGTTGGTGCCACCGCACGTTGCTCAGGGGTCAAATAACCATTACGTGAGCTCAGTGCCAAACCATCAGCAGCACGTGTGATAGGCACACCAATCACTTCGATCGGGAAACTTAAATCTTGCACTAACTGACGAATGACCGCCAACTGCTGAAAGTCTTTTTGCCCAAAAAATGCCAAGCTAGGTTGAACAATATTAAATAACTTGCTAACCACAACTGCAACACCATCAAAGTGTCCTGGGCGCGACGCACCACACAAATCAGCCGTAATACCCGAAACACTAATGTTTGTTAACAATGGCTGTTTGCCATACATTTGTTCCACACTCGGTGCAAAAACAATATCGCAACCGACATCGGCAAGTAACTGGCTGTCTTTGTCTAAAGTCCGTGGGTAATTATCAAAATCTTCGTTTGGTCCAAACTGAATTGGATTCACAAAAATGCTGACCACGACAACATCACACAATTTTTTCGCTTCGCGAACTAAATTGAGATGTCCTTCATGCAAATTCCCCATGGTTGGGACAAATCCAATGCGTTTTTTTGCAGTACGTGCTGGACTAAGCGCTGCATTTAACCCCTGAATGGTCGTTTCAGTTTTCATGATTACAACTCAACTTGGAAAGTATGTTCAATATTTGGGAAACTTTGCTCAAGCACCGCTTGATGATAGGATTTCAGAGCATCGACAATCGCATGTTCACCTGACTGCTCTGCCATAAAGTTACGCACAAATTTGGCAACTTTCCCAAAAGTTAATCCTAACATGTCTTGCACAACAAGCACTTGCCCATCTGTATCTTTTCCAGCACCAATCCCAATGACAGGAATATGAGGAAACAGTTCAGTGACTTCTTTGCCTAGCTGTGCAGGTACACACTCTAAGAGCAACATGGCAGCGCCTGCTTCAACCAAAGCCCGACAGTCTTCAATCAGTTGATCGGCTGCATCACGGGTTTTCGCTTGTAGTTTATAACCACCAAAGACATGTACTGACTGCGGCGTGAGTCCCAGATGCATACAGACTGGAATACCGTTACGGGTTAAGTTTTTGACCGTATCTGCAAGCCATGCTCCACCCTCAATTTTGACCATCTGTGCGCCAGCCTGCATCACCATTCTGGAATTTTGCAATGCGTCATTCAGTGTGGCATAACTCATAAAAGGTAAATCTGTCATGAGAAAAGCGTGCTGGTTAGCACGGCGCACCGCTGCTGTATGATATGCCATATCTGCAACTGTCACAGGTAAAGTCGAATCGTGCCCCTGAATGGTCATTCCTAAGGAATCTCCAATCAAAATGCTATCAATTCCTGCAACTTGCATTGCTTTTGCCATACTGGCGTCATAGCAAGTCAAGCAAGAAAACTTTTTACCTTGTGCTTTCAATTGTCTTAAATCATGGAGACTAATCATTCAGCGTCCTCTTGTTCATCCTGAGGTTGATTCTGCTGTGACACATCAGCCCAATGACGGTTCAGTATCGGGGTTAGAGTGGATGCCTGAACAATATCGAGCTGTTTCAGTGACTGCGAATCAACAGTTAACTCTACATCTAAGTCTAATAGTGGGATCACCACAAAATCGCGCAATAACAGCCCCACATGCGGTACAGTGAGACGTTCATGTTGAATTTTCTCTTGTCCATATAACAGCAGATCCAAATCTAAAGTACGCTCGCCCCAGCGACGTAAACGTACTCGACCGGCATTCTGTTCAAATTGCTGTAATTGATCCAATAACGCAAGGGGTGCCAAATCGGTTTTCAACTCAGCAACTGCATTCAAATAATCGGGTTGGTCTTGTGGTCCCATCGGTGGGGTACTGTACAACTGCGAGACTCGGACATCACCTAAAGTTCGCAGTTTTGCGATGGCTTCTTGCAGAATATGTAGTGAATCACCCAAGTTGCTTCCTAAACCGATATAACTGGTCACTGTCATTGTGTTGGCCCAAAAATCACTTGGCTTAAATCACGCTGTACCCGTTTGCGTTTTAAAATCGGATGATTCGCATCAACACCATCAGCATTACTTACAGCTGTGTTTGCAGTTGAACGAACTGGTGCTTGTGCAGATTTGTTGCGCGAACGGCGACTGCGGGTTGGTGCTGCTTCTGCAACCAACGGTGCGATTACTGTATCAACCTCAACATCTTCTGTACGTGGTTTACGACGGGTCTTGGCACGTTGACGATTGTACTGGGAAATAGCCACTTCTTTTTGGTCTATGGTCATATCCTGATAGGCTTCCCACCACTGTCCCATACCTTGCGTAGTGTCATCACCCGATTTTTCACGCAACAACAAAAAGTCAAAGCCTGCACGAAAACGCGCATGCCCTGCTAAACTTTCAATTTGTTGTGGTTTTGGGCTCAACAAACGCGTTTGCATTTCCCAAACTTCACGAATAAAAGTTTCAGCAAAACGTGGAATAATGGTACGCGTCGACTGGCGTTTGAGTACATCTAAACCTGCTTGTGCACGAGCCTCAGCGGCAACTACACCTTTTGCCAAATAAAACTCTGTACGCTCCTGAAAGTTGCGCCAAAGCAATACGGCATAGAAAAATGCAGGGTTAATGGTTTTGCCAACCTGAATACGCTGATCGGTATTTTTTGCAGCCAAAGCAACAAATGCAGTTACATCTGGGCTGACTTCAGCAAACAACTGTTTCCATAAACCAAATTCAATCAGTAATGGTAAAACACGTTGCAAATGCCCCATTGTAAAGAGTTTTTGTGATTCATCGTATAAACGGTGCGGAGAAATGTCACGTAATAACTGCGTCATTTCAGGGGTAAACACATCCAGGATTTCAGGTGCAATACTAAAATTAAGTTTGGCTGCAAAGCGTAATGTACGCAACATTCGCACAGGATCTTCTTCAAAGCGTAGCTTTGGTTCACCCAATAAACGTAAAGTTTTACTTTTTACATCATCAATGGCATTGCAAAAATCTAAAATCACACCCTGACGTGGTTGATAGTACATCGCATTAATAGAGAAATCACGACGAGCAAAATCCTGCTCAATCGTTCCCCAATTGTTATCACGTAGGATCATGCCAAGCGCACTGGTCACTGCCTTTTTCGGTGGTGCACGAAACGTTGCAACTTCTATGAGGTCTCGACCAACATAAACATGTGCCAACTCAAAACGTCGCCCAATAATTCGGCAACGACGCCCAAACACTTCTTTGACCTGCGCTGGTGTAGCGTTCGTTACCGCATCAAAATCTTTCGGATGTAGCCCGAGCATCAAGTCCCGAACACCACCACCGACGATATATGCCTGATAACCTGCTTTGGTGAGAGCATCAATAACTTCTAATATAGAAGGAGGTAATTGTTTGATGGATAAACCATATTTTGACGCGCGTAAGGTATGCAAAAGACGCTTTCTCCTACGTCTGGAGTTAAAATTTTCAATCGTTGCTAATCATAGAGCATAGACCAATAAAGGGCAATTTGATTCTTCATTCAGGCAAACATGAATTTGCCGTTGAATCTGTGGATTTTTTCAGCAGTTATAACACCAGAAATCCACGGTTTTTCGCAAATAACTTATCCCCGATTCCCTTAACATTTTTAAGTTCATCAATGCTTTTGAATTTGCCATTTTTCTGGCGATATTCAACAATTGCCTGTGCTTTCTTTGCACCAACACCTGTGAGTTTATTCTGTAATTCCACTGCCGAGGCTTGGTTGATGCTCACCTGATGTGCGCCACGCGCGGCCTGTGGAGCATGACTCTGATATTGTACCTGTTGCTGTTGTTTCCATTGCATATAACGCTGATCATAGCTTTGTGTATTGTTATTTGCCCATGCCGAGCATGCGAAGCCAAAACTCAAAATGAATGAACTTAAAGTTTTTATCATATCTTAACTCATGATGATGTTTGTTGTTTTGCTTGCTCCCAGAGCTGATCCATCTCACTAAGACTCATGTCGTGTACCGAACGATCTTGTAGCCGAGCCTGATCTTCTATAAAAGCAAATCGTGTTCTAAATTTATGAATCGTTGAGAGTAAAGCGACTTCTCCCGAGAGTTCTAGTTTACGGCCAACATTAATCAAAGAAAATAAACAATCACCAAATTCTGCCTGTATTTCATCAGGATTATTTTGCTGGATGGCTTGTTCCAGTTCGCTTATTTCTTCATGAACTTTACTGAGTGCATCTTGCGTCGTCGCAAAATCAAACCCAATTTTGGCTGCTTTTTTTTGGATCTGCTCTGCCTGAGAAATGGCAGGCCCATGCTTAATATCACTCAAATATGACTGGGTTTGTCCTTGTTTTTCTTGCTGTTTAATTTTCTGCCAAAGTTCTGAAACCTGTTCAGAGCTTAAATTGGCATATTGTTCTGCCTGAAATACATGCGGATGGCGACGAATCAGTTTATCGATGATCGCTTGTACAACATCATCAAAGTTAAATGCCTGCTGCTCAGCATACATTTGCGACTGAAATACGACTTGCAACAACAGATCGCCCAGTTCATTACGAATCTCATCAATTGAACCCTGACGAATTGCATCTTCCACTTCGTAAGCTTCTTCAATCGCATAACGGGTCAGGCTTTGTGGCGTCTGCGCACGATCCCACGGACACTGTTCACGTAGTTGCTGCATGATCTTCAATAGCTGTTCAATTGGCATGTTAACCTCTCAAAATAAAAATTTTGCCAAGAAAAAAGCCAACAATCATGTTGGCTTTTTTGTATGAATTGGATCTTAGTTACCCTGTACCAAACGACGTGCGCTAATAATCCCTGGCTGTTGCTCTAAACGTGCCAACAAGCGAGATAACTGTGACAAACCTTTCACCTCGATCAACAACTTCATATTGGCAATACCATCCGCTTCGGAAATAGTATTCACCTGACGAATATTAATTTGGTCGGCAAAAATCACCTGAGTCAAATCACGCAACAGACCACGGCGGTCATAAGCTTCGATCACAATCTGAACGCTCTGACCACGGGTTGGTTGCAATTCCCAATCGGCATCGACTGCACGTTCTGGTTCCTGAGCAATCATACGAACGTAGTCTAAACATTGTAGTTTGTGAATGCTAACACCGCGATTCAGCGTAATGTAACCACCAATCGGTTCACCGTGTACAGGCTGACAACACTGGGCAATATGCAGCTCAACGTTATCAAGACCGTCAATCAATATGCCATGTGCCGACAAGGTATGGCTGGCGCGTGGATTCAGAGCAGGTTTTAATACCAGTTCAGGTTCATCCTGATCCAGTTTCATGTGGCGGTTGACCTGATTCATCAACGCATGCAGGCTAATGTCGCCACTGACCAAACCGATCAGAATATCATCACCTGTTTTGACATTAAAATGACCACAATATTCATTTAGATCAATACTTTTCGGGTGAATCGCCAAACGCTGCAATTCTTTGGTGAGCAGCTCACGCCCCACTTCCAGGTTTTTGCTGCGGTCTTGCTGTCTAAACCAGTGGCGTAACTTATCTCGCGCACGTGCAGTCTTAATATACCCTAAAGAGCTGACCAACCAGTCGCGATTTGGTTCACGGTCTTTTTTGGTCAGGATTTCAACCTGTTCCCCTGTCTTAAGGGTATAAGTCAACGGCACATAACGTTGATTGACTCGCGCTGCATAGCAGTGGTTACCCACCTGTGTATGCACATGATAGGCAAAGTCGAGGACAGTCGAACCACGCGGCAACTCTTTAATGTCGCCATCACGGCTAAAGACATAGATTTTTTCAAAGTCTTCAAAATCTTGTAACTTATCAAAATCATCTTCATCTTTAGGATGCGCGCTGGTTTCATTGCGCTCCTGATAATGCTCCAGTACAGCACGCAATGAATGCAAACGATGATTAAACGAGAAATCAGTATTTTTCGCACCTTCTTTATAGTTGAAGTGCGAACAAACCCCAAGCTCGGCTTCGTTATGCATCTCCAAAGTACGGATTTGCACTTCCAGTGATTTGTTTTCTGCAATCACGGCGGTGTGCAAAGAGCGGTAACCATTGGCTTTAGGATTGGTAATATAGTCATCAAACTGATGCGGAATATGCCGCCAGATTTGATGAACAATTCCCAGAACGTGATAACATTCAGGCACATCCTTGACCAGCACTCGCAATGCACGAATATCATAAAGCTGATCAAAGCTGAGGTTTTTACTCTTCATTTTGCGGTAAATCGAGTAAATATGTTTAACTCGACCTGTAATTTCCGCTTCAATATCATGGCTTGCCAATTCAGTTTTCAGTTTATTAATCACAAACTGAATATACTGTTCACGCTCTAAACGCTTTTCATTGAGCAATGTGGCGATTTCTTTATAACGGTCTGGCGCTAAAAAGCGAAATGCCAAATCTTCGAGTTCCCATTTTAACTGGGCAATCCCGAGACGGTGTGCCAATGGCGCGTAAATGGTTAAAATCTCACGCGCTACCCGTTCCTGACGATCTTTGGGTGATTTACCCAGCTCACGCAGCTCGTAGGTTCGTTCGGCAAGTTTAATCAGAACCACACGAACATCTTCGGTAACCGAAATCAGCATTTTATAAATGCCTGTCAAATGCTCGCGCTGGTTATTATTAAAGTGATCTTCTAAGCGTTTGTTTTTTTCGATCAGCTCAGAAAGTTTACCCATGGATAATGCACCCTTGACCAGACTGAGTACACCTTCACCATAACGCTGTAACACTTCATCAAGTGTAGTCACACCTTCACGCACACTTCGATAAAGCACAGCAGCAATCAGCGTATTTTCATCGACATGTAAATGCGCCAGAATATTTGCCATCCCGATCCCTGTGGCAAAGGTATTACTGCGGTGACTGACCGTAGTTTCTAATTCTTTTTGTAAAGTTAGCCTTGCAACCTGCTCCAATTGGGTCAGTTTCGCCCCATCCAAATGGTGACGTACGCGCTCTAGCCAATCTGCTAAATCATTTTGCGCTTGTTGGGCATGTTCGACAGTCGTTTCTTCTGACAACTGAGTGAGTCGTTCAGGTAACTGCTCACGTACTGTGACCATACCTATCTCCTTTTATTGTGTCATTCATTATCGTCGTTCATTAAATCTACTTTCTCAAACAAGGTAATCGACTCGACATGACCTGTATGAGTAAACATATCCATGACGCCTGCTGTTTTCAGTTGATATCCCTGTTGTATAAGGATACCAGCATCACGGGCAAGCGTGGCAGGATTACAAGAGACATAAACAATTCGTTTTGCATTAAAATTGGAAATGTAATGCATCACTTGCTCTGCCCCTGAACGAGGAGGATCAATTAATAATGCATCAAATCCTTGTTTCGCCCAAGCTTGCTGTGAAAAATCTTTTGTTAAATCATGTGAATAAAAACGTAACTGCATCAACCCATTATGTAATGCGTTTTCTGTACCACGCTGAACCATGTCCTCACTGCCTTCCACAGCAACCACCTGTCCAGTTTGACCCACACAACGTGCCAGTGGCAGAGAGAAATTTCCCAAGCCACAGAATAAGTCCAGCACACGCTCGCCTTGCTGCAACTTAAGCAATTCACATGCCAATTCTACCATTTGTGCGTTCACTGTCGCATTCACTTGCGTAAAATCTGACGGGGCAAACGCAAAATCGACATCAAAAGCGTCTAAACGATAATGCAAACGCATTGGCTGTGCTGCATCGACCCGATGAATACTGTCAATACCTTCGGGCTGCAAATACAATTGCCAATTTTTCTGCTGGACAAAATCTAGAAGTTTTTGAACATCTGGTTGAATTAAAGCTTTGGTATGACGCAACAATAATGCAGTTTCATCATCTCCCATTGCCAATTCTATATGACCAATATCGGCTTTGCCTTTTAGACTTTCGAGTAATTTTTTCAGTTCAGGCAAAGACTGGTCGAGTTTTTGATCAAGTACGGGGCAATGTTGTATATCAATTAAACGATTGCTTTGGCGCTCACGAAAACCCATCACCAATTGCTGCTTTTTCGGAATATAACGCACGCCGATCCGCGCACGCCGACGGTAGTCACTGCGCTGTGAGCGAATTGGTTCAAGCCAAAATTCAGGTTCGATTCCCGCAAAATGTTGCAAATGCGATGCCAGCACCTGTTGTTTAAAACGAATCTGCTCATCAGGATGCATGTGCTGCAAGTTACAGCCGCCACAGTGCTGAAAATGCGGGCAAATAGGTGTAATACGCTGTTCAGAAGGCTCAGATACCAATTCAAGCGTATCCGCTTCTTCTAAGCGTTTGGCTTGATGGGTAATTTTCGCCTTGACCTGTTCATGAGGTAAAGCAAACTGAATAAATACTTTCTTGCCATGCTTGTGCGCTGGATGTCCAAGCTGCACATCATAATGGGCAATCCCTCGTCCCTCGTGCGATAAAGATTCCACTTGAAAAGTGTAGACTTCCGAAGAAGCGCTGCGAGTCTGGGTGTGCTGTTTCAAAAACAAAAACCTAATCTTGAACTGGGAAAAAATCAGAAGTAAATGGCGTACGCTGGGCAGTTTTCTGCCATTGCGCCAAGAATTCCTGCTGTTGGGGCTGGGTTGCCAAATACTGAATCGTCGCATCCACTAACTGGCGATGATCTTCTGCCAATAACTGCCCTTTAAGCAGCATCCAGCGCAAATAAATCAGCCATGTGTTTAATACATCGCCTTCACAATACTGGGCCAACGCTGTCCATGCCTGCTGGCGAACTTGTTCAGGCACCAAATAACCTGCACCTTGACGTTTACCTGGAAAACCGAGCAACTGCGCAATATCATCGAGTTTCTGGAAATTGCGTCCATTAAACATCGCCATCACATCCATCAGGTCGACATGTTGATGGTGATAACGGTTTTGGTAATTGTTAAAGCGCTTTTGACTGTCGATTTCACCTTGATCAAACAAGGCAGGCGCCGACAAGCCATGATACATGGCGCGAAACAGAATCACAGGTAAATCGAACTGTGAACCATTCCAGCTCACCAAAACAGGATGGCGTTTTTCAAAAATCGACAGAAATTTCTGCAACATACTGGCTTCAGAATCATGCTCTCGATTAAACGAAAACAACCTTAAACCTTTTTCATCGAACCACAACCCTGAAATACACACGATTTCATGCAATGGAATCCGTTGAAAATCACTGCCATGCTCTTGACGGCGCAATTTGTTTAAAGCCTGTTGCAGATCATCTTGCGATAAATCATGCAACTGATACAAATGCGCTCCCGCATTTAAATCGGTAATGGTTTCAATATCGAATACTAAAACGGGTAAGCGCATGCAAACTCTCTATTCTTGATCTTGTACAGAAAACAACCCTGTAGACAGGTAACGGTCGCCGCGATCACAGATAATGCACACGATGACCGCATCAGGTTGTTCTGCTGCTATTTTTAATGATGCCCACACCGCGCCACCCGATGATGTTCCTGCACTAATGCCTTCAACACGCGCCAGTTGACGCATGGTTTTTTCAGCTTCAATTTGTGGAATATCAATAATACGGTCAATGCGTGAAGGATCAAAAATTGTAGGCAGGTATTCTTTAGGCCAACGGCGAATCCCTGCGATACTTGAACCTTCTTCAGGCTGTAAACCTACAATCTGAATATCTGGGTTTTGTTCTTTTAAATATTTTGACACGCCCATAATGGTGCCTGTCGTGCCCATTGCACTAACAAAATGCGTGATTTTTCCAGCAGTTTGTTGCCAGATTTCTGGGCCAGTGGTGAGGTAATGGGCTTCTGGATTATCAAGGTTACCAAACTGGTTCAACACCAGACCTTTACCCTCTTGCTGCATCTGCATCGCCAAATCGCGTGCACCTTCCATACCTTGCTTTTGAGTCACTTCAATCAGCTCAGCACCATAAGCTGACATCGCATCTTTACGCTCTTGGCTCATGTTGTCAGGCATAATGAGCTTCATTTTATAGCCACGCATAGCAGCGACCATAGCAAGCGCAATGCCTGTGTTGCCACTGGTGGCTTCAATCAGAGTATCACCTGGTTTGATTTGCCCACGTTTTTCTGCCTGCATAATCATATTGTAAGCAGGGCGATCCTTCACTGAACCAGCGGGATTATTACCTTCCAGTTTCGCAAGTACCGTGGCGTTGGTATGACAGGCTAAACGCTGTAAACGAACCAATGGAGTTTTGCCAACGTAATGATCTAACAAGAATTCATCTGCGAAAAAGTCTGGATTGTAATTACTCATAATATGTACCTAGATCGAGGTGGGCATATTGTATGAAAAAATACTCCTTACTGCACCCATTTCGCCATTTTTTCTGAAAATCATGAAAGCCATAACAGCTTAGGCAAAGCATGCTAATATGCCGAGGTTGGGGAATAAATTGCATTGGTTATGGCAAAACTGAAAAAATCTTTATTACAACGGCTACAACTTAATCATGCTTACGGGCAGTTAGTTGCGCTTATTTTTATTCCAATTGCCATTATTGCTGCAGTTGGCAGTATTTTAGTCATTCAAGAAACATCGGCATCGGCTCGCAGTCAACAGCGTCATGTTGCGATTGCCATCTTGTCTCGCTACCAGAAAACTGCTGAACTACTCACATATGCTGTTGAAAAAAAACCAGAAATACAACCACAAGCGCGCAATATTTTAATGCGCATGCTCAATGAGCCTTACTTGCAACGTGCAGCCTTGTTACAGGCAGATGGTAAAATACTACTCAGCATAGGCTATCAACCGCAGTTGACCTGGCCGAAAATCACCGCCAATAGTGGCTTCATTGGCCCTGTGCATTTCCATCACAACAGCATCTATGCTGCCAAAGTTTCTCCAGCAGGTGCACAGCCCGCATGGCTGGTGATTGAACTGGACAATAAACCCTTAGAAATTGCCCATTATCGGGTGATTACCGTTCTATTAATTACGGTATTTATCACATTATTATTGTTAATGATGTGTCTGAATTTCTATTCGCGCCGCTGGATTGCACCGCTGTATGAAATACGGATGCAACTACAGCGTTTAAATGCGGATAATCTCGATCAACCTGTTGCGATTAACAGTAGTGGTGAATTGCGTTCACTGCAAAAAGACCTTGCCAACATGCTCAAGCGTCTGCACTACAGCTTTTTAGAGTTACGTGAACACACCGAACAAACTGAAGATGACTTACGACGTACGCTCGACACGCTCGAAGTACAAAACATTACCTATCGCCAAGCACGCGACCAAGCGGTTTCCGCCAACCAGTCCAAATCGGTGTTTTTAGCCAATATCAGTCATGAATTGCGCACGCCGCTGAACAGTATTGATGGCTTTATTCATTTGATGTTACGCCAAAATAACCTCAGCAATGAACAAAACCTGTATCTGCAAACCATCCGAAAATCTTCTGCGCACTTACTGGCACTGATTAACGATGTTCTGGATTTTTCTAAAATTGATGCGGGAAAACTTGAGTTAGAAACCGCACCTTTTGATCTTGAAAGTGCCATGTTTGACGTCATGGACATGCTCTCGCCTTTGGCATCGCAAAAAAATATCAACATTGCCTTTTATTTCGGTAATGACTTACCGAACGAAGTGATTGGCGATGTACTACGCTTTAAACAGATTCTGACCAACCTGATTTCGAATGCAATTAAATTCACCCCTGAAGGCGAAATTATTGTGCGTGCGCGGATGGAACATGATGACTTCGGCGAATGCATCATTCATTTTAGTGTGCAAGACAGCGGTATTGGTGTCAGTGGCAATGACCGTAAAAAACTGTTTGAATCATTCTCGCAAGGCGATGCATCTGTGACCCGCCAATTTGGTGGTACAGGCTTAGGTTTAGCCATTTCCAAACAACTGGTGCATTTGATGCACGGTCAGATTGGCTTTGAAGACAACCAAGAGCGCGCGCCTACCGAGAAAGGTTCGACTTTCTGGTTTACTGCCAAATTTAAAGTGGACGATGAACAGGAAGCACCTCATATCGACTTTAGCCATGTGCATGTGGTGTCATTTTTGTCACACCCTGCCACGGCCAATATTTTCCGTCATTACTTAGAAAATTATCACACCAACCACAGCGAAGCCTTTTCACTGCTAGATCTGTTTAGCCGTCTGCATCATTTGCCTGCAGATGAATACACTTGGGTGGTGGTCGATCATGGCGGCGATACTCATGCATTACTGAAGGAAATTCGTACCCGTTATCAGGGGCATTTAGCTGTATATGGCTATCAAATGTCGTTAGAGCCGAATATTCTGAGTGAATTCCGCGCTACGCCACTGTATCAGCCACTCAGTCGTAGTGCTTTGCTTCAGCTTTTAAACAACCAGATCAATTTTGAAGAAGAAGATAAAGAATCTTTCGATGGTCAGGGCTTGCATGTCTTGGCTGTAGATGATCATTTGCCTAACCTGATTGTGCTTGAAGCTTTGCTGGGCGAACTGAATGTGACTACCACCAAGGCGCTCAGCGGACAAGATGCGCTGAACCTGATTCAACAGCGTCTGGACAAAAAACAGAAACCATTTGACCTGATTTTCATGGACATTCAAATGCCTGTCATGTCTGGGATTGATACCACACGTGCAATTCGCTCACTGGAATCCACGCTTGAAAATGTACGCTTCCCGATCATTGCCCTGACTGCGCATGCTCTTGCCGATGAAAAACAAAAACTGTTGGCTGTCGGTATGGACGACTATGTGTCAAAACCGATTCAGATCGAACAACTCATCCAGATTTTAACTCAGCACACCAGTCAGCATTTTGCAGAAGGCAACAATAAACCTGCGCACAATACAGCGCTTGATCATCTTGACCCTGAGATTCTGGACTGGCAGCAAAGTGTACAACTGGCAGCCAACAAAGAAGATCTGGCGCTGGATTTACTACAAATGCTGGTAGACAGTTTTAAAACCGAGCTGAATGAAATGCAACAACTGATTGAAATGGAAGACTTTCCACAGTTAGAGCATGTATTACATCGTCTCTATGGTGCGACCCGCTATGTCGGTGTCCCAAAACTTCAACAGGTTTCAGGCGAATTTGAACAGTTTGTTTCAATTTTACGTAAAGAACGACGCGTTGCTGATGAGGCATTTATTCAGGAAACCATTAAACACTTTGATGAGTTGACTCTGATCATTAGTCAGACCGAACATGCAGCACTAAGCATTTTGCATAAATGACTCGGCTGTCAATTTACCGAGAGTGCAGCTCTGCTACACTCAAAGTAAATTGACCTCAGGATGAAGCCAACCATGTCGCTACTACGTATAGAAAACAACAATAATATTGTCACGGTGTATTTGAACCGCCCTGAAAAACGCAATGCGATGAGTTTTGCCTTACTCAAAGAGCTTTATAAGACAGGGCAACGCCTGCGTCGAGATCGCAACATACGGGCCGTGATTTTGACAGGTGAAGCACAAGTCTTTAGTGCAGGTATTGATCTGAGCGATTTAAACTCCCCTCAGCAACGCGCTTTTGCCTTGTGGGAGCTGATTAAACCCCAGCAAAGCCTGTTTCAAAAAGCTTTTTTGGTATGGCAACAGTTGCCTGTGCCTGTCATTGCCGCACTTGAAGGCTACTGTTTTGGCGCTGGCATGCAGTTAGCACTGGCTGCGGATATTCGAATTAGCCATCCTGATACTCAATTTTCAATTATGGAAAGCCGTTGGGGGCTAGTGCCTGATATGGGGCTGAGCCAATCTCTCAAAGGCTTGATTGGCATTGACCTCGCCAAAGAACTGACCTTTACCGCGCGCATTTTTGATGCCAGTTATGCCCAACAAATTGGCTTGGTCAGTCATCTGGATGCATCTCCTTTACAACATGCAGAAGCCTTGGCACAAGAAATTGCCCTGCGCTCTCCAGATGCAGTCATGGCAGCCAAAGCGGTACTGAACAGCATGTTGCATCAACCTGTAAAAACAGCTTTACGCCTCGAAAAAATTTGGCAACTCAAGCTCATTCTTGGTAAAAATAGTCGACTGGCTAGACTGAAAGATAAAACACCCGAGATCAACTATCTCAAACGCCAATATCAAGACTAAAGATAGAGAACAAACAATGACTGGATGTCCACAAAAAATTGCATTTCTAGGTATGGGACTGATGGGGAGCCGCATGGCAAGCCGCTTACTCTCTGCCAATTTTCAAGTCGCGGTCTGGAATCGTAGCCCTGCTGCCTGTACAGAACTCCTTGAACAAGGTGCAACTTTGCTCAGCCTCAAGCAAATTGCCGAATATCCTGTCATTTTACTGTGCCTTGCCGATGATACGGCGGTCGAGCATGTATTTGAGCAAATGCAGCCCTATTTGCAAGCAGGTCAGATTATTGTGGATTTCTCCAGTCTGTCGGTCAACAAAACCATTGAACTGGCGCAACTTGCCGCACAGCAACAAATCAGCTGGATTGATTCGCCAGTTTCTGGTGGGACATTAGGTGCAGAACAAGGCAGTTTGGTCATTTTTGCAGGCGGTGATGCAGAAGTAATTCAACAATTACAGCCTGTTTATGCGCCACTTTCGCAGCGAGTGACACGCATGGGCGACACAGGAACTGGACAAGCGACCAAAATCTGTAACCAGCTTATTGTTGCTGCCAATAGTACCTTGATCGCTGAAGCTGTTGCACTGGCAGCGCAAGCTGGAGTCGACACCCGTTTACTCGCTCCTGCACTTGCCAATGGATTTGCAGACTCCAAACCCTTTCAAATTTTAGCGCCACGTATGGCAACAGCGCAGTATCAACCTGTACAATGGAAAGTACAGACTTTAAGCAAAGATCTGCAAAATGCCGTATCTTTAGCAAACCAATACCAATTGGATATTCCTGTCGCACAGCGTGCCTTAGAGCAACTCAAAAACCATCAACAACATGGTTATGCCGAGCAGGATTTATCAACCATCATTGAGCAGGTACGACATCCTGCCACTACGGAGGGCTAAAACATGAGTAAACTGGCTGTTAATTTGTCCATGATTTTTACCGAAGTCCCTCTGATCGAACGTTTCGCACTGGCTCGAAAACACGGCTTTGATCATGTGGAAATTCAATTCCCTTATGAACTGAGTGTTGAGCAAATTCGTACACAACTCGAACAACACCATCTGTCTTTATGCCTGATCAATGCTCCTGCTGGCGACCTCATGCAAGGCGGACTTGGGCTGGCAGGAATTCCAGGGCGTGAACGTGAATTTTTTCATGGGATACAGCAAGCTGCACGCTATGCCACCTTGCTTAATGTGCCAAGCGTCAATATTCTCTCAGGCAAACAGCCTTACGATGCCGACCTGTTGCCTTGTCTTGAAGTTTTATCGAAAAACCTCAAACTGGCTTGTCACGTTTTGACGGACTACCATGTGCAACCTGTGTTTGAAATGGTCAATGGCACAGATATGCCGCGCTTTCTGATTCAAAATATCGCTCAGGCACAGGACATGCTGGACGCAGTGAATAACCCTGCACTGAAAATTCAGTATGACTGTTATCACATGGCCATGATGGGTGAAGATGTACTTGAGGGCTTGCAGGAAAATATTACCCAAATCGGACATATTCAGTTTGCGGACTGCCCAAACCGTCATGAACCCAATACAGGCTCAATTGCCTATGACAAAATTTTTTACTGGCTGAAACACAGTTCGTATCAGGGTTATATTGCTGCTGAATATAAACCGAGCAATCATTCTGAACAAAGCTTTGGGTGGAAAACACAATTTTTTGCAAATATATCCTGATCATTTCGTAGCAAAATTTGAATTTTTCGCGTAAAAAGGCTATAGTTCACAATGAGTAATTGTCAGGAACAACATACCTCTTATGAATTTAGAACCATCGCCCGGCGCTTCTAATTCTCACAACCACTCTGTGGTAGATACACAAACTCAAGATGTGAGCGCTTGCCTGAAGGTCATCCAACATGCCCTTCAAGATGTTAAAGCCAAAGATATTATTGAACTTGATGTCAGCAGCATCAGCAATGTCGCAGATGCGATTGTGATTGCTAGCGGTACATCAACTCGCCATGTAAAAGCCCTTGCAGACAATGTCGCAGAAGAAGCCCGCAAAGCAGGCTTCCGCCCAATCGGAATCGAAGGCGAACGCGATGCTGAATGGATCTTGATTGATCTCGGCTATGTTGTGGTACATGTCATGCTTCCAACAGCACGTAAATTCTATGATTTAGAAAGCTTATGGCGCGTGCCTGATGCGTCAGTAGCATAAAAATAAATAAAAAGCGACTCAAATGAGTCGCTTTTTTACGCACGCTAGAATTTAAAACGCAGGTTTAAATTGATCTGACGTTCATCCCCCACAGCCACCACATAGTTACTTATCCCACCTGCATAATATTCAGTGTTAAAGATATTTTTTGCATTCACACTGGCTTGCCAGTTTCGAGCCTTATACCCCAACTCTGCATCAAACAATGCATAGCCAGGAATAGTATAATTATACTTATAGCTGGTTTTCTTCGACTCGCTACGCACACCAGCACCAACAAACCAGCCCTGCAATGCCTCTTGGTTAAATTCATAACGGGTAGACAGATTAAACATTTGCTTTGACACATTGTTTAAGCGTTCACCCATATAACTGGTCATCTCACTGTCCACGATGCGAGCTGTTGGCAAATAAGTATAGTTTGCACTGATCACCCAGTTCGGTAAAACACGTGCGGTCAGCTCAGTTTCAATCCCTTGAGTATTTTCCTCACCTGTCTGGTAATTATCTCCATTGGCATCGCTTGACACCACATTAAAGCGGGTCAAATCGAACCATGCCAAACTGGCTTGCAAACGTCGATCAAGTGCCTGAAATTTAAAGCCGACTTCATATTGTTTGGCTTTTTCAGGGGCAAAGACGTTGCCATTTACATCCACATCGGTCACAGGTAAAAATGAAGTCGAATAACTCACATATGGAGAAACCCAATCATTGAAGGTATAAAGCCCTGCGATGCTGCCAGAAAATGCCTGACTGTTTTTACCATTCGTTGAGCGAGATACATGACTTTTTGCATCGACAGATGCCCAGTCATGTCGCAAGCCCAGATTGACATTGAATTGATCCGTTACATCAATCTGGTCTCTAAAATACAGCCCCATGGTTTTGAGCGTCGTTTCAACACTGTCGCTACGTAATGTCTTGGTCGCACACCAGTCTTTACTGGTATAACTTGGTGCATAAATATTTAAAGCGCCAATGCTACAGTTGTAGTTCCAAAGATCTCGAGTGTCATGCATGGCATCTAGTCCAAGCATAATATGATGCTGCATGTTGGCGAGATCGAAAGTGTTGGCAATATTGTTATCAATACTGACATTTAGATCATCATAATGCTGATCACGCCCCTGACGGGTAATGCTCGTACTTGTCGGACTCGATTTACTGATAAAGACGACCTGACCATCTAGGCGCGATTTTTGGACAGCAAAGTTCTGTTTGAATGTCCAGCCATTATCAAAAACATGTTTAAAGTTATATCCAACACGATACGTATCCGAAATATAAGGGTCCATACTCGGCTCACCAATAAATAAGTGACGATCTACTTCACCATTACTATTCGGCAAAATGCTGCCATAAACAGGCAAGCCTTGCTGACGCACATATTCTTTATGGCTGTAGCTGGTGATCACTGACAAATTGGTTTGTGGGCCTAAATCAAAATTATAAGAAGGCGAAATATAGAAATTTTTAAAATAAACATGATCGGTTGGGTCATCCTGATCGGAATACGTGGCATTTAAACGCCATGCTGCCTTATCCGAACCCTCTACCGTATGATTGGTATCAAAACCCACTTGACGCAGGTTATTGCTACCATAACGCAAATCCACCTGATTAAAATTATCCTGCACAGGGCGTTTGGTCACCAGATTTACAATCCCTCCTGGTGCTGTTTGCCCGAAGTCCATCGAATCTGGCCCTTTCACTACTTCAACACGCTCTAAACCTGTAATATTACTGGCCACATCAGAAGCCTGTGCCTGACGCAGACCATCAACATAAATCGCATCGGAGGACAATTGTCCACGGATAATAAAATCATCCGAACCACGGCGACCCAAGGGTGCCGAGATTACCCCTGCCACACCCTGAATTGCATCGGTCAGATTCATGGCTTGCTTTTCTTCAATCTGTTCACGCGTCACCACAGACACCGATTTTGCCGTTTTAAACAGTGGTTGCTCAGACTTCAAACTTTGCGTGGTGGTTGCAACATAACTGTCTTTTTTTGGGGCTTTCGTTACAGTCAATGTGATGGTCGGGAGAACATTTTCATCTGCAAAAACAGGCTGCATCGCAGCCATAAGTGCCAAAGCCAAACTACTTGGCATAAACAAAGGGATTTTTTTCATAAAATCTGCAAAGTATGAACATAAAAATATTTGTAAATATTAAACTTATTAATAATTATTCTCAATAAAAACCAAAAAATCTTATTACATATCTTTTAAACATCTAAAAATGAAAACAAAATTAAACATTTAAGTCTACATGCTCAACTATGATCTTTCTTTTCATAAAATATAAATACGATTAATTAAATCATTCATTTAGTAAAAATTAACAATTTTTTATCTCTATATTGTAAAAAAAGAAGCCACAGCTTTACATCTCATCGCAAGTTCAACCTTTATCCATGAAAAACTATTATTCATAACAATAACTTATATTTTTCTAAAGTTTAAAATTGCCTGTGTAATCTGTGACTGTATTTGCTGCCAATGTTCTAAGTCACCTCTTGAATACCTAGCATAAACATCAAGATGCATATTCGGCTCTAAATCAAAATATTGTGTACACTGTGCACTACGCACTTGTCGATTACTACATTTTATAAATACTACAATCTCACCATTTTTATTTCGTTGAATAAATACGTCTTTTGCATATTGATTTTCACGCCAAGGCATATTGGTTTTAGGATCAACTTCTGGCGGAGCATAAACCTCAAGCCCATATTGTTTATCCGCAAGCTTAGCGTATGTATGAACTGGAGAATCTTTAGTCTGTGGGTGAATCGTTCCATCACCAAGACGATGAGTCGAGCCTTTACCGCAATATCTTTTACCCGAGTTAATACCAACAGAAATCCAAGGGTTATCAGATTGCAAATACTTTTCCTTGTATTCTTTTCTCAAATTTTCATTATTTTTATCTAGCAATTGGCCATCGGTATAACGAATGTCAAAACCAAAACTATTGATTTTAGATTGATAGGTTCTTTCAGGGATATCTCCTACTCGTTTTTCACCCCAACTCGGATCTCCATCATATTCAACCAAACGAACAATATGATTCGGTAAATTGACAGGTACGCCTCCCAAATCTCCGATGGTCACAGTTGAGTGGATCTGTTTAGTATCGGATGATTTGTCAAAACACCCTGTTAAGCTAACCAGTGCTGTATTTATGAGTAAGATTTTTAGCATTTTTAAATATATATTTTGAATCATCATTTATTACTAAAAAATATTTTATGTTTATACGATATTAAACCTTAAAAGGATAAAAATAGCGAATCAGGTAGAATCCTATTATTTAACTACAATTAAAAAATATAATACAATCAACTATTAAGCACAGTATATCCAAGTTGGATATTTTTAACTCTCGTTTTCCATTTGTTCTAAATCAGTTTGCATTCAGTCATTGTTACATTACCCTTCAGCCGAGGTTGCATCTTTTCTTAGATCATAGACCCGTTTCAAACCTTGATTGGATATGATCTGATCATCTAACTACATGGTCAAATCATCTGATTGAAAGTGTTAATGCTGACTTTTTATACAGTTCAATTTTAGTTTGCCCTGCATATTCTTTTTGCTCGTAATTCACCTGATTTTTATTTATCGGTAAGATCATTTGATGGTTCACTGAATTTTTATGAATGAATTTCATTCAGTGAACCAATGTGTCGTTATTTGGCTTTCTTACTTTTGCGTTCTTCAACTGCGAATTTAAGTAAGGCTGCACCACGATAAAAACCATGTGCGAACTTGCCAAAAGGAATGGTTAAAAACAGGGTCATGACGGTTGCCAAATGCACAACCAATAAAAGCGCCATCCATGAACTATCGCGTAATCCAAGTAGTGCTAAACCCGTGGTACTGATCAGAAGTAAAAGAAAAATAAATCCACGATCCATTGGCTTCTGTTTTGGATCACCATGCTTTGGATCACGTTTTAAATTCAGCGATAATAATCCCGCAGGGCCAATAATTAAACCAAGCCCACCCAAAGTCCCCAAAATTACGGGCACACTGAAAAATGGATAAGGCGCGTGAATATTCAATAAAAAGTGATAGGCTGTTGCGACCAGTGTGGCGGCAAAACACAGCAGGAAACCATACATGGTGAAATGGTGAAATCGACGACGAGCAAGTGTGTAACGATCATCTTCTTCGTTACAGCCTTTACCATGCCCACCATCTAGATATTTTAGTGTTAAGATATTTTTAGTGGCTTGTAAAATATCAGGTTGTTCGACACCCCCTGCAACCACTTCTGAAGTTTGATTCCAAAATTTTCGTATGCCAAAGTACAGTAAAATAAACGCCACCACAAATACTGAACCGAAAATTACCGCCAAGAAATTATGTGGAAATATCGCGTAAAAATTACCTTGATAATGACCAAATAAATCGTTGCCCTGCAGCGTAGAAGCAAGCAACATAAAGGCGATAAACGCGACAACCAAAAGGCTGACAATCGTGATCCCTGCTTTTTGATACAATTTACCAAAGGCATGAGGCGTCGCAAATTTTTGATATGTTTCTAAACGAACTTGCGCCATTGCCTGAGGAATATTCACCCCAAACTCATGCGGCGGAGCGTATTGGCAAGCATGCAGACACGCCCCACAGTTATGACAAAGATTGGCCATATAGTGAATATCAGCCTGATTAAACTCTAACCGTTTTGTCATTGCTGGAAATACAGCACAAAATGACTCGCAATAACGGCAAGCATTACAAATCTGTAAAGCCTGTTTCACCTGTTCTTCATTGGCCGTGAGCTGCACCACAGGAATTAAAGATTTTGATTGAGCATTCATTAAACAACCTCCTTATTGAAAGCAGGTTTTTTCAAAGCAGAAAGTGCTGCATTTTTGCCTGCAATACGCCCAAATGTCGTACCGATCGACATACCCACACCTGCGGTATAGCCTTGTCCTAGTACATTTCCAGCCATCATTTCCCCTGCCACATATAAATTTGGACTCGGAACTTGGTCAAAACGCACAGCCGCATCTTTTTCGACTTTCATACCCAAGTAAGTAAATGTAATCCCTGGTTTCAAGGCATAGGCATAATAAGGTGGCGAATCCAAAGGCACTGCCCAATGCGTTTTGGCTGGGCTTAAATTTTCAGTATGGCAGTCATCTAAAATGGTGTGATTAAACTCACCTCTGACACAAGCCTGATTAAAATCGTTGACGGTTTTTTCCAGCGTGTCTGGATCGAGATGGATCAGTGCTGCAAGTTCACGAATGGTATTGGCTTTACGACCTTCAAATACAGGCGGCATAAAGCGCCCCACTGATTTTGAATCGATAATCGAGAAGCCAATTTGATTCGGCTGTTTCGCGACTAAACGTCCCCAAATGGCATAACGTTTAGGCCAAAAATCCTCGCCTTCATCATAGAAGCGCACTGCATTTTGATTAACCACAATCCCTAGAGATACACAGTCAATTCGGGTACAAATCCCGCCATCATAAAGTGGCGCACGGGCATCCACAGCCACACAGTGGGATTGAGATGGATCACCAATCACATCTGCACCTTGCTCAATCATAAATTTGAGTAAAGTGCCCTGATTAAAACGTGTTCCACGAATAATAAAATTATCGGCAGGCCATTCGCCCGCTTCATTTTGTCCCCAAGCTTCACGCAACCATTCTAAATTTGACTCAAAACCACCAGCGGCAAGTACACAAGATTTTGCTTCATATCGCGTTCCATCCTCAGCGATTGCTGCAATAAACCGACTACCGTCCAACTCTAATTCTTTAATTTTGGTGTTGTAGCGAACGTCAACACCCAGATTTTCTGCACTTCGAAAATACGCATTGACCAAAGCCTTACCACCTCCCATAAAAAAGGCGTTGGTACGTGCCACATGCAGTGCACCAGAGAGTGGCGGCTGGAAATTAACCCCGTGTTTTTTCATCCATTCGCGGCAAGTTTCCGTACTGCGGATAACGAGGCGCGCCAATTCTTCATTAGTTTTTCCACCTGTGACTTTGAGCAAATCTTGCCAATATTCTTCTTCTGGGTAAGCGTCGATCAGCACATCTTGCGGTGCATTATGCATACAGCGTAAATTACGGGTATGTTGTGAATTACCACCACGCCATTCCTTAGGCGCGGCTTCAAGCAATAATACTGATGCACCCTCTTCACGTGCAGTTATTGCTGCACATAAAGCGGCATTGCCACCACCAATTACAAGCACATCATACATGTGATTCATCCCTCTATATTTGGGACAAATTTAAGCGAAAATACACCATGCCGTAAGCAGGCAAAAGCGATGAGGGGTTTAATATTTTTAAACATCAAATTATTTATATTTAAAAAATAAAATACCTTTTTTATTGCATCAAATTGAGCTTATAGATGTTTAGAGCTTGTGAGATTTTATTCATGCGTGGCATTATTGGTCAAATGACTCATTTAAGCATCTCTCAATTTTCTCATTCTTACTTCAAAATACTTAAACACCTTGTACCGCAAAGTCGTCGCAAGCATCTATCTGTGAAACATCCATAGCCCACATAGAAGCCAAGTCATTCAACTTTCTTTGCACTTGGCCAAGCCTGTTGTTCAATCAAATCATGAATACATGAACGAATTACTGCTTTGGCTGCCAAACTTGCAGGCGATAATTCATCTTCAGGAAAGCTAATCAAATAATTGGTTCGGTCTATCGATGGGTCGACCACTTTTAAAAAATTTAAATGCTGATGGCGATGATTGATAAAAGCACTGCCTGGCTGAATTGTTGCCACGCATAAATTGGAAACTGTGTTCATCAACAGGCTTAAACCATCAATTTCATAGGTTACATTCAGCTCGATCTGTTGCTGTTCAACCAATTTTCTTAACCCATGATTGGTGCTCGGCAAAGCCAAGGGTAGCTTCGCTAAAGCTTTTAAGGGAATGCTGCCCAATTTTAAATAATCTTCTAAATGATAGATTTTTAAAAAATCATCATTGGCAATCAAAAACATCGACTCTGAAACCAAAGGCTGTAAAAACCAGTTTTTATCAATATCCTGACTGAAAATAATGGCGATATCGAGCTGTCGGGAATTAATTAATTGCACCAGATTCCCCGATAAACTTTCAACCAGATGTACTTTGATATCGGGATAGCGTTCAGCCATGATTTTAATAAAAGGAACCGCAAGAATAGATGCTGTACTTGGCGGAAAACCAACACTGACATACCCCACCAAACGAGAAGACTGTGCCGCTTCGACAGCTTGACTGGCATGGCGTAAAACCAACTGTGCCTGTTTTAAAAACGCCAGTCCTGCAGGCGTTGGGGTGACACCCAATGCCGAACGCTGTAACAAACGTGTCGATAACTCAGACTCTAATTTTGAAATTTGCTGACTTAAAGCTGAAGTACCGACATCGAGTTTTTGGGCAGCTTTTCCGATGCTGCCCTGTTCAACAATCGTAACGAATGATTGTAGCTGTCTAAGTTCCATTGACTCTTCATTCCGTTATGAATTTGCGAGGAAATGCTATAGATGTTGATGTTAAAACAAATGCAAATCAATGTGTGGAATCAAACCTAGAATTTACATGCCAAAACCAGCTTTTAAATCATATTAATAGCCACTAAATTTTATGGTTTGAATCATGACTCAGCGCACCTTTTTTCAGACTCCACAGCATAAAAAAACCACCCGAAGGTGGTTTTTTAAGGCCAGATTCAATTAGTGACCTGTACCGTTAATGGCTTTAGCCATATCTTCAACCACTTTTTTGGCATCGCCAAACACCATCATGGTTTTTTCGTTATAGAACAAGTCATTGTCCAGACCTGCATAACCTGTTGCCATAGAGCGCTTGATCACCATAATGGTACGTGCTTTATGCGCTTCCAGAATTGGCATACCGTAGATTGGTGAACCTGGATCATCTTTTGCTGCTGGGTTGACCACGTCATTTGCACCGATGACCAACACCA
Organism: Acinetobacter brisouii CIP 110357; assembly: GCF_000488275.1. Taxonomy (GTDB): domain Bacteria; phylum Pseudomonadota; class Gammaproteobacteria; order Pseudomonadales; family Moraxellaceae; genus Acinetobacter; species Acinetobacter brisouii. The sequence goes on along the minus strand of NZ_KI530762.1, from coordinate 590,425 downwards.
CGTCTGTTGCAGGAAAGTCAGAGTTAATCTCATCCATTTCCAAGATGTCTTCATACGGAACATCTGCTTCTGCCAACAATACGTTCATGTGACCTGGCATACGACCCGCCACTGGGTGAATCGCAAAGCGGACTTTAACCCCTTCTTCTTTCAACAAATTTGCCAATTCTTTCACCGCGTTTTGTGCACGACCCTGCGCCATACCATAACCCGGTACAATCACCACACTGTCTGCATTTGACATCAGGAAGCCTGCATCATCTGCCGAACCTGAACGGTAGTTACGCTGTGCTTGCTCGCCTGTCGCTTTGGCACCTGCAACTGCTGCTCCACCCATTGCCCCGCCAAACAAGACATTGAGGATGTTACGGTTCATGGCCTTACACATGATGTAAGACAGAATCGCACCTGAAGAACCGACCAGTGAACCCGCTACGATCAGCATGTTGTTTTCAAGCGTAAAACCAATCCCTGCCGCTGCCCAACCTGAGAATGAGTTAAGTAGTGAGACCACCACAGGCATGTCACCACCACCGACAGGTGCAATCCAGACCCAACCGAATGCTAGCGCAAGTGCAGTCATCGCCCAGAATGCAGGCATGTTTCCTGTACTAAAGAAGTAGAAACCACACACCAACATGGCAATAAACAAGGTTGCCTGTACAGGTTTTACCCATGCGCCTGCAATGGTTTTTGCCCATTTTTTCGCAGCCAGTTTGCCGTAAGCAAACACAGATGCCGTAAAGGTAATCGCACCAACAAAACAACCCACAAACAATTCAAACAAGTGAACTTTGCTCATGTGCGCATGTTGTACGCCTGCTGCGGTTAATGCAGCTTCATTTTGTGCAAACAATGCAGAGATTTGGTTGTTGTGCAAGATTGCCGCAACTGCGATCAGTACCGCAGACAAACCCACCAAAGAGTGCATTAACGCCACGGTTTCTGGCATTTGCGTCATTGGAACGGTACGTGCACGGGCAATACCGACCACCGCACCAAGCACCATCGCACCACCAATCATCCAGACCACAGGATGGTCAGCAATAAAGAAGGTACTCAAGACTGCAATCGCCATCGCGATCATGCCGTAACGGTTACCCGTAATTGCAGTTTTCGGACTCGACAAACCACGTAGCGTTAAAATAAACAGGACAGCACCAATCAGGTAGAACCAATCCGCATTCGCTCGAATAAATTCCATTTAGCCACCCTCTTTATTTTTTTGCTTTGGTTTAAACATTTCCAGCATGCGCGCAGTGACCGCAAAGCCACCAAAAATATTAATACTGGCAAGAAACACCGCAATTGCACCCAACACACTCACCACATTGATGCTTTGGAATTGCACATTGGCATCAATGCCAAGCGCAGGCATACCAACAGTTTGCAACATCGCACCAACTACAATGATCGATGACAAGGCATTGGTCACTGCCATCAACGGCGTATGCAATGCAGGCGTTACACCCCAAACCACGTAGTAACCGACAAAAATCGCCAACACAAAAATCGTAATGGTTTCAACCATGAGAATTCCCCTTAACCGCGCTTGAACAGCAGTGTGCCGCCATGAGTAACCAATAAGGCTTTTTGAATTTCATCTTCCTGATTGATCAAGAAGTTCTTGTCTTTATCAAAAAGTGTTTCAAGGAAATTAAAAACGTTACGGGCATATAGCGCCGAAGCTTCTGTTGCCACTGTGGCTGGAATATTCGGTACACCCAGAATTTTCACGCCATTTTCAGTGGTCACGGTTTCACCGACTTTCGAGCCTTCGACGTTACCACCAGTTTCTACCGCCATATCCAGAATCACAGAACCTGCTTTCATTTTGGCAACGGTTTCTGCCTTGATCAGACGCGGTGCATTACGTCCAGGCAACAGTGCTGTGGTAATCACGATATCCGCATTGGCCACTGCTTTATCGACAATTGCAGCCTGATCCTTGATGTACTGTTCGCCTGGCATCCAACCATAACCATTCTTCGCTGCATCGGCAGCACGCTGCTGTTCTTCTTCGGACATTGGCACATCGAGCCACTTACCCCCCAAAGACTCAACCTGATCTTTAGCGGTTGGACGCAAATCGGTTGCTTCCACCACAGCACCCAAACGCTTGGCGGTTGCAATGGCTTGCAAACCTGCAACACCAACACCCATCACCACCACGCGCGCAGGTTTCACTGTACCTGCGGCAGTCATCAGCATCGGGAACATACGCTGGTATTCATTTGCAGCAAGCAGTACCGATTTATAGCCTGACAAGTTCGCCTGAGAAGAGAGAACATCCATGTTTTGTGCACGAGATAAAGTTCGAGGCAACAACTCCAATGCAAATGCTGAAATCTGTTGGGTTGCAAACTGTTCAAGTTCAGTATTACGATACGGGTCAAACATCGCGATGACCGTTGTGTTTGCTGAAATCTTACTGATTTCATCCCCTTGGGGTGCACGAACTTTCAAAATAATCTGACTGCCTTGATAAGCATCTTCAGCGATTGTCGCGCCGACCTGCGTATAAGCATCATCAAGATAGGCCGCTTTACGCCCTGCCCCTTTTTGAATGACAACGCTATGACCAGCGCCAACCAACTTCTTTACAGTTTCTGGGGTCGCTGCGACTCGACTTTCTCCAGCAACTGTCTCCATAGGAATTCCGATTTGCATTGAGCATGTTCCTCAGGCTAGTTTGTGTGTTAAAAACATCGCAAACTGCAATGTTTCTCCCATTTTTTCTGCATGTTGTTTGGATTCTAATCAAACTTTTCGAAAATACCACCCATTATTTATTTAATAAATGATGATATTTCCATTTAATGCTTATTAATCGTGACTCAAGAGTATAAAATAGGAAAGTTTTGCTTCATTTTAATGAAGATTAATTCTTCATCTTATTCCATGCCTATTTCATTCTCACGCAACCAGATCGGTTCAGTTTTTGCGCTATGTGCTGCATTTTTATTTAGCTCAAAAGCCATTTTTATTAAACAAGCCTATGCCTTGTCGTCTCAGGTTGATGCAACGGTCTTGATGGCGCTTCGCATGGGCAGTGCTTTGCCTTTTTTTCTGTTTATGGCATGGTATTTTCGCAAGCAAAGACAGGCTCTTCAGCCCAAAGACTGGGGACTTTTGGTCATTGCAGGCTTGCTAGGGTATTACTTTGCCAGTTGGCTGGACTTTATCGGTCTCATGTACATTAGCGCTTCTTTAGAGCGGATTATCTTATTTTTGTATCCAACGCTCACCGTGCTGGCATCGAGCATAATTTACAAACAACCTTTACGACTAAAAGCGTATATTGCCATTTTGCTAAGTTATGGAGGCACGGTCATTGTGATGCTGCAAGAGCAAAATCATGCACCAATGCAGAGCAATTTCTGGTTAGGGGCAAGTTTAGTGTTTGCCAGTGCTGTTGCATTCGCCTGCTATCTACTGCTCACTCCTCGTTTAATTGAAAAATTTGGTGCTTCAAATTTCACAGGACTTGCACTGAGCATAGCTTGCATTGGCACATTAGTACATTTTTTAATCGCAACACCACAACCTTTACATCTCTTAGCACAGCTTCCTGTAGGGGTTTGGGCTTATGGAATTGGGTTGGGTTTATTTGTTACGGTACTTCCTACGATGCTATTAATGCAAAGTATTGCCCGTATTGGTGCATCACAGTCCGCCATGATTGCCGCGATTGGCCCAATTCTGACTATTTTATTGGCTGTTTTATTTTTAAATGAGCATCTCAATCTTTGGCAGTGGCTGGGTTGCGCGCTGAATATTATTGGAATTATGCTGATTAGTCTGAGCAAACATCGCTTGAAACACTAGCATCCAGCAATGCCAAAATCTGCTGAAAATGTGCGCCAGCAGATTTCTCTGCCAAACAGTCATCAGGGTTACGTAACGGACATTGCTCTAAAGATAAACAACCACAACCGATACACCAATCCAATTGCTGCCTCAACTGTAACAAGGTTTGAATTTTTTCATCGAGTTGCGTCTTCCATAGGCTCGACATGCGCTGCCAATCCTGCTTGGATGCAACTTGATGATCTGGCAAGACTGCAAATGCCTGCTTGACTTCATCCAAAGAAATACCAACTGACTGTGCAACCTTGATAATCGCGACCCGACGTAGCATGGCACGTAAATAACGGCGCTGATTCCCATTGGTGCGGGTGCTCCAAATGAGTTGTTTTTCTTCATAAAAACGTAGGCTTGCGACACTCACTCCACTACGTTTTGCCAGTTCACCAATCCCAATGAATGCCTGCATCGAATTTTCTGACATTTACGCTTGACCTCAAGTTAACTTGAGCTTTGATACTAGCATGACTGAATCTTGCATACGATCACGCTATGAAAACAACATCAACACCTAGAACATCTTGTTTAAACATTTTAAATCCAGAAACCCTCTACAACCCTCAACCCTTTGCTTATAGCCATGTGGTTGAAGTACAAAATTTTCGACGGATCTTACATATTGCTGGGCAAGGTGGAGAAACCCGTGATGGAGAGTTATCCGCCGTTTTTGCCGAGCAGGTCTGGCAGGCATTTCACAATCTTGAATCTGCCTTACATGCTGTTGATGCCACACTGCAAGATGTTGCGGTGCTACGCGTCCTGATTGTTGAACACTCGGTCGAAAAACATACCGTTTTGATTGAGATTATGCAGCAACTATGGCGTAATCAGGCTTTTCCTGCGTGCACCTTAATTCCTGTTTCAGGACTCGCATTGACCACCATGTTGTTTGAAGTTGAAGCAACTGCGTATACTGTTTAATTCCCCGAGGCCGTTTATGCATGACACTCTCGATATTAGTCAAAACAAGAAATTGCTCTGGCTGATGGCACTGGCTTGCGGCTTGACTGCGGGTGCCAACTACTTTAGCCAGCCTTTGATTCATTCCATTCAGCAATCCTTTCAAGTCGATGCTGCACAAGCCCAGTTAACCGTGACACTGGCACAACTGTCTTATGCTTTAGGTTTGCTCTTGATTGTTCCACTGGGGGATATTGCCAATAAACGCAAATTCATTCCTGGACTGATGTGTCTGGCAGGTATCGGCTTATGTTTGTGTGCCTGTGCGGTCAACCTGCCCATGCTTTGGCTTGGCACCATGATGACAGGGCTGTTTTCAGTTGCAGCACAGGTGCTCATTCCCTTTGCAACGATGGCTGTCAAACCTGAAAAAATCGGTGAAGTGGTTGGCTTCCTAATGAGCGGGTTACTGGTGGGAATTTTACTGTCCACGAGTTTGTCTGGGCTACTCTCGAATTTAGTCCACTGGAAACTGATTTATATTTTAAGTGCGATTTTAATTTTTATTTTGGCGTATCTGTTACAACGCGAATTGCCTTATGTCATGCGCCAGAAAATGTCTTATCTAGAAATTTTTAAGTCTATGGCCGTGCTGATCGTAGAAGAACGCCGCCTAAACTTTCGCGCTTATGTTGGCGCAGGGGCGTTTGCCTCCATGAGTGTGATCTACTCCACCATTGCCATGTATTTGTCTGCCGCTCCGTTTCATCTGGCAGACTCACTGATTGGCATGGTCAGTTTGGTGGGTGTGTTTGGGGCACTGTCGGCACGTTATGTCGGGAAATATGCTGATCGGGGTTATGGCAGTCTGTTTACAGGTTTGGGCTGTATCTTACTGCTCTCTAGCTGGGCCATGTTTTATTATTCAAGCCACAGTATTTGGCTCTATATTCTTGGATTTGCAACAACAAACTTAGGGCTTGCCTTTGTACATTCTTGCAATCAAAACATTATTTTCCGCATCCGTCCTACTGCCAAATCTCGCCTGAACTCGATTTATATGACACTGTATTTTTCAGGCGCAGCCACAGGTTCAGCACTGGGCACTTATGCATGGAATCACGGTGGTTGGGTCTATACCTGTTGGGTTGGTTTAGGGCTAGCCGTATTTTGTAGCAGCTTTGCCCTGATTGATTTTGTCTGTTATGGCAAACGTGTTCAAGCTTCTCAACACACCTGAATCACGGGATAAAAGGGTTTTTTCCAATCCAGAGCCTGCCCATGTTCCAGCAAGACCAGCATAAACTGACTGAGCAAGGTCATTAAAATTTGGCTGGCAGTATTTAGATGTTTCCGCATCAGTACACTGTTGCAGGTTGAGCCGCCATGCATAACTTGATTATGCAAAGTAAATAAACGATCAAAGATAATCAGCAGCAATTCCACTGTATTTCTATGTGCAACGGCATGCTGGACTCGCTGCTGATCTGCCTGAAAATGCACTTTCCAGCTTTGCTCATCAATATCCTGATTTTGAAAATCCCAAAGTTTTTGATAGACATAAGGATTATTTGACCAATCCGTAATCGCCTGACTACAACGCTCCCAAACACAATGCTCAATACGATGCTCCTGATCCAACTGGTACAATCTGAGCAAAAACTGTCTGAGATGCTGTTGATCTTCATCAAAAACATCTTGCAGGTTTTCTACATAAATCGCATTAAAAGCAATCCACAAACTGACAAAACGCAAATCTGCATCATCATCAAGCTCTTTGGCTTTTCTTAACCAACTTAATCCCCGTTGCATTCTCAAATTAAAATTTACTGAATAGAGATGCTTATGTTTTTTAAAAATTTCTTCTAATAAATACATCGCTTTAACCTTGGCTAAGTATTTTATTTAAGCATACGCCAATCCGTTTTTCACATCAATTCTTCACTATGACTGGTCGCAGCATTTATCAATCAGACTTACTTTTCAGCAGCTTTGTGACAAAAGATTGATTCTTTTCAAATAACTGCAAAAAAAAAGCCCGATACAAGTATCAGGCTTTTTTCTTAACACTTAATTAACCACGGTAATAGCGTTGTGCAACAAATGGCATTTTCACCACTTTCATTGCGACAAGTTTATTACGCACTTTAGCAAACAGCTCTGTACCTTCTTTGGCATGAGCAATGTCAACATAACCCATCGCAATCGGGCTTGCCAAACTTGGCGCAAAACCACCACTGGTCACTTGTCCAAGCACTTGTCCGTCCTGATCGACAATTTCCGCACCTTCACGTACTGGCATACGATCTAAAATTTGGAAACCAACACGTTTTTGAGCAACACCTTGCTGCATTTGCGCTTGAATCGTTGCAGCACCTGCATAACCACCCTCACGCTCACCACCCGCGCGGCGAACTTTAGAGATCGCCCACAGCAGGTTTGCTTCAACAGGAGTTTTTGTTTGGTCCATATCATGACCATACAAGCACAAACCTGCTTCCAAACGTAGTGAGTCGCGTGCACCCAAACCAATCAGTGCCACTTCAGGCTCTGCGATCAAGGCTTTTGCCAAGGCTTCTACATCACCGCTCGCGACTGAAATTTCGTAGCCATCTTCACCTGTATAACCTGTACGGCTCACGATGCATTCAACACCGTTGAGCTGCACACGCTTGATTTGCATAAAACGCATTTCTGCAACTTCAGGGTTTAAGCGGGCTAAAACAGTTGCGGCTTCTGGGCCTTGCAATGCAAGTAAAGCACGCTCGGCAAATTGCTCAACAATTTCACATTGACCCGACAAGTGCGCGCGCATATGTGCCAAGTCTTGCTCTTTACACGCAGCGTTGACCACCAAATACAACTCGTCTTGAGACAGGCGTGCTACCATCAAGTCATCTAGAATGCCACCTTGTGGATTGGTAAACAGCGCATAACGCTGCATACCTTCAGGCAAATCCACAATATCCACAGGCACAAGGCTTTCTAGCGCACGCGCTGCATTTTCGCCACGTAGAAATACTTGTCCCATGTGCGATACATCAAACAGACCTGCATGTTCACGGGTATGTAAATGCTCTTTCAGCACACCAGCGGTATATTGTACAGGCATGTTGTAACCTGCAAACGGCACCATTTTTGCACCATGCTCAATATGCAGCGCCGCCAATGGCGTATTTTTTAATTCAGACATGCTTAGTCCTCATAATTGCTGATGCTTGGGCAAGCACAGATTAAGTTACGGTCGCCATACACGTTATCGACACGTCCAACAGGTGACCAGTATTTGCTTTCCACCAATTCAGGTAGTGGGTAAACCGCTTGTTCACGTGAATATGGATGTGCCCATTCGCTGGTCAATTCTTGTGCCGTATGTGGCGCATTTTTTAACGGGTTATCTTCTGCGTCCAACTCGCCTGTGGTCACTTGCTGAATTTCTTCGGCAATTTTGTTCATGGCATTGATGAAGCGCTCAAGCTCATACAAACTTTCACTTTCAGTCGGCTCAACCATGAGCGTACCCGCAACTGGGAATGACATAGTCGGTGCATGGAAACCAAAGTCGATCAAACGTTTTGCAACGTCATCTACGGTAATACCGCTGGTTTCTTTCAGACCACGCAAGTCCAAGATACATTCATGCGCAACCAGATCATGGCTACCTGTGTACAACACAGGGTAAGCTGCGTTTAAACGTTTTGCCACGTAGTTAGCATTTAAAATTGCCATTGCCGATGCTTGACGTAAACCTTTACCACCCATCATACGGATATACATCCATGTGATTGGTAAAATGCTCGCACTACCAAACGGCGCAGCACTTACTGCATTGGTCTTACGATCTAAATGATAGCTATGACCTGGCATAAATGGCTTCAAGTGCTCTTTCACACCAATCGGGCCAACACCTGGTCCACCACCGCCATGTGGAATACAGAAAGTTTTGTGCAAGTTCAAGTGTGATACATCACCGCCAAACTGACCTGGTGCACACAAGCCCACCATTGCGTTCATGTTTGCGCCATCGATATACACCTGACCACCATTGGCATGCACGATGTCACAGATTTCACGTACCGCATGTTCAAACACACCATGTGTTGATGGGTATGTAATCATTAAGGCTGCAAGGTCTTGGCTGTGTTGTTCAGCTTTGCTACGCAAGTCTTCAACATCAACGTTACCGTTGTCATCACATGCGACAACCACAACTTTCATGCCCGCCATGCTTGCAGTTGCAGGGTTAGTACCGTGCGCAGATTGTGGAATCAAGCAGATGTTACGCTGACCTTCACCACGACTCGCATGATAACCACGGATTGCAAGCAAGCCTGAATATTCACCTTGTGAACCTGCATTTGGCTGAAGCGAAATCGCATCATAACCTGTTGCCGCACATAGCATTTGCTCAAGCTGATTGACCATTTCTACATAGCCTTGCGCCTGATCAAGTGGTGCAAATGGATGCAGATTACCAAATTCTGGCCATGTGATTGGCAGCATTTCGCTAGCTGCATTCAACTTCATGGTACAAGAACCGAGTGGAATCATGCTGCGGTCAAGCGCCAAATCTTTATCTGCCAAACGACGCAAATAGCGCATTAGCTCAGTTTCGCTGTGATGCGTATTGAAAATTGCGTGTTGCAAAATCGCGCTTTCACGAAGTAATGCAGTTGGCAATGCAGATGTGTAAGCTGCCGCAACAGCTTCAAATTCAGGTGCAGTTTGACCTTGAGCAAACAATGACCAAAGTGCAGCAACGTGTTCAGGTGTCGTGGTTTCATCAAGTGAAATACCGACTTGAGTTGCATCAATTTCACGCAAGTTGATTTCTTGTGCACGTGCAGCTTCAAGCACGGCTGCTGCATCAACCTGAGTCAAGGTCAAGGTATCAAAAAATGCGCTATTGCTAACATTGACACCCAACTGTTTCAAGCCTTGAGCCAAGATTGCAGTTAAAGCGTGTGTACGTTCAGCAATTTCTTTTAAGCCTTGTGGCCCATGATAAACTGCGTACATGCTGGCAATGTTGGCAAGCAACACTTGAGCAGTACAGATGTTACTGGTCGCTTTTTCACGGCGGATATGCTGTTCACGCGTTTGTAATGCCAAACGTAGTGCTGGCTTGCCCAAACGGTCAATTGACATCCCCACAACACGACCTGGCATATCACGTTTGTAGGCATCTTTTGTTGCAAAGTACGCTGCGTGTGGGCCACCAAAGCCCATTGGTACACCAAAACGCTGCGCTGTACCAATTGCAACATCAGCACCCCACTCACCTGGTGCTTTCAATACAGTCAGTGCCAACAAGTCAGCAGACACCGCAACCAAGGCATTTACACTATGCACTTGCTCAACCAAAGCTGCGTAGTCGTACACTTCACCTGTGCTTGCAGGGTATTGTAATAACACACCAAAGAATTCAGCAAAGTCAGCAACTTGTTGCTCATCACCTACGACAACTTCAATACCTAATGGTTCGGCACGAGTACGTAGCACATCCAGAGTTTGTGGATGGCAGTGCAATGATGCAAAGAATTTGTTGGCTTTTTTGTTTTTAGACACACGCTTACAGAAAGTCATGGCTTCTGCGCAAGCGGTTGCTTCATCTAGCAAAGACGCATTTGAAATCGACAAACCTGTCAAATCCGCGATCATGGTCTGGAAGTTTAACAATGCTTCGAGACGACCTTGAGAAATTTCAGGCTGGTATGGTGTATATGCCGTATACCATGCTGGGTTTTCCAGCAAGTTACGCAAAATTGGCGCAGGCGTATGAGTCGGATAATAACCCTGACCAATATGGCTACGGAAAATCTGGTTTTTCTGAGCGATAGCTTTGAGTTCTGCCAAAGCTTGTTCTTCACTCACACCATCGGTGCTTTCAAGCACGCTCGTGTTTTTAATTGAATCTGGAATCACTGCTGCAATTAATGCTTCAAGGTCGCTATAACCCAGTGCATTCAGCATGTGCTGCTGTTCAGTTGCCGTTGGCCCAATATGGCGGCTAACGAAACTGTTGGTATTGTTAAAATTAATGCTCATACCAACCCCTTAAGAATGAATAAATGCGTCATAAGCATCTGCATCCAACAACTCAGCAAATGCTGCGCTGTCGTCGGCTTTCATACGGAAAAACCAGCCTGCGCCCATGGCATCTTCATTGACAGTTTCTGGTGCATTAACCAATTCTTCATTGATTTCTAACACTTCGCCAGATAATGGCATATCAATGTTACTCGCAGCTTTCACTGACTCAATCACAGCAACTTCTTCACCTTTGCTGTACGCTTGAAGTTCAGGCAGTTCAATATAAACCACATCACCCAAAGCATCTTGTGCATGCTCAGTAATACCTACGGTAATGCTACCGTCTTCTTCTAAACGTAACCATTCATGCTCAGTGGTAAAACGAATTGTTGACGCCATGACAAATTCCTCAGTCCTTCACCCTAAAAGGCAATTAATTGCAGAAAATTTACTCATTTTTCAAATACATAAAAGCAAAATGCTTTACAGTCCAGGCATGGCTAAAAATAAAAGGCAGCATGCAACCAGACCACCTTGATATTCAAGGGAGTAATTGAAAACCTAATGGGAAAGTACGGAAGTTGTAACAACTAAGAACGCTAAACATGTCAGTTGCGAGATGCGACATATGACCACCCAATTCCATAAGTGAGTAAATATGCCCCATCTGTATATGTACCTGAGAGCTTCAACTTGTAGCAAAAAAGTATGGCTACAAATTTTCCTCCTTCGGTGAATCACACTATGCGCGTGATTTCTCTCCAGATTTTTGAGATAGATTACAGTCCTTTTGCCTGAGAGTTTCCGGGGTCGTTGCTCCTTCGGCGAGCCTATGGGTGACTTCTCTCCTGTAATGCGCGTATTTAAGCATAAACAATGCCAAAATTTCTATATAGACCTAAGTTATATTTCCGATTATTTACACCCAACACACTGCAACTTAAACGATGGGTCAATATTCAACAGCCATCTTATTTTTAGTCAGGAACACTCCAAACCAGATTGATTCGATGTATTTTTTCATCATAAACAGTCTGTCTTGAATTCTTGAGCTATTTCCACAGATGCTTTTTGAAATCGCTGGAGCTTTAAGCCTGCAACATAGCAAAGCATCTACATGCATCGCCTTTGTATCCGTTTACAGCGCTTTTGTTGCATTTTCAACCAATGGCATTGCTTAAAAAAACAACAAATTTTAAGGTAAACGTGAGTTAGTGCTCAATTCTGACAAAAAGCAAAATCAATATCTATACAAATAGGAAATAAGCAATAAATGACGACATAAGAGGATTAAATAACATGAATAATCTTTTCACCGGAGGCCCTCAGGGATCGCATCCTGACGCCATATATTACTGGAATCAGTTCCAACCCATCTTGGCGGTTGTGGTCATTTTACTTCTCGGCTGGGTGATCGCTCTACTGATCGCTGCTGGGGTAAAAAAGCTTCTGCATCAGCTCAATACTAACCATCGCCTTTCTTCCGCAACAACGCAAAATACAGCCAATTTCCCTGATATTGAACAGATTATTTCCAAGATCGTGTTCTGGTTTATCATGATCATCGCCGTGATCGCTGCATTGAATGTGCTCAATCTCAACAGTGTCAGTGGGCCATTTAGTAATATGCTGACCCAAGTGTTGGCTTTTATTCCGAGCCTACTTGCAGCAATTGCAGTCGGTTTTATTGCATGGATTTTGGCTCAGCTGATTCGGATGGGCTTGCAGCGTATTTTGAGCCATACTCAACTTGATGAAAAGCTCAGTGAGGAAGTCGGTGTTCGCCCAATCAGCCAAAATATTGCGGATATTGTTTACTGGCTGGTGTTGTTGCTATTTCTTCCAATCGTCTTGTCGATTCTCGGTCTGACTGGTTTACTCATGCCAGTACAAAATATGGTGAACGAAGTCGTCTTGTTCCTGCCAAATATCTTTATTGCAGGCGTGATTGTCTTTGTTGGCTATATTTTGGGAAATATTGTGCGCGGCATGGTTGAAGGTTTGCTACGCAGTTTGGATATTCAAGCACAGGCGCAAAAAATTGGGCTGTTCAAAACTGGGAATCTGCCCCATTTACTCGGTTCTTTTGTCTTCACCCTGATTATTATTACCGCACTGATTATTGCTTTTGAGGCTTTAGGTATTCAAGCCATTTCGCGACCAGCAACCGCGATGCTGTCTGAAATCATGAATGCTATTCCGCAAATTATTGCTGCAGGCTTAATTCTGGTGATCGCCTATGTCGTGTCACGCTTTGTTGCACGGTTAGTCAGTGAACTAGTCGCTGGGACGGGTGTAGATGAGATTCCTTCCAAACTGGATCTACAACGCTTTTTAGGCACGACTAAAATTTCAGGTGCGGTGGGCACGCTGATTATATTCTTCACCATGCTGTTTGCGATCTCTGAGGCAGCACACCGTTTAGGCTTGGAGCAGGTCAGCGGTTTGATCTCGATGTTTATTCATTTTGGTAGCAATATTCTATTGGGTGCGGTGATTCTGGTGATTGGTTTCTGGTTAGCCAATATCGTTGCCAATGCACTGCAACGTGGAGAACATAACTGTTCCCGCTGGCTAGGCAGCTTAGTCCGCATCCTCATTTTAGGCTTAGTCATCGCTATGGGTTTACGCGCGATGGGTATTGCCGATTCGATTGTAAATTTGGCCTTTGGTTTGACCTTGGGTTCGGTGGCTGTTGCCTTTGCTTTAGCTTTCGGTCTCGGTGGCCGCCAACCTGCCGAACGGCTATTAACCGACTTGTTAGATAAAGCCAAACAACATGCCGACAAGCCTTGCCCCCCAACCCATTCACTTGAAAAAGAGACTGACTCAACACCACCTGACCATAAAGATGATCTTTGATCTAACCCCAGATCAGTTTGAAGTGACCACAATGATGTGGTCACTTTTTATGCTTATTGATTTTCATTTTTTCAATGCAGATACTCTGCAACATGAGTCAAATTAATTTTTATGCTAATTAATCAATTTAAATATCAATAAACCAGCGTAGTAGGCGATAAGTTTTTAATTCTTAGATAAGTAAGATTATGGGTAAATAAATACTTTCTTAAGCTTCTCAATAAAATGAACCTATTTCTTTTATTTATTAAAATATGCAAAAGGCCTAAATCATAAAATTTAAGCCTTTTTGTTTTTAGATAAGAGAATGGCAGCAACTCAAGATAAAAATTCTTTAATCGTCTCTTGCATACTTGTAGTGGCACGACCAATTAGCTGGTGCAAATCTTTGTTATCACTATACAAGACTCCTTTAGATACACCTTCATCTGAATCTGCCAAAATGGTAGCAAACCCTTCTGGTATACCCAATTGTATCAAGAGTGCTTTATATTCCTCTTCTGGTAGGTCTTGGTAAATTACTTCTTTTTTGCTGATTTCAGTTACCCATTTTGCAACATCATCAAGGGTATAACTCGTATCACCTGCTAGTTCATAAACTTTATTTTCATGCCCCTCTTGCGTTAATACCATAGCGGCAGCAGTCGCATAGTCTAAACGCGAAGCAGAGGCGATTTTGCCGTGATGGGTTGCCCCAAAAATTTTGCCGTGCTCAACTGCTTGCGCCAGCCCCATTGCATAGTTTTCGCTGTACCAGTTATTACGTAATAATGTATATGGAATGTCCGATGTTTTTAAATATTGTTCTGTCTCAACATGTTCTTGTGCTAATAGAAGCGGCGATGTATCTGCTTTTAATAAACTCGTATAGACTCCTTCCTTCACCACTTTTTGTGACTATTTTTTAGTAGTAAATATTCAACGTATAAGTTCCCTAGACGTAAAAATACTAATCTTTAAGCCTATTCAATTGCTTGAAGTTTTTTCAGTTTTAGGTGATGTATGGAGTATGCTGATATTACGCAATGCCCATGTTGGTTTTACGCATTTTGATCAGTTTCGTAAAAGTTTAGTTATCTATTTTGAATAGCTCACATTGCTTCAAAAAGAAAATGTCTATGTAAAGTTCTAGTGGCTAGACAATACTTTTTTATAATAAAAGATCTAAATAAAAACAATTATTTAGATCTTTTAAAAACAACTTAATGTTTATTTCAAACCAAAAGTCTTTCTAATACTTTTATCAACCGGACCACTTGGCATAAATCGACGCAACTTGCTTAACAAAGATGCTTGCCCAGACGGTGTATGGCGCATTTGCCAATCATTCAGTGCCGCTGTAATAATGGTATCCGCAACACTATCGGGCTGAGGTGCCTGATCAATCTGTTTTAATATGGCATGAGTCGCTAAGTTACGCTCATTGTCATATTCAGGAATTTTAGAACTTGCTAAGGGTGCATTCTTATCTAAATTAGTTTTAGTGAATGAAGGTTGAACAATGGATACACGAATTCCAAATTGGCGAAGCTCATGATCTAGCGATTCAGACAATCCTTCAACTGCATGTTTAGTAGCCGAATACAATCCCATATACGGTGAAGGCAGGAAACCTAATACTGAACTAACATTTATGATTCTTCCATAATGCTGTACCCGCATATAAGGCAATACTGCTTGCGTGGTACAAAGAATGCTAAATACATTGGTGTTAAATAAAAATTTCGCTTCTTTTATCGAAGTCTCTTCTACTGCACCAATTAAGCTTGCTCCAGCATTATTAACTAAAATATCAATATGCCCAGCTTTATTAATAATAGAATGAATCCCGAGCTGGACAGAATCCTCATCTGCCACATCCATCTCAACAAGCTCAACGGCTTCAATAGGTTGAGCTTTGACTTTATTTCTGACTGTACCGAAAACTTTATGGCCGAGCTTAGCAAATTTTTCTGCTGTAACTTGACCAATACCAGATGAAACACCTGTGATTACAACCACTTTTAAGTTTGACATATGAACTCCAATAACTTTTTAAATTTGAAAATCTGATCATTAAACCGCTGGTTTAGCCCCGATCTTGAACCAGATCGAATACATTGCTGGCAGGAAAACCAAAGTTAAAATGGTTCCTGCAAGAGTTCCGCCAATGAGTGTGTAAGCAAGCGTTCCCCAAAACACTGAGTGAGTCAGAGGAATGAAAGCTAAAATGGCTGCTAAAGCTGTCAAAATTACAGGTCTGGCGCGTTGTACTGTAGCCTCAACCACTGCATTCAACGGATCTAGCCCCGCTTGTTTGTTTTGCTGAATTTGTCCAATTAAGATGAGCGTGTTGCGCATCAAAATTCCAGACAATGCAATCAACCCGACTAATGCATTAATGCCAAAGGGCTGCTGAAATAAAAGAAGCGTTGGCACCACACCTATTAACCCCAACGGACTGGTTAAAAACACCATAATCATTGCAGCGATAGACCTCACCTGAAGAATGATAATGAGTAGTGTCATTGCCAACATGATTGGAAAAATAGGAAGCATGGCTTTAGTGGCTTTACCGGACTCCTCAATAGAACCTGCCTCTACAATTTGATACCCCTTTGGTAAATCTTTAATGACTGGTTGAAGCTGTTTGCTAATCGCAGTAGATACATCGGGTGGTTGTAATCCTTCAGCAATATCTCCACGAACGGTTATTGTTGGCACCCGATCTCGTCGGCGTATGACAGGTTCTTCCATCCGTACTTCAATTTTGCCAATTTGTGCTAAAGGAATACGTTGCCCATTTGCTCCAGTCAGTGTGAAATCACCAATTTTTGCAGGGTCTAGCCTTATATCACCCGCTGAACGAGCAATCACCTGTACAGTACGAATATCTTCACGTACAGATGTAATCGGAATACCGGTTAACAAAAACTGTAATTGCTGTGCGACTGAACTTGATGTAAGACCAACTGCTTGTAGACGGTCTTGCTCCAATGTGAAATGCAAGGCTGGCACACGAGTTCCCCAGTCAGTATTTACAGTTCGCATCATTGGGCTAGCATTCATAACTTGCTGAACCTGAGCTGCAATTACACGTAATTTTTCTGGATCTTGGCCTGAAACTCGATAAGCTACTGGATATGGCGAATATGGTCCAAAAACAAGTTGTGTTACACGTAGCTGCGCCTCTGTAGCAAGTCCATTTGAAATAGCTTGTCTTAAGCGGTGTTTTAATGCTTCACGTTCTTCTTGATTGTCAGTTCGTATCACAATCTTGGCAAAGGATGGATCTGGTAACTCAGGCCCCATCGAAAAATAAAAGCGAGGTGCACCTTGACCAATATACGATGTCACAATCTTTGCTTCATGTTGCTTAGATAACCAAGCTTCCACTTTTGCTGTTGCAGCACTTGTTTGCGTAATCGATGTGCCATAAGGCATCTGTACTTCAACAAGCACTTCCGGTCGGTCAGAGATTGGGAAAAATTGTTTTTTTACCAATGCCATTCCACCTACGGCTAAAACAAATAGTCCGATTACACTACCGGCAACAAGCCATTTACGCGCAATCACACGTTCAAGAATTTGACGGAAACGGTTATATCGTGGTGTGTCATAAATTGCAGTATGGCCACCTTCAATCTTTTTAAAATCAGGCAACATCTTCACACCCAAATAAGGTGTAAAAACTACAGCAACAATCCATGAGGCAATAAGTGCAATACCAACAATCCAAAACATATTGCTGGTATATTCACCCGCTGAAGAGCGAGCAAAGCCATTTGGCATAAACCCAACAGCTGTGACTAATGTTCCAGAAAGCATAGGTGCCGCTGTGTGGCTCCATGCATAGGCGGAAGCTGCTGTCCGACTGAAACCTTCCTCCATTTTCACGACCATCATTTCAATCGCAATAATGGCGTCGTCAACTAAAAGCCCTAAAGCAAGAATAAGAGAGCCAAGTGTAATTCGGTCAAAGTTTTTACCAGTTGCCAGCATCACTACAAAAACAATAGCTAATGTGAGTGGCACAGCCATAGCAACCACGACGCCAACGCGCCATCCCATGCTAATAAAGCTGACAAACATAACCACAAGCAATGCTGCAAAGAACTTAATCATGAACTCATCTACCGATGAGCTAATATTGACCGCCTGATCAGTCACTTTGTTTAAACTGATGCCCAGAGGTAAATCTTCGTTGATGGAACCGACTTCTTTCTCTAATGATTTACCAAGATCTAATCCATTCCACCCTTCGCGCATCACCACTCCTAACAGTAAGGTCGGTTCCCCACCATTACGAATCATGAATGTTGCAGGATCTTCAGTACCACGTTTAACAGTCGCAATATCTGATAATTTCAAGGTACGACCTTGAGCAGTTATAGGGGTGTCACGAATTTTTTGTAACTTGTCAAAAGCACCATCTAATCTGACAAAAACTTGAGGACCTTTGGTTTCAATAGAACCAGCGGGAGTAAGTACATTCTGATTATTCAGTGCAGCAAATACATCTTGCGGATTTACGCCTAGTGTCGCCAAGCGTTCATGCGAAAATTCAATATAGATACGTTCAGATTGCTCACCAATAATATTGACTTTCTTTACGCCCGGCACATGAAGTAACTGCTGTCGAATTGTTTCTGCATCACGAACTAATAATCTTTGTGCTTCATTTTTTGCCTTCAAAGCAAATAAAGCAAAAGTTACATCTGCATATTCATCATTAACAAGTGGTCCAATAACACCAGCAGGCAAGTTACTCATTTCATCATTTACTTTCTTCCTCGCTTGATAAAATTCCTCCTGAACCTGAGACGGAGGCGTACTATCAAGTAAGGTCAGTGTCGTAAAAGCGAGTCCTGGTCTTGTATAGGTTTCTGTTCGATCGTACCAACGTAGCTCCTGCATCCGTTTTTCGATTTTTTCAGCAACTTGATCTTGCATCTCCTGAGCGGTTGCTCCAGGCCAAGCTGTCACAATGGTCATAACCTTCACTGTAAAAGCTGGGTCTTCAGCTCGACCTAATTTAAAAAAAGCAACGATGCCTGCAATTGAAATCAAAAAAATCAGAAATAACGTGATACCGCGTTCACGCACAGCAAGGGCCGATAAGTTAAAACCCTTCTCACTCATGAGTGGTCTCCTTCATTTCCAATTGAAGGATGACTCGCTTGTGATGCAATACGTACCAATTCACCTTCTCGAAGCAAATGCGCACCCAAAGCAACAATTCGATCTCCACTTTGAATATTACCAGTGACATAGGCATATTCATCATCAAGCTGTTTAACAACAACGGGACGCCATGTTACTTTGTGAGTTTTTCCATTAATTACCCATACCCCAGCCCCCTTGCCCTTATCAAGTAAGGAACCTACTGGCACTTGTAAAAAATGTTGTGAACTCTGAGTTTGATTGGCAATACGTACAGTAACCGTTGAACCTAAAGGAGCGTTTGCTAAATCGCCTTCTAATACGAAACGTGCTTCAAAAGTACGAGTGAGTTGATCTGCTGTATTTGATAACTGTCTAAGTTTAGCTGGGACACTTATATTTTCTTTACCAAAGAGTGTAGCTTGACCAATAGCCCCTATTGCAGGACGTAATGTCTCTGGAAGCTGAATGATTGCTTCCCTTTGACCAGAATGAGCCAAGCGAATGACTGTTTGACCCGCACTGACAACCTGACCTGGTTCGACCAGTGTTTCCATAATCGTACCATCACCATCCGCAATTAAATCGGCATAATGACTCGCGTTTAATGCAACCCTAGCTTGAGCTTGAGTCGAACTTAGCTGCGCTCTCGCTGTATCCGCTGCCGCTTTAATCTGATCATAGGCAGAAGCAGATATAGCTCCACTTCCACGTAAATCCTGATATCGGGCTTCATCTTTCTCTGCTTGTTCTGCACGGGCTCTGGCTGCGCCCACAGCTTCTTGCTGAGCTTTGGCAGCAAGTTCTAAATCAACCGGATCAATACGCATCAGTAACTGTCCGCGCTTTACTGTCTGGCCTGCTTCAACAAACCGTTTGATGACTTTGCCAGAGACACGAAAACCAAGATCACTTTCTACCCGTGCCCCTATCGTGCCTGTGAATGCTCTTGAGTCAGAAGTGATTTCGTCTTGTACAGTTGCAACTCGAACTAACGGCGCCGAAGTACGGGGGTCAGATTGCGTATTTTCAGCACAACCGAGCAAGAAAAAAGGAAATATACATATTGCTGTAAACGGAATAAGGCGACGATAAAGCATATTTGAGCCCCCCCTTAAGAAATTAATCAGGAGACTCATTTTTAATCAAGTGACCAATTTAGTCAATAGTCACAACTTATTATGGCGATAAACTTCTCAGTACAAGGCTAGAAAGCAGGACTGGAGCATCGGTGTTATATGAAATACTATGTTGTAAAAGTAGTGGATGCAGATAAGGTCTCATAACTAAATAAATAGCCTTAACAGCCTCATCAATTGGAGTTTTTCTTTCAAAATCACCTATTTGACGGCCTTCTTGAATAATGTTTTGTAGCATCTTAAGAATTCGTTTTTCATAAGCGAGTGTAGCATCCCATTTCTCAGACGCGGCTGAAGCGGCAATTTCATAAAGCTTACGCTCTTGAGAAAATAGACGAAGGCTTGCTTCAACAATCGCTTTAAATAACACCCTTAATTTTTCTGCTGGATATTCAGCTTCTTTAATAGCTGTATTAACTTCATCTTCAATTTCACGTAAACAATTGGCACATATCATTTCGCCAATCGCCTGTTTAGATTCAAAAAATTTATAAATATAAGCTTTAGAAAAGCCTATAGATTTTGCAAGATCAGAAACTGTAGTTTTCTCATAACCATATCGGCTGAAGTGCTCTGTAGCGGCACTCAAGATTTGATCTCTTACATCATGATCTTCTGGTCCTCGCTTCGAAACAGGATAACTACTTTTTTCTTTACTCATATTTTCAATTTAAACCTTTATCTGAAAGTGGCAGTTTAACTCTTGCGAACTGATATTGACAACGAGTGACCAATTTGTATTATAGTCACAATTAAACTATTGTTCAAAATCTCGTCTCGGGGGAAATATGTTATCTAGATCTATCGTTCTCCTACCAATCATCGTAAGTACTCTTACTGCGTGTACCGTAGGTCCTAATTATAAACGCCCTAATATATCTCTACCCGAGCAATACCTTGGCACATCCTTAAACTCATCAAATGACAATAGCAAAGCAGATATTGCCGTATGGTGGCAAAGTTTTAACGATCCTCAACTTACTCGATATGTCACATTAGCATTAAAACAAAATCTTGATCTTACCCAAGCATATACTCGAGTAACTCAAGCCCAAGCAGGTTTATCAGCAGCTAATGCCTCTTTACAACCAATAGGTACTGTTGGCGCACAAGCAGCTAAAGTTTACCAATCTGTTGAAACACCTTTGGGGCAAGTTTTAAATTCAATGCCAGGTTTTGACCGACATGGTAGTTCTTATGATGCAAATTTAAGTGCAACTTGGGAGTTAGATATTTTTGGAGGCCTTCGTAGAGACCGTGAAGCGGCTCTTGCAAATTATCAGTCTTCAAACGCAGGAGCCTCAGCCGTCCGTTTAATGGTCGCAGCTCAAACTGCCAATATATATATTAATATTCGGGGCTTACAATCTCGACTAGATATTGCCCATCAACAATTACAAACACAACAACAACTTCTTTCAACCATTAATCTTTTATACAGCAAAGGATTAGCTTCCGAATTTCAGGTCAAACAAGCTAAAGCGAATGTTGCTCAAGTTCAAGCTGTTGTTCCTGTTCTTAGAATGAATCTAGACATTGCCATGAATGCCCTCGACGTCATGCTTGGAACTGTACCGGGAACTCACCGAGCAGAACTAACGGAAGTAAAACCAGTTCCAGTTATCCCTAATATTACAGAAACAGGAACACCTCACGATCTTTTACGTAGACGACCAGATCTCATTATGGCTGAAAGACAATTGGCAGCTTCAAATGCACGTATTGGCAGTGCGATTGCAGAATATTATCCCAAGATTTCTTTAAGCGGTTTGATTGGTAGTTCAACCATAGCAAGTGGAAACTTATTTTCAAGTGGTTCAAATCAGGCTGCGAGCCTATTAGGTTTGCGTTGGCGCTTATTTGATTTTGGTCGAATTAATGCAGAAATTCGCTTAGCTAAGGGACAAGAAGCCGAAAATCTTGCAGCCTACCAATTAGCCGTCTTACATGCGACGGAAGATGTAGAAAACTCATTATCAACCTTGTCCAAACGACAAGAACAGTTAATGGCTCTCCAAGATGGAGAAAATGCATTAAAGCATGCACAGAAAATCGCTCTAATTGCCTATCAAAAAGGGATTAACAGCCGAATAGAAGTATTACAAGCAGATTCAAATGCTTTGCAATTTTCAGATAGAAAACTTCAAGCCCAAACCGATTCAGCCCTTGCTGCTGTAGCAGTTTATAAATCACTGGGTGGCGGCTGGCAACCTCAAAAATTTTGAAGCACCCCTATTGCCTCTATGACAAGCAGTTTATAAAGCGAGAATCTATTATGCGAGAACAATCAGTACGCCAGCCGTTAAATACACATGATTTAAATCATGCGATCTTAAACGGATCAATTCCCCATGTAATGCTAAAACTGGCGTTACCCACAATAGCTGTTCTACTCGTACAAACCCTGATTGGATTACTAGAAACATATTTTGTTAGCTCTCTAGGAACTGATGTAATAGCTGGTGTAGCCATAGTGTTCCCAATTCTTATGCTCATGCAAATGCTAGCGAATGGCGGATTTGGTGGAGGACTAGCTTCAGCAATTGCTCGGGCTTCTGGAGCAGGTCGATCAGAAGATGCCCAATCCCTTGTCTGGCATGGTGTAATTCTTGCTGGCATTTTGGGAGGAGTTTTTAGTATTGTTATGCTCACCTCAGCCCAGATGATATATCACTTAATGGGCGTTACTGGCTTAGCTTTAGATGCAGCCCTAAAATATTCCAATATTATTTTTATAAGTTCACCCCTTATATGGGCCGTAGCCCTACTCTCAGTCGCATTACGCGGTGCAGGTGATACAAAAACTCCGGCTCGTATAACACTTCTAGGTGGAGTACTACTTTTACCCCTATCACCTATTCTCATTTTTGGTTGGGGATTCATTCCATCATTAGGTGTAGCTGGAGCTGGGCTCGCTGTCTTAAGTTATTATATTTTTGCCATCATATGCTTAATTAGGCACATGCGAACAACGCATAGCATTATCAAATTATCGATCAAGCCTATCAATTTTCAGTTCTTCAAAGATATTCTTGGTATTGGTTCACTATCCGCTATTGGAATAATTCAACTTAATTTAACTGTTGTCATCGTAACAACCTTAGTTGGTCAATTTGGATCTGCTGCAATCGCTGGGTATGGTATTGCTTCCCGATTAGACTACGTGCAAGTTCCGCTTATGTTCGGTATCGGTTCAGCAATCATGACCATGGTAGGTATTAATTATGGGGCTGAACAATTTCAAAGAGCACGTCATATCACATGGATCGGGGTTTTTATTACATTTCTTATCACCGGCTCAATAGGACTTTTCTTTAGTATTTTTCCTTCCATTTGGCTTGGTTTTTTCAGTCATGATCCATCTGTCCTTCAGACTGGAACAAATTACTTGCAGCATGTTGCACCTTTTTATGGTGCTATAGGTATTGGTATGGCAGTTTATTTTGCTGGCCAAGGTTCAAAACGATTATTTGGCCCTCTTTTAGCAGGTACTATAAGAATGATCATTGCTGCTGTTATTGGAGGTATATCTGTTTTATATTTTAATGCGAGTTTATCAACCTTTTTTCAAGTTCTTGGAGTCAGTGCTTTGATATTTGGTTTAGTTTCACTAATGACAAATTTTTTAACGAAAAAATAAGTAAGGATATTTGCCCGCCCTCAAAATTAAGCTAAAGAGAAAATCGTATATTGTATGTGATATCTACTGAGCAATTGTAAAAAAGCTGTAATCGAGAAAGGCATCAATTGATGCCTTTTATGTAATTCAAGGCCTGAACCGACTGTTGTAAGTCTTTCTGAATAATCCGTACACGGGCCAAATCATGAGTTTATTCAAGTTGCTCTGATTTTGATTCCTCTGTATAAAACTCCTCCAACAAACAAAGAATCTCAAGCCACAGCAGAACCAAAAGCAACATCAGATCAAAATACGCAAACACCTGAAACAAGCAATACGGACAGTACAGAGTATGTGCCGTTTACCGATAAATCATTTTTAGAAAATGGTACTGATGCTGAGCAGGCACAAGAACTGTCACAGGAACCACCTTTACAGGAAGAATTCGAAGTCCGAGTCCGTCGTGATGAGTCGCAATATTCCATGACAGGCTATGTTGATAAACTCAATATCATGTCACTGAATAATGATCCAACCACACTGACTAATGTTTCAATCAACTGCGGTCATTGCAGAACCAAAGGCTTTTATGATTATCAAAATATGCGCTATGGCTCAGTAGCACAGGTGTATTTGGGTTGTGCTGCTGAAAATGTGCGTGAGGTGACTATCACCACCAACAGGGTTTGTCCTATACCTATAATTTTTAGCTATTGAAAACGACGATTTTTTCATTAATTAAGGGAATAAAAAATATTCCCTTCTTTTTAACTCTAAAAATAGTGATTATTTAAATATCAAAAACTTAAAAATATCGTTCAACTTTTAGTGGATATATTTTTAAAAAACAATTTTCGAGCTTAAACCGAGTACTAGCGCATTATTAACATGATTTGTTGCCCCGGGGTTTACTACATATTGAATATTAGGTCGCAACATTAACCATTTCGTGGGGAAATATGAATAGTTCATTTCAATGTTATATTCAGCATCGGCGTTAATATTTTGGTGTACTTGACGATAACGATTACTGACATGGATTCTATTTATAGCTAAGCCTAAAATATCATTGGGATGGCGATCTAAAAGCCCAATGTACTTCAAACCAACTTGTTGCATATTTTCAACTTTATTCGTAGTACGATCATGAAAACTAAAGTTCATGAATCCATATAACCCTTGATTAGTTAAGTCTTTTTGGGTTAATTGTTGTTCTACAACTCCCCACACCCCATATGTATGAGATTTTGGTTCTCCTGTTACGATGTCTTTTTGGTTTTTGAGATCATTAGCAGTATTATAAAATGCCCCTATACGATAAATTCCAGATAAATTATTAATTGCCTGTTTGGGCTGCCAGACAAATTCAACAGGAATATTGACGCCATCGGCATCTTTTGTACCAAAATTCCATCCCTCACTTTCTTCCAAGTTCTTTGGGTTATACTCAAACACTCCCAGTTGTATATATGCTTCAGGGGTAAAGTTGTATTTAGACATTACTGCCCATTGGCTCACAGGTGCATTAATCCATTTGCTGCCTTGCCATTTCCCCATTTGCGCACCGCAAAAAGAATTATTTTGAAAGTCACAAGACATTACATTGAAATAGGTTCCCATAGCGAAACGTCCAACTCGAATACTTGTACCTGCGTTGGAAAAACTCTTTTCAATCGACAACTCAGCAAGTCTTGTACCTGAATTCCCACGTCCATAATTTGCCTGTACATTAGCCAATTGCGGTGCATGTGGATCGGAAATTTGTTCTACTGATACACTTTGGCCTTGTCTTGCCATAATTAATGCACGAACACTGACTCCCTTTAAATCCATCATTTTTTCTAAATCTAAGGTTGAACCGAGAGAAAGCTGGCTAACATAAGTTGGTTCTTGTCGTGGTTTATATCCACCATCTGCCAAGTAAGCAATATCGAGATTGGAACTAGCATCAAATTTGATTCCTTTATCTGCTAAAGCTGTTCGTTCGCCATTCCAATCCCCTGTTAAATTTGTTCGATTCGCATCAAATAAGTTCTCAGCAAAACAAGCCGTATTTGTTCCAATAAGTACACCAATAAGACATAAAAAATTGCTTTTTTTCATTGCACAATCCCTGCAAATTTTGAATATAAGTTTCCCTAAACAGCTAATTGAATAAGCTATTTTGAATGATTAAATGGAGTAAAAGTGGTGTGATAAAATTGCAGCATGGCGAGACTCCTGTCGTACACCATGCTCAATTCACTAACAGAGTTGGACTCTCTTAGGCTAAGTGATTTTTAATTTTCTCTTTAACGGCTTCTGTAGAAATACCATAACGATCATGTAGTGTTGGCAGTGCACCTGCATCTAAAAATGCATCGGGTAACCCAATCATATCAAAACGTGGATGTTGCCCATTTCTTAATAATAAGGTTCCAACTGCTTCACCTAAACCACCAACCACAGAATGATTTTCAGCAGTAAGTACAGGTCGTCCTCCTTTTGCAACTTCAGCTAAAATCGTTTCTTCATCAAGAGGCTTGATGGTTGGAACATGTAGAACTGAAACCTCAATTCCTTCTTTTTCAAGTTCTTCAGCGGCCTCAAGCGCACGCATAGTCAGCAGCCCTGTAGAGATAATCAATAGGTCTTTACCTGGCTTAATGACTTGGGCCTTACCCAATTTAAATTGGTAGTTATATTTATCCAGTACCAATGGAACTTGACCACGTAACAAGCGCATATAAACAGGACCTTGATGAGCAGCAATCTGCGGAATAGCCTGTTCAATTTCCAAGGCATCACATGGATCAATGATCATTAGATTTGGCATTCCACGGAAAATTGCAATGTCTTCTGTGGCTTGGTGACTTGGTCCATATCCTGTTGTTAAACCAGGAAGTGCAGCGACAATTTTGACATTCAAATTATCTTCGGCAATCGCCATACAAATAAAATCATAGGCACGACGTGATGCAAATACAGCATAGGTTGTTGCAAAAGGGACAAATCCTTCACGTGCTAATCCAGCAGCAGCACTCATCAGGAGTTGTTCTGCCATTCCCATTTGAAAGAATTTGTCTGGGTTTTGGTTCGCGAAAATATGTAGATCTGTATATTTGGATAAATCCGCAGATAATCCAACAATATCATCACGCTCTTTCGCTAGCGCATTTAAAGCATGTCCAAATGGTGCTGGCTTGGTTGGTTGCCCTTCTGCAGCAATCGAAGCAATCATGGCAGACGTTTTTAATTTTTTCTTAGGAGAGTTCGCTAATTGGCTCATGGATCTAAACTCCTTATTTGCCGTAATGGGTTAATATATTTAAAGCTTCATCCCATTCGCGTTCATCCACGCGGATAAAATGTGTTTTTTCACGGCTTTCTAAAAATGAAACACCTTTACCCATTTTGGTATCGCAAATAATGACTCTTGGGCATGCCCCTTCGTAGCTTTTCGCTTGATCGAAAGCATCAAGTAAAGCTTCCATATTGTTGCCATCTACGCGTTGGGTATACCAACCAAATGATTGCCAACGATCTACAATCGGTTCAAAAGCTAGAATTTCACTTGAATGCCCATCGGCTTGCTGATTATTCACATCAATAATTGCAATTAGATTATCTAATTTCCAATGTGAAGCCGACATGACTGCTTCCCATGTCGAGCCTTCATTGAGCTCACCATCTGATAGGAAGTTATAAACAAAAGACTCTGATTTCTTTTGCTTTAATCCGAGGCAAGCGCCTACCGCAATACCTAAACCATGACCAAGTGAACCACCTGTGATTTCCATACCAGGGGTATACGTTGCCATGCCTGACATAGGTAAACGACTGTCATCAGAACCATAGGTTTCTAGTTCTTCAAGTGGAATAATCTTTGCTTCGATCAAAGCAGCATATAAAGCAATTGCATAATGACCTATTGAAAGATAAAAGCGATCTCGTCCTTCCCATTCAGGATTTTCAGGCTGATATTTCATTGCATGAAAATAAGAAACTGCAAGTAGATCAGCTGCACCTAAGGCCTGTCCAACATAACCTTGGCCCTGTACTTGTCCCATACGTAACGCATGTTGACGAATGTTATATGCACGTTGCTGTAGTTCAGCAATACGAGCTTCTTTATTCATATTTGACATGATTAACTTCTCTTATTAACGATTAACAAGTTTTGCTGGAACGCGCAATACTAGGCTGGCGCCGACAACTAAGACTGCTGTGATTAAAAACATACCTATGGCGTTCGAACCTGTATTAGTCGTAATCCAACCGATGAGAAACGGAGAACAAAATCCAGCGAGATTGGCAAAACTATTGATTCCAGCAATACCCGCAGCGGCTGAAACACCACCTAAAAAGTTAGTTGGCAACATCCAAAACAAAGAAGATGCGGTGAGTACACCTGATGCCGCAATACATAAACAAATCAGCGATAGGGTTAGATTTGAGGCAAACAATGTTGCGAAGGTAAGTGCAACTGCACCAGCACACATAGGAATAATTAAATGCCAGCGACGCTCTCTAAAGTGATCTCCGCTACGGCCTGCTAATAGCATTACAACTATGGCACACATATAAGGTAGGCTGGTCAACAAGCCAATATGCAAGTTGTCGCTAATGCCCGAGTTACGAATTAATGTCGGCAACCAGAAAGTAATTGCATATTGTCCCATTACGACACAAAAGTAGATTCCAGCTAGTAACCACAAGCGTTTATCACTAATAAAGTCTTTAATACTGCCATGGCCTTCTTTATGCTGATTATCTTGAGCTAACTCATCTTGAACCAGACGCTTTTCTTCATTACTAAGCCAATTAGCATCCTGTACTGAATCTTTTAATACAGCCAATACAAAAAGTCCTACGATCACTGTTGGTATTGCTTCGATGACAAACATCCATTGCCAACTATCCCAACCATGAACACCACCCATTTTGTTCATGATCAATCCAGATAGCGGCCCACCGATCATGCCTGAAAGTGGTATTGCAATGAACCAAAGTACTGTCATGCGGGCACGACGGTAAGATGGAAACCAGTATGTAAGATAAAGTAATAATCCTGGTGCAAGCCCTGCCTCAGCAACACCTAATAAAAATCTCAGCACATAAAATTGCCATTCCGTTTGTACAAAAGCAAAACACCCTGACAATATGCCCCAAGTAATCATAATTCTAGCAATCCAGCGACGCGCACCGACCTTATGCAAAATGATGTTACTGGGTACTTCACATAGGAAATATCCAATAAAGAAAATCCCTGCCCCTAATCCATAAACGGCTTCACTCAAATGCAAATCATTTATCATTTGAAGTTTGGCAAAACCAACATTTACACGGTCTAGATAAGCACAAAAATAACAAAGCATTAAAAATGGCATCAGACGAAATGCAATTTTTCGGTATGCCGAAGTCCGTAGAGTAATATCTACTTCAGATGAAAATATGATATCCATCATGCGAGTCCCTTTACATTTGGCCACAATATCCTCTCGTGGCCATGTCTCTATTTTAAATTTTTTAATACTGAGTTTTAGTGAATCAGCATTCCGCCATTTACGTCTAAAGTTACACCTGTTAAATAGGCTGATAGATCACTGGCTAAAAATAACGCTGCATTTGCAACATCTTGTGCTTTACCTAAGCGACCAAGTGGAATACCTGCAAGAATGTCATGACGACGATCATCATTCATTAAACCACCAGTAATGTCTGTTTGAATAAGACCTGGTGTAAGTGAGTTGACACGAATATTATCTGCACCAAACTCGCGAGCCATCGCTTTACCTAATCCTAAAACCCCTGCTTTGGCAGCGCTGTAGTGTGGACCACCAAAAATACCACCACCTCGTTGTGCCGAAACGGATGATAAACACACAATACTTCCTCCACCGTTTTCTTTCATTGAGGGAATTACAGCCTGAGACATAATGAGCGTTCCACGCAGACTGACATCCAAAATACGGTCATAATCATTACGTTTGATATCTAATGTTTTTACAGGTTGGGTAATGCCTGCATTATTGACCAAAATATCAATTTTTCCGTAGTGTTGAAGGGCTTGTTCCACAGCAGCGTGTGCTTGTTCTTCATTTGCAACATTTGCTGCTAAACCTAAATGACCTTCGCCCAATGCTTTAGCTGCATTCTGGCTTTGCACAAGATCTAGATCAACAATAATGACTTTCGCGCCTTGCTGTGCAAAGATTTCTGCTGTTGCACGACCAATGCCACGCTCTGATGCGGCACCTGTGATTAACGCTACTTTTCCTTGTAGTAACATGTCTATTCCTCTTTTCTTCAACATATTCATTCATCGTTAGATTCTCTTTTTTCACAGTTAGCAGCAATAAGGTTAAACTCAACTAGACATGAATTTTATTCATGTCTGTGGTATTTTTAGTTGAGATTCGAAAGAAAAATGGAATTTTAAATGAACAATAGTGAAAAAAATTACAATCAAGTGCCTGCAATAAAAACCTTACAAGCATTTGAACAAACTGCTCGATTAGGAAATGTGGCAAAAGCAGCAGAGGTTTTGAACCTCACACCATCTGCTGTCAGTCATCAAATAGCAAAACTAGAAGAAATGATTGGTCAAAGCTTATTTATAAGGGGCGCACGAGGAGTGACCTTAACGCCTTCTGGTGAACGTTATTATCAAGATGTAACGACTATCTTGCATAATTTGATGTTAGCGACTGAACAAGCATCAGATAAAAGCCCCAAAGATAGCTTATATATCCATTCTTCACCTAGCTTTGGGCTTCTGTGGCTATTGCCAAGATTGGAATCATTTAAAGAAAAATATCCTCTCATTCAGGTGAATTTGTCTTGCTCTTATGAAAACCTTCATTTCACACGAGATAAAATTGATATTGATATTCGTCATGGTATTCCGAATTGGACAAGTGTCGAAATTAGAACGGTTCGAAGTGAAAAACTAGAAGTTCTTGCCTCCCCCAAATTACTTGAACGCAGTCCAGTATCTAAGCCTAAAGATTTATTAAAAAAAGAATTAATTTTGTCGAAGTCCACTCTCGTGACATGGCCCCAATGGTTTGCACACCACGGGTTGAGTATTCCTGAATTTCCTTATACATTTAGTTTTGATCGCTCATACATGTCGCTTGAAGCTGCAACTCATGGGCTTGGATTCGTCCTTGAAAGCAATTTACTCACCCAAAATTATTTAGATTCAGGAAAACTTGTCAAAGTCTTTCCTGATGACTTATCCGTGCCCATATCTGCACACCACTTAGTTTATCCACGTACCCATGAGAACATTCTCAAGGTGAACCATTTTTTAAACTGGATTGGTGACGAAATCATAAAAGATAAGTAATGAACTCAGAATTAATAATGATCAAACAATCGTTTAGAACAAGGAAGTCGGTCTCTTTTTTGACTGGATGATATTTAACGTGTTTGTCTTAACTGAGCTGTGACCTTATCAAAGCCATTTAAATCAATATCCATTTCCCACATAACAGCAGCATGAGAAAGCACACCACGGATATGTAAAAGCTCATGTTGCTGCGTACTAGTCCCGATAGGCTCAAGTTCGAGATGAGGGACTCCCCCCTTCCTTAAAGCAACATGATCGGCCAAATGTACTGATTTTATTTTTGTGATACTATGCCGCGCAATTGAAAAGCCCTGTATATGCTTAAATCCGCAGAGTGTCGCTTTGTACATCAGCCACCTTTCTGAAGATTGAGTAATGGTATTTTTCTATTCATTTTTCAGGATTTCTCACTATTTTAAGCTGTCGTTTGCAACTTCATTTTTTATCTTCTTACATTTCAAACTCGGTTTTTATATCAACCGTTGTGCTTAATTATTTTTTAGAAGATAACAGTGAGTTCATTTGGAAAACTGTATGGTGTGATAGGTCGCACTCATTTTTCAAACACAAAATAGGCTAAAATAGTGGTTCGTTCATATTCTCGATGTAACATTGATTCAACAGGTTGGTTTTAAATGAATATCTCGCAAAGCACTGAAATCAAGCAACGCCCCCGCATCAGTGTTGCACCGATGATGGATTGGACACATCAATAAAAATAATAATTAAAATACAATAATTTATAGATTTACAAATAAATTATGGTGTAAAATTGGTGTAGAGCTTAACTAATTAAATAATATTACTCTCCTACCCATCAAGCCTTAAGTAAATCATCAAAGAGAAGTTTGGATAGATAAATTCTTAACATGTGTTCAAAGTTATCTCTAGTACTATATTTTTCTAACTCATTTCACGAATGATTAACTTTTAAAAGCTATCAACTAATATTGCACATACCTAAATAAATTTTTAGACTCAAAAAACCAACACTACTTAAATTATCAAACATGAAAGAAAAAATTTTCGCCTTTATTAAAAAAAAGAATGGTCATATCTCATTCGTGGAATTACAAAATGAATTTCCTGAAATCAAGGGAAATGAGCACTTTGGACAGGAAAGTTTTAATTTATTGTTCTGGCCCAATGTAACCATGGAGTTTATTGAAACAATTAATACCTTAATTAACCCGAATCGCGGATAAGCAATTGAGTTGAAAAAGAGAAGGACCTGAGCCATCAATAAAGATCATTTACTAATTTTTAAAGCTGGTGCTGCAAAGACTGCTTCTGGTAAAGATTTACCGTCAATCACCATTACCCGTAACGATGGTAACCAATTCCGTTATTCAGAGCAAGACCGTGACTCAGACTATACGGGTGTATCAACCAGTTACCATGACACAGGTAAAGCCGAACGTGCGAGTGCTGCGAAGATAGCTGAGATTAAGCGCCAAATGGCGAAATTCAGCATCAATTTGACTTATGGTGTACAATCAGTACAGAGTCGCCCATCCAACTACAGGGCTTTAAAGTTGAGGTAGATAGGCTGAAATGGATCGTTGAAAAAGCTACTCATAGCTATGCCAAAAGTAGCGGTCTAACGACCCAGTTAGAATTAGAATCGCAAGTATAAATAATAGCTTTTCAACAAATTAACAGTCTATAATGCTTGGTAAAGATAATCCTTTATTGTTATCCTGGTTTAAATAATTAATTATAGTCTGTATATGTCTAATATCTTAAAATTTCTGGATTTATTCGCTGGTGCTGGAGGACTTTCCGAAGGTTTTATCCGTGCTGGCTTTGAACCAGTTGCCCATGTTGAAGCTGATGCATCTGCGTGTTATACCTTAAAAACACGCCAAGCTTTTCATTGGCTTAATAAGAATAATAAAAGTAATATTTATACAGATTATCTGAATAATAAAATTACGAGAGATGAGCTTTATGAGGCTGTTCCTCAAAACGAGATTAATTCTGTTATCAATAAATTTATAGATAAAGAAACATTGCCTGAAATTTTTCAGGAGTTGGATAATATTTTAAATAATGAAAAGATCGATTTAATTATTGGTGGCCCACCCTGCCAAGCTTATTCGCTCATTGGCCGTGCGCGTGGCAACATGGTCAACGATGCAAGGAATCACCTCTATATTTATTATGCAGAATTTTTGAAACGCTACTCTCCTAAATATTTTGTTTTTGAAAACGTACTTGGCCTACTTACAGCTAAAGATCCGAATGGTCATTTATATTTCGACAAGATGAAGGCCTTGTTTGTCGAAATTGGCTACACGATTGAGTATAAAGTTCTATCTGCCAATGAATACGGTGTATTACAAAACCGTAAGAGGATTATTTTAGTCGGCAAAAAGGATCATTTATCTGATGACTCTTTCTATCCCGAGCCTGAAAAATGGAATCCCGAAGTCAACGTATGGGAACTCTTTGCTGATTTACCCAAAATTCAAGCTGGTGGTGGTACACCAGCTCCTCAAAAATATGTTCGTTATAAAAGTGAGTGGCTCGAAAAATCAGGTATTAAAGGAAAATTCCCTCTTACTTGGCATCAAGCTCGCCCTCATTCTGAGCAAGACTTAGAAATTTATCGTTTTGCTGTCAATTTATGGAACGGTGAAAAAAGGCGATTACACTATAACGACCTACCTTCACGCTTAAAAAGCCATAAAGGTACCGACTCATTTGTCGATCGTTTTAAAATTGTTGCTGGTGACCTTCCTGCAACACATACAGTTGTTGCTCACATTTCTAAAGATGGACATCACTATATTCATCCAGACATTGAGCAAAACCGTTCAATTACTCCAAGAGAAGCAGCGCGAATTCAAACCTTCCCTGATGATTATTATTTTGAAAATGTTTCAGGGAAACCTGCGCGCACCAGCGCATTTAAGCAAATTGGAAATGCTGTACCCGTTTTACTTGCACAAAAAATCGCAGAACAATTATTAAGGAATTGGGAATGACTGATCAATTTATAGAAGACAATAAAATAACTGGTTCATATAAAATCCGCCCAGCAGGACGGCACTTACTTACGATTGGTCGTGACCTGATACAGGACAATAATGCAGCCTTAATAGAATTAATTAAAAATGCATTTGACGCAGATTCACCTGATATAAAAATAACATTTTCAATGAAAGAAGATCATTCATTCTATAAAATCACAATAGAAGATCATGGTCATGGAATGGATAGAGATACCATTATTACCAAATGGATGGTTCCATCAACGAATGATAAACTAAACAGAAAAACCAGTCCTAAAGGTCGAATTCTACAAGGACGAAAAGGTATTGGTAGATATGCCGCAGCAATTTTAGGTAAAGACCTGTTATTAGAATCTATTGATGAAAATGGTGAAAAAACAACAGCTTTTATAGAATGGCAGCAATTTGAAAATGCCAAATTCCTAGATGATGTTGAAATCTTAATTGAATCCACTCAAACAAAAGAAAGTCCAGGTACTACTTTAATTGTTACAGGAGATAAAGTTGGTTTAGAAGAATGGTCTGATAAAAAACTCCAAGATTTACAGTTCCAAATTAAAAAATTAATGTCTCCATTAAATAAAGAAGTACAAGCGAATGAGAATGATAAATTTGAAGTCTATATAATCCAAGATCATTTTATTCAATCCCCTGATGGACTAATAGAAGAAAAAATTGAACCATTCCCTTTGATTGATATGTTTGATTATCGAATTTCAGGCAAGCTAAATGAGAATGGGGATGGTATTTTCAAATTCCAAACACAAAAATCCACTACGCATAACTTTAATGATGAAATAACTTTTTCCTTAGGCCGACCAACAAATTGTGGAAAATTAGAATTTGATATTTCAGTATTTGACCGTGAAATTGAATCGCTTGACCAACTAATTCAACGTGGAATTAAACATAATTCCAATACTTTTTTTTCTAGACAAGAAACTCGTAAATTACTAGATGATTATAATGGAATAGGTGTTTTTCGTAACGGATTTAGAATTCGGCCTTTAGGTGATGCAGACTTTGATTGGTTAAAACTAAACAAACAAAGAATTCAAAATCCTTCCCAAAAAATAGGCAGTAATCAAGTAATAGGCCATATAAACATTGAATCAGAAGAACATTCTAATTTAATAGAAAAAAGTGCTCGTGATGGATTAAAAGAGAACCTTGCATTCGATAATTTAAAAAAAATCTCTACACAAATTATCGAATTATTAGAATTAAGACGCTTTGAAATTAGGCGAAAGCTTGGTATATCAAGACCTGCCGTAAAAATTGAACAAGAACTTGAACTTCTTTACTCATTTAAAAATTTTGGTGATGAGATTGTTAACACATTAAAATCTAAAGGGCTAGATAGTGCTTCAACTGAAGCTGTGTCTCAGATGTTATTTAAAAAGAGTAAAGAAATTACTAAAGCTGCAGAGAACCTTCAGAAAACACTTGCAATGTATCAAGGCCAAGCCACTGTAGGTAACATTATTAATTTGGTACTTCATGAAGGAAGACTTCCATTATCAGCAATAAAATCAAATATTAAATACTTCAAAAAACGGCATAACGAATTCTTAGAAACACAAGATGAAAATAAATTAAATGCAAGTATTCCATTTGCTACTGAAATTTCTAAGAATGCAGAAAGCTTTAGTGAGCTGTTTTCAAGGCTAGACCCACTAGCTTATAAAAATCGTGACAAGGTAGAAGATATTAATGTCTATAAAGAGCTTGTATCAGTAGTTTCTATGTTTGCAAATGATATGAGTGAAAAAGATATTTCTTACACTATTACTGGCAGTCAAACAGTTGAATATGAATGTTGGTCACAAGACTTGAGATCAATATTTATTAATTTAATTCAAAATAGTATCTATTGGATGCATGAAAAAAATAGTCATGAGAAGAAAATTACTATTCATATTGGCGAAGAAAATGCTCAATTAGCCTTCATAGATTACAAGGATAGTGGCCCTGGTATTGATAAATCAATAAATGATAAAAATTTGATATTCGAACCTCAATTTACAACCAAAAAAGAAGGCATGGGTCTCGGGTTGGCTATAGCTGGTGAAGCAGCACAAAGAAATGGTTTACATCTATCAATTTTTGATGTGCCTATTGGTGTCTATTTCAGAATAGATATTGTAGAAACGAGTGCTATTAACGAAGGGGAATAATGTGGAAATTATAAAAGTTCTATTTGTAGAAGATAATAAAACTGCAATTAGTCAATTTAATACAAATTTGGCTGAATTTAATTCAGAAAATGATGAGTACAATATAACTGAAACCATAGTTGATAATTTTGATCAAGCAATAAAAATACTTGATAAAACATTCGATGCTATCATTTTAGATTTAGCACTAAATCAAAATCACAATGGTGGAAATGATATCGCAAAAAGATTAGAAGAAAGTAACATTAGAGTGCCAATTCTGTTTGTTTCGGGTAATCATGGGAATGTTCAAAAAAATCGTTTGGTCATAAATATCAGATCAAGAGATGATGGTGACTATGAAGATGACTTTAAATTAATATTAAATGTATATCAAACTGGCTTAACAAATATATTAGGTGGGAGAGGAGAAATTGAAAAAAAACTTTCCGATATCTTTCTAGAAACAATTTTGCCTGAATTAGATATATGGAAAACACATGTCATTAATGAAGATGATAAAAAAAATACTGAGAAAGCACTATTACGTTTAGTAGTGAATCATCTTCATCATTTACTAGAAGATGAAGAAACACCATCCTATCCAGAAGAATTCTATGTTTATCCTATTAAAGATGAGATATTAAGAACAGGAACATTGTTAAAATGTATAACAACTGGAAATTACTTCATTAGTTTGAGCCCTGCTTGTGATTTAGCTATTAGAAGAAATGGAACCTGCAATACTGATAGATTATTAATAGCTGAAATCAACAATCATGATAATATTAAAGATATTGCACTACATGAGTTCTCACAACTTGCTAAAGATGCAAAGACTAGAAAAAAAGTAAAAAATAAACTAGAGAACTTATATGGAAATAATTTTACTAATTATTATCACTACCTACCTAAGATAAAAATTTTTGATGGGGGATTTATTAATTTCAGAAGAGCCAAATCTATAGAATTAACTGAATATAGTCGGGATTATGAAAACTTAAAAATTCAAGTTTCCTCTCCATTTATAAAAGATATTCTCGCACGTTTTTCATCCTACTATGCCCGACAAGGTCAACCTGTTATAAATTCAAAAAATAGTATTAATAATATATTAGAATCATACAAATAAAAAATTAAGGCCTTTAAAATTAAGGCCTTAATTAACTATATTATTAATTATTCAAACTAAAGTCATAATACTTAGCTAGAATACTTAATGCACTTTCCCTTAGATTATTAATAATATTTTTATCTTGCTCATCTAGCTCTAAATCTTTAATTAAATTCTTGATTTCTCTTGTAAGTTGGGCTAATGAATCAGCTTTAATGACTCTAGATGAAATAAATCTGAACTTCATATCATGCATTGTTACAACACTTGCAATACAAAGAATATCATCATCCTTAAATCTATCTAAGAAAAATTTTTTGTCTGCTCCATTAGTATAATATTTAGAAAATACTATACGTCTTTCTTCTTCTTCTTCTTCACCATCTTCATTAATCCAACGTCCAGGAGCTGTATAAGAAATTAATCGACCAAAATCACCACCACCATAACTAGCAACTGAACCAAACTCTATACCGTGTTTAATAATATTTTGTCCATTTTTTGCTGGATCATACTCCCAACAAGGACCATTACTGATAATGTTATTCTCGGCTAATTCCAATTGATCATAAGAGTACATATCGCCTTTATTTTCATAATTTTTTTTCACAAGACATCTAAAAATCTCATTGCGCGTATTAATACTTAATTTACAAGTACCATTAAGTATTTTTTTTAAGAACTCTGTTCTTTCTTCAGATAATTGAAGCTCTGTTCTAATTCTTTGTAAAAAAGTGTCTATATCGGTAGCTTTAATTTCTTCACTTAAAATTTTCGATAATAATTCATTTTCGTGTGTAGCCTCTTTGTTCATTTTTCACCTCTAGAATTTATTTAATCAACAAAAAACGATATCGTTATCTATAATGAGCCAAATCATTGTACCAAAAGGGAAAAATTACTCTACAAGAACTCAATAAAAAAGCCCTCCATAGTAGAGCTATAAATTTTCTTAACCCAATCTTACTTTGGTGGCAAACTTTCCTTCGCTTTCACCAACTCGGTACTTGCCTTAATCAACTCAGTAGCAGCGGCCAGTTGATTAAGGCAAGTACCCGATCTTATCATTTTAACTTTGATCAATTTCTTTACCAAAGTACTTCTGTGCCAATTCTTTATAAATTTCAGAATGATGTTCTTTATCTACATTCTTTAAATATAGCGGTTGATTGCAGACAAAATAATGGACACATAGTCCCTCTAAAGATAACGTAACATTAACTTTGGAGATATAAAAATAACTAACTAGGCTTTCCCTATCTACATAAAACGTTGCTTGAGTAAATTCATCAGCGTATTAATTGTAATAATCAATTGTCCTCATGGTTAATGCGTAGGTTAAAAACTGAACTCAGCCTACTAAAAACCAAAAAATAAGGGAGCCCAAGCTCCCAGTTTTATGCACGGTTCGCTAACTTATTTTCAATCCATTCATGAATTTCATAAGCAGACCATCCGATATGATTCTGTGTAATTTTAACTTTTTTAGGGAAAGTTGGATTGTATTATGGTGAGTTTTCACCCATCATTTCATAGATCTTTGCTCGGCTAATACTTGTGAATTGAATTACCTCTTTAATATTAATAATTTGATTCATCTGAAATGTCTGACCTGTGAACGCATTCATGATGTTTACTCCTGATCATTGATGCGAGCGGGTATTCGCTCAAATGATAAGCAAATCCAATAAAATTTTACGGAGTCTCATGCTATCTACTTCCTCCTAATTCACTGCCCTTACACTCCTCTGTAAACCCTGCTGAATATCTTGAACAAAACCATCCCCTTGATTGGATTTAGATGGCATTTGTTCAAAAACAACAGCTTCATCTGGATAAAACTCCTCTACAACCTGC
Source organism: Acinetobacter brisouii CIP 110357 (assembly GCF_000488275.1). Taxonomy (GTDB): domain Bacteria; phylum Pseudomonadota; class Gammaproteobacteria; order Pseudomonadales; family Moraxellaceae; genus Acinetobacter; species Acinetobacter brisouii. The sequence continues at coordinate 551,383 of NZ_KI530762.1, read as the reverse complement.
ATTCCATCTTCGCCCTCATCCCTATCAAACACGGCATTAGCATAGCCTTGCCGTGCCACCTGATCCAGTAACTCCTGTTGAAAGCCACAGGCTTGGGCTTCCTGTTGCAGTTGTTTGGCCTCAAGGATGGCTTGTTGCAAACTGATTCCCTCCCTAAGCGTCAGATCGACATAGTAGATCGGTGTGCCATAGCTTTGACTGGTGCTTTTGCCTCTTAAAGTCAGTTGTAAGGGCAGGCAGGACAGCAAGCCATTCACCGCAGCATGGTAATAACGCAACCGTGCCGCTAAGGTGCGAATGCTGTTAAAACCTGTGGTTCGCAGCACAAAGCTGCCGAGTTCATCCTGCTCATCCAGATTGACGTATAAACGGGCATAGGGCTTGCACTGTCCACCTTGCGCCAGTGGACACAAATCAGGGGATGGACAAGGATGTTGTTCAACCCCTTTACCTGTTCGACGCTGACAAGTTTCACCATCGCCAATACACACAGGTCGTCCTGTCTGACGGTCAAACAACGTATATTCAGCACGGAGATTAAGATCAGGGTCATCAAATAGCATTCGTACTGGAATGCTTCGAAGTTTCTGATTCGGGACTTTGGCTCTGAGCTGCTCATCCAAAGGATGTTTCACCCAGCCCTCTTTACTGTGAATCTGGCTGGTAATGGTGAATTGATCATCTTTTTCTGGCAGACGTTTACCATTCTTTTCCACAATTTTGCCAATGCTGATACGACCGAGTACGGGTGGGGTAATAATTAAACCTTTAATCATGTTGATATCCTCTTCATGGAATTAAATAAAAACGTAATAAAAAATCCCATGGGATAAGCATGGGATGGATTGAGATTGTGGAATATGGGGATAGTTTGTAAACAGGTCGGTTCAATCGTTGTAAATCTGAAAGCGTCGACTGCCCTGCTTGCTTTGTGGAAACTGCTCTAGATATTCGGGATGTTGTTTGAGTAAGGCTTTTGTATCCAAACTGACTGAATCCTTGGCGCGTTTCCATGTCACCGAGCCACCCTGAAATACTGCTCGTTCTACCTCTTGCATCTTGGCTTGTAGCTGATGTTTCAGCAGATCAAATTGCTCTTGGTGCTGTTCAACCAAATTGCGCTGTTGAATCAACTGTTCAAACTGTTGATTGGCCTCAGCATCTTCAGACAGATCCGTTGTGCTGAGTGGCATATGCTCGGGATAGAGTAATTGCAGGGCTTTGCCTGCAGAGCTACTTGCATCCACCGAAGGCGGAATATCCTGTTCCACACAGTCCCAGAACTGACGTTCCGCCTGAATGATGTGACGAATCACTGATTCACTACGCGTGACTTTAAAGATTTTGGTTTCATGCCCACACAGCAACACACAAACATGTGCCGCCTGTTTACCGGTCACGGCCAGTTGGTGCTGTACCTGACATAAAACATAGAGTGGAACCCCATCCCGCCAAAGTTTTGCCCCATGTTCGCCTGCGGTTTTACATTCCAGAATCTGCACTTCAGGAGTGCCCACCACAGCATAGTCCAGATTCGCCAGCATAAAGTGCTTATCTGGATCAGGGTGCTGTAATATCGCATTCACGCGTCTGACTTTATGCTGGGTATGCAGGCTGTAGTATTCAGCCACCAGTGGCTCTAGCTGTTTACCCCAGTACAAAGGTGCATGCCCTTGATGATCATCTTCGAGGTTTTGCTGAATCCGTCCAGTTTTAATCATCCACAGTTCCAGCATCGACATATAGGGATTCAGTCCACAGGCTGCGGCACAATCACTGCTACCAATGCCCTTCCGACGTACTTCCAGCCATTCGGCTTGGCTGAGTTTTTTGGTATCGACAAAGCGTTTGGCGCTAAACAGTTTGGGACGATTGTTATTCAATGAATGTGTAGTGGGTGGAGATGAGGTTGAAATGGGAAGTGCTGTATTCATAAGTGATTCCTAGAGAATGTAATGTTGAGCATAAAAAACAAGCCCTCGCTGACTTGCGTCAGCGAGGGCTTGATGTATGAGATAGCTTTCTAAATGGCTTAGGCTAAGACAAGTATGTCCTTAAGCTACCAAACGTAGCGCCTGTTCCAGTCCACGTTGTTTCAGGGCAGCCCCTGCGCCAAACCATGCTGAATCCAGACGATGATCCTGACTCATGGCACGACGCTCATGGTCGGCGAACTCAGTCATGGCGCACAGCAAGCCATAAGCCGTATCTTTGGCTGAGCTGAGTTCTGCCCCGCGTCCCTGACCATTAAACATGCTCATGACTTTGGATAAAGCCCGTCCGTTCGGTTCGGTTTTATTCTCGGCTTTGCTGGTCGAGTGACTTTGGGCTTGGGTCGCCACATTACGATAGAACTGAATAATGCTGTCATCCTGATCGGTAATACTCAGACTGGTGTTGTTAAACACCGCATCGAAATAAGCTGCGGCTTCGGTTTGGCTGACCTTGCGTTGGCTAAGCTGTTTCATTTCGTACATATGCTCATCCCATGCCCGTACCGAAATGCCCAGTTGCTGTTTAACCTTCTCTGCATCAAAACGGGTACTGTGTGGCACTTTAACCACACCTGCACTACTGCTTTGTCCTTTTAAGGCAATCGCCAAAGTGTTGTTACACACCACCCGAATTGAGGTAAATTGCGCGGTGGTGGCTAAAGTGCCATCACATGCGGTAGCCAGCAAGATATAGCCATTACTGACATCCTTGCCTTTTAACGATGAAGTTTGTCCTGTTTTCGCTAGCGCCCAGAACTTCTTCCCTCCTTTGAGCACCCCTGCTGTTTCCAGTTCAAAGCCAGCTTGTTCAGTTAAGTCACGATAGAAATTGAGAATTTCTAAAGGCTGGACTTCCTGATAACGCTGACTGACGACGGAGAGCGGTGCATGGGTATCCGAGCGGTACAGCACCCGTTGTTCTTCGTACGGCAGGATAATGCTCTGCCCACGTTGATTCTGTGCCATATAGCTGACATTGGAGGATTCAATCTGCCAGTCCATACCCGCTTGTTGTGCCCAGACTTCAATCGGCTGGTTCGGGGTGAGTACATTGCCCAGACCATGCCAAGGGGTTGCACCCACATAGGCCATGTTTTCAATCAGATGTGCCATTGGGTATTCTCCTGATTCAATTACTGAAAGTTACGACCACAATCTTCACAGTAGAAATACTGATAGCTTGGAGTTTGCTTTGGTGCATCATCAAACAGACTCCCCAATAGACCACCAACCACGGCACCGGCAATTCCTCCAATCAAAGGCGAAATTGGCACAGGCAATGATTTGGATAAGGATGCCCCAATCGTGGCAAAAGATGCGGATGATGAGAAGGTACTGCCATTGGATGAACCCGCCTGTGTTTGGCTTTGGATGACACGGGTAACATGATTTGAATAACAATAAGGACAAGAACGCATAATGATTTACCTCTAGAAATAAAAAAGGGCTTACCGTTGAGGCAAACCCGAATAAAGAAAGATGATTCTCATCTAGATGATATATATCTGAATTCTTTTTAAATTGACGTTACGGATAACTCCGATTATGATTTGTTGGCTGACCTACATCGTCAGTCGGTTTTGACAGACCGTTTCCTAAGAACACTAAAAGTTTCCTACTTTTAGTGCGTAATCTCGTGCACCCCTCTGCGGCGGAACGGGAGGGGGACACTTTCGAGTGTGCTGATTCTTAGGTTCAGTCTGTCAACCCCTTCTCGTTCTGCCACCATAATCAATTGACAGTGATTCGGTAGAACTTCTTATTACCTAAGGAGTCACCATGACTATGCTTCAATCTCAAATCCGTATCCCAATTTCTACCGATCAGGCTGTAGTCCCCCCTGTTACAGACTAATTGAGCACAATAAAGCAACCATCCATTCGGCTTGGTAGAAAATAGCTTGAGTAAAACCAGACAAACTCTGCATTGCTGATTGCAGGGATAAATCCTTATGCATTGTTGGTCGCCAGCCATCGTGATGGTGGTCATGGATTACGCTTGGATTAACTCATCTTTATCTTACCCAGTACGCAATGGGCATTCCCATTCAGCCCCATGTCATTCATTCCATCAATCAATAAAAGCATGACAGGCTGTGGGTTTATTTCTAAGCACATACCAAGAATAAGGATACCTATATATCATGAAAGGCAAAGTTCTTGATTTCTCGATTCAAGGCAATACCGGCATTATCTTAGGGGACAATGGATCACGTTATCCATTTACAGGGCAACAATGGAAAGAACAGATTAATCCTATCCGTGGCACTGTTGTTGATTTTGAGGTCAGCGCAGATCAGCAAGCAATTGCCATCTATATCGATGTACCTATCCCAGCACAAGCCAGCATACTGAATAAAGCACCAACAGAATCTATTTCAACCGCTACAACTTCAGCTCAACAGATCTTTAACAAATTAGACCTCGCTGAAAATAGCTATCAAACAGCTATTCTGAATTGCTTTAAGAAATTTGCGGACTTTAAAGGACGCTCAGCACGCAGTGAGTTCTGGTACTTTCAACTCTTCTGCTTGCTGCTCAGTATCTTCTTGCATTTCATCAGTCAAAACCTTGCTTCGCTTGCCATGCTGATCGTCATGCTCCCCAACCTCGCAGTCAGTGTGCGTCGTATGCATGATATTGGGCGTTCAGGTTGGTGGGTGTGCATTGTTGCCATTCCAATTGTCGGTCTGTTCTTATTCTTGTTTTGGGCAATCCAAGACAGTGATCCTGAAACCAACCAGTACGGCCTAGCGACTCAATCAACCAACTAAAAAATAAAAAACTGAATCTGGATATATCAAATGCATAAAACAACGTTCGCACTTCTTCTTATCTGTGGTTTATCTCTACAAGCCTGTTCCAAAACCGAACATGCCACAACAGCGGCTGCCAGCCAAGCACAGACCGAAGCAACACCACCTTCAGGCATTCCATTGTCTGAGGTTGGAAAAATGGCAATTGAAAGCAACGGTAAAGCTGCACTACAACAGCTCTTGGATCAGGAATCGCCAAACACCTATACCGTCACTTCAGTCAATAATGTCAAGTTCATCAATCAAGATCAGAATAACAAAGGCTTATATAACTATACGTGGAATATTCGCTTTAAAGAGAATGCTACTCAGAACACCCTTGGTTGTGATCATACTGACATTCTCTGGGATTCCGACAAGAATGAAGTCGGTGCAAGTCTGAAAAATGAGTGTATGAATGTGCTCGAAGAAGCTCAGAACGCCCCATCCAATACAGCACAAAATACATCCGCAGGTGCAGCACAAACCTCACCTATACGTATCTCACTCGAACCTGATGTGGGTCAGCCTGACTACTACACCAATGTCAATATTCAATCAACGGTTGATCAGCTTAATTTTTATGGTCTCTCTGTCAATCGTGGTAATTGCCAAGTCATGTCCGACTTTAAACCCAACACATATAAGATCTTACACTTTGGCAGTGTCCTAAAATTGGGTGCTCGTTGCCGTCGAGACAAAATTATTGAACTGACAGTCACCACAGATCAAGGCAATTGGACATTTAACCCATAGCAGCCCTGCAACAGGAAACATCAAGCGATGAATAAAATAGCGATTCTGATCGGTATGATTGGGCTATTATCGGGTTGTAGTGAACTCAACTATGGCAAACTGAGTCTTCAAGCCAAGGACTGTATTGCAGATAATTCAGTCCATTGTAACGATATTCGTATCCGACAGACGATTGCAGGACTACAGCTATTTCGGGATCGGATCAGCGATGAACCTGACAAAGTGAAAGATGAAGTTGGAGAAGCAGGCTATCAGCAACTGCTACAACTGGTGGATCACAAGATTAAATTTTTAGAGCAGCAACGCCCAAACTTTTATTTAAGATGGTTCCAAGGCGATGCCCGCTATGACAAGGAAGTAGACTTTGGCGAAAGCATCGATGTTGAGATTGAGCGAATCATTAATCACTCAAAATCAGAACAACGCCCACGAGCACCTACATCCACTCAAGCCCCTATCATTCAAGATGGAGAAACGGTGCAAACGGCATCTGCATCCACATCTGAACCAGCCTATTGACTTGCCAGTGCTGATTACAAACATGAGTATGCATTTTTAATTACCAGACCCACCACTGAGATTGACTACAAGGAAGTCATCACGACCAATCAGGGTACAGTCAGCTTTGATATGCAAGCTACATCGGTTGCACAGAATATGCTGCTAGAGAATCTCAGTGTTGGGGAATGTATTCACTTCAGAGCACGAGATCTTGCAAAGTCACAAGGTCAACATCATCTTGCTTTTGAAGCATACATCAGTGATCCAGAAAAAATCTCATGTGACAGTATGCATTGATCATGCTAATTCATTCAGTTTTTAAAAATAATGAGGTAAATGGTTTACCTCATTATGCAATCACTCACCGCTTATAACAGTTTCTTCGATTGATCTTCGCTTTCACTTGAGACATCCCAAAGCTACGCATCTTGGTTGAGGTTTTTACTCTTAAATATTGCGCTTTATCAGGTCGAGCTAAATAAGAAAGCGTTGAACGCATCTTATTGACTTGATAAGGCACATTGCTATAAATCACGCCAATACCAACAACATCTCGCTCTTCATATTTCTTTAAATAACGCCGATCATGGCAATTAAAGTATTTACCTTGATCATCGGTGATCTCTTTCCACCAATCACCCACTGCTTTCGCAATACGCCATGCACCATGACGTTTTCGCTCATCAAACACAAGTGCAACATGACAATGGTAACCTGTGCTTTCGCCTTGCTCTAATGCCCAAATCAAAAGTAATACATCATCCCCATATTGAGAACGATTAATCTTTCTTCGAAGTATTTCTAAGTCATCGTCAACTTGTTCAATGCTGATATTCGCAACATAGCTTAAATCCACTCGAACGACTAACAGTGCAGAATACTCATCTATCAATAGATTCAAGCGTGAGTCAATCTTCTGTGCATTCTGTTTTTCACTAAAGCGGTGCTGACGCATTTCATCAAGATGATCTGTCCAATTGAGATCGAAATCACTTTGCCACTGTCTAAATGGTGTTTGTTTTAATAGCTTGCAAAGAGATTCTGGTGACTCATATTCCAAATCGTAGTCATATAACAAACGACAAAAAGGCTCTATTAAGCATGAATAGCTAAAGTCAGGGTCATAGACTTGATGAAAATCCAGGAGTAGATCAGCAAAGTTTTGATAGAAAGATCTTGGTTGTCTCGCCGAATTTAAGCTGGATTGAATGAACCTTTCTATTTCTATCAACAAGGTTGCTTCATTAATTTTATTTTGATTGAGGATTGATACCATGTTCACTTCTCTGTAGTTAGGACTACATGAAGTGGTTGATCTGTAATTAATTACGTTTAGATTTAACATCATGGTTAAGTGATGTAGATATATGTTCTAGGTTAATATATTTTAAGTAGATAGATAATATGATTATTAAAGCGCTATATTAGTATTAATAACTATGTCATTACACCTAGTTAACACTATATTCTAGTAATGTAATTTTCTTTATCTGATCGATATTTTAATATATCTATATATGATGTACTGGTATATTTACTTCAATGATGGGTTATTTAATTAATGTCAAGTTATCCGATGCTAAAATACCTCATCATAGATGAATGCTATCTCTAAACTGAACAGAAAGGCTAAAAAAATTAAAACTGATCCTACTCTCTAGTGGATATTCAATGTTCTATACTAATGTATAAAACATTGCAATAATATGCTTAACTAGAAGCTTATAAGAAAATCATGCGAAATCAACCGAAATACCCCTCAAAACTCCCCTAAAACTCCTTCTACATTTGGCTAAACTTCACGTAAAGCTTACTAGTAAGGAGATCAGCCATGTACTCAAGCACGACTCACAAAGATTTTAATTTGTTCATTAAACAACTTCGCGATGAAGATATGATCTGGGTTCTTCATGTAATGAATAAAGAACATGAGGAGCAACATGCCAGAAGAGATATCAATGACAGGGACACTGATTTAGTCCAATTAGATATTCAAAAATTAAACACTATAAATAATACTGATGAGATAAGAAACAAAGTCACAGGCATTTACAAAGATATTAATGAAAGAGATACTTACTATTTAATCGATAAATTAAAAAATTTCCAAGACACATTATTAATACGTGGAAGAAGCCTGAATGAATACAAGAACAATAAGCGTTTATTATATTTTGCACTTAATTATATTTCCACCAATGATCGCCAATATAAGGCTTTCAAAGACATACATAATGAATATTTTAGGTTCCTCTATACTATATTCATGTTACCTAGTTATTATAAGTCTAACTGCTCTCTTGATAATATAGAATCTAATTTTAGCACTATACTAAGCAAGAAGCCATTACACTTTAAAAACTTCGATAGTGATGATTTTTATTTATGGGCTAAAAGCTATATGGATCAAGATAGGGAAAATGCTAGAGTACACAAAAGTAAAAACTACAACCCCATGAATCCTGAAGAGTACCGTATTGTCATCAATGCTATCTTTGATGATCTGTTGGATAAAGATACCAATATCTACAAAGCTATAAAAGATAAGATATCAAATGCTTGGCATCAAAAAGCCTTTAGGGAAAAAAACAAAGGGCGAAAGCACCATTATCATCTGACTGATAAAACACTTCAATGCTTAGAAATATTGGCGAAGAAGCATAAAATGACCAAAGAAAAAATGATTAACGAACTCATCAATGAACGCTACACCAAAGAGTGTATGAGCCAAGATGGAAGTCATCTTTACACAATTTAGCATCTCAGTGCATAGCTTATAATGGATGGGGATACCCCATCCATTATAAGCTAAACAATATAAATGATTTAGATAATATTTATCCTTTGATTTCTTCAAGCACCTCTAGTAGATTCTTCGACATATTTGGATGATAATAGAAATGAGTTGCTAAATCAGGAGCAATAAAACCATGCTTTGGCTCCTCTACAATATCGTTCACACAATCTCTAATGAAAAAGTATAAATTTTTAACCCTGTTATAACAGTCTTTCAAACTCCTAGCAGAAATTACAAAACCATATTGGTTACGCATGGTTTCTTCAGCCCTAGCACTACAGCTATCATCATTCTTCATAGCTGCATAAATTGGATTATCAAGCTCAAATCCTTTCTCACAAATCAAATGCCACGTTCCAAACAGACTAATCCACGTACCTTTAAATTCTGAAAATATACGATTATGGCATAGGTTTTTACTAATCGATTTAATATATCTTTGTACTTGTTCGCTATCCATTACATCCACATTGTTATTAATGCGAATAAAATTATTACTAGTGTTTAAAAGACTTTGATATTTTTGATAATAAGCTTCTCTCCTTGACCTAATGCTTTCAAGAATATCATTAGGCGCTACTTCCATGATTAACGGCTGGTCACCATACTCACAGAATAATCGCTTCCGTAACATTTCAAATTCTACAAACAATAATGCTCTCAAGAATATATGCTTGTTATCAATTTCATCATAATGGTCTTGTAGCGTTTCTTTGCTACTATTTAGTATTTTTAACTTGATAAGCCTACGATAGACATGACATGAAATATTGCCACCTTGCTCAAATGCTAACATCTGAGCAACCAACCTGAAGCTAACAGAATGGGAAGCCCGTCCTATACCTGATTTTATAGTAAGCATAACGACATCTTTAGCAAAACTTTTCTCAGATACTTTACTTTCCCTCATTTCTTCTAATAAAGCATTCCATACTAAGTTCAATCTATGGTGATTAACTTGTTTATTAACTTCTTGTTTCTGCCTTTCCGTTAAATTAGGGTCTGTATAATTCAATTCTTGAACTGCATTATAAGTAGCAAGAATCTCTACCCCACATAACAGATAATGCTTATATGTCTCAGCTTCTTGACCTTTCAAGTTCTTGTTTACAATCAAACTTTCGACTAAATCATTTAGCCTTTCATAAATGTCTACTTTCCGAGCAGTTATAGTTGAAAGTGAAACAAAATCAAAGAAATATATAAAATCTATAATCTCAAGAGCTGTATTCTGAACATCATTAAGCTTAGGCATAAACAATCTAGTGTCAAAAAAAGGAGTCCCGATTTAGCAATTTTCACCACTATTTCGATTTTTTACAATGGCTCCCATAAGGTCTTCTGAAAATTATTTTTACTTGAATAATATTTTTCCAAAGCCCTACTTTACTTAATTGCACTTTAAATAGGAGCCTCACAGTGTACGAACTAAATACAGCCGATTACTTATTTTTAAAATACCGAACACATCTCATCAAGTTAGAGGATATTACCAAAGATTTTTATCCTAATTTATGCAAAGAGAAAATTTTGGAAAAAGCACGTCAGCATAAATTCCCATTCTCGTGTATTCGCTTGGATGATAGCCAGAAAGGTCCACTTTTTGTACACTTAAATGAGCTTGCTAATGCTTTTGATGAAATTTACCGTAAGAGCCATTCTATCTTCCAAAATACAACACAAAAAGCAATTCAATCAGTAACTTGATATACAACCATGAATAAAAGCTAAATCAAATACTTAGCTAGAAACTAAAAGTAATTAACGGGAGGTCTATTATAAATGGGCGCATTCCAAATGAGCACCAATGAATACCTGTTTATTAAATATCGCTCTATGACTGTTGAATTGATGGCTGTAGTTGCTGATTATTACCCTCATCTGAGTAAAGCAGAAGCATTGAGAAAGGCGAATAATCAAGAATTTCCGTTCTCTGTTTTTAAGATAGATCAAAGTAAACGTGCACCTTTTCTGGTGCACGTTAAAGACTTAGCAGATATTTTAGACAAAAAGTATTCAGAAGCTTCCAAAGATTTTGCTACGTTTCATCGATGAGACGTAGCACTTCCTCTAACTGAATAATATTCCTTCTTCTTTTAACTGATACATATCGCTGCAAGCTACTCCAAGAATCGTGCAAACTCACTTTCTGAATTTCAGGAATAGTAAAGCTCTGTTCAGCCAATCGGGTACAACCCTCATGCCTCAAGTCATGAAACCATAAATCTTCAATTCCCAGCATTCGACATGCTTCTCTAAATTCTTTACCCAAACTTCTTGGATTCAGGGGTAATAACAAATTTTCATCATGCCCAAGCTTTAACATTCGCTCTCGAATATCTGGATGCATCAATCGCTTAATAATTACTTCACATGGCTCCAAAACATCAAAAAATTTATGATTACCCTTTGAACCATTTGGATTCTTAAGATCATGTACCTTCCATGTTGAGTGGTGTAAATCATAATCTTGAAGAAACAATCGTGTTAATTCTGCTTCACGTCTACATGAAAAAATCGCAAACCACATAATTAAATGCATCGGGTACTTTGACCCGTATCTATTTGATTTCCAGCGTTCAGCGAAATACCTCGTCACAGCTACTAGCTCATCTCTTGTTGGCAGTCGATCACGTTTGGTACTTGATGAAATTTGGCGAGTTTTTCTTAACTGAGCTGTTGCCTTATCAAATCCGTTCAGATCGATATCCATCTCCCACATTACAGCAGCATGTGATAAGACTCCTCGAATATGCAATAACTCATGTTGCTGAGTGCTCGTAGCAATCGGCTCTAAGCCAAGATGAGGAATACCCCCCTTCCTTAAAGCAACATGCTCAGCCAAATGTACTGATTTTATTTTTGTGATAATATTGCGCGCGATTGGCAGCTTCTTGATTAAGAGCAGAGAATAGCGTTTCGTTCTTCCGTACTCGCTCCCGACTTCATCCAAATATTTATCTATAGCATCTGATAAAGTCAGATCAATTAACTGTTCCTTACCGAGCAAAATATCTGGATTTTCTTGAATTTCGACTTCTCTTTTCTTAAGCCAAATCTCAGCTAACTTCTTTGAATGAAATGTTTTGCTTTCAGAATAGGTAGGAAAGCCTTTTCGATTAACTCGAATGGCTGCACGATAGTTAACACTTCCATCCGCACTCTTCCTAGCTGTAATTGACCCCATAATTTACACCACAAACCATTTTTTCTATTATGGTGTAAAATTTGGTGTAAATGCAAACCGATTCCCCCATCTAAATATGGGTTTACACAGATTCACGCAGGTTGTGAAATATTGATTAAAGGTATGATTTTTAATGACTAATATCAAAAACATTGAAACCACTAAATCTCCACGAATCAGTGTCGCCCCGATGATGGATTGGACCACCAAAGACTATCGATATTTTGCTCGCCTGTTTAACCCCAATGTCGTGCTTTATACCGAAATGGTGACCACAGGCGCAATTATTCATGGTGATGCGCCACGTCATTTAAACTTCAATCAGCAAGAACACCCGATTGTGCTGCAACTGGGCGGCTCAGATCCAAAAGAACTTGCAACCTGTAGCAAAATGGCGCAAGACTGGGGTTACGATGAAATCAACCTGAATGTTGGCTGCCCAAGCGATCGCGTACAGAACAATAAAATTGGTGCATGCCTCATGGCAGAACCTGAACTGGTGGCTGAATGTATTGCATCTATGCAAAATGCCGTACAAATTCCTGTACATGTCAAACACCGCATCGGAATTGATGACATGCAGTCTTATGAGGAAATGCTGCATTTTGTCGATACGGTTGCTCAAACAGGCTGTACGCATTTTGTGGTACATGCCCGTATTGCATTACTCAAAGGCTTATCGCCAAAAGAAAACCGTGAAGTTCCCCCTTTACGCTATGAAGATGTTTACCGCTTAAAACAAGATCGCCCTCACCTGTTTATTGAAATTAATGGCGGGATAAAAACCGTTGCTGAAACCAAAACACATCTGGAACATGTTGATGGTGTAATGATCGGGCGTGAAGCCTATCACAATCCATATTTGCTGGCAGAACTTGGTGAGCTGTGGAATCTGGACATGCCTGACCGTTTTGAGATCATGCAGCAGATGTTGCCTTACATTCAGCAACGCCTTGCCGAAGGTGCACCATTGTCCATTATTACTCGACACATTTTAGGTTTATTCCAGAACTTACCAGGCGCACGCAAATGGCGTCAGGCGCTGAGTGGTGGCAATGCCAAAACCTTTGCCGATGTTGAACAGGCAATTGATAACATTCAGGCGGCGATGAAACGCACAGAAGATTATCTACGAGAAGCACAGCTTTAAATATTTTGTTAGCAGTATCGAGCATGTTGATACTGCTGACCATTTGTTCTTCATTTTTGTAAATATAGTGCTCTGTACATTTAAAAAGACGCGTTTCAATATAATCAAAAGATATGCATACAATTCTACGGCGAATGTATGCACCCATCAGGCATCAAGCTGATTTTTTACGAAGCGCTTCGAGCTTTTTCAGCACTTCAGCCACCGCAATCATGGCAAAACTTGACGTCACCACTACCGCCGAGCCATAGCCACCACAGCGCAAGCCCGCACTTGGGCAAACATCAGCACTGGAAAACGGATTATCAATCGAGTAAACACAGGTTATTCCAAACTTGTCTTTAGGCTTTTTACAAATGCCTTTACTACGTAACTGGGCACGCAGTTTTGCCAGCATCGGGTCTTGCTCTGTTTTAGATAAATCCGCCACACGGATTTTCAGCGGATCAAGTTTGCCGCCTGCACCACCTGACACAATCAATGGAATCTTGTTAAAACGGCAGTGCAACATCAAGGCAAGTTTTGCTTTGACATCATCAATACAATCCAGAATCACATCAGGCACATCAAGCAAAAGTTCTTTGACATTTTCAGGGCTAAGATAATCATCAATGACGTCGACCTGCATGCGCGGGTTAATCTGACGACAACGCTCTGCCATCACCGCAACTTTGTCATGCCCCAGTGTCGAACTGATAGCAGGTAACTGGCGGTTAATATTGGATGATGCAATCACGTCCATATCGACCAGTGTTAAACGCCCAATCCCTGTACGCGCCAAGGCTTCTACAGCCCAACTCCCCACACCACCAATGCCGATCACCATGACATGACTTTGTTCAAACTGGTTGAAATTCGGCTCACCATAAATTTTGGCAACACCTGCAAAACGGCGGTCATATTCATCATGAGCAAGATCGGTCATAGCACTAACATTTCAGGAATTAAAAGACAGGGCGGCTATTTTACTGCTTTTTGCAACTTAGAGGGAATGAAAAAAGCGCCAAGAATAACTCAGCGCTTTTTCTCTAGAACATCAATAGACTTCTTTCATCAGTCCCTTGTGTTTCCCCTATAAGAGAAAAATCAGGATGCGATCAGATGACGTAACACATAATGCAAGATCCCGCCTGCTTTAAAATATTCCACTTCATTCAGGGTATCAATGCGACACAACACTTCAAACTGATCACGCGAACCATCATCACGTTTGACATGTACCTGTAAGCTTTGATGTGGCTGTAAATGATCAGAAAGCCCTGAAATCGAAATAATCTCTCGACCTGTCAGATTCAGGCTTTGACGGGTTTGACCATCAACAAACTGTAGCGGTAACACGCCCATGCCCACCAGATTCGAACGGTGAATCCGTTCAAAACTTTCCGCAATCACGGCTTTTACACCAAGTAAATTCGTGCCTTTGGCAGCCCAGTCACGCGACGAACCTGTTCCATATTCTTTACCTGCAATAATCAGCAGTGGTGTATGTTCTTGCTGATAGCGCATTGCCGCATCATAAATTGCCAGTTTCTCACCGCTCGGAATATGAATCGTATTGCCACCTTCTTCGCCTCCTAGCATTTCGTTTTTAATACGGATATTGGCAAATGTGCCGCGCATCATCACTTCATGGTTGCCACGGCGTGAACCATAGGAGTTAAAATCTTTCGGCTCAACTCCATGAGCTTGCAAGTAACGTCCCGCAGGACTGTCTTTTTTGATATTTCCCGCAGGTGAAATGTGGTCTGTGGTGACCGAATCACCGAGGACCGCCAAAATTCGGGCATCGACAATGTTGTCAATTGGTGCAGGAGGCTGATCAATCCCTGCAAAAAATGGCGGATGCTGAATATACGTCGAGGTGTCATCCCACGCATAAGTTTGGCTTTCAGGAATCTGAATGGCTTTCCAACTGGCATCTCCCTCAAACACCTGTGCATATTCGCGGTGGAACATTGCCGTATTGACTTGCCGTAAGGCGGTTGTAATTTCTTCTGTAGTCGGCCAAATATCTTTGAGGTAAATTGCTTCACCCTGATCGTTGGTCGCCAGTGGCTCTGTGGTTAAATCGATACGAATCGTCCCTGCCAACCCAAAAGCAATCACCAATGGCGGTGAAGCCAACCAGTTAGTTTTGACCAGTGGATGCACGCGACCTTCGAAGTTACGGTTACCTGAAAGTACCGAAGCGACATTTAAATCATGACATTGAATCGCTTCTTCAATGACTTCAGGTAAAGGCCCAGAGTTACCAATACAGGTGGTACAACCATACCCCACCAACTGATAACCTAACTGATTTAAATATGGCGTTAATCCTGCTGCATCAAGGTAGTCTGTCACCACTTTAGAACCAGGGGCTAAAGAACTTTTTACCCACGGTTTACGCTGCAAACCTTTTTCGATGGCTTTTTTCGCTAGCAAACCTGCTGCCAGCATAACGCTTGGGTTGGAGGTATTGGTACATGACGTAATTGCCGAAATAACTACATCGCCATGCTTGAGCTCAAAGTGTTCACCATTGAGCGTACAGCTTGGCGCATCATTTTGCACACTGGCGGTTTGTGCAGCCACGGCTGTACCGCCACCTTCATTTTCAAGTTTTTCTTTATCCTGTTTGGCGGGCTTAATACTGAGTTCTAAGACTTCATCAAAAGTTTTAGCAACATTCGACAGTAGCACTCGATCTTGCGGGCGTTTCGGCCCTGCCAAACAGGCTTGAACACTGGACATATCCAGACTTAAGCTGTCAGTAAATTCAGGTTCATCGCCTGCGTTACGCCATAAACCTTGCGCCTGACTATAGGCTTCAACCAGTGCAATCCGTTCAGGCTGGCGACCTGTTAAACGTAAATATCCCAAGGTCACTTCATCAATCGGGAAGAAGCCGCAGGTTGCGCCATATTCAGGTGCCATATTGGCAATCGTCGCGCGGTCAGCCAGTGGCAAATCTGCCAATCCATCACCATAAAATTCTACAAACTTACCCACCACACCTTTTTTACGCAGCATTTGGGTAATGGTTAGCACCAAATCAGTCGCGGTAATCCCTTCAGGCAATTTTCCTGTGAGTTTAAAACCGATCACTTCGGGAATCAGCATAGAAATCGGTTGTCCGAGCATCGCTGCTTCGGCTTCAATCCCACCAACACCCCAACCCAACACCCCCAAGCCATTGATCATTGTGGTATGTGAGTCTGTCCCCACCAAGGTATCAGGAAAGGCAAAAGTTTGCCCGTCATCTTCGGCTGTCCAAACCGCTTGCGCCAAATATTCCAGATTGACCTGATGGCAAATCCCTGTGCCTGGCGGCACCACACTAAAATTGTTAAATGCCGACTGCCCCCAGCGTAAGAACTGGTAACGCTCGGCATTGCGCTGCATTTCGATTTCAACATTGTCATGAAACGCATGGCTACTGGCGAAATGATCGACCATCACCGAGTGATCGATCACCAGATCCACAGGTGACAGCGGATTAATCTTGTCAGGGTTCTGACCTGCTTTGGCAACTGCTGCACGCATTGCAGCCAGATCAACCACCGCAGGCACACCTGTAAAATCCTGCATCAATACCCGTGCAGGGCGATACTGAATTTCCTGTTCACTGGTTTTTTGTTTTAACCAATCCGCAATCGCATGAATATGAGCACTGGTAACCGTATGGTTATCTTCAAATCTCAGGAGGTTTTCCAGTAACACCTTCAATGATTTTGGCAATTTGCTTAAATCACCAAGCCGTTCAGCGGCTTTGGGCAAACTAAAATACTGGTAGTTGTGCGTACCCACCTGCAAGGTTTGTAATGCATGAAAACTGTTAATATGACTGTATTTAGATTTAGCATGAGCCATACGGGAATCCTCCGATTCGGCATTTTATTTTTAGGCGTCCTTTCTTCTTTACTTTATGCCGATTTAACTGGAGAAGTGTTCTGTTTTGGTTAGAGCATGTTGGTCTTTGCAAGCGGCAAAACATCTAAGGTATTTTGCCAAAGTTTTTCAGCTAAAGGCTCAACAGGCAGATTCAGGCTCTGCGCCAGACCTTCGAGTACAAAAGGTAAATTCACGGGCGTATTGCGTGTGCGCTGCTCACTTAAGACCTGACAACAAAGCGGCGTCATATCGGGACAGTCGGTTTCTAAAACCAGATGTTCAGCTCCCACAGCCTGTACCACCTGATGCAGTTTTTTGGCATTCGGGTTGGTAATCTGTCCTGTAACACCCAGTTTAAAACCCATGTGAATAAAGGCTTTGGCTTCTTCAATGCCACCGCTAAAAGCATGGGCAATCCCGCCTTGCTGAAAACGCTGTTTCTTTAACAGTGCCAAAACCTCGGCATGGCTTTTTCGAATATGCAATAACACAGGCAAATCAAACTGCTGTGCCAGTTCCAGTTGCGCTGTAAAATACTGTTTTTGTTTTTGTAATAATTCAGGCTGTTTATGCTGTTTCAAAAAGGTATCTAAACCAATCTCTCCCACCGCCACACAGGTTTGCTGTCTCAGCATATGCTCTAAATGCTGTAAATGTTCTGGCTGATGTTCCTCAATATAAAATGGATGTAACCCAGGTGCCAGATAGCTTTTCGGCACATGACTCCACTGCTGAAGTTGTTGATGTATCGCCAGTAAATCATCAAACCGTGACTGTACAAACCCAATCAACACCAAAGCCTTCACCCCAACCTGTTTCGCAGCGTACGCCAGTATTTCCCGATCTGGATCAAACTCAGGAACATCGAAATGGGTATGGGTATCAAATAAAGCCAAACTCATGTTGAATGCTGGACTTTGCTGGCAGTTTTGGTCTGCGTTATCTCTGGTTTTGGTAAATATTCAGGTTTAAGAATACCTTTTAACTGTGCGTATGGAATGGTAAAACTTGGCATTCCAACCACATAAGGTCCGATTTCATACTCGGCATATTGCAGCACCAAACCTTGCGAGCTGAGATAAAAATTATTCGTGAGTTTAAATGGCCAAGCATCTTCATATTCTTGAACATTGTCTGCCAGTTTTTGCGCCTCGACCCACTGTGCAAACTGCTGATGCAGCTGTTTTAACAAAGCATTTCTACGATCTGGCAATAGAATGTCATTCAAATGAAGCTGCTGCTGATGTTTTAAATCAAACATTAAATATTGTTGTGCAGCAGCACCATGTGCCCCGCCCAAGAAACTATCTGAATTGAGCTGTACCGTAACCAAATGATCCTGTTTGCGCAAAATTTTAGGCTGAACATGAAAACTGATTTGCGGATTGGCATTCATCTTTTTCAGTTCCTGATCGAGTGCTAAAAAAGCTTTGGCATATTGCTGCACTTGCTGACGCAGATCGGTCGTTTGAGGCTCTGATGCCACAAGTTCCGAAGCTGCTGGGTTAGTCATGGTTAAATCCAGATTATCCCGTAAGGTCGCAATAATTGCTGCATCCACCTGTTGATCAATAAAGGCATAATTGCTTTTTAAACGCTGTACTTGAAACTCAGGGCAATTGTTACCTTCACAGGCAGGAAGCTGTACTGGGATATTGTCTACATTGGCCGTAAACTCAAATGGTACAGGTTTTGGTTTCACCTGAGCCACTTTCGGAGTCGAGACAGACTGCTCGGCATCATCATTTTGTTTCTGGCAGGCACTCAAGCATAAACTCGCACTAAGCACCGATACAGAGAATAGGATCGAGGAATTTTTATGCAACATCAATGCCGCCTTTATTGTCATGCTTTTAATTAAAATAACGCTATTTAGCTCACAGTGTTGTATTGTTTTTTAAAACATTTTGTGAAAAACATCCGCTTTGAGCATTTGCTGGGTTTGCGACTTGTTCAGGAAAATTTCCAATTGCTTGGCATCTTTCACAATTTCATTGGCACGGTAATGTAACCCTACACCTTCACCATCGAAAAACCAGTCAGCTTGTCCCCAATGCAATTTTTTGGGAGCCGCGAGCTGTACATTCTTGGTCTGCTTTTTCAGCCATTGCTGGTAAGCACTTTGAACAATCCCATCAAATGCCACCTGTTGCTTGAGCTCGATCACATCTAAAATTTTCAGGTCTTTTTGCAGTTTACGGTCTGCAACAAAGAAATATTGGCGTTCTTTAATTTCGACATCTGCCTGCCGACTGCTCACCTGCATCTGGAGCAAAACATACTGGTTACGCTGGGAAGCCACGCGGGTCTGTATATGTAACCGATATGGCTGATTGGCTGAAAATTCATGTTGCCAATCATCCGACTTTTTCACGTAAGCGTTAATCGCCTGTTGCAAGCTCAAGTTTTGTTTTAAGTCAATCTGGGCTTGTACCACTTTGCTCTGATTTGTCGTAATCCAATGATTCAGCCACGGATCTTTCGTGACTAAACTCTGAATATCAATATCAATGCAGTTTTTCTTTTCGCAAAATGGCAATGCATATTCAGCACGCTTGGTCTGAATATCGAGATAAGGCAACACATCGGGATTGCTATTTTGTGTGCTGCTGGCTGCTTGTTCTTGTTGTTTGGCAGGTTCTTTATGACATGCACTCAGTAACAATACGCTCGACAATATTGTCATGATGAGTGTTTGCTGTTGTTTCATGTGTTTAGTCCATTGATCCATTTGGGGAAAAACAGCCTCTTAAAAGAAGCTGTTTTTCATATTACCCAACTTAGTGTTCGCGCGTATTACGGAACTGAATATCAGGATAGCGCTCTTGCATGATCTGTAAATTCACACGGCTCGGTGCAAGATAAGTTAAATGCCCACCGCCATCGACAGACAATTGGTCATGCGCTTTTTTCTTAAATTCATTGAATTTCTTTTCATCATCACAAGAAACCCAACGTACCGTGTTGATGTTGACTGGCTCATAAATACAGTCCACTTTGTATTCTTCTTTCAGGCGGTAAGCAACCACGTCAAACTGAAGTACACCGACTGCGCCCACAATCAGGTCATTGCTGTTTTGTGGCATAAACACTTGTGTTGCGCCTTCTTCAGACAACTCTTTGAGACCTTTTTGCAGTTGTTTCGACTTCAATGGGTCTCTCAAACGTACGCGACGGAACATTTCTGGCGCAAAGTGTGGAATCCCCGTGAAATGCAGGTTTTCACCACTGGTAAAAGTATCACCAATCTGAATCGTACCATGGTTATGTAAACCAATAATGTCGCCTGGCCACGCTTCTTCTAAATGCTCACGTTCACCTGCCAAGAAGGTCAAGGCATCTGAAATACGCACCTCTTTACCAAGGCGAACATGGTTCATTTTTAAGCCTTTTTCGTATTTCCCTGAGCAAATACGCATAAAAGCAATACGGTCACGGTGTTTCGGATCCATATTGGCTTGAATTTTAAAGACAAACCCAGAGAAACCTTCTTCGCTTGCTTCAACAGGACGTTCTTGCGTTGGATGCGCTTTTGGTTCTGGCGCCCACTGAATAAACGCATCCAAGACATGATCCACAGCAAAGTTACCCAACGCCGTACCAAACAGCACAGGGGTTTGTTTGCCTTGCAAGAACAATTCACGATCTAGCGGTTCATTTGCCATTTGCACCAGTTCGAGTGATTCTTCAAATGCAGCAAACGCCAATTCACCGACTTTTTCACGAATATCGGGATGATCATAACCATCACGCACTTCAATATCGGTAATGGTTGAACCAAAACCAGCTTTATATACGTAAAGTTTATTTTCTAATAAGTTGTATACACCTGCGAAATCACGCCCCATCCCCAATGGCCAAGTAATCGGCACACATTGAATTTTCAGCACGTTTTCAATTTCATCAAGCAACTCTAAAGGCTCGCGAATTTCGCGGTCCATTTTGTTGACGAAAGAAATGATCGGCGTATCACGCATACGACAGACTTCCATCAATTTGATGGTTCGATCCTCGACCCCTTTTGCACCATCAATCACCATCAACGCAGAGTCAACCGCGGTCAAAGTACGGTAAGTATCTTCTGAGAAGTCTTCATGCCCCGGGGTATCAAGTAAGTTAATAACATGATTTTTATAAGGAAACTGCATCACGGAGGTGGTAATGGAAATCCCGCGTTCTTTTTCCATTTCCATCCAGTCAGAAGTTGCTGCACGGTCGGACTTACGGCTTTTCACCATTCCTGCAACCTGAATGGCTTTCCCCCATAACAGCAATTTTTCTGTCATCGTGGTTTTACCCGCATCGGGGTGGGAAATGATAGCAAATGTACGGCGTTGGGCGACCTGAGCCACCAATTCATCTTTAAACATGAGAGCAATCTTCAATATGTACGCAGTTTTGTACCTATTTAAACATGAGTACAAAACAGAAAATATAGGGATTCAAAATTGGCGCCATTGTAGCAGATTTAAGAATTTCTGTTGATGGATTGTTGATTTGCCTAAACTGTTCATATTGAATTAAATTTTGAAAGCATATTGCCTGTTTTTCGGCGTTCACTCGCCTAAGCATTTCAAAATAATCTGAAAATTAAACAGATGTAAATTTTGTCTCCGATAGAATTAAAAATTCGCAGATCACCTGAAATACGAGACCCGTCATCATTGTCTGTCACTTCGATTCAGCTGAGTTTGGCGCAAACGGCTTTAAACCAAGCAAATGGCTGCATTAATTAAATACCTTTCATCATGATTTATACTATTTTTTATATTCTATAAACAGAAAAATAAACTTCTTTCATAATCGTTTACACCCTCTTTATTTTTCTCCCTGAGCAAAATTTAAATATATCTCAATGCAGCGCAAGAGAAATAAAAAATGACTTATGAAAGAAATCTAATAGATGAATAAAAAAAGACTCCATAAATAAAAAAGGTGCCCCAATATTTGAAGCACCTCTTTTATTGAGTTATTAAACACTGATCGTTAATAAAAGTATTTAATCTTACAACGCAACCTGTGTTCCTAATTGAACTGTCCTATTTGGCGGTAATCCAAAATATTGATGAATTTCACCCGCCTGTCTAAACAATATATTAAATACATTAAATTCGACATGATTTAAAAAGTTCCCATTATTAATAATAATGGTATCTGAAACAAAGAAGGTTGTTGACATTAAATCAAATTTCCAGTCATGCAACTTTAATCCTTCAATCAATGGAACTAAATAAGGATATTCCCTAAAACCAAAATAAACTGTGACTTGATAGAAATTGTCAAAAACTTCATTTACTTTCACCTTATCCTCTTGAGCAACATAAGGTGAATTCAAGGTTTCAACCGTTAGAGAAATATTATATTCATGAATCACTTGATAATGCTTTAAATTATGCAATAAAGCATTTGGTATCAAATCTTTATCCGAAGTTAAATAAATAGCAGTTCCGCTAACTTTATGAATTCCCTGATTTAATATATTCGGCAATATATCCAAATTCAAACTTTGGTTCCGACGCTCTTCTTTTAAATAATGCATTCCTTTTTGCCAAATAAAGAGAATCGAAAATACTACGCATCCAATTAAAATTGGCAACCAGGCGCCTGTTGCAATTTTGGTCAAGTTTGAAAGAACAAAACCAATTTCAATAATCAGGAACAGCCCAAGTAAACATAATTTAAAATAAGATGCTCTGTATAACAGTTGCATATAAATCAATAGAATCGTTGTAATTAACATCGTTCCCGATACAGCAAGACCATAGGCTGATGCCAATGCCCCTGATGATTTAAATGCAACAACAAGAAACAGAACCCCTAGCAACATTAACCAGTTAATAAAGGGAATATAAACCTGACCTTTTTCTTGATCAGATGTGTGTAAAAAATTAATTCGGGGCAAAAGACTTAAGCGAGATGCTTCTAATGTCAGTGAAAATGTTCCTGAGATAGTCGCTTGTGATGCGATAACCGTTGCAAAAGTTGCAAGAATAACTAAAAAGATTAAACCTGATGAAGGCATAAGCAGGAAAAATGGGTTATTAATTGCAGTAGGTTCATGCATTAATAAAGCACCTTGCCCCAGATAGTTCAAAGTTAAACTTGGCCAAACTAAACCATACCATGCGACACGAATCGCACGTGCACCAAAATGCCCCATATCGGCGTATAGCGCTTCACCACCAGTTAATGCTAAAAATACTGCTGATAGTAAAAATATACCTTCTTTGGGTTGATTAAAAAAGAACTGTACTGCATAAAATGGATTAAAAGCATATAGTACAGCAGGGTTTATAAATATTTCTTTTAAACCCAATATACCAAGCGTTAAAAACCAAATAATCATGATTGGCCCAAATAATAATCCTCCAATCTTTTGAGTTCCATAACGTTGAAACAAAAAAAGCATAATCAATACGCTAATGGTGATAGGAATAATCCATGATTTGAACTGTATGGTAATCAGCTCTGTCCCTTCAATTGCTGAAAGCACAGAGATTGCAGGTGTAATAAAAGCATCTGCATAAAATAACCCTGCCGCAAACAACCCAAGTAATAGAACAACACGCGCTTGTTTAGAACCTGGTTTTATTTTTTTCAGAACTAATGCTAATAATGATAAAACTCCCCCTTCACCATTATTATTATATTGCATCACCACGCTAATATATTTAACAGTAACAATCAGAAGAACCGACCAAATGAATGCCGATAAAACTGATAATATATTCAGTTCATTTAAAGCAAGACCATGTAAAAAGGCTTCTTTAAATGAGTAGAGCGGGCTAGTACCAATGTCTCCATACACGACCCCTAGAGCAGCCAGTGCAAGGCTACTTATTTTTTTATTTGACATACTCTTACTATCCAACTTGGATTATTCAAGATTATATTCTTATTTTTCTAACAGCTAAAGACTTGACAAATTCGATCAATATCAATGTTTTTATATATTTTACAGTTCAATAAGTAAATCAAATAAGTAAAATTAAATATCCTTCACATTTCTGATATCGAGTTATTTTACTCCATTTTATATTTTAACAAAATCAATCATTCACCCAACTTTGATTAATCATTTCAATTAACGCTTTATTTAATTTCTTTTGATTAATTTGAAACAATTTAATATTTTCTTCTAATAATTCTTCACCCTGACCATCAGATGCACTTAAAAAGCGCTTAAAAAAACTTTGATAACGATATTCAGAGATATCACCTGTAATATCTGCGCCAATGAGCTTTCCTTTAAGCTGTGTAATTAAATCTTTTAAATGATGCTCTAAGAAAAATCCTTGATCCCAATTGGTCATTACCACATCTTTTGATAAAACATCTTTATCAATTGAAAGATAGGTTTTTAAATTTAACGATGATATTTGTGATAAAAATTCTTGCATTAAATCATCTGGGTTTTGGAAGTTAAACCAGGCATCTGAAGCTCCAATCCATCGGGTCCAGCTGGCATTTTGCTGAATACTCCAATAATGCAGCTTCCCATGGCGAAGTGGTGACCAGTGATTTTCCCAAGCATGTTTCCAACCAATATCACTTGAACCGATACCAATCACATCAATACGGGCAACCTGAGGTAATAAACTCGCCCAATACACCCAAGATCCACAATGAATACCAAATGGGTAACGCATATTATCTGGATGATTATCACAAACAATTAAATGAAATGGTTCAACATCTTTCAATCTATTAAGCAGATATTGCGTAATATGATGATAGTCTCCGCTCCCAATTAATGTACAACCGAGCGCTGTATTTTGAGGTAACTGATCCGTTAAATAAGCAGAGAGCTGATTAAACTGACTCCACTTACAACCAAAGCGAATCATCTCTTGCCAAGGATTCAGGTTGAGATTAAATGCATTTTCGGGAATCCCTGTCGAATCATCAAAATTGAGAACAATGGGCTGTCGCATATGCTGATTGTTCATGATTTTGACTCCTGAGATTGCTCATACCAATGCGTATCCGACTCAAATAAATGGCGCATCTTTCTTAAAATAAAACGGAGTACAGGTTGACGAATCCAAACCAAGTGCCGTGTAAAGGTAAAACTTGCCCCAAGTTTTGATTTCACCTCTGGGTCAGTCCAACCCGCAATATAAAAGTTTAAATTATGTTTTTTTGCATAGTCTAAATTGACAAACCAGCTAATAAAATACAAATTATAATCGGTCGCTAATGCATAATTGAGACCAATATATTTATCGATGAGATTATTTTTATATTCATAACAAATATTATAACCCACTAAAATATCATCTTTCCAATAGAGAAAAACTTTTCCACCACTATTCGGGTCTTGCAAAATTTCATCGAAAAACTCTGAACGCAACAAATCAAAATGAATTTCACTCTGATGGTAAACAGCCAAATAAAGTTGATATAAATGTGCCCGAAAATCGTGTTTTTTAAAAATATCAGACCCTGTATCTACAATTTCTAATCTTAGCTCATCCAAACTTTTTAGTTTTCTTTTTAAATTTTTTCGCCGACTTTTAGAAAATCGAGATAAATAATCTTCACGATCCTGAAAATCAATTGCAACATAAGCTAAAGCTTGCCCTTCTAAAGATAAAAAACCTCGTTTTTCAGCAGCGCTGATTAACTTTTGACTGTATTGATTTTCGAAGTCTGTTAATAATGGTGAGTTTAATGGTAAATCTTTAATAATCGTTAACGTATTGTTTTTTGAATTTTTTTTCAGATTTTCTACAATTTCATCGATCTGATAATCTTTTGGTAAAAGTGTGTATTCTGTGACTGTAGTCCCAATAAAACACGTGGAGAGATAAAGTAGCTTTCCCCAAAACTGATATCCAAATATAGATTCAACTTTTTGTCGAACAGGGATATCTAATGTCGTTAGCAAATTAAACTGCGTCGTAAAATATGGCAAACCCTCTTTTGAGCTTTGCACCTCAAAAGTTTCTGGTGGATATTTTAAAAAAGCGTCAATTAACGCTTGTGGCTCTAATTGATTAAGATTAATTTCTACACTCATATTTATTAAATAAGTTTTAACCCAAAGTTGATATGATTTTTAACTTATTCATTTCAACCCAATAAGTGTAAAAAATATCAGTGCTAAAATATACTTAAATTCACCATAACTATAAGATTTAAGAAGTATATTTATAATATTAAAAAGAATAGCCAAATGATCATTCAACTATTCTTTTTTTAATCTCAAAAATATGTTCGGCAGCATACATAAAATAGATTATGCATGCTGCCTAGCTTAATTTTTTAGATTAAAGCTCTTTTTTTGCACGAACTAATAATTGCTCTAGCAATACCATTGCCTGATCAATTTCAGCTCTAGAAATTTCAAGGTTTGGTGCAAATGTAATGACGTTTTTATAGTATCCGCCAACATCCAGTACTAGACCACATTGTTTGCCTTCATACTCAAGCGTACCAGATAAGCCGATATCGACCATTTTGTCGAGCAACTCTTTATTCGGAGTAAAGCCATCAGTCTGACAAATTTCAGCACGAAGCGCCAAACCTAGACCATCAACATCACCAATTTCTGGATGGCGTGTTTGAAGATCTTTCAGACCTTCAAGGAAGTAAGCACCACTTTCCATGATCTGTTTTTCATAATCTTTTTCAGCAAGCATTTTCATGACTTCAAGACCAACCGCTGTACCTAGCGGGTTTGAAGCAAATGTTGAGTGCGTAGAGCCTACTGGGAAAGTGACAGGGTTGATCATTTCTTCTTTTGCCCAAACACCTGCCAATGGATTTAAACCATTTGTCAGTGCTTTACCAAAGACAACGACGTCAGGTGTGATATCAAAATGTTCAAATGACCATAGCTTACCAGTACGGTAGAAGCCCATCTGAATTTCATCAACCACAAGTAAAATGCCATGATCGTCCAGCACTTTTTTCAGTTCTGGGTAGAAATTCATTGGTGGAATGACATAACCGCCAGTTCCCTGAATGGTTTCGATATAGAACGCCGCAAATTCACTTTCACGAACTTTCGGATCCCAAACACCATGATATTCGTTTTCAAATAATCGGCGGAATTCTGCAACGAGTTTGACTGCATATTCTTCTGGTGTCATTCCTTTTGGACGACGGAATGGATATGGGAAAGGAATGAATTGAGCACGTTCACCAAAATGACCATAACGGCGGCGATAACGATAGCTAGAAGTGATTGATGACGCACCTAATGTACGTCCATGATAACCACCTTCAAACGCAAACATTCTGCTTTTGCCTTTGCAGAAATTACGGACTAACTTAAGAGAATCCTCAATTGACTGAGAACCACCCACGTTATAATGGATACGGCCCTGCACCCCTGTTTTTTTCAAGATATCTTCAACAAGTACTTTACTGAGTTCAATTTTTGTAGGGTGTAAATATTGGCTTGCAATTTGTGGCAATGTATTAATTTGATTAATCAATGCTTGATCTAGGCGTGGGTTTTTATAACCAAAATTAACTGCTGAATACCACATTTGTAGATCAAGGTATGGTGTCCCATGATCATCAAAGACATAACTACCCTGACAATCTGTAAAAATTTTTGGGGGATTTACATAATGAACAGTATCTCCATGAGAGCAATATTTTGCCTCATCTGCTAATAGTTGAGCTTCATTAATTGTCATGAGACCTATCCTTTTGGGTAGTTATACCGTATGTTTACTGTTCAATTATTCGATGCATTCCACTGGTCTTTCCAACCGAAATAGAAGCACATTTGTTCATTTCCACGGCATAAAATTTAAAAGCAGTTTTCTGAATTGAAGCTTAAAATTTAAAAACTATCCCTAAAGAAGGTGAAAAATCTATACGGTTTCTAACGATAGGACTTCTATATTGTTGATTTGATAAATAATTTATATTCACCCCACCAAAAACATTCCATTTTTTATTTAAATTATAATTAAAGTTCAAATCCATATAGGGCTGAATACTATCCTGAGGATGATATTCGGTTACCCCACTATTACGTGCTTCAGATGCAGTTACACCATAGTAATAATCATTGTATTGACTATTGCTCCACTGATAACCAATCTCTGGGTAAAAAGACCATTTCCCAGTATTCAGTTCAGCCAAATAAGAAAGCGTCGCTACGGTTCCTTTGCTTCGAGATAAAATATCTGTACCTATTTGTGCTTTAAATCCACCAAATGGTGTAATTCGCATATAGCTTGCACCAGACATGACAGACCATTTTCTTGTTCTTAAAGCATTTAATTTTCCAGAAGGACTAAAATAACTGTCATCATAATAGGCGTTTAATCTAAATTGATTCTGATCATTATTTAAAAGATAGACTCCGAGTTCATCACCTTCCACGTAAATTTTTTTATTGTCATAGAAAACAGTAGGTAAAACACTCATCCAAGCCGTTTTCCCTTTATAGGCCTGAAAATCCAGAGAAGTATTCAGTCCTACACTCAGGGCAACAGGCTCTTCTGCATAGCTATAATTACCCCAAGAATTGAGTGCTATTAAGATAAAAAAATATATCTTATTGTTTCTAACAAATAAATGAATCATAAAATTAGATCAAATTTTGATTGACGCTCAAAATATATCGATTATTCTTTTTATCAATCATTTGACACAAATCAGATACAAAAGTAAAAAATTCATTCAAATATTCTATATATTTTATTATTTAGCACAATTCCAAAATATATATTAATTTTTCAAATATTTAGCTTCTAGTACATTGGTTACCAAAATAAATTCCACCCAGAGTTTTTAGGCTTTGGTCCGAGATAATAAGGAATATTTAAGGTTTAAGCGATATGTTGCAAATCAAATTTTCTTCAATGTGCTGAAGAAAAAAATAATTAAACGCTGTGAGGCATATATGTTGCTTATCCGTCACAATCTCCCTTCTTCGGCTCAATGGCATATTCTATGTGATTTTGACGGGACGATTAGTTTAAATGATACAACAGACACATTATTAGAAACTTTTGCAAAACCTGGCTGGGTAGAAATAGAACAAGAGTGGGAACAAGGAAAGATTGGCTCCAAGATCTGTATGCAACGTCAGATTGAATTACTCGACATGTCTAAAAATGAACTCTATCAATGCTTAGATCATATTGAAATTGATACAGGTTTTATTGATTTTGTACACATGACAACCGCACACAAGATTCCATTAACCATTGTGAGTGATGGCATGGATGTCGTGATTAAATATATTTTAAAAAAGTATGATCTTGCAGATTTACCTATTATTGCAAATCACTTGGTTCAAGTAAGCGAACGCAACTGGAAACTTGAATTTCCAAATACGAATCCACGCTGTATCAGTCAAAGTGGAACATGTAAATGTAAAGTGGCTGAACAACATTTTCAGGAACAGATTATTTTGATTGGTGATGGTCGTTCGGACTTTTGCCTTTCGGAAACAGCAGATTATGTTTTTGCAAAAAAATCCCTGATTCATCATTGTGTTGAAAAAAATATTGAACATGCAGCATTTAAATCGTTTATTGAAATTCAGGAGCAATTGGTGCAACTGATTCATAGCGATGAAGAGCATGGGCGTTTAGCTGTGGTGACTGTATGATTTCAGATAATTCATTTTTTCTTTCTGGTAATCGTACTGGTATTTTACTGATTCATGGTTTAACAGGCACACCCAATGAAATGCGTGGGATTGCCCGTTCATTTCATCAGGCGGGTTACAGTGTTTACGGTGTTCAACTGGCAGGTCACTGTGGTGATATCGAAGATCTGGTTCAAACTCGTTGGGAGGACTGGTATGCCAGCGTATGTGACGGTGCAGAGAAACTTAAACAGCACGTTGACCAAATTTATGTCAGTGGTTTGTCTATGGGCGCACTACTGGCTTTAAAATATGCCTCTGAACATCCTGTCAGTGGCGTGATTTGTTACAGCCCCACATTTCAGTATGATGGCTGGAGTATTCCGCTTTGGTCCAAAATTGCTGCGCCGATTGCACTGCCAATTGTTTATCATTTAAACATCGGTCGTCATAATACATTTGATGAAGCTGAACCTTACGGCATTTGTAATGAGTCTCTACGCGCTCGTATCGTCAACGCAATGAATAGCGGTGATAGTAGTGAAGCTGGATTACCAGGTAATCCTTGGCATTCTTTGTATCAGTTGCAGCGCTTATCACGCAATGTCAGAAAAAATTTGCGCAACATTACAGCGCCCTCTCTTTGCTTACACGCCTATAATGATGATATTTCACATCGTCGCAATAGCCAGATCATCTATGATCGTGTATCAGGATTAAAACAAATCATCTGGCTTAAAAATAGTTACCACATGATTACGATTGATAATGATCGTAAACAGGTGATTGAAGAGTCGTTAAAATTTATACGAAATATTGATAGTCAATCCATCAAGAATCAGCCCAAAGCATCCATCCCGTCATCACAACTGGATCATGAATTAGAGAATATTGCATGAGCCCACTGGTTATTGGCGCATGGATTATCACTATTTTAATTGATACTGTTGGGCAGCTCGCCTTTAAAGCAGCGGCTTCAGAAAGTGCGGAACACGCAGGCTTACAACACTGGAAAGCCATGTTGCAGCGACCATGGCTTTGGATTGGTATTTTTTGTTACGTTTTTGAGTTTATTGCTTGGCTTGCCTTTTTATCTCTTGTGCCATTATCTGATGGCATCATGCTAGGCAGCATCAATATTGTGGTGATTATGCTGGCGGGACGACTCTTTTTTAAAGAAAAATTATCCAGAAATAGATTAATAGGTGTCATTCTAATTTCGATTGGCGTCACTATTGTAGGGTTAGGCGCATGAAATCTTTTTATATTATTGGCTTTTTAGTACTTATGATGTTTGATACTCTGGCACAGATCAGCTTCAAATTTGCATCTGTGCATGCCATGCCACTTTCATTTGACCTTCCTTGGCTAATTCGAGTATTTGCACATCCATGGATTTATGGTGCATTTGTCGGGTATATCGGGGCATTTTTTACCTGGATGACGCTATTAAAATATGCACCAGTCGGCCCCGCTTTTGCAGCATCGCACCTTGAGCTGATTAGTGTCACTCTACTATCTATATGGTTATTTAACGAACCTCTAACATTCATCAAAATCATTGGCGCACTATTTATTATTGCTGGTGTCTTCTTTTTAGCTAGAGATGAATCTAAAGCCGATGTAGAAAACGTCCCTTATAACATCCATTCTTAACTATGAATACAGAGATCCCCCCTACAAATGGTTTGCCTATTTTATTTAGGGATCTTCTTTCTTTTGGACATAAATATGATTTGGCGAGTTCAATCGCCAACCTTTTACAGGTACCGACTCCAGCGCTGACTTGCTCGGGAACCGTTGCCTTGATGGTTGCCTTAAAGACGCTACAATCTATACATCCCAAAAAAAACCAAGTCATTATTCCCGCTTGGACATGCCCATTAGTTCCATTAGCTATAGAAAAGCTGGGCTTAACGCCTATTTTATGCGACCTGAAAAAAGATCATTTTGATTATGATCTGAACGAACTCGAATTAAAAACAAACGCGAACACACTCGCAATTATTGCCACCCATACAGCAGGTTTAGTCTGTGATTTAGCAGGTATTCAACACATCGCAGATCAACATCAAACTTATATGATTGAAGATGCGGCACAAGCCATGGGTGCTCAGTATCACCATCAAAGTGTTGGGTTATTTAGCGACATCGGCTTTTTTAGCCTCGCTTTTGGCAAGGGACTCACCAGTGCCGAAGGTGGGATATTATTTAGCAAACACCCAGAATTGCAGCAAAAATTGCATGCCGCATGTCAAGATTTGCCTGTACTCAACAACTGGGAATTGAAAAGGATGATCGAGTTAGTCGGTTATACTTTTTTGTATCGACCTTCAACACTTGCTCTGATTTATGGAAATAGTTTACGTCGTGCTTTAAAAAATAATGATGAAATTACGGCTGTAGGAGATGATTTCGATCAAAATGACATTCCTGTTCATCGCCTAGGACAATGGAGAAGTCAGGTTGCAGCTTCTGCGATATCCCGATTACCTGAGCACTGGCAAAATGCACAGCATCAGGCAAGATCTAGAATTAAAAGACTCAAACAATTACCTCATATTCAGGTTTTTGAAGAACAAACTGACAGTAGTTCTAACTTTCCATTTATTTTATTGCTTGCAGATCGACCTGAGTTAGCACAAGCTATTTTGGCCAAGCTATGGACTCAAGGCTTGGGTGTAACCAAATTATTTGTACGAGCAATACATCAATATCCTAATCTCGCCCATTTAAATACATCTTTGCCACAAGCAGAAAGTTTTGCACAAAGATGTTTTAGTATTTCTAATTCGACTTGGTTAAATGATGGTGAATTTGAAAAGATTTATAGCATCATTGAAAACACGATTCATTCTTATAAATGAATAGACTTCATACATCATTTTTTAATTCAGACTATTGAATACTGCCATTAAATGGGTTCATGAATATTTAGGGCACACATCATCAATCTCATGTCTTCCCTGCAATACGATACCCAATCTTGGCTCAACTCACTTTTAACCATGTAAAACCAGCCGAAGAAATAAGGTCAGTCCGTCCATAAACGATCTAACTGCCTTGGCATTTCTTAACTGGTATATATAGCAAATTTGTGTTCTAACACTTCTTTAGGAAATGGTTTTCCTAATAAAAAGCCCTGAAATTGCTGGCAGCCTAAACGGTTGAGAATTTCCAGTTGTTCTTCAGTTTCAATGCCTTCAGCCGTAATGGTTAAACCCAAATTTCGGGTGAGCTGAATCAGGCTGGCTAAAATCAGTTCATCTTTTGAACCGCGATGTAAATCTTTAATAAAAGCTCGGTCAATCTTCAATTCATTGACTGGCAAATCTTTCAAATATAAGAAACTTGAGTGACCTGTACCAAAGTCATCAATCGAGAGTTTCACACCTAATTTACGGATTTTCTGGAAAATTTCGATACTTGAGTCAATATGATGCATGGCAGTACTTTCGGTAATTTCGATAATCAGATGGTTTGTATCAATCTGATATTCTTCAATATACTGCTTTAAAGTTTGTATCAGTGATTTATGCTCAACCTGCACTGCCGACAAGTTAATCGAAATTGGATAAAAGTTTTGCTCTTGTTGTTCCCACAATTGAATCTGTTTACAGGCCTGCTCCATGACCCAATACCCCAAAGGAATGATTAACCCTGTTTTTTCTGCCAAGGGGATAAACATATTTGGGCCAAGCAATCCCATTTTAGGATGCTGCCAGCGAATTAATGCTTCAACACCACAAATTTTACGGTATTTATTAAATTTCGGCTGATAAAATAAAACAAACTGATCTTCTTCAATAGCCTTAAAGAGATCATTAATCAGTTTGGATTGATGGCGTTCTTCATATTCCTCAATATTATAATTAAAAACACTATAGGTATTACGCCCCTGCTCTTTAGATGCCTGCATCGCAATATCTGCATGCATTAATAATTCTTGCAGATGCTCACCATGTTCAGGATACATGGCAATACCGATACTTGCCGTAATATTAATATTACGTCCTGAAATACTAAAACCCTGCTGAATATCTGTCAGAATTTTTTGTGCTAATTCTTCTGCCTGCCCAACAGAAGAATGTTCTGCGATCAGCAAAAATTCATCACCGCTGATGCGTAATAAAGTTTGGCGCTCTGCGATTTGCTCAGTGATGCGATTGGCAAATTGCACCAACAACTGATCCCCCACATGATGACCAAATGCATCATTAATGGATTTAAAACGATCCAAGTCAATGTAGATGACTGCTATTTGCTGACGATGCAAACGATGTTCAGCCAGAATCATTTTGACATAATCATTTAAATACAAACGGTTCGGTAACTGAGTTAAAGTGTCATGCGTTGTTAAGTGCGTTAACTCTTTATGAACCTCTGTCAGTTGACGATTTCGTTCTTCCAGCCTTAATTCTAGTAATGCCACAAAAAATGCAGCAATCAGAATTAGGCAGGCAACAATTACTATACCTAGTATCACAATATGACCAGATGTTGTTGTTTGAAGTACATGGCTACTTTTTATATTAAAATGCGCCGCCCATATGCCCGCGTAGTGCATTGCTACAATACTAAAAGCTACGATAAAAGCGACAGCTATTTTTAAGATAAAGGCATTATTTTGAACATTTTTTAACCTAAAGGCTAACCATAAGCTCGCTCCAGATCCAAAAACCGCAATCATGACTAAAATTCCAGTCCACAAGACATCATATTGAAGTGTCTGTTTTAGAGGAATGAATGTCATCATGGTAAAATAATGCATCAAAAAAACAGCACTTCCAATACCAATAGCCCCCAAACCTAAAGCATAACGCTCAAGCTTAGGCTGCATCAGTAACCAGGTAGCACCTAGTGCAGCAACTAAGATACTTAAATATGACGGGAGTAACAGCCATTTCTGCAGAAGAACGCCATCTGGCTGTTGTATCATCCACATACCAAAAAACTGTAAAGACCACACAATGAATGCAGAAAAAATAACATTCATTAAAATGATCGTTTTCTTATGCTGCTGATACAAAAAAAATTTAAACAGTACCCCTTGTAATGCAATCATGGCATAGCAGATCAATATGGCTACAATCATAGCACCCACAACCAAATTGACGTGATCATTGAGTTCTGTCATTTCATATACCCAAATTTGTTTTTGTAATTGACCTGCTTCTTTTTCAAAAGCCTATTCATAAAAACCAGAAAAAAATATGATTAGATGTTAACAGAATCATTTTTAACGCAAATACAAAGTAGATATCATGGTTATTTCAAAATCGAATTTATATTTTATAGTAATCTGTTTTAGTTCAAAAAAATACGTTTAAGTCGGGTTATTTAAAAATATCTTAAAAATTTACTTTGCTGCATATTGGTGACAGTATCAAAAAACAATTTTTATAAGATCTCAAATCAACATTTAAAACCTATAATTATGCAATCCTTTATTTATAATATTTTGATTTATAATATTTTTGTTTTAATTGCTCGGTAAAACTAAAACATATCCCCATGATGTATAAGAAAAATTAAATTAGCTTATAAAAGAAGCCTATAGGTTTACTTACAATTTTTATTATTAATCGACACACAGCTTATTTTTATTTAGGCATTAAATGACTTATTTTTGTTTTTTAGAAAAACTAAAGATTACTCTTTATTTTGAAATTTATTTAAATTAATTCATCATATTTATACAAACTCAACTCAGTATATTCATAAAAAAGGCTCGGTTAATGCCCGAGCCTTTTCATATTATTGGTTAATTAATTACCTGATTTTTGTTGCTGCAATTTTGCGTAATCAAGCAATACATTGGCTGCTTCAGTCACAAAAGCTTCTTCCTCTGGTAATGCTGGGCGGACATTGGCTTTCAATTTAGCGCGTGTTTCACTAAGCGCATCAAGAGAGGCCTGATAACTACTCCAGTCTTTATACGGTTTAAGTCCTGTTTGCTGACGGCGTAAGTTCTCAGCATCCAAAGTCTGCTTTTCTAAAGTATCAAGTTCAACTTTACGCTGATCCAAATTCAGAGGCAGGCGTTTCTCATCATCCGTTTTCTTGGCAAGCACACGACGCGCTTCCAAATAACTAAACTGAGGATCTTGATTCACACGCTGTGCTGACAGTTTTTCTAGTTCAGGTAAATACGGCTTGATTACACCTTCACGCTTAAATGGTGCTGTTGGAATCGTGTCCCATTTCAAGGCATTTTTGGCTTTACGTTCACCGAACTCATCATTCCAGATATCAACCAGTTTAATATCTGGAATCACACCTTTGTTTTGTGTGCTGCCGCCAGTAATTCGATAAAATTTACGCTGAGTCAACGTTGCCTGACCATAAGCCAAAGAGTCTAGCTGAACTTGTGCAGTACCTTTACCTGTCGTTGTACTACCAATAATAATGCCACGGCCATAATCCTGAATTGCAGCAGAATAAATTTCACTTGCCGAAGCCGATGCCAAGTTCACCAACACGGCCAAAGGCCCTGCATAGGTCTGTTGACCCGCGTCATTATCTTCAAAGACGTTGACGTTACCATTACCATCGCGGATTTGTACAACTGGACCAGACTTAATCACTTGGCCAATCATACGTGACACTTCTTCAAGTGAACCACCTGGGTTATTACGCAAATCAATAATAATCCCTTCAACATTCTGTGCTGAAAGTGCTTTTAGAGCATCATTGGTATCTTTGGATACGGAACGATAGTCAGCACCATCACGGCGCGCACGATAGTTGAGATAAAACGATGGGATTTCAATGACACCAAAAGTATGCTGTTGACCATTACGGTTAACTTTCACAACACGTGATTGCACACCCTGATCATCTTCTTTAATCACATCACGCGACAAAGTCACTGTACGTGCCTGACTCATTGGTGCACCTGCACCCAATAGTTTTAAGGTGACATTGGTGCCACGCTTACCACGAATCAACCCGACAATTTCCTGACTCGACCAGCCGACCACATCGACCATTTTGTCACCGCCTTGGGCAACACCGATAATACGGTCGCCTGCTTTGACCTGACCAGACTTGCTCGCCGGCCCGCCATCTACAATGGTTTCAATTTTGGTATAGTCTTCATTACCGCGTTCAGGGCGAATCGAGACCCCAATCCCTTCTAGCTGCAAGGTGGTTTGACGATTCAATTCCATTGCATCAGTAGGTGGGAAATAATTACTGTGTGGATCGTAAGTCAGTGTCATGGAGTTCAGGATTTTATCCAGAACATCATCACTCTTGGTACGGCCAATACGTTCTAATTGGCGAGTATAACGCTTGGTTAGCGTTTGCTCAGGCGTTAAATCTTCAGAACTTAAATCTTGTCCCTGCGCCAAAGCAGGGTCTGCTTTAAGAACTTTTTGTTTCGCCAGATCTTCCTGCTTGCTAATCGTCAGGTTGATCAGCTGCGATAGCAGCATTTTATGCCAGTAATCACGCTGCTCGATTTCTGTTTTAAAATACGGCGCTTTTTCGCGATCCGTATCGATATAGTTATTTTTCTGTTCTAGATTTTGTGGTTTTTTCAGCTCGGCCAGCATATAGCTATAAAAATCTTTTAAACGCTGACGATACTGCGCATGAATCGCATAAGGCGCGGTTAAATCACCCGCTTTGAGCGCTGCTCCCAAGGTTGCACCATATTTTTGTTTATACGAGGCAACATCAGATGCCAAGAAAACCGTATGGTCTGGGTCTAGGCTATCCAGATACATGTCTAAAATACGATTGGAAGTATTGGCATCCAAACGCATATTCAAATAATGTTGGCGGTCTACCAAGGTCGCAAGTTGACGTGTCACCAATTTTTGCGCTTGTGTTGGCTGCACTGACTGTACAACAGACTCTGCATTGGTCGCGGCTGTTGCCTCATTAATAACATGAGTAAAGAATAGACCACCCGTTGCGAATGCAACTGCGCAAGCGATTGTTTGAAGTTTCATATATTAATCGGACTTCCTTGGGTTTCACCAAAAATTACATAGCAATAATATTTAATTGGACTTGAATATTCAGGATATTAATCAAAGTCTTTGTACCATGTCGTGTAGTTTTATCATATTCTGTGCTGACAAAATGTAGCAAATCATTGCAAAATTCAATCTCTATTTGCAATTCACCCAGTAACGGAAGCTCTTATGATTGGCGCGTTGAT
This sequence comes from Acinetobacter brisouii CIP 110357, assembly GCF_000488275.1. Classification (GTDB taxonomy): domain Bacteria; phylum Pseudomonadota; class Gammaproteobacteria; order Pseudomonadales; family Moraxellaceae; genus Acinetobacter; species Acinetobacter brisouii. The sequence continues at coordinate 513,593 of NZ_KI530762.1, read as the reverse complement.
GCTCGATATCGCAGGAACCACCCTGACTCCAGAAGATATTGAATTACTGAAAAACCCTCAAGTGGGCGGTTTAATCCTGTTTGCACGTAATATTGAGTCACCACAACAAGTTCGTGCCTTGACCGATCATATTCGCAGTGTCCGCCCTGAAATCCTGATTGCCGTTGATCAGGAAGGTGGCCGCGTTCAACGCCTGAAACAAGGTTTTACATTATTGCCTGCAATGGGCCGCTTTGGTGAACTGTATCTTGAGCAACCTGAACATGCCCTAAACTTAGCAGAGCAATGTGGCTGGCTGATGGCAACTGAAGTTTTGGCAGTCGGTATAGACTTTAGTTTTGCCCCCGTACTGGACTTAAATGACATTAGCGATGTGATTGGCGACCGCGCCTTCGCTAAAAACATGGCAGATATTGTGCCACTAGCACGCGCTTTTATGCAGGGTATGCACGCAGCAGGTATGGCAACCACAGGCAAGCATTTTCCTGGACATGGCTCAGTCAAAGCCGATTCGCATGTTGCCGCCGCGATTGACTCGCGCAGTTATGATGAAATCTATGCACATGACATGCAAAGCTTTATTCAACTCATGCCTGACCTCAATGCGCTCATGCCTGCGCATGTGATTTACCCGCAAGTCGACGCCAATCCTGCGGGCTTTTCTCAGCATTGGATTCAAACCGTGTTACGCCACCAGCTTCAGTTTGATGGCGTCTTGTTCTCAGATGACTTAAGTATGCAAGCTGCCTGTGTTGCAGGTGGTGCAGATGCCCGAATTCAGGCGGCATTAAATGCAGGCTGCGATATGGGACTGGTGTGTAATGACCGTGCAGCCGCCATTGTTGCTCTCGACAGCATTCAAGATTTTGCCTTACCTAACCAGCAACGTCTGGAACGTATGCGTGGCAAGATCCCAGCACTACATCTCACCGACAATCTAGCACTTGGTGAAGAGTGGTTACAGGTCAAACACCGCATTGAAGAATTCAAAAACAGTACAATTCATACCTAAATTTCCTCAAAACGCCTGCATCATCAGGCGTTTTATTTTTTAAATAACACTGTTACTATCAGTGATGATTTTTTAAGTGATCTTAATATTATGCAACAGTCTATTGCGGAGTACATGCAGACCGTCGGTCAACAGGCTCGCCAAGCCTCGCAAACATTAGCGAGCGCTTCGACGAAAACCAAAAACCAAGCACTTATGGCCATCCATGATGCATTGGAACAACAACAAGCTGAAGTTTTGGCAGCCAACCAAATTGATATGCAAAATGGTCGTGCCAATCAACTTGACAGCGCTTTACTTGACCGTCTAGAGCTTACCCCCGCACGCTTTGCAGCAATGTTACAAGGTCTAAAAGATGTCGCTCAGCTCACCGATCCGATTGGAGAGATTACCGATTTGGCTTATCGCCCTTCCGGGATTCAGATTGGTAAAATGCGCGTGCCTTTAGGTGTCGTGGGCATGATTTACGAATCACGCCCGAACGTGACCTTGGAAGCTGCATCTTTGGCACTCAAATCAGGTAATGCGATTATTTTACGGGGTGGCTCTGAAGCACTCCAGTCCAACAAAGCCATCGCACATGCCATTCAGCTTGGTTTACAACAATCAGGTTTACCTGAAACATCAGTACAAGTCATCGAAACTGCAGACCGTGCAGCCGTGGGTCACCTCATTACCATGACTGAATTTGTCGATGTGATCGTGCCACGTGGCGGTAAAGGGTTGATTGAACGTATTAGTCGTGAAGCGCGCATTCCTGTAATTAAGCATTTAGATGGTAACTGCCACGTTTATGTCGATTCACAGGCGGATCTCGACAAAGCCCTTGCAATTGCCTTCAATGCCAAAACTCACCGTTATGGCGTGTGTAATGCCATGGAAAGCCTGCTGGTACACCAAGCTGTTGCCGAGCAGTTCTTACCTGCGATTGCCGCAAAATATGCTGAAAAACAAGTTGAGCTTCGCGGCTGTGAACAGACTCAGAAAATTTTGGGTCAGCAAGTGATTGCTGCAACCGAAGAAGACTGGTACACCGAATACCTTGCACCAATTCTTGCGGTAAAAGTGATTGCCAATATGGATGATGCGATTGCTCACATCAACAAATACGGTTCACACCATACCGATGCGATTGTCACTGAAAACTATACCTTGGCTCGCCAATTCCTGGCTCGGGTTGACTCAAGCTCGGTGATGATTAATGCCTCAACCCGCTTTGCCGATGGTTTTGAATATGGTTTAGGTGCAGAAATTGGCATTTCTACCGACAAAATCCATACTCGAGGCCCTGTCGGTCTAGAAGGCCTGACTTCTCAAAAATGGATTGTGCTTGGGGATGGTCAAATTCGCCAGTAAGCACCCGAAATAGATAGCGATAGATTCTCAAAGTGAGAAAACTTGCTTTGAGAATTAAATATTTTAAAAAAAAATATTGGTGATTTTTAAAAAGAATATGGGTAATTTTAAAGAATATTTAGATAAATTATTGATAAAGCTAGGTTTAATCAATAAAAATATCATCATAATTCTAAAGTCGTATCGGCTAAAGTCTAGCTTGGACTAAAAAATAACCCATGTTAAAAATAATGTATTCGATCAGTCAGGTTCTTTCCTAGCACGGATCATGAACAGGAATATGATTTCAATTAAAATTGGGAATAATGACGTGTCTACATCTGTTTTAGTGATTAATTGCGGTTCTTCTTCCATTAAATATGCATTGGTATCAGAACGCCGTGAAGATCGTATCTACGGGCTAGCAGAGAATCTTGGCTCAGAAAACGCGCGCATCAAAGGAATTACTGCGGGTGGTCAACCCCTTGAACTGGCTATTCCAAATGCCAACCATGAACAAGCGCTAGAAACCTTGCTAGAACGTCTTTCTCATTATAATCCACAAGCGATTGGTCACCGTGTCGTACACGGCGGGACTTTAACCAAAGCTCATTTATTAACACCAGATATTATTCAGCGTATTCGTGAAGCAACTCCGCTTGCGCCATTACATAACCCTGCCCACTTGGTAGGGATTGAAGCAACTATGCGTTTGTTCCCTGAACTACCACAAGTTGCCGTATTTGATACTGCATTCCACCAAACCATGCCAGCACATGCCTACCGCTATGCTGTACCAAAATTCTTATTTACCGATCATAACGTGCGTCGCTATGGTTTCCACGGTACTAGCCATGCCTATGTTTCAGAGCGTGGTTCTGAGCTTGCTGGTAGCCTGAAACAAGGTGGCTGGTTAACAGCACACCTAGGCAATGGTAGCTCGACCTGCGCAATCTGGAATGGTCAAAGCGTTGATACTTCTATGGGACTCACTCCACTTGAAGGTGTGGTTATGGGTACACGTAGTGGCGATGTTGACCCAAGTATTCATAGCTTCTTGGCAAGCAACCTTGGTTGGGACATTTTCAAAATTGATAAAATGCTCAACAAGGAAAGCGGCTTACTTGGCCTATCGAACAACTTGTCAAATGACATGCGCACCTTGATTGAAGCTTCTGAACAAGGCAATGAAGATGCTACTTTAGCGATTGAAGTGTTCTGCTACCGTTTGGCAAAATCTTTAGCAGCACTGAGCTGTGGCCTACCACGTATTGATGGTTTATTCTTCACAGGTGGTATTGGTGAAAACTCAGCCTACATCCGTGAAAAAACCATGGCATATTTGCCGCACTTTGGTTTCAATCTCGACAAAGAGAAAAACAATACGCTAAAACGTGGTACTGAAGGCCGTATCGATGCAGGTGCAGGTCCTCAAATCTGGGTTATTCCAACGGATGAGGAAGGCCGTATCGCAAAAGAAACCGAGCACGTCGTAGAACAGCTTAGCCGTGAGGCAAACGCAGCGATTGCTTAATCAATAAAATTACAATCAGGTGTTTTTATGAATACCCTTCTTCTTATTCCAACCGAGGAAAGCGTGGGTTTAACCTCCGCTTGCCTCGGCATGATTTATGCACTGGACTGTAGCGGCATTAAAGCAGGCTTCGTCAAACCTTTTTGTCAGGAACAAGACCAGCACCATAACCGCACAGCTGCTTTATACGCACAGCTTTTTAAAACACAAGCCACACCATCGATTACGCATCGGCAGATCTTAAATGCGATCAACTCAGGTGAAATTGATGAATTACTGGAAGATGCGGTTCGGCTGCATCGTGAAGTAGCAAAACATCATAAAGTTATTATTGTTGAAGGCTTACTGGCAACTACAGAAGATTATTTTGCCAATGAACTTAATGCTCAGCTCGCAAAAGCGCTCGATGCCAAAGTAGTTTTGGTGAGCAAAGCTGATTTAAATCAGCCACGACAAACTGCAGAGAAAATTGAAGCTAGCTTACGTCACTTTGGCGGTGTAGAAAGCAAACGTGCTGCAGGCGTGTTGTTTATGCGCACCAAAGGCTTGGCTGAAAGTGCAGCACAAATTCCAGTGGCACTCGACACATCTCTACGTCTTGAAAAAGAAATTACCGAGTTCACTACTCAACTACAAAAATTCAATCGTTATATTGGAACAGCAGCACTCCCTGTGGTAGGTCTGGTTCCATTTAGCAATACGCTCAGTGTGCCTCGTACTCTTGATATTTCAAGCAGCATCAAGGCGACATGGATTAACCTAGGAAATGCTGCTCAACGTCGCGTGCTGCACACGAGTCTAATTGCATCTAGTATTGAACATGAACTGAATAAATTTGTCGCTGGCGAACTAATTATTAGTGCCTCTGAACGCATTGATGTAATTTTGGCAGCTAGCCTTGCAACACAAAATGGCGTGCCAATTGCAGGTTTAATTCTGACTGAACGTGAAGCGCCAAATGCACAGGTTTTAGAATTTTGTAAATCGGCCACTCAACAAGGCTTACCGATTTTACATACCTCACTCAATACGTTAGAAACTGCGCAGTGCCTTGCAAGCCTGAGCAATGAAGTTCCAATCAATGATTTAGAACGTGCAGAGCAAGTGACTCGTTTTGTTTCAAGCCATCTTGATCCAAAATGGTTAACTCAACACAGTGAAGCTGCAACCCAGCCACGCTTGTCTCCTTCGGCTTTCCGTTACGAGTTGGTACAAAAATCAATTGCAGCGAAAAAGCGTATTGTTCTTCCTGAAGGTGATGAACCACGTACCGTTGAAGCTGCAGCAATCTGTCAGTCACGTGGTTTGGCACACTGTATTTTGCTCGCAAAACCAGAACAGGTTCTTGAAGTGGCGAAAGCACGCAATATTGAACTGCCAAGTGATCTGGAAATCGTTGATCCTGACAGCATTCGTGCGCAATATGTCGAGCCGATGGTACAACTGCGTAAAGGCAAACTCAATGCTGCTCAAGCGGAAGAACAACTGCAAGATACCGTTGTTCTCGGCACGATGATGCTGGCACTCGATCAGGTTGATGGTCTGGTTTCTGGTGCAGTACATACCACCGCAAATACAGTTCGCCCAGCCTTCCAGCTGATTAAAACAGCCCCTGAGTACTCTCTGGTTTCTTCTGTGTTCTTCATGTTGTTGCCAGATGAAGTCTATGTCTATGGCGACTGTGCGATTAACCCAGATCCAACTGCCGAGCAATTGGCTGAAATCGCCATTCAATCTGCCGATTCTGCCAAAGCTTTTGGTATTGAACCACGTATTGCCATGATCAGCTACTCAACAGGTACATCAGGTGCCGGTGCTGACGTGGAAAAAGTCGCTCAGGCAACTACCATTGCACAACAACGCCGTCCAGACTTATTGATTGATGGTCCATTACAGTACGATGCTGCTTCGGTTGAAAGTGTCGGGCGCTCTAAAGCACCGAATTCACAGGTAGCAGGTCGTGCCAATGTGTTTATTTTCCCTGACCTTAACACAGGCAACACCACCTACAAAGCAGTACAACGTTCTGCCAATGTAGTGAGTGTCGGCCCAATGCTGCAAGGTTTGAATAAACCTGTAAATGACTTGTCACGTGGCGCTTTGGTTGATGACATCGTGTTTACGATTGCATTAACTGCGATTCAGGCGGAACAACAAGCTGAAGCAAAAACAGCAAAAGCTTCTTAAGCTCCAGTTAAAATTAAAAAAGCCATTCAAGCATCTTGAGTGGCTTTTTTATTGCGGCTGCTTTTGTGCCAGCCAAACGGTACGCCCTGTACAATCACCATCTTCAGCAATCATTTCTACGACCTCAAAACCATACTGCTGCCACAATCTTTGGTATTCATCGCTCGCTAAACAGGCATGATAAAGTGCCTTTCCAAACATTTCACCACACTCTTGCATATAAATATGTACCGCGTAAATCTATTCATTAACGACCATACTGACGATAAATTTCGATAATATTTTCTGCGAGGTTTTCTTGAGTCACGAAGCGATATTCCTGTTGTTAAAGTTTCAGCTCATTTTTATATTTCTACTTGTATTCGACCTTGGATCAAAATCTCGGCAAAACTGCCCACAGACTGCTCATTTTGTCATATAATTTAGCCCGCTAGCTAACAGCCCGCTCAAGAGACTTTTGATATGACGACCATTATCAAACAAGATGACTTGATCACTTCGGTCAAGGATGCCTTACAGTTTATTTCATACTATCATCCACAAGATTTTATTCAGGCGATGAGCCGTGCGTATGATCGTGAAGAAAACCAAGCCGCTAAGGATGCAATCGCACAAATTTTAATTAACTCGCGTATGTGTGCAGAAGGTCATCGCCCTATCTGTCAAGATACCGGGATTGTCAACGTGTTTGTTGATGTGGGCTTAGACGTTAAATTTGATTTAACCATGAGTCTTGATGATGCAATCAACGAAGGTGTACGCCAAGGTTACTTAGAAAATACCAACGTACTTCGCGCATCAGTTTTAGCAGATCCTGCATTTGGTCGTAAAAACACCAAAGACAATACGCCAGCAGTGATTCACTACAAACTCGTACCTGGCAACAAAGTTGATATTACTGTTGCAGCCAAAGGTGGCGGTTCAGAAAACAAATCAAAACTTGCAATGCTAAATCCATCTGACTCAATTGTGGATTGGGTACTTAAAACTGTTCCAACCATGGGTGCAGGCTGGTGTCCACCAGGTATGCTCGGGATCGGGATCGGTGGTACTGCTGAAAAAGCCATGATGCTTGCAAAAGAAGCACTTATGGAAGAAATCAACATGGACGAATTGCTTCGTCGTGGTCCTCAAAGCAAAATGGAAGAGCTTCGTATTGAAATCTTCGAAAAAGTAAATGCTTTGGGTATTGGTGCGCAAGGTCTTGGCGGTTTAACCACTGTCCTTGATATCAAAATCAAAGACTACCCTTGCCACGCTGCAGGCAAACCAGTCGGTATGATTCCAAACTGTGCGGCAACTCGCCATGCGCATTTCCAACTTGATGGTTCAGGTCCTGCACATATTCAAGCGCCTAAACTTGAGGACTACCCACAAGTCGCTTGGGATGCTTCTAAATCTAAACGTGTCAATCTAGACACCATCACTCAAGAAGAAATGAACTCTTGGAAACCAGGTGATACGCTACTTCTTAACGGTACAATCTATACAGGTCGTGACGCTGCGCACAAACGTATGGTTGACATGTTAAATAACGGTGAAGAACTTCCTGTAGACCTTAAAGGTAAATTTATTTACTACGTAGGCCCTGTCGATCCTGTACGTGATGAAGTGGTTGGCCCTGCTGGTCCTACAACTGCAACGCGTATGGACAAGTTCACTCGTCAAGTCCTCGAAGCGACTGGCATGTTCGGTATGATTGGCAAGGCAGACCGTGGCCCTGCTGCTGTTGAAGCAATCAAAGACAACAAAGCAACTTATTTGATGGCTGTTGGTGGCGCTGCATACCTCGTATCTAAAGCGGTTCGTCAAGCTGAAGTGGTTGCATTTGCTGACTTGGGTATGGAAGCAATCTACAAGTTTGTCGTTGAAGATATGCCTGTATCTGTTGCTGTCGATGTGAATGGTACATCTATCCATGCGATTGCACCAAAAATCTGGCAAGAGAAAATCGGTAAGATTCCTGTTGTAGATGCAACAGCGGGTTAACCGAAATACATCAAAAAACACGCCTCAGGGCGTGTTTTTTTATTTAGATTATTAGGACCTGTTAACACTTACAAATGTAACATTACAAAGCCCTATTTATACCGAATGCCATAAGGTCGTTTCTCATGCAACTCAAAAGTATTAGTCAGATTTTAACTTTACTTGGAGGAATGTTTTTCTTTGACTTGAGCCATGCACAGCCCGCATCTCCCAACTCGATTGATCAACTCTTTGATATCTTAAAAATAAAACAAAATACTCAATCCATGGTCAAGCCACAGCAACTACAAATGCTCGGTCTAAATAAAGAGCAGTTCTGGCAAGATGTTGAACCACAATTGAAACAGCTTTATCAAAAAAACCTCTCCGAAGAAGAAGTTCAGGCACTGAACCGTTTTTATCGCACTCCTGAAGGGCAGTCTGCAGCAGCCAAAATGCCAAACCTAAGTCAGGAAACCTACAACGTCGTAGTTCACAACATGATGAACAATAGCGCTGTAAATCATGGTCTATTTAAAGTCTTAGGTATCGACAGTGAGTAATTCTAATTAAACTCAGTTCTCAGCTGTAATCTCTATGCTTGCGCCTCCCTCACATCCCAATCTCAATAAAAATAGTTTAGACTTAAATATTCTTCGATTACGATAGGTCACTCATTCTAAAAATCATTCAAATATTTAGGATAATCATCATGTTTAAAAAAACTATTACTCACTTTATCTTGGCTTGTGTTTGCTGCTACAGTTTCAGCCAAACTGCGCTTGCAACGCCTGCACAACCCGCTTCTGTTCAGGAATTAATACGACTCTCCAATGCCGAACAATTGGTAAAAGAGGCGGTGAAAAACTACGCACCGTATTTCCAAAAACATTCAGAACAAGTCATTAAAGACTACACAGGACATCAAACTCTCACCGAACAAGATCAAGTGGCAGCACAAAAAATTTCCAAGATTTTTGTAAACACGGTAGAAGTATTTTTGCAGCAAGCAAAACCTATTGAAATAATCCAAAATATTTATACAAAGCAATTATCTGAAGAAGAGGTTCAAGCCTATATTCGCTTCCTAAAATCTCCTGAAGGACAGTCTATTAACAAAAAAATGCCGATTATTTTGCAACAGACCGTCCAGCAAATTAACCAAGCTACTGAAAAACTCACTCAAGATAAAAAATTTCAACAGCAGATGACTCAGCAAATTGCCGATGTCCTTAAACCGTTACCGAAAAAAGCCCCTAGCAAATAATCAAGCATAAAAAAACGCGCATGATGCGCGTTTTTTTATATAGCAAATTAAGCTGATTTCGAATCAATAATCTTTAAATCAGTTTTCTCAGCCAATGGTTGTTGAGCTTTGTGTACACGCTCAGCTTTAACTTCTGGTTCAGCCTTATCATTAATCACAGCTTCATTGATAATGATTGTGCCTACGTCAGTACGGCTTGGTAAGTCATACATGGTATCGAGCAAAACATTTTCCAGAATTGAACGCAAACCACGCGCACCTGTATTACGTTCCAGTGCTTTTTTCGCAACTGCATGCAACGCAGATTCTTCAAATACCAAGTCCACATTTTCCATATCAAACAAATGTTGATACTGACGGGTTAATGCATTTTTCGGTTCAGTCAAAATCTGAATCAATGCCTGCTCATCTAGCTCATCTAGCGTAGCAATCACAGGTAAACGACCAATAAATTCAGGGATCAAACCAAAGCGGACCAAGTCGGTCGCTTCAACCTGACGGAACAATTCAGAGACTTTTTTATTGTCATCTTTATTCTTCACTTCAGCATTGAAACCAATCCCGCCTTTTTCCTGACGTTGCTGAACAATTTTTTCCAATCCAGAGAATGCACCACCACAAATAAACAAAATATTTGAGGTATCAATCTGAATGAATTCTTGCTGCGGATGCTTACGCCCACCTTGTGGTGGAATCGATGCCACAGTACCTTCAATCATTTTCAGCAAGGCTTGCTGCACACCTTCACCCGATACATCGCGAGTGATGGAAGGATTTTCTGATTTGCGCGTAATCTTGTCGATTTCGTCAATATAGATAATCCCTTTTTGTGCTTTCTCGACATCGTAATCCGCTTTTTGCAATAGCTTTTGTACAATGTTTTCAACATCTTCGCCAACATAACCAGCTTCGGTCAGTGTTGTTGCATCTGCCATAGCAAATGGTACGTCAAGCAAGCGTGCCAAAGTTTGAGCCAGTAAAGTTTTACCTGAACCTGTAGGACCAATCAGCAAGATATTGCTTTTCGCAATCTCAATATCGTCATGCTTGTGCCCTGTTTGTGACACTTTTAAGCGTTTATAGTGGTTATAAACTGCCACTGATAAGGTTTTCTTCGCAATATCCTGACCAATAACATACTGGTCAAGCGCTGCGCGAATTTCATGTGGCTTTGGCAAAGGACGGCTTGCCCAGTCACCTGAGTCGACTTGTTGACTGGTTTGTACCAAGTCAAGACATACGTCCACACACTCGTTACAAATGTATGCGTCCTCGCCTGCAATCAGTTTCCCGACTTCAGACTGCGTTTTACCGCAAAATGAACAATGTTTTTGTCCTTGAGGATGGTTGGACATATTTTCTCCAATAAATAATCTTTTACATTATGGACGTTTAGTTAATACAGCATCAACTAAGCCATACTCTTTCGCAGCCTGCGCGGTCATGAAGTTATCACGATCTGTATCTCGTGCAACTGTTTCATAGTCTTGACCGCTGTGTTCTGCCATCAAGCGATTTAAACGCTCTTTAATAAACAGGATTTCACGTGCATGGATCTCAATGTCAGATGCCTGTCCACGGAAACCACCGAGTGGCTGGTGAATCATGACACGCGCATTTTCCAAACAATAGCGCTTACCTTTTGCGCCTGCATTAAGCAAGAATGCACCCATAGATGCAGCCTGACCCATACAGATCGTTGAGACATCAGGCTTGATAAACTGCATGGTATCGTAAATTGCCATACCTGCCGTTACTGAACCACCTGGTGAATTAATATAAAGGTGTATATCTTTATCTGGGTTCTCTGCTTCTAAAAACAACATCTGCGCGACAATTAAATTTGCCATGTTGTCTTCAACTTCACCCGTAAGAAAAATAACACGTTCGCGTAACAGACGTGAAAAAATATCAAATGAGCGTTCACCACGTGAGGATTGTTCAACAACAACTGGAACTAAAGCATTTTCTATGTTTGGAACATACATACGTTTATTTATTCCTAAATTTTTATGACTTAAACCATGACAACAATATGCGCGATAAAAGTCAAAATTGCAAAACTATTCCTTATCTAAATAACAGATAAATAATCGGATTACACGTATTATCCACTGTATTAACAATTTTTCTACAGCATAAAAAAAGGCGCAACAAGCGCGCCTTTTTTTATGTCAAAGGATTAACCTTGTTGACGAGCTTGTTGCTCTTTCAGTAACTCTTCATAGCTTACCGCTTTGTCAGTTACTTTAGCAGAAGCCAAGATGAAATCTACAACTTGGTCTTCCAACACAACAGCTTCGATTTGCTGACGTTGTTTTGCATCGTTTTTGAAGTATTCAATCACTTCAGTTGGATCTTCATAAGAAGAAGCCATGTCTTCGATGTAAGCATCAACGCGAGCTTGATCAACTTCAAGTTTAGCATCAGCCAATACTTTGCTTACTAATACGCCAAGTTTAACTGACTTTTCAGCTTGTTCTTTGAACAAGTCATCTGGAAGCAAGCTAGAATCAAACGCTTTCGCACCTTGTGCACCAAACTGTTGAGTGAATTGCTGAATCATTTGTTGACGTTGACGGTCAATTTCCTGAGCAACCATAGCATTTGGAACTTCGATTTCGTTTGCAGCAACCAATGCATCAAATGCAGCTGCTTTAACTTGGTTACGAAGACCATTTTTCACTTCACGTTCCATATTTTTGCGAACGTCAGCTTTTAGTTTTTCAACGCCTTCTTCTTCAGTAAGACCGAAGATTTTTAAGAATTCAGCATCAATTTCTGGAAGCTTTGGCTTTTCAACTTGTTTAACAGTGATTTTGAACTGAGCTTGTTTACCTGCAAGGTTTTCAGCTTGGTAATCTTCTGGGAAAGTAACGTCGATGACTTTCTCTTCACCAGCTTTCATGCCAACGATGCCATCTTCAAAACCAGGGATCATGCGACCAGAACCTAAAACAAGTTTAAAGTCTTGTGCAGAACCGCCTTCAAAAGTTTCACCGTCAATAGAACCTTCAAAATCGAAAGTTACTTGCATGTCTTTTTTCGCCATACCTTTGGTCACAGCCCAAGTTTGACGTTGTTTTTGCAAGTTTTCGATCATGACATCAACGTCTTTATCGTTGATTTCAGTTTGCTTACGTTCAACTTCTAAAGTATCAAACGCGTTAACTTGAATTTCTGGATAAACTTCAACAGTCGCTTCAAAAACTAAAGCATCATCTTTGTTTTCAACTTTCTCAATGTTAGGCATACCTACAGCATTGATTTTTTCTTGTTGAATTGCTTCAAATACTGTATCGCGAATGATGTCATTTACAACTTCTTGATAAATGCCTGCGCCATATTCACGGCGTACAACATTTACAGGTACTTTACCTGGACGGAAGCCGTTGATTTTCGCAGTTTTGGCAGTGCGTTTTAAGCGAGCTTCAAATTGCTCGTTAACACGGCTCGTCGGTACAGATACATTTAAACGACGGGCAACGCCCGAAACCGCTTCAGTCGTTACTTGCATGGCTTCCTCAATATCTAGTTAGTAGTAGCAAATTTTTAAAGTCGCCTATTATAAGCCATCATGACACGATATACAAAATTTGGTTCGAGATTATTTTAACGTCATCTTCTATTTTTGGCTTTTTTATGCCGATTTGATGACAAGTATCAGCAAATCTCACGATGAGAAAAATTAACCTGAACTTAAAACTCATAAAAAAGTAGCAATTTTCTTCTGATGCATCATATAAATCTTTTAAAGTGCAACACTTTCACAGCACAACTTACAATTCATCTGATTAGACTGCAATCTTGAGAAATCCTTCTGGAGAAGAAAGGCTATGAGTATTTTAGATGAAGTGGGAAAAATTGCGGGTGCGATCATCGCGGAACAAGGTGTTGATCAGCTTGACCCAGACGCTAATCTTCTTGAAAAGGCTGCAAGCGCAATTGCTGGTTATGAAGCGGCAAAAATTGCCGAGAACAAATTAGAAAATCCTGAGGATGAATAACAACCTTCAGACGATCAATCTTGATTTTTTATTAGCGACTATTTTGAATCAAATTTCTGAGAACAGGTGCCATCAGTTCAGTTGTTAACTTTAGAGTTGATCGGTTTTTAATACAAAGCCATCAACTCCCCCATCATGAAAAAACTAAAATTGCTATTTTACAGCGCGGCTGTAGTCTACCGAAACATCACCTCTTGTAATGCTTTCACTTCAGTTAGGCGAATAAGTCTTATTTCATTTCAATACAGCATTTAGATTAAAATAAATGACAATCATTATTATTTACACTTAATTTTAACATTCTAATTTATATTTTCAATTTACAATTAAATTCAAATACTTAACTTCAATATATAAACTCTTACCTCAAAAATCCACGATTAATTCACATTTTTAATCGTTTTTTTCTATTGTAAAATAGTGTTATTCTAAACAAGAATTATTAACATTTAGCGAATTGTTACCATCTAAAATTATAGAGCCTTTCATTATGTCGTTTATCCGAACCCGTAAGAAGATTGTTTCTTCTGCAATTGTCTCATCACTTTCACTTATGGCAACTACAACGACCATTGCAGCAGATGAAACAGCAGAATTACCAACCATTTATAGTCATGCGGTGGCTACAAAAGATGGTTTAAAAGTCAAGCAATCTGCAAATAAAAAATATGTTGCGCCTTTACTCGACACCCCAAAATCTGTTGCGGTTATTTCACAAAAATTATTAAAAGACACCAACTCCAATACCCTTCTCCAAGCACTTGCCAATGAACCTGGAATTACTTTAGGTGCAGGTGAAGGTGGTACGCCATTTACCGATATGCCTTATATTCGTGGTTACAGCAGCCAAAGTTCAATTTATGTAGACGGTATTCGTAACACGACTTCACAAAACCGAGATATGTTTGCGATTGAACAAGTTGAAGTCACAAAAGGTTCAAGCTCTGCAATTTCTGGTGGTGGCGGTGTTGGTGGCAGCATTAACCTGATTAGCAAAGTGGCTCATCAAGGTGACAAATACCAAGGTTCGATTCAGGGTGGCACAGACAACTATCGTCATATTATGCTGGATGCCAACAAAGATTTTGGCAACGGCGTTGCAGGTCGTGTTGTGGTTATGGGTCATCAAAATGATAAACCAGGCGCAATCGATGGCGCAGAATATAACCGTGTCGGAATTGCCCCAAGCCTTGCATGGGGATTGGGTACAGCAACGCGTGGAACTCTAAGTTATTATTATCTGCAAAGCTACGACGAACCCGATTCAGGTATTCCATTTTTAACGACAGGTGGCAAGCCAATTTATGTGAAACAAGGCACATACTATGGCTGGAAAAATCGTGATTTTGACAAACGTGAAAACCACATTGGAACCTTCAAACTTGAACATGATTTCAATGATAATTTGACGTTATCCAATACCGCATCATATACCAAATCAAAATCTGACTACGTCTATACCAACCCTGATGATTCCAAAGGTAACATTGCAGCATACGGTACAATTTCCCGTCGGGCACTCAGCCGTATTGTCGACACCGATGCTGTGAGCGATCAATTGGCATTAACAGGTAAATTTAATACAGGTAGCTTACAACACTCGTTTAACATCGGTACAGAATGGAGTTATCAGTCATCTGAACAAGGTGTACACACCTTTACCAACAGCTTAGGCACCACCTCAACCGTACACAGCACTGACTGTTCACCAACAACGACCAATATCGGTGGCTGGTGTACCTCTGTGAACAACCCAACCAATGGGTTATATACCGATACTCTCGGAAGCATCAAAAACCAGTACACCACACGTAGTACAACTGCAGCAGTCTATGCACTGGACAGTATTGAATTTAATCCACAATGGCTACTCAACCTTGGCGTGCGTTGGGATCAATTCGATACAGAGCGTAAATATTATAAAAATACAACCAGTGGAAGCACCACAATTCCTGCTGGCACAGTTCTCCAAAGTGATTCAAATTACTTTTCTTACCAAGTGGGTCTGGTCTTTAAACCAGCAGAAAATGGCAGTATCTATGCAAGTTTTGCAACCTCTGCAAACCCTGTCGGTATTGACCAAGGCGATGGTGCAGATTCAGTTTCAGCAAGTTATGACGATCTCAAACCAGAAGAAGCACGTACGGTTGAACTGGGCACCAAATGGGATTTATTTAACAACCGTGCCAACCTGACGGCTGCCGTGTTCCGTACCGAAAAGCAAAATACCCGTGTCTTGACCGATGCAAACACCTATTCCAATGTTGGTAGCAGCCGTGTCAATGGTTTTGAAATCGACCTCAAAGGTCAGATCACCGATAAATGGGATATGTCTGCCGGATATAGCTATTTGGACAGTGAGCTGACAAAAGCTGCATATAATGCAGCGGCAACAGTAGGCAAGCCATTACCATTTGTTGCGAAAAACAGCGCGACACTTTGGACAACCTATAAAGTGTTACCAAAACTGACCATTGGTGCTGGCGCTCAATATAAAGATCAGGTTTATGCAAATACTTCAAGTAACAAGTACTTACCTGCTTATACTATCTATAACGCCATGGCAAAATACGATGTAAACAAGAATGTAAATATTCAGTTGAATGTCAACAATATCAGTAATAAACGCTACTTCACTTCAGCTCAGGCAGCTCACTATGCGATTGAAGGTGATGGACGTAATGCTGTACTTGCAATCAACTTCAAATACTAATTTAGCACTGTAATCTCTGACCATTTCTTGTATACACTGGAAATGGTCTTTTTTATTTTTGAACAACGTATCGAGTTATTATGATTCATCATATTCCAAACGTATTATCAAAAGAAGAAGTCGCAGAATTTCGTCGTCTGATGGAAGCTGCCAACTGGGTCGGCGGCAAAGTGACCGCAGGCACATTATCAGCCTCAGTCAAACGCAATCAGCAGCTCTCTGAACAAGATCCACTGACTCATGCCTTAAGTGAGCGAGTGATCCAAGCCATTTGGAAAAACCCGATTTTCCAAGCAGCTGCACTCCCCCATCATATTATTCCGCCTTTATTTAACCGTTACGATGAAAGTGAAACCTTTGGCTTTCATGTCGACAACTCGATTCGCCTGATTCGCGGCACCAGCCACCAGATCCGCACCGATTTGTCCTGTACGCTGTTTTTAAGTGAACCCGATGAATATGATGGTGGTGATCTGGTGATTGAAGATACTTACGGTTATCATGAAGTCAAACTACCTGCAGGTGATGTGGTGTTATACCCATCGACCAGTCTGCACGAAGTCAGTACCATTCACCGTGGTACACGTTTTGCCTCATTCTTTTGGGTACAAAGCCTGATTCGTGAAGACAGCAAACGGCATTTATTGTTCAACTTGGACGAAAGTATCCGCAATCTGCGCGCTGCACATGGCGATACTCATGCTGAAGTGATGAAACTCACCAATATTTATCACAACCTGATTCGCATGTGGGCAGAACTCTAAAGCAATCTCGCTAATTTCCCGAAAATATCTTCGGATCACTTTGGGAAATTAGATTTTATTTGCATTTTTAACCCAATAAATAGAAAAAAATTTCAGGCATTGTGTAAAAAGTGCAAAAAACGAAAAATATTTTTTATACAGCAGACTTATAATGATTATATTGAGTAATGTACCCGAGGTATTATGCCAATGTTATTTGCGATAGCATCTGCCCTGTGGTTTGAACTGCGTTACACGCGCATATAATTTTATTTGCTCATTCAGTGTAAAAAACTGAAATATAGTTGAATTCACTTCGTTTAGACACAAAATAATATAGTAGATTGCCCAATTACCCCTCGGCATATGCTGCTATGCAAGGAGCTACCCCCATGATGTTGGCTGACCCAAGCAAAAAATACCGTCGTATGTACCAACGCGTCGATTTACCCGATCGCCAATGGCCAAACAAGGAAATTACCCAAGCCCCTATCTGGATGAGTACTGACCTTCGTGATGGTAACCAAGCCATTTTTGAACCGATGAATATGGATCAGAAATTCAAAATGTTCCAGATGTTGGTGAAAATTGGTTTTAAGCATATTGAAATTGGCTTTCCTTCTGCATCACAAATTGACTTTGACTTCACACGCAAGTTAATTGAAGAAAATCATATTCCAGATGATGTCTACATCGAAGTTTTGGTTCAGGCGCGTGATCATTTAATTCAACGCACTTTTGAAGCATTGGTAGGTGCCAAACGTGCCATTGTGCATATTTACAACTCCAACTCACCGACTTTCCGTAAAAAAGTCTTGAATGTCGATGTTGAAGGCGCACGTGCTTTAGCCATCAATGCAGCCATCAAAGTAAAAGAATATGCAGCACAGTATCCTGAAACTGAGTGGGTATTCCAATATAGTCCTGAATGTTTCTCTGCAACCGAATTGGAAGTCGCTAAAGCAGCGTGTGATGCTGTGACTGAAATTTGGGATGCACGTCCAGACAAGAAAGTCATTTTAAACTTGCCTGCGACCGTTGAAGTGTCGACACCAAACGTCTATGCCGACCAGATTGAGTGGATGCACCGTAATATTGAACGTCGTGACGGCGTGTTGATTTCAGTTCACTGCCACAATGACCGTGGCTGCGGAATTGCAGCATCTGAACTTGCGATTATGGCAGGCGCTGACCGTGTAGAAGGCTGTGTTTTTGGCAATGGTGAACGTACGGGTAACGTCGATGTCGCTGCAATCGCCTTGAACATGTACACTCAAGGTGTTGCGCCAAACTTGGATTTCTCCAACATTAATGAAGTGATTGCGACTGTAGAAGAATGTACAGGTTTACCAGTTCACCCACGCCATCCTTATGCTGGTGACTTGGTATTTACTGCATTCTCAGGTTCTCACCAAGATGCGATCAAAAAAGGGTTTGAATTCCAGAAAAACGAAGAAATCTGGGATATGCCATACTTGCCAATCGATCCAAAAGACTTGGGACGTGACTATGATGCTGTGATTCGTGTCAATAGCCAGTCAGGTAAAGGCGGTATTGCTTACTTGCTTGAATCGAACTATAACGTCGTGTTACCGCGTCGCTTGCAAATTGAATTTAGCCAAGTGATTCAACAGCATACGGATGCAACTGCTAAAGAAATTTCAGCAGATGAAATCTGGAACTTGTTCAAAACAACTTATGTCAGCATCAAAGACAAAAATTACGTCGCAAAAAACTACAAATTATCTGATGAAAATGGCAATCAGATTATTGATGTTGAAATTGATATAGACGGCGAAACTCAGCATTTACGTGGTGAAGGCAATGGTCCAATTTCTGCAATTGTCAATGCACTTCAATTGCCGATCGATGTCTTGAATTATGAAGAACGCAGTATCGGTTCAGGTGCACATGCCAAAGCATTGACCTTAGTTGAATTACAGGTCAAAGGCACAGGTAAAAGTGCGTTTGGTGCAGGTATTCACGACAACACGGTTACCTCATCAATTGAAGCCATCTTTGCTTGTACTAATAGCTTGATTGAACAAGGCTTGCTTAGCACCAGCGATATTATTTCTGAAGCTGTTTAATCTTAAAAAAAACATTTTAAAAGGATACCCAAGTTGGTATCCTTTTATTTTTTCATAATTCCAAAATATAAGGCGATTTGCACTCGTGTCTTTTTCAGCTGACTCTGTAGGTTTGGTCGTCCCGCAAAAGTACCAATTCGAACAACCACTCCAACTGGAATGTGGTCGAATCTTACCTCGTTTTGATCTTATGGTTGAAACTTATGGTACGTTAAATGCGGAAAAATCCAATGCAATTTTGATTTGCCATGCACTCTCTGGTCATCATCATGCTGCTGGTTATCATCATGAAGATGATAAAAAAGCAGGCTGGTGGGATGCCTGTATCGGGCCAGGCAAAGCAATTGATACCAACAAGTTTTGTGTCATTGCACTGAACAATATTGGAGGTTGCAATGGTTCAACAGGCCCTGTTTCTCCTAACCCCGAAAATGACAATCTACCGTATGGTCCAGATTTTCCATTAGTCACGGTTCGGGACTGGGTCAAAACTCAGGCCATGCTGTCTGACCGTTTAGGTATTTCAGTTTGGTATGCCATTATTGGTGGCTCTTTAGGCGGTATGCAAGCGTTACAATGGTCTGTGGATTATCCAGATCGCTTAAAAAACTGTGTCATTATTGCCAGTGCCCCAAAACTTTCAGCGCAAAATATTGCCTTTAATGAAGTTGCACGTCAGTCTATTTTATCTGATCCAGATTTTCATCATGGGCGCTATCTAGAGCATGACAGCTACCCGAAACGTGGTCTGATTTTGGCGCGTATGGTCGGGCATATTACCTATTTATCTGAAGAAGCCATGAAACAGAAATTTGGTCGTGACTTGAAGTCAGGCAAATTTATGTATGGTTTCGATGTCGAATTTCAGGTCGAAAGTTATTTGCGTTATCAGGGTGAGCAGTTTAGTCGTAACTTCGATGCCAATACCTACCTGATTATGACCAAAGCATTAGATTACTTTGATCCTTCGCGTGAATATGAATCTTCATTGACCAAAGCTATGGCAAATACACAGTGCCGTTTCCTGGTAGTGTCCTTTACCACCGACTGGCGATTTAGTCCTGCGCGTTCTCAGGAAATTGTCAATGCTCTCATCACCAATCACAAGCCTGTCAGCTACCTCGATATTGAGGCTGAACAAGGTCATGACTCGTTCTTGTTCCCGATTCCACTGTATGTTAAAACCCTTCGAGCTTTCTTAGGTGGTGAAGAACATCTGGCAAGTACCCCACAGGAGACCGTGTAATGCGTTTAGATCAGCAACTCGCAGAAAAATGGATCAAACCAGGTTCAAGTGTGCTTGATCTGGGTTGTGGTGATGGTGAGCTTTTGGCTCATATGAGTAAAAAGCATCAAATTCGTGCCTACGGACTAGAAATCGACCAAGAAAAGATTGCAATTGCGATCAGTCGGGGGTTAAATATTATACAACAAGACCTCAATCTAGGTTTACACCGCTTTGCCGATCAGTCTTTTGACTATGTTGTTATGGCACAGGCGTTGCAATCGGTTGATGCGCCTGATGTTCTTTTAAGAGATATGGTGCGTGTGGGCAAACAGGCAATTATTACTTTTCCAAACTTCGCGCATTGGAAGACTCGCTCTTTTCTTGCACTTAAAGGAATGATGCCCGTTTCGGAAACATTACCTTACATGTGGTACAACACGCCGAATATTCATTTATGTACTTTCCGTGATTTTGAAGCACTGTGTGCTGAAAATCAGATTAGGATTATTAATCGACTCGCCGTAAATGGGAATCAACAAGATAGTTTACTCAGTAAACATATTCCAAATTTGTTTGGTGAAGTCGCAATTTATCGAGTAAGCGCCCTATGAAAAAAGTATTCTTTAGCACCATTTTGTTTGGTATTTTAAGTACTCAGGTTCATGCTGATTACCTACCATCACAGCAATCAACATCGGCTTTGGCCGCGCGTTATTCGACCATGAGCTTTAACGAATTACTAAATGAAGCGAAAGCAGGTCAAGCAGCAGCACAGTTTTATGTTGCAACCCGTTATCAATATGGTCGTGAAGTTTCTAAAGACCCAAAACAGGCATTTACTTGGTATAAAAAAGCAGCTGATCAGGGGGTTTCTGCAGCTCAACTCAATGTCGGTCGTATGTTGGTTGAAGGCATTGGTACCAGTCAAAATGAAAAATTGGGGCGCCAATACCTTGAAAAAGCAGCCAGCCACGGTGACAATCGTGCCAGCTTCAACTTGGCACTCATTGAAGAACACAATAAAAACTATGTTAATGCATACCAATGGTACGAACTTTCAACCCGTGACGGTATGTTAGACAATAAAGTGATTGATATGTCACAAACCAAGAAAACTGCTTTGGCAGCCAACTTAACGCCTGAACAAATTCGTCAGGCAGTTGACCGCGCTGACAAATGGATTCAAGCACAATAATGCTTGAAACGAATCACAGGGATAATCCGAATGCCCTGTGATTCTACGCAAACTCCCCTACGCTTTGCCTGATCTTTTTCCTTTCATATTATCTTTTGTTTTTCATCGGCAAACTCGGCATAATTCTGCCCATGTTTTGCTAAATTTTGATGATTGATTATGTCTACCCCTTCATGGCTCAATGCGGGTCAATTGGTACTTGCAAGCAACAACAAAGGCAAAGTTGCCGAATTTGAAACACTCTTTCAACAACTTAATTTGCCTGTTGAAATTATTCCTCAAGGCCGCCTAAATATTGAAGATGCGGTCGAAGATGGCTTAAGTTTTGTGGAAAATGCCATTATTAAAGCGCGCCATGCTGCAAAAATTTCAGGTAAACCAGCCTTGGCGGATGATTCAGGCATTTGTGTGCCTATACTCGGCGGCGCACCTGGGATTTACTCTGCTCGTTATGCAGGTGAGCATGGCAATGATGCTGCCAATAACCAAAAATTACTCGAAGATTTACAAGCATTTCGCCAAGAAGGTCAAGCCATTGAAGGCATGTTTGTCTGTGTACTGGCTCTGGTTGAACATGCCGAAGATCCTTTACCGAAAATTTTCCAAGGCATCTGGACAGGTGAAATTTTAGATGCTGTACGTGGTGAAAATGGCTTTGGTTACGACCCATTATTCTGGTTACCAGAACTTGGCAAAAGTAGTGCTGAACTGAGTAAAGCCGAAAAAAACCAGATCAGTCACCGTGGTCAAGCTATGCAACTGTTCCGCCAAAGCCTGACTCAAATTTAAATCACCAATCAATTCAGGGGTTAAGCTCAGATTTAACCCTTGAGTAACCGCCACACAAGTCCATAAAGTAAAATTATACCAATACTGACAATCGTTCCTGCCGCAATGTAACGTGCCGAGTAGCCTGTGCCCTGATAATGGGTTTCAAGCGCCACAATATTCGCTGCTGGGGGTAAACAAAATAAAAAGAACATCAACCCGATATATTCTTTAAAAGCTTCAACGGGAATGAAGTAATAACTTACACTACAAATGACTCCCCCAAATACCAACTTCGGTAGCATCACACGAACGCTATGCCACAGATCAGCTTTTGCCACTTGAGTATGCCTAAGCCACATCCCCAGTACACACATACCAGTGAACACCATGCCCACTTTGGCAAACTGATACAAATGTAACACCCAGTTCGGTTCTTGAAAGTTTTGTACGTGTAATAAACGCAAAATCGCTGAAATGATTAGAGCAATCACTGGTGGCGATAACGACACTTTTTTCATTAAACTGGCTGTATTTTGCGGTGCTGAACTGACCGCAGAAACCGCCCAAATATTGCCAAACAATGAACCGCCAATATAGAGCGCAATCATGGCAGAACTGATCTGATGCCCAAAAATCGCCAAGGCAAATGGAAAACCCAGCCATGCTAAATTGACATAACTGGCGCAGAGAGCAATGAGCCGATCTTTAAAGAAATAAACAAAACCCAGATACACCAAGAAAGCTGAGCTAAAGCTAAACAGCATCAGGCTTAAACTACCTGTCTGGTAGTAAACCATGTTGTAAATAATCACAAAAGGGATAAAAAATCGGGCCAGAATACGAGAGCAAAATACTTTCAGCGCTTCAGCAGATTTCCATGATGCGGTGAGCCAACCCAATATAAATGCCAATGTTGGTAAAAGTAGACTCACCCTGATCTCCTTATTCTGTGTGTTTTATGCCCCGGTGTCGATAAAAGCACTTTCTGAAATTACTGGAAAGTTCCAATAAAAGCAAATCTAGCATTCTGATTAGAATAAATATCTACTCCTGCACAAACGTTGGAGAAACTTAGTCATTTTTAGCGATGTGCTGTACCACAGCGATTTTACGCCCTGCAAAAATCAGCAGACCGATACCACTCAAGACCATAATTGTGGCAAACAGCATGCGCAAACTCAAAGTTTCATTGAGAAAAATCACGCCTGCCAGCAATGCTAAACACGGGACACTCAACTGCAAGGTGCTTGCGGTCATGCGATCAAGATGTTTCAGTAAATCATACCAGAGTACATACGCCAGACTTGAGGTGAATGCGCCAGAAATGATGGCTAAAGCCAGACCATTCCAGTGAATATACAGATTGGGCATACTGACTAAACTCAAGAGCAGGCAAATCGGTACTGCCCAAATAAAGTTGTTATAAGTCATTATCATAGGTTGGGCTGTTGACATTCCAATCAGGCTATATCCAGCCCAGCTTAACCCCGCCAATATCATCATGAAAGCATAAAATAAAGACGGTGCATGCGTCGCAGGCAAAAAGAGCAGCAAAATACCTAAAAAAGCAACCGATAAGCCCATTCCTCTGAACCACGTGACTTTTTCACCGTTATACACTGCATACAGTGCCATCGAAATTTGCACTGTGCCAAACAGCAGCAATGCGCCTAAACCTGCATCAAGTTGCATATAAGCAACTGAAAATGCCAAGATGTAGCCTGTTAAGCACAACCCGCCTTTCCAGTTTTCGCGCTGGGGTTTAAGTTTTTCTACTGAACGCAGCAAGACTGCCAGTGCCAGTACTCCACTGACAATCCGAATCATGCTAAAACTGTATGGATCAATCATTCGGTCTGCTAATGCCAAACGACAGAAAATTGAATTGGCTGCAAATGCACTCATCGCAAGCGCGATTTTTCCCCACATCATCGTCAATATCCTTATTGATGACAGCGATTTCAGTCTATAAAAATCATTTCCTGTCCAGAAAATTTCATCAAGCCGACTCAACCAGAGTAGCTAAACTCGATACGTTGAATCTTTCCTTGCTGTGGCCCTTGTTGAGTTTTTTCCAACCAGACCGCATGCTGCTGAAAACAGCGCAAAAAATTAGAACAGCGCGTGCCGTAGTTGGGGCTGGCAATAAAAGTCGAGGACAGCAGTTGTTCCAGTTCCCGAGCAATGCCTGTCTGTGGCAACTGTTCAGGCAAGCGCTGGCGCTGATCTTCCAATATGTCCCAAGCCACCTGTTGCAAGTCTGATTCGGATACATCAGGCAAAGCCAAGAGTGGCAAAAATTCTTGTACAAAACGCTGACGCAAATGCTGGTTTTTCGCCCAATGCTCCGACATGAGGCCATTGGACATCACATACACACCATGTGCCAATACCTGTGGTGCTTCCCCTCGATTGCTCATATATACGGCTTGTTGCCGATCACCCACAATCAGGTTAAACCCTGCGTAATCTTGCTGTCGTTGCTCCAGTTGCTGGGCAAAACGAATCGGTGGTAAATCTAATGCCAAATAATCTGCCACAATTTCACCGCGTGAAGTCGGATAAGTTCGCTGATCTGAAGCATCCCGATAATTGGTGATTACTGCCCAGCGCCCCGTTTCGGTGATGCCCATCCATGTTCCACCCGACTGCAAGTCCTGCCCTGCGATAATCGGACTATGTTGCCAGTGTCGTAAGGACTGGGTTGGGCGGATATAGAACTCATCCCGATTGGACAATAAACATATAGGTAAACCTTCCACCACTTGCCATGCCAGCGCCACAATACACATAACAGATCCTTTGTATCTTTACACATTGAATGTACAACATTTTTAAGGTTTATCGGCTAGAATCTTGCCAAACATACAGAAATGAAAGGAATAGTCATGCTGACCTATCCCAACATCAATCCAATTGCGATTGAGCTTGGCCCGCTCAAAGTACACTGGTATGGATTAATGTACCTCTTGGCATTTTTATGTGCATGGGGACTTGCCAACTATCGGGCAAAACAACGTACCGACTGGACAGCCGAGATGGTATCTGATCTGGTTTTTTATGGTGCTTTAGGTGTCGTGCTCGGTGGTCGGGTCGGTTATGTGTTGTTCTATGAATTTGATAAATTTCTCGCTAACCCAACTTGGTTGTTTCAGGTGTGGACAGGTGGTATGAGCTTCCACGGCGGTTTTATTGGTGTGATGGTCGCCATGCTGCTGTGGTGTAAAAAATACCAAAAAACCTGGTTTCAAACCATGGACTTTATTGCGCCTTGTGTCCCGACAGGGTTAATGTTTGGACGAATTGGTAACTTTATTGGCGGTGAATTATATGGTCGCCCTGTGACCGATCCCAATTATCCATTTGGTATGATTTTCCCAACTGACCCATTACATCTGGTGCGCCATCCTTCGCAAATTTACCAAGCCCTGTGTGAAGGTTTATTGTTATTTATTATTTTATGGTGGTTTAGCAGCAAGCCACGCCCACGCATGGCGGTATCTGCCCTGTTTCTTATGGGGTATGGTTTGTCGCGCTTCTTTATGGAATTTTTCCGTGAACCCGATGCAGATCAAGGCTTTATCCTGTTTGGTTGGGTGACCAAAGGGCAAATGCTCTCTTTCCCAATGATTATTGCGGGATTACTGCTCTTAGCCTTTGCCTATAAACGCAAAGTTTATGATTGGACAGTCAATAAATAAAAGCACCGTCACATCATACGATCAGGGACGAAAGTCCCTTTTTTTATGCTAAAGTGCGGCATATCCTTCGTCATTTTTTCCACACAATATGCTCGAATTCTGGTTTGAACCCACCACCACACTTGCGCGTAAAATTCTAATTTTATTACTTACGATTGCAATCGCTGTGGGTCTATATCTGTATAAACCACTACCCTCTGCGGTGATTCTGATGTTTACAGGTACAGGATTGGTGTTTTTGATTTGTCGTTATGCGCGTTTGCAAATTGCAAAAAATGACCCCAGCCGTTTTTTATTTCGTGTGTTTACATGGATTCCACTCGCACTGATTTTGGCAGTGCTGTTTATGAAAACTATGGATGATTTACTGATTTTAGGCATTCAAGGGCTGGCTTTTATGGCACTGAGTGTTTTTATTTTTTCACCACTGGCACGTTTGTCAAAACCTACTTCAACTGAATCTTAATTATGCTGCAATTTTGGTATTCTGAACGCTGTACCCGCAACGTTAAACTCATGATCACCATCGCCATTTGTGTAATGACAATGCTCCTATCCAAAGTGTCGGCTCTACCTTCTATTTGGGTCGGAATCTGTGTTGCTGTTGGGGTTTTTATGCATTTGATTTACCAATTTGCTGCGCGCCGCCCGTATACCAAATTACTGGTCTGGATTTTACCTCTAGGCGGTTTGACTGCACTTGGTTTACAACCGAGTAATGCGCTTTGGGCATGGCTCGGTCAAGGACTGGGTTTTATGATCTTAGGCCTATTTATTATGTCGATTTATCAAAATCGAGCGAAACGCTTTGACTGATTAAATCAGGAATCGCCCAATGTTATTGGCATCGGTTTTTGATATGATCAGTATGATAGAGTCGTCGGCATTTTTGCTAAAAAACATTATTCAAGGTTCTATATTAGGGTAAAATCCTCAACCTGCCACAGTACGACACATCAGGTCGTAACATTTCAGCTCTATAGGAATTTTATGAAAGCGTATCTTGATCTACTACAGCACATTCTGGACAACGGCGGCGACAAAGGCGACCGTACAGGGACAGGGACGCGTTCTGTATTTGGTCATCAAATGCGTTTTGACCTCAATCAAGGATTTCCCTTACTGACCACCAAAAAAGTTCATTTCCGCTCGATTGCGATTGAACTGTTGTGGTTTTTAAAAGGCGATACCAACGTCCAGTACTTACAAAACAACAAAGTCACCATTTGGGACGAGTGGGCAACAGCAGAACAAACTGCACGTTTTGGTCGCCCTGAAGGTGAACTCGGCCCTGTGTACGGACATCAATGGCGTAACTTTGGCGCGACTAAAAATACCGATGGCAGCTACCAAAAAGATGGCTTTGACCAGATTCAGTGGTTAATTAATGAAATCAAAACCAATCCAAATTCGCGTCGCCTGATTGTTTCAGGCTGGAATCCGCAAGAAGCTGGACAAGTCGCTTTACCGCCATGTCACACATTGTTCCAGTTCTTTGTACAAGATGGCAAACTGTCTTGCCAGTTGTATCAGCGTAGTGCCGACGTGTTTCTGGGCGTGCCATTTAATATTGCCAGCTATGCCCTACTGACCCATATGGTGGCTCAAGTCTGTGGTCTAGGTGTTGGTGACTTTGTCTGGACTGGTGGCGATACGCATTTATATGCCAACCATTTTGAACAAGCTCGCCTACAGTTAACACGTGAACCATTACCACTGTGTCAGCTTAAGCTCAACCCTGATGTTAAAGATATTTTTGAATTCAAATTTGAAGATATCGAAATTGTTAATTATCAATCACATTCTGCAATTAAAGCACCGGTGGCTGTATGAGTTTTCAAGGAATCGAAATCGTCCATGTCGTAGCGATGGATCAACAACGCTGTATTGGTAAAGGCAATGCTCTGCCTTGGCATATTTCCGCAGATTTAAAACACTTTAAAGCTATCACTCAAGGTGGTGTGGTCGTGATGGGGCGTAAAACCCTCGAGTCCATGGGGCGCGCCTTACCTAAACGTGTGAATTGGGTGATTACTCGCGATACATCATGGTCTTTTGACAAGGTTAAAGTCGCACATAGCATTGAAGATGCATTGGCTCAAGCGCTGACCGATGTGGCTGCAAGCGAAAAACCTGAAAGTATTTTTGTGATTGGTGGTGGGGAAATTTTTACTCAAACCATGAAAATTGCAGATCGTTTAGAGCTAACTCATGTTGAGCTTGATGTACAAGGTGATGCCTACTACCCTGAAATTCCAGATGAATTTCATAAGGTTTGTAGTGAAAAACATGTCGATGAACAATCAGGTGTTGCTTTTGAGTTTGCAACTTATACAAAATAAGTCAAAAAAAGAGGAACAAATCAATTTGTTCCTCTTTTACTTCTAGATGCTATAAACTCAAATTAGAATGAGTAACGTAGACCCAATGCAAGGTTGTGCGCACGTAAGTTATAACTTGATTCAACATCAGTTTCAAAGTCATTGTAATACTGTTTTAACTTACCTGAGTCGATATATTTATAAGAAAAATCAGCTGCTAGATTTGGAGTAATTGCGTAAGAGGTACCTACACCCACAGACCACACAAAATTCGTAGTTGTTTTTGAAGTTTTAGCAATATTTTGCTGCCAAGTGCCACTAGTACCAACTTCATTCCAATCCTGATTCAAAGAAAGTGTACCCTTTGTATGAATACTCGTTGCACCTACACCAACTGCAAAATAAGGCGTGAATTTGGTTGTGTTTTTCCAGTCAAAGTAGGTATTCCACATCACTGACTGTTGTTGAAGCTTAACTGCATCTTTAAGATAAACAGTAACAACAGGATTGCTTCCCAATACATGTTTACTGTCAAATTGATGATCTTGTTGCGCTGAATATTCAAGTTCTGTACGTACTGGTACATGTAAACTTGGTTCCAAGTTCCAACCAAAAGCAATCGCACCAGTGGCTAAATTTTGTTTATCATCTGAAGATAAATCATACGATACTGTTGAATTGTTAGATTTTAATTTATCAGCATTTAAGTCTGTAATATTCAAACCTACTTTTGCAGATACATAAGCATCTTTTAACACGCCATCCGCAGCTAAAGCAGGAACGGTAATTGCTGCTGCTAATGCCCCAATCAAAATTGTACTTTTTTTCATAAAAATCATTCCTTTTTAAGATCTTTGTTTTCAATATGATTCAGTCTATTATAACAAAACGATACAAATCAACACATAAATCACACTTTTTAAGATTTTTGTAAACAATTCATGTGAAATGTAAATTATAGTACCTGTGTCACATTTTACTTTTTATAAACATAATTCATCTCATATAATACTTTTTAGTCGCATTTTTAAAAAATATACTTAAAAAAACAGCTTAAATAGGATTAAACTACTGTAATGAAAAAACTTATTTTATTGACTCTTTTTACCAGCTTGGGTGTCATTTCAGCATGTTCAAGCTTACCTTACCAACCTTCAGCAAGTCTTTCACAACAGCAGCAGGAGCTTCAAGCAAAGCAAGTGATTTGGCAAGTCACACATATTCAAGGACATGCTCTCTCTGCTGATGAACTCGCTCATCAACCCTCTTTAAGTTTTGATGCGAATAGCCAACAGGTTAAAGGTAGCGATGGCTGTAACCGATTTTTTGGGAGTTATCAGTTGCAAGGCAATCATTTGCACTTAAGCCCTCTGGCATCAACGAAAATGATGTGTGTAGGCAATATGCAAATCAGTGATCAATTTCATTTAGCATTAGCAAAAGTGACAAGCTTTAGTGTAGAAAAACAAATCTTAAAATTAAAAGATCAATCTAACCATGTAATTATGGAATTACATTCTCAAAATCACTAATTTTTAAGTTCATTTAAGGATCTAGATATGCAACAGGC
Source organism: Acinetobacter brisouii CIP 110357 (assembly GCF_000488275.1). Lineage (GTDB taxonomy): Bacteria > Pseudomonadota > Gammaproteobacteria > Pseudomonadales > Moraxellaceae > Acinetobacter > Acinetobacter brisouii. The sequence goes on along the minus strand of NZ_KI530762.1, from coordinate 483,951 downwards.
GTTATTTGGTGGTGGCTGTTTCTGGTGTGTAGAAGCCGTTTTTTTACAGTTACGCGGTGTTATACAGGTAACCAGTGGTTATGCAGGTGGTCATCTTGTTGAACCAAGCTATGAAGCAGTATGCAGTGGCAATACTGGACATGCGGAAGTCGTAAAAATTGACTTTGATGAAGAACAAGTCCGTTACACTGATTTATTGACTGTATTTTTTGCAACACATGATCCAACGACCTTAAACCGTCAGGGCAATGATATTGGTACACAATATCGTTCAGTGATTTACTACTATAATAATGAGCAAAAACAGCAAGCTAAACAGTTTATTGATGAGCTCAAAGCAGAAGGTGTTCAAGTGGTGACCGAATTAACGGCTGCACCAGTTTTCTATGCTGCCGAAGATTATCATCAAAATTACTATGCTAAAAATCCAAGCCAAGGCTACTGCAATTTTGCAATTCCCCCAAAATTAAATAAATTACGTAGCAAGTTTCAAGGTTTGCTCAAAGCATAAAAAAAAGCGACTTCAATGTCGCTTTTTTATCTCAGCATGATTTAGTTTTCACTGACAAAAGCAATATCACTCAACCCAGCTTCGCTGGCACGTGACATGACTTGTGCCACTGTATCGTAGCGTGATTGTTTATCAGCACGTAATTGTACAGTTGGTTTTTGTGCTTGTTGACCTGCAGCATGAAAACGCTGAGACAAATCATCTAAACTGATCATTTGATCATTCCATGCCACTTCACCTTTAGCATTAATACTGATGGTAATTGCATGAGGTGGAGGTGTGGTGATTTGCGCTGTGGTCTTGGGTAAAGTCAAAGGAATCGATGGATTCGCAACGGTTGCTGTCACCAAGAAAATAATCATCAACACCAGCATAATATCGATTAGCGGAATGAGGTTCATCTCATTCATGCCAGTATCGTGATCTTCACCCAATTGAAAAGCCATTATGCCTGACCTCCAGCATAATTTTGTTGAGCTGTTTTGGCAGCATTTGCAGTATTGCTTTGTGTCGCAGAATCTTGTTGCAACATGGTGTCAATCAGCAAAGTATGTGCTTTGTCTTGTAGCGCATGGGCTAAAGCACGGTTAGCACGGACACAAATGTTATATGCAAGTACCGCAGGAATCGCAACCCCAAGCCCTAGCCCTGTCATGATCAGTGCTTCGCCCACTGGCGTTGCAACCTGTGCCAAACCAGCTTGCCCACTACGACCAACAGCCGCTAACGCGTGAAAAATTCCCCAAACTGTACCAAATAGTCCTACAAATGGTGCGATTGAAGCAATTGTTCCCAGAACAGCAACACCTTTTTCTGCTGAAGTTTTTTCTTCAGAAATTTGACGCAGTAAAGCTTGTTCGGCAACTGCTTTACGCTGATCAAATGCCAAAGGTGCAAGTTTAGCTTTAAGCTTGGTCAACGCTTGTTCGAGTTGAGCATATGCTTGTTGTTTAAGGTGACGTGTACCCATTAAACGTAAAGCAAAAACCGTCCACGTTGTAATCGACATTACAATGAGTACAAAATACAGCGTTTTACTTACTGCATCGGCATTTTGCCAGTAGATTGAAAAGTTCATGCTCGAACTCCTGATTTCATAAATTAGCCGTAAATTTAATTCAGATTTAATGCAAAAGGTTGAGGTGCAATAAAATCATGCGCATAAGGCTTAAAGCTCTGTCTTGAAATATAACGTTTCACCATTTGATCCAACTTACTATTTCCTGATGACTTAATAATTTCAACATCAGTGATCGTACCTTTTGCCGTTGCATGTATTCTTAGCTTTATGACAAAAGTACCTTTTAGGCTATCGTCAGTATTACTGTTTAAAAAATCTTCTACAACTTCATTTAAGCCACGTGTAATCCTATCTGTCCCATATTTCCATTCAACACCAGAGCCTCCCCCAATACTCACCGTTTTTGGTGATGGATCAGCAATAGGAGCGCTGGGCTGTGGTGCAACCGGTTGTGGTGCAGGCTGTGGTGCAGATTTAGTAATCGCAGATTTTGTCGTGGTGACTACAGGTGCAGGTGGAGCTTTTACAACAGGTTGCTCTACAGCATGCTTTGGTGCTTGAGTCTTGACCTGTTGAATTTTTTCAACTTTTTTAGGTGGTGGAGGCAGCTGTTTTTCAACAATTTTAACTTCCTTGACCTCTTTTGGTTTTTCCTGTGGCTTTGGTTTTTCTTTTTGTTTTGGAGGCAATGGCTTGGAAGGTTGTTGAATTTTAACAAAACGTACTTGTAGTGGTGGTTTATGAACTGGCTTTAAATCCTGAATTTTCATTTGACCCAACGCCCAAAATACGCCGATATGTCCAACCACAACGGCAATAAATGTCGCAAGTATTTTCTTTTTCATACGATCACTAGGATGAGGATCTAAATTCAATGCAGGAGAATGACTCATAACACAACTATAACCTGTGGCGTATGACTTATCGTGATAGACAAATCACAACTATCGAGTTGAACGATTAAGTCTCAATATAATAAATGAGAAGTGTTTTCATTTTCAACCTCTTTTCACAATTTATTCGCCTCTAAATAAATCATAAAAATTTGGCAATAAAAACGCCTTAATATTTGTTATATTATAACGTAATTATTATTTTTCCAATCGATTTTCTGTAATAAATCGAGTACTGATCATGATGCAAGGATGGCTGAATATAATAAAAATTATCAGTTCTTCGATTGTTATGTTATAATTCACCGATCATCATGGGGATGTTCTTGGCTTCGACGCTGGTGATGAAACTCATAGATGCATGCCGAGAGCGCATTTTCTCTCGTAAATCAAATTTGCATTTTTTAGTCGCAAACGACGAATCATACGCTCTAGCTGCCTAAGGGCAGCTTGTCCGCCTCTCCGAATACTTGTGGTTAGAGAGTCCGACTGAAGCGCACGCACACAAGTCCGTATAAAGCCAAGCCTCGGGGCTTTATACCAAACTAAGAGGATCGCGTTTTGTACCCTGTTCGTCGGGTCACTTAATGTTAAAACAATAGACGATATCTAAGCATGTAGTATTCTCGAGCGTAATGCTGGCGGACGCGGGTTCAACTCCCGCCATCTCCACCATATACTTAAATTTATATGCCGTAATATGACGATGTATAAGTTGGAAAGGCTTAAATCTAAAGGGTTTAAGCCTTTTTTCTTGCCTGTACATAACGAATCATAACTGTATATACCATTGCTCACCATGTATCACTCCTTGTATCATTGAGTTTTTATTGAAACCGCAGTGATACAAGAAAAATGAAAAGAAGCCAAATTAAAAAACGCCCAATGTCGGATACTACCTTATCTAATCTTGAATCAGAGGATAAGGACTATCGAGAGCTAGACGGTAATGGCTTATATTTCTTTGTCCAAAAGAATGGTAATAAGTCATGGCAACTCAGATACAAGAAGCCCAATGGTAAATGGGCATGGCTAGGCTTAGGTGGCTATCCTCAAATAGGTGGGGAATTAGCACGTAAGAAAGCCCAAGAGTTAATTGCCGATATTGGCAAAGGTGAAAATCCAATCATTACCAAGCAAGAACGCAAAGCAAAAGAACTCGAAGAAAATAACGCCACCTTTGAAGCACTGGCTAAAGAATGGATAGACACCAAACAAAATACATGGGTTGCCGATACATTGACCCGAAACAGAGGTGCATTAGAAAAACATATCTACCCTACTTTTGGTAAACGGCTCTTTGTATCCATTCGCCCGATTGAATGGATGGAACATTTAAAAGGCATCCAACAAGAACATAAAATCTATGAACAGGTGAAGCGTATTCGCACCATGTGCCGTGATATTTACGACTATGCCAAAGTCACTGGACGCATTGACTACAACCCACTTGAGGGGCTGCATAAATTCCTAGAGTCAGGCAAAAAAGAGAATATGGCGCATGTTGATGAAAAAGAGCTACCACCATTATTGAGAGCCATAGATAACTACCCTACTCCTGACATTCGCATCGGGTTAAAACTACTTACGATGTTGTTTTGTCGCCCCAGTGAATTAAGGGAAGCTCAATGGCATGAATTTGATCTTGATGAAGGGCTTTGGAATATCCCCGAAGAACGGATGAAGAAACGCCGTGAACATATCATTCCATTACCGACTCAAGCGGTTAATTTACTCAATGAATTAAAGTCCATTCGTGGTGAATCTGAATATCTCTTTCCTAGCCGCTCTAATCCGAATAAGCCCAAATCAGATACTGTTTTTATTATGGCATTACGGCGCTTAGGCTATGAAGGCAGGCAAACCCCTCACGGCTTTAGACACATTGCCAGTACCTTACTCAATAACAAGGGCTTTGATGAACGGCACATCGAGGCAGCTTTAGCCCACGTGAAAGACGGCGTGGCAGGCGTATATAATAAAGCTCAGTATCTCAATGACCGTAAGCATTTAATGCAATGGTACGCCGACCATTTAGAACAATTGGCAGATGATACGGTCATTCAATTTAAGAAAGCATAGCGACAACATTAGTCGCACTAATTAGCTTTATATGCAGCAATATGAATAAATATAAATTATGATGATTTTGCTAAGCCTAGCCTGACGGGGCGAAAGTCGGACACCCAATCCGATTGGCTTAGCAGTTTATTTGGGGCTGCTGTGGGAGGCGAAATGGCTACATTAAAAGAATTACATAATAAAAGAGGCAATCCCGATTTAGGACATTGGAATACCATTAAGTTATTTTCTATTGCCGAGGCTAGTTTATTAACTGCTGGGCTTGAACCTTGCGAATATAATCATCTTGCTGATTATGAGCTTCGCCAAAAATTACTTAATGAAAAACCTATAAATTGGCAACATGCTCTAATGTTAATAAGGTCACTAATAGAAGCTATTTGCACACAAGAAATTAAATCACCATTAATACGAGTTGAACGCTCTGACTACAATGACAATTGTTGGAATGAAACAGTGGAGCAAGCCAAAATAAGCCTTGATGACACTAGCTCAATAGTTGCAAATGAAACAAAAATTCATAGGGATGAGTTGCATAAATGGCTAAGAAAAAATGGGTATTTTGAAATACAGCAGCAAAACATTATCAATGTTCAACAAACCGTATATCAACAGCCTGAACTAATAGACCATAACAACATTATTTTATTGCCTGAACCAACTTATACAACTCCAGCATTAGAAGCTATTCAGGGCGTTGTTAATGAGTTTTGGATAAGCTATGATCCTGATAGTAATCAACCACCACCCAAACAAAGTACTGTAAAATCATGGATAGCAGAACATTATCCCGAAATGGATAGTGACTACATCCAAACAGCCATAGATAAAATATGCCGTCACCCCAAAGCCAAAAATGGCGGTAATACCAAACGGAATCAATAAAATATAATGAAAGGCATCACACCATAAAAAATAATAAAATCATGTAATTATTTTGGTGTTATAGCAATAATTATAGGTTGCCATAACACCTTTGATACTTCGTTACCCCAATATCTATTTGCTTTTATTACTCCATCAAACACCGTTATGTGGAGTTAAATAAATGCAACCTATCCGAGTTACTTATAATCAGGCGTGTGAACTTTTAAGCATTAAACGTGATGCTTTACGCCAACTTGTCCAAAAAGACCCTGCTTTTCCGAAGCCATATAAACAAGGTTCTACCCGACAAGCCCCTGTCTATTTTGACTATGCCGATTTAGTCGCATGGCATAACAACCAAAAAGCCACCAATTCAGAAATGGAGGCTTGATCTATGCAAAACACCTCTCATCAAACCCAAGTTTTAACCCACTTAAAACAGGGTAAAACCCTTTCACAGGCAGAAGCCATCTATCACTTTGATTGCTATCGCCTGAGCGCCGTTATTCAGCGATTACGCATTGCAGGGCATGACATTGTGACCCACAACGAACCCAACTTAAACGGTAAAGGCACACACGCACGTTATGAGCTAAAGGAGTTTGAGGCATGAAAAACATTATCAAAGGCTTAGGCTTGTTGGTTGTGGTATGGGCTATAGCGGTGTTTCTGATTGCAAGCTGTAGTAAATCCGCTTATGCTGTAGACCTCTCAAAAAACGTAAGCGTCACCCCACAGCGTCATTGTGGTTTTATTGTGCCTAAATTCTGCATAGACTCTCAATCTATGCACGAAATAAAGGGCGCAAGCATTACAGCTATGCATACAAGGCTGCAATCCCTCTATGAGGGGATGACACGACAAAATAAGTCATTCGTGGCAAATATGTCGGGCGGTACTTACGTTCCGAGAGTGAATCCCCTCACCCTAATCTCTCAAATTAGCGTGAGTCTCCAAACTCAAAAACGTAAGGAGGCATAACTCATGCCTAATCAAATCAATAAAAAACCAAATTCAAAGAACAAACCATATTTTTCAAAACTTGTTATTCAGCACGAGTTTTTCACATTCCACAAAGATGCTAGTGATTATCAGGAGGGTGAAGAATGAATACCAAACCCACTTGGGACACCACCATTCCTTTTGATTTTGATGGGCATGAACCCAATGAAAAAGCGCCACAATCTGACCTTGTGACGCTTTTAGAAGAAAGCACAGTAACCTTGCTACCTAGTGACCCAGTGAAGCAAGCAATGGTTAAAATCTTTGGTGGCTGTCCCCCTGAAATCAAAAAATCAGTGATTGAAGATTTTGAGGGAGATAACTTTTTCCATCACGCCGTTTGGGACACTTACGATTATAGCTTAAATTTGGTTGGCGCTCGATTCTATGACATTGAACACAATCAAGAAAACAGTAGCTATGCTTGCAAGGGTGGCAATTTCTTTAACGGTGAAAAGCTCAAGGATTCCCCTTTATTGGTCACAGAGGATAGTACCCTCGCCTTTATCACCACTTACGCCGTCTATCATCACCACAAGGTCACAGACAAGGGATTAAAGCAGTTAAGCCAAGAGGCGAAGCAAATCTATTTTGTGTGTTCTCAGCATGAGCTACTGGACTATAAACGGCGCTTTCGAGATACAGGCGTGGATATTCTTGCTCTTAAAATACCTTGTGACATCACCACCAATCAAAGTGAACTAGATGCAGAAATTACAGGCTTAATTATGGCAAGCCAATCCAGTGAGTGGGATGCCCCTATTCCCCTGATACAGGGCAATACTGGGATAAATATACCCTATCCTATCGATTCCCTGCCACCACTGGCAAAGTTGGCAGCCGTTGCGATTGCTGAGCATGTGCAAGCCCCTATTGCTATGACTGCCCAGTGTGTGATTGGGGCAATGTCCCATATCGCCCAGAGCTATGTTAATGCACCCGACAAGCATAACCCTCAAGGCGAACCATGTAGCCTGTTTTTGCTCACTGAGGGGCAAAGCGGTAGCCGTAAGACCACAAGCCGAAAACTGGCAGACAAAGCCATTATTGAGCATGAACGTAAGCAATATGAGTTATACCGCCGTGACCTCGAACAGTGGAAAAGTGGACAGGCAGGCTTAAATAAAAAAGACCGTGAAGCTTACGGCGTGGAGAATCCCCCACCAAATGACCCAAGCACCCTGTACAGCGACATCACACTAGAATCCATTGCAGGCTTATATGTGGACGGCATCATTAAAAATGCCTCCATTTCCAGTGATGAGGCTGCCCAGTTTTTTGGCGGTCACACCATGAAGTCGGATACACGCAATCACGCACTAGGGGGCTACACCAAGCTATTTGATGAAGGCACGGTGGAACGTACCCGATCTAAATCCAACCTTAACGGCAGTGGTCGGGCTTATGATGTGCGATTGACCTTTAATTTACAGGGACAGCATGAAGTTTTATCCGATGCACTCAAAGACCCAGTATTAAGGGGACAAGGCTTTTTGCCTCGCTTTATCCTGACCATTCCCGAAAACTTGGCAGGCACACGGCTACAGGATACGAGCCATCAAGCCAACAATGCCCACCTTGATCATCGGCTTGTTGCCTACTGGACACGCTGCGCTTATCTATTGGATGACTGCCCACAACCTCAAACAGGGCATGAACTGCATGATGGGCGTTTTGTGATGAACATGAGCGAACAGGCAAAGCAGATAGATTTAGCCTTTTACAATGAGGTGGAACGACTACAGGCAAAAGGACAGCGTTATGAGTACCTCCAAGCCTTTGCAAGTCGTGCCAGTCAACTTGCACGGCGCTTGGCGACTGTATTCGCCTATTTCGAGGGAAAGCATGAGATAGATGCCACCATCCTGTCAGGTGCATGTGACATTGTTCGGCACTCACTGGTGGAATGGTCACGTTATGCTGAGATTGAGAGCAAGGAAGAAAACGAAGCCCAAAAACTGCTTAAATGGCTTATCAAGAAATGCACCGAGCAGCATGTGGATAGAATCAATTATTCCAATGTTCAGACCTCATGCCCTCGCCCAATGCAGAAGAACGGCAAGCTATTAGAAATGATTATTCAGCAGCTTGAGGACTCAAATTACCTAAGAGTAGAAACCAACGGCAAGAAGCGATTAATCGTATTAAGTCCCTTTTTACTCGAAAAAGTGACTAAGTGACTAAGTGAGTTATAAGCATATGTTATTTAATAATATTTACTGTTTTAGTCAGTGACTAAAGACTGACTAAGTGACTAAATCAAAAGGGCTATTTTAGTCATTTACTTAGTCATTTAGTCATCGTTAAGTCAGTGACTAATAACGACTAAATTATTATTTATCAGCATCTTAAAACCAACTTAGTCATTTAGTCAGAGTTTCAGGGAAAAATATAAAAATGAGGGGCTGCATCGTGAGTGAATCGAATTTTCGGCTATGTATAGATACCAATAAAATCTTGGTTTCTAACGTGTAGATAAATTACCTTACAAGATAGCCGAATACTCCAAATCTTAGATAACTGAATCAAAAAATCTAGTTTTGTCAGTTTTGATCTTTCGGAAATATTAAAGTCTCTTTGATGTGTTCGGCTATTTCTATTTGAAGCAATGCATTATAGTGATGTAATCCTGATGTAAGGTTATCTAAGCTAGATAAATCTCATCCAATAAAACCTATATAATTTAGAGTGTTAATATGAAATTTAAAATAATCTCAATATTGGCAATGTCACTTTTATCGACTTTTTCTTTTGCTAAAAAATATAACTTTACCCCAGCCAAAGTGACACTCAGTGTTAATGAGCAAAAAAAACGCCATCCTCTAACGTATGTAGGGCAGGCTGTATTCAAAAATGGTGTACATATACCTGTTTATTCAATCAGTGTTCCGATGGGTACTGATGAAAAAGAAAGGCAATACCATTCGCCAACGGTAAACTGTAATTCTTCAAAATGTTATTTTGCTATGGACTTGCCAAAAGATATGGCATCACACATGAAAATCTACAATATTGCGGAAACAGGTCAATGGATATTAGCGCCTGCATCATGGTCTAGAATGGAGGGTTACATTGGGGCAGATGGCAATACCATTATGACAATTACATCATCTGACCAAAAAGCAAATCTAAATTTATATGATGTCCCTGCTTGTGTCGGGTGTGCTATGGAAGCGGCAAGCCCATTTTTCCCAGAAGCTGCTAGAGAATATCAACGAGCTTTTGATATAAAGCTTAATACTTTATCAACACCTTTGCATATTGTGAGAGCAAACAAAAAAACTGTTTATTATCAATATCAATTAAAAGATCAGTATCAAACAAATGGTGTTTCTAAATATAGACCTGATGAGGATAACCCTTATGAGGAAATGAGCGTAACTTTGCCTGAAAATCAAATAGCATATGCAAGACTTATGCTAAATTTTTTCGCTTTGACGCATAAATAAAACAAAATATAAAGTTTTTTAGAGTCCGTAAAAAAGAAATTTCCACTAGCTTAGACAGTGATTTTGAATTTTTAAAATTGAGTAATTTATTTATACAATACAAAAGGGGAATTTATGAAAAGGCTTGTTGCTTTACTTGCACTATGTTGCTGTAACCATAGTTTTGCTTGGGATGGGCTTGAACGAGCAAATACAAATAACAAAACTTCAGGCTCTTTAGGTGGATTAGTTGGTTCTGCCATTATGGATTTAGATAATAAATATACTAGAAATAAAAGAAATTCAGTTGCAAAAGTAGAACATCAAAATGTAAAAAACACTGAGGATAAATTTAGATATTTAGTTGATATAACGAGGAAACTTGATTTTTCAAAGCTCAATAAGAATTATACAAATATAGATTCTTTGAGAAGCATCTATTTAATGAATAATAGGGTTCACAGTGAAACTTTAGAAATGAAAGAAACTATTGTGTCCATGTGCTTTGCTCAAGATATCAATGTAGATAATGAAGGCAGTTGCTTTTATGATTTCTACATATCAAAAAATTATGAACATCAACTCAAAATTCAGCAAGATCAGGAAGAAGCCCAACGCCTAGCAGCTCAAAAGCAAGCTGAACAGGCAGCTATCAGAAAAAGAACAGAATATAAAAAACAGTTAGCTAAGGGGATTCCAAAAACTGAATACAATATAAGAAGATACTGCCAAGCATCTGCAAATATTGTTGTTGATGCATACGTAAATGCAGCATTACAGGCGCAAGTCGGTGCAAGTTCACCACGTTTTAATCGTGCAAATGAGGAATTACTTAATATAACCCCAACTCAAGAAAAGAAATTAATTATGATTGTATCTGATGATGCAGAAAGAGCCATATTATTGAGTAGAGATTATATGCTTCAAAATACACATGCCAATGAGTATGCAACCAAATGTTTTGCTAACCCAAAGACTATGATTATCAATTATTATGAAATATTTAAGAATTAAAAATATAGCCCCTTAACTGGGGCTTTTTCTTGTTTGACGAGATATTTAAATTTAGGTTGACAGAATACTGTTAAAACCATGCCATAAATTATCCTCAAAGCCTTATCTATCAATACTTTCATGGATTTTATAAAAAATCCAATCCATCCACCTACGTCAACCTAAATATTTTAATTTCGTCATACTACGTCAAACAAAACAGAGGGCTTTTACTAAGTCCGTCACAAAAAACGACCTTTAATTTTTTGTTTTACAACAACCCAATAAAAACCACCTCAAAACACACCTTAAAGCCATATACAGCAAGCATTACAGCCATTTATTGAAAACTAAGTTTCGTATCACTACGTAAAACAAAACACCCCCCATTCCGTCAAGGTGGGTCAAGGTAAATTGCTTTACAGCTCTACCCTAAAAACACCCCTAAAACCATGCTCAAATGTAGAGGATGCAAAGTGTACGCCATTCTAGATGAAACCAGTTTAGTAAAGCTACGTAAAGCAAAACGGCTGCTGAAAAAATCTATTTTAAAGTTTTAATTTCTTGCCCATCTTCATTTACCAATACTATTCCAACGGCTTTTAAACGATCTAAAGGATCATCTATTTCTAAATTCCATCCAGCTGGCATGTTTATTTTTAATCCTGATTCTTTTGTATCGAGTTTTAATGATTCTTCATAAGAAATATAAGCTACGCCAAGATTTCTTTTTAAAATATAAGATAGCTCTTTATCAGAATGCTTATCCGCCAAGATTAAATCCCACAATTGATCTATCAAATAAGTCATAGGGACTATGTGTTCTTTCCTACGAACCAAATCTGGATTTTCATAATAAGATTTTGATTTTCCTTTAAAAATAAAAAAATCCTCAGGGTGAAGCAATCTTTCTATAAATCTAGAATGATTACCCAAGAGTTTATTTGTATTCTTTTGAAAATTAATAATATTTTTTATATGTTGAATAATGACATAACAAGTATTCTCAACATGCTTTTCAATGCATTCTTTCTCATTCATTTTTGAAACTCTAATTGTCTGATATTAATATACTCTTACTAGATTAATTAAATACTATTTACATTGATAGCGAATAATTAAGAAAAATACTTCTAAACCATATACAACAAGGCTTTCAGGCATTTTTACAACTTGCGTTTTATCATACTACGTCCAACAAGATAAGCTCATTTCGCAAGACTACGTAAGGGTAAATTTCCTTGATAGGCTACCAGTAAAGAAGCCATCAAAATGACCTCTAATTCATACACAGCAATCTTTACCGCGATTTTGAGGAAAACCCATTTCATCAAGGTACATTAAGGAAAAGTTTGAAAAGTACGGCGTTTCATCCAAGTACATCCAAGTCAACCCTATGCCTGAATTTGCCATTTCAAATGCGGAATAAAGAAAACTTACTCACATTTCAAAGTCGATTAAGTGAAGATTGATTTTTAAATGCCAGTTTTTATGAGGTTCAGGGTTAAGTTTTTATAAGTTCATACCTTAGCATTTCTTAGCAGGTACAGCATTTTAAATAGCAGGTTTTATCAGGTTCAAGACTAATTTTTACTAAGTTTAGATATTAGGTTCAAAGGTTAGGTTTTGTGAGGTTGAATACTAACAAATGCTAACAGGTACAATCGCCAATGGTGGACGGACATTCACCCATCGGCATTTCAAATGCCATCCTATTGTTTTCAATAGCAAAGCGCAAAAGTGCGTTTTGCGAAACAAACCCTATGAAAGAGGGTTTTCTATGCGTACCAAGCTTCGTACTTGAGAGTGCGCACCATTTTAAAAACATGTGTTTTCATGCGCACATGGTTATCTGTTCATTCATGGGCTGAAAACACGCTTTTCCGTGTTCACCTCGGTGTTCACCAAAGCTTTGGTAACCAGTTTGGAAACATAGTTTCTATGGATACCAAAGATAAATCCTTGTTTTATGCGTAACCAATCCTGTAACCGTAACCAGTGCAACCATATTCAAAACATACTTTTCCATGCGCACATCACTGCGCACAGCGAGGGGATTATAACGCTTCCTCAATTTGAGGATGCGAAAATACACAACCGACCAATATTGGAATAATGCAAAATTAAGAAACGCGGGCGGGCGCGAAGGATAGCACCTATTACCCCACTGGGGGGATAACAATAGAATTTCGGATTGTAAATCCAATAAAGTTAATCTTAGTATCCTTACGCTATCAGCATATAATCATTGTCATATCGATTTTTTAGTGCTTTATCGACATGAGAAAAATGAAAAATAAATTTTTAAGTAATTTTCGCCTATCTTTAGTGTGGTAATTTTCGGCTATCTAATGAGGGGTAAAATGCCTAGCAGCAAGTAATTTGTATCACTATTTGTATCACAGCAAAATACATCAATAACTATATATATTATATTCAATAACTTGCATATCGAGTTCAATTGTCGCCATCGCCCGAATATGGGGATATATAAGACGAAAAGGCTTAAATCTAAAGGGTTTAGGCCTTTTTTCTTGCCTGTATATCAAGTTATATGGGGGTAGCTTATCAGTTAGCTTTGTATGGTGGGGTGTATGGGTAAGTATAATTTTTCGGCTTATTTTGCATCATCAAATTTTTAGTGCTCACCCAAATCTTCATTCTTTTAGATAGCATGAATAATAAAGTACAACTGGCTAGGCTTTTTGTATCACTGTTTACACCCTCTTTATTTTCCCTGAGCCAAATTGAAATTTATTTCAATCAAAAACCAGAGAAATAAAATGGGCTGATGAAAACAGTTTACTCAATATTTCGATGAAACTAATTCAATACTTCCTTGAAAAATTCAATTTTGAATTCATCATCTTAAGTTCAATGCACTATTCGTGATTTATTAAGGAAATCGGCGCTATAAACAAGTTGCCTTTACTTATACAACATGAATATGTTCATCAATCACCCAATATAAGAACGCTTCCCTGTTTAACTTTCATGATCTATCTGTTGAAGAACAATATAAAGTTTATAACGCAGAAAATAGCCAAATAAATGGCTACTTTTTTAGCCGAGAAAAGATTTATTTCGCAGGATTTCCCCATTGATTACGCTCAGGTTTGGTTTCACTTACCATCCATATAAACAGTGGAATCAAACCAATAATGGTAAAAGCAATCAACATCCACCAGCCTGAACGGTCAACATCGTGTAAACGACGCACCCCAACGGCAAGTGCTGGCAAAAAGAAAAATAAGTTTAAAAGCCCTGTAAAAATATTCACTTGGCTTTCACTAAGCCCAATAATCGCCAAAATCAGACCTAAAATAAAACCCAATAAAATCTGGAACAGATAAAAATACCAATATTCCTTACGTCGAGCACGACCTGAGAAATTGGTATAATTTTTTAGACATTTCATTGCCCAATCAAAAAAACCATAATTTTGTTCTTCTTGTAACTGTGCATTACCTTCCTGAAATACAGGTGGCTGTTGAAATGGCGTTCCAAGGGTTGCCAAATAAACGCCCACGGCTTGGCCAAGTTCATTGACCAAAAAATCAACTTGCTGCCCTCGAACAGGAGCAACCTGTTCTTTCCATTCTGCACCAATAAAACTGTAGCGTTTATTATCTTCACCATTAATTATGCCTTCATTATATTGAATGCTAAAATCGAGCAACGTACCTTTCATATTTATACTCTCTGTCTATTTAGATCGTTATGGTTAGTTAAATGAAGTATGTACACAAAAAATATATAATTTTTCTATCCAATCCATTTAAAACAATATGCTAGAGGATGACTAGTCTTTTTATTTTTGGTTGAGTTTGCATGCTTTTTTATCACAAACAAATCCCGTCTATTTAATGTAGCAATGTATGACTTTTCAATCAATAACACAGCAAATCTAGAAATATTCGATTTTATATAAAATTGTTTAGGCAAGGGCTGATTCATTTTTTATAAAAATAAAACCCAATAAAATCTATATATAAAACAGTTAAATAATTTCGAGTTATTATTTTTCTGTTATAGAAATAAGCCCTTAAAATGATTATTTCTGTTTCAGGTTTTCCTAGTTTATTTGCATTAGGTTACATTTTCTTGATTAAAAATTCCTAGAAATTTGCTTTAATTATCGCCGACATTTTCTAGAGGGTCATCTGCTATGAAAAAATTTTTCCCAAAAAACCAGGATACTTTTTTGAAAGTAGGTCTGGTCAGTATGATTATCTTGAGCATCAGTACAGCTTTATTTTTAAAAGACTACTATGACCACAGCCTTTTAGCTTTTTTGGTTCTGATGGTTTTTCCTTTTCTCTATATGAAATGTGTGACGACAATTGCCAACAAGATTTATGAAAACGATCCACTTGGATCATTCTAACTCCCATTAAGATGTTGATCTATGAGAGAATAATCTGCTTATAGATCAAAATTTTACAACTCTGCTTTTGAGCATCCGACTAAATAGTTAAAATCAACTCCCCTATCCAACTGGTCGGTTTTAAGGCATATCCACCATATGCATACGGCAAGTTTGTATTACTACCTGATTGTATCTCGGATGCTATCCTTCATAAATTTATGAAAGCGCTAGCCATTATGCTCAGGTCAAGCAGTATTGCTTTGCCATTTCTTTGTCTTATCGCATCAAACAAATACTATTATTATTTTATTTTTCAATAAAGTATAAATTATCAATATTTTAAAAACTCAAACCCTAAGTTTTTTGACTAAAAAACACCCCAAATAGATCAAAAAATAGGATAGTGTGTCATACAAATAGAGTTTTCTTGGGTTCAAGAGGCTTTTATAATCGCGCCACTTGAGTGTTTTTTAACACCTTGTCTCACATGAATTCAGCGCAAAAAATTCATGCCAAAGCTCACTTTTACCAGTGAGCTTTTCTATATTGGTATATCTGTAATTTGGAGCTGGTAATCTACTTTTGAACCTGCAGCTAATCGTACAGTTTCACTGGCAATCTGCCCACATTCTACACAGACAAAATGCTGCCAATCTCCCTCGGCAATATCACCCAAACGCTTCGCTTTGTCTTGCCACGGATTCCAGATCACGGCACTGGCACAGCGAGGTGCAGCAATCTCAATTGCAGTATGCCCTGCCTGTACAATCTGATAATGACCTGATGCTTTCGGATAAATTCGATCAGTTTCTTGTTGAAAGGTCACAGCATCTGCTTCACAAAAGCGTTGATTACTTTGCAATTTATCCATAAATTCAGCGTTTTGCAAACCATGAATTTCAACCTGCCGAATCTGATCAACCTGAAAATAACTATGCCATGCAAAACTAAATTCAAAGGCTTGCGACCCGATATTTTCGACCTGTAAATCCAGATTTAACGATATTCCGCAAGAAATTCGCAATTTCAAACGAAAGGCATGTGACCAGATTTTCCGCGTTTCAGGCGAGTCCTGTAAAATAAAATCAACATGGTGAATGGCTTGAGCTTGGTCATAACTCACGTTTTGCAATTCCCAAATCTGGTTACGTGCAAAACCGTGTGCAGGCTGTAACCCTTGCGGATGCGCGCCAAACCACGGGAAACATAGCGGGATGCCGCCACGCAATGCTTTACCCACCTGTCCCGTATTGGCTTTAGATAACCAGAGTACTGAGTTCGCACGGTGTTTGGGCTGATACTGTAAAATTTGCGCCCCTTGCAAGGCAATGCAAGCACGACAAGATGGACTATCAATTTCAAGGACATCCAAGTCCGTGAGTTGTTGATTCAAATTAAGTTTTTTTATCGCATGCATCTTATGACCATTGATTTGAAAGCGGTTTTTAGCTTAATTGATCTACCTCAGTTTGCAAACATCAAGCACATATCTTTCCCTATACGATTGGGCTAATATTTTTGCAATCCGCCACTACGATGGTTTTGTTAATGAGCTACTTACTTGCACTCGATCAGGGAACAACCTCAAGCCGTGCGATTATTTTTGATGAACTTGGGCAAATTCATGCCATCGCACAACGTGAAATTTCCATTCAGACCCCACACTCGGGTTGGGTCGAACAAAATGCCAATGAAATCTGGTCAACTCAAATTGCCGTGGTACAACAAGCTTTGGCTTCGGCACGGATTCTTGCCAAAGATATTCGGGCACTCGGTGTTACCAATCAACGCGAAACCACCGTGGTTTGGGACAAACGCACAGGCAAGCCTCTCGCACCCGCATTAGTGTGGCAAGACCGCCGTGCGACTGCATGGTGTAACCAGTTAATTCAGCAACAGTTATCTGACAAAATTCATAAAAAAACTGGGCTTCAAATTGACCCGTATTTTAGCGTGGGCAAGCTGGTATGGTTGTTAGAAAATGTTGATGGTTTACGCCAACTGGCACAGCAAGGACATGTGGCATTTGGCACCATTGACAGTTGGCTAGTATGGAATCTGACCCAAGGTGCAGAACATGTGATCGAAGTCAGTAACGCATCACGCACCATGCTGATGAACCTTAGCCAGCAAATATGGGATGAGGAACTGCTCGAATTGTTTAACATTCCTGCCAGTGTCTTGCCTAAAATCATCCATTCCGATGCTTATATTGCCGATACTGCACAAGGTCTACTTGGTAGCAATATCCCGATTGCAGGGATTTTGGGTGATCAGCAGGCAGCATTGTTTGGGCAATCCTGCTTTGAAACAGGCATGGCAAAAAATACCTATGGCACAGGCTGTTTTATGCTGTTCAATACGGGCAACCAACTGCAATACAGTCACAATCAGCTACTCACCACACTGGGATGGACCTGCAACAACCAAACTCACTATGCTCTCGAAGGCAGTGTATTTATGGCAGGTGCTATTGTGCAATGGCTACGTGACGGCTTAGGTATTATTAAAAGCAGTCAAGAAGTGGAAAATCTGGCGTCCCAGGTCAAAGACACCGATGGTGTTGTGCTAGTACCTGCATTTACAGGGCTGGGTGCGCCCTATTGGGATAGTGATGCACGTGCATTACTGTGTGGTATGTCGCGTGGCACCACCAAAGCCCACATCGCTCGTGCTGCCCTAGAAGCAATCGCCTTTCAAGTGGCTGATGTTTTCACAGCAATGCAATTGGATTTATCTCAACCCTTAAAAGAATTACGAGTTGACGGTGGCGCCTGTCAAAATGACATGCTGATGCAATTTCAGGCGGATATTTTAAATGTCCCTGTAATGCGCCCGAAAATGCGTGAAGCTACTGCATGGGGAGCCGCGGCTATGGCAGGCTTGAAAATCGGGGTATTTTCCGATGTCGATGAAATTGCCCAGTCTTGGCAACTGGATCGCTGCTTTGAACCCAACATTTCATCCGACCAGCGCCAGAGCCAGCTGCAACAGTGGCATAAAGCCCTGCAACGCGCCCGCTCTGATTTAAGTTAAAATAAAAGAAGCCAGTCGAATGACTGGCTTCTTTTATTAGTGAGCATGCCCACCCTCGACATTGCCTTTAGCACGCGGACTAAACCAAATCAAAATTGCCCCGACCAAAAAGACCAACGTAAAAATTAAAAATACATGATTGACCGAAATGGTTAAGGCTTCTTTATCGACTAAATTCGCAATGGTGCCCACAATGGTTGAATGGCTCATACCACTAGCTTCAAGTGCCCGTACTGTTCCTTCGGGATGCAAACTGGATACCATTTCACTACGGGCAATCTTGCTATGATCATCCCAAATCGTCACTGCTAATGAAGTTCCCAGTGCACCTGCCATGGTTCTTACAAAGTTCATCAACCCTGCTGCCGATGCAATTTCTTGCGGTAAGACTGAGCCTAGTGCCAGATTAGACAATGGAATAAAGAAAAATGGGACAGCAAAACCCTGAATAATCTGTGGTAATGCCAATGCCATAAAATCTGCTTCATTGTTCCAGAAAGCCCGCAGCAAGGTCACGCCACTCATCAGCACAAAACCGAAGGACGCCAGTAGCCGCGCATCAAACTTGCTGGCAAGTTTTGCCACGATCGGCGACATGGTCAAACTTCCAAAGCCCATCATTGCCGTCAGGTAACCTGCCCACGTGGCGTTATAGCCCATGTTGCTTTGTAGCCACTGTGGAATAATCACAATACTGCCAAAGAAAGCAGCAAAACCGAATGCCAGTGTCAACGTTGCAATCGAAAAACCCCGATGCCTGAAAATTCGAATATCCACCACGGGGTGCTTATCAGTGTATTCCCAGATCAGGAAGACCACAAAACCAATCGCTGCGATCAGTCCCAATACAACAATCATGCCGTTATTGAACCAGTCACGATCATGTCCTAAATCCAACATCAGCTGTAAGGCAGCAATCCAGAGAATCAGCAGCCCCAAGCCCATCCCATCGATTTTTAACTGTGTCGTTGGCGTTTCTGCGGGTGTCAGTACCCGTATTGCAGCCAGCGCACAAATAATCCCGACAGGCAAATTAATAAAGAAAATCCAGTGCCAAGTCAGGTTGTCACTGATCCAGCCACCTAAAATCGGCCCCAGAATTGGCCCCACTACGGTGGTCATTGCCCATAGCCCCATGGCTTGGGCATGTTTTTCAGGTGGGAAAATACGCATCAGCAAGGCTTGGCTAATTGGCATGAGTGGACCGCCAAACAACCCTTGCCCAATTCGGCAAAACACCAACATTTCAAGACTGTTGGATAAACCACACAGTAAGGAAAATACGGTAAACCCGATCAGACAGGCAACGAAAATCCGTACTGAACCAAAACGCCCAGCCAGCCAACCTGTTAACGGTACACAGATTGCTTCAGCAACCGCATAGGACGTAATTACCCATGTACCTTGCGAGGTTGAAATTGCCAAGTCACCACTAATATGGGTGACTGAGACATTGGCAATGGTGGTATCAAGCACCACCATAAAGTTTGACAGCGCGATTACAAATGCTGCCAGCAGTAATCGCCCTCCTGTCAACTCAGCAAAAGGAGTGGCATTTTTCATAAGCAATTACTTCGCACTGAGGTCAACATCAGCATTCATCGACAACCCGACACGTAGTGGATGTGCTGCCAGTTCTTTTGGATCAAGTGCAATACGTACAGGTAAACGCTGTACCACCTTAATCCAGTTACCTGTGGCATTTTGTGCAGGAATCAAGGCAAACGCTGAACCCGTTCCGCCCGAAAAGCCCATGACTTTGCCATGATAGACCACACTTTTTCCATACAAGTCAGAGGTAAGGGTTGCAGTTTGCCCGATACGAACTTTGGCAAGCTGGCTTTCTTTAAAGTTAGCATCAACATAGAGTTGTGAAATAGGGACTACACTCATGAGCACAGTGCCAGGTGCAACCCGCTGCCCGACCTGAATATTACGACTCGTCACCACACCATCAACAGGTGCACGAATCACTGTACGTTCCAAATCAAGCAAGGCCTGTTGAACCTGGGCTTGTGCGGTCAAAATATCGGGTGCGGTGTTTTCACTAGCCCCCGTAATCAAGGCTTCATTGGCAGCCAAGTTACTTTGTGCCGCTTTACGGCTGGATTCGGCTTGCGACACGGCTGCTTTGGCTACATTGAGTGCTGCCAGTGCAGTTTTTGCCGCACTTTGTGACGATGTCAGTTCTTCTTTAGAAATCGCACCTGTTTGCTCAAGTGCCTGACGACGAGCTAACTCTTGACGTGCATTATCATAATCTGCCTGCGCTTTAACAACTTGTGCCTGCGCACTGCTAATGCTGTCACTACTCACAAAAATTTGTGAATTTAACGAGCTGCTGTTGGCTTGGGTCTGGTGATATTGACGTTTGGCTTTTGCCAATGCCGCTTCTGCCTGTGCGAGTGCAATTTTGGCATCACGCTGATCGACCTGTACTAAAATATCGCCTTTATGCACTTGTTGCGTATCTTGTACCAAAACTTTTGAAACTTGCCCTGTCACCATTGAAGTGATTTCAGCAGTATCAGCGCCTACATAGGCATTGTCGGTATTGACCGTGTTATTAAACAAAATGGCCCAAATCGCATAAAGTACCGCTGCAATAATCAATATGAGTGCCAAAAAGCCAAGCATTTTTTTGCGTTTGGCTTTCATGGCTGGTTCAGAATTTGACTCTGGCGGTTGGGTCTCGGGTGTATTATTGGAGACATCTGTCATCACATATTCCTAAATTAACTCAAACTGTGATCAGAACACCTCAAATACATCTCAGCTGTGCACAGGCTTTGCCAATCGGCTCAGGAAATGTATTTGAACTATACCCAGTCTTGATTTTTTGAATCGTTTGCTTCGTTATATCGGGTAAAAATCACATTTTGATTATAAAAATACAAGATTGTTTTTTTCGTAAAAACGTGTACAAAGTGCAACAGAACCCCTGATTTTAATAGGCTTCCAGCACATAAAAACACAATCTAAGACTTTAATATTCATCAATATTTATAAATATTCATCTATTTAGTAAGCATAAGAAGCAATTGCCACCGCAATGGTGACTGAGCAGTCATTTTGCATAGACATTCTCATTGTACAACTTTTTTTGCCCATTCTTAAGACTTCTGCATGCGCAATAAAAGATTGTCCTCGACCAGGTGCCAGATAATCCACCCTCAAATCCAGTGTTGCCAGACGTTCGATCTGTTTCAGCACCTGTGCCCGATTATGCACATCGGCACGTTTGTACAACTCTGCCATGGCCACCACACCCCCAAGGCTATCGAGCAAGGTCGCTGCCACACCGCCATGCAGAATTTCATAAGCCACATTGCCAATCAGGTTTGGCTGCATATTCAAATGCCCCTGAATCTGATCATCCACCACCCGCATGCAAATCCCGTTGTGTTGTAAAAAAGGCGAATGGTTAAAGGCATCACACAATTGCTGCAAGATTGCAAAGAGCTGATTTTCAGATGAAATATCCAGTTGCCCTGTCCATGTTTTTTTTGCTTGACCCATGCTGAGTTATTCCTTGAATGATGATATGTTCTTGTACAAACGCCTCATTATAGGGCTACAATAGCCCCCAAGTTTAATACTGAACATCGAGATTGTTATGACTTATACGTTCAATCGCCCTGCATTTCCTGCCACCCGTATGCGCCGTATCCGTAAGAATGATCAACTTCGAGCGATGGTCAGTGAGACTCAAATTACTCCACACCACCTGATTTATCCTGTATTTGTACTGCCAGGGCAAAACCAGCGTGAAGACATTCCAAGCATGCCGAACATTCAGCGTTTGTCGGCTGATTTGTTGTTGAAAAAAGCGGAAAGCCTGTTAGAGCTTGGGGTTTCTAAACTGGCCCTATTCCCTGTTACACCACAAGAAGACAAAAGTCTGACCGCTGAAGCTGCATGGCGTGAAGATGGTGTGGTGCAAAACACCTGCCGTTTACTCAAAAAAGAATTACCAGAAATGGTGCTGATCACTGACGGCGCACTCGATCCCTACACCACGCATGGTCAGGATGGCATTATTGATGAAAACGGTTATGTCTTAAATGACGAAACCGTAGATTGCCTGATTAAACAGGCGCTCAGTCATGCTGAAGCAGGCGCGGATGTGATTGCACCGAGCGACATGATGGACGGGCGAATTGGCGCGATTCGTCAGGCACTCGAACAAAATAACTTCATTTACACCAATATCATGGCGTACTCTGCCAAATACGCTTCAAGTTTTTATGGCCCATTCCGTGATGCCGTGGGTTCATCAAGCAACCTCAAAGGTGGCAACAAATACACCTATCAAATGGATGTCGGCAACCGCGCTGAAGCCTTGCATGAAATTGCTCTGGACTTACAGGAAGGTGCGGACATGGTGATTGTCAAACCAGGTTTGCCATATCTCGATGTCGTACGTGAAGTTAAAGATACCTTTGGCGTGCCGACCTTCGTGTATCAGGTCAGTGGTGAATATGCCATGCTTGCAGGCGCGATTCAAAATGGCTGGCTCAGTGACAATGTGATTCTAGAGTCATTACTCTGCTGCCGCCGTGCAGGTGCAGACGGGATCTGGACATACTTTGCCGATGTCGCTGCGCAAAAACTCAAAGAAATGCAATAATTCATTTTCCCAGATAGATCGAGCGCACGATGCAGATTGCCATCATTGGGGCGGGTGTAAGTGGTTTACTCTCAGCCTTTGAACTGATTCAACACGGCTGTTCCGTCACGATTTTTGACCAGCAACATGCAGGTAAGGCTGCATCATGGGCAGGCGGTGGCATTTTGTCGCCGATGTACCCGTGGCGCTACCCTGCTGCGGTCAACCAACTGGCTCAATATGGCAAAGCGCTCTATGAGGAATACAATGCACAGTTGTATCCGATCACCCAGATTGATTTTCAGATTCAGCATACGGGTATGCTGATTTTTGACCCTGAAGATTTTGCGATTGGGCAAAGCTATGCGCAGCGTCATCAGGAACCGATGCAATATGCAGAGTTACTACAAGGGCAAGACTTACATCAGCTCAACCCGCGTGTATCTGAACAGTTTCAGCAGGCTTTGTATTTTCCGCATCTGTCCAATGTGCGTAACCCACGACTGTTGCAATCTTTAATTGCCTATTTAAAACAGCAACCTCAAATCACATTTGTGGAAAACTGTGCAATCCAAAAATTACAGATTCAAAACCAAAAAGTCACCGCGATTCACACTGAAAATGGCGAAAAATTTGTGGCTGATCAGGTGGTACTTGCCACAGGCGCATGGAGTCAAGCTTGGGCTGAGCCACTCAATTTAAGCATTCCTGTTAAACCTATACATGGTCAAATGGCACTGTTTAAAACACCAGAAAACTGGTTGCCAACCATGTGTATGAACAAGGTCATGTACCTGATTCCACGGCGTGACGGACATATTGTCTGTGGTTCAAGCATGAATGATTTTGGTTTTGACAACACACCGAAAGCCCATATTCAGCAAAATATTGTCGATGCTGTATTTGAAATGGTGCCCGAACTGGCACAGTTTCCACTGGTCGATCAATGGGCAGGTTTACGTCCAAGCTCTCCTGACGGTGTGCCTTACATCGGGCAAATGCCAGAAGTCGACAACTTATGGGCCAACTTCGGACATTTCCGTAATGGTTTGTGTATGGGACCTGCTTCTGCGCGCCTACTGCGTCAACTCATGTTGCAACAAAGCACTTTGGTCGATCCAGCAGCGTATTCTCCGCAGCGCCTCATACAAAATGCTCTCGCCTAATTACGCCAATAATTGCTGCAATGCCAAATCCAGAGTTGGATAATGAAAATGATAGCCTGCTTCAAGCAAAGCTTTGGGTTGGACAAACTGTCCATTTAAAATCAGTTGAGATTGTTCACCCAGTAAAAGCTTAAAAGCAAAGCTTGGAGCTGTCAGTAGTGGGCGAACCTTTAAATATCGGGCAGCGCACTCGGCAAACTGCTGTTGTGTTGAGTGTTCAGGGGCAACGACATTAAAAATTTGTGCCTGTGGTTGGTGAGTGATTAGAAATTCAATCGCGCCCAGCACATCGGCAATATGTACCCACGTCACAGGCTGACGACCATGCCCGATTTTCCCAGCCAGTTTCATTTTTATCGGTTGTAGCATCTGCGGTAAAATTCCACCATCTGCAGCAAAGACCACGCCTAAACGGATAATTTTAATCGTGTACTGCGCTTGATATGCTAACGCTGCCTGTTCCCACTGCTGACAAAGTTCTGACATAAAAATGTCTTGGGGCTCAGTATTTTCATCACAAATTTTTTGCCACTGTTGCTGCTCATCAATCCCGTAATAACCTACTGCTGAACCTGAAATCACCAGTTTTGGTCGATGCTTTTGGTGATTGAGCCACTGAAACAACTGCGTTGTAGTCTCAACCCGACTATAAATCAGTTGCTGTTTGCGCTCCGTACTCCAGCGCTGCTGACCAATATTTTCTCCCGCCAGATTAATCACATAGTCAATCATTTCATTATTGACCTGACTGAGTTTCTGAACCCAGCGCAGGTTATGGTGGTCTGACGTTCGATTTTTACGGCTCAGGGCAATCACACGATAATCACGCTCTAACAAATACGGTAACAAATGCCTACCAATAAAGCCCGAAGCACCTGTAATCAAAATAGTTGCAGCAGACATAGTATTTCCTTTGTTCATTTTTATTAGATGAGATGGTCTAAAAAATATAGCATGTCTGCCAATATTTGATCACAAATTAGACCACTTGAATTTTTTTAAAGTTTTTTAAACTTTCTTGTCAACCATTCCTAAAACACTGACGTTATATAGGGTACAAGGTCTGTTGTTGACGTTTTTGTACGGCATCAGCGAAAACGTCTCTTCAGTCACCTGCCATCAACAATCTTTGCCTCGGGTAACTTCATAAAAATAACCCGTTGTACGAAGTATCTTAGACCAACGATTTATATCACTCGAATCGTTGGTCTTTTCTTTTTCAGAGTATTTTCCCACTCATTTTCAACCCATCTAAGAACTATCTCATCTATAAATTAATATGGAGATGGCAACTTCGAAACACAATATATCCAGCAAAAAAATCAATAAAAATAAAGTGGATTCGATTAACCCAATTCCATTATCGGAAAAAAGTCGCTTTCAATCTTGGTGTGTATTCTGCACCTTGCATACAGCTTTATGCTACCTTATGGACATTCATTCGCAGGACTTCCAACTTTATGAGCGTGCATTTTCTTCATACTTCAGACTGGCATTTGGGACAATTCTTTTATAACCATTCGCGCCACTATGAACATGAACAATTTCTGGCATGGCTCATTCAACAAATCAAAGAAAAACAACCACATGCTCTGCTCATTGCAGGTGATATTTTCGATGTAATCAATCCAAGTTCACAGGCACAAAAACAACTCTATCAATTTCTTGCCGATGCGCACGACGCTGCACCACAGATGCAAACCCTGATGATTGCAGGCAACCATGACTCAGGTTATCGGATTGAACAGGTCGAACCGCTCCTCGAAAAATACCACGCCAAAGCTGTAGGCGTGATTCGCTGGAACGATGACAAAAGCTTAAATACTGAGCGCCTGATTTTACCCATTTACGATGCACAAAAAAATATTGTGGCGTGGTGTGTGGCACTGCCTTTTCTACGTTCTGCGGAAATTACAGGTCTGAATGACCAGACCAGCACCAGCCAATCTGCGATTGAATATCTACATCGCACCTTGATTAGCGAAGCGCAAAAAAGAAAAACACCTGAACAGGCGTTGATTGTCATGTCGCATGCGCACATGCAAGGTGCAGAAACATCAGACTCGGAACGCCCAATTATCATTGGCAATGAAGAAGCGCTTTCTACTGCATTATTTGATGGTGCAATTGATTATGTGGCACTCGGGCATTTGCATAAACCACAAAAAGTCGGACAAGCGCATATTCGCTATAGTGGTTCGCCGATTCCTTTGTCTTTTAGCGAAATTCATTATAAACATCAGGTGGTTGATGTCAGGATTGACCCCCAAAATCCTGAACAGCCGTATACTTTTGACGCAATAGCCATTCCTCGCAGCATTAACCTGATTGCGATTCGGGGCAGCCTAGATGAAGTCTTTGCCCAGTTACAGGCTTTGCCACACGGCGAAATTGAGGAGATTGAGCAACGTGAATATGTGGATATTGAATACAGTACCACCCAACCGCCTGCTCTAAATTTACGGCAACAGTTTGAAGATGCACTGCCAAAAAACCGTTATCGACTGGTCAAAATTTCCCGCCAGTATTTGCCAAATGAACAGCAACAAGATCAGGCTTTCAGCATAAGTTTAGAACCGCCGACTCCTGAAAAACTATTTAGTAGCCTGTGGCAAAAACAAGGTTACGATAACGATGACAGCGTACTCAAAGACTTTATGAGTTTGGTCGAACAAGCCCAGCATGCTCTTGATGATGAAACCTCTGCTTAAGGATTTGCCATGAAAATTTTATCTATTCGCATAAAAAATCTGGCATCACTGGCGGGTGAACAATGGATTGATTTTGAAAGTCAGCCGTTGGCAAATGCAGGGTTGATCGCAATTACAGGCAAAACGGGCGCAGGCAAATCAACCATTTTGGATGCGATGTGCCTTGCCCTATTTAATAAAATTCCGCGTCTTAAGGAAAGCGACGGGAAACTCCGTGATGTCGACGGTTCAGAATTATTATCCAATTCACCTTTAACCGTGTTACGCCGCGGCACGGGGCATGGTTTTGCCGAAGTGAGTTTTATCGCACCCGATCAGAAGCGTTATTTGGCGCGTTGGGAGTTGAAACGTGCCCGTGAAAACCCTACGGGCAAATTGCAAAGCGTACAGCGTTCGCTGACTTGCCTGAGCGATGGCGTGGTAATTGCCGACAAAACCAAAGCCGTCGATGACAGTATCAAAAACATTACCCAGTTGTCGTTTGAACAATTTACCCGTGCGGTGCTGTTAGCTCAGTCCGAAGTCACGGCATTCTTAAAAGCTCGCGACAGTGAACGAGGTGAACTGCTCGAATACCTGACCAATTCTTCAATTTTTGCCAAAATCGGGCAATTGGCATTTGAAAAAACCCGTGACATTGCCAAGCAACGTAAAGAACTGGAAAATGTTTTAGGACATATTGAAATCTTGTCAGATGAAGCTGTGGCTGAACTGACCGAGCAACTAAAGCAAAGCAATATACAGTATGAGAAACTCAATACTGAGAAGATAAAACTTGAGCAATATCAGCGCTGGTTTACCCAGCAGCAACAACTCGAACGTGATGTACAACAACGCCAGCAGCATCTAACTGAGCAGCAACAAAAATTTGATGCACTGGGTTCAAAACGCACGCAGCTTAAACAATTGGAAACCTTTGCCTCAATTCGCCCGAGCGTGATTCAACAGCAAAAAACTCAGACGGAACTACGTCAGTTACAACCACAAATTCAAAGCTGCCAGTTAAAATTCAACGTTATCAAACACGATTTTGAACAAGAAAAAACTGTGTTTGAAAATGTGGACAAACAATTCAAAGCTCAGCATACGTTTGAACAAATACATCAGTCCAGCCTTGAGCAAGTCCGAAGCTATATTCAGGAACGTGAATTTATTGGCAAACAATTTATTAAAGCCAAATCCACGCTAGAAAGTTTGCAACAAGATTTACAACCGTTATTACAGCAACAGACTCAATTGCAAACGGATTGCGATCAGTTCAGCATGCAGCTTGCGGAACGATCACAACAACTACAACAAACCGCACAATTTTCCAGTTTGGATCAAGGACTGTCCGCACATATCGCGCCACTACAACGCTTTATTCAGCATTTTCAAAGCTTCGAACAGCAATATGGTGAACTCGCAAAAGCACAAACAGATTTAAGTCAAAAACAACAACAGCTTGCATCGCAACAACAGCAATTTGGTCATGAGCAAAATATTGATGCACAATTGCGACAGCTTCGTAGCCAGCATGAGAAAATAGTTGCCCAAAGCCATCAATTGACTTTAATCGACACCCAATTTCAACAGTTTAGTCAACTTCATTTAGAACAGAATACTGTTCGAACTAAATGTGATGAACTGACGCAAGAAATTGAGCACAGCACACAGCAGGTTCAGCACACCGAACAGCAATATCAAACTCAGAAACTGGAACGAGAACAGTTACAACGTATCTTGCAGCAGCAACGCCTGTTGCATACCGAAAATATTGAAAAACTACGCGAGCAATTGATTGAAGGCGAAGCCTGCTTGGTCTGTGGCAGCACCCATCATCCTTTTAAAGCGGAACATACTTCTCTTTCCAATGAGCTGCTCAAACTACAAGAACAGCAAGAACAACAAGCCATTCAACTGGAGCAACAACAGTTACAGGCTTGGCAACGGGCGCAGCAGATTCATGCACAGTACAATATGGCGCTCACGCAAAATCAAAGCCGCCTAAATGCGTTAACTGCCGAGCTTGAAAAAACTCAGCACTCGATGAGTAGCATCTGCACACAAGCTCAAATTGACATTGATTTCAGCCAATCGCCTGAGCAAACCCAGCAGAAACTTTTACAAATCATTCAAACACTTCAACAAGACAAGCAAAACCTTGAGCAATCCATACAACAACTTGATGATGCTCAAAAACAGCAACGCACGCTGACCCAACAGATTCAGGAAATTTCGCAGCAGCTTTCTATCGTGCAACAGTCCGAACAGACGATCCGATATCTGCTCGATCTACTCACGACTGAACAACGTGATGCATGGCAAAAGCAAACTTTAAATACTGCCCAGCACATCATGCACTTGCTCAACCAACGTAGTCAGCTTTTACAGCATATTGAAATGCTGAATCAGCAGTTGAATGACAAAACCCAGCATTTACAGCAAAAAACGCTTGAACTGCAACATAAACAGGCGCTGATTCAACAAGCTGAAACAGAGCAGGCTGAATTGAAACGTAAAGGCAAAGAGAATACCGATTCAGCCATCCAATTGATTTTTGAAATGACGCACATACAGATTGAAAAACCACATGAATGGTTGATTCAATATGACGAGCAACGGCAAAATCTACAGCTTCAATTTAACCAGATTCGCCAAAGCTTCGAGCAAACCCGCGAAAATTTTGAGCAACAGCAACGGCAACTCGATCAGCTCAACATTCAGTTGCTTCAGGTGACAGCACAGCATCAAACCGCGACCCTTGAAATCGAACAATGGCTAACACAACATACAGAGTTTGATCAGCCGTTACTTTCCCAGCTACAACATATTTCGCTTGAAGAAGCGCAGCAGATCCGCCGAGACGTTCAAGATGCCGAACGTGCATTGGCAGATGTTCAGGCGGCTCTGAAAGCCATTCAAGAGCAATTACAACAACATTTGAGCCATCAGCCTGAGATTGGACTGACTCAACTACACACTGAATTCACAGCGTTGCTTGAATCCCTGCAACAAACCCAAGACATCCGCGATAACTTCAAACTCAAGCTGGAACTGCATCAGCGCAATCTAGAGAAACAACAAGAATTTTTCGAACAGATTCAGCAGATTCAGCAAGAGGAACATCGCTGGGGTAAAATTTCAGGTTTAATGGGAGATGCCAACGGGAAAAAATTCCGTGATTTAGCCCAGCAATACAATCTGGATATTTTACTTGAATATGCCAATCAGCAACTGGCGATGCTGTCACAGCGTTATACGCTCAAGCGTCTGGAACACTCGCTTAGCCTCGCCATCATTGACCATGATATGGATGGCGAAGTACGTTCGGTTGCCTCACTGTCTGGTGGTGAATCCTTCCTCACCGCCCTTGCCCTGTCACTGGCGATTGCCAATATGGCATTGGGCTCCATGAAAATCGAATCGCTGTTTATTGATGAAGGCTTTGGCACTTTAGATGCATCATCGCTACACATGGTGATGAATGCGCTCGATCAATTGCAAAATCAGGGACGTAAAGTCGTACTGATCTCGCATATTCAGGACATGCATGAGCGCATTCCTGTACAGATCCAAGTGCAGCCGCTCGGTTCAGGAGCAAGTCAGATTGAAATTATGGGCTAGACAATAAATTTGATGTAAATGGGAACCGCACGATGCAACAGTAACCCTCCTCCGCAAAGGCTATCGTCAAAATCGTGCGCATTTAATCTTTGGCTAACTCATCGCACCTGATCTGTATGGTTACTTTTGATAATCTCGCGCACCAAACAATGCTGTACCGACCCGAACCATGGTTGAGCCTGCGGCAACTGCGGCTTCAAGATCGCCCGACATGCCCATGCTCAACGTATCCCAGTCGTTAGGGTGAGCGTGGTGCTCTTTGACTTGCTCAAATAGCGCCTGTGCATCGGCAAATGCCTTCAGATTATTCGGTGCAGGAATCACCATCAAACCGCGTAAACGCAAATGCGGAAGCTGGCTAATCTGCTCGACCAATGTTGCAACCTCTTCAGGGGCACAGCCATCTTTGGTGTCTTGACCATCAATATTCACCTGTAAACAAATATTTAATGGTTCATCGGAGTCTAAGCGCTGACTCGACAAGCGTTCAGCAATAATTAAACGATCAACGCCATGCACCCATGCAAATTTTTCAGCCAGATGTTTGGTTTTATTACGCTGCACATGCCCAATAAAATGCCATTCAATCGCCAAATCCTGCAGCGCCTCAATTTTATCCAGTGCTTCTTGCAAATAATTTTCTCCAAAAGCCCGCTGACCTGTTGCATACATGGCACGTAAAGCGTCGCTCGGATGAGTTTTCGACACTGCAAGCAATTGAACGCTATCAACTGAACGGCGGGATTGTGCACATGCATGTTGTATTTGTTGCAATACAGCATCACGAGATTCTTGGTAATGATTCATAAACAGGCATCTCTCAAGGTTTTTTTCATGTTTTGCGGTGGAAAGTATTGGTTAGATGTTTTGAAAGCCGTTATTATTTTACAAAAATAACGAAACCTTTGGGGCAAGAATGGATATTACAGAATTACTGGCTTTTTCTGCAAAAAATGGGGCATCGGATTTACACCTTTCTGCAGGTTTACCGCCGATGATTCGTATTGATGGTGAAGTACGCCGCATCAATCTTCCTGCATTAGAGCACAAGGATGTCCATCGCCTCATTTATGACATCATGAATGATAAACAACGCCACGACTATGAAGAACTCCTAGAAACCGACTTTTCTTTTGAAGTTCCTGGCGTGGCACGTTTCCGTGTCAATGCATTTAACCAGAACCGTGGTGCAGGTGCAGTATTTCGTACCATTCCCTCAAAAATCCTGACCATGGAAGATCTGGGCCTAGGTAATACCTTTAAGGAAATCTGTGAATTTCCGCGTGGTATTGTACTGGTCACAGGGCCAACAGGTTCTGGTAAATCAACCACACTTGCAGCAATGATCGACTATATTAACGAAAACCGTTATGATCATGTTTTAACCATCGAAGACCCAATCGAATTTGTACATCAATCTAAAAAGTGCCTGATCAACCAGCGTGAAGTACATCGCGATACGCATGGCTTTAACGAAGCATTACGCTCAGCACTGCGTGAAGACCCCGACATTATTCTGGTCGGTGAGATGCGTGACTTAGAAACGATTCGTTTGGCACTAACTGCCGCTGAAACTGGTCACTTGGTATTTGGAACACTACATACCACCTCTGCGGCAAAAACTATTGACCGTGTGATTGACGTATTCCCTGCTGAAGAAAAAGATATGATTCGTGCCATGCTGTCCGAATCTTTACAGGCGGTGATTTCACAAACCCTGCTGAAAAAAACAGGTGGTGGTCGTGTTGCAGCACATGAAATCATGCTGGGTGTACCGTCTATTCGTAACCTGATTCGTGAAAACAAAGTGGCACAAATGTATTCAGCAATCCAAACAGGTGCCAATCAGGGCATGGTCACACTCGATCAAAGCCTCAAAAACCTTGTGACTAAGGGCGTCATTACCAAGGATGTCGCGCGTACCGCCGCCAAACAACCAGACAGCTTTATGTAATTCAGCGAAGGGAACCCTGCCATGGCTATGGATTTTAATGACTTACTCAATCTCATGAGTGAGAAAAAAGCATCGGATTTGTTCATTACCGCAGATGCTGAACCGTCAATGAAAATCAATGGACAACTTACCCCCATTTCATCGACCAAACTGACTGGGGAAATAGCTGACCAGCTCATTCATTCCATCATGAATGAAAAGCAACGCAAAGAATTTAGTGAAACTCGGGAATGTAACTTTGCGATTACTAACCGTGAACAAACCCGACGTTACCGTGTCAGTGCCTTTTACCAACGGGATTTACCTGGTATGGTTCTGCGCCGTATTGAACACAAAATTCCAAGTGTTGAAGAATTAAAGTTACCACCTGTTCTTAAAGAACTGGTCATGGCCAAGCGTGGTATTATTATTTTCGTAGGGGCTACAGGTACAGGTAAATCGACTTCTTTGGCTGCATTGTTAGGTCACCGTAACCATAACTCCAAAGGGCATATTATTACCATTGAAGACCCTATCGAGTTTATACACCAGCATGCTGGCTGTATTATCACTCAACGCGAAGTCGGTATTGATACCAACTCTTTCGAAGTTGCACTCAAAAATACCTTACGACAGGCGCCTGATGTGATCTTGATTGGTGAGATTCGTACCAAGGAAGTCATGGACTATGCCGTTGCATTTGCTGAAACAGGTCACTTGGTACTTGCGACACTGCATGCCAACAATGCCAACCAAGCCCTTGAGCGGATTATTCACTTCTTTGAAACCGAACGCCACGAGCAGATTTATCTGGATTTATCACTCAACTTGCGTGCGGTTGTCGCGCAGCAACTCGTACCAACAGTTGATGGTAAATCGCGCCGTGCGGCGATTGAAGTTATGATTAATAGCCCATTGATGGCAGATTATATTCGTAAAGGCGAAATACACGAGCTTAAAGCGCTCATGACTCGCTCTCGCGAACTGGGAATGCAGACTTTTGACCAAGCCTTGTTTGATTTATATAAAGCAGGTGAAATTAGTTATAAAGATGCACTTCGTCATGCCGATTCGCCAAATGATCTACGCCTACAAATCAAGCTTTCAGAAGATGGTGGAGCAAACCAACTCTTCAATGCAAGCAGCAAAATGACTTTCGACGGCCAGTAAGTCAGCAATAAAAAGGCATTTCTTAAAGAAATGCCTTTTTATTTGTTATATTTATGTAGGGCTTATTTTTTGCGTGAAGCATCCTGACATTCAGCTGCATCGCAATAACCATATAAATTCAAAGAATGCCCTGTAAGCGTAAAACCATACTCTTTTGCAACTTCATGTTGTTCATGCTCAATAACATCGTTTGTAAATTCAAGAACTTTATTGCAATTTTGACATACAAGGTGATCATGATGATCTTCTTGCATAATTTCAAAAACCGAGTGATTATTTTCAAAATGATGACGTTGAATAATGCCGGCAGCTTCAAATTGTGTTAACACGCGATATACGGTTGCTAAACCAACATCTTCACCTTGATCTAGTAATGTTTTATAAATATCTTCAGCGCTCAAATGGTGTTGTTTTGAGCTTTCAAGTAATTCCAATATCTTAATTCTTGGAAGGGTTACTTTAAGTCCTGCTTTACGCAAATCTTGATTCGAAATGGGCATGAAAAAGTCTCTCAACAATTTGTTAAGTTGGAATATGCAACAGAGTTTATATGCAGTATGATCTATCACTAGATTAAATGCATCACAATTGATTTGGATAGTGTAGCAAAAATGCAAAAAATTATGTTGACGACCTTACTCGTCAGTTCATTGCTTGCCGGCTGTGTCTATAAAATAGATATTCCTCAAGGGACACCTTTAACAAAAGCCCAAGCTTCTCAGATACATGTTGGCATGAGTTACCAACAAGTTCGTTTCTTACTTGGTAGCCCAACCATTACTGACCCACTTAATCCTGAACGTTGGGATTATGTTTACAATTATATCCCAGGAACTTATGCGAAAAAAGCCAAGATTCCAGCGGCTCATGGTCAGCATTTGCGTATTTACTTTGATAAATCAGGTATTGTTACCAAAATTGAAGGCTTAGACACCCTTCCAGATGCACAACCAGGACTACCACCTTCAAAAGATACCATCCTGTCTGCACAACCCTAATCGATCCATTGATGCATCGATACGGTAAAAGAAAACCCCAATCAGATTTGATTGGGGTTTTCTTTTATTAAGAAGATCGCTTAAACCGATTTCCTTTCTGATAGCGTCCGACAGGATGATTCGCAGCACGATTACGGCGAATATCTTGAGGATTAATCAGCAATGGGCGGTATATTTCCACCCGATCACCTGCCTGCAAGCGATGCTCAAGGCTAACTTTGACCCCAAAAATCCCTACCTGTAACGGCTGCGGCAGGTCAGTTTGTATGGCAAGACCACTCTGCTCAATCGCATCCTGTACAGTCATTCCCTGCTGAAATTCGACAGTCAGATAGTATTGCTGCTGCATGGTTGCATAGGCAACCCAAACCTGCTGAGGCATTACACTGCCCCCAGCACAATCGCCACCATTGCCAATACGATTGCTAAAGGAGCAACAACACGCACTGCAATACGCCACAGGTTATAAGTCACTTCCTGACTGAAATTCAATGATTTACGCAAATGGCTGATTTTCATGATCCAACCCGCAAAAATCGCGTAAATCAGACAAATCAATAATCCCCAAAGCATAAGCACAGTATTGAGTACTGGAACAATTGCAAGACATGCCCATGTCAATATTGCAATTAAAATAATTGCCCATTGCACCACCATCGCAATTTGACGTTGCTGTAATTGTTCACGCGCCAATTGTACAAAGCCTGCCGCGACAGCCACTGCACTCACTAAAATGGTAATCGCTGGAAGTTCTGCTTGCACCGCAAAAAAGCCAAAAAGTACTACTGCAAGCACTTGTGCTACCCAAACAGGTAAAGCATTTGGAGTCGCTTGCTCAGTATCTTTGATTTGCGCCGCGCTGGTCTGCGCATACACACCTAGTCCCAACCCTGTAGCAACCAGCGCCAGAACCACCGCATAGCCCCATTCAGAGAAGTGAATTGCGGTGATATGCCATGCAGTTAAGTTCAACGGGAAGAGATGACTCAAAACCAGTGAAACCAGCAGCATAACTGCACTCACACCAACCAAAATCAGGCGTGGCAAAAATGATGCAGTAACAGCAACTACCGCCAAAATCGCAAATACAATATTTTCTGCAACAGGTAGTTGAACATAATGCGTTAAGGAGTGACTGGCATTGGCAATCAATGCACCTGCTAAAAATGGCATAAACACCACAGCCAGCCAACCTGCAATACGCCAATATGCTGAAGCATCTGCTTCACGCGTCAATGCCATCAACGCTTGCAAGGCTGTTGTCTTCGCGCGTTTAACCAGTGCGACTTCCATGTAGGCAAAAGGCAATGCCAGTACGACCATCATGACTAGCCACAGCAACCAGAAATCCAGTTGCCGATCCAATTGAATCCCCACCACTGGCGCAAGCGTGGTAATCAACATAAATGATAAACAAAACGCCATCAGTGGCGATAACCATCGTGACATAGGTCTGTCCTGCATCCGAAGTTAAAAATAATGAGCTATTTTGCCTTTGTCATGGCTGAAAATCAAAGTTTGTAGAAAAAAGAAATCATTGCCGAGGCAATGATTTTTGGCGCAAAAAGCAAGCTGTAGTTTTTTATGATTATTCTAGTTTATTGTTTTTATTATTTATGAGAAGAACCGTGCAAACCAGTTCTTGCCTTTTTTCTTTTCATGCTCGCGAATAATGCCTTTCATGTTTTCTTTGACTGCACCGACATAATCGGCATCGTCATGTTGAATATGATTAATCAACCATTTTGTTAAAATTTGATGCAACTCATCTTCAATGGCTTGTCCCATCATAAAACGATCGCGATAGGTTTCAATTTTTTTAATAAATAAGTCATGTACACGCTTATGTGGCACACGATACTTATAGCCTGCTTCATCTTGCAGACTTTCTTCAAAGGTAAAATGAGACTGGGTATAGTCAATAATATTATCCAATACCACTTTGATTTGATTACGATCGTGAGTAAAACGCACATCTTCGATTTGATTAATATAATCGAGAATACGTTTATGCTGATCATCAATCACTTCAATACCAGTATTGTATTCAGAGCGCCAATTCATCTTCATAGTG
The DNA here is from genome assembly GCF_000488275.1 of Acinetobacter brisouii CIP 110357. Taxonomy (GTDB): domain Bacteria; phylum Pseudomonadota; class Gammaproteobacteria; order Pseudomonadales; family Moraxellaceae; genus Acinetobacter; species Acinetobacter brisouii. The sequence goes on along the minus strand of NZ_KI530762.1, from coordinate 447,482 downwards.
AGGCCACCTAACGCATTCATATTTCATTTTCGAGGCATAATATACAAAAAATGATCAATGAAAAACCAAGTAATGCCCTCAGAATTACAACACTTTTCACTAATTATTTGATTAAATTCATAAAACCCCATATACCCAACTAAAAGAATCAAGTATTTTTTAATCAATTCAATTGCTTATATATTTAGTTTTTACCAAATATAAAAAATAATTCAAAAAATCTAATATAAATCAGCTTTACTGATACGTCGCAAAGAAGGATCTTGCGCTTCACGAATCAAGCGCTGCACGGTGGTCATGGCATGTAAAATCGGGCGCCCCTGCTGAAATAAAATCATTTCTCCTGCCCGAAAAGCTGTCCACTGTTCATTTTGTGTCAGTGGCTCAGTGGTAATAACGGCTACACGATCCTCTGGTGTGGTCACTTCACTAAAATCAACTTCGACATCCAGATCAATGAGCTGGGCATGCTGAAACGGATATTCACGTACAATCCAATGTAGTTTGGTAGTGGCATAACTCCACAAGGCTTGACCATTGGATAAACAGAAATTAAATGTGCCATGCTCTGCAATTTGTGGAGCAACTTCCTGTAAAACCTGAAAAACATCTTGAATCGAAGGTTCCTGATAACCAAAACGTTCCACCAGTTGATCGAGCAAAAAGCAAAATGCATATTCGCTGTCAGTATTGCCTACAGGGGTAAAATGTCCACTGAGCTGTGGCTGGAAACCATGCAGATCGCCATTATGTGCGAAAATCCAGTGACGCCCCCACAATTCGCGCATAAATGGGTGCGAATTTTCAAGGGTAATTTTGCCTTGTGTGGCTTTACGGATATGTGCAATCACATTGCGGGATTTAATCGGATAGTTACGAATCAAGTCAGCAATCGGTGACTCAACCGCAGACTGGTTATCGACAAATAAACGACAGGCTTTATGTTCAAAAAAAGCAATGCCAAAGCCATCACAATGATCAGAGGTCACCCCCGCGCGTTGTGAAAACCCTCGGAACGAGAAAGTAATATCGGTGGGTGTTGCACAATTCATTCCGAGTAGCTGGCACATACTTAAATCTTCTTACAATCAAATACATCTATAGGCAATGTAGCGGATGCAGCCTTGATCTGCAAATGCGTTTTTTCACTGTCTTTATGAAAAATAATGCTAAACAATAAAATATAAATACGATTATTGAATAATAATTTTTTGAGTCCAAAAAACCGCCATCAGGCGGTTTCTTCAACTTAAGCGTCTGGATGTGCAGCTTTAGCACGGTTAGTAATGAGTGTTCCAACCCCGTGATCAGTAAAGATCTCAAGCAAAGTCGCATGTGGTACACGCCCATCAACGATATGTGCACTCACCACACCACCTTTAACTGCATCGAGCGCACAGCTCACTTTCGGAATCATGCCACCATAAATTACACCCGTTTCAATCAGTTGATCGACTTCATGCGTAGTTAAACCTGTCAGCAGGTTTTTATTTTCATCAAGTACGCCGCTGATGTTGGTCAACAAAATCAGTTTTTCTGCACCCAAGGCTTCAGCGACTTTACCTGCCACCAAGTCAGCATTGATGTTGTAGGTATTACCTTGTTCGTCGACACCGAGTGGTGCAATCACAGGAATAAAATCACTTTGGGTAAACATTTGCAAAACGTCAGTTTTCACGCCTACCACTTCACCAACCATTCCCAAATCGATTTCTTTTACAGAACCATCTTCATTCTGTTTTTTCATCAAGAGTTTACGGGCGCGAAGTAAGTTACCGTCTTTACCTGTCAAACCGATGGCACGTCCACCATGTTTGTTAATCAGATTAACGATAGATTTGTTGACGCTACCGCCAAGCACCATTTCTACCACTTCCATGGTCGCAGCATCGGTCACACGCATACCATCGATACGGTCTGACTCTTGCCCTAGACGCTTGAGCAATGAATCCACTTGTGGCCCGCCACCGTGGACAACAATCGGGTTTAAGCCAACAGTTTTAAGCAACACAATGTCTCGCGCAAAAGAGCTTTCAAGCTCAGGATCGGTCATGGCATTGCCGCCATATTTGACCACAAGGGTTTTTCCTGAGAAACGTTGAATGTACGGCAAAGCTTCTGTTAAAACCTGTGCTTTGTCGAGGCCAGTGTGTTGGTGTGGCATGTGCCTCTCCTTATTGCGCGTTACAAATATCGTGCGCGATTTCTGGATATTTTTCGCTGAGCAGATATGCAAAGTTTTGGCGAATTTCATTTAAACGCGATGCACTGCTGGCATCGAAGCGTACTGTTAAATATTCGCCAGTATTGGATGCTCGAATAATGCCAAAACCATCATCAAAATCAAGCCTAACCCCATCGATTTTCGTTAAATGTGCTGCAATTTTATGACTTTGCTGCTCAATATCTTGTAATACTTCGACAGGATGATGCTGATAAGTACGGATATAGGTATCTTCTGTCGCGTAACGCTCAGGAATTTGTACAAACAATGCTGAAAATTTCTGAGCGGGGCTTTGGGCTAAATATTCCATCGCACGCAGTGCTGCATACAGGCCATCGTCATAGCCTTTGCCACGCCCATCATTAAACACATAATGCCCAGCATATTCCCCACCAAAAACTGCCTGCCCTTTGGAATGTGCAATATATTTACGCAAGAAGGTACTGCCTGTACGCAACATGTGAGGAATACCACCATAGTGCTTAATTTGTTGAATCACTAAACTGGAGCATTTCACATCAAATACCACTTCACGCTGTGGCTGCTGCTCAAGACATATTTTGGCGAATAGGCACAATAAACGGTCAGCACGTAAAATTGCTCCCGTTTCATCGACCATCACCACACGGTCGCCATCTCCATCGAGAGCAAAGCCCAGATCAGCCTGTTGTTCACGTACCGTATGACAGAGTTTTTCCAAATGCTTGGCAGTGGATGGATCAGGCGCATGCTCAGGAAATTCACCATTGGCTTCACAGCGCAGTGCAATCACCTGACAACCTAAACGCTGCAAAATGGCAACCGCGTATTGTCCTGCCGAACCATACAAACCATCAACCACGACTTTGAGGGGGCGTGCCAAATGAATATCGCGTTGTAAATACTGCAAATACTCGGTTTTATAAGACTCAATAAATTGATGTGGCTGATCTACAAATGGGATCGCACATTGCTGCTGTTGATAATGTTGTTGTGCGGACAATGCGACCTGCTGAATTTGTTCAGGAGATGAAGGGTCTCCCTGACACATCCATTTAACGCCATTGTCACTTTTGGGGTTATGGCTCGCTGTCACCATTACACCATTACCACCGTGCTGCATGGCGAAGAAATATAAACACGGCGTGGAACAACAGCCTAATTCGATCACATTTAAGCCATTCTTTTTAAAAGTTTGCTGCAAAATTTCAGCATAGCTTGGACTGGTCAAACGGGCATCATAGCCCAATACCACAGTCATTACCCGATGTTGTAAATATTGTTGGGATAATGCTTCAGCGATCGCTTGTACGACAGCTGGCGTCAGAACATCCAACTTGCCCCGAATATCGTAGGCACGGAAGATATGCGCAGGAAAATCATTTTTGTTTAACTGCATAAAATACTTTTTTTTAGATCAATCATGAATAAATTGTGTAGGACAAACTCATGTTTTGTAAATACGACACTCAGGCTATTTTGTAAGAAATCACCGAGTTCGCTACATAAAGTTAAAAAACTCCAACAATGTGGAGTTTTTTTCACCACGATAAATCAGTTGCTGATTTTAATGTTGACCTGTATGACCGAAGCCACCTGCTCCACGCTCAGTTGCAGCAAATTCATCAACCTGTTCAAATTCAGCCTGAACCACAGGCACTAGCACATACTGAGCCAAACGCTCGCCTGGTTCAAGCGTAAACGTTTGTTGTCCACGGTTCCACACAGAAATCATCAACTCGCCCTGATAATCTGAATCAATTAAACCCACCAAATTACCCAAAACGATGCCGTGCTTATGACCTAAACCCGAACGTGGCAAAATCAGACCTGCAAAATTTGTATCTTCAATATAAATCGCCAATCCTGTTTTCACCAATACGGTTTGACCTGGTTCAATCTGGATGGCTTCATCTAGACACGCACGTAAATCAAGACCTGCTGAACCTGTAGTCGCATAGCTAGGCATTGCCCACTGTTGACCTAAACGCTTGTCTAAAACTTTAACCTGAACTTTCATATACTTTCCTAAACAATCAAAACATTAGTGCTTATGCTTGAGCATGGCACGTAAATTTTCCAAATAAACCTTGGCCTGTTCTTTCGGGTCAACATGAACCTGTTGCGTTTTTTTCTTACGCCCAAGCCAGTCGAGTTCATCTTGTGGCAATTCATCCAAGAAACGGCTTGGGGTCATCTGCTTCATTTGCCCGCCCGCCTTACGCTGCTCAGCCAAAGTCAACGTTAAACCTTGGCGCGCACGAGTAATGCCCACGTACATTAAGCGGCGTTCTTCTTCGACCGTTTCCGCCGCAATCGAGTTTTTGTGCGGCAGCAATTCTTCTTCAAGTCCCATCATATACACAAACGGGAACTCCAGACCTTTTGCTGCATGTAGCGTCAACAGATTGACCTTGTCCGTGTCTTCTTCTTCCTGCTGTTGCTCGAGCATATCCAGCAACACCATTTTCCGAATCACACTTTCAATATTTTTTTCATCGACATCTTCAGCGCGATTAATCAGGCTTTGAATACTGCTATATAAAGTTTCGATGTTATCGAGCTTGGTTTTTTCCTGTGCAGGCGTTGCCGATTGCTCGCGAACATAGTCGATATAGCCTGTTTCAGTGATCATCTGACGGACAATCGGTACAGGCTGATCATCATCGAGCAATTCACGCGTGTAATCTGCCATAAACTGCGCAAACTCATGCAATTGCGAGCAGACTTTTTTACTTAGCACCATTCCCAAACGCTGATCGGCTGCCGCCATCAATAGTGATAAATGATTTTCTTGAGCAAACAGACCTAGTTTTTCCAAAGTTACAGGTCCAATCGCACGTTTCGGCGTATTAATAATGCGTAAGAACGCACTGTCATCTTCAGGGTTAATGATCAGGCGCAAATAACTCATGATGTCTTTGATTTCACTGCGCGCAAAGAATGAAGTTCCGCCTGAGAGTTTATATGGAATCTGCATTTGGCGAAGCTGGGTTTCCAGTACCCGTGCCTGAAAGTTGCCGCGATACAACACCGCGTAATCTTTCCAGTTTTTACCGTTCATGAGCTTGTGCGTCATGATGTCCTTGACCACGCGCTCGGCTTCATCATCGTCATTACGACAAGTAATAATCCGAATGACTTCACCATGCCCTTTGTCACTCCACAATTTTTTGTCAAAAATATGCGGATTATTTTCAATGACAGCATTGGCTGCTTTAAGGATGCGACTGGTCGAACGGTAATTTTGTTCCAGTTTAATCACTTTTAAATTCGGGAAATCTTCTTTGAGCAGTGCCATATTCTCAGGCTTTGCCCCACGCCATGCATAGATCGACTGGTCATCATCGCCCACAGCGGTAAACTGCCCCATCACCCCAACCAGTAATTTCACCAGAATATACTGTGCGGTGTTGGTGTCCTGATACTCATCGACCAGCAAATAACGCACGCGGTTTTGCCATTTGTCGCGCACTTCAGCATTTTCTTGCAATAAGCGCGTTGGCAACACAATCAGGTCATCAAAATCCACTGCATTGTAGGCGCGCAGGTTACGTTCATACAGTTGATATAAATACGCAAAGCGCACATCGTCTTCGGTTTCACAGGTACTTGGCGCTTGTTCAGGCAAAATCAGATCATTTTTCCAGTCGGAAATTTTCTTCATGGCCTTTGCGACCAACTCTTTGCTTTCTGCACCTGACAAATTGTCCTGATGCATCAAGTCGATCAGAATGCGTTTACAGTCATCTGCATCCAAGATTGAGAAATTGGCTTTAAGCGGTAAATGTTTGAGTTCGAGTCGTAACAGATTCAAGCCGAAGGTATGGAAGGTCGACACTGACAAGCCCTTGGCTTCTTCACGGCTCAGCAATTTACCGACACGCTCTTTCATTTCACGAGCGGCTTTATTGGTAAAGGTCATGGCGGTAATGCGATGCGCGGGAATGCGGCATTGCTGTACCAAGTAGGCAATTTTTCGGGTAATTACCGAAGTTTTGCCTGAGCCTGCACCTGCAAGTACTAACAAGGGTCCTTGAGTGTATTTCATGGCTTCAAGTTGCTTGTCATTGAGTTGACTTGCTGATGACATATGTGAACCTCCTACGCTTGGAGCATGATTATAGTCATCTCGGTTTTAGATTCCCAATAGAACTTGCACTGAACGCTAGAATTTTGTGTGATTGGCGACAAATTTTGTCGCCAAAAGAAAACCAAAGAAATGGCTGATAAACTCATCACAGAAGGGCAAAGCCAAAATGCTCCGCTCTCTGCCGCCGCACTTTAATTTTTAGATTGTAATTTCTGTTTGGCAGGCCATGTCATGATAAAACGCGCGCCGCCAAGCTCAGGGCTACGGTCAACTTCAACCTTACCCCTAAACCAAAAGGCGATACGACTGACAATAGATAATCCTAGTCCGTAGCCACCTGAAGCACGCGTTCGGCTATCATCCAGACGAGCAAAGGCTTCAAACACCCGCTCACGATCTTGTTCAGGAATACCCTGCCCATCATCTTCAACGCAAACATAAGCCTGACCATCGGGGCGAATCCCGCCGCTAATGCGTACTCGCTCATTACAATAACGCACAGCATTCCCCACCAAATTTTGCACGACACGGTGCAAATAACGCCGTTCAGCATCTGCAACGATACTCAGGTCTGGCGCTTGCAGCTCAATGATCTTTTGGGTTTTTAAGGCTTCTGTTTCTTTCGCTACCTGTGCCAGTACATCCGCAATCGGAATACTTTGAATATCCAAAGATGGTGTACCCTGCTCAAGTTTGGCATAGGTCATAATTTCATCAATCAAGGTATTGAGCGCTTCAATATCTTTATCAATCATATCGACCTGACTTAAACGCGAATCATAGTCATCATCTTCGGCAAGCATTTCCATACCAAAACGAATCCGTGCTACAGGGGTACGCAGCTCATGTGATACGGCACGCATCAGTTCACGCTGCGCCTCAATCAAACGCTGAATATGGCTTGCCATATCGTTATAGCTCGATGCCAGACTTGCCATTTCATCTGTGCCTTCAACATTGAGTCGGGTCGATAAATCCCCCGATTTCATTTGATTCAATGCTTTAATGGTTTGCTTAGTCTTACGCTGTAACGGCAAAATCAATCCATACACGCCCAAACTCAACAGAAATAAACTCAACAGCGTAATGCCTGCTGCAAGTTGAAATGGCATCCAGTTAAACATGGGTACAGGACCAATCACCAACACTTCAGCAGGGTTATTCGGCATTGGCGAGACAATCGAGATCGTCGTTCCACGAATTGTGGCACTGTCACGATATAACAAGATGCTTTGATCCTGACGCAACCGTCCAATCTGTTCAGAGTCGAGCCCCAAATCCAGAATCGAACTAATTTCAATTGGATATGAAAAATGGGAATGGATTTTTTCGAGGTATTCTTTTTCCTGACCAGGATAATAAATTAAATAATCCAAAATAAAAATCGGCAGCGCTTTCATTTGTCGCTCGCCAATTTTATTGACCTTGATGTACAAATAATGTTTTTGGTCATGTGGCAATGCTAAAAATAAAGTCGCAACCATACTTTGTGCATCGTAACGTACCACAGCCTGTTCATTTTCAATCCGTTTGGTTTCTGAGCGCGACAACTCGACTTTAGAACGATCGACCAAAGAAATCGGAAGTTCAAGTAAATCGGCGGCATCAGAAATCCAGTCTTTCTTTTGCTGTAAAGTCAGCTGACGCTCGACCCCCTGACTAATCACATAGGAAATGCCATCGGTTAAAGATTCACGGTATTCTTGCGCACGTTGATAATTAATAATTTGTACCAGCAAATAGCAAAATACAGCCACCAACGCCACGAGGATGATGACACCTGCGTAAATTCGCAAAAATATACTGTGCTTAAACACGAATGAAGCGTCCTTTGTTCAGGATGTCTAAATCAAACAAATAACCTCTTTCATCTTGAATGAAAGAGGTTGTCATGCGTCAACGACAATAATCTCCATTAGAGACCATTGGTTTCTTTCACAAAGAGATACCCTTTACTGCGTACTGTTTTAATACGTTTCGGGTTTTCAGGATCATCGCCGATTTTTGGACGAATTCGTGAAATACGCACGTCGATTGAACGGTCTTGACCATCGTATTCAATGCCACGTAAACGCTCAAAGATGTCTTCACGTGACAAAATACGACCCGCATTTGAAGCCAGTAACCAAAGCAAGTCATATTCAGCGCTGGTAAAGTCAACCAATTCACCATTTAACGTCACTGAACGACCACCATTGTCGATGACCAAATCATCAAATTCGATGCGCTGAGCCACTTCATCTTCAACAGTTTTATCGGTACGGCGTAGCAAGGCACGGATACGTGCTAACAAGACACGTGGCTGTACAGGTTTTGCGACATAGTCATCAGCACCCATTTCCAGACCAAGAACCTGATCCATATCTTCTGTACGTGCTGTTAGCATGAGAATCGGCTGATGATAGTGTGGACGCACTTCACGGCATACAGTTAAACCGTCTGCGCCTGGCAACATTACATCCAAAACGACAAGGTCAGGCTGTTCACTAATAATACGGCGAATTGCACGGTTACCATCAGGCTCAACACCCACTTCCAGTCCGTTACGGATGAGATATTCTTGAGTCAGGCGTGCTAGGCGTTCATCATCTTCTACAATCAAGATTTTCGGTAACTTTTCTTCTTGGCTCATCATTTTGCCCCTTGAATTCTGTCAATATTAGCTATTAGTTATTCAAACAGATACGCTAATTCATATTCTGCAATATACACATGTTTACATTGTAAACAAGATGCCGTTCACCAAACTGATACATCTACAGGGTAAATTGTAATAAATTGGTTAATTATTGAAAAATTTAATATTTTTATTTCCATGATTGCCCATATCGTGTAGCTAAAGTAACCCGTGTTACAGATTTACCTGAGCTTGGTCACGCTATTTTATGATCAATTAATTACTTTGCTGCGTTCTGTATAAGCAATTTGGAATGGACTTTGTTATGCTATGCAACCTGAGCGAAATACGCTATGTCTTTGTATCTAAAACAGCTCAAATTCACTCGCAAAAATTTAAAAAAAATTAAAAAAATGTCAATATTGATCTTCAAAAAATTTTCCCGTATCTTGTGCCTTAATTCTTTTTAAACCACTAAATCTTGTGTTTATCCCGCAAATATCGAGGTTCATTTACCCGATTCAAATGGTCTATAGACATAATAACGAATGAGAAATGGAGCTAAACTGACATGAGCGTAATCTCATCAACACCAGGTCAACTGCAAGTGATTAAACGCACTGGCGATGTTGTCCATTTTGATGCAGAAAAAATTTCTGTTGCCATTGGAAAAGCCTTTTTAGCTGTAGAAGGTCAGCAAAGCGCAGATTCAAGCCGTATTCATGACCGTATTGCACAGTTAACAGAAATGGTGATGAATACTTTCCACCGCCGTTTACCGTCAGGTGGCACCATTCATATTGAAGAAATTCAGGATCAGGTTGAACTTGCGTTAATGCGTACTGGCGAACAAAAAGTTGCTCGAGCTTATGTCATTTATCGTGAGCAACGTGCAACTGCACGTCAGCAAACCAATGCCAATCATCACCCAACTTTACAAATTTTAGATGCTCAAGGTCAGTTGCAGCCTCTAGATTTGACCGAATTGACTGCAACAATTACAAAAGCAGCAGAAGGTCTTGAAGGGATTGATGTTCAGGCAATTGTCGATGAAACCGTAAAAAACCTTTATAACGGTGTAAAAGCAAGCGATATCGCCACCACCATGATGATGGCAACCCGTACCCGTATTGAACAAGAGCCAAACTACACTTATGTGACCGCACGCTTGTTGTGTAACGAGCTGGTCGCTACAGGCTTAGAATTTTTAGGCTTGCCAACCGATACACCTGAAAGCGATGCGCTTGAAACCTTCTTAAAGAAAGGTATTGAGCTTGAGTTGCTTGACCCTGAACTGTTGAACTTTGACTTGGCGAAACTTGCTGCGGCAATTCAGCCTGAGCGTTCAAACCAGTTCACGTATTTAGGTCTGCAAACATTATTTGACCGTTACTTCATCCACTCAGATGGCGTGCGTTACGAACTTCCACAATTGTTCTTTATGCGTGTAGCAATGGGTCTTGCACTCAATGAAGATAACCGTGAAGATCGTGCAATTGAGTTCTATAACCTGTTGTCTAGCTTTGACTACATGGCGTCAACACCAACCCTATTTAACGCAGGGACTTTACGTCCACAGTTATCTAGCTGTTATTTGACTACGATTTCTGATGACTTATACAGCATTTACGGTGCAATCCGTGACAATGCCATGTTGTCTAAATGGGCAGGCGGTCTAGGTAATGACTGGACACCTGTACGTGCCTTGAACTCATACATCAAGGGTACAAACGGTAAATCACAAGGTGTTGTACCGTTCCTGAAAGTCGCAAACGATACAGCAGTTGCCGTAAACCAAGGCGGTAAACGTAAAGGTGCGGTGTGTGCTTACCTTGAAACTTGGCACTTGGACATTGAAGAATTCCTAGAGCTTCGTAAAAATACAGGTGATGATCGTCGCCGTACTCACGACATGAACACTGCAAACTGGGTTCCTGACCTGTTTATGCAACGTGTGATTGAAGATGCAGAATGGACTTTGTTCACCCCTTCTGACGTGCCAGATCTACATGATTTGACTGGTAATGCCTTTGTTGAGCGTTATACGCACTACGAAAACATCGCCAAAGAACTCAACTTGTTACACAAGAAAGTTCGTGCCAAAGATTTGTGGCGTAAAATGTTATCAATGTTGTTTGAAACAGGTCATCCGTGGATTACTTTCAAAGACGTTTGTAACTTGCGTTCACCACAACAACACGTTGGTGTCGTACATTCATCAAACTTGTGTACTGAAATTACCTTGAACACCAGCGAAGATGAAATCGCGGTATGTAACTTGGGTTCAGTCAACCTTGTACAACACGTTCAAGGCGGTGTATTGGATCGCGAGAAACTTGCACGTACCATCAAAACTGCTGTTCGCATGCTCGACAACGTGATCGACATCAACTACTACGCGGTACCACAAGCGAAGAACTCAAACATGAAACACCGCCCAGTGGGTATGGGGATCATGGGCTTCCAAGACGCCTTGTATGAAATGGGCATGGCTTATGGTTCACAAGAAGCGGTTGATTTTGCTGATGAATCGATGGAAGTAATCAGTTACTACGCGATTCAAACTTCAAGTGATCTTGCAGTTGAACGTGGTGTATATTCAACTTTCAAAGGTTCACTCTGGGATCAAGGCATCTTGCCGATCGACTCTTTAGAGATCGTGGCAAAATCACGTCCTGAACGTATGTTTGAAGTCGATCGTACCCAACGTCTGGACTGGAACAGCTTACGTGCCAAAGTTCAAAAAGACGGTATGCGTAACTCAAATGTGATGGCGATTGCACCAACCGCAACCATTTCAAACATTTGTGGCGTGTCACAGTCAATTGAACCGACTTTCCAGAACTTGTATGTGAAATCAAACTTGTCTGGCGAATTCACCGTGATCAACCCTTACCTTGTTCGTGCATTAAAAGCGCGTGGTTTATGGGACAGCGTGATGGTGAATGACCTGAAACATTTTGAAGGTTCAGTACAAAAGATTTCACGTATTCCTGAAGACTTGAAAGCAATGTTCTCTACAGCGTTTGAAGTTGAGCCACGCTGGATTGTAGATGCTGCATCACGCCGTCAGAAGTGGATTGACCAAGCACAATCATTGAACCTGTATATTGCAGGTGCAAATGGTAAGAAACTGGACATCACTTACAAAATGGCTTGGTTACGTGGCTTGAAAACTACGTATTACCTCCGTGCTTTAGGTGCAACTTCAGCTGAGAAATCAACCATCAATACAGGCGCACTGAACGCAGTAAAACCTGCAACGGTTGCGGCTGCCGTAGCGGCGCCTGTTGTGGCTGAGAAAAAAGCGGAAGTGGTTGCTGAAGAAGAAGGCTTTTCTCAGGCAGCGCCAGTACCACAAGCTTGCTCAATCGACAATCCAGATTGCGAAGCTTGCCAATAATAACCTCCCCTAACCCCTCCTCAAAGGAGGGGAATTACACCCAACCTATTTAGGTGTGAAAGTCCCTTTTTTTACAGAGGGATTTAGGGAGATTAGGCATTTAGACCACAAAGGTAGAGACGATGTTTGAACATTTATCTAGAAACTATGAATTAGGTTTACTGGCATATGTCTTTACCTACATTGTGTTTTGTATACCGATTACTTATGTGATTTACAAAGTACGTAAAGAACAGCGTAATCAAAACAAGTAGTGCAGACTGCTTTTTTGAACAAAATCAAAACAGCAATCGACAAAACTTAGTTTTGCTTACGCAGAATAAGCGTATAGTAGGGACATCTTCGCTGTAAGGTGTCATAAAAGATATAAACAACGAAGAGAGAATGATTATGTCTATCCTTAGTTGGGACGATTTTGAAGATGATTCGCAAAAACCGGTTACACCAGAACCCAAGTCTGCGCCCGTCCAACCGCAAGAAACGCCTGATTCGCAAGTGGTATCTGATTCGCAGCCATCGTCGCCGAATGTGGCAAATGCTCAACCCGTTGGAACCAGTACCAGTGCCACAACAGATTCAACCGATTCGTTGGCTCGAGCATCTGAATCCCTAAAAAATCTTGATATTAGCTCAGGTTCAGAAGATCTAGGAACAGGTGTAAGCCGTGTTCAGGTTGATGATAAAGCCATGATCAACTGCCGTGCTGACTTGAACCAGCTTGTTCCATTCAAATACGAATGGGCTTGGCAAAAATATCTGGATGGTTGTGCAAACCACTGGATGCCACAAGAAGTCAACATGAACCATGACATCGCACTTTGGAAGTCTGAAAATGGCTTAACTGAAGATGAGCGAGTTATTGTTAAACGTAATCTTGGTTTCTTCTCGACCGCGGATTCTTTGGTTGCAAATAACCTGGTCTTGGCGATTTACCGTCTGATTACTAACCCTGAATGTCGTCAGTACATTTTGCGTCAGGCATTTGAAGAAGCGATTCATACTCACGCCTATCAATACTGTATTGAATCTTTAGGTATGGATGAAGGCGAAATCTTCAATATGTATCACGAGATTCCAAGTGTAGCGCGTAAAGCAGCTTGGGGCTTGAAATATACTCAGTCTTTAAGTGATCCAACCTTTAAAACAGGTACCTCTGAAACAGATCAACAATTACTTCGTAATTTGATTGCATTCTACTGTGTGCTTGAAGGCATCTTCTTCTACTGTGGCTTTACTCAAATCTTGAGTATGGGTCGCCGTAACAAAATGAACGGTGTTGCTGAGCAGTTCCAGTACATTTTGCGTGATGAATCAATGCACGTGAACTTCGGTATCGACATGATCAACCAGATCAAGATCGAAAACCCACAATTGTGGACAGCCGAATTCCAGCAAGAAGTGACTCAAATGCTGCTTGAAGGCACTATGCTAGAAATCGAATATGCACGTGACACCATGCCACGTGGCGTATTGGGCATGAACGCGGCGATGATGGAAGAATATTTGAAATTCATCTGTAACCGCCGTCTGACTCAGCTTGGTTTGTCTGAACAGTTCCCTGGTGTGAATAACCCATTCCAGTGGATGTCTGAGATGATGGACTTGCGTAAAGAGAAAAACTTCTTTGAAACGCGTGTGACTGACTACCAAACAGGTGGTGCATTAAGCTGGTAAGTATTTAAAAGTAAATAAAATTATTTTTTACCTACCACACATTAATATCACGAAAAATAGGGCCTAAATGGCTCTATTTTTTTATAAAAAATCTAACCCTTATCAAATCAACCCATTCAGAAATCTCTGCAAACCGCGATAATTCAACGCCAAAGCACTCATTGTTACTTTACGTAACAAGAAACTCAGCAGCACCAAGAATAAAATTTGCGGAAATAGGCTTTTAAATCCGTTTCTTGTGAACGGCTTGTCAAAACTCAAAAATGAAATTCTTACTTTTTGTAATGAATTGAAAAGTGCAATATTTTGTAATCTGTTGTTCAAATACAACACCTAGTATTGCGCACATTCCGTTAAGCAAACATTCAGGCATCATGCAAGCCTTGCTTGGGCTGTTCCGCATGGGATCATTTGTCAAGTTTGTGCCCTATCCTGTTTTGGCAGGCATCATTAACGGGTTTGCCTTACAGATCATGATCGGACAAATTCCAAATGGACTTGGGGTACAAAATTTAAATCAGGTTTGGCAAGAAATAACGGGGAAAATTCCTGTGCATGGCTGGTCTTTAGGCTTGATGCTTCTATCTGCATTATTGGTCGCGTTCAGCAGCAAATTGATTAAGAAAATACCTTCTGCCTTGATCGGACTGGTCGGTGGAACGCTCGCCTATATCGCTGCAACAAAATTCACCGGTATCAGCAATCTGGTGCCAGTCGTTGGTCAATTGCCTTCAGGCATCCACTTTGTACCGCAATTGAGCAATGCCTTAGATGTGATGCAAAGCTACAGCTTTCAGCATCACCTGTTTGCGATCTTTGCCACAGCGGCAACACTGGCACTGGTTTCATCTATCCAGTCCTTACTGAGTATTTCCAATGCTGACGAATTGTTTTCTACCCGACATAACAGCAACAAGGAGTTACTGGTACAAGGCTGTGCCAATGGCGTATCGGCACTGTTTGGTGGTACGCCAAGTGGTGGTTCACCGAACCTGACCCGCGCTGTTTATAATAATGGCGGTCGCACACGTTTTGCCAATGTCATGATGGGTGTTGCACTGGTTGGTATGTCTTATGGTCTCAATGACCTGATTGCCACTATTCCACTGTCCGTCATGGCGGGTGTAGTTATCGCTACAACGGCATCTTCTATGGACAGTTGGACTCAGCAACTGCTGCGCAAAGTCGGGATCAGTAGCACCATATCCAACCAGACCGATGTACTGAGTAATCTGGCGATTGTGGTGTTTGTCACCTTTTTAGTCGTTTTTGAAGGTGTTCTGGCTGCGCTGGGTGTAGGTATGGCCATTACCCTGCTGATTTTCCTGCACAATGCCAACAAAACTGTTATTCGCCGTGTTGTTCATCCAGACCAGATGCGTTCCCGTACTGACCGTAGCATGGAAGCAGTAAATGCCCTGCTCAAAGAATCTCAGCGTATTGCCTATATCGATCTACACGGGCCGCTCTTTTTTGGCAATGTTGAAACTGTCTTTCAAAAAATTGAAAAGGAAATGCTGACCGCGGACTGGATTATTCTCAGTTTTAAACATTGTGGCATGATCGATACGACAGGCGCCATGACCTTAAAACGTCTGGACAAAAGCATGAGCAAAACGGGCAAGAAACTGCTGTTATCACATTTACCGTTTGGCGGGCAGCGCCGTAAATACCTGCGTAATATCGGTATTGGCGAAATTGAAAATTCTGGTCGTGTTTTTGAGGATAATGATTCTGCACTGGCTTTTGCCGAAGATGAGCTTTTACACACATTGGGATTGTCCACTCTGGAACAAATAGAAAAACCATTGTCTGAATTTGACATTATGGCAGACCTATCACCAGAGCAAATCGCCGATTTGAATCAAAGAATGGAACGGTTTTCATTTTCTGCACATCAGTTTATTTTACGTAAAGACTGTTGTGATGAAGGTGGGCTGTATTTTATTACCCGTGGTCGTGTCAGCGTTATTATTGATGATCATGCACAAATGATCCGTTTAGCCAGTTACAGTGCTGGTGTCGGTGCATTGTTTAGCAAGCAGTTAAATCCACATGTCTGTGATGTATATGCTGACACTGAAATTACACTGCTAAAATTATCTTGCAGTGCTTTTGACAAGCTTTGTCAGGAATCTCCAGTTGTTGGTTTGAAGTTGCTAAAAAGAATGAATATTGATTTATCTTCCAGACTAAACCGTATGACGCATTTGGCTTTGGAACTGGAACTTGAGGCTTAGATTTGCCAACTGACGAATTAATTAAAATTTATAATCATTACATCAACTTGATGGCTATAAAGGGATTTATCACTGAATTGAGCAAATGAGAAACCCAGAGCAGAATAGAATAGCGAAACAATTGGAAAACTTTTAAATCGCGTTACGTTGATTTGAAAAATGCGCACATTGATTGGCGTTTTTTACACGGGTGAATACGATTAAAATTTACGCTATGGAAATGCTTCAAGCGCATATTGAATAATTTTAAGATAACTTTCTCTTCAGCGCTGTTAATATAAATATTCGTACAGGATTAGTCGCATCATACGCATATAATTTATGAATAATTAGTGAAATATTCATTATGGAAATCAAGCAAATAAAATATTTTTCAACGGTCGTTGAATCTGGAAGCATCGGAAAAGCCGCTCAGAAACTCGATGTTGGCGCGTCTGCAATTAGTCAACAAATCAGTAAACTGGAGCAAGAATTAAGTATCCGTTTATTACAGCGCAATGCTTTTGGAGTAACACCAACACCTGCGGGCATTGCATTTTTAAAACATTCCCAGTTAATTCTCAGGCAGATCAACTTTGCCATTGATGCGGCACATTCTGCAAGGCTCTCAGGTCATGTCAGCATTGGTTTTCCACCGACCATTACGGCTTTATTAGGCATACCGTTAATGAAATTAATGTCTGAACGCTATCCTGATATCCATCTTGAAATTGTTGAAACACTATCAGGCAACCTGATTCAGGCCATTAATTCACGTCAGCTTGATCTGGCAATTATCTTTACCAATGAAATCGACAAACAATGGGCAATACAACCATTAGTCAAAGAACAAATGTATTTGATGGGGAGGCGGGAATTTCTCGAAAAATATGGGCTGCATGAATGTCTCGACAGTGGGACAATCCAAGCACAACAGATCGGTGATATCCCCTTAGTACTCCCCCGTCAACGACATAGTTTAAGGAAATTATTAGATCATTCGATTGGGCAATTAAATATCGTGTATGAAATTGATGGCTTGCATTTGCTTATGGACAGCCTTATTCATCTGGAACTTGCCAGCATCCGCCCAGGTAGTGCCTGCTTACAGGAATACAAACATAAATTGCAGTTACTTAAAGTCATCGATCCTGAAATTGAACGCATCAACTACTTGGTCAGCCTCGCTGAAAATGAGTTATCTCCTGCTGCTTTAGCTGCAAAATCAGCAATAAAAGCCTGTATTAAAGAGCTGATACAAAATCAAAACTGGCCCTGCTCTGAAATAATTTTCTAAACAGCCATTAGTTTTATTAAATACCTAATTAACTTTGCACTCTCACTCCCCTCGACCATTTGCGATTACATTTTCCTTTGAATGGTGAATGTATTTCTGTTTAACAGAATGTAAATGTGTAGTTTGAACTGGAAACAAGGCATCACAATGACTCAGTGAAGACTTTTCTTGAACCTCATCTATATGAGGGAATAAACGGTCTCAGATTCAGATTGTTGTGAGTGTTTCCATTTTGTCAGACCAAGGAGGTCTCCTATGGATAGCAATAGTAAACACTGGGCTACTTTTAAAAAAATATTGAATGTCACGAGTGGTAACTTTTTAGAGCAGTACGATTTCTTTCTTTTTGGTTTTTATGCAACTTATATTGCAGCAAAATTTTTCCACTCTGAAAATGAATATGTTTCTTTAATGATGACCTTTACAGTATTTGCTGCTGGTTTTCTGATGCGTCCTTTAGGAGCTATTTTTCTTGGTGCTTATGTCGATAAAGTGGGTCGACGCAAAGGATTAATCGTCACATTGAGCCTCATGGCGATTGGAACAATCTTCATTACCTTTGTGCCTGGTTATGAAACTATCGGAATTCTTGCTCCAATTTTAGTGGTGATTGGGCGTTTATTACAAGGTTTCTCGGCAGGTGTTGAATCTGGTGGTGTATCTATTTATCTGGCTGAAATTGCAACAGATAAAAATCGTGGATTCATTACCAGCTGGCAGTCTGGCAGCCAACAAATTGCCGTTGTGTTCGCCTCATTACTCGGCTATTGGCTGAATACTGTTTTAACTCATGCGCAAGTGGGCGAATGGGGCTGGCGTATTCCCTTCTTTATCGGTTGCTTGATTATTCCATTAATCTTTATATTCCGCCGTACTTTAGAAGAAACAGAGGACTTTAAGGCTCAAAAAATTCACCCGACTTCAAAGGAAATTTTCAGAACTATTTTGGGTAACTGGCGCATTGTCCTTGCAGGCATGCTGATGAGTGCCATGACCACAACAACTTTTTATTTTATCACGGTCTACACTACAGTTTATGCAAAACGCACTTTAGAAATGTCTGTGACAGATAGTCTTTTAGCCACAGTATTTGTAGGTTTGTCTAATTTCTTCTGGTTGCCTATGGGTGGGTTACTCTCAGATAAGATCGGACGTCGTCCAGTTCTTGTCGGAATTACCATACTTTGTATCTTTACCAGTTATCCCGTTTTAAGTTGGTTGGTCAATGATGTCAGCTTCTCTAACTTACTGATTACGCTTGCTTACTTTTCATTTTTCTTTGGTATGTACAACGGCACGATGGTTGCAACACTGGCAGAAGTCATGCCGAAACGTGTACGGACAGTCGGTTTTTCTCTCGCTTTTAGTCTAGCAGCCGCTATTTTTGGGGGCATGACACCCATCGCATGTACCTTCCTTGTTGAACATACAGGAAATGCCAGCACACCAGCTTTCTGGCTGATGTTCGCAGCGGTATGTAGCCTTCTTTCCAGCTTATATTTATGTCGTGGCTCTAAACAGAACCACCCTGATGCTATAACTGAACCTGTAAAAGTCAGAACTTAAGACCGTTTATTTTTCAATCCGATTCACAGTCAGGTAGATCTCAGGTCTACCTGCTGGACTCTCTTTTTAATTTATGTGAGGTCTTATGAAAAAGTCTCCTATCTTCACGATAGTCTGCTTCGCTGGTTTAGGCTTAGGATCAACAGTAGCAAATGCAGAGACCCTTGAAGTGATTAGCTCAGGTGGATTTTATTCCTCCATGCAAAAACTCATTCCAATATTTGAAAAACAAACGGGTCATACGGTTCATCTATCTTCTGGTTCGTCGATGGGCGCATCGCCAACAGCAATTCCTAACCGACTCGATCGTGGTGAACGTTTTGATATGGTGGTACTGGCGGCTCCTGAACTGAACAAGCTCTTAGAAAAAGGTTATGTAGAGCCAAATACACAACGTGATTTGGTCAATTCCAGCATTGGCATGGTCATTCCGAAGGGCGCTAAAAAACCTGATATTAGCTCTGCGGCAAATTTCGAAAAAGTTTTGTTAAATGCGAAACATATTGGTTACTCTGCCAGTGCAAGCGGTACGCATCTTGAAAAAGATGTTTTCCCAAGCTTTCCCCCAGTGGAATATAAAGTCATTCGCAGTAAGGCTGAAAAAGTTGTCGGTGATCGGGTTGCCAAGCGTATTGCTGAAGGACAATTTGATATCGGGTTCCAGCAGATCAGCGAAATTAAACCTTTTACTGGTCAATATGGACAGGTTGAATTGGTTGGGCCTATTCCTGCACCTTATCAAAAAGTGACTGTTTTCTCAGCAGGTATCGGTAAAAATTCGAAACATGAACAACTCGCCAAAGAACTGATTCAATTCGTGAAATCACCACAAGCGACTCAGATTATTGAAGATCAGGGTTTAGAACAAATCAAACCATAATTTTAAGGTAACATCAAAAAATGGTGTTACCGCCTCTATCACATCTCGATGATTTGACCTGAATGCTAAATAACTGATCGGTCTGAGGCAGGAACATATTATTTATCATTCGGCATCGCAAAACTTTTCAGTTTTTAAATCACCATCTTTGAAAATGACCATGAATGTCTCATAGCGACATCATAAAACATCTATGCACTATCCTTTTCCAAGCTTTTAAATTTCATATTAAATAAAAACTTAAGCTTGAACTTTGAGTTCTTGCAAAAACAGATCCAAAATAAAATTGGCGCGCCGCCCCTTACGCGTTGCGATACAAACATTGGAAAAATAATGCATTTCTTCAGGCAAAACCGCACGCATCATGCCACGTTCGACCCAGTGCTTGGCATAGTGTTCAGGCAGAAACCCGATAAATTTTCCGGTTAAAATCAGAAAGGCAATGCCTTCACGGTCACTGGCACTGGCTTTGGCATTTAAGGTTTGCTGCATCTCTATTGCATTTTGAGAGAGTCGATAATTCGGTACGACTGCATCCCAGTTTTTCAGTTGCTCGGCACTACTCACCTGCCCAACCTGATGAAACAATGCATGAGCATGACTACAATACAAATAGCTGGCTTCTTCATATAAATCGCTATATTCCAGACCTGAAAGCGGGCTGATCATTGGCAATGCCCCGACATGTAATTGCCCGTCCATGAGACCTTTTTCAATCTCAATCGGGGTACTCATACTCAAATGAATCTGGATATTCGGCCCTTTCTGATACAGGCGCGATAAGGCATGAGTAATCTGCATCTGTGGCAAAGTCACCAGATTATTGATGATGCCGATTTTCAGCTCACCCTTGATTTCGTGATGCAAGCGATTGACATGCTGACGAAAATCCTCAATCGAAGTCAGCAATGCCTCGCTATAACTCAAGATATGTTTGCCTTCATCGGTCAGGGCAAACCCCGAACGCCCACGCTGGCACAAACGCATCCCCAAACGGTTTTCCAGTGTGCTCATATGCAAGCTAATCGCCGAACGGGTAATGCCCAAAGCACTCTCTGCTGCTGAAAAACTGCCACTTTCTGCAACAGCCCGAAAAACCTTCAATAGCTTGATATCGGAGTCGGTGACTTGGTTCAAGGTTTTGCTTTTCATTTAGGTGAGGATTTCTAAATCTAAACGTGAGTTAGCTTAAATTTATCTCATCTATTTACTCAATGTAAGCTGTATTTCTCAGGATTTTTCAAGGATGCCCACATGTCTGATGCTCTCCACACTCAAGCTCATTATTCCGATGCGCACTGGATGCCATTTAGCGCCAACCGTAATTTTAAACAAGACCCGCGTTTTGTGGTGGCAGCCGAAGGCAATTACCTGATTGATGATCAGGGTCGTCGTATTTATGACTCATTGTCAGGTTTATGGACATGTGGCGCTGGGCATACCCGCAGCCAGATTCAAGATGCTGTAGCCAAACAACTCGGCACACTGGACTATGCACCTGCATTCCAGTTTGCGCATCCGCTATCATTCCAACTGGCTGAACAAATTACCGCGTTAACCCCAGATCCACTCAACCACGTATTTTTTACAGGTTCAGGTTCAGAGTCAGCCGATACTGCGGTCAAAATGGCCAAAGCCTACTGGCGCATCAAAGGTCAGCCAGCCAAAACCAAATTTATTGGTCGTGCCAAAGGCTATCACGGGGTGAACATCGCAGGCACAAGCCTCGGCGGCATCGGTGGTAACCGTAAAATGTTTGGACAGTTTATGGATGTCGATCATTTACCGCATACATTACAAACCGACCTGCCATTTACCCAAGGCATGGCAGAAACTGGCGGTGTAGCACTGGCCAATGAAATGCTGAAACTGATTGAACTGCATGATGCATCGAATATTGCAGCAGTCAT
This sequence comes from Acinetobacter brisouii CIP 110357, assembly GCF_000488275.1. Taxonomy (GTDB): domain Bacteria; phylum Pseudomonadota; class Gammaproteobacteria; order Pseudomonadales; family Moraxellaceae; genus Acinetobacter; species Acinetobacter brisouii. The sequence goes on along the minus strand of NZ_KI530762.1, from coordinate 425,620 downwards.
TGTGGAACCTGTATCGGGTTCTGCAGGTGCAATCATTCCACCACAAGGTTATTTACAACGCCTGCGTGAAATCTGTGACCAGCACAATATCCTGTTGATTTTTGATGAAGTGATTACAGGTTTTGGTCGTATGGGTAAATGGACAGCGGCCGAATACTTTGGTGTGACCCCAGATATTCTCAACTTTGCCAAACAGGTCACCAACGGCGCTGTGCCTTTGGGTGGCGTGATTGCTTCAGACGAAATTTTCAATACTTTCATGCAACAAGGTACACCTGAGCATTTTGTTGAATTTGCACATGGCTATACCTATTCAGGTCATCCAGTCGCCTGTGCTGCAGGTTTGGCAACTTTAGAATTACTTAAACAAGAACAATTGCTTGAGCAATCTGCTGCGCTTGCACCACATTTCCAAAGCGTGATTCATGACCTGAAAACGGCAAAACACGTGGTCGATATTCGTAACTGCGGTTTGATCGGGGCAATTCAACTGGCTGCGCGTGATGGCGACCCAAGCATTCGTCCATTTGAAGTCGGTACAGCACTGTGGAAAGCAGGTTTTTATGTGCGTTTTGGCGGTGACTGCTTACAATTTGGGCCAATGTTTAATAGCAAACCTGAAGACCTCAGTCGTTTATTTGCAGCGGTTGGCGATCAGTTACAGAAAATTGACTAAAGCCTTTCGCCTTTGAACTAGCGTGATGAATCCACTTGCGATTATGCTGTGAGGACATCACGCTTTTTTGATTGGATAAACCCTTAGGTGAATAATAATGATTGATAAAAATATCCCGCTCACCGATTTACACCGCCACCTCGATGGCAACATCCGCCCGCAAACCATTTTAGAACTTGGGCAACAATTTCAGATTCAACTGCCTGCCAATACCCTGCCTGAACTACTGCCCCATGTTCAGGTCATGGACAATCAGCCCGACCTGCTGAGTTTCTTAAGCAAACTAGACTGGGGCGTAAAAGTCTTGGGTGATTTGGAAGCCTGCCGCCGTGTGGCTTGGGAAAATATGCAAGATGCAGCGCAGCAAGGTTTGGACTATGTCGAACTGCGTTTTTCACCCTTTTATATGGCGATGAGCCATCAACTTCCACTGGCGGGCGTAGTCGAAGCCGTGATTGATGGCGTTCAGCAAGGCAGCCGTGACTTTGACATTCCTGCCAAACTGATTGGTATTATGAGCCGTACTTTTGGACAGGCACATTGCCAGCAAGAACTGGATGCCTTACTGACGCATCGTGACCAGATTACCGCACTGGATTTGGCAGGCGATGAACTGGGCTTTCCAGGGGAACTCTTTGTCGAACACTTCAAGCAAGCCCGTGATGCAGGTTGGCACATCAGCATCCATGCAGGCGAAGCCGCAGGTGCAAGCAGTATTTGGCAAGCGATTCAAACCCTCGGTGCAACCCGTATCGGGCATGGCGTGAAAGCTGTGGAAGATGCAAAGTTACTGGATTATTTAGCTGAACATCAGATCGGGATTGAGTCCTGCATTACCTCAAACCTGCAAACCAGTACCGTTGCCGATATTCGTCAGCACCCACTGAAAACCTTTCTCGAACATGGCATTTTAGCCACCATTAACAGCGATGACCCTGCGGTTGAAGGGATTGATATTCAACATGAATATTTACAGGCTGCACCACAGGCAGGCTTGTCCGAAGCGCAAATCCGTCAAGCACAGCAGAACGGTTTAAGCATCGCCTTTTTATCCGCTCAAGAAAAACAGCAGCTTCAACATAAAGTGGCTCAGCACAATGCTGCAATCGCTACAAATTAAGACACTTGCTCGGCTAGTTTTAAGATGCAGCACACTGCTGTCGAATATACGGCAGCACATATTGCTCGGTTAGCGGCGCTAAAGCCAAGTCAATCGGTGCAAAGACATTGACCCATTGAATTTCTGCCAGTTCGGCAGACACTTGAGCTTCACCTAGCAATTCAACATGAAATAAATGGGCGAACAGACGATGATTAGCTTCATTGGCTGCAACCGTTTCCACTGTACCCAAATCTTTGATAATTCGTGCAGCTACGCCGATTTCTTCCTGAATTTCACGCAGTAAACCCTGCTCAGCCGATTCGTTGGCTTCAAGCTTCCCACCAACCTGCATAAAAAATTCGGTTTGACGTTTACGTGCTAAAAGCGCCTGTCCTTGAGCATTAAAAATAATCGCGGCGGCAACGGTAATCACAGGTTGTTGAGATTGAGTCATGGTTCTGATGATGCAGGAGTGTAAATCGGTTTAGTGTAGTCTATCTGATTCGCTTATGCTGAAGATCTCGCGCTTGCTGTATATATTTACCCAAATCATGGCGACGTAGATCTATGACATCAGTATTTTAAAGCTAAAATAAATTCCAACGCATGACTCAAAAATCTGTTTTTTATTACGCTCAAGATTCTTCTAGGTATTGCATCATACTGAACAATTTGGCTCTTGCGCGATGCTACGCCACAAACTGCATAGTGATGAAAAGAATCCGTTTTCAGAAAAATTTTTAAAGAAGATTGACTGAATCAGACAATCTTCTGAATTGTTTTTCAGGATTGATTGGGCTTAACTTGGGTCTTGTGGAATACGGGTATAACGATCCACCACCACACTCACCATCATATCGCCTTGCACATTGACCACGGTACGAACAGTATCCAAAATACGGTCTATCGGCAGTAAAATCGCAATAGCTTCAGCAGGCAGCCCAACAGACTGTAACACCATAATCATGGTGACCATGCCCGCACTTGGAATACCAGGTGCCCCCAAAGAGGCAATCATGGCAGTTAAACAGACAATAATCTGCTGTCCCAAATGCAAATCCAGTCCGATCAAATTAGCAACAAACAGCGCTGCTGCTGCTTCGTAAAGTGCCGTACCATCCATATTGAGATGCGAACCGAGCGGAATCACAAAACCTGCTATCTGTGGTCGTACACCCAGATTTTCCTGTGCACACTTCATGCTCAGTGGCATAGTCGCTGAGCTGGAACTGGTGGCAAATGCTGTCAACAATGCCAGACGCGTACCTTTAAAAAATGTCCACGGCGACATTTTGCCAAAAATCCAGAGTAACAGCGGCAAGACCACAATGCCATGAAATAAGGTTGTACCTGTCACCACTGCTGCAAACTCAGCCAAGCGGCTCAATACCGACAAATCTTCTTTGGCAATCAGTTTAGCCAGCAACGCTAAAATACCAATCGGAGCAAGCTTCATCAGCCAGCCCACCAGCATCATCACCAGTTCAAAAAATTCCTGACTTAAACGGCGAATCCCTGTAAAGCGCTCTCCGCCATACACCAGTGCCAAACCAATCAGCATGGAAAAAATCACCACCGATAACACATTTCCATCACTAAAGGCTTTAAATGGGTTAATCAGGGTATTTTGAACAAAGTTCACCAAAAATGAGGAAGCATCCAGATTTTGTGCTGTGGGTGGATGTTGCTGCATCGCGGTCTGGAACAGGGCAACATTTAGCCCTTTCCCCACTTCAAATAGATGCGCGCCGAGCAAGCCGAGAAATAACGACAGGCTCATGGTTGTCAAACTACATAACAAGGTAATTTTCCAGACCCTGCCCAGTTGATGTCCCGACTCCAGACTGGCGACCCCGATCACAATCGAAGAAAATACCAGTGGCACAAGCAACATTTTCAGGAAACCGATAAAAATACCACTAACAATGCCCAGTACATATAAGCTGCCATTAAAGAAAGCCGTATCTGGATAAAACCGCAGCAATAAACCATAGGCAATGCCAATCATGGCTGCAATAAAAATCTTGGTATTTAAACTCATCTTGCCTCAGTTCTTATTTTAAGCTGTTGAATACTATGGCATGGCAAAGATAAGGAATCGAGCGCCATTTTAAATAGGTAAATCAGGTTTATGACAAAGGCTAAGGCAAAATTTCACCTTAGCCTATTGATTTTATTGTGTTTCGATTTCGCGCAATCGCATCAAGCCTTCTTGTACCGTGCTACACACCAACTCGCCATTTTGCCACATACGCCCAAAATTCAGACCACGTGAGCTGGCACTGACCGTTGCTTCCATTTCATACAACATCCAGTCATCGGCACGCAGTGGTTTATGGAAATAAATCGCATGGTCAATACTGGCACACTGCAAACTCGGCGATAGATAATTTAAGCCGTGTGGACGCAATGCAGTAGTCATGAGGGTAAAGTCGGAATAAAACGCCACAATCGACTGATGCAGGGCGATACTGTCCTGCTCTGCCTGAATCTGCTCATGGGTACGCACATAATGTGAATAATGTGGAAGCTGTGGCTGTGGCCGAAATGGATTTTGAATGTCTTCTACAGGACGCAGCTCGACGTGACGGTCACGCATAAAACTGTTACGTACATTTTCAGGCACAAATTCCAGTAAACCCTGTTTGATCTGCTTTTCATTTTGCAAGGTTTCAGGTGCAGGTACATCTGGCGCATGATGCTGATAGTTTAAACCTTCTTCTGGCGTGGCAAACGACACCATAGCGGTAAAAATCGTGCGTCCATGCTGAATCGCACGTACCTGACGGCTGACAAAGCTCTTTCCGTCACGTAAACGATCCACTTGGTAAATAATCGGGGCTTCAACATCTCCACCAAACAGAAAGTAAGCATGCAACGAATGTGCAGGTCGATCGGTAGTATAAGATGCTGCGCGCAATGCCTGCCCCAACACCTGACCGCCAAAAACGCGTTTGCCCACTAAATTACGGCTCTGCCCACGATAAATATCTTCTTCAAGTTTTTCCAAACTGAGCAAATCGATTAATTCTTGGGTGAGTGTCATCATCAATTACCTAAGTAAGCGGTTTTTAAGACCATAAAAATCTACTGATTATTTTGCCATAATCCCAAGCAATGGCGCAGGTGCAGATGTAATTTAGTGAGTTTTATGCAACCAAACCACAAGAAAAACCCATAAGATCAATATTTTTCTGATTTCAATGACATGAAACTACGTTTTTTCAACGTAATTTGTGCGCAAAGCCCTACATTTTGGTTAAAATTGGCGAAAGGTTCGATTTGTTCCATCTCATCACCCTTCATCCTGTTTGTTTTTATCACTTTGCCTTTGTGTTGAAGTAGGAGTTTCTATGTCCAAGAATAGTTTTGGTCAAATGTACCGTAGACTATCAAGCAAAATTCTTGATCTTGTGGTGACTCCACATGTTCTTGGCGATGTTCCACAGACTTCTGCTGCATCCACAGAAAGTGGCGAAGTTGCGGCTCAACCGCAAAAGATTGTTTGCTATGTCTTGCAAAATTACTCACGCAGTAATGCGTTGGTGGTCGATAGTGAAACCCGTAAACTCAAATTACCGCCTGCATTAGAACCCTTACAATTGGGCGATACGACAGAAAAAAGCTCGGTATTCTTTTTACAGCAACCCGACCATAATTATTTATTGAATGCCAGTGCGCCGACCTTACCCCCTCGCCTATTACGCATGATTGAAATGCTTGAGAAACAGCCTGAGCTAGACATTCAGTTAGTGCCTGTGACCATTTTGTGGGGGCGGTCACCAGACAAAGAAGACTCTTTATTTAAACTGCTGTTTACTGACACGTGGGCCACACCAAGCACACTCAAGCAGTTGATTAATATCGGGATGCATGGTCGTCAGTCCTTCATTGAATTCCATCCTGAACAGTCGTTGCGCGACTTGGTTAACTTTGCCAAAGAGCAACGCCCGAACCTGTCCCCTGCGACATATATTATCAATCAGTTAAATCAATATCTTGATCGCCAACGTGAAGCCGTACTCGGCCCTGACTTGTCAGATCGTCGTAACGTGATGCAGTCTCTGGTCAAGGCACCCGATGTTCAAGAGGCCATTCGCCGTGAAAGTATTCGTGGCAAAATCAGCCTGTTTGAAGCTGAGCGCCGTGCCATTGGCTATGTCAATGAAATCGTATCGGATTATTCTTATTCAACCGTACGTTTTGCCGATATGGCACTGACCCGCTTGTGGACGCAGTTGTATGACGGCGTTGAAGTGCATAATTTCAACACCGTGCGTGAACTGGCAAAAGACTATGAAGTCGTTTATACCCCATGTCACCGCAGCCACATCGACTATTTATTGCTGTCTTATATTATTCATCGTCGTGGCTTGATGGTACCGTACATTGCGGCAGGCGATAACCTGAATCTGCCTTTTGTCGGTCAATTATTACGTGGTGGTGGCGCATTCTTTATTCGCCGTTCTTTTCGCGGAAATGGTTTATATACTACTGTATTTAAAGAATATTTATATAGCATTGTGTCACGCAATACGCCCCTCGAATACTTCATTGAAGGTGGACGTTCGCGTACAGGGCGTTTGCTACCGCCAAAAACAGGCATGCTTGCGATGACAGTACACAGTCATTTGCGCAGTACCAGCAACAAACCGATTGTGTTTATTCCGACGTATATTGGTTATGAACGCCTCATGGAAGGTTCAACCTATATTGGCGAAATGCAGGGTAAACCCAAAGAAGCGGAATCACTGATTGGGATTGCCAAAACCTTGCGTAAAATCGAGCGCATTTTCGGTAAGGTACATGTCAACTTTGGCGAACCTGTATTTTTGAATGACCTGCTCAAAGCACACAATGCTGACCAGATTCGTATTGAAAAGAATGATGACCCAATTCCTGCTGTAGTGTCGGATGCAGTCACGAGTTCTGCTCACGCGATCTTGGAAAAAATTAACAATGCGGTGGTAATCAATCCTGTTTCATTACTGTCACTGATTTTACTGGCAAACGACAAACACACACTCGATGAAGAACTGTTTATTAAACAGCTTGATACCTATCGTCATCTGGCAACTCGATTGCCTTATGATGCGCGCAGTGAAGTGACTTCGTTGTCAGGCAAAGAGATGATCAGTTATGGTCTGAAACTCAAATTGCTCAAACGTGTGCAACACGCACTTGGCGACATTATTACCGTAGAAGACAATCAGGCAGTGTTGTTGACCTACTTCCGCAATAACGTTTTGCATGCTTTTGTCTTGCCATCACTGATTGCATCTTTGGTGGAACTCAACGGCAAAATCAGCCGTGAAGATTTAGGCAATGTGATCTGCACGCTGTACCCATTCTTAAAAGCTGAACTGTTTATGAAATGGGATGTGACTGAGCTCAATCAACCAATCCAAGCCTATACCGATGCCATGATTGAAGCGGGTCTGATCTCAAGCGATGCTCAAGGCGACTTGCATAGCCCAACACCAAATTCGGAAGCACACAACCAGTTGGTGCTGATGATGGCACCTGTCAAACAAAGTCTGGAACGTTACTACATGACTTTGGCGCTGATCACGCAACGTGGTTCAGGCAATATTTCAGCAAAACAGGTTGAAGATTTGAGTCACCTACTCGGGCAGCGTTTGTCCGTGCTGTTTGAATTTAATTCACCAGAGTTCTTTGATAAGGCATTATTCCAAAGCTTCCTCAAAGTATTGACTCAGCAAAACTATATTAAAACCAATGAACAAGGCTTCTTGGAATACGACGAAAACTTTAGCCGTGTTGCTCAATATGCCAACTTGGTCTTGGATGACGCTACCCGTCAAATGCTGCGCCACATTACCACTTTTAGCGATGATGAGTTACAACAAGCCTTAGCAGCGATGGCCGAGCACAATGCCAAACGCCGTTCAAAACGTAAGAAAAAATAAGTGATCAGGCTTTAAAAAACCGCATCTTTGAATGCGGTTTTTTTATGAGCTTAATGTGACTGCTGTGCCAACAACGCCGCATAATCTTGAAAACAATCGGCATGCTGCAACTGAAAACCGCTTTGTTGCAAATGCGTTGCATATAAACACTTACCCGAAATCTGTTCAGGATGCGCTACCGTTAATCGTGGCAAAGCCAATTGCTGCTGAAACCACGCAATCACCTCATGCAACGGAATCGGCTGAGGATTGGTAACGATATAACTTGGCTGATGTTGTTGTAACTGGGTCAGGTACGCTAAAAAACCAGCCAGATCATCCACATGAATACGGTTACTCCAGTGTGTATTTGGATAAATGCTGGTGTTCTGTGCCAGCTTGCACATCCTCGCTACACTGTCTCCATAAATTCCGCTTGGACGAATGATGATACTCTGTTCAGGATACGCTTGCTGCCAGCGTAGCTCCATTTTCCGCAGTAAATGCCCCTGCGCATCACTTGGTTGGATTGGGCTATCATCATCAATTATCTGCCCTGCATCTTCACCATAAACCCGCGTTGAAGACACGACGATGATCTTTTTCACAGGATGTGAAGCTAATGCTGCCACAATCGGGGCAACCGAATCCACATAAGTCTGCTGATACCCCTCAACACTACTCTGTTCAGGGCTAAGCAATACATATACCCAGTCAATCGGGGCGAAGGTTGATAAATCTAAATGATGAACATCTTGAACATAATGCTGGGCAAACGGATCGGTTTTCGGGCTACGGCTAATTGTGCTAATCTGGTGTCCTTGTGCAAATAGCTGTTTTGCAACGCGTTGAGATGTTTTACCATAACCAATAAATACAATATGCATGACATGACCTAAGCTGGAGGGACATGGCTTTAATTCATCAATTACAAGGCGTGGGTCAGGCAACCGCTGCACTCTTGGAAAAACTGAATCTATTCACCACCGACGATTTGCTATTTCACTTACCACGTGACTATGAAGATCGTAGCAGCATTATTGCCATGAACCAACTACAAGTTGGGCGTAGCTATTTGCTCGAGGGTGTGGTGCAATCCGTCGATTTTCCTGCGGGAAAACGCAAATCCATGGCGGTGGCACTACAAGATGATTTTGGTAAAGTCACCTTGCGTTTTTATCATATCTATAAAAACCTGACCAATACGCTACAGGTTGGGCAGCGGGTTCGGGTGTTTGGTGAAATCCGTGTCGGTGCGCGTGGTTTGGAATTGTATCATCCTGAAATTAAAGCCATTCATGCACATACCCCATTACCCAAAACCCAACTGACTGCAATTTATCCCAGTACTGATGGTTTAACCCAAGCCAAACTACGGGAATATGTCAAACAAGCCTTACAACAGCATAGTGACGCTTTACCTGAGCTGATTCCCAGCCAGTTTTGTAACGGCTACGCACTTAAAGATGCACTGTTTTATATTCATGAGCCACCGCTAAGTGCCAACATGCAACAACTGGCACAAGGTTCGCATCCTGCACAGCAACGCCTGATTTTTGAAGAACTGGTGGCGCATCAACTCAGCCTGCTGGCTCGGCGCGCCTATATTCAGCAAATCCAAGCACCTGCTCTGCCAAGCAGTAAAGTCCTCGCCAAACAGCTTTTGGCTGGGCTGCCGTTTAAAATGACCCATGCACAAAAACGGGTGTCGAAAGAAATTGCTGATGATCTAAAACAGAACAAGCCGATGCTACGTTTGGTACAAGGCGATGTCGGTGCAGGAAAAACACTGGTTGCAGGCATAGCAGCATGTCATGCTCTCGAAGCTGACTGGCAAGTGGCACTGATGGCACCGACCGAGATTTTGGCGGAGCAGCATTATCTGAATTTTAAACGCTGGTTTGAACCTTTGGGTTTAAACGTGGCATGGCTCTCGGGCAAACAAAAAGGCAAAGCTCGTAGCGCAGCAGAAGCACAGATTGCCACGGGCGCAGCACAACTGGTGATCGGCACGCATGCCCTGTTTCAGGACAGTGTAAAATTTGCCAAACTCGGTTTGGTGATTATTGATGAACAACATCGTTTCGGGGTCGATCAGCGCTTGGCTTTACGTAACAAAGGCGATGCCCAATACACACCGCATCAACTGGTGATGACCGCTACCCCGATTCCCCGTACACTGGCGATGAGCGCTTATGGTGATTTAGACACGTCAATTATTGATGAGCTACCGCCTGGACGTACCCCGATTCAAACGGTTGCCATTCCCATCGACCGCCGTGAAGAAGTGCTGCAGCGCATTGCCAACAACTGTGCCGAAGGTAAACAAGCCTACTGGGTCTGTACCTTGGTTGAGCAATCCGAAACTCTCGATGCTCAAGCAGCTGAAGCGACCTATCAGGAAATTCAGCAACGTTTTCCTGAACTGAAAATTGGCTTGGTGCATGGCAAAATGAAAGCCGATGACAAGCAGCGCGTGATGCAACAATTCAAAGACAACCAGCTGCAATTGTTGATTGCCACCACCGTGATTGAAGTCGGGGTCGATGTCCCCAATGCTAGCCTGATGATCATTGAAAATGCAGAACGACTGGGTTTATCGCAGTTACATCAGTTACGCGGACGGGTTGGACGTGGCGCTTTAGCCAGTTTTTGTGTGTTACTTTATAAAACCCCACTATCAAAAAACGGACATGAACGCCTGTCGATTTTAAGAGAAAGTAATGACGGGTTTGTCATTGCGGAAAAAGATCTGGAGCTACGTGGGCCAGGTGAAATGCTGGGAACCAGACAAACAGGTGATCTGGGTTTTCGGGTGGCCAAACTGGAGCGCGATGATCATTTGCTCAATCAAGCCCACGATGTGGCGCAGCAAATCATGCAAAAGTATCCGCAACTGGTTGAACCCCTGCTAAAACGCTGGCTACCGGAGGCACCGCGCTATGCTTATGTCTAAATTGTCTCGGCTGTTGCAACCTGTGTTGAGCTGTAGCCTGTGCCAAAGTGATCGGGCGACCCAAAGTTCTGTCTGTCAGGATTGCTGGCAACAGTTGCCATGGCTCAAACAACATATTCACCGCCAAGAAATGCAAATTCAGGTCGCAGCTTATTATCAGTACCCGCTTGATCGCATGATTCAACAGTTCAAATACGAACAGCAACTGCATTATCTGCCGTTATTTAATCATATGTTGAGTCAGCTTAAATTTCCCAAAGTTCAAGCGATTGTTCCCATGCCTATTTCACAGCAACGTTTGATCGAACGGGGATATAATCAGGCCTTGCTTTTGGCAGAGCATTTAGCTAAACGACTGAATGTTCCAATCTGGCAACCCATTCTACGGCAAGACCAACAGCATCAGAAAGGTTTGAACCGACTGGAACGCCTCAGTAATATTGAACAGCAGTTCGTGATTCAAGCCCCCAGTAAAGTACGTTACCGCCGCGTGCTGATTGTGGATGATGTCATCACGACGGGGAGCTCAATTCAGGCATTACATAGCAAATTACAGCAACTCGGTTGCCAGCAGATTCATGCGGTTTGTCTAGCAAGTCCGAAAAACTAGGCTCTATTTTTTCGTGAAGCGACAAGAGCCTTGTTCAATCATACAAAAACACCTGTTGCTCAATGCAACGATCTCAACAATAAACTGGATAAATTAATCTTCACAAATTTATCCAGTTATTGTCACAAAACCGCTTTATGACTTATGCCACAATTTCATTAACGCCCCATTTCGGCTGTGGTGGCTGATACTGTGCAAACTGGGCCAATAAAGTTTCGATCTGGTCAGATACCAACAAAGTATCGGCAAAGCGAGAGTGGGTAAAACCTTGTCTGACCGTCGCTTGGATCATGGATAGTAACGGGTCATAAAATCCCATCACATTTAAAAATGCACATGGTTTTAAATGAATTCCGAGTTGAGCCCACGTCCATTGTTCAAAAATTTCTTCCAATGTGCCCGCGCCTCCTGGCAAGGCAATAAACCCATCAGCAAGTTCAGACATTTTGGTTTTACGCTCATGCATGTTGTTGACCACATGCAATTCAGTTAAATGCGGGTGCGCCAATTCGCGATTTACCAGTACCTCAGGAATCACACCAATGACTTTTCCACCTGCTTGCAAAGCACTATCTGCAACAACCCCCATTAACCCAGAACGCCCACCGCCATAAACCAAAGTTTTACCTTGTTGGGCAATTTTTTGTCCGACCTGTTGTGCAGTTTCTACAAAAATTGAATCATTACCTGCTTTAGAGCCACAAAAGATTGCGATTGAATTCATAAAATTGACCTACTATTGATCTGTCATGTATTAAAAATAAACTAAAGCGAAATTTTTTTAGCAAAATAACGAACTGATCAGTGTTTTTCCGCAATTCCTTGTCTAAAATACACCCACCGTTTTACCCCCGACCTATCCAAGGGAGAAAGACACCGATGCTTGAAGCTTTTTACGCAACAGAGCGTGGGAGTCTCGAAGATGCGACCATTAATGGTGGATTCGACTTACACCCAGAATTAGTATGGATTGATCTGATTGCACCTTCACAAGAGGAGCAACAATGGGTTATTGATGCCTATGAACAGAATCTGCCTACACTCAAATCGCTTGAAGATATTTCATCATCAGCTCGATTCTATCGCGATGATGATGGCATTTTACATATCAGTACTTATTTTTTAACGAAAAATAAAAACTATCAGGTCGATAATGAAAGTGATGAGCAGGATCATATGCTGGCAACGGTACAAACCGTTGCATTTATCTTAAATAAACAGCGCCTGCTTACACTTCGTGGTGAGAAACTGGTGTCATTTCGTGCATTTCGTGCCCGCGCGCGCCGCAACGATTACGATGTAGACTATAAAGACCCTGTCTGGATTTTACTGGGATTATTCGAAGCCAAGCTCGATGAGCTTGCTGATATATTGGAAGATATTCATAAAGATCTAGAAAAATATTCAACCGAAGTTCTCAATAACCACCACCGTGAACAAGTGCTTGACCTTGATGACATGGTCACTCGTTTGGCACAACAAGAAGACATGCTCGGAAAAGCACAACTGTGTTTGATCGATTTACGCCGTATTCTCAGTTTTCTATCTCGCCCACGCGCTTTGGGTAGCCATATTTATGATGGTGAAATTCGGGAGATGAGTGAAGATGTGCGCTCATTGGTTGAACATACAGCGTTCTTGTTCCAGAAGGTACGTTTCTTACTCGATACCACATCAGGCTTCATTAACTCAGAACAAAGCGATACGATTCGTCGTTTCTCGATTTTACCTAGTTTACTCACAGCACCGATGCTGGTCACCAGTCTCTACGGGATGAATACGACTGTTCTACCATTTGCGCATGGAGATTACAGCTTTACTGCTGTCTCTGTCATTATCGTTGCATCATTTGTTCTTCCAACTGCTTATTTCCGCTGGAAAAAATGGATATAAAAAAAGCATCCAATCTGGATGCTTTTTTATATTGCATGCTTTAACTCAACAAAATCAGATCATCCTGTAAATGGCAGGCTTCAATAATCTTGAGCATTTTGACTGGAACTGCCTGAAAATGTAACCCCTTTTGTTCTGGCGTCTGGCGTAACCACTGTACCAAAACTGCCAGCGCGAGTGTATTACCAAGCTGCAAACCTTCCAGATTCACCACCAAAGGAAAGTGTGCATGCTGGCGAATTAGCGCCAGACCTTTCTGGTAAATTTCCGCGGCATTCTCAAAATTAATCGTGCCTGACAGGCATAATTGCTGATGTTTAAGCTCAATCACAATACACCTATCTTATTTTTTCACCGCAGCATCAGCATCTGGTTTAAAGGTCGCAATCGCTTTATCAATATTGCCACCGTTACGTTTTACAGTTGCTGCAAACTGGTTGCGAAATTGCAGACCCAAGTCAATTCCAGCCACATTAATATTACGGATTTTCCATTGGCTATTGCTGTCAGTCAACTGGAATGATACAGGGGTTTTTTGCCCTTGGTTCACAAAGTCGATAGTGACTACAGGGAATGCACCACCTGTAGGTTTATAAGGGCGTAGGCTATAACTTTGGTTGCTATATTTTGCTAAAGCCGAGCCGTAGTTTTGAACTAAACTTTGACGCAGATTATGTTCAAATGCTGCACGTTGCTGTGCGGTACTGTTTTGTGGTGCAGCATAAGTTCCCATGACAATACGGGTGAATGACTGTGCATCAACATATGGGTCAAGGTTTTGTTTCACAATCGCATTGACAGATGCTGGGTTGCTTTGCAATTTGGCATGATCTGCTTTTAAGCGGCTAATCAAAGCATCTGCAACACGTTTTACAAAGACTGGCGGTGCTTCAGCAGGCGCTGCAAACGCAGTTCCTGCGATCATGCTAGATAAGATGCTTGCTGTAAGGGTTTGTTTAAATAAAGTATTCAACGTCTTACTCCTCTAAATTCTGCTATTGGGTGAATGAAGTCTGTGGATCAGCTGTTTGGCTCGGTTCAGAGGCTGTTTTAGTCTCTGCGGCTGTACCTGCAGATGACTTGCCAGACATGCCTGTAATGAACTTACCAATCAAGTCTTCAAGATCCATCGTCCCTTGAGTATTGCTAATCACGCCGCCACGCTTGATGTAATTCAAACCGCCACCAGGTACAATCTTGAGATATTTTTCCCCAAGCAAACCATTGGTTGCCACCATAATGTAAGCATCTTGGTCAATATTGGTGATGGACTTCATGTTACTCAACAGTTGCTGTTCCATTACTTTTTGTTTCGCAGGATTTGCATGTTGATAGTCATCACTATAGTGCAGTTCTTCCACCGCATTTTGTTCTACAGTCTGTAATTGAGTCGGATTAAAAGTCGTTTTATTACCATCCAGCTCGAAAGTCACTTTGGCAAGACGTGTTACAGGGTCAAGGTCAATATGTTCGACACGCCCAATGGTCACACCACTCATCGTTACCTTAGCGCGCTCTTTCAGACCATTAACATTGTCAAACGTGGCTGTCATTTCATAACTTTTACTTAAGGTACTGCCTGACAGGCCACTTACTTTCATTGCCAAGAAAAACAATGCCAAGCCGAATAGAATAACAAGTACACCTACGGCCAGCTCACTTGAACGGGACTTCATTACACTCCTCCAAACATGACCGCAGTCAACACAAAGTCACAACCTAAAATACACAAAGATGAATACACCACTGTACGCGTTGTTGCGGTGGAAATACCTTCTGATGTTGGCTCACAAAAATATCCCTGATACACAGCAATCCATGTACAGATCACGGCAAATACCACACTTTTAATGATGCCGTTGACAATATCATGTTGAAATTCTACTGAGTTTTGCATGCCACTCCAGAAAGAGCCTTCATCTACACCCAGAAAATCTACGCCCACCATTTTGCCGCCAAAAATACCAATTGCGGCAAAAATCACGGTCAGCATCGGTAAACTGACAATCCCAGCCCACAGGCGTGGTGACACAATACGTTTGAGCGGGTCTACCCCGATCATTTCCATACTCGATAGCTGCTCAGTGGCTTTCATCAAGCCAATTTCAGCGGTCAATGCAGAACCTGCTCGCCCTGCAAACAGCAAAGCTGCAACCACAGGGGCAAGCTCACGTAGCAAGGTCAATGCCACCATCGTACCCAGCATGGTTTCACTACCGACATTCACCAGAATATTGTAGCCTTGGAGGCCCAAGACCAAACCGATAAACAAACCAGATACAGAAATAATCAATAAGGACATCACCCCAACACGGTACATTTGATAAACAAATAAACGTACCCCGAGTCGGGTTGGCATTGAACAGATAATCTGCAGCAACATCAATGTTGCCACACCAATGCCATGTACACGTTCAATCACGCGTCGACCCAATAAGGCTATAGCATTCATGAACTTACCTCTTGGCTTAAATATGCCTGATGGCTAAACTGGAAATCGACAGGGCCTTCAGCCTGTCCATTTAGAAATTGTTGTACAAATGCAGAAGGATGTTGGCGTAGCTCTTGTGGCGTACCCTCCCCCTGAATGATGCCTTCGGCAACAATATAGATATAATCTGCAATCGACATGGTTTCATCGACATCATGCGAGACAATAATCGTTGTCAAATCCAATGCTTCACGCAATGAACGAATCAGGCGGGTCAGAACACCCTTTACAATTGGGTCTTGCCCAGCGAAAGGCTCATCGTACATGATGAGTTCAGGGTCAAGTGCAATGGCGCGAGCCAATGCTACACGGCGGTTCATCCCGCCAGATAGCTCAGAAGGCATCAATTGTTCCGCACCACGTAAACCAACCGACTCCAATTTCAGCGCTACCAGCTCAGCAATCAGATTTTCGGGTAGTTGAGTATGTGCACGAAGTGGAAAAGCAACATTTTCATACACAGTCATGTCGGTAAATAATGCGCCACTTTGAAATAGCATTCCCATACGTGCACGTGCAGCAAACAACTCATGACGCGACATTTCTGACAAATCTTTGCCATCGAGCAGGACACAACCTTGATCGGGAGTCAACTGCCCACCAATCAGACGTAATAAAGTTGTCTTACCTGTACCTGAAGGTCCCATAATGGCAGTAATTTGCCCACGGCGAATACAAAGATTGACATTGTCATAAATGACGCGCTCGCCTCGCTTAAAGCTCAGATTCTTGATATCAATCAATGAATCCTCTGGCACAGCTACTGTATTTTTCATAATGGACCAAATTCCTGCTTGATTTTCACAGCAAGTGAACTCTTCATAGGATAGAAGATTTTTAAAATTTACCTATAGATTTTACGTGACGTAGCTTACCATTTTCGCAACGGAAAAAGTTGAAGATTTTATCAGCAGACAATATAAAACTTGTACAAAGTTCGTGACTTTATATAAGAAACATATAGATTTAAATAACTTAAAAAACAATCAAGTTTTTGATAAATAGCACTATTTAAAATTAAATTAGAAAATTAAAATCTTTTACTTAAGATGTTTTTACATTTATAAAAAATAACTTTTAGTAAAAAAAAGCCAGTTAGAAAACTGGCTTTTTACAATAAATTCTAACGAATATTAGTCGTTAAATTTACGGCGACGCTCACCATCTTCACGACGTGGTCGATCTGAGTTGAACTCGCGGCGTGGACGTTCTTCACCACCAAAAGTACGCTTTGGACGATCATCGAAAGAACGTTGTGGACGATCACCGAAACCACCTTCACGACGTGGAGCTGGACGATCACCGAAATCACGACGCGGACGATCAGCTCCATCACGAGCTGGCTTGTAATCTACACGGTTACCACGGTTGTCATCGTTAGAACGCGGTTTGTCACCAAAGCTACGTTGTGGACGATCACCGAAACCGCCTTCACGACGTGGAGCTGGACGATCACCGAAATCACGTTTTGGGCGATCATCAAACGAACGTTGTGGACGGTCGCCAAAACCGCCTTCACGACGTGGAGCTGGACGATCACCGAAATCACGTTTTGGACGGTCATCAAACGAACGTTGTGGACGGTCACCAAAACCACCTTCACGACGTGGAGCTGGACGATCACCGAAATCACGACGTGGGCGATCTTCACCACCAAACGCTGGGCGTTCACCACGAGGTTTGTCATCAAAACTACGACGTGGGCGATCATCACCACCTTCACGACGTTTAAAGTTGCTTTCGCCTTCAAAACGACGACCACCACCGAAACCACCACGACCGCCATCACGACCGCCACGACCACGACCGCCGCCATCACGACCACGACCACCGCCATCACGACCACTACGTGCAGGAGGTGGAGATGGCTCAAGACCTTCGATTTCAGATACACTTAAACGTGCATCTAAGAAATCTTCTAAAGCGCGAATTTTACCACGCTCACGGTAAGTCGCTAAAGTAATTGCATTACCTGTACGTCCCGCACGACCTGTACGACCAATACGGTGTACATAGTCTTCATTTTTCATCGGAAGACCGAAGTTAATTACGTGTGAAATTGTTGGTACGTCAAGACCACGTGCTGCTACGTCAGTAGCAACAAGGATTTTTGCACGACCTTCACGAATACTACGTAAACGACGGTTACGAACTGTTTGTGGCATTGCACCATGAAGTGCAACAACTGATAAACCTGCTTCAGCAAGCTCTTCAGCCAACATATCTGTATCTTCTTGAGTTGAAGCAAACACAACTGCTTGATCTACTGACTCATCAGATAACCAGTGAGTTAATAATTTTTTCTTGTGTTCAAAGCCATCAGTCCAATGCAATGTTTGAGTGATGTCTGTATTTGTAGAGTGACCTGTTTCGATCGCAATACGCATCGGATCATTCATCATGCGTTCAGCAAGCGTAATAATACGCGGTGCAAAAGTTGCAGAGAACATCAACGTTTGTTTACGGTTAGCCGCTAATTCACCAATTGCTTCTAGATCTTCAGAGAAACCTAGATCAAGCATACGGTCAGCTTCATCGACAATTAACGAATCAACTTTATCAAGTTTGATTTGACGACGGTTAACAAGGTCAAGTAAACGACCTGGAGTCGCAACAACCACTTGCGCGCCTTTAAGCTGTTGGATTTGCTTACCAAAAGGCATACCACCCATGATTGCAGCAACACGAACGCCCTTCATATGGCGAACAAATGCAATCGCATCTTGACATACTTGTTGTGCTAACTCACGAGTCGGAGAAATCACTAGAATTGACGGTTGAGTAATTGCTTTCATACGTTCTTTAAACGGTACGAAAGTTTCTTGATTTGCAAGCGCATTCAAAGTTGGAAGCAAGAATGCAGCAGTTTTACCAGAACCCGTTTGGCTTGATACTAGAAGGTCTTTACCTTCAAGTGCAGCAGGAATAGCTTGTTCTTGTACAGGAGTTGGCGTAGTAAAACCTAAACCTTCAAGAGCCTGTGTTAATGACTCATCAAGGGAAAAATCAGCAAAAGTTTTGCTCATAGAGAGTATTCACCCTGAAGTGGGTGCTCCATTTAATAAATTACAATATGGACATCGGCAAAAAGCGGTACAGCAATTAGAGCTGAAAATATAAGAATTCAGCAGCGATCCGAATAACGACGATGTGGATATAACGCACACATGATTACTGCCGCAAACCTGAAGGAATCGCTTAAGCGATTGGGGCGCGAAGGATATGTCCTCTCTATGGACAAGACGCGCATACAATGATTAGAAGATAATGTTCAGGTAATGAACGAAAATTAAGTGCGTCTGAGAATTATAGCAGAAAATTTTAGAAAGTCACCTTTTTTGATTGGCTTTTATGTCATTAAATTAAAGTATTTGAATTTTATTAAAATTTTTAAAATTAAATTTCAAAAAAAAGAGAGTTTCTGATGTATTGGATGCGCATTATTACCTGTTATATCGTGGTTTCTATTACAAACACCCTCTCTCACTCAAAGCAAGCATTACAGATAAAATGATCGTCATCTATGCCAACTTAATCTATCTAGATCATTTATCAGTGGGAGCATTTTTTATTTCTCAGATCATGATTTTTTTACTGGCATAAAAAAGTGACTCTTACGAGTCACTTTTTAAATATCCATAGTTGGATATGCAATCTTACTTAGCAGCATCTGCCCAGGCAGGAACGACAGCTTGCATTAATGGTTTTAGCATTTTCATTGAACATGCCAACACTTGACCATTATCCATAGAGTCTGTACCACCACGTGCGTCTACAACTGTACCGCCCGCTTCTTTCACAATTAACTCACCTGCTGCGATGTCCCATGGTTTCAAACCAAGTTCAAAGAAACCATCGAAACGACCTGCTGCAACATAAGCCAAATCCAACGCAGCTGAACCTGTACGGCGGAATTGTGCACCTGCTTCAGTCACTGCAAGCAATGCATCAAAATGTTGTTTTGCATAAGAAATGATTTGACCATTACGTTTGGCACGGTAAGCGTGACCTACAGAGATGAACGTGCTTTCTAAGCTATCACGAACATTTACACGAATACGGCGTTGGTTCATCATCGCACCGCGACCACGGCTTGCAGAGAATAACTCATCACGCACAGGATCATAGATCACACCGTGTTGAGTAATGCCTTTGTGTTGTACTGCGATAGAAATACAGAAATGTGGAACGCCATTGACGAAGTTTAATGTGCCATCTAAAGGATCGATGACCCAACACCAGTCTGCATCATGGCCTTTGCCTTCTTGCATACCAAACTCTTCGCCTAAGAAGCTGTGGTTTTTATAGCTTTTACGAAGGGTATCGATAGTCAGTTGTTCCAAGTAACGGTCAACACGTGTCACAGGACCGTCGATGCCTTTTTCTTCAACTTGTAAATCGAGTTTATGACGATTTTGATGCGCTTTTAAAAGCTCTTGACCAACTGTTTGAGCCGCACGCGCAGCCATCACCACCATAGGTTCCATTGAACACCCACTAAAAATACAAGAAGATTTTGACAAAGAATAATGCATAAAAGCGCAGGCATTTTAACAAATATCTGCGCTTTTTGCTAAAAAATATTTCGAAATGTGTAACCAGAAAAAACTATACAAGTTGTAAGGCTTTTTTCCATGCTTGTACAATCGACTGCTCAATACCTTCTGCATCGAGTCCACAATCGTGCAACATTTGTGCATGCTCTGCCTGATGCAGGAAGCTGTCTGGCAAACCTAAATTCAGCACAGGTTTTACAATCTGGGCTTGTGCCAAATATTCATTGACGGCACTGCCTGCACCTGCCATGACTGCATGTTCTTCAACGGTAACGAACAGTGCTGTGGTTGCTGCAAGTTGCTGAATGATGTTTTCATCCAGCGGTTTGACAAAACGCATATTTACAACGGTAACGGCAACATCAAGCTGCTTCGCAAGGCTTTCTGCAACTTTCAGGCAAGGCATGACTCGGCTACCAAATGCCAGAATACTGATTTTATCGTCATACTGGCTGTTGAGTTCAAGTACAATTTCCGCCTGACCAATTGGTAAAGCCGTCAATTTCTGCTCAATCTCTACACCTGCGCCTACGCCACGTGGATAACGTACTGCCGCAGGCCCTTCGTAAGCATAGGCAGTATGTAGCATTTGGCGGCATTCATTTTCGTCTTTTGGTGCCATAATCACCAAATTCGGAATGGTCCGCATATAAGCATAATCGTATGCACCTGCATGCGTTGGTCCATCTTCCCCCACCAAACCAGCACGATCGATCCCAAAGGTCACATCCAGATTTTGCAAGGCAACATCATGAACAAGCTGGTCATAGCCACGTTGCAAGAAGGTCGAATAAATCGCGACTACAGGTTTTAAACCTTCACATGCCATGCCTGCTGCAAGTGTCACAGCATGTTGCTCAGCAATCGCAACATCAAAGAAACGTTCAGGATATTGTTTAGCAAACTTCACCATGCCCGAGCCTTCACACATGGCTGGAGTAATGGCAAGCAAACGCGAATCTTGTGCAGCTTCATCACACAACCACTGCCCAAAAACATCGGAATATTTTGGAGCTGACTTTTTCTTGGCTGGAGCAACCAAAACCACTTGTTTTGCAATGGCGTGATAACCAATCGGGTCAGCTTCTGCGGGTGCAAAACCTTTGCCCTTTTTGGTATAGACATGCACCAAACGTGGTCCCTTACGCTGTTTCAGCGCATTCAGGACTTGAACCAGTTGCTGAACATCATGACCGTCAAATGGCCCAAAGTATTCAAACCCAATGGCTTTAAACAAGTTATCTGCTTCTTGAGTTGCAGACTGATGCAAGCGTGAGGTATATGCCCACTCAGGATGCGGCTCGATTACGGCATCGCCATCGGCATTAATATTGACGAATTGTCCCTGCTCCCAAATGGCAGCCAAATGCTTGGCAAACCCGCCTGTACTGCATGAGATCGACATATCATTGTCGTTTAAAATCACGATTAAGTCAGCTTGGTGCGCTACTGCATCATTCATGGCTTCAAATGCCATACCAGCAGTCATGGCACCATCACCAACAATACACACCACATCACGCGGTTTGTTTTGATAGCGGCATGCCAGCGACATACCCAGTCCCGCAGAAATCGCAGTCGACGAATGTCCCACACCGAAAGTATCAAATTCAGACTCATCACGTGCAGGAAATGCTGCTAGACCGTTTTTACTACGAATGGTCGGCAGTTGTTCACGTCGCCCCGTCAACACTTTATGTGGATATGCCTGATGCCCTACATCCCAAATCAAACGGTCTTGCGGAGTATTGAAGCAATAATGTAGTGCAACAGTCAGTTCAATCACACCTAGGTTTGCACCAAAATGCCCACCACTTTGTCCTGCCGCATACAAGATATATTGACGTAACTCATCCGCCACTTGTTCGAGCTGGCTTTGATCTAGCTGACGTAATTGCTGCGGATGATCAATCGCATTCAACAACGGCGTAACAGGACGTTGAGTTGGTATTTCTGTATACAACATATGTGGCAAAGCCTTCTAGAGCCTGGCAAATCCTAAGCTAGGTATATTGCGTTAAATCGATAATTCTACCTTATCGAGCGTTGTTTTCAATGAGCCACATGTCTTTTGATGTAGTCTTACACATTGCTTTTGTCCTAGACAAGGCTGTGATTATCCTGAAAAATGATAGCGATATTCAACTATTATTATTTGCTTTCTACAAAAAAATAAATTGATTGGCGTAATTTTTGTATGCTCAAGCTATCAATATCTGATCATTGCGCTATACTTTGGTCGACTAATTGATGACGAAAGAGTTTGACTGTGCCGATTGCTTTTGTTGCTACTTCTAAACTTCCAACCGCATTTGGTGAATTTCATATTAGTGTATTTCAAGACCCTGAAACAGGTGAAGAACATGTCGCCTTATGGAAAGGTTTGGATATGCCAGCAACTGCACCAGTTTTAGTGCGCATTCACTCTGAATGCCTCACAGGCGATGCATTTTCATCTTTAAAATGCGATTGTGGCCCGCAGCTTAAAGCGACCCAGCACATGATTAATGAAGCAGGTCAAGGGGTCATTTTATACTTGCGTCAGGAAGGTCGCGGCATTGGACTCACCAATAAAATCCGCGCCTACGCCTTGCAGGATCAGGGACATGACACAGTCGATGCAAACCTGATGCTGAACTTGCCTGCCGATGCACGCCGCTATGACATGTGTAAAATCATGCTCGATCACCTACAAGTACATCAAGTTAAATTGATTACCAACAACCCGCTTAAACTGATTGCCTTGCGTGATTTAGGTATTGATGTGGTTGATCGTGTACCACTGACTGTGGGTTTAAATCCATTTAACCAGCAATACTTAAAAACCAAACATGACCGCATGTCACACATGTATAAAGAAGATGACTTTTAAGTCACCACATTTTAAATCAGCCAGTTCAGGCAAATAAAAAGGGCATTTTAAAATGCCCTTTTTATTTTTAGAAAATTAGGCTTCTTTCATCATTATCTACACCCTCTTTATTTTTCTTGCATAGAGAGAAAGACAAAGGACTTATAAAAATAAAGTGAATTAAATCGTCATCGAGAAAATTCGCGTCTGCGGCTGTTTTCGTTTTAGATGCAAATCGAACGCCATACAGATATTGCGAATAAACGGCTTACCTTGTTCAGTAATCTGAATGCCTTGTGGCTGAAGCGTCAACAAGCCATCTTGCTGCATTTCTTCAAGCTGACTCAGCACTTCTGACAATTCAGGAAATGCCATACTCGGGTCTGCCCACGAAGTTTTAAAAGTACACATCAAGTTCAGAATATGCTGGCGAATGATTAAATCTTCCTGCGACAGGATATGCCCTTTAAACACAGGAATTTGATTTTGCTCTAAACGCGCATAATAATCTTCGAGCGTTTTTTCATTTTGAGCAAAGCTGTACCAGCTATCACTAATCGAAGATAATCCCAAACCGATCATGACTTTGGTTTTCGATGAGGTATACCCCATAAAGTTACGGTGTAAACTGCCCTGCTGAAATGACTGATACATGCTGTCGTGTTCCAGAGCAAAATGATCCATACCAATTTCATGATAACCATGTGCCAACAAACGCTTTTTACCCTCTTCGTATAGCGTGCGTTTCACATCATCTTTAGGTACATCCTGATCTTTAAAACCGCGCTGACCATTGCCTTTGATCCAAGGCACATGTGCATAACTGTAAAATGCCAAGCGGTCTGGACTTAAACTGTTGGTTTTTTCAATGGTGTTCAGTACATCTTCCAGACTTTGAAATGGCAAGCCAAAAACCAGATCGTGAGAAATCGATTCATAACCAATTTCACGCGCCCAACGCGTGACTTGCTCGACATGCTCAAACGGCTGAATACGATGAATGGCTTTTTGCACATTTAAATTATAATCCTGAACCCCATAACTCACACGGCGAAAGCCCAGATCATATAAGGTTTGCAGATGTTCGCGGGTGGTATTGTTCGGATGCCCTTCAAAACTAAATTCGTGCTGTGGTGCAATCTCAGCTTTGGCTAAAATCCCCTGAATCAACTCAAGCAAATGTTCGGCTGAGAAAAAAGTCGGCGTCCCGCCACCCAAATGAATTTCTTTAATGACTGGGCGATCTTGTAATAACTGACAATACAAATTCCATTCTTTGAGCACCGCCTGAATATACGGCTGTTCCATCTCATGGCGTTTGGTAACGCGTTTATGGCAACCACAAAAGGTACATAAACTTTCGCAAAATGGCAGATGAATATACAAACTAATGCCTTCGCTGGTATTAGATTCATCAAAGGCACGTTTTAAGGTCTGCTGCCAAAGTTCCAGTGAAAATGCCTGATCATCCCAATACGGCACAGTTGGATAACTGGTATAGCGTGGTCCTGGAACATTATATTTTTGAATTAACGAGGTTGTACCCATATTTACTCAACTCTTGGTGATGTTGCTGACCACAACAGGCAAAATTTGGAAAGATTGATCCTAAATGCATGTTTATTCTGATCGGCTATCAGCAAGATTTCAAGCAATAACGACATGGCACGACTGCTATTTCACGATCAAAATATCATTATTATTCCGACTAAAACACTTTGATTTTTATGTATAAATTTAAAATTTCTTAATTTTTTGACATTTCTATGTTTTGATGTATGCCATATTTGCTCTTTTAAATGAGGATTGTGATGCAGCATCCGACTTCAGTCGATATTCAGCGTGTACGCGAATTTCTGCTCGACTTGCAGGCAAGAATCTGTGAGCGTCTTGAACAACAAGAACAAGCTGGTGGTGGTACTGCCCGATTCGAGATTGATGACTGGCAACGCCCTGAAGGTGGTGGTGGACGTTCTCGTGTACTACAAAACGGCACAGTGATTGAAAAAGGCGGCGTGATGTTTTCACACATCAATATCAGTAAACTGCCTGAATCAGCCACGGCTCGCCATCCTGAAATTGCAGGTGCCAAAGCACAGGCTCTCGGCGTGTCTTTAGTCATCCACCCAAAAAATCCACACATTCCAACCTCGCACGCCAATGTACGCCTGTTTGTCGCAGAACCCGAAGGTCGTGATCCAGTATGGTGGTTTGGTGGCGGTTATGACCTCACTCCATTTTACCCAGACGATGCCGACATTAAAGCCTGGCATCAGGCCGCACATGACTTGTGTCAGCCTTTTGGGGAAGATGTATATGCCAAGCATAAACAATGGTGTGATGATTATTTTTATTTAAAACATCGCGATGAACAGCGCGGAGTCGGTGGTTTATTTTTTGATGATTTAAATTGCTGGGATTTTGAAACCTGCTTTGAGTATATGCAAGCTGTAGGTAATGGTTATCTGAATGCAATTTTACCCATTTTTGAAAAACACCGCGAACAACCGTATAGCGAAGCACAACGTGAGTTTCAACTCTACCGACGTGGGCGTTATGTAGAATTTAATCTGGTGTATGATCGCGGTACACTTTTTGGTCTACAAACAGGTGGACGGATTGAATCTATTTTGGTGAGTCTACCTAATCTGGCAGCATGGTCATACCGCCCCGAATGGGAGCAAGATTCTCCTGAACGACGCTTAACCGAGTATTATTTAAAACCACAAGACTGGCTCAATGAATTATAAAAGTAAGACTTTTGAGGCAGTTAAATTCAACTGCCTTTTTTCACTATAAATAATAATTATTCTTACAAAAGACTCAGGATATTTTTGTCATATCCGTTTAAAATTTATCTGCTGTAATACAAGCTCATCGAGGAATGAGAGTCACCATGTTTAATCTATTTCATAATCACAAAGGTAGTTTTTTTGTTCTTACACTGAGCCTACTCATCTGTTCTATGACAACTACATTCACAGTTAACAACCACATTTCTGATGGCGTATCCATTCTGTTCAGCATTATGCTGAGTATGCTTCTCATCAGCTTAGTTTTGGCACTACTCTGGGAAAAAATTGAAGGCATCTGTAATCCATAAACAGGCTTTTTAGTTTTTTCAAGGTGAAAATTCACGTATATTGAGGGCAATTTTTTCACCGCATGGACATCAAAACATGAGCAAACAGTTTGCTGTTGTTGGTAATCCAATCGAACATTCGCGCTCTCCTGAACTACATCATGCCTTTGCCCAAAAATTAGGTATCGATCTCACTTACAATAAGCGTCTTGCTCCTCTTGATGGCTTTGAACACAACATTCAAGATTTCTTTCAGTCAGGTGGTATCGGGTTAAATGTCACCGTACCCTTTAAAGAACAAGCCTTTGCCTTGTGCCAGCAACTCACTGAACGTGCCAAAATTGCCAAAGCAGTCAATACCTTATGGATGCAAGATGGACAACTGCATGGTGACAATACTGATGGTCAGGGTCTAGTCAATGCCATTTTGGCGCTAGGCTGGTCACTTAAAAATAGTAAAATTCTGATTTTAGGTGCAGGCGGTGCAACCCGTGGCGTGATTTATCCATTGGCCCAAGCGGGTGCAAAACAAATCGTGATTGCCAACCGTACCTTAGCTCGCGCAGAACAACTGATAACTGACTTACAACAGGCTGTACCCAATACCGAATTATCTGCCACTGGTTTAGATCAGCTAAGCGGAGAATTTGATCTGGTGATTAATGCCACATCTGCCAGCCTAACAGGCGATGCTTTACAATTGCCAGCGCAGTTAAAATTCAGCCATGCTTATGAAATGGCATACGGCAAACCGTCCAGTTTTCTCGATCAAGCTGCACAGCGCCAAGTGCCATATAGCGATGGTTTTGGCATGTTGGTTGGTCAGGCGGTTGAAGCCTTTGCGATTTGGAATGGTGTTAAACCCGAACTGCGAGATTTCCTCTAAACCCGATAAAAAAACAGGCAACCATAAGGTTGCCTGCCATGTGATTGCGCTCTTATTTCTATTTTGAACTT
Organism: Acinetobacter brisouii CIP 110357; assembly: GCF_000488275.1. Classification (GTDB taxonomy): domain Bacteria; phylum Pseudomonadota; class Gammaproteobacteria; order Pseudomonadales; family Moraxellaceae; genus Acinetobacter; species Acinetobacter brisouii. Next base: position 398,537 of record NZ_KI530762.1, on the reverse strand, counting down.
TGTAGAATCTGCACATATACAGACTTAAATACATCTTTATCCATATATAAATATTCAGTACTACTCACCTGTTGAATACTGCTCAAGTTCGGTGACTTCTGACGCGACTGCACATAAAATTGACCCAAACGATTGGCCAGATGCTTCAAATCATTCGTAGCTTGCTCCTCATTGTGTGCAGTTAAATAGCTGACTTCATAGAGCTTGGCAAAGCGTGACTCACTACTGCTATACGATTTTTGAATAATTGCCCACTGCTTAGCCACTCCTGCCTCGCGCTGCGCTTTTTTCACAATCGGTGTCGCATCAACTTTATAGAATGTTCTTGAATCGAGCTGATGTTTTTTAATCAGCTGTTTGATTCTTGCCAGCTCCTGCCCTTTTGGCGTGTAACTACCATTTTCCTGACCATCATAATACGCCATGACCAGTGCAATCTCTTGAATATCCTGTGCCGAATAATGCTGCATAATTTGCGGATATTTCAGCGACAATAACATGCCATACACAAGCTGATAGGTTTTTATATAGGAATGGTTTTGTGCATATGCTTGGTTAGCAAGCTGCTGAATTTGCTCATCCCAACTGTGTTGCCCAAATAATCGCTTAAATTGCTCAGCTTTTTCCTGTAATACCGTTCCTTGGGCCGCTTCGTCAAAAGATTTAGCTTTACGCATTCCCTCACGGTCAATATTTTTCGGATGACCATAATTGCTCCACTGGTTATTCGAGCGGATATGTAAAGTCTTATTGATCGAATCAGCTTTCAATTGTGCCTGATAATTGGTGGTGACAGCGCGTCCCTGACGGTCGATACCGATCTCAATTACTAACGGATTACGCTGTTCTACTTTCGCCAGCAACGCCTGAATTTGAGGTTGTTTGGCTTGCCACTGGGTTTTAAAATCTGTGGCGCTCACCCATTTTTCCGATGATTGGCCTTTAAACAGTTCCACCACTTTAAACACATTTGTCCCTGTCTTGGCCAGTTGTTCTGCAAGTTGGTCATCCTGTGTCTGAGTTGCAAACAGATCAACACCTTCATCCAGACAGGTTTGATATTGCCCTACACTCGCCGACTTCGGTTGTTTTTGCAAATTTACGCATTGCTGTTTGGATACATCAGCCGCTTCTGTATCAGATTCTTCAGCTTCACTCGCACTCAACTCGCTATTTACTGCGTCATTTTTGACAGCTGCCGCAGCATGATCTTCTGTATCACTTGTTGCCGCAGAAGCCACAGGCTCTAGGTCTTTTGTATCGGTTAAACCCGTATCCTCATTTTCTACAGCCGCATGATCTTTCCATAAATCATAGGCCCAATCTGCCTGCTCTTGTGGCGTCATACGGTTTAAATCGACTTGCTTGACTTCTTCTGTAGTGACAGGTTTTTCACTAAGCAAATGCCGGGTCAAATAAGCACTATTGACCGTGCTATAGCTCAGGCTTTGTGCAACATATTCCTCAAGAGAGGTGTGCAATTGTACTTTTTCGACAACACCCTGCTGGCGTTCAGCGGCACTTACACTGACATGAGTCAACTGTTCTGGTGTTGCCAGAATATAGGGCAACGCATTGCTTTGTTTCAGGTAATCGACCAACAAACGCATATCCAGCCGATTGAACTGACCTTTAAATTTAGACAGGTCAAAATACATCAACTGGTCACGCTGTTCTGGAGCAGCCAAAAATGGCATAAATGCAAAAACGTTGGTATAGAATTTCGCCTGTTTCAAGTCAACGATGAGCGGATAACTAAGCTGCATTTGTAAACTTGGGGTCTGATAACGAGCCGTCAGGTTCATACCCGCCACCTGATCGCGATAATCAACGCCACCCTGATAATTCACTTGAAAATCTTGTAAGAAATTGAAACCTGTTGTAAGCAGACGTGACCACTTTTGCTTGCCGTTTTGCAGTTGTTCCTGAAGCAAGGCAAACTCAAGCTGCTGACGCTGCTCGGCAGATAAATTGATTTGCTGTGTACTCAAATAATGATTTAATTTGTTTTTTAACTCCGGATTTAACTCAGGATTTTTCTTGAATGCATGTGTATTCTGTTGCACATCAAAACTAAGATTCCCTTTGAAATCAAAGCCCGAATTCTCATAAATTGCACTGACTGCATGTACAGTATGATCCTGAATTTGTTCCGTTTTTTGATGTGACTGAACAAAATGCTGTGAACAACCTGTCAAACTTAAACCAAATAAACAACATGTTAAATATTGTAATTTCATCATCACTTGTTTTTCCGTCTTGTTATATCGACTTATCGCTATAGTGCGATTTTTCGGAGATACTTTAACAAAAATAATAATATACAAATAATAGCTTTATGTAATTCAATCCATCGGATTTGCCTTATTGACAGCACTTGCAAGTCAGGCTATCAATGTAATTAGTACACGGTTATGAATAATGAAATCCATCAGAACGCAATAAAAATTAGGATATTTGCCTTATGACCACATATAAAGCGCCCCTACGTGACATACGTTTCCTTATGAACGAGGTGTTTCATTATCCTGAGCACTATAAAACCCTCTCCAATGCTGAAAATATTGATCAAGACACGGTCGATATGATTTTGGAAGGGGCGGCAGATTATTGTGAAAATGTCCTCGCACCGTTATATCAAACGGGTGATGATGAAGGCTGTCATTTTAAAGATGGCGTCGTCACCACACCAAAAGGCTATAAAGAAGCCTACGAGCAGTTTGTCCAAGGCGGCTGGCAAGGGTTGTCCTACCCTGAAGAATTTGGTGGGCAAGATTTACCCATGTCACTCAACCTGATTAAATCCGAAATGATGGGTACAGCCAACTGGTCATTTACCATGTATCCGGGTTTAAGTATGGGCTGTATGAATACCATTATGCAGTTTGGTACGCCTGAGCAGAAAACCACGTATATGCCGCATCTGGTAGCAGGAACATGGAGTGGTACCATGTGTTTGACTGAGCCACAGTGTGGTACTGACCTTGGGCAAGTCAAAACCAAGGCTGAGCCGAATGCCGATGGCAGCTATGATATTACAGGCACCAAAATTTTCATTTCGGCAGGTGAACATGACCTGACTGAAAATATTGTGCATATTGTGCTGGCACGTTTACCAAATGCACCTCAAGGCACCAAAGGTATTTCCCTGTTTATTGTGCCGAAGTTCTTGCCAAATACCGATGGTGGTGTGGGCGAGCGTAATGCGGTGAATTGCGGTTCGATTGAACATAAAATGGGAATTAAGGCATCTGCCACAGCAGTGCTGAACTTTGACCAAGCCAAAGGCTTCCTGATTGGTGAGCCGAATAAAGGTTTACATGCCATGTTTACCTTTATGAATACAGCGCGTATCGGTACAGCAGTACAAGGTATCGCCCATGCAGAATTGTCTTATCAAGGTTCGCTGCCTTATGCCAAACAGCGTATGTCGATGCGTGCGCTGTCAGGTAAAAAAGACCCAGACAAACCTGCTGATGCAATTATTCACCACGCCGATGTGCGTCGTATGTTATTGACCCAAAAAGCCATCGCTGAAGGTGGGCGCGCCATGATTTATTATGCTGCGCAGCTTGCTGACAAAATGAACGATGCTTTAAAACGTGGTGATCAGGCAGAGTTTGAAGCCTATGATGACAAACTCGGTTTTTACACCCCGATTTTAAAAGGTTTCCTGACTGAGCTGGGCTTTGAAGCAGCCAATCATGGCATGCAGGTCTTTGGCGGACATGGTTATATTAAAGAATGGGGTATGGAGCAGATCGTCCGTGATGCCCGTATTTCCACCCTATACGAAGGTACCACAGGCGTACAAGCGCTGGATTTAATCGGACGTAAAGTGCTGCTGTCATCTAAAGGTAAAATCATTCGTGACTATACTGCGGAGATTTTAAAATTCTGTGGTCGCCATGCGCGTAACAAATACTTGCGCCGCTTTATCTGGGATTTAACCAAACTTTGCGCACAGTGGAATGCGATTACGGTACGAATTTTCTTGGCAGCCCGCAAAGACCGCGATGTGGTATCGGCTGCCTCTGTCGACTTCTTGATGTTCTCGGGTTATGTGATGATGGCCTATTTCTGGGCACAACAAGCCGCGATTGCTTCTGAAAAAATCGAAGCAGGTGACGGTGCAGAAACCATCGAGTTTTATAAAGCCAAAATCAAACTGGCAGATTTTTACTTTGACCGTATTTTGCCACGCTCCCAAGGACATGCCGAATCTGCGGTAACCCCATCAAAAAGCCTGATTGGCTTACCTGTCGAACATTTCAGTTTTGATTACTAAGCCATAATTTCAAAATAAAAAGAGCGCTCAATGCGCTCTTTTTATTGGTTAGCTTTAATCGTCTAAATCGAGGACTTGTTCCAGTAACCGTTCTGATGGCGCGAAATAATAAGCGCCGTCCACCGCAGTCACAAAATGCAACAAACGGTCATGAATTCCATCGCCACTGGTTCCAAACATGCGCTGCAACATACGGTCTATACGCGTCAAATCTTTGGTATAGGCAATAAAAAATAGCCCCTGATCACCATGCCCATCGCCATACGGTAGGCTGTGACGCAAGATTTCCAGTTCCTCACCTTCATCATCCTCCACCACAGTACGGGCAATATGGGCATTTTCAGGTTTAGCTTCATCGTCCAGTTCAATCGACTCAAGCTTGGTTCGCCCGATCACCTGTTCCTGAGCATCGACTTTTAAACGGCGCCATTTGTCCAGATCATGCACATAACGCTGGGCAAAGACAAAACTCCCCCCTGCAAATTCACCTGCTTCTGCACCAAGCAGTGCGGTTTCTTCACGGTCATCGCTAAATTGCGGGTTTTCGGTACCGTCGATAAAACCCGTTAAATCACGCCCATCGAGATAGCGAAAGCAAGCGCGTTCATCAAGGACTTCCACTTTGTCATGAATGCCATTAAAAAAGGTCTGACTCAAAGAAAAACAGATGTCGGTACGCTGACTGGCAATATGAATCAGTATATCGGCAGGCTGCACAGGCATGTTAAACGCACCCGCTTGTGGATCAAGCTGCTTGAACCCTGCGGGCATGGTGCTATGCAGCTGACTCCACAAGTCAGGGCCAAAAGCCACTGCAGTTTTAATTTGCTCATTCGGATGCTGGGTAATCAGACGATCTCGTTCCGAGAAAAATTTCTCGAGTTGTTTTTTTAAATTATGAAGACTGAGCTGGTTCAAACGAACCACAAGAAAACGCGCATGATCTGAAGGTAATGGCAAAATCACGGATTGAGCAGTCATGAAAAGCTCCTAAATGCTATTGTAATTTATCGTTCGGATCATTCTGCCCGAAGCATTCCCTGCTTAATAGGCTATTTTTGATAATATTTTTTGCGCTAAACAGTCACCTTCCATGAGTTGCCACAGAATTGCGATTTTGTTCAATCCAGTTAAAATCAGAGTCACGATCATTTTCCCCAACCTAAAGGACGCACAACCTTGTGACGACCCTGATGATTTCTTATCTGATTGCGATTACTTTACTGACAATTACCCCTGGGCTGGACACCACGCTAATTTTGCGTACAGCAACAGTGGAAAGTCGGCAAAAAGCTTTACAAGCGGCGATTGGAATTAATCTGGGGTGTCTGGTCTGGGGACTGGTGGTTGCCTGTGGGCTGGGGGCATTGCTGAGTAGTTCAGTATTTGCCTTTACCCTGCTGAAATGGACAGGGGCAATTTATCTGGCTTGGCTCGGGGTACAAATGCTGCGCAACCCACGTCAGCACTTGGGCAATTTTGAACAAGGTACAACTCCGCAGCAAAACTGGTTACTCAAAGGCTGCCTGAGTAATCTGCTGAACCCAAAAGTCGGGATTTTCTATATTTCATTTTTACCGCAATTTGTCCCAAACCAACAGGCAGCGACCGCTTGGATTATGTTGCTGGTGCTGATTCATATTGTACTGACACTGATCTGGTCGGCTTTCCTGATCATCGGTTCACAGCCTTTTGCCAAATATCTGAAACAGCCGAAAATCGTGCAGAGTATTGACCGTATTACGGGTACTGTTTTTGTTTTGTTTGCGCTGAAACTGGCATTCAGCAAACGCTAAAATACAGACACGATAAAGGGGCATTTTGCCCCTTTGTCATGTTGAATGCCAGTTCAGTTAGAAAATTACGATTGAATTCATCTCATATCAATTCACCAAGATAAAATCATGATAATGTTTTTCATTCTTATCAAATACTTCATACTTTCTTGATTGATCCTAGAATTTATAAAAACTCTTCTAGCACGCTATTTAAAAATAAATGCCCTTTTTCAGTACAAGCAAGTCGCTCAGCATCTTCGATCAAAAGTTGTTGTTGCTGTAAGTTTTCAACACTTGCCGCAACACTGGAAAATGGCAAACCTGTACGCTGCTGATAAAACTCACTCGGTACGCCTTCATTTAAACGCAGTGCATTCATCATAAATTCAAAAGGCAGATCTTCGTCTTCAATGCGTTGCCATTGCAATGCAGGCGCAGGCACTTTGGCAAGATAATCCTTCGGTAACCGACTTTTTTGGAAACGGTAAATGCCATCGGGCTGCGTGACTTTACCGTGTGCCCCTGCCCCAATTGCCAAATAATCTCCAAACTGCCAGTAATTCAGATTATGTCGTGAAGGCAATTCTTTACGCCATGCCGACACTTCGTAATTGATAAAGCCTTGTGCTTTTAAATACGCTTCACCTTGCTGTTGAATCTCAAGCAGTACATCTTCATCGGGTAAAATCGGCTGAGTACGGAAAAATACTGTATTCGGTTCGATGGTGAGCTGATACCAAGACACATGCGTTGCGCCACATTCCACCGCCAAACGCAAATCCAGTAAGGCTTGCTCAAGGGTTTGCTGTGGCAAGCCGTGCATCAGATCAACATTGACCCGTTCAAAACCTGCTGTTCTCGCTTGCTGAATGGCTTTTTGGGCATTGTCACTGCTATGAATCCGCCCTAAACGCTGCAAATGTTCGTTGTCAAAACTCTGCACACCAATCGACAGGCGGTTAATGCCTGCCTGTAAATAATCGGCAAAAGGCTGATGTTCCAGTGTGCCTGGATTGGCTTCCAAAGTAATTTCACAGTCGGCAGCAAAATTAAGACGCTGTTTTAATTCGCTAAATAACCACTGATAGCCTGCAGCCGAAATCAGTGATGGCGTTCCGCCACCAATAAACACACTCTGAATCTCGCGCCCCTGTGCCCATTCAATCTGCGTATCAAAGTCTGCAACCAGCGCCTGTAAATATTCCTGTTCCAAATCCAGTGACAATTTGCCATCGGGTACAGCATGCGAATTGAAGTCACAGTATGGGCATTTACGCACACACCACGGCATATGAATGTACAGCGACAGCGGAATATTTTGCGGATTAAACAAGCTCAAGAACTCAGCCTAAAATAAGAAAAACCATCGTAGATTTTAGCATGTCTGACACATAAAAGCCGCTGGGCAATGCTACACTGAACTGAAAATAACAACAGCAAGGATCAGCCGTGAAACTTACAGTCCACCTGTTATGGTTGTGTCCGCTTGCCTTTGGTGTGGGCATTGCCATGACTTTTCAAACGGCGATTAACAGTGCCTTACGCGAACATTTAACCTCAGCGCTGCATGCTGCTCTGATTTCCTTTAGTGTCGGGACACTGACTTTATTACTGCTGGTTCTGTTTTTTACCAAAAGTTATCCGCAATGGCAGACCTTGAGCCTGTTACCGTGGTATTTGTGGTTTGGTGGCTGTTTGGGGGTTTATGCCATCAGCATGAGCATTTATACTGCCCCTAAACTGGGCTTTTTGACCTTTTCTGGTTTGGTACTGTTTGGTCAAATCAGTATGTCAATATTACTGGATCACTTTGCGTGGTTTGGTAATGAGCGTGTCCCGATCTCTTGGCAACGTGTTTGCGGAGCCGTCGCAATTTTTGTCGGTGTATTACTTACTCTACAACGCTAATTTATTTGAGTATTTTCAGTGCTAAAAACTCCTTCGACAGGCGTGGAACTCAGACGCCTGTTTAGTCTTATGATTCCCATTCTGATTACCCAGTTTGCCCAAGCGGGTTTAGGGCTGATTGATACCATTATGGCGGGGCATTTGTCCGCAAGCGATCTGGCTGCGATTGCCGTTGGTGTCGGGATCTGGATTCCTGTGATGCTGATGTTTACAGGCATTGTACTGGCAACAACCCCATTGGTGGCTGAAGCGCTGGGCGCTCGGCAAGAGCACCAAATTCCGCATATTGTGCGTCAATCTTTATGGGTCGCAGGACTACTCGGCATTTTAGCCATGTTACTGCTCCAGTTTATGCCGCTGCTATTACCGTTATTTAAAGTTCCTGTAGATTTAATGCCCAAAGCCAGCCTGTTTTTGCATGCGGTTGGTTTTGGTATGCCTGCGATCACTTTATATACGGCACTGCGTTGTTATTCGGAAGCACTGGGTTATCCGCGCCCTGTGACTGTGATTAGCTTGTTGTCACTGGTGGTTTTGGTGCCACTGGATTACATTTTTATGTATGGAGTCGGTCCGATTCCACATTTAGGCAGTGCAGGCTGTGGTTTCGCCACCGCGATTTTACAATGGCTGATGCTGGCCACTTTGGCAGTCTATATTTGGAAAGCAAAAAAATATCAAACGCATAAAATTTTCAGTCACTGGGAAGCATTGGACAAAGCCATTGCCAAACGGATTTGGGATTTGGGTCTTCCGATTGGTTTAGCCGTGTTTTTTGAAGTCAGTATTTTCTCGACAGGCGCGATTATTCTCAGCCCACTGGGCGATACCATTATTGCTGCACATCAAATTGCCATCTCGGTCACTTCACAACTATTTATGATTCCGCTGTCACTGGCGATTGCACTGACCATTCGGGTGGGCACCTATTACGGAGAAAAAAACTGGGAAGGTCTGCGCAAAGTACAAAAACTTGGCTTAATGACAGCAACAGCGACAGCATGTCTGACCATGGGTTTTATTGCGCTATTTCATAACCAAATTGCTGCGTTATATACCAGTGACCCTGCCGTGGCACAGGTGACTGTGTATTTGCTGTTTTTCTGTATTGCTTATCAAATGATGGATGCATGGCAAGTCAGTGCCGCAGGCTGTTTGCGTGGGATGCAGGACACTCAAGCGCCAATGTGGATTACTTTACTGGCTTATTGGGTGGTGGCATTACCGCTCAGTATTTACTGGATTCGCTATCAGCACATGGGGCCACAGGGCATCTGGATCAGCCTGATTGTGGGCTTGGCAGTGGCATGTGTGCTGTTGCTTGGGCGTTTGTATAGGATGAATCAGCGTTTAAAAGTGCAAGCCTACTGAATTTATTTTCAGAGAAATAAAAAACCGCATCAATTTCAGATGCGGTTTTTTATGGCTTGAGAAAGCTGAAATTTAATGCACTAAAGCATCGGCAATCGCTTCAACCAACTGCTGTGCGATTTCCTGCTTACTGGCTTTAGCAAGGTCACGTTTTGGTAACGCATGCTTTTGTGCAAAAAATACCGTCATGGCATTTTCATCGGAAGCAAAACCAATGTCGCTACGTGACACGTCATTACAGGCGATCATATCCAGTTTTTTCGCGACCAGTTTACCTGCGGCATATTCTTCAACATTGCGGGTTTCTGCGGCAAAACCGACCATAAACGGGCGTTTCTGCTGCTGGGCAATGGTCGCCACAATATCGGGATTTTTAATCAGTGAAACATCGAGTTCATCGCCCGATTTTTTAATTTTATGCTCGGCAACCTGCGCCACACGGTAATCTGCCACCGCAGCCGTGGCAATAAAAATATCACAGCCATATTCAAGCTGCTGCAAACTTTGATCCAGCATTTCTAAAGCCGAATGTACATTCACCCGCTCCACACCATTTGGCGTGTCAAGGCTGACAGGCCCTGCAATTAAAGTGACTTTTGCCCCAGCAGCATAGCAGGCACTGGCTAAAGCAAAACCCATTTTCCCTGTACTATGGTTAGAAATATAACGTACTGGATCAATCGCTTCACGGGTTGGCCCTGCGGTAATCACCACACGTTTGCCTGCCAGCAAACCAAATTTTTCAGCAATTGCACGCTGGGTCTGATGAAAATACAGTTTGACCTGCTCGGCCAAAAATTCAGGCTCTGGCATACGCCCCAAACCGACATCCCCACAAGCTTGTGACCCTGCCGCAGGCATAATCACATGCACGCCATCTTCAACCAGCATCTGCAAATTACGCTGCGTGGCTTTGGCTGCCCACATTTGCTGGTTCATGGCAGGCGCTACCCAAACAGGCGCTTTGGTTGCCAGATATAAAGTACTCAGCAAATCATCGGCTAGACCATGTGCAAATTTGGCCAGCGTGTCACAACTGGCAGGTGCAACCAGTAACAGGTCTGCCCAACGCGCCAGTTCAATGTGCCCCATTCCCGCTTCAGCTTCTGGATTGAGCAATTCGGTATGTACAACATTGCCTGAAAGTGCCTGAAAAGTAAGTGGGGTAATAAACGCCTGTGCGCCATGAGTCATCACCACACGGACATTAAAACCGTAGTCTTTTAGACGGCGAACCAGAATGGCACTCTTGTATGCAGCGATACCACCAGTTACAGCCAACAGAATGTTTTTGCTTGAAATTACGCTTACATCAAAGCTCACGAGGGGCTACCTTTGTGTTGCAGTGGCGCTCACAATAGCATTAAATATAGCGAATCCCAAGTCATGGGAAAAACAACAACGATTTATTTAGAATTAAAAAATATGAGTTTATCCAGCATTAAATCATGGCCCGAACAGGAACGCCCACGCGAACGATTATTAAACCAAGGTGCGAGCAGTTTATCTGATGCAGAATTACTGGCAATTTTTCTGCGCTCAGGTTCACAGCAATATTCTGCCGTAGAGCTTGCGCGTGTTCTGATTCAGCATTTTGAAGGGCTTGCGCCTGTTTTTGATGCTTCACTGAACGATTTATCCAATTTTCACGGCATTGGCCCAACAAAATACGCTCAACTGATGGCAGTCAAGGAACTGGGACGGCGCTATTTGAGCCAGAGTTATCGGTCGCTGCGCCAAGCACTGGATTCATCAACCTTGGTCATGGACTATTTACGCTATGAGCTGCAAGGCGAAAAACAGGAAGTGTTTGCCGTGCTGTGCCTAGATGCCGAATTGCACAAACTCGACTTTAAGAAATTATTCTTTGGGTCATTGCAACACTGCAGCATTTCCATCAATCAGCTGCTGCGCTATGCCATCTCCCAGCATGCCGTACATATTGTGATTGCCCACACACATCCGTTTGCTATGGCACAGCCTTCAGCTGCCGATTATGAATTGACAAAGCAAATTGCTACTGCCTGCCAACTGCTTGAAATCCAATTACTTGACCATTGCATTATTTCACCAACAGGTTCATTCTCTTTCGCGGAGCAACAGCTTTTGCCTTCTCCTTCAGAATTGAACAAGCGATAGAAGCCTTATGATTATCCGCGATAAAAGTAATATTTTTAACCTGTTATTTTCTTGGAGAGGCACAATCCTGCCTAAAGTCCTGCCGTCTTTAGCCGTAGTGATGCTGGCTTCCGCAGTGACTGCAACACTTACTTATTATGGTATGTTGCACGTGCCACAAGTTCCTGCGATTGGCTTTACCATTTTTGGGGTAATTCTGTCGATCTTTTTGGGCTTTCGTAACAATGCCTGCTATGACCGCTGGTGGGAAGGTCGCAAACTCTGGGGCGCACTGATTGCCAATGCCCGCCACATGGACCGAGATACCCGCGTCTTGTCACATGCCCGCCGAGAGCGGGTCATTCACCATGTGATTGTATTTGCCAACATGCTACGTGACCGTTTACGCCATCAAACTGCCAACCCGACCCAATTACTTGAAACAGGTCGCTTAAATGAACATGCCGTAGAACGGCTCAATCAGCATTTGAACGCACCGCAATATACCTTGGGACTGATTCAATGGGAGCTGATGCAAGCACTCAAAGACGGTGAAATTAGCGATATTTTGTATCAGCAGGTCAACAGTCATGTGGTCGATATGGGCAATGTCCAAGCAGGTTGTGACCGAATTGCCAGCACTCCCTTACCTTTTTCTTATTCAGTTCTATTGAATCGTACTGTGTACTGTTTCTGCTTTTTGCTGCCTTTTAGTCTGGAATCGATTCTGGGCTTATGGACACCGCTGTTTGTCGGGATTCTGGCGTATTTGTTTTTGGGACTCGACATGCTCAGCGCCGAACTTGAAGAGCCGTTTGGCACTCAAGATAACGATTTACCACTAGATTCGATTGTACGCCTCATCGAGCGTGAATTACTGAGTTCACTGGGTAAGCCAATCCCTGCCCCGATTCAGGTAGACAATCATAATTTGCTATAAAAAAACCTTGAAATGCTTCGATTCGACTTTTTCATCATTCCCCTTTCATTTCTCCCGATACAAGAAAAATAAAGAGAGTGTAAGTTGTGATGAAAAATCGATTGTTGAGCATTTTTTCACTCCAATCCCCCCGCAAGGAATGATGTCGTGATTAAAATTTTAGGTCGAGCCGACTCAATCAATGTCCGCAAAGTGCTTTGGCTCTGTGATGAATTAAATATTGCTTATGAACGTGAAGATTGGGGACGTGGTTTTCAGTCGCCTCAAGCACCAGAGTTTGTGAAACTCAACCCCAATGCCACCATTCCTGTGATTATTGATGGTGATTTTGTACTGTGGCAGTCCAATTCGATTATTCGCTATTTGTCTAATGCTTATGCGGGGCAAAACCTTTATCCAGCCGATGCCAAACAACGTGCCATCATCGATCAGTGGATTGACTGGCAAGGCATTGAGCTGAATAACAGCTGGACGTATGCTCTGATGAATTTGTTTCGCCATTCTCCCGACTATCAAGATCCAAAGCTGGTGGAAAAGAGCATTCAGGCATGGAGCAAAATGATGAAGATGGTTGAGCAACAACTGGAAAAAACAGGGGCTTATATCACAAGCGAGCATTTTTCTTTAGCCGATATTGTGATTGGGCTATCGGTACAGCGTTGGTACTTAACTCCGTTTGACAAACCTGACTATCCGCAGGTGAAGCGTTATTATGAATTACTTAGCCAGCGTGAAGCCTATCTGCGCTGGGGCAATAACGGGCAGAATTAATTGAAACATCTGTAATCTGCACTTTTCATCTCAATCTTTAAAAAAATCTAAATCTGTTTTTGATGAATTGCCCCTAATCATTTTTGAGTGGCTTTGTATGCTTGATCTTTCTCCTTAAAATTAAGATCGCCATGCAAGCCACCATCCTGTTCAGTATGCTGATTTTCTCGTTCAGCATGTCAATTTCACCTGGCCCTATAAATATCACCATTCTTTCATCCAGTCTGATTTACGGGGTGAAAAAAACGTTGCCTTTCATTTCAGGAGCAACCATCGGATTTACATTGCTGCTGATTGTGACGGGTTTTGGCTTTTCCAAACTCCTCATACTTTATCCTTTTACGTTTAAGGGCTTAGCAGTAGTTGGATCACTATTTATTGGTTATACAGGCTACAGAATTTTAAGTTCATCCACACAGATTCAAATCACTCATCCACACTCAGCACCTAAGTTTTATCATGGTTTTCTGTTGCAATGGCTCAATCCTAAAGCGTGGATTGCATGTGCCTCAGGGGTCACACTTTTTTCTGTCCCAGATCGTTCTGCACCATTAATCATTTTTATTAGTCTGTATTTTTTAGTGTGTTACGGTTGCTTACTACTCTGGGGAATGTTCGGGCAAAAACTGGCTCATATTGTCACTCACCCCACACGTATAGGCATGTTAAATGCCATCATGGGCGGGGCTTTGATGATTGTGGCGCTTTCGATGCTGATCAATCTATTGAAGGGTTAAATCTTCGATAAAGATGCTGAATCAAGGCATAAGCAATGCCACTGATGGGAACATTAGCATGCCAAACTGCATATACACTAAGTGGTGGCAATCTCCACTCAGGTAAGACTTCGACAACTTGTCCTGTTTGCCGATCTGCTTGTGTTAATTCATCAGGCGGTGCGGCAAGCCCTGCATGTAGTTTAACCAATGCATATGATGCTTCCACGTTATTGACATAAACTTGTGGCTGATAACAAATTTCAACGTCTTCACCTGTTCTATCATGCTGAAGCCTTCTCGAATTAGGGCGCATACTCAAACCGATCCATCGCATCTGTTGCAAATCATCTGGCTGTTGAACAGGTGGATATTGGTCGAGAAATTTTTGCGTCGCCACTATACGGCGTGGCAATGCAAACAGATATTTGGCTTTAAATGCACTATTCGGCAGTTCACCGATCCGAAATGCGACATCAATATTTTCTTCAATAATATCGCTGCGCTGATCATCACAAGTGATCTGTAAGTTTAAATCCACATGCTGTTCAGCAAATGCCATGACATGCTGCATAAATTGCCCGTGAATAAACACGGCGGGAATCGAGATGTGTAACTTCTGCTTGGTGATAAGTGAGCGCTGTTTAAACTCGCTCATTCCTGTTTCATACAATCCCAATATTGACTTTGCTGTTTCTAGCAGTCGTTCACCATCATGAGTTAAAGTCATATTCCGCGTATTGCGGTAGAACAACGCGCACGCTAAATTTTTTTCGAGTTTATGCAAATGCTGACTGAGGGTAGCACTCGACAAACCCAAAGCTTTTGCTGCTTTTGAAATCGAACCAAATTCTGCAATCTTGGCAAAAATAATTAAATAACGAATATCTTCAATCATTGTTTTTATCTAATTCGTTGAAAAATCCATAACCCAGACTTAGCGAAAATCTTCCCAGATCCCCACCTGTTCAGGTCGCGGTCGTGGTGCCTGTCCAAGCTTGAGCCATGGCATATGTTCACCGTGAAAATCACTACCGATAGAAACCTTTAAATTGTTTTGCGCAATCATGCGATCAACCATTTGCCGAGTCGACAGCGAGTCTATTTCAGGTGCAAGCTCAACAGCATCTCCTGCACTTTGGGCAAATAAATCAATCAAATATCGGGTATTGGTCGCAGACAAATCATAACGGGTCGGATGCGCCAGTACCGCAAAACCCTGTGCTTCATGAATCGCCTGTACGGTATCCTGAATACTCAAACCATCAAACTTGACATACGCAGGCTTACCTTCTTTTAAGAAGCGGTCAAAAGCTTGCTGCAAACGGCTGACCACACCATTTTTGAGTAAGGCTTTAGCAATATGACTACGGGTAATCCGATCAGGCTGTTGCTCAACTTCCAGTAAAATTTCAGGATATAAATCAATTTTGACCAATTGCTGCAATTTTTCGCAAATAAGCTGGGCACGTTCAGCCCGAATTTGTTGCTGTTGTTCTAAAACATATTCTAAAGATTCAGGATTTTGCATATTCAGCGCGACAATATGCACACTATAGCTTTTCTTAGTGGCAGGACGTGACCACTGGCTGGAAATTTCCACACCCGAAATTAACGAGATGCCATATTGCTCAGCCGCCTGTTTTGCCCGTTGAATTCCTTGCATCGAATCATGATCGGTTAAGGCAAGCACATCAATATTACGTTCGGCAGCCAGTGCCAAAAGCGCTTCTGGTGACAAAGTCCCATCAGAAATGTTGCTATGTGTATGTAAATCTATCACCTGCATATTTTATACTATGCCATTCTCGAAACTGGATTAGATACTCTAACATGAAAGCACTTTTAGACTTTGTGCCGCTCATTATTTTCTTTTACTTATATAAGACTGTTGATCCGACCGACAAACATCATCCTTTACTCACTTTGATTGGTTCACCAGGCGGGATCGATAATAATAATATTCTGGCAGCAACCACAGGTCTGATTATTTCCATGTTAGTGGTTTACGGTGCATTATTTGTTTTCCAGAAATTCCGTTTAGATAAACAGCAATGGATCGTGCTGTTTATGACGGTGATTTTTGGGGGCGTCACCTTACTCTTGAGCGATGATTTTTATATTCGTCTCAAAGCCGCACTTTTAAATCTGGTGTTTGCAGGTGCATTTGCACTCTCTCCATTTTTTACCAAAGATCGCAGTACCCTCATCCAGCGCATGTTTGGCCCCATCCTTGAACTGACCTCATCGGCATGGAAAAAACTCAATTATGCATGGGCAGCAATGTTTGTGGTGATGTCAGGTTTACATGTGTTCTTCGCCTTTTTATTTGCACATGGCAAATATTGGGGAGAATTTACTGCATTTGGTGACATGATCGTGATGTTTTCTTTTATCATTATCCAGTTTGTCGTATTACGAAAACATTTCAAATCTCCAGAAGAGTAAATCAGAGAAGATTATGGCTTTATTTGTAGTATCCTGTACCGACCATGAAGGTACTCTTGAACAACGTATTGCATCCCGCCCTGCACATCTAGCTCGACTTGAACAGCTCAATGCTGAAGGTCGTCTGATTGTTGCGGGCCCTATGCCAAAACAGCCAGGTAATCCACAAGCGGGATTTTATGGCAGCACCCTGATCGTTGATTTTGATTCTCGTGAAGATCTCGACGACTGGCTGAAAGAAGAACCTTATCTCAAAGCAGGGGTTTATAGTCAGGTTGACGTTAAACCTTTCATTCAAGTTTTCCCAAAAGGATAAAATCATGCGTGTTGTTGTACCAAGCTTACTCAGCTTGCTTCTGCTTAGTTCTTCAGCATGGGCTGTTGAAACAGCAACTCAGCCGCAAGCTGCTGCACCCACGGGTACAACAGCAACAGCCCCACCGACAACACAAAAACCTGCTACACCCGCACAGCCCGCAGCCAAACCTGCGGCTGTCAAACTCAATCAGCCTGCCCCGATTATGGAGCTGACGCCTGCACAAATTGCCCAGAAAAAAGCTGAAGAAGATGCTCGCATTAAAGCATTAGTCAAAAACCAATTGACGCGTATGCAGCAATTGGAAAAAGCCAATCTGGATGCGTTAGCACAAAACCAAGCCCTCCAGCTTAAAAATGACAATTTGAATGTACAGGTTCAGGTGTTACAAAGTGAACGTAGCGCTCAAATCTTTATGTATGGTGCAGCGACCATGGGCGTTGGCGTGTTAATCGGCTTTCTGCTCGCAGGTTATATTTATACCAAACGTCGCCGTCAGTGGTAAATCTGAGGTAATTTTGCATGTTTAGTGCAATTGAAATGGCTGAGCTTGATTGGCAACAGGTCGATGGCATTGATGTGCCTATTTCCAAACAATTTGGCGATGTATATTTTTCCAAAGACAATGGTTTACTTGAAACCCGACATGTTTTTTTAAATGGCAATGATTTAACTGAACGTCTGGCACAGCTTGATGATTATGCCTATTTTTGTGTCGGTGAAACAGGCTTTGGTACAGGTCTGAATATTCTGGCCTTGTGGCAATTGTGGCAACAGGTTCGCCCTGACAATCATAGCCATTTGCATGCCATCAGTGTCGAAAAATTTCCACTGTCTAAACCTGACTTGATTCGAGCGCTCAATGCATGGGAAGAGCTGCGTCCTTTGGCTAAGCAGCTACTTGCCCAATATCCCCTACCGATTTCGGGCTGTCATCGCCTTAATTTTCCAGAAGAACGCTTTAGCCTAGATTTATGGCTAGGCGATGCCGAAGACGTGTTTCCAGTTATACCCAAAACCCGTCAGGTCAATGCTTGGTTTTTAGATGGATTTGCACCCTCATGTAATCCTGAACTGTGGCAGCAAAATGTTCTTGATCAAATTATCAGACTGTCAGATGTCGGGACAACTTTTGCCTCGTTTAGTGTTGCAGGTATCCTCAAACGTGGCTTGAAACAGCACGGCATACAGATTTCTCGTCCACGCGGTTTTATGCATAAGCGGGAAATGCTCAAAGGCATTTGGGCAAGTGAAGATCATCTGACTCAGCAACAAACTAGACCTGCTCAAAAAACCATTGCGGTATTAGGCGCAGGAATTGCAGGCTTATCTACAGCATGGGCTTTTGCACAACGTGGTCACAAGGTACATCTGTTTGATGGGAATGGTGCGCTCTCAGGTGGCTCAGGCAACCCTTTAGCCTTGCTCAATCCCAAGCTTTGTCCGATTCAACAAAGCCATGAACATCTGATGTTGGTGAGCTGGCAATATGCCCTACGGCATTATGCACAATTTAAAGCCTTTCGCCCGTTACAGGTTAGCCAGTTTGATCTGAAAGCCAATGGTGAACTGGCAAAACTGCCTGCCCAATATCCAGAAGATTTACTGACAGCACAAACGCATCCTGAATTGAACAGCGTGCTCTCAGGGATTACTTTAACTCAGGCCGGTGCTGTGTCTCCACATCAACTGCGTGACGAGATTTTGGCACATAAGAATATTCATTTTCACCCACAACACATCACAGCATTGAGTAATCAGACGCCAGTTCAGTTGCTGGATCAACAGCACTCTGTATGGCTTGAAGCCGACCATGTGATTGCCTGCTGTGCGCTAGATAATGCTCAGTTCTTTGAAAACTACCCTGTACTGAAACCCATTCGCGGGCAAGTCAGCTGGGTTAACAATGCAGCGCAACCTTTAGCGATAGATCAGGCTTATAGCTATGGTGGCTATTGTATGCAGCTCAATGTACAAGAACTGATTCTGGGAGCATCGTTTCATCCGCAGCGGGATGATGTTGATGTTCTTGAAGCTGATCATCAGCATAATCTGGAATTGTTGCGGCAGCTTAGCCCAGAATATGCCGCAACACTACCAGAGATAAAGAATTGGCAAGGACGTGCTTCAGTGCGCGCGCAAAGTCAGGATTATTTTCCATTGCTAGGTAAACCGAATACTGAACGTGAGGTATATAGCTTTGCAGGATTAGGTTCAAAAGGCTTTTTATATGCACCGCTGTGTGCTGAGATTCTAGCGGCTGAGATTCTTGGAGAAGCTTGTCCTGTACCGATGACTTTACGTCAAAAATTACAGGTACAGCGCTTTCATAAAAAACAGAAAGTCAAAAAACCATATTTTGTGCAGGAAGTAAAAACGAACAAGGAAAAAGAATTGTAAAATTTATTATGATTATTTTTCTTTAAACCGCACCTTTAGCTAAGGTGCGGTTTTTATTTGCTTTAATTTTGTTCGATTGGTAGACCCGCCTCTTTTGCTGCACGTGTTCCACCCATTAGGATCACATATTCACGAGCGCTATCGAAACCTTCCAGTTTTTCAGCTGCACGTGGGGCTTTACTGCCGCCGCCACAAAGAATATAAATTGGCTGACCCGCATCCACTTGAGTTAAGCAGCTGATATTCAAGTCATTAATAGGCTGATTGATTGCCCCTTTGATATGACCTTCTGCATAGGCAGCAGCATCACGAACATCCCAAATGACCGCGTCTTCTGGGAACTCAAATGTTGTAATTTCTTGTTTACGGATCATTGCGCACTCCTTTGATATAAACAACACTTGGCAAATGAAGAAAACCCTCTTAGCATCTCAAATATTTCATCCATTTGTAAAGGTCTCAACATGCCATCATTTGATATTGTATCTGAACTTGAGCTATTTGAAGTCAATCATGCTGTACAAAATACACAAAAAGAGATTGCAACACGTTTTGATTTTCGTGGTCAGGATGTTTCCATCGAACTCAATGAAAAATCAAAAGAAATTAAAATTTCGACTGAAAGCGATTTCCAATGTGAACAGGTCTATAGCATGCTCGAAAACCATTTTTACAAACGTAAAATTGATGTTCAGGCACTTGACCCACAAAAAGCCACAGCCTCTGGCAAAAACGTTGTACAGGTGATCAAACTCAAAGATGGGCTAGATTCAGATACTGCGAAAAAAATTAATAAATCCATTAAAGAGAGCGGCATTAAAGCGCAATCATCAATTCAGGGCGACAAAATTCGTGTTACAGATAAAAAACGCGATACGCTGCAACAGGTCATGACGTATTTACGTGAACAACAATTCGGTTTGCCTTTACAGTTTAACAACTTTAAAGACTAACATTGTTGTATAAAAAATCCCCGTAGTTCATTTTACGGGGATTTTTAACATCTCATATTTAAGCTTTTGTCTGACTTAAAAATTTCTGTTTGACTTCTTCTGGAATCTGGCGCTTATGCCCTTCTGTATCGACCGCGACAAAGGTAAATAACCCTTGGGTAATGCGTTTCGGTTCACGTGAGCTGTCATGGCTGTCCCAAACTTCGATCTGCATCTGAATTGAGGTATTACCAACCTTGAGAATCTTGGTATAACAGCTTACGACATCACCGACCTTCACAGGCACGAGAAAAGTCATTTCATGAATAGAAATCGTAGCACAGCGTCCCTTACTAAAACGCTCGGCATGAATAGCTCCCGCCAAATCCATCTGTGAAACAATCCAGCCGCCAAAAACATCACCACTCCAGTTTGTATCTGCTGGCATGGCAATGGTTTGTAATGACAATATTCCTTCTGGTTTTATGCTTGAATTTGGCACTTCTGCTCCCTATTTCATTAGTTGTTGATCTAGCCATTGCTTTAATTCGCTAGAACGTAATGCACCACTTATTCTACCAATTTCGTTGGTTTTATTCATCAAAACTAATGTCGGAATACTACGAACATGAAATGCCTGACTTAAGCGTGGATTCTGCTCGGTATTAATCTTGGCAAAAATCACATTGGGGTACTGCTTGGCAACTTCAGCAAAATGCGGAGCCATCATCTTGCATGGACCACACCAATCCGCCCATAAATCAATAAAAATCGGCAAATCACTGTTTTGTAAAATTGTACTGAAATTTTGCTCATTCAGTTCAATCGGCGCCAATGGCAATAAAACCTGATGGCACTGACCACAATGTGGCTGTGCTGCCAGTTTTTCTTCAGGCACACGATTTTTAGCTAAACAGCTTGGACATACCACGATCATGAGCCAATCTCCTCAATTATCTTTATTGCTATAACAATGAGGGTAAAACCTCAAAATTAAAACACTTAGCCCAAGAAAAAATCACCTAACCTTAACCTGATTTAACGTTTCATCATCAAATTACAGCGAGAGTTTGCGCTATCACAATAAGGTTAATGCTATGATAAACCAATCAAAATCAAACCCAGTTGGAGTTAAGCATGACTGAAAATGTCGGTTTTGCAGGACAGATCGCCCCTGAACACGTTGCACAAATTGTAGAAAAAGGCTTTAAATCTATCGTCAACAACCGCCCAGATTTAGAAGGTGGTGCTGAGCAGCCAACCAGTGCACAAATCGAAGAAGCTGCACGCCAAGCCGGTCTAGACTATGTCTATCAACCTGTTGTTGCAGGGCAAATCACAGAGCTAGATGTACGTACTTTTGCAAATCATTACAATGAGTTACCAAAACCGATTTTAATGTTCTGCCGTACAGGTAACCGTTCAAACAACTTATACCAACTTGCCAAACAAATGGATTTGCTTGACGATTAAATCCAGACTCCCTGTATTGCAATCTTGCAATACAGGAGGATTTTAAATGCAGATTTGGAGGATCATGCTCATGAAATGGATTGTACTCAGCTTCAGTTGTCTGATATTACTCACCGCCTGCAATAGCATGGATACTGCCAAGCCAAGAGCCAGCATTATGATCGGCACCAGCATTTAAAACGCAGTATTGTTAAAAAATGCAATCCACAATCTGGAAAGCCGTGAATATCCTTTATAGTTCTATAAAGGAATCCATACGTTAGAATAACAACATGTACGACTTAATTATTATTGGTGCTGGCACAGCAGGTATTAGTGCTTATAAGGAAGCGATTAAATACACGCAAAACCTGTTAATTATTAATGCAGGTACTTGGGACACAACCTGTGCCCGTGTTGGATGCATGCCCAGTAAAGCCTTAATTTCCTGCGCCAATCAACTCCATGCGGCGCAGCATCTAGATCGAGTTGCCATTCAGGCAACTATCACAGCTCAAACTGATCAAGTCATGTCACATGTGCGTCAATTACGTGATCGTTTTACGCATGCAACACTCAAAGATGTAGACAGTTGGAATCCTGCACATAAAATCAATGGGCAGGCTCATTTTGTAGATTCCCAGACAGTTCAGGTGAATGGACAATGCTATCAGGCGAAAAGTTTTATTCTTGCAGTCGGCTCCACACCGAATATCAATACAACATGGCAAACCACATTAGGCGAACGCCATCTCACCTCAGACCAGATCTTTGAACTCAAGACCCTTCCTCAATCTATTGCTGTGGTGGGAAGTGGTATTATTGCTATTGAGCTAGCACAAGCTTTGCAGCGTTTAGGTGTGAAAACCACCATTTTTGCACGGAGTAAACGCATTGGGCAATTAACCAGCCCAACACTACAACAACTGGCTCAACAAGAACTCAGCAAAGAGCTGAATATTCTATTTGAAACCTTACCAGACACTGTACGATTAAATGCTGACCAGAAGGTTGAGATTCAATATACACAGCAACAACAACCTCAAACACTTCATGTAGATTATTTATTAAATGCTACAGGTCGACGCTCATTGCTACCAAGCCTGCAACTTGCAAATATTGAAGCAAGTTTTCAGGATATCAAACAACTCCAGATTGATGAAAAAACCCGACAACTTAGCAATTACCCGATTTTTATTGTTGGCGATGCGGCAACCTCTACTCCTGTTCAACATGAAGCAGCGCATGAAGGTAAAATGGTTGTACATAACTGCTTAAATTACCCAAATATTCAAAATATTAAGACCTTAACGCCTTTAAATATTGTTTTTTGTTCTCCTGAAATGGCAAGCGTGGGACAAAGCTATAAAGAACTTCAAACAAAAAATATTCCCTTTATTGTTGGTACAGCCTCTTATACAAAACAAGCACGAGCTTTAGTTTTGGGCAAAAACCAAGGGGCGATTGAGGTATATGTTGCCCCCCAAAATAACCAGTTACTTGGTGCAGAATTACTGGTCGAAGCAGCCGAACATTTGGCACATTTGCTCAACTGGGTCATTTCCGAACAGCTCACAATTGATGAAATTTTAGAAAAACCGTTTTATCATCCAACCTTGGAAGAAGGCTTAAGAACTGCATTGAAGCATGCTCGGCGTCAATTAAATGCTCTGTAAAGAGTTTTTTGACGTTTGGAGGACTATTTTAATAATCAGAAAAGCAATTAGCTTAATTGATAAAATTTAGGCTCTCTTTCTTTATTTTTTAATGTATTCACATATAAATTCAATGAAAATCTAATACTAGAGTTGAGAGTAGCTACTTAAATGGCTTTTTATATCATTGTTTACGACTTATAGAAGACCGCAAGCCAAATGGTAATTTGATTTGGATTTGTCCAGATCACCTTATGTTTGACATGGGCAGGAATATTTATGTAATCACCAGTAGACAACTTACATTTTGAGCCATCATCGAATTCCAAAACAGCTTCTCCTTCAACAATCATGACCCATTCATTCTCATCCTGATCGTACCAACCTATCTCGGGTGAGCAATGCCCTTTTGAAACTATACGCTCAATTCTTACTGTTGAAGAATGAACAATGTCCTCAAACACTTCTGAACTTAGATCTTTTGGAAGTGAATCAAATATGTTAAATGAATTCATAGTAAAACTTTACATGATGTGATGAATGAAGCATGGGTGAATGGTTGTTGAAAGCTAGCGTTCAACATAACTATGGCAAGTTCTTAATCTATTTTTAACCACAATATAGAGTAATGATAAAAATTATTTAATTTTTCTTCCCGAATAAAAAAGCACCCCCTGCTCTATTGAGTCAGGGGGTGCTTAGAATAATGAGCTGGCGATGACTTACTCTCACATGGGTAACCCCACACTACCATCAGCGCTAAGAGGTTTCACTTCTGAGTTCGGGAAGGGATCAGGTGGTTCACTCTTGCTATGGTCGCCAGCACAACTGTTTATGGACATTTTCGGGTTTTATGCTCAGATCATGTTGATCTTGTTGCTACCGTACTGTGTACCAAATGAGTTATTAACAAATTGGTTAACTGAGTCGAATTTTATGTTCTAGCGTTTACTAAATCAAGTTCTTTGTTTCAGATCAGATTTAACTGATCTTTTATGAATCGATTTAAGCTTTATATACAACTGCTTGGGTGTTGTATAGTCAAGCCTCACGAGCAATTAGTATTGGTCAGCTTCACATATCACTATGCTTCCACACCCAACCTATCAACGTCCTAGTCTCGAACGGCTCTTTAGAGGAATAAATTCCTAGGGAAATCTTATCTTGAGGTAGGCTTCCCGCTTAGATGCTTTCAGCGGTTATCCCTTCCGAACATAGCTACCCGGCGATGCGACTGGCGTCACAACCGGTACACCAGAGGTTCGTCCACTCTGGTCCTCTCGTACTAGGAGCAGATCCTCTCAAATTTCCAGCGCCCACGGTAGATAGGGACCGAACTGTCTCACGACGTTCTAAACCCAGCTCGCGTACCTCTTTAAATGGCGAACAGCCATACCCTTGGGACCTGCTTCAGCCCCAGGATGAGATGAGCCGACATCGAGGTGCCAAACACCGCCGTCGATATGAACTCTTGGGCGGTATCAGCCTGTTATCCCCAGAGTACCTTTTATCCGTTGAGCGATGGCCCTTCCATACAGAACCACCGGATCACTAAGACCTACTTTCGTACCTGCTCGACTTGTGGGTCTCGCAGTTAAGCGCGCTTTTGCCTTTATACTCTACGCGTGATTTCCGACCACGCTGAGCGCACCTTCGTACTCCTCCGTTACTCTTTAGGAGGAGACCGCCCCAGTCAAACTACCCACCAGACATGGTCCTCGTCCCGGATCACGGGACAGAGTTAGAACCTCAATATTACCAGGGTGGTATTTCAAGGATGGCTCCATTGGAACTGGCGTCCCAACTTCAAAGCCTCCCACCTATCCTACACAAGTAAGATCAAAGTTCAATGTCAAGCTGCAGTAAAGGTTCACGGGGTCTTTCCGTCTAGCCGCGGGTACACCGCATCTTCACGGCGAATTCGATTTCACTGAGCCTCTGCTGGAGACAGCGCCGCCATCATTATGCCATTCGTGCAGGTCGGAACTTACCCGACAAGGAATTTCGCTACCTTAGGACCGTTATAGTTACGGCCGCCGTTTACTGGGGCTTCGATCAAGAGCTTCGCTTACGCTAACCCCATCAATTAACCTTCCAGCACCGGGCAGGCATCACACCCTATACGTCCACTTTCGTGTTTGCAGAGTGCTATGTTTTTAATAAACAGTTGCAGCGGCCTGGTTTCTGTGGCTGCCAATAGCTCATCCCGCAAGGGGAATCACCGTCAGCAGCGTACCTTCTCCCGAAGTTACGGTACCATTTTGCCTAGTTCCTTCAGCAGAGTTCTCTCAAGCGCTTTGGTCTACTCGACCTGACCACCTGTGTCGGTTTAGGGTACGATTCCTGTGTAACTGAAGCTTAGAGACTTTTCTTGGAAGCATGGTATCAGCCACTTCACTGTACAAGTACAGCTTGCTATCAACTCTCAGCATAGAGCACCCCGGATTTGCCTAAGATGCATGCCTACTGTCTTTCACCTGGACAACCAACGCCAGGCTGACCTAACCTTCTCCGTCCTCTCATCGCATTACACAGAAGTATTGGAATATTAACCAATTTCCCATCGACTACGCCTTTCGGCCTCGCCTTAGGGGTCGACTCACCCAGCCCCGATTAACGTTGGACTGGAACCCTTGGTCTTTCAGCGAACGGGTTTTTCACCCGTTTTGTCGTTACTCACGTCAGCATTCGCACTTCTGATACCTCCAGCAGACTTCTCAATCCACCTTCATCGGCTTACAGAACGCTCCCCTACCACTTGACTAATGTCAAATCCGCAGCTTCGGCACATAGTTTTAGCCCCGTTACATCTTCCGCGCAGGCCGACTCGACTAGTGAGCTATTACGCTTTCTTTAAAGGGTGGCTGCTTCTAAGCCAACCTCCTAGCTGTCTATGCCTTCCCACATCGTTTCCCACTTAACTATGATTTTGGGGCCTTAGCTGGCGGTCTGGATTGTTTTCCTCTTGACTACGGACGTTAGCACCCGCAGTCTGTCTCCCGGATAGTACTCATAGGTATTCGGAGTTTGCATCGGTTTGGTAAGTCGGGATGACCCCCTAGCCGAAACAGTGCTCTACCCCCTATGGTATTCGTCCGAGGCGCTACCTAAATAGCTTTCGGGGAGAACCAGCTATCACCGAGTTTGATTAGCCTTTCACCCCTATCCACAAGTCATCCCCCGGCTTTTCAACGACGGTGGGTTCGGTCCTCCAGTTAGTGTTACCCAACCTTCAACCTGCTCATGGATAGATCACCCGGTTTCGGGTCTATACCCAGCGACTAAAACGCCCTATTAAGACTCGATTTCTCTACGGCTCCCCTATACGGTTAACCTCGCCACTGAATATAAGTCGCTGACCCATTATACAAAAGGTACGCAGTCACACCACGAAGGTGCTCCCACTGCTTGTATGCATGCGGTTTCAGGATCTATTTCACTCCCCTCACAGGGGTTCTTTTCGCCTTTCCCTCACGGTACTGGTTCACTATCGGTCAGTCAGGAGTATTTAGCCTTGGAGGATGGTCCCCCCATATTCAGACAAGGTTTCACGTGCCTCGCCTTACTCGTCATCATTATATGTGCCCTTTCGTGTACGGGACTATCACCCTCTACGGTTGCACTTCCCAGAGCATTCCGCTAAAACACATATAACTTAATGGGCTGATCCCCGTTCGCTCGCCGCTACTGAGGGAATCTCAATTGATTTCTTTTCCTAAGGGTACTGAGATGTTTCACTTCCCCTCGTTCGCCTTGCAACACTATGTATTCATGTTGCAATACCTACCTTATGGTAAGTGGGTTCCCCCATTCAGACATCTCCGGATCACAGGATATTTGCCGCCTCCCCGAAGCTTTTCGCAGGCTATCACGTCTTTCATCGCCTCTGACTGCCAAGGCATCCACCACATGCACTTAATTACTTGACTATACAACCCCAAACAGTCGTTATTACCTACAAGTAGTAATAAGACATGATCAATGATTTCTCATCAATCTCTTACAGTTTGAAGTACTGTGTATCTAAACACTGTACAGCTTCAATCTAATTCATATACCAAAACGCTTGATTCAGTTAATTTGCTAGTTCTCATTTCATTCTTTCGAATGAATGAGTTGAACAATTTATTTCAGACTCAATTTTACCAATCTGTTAATGAGTTAATGTGCCCTCGTCGGATCACACTAATACCGTGATACTTAAATCACAGAAGTTAATAAAATAAAACCTTCAGGTTTTTCTCTTACTAAATTCTGTAATCTTTAGCTCGAACTCTAATCTTCAGAATTCGTGGTGGAGACTAGGAGAGTCGAACTCCTGACCTCCTGCGTGCAAAGCAGGCGCTCTACCAACTAAGCTAAGTCCCCAGCTTATATCATCAATTTATATCGAATTGTCTTTGGTGGGTCTGACAAGACTTGAACTTGTGACCCCACGCTTATCAAGCGTGTGCTCTAACCAACTGAGCTACAGACCCATTCGATATACCAGAAGAACAACTTGTTGTGGATTCTTACCAATCAATCCGTCTTTTCGTTAAGGAGGTGATCCAGCCGCAGGTTCCCCTACGGCTACCTTGTTACGACTTCACCCCAGTCATCGGCCACACCGTGGTAACCGCCCTCATTGCTGTTAGGCTAGCTACTTCTGGTGCAACAAACTCCCATGGTGTGACGGGCGGTGTGTACAAGGCCCGGGAACGTATTCACCGCGGCATTCTGATCCGCGATTACTAGCGATTCCGACTTCATGGAGTCGAGTTGCAGACTCCAATCCGGACTACGATCGGCTTTTTGAGATTAGCATCCTATCGCTAGGTAGCAACCCTTTGTACCGACCATTGTAGCACGTGTGTAGCCCTGGCCGTAAGGGCCATGATGACTTGACGTCGTCCCCGCCTTCCTCCAGTTTGTCACTGGCAGTATCCTTAAAGTTCCCGACATTACTCGCTGGCAAATAAGGAAAAGGGTTGCGCTCGTTGCGGGACTTAACCCAACATCTCACGACACGAGCTGACGACAGCCATGCAGCACCTGTATCTAAGTTCCCGAAGGCACCAATCCATCTCTGGAAAGTTCTTAGTATGTCAAGGCCAGGTAAGGTTCTTCGCGTTGCATCGAATTAAACCACATGCTCCACCGCTTGTGCGGGCCCCCGTCAATTCATTTGAGTTTTAGTCTTGCGACCGTACTCCCCAGGCGGTCTACTTATCGCGTTAGCTGCGCCACTAAGGTCTCAAAGACCCCAACGGCTAGTAGACATCGTTTACGGCATGGACTACCAGGGTATCTAATCCTGTTTGCTCCCCATGCTTTCGTACCTCAGCGTCAGTATTAGGCCAGATGGCTGCCTTCGCCATCGGTATTCCTCCAGATCTCTACGCATTTCACCGCTACACCTGGAATTCTACCATCCTCTCCCATACTCTAGCTAACCAGTATCGAATGCAATTCCCAAGTTAAGCTCGGGGATTTCACATTTGACTTAATTAGCCGCCTACGCACGCTTTACGCCCAGTAAATCCGATTAACGCTTGCACCCTCTGTATTACCGCGGCTGCTGGCACAGAGTTAGCCGGTGCTTATTCTGCGAGTAACGTCCACTTACTTTGGGTATTAACCAAAGAAGCCTCCTCCTCGCTTAAAGTGCTTTACAACCAAAAGGCCTTCTTCACACACGCGGCATGGCTGGATCAGGCTTTCGCCCATTGTCCAATATTCCCCACTGCTGCCTCCCGTAGGAGTCTGGGCCGTGTCTCAGTCCCAGTGTGGCGGATCATCCTCTCAGACCCGCTACAGATCGTCGCCTTGGTAGGCCTTTACCCCACCAACTAGCTAATCCGACTTAGGCTCATCTATTAGCACAAGGTCCGAAGATCCCCTGCTTTCTCCCGTAGGACGTATGCGGTATTAGCGTTCCTTTCGAAACGTTGTCCCCCACTAATAGGCAGATTCCTAAGCATTACTCACCCGTCCGCCGCTAAGCTAAGGTGCAAGCACCTTCGCTCCGCTCGACTTGCATGTGTTAAGCCTGCCGCCAGCGTTCAATCTGAGCCATGATCAAACTCTTCAGTTTAAAATCATTGCACTTTACTAAAAGTGCTAAATCTGGCTCATTAATCTTACTGACTAAAAATTCGCTCAAATAAACTTCGAGAAATTTCTACCAATTCAATCAATGAAATATATATTCGACTGATCAACTGATAAAAATCCACACAAGTTGTTCTTCCAATTCTCTTAATGATCTTCTCGATGATTCGTCATCATCAAGCTAGGTCGGCTATGTTACTCTATTTTAAAACAAAGTCAACAGGTAATTTCGATATTTTTTAAAACTCATTCAATCAACTAAAAACTTATCTATCTAGCTAAGCCCTTGTTAATCAACAAGTTTTTATCTGCATCACCGCCGATGGATACGCATTATAGACCATAACCATTCTAACGCAACCCCATTCTTCAATATTTCTATTCACCTGCCTCTTTTTTAGCCTATTTCGGGGTTTTTAATGGCTGGAAGGCTAAATTTTGAGCTAAATGAAATAAAAATTCTTTTTCAGAGCGGTCTATTTCTTGCCATTTCAATGCACGGCAATCAACATATTCACAATAACCCGCGTCAGACTGGTAATTTTTTTGATTAAATTTAAGATTATAGCTAAAGCTACCAACATACCCTGCACCAAATCCAAACTTATAATCGCCTCGTGCCGTTGCAAAAAGCTGCAATTGAATTTGAGAATGCTGTAAATGCCATGAAAATTCGCGTGGCAAATACATACTCAAACCATTTGGAGTGATAACCTTAGGATAGACTCTGGCAATT
The DNA here is from genome assembly GCF_000488275.1 of Acinetobacter brisouii CIP 110357. Classification (GTDB taxonomy): domain Bacteria; phylum Pseudomonadota; class Gammaproteobacteria; order Pseudomonadales; family Moraxellaceae; genus Acinetobacter; species Acinetobacter brisouii. The sequence continues at coordinate 368,615 of NZ_KI530762.1, read as the reverse complement.
TCAAATTCTACATCTCGGTTATATACCTGAGTTTTTTGCTGCTGTAAGTCAAAAACAATAAGTTTACTATGAATAATTTGGTTAAATCGGTTACGAACCTGATAAAAAATAAATTGCCACTGTTCGACCTGTATGATTTGTCGTGTATAAAAATGCCAGTTCCAGAATGGCAGCTGAACTGTGCGGGCATAACTCCATAATCCTGTAGTTTGAATCTGATAGTGTTGATGTTTATCGCTCAATATTCCTTGCATCTCAATCGGGCAAAGCCATTGTTCTGCAATACCCAAATTGAATAGATGATTTTTATACTTAGGTGCATGCAACTGAATATTGAGTTCAAACTGTAATTCACTATGTTGCTGAATCAGCTTTAAGCTATTTAGATTTTTAATAATTTTTATATTTTGTGCGAAGTCCAGAAATTCTGGTGTTTGCCCACATTCATCCTGAATCGAATAACTATGTAAACAACTCAAATGATTTAGGCTACAAGAATTAAAAACCAAAGCTGTATCTAGCTCTGTCGTCGTAATTTCAGATGGATTATAGAGAACGGGAATATTGGGAACGCCAAGCAAAGTTAAGAAATTTAGATAATAGAGTGGCGGAGGTAAATTGAGAAAAACCAAACCATAATGTAGTGTTTTATATTGGACGTTTGGCAACCATTGTAATTTTGCAAGGCTTGGAGGCTGTTTGGCAGACTTGGAAAAACTGTTCCACTTCATTACAACCTCCTTGAGCTTGGCGTTTATTTTTATGTTACTTTTTTCCTGGCTAAAAAAGTAGTCACTATGCCTGAAAGCGCGTAAATACTTGCAACCACCAGTATACCAACGGGGATGTTATAGGTCATTGCAGCCAAAATCAGTACTACAGGCAACATCACCACAAAAGGTACACGTTTACGATCCATCTGTTTAAACGAGTAATACTTCATATTGGAAATCATGAGCAAGCCAACGACAACCATAAAGATCGCATATCCGATTTGAGTGGATAATTCTTTGACATGAAAGACATATGAATAATCACGACTAACCCAAACCAAACAGATCACTAAAATTGCAGCTAAAGGGCTTGCAACACCAATAAAGTAGCGCTTGTCGACCACGCCGATTTGTACGTTGAAACGTGCCAGACGAAAGGCCGCACACGCAGTGTAGACAAAACAACAAGCCAAGCCTATACGCCCCAAACCGTGCAAACTCCAGCTATACATCAAAATTGCAGGAGCAAGGCCAAAAGCGATCAAATCGGAAAGTGAATCAAATTGCTCACCAAAAGCACTTTGTGCACCAATTGCCCGTGCCACACGACCATCAAGCCCATCGAACAATGCTGCAAGAAATATGGCATAAATCGCATGTATAAATTGGCCGTCCATACTCGAAATAATCGAATAAAATCCAGACAACAATGCTGCTGTTGTAATCAGGTTAGGCCATAAATAAATCCCGCGCCGCTTGATGCGCTGCCCTTCATGCGTATCTTCTTCTTCGATGACTTCAAATGTCAGCCCATCATAAGCATCATCTGAGCAATCTCCGTTGTGTTTGGGCACATTGGTCATGTTGTTGCTTCCCCAATATTGTTTGATTAAAACCGTATGTATTATTCACCCACTAACCATTTGACTGCAACTGAACCACCGTTCTCTTGCATGCGCAAATGTGGGAATAACCAATGTAATGCTTGATCTGCTTGTTCAGCAAACTGCCAAGGTGGATTAATAATCAACATACCACAGCCATTTAAGCCTATAGGTGTATCATCTGGCCAAACACAGATTTCACAAACGAGCTGACGGCGAATTCCCGTTTTGCTCATTTTTTTCTCAAAACGCTCAATCATCGGACGATCTTTAATTGGATACCATACCGCAAATACGCCTGTTGGCCATTTTTTGTAGGCATTCACCAACAGCTCAACCAATTGCGGGAAATCCTTACGTTCTAATTCATAAGGTGGGTCAATCATCACCAAACCACGTTTTTCTTTTGGTGGAATCACACCCAGCAATCCTTCATAAGCATCACGCTCATGCAAGCCTGCACGTTTGTCACGAATATTGTGGCGTAATTGCTGAAACACATCTCGTTGCATTTCAAAAATGGTGGCTTTGTCGATGTCACGCATACCTTGCAAGGCAAACCATGGTGAACCTGGGTAAGCACCACGTCCATCTTCAACACGCATGCTTTCTACCAAATTCAAATACTGCTGCACAGCTTCGGGTGCTTGACGTTTCTGAATTGAAGGCAATTGCACCAGACGATGAATGCCTGAGAGGTATTCCCCTGACTTTTGGGCAGGCGCTTCTGACAAGTCATATTTTCCCGCACCGCCATGCGTGTCGATATAACGATAAGGTTTATCTTTTGCATTCAGGCGCGTCAGAAGTTGTAACAAAAGTACATGCTTCATGACATCCGCGAAGTTGCCAGCATGAAAATGGTGACGATAATTCATGTTTGTATCAATTCCTAAAATCAACAGCTATCTTAACATGAAAAAAACATCGATGCGGATTGGGCACTTGTTCTAAAATGGCTCAGCTTTTTTATATGATTAGATTTTTTGGAGAATTATGGCTGAAACTTTATCAAACCTCTGGGATATTAATAAAATTATCAATGATTTGGATAACACTGGGTTCAGTGTGATTGATCAGGCGTATTCTGAAGAATATTTACAGTCAGTCCATCAGGAATGTATGCACCATTTAAACGAATTTCGGGATGCTGCCATTCAAAATGGTGTCGTCAGCCAAATTCGTAGTGATCATATTTTATGGATCAATGATAATTTGCCGATTGCTGAGCAACACGTAACAACATTGATGCATCTGGCTCAGGAACTCAATCAGGCATTTTTCTTCGGGATTCGTGAAGTGGAAGCGCACTTTGCCTGTTATAACGCTGGTGAATTTTATGCCTTACACCGAGATAACCCTCAAAAAAAGAATGATCGTCTGATTTCAGCAGTATTATATTTACATCCAGAATGGCATGAAGACTGGGGTGGACAATTACGCCTGCAAGATAAACAGCAAAACTGGCATATTTTAGAACCTAAACCAAATCGTATTGCACTTTTTCAAAGTGACTTATTGCATGAAGTCTTGGCGGCGAAACAGCAGCGCTTATCCATTACAGCATGGATGCGTAGCAATCACTCGATTTGGTCATAGTCACCACAGTTAATATTTTCTCACTTTAAAAGTGTCGAGATATCCGCATATACTGCAAATAAGCGATTGAGGATTGAAGTATGTTGAATAATAGCCAAGAGATTATTGCGCGGATCGGGGAAACTGATCAACTTTATTTAGATGCCAATAGCCCCGAACTGGCTTTGGAACGCGGTAATTTACGCTTGCAGCTGGTCACGTTCAGCAACAATCGTCAAGAACAGCTGTATTTTTTACATGAAGCTCTGGCTATTCTAGAGCAGGCTCGAATCGAGTTTGAAGAAATCTCGATCCAATTGTATGTGGATTTATCTTTACAGCTTGCCAAAGCATATATGATTTATTTTGAGCTCAGTCAGGATAATAAATTCGCACTGATTACCCAGCAAATTTTAAAACCATTATCTCATTTACCCTACGGCGATTTATATTTCTTCTTGGCATATGCCTCAATGGTGAAAAAAGAACAGGCGCTTACCAAGCACTGGCTGCGTAAATATGTTGTCAGTTCCGAATATGATCATGAGCTTCTACACACACATCCAGCTTTTAAGCCGCTGCGTCAGGAAATCTGGTTTATCGAATTGATTAAAACCCAGTTCCATTAAATAAAAAAACCTCTATGGCAACGCATAGAGGTTTTTAGATTTCGATATCAAGACAAAGGATATTGAGCGTCTGTATGTAACAGTTCATTGAGTTCATCGACGATAATTGCCCATTCATCATCTTGGTCACAACGATGTTGTAAAAACTCACGTTGCGATGCACTCCAGAATGGAGCATCTGCCAAATAAACATTTTGTGCCAGTTGATGTGTTGTAACAAACTCCTCCATCGCTTCTGCTTCTGCAGCCAAGCCGAGTTGTTGAAACAGTAATTGTAGTGTTGGTTGTTGTTCAAACATTTTTTATTCTCCAAAGCAACATAACTTTATTCTAAGGAATTACTGTACTTTTGTTGAGCAATACTCAGTTGAATTCGTGTAAAGCCATAAAAAAAGCACCCCGAAAATGGAGTGCTTTTTTCAAACTTAATCTTGAAGATTAAATTTTAATTATTTAAGCATATCAGCAATTGCTGCACGCTCTTCTTCAAGTTCGTTCAATGTAACGTTGATACGCTCACGGCTGAATTCATCAATTTCCAAACCTTGAACGATTTTGTATTCACCGTTTTCAGTTGTTACAGGGAAACCGAACATTACGCCTTCAGGGATACCATAAGAACCGTCAGAAGGAATACCCATAGTTACCCATTTGCCGTTTGTACCAAGCGCCCAGTCATGCATATGGTCGATTGCAGCATTTGCAGCAGAAGCAGCAGAAGACAAACCACGTGCTTCAATGATCGCAGCACCGCGTTTACCAACGGTAGGAAGGAATACGTCTTTATTCCATGCTGCATCGTTGATTTTGTCTTTTAAGCTTTCGCCGTTTACATTTGCAAAACGGTAGTCAGCATACATTGTCGGAGAGTGGTTACCCCAAACTGTCATGTTGTCGATGTCAGCTACAGCAACACCCGCTTTTTGAGCAAGTTGAGTCAACGCACGGTTGTGGTCAAGACGCAACATAGCTGTAAAGTTTTTCGCTGGAAGATCTGGAGCAGATTTCATTGCGATGTAAGCGTTAGTGTTAGCAGGGTTACCTACAACAAGCACTTTAACATCACGGCTAGCAACTTCGTTTAGTGCTTTGCCTTGACCAATGAAGATTTCGCCGTTTACTTTAAGTAAGTCAGCACGTTCCATACCAGGACCACGTGGACGTGAACCAACTAACAATGCATAGTCAGCATCTTTAAATGCAACTTTTGGATCATCAGTACCGATCATGCCTGCCAATAATGGGAACGCACAGTCATCAAGTTCCATCATCACGCCTTTAAGCGCTTGTTGAGCTTTCTCAACTGGAATTTCAAGCAATTGTAAAATAACTGGTTGGTCTTTCCCTAACATTTCGCCGCTTGCGATACGGAATAACAAGCTATAACCAATTTGACCTGCAGCGCCAGTAACGGCAACACGAACGGGTTGCTTCATGTAATTATCTCCAATTGAGGATCGTTGATATGATTAAACAGTTTTTCCATTTAATCGTTAATCATAAACGGCAATTATTGTACTCCAATCTTGCGAGTCCTGCATAAAAAATAGAATGATTTGCAACAAAAGTCTGATAGATAATTTAAACAAAATTAGGCTTATTAATAGCTAAATTTGCTCAAAACAAAAATCTGAAGGGATCTGACAAGTATTTTTATCTTTTTAAAGCAATCAAATGAGCTTCTGATGACTCATCATCGCCATCGCTAATAGGTTCCCTGAATAGTGAAATTTTTCGGGCAGTTAGACAGTTCATGACTTGTACATGACTTATAAGAACCATTGCTATTGTAACAAACACTCACATGGGTCAATAAAGTTGTTCCATGATTATTTTGACAGGAAAATTCAATCCCATCGGCAGGCAATCCTGAGTTGAGTTTCAGAAACTGTGCCAACAAGGTTTGACGCTGAATCGTATGTGATGAAGCATCAGTTAGAACAGCAGGAATTTTTAAGCGCTGGGCGTAGTTAATAATTGTTCTAAAATACTGTACCGCAGACATAGACATACAGTCACCAACACTATGCCAAAGCTGAATCCGCGACACTTCATCAGGAATAATACGCGCAACAACTTTGGCTTGTAACGGCGGTAAAATGGCGGAGCTAGTGGTTTCACATCCCGTATAACGACCTTCAGGAACCAAACCTGCAACTGTCAGGGCATAACCCTCTAAACATTTACGCTGTTTTTTACGATTAGGATCAAGCGCACAAACTGCAGGTGTCATTTGAACATGTAAAATGTAGCCTCGGCTTGGGCTTTGATTTGGCTGTGCATGAGCTGAGGAGAAAATAACCAAAAAACCAATAGCAATCAATAAACTCACGATTAGAGAAGCTGAATGCTCTAGACATCCTTGTTTAGCCATGTAGAAAACCAAAATCTTACATCTCTCAGATTTATTGCTCTATACGCGCTGGAATAGCACGCATCCATTTACCAATATTTTGTATTCCCTGACCAAGCACTGCGCCGTAATGCGTTGCATTGGTCATCACATTTTTCACATAATCACGTGTTTCTGACAACGGAATACTTTCCACATACTGATCCGCAGCGATTGTCCCCGTATTGGCTTGCCAACGGCGTGCCCGATTTGGGCCAGCATTATAACCTGCTGTCGCCAAGACAGCATTACCGTTAAGCTGCCCTTGAATCATCGACAAATAATATGTGCCATAACGAATATTGGTATTCATGTCCGTTAAGACTGCAGGATTATACGTTTCCCCCATTTGTTTTGCGACTTGTTTCGCGGTTGTAGGCATAATTTGCATTAAACCTCCCGCTCCAACATTGGAACGTGCATGAGTCACAAAACGACTTTCCTGACGCATTAAACCATAAGCCCATGCGGGGTCTAAATTAACATTTTGGCTATAGCTCAGTACCGTATTCTGATGTGGTGTCAAATAGCTCAAATTGTCATTATGTTTCTTCACTGTGCGGTTAGCAGCATAAATTGCCCGATCATACCAACCCAAATCGGCAGCACGCTGGGCAGCAGCCAACAATAATCCATCATCTTCACGTAAGTATGCCTGACGTACCGCCCAGTTCCATTCACGGTTAGTATAACTGTCGGGTGCATTAATTTTTTTCAGGGTAAATGCACGCCGAAAATGGATATCTTGATCTAAACGCTGAAAATCTCGACTTGAAGGTTGAGCTTGTTCGCGTTTGTTATAATTTTTACCTAAACGCTCTTGCGCTAACAAGTTATGATAATCATCGCCACTTTGTGCCAATTGCTGATAAATCCCCATCGCAATGCGTTTTGAATTGGCATCGCCGCGCTGTTCATAAGCACGCCCTAGCCAGTACTGCCAGCGATCCTCCTGTTGCTGGGTGATTGTCATACTGCCAATCGCACGCATCACACTGTCCCAAGCACCAAAACGTACAGCTTGGCGCGCATAGACTTCAGCTTCTTCTGGGCTAAATGGCAAGCCACCATAACTGGCATCAAAATAGTTCAACACAATGCGGTTAAAATTATTTTTGAGTACGGTAGTTCCGCCAATATAAGCCACTGTGCGATACAAATATTTCTGTACAGCTTCAGGCACATTTTCCGCAGCACGATTGGTGGCACTTAAACCCGAATCCAGATCGGTTTCGGTCAAACGGGCAAGCGCAAAAATAAGATAGGCATAATCTGCATCATTGTTTTTAGGTGCTGACCATAAATAATTTAACGGGTTACTTTGAATCTGGTTGAACTGTGCCAAGGAGAGATTTAAGCCCATAGCATTCGCTGTTGCTTGAGCCTTGTCTATTTGTCCGGCGCGCAATTCACCCCATAAACGCTGTTGTTTGTCTTGTGTGCTCATCAAGGGGCTGGTCAACATCATCCGTCCCACCCCCTGACAAGATTCGGGTAAATTTCCTGTATTTAGCCAAAGATCTTTAAATTCTGCAAAAACCAGCGGGTCATCTGACTTAGCACGAACCTGTGCTACTGCACAGCTTTCGGCCTGATCAGGATTAGTTACATAAGGAACGACAGGTCGGGCATTGCTATAATCAGCTTGTTTAACTTTTTCTTCGACATAATCTGCGGCAAGTTTTTCAGCCATCGCCGACTGTGGGTAACGTTTGGCAAAGTCAATAATATTACCTGAAGGCTGATAACCCAAGCTCATATTAAGCTTCCAATATTCAGGATAATATCCCAAGCTATCTTGCTGCATACTGGCAGAATACTGATCTAATAGTGCGGTATTTCCTGAGCTGGCAGCTCGTAATGCATCGTTAAACTGCTCTTCGGCAGCAGATGCGACACAACTTGTCCCCAAAACACATCCCAAGGCAAATAAACGGCCATAAAATTGATATGTTGTTGCACATAAAACCCGCAATCTGTTCATATAGCCGAATACACCTTCGCTTGCCCTGCAATTTTTGCCCTCAGTTTAATGTTAATACATACATTGTTGTTGTTATGTTATGTAATAATTTTGCACAAATAATCAGCAACTTTATGCTGATTGGGAAAAACTAAAAGAGCTATAGCTTCAAAACAAAAAATGCTAAAATACTGCTCCTTTTATTCTCTGCCAAAGTGTTTCAGCATCATGCTTCTCAGCATCTGATCACTTAGCCCTATTTTTCAGGAGCCTACATGACGGTTCAGACCTTCATTCCAGCACGTGCCGAAGCTGCCTCAGAAAACACTGTCTCCCAGCCTTTGCACACCTCTGATGCTTCAAATACAGTCAAAAAGCTGTACATTGAAACTCAAGGGTGTCAAATGAATGAATATGACAGTCACCGTATGGCAGACTTGCTTGGCGACTCACATGGTTACGAGCTCACCAACGATCCCAAAGATGCCGATATTTTACTGATGAACACCTGTTCGATTCGCGAAAAAGCACAGGAAAAAGTATTCAGTGAACTCGGGCGCTGGCGCAAACTCAAAGAAAAAAATCCTGACCTGATTATTGGTGTCGGTGGCTGTGTCGCATCACAGGAAGGTGACAACATCCAAAAACGTGCGCCGTATGTCGATATGGTTTTTGGACCGCAAACTCTGCACCGTTTACCTCAAATGCTGGATCAACACCAAGAACAGATTGAAAAGCCAAAGCAAGACAAAATTAAACTGGTCGATATTTCCTTCCCTGATATTGAAAAATTTGACTTCTTGCCTGAACCGCGTGTTGAAGGTTACAAAGCCTTTGTTTCAATTATGGAAGGCTGCTCAAAATACTGTTCATTCTGTGTTGTACCGTATACCCGTGGTGAAGAAGTTTCGCGTCCTCTGGACGATGTCTTGGCTGAAATTGCAGGACTTGCAGAAAAAGGCGTACGTGAAATTAGCCTGCTTGGACAAAACGTCAATGGTTATCGGGGTGAAACCTTCGATGGCAACATCTGTACTTTTGCAGACTTGTTGCGTTTGGTCTCGGAAATTCCGGGTATTGGCCGTTTACGCTACACAACATCACATCCACTTGAATTTTCGGATGACCTGATTCAATGCTACCGTGACCTGCCGCAAATGGTGTCTCACTTACACTTGCCTGTACAAAGCGGTTCAAATGCCGTGTTACAGGCCATGAAACGTAACCACACGATTGATGTTTATATCAATAAAATTGAGAAGTTACGTGCAATCCGCCCAGACATGCATTTATCGAGTGACTTTATTATTGGTTTCCCAGGCGAAACTGATGAAAATTTTGCAGAAACTTTACAGTTCATTAAAGATTTGGATTTCGATCATTCTTATAGCTTTATTTACTCTAAACGCCCAGGTACACCTGCTTCAGAGCTTGAAGACACAACCCCTGAAGAAGTGAAAAAAGAGCGTCTGGCACAGGTACAAAAAGTCATTAAGCAATCTAGTATCGACAAAACGGATGCCATGCTGGGTACTGTTCAACGTGTCCTGATCGAAAATGTTTCAGAGAAAGATCCCAACCTGTTAGTCGGCACGGCAGACAATACCCGCTTAGTCACGTTTATTGGTGATGCAGCATGGCTGGGTCGTTTTGCAGAAATCGAGATTACTGACATCAAAACTTTAAATTTAGTCTATGGAGAGCTCTTGAATCTTGAGCCTGACGTGGCGTAATGTAGGGCTATAGACTAAACAACACTTAAAGGAATTGTCTTGACTGCAGCGATCCGACGTACAGTATCTTTTCCGGGTATTTCAATGGAGCGTTTAAAAAGCATGTTGGGTGCTTATAACGCTCACTTGAAACAAATCGAACAACGTTTAGATGTCCAAATTACTCATCGAGGTGATGTTTTCTATATCGATGGGGATATTGAAGCGGTGGAGAGAGCAGAAACTCTCCTACAGCGACTGCATGAAGAAGCAGAACTGTCCTCCTCAGTGAGTGCAGATCAGTTACACATGATGATTCAAGGTAGCCAGACCGAACGTGATCTCATGGATGACGAAGGTCAGGAACATACTGGGTTGGACAGTATCTGGTTGCAAACACGAAAAGGGCGGATTAACCCGCGTGGCGCAAACCAGAAACGCTACGTACAACGTATTTTGCAAAGTGACATTTCCTTTGGTATCGGCCCTGCGGGGACAGGTAAAACCTATTTAGCCGTTGCCGCAGCTGTCGACATGCTGGAACGCAATGAAATCCAGCGTATTTTACTGGTTCGACCTGCGGTTGAAGCTGGTGAAAAGCTGGGTTTCTTACCCGGCGATTTAAGCCAGAAAATTGACCCGTATTTACGCCCACTCTACGATGCATTGTATGAAATGCTCGGCTTTGAAAAAGTAGCGAAACTGATTGAACGCCAAGTGATTGAAGTTGCGCCTTTGGCCTACATGCGTGGTCGTACCTTAAATCACTCCTTCGTGATTTTGGATGAAGCACAAAACACCACACCTGAACAGATGAAAATGTTCCTCACCCGTTTAGGTTTTGGTTCACGTGCGGTCATTACAGGCGATATTACGCAGATTGACTTGCCACGTGGCCAGCAGTCAGGTTTAGCTCATGCTTTACGTGTACTTGAACCTGTGACTGAAATTCACATTACCCGCTTCCACTCACGTGATGTGGTGCGCCATCAACTGGTACAAAAAATTGTCGAGGCCTATGAAGGTTGGGACAGTGAGCAACACCGAATTGGTGCTGAAGAACGTGCTGCACGTAAAGCACGCCATGAAGCCCTAGTTCAGGAAAATGATGTAGCAGCAGATGCTCAGCATCAGGACGCTTAAGGACAAATTTTGAAACTTAATCTTTCGTTACAACAAGACGTTTTAGCACCTGAATTGGTGCTAAAACGCAGTTATATAAAAAAAGTCATTGAGACTACTTTACGTCATATAGGCATGCAGCAAGATTGCGAGATCGGCATCGCTTGTGTGGATAATGCAGAAAGCCACGCACTGAATTTGCAATATCGCCAAAAAGATAAACCGACCAATGTTTTATCTTTTCCCAGTGATATTCCTGAAGAAGTACTCCCGATGCTGGATGCTTTCCCATTGGGTGATTTGGTGATCTGTATTCCTGTTGTGCTTCAAGAAGCAGATCAGCAAAAGAAAAGACCTCTGGATCATTTTACCCATATGCTGGTACATGGCACGCTACATTTGTTGGGCTATGACCATGAAACTGGCGAACAGGACGCTGAAGAAATGGAGACTCTCGAAGTTGAGATCCTCAGTAAACTCAGTTTAGATAATCCCTATCTGGATCTATAAATTCGCTGGAGTGCAAACTGATGTTTGTGGTGATTTTCAAAGCTGAGATTGTACAGCTTGATCATGAATACAGCCAGCTTGCACAACATTTAAGACAAAAAGCCTTGTCTGAATATGGCTGTCTCAAGTTTGAGGCTTATACTGAAAATGGAAAAGAACTAGCGCTTTCTTACTGGTCTGACCTTGAAAGTATTCAGCGTTGGCAACAAGATCGTGAACATATAGTGGCTCAACAGACTGGACAGAAACGCTGGTATAAGCACTATAGCGTTGAAGTCTGTGAAATACAGCGCCACTACCAAACCAACATCGCAACTTAAAATAAAAAATCGGGATTTACTCCCGATTTTTTATTTTACTTCAAACTCTGCCTCAGCAGGATCAAAGCGCCACGTCCGAACAATACGTAGCTCAGAAATATCTTTCATACTGGCATCAAAACGCCCGAAAGGCGCACCACGGCGTACGGAATTCTTTGCTGCTTCATCTAAAACAGCATGCCCAGAGCTTTGCAATAAGTGAATTGCACGTACCCCACCCTCACTGTTAAGAATCACCATAAGGCGAACCTCGCCCGACCAGTGCTGCTGTTTTGCCTGCTCTGGATAATAACGGTTGCCATACAATTCCACTTTTTCACGAAATTTATTTAGGTATGCAGCAGACGCATCACGCTTGGCCTGAATACCATCGACTGTCTTAATTTTTTGCTGGCGGCTAAAATCCTGCTGGCGTTGCAAATATTGTGCTTCTAAGCTGGCAACCATCGCGGCCTTAGCTTGATACTGGCTTTGTAATTCATCCATGGCTTTTTTGCGGTGCTGATCTTCACTTTGCTTTTGCCAGCTCAAGACCGTCATCAGTACTTTTTCTTCAAATTTTAACTCGCGCTGCTGCTTCACCATTTCGAGTTGTTGTAATTGCTGATCCCCTGCCGATTGCGACTCATCTGCTGGAGCAAGATTGGTTGACATACGGTGTTTTTGTCGAAAAATGCCTGAACCTTGTTGATCTGCCTGTGCAATAAAGTCTGCATTTTCAACAACCTCTTTGCTTGGTCGAATCGTCACGGCAATTTCCTGATGCAAAGACTGATCCGCTTGTGGCATGGCAAAGCGTATGCATAGCAAAACCAAATGCAGTAGCAACGCGGAAATGGCTGCCACCATAAATACTGAATCTTGCCACCAAGACAGTGTTATTTTTTGCTGAATCGAGTGTTGCTTTGTCATAACATTAAAACGACCAAACTTGCCAAAAATACACGTAACATATAAATATGCGATTTTTTTAGAGAAAAATGCAGTTTTATACTATTTTTTGCTCAAGAACATCAAATATTCATTTTGCAAGAACGAGTATAAAAAATAGATGTGAATTTTTCATCTAATTCAATAAGATTGCAACCAGTATAAAAAACTATTTTTTGGACCTGATCTATGCAGACGCTAATTTCCAATCTTTCTAAACGTATCCGCGAGGTATACCGTAAGGCTGGGGGATTTATTGAAGAAGAGCGCGAATTTGCATTGTCACAAGTGTTTTTAAATGCAACCTTCAAACGTTTTGTGACCGATAACGTCAAGATTTTACAGGACTTGCATGCAGACGTGCATGATGATTGGCTACGCCTGTATGCCACACTCAATGTCAAAGGCTTATATACTACGCTGTCAGTTGATTTAAAGCTTTTACAAATGGAACTGAACAAAGATACGCAGTTACTCGTATTTGAACAAATCAGCCAGACTCAAGTGATTGAAGCCAAATTTAAAAATATTTTACAAAAAATAGGCTTTAAATTTGCCCTGTTTTTTTATCAGAAGGTCTTGGATAAAGATCCGTTAGGCACGATTTTGCAGCGCTTCAATGTTGTCGAAGTGAAAGATGATTTACTCTATCTTGATCTAAATCGCTGGCTTGGCAAAAACCCGTCAATTATTGAAACCTTAGCCAAAGTTCATGTCAATCATGCCGTACTACGTGAAGCCGAACTGGTGGTTTTAGGCAATGTTAATTTGGAAGCACTTTTTAGGAAAGTGAGCAGTAGTCCTGAAGATACAGAAGAAACACCTGTAAGCAAAACAACCACATAATGTGATCATAAACATACAAAAAATATGCGATTGATCCCGTTTTTCAGATTAACTTATAGCACCATAAAATATTAAAAGTTTCAGGATATATTTATGCTCAAGCAACAACTTACCTCTTTATCGACCAGTGCTGTTGTACTTGCTGGAGCAGCATTGATCTGTTCAAGCCAAGCTATGGCACTCAGTCCATTTAAGGCCACCTATCAATTTTCCTATAATGGTCACAATATGGGTTCTGCAACACGGACCCTTCAACAAAATGGCAATAACTGGACGTATGTCTTTGCAGCAAAAGCAGGTATTGTGGCTTCAGCCACTGAAACGAGCCACTTTTCATTGGTAGATAGCAACGTCGTCTCTAATAACTTTAGCCGTAATGCAAACTATATAGGGCTATCTGATTCCTTTAGAATTAATTTTAATCCTGCAGGAAAAACCATTGCGACCAATCGTAAAGGTAAAGCCAATTCTTTCGCATGGAAATCAGGCGCTTTAGATGAGCTCAATGCCGAAGTACAAATTCGGGAAGACTTAAAAAAAACGGGGCTGAAAAACAACTATTATATTACCGATGCTAAAGGCGTTGCCCAACGCAAATTTATTAAACTGGGCACGGAAAATCTCGTAACACCTTACGGCACATTTAGCACCATTAAAGTCAAACTGGATCATGGAAAAGATGAGCGTAATACCATTTTCTGGTTAGCACCAAAACTGGACTATTTACCAGTCAAAGTCGCACATAATGATGGTCGTAGCTCGTATGGAATTCTGCTCACAGGTTATCAAGGGGTGACCAAATAACCGCATTTTTGCAATTTTGACTTGCAATTTTTCGGATGCTTTTTAAAATACGCCTTTGCTTAAAAAAGCATCCGTTCCTTAGAGGTTCCTCCCTGTGCAAGCACTAGAACAGAAAATCTTAAGTGAAGGTATCGTTCTATCTGATCAAGTTCTCAAAGTAGACGCTTTCTTAAATCACCAAATTGACCCTGTGTTGATGCAACAGATCGGGCATGAATTTGCTGCTCGTTTTAAAGATCAAGGGATTACCAAAATCATTACCATTGAAGCTTCAGGTATCGCACCTGCGGTCATGGCAGGTTTAGAGCTTGGTGTTCCTGTGATTTTCGCACGCAAACATCAGTCTTTAACCCTAAAAAATGATTTGTACAAAGCTCAGGTACATTCATTTACCAAACAGACTACCAGTACCATCGCCATTTCGAACAAGTATTTACATGCAACTGATAAAGTTCTTGTGATTGATGATTTCTTGGCAAATGGTCAAGCTGCACTCGGTTTGATTGATTTGATCCATCAAGCCGAAGCTGAAGTGGTTGGTGTTGGTATTGTGATTGAAAAATCTTTCCAAACTGGACGTCAGTTATTGCTGGACAAAGGCTACCGCGTTGAATCACTCGCACGTGTCGAGTCATTAAATGACGGTCAGGTGACTTTCGTTAGAGATTAAATAAAAAAGAGCGATTTATTCGCTCTTTTTTTTGACCATATGGTAGATTTAAGCTGGAATGCTTGCCCAAATTAAATCTATCATTAATTGCTCGGGCCTGAGCGATTTATTGTCCACCCAGCAACTTGATTGCGACTTCACCTAAACGCTTACCCTGCTCAAAACATAAAGCTTTTTCTTCCGCAGTTAAGCCTTGATCATGACGTGCGCCACTGACATGAGTTGCACCATACGGCGTTCCACCCGACTTGGTATTAGATAAAGCAGGATGTGCATTGGTTAATCCCAAAATCATCATGCCATGATGAAACAATGGCGGTAACATGCTCAACAACGTACTTTCCTGCCCGCCATGCATGGAACCCGATGATGTAAATACACAAGCTGGCTTGTTATGCAATGCGCCACTGAGCCATAAAGTCGTAGTTTGATCCCAGAAATATTTCATTTCACTTGCCATATTACCAAAACGTGTTGGTGAACCCAGCGCCAAACCAGCACATCCTGCAAGATCATCTAAACTACAGTAAATATCGCCATCTTCAGGAATACTCGGTGCAGCAACTTCAACTGACGTTGCGAGCTGCGGAACAGTACGAATTTTGGCAGACATCCCGGCCGCTTCAATCCCATCGGCAATTAAATGTGCCATGTCTTTGGTTGAACCATATTTGCTGTAATAAAGTACTAAAATATAAGCTTGCATTGGGTCTGAAAGATAATAAAAAAGAAAACTATACGGTATTTTGGCAATTTTTTGGTAGCCTTAGAGAAATATTACATAAATGCACATTAAAACAATTAGGTCTAGGTTATGCAAAAACTCATGACACGCTTACCATTTTATGAAAAAAAATGGTTTCAATTTATCTTATTTACGATTATGCGTTTTGAAAATGATCGCTGTCGTGACAAAGCGGCATCGCTCACCTATACCACTTTGTTTGCCGTTGTGCCGATGCTCACGGTTTTTCTCGTGATTATTTCATCAATTAAAGCCCTCGAACCCGCTCGGCAGCAGGTACAACATTTAATTTATAGTAATTTTCTTCCCCGAAGCAGCATTGCCTTTGACCAAGCCTTTAACTCTTTTGCTGAAAAATCCAGCAATCTGACCGCCATTGGTATTCTGTTTTTATTTATGACCTCACTGATGATGCTAACCAGTGTTGAAGAAGCTTTTAACCGCATTTGGCGAGTCAAACAACAACGTGGTGGCATCATTGGTTTTATGCGCTACTGGACAATTATTTCACTTGGGCCAATTCTGCTTGGCAGTGCTTTTGTGATTTCCTCAACGGTTGCATCACTCAACATTCTCAGCAATAACTTTGTGGGTTATGAAATCGATGGCACGCTTTTTTTAGGGCTTATCTCTTACATACTGATTGTACTTGGCTTTTTTGTTCTTTACTGGACCATTCCCAATCGTTCTGTACCCATAACAGCAGCAGCAATGGCAGGATTATTCAGCGGCACTATATTTCAGTTACTGAAAAGTTTCTTCGGTTTCATGATGGCAAATTTTACCAGTTATGAACTCATTTACGGCGCGTTCGCCGCTGTGCCGATTTTCCTGTTATGGATTTATTTATCATGGAATATTGTTTTACTCGGTGTTGAAGTCAGTTTTGCCCTCACCTCATTTAGCACCGGCAATCGCCAGAAACGTCATCCTGTTATTATGTTGCTCGACATTTTAGAAATGTTTTACAAGAAGCAAAAACTCGGAGAAACCGTCAACGATAAAGAAGCTTTAAAAATTTTGGGACGAGGTGAAATTGGACGCTGGCCTGCTTATGTTGAACTGCTACAACGTCAACATCTGATTAAACGTATTGATAGTGATGAATATGCACTGATTCGCAATCTGTCCCAAGTCGATTTTTGGAGTTTTTACAATGCCTTGCCATTTACCCTTCCACTGCGTCAGGATATCTGCAATATCCACGATGATGATGAATGGGTGAAACAACTCGCTCCGCTTCTCAATGATGCAGATGATTATTTAAGCAGCCATTTATCCGTACCACTATCGAGTTTGTTTGAAGCGAATGATACTGCACCACAAATTACCCGACATAAAAAAACCGAGTGATCACACTCGGTTTTTTCAATATATATCAGTTAGGCTTTAACGAAAGTTTTCCAAACAAAATCCTGAGTCTTACCTTTGAGTGTCATCGTGAGCTGATCGCCTGCTGTAAGTGCTGCAACGCCCGCAGGTGTGCCTGTCATCACGACATCCCCAGCTTCAATGGTAAATGCCTGACTCATGTCACACAGCATTTCACCAATCGGGAACAATAACAATGCCGTATCGCCCGACTGACGAACAGTATCATTCACTTCCAGAGTGTAATGAACATTTTTCCAATCTGAAATTTCACTGACATCGACCCAATCGGCAAGCACACAAGCACCATCAAATGACTTGGCGCGCTCCCACGGCTGCCCTTTATTTTTCAGTTCGGTTTGTAAATCACGTAAGGTTAAATCCAAGCCTAAAGTCACCGCACCAATCGCTTCAACAGCTTTTACTGGATCAGTTTCCGCCTTTAAAGTCTGGTCTATACGCAGAGTCAGCTCGCACTCATGATGACAACTACCCAGCGACTCATCCCATGAAATTCCATCGTCCAAACCAATCAAGCTACTGGCAGGTTTAATAAATAGCACTGGGCGATCAGGAATGGCATTACCCAATTCTTTGGCATGATCTGCGTAACTACGGCCCACACAAACGATTTTATTTGGACGATAACTCATACGATTTCCTTTGCTCTCTTGGTTCGTTTATTTTTTAAAGCTATGCTCAAAAAGGCGCTGTTCATCAGGCTGGGTAAAAATACGTTTTGGCACAATAACCACATTACGGGTTTTAAGTTCCAGCATATAGGTCAGTTTACCTTGAGCAAAATTTTGAACTTCACTATATGGATACTGCTGCTTACGTCCACCTGAATACAATTCAAAATAATGCTGATATAGATCAATACCCTGCTCACTTCTGGCAGCCTGATATTTGATGAATTGGCGTTTAAACAAGGTTGGCAACAACCAATAACGCATGGCAATTTGTAAAACTAAAAAGAAAACACCCAAACCGACATAATAGCGACCTACACCTGAAAAGCCGATGTAAAATCCATACACAATAATTCCCAAACTAATGAGTGGTGTAAGAAACCGGGTAATTTGTTTTTTACCAAAAGTTGCAAGCCCAAAACCATCTTGTGATTCTTCTAAATTTAGGGCATAACGCAAAGATAAGGCAGGTTTCTGATCTGTCATAACATGCTGCAAATACTCAAGAAAGTATCACTATTAGACCACAATCCCCTCAGCTTTTAAAATCAATCTCTGTGCTATTTTGCAACTGCATCCACATCATTTCATAAATAGAACATTCAATTGTAAATATGTTATTTAACCATAAATGTAAAACTATACAATAAATCTCAAGCCTCAGATATTTTAGGAATTACCCACATGTCTTTCTTTGCTAAACTTTTCGGTCTAAACAATAAACCCGTCGAATCTCCAACCGAAATCGCAGCTTTATCTTTTCTAGAAATCATGGAAAAACGCCGCTCAATTTATGCGATTGGTCGTAACCTCAGCCAATCTCCTGCCGAAATTGAACAGCTGATCCAAAATGCCATTAAAGCCAGCCCATCATCATTTAACTCCCAGTCTTCACGTGCTGTGATTTTATTTGGTCAATCACATGAAAATTTCTGGGCAATCGTATTGGAAACATTGCGTAAACTTGTACCAAATGAGGCTTTTGCAGCCACTCAACAAAAAATTCAAAGCTTTTCTGCAGGCGTCGGCACTGTTTTATTTTATGAAGATCAAAATGTAGTGAAAGGCTTACAGGAACAATTTAGCGCTTATGCTGATAATTTCCCTGTTTGGTCAGAGCATTCAACTGCCATTGCCCAGTTTGCAGTATGGTCAGCCCTGGCTGAACAAAATATTGGCGCATCATTGCAACACTACAACCCAATTATTGATCAGGAAGTGGCACAAACATTTGCTGTACCTGAACACTGGAAATTACGTGCGCAATTGGTGTTTGGTTCAATTGAAGCTGAAGCAGGTGAAAAAACATTTATGGATGATGCTGATCGTTTTAAAACCTTTGCTTAAGTCACAAAAGCAACAGGCACAAAAAAACCGCAATCAATGCGGTTTTTTCAATTCTTATCAAGTTGGTGCGCTCAGAGAGATTCGAACTCCCGACCCCTTAGTTCGTAGCCAAGTGCTCTATCCAGCTGAGCTATGAGCGCATTGTCTTGATGGATGGGCATTATACGCACTTTTGGCAAAAAACCTAGTCTTTTTTGACAGATTAATTACAACTGAGTAGTTATTAGACAAAATCACAGGAATTGATTAAAAAGAATACTTAAGATTTGATTTCTTGCCACTGATAAAACTTTTTATCAGCCAGTGCCAGCATGGCATGATCATTTGGACTATCTCCGTAAGCATAGACCAACTCAAAATCACTCAGAGAATATTGCTGCTGTACTCGTCGTGCTTTTTCAGCATAACCACAATCGCCTTGGTACAACTCTCCTGTATAGCGACCTGCCCGAACTTCAAGCTGATTACAAATCAAATCTATGCCCTGTTGCTGACACCAGCCTTTGAGATAGACATCCAGAGACGATGACACCACAACCACCTGATCGCCCTGTTGCTGATGCCAAGTGATTTGCTGTTTTGCATACTCATGCAATAAAGTCGGTAAAATTGTTTTGGAAAATAGTTGCCCTTGCAGCACTAGTTTTTCAACGGAATAATTTTTATAGGCAACTCGACATAATCACATGCGAATTTGCTGGTCGCTCACATAGCCCACCCGAAATGCCAAAAACCACGGTACAACCCGAAAGCCACCAACGAATTGTTGACGAGAAGACAATGAGTATTTTAAAAATTGTCGGTATGAGTAATGGTATGGTCAAAATCAAAAAGTGCGAGATTCATAGTTTCAGCTCTCTTGTTTTCTTTTTTACATTTTTATCTAAAAAATCAATTAAATATACCCACTAAAAAGAGAAATTATTTTTAATCTGAATTTAAAATAAATCGCAAAAATATTGCATCATTAGGAGTATGTTTTTAAATCGACTTATTATAGAAATGCTTCATATACAACAACAGGAATAGCAACAGGAATCAATAAAATAAGTTGAACTTTATCTAAAGGACTACAATTATCAATAAAAATATTATGACATTGTGAATGACGATTAATTAAAGCAATTAAGCTAAGCACCAAAACATATCCAATAATAAAATAAAGAATTTTCTTTAACATTTTAAAATCATCTTTTATTTTTATAAATTTCAGGCATAAAAAAACCGCTTTAAAAGCGGTAATTTATCAAGTTGGTGCGCTCAGAGAGATTCGAACTCCCGACCCCTTAGTTCGTAGCCAAGTGCTCTATCCAGCTGAGCTATGAGCGCATATACTTGTTTGCCTATATCGGCGTGTTACGTCTGCCTATTTAATTTACTTGGTGCGCTCAGAGAGATTCGAACTCCCGACCCCTTAGTTCGTAGCCAAGTGCTCTATCCAGCTGAGCTATGAGCGCGTAAGTAAATGGCGGTGAGAGAGGGATTCGAACCCTCGATACAGTTGCCCGTATGCGTCCTTAGCAGGGACGTGGTTTCAGCCACTCACCCATCTCACCGTAACAGGACGCAATAATACAAACTAAAACGCAGCTCTTCAAGTCAAGATTACTATTTTTTCTCTTTTTTTAACTCAATCACCTATTTTTTAAGCAATTCCAAACAACACGCTGATTTTTTAGGCAACTTTCTTGTTAAAATTGTTTGTAGATCGCTCTGCACGCATAAAAACTGACATTTCAACACATTCTTGCAATGATTTACGTGCAGTCTATTTCTGCATGACTTATGCTAAACCTATCTGCTGATAAGAAGCTATACAATATGATGAAAAACTGGGTTGATCCTGAAGCCAAAGCGGAAGCGGAACGTTACGACAATCCGATTCCTAGCCGTACTTTAATTTTAACGAGCCTTGAACAATTACAAACAGCACAATCACATGCTGAACTGGTTG
This sequence comes from Acinetobacter brisouii CIP 110357, assembly GCF_000488275.1. Taxonomy (GTDB): domain Bacteria; phylum Pseudomonadota; class Gammaproteobacteria; order Pseudomonadales; family Moraxellaceae; genus Acinetobacter; species Acinetobacter brisouii. Next base: position 347,433 of record NZ_KI530762.1, on the reverse strand, counting down.
ATCATTTTAATCTGCAAGATGAGAAAAGTATTGAAGCACTCAGTCACCGTTTAAGTGCAATGGTACGTGATGGTCAACTGGGTAAAGACGGCTTAAAGTTCCAGCTGCTTAAAGATCAACCGAGTTACGAAGCCACCGTTTATATTAACAGTAAAGGTTTGGGCTCAGCCCATATTGACGGTCAAGATGATCTGCTTCTGCCTGAGCGCGAGTTGCGTTTGGTTTTTAATGGTGACCGTGTCAAGGTACGCCAAACCTCAGTAGATCGTAAAGGTAAAGCATGGGGACATATTACTGAGGTTGTACAGCATCGGGTCAAACAGTTGATTGGTAAAGTTGCCGAGCATGAGGGTGAATATTTCATTCAACCTAACACGCCAAATAGCCATCAACCGATTACTTTGGAAAAGCAACTCATCGAGCATGCTCAGGCCAAAGTCGGTGATAGCTTGCGTGTTGCAATCGACACTTACCCGACCCGCGAAGAATTTGCCACTGGGCATATTGTGCAGTCGATGGCAGACAAAGCTGATACCGAAATTATTATTCCACAAACGATTTTAGAGTTTGGGTTGCCATACGAATTCCCTGAAGATGTTCTTCAAGAAGCAGCCAGTTTTAAAGAACCTTCGGCAAAAGACACCCAAGGGCGTGTCGATGTGCGCGATTTAGCTTTAGTGACAATTGACGGCGAAGATGCTCGCGACTTCGATGATGCAGTCTATGCAGAAAAACGCTCAGGCGGTGGCTATCGTGTGGTGGTCGCAATTGCAGACGTCAGCCATTATGTGCGTTTAGAAAAACCTCTGGATCATGAAGCGCAGGAACGTGGCACATCTGTGTATTTCCCACATTTTGTATTACCAATGCTGCCAGAAGCGCTTTCCAATGGGTTATGTTCACTGAATCCACATGTTGACCGCTTATGTATGGTCTGTGACTTGAAACTTTCTCGTACAGGACGCGTGACGGGTTATGAGTTCTACCCTGCGGTGATGCATTCTAAAGCGCGTTTAACCTACAACCAAGTCAACCAGTATTTGGAAGGTGATTCGCAAGCAATTCCTGAAAACCGTGAAATTCACAAATCAATTAATACGTTGTTTCAGCTTTATCAAATTTTAAAAGACTTGCGTGCAGATCGCCATGCTATGGAATTTGAAACAGTTGAAACCTATATGACTTTTGATGAACTAGGTGGCATCAAAGAAATTTTGCCACGTAGCCGTAATGACGCACATAAGTTAATCGAAGAATGTATGTTGCTTGCCAATGTCGCAGCAGCCGAGTATGCCTTGGAACATGACATTCCAATGTTGTACCGTGTACATGAAGCACCCGAATTCTCACGCATTAAAAAAGTTCGTGACTTTGTGAAATTGCTAAATTTAGGTATTCATTTCCCTGAACAGCCAACTCAAGCGGACTATCAGAAAGTTATTGAAGCGACCAAAGACCGTATTGATGCACCCAGCATTCATGCCGTGTTATTACGCTCTATGATGCAGGCCTTCTACGGCGCAAAAAATGCAGGACATTATGGTCTGGCATATGAAGCCTATACGCATTTTACTTCGCCAATTCGCCGCTACCCTGACTTGTTATTACACCGTGCGATCAAAGCACATCTGCATCAGAAAAAGTATGCCTTGTCTGGCGCTGCTCTCGATGATGCTGGTGAGCATTTCTCACAAACTGAACGTCGTGCCGATGAAGCATCGCGTAGCGTCACCACATGGCTGAAATGCCATTATATGCAACAGCATTTGGGTGAAGAGTTTGTTGGAATCATCAGTGCAGTCACTGAGTTTGGTTTATTTGTCACACTTAAAGATCTATATGTCGATGGCATGATTCACATTAGCCAACTCGGTGATGATTTCTTTATTTATGATCCTGCCAGCCAAACTTTAATTGGACAAAACCGTGGTCAAATTTTTGGTTTAGGTGATGAGCTGAATATTAAAGTCGCTGCCGTGAATCTTGCAGAGCGTAAAATTGACTTTGAATTACTCAAGCAAATTAGCCATGCAGGTCGCGCCATTCGCAGCCGTGCACCACGTGCCACAAAACCTGTTGTCCGTGAAGTACAGGAGCAAGTCTTTAATAATCAGGTGACTGCAGTTACAACAGAGCAGCAAGATGGTGAGCAGCCTGTTCGTAAGAAAAAGGAAAAAAATAAACCGAGTTCTTACAACAAAAAATCAGACAAAAAGTCATCTGGCAAAGCTGAGACTAAAAGCAAAGACAAAGCCAAGAAAAAAGATAAAGTGAAGAAGAAAAAAGCCAATGCCAAAGCTCGGCAGGATTAATCAATCTAATCTATCTAAGTAAAAGAGTTTCGGCTCTTTTACTTTTTTCACATTTCAACACTCAAAAGAACAAGCGATTTTGATGAAGAAGTGGGTTTAAAAAATTCTCTTTATTTTAGCGTCACTGTATTAAAGACCACATTGCGTAATATTCAGATTAAGTAAATTTCCATTGTAGTGAAATCTCCTTCAAACAGATCTTGATTCAACTCAAATCAACTAAATTTGTGGATATAAGTTTATAGCAGACAAAGTTTCCCTTGATTTCCTCTGCCCTAAACCTTAAATCTATAAACAACTTTTGTATTTTTATGGCTCAGACAATGACATTACAACAAGCAACCCTTCCCGTTCCCCAGTTCGATAAAATCCGACTCGATACACTAAAAACACAGATTCAACAGCATATCCAAGACGGGTTAAAGTTCCTTGTTGAGTTAACTCAAGCCCCTGATGATTTTAATGCCAAAACTCAAGTACTTGAGCAAATGGACTCGCTTGAAAATAATCTGAATGAATCATGGGGCATTCTGTCACATTTAAATGCCGTGATGAACAATGCGGCAACACGGGAAGTCTATCAATCGCTCTTGCCTGCATTAAGCGAATACTATACACAGCTCGGTCAACACACAGCATTATACCAAACTTACCAGCATTTACATGACCGCAGCGAATTTTCCAGCTTAAGTGCCGCACAGCAAAGTGCCATTAAACTTGGCTTACGCGATTTCAAACTGTCAGGTGTTGCACTTGAAGGTGCAGCGAAACAGCGCTATGCAGAAATTTCAGCACGTTTGTCACAGCTTGCTTCGGACTTTTCTAACCATGTATTAGACGCAACTCAAGCCTATTTTAAACCTCTAACCGAAGCACAGCTTAAAGGCTTACCAGACAGCAGCATTGCTCTGCTTAAACAATACGGTCAGCAGCGTGAACTCGAGCAACCTGTCGCTACACTGGATTTTCCATCGTACTTGGCAATCATGACGTATGCGCAAGATCGTGCTTTACGTGAAGAGCTATATAAAGCCTATACCACACGTGCCTCTGAGCAATCTGAGCATACTGAATTTGACAACTCTGAAATCATGCAAGAGATCTTGAGTCTACGTCAGGAAATGGCTCAACTGCTCGGATTTGAAAATTATGCAGCATATTCCCTTGCCAGCAAAATGGCACCCAATGTTCAGACCGTTTTTGATTTTTTAAATGAGCTGGCCGAGCATGCACGCACACCTGCCTTGCAAGAAATTGCGGAACTCAAAGCAATCGCCCAGCAAGATGGAATTGAAGAACTACAACCTTGGGACAGTAGTTTTTATTCTGAAAAACTTAAACAACAGAAATTCAACCTGTCCCAAGAAGCATTAAAGCCTTATTTCCCTGCGCCAAAAGTCGTGCAAGGTTTATTTGAAATCGTACAGCGCTTATATGGTATTCAGATTCAGGAACGCACTGCACCAGTCTGGCAACCTGACGTGCGTTATTTTGAAATCGAAGACAAGGGGCAAATCGTTGGTGGTTTTTATTTAGACCTTTATGCACGCAGTGGTAAGCGTGGTGGTGCATGGATGAGCGGTTTCCGTTCCCGCATGCAAACTGCAACTGCGTTACAAAAACCGATTTGCTATATGGTCTGCAACTTTACACCTCCTGTCGGCGAGCAACCGGCTTTACTCACTCACGATGAAGTTACTACGCTATTCCATGAATTTGGGCATGGTTTACATCATCTGCTGACCGAAGTGGATAATATTTCTGTTGCTGGAACACATGGCGTAGCGTGGGATGCTGTAGAATTGCCAAGCCAGTTTATGGAATTTTGGACATGGGACAAAGCCAGTCTGGATCTGATCAGTGAACATGTTGAAACGAAACAAACTCTGCCACAAGATTTATTAAACGCATTACTTGATGCGCGTTTCTTCCAGTCAGGTATGCAGACCTTGCGTCAACTTGAATTTGCCCTGTTTGATTTAGAAATTCATCAACATACTCCTGCATTAAGCACACCGCAAATTCAAGAGACACTCAACCAGATTCGTCAACGTGTTGCGGTTTTACCAACCACACCTTATAACCGTTTCCAGCATAGTTTTAGCCATATTTTTGCAGGGGGTTACGCTGCTGGCTACTATTCTTATAAATGGGCAGAGGTTTTAGCCAGTGATGCTTTTGACCGCTTTGAAAATGAAGGTATTTTTAATACCTCTACAGGACATGAGTTCCGCAAGGCCATTTTAGCTGTGGGTGGTCAAGATACAGCTTTGGATGCCTTCGTGCATTTTCGTGGTCGTGAGCCTAAAATTGATGCGTTATTACGCCATCAGGGTTGGACGAAAGCGCCTAAAAACGCTTAAACTATGCACTCAAAATTCATGACTCATGGTTTAAGGTAGCATCCTATGAAAAAACGATTCATTGCAGGCGCGAAATGTCCGAAATGTGAAGCGTTAGACCGTATCATCATGCTAACCGAAAATGAACATGAATGGATTGAATGCATCGAATGTGGTTACAGTGAAAATCGACCAACCCATATCGATCAACCAGAAACTCCAGCTGTCGTTGATGACGTGGGCGTAATTCAATTTCACCCACGCCAATCGAACCCGTCAAATCATTAATTGACCCGATTATGAAAAAAAATAAATCAAATTCTTTATTACTTTGGATTCTTATTGGCGTCCTTTTTGCCATTTGTGCGGGCGTATTTGTTTGGCAATCATGGTTTGTAAATCGTCCCGCTCTGGCAACTCAACACGCAGCCGTACACTCCAAAACTCAGGTACCCCCTATGGCTCGACCTGTTTCAGAACCAGCAGCAACACCTGAAGTACAACAAGCACATACTGAACAACCGAAATCACTTGTAAATGATGAGACACTTAAACAGCCTATACCGCAAAACCCTGCTTTGGCTAAAGAAGAGGTCTCCAAACTGGAAGATATTCAACAACAGTTAAAAGAACAAGAAGCAACGCTCAAAGCTCAACATGCCGATGCTGATCGCATCATTGAACTCAAACAACAGCAAATCAAACTACTTGAGCAGCAACTTGCAGGACAGCAAAAATCATCAAAATAAAGATTCACCTATATTCAGGCTCAATCTGTGATTATGGATACACTTGTACGATGCAGTTTGGCTAAAACTTTCAGTTGCTTCCATTCCTGTAAAGTCAGTTGATCCCTCCAGACAATACAAGGCTGTGGCTGTTCCTGCCAATACAACACAATATAAATCTCATGATCCAGTAATTTTTTTAAATTCAGATGCTGAATCTGAGATGTATCTGTATATTTCACTGTCCATTCATTTGCTTTTAATTGTGCAAATGCAACGACCTGTCGTTGTTTCATAAAGACATACCATGCCAGTAATGCGAGCAAACCAACAAGTCCAGTAACATACCAAGCCAATGTCAAATAACAGAGCAACATCAGCAAGCTATATAGCCCAAATTGAAAAAACCAAGCAACTTTGCTTGGTTTTAACTGAAAACTTAAATTACTGGTGAACATAATGTTTGAGCTTAATAATTAATTCTTTTAATTCAGCACGTGGTGGCTCACCAACATCCATAAACCAGTCCAGCAAATCTGGATCTTCCTGATCAACTAACTCTGCAAATAAAGCTTTTTCTTCAGGGCTCGCATGCAAATAATATTGTCGAACATACGGGTCAAAATAAACATCAATTTCTTTCAATCCACGACGTGCACGGTAGATCACTTTACGCTCTTCTAAACTGATATCGTCTGACATAATTATTTCCAGTCCCATTGTTATGCCAAGTAGTGTAACAAGAATTTAAAAAAACTAAATAGCCAGCATCATGATTTTATTTAACGACCAAACTTTAAATTTTTATCGCGAAAACCTGCATATTTCAGCACAAATTTATCCAGTAAATAATTATGCGATATTTTCCATGGTAACCGTCGTCCCTGTTTTGGCATATGCTCAGCAGCACGCTGCAAATAACCCGCAGAAAGCGCTCCCATAACCGTTTCAGACAAGCGCTGAGCGACATCAGTCATAGGCATCACTTCTCGATAACCATGCTTCTGCATATAGTTGAGCAATCGACAGATATAATCTGCAGCAATATCTACTTTAAGTGTCCACGATGCATTGCTATAGCCAATCATCAAGGCAAAATTAGGCACATCACTTAACAAAGTCCCCTGATACAACATTTTTTCAGCAAGATCGACAGGTTTATCATCAACCGTTAACCTTAAACCACCAAGCAACTGTATTTGTAAGCCTGTTGCAGCAACGATCAAATCGGCATCCAAATGCTGCCCTGACTTTAACCGAATTCCCGAGGCGGTAAAATAATCAATCTGATCGGTACAAATTTGAGCCTGACCATTTCGTAACACTCGAAACAGATCACCATCAGGGACAGCGCACAAACGTTGATCCCAAGGTGCATACTGCGGAGTAAAATGTTGCATATCCACTTTACCCCGCAACTCTTGCTCAACTGCTTTCAATAACAGTCTTTTTGTTAGCTGTGGCGCTTTACGTGCCAAAGAATAGACAGCTCTTTGCAAGACAATATTACGTCCCCGTACCCAACAGTATGCCCACTTCGCAGGTAAATGCTGACGTAAATACTGATAAGTTTTGTCGTATGCAGAGACACTGACCACATAGCCAGGAGAGCGTTGCAACATCGTCACCTGTTTTGCCCCACCTTTGACCAAAGCAGGAACCAATGTTACGGCAGTCGCTCCACTACCAATCACAATAATATTTTTACCTTGATATTCAATGTCCGATGACCACTGTTGTGGATGGGCAATAGCCCCCTGAAAGTCTTGTTGTTTAGGAAATTTTGGAAGATAACCTTGGTCATAATTATAATAACCAGTACAACTAATAATAAATCGAGCTTTCCAAACTTCATCCTGCTGCTGCGAATTTTGAGTTTTAAGCTGCCAGCATTTATGTTGTGTGCTGTAATTTGCTGCAACTACTTGCTGCCCAAAGGAAATTTTATCGAGTAATTTATAATGCTCTACGACATCATATAAATATTTTTGAATAGATTGCCCGTCTGCCAACGTCTGATCTTTAAGCCAGGGATAAAACTGATAACTCAACGTGGACATATCAGAATCAGAACGAATCCCAGGATATCGAAATAAATCCCAAGTCCCCCCAATATTTTGTCGGCGTTCCAATATCTTAAAACTCAGTTGTGGGCAATATTGTTGCAAATGTACTGCCGCACCTATACCCGAAATTCCAGCTCCAATTATCAATACATCAACTTCATAAGTCATAAGCTTCAGTTTTTTGAGATTTAATTAATTATAGACTCAATTTTGCATAAAAAAAGGTCGGTAAAAACCGACCTTTTTCTGAACAACTACGTTCTTGCTGCGAAATTATTTAACTTCGCGATCTACAAGTTCAACGTAAGCCATCGGTGCAGCATCACCTGCACGGAAGCCCGCTTTAAGAACACGTAGATAACCGCCGTTACGTTCTTTGTAACGAGGGCCAAGAACGGTAAATAATTTACCAACAGTTGCTGCATTACGAGTACGAGCAAACGCTAAACGGCGGTTTGCTACTGTATCGTTTTTAGCTAAAGTGATTAAAGGCTCAGCAACGCGGCGAAGTTCTTTCGCTTTAGGCAAAGTTGTTTTAATTAACTCATGCTCAACTAAAGCATTCGTTAAATTTTGGAACAACGCCTTACGATGGCTGCTTGTACGGCCTAATTTCACACCACTATTACGATGACGCATGGTGATAGTCCTACTTAATTAACGGCTACGATAGGCGAAACGATCGTCCATACGCAAACTAGCTGGTGGCCAGTTTTCTAAGCGCATGCCGAGCTGCAAGCCTTTCGAAGCTAAAACATCTTTAATCTCAGTCAACGATTTTTTACCTAAGTTAGGAGTTTTTAACAACTCAACTTCGGTGCGTTGTACAAGATCACCAATGTAGTAAATATTTTCTGCTTTCAAACAGTTAGCAGAACGAACAGTAAGCTCGAGATCATCTACTGGACGAAGCAAAATTGGATCGACTTCTTCGCGAGGTTCTTGAGCAACAGGAGCTTGATCTTTCTGAAGATCAACAAAAATTGCAATTTGTTGTTGCAAGATTGTTGCCGCTTTGCGGATAGCTTCTTCAGGATCAACTGTACCGTTGGTTTCAAGATCAATGACCAGCTTATCAAGGTCTGTACGTTGTTCTACACGCGCATTTTCAACGGTATAAGACACACGCTTGATTGGGCTATAAGAAGCATCTAACTGCAAACGACCTACCGGACGTGTTTCACCTTCAGGGAAACGTGAGTCAGATGTTTCATAACCGCGACCTTGAGACACTTTCAAACGCATTTTTAATGCGCCTGTAGCACTTAACGTGCCGATCAAATGCTCAGGATTCACCAATTCAACATTATGAGGTAAACGAAGGTCAGCAGCTGTTACATCTCCTGGACCTTGTTTTTCTAATGTTAGGTAAGCTTCGTTTTGATCGAACAGCTTAATAGACAATCCTTTAAGGTTCAGCAAGAGCTCGACGATGTCCTGCTGCAAGCCTTCTAAAGTACTGTACTCGTGCTCGACACCTTCTATCTCTACTTCAACCACAGCAGCGCCAGGTAAAGAAGACAATAGAATGCGACGTAAAGCATTACCAAGAGTATGACCAAAGCCACGCTCTAAAGGTTCCAGAATCACTTTTGCCGAGGTCCCGCTTGCCGCTTCGACCTTGATCGCTTGCGGAGTTAGAAACTCGTTTGCAGTACGCGTCATTTATTGCTACCTCAAGGATTATTTAGAATACAATTCTACAATCAAGCTTTCATTGATTTCAGCAGGTAGATCTGAACGATCTGGTGCAGCTTTGAACGTACCTTCAAACTTAGAATGATCAACTTCCATCCAAGCAGGAATACCACGTTGAGTCGCTAACTCAATTGCATTTTTAATACGCAATTGTTGTTTAGCACCTTCATGAACAGCAATTACATCACCCGCTTTAACTTGAATAGACGCGATGTTAACGCGACGACCATTCAATGTAATAGAACGGTGACTTACAAGCTGACGAGCTTCTGCACGTGTAGAACCAAAACCCATGCGATAAACTACGTTATCAAGGCGGCTTTCAAGCAGTTTCAACAAGTTTTCACCTGTTGCACCTCTAACACGAGCTGCTTCTTTATAGTAGTTACTAAATTGACGCTCTAACACGCCGTACATACGACGGACTTTTTGTTTTTCACGTAATTGTAGTGAATACTCAGATTGCTTTCCGCGAGCTTGGCCATGTTGACCAGGCGCTTTTGCATGCTTTTTAGTTTTGACGTCAAACGGTTTAACGCCAGATTTAAGTTGCAGGTCTGTCCCTTCGCGGCGAGAGAGTTTGCATTTTGGACCAATATAACGAGCCATGAATGTTTCTCCTTACACGCGACGTTTTTTAGGTGGACGGCAACCGTTGTGAGGAATTGGCGTCACATCGGTAATGCTGTTAATTTTATAACCCACTGCACCTAATGCACGAACCGCAGACTCACGACCAGGACCAGGACCTTTTACAAGGACGTCCAGATTTTTCAAACCGTAATCCAAAGCTGCTTTACCAGCAACTTCAGCAGCTACCTGAGCAGCAAACGGAGTTGATTTACGTGAACCACGGAAGCCTTGTCCACCAGAGGTAGCCCAAGCCAATGCATTACCTTGACGATCGGTAATCGTTACAATGGTGTTATTAAAAGACGCGTGAATGTGTGCAACACCTTCAGAGACGGTACGAGTGACCTTCTTGCGTGTGCGAGTATCTTTAGCCATCTTTTAGCTTCCAGAAATCTTACTTTTTAATCGGTTTGCGCGGACCTTTACGGGTACGTGCGTTAGTTTTGGTGCGTTGACCGCGGACAGGCAAGCTACGACGATGACGAAGACCACGGTAGCAGCCTAAATCCATTAAACGTTTAATGTTCATGGAAATTTCGCGACGCAAGTCACCTTCGGTAGGAACCTTAGCAACTTCTGCACGAATCGCATCAAGCTGAGCATCATCCAATTCACGCACTTTAGTTGTTGTAGCGATACCAACAGCAGCCAAGATATTCTTAGCAGTGTGGCGACCAACACCAAAAATGTACGTGAGGGAGATAACAGCATGCTTGTTATCCGGAATGTTTACACCGGCAATACGAGCCATTCACTTTCTCCAAAAAGGCAGGTCGAGATAATCAACCGCCCCATCAAATTCTTGAGGGGCGGATAGTAACCCAATTCGCCTACTGAAATCAACAGGTCTTAATTACAAATTAACCTTGACGCTGCTTATGACGGGGTTCAGCGCTACAAATTACGCGAACTACCCCATTACGACGGATAACTTTACAGCTACCACAAATTTTCTTTACAGAAGCCTGTACTTTCATGATGAAACCTCTAAGTGCGCTTATCCCTTCGGATGAGCAGTCGTTTTTCTCATGAGCGTCTGATTATCATATTGGTGTGAAGTCAAATGGGCTTGTAACTGCGCCATAAAATCCATCACAACAACAACAACAATTAACAGCGATGTACCACCAATATTTACGGTCATGCCAAAAGCACTTTGTAAAATCATTGGCATCAAACAGATCACTGTAATATATATTGCCCCAATAAAGGTCAAACGATTGAGAATAAAATCTAAATAACGAGCAGTTTGCTCACCTGGGCGAATACCAGGCACATAAGCTCCGCTGCGTTTTAAGTTTTCCGCTACTTCTTTTGGACTAAATACAAGCGCCGTATAAAAATAACAGAAAAAGATAATTAACGCACCAAAGAGCACCAAATACAAAGTATGTCCAGGCGACAAAACAAGTGCCAAATCTTGCAGTGTACGCTTTATTACACCAGCATTCGGATCAGCGCTTCCGACCCATTGTCCCAAACTTGCTGGAAATAATAACAATGAGCTTGCAAAAATTGCAGGAATCACCCCTGCCATATTAATTTTTAATGGCAAATGTGTTTGCTGAGCCGTAAAAATACGACGACCTTGCTGTTTTTGTGCATAGTTTACCGAAATACGACGTTGTGCCTTTTCGATAAATACGATTGCAGCCAAGACAGCAAGCGCAATCAAAGCAAAAACAACCACGCCAATCATGCTTGTTTGACTATCGGCTGAGAAGAATTGCAAAACCATATTTGGTAAATTTGCAACAATCCCAGCAAAAATAATCATTGAGATACCATTACCAATTCCACGCTCGGTAATTTGCTCTCCAAGCCACATCAAGAACATTGTGCCTGCAACAAGCGAACTCACAGCAGGTACATAAAATGCCAGACCATTCGTCAAAGTAATTCCTTGACTAATCAGACCAGCACACATTCCCGTTGCTTGTACAACTGCAAGTAATAATGTGCCTTGACGTGTATACTGGTTAATTTTGCGCTTACCTTGCTCACCTTCTTTTTTCAAAGCTTCGAGCGAAGGAATCACGGTAGACATTAACTGCACAATAATTGATGCAGAGATGTATGGCATGATCCCTAGGGCAAGAATAGACATTCGTTGTAATGCACCACCTGAAAACATGTTAAACAAACCAAGGATAGTCCCTTGGTTTGCATTAAAAAGTCGTTCAAGTGCAGCATTATTAATGCCTGGTACTGGAATATGCGATCCTAGCCGAAAGACCAACAAGGCACAGATAAGAAAAACCATCCGCCGAATAATTTCACGATATTTCACGTGAAATGGTTGACCTTTCATCATGTTAACATGACCTGAGGAACTAGGAGACATAGACACTAGTGATTACTCCTCGACTTTACCGCCAGCAGCTTCAATTGCAGCCTGTGCGCCTTTAGTCAATGCAACACCTTTAACAGTAAATGCACGAGTTACTTCACCAGAAAGTACAACGCGAGCGCGAATTTGATCGCGACGTACCACGTTTGCAGCTTTTAAAGTTTCAAGGCTAACAATGTCGCCTTCCACTTTAGCAAGTTCAGATAGACGTACTTCAGCAGTTTTTAAAGCGATTTGGCTAGTGAAACCAAATTTAGGTAAACGACGATAAATCGCTGTTTGACCGCCTTCAAAACCTGGACGTACACCACCGCTCTTACGTGATTTCTGACCTTTAACACCACGACCACCAGTCTTACCAACACCTGAACCGATACCACGGCCAAGACGACGATGTTCGCGTTTAGCACCTTCTGCAGGCGCAAGTTCGTTTAAACGCAGAGTCATGGCTTATTCCTCTACACTAACCATATAGTAGACTTTATTGATCATACCACGGTTAGAAGGAGTGTCTTGCACTTCTACAGTATGACCGATGCGACGCAGACCTAGACCTTGAAGGCAAAGTTTATGATTTTTTAAACGATGCGAGCTAGATTTAGTCTGGGTAACTTTAATCGTTTTCATGATCGATTACCCTTGAATTTGTTCTACTGATTTACCACGTTTCGCAGCGACTTTCTCAGGAGAAGTCATGTCACGCAAACCTTTGAAAGTTGCGTTTACTACGTTTGCAGCATTGGTAGAACCATAACATTTAGCAAGTACGTTATGTACACCTGCAGCTTCAAGAACAGCACGCATAGCGCCACCAGCAATTACGCCAGTACCTTCTGAAGCAGGTTGCATATATACACGACTTGCACCATGACGAGCATTCACAGGATGTTGTAAAGTAGTACCAGCAAGGTCTACAGTGATCATGTTACGACGAGCAGCTTCAAGTGCTTTAGAAATAGCAGCTGGAACTTCACGTGCTTTACCACGACCAAAACCTACACGACCATTACCATCACCAACCACAGTCAATGCTGTGAAAGAGAAGATACGACCACCTTTAACAACCTTGGCTACACGATCAACGGCAACCAGCTTCTCAACGAGACCTTCGTTTTGTTCAACTTTCGCCATGATTAGAACTCCAAGCCGCCTTCACGAGCAGCATCAGCCAAGGCTTTAATACGACCATGATATTTAAAACCAGAACGGTCAAATGCAACTTTAGTTACACCTGCTGCTTTCGCACGTTCTGCGATTAATGCACCAACTTTAGTCGCTGCTTCAATGTTACCAGTTGCACCAGCACGTAAAGATGCATCCAAAGTAGAAGCTTGCGCTAAAACTTTGCCACCATCTGCTGAGATAACTTGAGCATAGATGTGACGCGGAGTGCGGTTTACACACAAACGAGTCGCACCCAATGCACGAATGTGCAAGCGTGTGCTTTTCGCACGACGCAAACGGGATTGTTTCTTTTCGTTCATAAGAACCTCGCGCCTTATTTCTTCTTAGCTTCTTTACGAAGAACAACTTCATCCGAGTAACGAACACCTTTACCTTTATATGGCTCTGGTGAACGGTAAGAACGGATATTTGCAGCTACTTGACCCAACAATTGCTTATTCGCTGATTTCAAAACGATTTCAGTTGCTGTTGGAGTTTCTGCAGTTACACCTTCAGGCAATACGTAGTCGATTGGATGCGAGAAACCGAGGTTTAAATTAACCACATTTCCTTTGATCGCAGCTTTGTAACCGACACCGATAAGTTGTAACTTACGTTCAAAACCTTCGTTAACACCCTTAACAAGGTTGTTCAATACAGCGCGAGCAGTACCAGCTTGCATCCAAGCGTCTTTTGACTCTTTAACTGGAGCAATTTGAAGTTTACCTTCTTCCTGTTTTAGCTCGACCAGCGCATGCAGGTTGAAAGACAATGTACCTTTAGTGCCTTTCACTTCGACCTGCCGGCCGTTCTGAGTAACTGTTACACCGTTAGGTACAGTTACTGGGGCTTTAGCCACACGAGACATGAGGAATCACCTATTAAGAAACAAAAGCAATAACTTCACCACCAACACCTGCAGCACGTGCAGCGCGATCAGTCATGATGCCTTTGCTTGTAGAAACAATTGCAATACCCAAACCTTGCTTAACGCTAGGAAGTTTATCTTTACCGCGATATTGGCGAAGACCTGGACGGCTTACGCGTTTCACAGTTTCAATAACTGGCTTGCCTTCAAAATATTTTAAAGTAATAGTCAAAGTAGCTTTGCCTTCGTTGTCAGCAACGTCTACATTTGAAATATAACCTTCTTGCTCTAATACATTTGCAATAGCAACTTTTAATTTAGAGCTTGGCATAGAAACAGTTGATTTCTTAGCCATTTGTGCGTTACGAACACGTGTTAGCATGTCGGCAACGGTATCTTGCATACTCATTTAGTCGCTCCTTACCAGCTTGCCTTAACAACGCCTGGCACATCACCTTGCATCACAGTGTCACGTAATTTGTTACGGCTTAGACCGAACTTACGGAAATAACCATGAGGACGACCAGTTAAACCACAACGGTTGCGAAGACGTACAGGAGATGCATTACGTGGCAATGCTTGTAACTTCATCATCGCTTCAAAACGCTCTTCGTCGCTTGCATTTACATTTGCAATCGTAGCTTTTAATTCAGCACGTTTGGCAGCAAATTTAGCAACAGTTTTTTCGCGTTTTAATTCGCGATTAATCATACCTTTCTTAGCCATATCGACCTCTTATTTGAACGGGAAGCCGAATGCACGCATAAGCGCACGGCCTTCGTCATCGGTGCGAGCAGTAGTAGTGATAGTAATATCCATACCACGAATACGATCAATCTTGTCAAAATCGATTTCAGGGAAAACGATTTGCTCTTTCAAACCCATCGAGTAGTTACCACGACCGTCGAAAGATTTCGCTGAGAAACCACGGAAGTCACGGATACGAGGGATTGCGATTGCGATCAAACGGTCCAAGAATTCGTACATACGTTCGCCACGTAAAGTTACTTTACAACCGATTGGCCAACCATCACGGATTTTGAAACCAGCGATAGATTTACGTGCAAGTGTAAGCACTGGTTTTTGACCAGCAATTGCTTGCATGTCAGAAAGTGCGCCATCTAATAATTTTTTATCAGCTGATGCAGCACCTACACCCATGTTAAGAGTGATTTTTGTAATGCGAGGAATTTCCATCACATTCTTAACGCCCAATTGCTCTTGCAATTGAGCTTTAAGTTCTTCATTGTAACGTGTTTTAAGTCTGGCCATTGCCGTTTCAACCTATTACTTCGCTACCGCCACTGGTTCACCATTTGATTTATAAACGCGAGTTTTCACGCCTTCAATCACTTGGTAACCAATACGGTCAGCCTTTTGGGTTGTAGCATTTAAAATTGCCACGTTTGAGATATGAAGCGAAGCTTCCTGAGTAACAATACCGCCTTCAGCGCCAGTTACACGGTTTGGCTTTTGATGCTTCTTCACTAAGTTAAGGCCTTCAACCTTAACACGGTCTTCAGAAACAGACAGAACAGTACCCTGTTTGCCTTTTTCTTTACCTGCGATCACGAGAACCTGATCGCCTTTTTTAATCTTAGCCATGATCGCCTCTTATAGAACTTCAGGAGCCAATGAAATGATTTTCATGAACTGTTCAGTACGAAGTTCACGAGTCACTGGTCCGAAGATACGAGTTGCAATCGGAGCTTTGTTGTTGTTCAAAATAACAGCCGCGTTATCATCAAAACGGATAACAGAACCATCTGGACGACGGATGCCGAATTTTGTACGTACAACTACAGCATTCATCACGTCACCTTTTTTAACACGGCCACGTGGAATTGCTTCTTTTACAGTAACTTTAATAATGTCGCCAACAGATGCATAACGACGATGTGAACCACCAAGTACTTTAATACATTGTACGCG
The DNA here is from genome assembly GCF_000488275.1 of Acinetobacter brisouii CIP 110357. Taxonomy (GTDB): domain Bacteria; phylum Pseudomonadota; class Gammaproteobacteria; order Pseudomonadales; family Moraxellaceae; genus Acinetobacter; species Acinetobacter brisouii. Next base: position 331,340 of record NZ_KI530762.1, on the reverse strand, counting down.
GCGAGCACCACTGTTGTCTGCTACGTCGAGCATACTTTCGGTTTGAATCATTGCCCTACTCCAAAACCGAGCATCACCGGTCACAATTTCGAAAGACGCATAGGGTACTCGAAATTGACCGATGATGCAACAAGAACGTCTAATTACTCAGCAGCTGCTTCAACTACTTCCACTAAAGTCCAAGCTTTAGTTTTAGAAATTGGGCGGCTTTCTTTGATGGTTACGATATCGCCAGTTTTAGCAGTATTGTTCTCATCATGAGCGTGTAATTTTGTTGAACGGCGGATTGATTTGCCATACAACGGGTGTTGAACTCGGCGTTCAATAAGAACAACAATAGACTTGTCCATTTTGTCGCTTACAACTTTGCCGGTTAACGTGCGGACTGTTTTTTCATTCATTGTCCGTTCCCCTGTTTTTCGGTAAGGAGTGTCTTAATACGAGCAATCGCTTTGCGAGCAACTTGTACTTCATGAGATTTACCCAATTGACCAGTTGCCTTTGCCATACGAAGACGGAATTGGTTAAGCTGTTGCTCATCAAGCAAAGCTTTCAACTCTTCTACCGATTTTTCACGTAGATCTTTAGTTTTCATTACATTACCGTCCGAGTCACGATAGTGGTTTTAAACGGAAGTTTAGCAGCAGCCAAAGCAAATGCTTCACGCGCTAATTCTTCGTTCACACCTTCAATTTCGTACAGGATCTTACCTGGCTTGATCTCGCAAACCCAGTATTCCACGTTACCTTTACCGTTACCCATACGTACTTCTAATGGTTTTTCGGTAATTGGTTTGTCTGGAAATACGCGGATGAAGATTTTACCACCACGTTTAATACGACGGCTAATGGTACGACGCGCAGCTTCGATCTGACGAGCAGTCATACGACCACGTTCAGTAGCTTTAATCGCAATCGAACCAAATGATACTGTACTACCACGATGTGCTAGACCAGTGTTACGGCCTTTTTGCACTTTACGGAATTTGGTACGTTTTGGTTGCAACATGGATTATTCTCCCTTGTCTGCAGCACGGTCTGAACGACGACCACGACGCTCTTGACCTTCACCACGACCACGACCGCGCTTAGCTGGACGTTCCTCAGCTGGTGCTGGGTTCATGACTTGTTTCATGCCACCCAAGATTTCACCACGGAAAATCCAAACTTTAACACCAATCGTACCGTAAGTAGTTTCTGCACGCATAGTAGCGTAGTCGATGTCAGCACGAAGAGTATGCAAAGGTACACGACCTTCACGATACCATTCAGTACGTGCGATTTCCGCACCACCTAAACGACCAGAAACTTCAACTTTGATACCTTTAGCACCAGCACGCATCGTATTTTGAACCGCACGCTTCATAGCACGACGGAACATTACACGTTTTTCCAATTGAGAAGCGATAGCTTCAGCAACTAGGCGAGCATCCAAGTCAGGGCGATCAATTTCGTTGATGCTTACTTGCGCTGGAACACCCATAATATTGGTAAGTTCGCGCTGTAATTTTTCAATGTCTTCGCCTTTTTTACCGATCACGATACCAGGACGAGCAGTGCTAATAGTTACTTTAGCTGCGCCTGTAGGGCGTTCGATAAGAATATTGCTGATCATTGCATTCTTAAGTTTTTTAGTTAAAAACTCACGAACTTGCAAATCTTTAAGCAAGTATTCAGCGTATTGTTTCGGACTCGCATACCAGTTAGCGTTATGACGTTTCACAACACCTAGGCGGATACCGATTGGATGAACCTTCTGACCCATATCAAACCCCTACCTTAACGGTGATGTGACAAGTACGCTTAGTAATACGATCTGCACGGCCTTTAGCACGTGGCATAATACGTTTAAGGCTGATGCCTTCATCAACGTAGATCGTAGAAACTTTAAGATCGTCAACATCTAAACTGTTATTGTGTTCAGCGTTTGCAATTGCAGATTCCAACGCTTTTTTCACCAAAACTGCAGCTTTTTTATTGCTGAAGTTTAAGATGTTTAAAGCGTGAGCAACAGATTTGCCACGAATTAGATCTGCAACCAAACGAGCTTTTTGTGCCGAGATAGCGGCACCGCGTAATTTAGCAGTTACTTCCATCATAGCACCTATTAACGTTTAGATTTCTTGTCAACGCCGTGACCACGATAGGTACGAGTTGGCGCGAATTCACCGAGTTTATGACCAACCATATGCTCAGAAATAATTACTGGAACATGGTTACGACCATTGTGAACAGAAATTGTTAGACCAACAAAATCTGGAAGGATCATCGAACGACGAGACCAAGTCTTGATCGGCTTACGGTTATTAGCCGCAACAGCCGCTTCAACCTTAGCGAACAAGTGCGCATCGACGAATGGACCTTTTTTCAGAGAACGAGGCATTAGTCAGATTCCTTTACTTGACGCGACGGTCGCGAATAATCATCTTAGTCGTACGCTTATTGGTACGTGTCTTGTACCCTTTAGCTTTTTGACCCCATGGGCTCACAGGTTGAATACCTTTGTTACGCCCTTCACCACCACCATGTGGGTGATCAACTGGGTTCATTGCCATACCACGTACGGTAGGACGAACACCGCGCCAGCGCGCAGCACCAGCTTTACCCAATGAGCGAAGGTTGTTTTCTTGGTTAGAAACTTCACCAATTACAGCGCGACATTCAACATGAATTTTACGCATTTCGCCTGAACGTAGACGAACAATTGCGTAAGAACCATCACGACCTAACAATTGAACTGAAGTACCAGCAGAACGTGCTAACTGAGCACCTTTACCGATTTTAAGTTCAACGTTGTGTAGTGTAGAACCGATTGGCATGTTGCGAAGTGGCAAGCAGTTACCTGGACGAATTGGAGCATCGTTACCAGATTGAACTTTATCACCAGCACGCAAGCCTTTAGGCGCAATGATATAACGACGTTCACCGTCAGCATACAAAACTAATGCAATGTGTGCAGTACGGTTAGGATCGTATTCAATACGTTCTACAGTAGCAGGAATACCATCTTTGTTACGTTTAAAGTCAACAAGACGATAATGCTGTTTATGACCACCACCTACGTGGCGAGTCGTAATGTGACCATTATTATTACGGCCACCAGTGCGTTTCTTAGCTTCAACCAACGGAGCATAAGGTGCGCCTTTGTGAAGATGGTTATGAACCACTTTTTCAACAAAGCGACGCCCTGGAGACGTTGGCTTACATTTTTGAATCGGCATAATTTTCGTCCTTATTCCGCTGCGCTTTCAGCGGTATCGCCCAAGTCAGCCATTTCAACATCTTGGCCAGCTTTCAGGGTGACGTATGCTTTTTTAACATCAGAACGACGTCCTAATGTTTTACCAAAGCGTTTAGTCTTACCTTTAGTGATTGTTGTGTTTACTTTCACAACTTGAACACCAAATAGTTGTTCAACTGCTTTTTTGATTTCAAGCTTGTTTGCATCAAGTGCAACTTTAAATACTTGAACACCAGCAGTTTCACCTAAAACTTGTGCTTTTTCTGAGAATACTGGTCCTTTTAGGACTTGATAGATACGTTCGTTGTTCATCCGAGTTCTACCTCAATTTTCTTAGCAGCAGCCACAGACATAACAACTTTATCGAACGCAATCAAGCTAACTGGATCGATTGCAGTTGCATCAACCACATCAACGTGTGGAAGGTTACGTGCTGCAAGATATAAATTCTCTTCTACAGCTTCTGTAACGATCAATGCACGAGGAGCGTTCAAGTCGTTAAGCTTTGCAAGCAATTCTTTAGTTTTTGGAGCTGCAACTGCAATCTCTTCAACTAATACAAGACGATCTTGGCGAACAAGTTCAGCTAAGATACATTGCATTGCACCGCGGTACATTTTACGGTTAACTTTTTGAGACCAGTCTTGTGGACGAGCAGCAAATGTTTTACCACCGCCAACCCAGATTGGGCTACGAATAGAACCTGCACGAGCACGGCCAGTACCTTTTTGGCGGAATGGTTTTTTACCACCACCAGAAACGTCTGCACGTGATTTTTGTGCACGAGAACCTTGACGACCACCTGCCAAATAAGCAGTTACAACTTGGTGTACAAGAGCTTCGTTAAATTCACGTCCGAAAGCAACTTCAGACAATTCAACAGCAGAGCCGGAAACAGTTTTTAAATTCACGTTATTTCCCCTCAGGCCTTGATCGTAGGACGAACGATAACGTCGCCGCCAGTAGCACCAGGAATCGCACCTTTAACAACAAGAACTGAACGTTCTGTGTCGATAGATACAACTTCAAGACCTTGTACTGTTACGCGTTCATCACCTAAGTGACCAGCCATTTTTTTGCCTTTGAACACGCGACCAGGAGTCTGGTTTTGACCTGTAGAACCTAAAACACGGTGAGATACAGAGTTACCATGAGTTGCGTCTTGCGTACGGAAGTTCCAACGCTTAACACCACCTTGGAAGCCCTTACCTTTAGACTGGCCAGTTACGTCAACAATTTGACCAACTGTAAACAAGTCAACGCCGATAGTACCACCAACTTCACGACCTTCAAGCTCAGCTTCTGCAACGCGGAATTCTTTAACCAAACGACCAGCAGCAACACCAGCTTTCGCAAAATGGCCTTTCTGAGCGTTAGTTACGCGAGATTCGCGACGTTCACCAGTAGTGATTTGAATCGCTTGATAACCATCAGTTTCAAGCGTTTTGATTTGAGTGATGCGGTTTGGATCAACCTCAATCACTGTTACAGGCACAGAAACACCAGCATCTGTAAAGATACGGGTCATACCGCACTTGCGACCGACTAAACCAATAGCCATGTGCATAAACCTCTAAAAAAGCGGCCTAATTAACTTGAGAGTGTTAATTAACCGAAAGTCTTAACCCAATGCGATCTGAACATCAACACCAGCTGCAAGATCCAATTTCATCAACGCATCAACAGTTTTATCTGTAGGTTGAACGATATCGATCAAACGTTTATAAGTACGGATCTCGTATTGGTCACGCGCATCTTTGTTAACGTGTGGTGATGTTAAAACGTTAAAACGTTCGATGCGAGTTGGCATCGGGATTGGACCACACACTTGTGCGCCAGTACGTTTTGCAGTTTCTACGATTTCTTGAGCTGATTGATCAATTAAACGGTGATCAAAAGACTTAAGACGGATACGAATTCTCTGGTTAGACATACCAGTTAACTCCAAGCCAAATATATAAAGAATCACCCATGACGCATCTCACCTATAGGGGCAAGTGTCAAGGGCAGTGAAAATCACTAAGGTCATGATCGATGCCATGACTGTTACGATTTGGTTATATTTTTCAATAACCACACTCTCTTTTTGAGAGGTCGCTCATTATAACCACTGTTCAATCATTACGCAAACGTCTTTTACATATATTTTTCAGGTCTAACGACGTTTCATAAACCAGTTGTAGAGTAAGCTAAAATAGCGCAATGATGAAAATGTTTGATAAGGGATTAAATTCAAACCTCCACTAATATTTATCAGCCTCACTATCAGCCTATTCTTAACCATTACAAGGATCAAAACACAGGTTCATTTTTTAAAATTATGAATTTTATTTACAGATTACACCATCCCTGATGATAACAATCGGTATCGACCAATCCAGTCAATAATTATATGTATGTACGTAGGTTTACTTTTTCATATTTAGGCTAATTATTCTGAGTTGCACTAAGCAGTTTTTAATACAAATTCAATGGCCCGATTGAGTAGATCATTGCCCTGTAGAAAATAGTGCAATGGGGATTTTTTTAAATGGTCAATTTGCTGAATTTGCTCACCATCAAAGATGGCAATTTTGTCATCATCATCTAAGAATTTTTGTAAAACTTCTGGTGTCATCTCAGGGTGAAATTGAAATCCTAAAATATTATGGCCAATCTGATACATCTGATTACGGCAAGTGGAATTTTCCGCTAAATGAATCGCACCTTTTGGAAGGTCAAAAGTTTCACTATGCCACTGTAAAACATTAAATTCCCTAGGTAATTCAAAACAATGCTTGGGCACATTATCAATACGATAAACGGTTGTCCAACCCAATTCTTTGTGCGCATGGCGATTCACCGCCGCCCCCAAAGCACTGGCAATCAGTTGCCCTCCCAAACACAAACCTATGGCGGGCTTGCCTGTTGCCAAATAACGTCGGATCCAGCGCTTTTCTAGCTTTAGCCACGGGTAATTCACCTCATCATTGACACTCATTTCACCGCCCATAATGATCAATAAGTCAACATCTTCAATTTGAGGCAGCGCTTCAATTTCCAGCAAGGTGTCGCTAGGTAAGGCAAAAAATTCGGTCGCAGTGATTTTAGCTTGATGAGCTTTTAAAAAATCATAGCAGCTTCCAAACCCCTCTCCTGCAATATGTTGAAAGTAATGAACTTTTAAACCTGATTTCATGCATTATTATCCTATAATTGCAATGATTAAGCTTTAATTAGCAAAAATGACGCCAACTTTTAGAAAAAATCAGGTTTTTTGAATTTTTTTTATTTCTATTATTTTTTATACGTGAATCGCTTAAATTAATATCAGCCTTTTGCTTTGCAGAGTATGAACTTTGAAAAAATCTTCACAAACCGAACTAATTCACGCACCAAGATTAGCGCCACAATATATTAAAACCATTCAGCCTCCCCTTTATCGCGCATCAACCATTATTTTTGAAAACACCTCCAAGCTCTTTGATCGACACTGGAGTGACCGTTACGATTATAGTTATGGGACGCATGGCACCCCAACCACCTACACGCTTGCAGATAAAATCGCACAACTAGAAAATGGCAATTATTGTTTGCTAGCACCAAGTGGTTTATCTGCGATTAATTTGGTGAATTCTGCATTATTGCAATCAGGTGATGAGGTTTGGGTTCCTGATAATATTTATGGCCCAGGCATGGCGCATTTGCGTTATTTACAACAAAGTTTTGGTGTTATCGTCCAAGTATATGACCCACTTGACCATCACAGTTTTCAACCCTCAACAAAAGCCAAATTAGTCTGGTTAGAAGCAGCAGGTTCCGTTACTTTAGAGTTTCCAGACTTAATTAATCTCGTTAAAAAAGCCAAACAGCATCAAATCATGACTGTGCTTGATAATACTTGGGGCGCAGGACTGGCGTTTAATGCTTTTGATTTTTCCGATGAGCATTTGGCTGTCGATATCACTGTACATGCTCTCACCAAATACCCAAGCGGTGGTGGTGATATTTTAATGGGCAGCGTAGTGACACAAGAACATAAGCTACACTTAAAATTATTACATATGCATGCCACTCAAGGAATTGCGGTTTCTGGTGATGACTGCGCGCAAATTCAGCGTAGCCTTGCACACATGCAACTGCGTTATCAGCAGCAATCACATAGCGCTCAAGAAATTCTACACTGGTTAAAGCAACAACCTCAGTTTCAGCAAGTCCTCCATCCCAGTGATGCGTTATCACCTGGGCATCAATATTGGCAGCAAGTTTGCCAGAGTCAGCAAAGTGCCGGTTTAGTCAGTGTAATCTTTCAAGAAAATTACACGCTTGAATCCATACGACGCTTCTGTGATGCTCTACAATTGTTTAAGCTCGGATTTAGTTGGGGTGGCCCCGTTAGTCTCGTGATGCTGTACGACTTAACCGAAATGCGCAGCTTAAAATCAGCACATCTTGCACAGGGTTTCTTGGTTCGTTTTTGTATCGGACTAGAATCTAGCGAAGACTTGATTAGAGATATTGAACAGGCTTTGCAAGCGCTATAAATTGGGTATTCTGCTTGGTCAGCAAGACAAAACCAAGCAGAAATTTATAAAATTTATTTATTTTTCATAACCATAAATATTTTATGACAATAACCATAAACTGGTTAAAAAAAATCCATAAATAAATTCTGTATTTTTCTTCAATATCTATTGTTTTTTAATTTTTAAAAATATATTTTAAAAGTATCTTTAATAGAAAAAACCATTATAAAGGTCTCAACATGACTCCAGAGCATATCGAACTTGTAAAATCCACTGTTCCTGTACTTCGTGAAAATGGGGTTGCACTGACCTCATATTTTTATAAACGTATGTTGGACAACCATCCTGAATTAAAAAATGTGTTTAACCTTGATCACCAAAGCACTGGTCGTCAACCTCGTGCGCTTGCTGCAGCAGTTTTGGCATATGCAGAGCATATTGAAAACCCAAGTGTTCTGGCTAAAGCCGTAGACCATATTACCAACAAGCATGTCAGTCTCAACATTCAAGCCGATCAATACTCGATTGTTGGTGAAAATCTACTGCACTCTATTAGTGAAGTGTTAAATGTTCCGTTTGAATCTGAGTTGATCGAAGCATGGAAACAGGCGTATTTGCAACTTGCAGATATTTTAATTAATGCTGAAAAACAAAAATATGAGCAACTGGCTACACAAACAGGTGGCTGGGCTGGCTGGCGTAGTTTTGAAATTACCGAGATTGATGCACTTGAATCTGGGAAACGCTTCACGCTTAAACCAACAGATGGTAATGCTGTTACTACAGGTAAAGCAGGCGCTTATATTTCAGTAAAAGTCAAAGTACCTGCTCAGGGGATTGAACAACCTCAGCAATTCAAATTTTCAGCACAACAAGACAATACCGAATATCATATTGAAGTGCTTCCTGAAGCAAATCATAGCGAATATGATGTTGCTAACATCTTATTGGCAAACTATCAGATCGGCGATCAGGTTCAGGTATCTGCACCTTTAGCTGACTAATTCTGTCGTGATTTATGTGCAGTCATTAACAAAAGTTCCGTTTTTCTTGCTTTAGTATTAATATCTGCACATAAATATTACCAATTTCCACCTATGCAATTAAATAAGTTTACCGATTATGCGTTACGCATTCTGATTACGATTGCGCAAACACGACAAGCTCCCTATACCATTGCCGAGCTTGCAGACTGTCTGTATGTACCAGCCAATCATCTGGTCAAAATTGTGCATTTTATGGCAAAACAACATTGGATCATCACCACTCGCGGTAAAGGTGGCGGTATTCGTCTAAATCCAGATGCTCTCAGTATTCGCCTTGGCGATTTAGTTAAGATTTTGCAAGGTGAAGTCAACATTGTGGAATGCAACAACCCACCGTGTGTACTACGCTCTAAATGTGGTCTGAAAAGCATTCTCGATCAGGCAGTAGATCAATTTTATTTAAGCCTCAACGCCTATACGCTTGGGCAAGTTCTCGACACATCAACCCCCAATAGCGTGGCAGAACACTCGCCTATTTCACTGCTGAACTTATAAAAAAACTGAAAATTCGCACCGCAGTGCAGCTTGCTTTATACTATGCAGGACATTTTTTATCTCGCGTGAAATCTATCTATGCATCGTTATGCAAAATCTAAAGACACCAAAGCGAGACTCGCACCCAAACAAAAGATTAGCTATGAAAAACAGCCTGATCCTGCGATTACAGGTTATGCGGTGCAGTCTCTCAACTGGTTACGCCAAGCCGAATTCTTAATGAGTGCACCTAAACTCGCACTTTGTGTCGAAGATACAGGTTATGAAATTGCATTTGCAGGTCGGTCTAACGCTGGTAAATCCAGTGCAATTAACGCCTTAACCAATCAAAAGCAATTGGCACGTGCATCCAAAAAACCAGGACGCACCCAAATGATCAACTTTTTCAGCTTAGGCAACCCCAATCAACGCCTCGTAGACTTACCAGGTTACGGTTATGCGGCAGTTCCTGAAGAAATGAAGCGCGTTTGGCAAAAAGAGCTAGAAAATTATTTGATTCATCGCGAAAGCCTGCAAGGCTTGGTTCTGTTGATGGATATTCGCCATCCATTACAACATTTTGACTTGATGATGCTGGAGTGGGCACATTCTCGTAAACTGTTTGTGCATATTTTATTGACAAAAGCGGATAAGCTAAACCGAGGCCCAGCCAGTAAAGCACTGATTGAAGTCAAGCAAGCTCTCAAGAAAATGAAGCTACAGTTTTCCATCCAACTGTTTTCTTCTCTCAACAAACAAGGTCTTGAAGAACTGGCATCGGTTATGGCGGGGCGCTTGCACTATATTTTAGATGACAATAAGCAGGTTATTGATATTAATAGTATTCCTGAAGCATCAGATGCAGATATAGATGATGCCGATGATGATAGCGAAGATATTGTAGAATCAGACACACCATAAATAAAAAAAGGCATGTTCATGACATGCCTTTTTTATTGAACAAAATTCTGTTTTACTGGAATACCACTGTTTTGTTGCCATCCACAATAATACGATCTTCCAGATGCCACTTCACCGCACGGGCAAGCACATTACGCTCAACATCTTCGCCCAATTCACGTAGTTGCTCAACATTATACTGGTGACCAACACGCTCAACATCCTGCTCAATAATCGGCCCTTGATCCAGTTCAGCCGTCACATAGTGCGCTGTTGCACCAATCAGTTTCACGCCTTTTTCATAGGCTTGCTTGTAAGGATTTGCTCCCACAAAAGCAGGCAGGAATGAATGGTGAATATTGATAATTTTCATCGGCCATTTTGTGACAAAATCTTCATTTAAGATCTGCATATAACGTGCAAGAACCAGCAAGTCATTTCCTTGCATCAATTCGTCAATTTGCGCATATGCTTCGACTTTATTGTCTTTAGTCACTTTGACTACAGTAAATGGAATACCGAAGTTCTCAACTGCTTCACGAAGATCTTCATGATTTGAAATGACTTGAGTAATTTCGCACGGTAGTGAGCCACGCGCATGACGCCACAACAACTCAAGTAAGGCGTGATCAACTTTTGAAACCAAAATACCGACTTTTTTCACATCACCAACAAAGGCCAAACGCCATTGCATTTCATAACGCTCTGCGACATTGGTGTCAAAGGTTTGTAATAAGGTATCTTTACGACTCTGTAAATGATCAAGTTCAAACTCAACACGCATGAAGTAACGCCCGCCCTGAGCTTCTGTAGCATACTGGTCAAGTGCGGTAATGTTCGCTCCTTGATGATACAAAAAACTCGATACAGCTTGCACGATTCCTGGCTTGTCTTCGCAAGTAATCAGCAAACGTGCAGTATTGGCAGTGGTCATGTTCATGTTGCTCTATATCACTTATTCATACAAAAAAGATAGCCGAATATTATACTCTTTTTTTTGAATATTCACATATAGCTTTTTATTGCGATACTTTGAGCTTGAGTTGAGTAAACCAATCCGATGACTCAATACTGTTCAGCAATGCCTCATAAGTTGCTCGACTTTCGCCCAGCAAATAAGGCCCTTCCAAAAATAACATCTGGCGTAATGCCTGCCAGATCCATTTGTCTTCGAGCTGGTTTTGGTCATCCAGATGCCCTGTCATAAACAGGAAATTCGTCCAGTTGGTCAATACAATCCAGATGTTAACAATGAGTGCCTCAATTTCTACAGTGGTCATTTTCATGAGTCCAGCATCAACAAATGCCTGATAAATACACTGTCCTTGATGCATCACCTGCCGCGCAAACTGTGTATATTGCTGCTTAAACTTTTCATCATTTTCAGCTAGATGATACACATCCCGATGCAAAAACCGATAACGCCAGAGCTGCTCGCTCAGTACCTGAAAGTAATGAATCTTGTCATCTGCATTGACCAGGCGGTTTTGCGGAAGTGCCAACATTTCTAAGGTTTCACGCTGATACTGATCCGTCAGTGCTTTTATAATTTCCTGTTTATTACGAAAATGATAATACAAGTTACCAGGACTCATCTCGAGAGCCGAAGCAATATGATTGGTGGTCACGGCACGCTCACCACGCTCATTAAACAATTGCAGACTCAAGTTTAAGATACGCTGTTTCGTTTTTACTGTTTTTGTTTGCGACATTCACTACAACCAAATTTTACCCAAAAACCGTTACAGCCTAGCACAATTCTACGCTTGACTGATTAGAGTTTTTACTCTAAAAATATTCTTCATCAACAATATGCAAAGGAGGCATCTCACATGCAAACCATGACCTCAAACTCTCCTGAGCTTATTGAGCAACAACTGATTCAAATTCTACAACAGCAAAAACAAGCCTATCAGCTTTATCCAATGCCATCGGCAAAAGATCGGATCGAACGTTTAAACCGACTCAAAGCAATTTTGGTTAAATATCAAGACCAATTTGCTGAGGCGATCAGTCAGGATTTTGGCAATCGCGCACTTGGCGAAACCCGTATCGGCGAAATTCTCACCTGCCTTGAACAGATTCGCTATTATCGTAAACATCTGACTGCATGGATGAAACCTGAAAAACGCCACATTAGCTGGTTACACCAACCTGCAAAAGGCTGGGTGCAATATCAACCACTTGGGGTTGTCGGAATTATTGCACCATGGAATTACCCATTGCTATTGTCGATTGGTCCATTGATCTGTGCGCTTGCTGCAGGCAATCATGCCATGATCAAAGTTTCGAGTGCCTCTGCACATTTTGGCAAAATGCTCGACAAGGCCTTATCAGAAGCTTTTCCTTGTGAGTTAGTCGCTGTTGTGAATGGAGGCGGTACGATTTCCGATGCGTTTAGCCACTTGCCTTTTGACAAAATAATTTTTACTGGCTCAACCAATGTGGGCAAAACTGTCATGCAGGCAGCCGCAAAAAACCTAGTCCCTGTAATTTTGGAATTGGGGGGTAAGTCACCTGTTTTAGTGCATCACTCCATGCACATGAAAGATGTAGCATTACGGGTAGCTGCAGGGAAACTGTGGAATGCAGGACAAACCTGCGTTGCACCTGATTATATTTTCCTGCCTAAAGGTAAAACTGCCGAATTTGTAGAACATTTCAAGATTGCGGTACAACATATGTACCCTGATATTGCCAATAATCAGGATTACACTGCGATTATTAATGACAAGCAATATTTACGCTTGCATCGCTATTTGGAAGATGCTCAGCTTTCAGGTGCAAAAGTGATTGAAATTAATCCCAAAAATGAGTTGCTCAGCACCCAGCGTAAAATTGCACCCACTTTGGTTGCAGGTGCTACCACTGAGATGCAGCTCATGCAGCATGAGATCTTTGGGCCGATTCTTCCAATTATGGAATATGAAGATATTGAGCAAGTCATCGACTTTATTAATCGCAGACCGCGCCCACTTGCGTTATACTACTTCGACTTTGATCAGGCTCGTGCCGATTATGTCGCTGAACGAACCCACTCAGGACACTTTGGTCAAAACATGGTTCTCAGCCATGTTGCACAAGATGATTTGCCTTTCGGCGGCATCGGTGCATCAGGTATGGGGAAATATCATGGACCAGAAGGCTTTTTCAATTTGTCACATGAACGCTCGATGATGTCAAATCCTAAACTCTATAGTTTAAAATTTGTACTACCGCCGTTTAATAAACCGATTTACAAATTGATTTCCAAAGCTTTGCTGCGCTAAATGATCAAGGCATGAGCTATCGTTTCAAGTCATGTGGTGTTTTAAACAAAATTGCTTGTCTTTTAATCGCATTTTTGGTATAAAACGCCCCTTGAATAAATTCAATCTGTTTGTTTTATGACTGGCCACAGGCTTGCTGTTGGCTAAATCATCAATGGAGTTCCACCATGTCTAAGGTTTGCCAAGTTACCGGCAAGCGTCCAGTCGTTGGTAACAACGTCTCACACGCAAACAACAAAACCAAGCGCCGGTTCGAGCCGAACCTGCACCACCACCGTTTTTGGTTAGAAAGCGAAAAACGTTTTGTACGTATTCGTTTGTCTACTAAGGGTATGCGTATCATCGACAAATTGGGCATTGAAAAGGTTGTAGCTGATCTTCGTGCTCAAGGTCAAAAGATCTAAGGAGTCATCGTAATGCGTGACAAAATTCGCCTAGTTTCTTCAGCAGGTACAGGTTATTTCTATACGACTACGAAGAACAAACGTACTATGCCGGAAAAAATGGAAATCAAAAAATTTGATCCAAAAATCCGTCAACACGTTATTTTCAAAGAAGCTAAAATCAAATAATTTTAGTTTTCGAAAAAACGACTCCTATTGGAGTCGTTTTTTTTGCCTTTTTTTTAAGGTTATGGTTAATATCTATAAAATAGGTTTTTTCACAATAATTTACACCTTCTCTATTTTTCTCTCTGCACAAAATTGAAATCTGTTTCAATCCTGTACGGGGGCAAGCAGATAGGCTGGCGAAACAAACCTCATCTTTCATTTATATCTTTTTTCTTTTTCTCACACTTTTGAGGAGCCAGTTGTGCCGCATAATGTTGACCTGATTGTTTTACTCGCTGTGGGTTTTGGTCTAGCGTTATTGTGTGGCTATATCTCTGCACGACTACGACTCCCTCCACTCATCGGTTATTTAATCGCAGGGATTTTAATTAGTCCCAATACTCCAGGTATTGAAGCTGATTTAGGTCTTGCCAACCAACTGGCTGAACTAGGCGTCATGTTTTTAATGTTTGGCGTGGGTATGCATTTCTCGCTCAAGGATTTACTCCAAGTGAGACGCATTGCTTTACCTGGTGCTATCTTGCAAATTGCTGTTGCAACGTTGCTCGGACTGGCTGTTGCCATGTTCTGGGGATGGTCTTTTGGCTCAGCGTTGGTATTTGGTCTGAGCCTGTCATGCGCAAGTACTGTTGTCCTGCTTAAAGCACTCAGCGATCAGGGATTACTCGAATCTGTGAATGGTAAAATCGCTGTAGGCTGGCTCTTGGTCGAAGATTTGGTCATGGTCTTGGTTCTGGTGATTTTGCCCGCAACTGCTGTTTTGCTGGGAGGTAAAGCGTTAGATCATGGTCATGTAGCATCAACCAGCATTTGGCTAACACTTGGGCTAACATTACTCAAAGTTGCAGGCTTTATTGCCTTTATGCTGATTATTGGTAAGCGCCTTGTGCCGATGATCATGCAGTTTGTTGTACGCTTAGGCTCTCGTGAGTTATTTACCCTGACTGTGGTTGCCTGTGCCGTGTCGATTGCCTACGGTTCTTACGCCATTTTTGGGGTATCCATGGCTTTAGGGGCATTCTTTGCAGGAATGGTGGTCAAGGAGTCTGATTTTAGTCACCGTGCCGAAGAAGAAACTCTCCCCCTGCGTGAAGTTTTTTCTATTTTATTTTTCGTGTCTGTTGGCATGCTGTTTGACCCGCATATTATCGTCGAGCAGCCTTTACATATTTTGGCTGTTGTTGCGATTATCATGTTGGGAAAAACCCTCGCAGCGATGGGTCTTGTGCTGTTTTTCCGCTATCCGATCAATACCGCACTAACTGTTGGAGCAAGTCTGGCACAAATTGGCGAATTTTCATTTATTCTTGCAACGCTCGGTATTTCCTTAGGGTTATTAACCACCTCAGCGCAAAACCTGATTTTGGCAGGTGCTTTGTTCTCGATTACCTTAAATTCATTTGTATTTTCAGCAATTGAACCAGCCCAACGCTGGATTCGAGCACGTTCGCATCTGGCTCGGTTACTCGAACGTAGCAGCGACCCTCTTGCAATGTTGCCCGATGAAATGGATCAATCTTATTTGCGGGATCAAGTCGTAATTGTGGGCTATGGCGAAGTTGGGCGACGTGTTACCAAAACATTAATGGAACAAAATATTAAAGTCGTGATTGCCGAAGAAAATCGTGAAATTGTAGAAAAACTGCGAGGAAAAGAGATTGCGGCAGTCAGTGGTGCTGCGACTGAGCCTAGCGTTCTCATCCAAGCCCATATCATGCATGCCCGTATGCTGATTATATCGCCGATGGATATTCTCGACATTCACCGTATTGTCGATATTGCCAAACAGCTTAACCCTCAAATTCAGGTTTTGGTTTGCGCTGAAAATAAAGAAGAAGCTGAAGTGATTCGGGCGGATGCGATTGGCGAGGTGTTTTATGCCAAGGAAGAAATGGCCATCAATATGAGCAAGCATATTTTGCATCAGATTGAACTGGCGCATCAGCATTAGATATTAAAACTCTATACTGTGATATGGATATAAAAAAACGTACAGTGTTGACTGTACGTTTTTTATATGGATTTGAAATTAACTGAAGATTTTCGGGGGTTCATCCATTACTTCAGCCTGCCATTGGTTCGCCTGTTTTTCAATCAGCCCCAAAAGTGCTGCCTGAATCATGTGCTGTGCAACCATAGCCGTGTTCTCACCAAGCAATGCACGCACTTCATCATTAAACTGAATCGTAACTAGAGGTGCATTTTCGGAGCCCGCATTACGTAGTGCCAACTCACCATTTTCTAGCTGTACAAGCTCAAGAACCGCGTCCTGATTACCAAATAACTCTTTCAATTGCTGTATAGACATACGACCTCCATACGCACCAGAAATGCAAAGATTTACACTAACTTATATCGGTGCAAAAATGCAAAATTCAAGGTGTTAAAATTCGACCATTTCATTACGAAAACCATCGATCAGGCGGCTTAACTCCCGATGCCATTCACGCAAAATTTCAATGTCTGGCAACCATGACTGAGGTCCTTGAGTCACTTTGATAATTAAATTGGATGATGTTTCCTGCTCAGGTGCTGGAGCAGTCGGTTCAGGCGCATACTGACACATACGGTAAGCGTGTTTTAGCTCTGCAATAAAACCATCTCGGGCTAATTGTTGCATGACAGTCACTTCAGGTGATACCTGCCCTTTTTCTGCCATATGCTCTTCAATCGACTTTAAGGTTGGCTGCATGTCATTCAAACGATAATAACGAACCAGTTCCTGTAAAAATGCCAGAATCGCACCATGTAAATGAAACACTGCAGCTTCACGATATGCCTGAACTTGTTGAACATGATCAGTTTGTTCTGCTTGCAAACATGCTAAACGCGCAAAATATAATTTTTGATTGGTACGATCGGCATGGTAGCGAGCAACACGTGACATAATGATTCCCTTTCAATAATCTAAGATAACCTGTTCATAGATTAGCGCCAGTACTGTGCTTTGAATATAGTTTTTTCATGTTTTTATAGAAAAAAAGAAGGTTTAAATACCTTCCTTTTTCAATACTGGCTTATTCTTCTGCGGCTTTCACACGAATACCAACACCTTTAAGTTTCAAGGTATTTAAACCTTTAATGGCTTTGATGGCATCTCGGGCATGTGGCATTTCCACAAAGCCGAAACCTTTGGATTTTCCTGTAGCCTGATCCATGACAATCACGCAAGAATCGACCTGACCGTATTGCTCAAATAATTCCAGCAGCTCAGCTTGAGTAATCGAGCGTTCCAAGTTACGAACTAAAATTTTCATGTATAAACCTTTTGATGGTGAATTAAATAACTGCCTGAATGTCTTTGACGCTTAGTCAAAATCCAGGCCAAATGTAATACGGGTTGGTGGTTTTTTCTGGGAGAATCCCGTCTGGGCTGCGGGTATCCGCTTATGCGCTTCAACATTCACCAGTGATAAGGGCAAATCATTCAAGAAATAACTGCTAATTTTACGCCCAAGCTCATCGGTTTGATCGTATGCCCAGTGATTTAAATCCTGCTTGGTTAAAATTAATTCATTTTTTGCACGTGTTAACGCGACATACAATACACGTCGCTCTTCTTCAACAGCATCAAAATCACCCTGAGCGCGTGCATGCGGATACTGATTGACCGTTAAATGTGGCACATAACACACCTGTTGCTCGGTGCCTTTTGCTGAATGCACCGTAATCAGGGTCACGACATCCTGATCACTTGCCCGCTCCACTTCTGAGACAGAAATCGGTTCGAGGACATATTCTTCAAGAAATTCGCCCAAAGCCCCATGTTTTTGTGCCAGTTGCTTCACCAAATCAAAATCTTTGACACGGCGCGCCCAGTCCTGATTTTGATAATTCTGTGCCAGCTGTTCAGTCAAGGCATCCACTGCCAAGCCAATACACTGTTGTACTTCATGCTGTAATATCGAGAGCTGTTTTAAAATTAAAATCGCGGCTGGTGACACTTTGCCATGTAGTTCCAAGCGTGCACATCGTGCCTCTAAACTATCCAAAGCGATCAGCTCGCTGGTCAGTCGGCTGGCACCGACATCACCGACACCATTCCATAAGGTTAAAAACCGCATCCATGCAATATCATCTTGCGGGTTGGCAGCAACTCGCAGCAAGCTCAGCAAGTCTTTGACATGTGCAGCTTCCAGCAGCTTGGTTCCGCCAATAAAACGATAAGGAATCGCCATTTTAATAAATGCACTTTCAAGATACCGCGCAGCATAGGAGGAGCGCACCAAAACCATGTGCTGATTCCATGCCGTATCTTGCTGATAGCGCTGTTTTAAATCTTGGGCAATCCAGTTGGCTTCTTCAAACTCATTCGGAAAAACATGTAAATGTGGTTTCTGTCCTGCACCCCGATGTGCACTCAACTGCTTGTTATATTCAATCGGGCTATTTTTTAACAACCAGTTAGATAAATCCAGAATTTCCTGTGTAGAGCGGTAATTCTGCTCTAAAGTCAGCACTTGAGCATCGGGAACACGTGTTTTGAAATGATGAATATTTTCAAAGTCTGCCCCACGAAACCCATAAATCGACTGGGCATCATCACCAACACAGAACAATTGCACTCGCCCGATCAAAGGTTCCAACAATGACCATTGCAATGGATTGGTATCCTGCATTTCATCGACCAGCATCACCGAACACAGTCGGCTGACCCAATCCACCAATGCAGGTGACTGCTGCAAATGCCCTGCCACAATCGCTAAAATATCATCATAATCAAGGTAATTACGCTCCTGCTTGCGCTGTTCGTACTGGCGCATTACCTCTGCAATTTCCGCCTGATACGGCAATGCTTCTGGCAATTGTTGCACTAAAGCCTCAGAAAGCTTGATTCGAGTATTTCGTGCAAATGAATACAGGTCACATAATTGAGCTGCTTTGGGCAAAATATTATCGCGACCTTTACCACGCAATAACCGAAACATCATCAACTGATCATCTCGGTCAATAATACTAAACTGGGTCAATCCAAACGCTTGCGGATTACGTCGTAACAGATACATACAGAAAGTATGAAAAGTTGAGGCACGTAAACCTTGCGCGGCTGCACCCAGATATTGCTCGACTCGGGTCACAATTTCACTGGCTGCGCGGCGAGTAAAGGTCAAAATCTGAATTTGGTTGGCAGGTGTACCCTGCGCAATCAGATAAGCCGCTCGCGCAACAATGGTTTTGGTTTTGCCACAGCCTGCCCCTGCCAAAACCAGACAGTGTGCTGCGGTTGTGGTTGCAGCCTGTTTTTGTTGGGGATTTAACTCTGCGATCAGGGTATCAAGGCTCATGCAAACATCATAGGTTCAATCAGGTATTTGCTATAGTTTAACAAACTCGCCTCTATTGCTGTGAGGAACTTATGCCACTACAGCAAAGACCATAGCCAACATTTGTTATATCTAGGATGCAAGCACAGCTGTGCCCAATTGATCCCTTGCCTTTCTTTGTTGTATTTTCATATAAAAACAAGTCGTTAATAACGACCGACCTTACTGGTTTTTGTGGCTAAAGTACTTACCAGAAGACCTTGGCATATTGAAGCTGCTGTAAAGCTGAAGCAGATTCTAGCCGTAACTGTTCACGATGGGCTGCCAACCAGCCTAAAGCAAACCAAGCTTGTGGATGCTGTTCTACCTGTTGTTTAAACAATGCTTCAGCAATCAGGACATCATTGTATTGCCCTAAAATATCCTGAACAGGGCTTAGAGCATTCAGGTATTGTCGAACCTGTTTTTTATCATATAAAGAAGATATAAATTCAACACAATAACGCAAACGTTTCAATCGCTTACGCATACGATGCCACATCATATCGTTTAAATTCAAACAGTTTTCAGCATCTTTTAACAACTGCCGATGCATGTGTTTAATCTCTGCACTGGACAGTTCGGTCAAGTCATCGTCAATGTTCTGCTCATGCTGACTATCTGACGGGACTTGAATAAATTGAATCATCGCCAGCCATAATGTCGTATAAGAAGGATCTTTGAAAGTGTGCTTTTCCTCCTGATGCGGTTGAATCGGCAACTTAACATAAGGCGCACCTGCTGCACGTAACCTAGGCAGCAGTTTTTCTTCCAAAGCATCACGATCGCGAATAGTACCCAATTGATTAAACAGCGTTTTTAAAGTCACTTCCCAAGTCTGATCAGTCTGTTTAGACCAATGACCAAAAACACGTAAGGCACTACGTAAACGGCGAATCCCTACACGTGCCTGATGCACATGTTCAGCTTCATTTGATTCAGTCATCATTTCCGCAATATTTGGCAAAATCTGCTGTAGACAACTTGCAATCATTTCACGTAAAGCAATTTCGACGGGTAATTTGTTTACAAGTACAGGATTACACGCCTGTATAGCTGGCAAAGCTTTGAGTCCTTGTCGTAACTGACCACCGAGTGCAGCCTTGCTGCGGATGTCGAGCCATAATTCATAGCGCTGTACCCAATCAGTCACCAATGAAAATAGCCGATTGACTGAACCCGTTTTGAGTTCAAATTTAAGTTCATAGATGGGAAGATGATCTTTTTCAGTACGGATTTCGCCTACATCAAGCGCAACTTCGATCTGACTGTCTTGATCCTCAATATTGTGCAATGTACGAACAATATCCGTTTCAAATTGTAGGGTTAATGCCTGCGTTTCATCACCCAAAACTTCAAACAGAATCGCACCTGCTGGCGTCCCCTGATGCAATGTAACATCCACATGTGGAGCATCGGTTTCCCCCAAACTCACTTGATGCTCTAGATAACCGAGATGCTTGGCATCTTCACAGATCAAAGTCTGTATCCAGTGATTCGCTTGTAAAACCAACTGTAACTGCAATTTGGCAGCAGACAATTTGCACTCAGCAGTGTCGTAATATTGGGTTTTTACATGGATCGGCTGGGCATTTTTGTTGTGGAATACCTGAGAAACATCAACACGGTGAATCATGGGTACTTGAAACTTTAATTCGATTTCAACCATACCTATGCTCCTAACCAACACCAGAATTTAGAATCTGCGATCAAAATTTTTAAATCATTATCAATCTAAAAGTGAATCAGCATATTGTCTATATAATAAGCAAAAAAATACACCGCATACCGATGAAATGAATCGCTAGACATTCATTTCAAAGCAAATACAAAGATTTTCAGGATACTCTTGATAGCTTGTAAAAATGCAGCTGAAGCTCGCTCACAGTTTCACGGGCTTCATCCAAAAGCGAGATCAAGATCGCCTGTTTTTTTATTTTAAATTAATCTCAGATAATCAATCGACAATTAGGTGTCGGCAGAACTTGGAGGAATACGCTGAATCACTGCCGCCAAACTTAAATAATTGATTCCCTGAAACAATAAATCTAAAGCAAGGCATAGCCCCAAGAGCCAAAATGCAGCATTAGGACTGATTAAAATCAAAACACCTGTCAATAAAGTGAGGCACCCTGAAAATAAAATCCAGCCCCAGCCTTGAAACGCGCGAAATAACAGTGCCTTAAAAACACGAAGTACCCCCGCCACAACCAAAACACCCCCAACAACCTGTGTTAAAAAAATGGCTGTTCCCCACGGATGACGAAATGCCAAAAAGCCTGCGATAAAATACACCACAGCAAACAGCAACCACATCCAGCGCACACCACCATCAAAAAACTTGAATGCTGCCAATACATGAAGCATCGCTGCCAGCATCATCAATCCACCAAACAATACGACCACCGTTAAAGTGGCAAAAGGCAGGCTCAACAGCAAAATGCCCGCAAACAACACCAGTAACCAGCCAAATAACAAATACCATTTACGTTGCTGATGCAGTTGATGACGAATCAAATCATTTCCGACTGTAAGCATAGTTTTATTCTCTTATTTATTTTGTCCACCCCACTTCAATGGCAGTGGGTTTATTGAGTGTGACTTGAGCTAGGCTTTCAGGCATTTTGCTGGTGGTTGCTGAAAGTGCAATATATCCCCCCATAATTTCAGCCTGATGCTGTGGATAGCGTGGCTCCTGCTCTGGATTGGCATAACCTGAAGGGTAAATCGGCTGTCCAGAAGCAAGCTCGTATTTATCTGTTGCACCAAACGCATGCAGCAGCTCATGGGTCAATACAATATTATTCTGCGCTGCCTGCTGCCCCGATGCAAACAGATTCACCATTGCGATTCTGCCTTTCTCCAGAGCAGTCGAATGTTTTAATGCCGTGGTTTGCTCTGGATCATAATAATTGAGATACAAGGTGACTGTCGGGCGACCATCTTGCGATGTATGCTGCTGCCATGCGTAATAACGAAATTTGAGGCTCCACAGCATCACTTGTAGCACACCGGCATTTTCAGGAATTTTTGGCGGCAACTGCTTTAACTCATGCCCTAACTGGTAAATAAAATAGACTTTTTTACCGCGATATAAAGTGCTGGAATCTTGCAGAAATTGCTGGGAGCTGGCAAAAGCCTCTGTCGTTAAATGTTGAATATATTGCTCGGTTGTGGCTTGACCATCAGCATTGACAGGATGCAGCAACACCACAATCGGACGATCCCAGTTTTGATTTTGATCACGCCAAGCGTTGACTGCTACAACAAGTAAAACCAACAATAAAAATGTGACACGAATTTTTTTCCACATATCTCAAATGACCTATTTATTATTTTTTATAAAAAATGCCAGCAAATTTGCCAGCATTCTTTGAATTCTTAGAGAATATTAAATCGAAACTTAGCCTTCAACCCACTGACTGTTCTGATAAACAAGACTCCATTTGGTTGGCTTGCCTTCTGGCGTTTCCGAACCAATATACTGCGCCTGATTTTTACGGCTGAATTTCACAATCGTGGTATTGCCTTCAGGGTCTGTATCTGGAGCTTTTAACAAATACTGATATTTTGGATCAAGCTGTTCAGCAACGGTACGCAACTCGGCAACTTTCGGCGCACGGGTTTCACGGACTTTTGGAAACTTGCTGGCTGCGAGGAAAAGACCTGCTGCGCCGTCACGCAAGACAAAGAAGTCATCATGTTTGGCTGAACGTAAATGTTCCATCTTGATCGGATCAACACGAGGTGGCGCAGGTTGACCATTTTTCAAGACCTTACGAGTATTGTCACAACTGGTGCAGGCAAAGTAAGGGCCAAAACGTCCTGTCTTTAACTGCATTTCGCCATCACATTTATCACATGGAATGGTCGGCCCATCATAGCCCTTGATTTTGAACTCACCTTCTTCGAGTTCATAACCACCACAGTCTGGATTATTACCACAGACATGCAACTTGCGCCCACCATCAATCACATAGCTGTCCATCGCTGTGCCACATTTTGGACAACGGCGTTTTGACATCAGGTCAGCCGTTTCTGCACCATCATCATCAGACAAGATCGCCAAAGATTCAACAGGCGTTAAATTCAGTGTGCCTTTACAGCGCTCTTTCGGTGGCAAGTTATAGCCTGAGCAGCCCAAGAACACACCAGTTGTTCCTGTCCGAATCTGCATTGGGCGACTGCATTCAGGACAATGCACATCTGCAACTTCCACAGGCTGATTACGGCGCATGCCCTGTTCGCCCTGTGCCACATTCAAACGTTTTTTAAAGTCGCCATAGAATGTATCGAGCAACTCTTTCCAGCCACGTTCGCCAATGGCAACTTTGTCAAGCTGACCTTCCAAATCTGCCGTAAAGGCATAGTTCATCAGATTATTAAAGCTTTCATCCAAACGGTCGGTGACAATTTCACCCATTTTTTCCGCAAATAAACGACGATTTTCCAGTTTGACGTAACCACGTTCCTGAATGGTGGAAATAATCGCAGCATACGTCGAAGGTCGACCAATACCGCGTTTTTCCAGTTCTTTCACCAAAGAAGCTTCGGTAAAACGTGCAGGTGGTTTAGTAAAATGCTGACTCGGGTCAAGTTTGATCAATTGTAGTACATCACCCACTTTAACCGCAGGCAACAAGACGTCATCATCAGATTTATTGGCACCACGAACTTTGGTAAAGCCATCAAATACCAAAGTTCGACCTTTAGCTTTGAGTTCAATATCGGCTGCCTGAACCAGCAATGTCGAAGACAGATATTCGGCTGGCGTCATCTGACATGCGACAAACTGGCGCCAGATCAAGTCATATAAACGCTGTGCATCACGTTCGACACCAACCAGTTGATCACCTGCCAAAGCCACATTGGATGGTCGAATGGCTTCATGCGCTTCTTGTGCACCCGCTTTATTGCCATAACGGTTTGGCTGTGCAGGCAAATATTTAGCGCCATACTGACTAGCAATATGTTCACGTACCATATTGACCGCGTCATTACTCAAGAATGTCGAGTCAGTACGCATATAGGTAATAAAACCTGCCTCATACAAACGCTGCGCCAGCATCATGGTTTTCTTTACAGAAAAACCTAAACGTGTACTGGCCGCCTGTTGCAAGGTCGAGGTAATATACGGTGCACTTGGATTGACCTTGGTCGGTTTATCTTCGCGTTGTGCCACTTGGTACTGTGCGCCTTGCAAAGTTGCAAGTAGCTGATCAGTATCGGCTTTATTTTTTAATTTGAGAGTTTTTCCAGCCTGTTTGACTGCTTCTAAACGAATATCATCTTTTTTCGACTGGGTATCTGCAAAGACCTCCCAGTATTCTTCAGGAATAAATGCCCGAATTTCCCGCTCACGCTCTACGACAAGCTTCACAGCCACCGACTGGACGCGTCCTGCCGATAACCCTCGGGCAATTTTTTCCCACAGCAGTGGTGAAATCATAAAGCCGACTACGCGATCAAGAAAACGGCGGGCTTGCTGTGCATTGACGCGATCAATATCTAGGCGGGTTGGGTGCTTAAACGCTTCTTGAATGGCATTTTTGGTAATTTCGTTAAACACCACACGGCGATAGCGCGAATCATCACCACCAATCACTTCTCGCAAATGCCATGCAATCGCTTCCCCTTCACGGTCCAAGTCCGTTGCGAGATAGATTTCATCCACTTGTGAAGCCAGTTTTTTCAGTTCAGCAACCACATGTTCTTTGCCTGGCAAGACTTCATAATGCGCAGACCAACCGTGTTCAGGGTCAACACCCATACGGTTAATCAGGGATTGCTGAGCTTTTTGCTGTTTTTCTGCATCGGTCAGCTTGGTGCGGGTTGTGGTTTTTTTCTCACCTGTTTTGGCTGAACCGCCTGTCGGTAGGTCACGGACATGCCCTACCGAAGACTTGACGATATATTCATTCCCCAAATACTTGTTAATGGTTTTCGCTTTGGCTGGCGACTCCACAATCACCAGTGCACGCTTATTGGTCGCACTCGCGGATTGTTCTGTAGTCGTTTTAGCGCTAGACCGAGGAGCATTCGCCATAATGGTATTCGTTTCCTATTTCTAAAATTTTAAAGTTCAGCCAAAGCTGTAAGGTAGGCTTTCATTGCTTCCAGTTGGGTTGCATGTAAGTCTGCATGTTCATCCCAATATGCACCAATACAGTTCGCCTGCATATCAATAGCATAAATCCCCTTTAATGCAATGGGATAATCTTTAAATTTGTTATCACCATAGACCAGTTCAAACTTGCCGTCCTGAATTCGGGCACGCATTAAGGGCAATTTTGCTTCAGGCAGCAGCACACTGTAATACGCCACCATACTGGCGCGGTTTTCAGTGGCTTTGGGTATTTTTGTCCATTCTGGTGCTGCAATTAAGCGTGGATGCAATCCCATCTTGCGCGCTTTATCGCGCATCATGCCAAGGGCTTTTTCACGTGGGTTGACTCTTAACCCCAAGACCGAACCCAATACAAACAGCACAATAATAATGGTAATCCAAAGACCCATACCTGACGTTCTTCATTTATTCATCTTGTATTAGAGTTACATAAGCTGAATAGAAAAGGCAAGTTTTCCTGATCAAGTGCGAGTCAGCTTGCATATGTTTGCAGCCATATTTGCAATTTTTACGGATTAAAACCAGGTTATCTTTAATCAGGCTACAGCATTTTTATTGCTGTGGAGATGTATGTGTATTCAATAAAACCAGGCTTTCAAGGCACAATTCATGCGCTTCTCAATCGCATTCATCGCTTTTTTGCGCTCAGATTTTCAATCTGATGAACATTCTGCCCATCAAAATTAAATGCGTTTCTTTCAGTTCATGCTGTTTCAATGACACCACTCAGCTTTAGTAATGTGGCGGCTTATTGGTTAAAGGGTCAAACGGTGCAATCCCTTCCGATAAATCTGCGGCTTCGACACGCTGATACAAAAACTGCATTTGTTTTTGCAAATCCGCAATTTCCAAGCTTTGTCGAGCCAATTGTTCATTCAATTGTTCAACTAAATCATCTAAAAATGCAATTCGGACTTGCAAATCTTCAATGGGTGCGGAAAATGACGCTTGATCATCGTATGGTGGTTTAGTCATTTAACACTCCTCAATTTGAGATTTTAGGAAACTCTATGGCCTATATTACTTTAAGGGATGTCCAACTTGCATTTGGTGGACCTGCCCTTCTCGACGGCGCGAACTTTAATTTGGAACGTGGCGAACGAGTGTGTTTGATTGGGCGCAACGGCGAGGGTAAGTCTACTTTACTTAAACTGATTGAGGGAAGCTTATTGCCCGATCATGGTGAAGTTTTAGTGCAAAATGGCTTAACCATTTCCATGCTTGCCCAAGATGTACCAATGGATTCGGGTAAAGTTGCCGACATCGTCGCCGATGGCGCAGGTGAAGCAGCTGAAGTTTTAAAACAATATCATGCCGCAAGCGATGCCTGCGTGCTCGGCGATATGGCTGCCTGCGAACGCATGGGCGACTTACAGCACAAACTTGATCAGCTTGATGGCTGGTCACTTGAAAACAAGGTCAATACCATTTTGGGCAAAATGGGCTTAGACCCGAATGCCGACTTGGCGGATTTATCGGGTGGTCGTAAACGTCGCGTACTATTGGCTCGCGCACTTTTAACTCAACCTGATGTGCTGTTACTCGACGAACCGACCAACCATTTGGATGTTGAAAGTATCGAATGGTTAGAAAAATTCTTACTCGATCAAAATAACTTAACGCTGTTATTTATTTCGCATGACCGTGCATTTGTAGACAGCTTAGCCACACGAATTGTCGAGCTTGATCGCGGCACATTGCGTAGTTTTGAAGGCAACTATTCGCGTTACCTGGAACTGAAAGCCCAACAGCTTGAAGCTGAAGAAAAGCAAAATGCTTTGTTTGACAAAAAACTGGCTGAAGAAGAAGCGTGGATTCGCCAAGGCATTAAAGCGCGTCGTACCCGTAATGAAGGTCGTGTGCGCGCATTAAAAGCCTTACGTGAAGAATCCAAAGCACGTCGCTTCCAGCAAGGCAAAGTTAACATGGGCGTTCAGGAAGCACAGCGCTCAGGCAAACTGGTCTTTGATATTGAGCATTTAAGTGTGCAATATGGTGATCAACCACTGATTAATGACTTCTCTGCGCTGGTGATGCGTGGTGACCGTATCGGTCTTGTTGGTGATAACGGTGTCGGTAAAACCACGCTTATCAAAGCCATTTTGGGTGATGTTGAACATACAGGAACGGTAAAAACAGGCACACAGCTTGAAGTCGCGTACTTTGACCAGTTGCGAAATCAGCTTGAGCTTGAAAAATCCGTGGCTGCCAACGTTTCTGAAGGTTCTGACTTTGTCGATGTAAATGGTCAGCGCCGTCATATCTACAGTTATTTGCAAGATTTCCTGTTCTCGCCTGAGCGTGCCCGCACCCCTGTTAAAGCCTTGTCGGGTGGTGAACGTAACCGCGTCTTGCTAGCAAAACTATTGCTCAAGCCATCCAACCTGATTGTCATGGACGAACCGACCAATGACCTCGATATGGTGACGCTAGAGCTGCTTGAAGATATGCTGGCGGAGTACAAAGGCACATTGCTGTTGATCAGTCATGACCGTGCCTTTATGGACAACGTGGTAACGTCAACTTGGGTCTTTGATGGTAAAGGCGGTATTGCAGAATATATCGGTGGCTATCAGGATTATCTGTTACAACGTCCTGACGAGAAAGTGGTTGATCAGAAAGCCGATGTGAAAAAAGCGCAAGCCAAGGCCGAAGCTGAGAAACTGGCGGCCCAAGCTGCACCTAAAAGAATCAAACTCAGCTACAAAGATCAGCGCGAACTTGAGCAATTGCCTGCCGAGATTGAAAGTCTGGAAACAGAACAATCTGAACTCTCTGCGAAACTTGCCGATGGCTCATGGTTCTTAAAAGATGCTGATGCTGCAACTCAAGCCAGTCAACGCCTCGCAGAAATTGATGAACTTCTGCTGGAAAAATTAGAGCGTTGGGATGAGCTGGAAAATATGGCGAAAGGAAATTAACACCTCAAGCCTTATGAATAAAAATTAACCACGCTACGGCGTGGTTAATTTTTTAATTCGAAATAAGATCAAATTCAGCTATTGCTTGCAACTGGACAACTAGCGAAATTTCTGATGATTGGTTTTTCTCATACTATCAATCGCAGGAATTGCCTGCTCATGTGCCTGTTGCAAATTTCCAGCTTTAACCAAAGCCAAAGTTTGCGTGAGTTCCGTATTCAAACTATCGAGTGCTTTACGATATCCTAGAACCTCAGGGCTGGAATCAGGCTGACCAATCAATTTCATCGGAATAGACTGCTTGGCATCCAATACCGCCTTCTGCATGGCGATTAATGCGCTCAGCGCTTGCTGGGTATTTTGCGTCTCTTGAAATAACTCGTAATTATTTTCCAAAGTTTCCATATCCTGCCCCAAATCGGCAGCAAAAACTGACTGCACCGCGAGGCTCAAGGTGATAGCACCGATCATCTGCCCTATTCTTTTCACACAATATCTCCTTACTTGTTACTGAGGTCTTCAATCCGCAGATCTCATGATGCTACGGTCGCTATGCTGATTTTTACAGAATAAGCTTATCTGTTTTTTAAATTCGGATTAAAAACCCGCTGAGTCGATGCAGGATATTTTTGCAGTTTATTTTCTGGGCGAATCGGACGTCGTACCAGTTCACCGCCACAGTTTGGGCAGATAAAATTCAAAATCTGTTCACTACATAGCAAACAAAAAGTACATTCAAAAGAACAAATCAACACTTCCTTAGAATTCACGGCTAAATCGACATTACAACATTCACAGTTCGGGCGCAGCTCCAACATCATTATTTTTCCTTCAGTTTAAAGTAAGCGTAAATCGCTCTGCTGCTTGGCATGATTTAAACTTTCCTGCTGATAAAGCTGGTAATTTTCCTGATCAAAACACACAAAAATCACTTCTTCGACCTGTGTTGACGTTTTTAAAAAATCAATCACCGTGGCTAAGGCAATATTGACCGCACGCGCTTTGGGAAAGCCATACACACCTGTGGAAATATTGGGGAAAGCCACACTATGTAGCTGTTTGGACTCGGCCAACTCCAGACTATGACGATAGGCATTAGCAAGAAGCTGATCTTCATCATACATGCCATTGCGCCAGATCGGCCCAACTGTATGAATCACATACTGTGCAGGCAACAATCCTGCATGGGTAATCACTGCTTCACCAACGGCACAGCCACCCTGCCGAGCACGAATCTGCTGACATTCCTTTAAAATTTCAGCGCCGCCTTTGTGATGAATAGCACCATCGACTCCACCACCACCCAGCAGTGAAGTATTGGCGGCATTCACAATTGCATCGACCTTCAGCTCGGTAATATCACCGTGTATAATTCGGATTGTTTTCATTATGCCCTCCGCTTGATGCGCATTGATTCGATTTTAGCTCAAATCTTGCACTGCACTCGCTATAATGACAGCAGTCACTATAGATGAATCATTCCCGCTATGCTCAGTTTTAGCCAATTTTTTGCCTTTGCTCTGGTGTCCTTGCTGATGGTACTGACTCCAGGCCCGAACATGATTTACCTGATTTCACGTTCCATTTCACAAGGTCGGCTGGCAGGACTGATTTCACTGACAGGTGTGGCGTTGGGTTTCGTGTTTTATATGCTCTGTGCATCGTTTGGCATTACCTCATTTGTGGTTGCCATCCCATATGCCTACGATGCCATTCGGATTGCAGGTGCAGCTTATCTGCTGTATCTGGCTTACCATGCCTTTCGCTCTAAAACCAGCATTTTTGCAGTCAAATCATTAAATGATGATTCACCAAGCAAATTATTTCTGGTGGGCTTTCTGACTAATTTACTGAATCCTAAAATTGCGATGGTGTATCTATCGTTATTGCCTCAGTTTTTACATCCTGAGCAAGGGCATATTTTGACACAATCAGTTGGGCTGGGTTTGATTCAAATTGTGATTAGCCTGTCAGTAAATGCCCTGATTGTGCTTTCAGCAGCGCATATTGCCCGTTTTTTACAGCAGTACGCATCTTGGGCGCAGTTACAAAAATGGCTAATGGGCACCGTACTTTCAGCACTTGCCGTACGCATTTTATTGGAACAACGCCGTTAACCAGCCAGCATGTATTTATATCCATTGCGATAACTGTTGAATTTCGAAAATCAGTTCATGCTACACTGCACCCAGTTTTTTATTCAGTTTTTATCGCCATATGAGTAAACAGCAAGATTACATTCCTGGTCAATTTCAATGGTCTTTTCTACTGCCCAAATACTGGGGGGTGTGGATCGCTATTGTATTTCTTATGCTTCTTGCGATTTTACCGTGGGCAGTTCAGCGTCGTCTGGCACATGCTCTTGCCAATCTGGCATGGAAACACCTCAAATCTCGCCGCAAAACCACCATTCGCAATCTGGAAGTGTGTTTTCCTGAATGGTCACAGGCTGAAGTTGAGCAACATGCCAAACAAGTTTTTGTGGACATGA
Source organism: Acinetobacter brisouii CIP 110357 (assembly GCF_000488275.1). GTDB lineage: Bacteria > Pseudomonadota > Gammaproteobacteria > Pseudomonadales > Moraxellaceae > Acinetobacter > Acinetobacter brisouii. The sequence goes on along the minus strand of NZ_KI530762.1, from coordinate 300,492 downwards.
TGCTTGGAACGTTTGAAACCTTAAATGCGTGGTATAAGCCACAGTGGTTTAAAGATCGCGTGACCATTGAAGGTCTGGAACATATTACCCATGCCCAGCAACAGGGTCAGGGAGTGCTGCTACTCGGAACTCATAGCACCCTGCTCGATGCAGGCGGATACATCTGTGCGCAGTACTTTGAACCGGATGTGGTCTATCGTCCGCAAAACAACCCGCTACTGGACATGCTGATTTACCGCTGTCGCGCCACGATTTATAAAAATCAAATTGACCATGATGACATGCGCGGTCTGATTCGTCATCTGAAAAATGGACGTGCCATCTGGTATAGCCCCGATCAGGATTTTGGTCTGAAACAAGGCGTCATGGCACCTTTCTTTGGTACACCTGCGGCAACAGTTACAGCGCACCGCCGTTTGTTAAAAATTTCCAAAGCTGCGGCAATTCCGCTGTATTTTTATCGTTATGGTGATGAAACCGATCCTCGTTATCATATTTTGATTGAGCCACCTGTTGACAACCTACCTTCTGACGATGAAGTCGATGATGCAACCCGTGTCAATAAAATTATTGAAAATCAGCTCCGTATCGCACCAACACAATATATGTGGTTTCATCGCCGTTTTAAAACCCGCCCTGAAGGCTACGACAAAATTTATTAAAATCAGGAATTCAGCATGAAAGTGATGCAGCTTCTTCCAGAATTAAACAGTGGTGGTGTAGAACGCGGGACATTAGAAATTGCACGTGCTTTGGTACAGCAAGGACACACTTCTTTGGTGGTGTCCAATGGCGGGCGATTGGTGCCTGAACTTGAAGCTGAAGGTTCAACTCATATTCAACTGCCGATTTATAAAAAAGCCTTGTCGAGTCTGTGGCAAATTCGCCCACTCAGAAAAATTATCGAGCAGCATCAGCCTGATATTGTCCATGTCCGCTCACGTGTACCTGCGTGGCTGACCCATTTTGCCCTGAAGGGTATTCCCGCATCACGCCGCCCGCATCTGGTCAGTACGGTGCATGGCTTTTATTCGGTCAACCGCTACAGTGCCATTATGACGCATGCCGAAAAAGTGATTGCGGTATCGGACAGTGTCGTTGAGTACATTCGACAAAATTATCCAACATGCCCGCCACAGGATATTGTGCGGATTTATCGTGGGATTGATCCCAAAGCTTTTCCTCACGGCTATCAGCCCACTGCGCAATGGCTGAATCAGGTTTATAATGACTACCCTCAGCTCGAAAACAAGTTTCTGCTGTGTCTGCCTGGACGGATTACCCGTTTGAAAGGACATGAAACTCTGATTCAGCTCATGAGCCAGTTAAAGCAGCAATATCCACAGGTTCATGCCTTGGTGGTGGGTGGAGCAGATGCCAAGAAGCAAGCCTATTTGGATGAATTGCAAAATAGCGTGCAACAACACGGTTTAACCGAACATATCACCTTTGTGGGGCATCGTTCTGATATTCGTGAATGGCTGGCACTCAGTGATGTGGTGCTGTCACTTTCTAATCAGGCAGAAACCTTTGGACGCACAGCACTTGAGGCACTTTCGGTAGGTACACCAGTCATTGGCTGGAAGCGTGGTGGTGTCGCGGAAATTCTGTCGCAGGTCTATCCTCAAGGACTGATCGAAGTCGATGATCAGGTAAGTTTACTGCGCAACATTCAACAACATATTGAACATCCCGTGACGGTTGCCCCTGTGACGCAGTTCAGTTTGCAGGATATGTGTCAAAATACGCTTGCCTTGTATCAGCAATTGCTACAACGCAAATAAATCAAAACCCGAACTAGATAGAACATCCAGTTCGGGTTAATTGAGGTTGTGTTTTCAGATCTTATTATTGTTTTTATTGTGTCTATCCATGTTGCCATCATGCCATTGATGTTATCCACTCAGCACGTCTTCCATACGGGATGCTCCATTCCCATTCTTCCTTGTGCCGATGAACCTAGAATAAAATGAAATCCTAAAGCTGCATAGCGGATATCTACTGTACAGAATGTACGCATATGCTTACATTAACCAAGCAAGTGTTATACTTTTTCAAATTAAGGTGATATTTATTTGATCTAAAATTGTGACTGCTTTTTTATTGCTTACTCCACACAGAATCGAGGTGAAGTTTGCTTAATTATTCAACAATTTTTTCTGCTTAAAAACTCAACATCCGAGCAAAAACAACACCTTGAAAAACCCCCGTTAAATTTAAGCTATGTTTTTAATTTTTATAATATAAGTAGCTAAAACCGTCTTTATTAGTTTTGTATGTATCATAAACAAGTTATTTCACTCAAAAATCTTCCTGTTTGACTTATGTAGCGCTTGCAGTTGGGGAGACTTTTGATACACTCAAAACCCTTTTATTTTTTATGACAATACCGAGGCACAATGACATGAAAGTAGGTCTGGTCGGTTGGCGTGGGATGGTTGGTTCTGTCCTTATGCAACGTATGGTTGAAGAGAATGACTTTGCACATTTTGAGCCATTCTATTTTTCTACCAGTAATGCAGGTGGTGAAGCTCCTGCTTTTGGTGGTAAGACTGCCCCAGCACTTATGGATGCATCAGATATTAAGAGTCTGAAGCAAATGGATGTCATTATTACCTGCCAAGGTGGTGACTATACTTCTGAGATTTTCCCGAAAATTAAAGCGGAAGGCTGGAACGGTTACTGGATCGATGCCGCATCGACACTCCGTATGGACGATGAAGCAATCATCGTGCTTGATCCAGTGAATATGAATGTCATTAAAGAAGGTCTAGTCAAAGGCACTAAAACTTTCGTGGGCGGTAACTGTACCGTTTCATTGATGTTGATGGGCTTAGGTGGTCTCTTCCAAAATAATTTGGTGGAATGGGCAACTTCCATGACTTATCAGGCAGCATCAGGTGCTGGCGCGCAAAACATGCGTGAACTGATTACAGGTATGGGTTATTTGTATAACAACACCAAAGATTTGTTGGATGATCCTAAATCTGCGATTTTAGACATCGACTCTAAAATTGCTGAATTGCAACGTGGCGAAGGCTTCCCTTCTGCAAACTTTGGCGTACCTTTGGCAGGCTCATTAATTCCTTACATCGACAAGCAACTGGAAAGTGGTCAGTCTAAGGAAGAATGGAAAGGTCAGGTTGAAACCAACAAGATCCTAGGCAATCAGCAAATCGTACCAATCGATGGGCACTGTGTGCGTATCGGTGCAATGCGTTGCCACTCTCAAGCATTGACTTTAAAATTGAAAAAAGATGCACCGCTAAATGAAATTGAGGACATGATTCGCCAATCTAACCAATGGGCAAAAGTCATTCCAAATACTCGCGAAGCATCTATGACTGACCTGACACCTGTTGCTGTTACTGGCACATTAAGTGTTCCTGTTGGTCGTCTACGTAAACTCAATATGGGTAAAGAGTATCTTGGTGCGTTCACCGTGGGCGATCAGTTACTTTGGGGTGCTGCAGAACCACTACGCCGCATGCTCCGCATCTTGATTGACTATAAAAATGCATAATTTTGAATTTTAAATTGAAAAGCCGATCTGAAAAGATCGGCTTTTTAACATCTTTAAAATTTACAATTCATTTACATACAGCTACATTATAGTTAAAACAATCAACAGTTCCATTTTGTGGATGAAAATGACTGCATATAACAAACTCGCTTCAGCACTGATTTTATGTTTTGCTGCACACAGTAGCTATGCATTAACTTTTAACGCTGCCCAAATTGAATCAACTCAAGGGCAATTGTTATATGTCGAAATTCCTTATACAAATGCCAGCAATAATGCTGCAATTCAAGCAGGCTTAGCTGACCCTGATGATCTGATCCGTATGGGAGCTAGCCAACAGGATGTAAGCGGATTAAATTTCTTTGTACGTCGTACGGGAGCAAGTAGTGGCGTGATTGTCATCACTTCATCCCAGCCCATGAACAATAAAAATATTAACCTGATTGTCAAAGTCCAAGATGCCGATGGGGCACACTTACAACAAATTCAAAAAAATCTGGGTGGCAATAATCCCCCTAAAGCACTCATGGCCAAAGCAAACCCGATCAAAGCTTCGACTCAAGAGCAAGTTCTAGTTCCAAAACAGATTGTCAGTGAAAAAGATATTGCACTTAACTTACCTGAGAGCAGACGTTATACAACAACAGTTGCTCCAGCAAACAATCCACCAACACCTAGTAATCTGTTAGCCATCAGTGTTGCTGCGCCACCAAAGCTAACCACGGCAACACCAACCAACCAACCCAGCATAACAACAAAACCGACAACAACGACCGCTACTCCAGTCAAACCAGCAATAACTCCTGCTGCACCTGCCAAGCCTGTAACAACAGTTGCCGCAATTGGATCTATGCCTCAGCCACTGCAAAAGCACAGCCAGCCACAAGCTACACCAGCAACAGCTCAAACATCGGTAGAGACCAAAAAACCAATACCTGTTGCACACCGAGCTCCAGCAAAACCTGCACCTGTTGCTACACCTAAAGAAACAGCGAAAAACAATCACTATGTGGTACAGCGTCAGGATTCCTTATGGAGTATTGCAGCACGGATTTCCGAGCAAACTCATCAGCCGATTGGCGAAGTGATGAAACATATTAAAGCGCTGAATGAACATGCCTTTGTTGGTGGAAATATCAATCGCTTAAGAGCAGGAACCAACCTGAATCTAAGCAGTGCTCCTCTCCCTGCTACCCGTACAGCAAAAACAACAAAACCAACCTCAGCAGGGAAATATGCGACGAAATATCGCCTAGACCAAGCAGAAATGAGACTCGTGACCGAAAATACAGATACATCTTCGAGTAAAATGGGAGGTAATAGTCACAATGCTCAGAAAACTGCGCCTGAATTATCATTAAAAGTTATGACAACTCGTAAAAAAACCGTTACATTACAAAAAAATGTAGTTCAATTGGATTTGGCTCTGCAACAAAAAGACCATCAAATTCAATTATTAAATGCTCGACTTGCGCAATTACAGCAACAGTTGCAACAGCAACAAAAAGCCAACAAGCCAAGTCATTAATGAGAACTGTTTTAGCCTGAATACATTGTTGCGAATGCAAGGATAAAAAAATGTTGCTATACATCATTCCATTTGTTCTATTACTCGTTGTAGCCATTGTGCTCAAAAAACGAGGCTCGGGGCAACAAGACACTGATTCTAGTCGATCAAAAAGAAAATTTGAGTCGAAAAAGAAAGTACGTTCTGGCACAGCAGCGCCTGAGGTCACTGACACTCAGAACACAATTTCTGCTGAAGCGAAGCCTAAAGAACTCGACCCTGACTTACGTCGTCAAATTGAAAACCTGATCCGTGAGAAAAATTTCAATACGGCTGAAGCAATCATTAATCAGGCTCTAAATGCAGACCATGAGCAACACAGTTTATATTTATTATTGTTGCAGATTCATATTGAGCAAAATGATCAGTTCTCTATCAATCAATTAATGGCACATCTTCGTGCATTAAATTTATATGACATTATTGCTGAGGCAGAAAATCGCCTGACAGAAAAAAAAGAGCCCGTAAAGCCCGATACCATCCAGCACACACCTATTCAGCTTCCAGATGAAGCGCCTGTTACGACTGTAGTTGAACCTGAAAAACCAGCAGCTCCACAAGTCAAAGCGGTTGATTTTGATTTACTTAAAAATGATTTAAGCGATGAAGCACACAGCGAACCTGAACCGGCACATAGTGGTTTGTCTTTTGAGAAATTAGAAGAAGAATTACACAGTGTATCCACATCTGCTCAGGAAACAGCACCCGCTTCAAAAGTAGAAGAACACAAGCCTCTTGAATTTAACCTTGAAGGCTTTAGCAAGACCGAAATTGATGAACCAGAACCAGCAGAAGCCAAGCATGTTCACCTATCTGTTGAACCACGTGCAATAGAAAGCAAAGGCCCCGAACATTTTGCCAAGAAAGTTGATTTTGGTAAAAAAGAGGATGTCATTCCTGGCGTTGCCAAAACAGAACATCATGATGCAGTCTTCCAGCATCACCATGAAACAACCCATAAAACTCAAATTGAACCTGTACATGTAGAAGAAGAAGCACAGGAAGCACCTGCTCTCGAGTTTAAATTTGATCTGACTGAACCTGCTATTCCCCAAGAAAAACAGCCAGAGCCAGAAGTTGAGCCAATTCAACAGGCTGATATCGCATTTAACTTTGAAACAGTCAGTACTGAAGCTCAAGCCGAACCACAGCCTGTAGTAGAAACACAGGAACTGGTGTTTAGCTTTGACAAGCCAAATGCTCAACCAGAAATTGAACCTGAAACAGTCATAGCGCCTGCTCCTACAGTTGAAGTTGCAGCAGAACCTCTGTCTATCACCAGTTTTGACAGCCTGCCAAACGCTATAGAATCAACTGTTGCACCTGTAAAAGAACCTGTTCCAGAAACAAAAGCTCCTGCTGATTATGTGGTTCAACAATTCCCAGAGCTGGCTGCACTCAGTGATACCAAGCTCAACTTATCACTTGCAGAACAGTATATTCGTTTAGGTGCATTTAGCTCGGCGCGGGCTTTATTAGAAGATTCACAAGTGCAATATCATGCTGATGAATTAGATCGCGCCAAATATTTATTAAATCAAATAGCATCTTAAAGCAGTTCGTTTTACCATAAGCAGTCGAATTCGGCTGCTTTTTTTATCATGTCTAAAATTGCTTTAATTTATATGGGTGGAACATTCGGCTGTGTAGGTGAACCCTTAAGCCCAATGCCAGAACATGACTTTTTACCTTGCCTGCATGGCTATTTGCCAGAAAATTTGGCAATTGAATGCTTTGCTGCTCCTGTCATTAAGGACAGTAGTGCCTATACAGCAGTAGACTGGCTCAAACTGGTACAGTTTATTCAACAATTACAACTACAAGGCTTCCAGCATTTTGTCGTGATTCACGGCACAGATACTTTAAGTTATGCCAGTGCAGTGTTGGCACGTATGCTGGCTAAATCTTGCCATGTGATTATTACAGGCAGTCAATTTCCGTTACTCACGGTAGATGGCTCAACGATTCGTGAACAGACCGATGCCCGAGACAACCTGTGGTTTGCACTCGATCATATTTTGAGTGTTGATACAGGCGTATATCTAGCATTCTATCAACAACTGTTTCATGGTCGTACAGCACTCAAGGCTCATACCACTGAACTCAATGCTTTCCAGGGTATTCCATCAACACAAGCAATCATGCAACAGCAGCAGGTCACAGTCGTTACCGATGCGATGCTACAACGTGCGCAAAAGCTCAATATTCTGAACTGGATGATGCAGCCGATTGGATTGGAACAGCTTGAAAATAATCTTCAGCATGTCCTTAGACATGCACCTGACTTTTTAATTTTACAAGGCTTTGGAACTGGGAACTTGGTAACCAATTCCGCCATTATTGAACTCTTTCAACAACTCAAACAAAATAACTGTTTACCTGTACTGACTACACAAGTCACTGCAGGAGGTATTGATCAGCGCTATGCCGTCAGTGCATGGGTCAAAGAAGCGCAGATCGCAGTGTCTGATTGTCTAGGTCATGCTGATCTTTATGCCAAATTGCTAGCGCTTTATTTGCAGCATGAACGGGCAAATGACTGGTTGAAGCACTGGCATGAATAATACAGAAATGACTCCACAACGCTATGCGATTGGTATTGAATTTTGTGGCACAGCTTATCGGGGTTGGCAAACACAACAAGCAGGCGTTGCCAGTGTGCAAGAAACCCTTGAGCGTGTCTTAAGTAAAATCGCAAATCACCCTGTTATTGTACACGGTGCTGGACGTACTGATGCAGGTGTACATGCGACCAATATGGTGGCGCATTTTGACAGTACTGCGGATCGTGCTGATCGTGGTTGGATTATGGGGGCAAATAGTCAGCTTCCCAAAGACATCTCGATTCAGTGGATTAAACGCATGGATTCAGACTTTCATGCACGATTCAAGGCAATTGCCCGCCGTTATCGCTATGTGGTGTATAACGCCCCTCGTCGTCCCGCATTACTACACAAGCAAGTAACGCATATTCACCAATCTCTGAATGTTGCCAAAATGATCGAGGCAGCACAAAAGTTTGAAGGAACACATAACTTTGAAACTTTTCGCGCTGCGGCCTGTCAATCCAATCAGCCTGTGCGGCATGTCAAACATTGTCGCCTGACACAGCATGGTGCTTTTCTGATTCTGGATATTCAGGCAGATGGTTTCTTGCATCATATGGTACGCAACATTATGGGTTGCTTACTGGAAATTGGGCAAGAGCTCTACCCTGTGGAACACATCGATGTGATGTTCGCTGCAGAAGACCGCAAAGCTGCGGGCATTACCGCCCCTGCGGATGGTTTGTATTTTATTCAGGCGTATTATCCAGAGCAATTTGATTTACCCAAAGTTGCGTTAGGCCCTCAATGGCTCAACTGGGCAGAGTGACCGCGTTCAGTCACTCTGTTTACGTTTGCGGTATTCAATCGGGGTTTCATTGGTCCAGCGCTTAAATGCCCGATAAAATGTACTTGGCTCGGCAAAACCTGTCAGGTATACAATTTTCTCAATGCTTTCATGCGTATTTGCCAATAGTTTCTTCGCAAGCCGACAGCGATAAGCTGATAAGATCTGCTGAAAACTGGTTTGTGCATCATTCAGCAAGGTTCGCAAACGGCGTGGTGTAATTTGTAACTGTGCAGCCACACTTTCGAGTGTGGTTTCCCCTTGCTCTAAAGTTGCACCAATGGCACGGCGCACTTCATCTACCAGATCGTAGCGCGCCAATTCCTGTAATTTCTCATTTGCCAGTTGTTCATGCAGTTGTAACAAATCAGGATCGGCTTGCCATAGCGGATGTTTTAAAATCGCAGGATCAAAATACAGTCGGGTTTCTTTTTGCCCAAGGCTGACAGGACATTCATAGACCCGAAAATATTCTTCTGGCGCAGCCCCTTCCTGAAAATCAAAATCAATAAAAATCGGTTGAAACTGCCCTTCGGTTAAGAACTTGAAAAAGCGTAAAACCCCAGACATAGCACACTCAGAAAAATGCCGATTCAGCAGCCGATTGGGGCGAGCTTGCGTTCCATTGGTTAAATAGCAACGTCCATTTTCACAGACCAATTGTGCTTGAAAAGCATCACTAATTAAACGTTGATAGGCCAGCGCGCGTTGTAACCCTTCACCAAAATTTTCGCTACTCATAAACAGATGTTCAATCACTTGCCCACGGTAGAGTGGTAAATGCTCACCCAGATGCAACCCGATATCAGGGTCTTGGCTCACTTGTTCAGCAGCAAGCCAAAATGCATTTTGTGCACTGACTGGCGTACGCTGATTGGTTTCTAACTGGCTCATGGCAACACCAGCCTGTGTCAGAATTTGCTCTGTTGACAATCCTGCCCGCCTTAATGCCTGATAACCAAGTCGCAATACCACTGAAGCATCCGTTTGCTGACCCACACTTTCACCTTATTTTTATTCCTGTATCGCCAGATTCAGGGTACTGAGGATTGACCAAACTGACAACAAGCCTGCCCTATTTTTCAGGGGAAAAGTGTAGACGCATGATTCACTTTTATTACTTTTAACTTTGTTGCTTTTAGCTACGCTTTATTTGCCTTTATATTGTTTTATTACTTAAATTTGTCTATAATTTGCCCCTTGTTATTTTATTCTTTTAGGTAGGCTATGGCCAATAAAGAGGAACTAATTGAGTTCGAAGGCGTTGTCACCGAAACGCTTCCTAATACCATGTTCCGTGTGCGTTTAGAGAACGGTCATGAAGTGATTGCTCATATTTCAGGCAAAATGCGTAAGCATTACATCCGTATTTTAACGGGTGACCATGTTAAAGTTGAAATGACTCCATATGATTTGACCAAAGGTCGCATCACTTACCGTGCACGTTAAGTATTAGCTGAAGCAAAAAAGCCACAACAATGTGGCTTTTTTTATATGGATTTTTAAAGACAATATTTTGGATTGTGAAAGCAGTTCGATGAATAAACTACCTTTAACTTGTTAAACACCGCTATATTGCAAGCCAAGCTACGACGATGAATCAACGATTCTAGTCTAAGGATGAGGTTTTACAGCCAATTGTCTTGCACTCGCGTAGACGCTCTCGTAACCATGAATTACGTTCCTGAGTTTTATGTAGCTGGCATACGGTATAAATCACCGTTCCGACATTGGACTCACCCGAACAGCTTTGATCACGATTTTTGATCCAAACCAGCTGTGAATGTTTTAAAATACTTTTTTGCTGAGTACTGAGTTTACTCTGCAATTCCTGATAATTCTTGTTTAACTCATTATCTGCATTCACATACATTTTATTATTACAATGCACTGCATCATAACTATTACGCACGTGATCACAATTGTCGGCATGTGCCGCCCATGACAAGCCTGTGAGTAAAACGCCTAAAGCCAGTTTAGTTTTCATGATTTTCCCTTCACTTTGTTATATAAACTCTAATTTTTTTATCTTTTGAATCGCAAAAAAAGCGCAATCCGAAAGATCACGCTTTTTATTTTTAAATTTATAAGCTTAAGCTAAAACAGCAACAACTGCTTCACCCATTGCTTTTGTACCGACTTTATTCATACCTTCGGACATAATATCTGCTGTACGCAAGCCTTGATCCAGAACTTGACCCACCGCATCTTCAATTGCTTTTGCTGCCGCTTCTTCACGGAAGGTATAACGCAACATCATCGCAACTGAAAGAATGGTTGCTAATGGGTTAGCCAAATCTTTGCCTGCGATATCAGGTGCTGAACCATGACATGGTTCGTACATGCCTTTACCATTTTCATCTAATGATGCAGATGGCAACATGCCAATAGAACCTGTCAACATTGCCGCTTCATCAGACAAGATATCACCAAACAGGTTGCCTGTTACAATCACATCAAACTGTTTTGGTGCACGTACCAATTGCATCGCAGCATTATCAACATACATGTGTGAAAGCTGGATTTCTGGGTATTCTGCTTCTTTAAGGGCTGTCACCGTTTGCTTCCAAAGCTCAGTTACTTCAAGGACATTGGCTTTATCAACAGAACAAACTTTACCACCACGCAAGTTCGCTAATTCAAAAGCAACTTTTGCGATACGTTTGATTTCAGATTCTGAATAAACGTCAGTGTTGTAACCTTGTTTTTCACCATTTTCCAGTTCACGAATCCCACGTGGTTGACCAAAATAGATCCCACCTGTCAATTCTCGAACAATCAAAATATCTAAGCCTGCCACGATTTCAGGTTTCAAGCTTGAAGCACCTGCCAATTGTGGATACAAAATTGCTGGACGCAAGTTTGCAAATAGGTTCAGTTCACTACGGATTTTCAGCAAGCCACGTTCTGGGCGAATTGAACGTTCAATGCTGTCCCATTTTGGCCCGCCAACTGCGCCAAGTAAAATGGCATCGGCTTTTTGTGCCTGAGCGCTGGTTACAGCTGGGTACGGTTCACCGTGTGCATCAATCGCGGCACCACCAAGCAAGCCATGTTCCCAAGTTAAACCCAAATTGAATTTTGTATTGACTGTTTTGAGTACAGTTTCTGCTGCTGCGACAATCTCAGGTCCGATCCCATCGCCCGCTAAAATTAAAATATGTTTAGACATACACTATTCCATTTATTCCCACGACTGTAGTTTTTTAAACAGCCCAGTTAAAATTTTTGTTCAACAAATTCGCCTAAACCTGTCAGCACATTGTAGGGCTTACAAAAACGGCGAATTGGATGTTGATCTTGTAATAACACCACACATAACGGATCGGGTGCTGACACATTCAGCAAACTCCCGGCTTGTTTGGTGCGGTTTCGGTACATCTTGAAGGTGTAGCTTGTGTTTGGTTTAAAATGATGAATTACACTGATTCGCTCTGCACGATCCATTGAAATTGGATAAAAGCGAATGACCACTTCATGCTGTCGATCAGGTACGGTTAAAAACAAGGCATTGTTGTAGCCTGTCGTTTTAGTATTTAAACGTACATAGCCTTTTTTAATGGCTTCGTAATTCACCAAATGTGTGGTGTCATCCACAATTTGAATGCTATCAAAACGTTCAAATTCACAATTGACTGTTCCTGTACAGTACAATTTGACATTGGCAGGTCGTTGCTCAGGGGCAATAAACTTGATTGCCATCGTATCGACCGCCCGATGCGTATGTTGACATGCACTCAGCAACACCGCACAAAACCCCCAAAAAGCACTTCGACCGATGTTTTTTAGCATTTGAATGGCCCAACCTTTTTGCCGATCAGCAGATTGAATTACATAAAATAATTCGATATGTTAGCAATAGTTGAGCCTTCGCGCCATGCTTCATGTCACGACTTAGCCGTGTAAATCTTGAAAAACCCAAGGACGAGCCTGTTTGGTTTTCGCTTCATATTCACGGATCAAGTCAGCATCTTGTAAAGTCAAACCAATATCATCCAAACCATTTAACAAACAGTGCTTGCGGAATGGGTCAATTTCAAAAGCAAATGCCTGACCTGACGGCGTACGCACTTCTTGTGCTGCCAAATCAACAGTCAACTGATAACCTTCTGTTGCTGCACATTCTTTGAAAAGTTGATCAACAGTTTCTTCAGGCAAAATGACGGGTAACATGCCATTTTTAAAGCAGTTATTGAAAAAAATGTCAGCAAAGCTTGGTGCAATCACGGTACGGAAACCATATTCGCTCAATGCCCAAGGTGCATGTTCACGACTTGAACCACAACCGAAGTTAGTACGCGCAATTAAAATGCTCGCACCTTGATAACGTGGCTGGTTCAATACAAAGTCTGGGTTTTTAGGGCGTTTGCTGATGTCTTGTCCCAAATAACCTTCATCTAAATAACGAAGCTCATCGAACAAGTTGTCACCAAATCCTGTACGTTTAATCGATTTCAAAAACTGTTTTGGAATGATCAAGTCGGTATCGACATTGGCACGGTCTAAAGGTGCAACGATACCTTGTTCAACTGTATACGCTTTCATATGCGACTCCTTTAGAATGTACGAACATCAACGAAATGACCAGCAATCGCTGCTGCTGCTGCCATCGCTGGGCTAACCAAGTGGGTACGCCCGCCATTGCCCTGACGACCTTCAAAGTTACGGTTTGAAGTCGAAGCACAGTGCTCGCCTGGTTGCAATTTGTCAGCATTCATTGCCAAACACATTGAGCAACCTGGTTCACGCCATTCAAAGCCTGCTTCAACAAAAATCTTGTCCAAACCTTCCGCTTCGGCTTGCTGTTTCACCAAACCAGAACCCGGTACGATCATGGCTTGCTTAATGCTTGCTGCAACTTTACGGCCTTTGATAACTTCTGCCGCAGCACGAATGTCTTCAATACGTGAGTTGGTACATGAACCAATGAATACGCGATCCAACTGGATATCAGCCAAAGCCTGACCTGCGGTTAAACCCATATATTGATATGCACGTGTCCAGTCTTTGCGCTGTACATCATCTTTCGCCTGTTCTAATGTTGGAACTGCTTGCGATACAGCAACCACCATTTCAGGAGAAGTACCCCAAGAGACTTGTGGCTCAATCTCTTCGCCTTTTAACACGATAACGGTATCAAACTGTGCATCATCATCGGAATGTAAAGTATTCCAGTAAGCCACCGCTTTATCCCAATCTTCACCTTTAGGTGCATACGGGCGGTCTTTCACATATTCAATCGTTTTGTCATCAACAGCGACCATGCCTACGCGTGCACCAGCCTCGATCGCCATGTTACATACAGTCATACGACCTTCAATCGACATGTCACGGAAGACCTGACCACCAAACTCAATCGCATGGCCTGTACCGCCTGCTGTGCCGATTTTTCCGATAATCGCTAACACGACATCTTTTGAGGTCACGCCTTTGCCCAACTGGCCATCGACACGCACCAACATGTTTTTCATTTTCTTTTGAACCAAGCATTGGGTCGCCAATACATGTTCAACTTCTGATGTCCCAATCCCGTGTGCTAAACAACCAAATGCGCCATGAGTTGCTGTATGTGAGTCACCGCAGACGACGGTCATGCCTGGCAAAGTCAAACCTTGCTCTGGCCCAACGACATGCGCAATACCCTGACGGATGTCATTAATGTCAAACTCGACAATGTTAAATGTCTTACAGTTGTCATCTAGGGTTTGTACCTGAATACGAGAAGTATCGTCTTCAATCCCTGCAACACCACGTTCACGTTCTTTTTTTGAGGTTGGTACGTTATGGTCAGGCGTTGCCACATTGGCACTTAAACGCCACGGCTGACGACCTGCAAGTTGTAAACCTTCAAATGCTTGTGGTGAGGTCACTTCATGCAAGAGATGACGGTCGATGTAAATTAAACTCGAACCATCATCGCGTTGCTTCACCAAATGATCATCCCACAACTTGTCATATAATGTCTTGCCTGCCATGTCGACGCGCTCCATTGGACTGGGTAATTAAATCTTCTATTTTCATTATAGGCACTGTTTTACATAAATCTAATTTATCATTTTTATAGATCAACAAACTTTTAGGAATGAATTAATCTCTACTGTTATAACAGTAGCTGCAATCTGAACATTATCAACAATCAACATGTCCATACTGCAAATACAATGTAAATAAATCTGCACTTATTCTCTTTTCATGATGAAAGGTCTACATCCATGAATGCTTTATCGTAAGGCTATAACCGCCCTGCATAGCATAGACAACTGATCAAGCAGCATGCCCCCTACCAAACACGAATAAGGCAGAATATGTCAGATGTACAATCGAACAAGTTTCCTATTTGCCTTGTTTTAGCATACTATAAGTAAAAATATATACGTGGCTTTCTTCTATAATTCTAAAATCATGCTGAAATAAAAATATTTTATATTTTTCTTAAATATAAAACCCCGTGTTCGCTAGGAAATCGTATATGAATCTCGCTGCTTTTGAAGCTTTTATTAAAGTCATGGAAACAGGCTCGATTTCCCTGGCAGCCGATCAGCTATTTATTACCCAACCTGCGGTCACCAAACGTATTCACTGTTTAGAAGAATATTTTGGCGTGACGCTATTTGAATCGGCAGGTCGTGGTATTCAGCCCACACACACTGCGTATGCACTCTTGCCCAAAGTCAAAACCTGGCTGAATGAGCTTGGGGAAATGCACCATACCCTCAGTCATCAGCAAAGCAAAGTACAGGGGCGGCTCAAAATAGGTACTAGCCATCATATTGGACTACACCACTTACCCCATCACTTAAAGCACTATGTGCAACAATACCCAGATGTCACTCTGGATGTGCATTTTGTCGACTCGGAACAGGCACATGAGCAAGTACTCGCAGGCGATCTGGAACTGGCTTTTTTAACCTTGCCACCACAACTGGATGAACGCTTGCATTACCAACCGATCTGGAATGACCCTTTGGTATTTGTAGCAGCGCCCTTTCATCCCTTAGCGCATAAGCCACAGCTCACACTCGAAGATTTAATGAGCTATCCAAGCCTGCTGCCTGCAGCGAAAACCTATACCAGTCAAATTACCCTTGCTGCATTTGAGAAACAAGGCCTTAAACCTAAAGTCAGCATGAGTAACAATCCGTTAGAATCTATCCGCATGCTGGTTTCGATTGGGCTTGGCTGGTCAGTATTGCCACTCACCTTGGTCAATCAGGATTTGCAACGACTCTCTTTGGAGATTGACATGCAGCGCCAGTTGGGTCTCGTCTGGCATCCAGCACGCACGCAATCACGTGCCATGCAGGCACTGATTGAAATGATGCAAAAACCATAATTCTTTTAAATTCCTCCACGTATTTGAGTCATAAATTTATGAAAAACTATCTTTTACTCAAAGCACAAAAAATCATGAAAGTATGCCTTTTCAGCGTGGCGTGTATTTTTCTACTTATTTTAATGTTGATAAAACCGATGCGGGTAGCATTGGCTCACCAGCTCCCATTTTTATCCTGTCAGGGAAATGTCTGTGTCGATGACCCGCAGCAGCAGGAAAAAGCTCAAAAACTATATAATCAGGCAATACAAGAAACACAACGTCAGGTGGGTAACTTTCATTCTCGCCCGACCATGGTGTTTTGTTCTATAGGAGAGTGTGCAGAAACTTTTGGCATGGAAAAGGCTGCCGCCAAAGCTGTCGGGAACTTAGGTACCGTCATTGCTCCACGAGGTTGGCAAGAATTTTATATTGTCCACGAACTGATTCACGACAGACAAGCCGAAGAATGGGGTAACCTTGCCATGCTGACCAAGCCCAAATGGTTAATCGAAGGCATGGCCTATACGTTAAGCAACGATCCACGTCCGAAACTTTCCCCGCCTTTTGAACAATGGCGTATTGAATTTAAAAGCTGGTATCGATATCACCATCAAGATTTATGGCAAGCCAGTAAGCGCATTAAATCAGACTAATATTACTTAATTAATCAGTCTGATCGTAGCTCATTCTCACCTGCTCCAACTCGACTAGACACTCTCTAATTTAGATTGACCAGTCCTGAATTTCCCAAGCCTGCTCTTTCGCAAGTTTTTCCAGACGATCATCTGGGTTAACTGCAATCGCATGGGTGGCATATTCCAGCAAGAAACGGTCATTAATAGAGTCTGAATATGCCCAGGATTCTGTAACTTCCCGACCATCTAACCACTGCGCTAAACGAACCAATTTACCTTGCTGATAACATGCTGTACCTGCGACTTTACCTGTGTACTGCCCGTCTTTAACTTCAGCATTGGTGGCTATAATTTCAGTAATCCCAAACTCATGAAAAATCGGCGCCGTAATAAAGTCACTGGTCGCGGTAATCCCGACAATCGCATGTCCTAAATCTTTATGCTTCTGAATCGCATCAAAGCCTTTTTGACGCATTTGTGGGCGAATGACTTTTTGCATAAACAGCTGATGCAAATCAGTTAAATACTGATTTGAATGTTTGGTCAAAAACTGAAATACAAATTCATTGTATGCAATTGGGTCAAGCTGCCCTGCTTTGTAGTCATCATAAAACTTATCATTCATTTGGCGATGATGCACGGGATCAACCAAGCCTTCATTCACTAAAAACTCACCCCAAGAATGGTCTGAGTCGGTATTTAACAGGGTATGATCAAGATCAAATAAAGCCAATTTCATGGAAATTCTCGTTAAAACTGAAAATTAAAGCAAAAAAATGTAAATCAGTTGCCGCTAATGCAAAGAAATTCGTTAAGATCATAGCAATTTTTAACAATATTCTGAGGTCTTTTTTTGTGTTGGATGCACAAATTTTGCCATCCCCGAAATAAAGACAATAAGATCTAACAAATTTAGGTAGCCAAATGATCGACTCTGAAGGTTTCCGACCCAATGTCGGGATCATTTTGGCAAACGAATATGGACAAGTGTTATGGGCAAAACGCATTGGGCACAATGCATGGCAGTTTCCGCAAGGTGGTATCCAGACTGGAGAATCTCCTGAACAAGCGTTATACCGTGAGCTAAGAGAAGAAGTTGGCTTATTGCCAGAACACGTCCAAATCATTGCGCAAACCAAAGGCTGGTTGCGTTACCGTTTGCCACATCGATACATTCGCGCGGGCACAGACCCTGTATGTATCGGTCAAAAACAGAAATGGTTTTTATTAAAGCTGACTGCATCAGCCCACAATATTCAGTTGGATCTTGCTGACCCACCTGAGTTTGATGAATGGCAATGGGTCAGTTATTGGTATCCATTAGGACAAGTCATCAACTTTAAACGAGATGTTTACCGAAAAGCCATGACTGAATTATGTAGCCAGTTACCCCACTAAAAAATAATTGAAAAAAGAATTTTTTAGTGAATGCTTTTCTCATGGGTGACTGCTATAAATAAAGCAATAATTACTTATTATATAAATTGTTTTGGGAGTATGTAGTTATGTCGAACATGCAATTAGACACGCTCCGACGCATTGTCCAAGAGGTCAATGCAGCCGTGAGTTTGCATGAGTCATTAGACATTATGGTCAATCAGATTTCTGTGGCTATGGATGTCGATGTGTGTTCGATTTATTTACTCGATGAACGTAATCAGCGCTATGTCCTTATGGCAACCAAAGGCTTAAATCCCGAGTCTGTTGGCAGCGTATCATTACAGGTCGGTGAAGGTTTGGTCGGTCTGGTTGGACAACGCGAAGAGATCGTAAACCTTGACAATGCTGCCCAACATGAGCGTTACGCGTATTTCCCCGAAACAGGCGAAGAAATTTATAATTCGTTTTTAGGTGTTCCTGTCATGTATCGCCGCAAGGTGATGGGTGTACTGGTGGTACAAAATGTAGAATCACAGGATTTTAGTGAAGCTGCCGAGTCTTTCTTGGTCACCCTATGCGCGCAGCTTTCAGGCGTAATCGCCCATGCACATGCTGTCGGTAATATTGACGTTTTTCGTAAGCCTAGCAATATTTCCAATTACAAAACCTTCCAAGGTGTCTCAGGTGCAGGCGGTGTGGCTTTAGGTCGTGCCATTATTTTGTATCCTGCGGCAGATTTATCCTCTGTACCTGAGCGTGAAGCTGAGAGCATTCCCGATGAACTCAAGCTCCTTGATCATGCCGTTGCCAATGTTCGCAATGAAATTCAGTCTCTCGATGAAAAAATGCAAGACTCTCTCATGTCGGAAGAACGTGCGCTGTTTAGTGTGTTCTTACGCATGTTGGATGAAAATGCCTTACCTGCCGAAATTAAAGAACTGATTCGCGATGGGAACTGGGCACAAGGTGCTGTCAAAAAAGTCATCGACAAACATATTGCCTTGTTTGCGCAAATGGAAGATGACTATTTGCGTGAACGTGTGTCCGACCTTAAAGACTTGGGACGACGTATTTTAGCTTCATTGCAAGAAGCCGATGCTGGTCATCGTGAACTCAGCTCAGATAGTATTTTAATTGGTGATGAAATCAGTACCGCGGCACTGGTTGAGCTACCAATGGATAAAATCGCTGCAATTGTAACAAGTGAAGGCGCTGCAAATTCACACATGGTCATTGTTGCGCGTGCTTTAGGTATTCCAACTGTTGTCGGTGTCACAGAATTACCGATCAACACCATTGATGATGTCGAGATGATTGTTGACGCTTATCAGGGACGTGTTTTTGTCAATCCGCCACGTCGCCTGCGCCAACGTTATAAAGAAATTCAAAAAGAAGAAGAGCAGATCGCCAAAGATCTCAAGCAATATGAAACCAAAGAGACCATTACGCCTGACGGTGTTCCTGTACGCTTATTTGTCAATACAGGCTTAATGATTGACGTAGTTCGTGGCGTACAGCGTGGTGCCAAAGGTGTCGGGCTATATCGTTCTGAAATTCCATTTATGCTACGTGATCGCTTCCCTGGCGAAGAAGAACAACGGGCCATTTATCGGCAACAGCTCAGCCACTTTGCCAACAAACCTGTCACCATGCGTACCCTCGACATTGGCGCAGATAAAGACCTGCCTTACTTCAGCATAGATGAAGAAAACTCAGCACTGGGCTGGCGTGGGCTGCGTTTTACCCTTGACCATCCTGAAATTTTCTCGGCGCAAATTCGTGCCATGCTCAAAGCCAGTATTGGTTTAAATAACCTGCATATTTTGCTACCAATGGTCACCAGTGTCAGCGAAGTTGAAGAAGTGTTGTACTTACTTGAGCGCGACTGGGTCGCGGTTCAGGAAGAAGAGCAGGTTAAAATCAATAAGCCAAAAATTGGGATTATGGTAGAAGTACCCAGTGTGCTCTTGCAAATTGATGAATTTGCGCCACTGGTTGATTTCTTCTCAGTCGGTTCAAATGATTTGATTCAGTATCTACTCGCTGTTGACCGCAACAACCCACATGTCTCAAGTGTATATTCACATTTCCACCCTGCAATTTTGCGCGCGCTATGCCGCTTGGTGAAAGAGTGTCACAAGTATGAAAAACCAATCAGTATTTGTGGGGAAATGGCGGGAGATCCGTTATCGGCAATTCTGCTGATGGCGATGGGTTTCAATACCTTGTCGATGAGCTCAAGTAATATTTTGCGGGTACGTAAAGCGATTTGTCATGTGCCGATGAGTGATGCACAGGAATTATTAGATCATGTTTTGCAACTGAATAATCCGTTACTGATCAAGAGCTGGCTCGAATATTATTTTAAAAATCATGGTCTAGCAGATATGGTTAAAACCAACCGTCTGGTCAGTGTCTAATTTTTAGCAAAACTGCATGTAACTTTCCATAAAAGAACAAGGGCGATAATCTTCAGAATATCGCCCTTGTTTGTGTTTGCTATAGCCTCGTTTCGCATTTTTCTTTCGATCGACAAACACCTGACTCTGATTGAACTCATGCATATGTTTTGCCACCAGATTATGAATAACTACTTCTGGCTGTTGCTTGCGTTTTGCCATTTAATTTACCTCTATGACTCTACTTTTTTTTGCGCTTTGCGGTCTAAATTTAACACAAATCACCCTGAGTATTGTAAATAATTAAATCTCTACGATATGCCTGAAAAAACTTCAGATGATCCATAAAAAATGCCAGTTATGGTCACTGGCATTTTTTACAAAAAACAATTCAGGCTTATTTTTTCACATCAAAACGATCAGCATTCATGACTTTATTCCACGCTGCAATAAAGTCATGCACAAATTTTTCCTTATTATCGTCCTGTGCATAAACTTCAGCATAAGAACGCAAAATCGAATTTGAACCAAACACCAAATCAACGCGAGTGGCTGTCCATTTGACTGCACCTGTTTTACGATCGCGAATTTCGTACAGGTTTTTGCCTACAGGTTCCCATGTATTTTCCATGTCGGTCAGATTGACAAAGAAGTCATTGCTCAAGACTCCGACACGATCAGTAAATACGCCTTCTTTCGCACCTGCATAGTTGGTTCCAAGCACGCGCATGCCACCGATCAACACCGTCATTTCAGGTGCAGTCAATCCCATCAGCTGAGTACGATCCAGCAACATTTCCTCAGGTTGTACTGCATAGTCCTGTTTCAACCAGTTACGGTAACCATCGTGTTTCGGCTCCAAATCGGCAAAGGAATATTCATCGGTCTGTTCTTGAGTGGCATCACCACGCCCTGGGGTAAATGGCACTTTGACAGCAAAGCCCGCCTCCTGTGCAGCTTTTTCGACCGCCGCAGTACCACCCAAAACAATCAGATCGGCGATACTGACTTTTTTATTCAGGCTCGCCTGAATTTCTTCGAGTTTTGCCAAGACTTTGTGTAATCGTTCAGGCTCATTGCCGACCCAGTCTTTTTGTGGTGACAAACGAATACGTGCCCCGTTTGCACCCCCACGAAAATCAGAACCGCGATAAGTTCGTGCGCTGTCCCATGCGGTATTAATCAGTTCACTGCAGGTTAAACCGCTATTGAGTAATTTAGCTTTTAATTCATCAATTTCTGCTTCGCTTAAAGTGTAATCAACGCTTGGTACAGGATCTTGCCAGATCAAATCTTCTGCAGGGACATCTGCACCCAAATAACGGGATTTAGGCCCCATGTCGCGATGGGTCAATTTAAACCACGCCCGCGCAAAAACTTCCGCAAAATAAGCAGGGTCATGATAAAAGCGTTCCGCGATTTTACGGTATTCAGGATCCATTTTCAGTGCCATGTCGGCATCGGTCATAATCGGATTACGGCGCACATTCGGGTTATGAGCATCTACAGGTTTATCTTCTTCTTTGATATTGATCGGTTCCCACTGGTGTGCACCTGCTGGGCTTTTACGCTGTTCCCAATCATAGGTAAACAGCAAATAGAAATATTCATTGTCCCATTTGGTTGGATGGGTTGTCCAAGCACCTTCTATCCCACTGACCATGGTATTACAGCCATTACCTGTGCCTTCAGGGTTATGCCAACCGAGTCCCTGAAATTCCACGTCAGCAGCTTCAGTATTGGCGCCTAACAATTCAGCCTTACCATTGCCATGGGCTTTACCCACCGTATGCCCGCCTGCGGTTAAAGCCACAGTTTCTTCATCATTCATTGCCATACGGTCAAAGGTAGTGCGCATGTCCTGTGCAGTTTTTAATGGGTCAGGATGGCCATCTACCCCTTCTGGATTGACATAAATCAAGCCCATCTGTACCGCAGCCAATGGATTTTCCAGTGTGGTACGGTCTTGATCATCACCATAACGGTTTTTGGTTGCATCTAGCCATTTACGTTCTTCTCCCCAGTAAATGTCTTTTTCAGGATGCCAGATATCTACACGCCCCCCACCAAAGCCAAAGGTTTTTAGGCCCGCAACTTCATAGGCAACCGTTCCTGCAAGAACAATCAGATCACCCCAGGAAATTTTATTGCCGTATTTTTTCTTGATCGGCCAAAGTAACCGACGACCTTTATCGGTATTGACGTTATCAGGCCAACTATTCAATGGAGCAAAGCGCTGGTTGCCTGTGTTGGCACCACCACGCCCATCCTGCTTGCGATAAGTTCCCGCCAAATGCCATGCGGTACGGACCATCATGCCGATATAACTACCATAATCTGAAGGCCACCAATCCTGACTGCTATTGATTAAATCTCGCAAATCCTGCTTGACTGCTTCAAGATCAAGCTGTGCAAAAGCTGCGGCATAATCAAAATCAGGATCCATCGGATTGGTTTTTTTATCGTGCTGAGAAAGAATGTCTAAATTGAGCGAATTTGGCCACCAATCTGTATTTGAGCTGGCTAATGATGTATTTGCACCATGTGCAAATGGGCACTTCCCTGCTGAAGCTTGTGATTTCTTATCCATTTCTAATCTCCAGATTCAATAACCTAGTTTGATTATTGTTCCAATGTTTTTAGCTATTCTACGTTTATCAAGATAGCGGTTTTTTTATTCCAGCTAAAGCTGATTTAACTAATCAAAACAATCGAAATCTTCTATTTAGGCCAAACAAGTCAAAGGATGAACAAAGCGCACTTTTGCGGGAAACTGAACCCATTGCTTCGTATACAAAAAATGATTTTTCTTATTGAGAGGTCGTCTTACGGCGCCACTACGATCAAGCTAATTTTTTTCGTTGATATAGTTTGTATACACTACTCATACCAACCGTAAAATCATGCGAAACACTGTGCGAAAATCAAAAAAACAGAATAAATACTCAGGCAAAAATGAGATGAAAAACATCCTTCTGCAACATGACACCCTCTTATTTGATACGATTGGCATCATCTGTAATGGCGATGGCTAGGTCGTATTTACATTTGAGAAAAGCGATTGTTATATTTTTGGAACATTAAATTTATGAGCCCTAAAGCACAACTCCAAACCACACAGCGGCTCATCCAGTATAGTCTTGCTGCGCTTTGGATCTATCAAGGTTTGATTCCCAAAATCTTATTTCAATCTGCTGGCGAAATTCAGATCTGGCAGTCTATTGGCTTTGAGCCAACACTCGCGAAAATCTGTGTAGCACTCTCAGGTCTGCTCGAAATTTTGTTTGGTGGTACATTTATGGTGTGGCATAAAAGCCGGATTGTGCATCAGCTCAATATTGCTGGACTTGCTGGATTATTGCTACTGATTACCATGACAGACCCTTCACAACTCAGCAGTGCATTTAACCCCGTAATCATGAATAGTGCCATGATCATTTTGTCCATTGTTGCTCTGCAACTTTTAGATTTAAACCGAACACTAGCCCAAAGCACTAAACCAGCATGCGGCGCCCTTCCTGAATACAATAAAAAGGATTCATGAGTTTGGAAGAATGTTTAATCGTATATTCCAAATGAGCTTCAGGCTCATCGCGCTGTTCATCGGTGAGCTGAAAAGTGCGGTAGTGAATCGCCAAAGAACGCTGCGCATGCAAATCACCATGCGCCTTTAACGCATCTTGTGGGTTCATATGCATATAATGCAAAACATGGCGAGGTTCATACGCCCCTATTGGCAATAAAGCGATACGCGGCGCGCCATAACGAGCATAGATCTGTTTAAAATGTCCTGCATAGCCTGTATCTCCTGCAAAAAAACAATACTGCTTACGCAACTTTAAACAAAATCCTCCCCACAAAGCACGATTCTGATCACGCAAACCACGCCCCGAGCCATGCTGGGCAGGCGTGTAAACAATCTCAAAATCATCCAGTTGCACCGACTGCCACCAGTCAAGTTCAATCACATGAAAAGATTTTGGCAAATACCAAGCATTGCCCAGTCCAGTGTAAATCGGCATATTAAAACGTTTATGCAGCCAATTTAGCGTGGCTAAATCCATATGGTCATAATGATTATGACTCAACAATACCGCGTGAATATGCGGTAATTGCTCCAAAGCAATTCCAGCAGGGCAAACCCGACGTGGCCCAGAACCTTGTTTGGGGCTAGCAAACTCAGCCCAAACGGGATCTGTCAGGAAATTATACGGGCCTATTTGAATCAGCACCGTCGCATGCCCAACAAACCAGACTTTCCACTGGTTCATATCTGCATTGGGTTGGTCATGTGGCAACTCACGCGTAGCCGAGCTGAATTGTTGAAATTCATGATCACGGTCAACATTCCAAGTCGATGCACGGCGCGTCGCTAGCCATTTGAATAGACTAAACTTTATTCCTTGTGGCTGTGGTGTTTGATTATGAAATTGTCCTGCATGAAACTGCGGTGACTCAAAATCCAGCTTCGGCTGCAAGAAAGTATGCGGCCAACAATTTTGAGTTGGCAATTCATAGTGCAATGCTGTTGTTCTATCCATAAGGCTTACAATATAAAAAATGAATCTGTTTGCTGTGCCACATTGTCAATATATCCTCTCCCCGATACAGAGGAAACAGGTTTGAGAGAATTGTTGAAAATTTATTCTGCCCTAGATCATATACAGGGTTTAAATCAATTTTTCTTTTTATTTTTGTATTGTTTTCTACATTTCAAACGCAGCGCTTTCGATTATACTGCTAGGCCATAGACAAAAGTGCTTGAGAATTGGATTGGTTAATGGAACTACGCCATCTTCGATATTTTATTACCGTTGCAGAAGAACTTAATTTTAGTAAAGCGGCATTGAAACTGTACACAGCCCAGCCCTCATTAAGCCAGCAAATCAAAGACTTAGAAGATGAAATTGGTGTCAAACTTCTCAATCGTACCAAACGTAAAGTCGAACTCACCGAAGAAGGTGCAATCTTTCTGGAACAGGCGCGTTTAACCATTGCTCAGGCAGAAAAAGCCGTTCGACTGGCACGTGAAGCGCATTTGTCCAAACAGCAGATTTTAAAAATTGGTTTCATTACCACGGCTGAAGTTCGGGTTTTTCCTAAAATCTTGCCCAATTTGCGTATGCTCTACCCAAATATTAAAGTCGATTTACAGATTCTCAATGGGAATGACCAGTATCGGGCTTTAAAAAAAGGCGATCTGGATATCGTGTTCTCTCGTCAGTCTTTTGATGATCCCGAGATTGCAAACTTTGTCGTTTTACAAGATACACTGGCACTATTTTTAGCAAAGCAACATCCACTGGCAGCACTGGAAACCATTCCATTACAGGCGCTCAATGATGTGAACTTGATTATGTCCAAAGCCAGTGCCTACGGCATCATGAATCAGGCCATTTTAGCATTTTTCAAACAGCACAATATTCAACCGCATATTGAAGAAAAAACTGAAAATATGGTGGAAAATATTGCCGAGATTGAACAGGGAATGAGTTGCTCAATCTTGCCACAATATCTTGACCCATTTATCAAGCTCGATCACATTGCAGTCCGTCAACTCGAATGTGATTTACCAACACTTGACCTGTATGTCAGTCACCGCAAACATAATAACAATGCGGCTGTTGAGAAGTTCCTCTCGGTTCTTGCCCAGCAATTTGACTTGCCAATGAATTAAAAAAATGGGCTAAAGTCAAATTTAGCCCATTTTTCCCTTTTCTTTAAACTCGTGCCTTTAGTTTGTGGCTGAATCTGCTGATGCTTCACCCATAAGTGCCAAAAAATTTTGATAACTTGACCTTTGTTTTACGCTGTCTAAATAACGCGTGATTGATGGATGAGATTGCAACGTCCCGATTTTTAATTGCCAAAATAGCGATGCAGCAACCAGAATATCCGCTGTAGTAAACTGTGAACCACATAAAAATGGCGCTGCTTCATCCAAACCCTGAATCAGTGCATGATAAGCATCTTGATCATCACCATAACCCACAAACATTTTCTGTTCTGGCTGGATGTGTACACCTCGCATTTGATCGACAGTTAAAGATTCCCACGGGCCAGATATAAAAAACAACCAGCGGTAATACACGCCTCGTTTTGAATCATTTAACGTAGGAGCCAATTGTTTTTCTGCAAATTTATCAGTCAAATAGGCACAGATAGCACCAAGCTCATAGATCACGACAGTATCATCCACCAGTGTCGGGACTTTACCAAATGGATTGATTTTTAAATACTCAGGCGCTTTCATGGTGGTGTTATAGGCAAGCTCTATACGCTCATATTCAACACCCAGTTCCAAGAATAACCACTCAACCACGACACCACGTGATTGCTGATTGGTATACAGTTTAAGTGCCATTTCTATTTTTCCTTGTTTATTGGTCTTATTTAAATATAGAGTACGAGATTGTCAGTTTCTGTCAGTAGTCGAATCACGTTTTTCCTGTTCCCACCATTGACGGAATAGCTGCTGTTTAAACTGTGGATAGACATCCTGACTCAAAACTAACTGCCGCACACGATCAACCCTAAAATTACGAAACGCTTGTCGCAGTTCACACCAAGCAGCAATCACAATTTTGTCGTTAAAATACCCCATCGCAAATGGCCATAAAGTTCTGATACTTTCGTTTTTTTGCTCGTCGATATACTTTACCGAAATCTTGACTTGCTGCCGAATTGCCATCCGAATTTGTTCTAATATTTGCATATCGACAGGTAACCACACATTAAAGGCCCTTAATGTTGTTTGCTCCATAAAATGCTGTCGATGTTTGGGCAATACCGCATCTAATTTCGCTAAAACCGCATTTGAAGCCAATTGTAATGATTGATCGGGTACGCTCTTCAACCAATACAACGCAAGAAAAATAGCTTCAATTTCTGTCTCATCCAACGTCATGGGCGGTAATAAAAAATCTTCTTTTAATTGAAAGCCCAGCCCTGCGGCAGCTTCAATGCGTACACCTTGCGCTCTTAAAGTTTCAATATCACGATACACACTACGCACGCTAATCTGTAAGTGTTCCGCAAGAGTTTGCGCAGTGACAGGGTGACGATATTCTCTTAAGCGCTGTAAAAGGTTCAGCAAACGAATGGAACGACTCATAATTTTCCTATTGTTATTATGAATAATGAGGAATCACCGTTCCTCATTATCTATGAAATCACTTCAATTTTTTAAACATTGCAAAACAATACTTTGCTAGGCGAAATCCACCAAATAATGATGCAAAGCCGTGACATCATCGGCAATCATTAACGGTTTATATTGTTGTAATACATCTACCGAATGCACCCCATAACTGACACCGACACGTGGCATTTCGATATTTTGCGCCATCTGCAAATCATAGCTTGAATCTCCAACCATAATCGCTTGTTCAGGAGCAACGCCTGTATAGGATAAAATTTCCTGTAGCATTTGAGGATGTGGCTTAGACTGCGTCTCACTGGCAGCACGGGTAATATCGAACAAGTCCTGACTCTGGGTTTTTGCCAAAACCCGATCTAAACCACGACGACTTTTCCCTGTTGCGACTGCCAGTTTAAAGCCACGCTGTTTCAAATCATGCAGCATGTCACCGACCCCATCAAACCACTGATCATCTTGCGAATGTGCCACATAGTGTTCTGCATAACTGTCCAGAATCGCAGAATGCAATTCGGGTACATCAGGAAACAGGGTTTGCATGACCTCAGGTAATCCCAAGCCAATAATGCTTTTTGCAGCATCATCACTTAAAGGTTGCTGGTGCTGCTGAGCCGCAAACTGCAAACTTGCCACAATTTGCCCAACCGAATTAAATAATGTGCCGTCCCAATCAAAAATTACCAATTGTTTTTGCACATTAAGCTCCTTTCGCCAGTTCTTTAAGCAATTGCTGCATATCTTCAGGCAATTCAGCTTCGATCACAGGGTAATTTGGAATTTCTAATCGCATGGCATGTAGACACAAACGGCGTGCTTCAGGGCCATTATAAGGCGTGGTATGCCCGTATTTATCGTCTCCAACCAACGGGTGCCCAATGCTCTGACCATGAACACGAATCTGGTGAGTACGTCCGGATAATGGCGATGCATGTACCAGAGTCGCCTGTTTAAAACGCTGTGCCACTTTCCATATGGTTTTGCTTGGTTTGCCTTCTTTTGAAACTCTCACACGGCGCTCGCCATTGGCAAGTTCATAACGTAGCAACGGCGCATCAATCAGTTGCTGATCGAGACTGACTTGTCCTTTGACAATCGCAGCATAAGTTTTTTGAATTTTATGCTCACGTAATAAATCCTGTAAATGCTTCAACGTGCTACGTTTTTTACTAATCATCACCAAACCTGAAGTATCACGGTCAATACGATGAATCAACTCCAGATATTTTTTACCTGTTGCCGCGCGTAAAGCCTCAATCAGTCCATACGCCACGCCACTACCACCGTGCACCGCAATCCCTGAAGGTTTGTTCACGACCAATAAACCTTCATCTTCATAGACCACACGGCTAAGCAGACTTTGTGCAACACTATCACTGACAGGAACATCACTTTCTTGTTTTTGTTCATAGCGAATCGGTGCAACTCGAACTTGATCACCAATTTCCAGGCGGGTTTCAGCTTTAATACGTTTTTTATTGACCCGAACCTGACCTTCACGGATTAAACGGTAAATACGGCTTTTCGGCACACCTTTGAGTCGTGTAAATAAAAAATTGTCAACACGTTGCCCTGCTTGATGCTCAGTTACCTCAAACCAGGTCACACTTTGCCATTCTTGGTTGGTATTCATACAACTCGTTGAACCTTAAAATACTAGAATATGATTGAAAAATGATCGAATAAACTATTCTTTTCACAATAAACTTAAGCTTAGCCCATAGGCAGATGCCACAAGGTTTGATATAGTCAGCGCACGGATACCGCCGTAAGTGAGTAAAATTGTCTACCATTTCAAAATAATGAAAGGTAGATCTCAGCTGAAACTCGGAAAGGTCCCAAAAGAATATGCCGCGCCGAAGGCTTATTATATCGGCAAAATTGTAGGCTGTTGCGTTAATTTGTACTTTATGCACGCAAAACAGCCTACCCCAAAAAATATGTCGCTAGTCTAGGCTAGTTATTAAACGTAAACTGAAACACATCAGACAAGTCTCCTGATGTCAAACTCAGGTCTCAACGTTCGATGTATTGGATCTGTATGGCATGGCACGGATACGATGAACATTCCGTATACCAAGTGTTCCAAAACACCACCTGCTGCATACAGATAAAGTTTTACATCCAATACACCGTCTGAGAACCCGTGAATCTTCAGGTGATTTTAGTCGATTAAGGATTAATGCGGTTTTGCATATTTATATGAATGAATCAGACACCAACCCTTAAGTTGGCATAAGCGAGTGCGTATGAACTCTACGCAACTCTTAAGATTCTTCATTATAAATATGCCACCGCAACAGACTTGTCGTTGTGCTTCAACGATTAGGTATTACACCCATGAAACGTATGTTGATCAATGCGACACATGCCGAAGAAGTTCGTGTTGCACTCATCACTGGTCATCGTTTGTACGATTTTGACCTCGAAAACCGCACCCGTGAACAAAAAAAATCAAATATCTATAAAGGTCATGTCACCCGCGTAGAACCATCGCTCGAAGCTGTATTTGTTGAATACGGTGCAGGCCGTCAAGGTTTCCTGTCTATGCGCGAAATCGCACGCAGTTACCTCAATAGTGACCCGCGCGAAAACAACAACATCCGAGAACTGATCAGCGAAGGGACTGAACTTTTAGTCCAAGTAGAAAAAGAAGAACGTGGCAACAAAGGTGCTGCTCTTTCCACCTATATTTCACTGGCAGGTCGTTATTTGGTTCTTATGCCAAACAACCCAAAAGGTGGTGGCATTAGCCGTCAAATTTCAGGTTCTGTGCGTGAAGAGCTTAAAGAAAGACTAGCTTCACTCAATGTACCGCGTGGCATGAGTGTAATTGTGCGTACTGCTGGTATTGGCCGTAGCCAAGAAGAATTGCAACTGGACTTACAACACTTGTTGGATCTTTGGGCGCAAATTCAAAACACTGCCAACTCTGGCCCATCACCAATGTTAGTCCATCAAGAAGCGGGTGTTGTGACCCGTGCGATTCGTGATTACTTACGCGATGATGTTGCAGAAATTTTAATTGATAGTGAACAAGCATTTAACGAAGCATATAACTTTGTTAAAGCAGTTATGCCACGTCAACTCGATAAGTTAAAAACTTATACCTTAAATGAACCATTATTCGCACACTTCGGTATCGAAAGCCAAATTCAAACCGCTTACGAACGTGAAGTGAAGTTACCGTCTGGTGGTTCGATTGTGATTGACCAAACTGAAGCTTTGGTGTCTATCGACATTAACTCAGCCAAATCAACTCGCGGTCACGATGTTGAAGAAACCGCATTAAATACCAACGTTGAAGCGGCTGAAGAAATTGCACGTCAGTTACGCCTGCGTGATATTGGCGGCCTAGTGGTCATTGACTTCATCGATATGACCAAAGATCGCAACCAGCGTGTGGTTGAAGCAAAACTCCGTGAAGCGACTCAAAGCGATCGCGCGCGTATCCAGTTTGGTCAGTTGTCACGTTTTGGCTTAATGGAAATGAGCCGCCAGCGTTTACGCCCATCTTTAGAAGAAGCGACTGGTTACGTTTGTCCACGCTGTCACGGTACAGGTATGGTACGTGACTTACGCTCTCTTTCACTCTCTATCATGCGTAAAATTGAAGAGATTGCATTACGTGAGCGCCATGGTGAAGTTCAGGTTGAAGTGCCTGTCGAAATTGCAGCATTCTTGCTCAATGAAAAACGCCATAGTCTTGTTTATCTTGAACAGACTTCAAATGTGCGCGTTACCGTATTGCCTCATCCGCATTTAGAAACACCACATTATGAAATTCAGTACAATCCAGAAGGCTTTGCACCGACTAGCTACGAGCGTACTGAAGCGACCCGCTCAAGTGAAAAAGAACTGGGTTATGAATCTTCTGACTGGCATTTGGAAGATGAACATACTGCGCCAGCTCAAGCAATTGAAAGCAAAAAGCACACAGCAGCTGTTCAGAATATTGCCGAAGTTGTGCAACAACCTGCACCCGTTGTACAGAAAAACCAACAAGTCAATAGCCCATGTGCATGGCTAGAAAACCTGTTTGTTCAAAAACAGGCTCACACGACTGATCAATCACGCTCTGCAAATAATGCCGCAGCAGCAATTGAACAGATGGTCAATAATGGCGCCGTTAGCCGTGGTCAATTTGGTCAAATACAGGCTACTCCTGTAACCACAATCACAGAGCCAGCAACTGCAGTCGTTACACCGACCAACAACAATGCTTATCTTTCATCATCTTCTGTGGTTTCAACAAATAAACCAGAAAAACGTGAATTCATCGAGAAAGAAGAGAAAGCACCTCGCAGTAATAACAATAATAAAAAGCAACGTAACAAGCATAAAGAACCTCGTGAACAGCAAGTTGCTGATCAGAACCTGAATCAAAATCAGGTTCATGAAGAAGTTGTACAGTTGTCACGTCAGGAAATGCGCGACCTAAAACGTCAACAAAAACGTCAGCAACAAGAGCAGAATTTTACTGAACAAAATACCAGTGAAGCTGCTCCTGTTCCGCGTCGTGACCGTAACCAACCACGCCCACAACGTCCAAATCGCCACCGCGATACAAGCGTTTTGAACGTTGAACCAGCAACCGTAAATAGCACCCCTGCTGTAGCCACTACGACGCCAACTGAAGTTAAAGTCAATCTTGTTGATGTGCCTCGCACACAAGAAACAGCAACTGCTTTACTGGTTAATGTTGAACAGGAAACACGTGAAATTGTGGCACTGCATGCCCAACAAGCACGACCAGCACCTGCCCAAAAGGCAGCAGTTGTTGCTGTATCTGAACAACCTGCACCTGTTCAAGAGGCTCAAGTAGAGCAACCTGTAGCTGCTGTAGCCAATGTTGTTACTTCTGAAGAAAAAGTGCTTGAAAGCAAGCCGACTGCTCCAGCAGAAGTAAAACGTGCCAGCAATGACCCGCGTATGCGCCGTCGCCAACAACGTGAAGCAAAAGCCAACGTTGCGCCTACAATCAAGCTCAACCCAAGCCAAGTTCCGACATTGGCTCAGTACAACGTAGGCAGCTTGATTCGTCAGGTGTACGGTGAAGATTGTACGGTGCTGATTGAACAGTTTGGTCTTGTACCAACTTTCAACCGTGCGTTGCTCAAATTTACTGAACAATATGTCAGTAGTTTAGCTGAGCAACAACCTACCCAAGCAGAAGCTGAGAAAAAACCTGTTACTCGTGATGTTGAATTACCAAGTAAGGTGACTTCTGAAGCTGAGCCTGTAGACGTTCTGCCGCTGATTCCACCAAAAGCACCACAAGTTCGTGTTGCCAATGATCCACGTGAGCGTCGCCGTTTGGCAAAACAAGCCGCAGAACTGGCA
Organism: Acinetobacter brisouii CIP 110357; assembly: GCF_000488275.1. GTDB lineage: Bacteria > Pseudomonadota > Gammaproteobacteria > Pseudomonadales > Moraxellaceae > Acinetobacter > Acinetobacter brisouii. The sequence goes on along the minus strand of NZ_KI530762.1, from coordinate 267,781 downwards.
AAAGTTCAGCATTTGCAAGAACAGCCAGAAGTTACTGCTAGCGTTACAGTTGAGGCTGTTGAACCTACAGTGATCGAAGCAGCAGTCGCTGTTGTAGAGACGCCAGTAGCTGTAGAAGAAACCGTTGAAACAGCCACCGCTGCTCCAGCAAACGAAGTGGCTCAAGAAGAAACTACCGTAACAACGGCTGAGGTTGAAGCTGTTGAAGCTGTTGAAGCTGTTGAAGCTGTTGAAGCTGTTGAAGCT
>NZ_KI530762.1:223316-267435 GCF_000488275.1 Acinetobacter brisouii CIP 110357 | reverse complement strand
GTTGAAGCTGTTGAAGCTGTTGAAGCTGTTGAAGCTGTTGAAGCTGTTGAAGCTAAAGCTGATGCCGAAACAGAAGAAAACGCAACCAAACAAAGTAAAGACAAAGCGGCAGCTCGCCCACGTCGCCCACGTGGTCGTCCACCGAAAAAAGTGACTCCAACTACACCGACAGAATAAGTTTTTATTGTTTAAACCGCTTCCTTCGAGAAGCGGTTTTTACGTTAAGGCGTCGACTGTACGCTCCTTTCCATCTGCATCAAACGTAGGAACATTATGAAACAATCTTCTACAGATATGATCGGGTTGCGTGACATCTTCCACAAAATTCCTCAAATCGCCCCTAAATTGCCACATATTCTTTCTGGGTTAAAACAGGCTTATCTACATGGTCAAAAAACACCAATAGGTCTGGCGGTTGCCTTTGAAAAAATGGCACAACATTACCCCGAGCGCCCTGCTGTATTATTTGAACAACAATCCTTGAGTTATCAGCAACTCAACCAGTGGGCAAACCAGATCGGGCATTATTTTCTTGCACAAGGTATTCAAAAGGGCGATGTTATTGCCTTAATGTTGAGTAACCGTCCAGAATTTTTCGTCAGCATTTTGGCACTGGCAAAAATTGGAGCAATTGCCGCTCTAGTCAATACCTCGCAATCAGGCAAAGTTCTTAGCCATAGTATTCGGCTGGTACAACCCAAAGCCGTGATCGTAGGAGATGAATATCAGCAAGTGTTTAATGCTATTCGCCATGAGCTACATAGCGACGCTGTTCTATATTGGTTTGCAGATACAGAAACTCGCAAACAATCAGGCATAGCACCTGAAGGTTATCTCAATTTAGCACGCTGTGCCGATGCTTTTCCTGAATTCAATACGACCACAACCAAACATGTCTATGCCAAAGACGGGCTATTTTATATTTATACCTCTGGCACTACAGGCTTGCCCAAAGCGGTGATTTTTAACCATGGGCGCTGGGCACTGGCTTATGGAACTTATGGACATATGCTCAATCTAAATTGCAATGATGTTCTCTATGCGCCATTACCCATGTACCATGCCACAGGTATTGTGGTGTGCTGGTGTTGTGTGATTGCTGGCGGTGCAGCACTGGCAACTCGACGCAAATATTCCACCAGTCATTTTTGGCAAGATGTTGCAAAATTTAATGCCTCTGCACTGGGTTATGTCGGAGAAATCTGTCGGTATTTACTTGATGCCCCTGTTTCTGAGCAAGATCGTCAACATCGAGTCAGTAAAATGATTGGTAACGGTATGCGTCCGAATATCTGGTATGAGTTTAAACAGCGCTTTGGCATTAGCGAAATTATGGAAATGTATGCGTCTAGTGAGGGTAACGTCGGATTTAGCAATCTGTTTAACTTTGACAACACGGTAGGTTTCTCCCCGACTCCCTTTGCGATTGTGCAATATGATCAAGAAAAGAATCAACTGGTGCGCAACGCTCAAGGTTTTTGCCAATCTGTGCAAAAGGGTGAAGTCGGTTTATTGATTGGAAAAATTACCAAGCGCTCTCCATTTGATGGTTATACCGACGCTGACAAAAACCATGCTGTGATCTTGCAAAATGTATTTAAAACAGGTGATGCGTATTTTAATACAGGTGATTTGATGCGCAATTTAGGCTTTCGCCATGCTCAGTTTGTTGACCGCCTGGGCGATACGTTCCGCTGGAAAGGTGAAAATGTCTCAACTGCAGAAGTCGAAGGGATCTTATGTGAACACCCATTGATTCATGATGCTGTGGTGTATGGGGTTGAAATTCCTCAAACCAATGGGCGTGCAGGTATGGCAAGTATTACCTTGAATGCAGGAACGGTTTTGGCAGAAGTTGATTTGGCTAAACTTTGGCAGGATTTTAAACAGGTTTTGCCTGCTTATGCTGTGCCTGTTTTTTTACGCATTCATGAACAGCTTGAAACGACCAGCACCTTCAAATATCCGAAACAAAAATTAAAGAACCAAGGCTTTGATTTACAGCAATCTCATGATCCGATTCTAGTGAACTTGCCAAATAGTCAGACCTACTGTGTGCTCACCCCTGAAATTTTTGCCAACATTCAACAATATCACTATCGGTTTTAGCTTATTTTTTAGCTAAAACGTGCAATTTTGAGGGTTTTGTAAACAATTGATTCATTTTCTTGCAAAATCCTCTTGCCATCGTTCAAGATCTTGCTACAATACGCTCCATCAAGACGATATGGGTCGTTAGCTCAGTTGGTAGAGCAGCGGACTTTTAATCCGTTGGTCCCGCGTTCGAGTCGCGGACGACCCACCAAGATTCTAAAAAATCCTTTCTTTATGAAAGGATTTTTTTTGCCTAAAATTCTTTAAATCTATTTTTATCCCTTTAATCCAAATTGAAATTTGAGATCAATTACTGACTCGTAGCAAATAATAATTCTTTAACGTATACGGATGCCCATGCTCAAAGAAATCTCTGTTGATTTCATAATTACGCTGACTATCCATCACAATATTTCTTTTATGATCAATTAGATAATACAAACATAAATGTTCATTTAAATACACCACAACATATTTTTTCTGATCTTCGGTGATGACTTTCCAACGAGCATGCTGATAATTCTGAGTTATGCGAGTATCGGCATAAACTTTGCCAAAACTTTTAATCAATCGAAAAACAGATCCATCATCCATTAAGTTAATAATGTATTCTACCGAACCCTGCTGTCCGACATCACAATGGGCAATTGGATCTTGGCAAGAGATGGTCGCCATATAGCGCCCAACCATGACTTTTTCTTGGTTAGTCAAGACATCACGCTCTTCAGGCAGTGGAGTTTGCTCAGGCATTACACTCTTCCCCGCCACATCTACAAGTTTTTGTCCTTCAACATTATGCTGTAAAGGTAAACTTGCTCCCCTCGTCTGGTATGAGTGTGTCAATCCATCAGATGGAGAATGAGGGCTACAAGCAACCAGTTGCCAAGCGCATTCAAGGATACATGCTAAATACGTTATTGGTTTTATATAATTATTTAGCTGTTTCAACATAAGCTTGCCTTAGGAAGAGTAAAGAGCTGTGAGACGATAAAACAACCTCAGGCATTGTAATCAGAACTCGCATCCATTCTGTAAAAAATTACAGAAATTAACCTTTTTTAAGCCTGCGAGTTGGAAAATGTGCAATCAATCTCCATATATAAAATAAGACTTTATTAACAGTTTTTGCTAATATTGTGAAATTTTACTGCATAAATATAAACAGGAGACTAGCATGAGCAGCTCAGGGCTATACCGTTCAAGCAAACAACAAATCATTGCTGGTGTTATGGGAGGTATTGCTGAACGTTTTGGCTGGAATGCCAATGTACTGCGCGTGCTATTTGTTTTAGTTTCTGTAATGAGCGCAGCATTTCCTGGGATATTGATCTATATTATTTTATGGATTCTCATCCCAAAGCAGAAAAAGATATTTAATCCATCTATGCGTTACCAGCAACCTATTCGCACCATACACGAAGAAAAATACCGTTAAATTTTAAAGTTTCACCACGATTTTTCCCCCGAAAATCGTGGTTTTTTTATGCTTGCTGTTTGAGCAACTGCTGCTGTAAGGCTGCAATCATATCCGCACGGCTAATCATTCCAACCAAGTGCTGCTGTTCAACTACAGGAATATAATTGAATGAACGCTCAACAAAATACGGAATCAAGTCAATCAGGGGTTGCTCAGGCTGCACAGTGACCACTTGACGCTGCATAATCTGATAAACGAAATCCTCCCACGGTGCGCGTGGATCTGCTGCACGCTGAAACCATTCCATCACTTCATATAGCGCCAAAGTTCCCAGTAATTTCCCAGTTTCATCCACCACAGGTAAACTCATGAGATTGACTTGCTTGAATTTAGCAAGTGCCTGCTGAATGGCATCTTGTGCATGTAGGGTAATCAGGTCACGACTCATGATATCGCGACAGAGATACGCCTGCGGTGAGCGCTGCTGGGCATGCTGTTGTGCCTGCAAAATGATGTCTTCTAACTGATACTGACTGATATCCAGCAATTCTGTCTGATGTGCCAAAACATCTTGAATATCTTGTGGTTGAATACCGACTTTTTGTGTGGGTGTCGGATCTTTGCTTCGGGTATTGAGCTGTGCGGTCTGTGGATAGTGACGTCCGATACCACGGTTAAAGATGATTGCAATACCCAGCAACAACAAAGAGTTTAATAAAACAGGATAAGCAATAAATTTAAATCCCAAGTGATGTACAGATGCTCCGCCAAGTACAGCAGTCATGGCAACAGCACCACTCGGTGGATGTAATGAATCTGTACTCATCATCACAAAGATTGCCAAAGCAACTGCCAGACTAAATGCCACTGTTGTTTCAGGAATGTATTGTGCACACAACACTCCAATCAAGGCTGCGAATGTATTCCCAACGACAATATTCCATGGCTGTGCCAATGGGCTGGAAGGTACGGCAAACAACAATACCGACGATGCTCCCATAGGTGCGATATACCATGCGTTAAATTCGCCCAGTATCAACCAGCTCAGCCATGAAGAGACGGCTAATCCCAGCAATGCGCCAAGCGCACAGAACATACGCTCTTTGACAGGCAAGAGTTTAAAATTCGGTTTGAGCCACTCCAGATTGAAATGCATATTTTTCTATCCACGAACTTGCATGAGTCCCATATTATAGAAGCCCAAACTTAAAGATGTATTTATTTTATATTTTATAAATATCAGTAAATCTGTTGATTGGCCGAGGGAAATATAACGTCGTTTAGCAGTCATTTATCATATTGATCATTTCACTGAGCATAGGCAATTTTGCATAGAAGTCTTTGCCACTCACCCACAAAATCCTTATACTTAGGGACAATTTTTCTCATAATTCGTGGATGCTACATGAGTCGCGCCATCTCGCATATTGATACTTTTCAAGGCTTAATTCTTGCCTTACAAAATTACTGGGCCGAGCAAGGCTGTGTTGTTTTACAACCTTATGACATGGAAGTTGGCGCAGGGACATTCCACACGGCAACCTTCTTACGTGCCTTAGGCCCTGAAACCTGGAACGCGGCTTACGTACAGCCTTCCCGTCGTCCTAAAGATGGTCGCTACGGTGAAAACCCGAACCGCTTACAACATTATTATCAGTTCCAAGTGGTCTTGAAGCCAAACCCAGACAACATTCAGCAGTTGTATCTGGACTCGCTCAAAGCGATTGGCATTGACACCCTCACCCACGATATTCGCTTTGTCGAAGACAACTGGGAATCACCAACGCTTGGCGCTTGGGGCTTAGGTTGGGAAGTCTGGCTCAACGGTATGGAAGTGACTCAGTTTACTTACTTCCAGCAAGTCGGCGGGATTGAATGTTACCCTGTGACAGGCGAAATCACTTATGGTCTGGAACGTCTTGCCATGTATTTGCAAGGGGTTGACTCGGTTTATGACTTGGTTTGGACCAAAGGCCCATTTGGCACAGTGACTTATGGTGATGTGTTCCATCAGAACGAAGTGGAACAATCAACCTATAACTTTGAATACGCACCTGTTGAAAAACTGTTTGAATTCTTCGATTTTTACGAGTCCGAAGCCAACCGTCTGATTGAAGCTGAGTTGCCATTACCTGCCTATGAACAGGTCATGAAAGCATCACATACCTTCAACTTGCTGGACGCACGTGGCGCAATTTCGGTGACTGAACGTCAGCGTTATATTTTACGTGTGCGTGCGTTGGCGCGTGCCATTGCACAAAGTTATGTCCAAGCGCGTGCCAAGTTGGGCTTCCCAATGGCGGAACCACATTTACGTGATGAAGTCTTGGCACAGTTACAAGCACAAGCCGAAGCAGAAGCTGCAAAAACGGAGAACAAATAATGACTCAACATACTGTTTTATTTGAACTCGGCTGTGAAGAACTTCCACCAAAAAGTTTAAAAACTTTGCGTGATGCCTTACAGGCTGAAACGGTTAAAGGCCTACAAGAAGCAGGCTTAAACTTTGCTTCAATTGAAGCCTATGCAGCACCACGTCGTTTGGCTTTAAAAATTGTCGATGTCGATGGCGCTCAAGCCGACTCACAAAAACGCTTTGATGGCCCTGCTGTACAAGCGGCTTATGATGCGGAAGGCAAACCAACCAAAGCCCTTGAAGGCTTTATGCGTGGTCAAGGCATTAGCGCTGAGCAAGTATCAACTTTCCAAGCAGGTAAAGTTGAAAAAGTGTGCTATTACAAAGACATTCAAGGCCAAAGTCTGGATGTACTTTTACCGCAAATCTTGCAAACTGCTTTAGATCGCTTACCGATTGCCAAACGTATGCGTTCAGCAGCAAGCCGTACCGAATTTGTTCGCCCTGTAAAATGGGTGGTATTGCTCAAAGATGATCAGGTTATTCCTGCGACCATCCAAGATCACCAAGCAGGCAACTTGAGTTATGGTCACCGCTTCCATGCACCTGAAGCCATTACTTTGGCAAATGCAGACGAATATTTACCAAAATTAAAAGCAGCGCATGTTGTGGCTTCTTTTGAAGAACGCCAAGCAATGATCGATCAACAAGTCAAAGCACTTGCAGATGAGGTCAATGCGATTGCGATTGTACCTGCTGATCTTCGTGATGAAGTCACTGCGTTGGTGGAATGGCCTGTTGCACTTCGTGCAAGCTTCGAAGAACGCTTCCTTGCCGTGCCTCAAGAAGCCTTAATTACCACCATGCAGGACAACCAGAAGTATTTCTGTTTGATCAATGCTGACGGTAAATTACAACCTTACTTCATTACTGTCTCAAACATTGAGTCTAAAGATCCGACTCAAATCATTGAAGGCAATGAAAAAGTAGTTCGCCCACGTTTGAGCGATGCTGAATTCTTCTTCTTGCAAGATCAAAAACAGCCTTTAGCAAGCCGTAAAACCAAATTAGCCAACATGGTATTCCAGGCGGAGTTGGGTACACTTTGGGACAAATCGGAGCGTATCGCAAAGTTAGCCGTAGCACTGACAGCAATCACTGGTGCAAATGCTCAAGATGCTGAAAAAGCTGCGCTGCTTGCAAAATGTGACTTAACTTCTGAACTGGTGGGTGAATTCCCTGAGCTTCAAGGGATTGCAGGCACTTACTATGCCCGTCTTGAAGGCGAAAATGATGAAGTTGCAGAAGCGCTAGGCGAACAGTATTTGCCAAAATTCGCAGGCGATGTTTTACCAAAAACCAAAACAGGTACAACGATTGCCCTTGCTGACCGTTTAGATACCTTGGTGGGTATTTTTGGTATCGGACAAGCACCGACAGGTTCAAAAGACCCGTTTGCACTCCGTCGTTCAGCGATTGGTATCTTACGTTTAATCATTGAAAATGAATTGGACGTAACCATCGAAGAATTGGTCAACCTTGCACTTCAAGGTTATGGCGAGATTGTCAAAGATCACGGCAAGACTTTGGCTGATGCAGTTGCTTTCCTTGAAGGTCGTTACCGTGCCAAATACGAAGACCAAGGCGTTGCGGTAGATGTATTGCAAGCGGTTCAAGCGTTATCACCAAAATCACCGTTAGATTTTGACAAGCGTGTCAATGCAGTCAACCACTTCCGCGCACTACCTGAAGCTGCGGCACTGGCTGCTGCCAACAAGCGTGTTGCAAACATTCTTGCCAAAGAAGCGACACCTGAAGGGGCTGTGGTTGAAGCAAAACTGGTTGAAGATGCTGAAAAAGCATTATTTGCTGAGCTTCAAGCGGTTACTCCTGTGGTTGAACCATTACTTGCAGCGAAAGACTACACCGAAGCATTGTCTAAGCTGGCAGCACTTCGTGCGCCAATTGATTCCTTCTTTGATGGTGTTATGGTGATGGCAGATGATGCTGAACTCAAAGCCAACCGTTTACGTTTATTGGCGCAGTTGCGTCACCTGTTTACTGCTGTGGCTGATGTGAGTGTGTTGCAGCATTAATTAGATTTTTCAATAAAAACTCGCTAGTAATAGCGAGTTTTTATATATAAAATTTTAAATCATTAAAATTAACAATACTTTTCTATAATGATTGAAACTATAAATTCATATTTGTTAGTAATAATTCCTGCTATTTTAACTGGTATAGGATTTCTAATTAAACACTATTTCTTTAACAAAAAGATAGATGACGAGTCCATAGCATTGGAGAATACATCTGTGAATAATCACAAAGAAGCTCAAAATATTTATGAATTACGAAAAAGAATACACATCTTATTCATTGATGATGATACAAAATTTCAAACAGCTCGAATGTTAAAAAATTCAGGTTGGGAAAATATTAATATAATAAAAGATTGTAAGAATTTAAATTCTCCAGAAATTATAAATACAGATATCTTTTTTGTTGATGTACATGGTGTTGGAGTTGAACTTGGATTTTCTGACCATGGATTGGGCTTAGCTGCTGCTTTAAAACAGAAATATCCTGATAAAAAAGTTGTAATTTACTCTGCTGAGCGAAAATGGGATTCATTCCATAAAGCATGGAGCTTAATAGATGATCGACTACCAAAAGATGCTGATACATATCAATTTGAAAATACAATTGAAAACTTATTACTGGATTAACAATGGAACTAAAATTTAGAGTAATTGATAAAATAACTCAGGAAACAACATTTTGTAACTTAAAAGAAGAATTCAAATTTCTACTTCCAAGAATTAGCCTTCCTTCTGAAATTATTAATAGTGGAAACCTTGGAAAAATTAGATGTGGTTTGGTTGATACAGAAAAAAATAAGATCTTTTTTATTTCAAACTCTAAAGATTATATACAAAGCTCCAGTAGATTTAAATCAGATGTATTACATTTAACCTCATTAATTGATAATTTCTTAACTCACATTTGCCAACAACAAATTGATTTCCAACTACAAAAAACTCAAAGACTTTCACACAATATTAGGAGTATAAATGCTAATTGTCTTACTTCATTCTTTAGTTTCTTTCCTCAAGAAGAGTTAAGTAGCAAAGACAATAAAATTCAAACAAAAATAGAGAAAATAACCAAGGAAAATCACTTAGATATTCCAAATTTATTATTAAAGCTACACAAAAATCATTTAGCAATTAAAACTGAGTTTGAAGTATTTGAAAAACTCTATACAAAAAATCCATTTTTAAGTAAGAAGAAACATAAAATTCATCGTGTTCTCATGAATGTTTATTATCCTTTTTTCAGTGATTTTCAAGAAAAAGGTGTACTCGTAAATATATATCCATCTGAACTTAAAAGTATTTTTGACTATGACACGCTTCATGTGGCTTTTTTTCACTTATTTGAAAATGCATACAAATACTCAAAACCCAATAGCTCTATTAATATAATGATTAGTGAAGATTTATCTTCAACTTTGATTACTTTTAATATGGAAAGCTTAGCAATAGATAGTTCTGAAATTCCTTTAATTTTCACGGAAGGATGGTCGAGCAATATCTCAAAGGAGACTGGAAAGTCAGGAAACGGATTAGGTATGTATATTGTCAAGAGATTAGTAGAGCTTAACAACGGAAATATATCATTCGAAGCGATCCCAAATACTTTATCAAAATACGGAAGCAATGGATTAGAAATTTATTTTCAGAAAAATAAAATTGTAATTTCTCTAAATAAAAATCAACCTAAATAATATTGATAGAAAAATTAAATATTATTTAAACCTTAATTAATAGAAAATATTTATCAAAGCAATGAATTTTAATATAGAAAAAATATCTTAACTAGGAATAATTTATTTTAAAAATAAGTTATTCCATATTTTAGATCCCTTCTAAATTTTTATATTTTTCCCAATCGTTACCAATTCGTATGAATTTCTTCTCTTTCCCACCTATTTATGCAATCTCATCCTAAAATGCTGAGTATCAACTGGATGAGATCTTGCGATGCGTTTAAGCCCAATCAAACTATTTTTATTGAGTAGTTGCCTTGTTGCAGCACCGTCAGTTTTTGCAATGACCGAAACTCAACCCAGCACGCCCAATGCGCCACTGCCTGACAATCCAAGTTTGGGACGCGTGATTTTATATAAAACAGGGCAAACCCTACAGCGTATAGGCAATGCCACACAGCGCGGTGCAGACAAAGCCTCAGATAAAATTCAGCAAAAATGGGACAACACCAAAGAATTTGGTGCAGAAAAAACCCAAGCTGTGCAGGAAAAAGCCAATGATGTACAACAAACTGCCGAGAAAAAATGGCAACAAGCCAAAGACGTGGTGACAGGTAATCGTACCGATACACCACCTGTTCCGATTGAGCATGGATCTTTAAGCCAACCCACCAGTAACTAATTGACTTGGCGAATGATTTTTCCAGAGATAAAGCCCTGCGTATTTTCAGTGAGTTGCTGCACAATGCGCTGACGGGCTTGCACACTGCCCCATGCCGAATGTGGGGTAATAATCAAATTTGGAATTGTAGAGTCAAGCAAGATATTGCCCTGCTTGGGTGGCTCGACAGTCAGAACATCGGTTGCAGCACCCGCCAGTTTGCGGTGCTGTAGAGCGTGTGCCAATGCTGCTTCATTGACAATGCCACCACGCGCAGTATTGATCAAAAATGCAGTCGGTTTCATTAATGCCAATTCTTTTTCAGCAATTAAATCTTTAGTGCTGTCATTCAGTGGGCAATGCAAGGTAAGCACATCGACTTGCGGTAAAAGCTCTTCGAGTGACAAACGTCCTGCATGTTGACGATTCGGCAGATTCCCGACCAAGATCTGCATTCCCAACGCCTGTGCCAATCGCGCAACTTCTTGTCCCAGTTCACCATAGCCAAGCACACCTAAGGTTTTACCCGACAACTCCACAATCGGAAAATCTAAAAAGCAAAACTGCTCTGCCTGTTGCCAACGCCCTTGCTGTACTGCCTGATTGTATTTCACCACATTGGTGGCCAATGCCAACATCAGTGTCAACGCATGCTGTGCCACCGATGCAGTACCATAGCCCTGACAGTTACATACCACAATGCCCTGCGCCCGCGCTGCCTTTAAATCGACATTGTTGGTGCCCGTGGCAGAAATTAAAATCAGTTTCAGTTTTGGAAGTTGAGCAATACTTTCAGCATTGAGTACCACTTTATTCACGATTGCAACTTCAGCATCGGCAAGACGCGGCAAGACCTGCTCAGAGGTAGTTGCATCATATAATTGCAACTCTGCAAAAGCAGCATCTAAGGGAGTAGAGTCCAAATCATTTTGATCTAAACTGGCATAATCTAAAAATACGGCTTTTAAACCTGTCATGTGTCATCCTTTATTGTGTTTTTTAGAAAATTAATAACCTCACCTGAATTCGGTGAAAGTTTTTACTCAACCTTAACCCTTTCAGTGATCTTGACCAATTGATTTCACATAAAAAAAGCAGAAAAACGGGTGGTTTTTCTGCCGAATGAATTTACATATTCAAGACTACGCCAAGATAAATTTCTCTTCATCGAGCAAAGGCGGCTCAACAAAAGAACAAATCCCCAAACTATCACAGCGCATATTTTGCTCTTTATAGCTCAACACATAATACTCAGGGTATTTCTTCACCACGATTGGACTCATATCCGTCGACAAGGCATCATCTTCTTTGAACAATTTCATGACACGGCGATCATTCATCCCGACAATATAACGCTCATTGTTCAGTTCAATTTTGACAATACAGCTCGACTTAATCAGCAATGGAATCAAATATTTATAATTCAGGTGAATTGCTTCTTCAGGATAACTTTCAATCTTGTTGCTAATAATATTAAACACCAGAAAATTACCATAGCAGTCTTGCAACTGAGTTGGATGGTTGTCTTGTGGCAGATTGACCTTGATCCCGAGTTTTTGCAAATCTTGCTCAGTGACCTGACGGCGGCTCAACATAATTCGGGTAATGAGTTGCTTTAAGTTGGCATCGAGGTATTGATCCTCAAGCTGCAAATCATTACTACGTAAAATTCGTCCGAGCGCGGCACTATGGCGCGACAATAAATTGTTAATCACCGTGCGGTAGTAGAATTTGCTCTTTTTCTTGACCGTGCGCATTTGCTGGTAAAAATAGTTTTTATTCCACGGATGACGAATAAAATCATTCAGCAAACTTGAACTCGCCAAAACTGAAAGCGCTTCATGCCCAGTAAATGGTAAGTGCAAGGTATGTAGCTGTGGCAAGATATGTTTGATTTTTAAATAATGTTCGCGGTCATTGGCATAGTATGGGTCATACACCACGATATATTCACTGCCTGCACAAACATCTTGCGTGGTGATGTGCATGTCCTGATGCAAACTTTCATCAAAAAATTCGGTATAACGGCGATCTTCAATTTCCTGCGGGTCAATACTGTACTGCGGCACAAAGGCAATCACGCGATTCATTTTCAGTAATTTAGAATATTTAATTGCCGCATAGCCCCCCATTGAACCACCATACCCGACCACTGTCTCAAACTGGTCTAGAATAGGTTGCACAGCGCTCATCATCGCCTGCATGCTCGCCGCAGGAAACCATGACTTGATTTTTGGCATCACGCCAATCACGTTATATTCATACTTCGCCAACGACTTTTCTGCATTAATCGTTAAGCCTTTGGCGCGAGTAATTAAATCTCCAAACGAAAAAATCAGTTCTTTGGAATTTCCTTTTAGAAAAATAACCCGGATTTGTTCGTCTTCAAAAATAATTTGCTTATCCATTCACGCACCGAAAATAAAAATTAGCGACTGCCAAAATGCAATCAAAAAAGAAGGGGCTGGCGAATGCCTATTGTATAAAGGCAAGAGAGATTAAACAGGGCAAAATATGACATCTTGCCACGCCGCTGTCAGATTTTTGTATTTTAAAACCAATCTGCTACATCCGAAAATGGATTTCGTCGAAAAGTCATTAAATTCATGTTTTAACACTATTTTGCAACACAATTCATATAAATTTAACGAAATTAATTAAGTTGTCACAATGCTGCGCTTGAATATCGGATTATTCCAATTGAGGGGAAATTGGGCAATGCATTATGTAAAAACAGCAGCAGGGCAAGAAGCATTACAACAACGCTCTAAACAACTTTCAGCCAAACAACGTCAGTTATTGTTTCTTATGGGTACGGATGATTTTGATAAATTACCCGCAACCAGTCGCCAACGCCTGTTTCAGCCAGAAGTGATTGATCATTTGCTGGAGCTGGGTTTTATTACCAATTCAGCACCAGAAACAGAAACAGAAACAGAAACAGAAACAGAAACAGAAACAGAAACAGAAACAGAAACAGAAACAGAAACCATTGCTTCAGCGTCCCCTACTGTCAATGTGCTTTCCCAAGTCTTGCAGCGTTATTCTCAACCCCGAGCTAAACCGACATTAGCCGAAGAAATTGCCGAAGAAGAGCAGCAGGCAGCGTTTAAGCTCGATACGACGCCTCCACCTGATCTGGATACTGAACTCAACTTTCCTGCCATTAAAGGCTTGATGATTGATACTCTACGACAACACGGTGGGCTGTTGGCAAGAGGCTTAACTGAGAAAATCGACAAGTGTGAAAATACCAGTGAACTCAAACGCTGCCATATGGCATGGTTGACACTATTGCAAGAAACCCGTTTGCCTGCCAAGCAACTACATAGCCTAGTAAAACACTTACAGAAATTTTATCATTTGCATGAAACAGAAACTAACCAGTAGTTGAGCATGTACACAAAGTCATTTACAGTAAAATAAAATTAAGATCTGCTAGGTGACGCGATGCGAGGCTGGGTAAAGTTAGGCAGTGTGCTGTACTGTAGCGTGTGTTTGCATGGCTGCCTTGTTGTGCCTGAACATACCCGACAGGTCGAATCTACCACACGGGTTTTTGTAGATAGCAATGCCCACGACACACAGGTTGAAATCAGTCGTCCGCAAGTCATTATTCTACAAAACCCCGACTATGATTATCGACCGCATCATCCAGAATATCACGTGCCGCCAAACTGCCATTTACAATCCAATGGACGGTCTATGGGCCCGATCCCGATGGTCTGCGATTAAAACTCCTCGTACACCGCAGGATCCTGATTTTTCAGGCGACCATTGCTGCGCGTCAAGGCGTTGATCTGCTGCATTTGCTCGTCACTGAGTTCAAACTGAAAAATCGCTTTGTTGGCAAGCTGGTTTTCATCGCTACTGGCTTTGGGTATAGGAATCACGCCAAGCTGAATTTGCCATCTTAAAATCACCTGTGCTACAGATTTCCCAATTTGCTGGGCAATTTCTTGCAACACTGCATCTTGAAATACATCGCGTGCGCGTCCCAACGGACTCCACGCCATGGTTAAAATGCCATGTTGCTGATGATACGCACATTGCTCGGCTTGGTTAAAATACGGATGTAACTCAATTTGGTTAATCACAGGGATAATCCCTGTTTCCTTTTTTAACACTTCGATATGTTCAGGCAAGAAATTGCTCACGCCAATCGACTTGATCTGCCCTTTTTTCTGAGCATCAATCAAGGCTTGCCAAGCTTCCACATATAAGCCCTGATTCGGGTTCGGCCAGTGAATTAAATATAAATCAAAATAGTTAAGCTGCGCCCGATACAGTGACTCTTCGATGGTGACTATCGCCTTGTCATATGCATGATGACGACCTGGTAATTTGGAGGTAATAAACAGTTCATCACGCTGAAGTCCCGAAAGACGAGCCGCCTGCCCCACTGCTCCTTCATTTTCATAGTTAAATGCCGAATCCAGCATACGGTAACCATGTGCCAAAGCACGTTGCATGGTTTGAACGCCTAGATGTCCATTCAGACGATAGGTTCCAAAACCCAAGGCAGGAATTGCATAACCGTCATGCAAGGTCAAATTCGGAATATGTTCAGATCGATTCATGTGCTGTTTTCTCTCTGGCTATGCTCTAAGCATTATGGCGCAGCACCGTTGTCGAAATCGTTTAAATTGTATAAATAATGCTATTTTTACGTCGACAGAGCGGGAAGTTTTTATAATAAACCAAATAAATTCAAGGAATGAGATCATGTCAACTATTCATCCAACTGCGGCTCAGGGCTTTAGTTCTGGCGCAGCTTTATATCAGCAAACCCGACCAAGTTATCCTTTACAAATTGTCTCTTGGCTACGCAGCGAGCTAGAGCTGACCAGCCAGTCGCAGGTGATTGACCTTGCCGCAGGTACAGGGAAATTTACCCAATATCTCAAACAGGTCACCCCGCATATTGTTGCTGTTGAACCCGTTACCGAAATGCAGCAACAACTCAAGGCAGCTTATCCTGACGTTACCACCTTGACTGCCTACAGCGACCAGATTCCACTAGAGTCGGCACAATATGACGCCGTTTTGGCTGCACAGGCCTTTCACTGGTTTGCCAACCATGAAACCCTTGCTGAAGTTCACCGCCTGCTCAAACCACATGGGCATTTTGGGTTGGTGTGGAACCAGCGCGATACCAGTGTGCCGTGGGTCAAAGCGATTGCGGATATTTTATTACCACTAGAAAACAATACGCCACGCTATCATAGTGGTGAATGGAAAAAAGCCTTTCAAAATCAGTCGTGGTTTAAACTGGGTAGCGAGCAGCATTTTATCCATTTGCATCATGGCACAGTCGAGCAAGTGGTCAGTAAACGTTTACTTTCCACCAGTTTTATTGCCATGATGCCAGCCGAGCAACAGCAGCAACTCAAACAACAGTTTGAACAGGTGGTTTTTGACTATTTGGGCAAACGCCCTGACGATGAAATTGATTTCCCATATTTAACTTATGCGTATGATTTTATTAAAATATAATAAAAGCATACGGTTTGAATTTTGGTAACTTTATGATGCAATGCTTTTCTCGTATCCTCCTGCCCGCATTCATGCTTGCAGGTAGCCTGAGCCTTGTGGCCTGTCAGAAACAGCCTGAGCATATCAGTTCCGCAACAACTACATCCTCAGCAGCAATGCATACGGCCAGTGAAGTCAGTATTCCACAAAATATTAGACCGTTTACGACAACACCTGATGATGCGCATGACATTCAGCAACTCGACAACTTTAACCGTACTTTTCATGACATGACGCAAGATATGCGTACCGAACTGGAACAACTCAAACAATACAATCAACTTACCCCAGAATTTGTCGAACAGCGCAAACAGGATCAGATTCATTCGGCATTAAACATGCTCAAGGACTTGGATCTGAAGACTGAACAGGGTCGCTACATTCAAGGCATGATGTACGATTACTGGGATCAGTTACAGCATAAAAAAGCCGGCGAGAAAGTCGATAAAACCCCAGTCATTCAAGCTACTCAACAACTTGAATACTGGAAAGCCCATACAGCCAATACCAATCCTGCATCATAAAAAAAGCATGGCAAACGCCATGCTTTTTTTATTTCTAGAGCTATATTTTACAATGCTTTATGCTCAATCCACTGAATTGAATGTACACGAAACAACTCACAAGCTCCATCGCCCACATCAGTATTGGTCAGTGAAGAACGCCAGACCAGATTGCGGTCTTTCACCTCAACCAGCTCACCTTGTAAACGTACCAAATCACCCCGCTGGACTTGCTTGATCTGTTTGGCAATGTCAGGGTTCGCAGGAATAATGTGCATATTGGACACCATTTGCATGGCTTGCTCTGCTGACACAGGTAAGGTTTTCATTTTCCAGTTAAGAAAGCGGTCATACTGGCGCACGCTAATTTGTTTAGCGAAATACGGATCAGCAAACATGCCCCAACTCACTGCATAATCAATCGGGGAAAATTTTGCCTGTTCATCCTGACTATAGCTTTTGGTGCTTAAAATTCGAAAGTCACCCCGAAAAGCTTTCAGCGGCGAAATGGACTGCCATGTCACTTCAGGTGCCAAACCATTGGCAATGTTGTATTCTGCACCTGAATTTGAAGCAAAACTATGACTTGTAAGCAGCGCCAATCCTAAACCACACGCGAAATATTTTAGGGCTTGCATAGCGACTCCTCATCTCATCAAAAAATCAATCTCATTCTGGAATTTTAGAATGTTCATCTTGATCAAATGCAGCTAAATGGTAACGACTACACACAAAAGCGTAGTAATTTTGTCATCTCGTTTTCTAGTCCTCAAATTCGACCCGAATGGTTTCAAACCGAATTCGCCCTTTTCTAATTGCATCGGCAATCGCCTGTTGTCCTTTGGTCAGACGTGCATTGCCACTTTTAATATCAATCAGCACGACTTCAATCTCATCGGCACGCCCATCTCCATCGCGAAAGGCGTTATAACCATTAAATACGATATAGTCGACTGGATCTCCCAGAAATTTGGCATCGCTGGGTAAATACTCAAATTCAGGAAAAATCGGGGCGAACTGCTCCGCCATTCTTCCCTTTAAAATCGCACGGCTACTGTTGACACTACGTGATTGAGCTAAGCGTAATTCTTTCTGATGTTTACGTTTTAGCTCTGAAATCTGAACTTCATATTCCGCTTGAATTTTGCCATTCCTCAGGTTCGACAATAATGCATAAGTCAAAATAACGCCAATGCCTAAACCAATGACCATAGCAATCCAAATGGGCATACGATGTTTCCTGTGTCTAAATTGACGCATTTAAACAGGCTTAGGACTTTTTGTCATGTCATAAGCGTAATGAAGGAAAAAGTGCTAAAGTAATCAAGCCTATATTTTTTATATAAAAGACATGAAAACGATATTAATTGCTAACCAAAAAGGCGGATGCGGAAAAACCAATACAGCCATTACGCTTGCCAGTGCCCTTGCAGCAAAAAACTACCGCGTTGCACTCGCCGATGCTGACAATCAAAAATCGAGCCTGCAATGGTTAAAACAACGTCCTGAACATAACGTCGCGATTCAATCGCTGGACTGGCGCAATGAAAAATCAATTGGCGATGTACCCAAAAATCTTGAATATTTAATTATTGATGCACCAGGTGCATTGTCAGGTGAGCATGCTGAACAACTGATCAGCGAAAGTCATGCAATTATTATCCCCATACAGCCATCATTTTTTGATATTGACAGTACACGCCGTTTTCTCAAGCATTTACAAGAGATTAAACGCGTACGCAAAGGTAAAGTCGAGTTGCTTTTACTGGCAAACCGTGTCAAAGCCAACAGTGCCAGCTCGAAAGATATTCAGGATTTTTTTAGCAAAATTGAACAAGAACCGATTGCATGGATTTCTGAGCGTAGCGCTTATGGGCAACTTGCCATGCAAGGTTTGAGTATTTTTGATAAACAACAGAAAATCTATCAGACCATTCAAAAACAATGGCAACCACTACTCAACGTGATTATTGACGACTCGACAGCATGGTTTTAAAGCCTCCAAAGTAGATCAATTTGCCACCACGTGTTTTTCAGTTAATATACGAATATTAAAAAAACCTTAATTTTGAGATGCACGTGCAAAAATCTGCTCCTATTTTATTACATCGTATTTTATTGTTCGGATTGTTTTTTATCCTGCTGTATTTAAGTTTCAGTGTTCTTAAGTATTTTATTGTCCCTGTGGTTTGGGCCATCATTATTGCGTATATGACTTGGCCAATTTACCGCTGGATCTTGAAAAAATGCGGTGAGCAACGTACCAATCTCAGTGCAACCCTCATGTTATTGCTGATTATTTTGGTGATTGGCGTGCCCTTTGTATTTGCAATTTTTATTTTGCAAAATGAAGGGCAGCAGTTATTTAATGCAGTCCAACAACAATTATTTTCTGGGCATCTGAACTTACCTGCATTTATTACAGGTCTTCCAATTATTGGTCATGACATTCAACGCATACTGGACGAGTTAAATAGCGATCCGCACGCTTTACGACAAAATATTATGCTGTGGTTACAAAGCCACGTAAATTATGGCCGCCTTGTCTTAGGTGAAATTAGCCGTAATCTGGTGAAATTATTTTTTGCACTGTTTTCGCTGTTTTTCTTTTATCGTGATGGCATTACCTTACTCAATCAGTTTAAGCATGCCTTGGAAAAAGTCGTTGGCCCCCGTATTCATCATTATTTAAAAACGATTTCCCAAACCACGCGCGCTGTAGTGTACGGCATTGGTTTAACTGCAATTGCACAAGCCATTTTGGCAGGTCTGAGCTATTTTATCGCGGGTGTTCCCAACCCGATGTTCTTAACCATTATCACTTTTGTGTTGGCACTGATTCCATTTGGTACACCAATTTCTTATATCGCCGTCAGTTTGTGGTTATTTTCACAAGGGCAGATTTTTGCAGCGATTGGCGTATTAACTTGGGGTGTTTGTATTGTCAGTACGTCTGACAATGTGATTCGCCCTCTGGTGATTTCAGGAGCGACCCAAGTTCCGTTTTTATTGATTATGTTTGGCGTTTTGGGGGGCATTGCCAGTTTTGGCCTAATCGGGCTATTTATTGGCCCTGTCGTTCTGGCGATTTTACTGGCAATCTGGCGGGAATGGATTCATGAACAACAACTGGAGAATTCAACTTCAACATCAGAGTGATACAATGCATTTACTGATATCGGTATAACAAATTCATACATGCGCTAACCGATTACGAACAATGCCTCAATTTTTGTTTGCTTGAATAAAAGACGTAAAAAAATAAAACAGGATAATAATCACATGCGTCATTTTATTCAGCTCACAGGCTTGTGCCTTCTCGGTTCCATGCTACTTACCGGTTGCCAGTCTTGGTCGCATTCAAAACATACCTCACAGCAGCAAGTGACCATGAATGCTGTGACTGCACAGGGAATTGCCGAGAAAATCGGAACTGTGACGTTACAGGATTCTGCTCAAGGTTTAGTCATTACCACCCATTTATCCAAACTGCCTTCAGGCATGCATGGTTTTCATGTTCATGAAAAAGGATCATGTGACCCTGCGATGAAAGATGGCAAGATGGCTGCTGCTCTTGCTGCAGGCGCGCATTTTAACCCTCAACAAGTCGCTCATCATGGCACACCCCTCACAGGACATTTGGGTGATTTACCTGTACTTCAGGTCGATGCAAATGGAAATGCCAATCAAAAGCTACTTGCACCTCGCCTAAAACTCAGTGATGTCCATGGTTTGGCAATCATGGTTCATGCAGGTGGTGACAACTATTCGGACTCGCCAAAACCATTTGGCGGTGGCGGTGAACGGATTGCATGCGGGCTAATTCCATAAAGCGTGCAGTGTAATTGACAAGAACTTGAAAAAAGTCCAGTCTAAATACTGACATAATCACCTAAAAATCAATAACGTGAATAGCTTTTATACCCTGCTTCAGCGTTACCTGAGCAATGCATTGATCATGTATTGCTTACAAATGTGTATTGTGCTGACTGGCACCACACTCGGTTTATATTATTTGCACTTGGGGCAATTTATTGTCCCTGTGACTCTTGGAACTATTGCGGCAGCCCTAACCGATTTCGATGATCGGCTCAGTATTCGCTTGCGTAATTTACTCTATGTTTGTGTGCTGTTTTTTATCACCAGCACCATTTTAGAGTTGTTACACCCCTATCCTATTTTCTTTATTTTGTATTTATCGTTGTCCAGTGCGGGTTTTATTTTACTGGGCGGCTTGGGGCAACGCTACGCGACCATTTCCTTTGGAACAGTGTTACTGTCGATTTATACCATGTTTGGTTTGGGCGAAGCACACGTCTGGTACTGGCAACCTAGCTGTTTTGTTTTGGGTGCGATCTGGTACAGTTGTGCAGCGATTATTTTTTACCTGCTAAAACCGACACTGGTGGTACAGGATTATCTCTCGACCAGTTTTCAACAGATTGCTCGGTTACTTCAAATCAAATCCAAGCTCTTCGACCCCGACCATCAGCACTTGGTTGAGCAATTGCTGTTTGATTTATCCGTGCAAAATTCGGCTGTAGTGCAAAGTTTAAATCAGACCAAAACCGCTCTGCTGACACGCCTGAAAGCCTCACGTGCCAATAAAAATACCATTTACTGGCTACATCTCTACTTTTTGGCGCAAGATATTCACGAACAGGCAACCTCCAATTATTTACATTACGAACAGATTCAAGCCAATTTTAGCCGTAGCGATTTAATTTTTCGCATTCAAAAAAATATCCGCATGAATGCGCTCGCCTGTGAGCAAATTGCGCAGTGTGTACTGAATCGGCAACCGTATGTGGTCAATCCTGAGCATAGTTTGGCGCTTCAGCATTTAGAACAATCTATGCACGACTGGGTACAACTCAATCCAGAAAATCTGGAAGTGAAAAATTTACAGCTCATTTTAAATAATTTGCATAATCTACATCAGCAACTTTTGGCACTGAATCATTTGCCACAACACACGACCACACTCGATGACAATCTGAATTTACTCGATGATGATATTCAAGGCTGGCATGATCTCGTCTTAAAACTTAAGCAACATCTGAGTCCCCAATCTGCCTTGTTTCGCCATGCTGTGCGCATCGCGGTCGTATTTCTGGTGGGTTATGCCATTTCTCTGCTGCCTTTTGCCCGAAATGGTTACTGGATTTTACTCACCAGCTTATTTGTCTGCCAAATCAGCTACTTTGCTACCAAGTCACGCCTCAAAATGCGGACTCTGGGCACACTACTAGGTGTGTTATGTGGTATTCCCATTTTATATTTTGTTCCGAGTATTGAAGGGCAACTGCTGCTGACTGTCATTTGTGGCGTGCTGTTTTTCTATTTACGGGTCAAAAAATATTCGATGGCAACCCTCATGGCAACCTTGATGGTGCTACTGATTTTTAATATTAAAGGGTCAGGCTATGAAATTATTTTACCGCGAATTATTGATACCCTGCTCGGCTGCGGGATTGCATGGTTAGCAGTCAGCCTGATTTGGCCCGACTGGAATTTCCGAAATATTTCTAACAATATCAAAAACTCAACCCAAGCGACATTGGCTTATCTGGATGCCGTAGTCGAGCAGTATCAGCAAGGTAAAAGTAACAGTATGCATTATCGTCGGGCTCGGCGTTTTGCACATAATAAACAGATTGAGCTGTCTGCCATGATTTCCAGTCTGAGTGCTGAACCACATCCCAATCCGACCCTAATTCATCATGCTTTTCGTTATCTGGTCTATAGCCATAGTCAGCTCAGTTATATTTCAGCGCTGGGGAGTCACCGCGAACAGGTGCAAGATCCACAGATTCTAGAATTGATGCATTGGTGTCAGCAGACTTTAAATGCTGTACTGCTCCAACAACAGCCTTTAGCCGACATTCAAATTCAGGAAAAACTGAAAGAAATTAAAATACTTAGTCAGCAAGCAAACTTGTCAGATCATTTATTATTAATCTTGAAACAGATCAGTTTATTATTAGAAACTCTGCCTGAGTTACTCCACTTACGCCAGCAGTTACTTAGACAAGAGATTAAGTAAGACCTCTCAGGCGTGTGCTTGAACACAATGCCACGCCTGACTTCAATATTTTTTTAATCAATAAACTGCAAGATGCTACTAAAACAGACCTGCCTGCTGCCTTTGATCCAGTAATTGTTTAAACACTTTCCTCGGATAACAAAACCATAGAATCAGCAACAGCACACAACTTCCAGAAAATGCAATCAGATGGAATTGGGTATACAGCCAGCGTACAGCCTCAATCACCACAAAAAAGCTCAGCATCAGCAGCATAGAAACTGCTGCGGCAACTGTACCTTTCGATACACTGGAAGACATTAAGGCAAAACGATACATGACTGAAAAGCTGATGCCTTCACCAAAACTGATTAAGGTCATACCAATCAGGAGTAATGCAAGCGCATATTGCGACAACCAAACGGCGCTCAGCAAAAATAAAGCCCCACATAGCATGATCGGTACACCTATAAAAACCGTTCGCCCCAATGCAAAACGATCAATCACTTTAATTAAGAGCGCATTTCCTGCGATCAGCCCTAAAAACACGGGAAATTGTGATAATCCATAAGCCAGACTGCTCAGTTTAAGCTCATCAACCAACATTACAGGTGACAGTGCAATCCATAACATCAACGGAATATTCACCAAAGGCAAAGCCAGACTTAGCCCTAGAAATTGTGAGTTGCGATATACACGCTTAAAATCATCGAACAAATACACAAAAGGCTGGCGTGTAATGCTCTGCTGTTGTCGCGGCATTTGGCTATTTAAACCAAACCAGCTCAGTGCAGCCAAAACGGCAATGGCTATAAATCCCCAATGCCATGACACATAATCAATCAAAAATGCCCCCAGCACAGGTCCAAGCAAAGGAGCAAGTAAAGAAATATTGGCCATGAGTGCCATGACTTTAATTGCATCGCGCTCAGCAAAATTTTCCTGAATCGCTGCATAACCCACTGCCGAAATCACCGTGAGGCCAATACCTTGTAGAAAACGCAGGGCTAAAAACTGCTGTATATTTTGAGTCAATAAAATCAGCAGACAGCACACACCAAAAAATAATACACCTGTCAGCAGCACTCGCCTGCGCCCAAGTCGATCAGAAAGTGGGCCAAGCAGCCAAGCCACACACCCTCCCCCCAGTAAATAAAACGACATGGATGAAGGTGCCCAAGTCGCACTGACAGAAAAATCTTGGGTGATTGCCAGCATGGCTGGCTGAATCAGATCATTTCCAATGTAAACCGAGAACTCAAACAGTACGAGTGCTAACGGAAACATCAGGGTTGAACGATTCAATGTTTTTGGGATGCGTTGCATCGTTTTTCTTCAATAAAGAACCGCGCCAAACGTTGGAGCAGCAGGCAAAATATAGAGACAGGTTTCAAGCAAAATAAAAAATACAAGGTATGTATAAGGCATTCAAAAAATAAAATAAGCAGCAGTTTAGATGTGATTACGTCATACCATAACACTTTTTACAGCAATGACTGAATGATTACAGCGAATACAATGCAGTGTCATATATTTTTTAGGTTGAATAAAAACCTGTCATTTTATAGGTGCGTGGATCACACTTTATCAGGTTCAAGATACTCAATCATTCATGCTTTCTGCGAAAATTAACAGCAAGAATTTAAGGGAAAAGTATTTTTGCATATGATTGATTTTTAACAAGACCTTGATCTTAAACTTACAGATTTAAAATTAAATTTTCAGTAAAAACTTAAACCAATATTAATTTTAAAAATTTATTTTGCAACAAAGTAATTAAACCACGTTTCTTTTTTAATCTTTTCCGCTGTAACAAAAGTGACATATTTTAGTCACTTTGCTGTCACACAGTCACATTAAATTAACACTCAATTTAGTTCATTCTCATCTTCCATCCTTAATGAACTTAAGGTGGAAATACCTTCCATACAGGGAATATCTATGACTTACTTCTCTAAAAAAATATTTGGCACTTTAGTAGCCTCTGCGACGCTTGCTATTAGCGTAGCGCATGCAGGTGAAATTACGGGTGCAGGTTCTACATTTGTATATCCTGTACTTTCAAAATGGTCAGCAACTTATCACGCTAAAACAGGCAATAAAATCAACTACCAATCTATCGGTTCTGGTGGTGGTATTGCTCAAATTAAAGCAGGCACTGTAACTTTTGGTGCATCAGACATGCCATTAACTCCTGCTGAGTTAAATGCTGCTGGTTTAAAACAATTCCCAATTATTATTGGTGGTGTTGTTCCAGTTGTGAACGTTGACGGTGTACGTCCAGGCGCTTTACGTTTGACTGGTCCTGTTCTAGCAGACATTTTCTTGGGTAAAGTAACCAAGTGGAATGATCCAGCAATCCAACGTTTAAACCCTTCTTTGCACCTTCCTGACCAACGTATTTCTGTTGTTCACCGCTCTGACGGTTCAGGTACAACTTTCAACTGGGCAAACTATCTATCTAAAGTAAGCCCAACTTGGAAATCTAAAGTTGGTGAAGGTACATCTATCTCTTGGCCTACAGGTATTGGCGGCAAAGGTAACGAAGGTGTTGCTGCTTATGTGAAGCAAATCAAAGGTTCTATTGGTTACGTTGAACTTGCATACGCTTTACAAAACCGTATGAGCTACACAGCAATGCAAAACAAAGCAGGTCACTTTGTACAACCAAACACTGCAACTTTCCAAGCAGCAGCAGCGGGTACAAGCTGGAGCAAATCACCTGATTTTTATAATGTAATTACCAATGCATCTGGTGCTAACTCTTGGCCAATCACTGCAACTACATTTGTAATCATGCATAAGCAACCAAAATCTGCTCA
This sequence comes from Acinetobacter brisouii CIP 110357, assembly GCF_000488275.1. Classification (GTDB taxonomy): domain Bacteria; phylum Pseudomonadota; class Gammaproteobacteria; order Pseudomonadales; family Moraxellaceae; genus Acinetobacter; species Acinetobacter brisouii. The sequence goes on along the minus strand of NZ_KI530762.1, from coordinate 242,250 downwards.
AGCAAGCAAAGATGCTCTTGACTTCTTCAAATGGTCACTTGAGCACGGTCAAGCAAATGCACGTTCTTTGGACTACATTCCTTTACCTGCAAACCTAACTAAACAAATTGAAGGTTACTGGATTAAAAACATTAACGTTAAGTAATCTGGACATCGCCTCTTTTTTTAAATCCAACAGAATTCGTTTTGTTGGATTTATCTCTATTTCTTAATTAAAGATTTTCAATGATGAAACTAGATAGAACAATGAACCTGAATAGTCAAACAGACTCAAAAGATCAGCGTAATGATCGACTGTTTCACTATGTGGTCAAAAGCTGTGCCATCTTTGTGCTTCTGATTATGCTTGCTGCATCTTTTTCCATGATTTGGAGTGGCAAAGAAGCTTTTCAAACCTTTGGATTTTCATTTATCTGGAACAGTTCTTGGGATCCGATTGAGAAAAATTTTGGTGCTCTTGTTCCCATTTATGGCACATTAGTCACCTCTCTGATTGCGATGTTGATTGCCGTTCCTGTCAGTTTTGGTATCGCTATTTTTATTACCAACATTGCACCGAAGTGGATCCGTACACCAATTGCAACAGCAATTGAGCTACTCGCAGGTATTCCCTCTATCATTTATGGTATGTGGGGTTTATTTGTTTTTGTGCCATTTATGGCGGATCACATCTACCCTTGGGTCAATGACCATATGGGTACATGGCCACTTATCGGTCCACTGTTTCAAGGACCACCAATTGGTTTAGGTATGCTCACCGCAGGTATTGTACTGAGCATCATGATTATTCCTTTTGTTTCTTCTATTATGCGTGAAGTGTTTGCAACCGTGCCAACACCACTGATTGAATCTGCTTATGCTGTCGGCAATACCACTTGGGAAGTCATTTGGGATATCGTTTTACCTTATACCCGTTCAGCGGTACTCGGCGGTATTTTCCTAGGTTTAGGTCGCGCCTTAGGTGAAACAATGGCTGTGACATTCGTATTAGGTAATGCTCACCAACTTAGCTTGTCATTGCTTGAACCAGGTAACTCGATTTCGGCAACCATTGCCAATGAATTTACCGAAGCAGATTCTAGTATTTACTTGTCTTCGCTGCTTGCTCTAGGCTTTATTTTATTTGTCGTAACATTTATTGTGCTCGCGATTGCACGTTTCATGTTAGGGCGTCTATCACGCCGTGAAGGAGCGTAATCATGTCAAATGCGCTTTGGAAAACTCGTCAAGTTAAAAACTCTCTTGCAAAAGCGATGTCCTTATTCACTGCTGTATTTGGATTGTTCTGGTTAGTCTGGATTTTGTGGACTACCTTGAAAAACGGTTTACCTGCTTTGCATTTAAACCTACTTACCGAAATGACACCGCCTCCAGGTGAAACAGGTGGATTACTCAATGCCATTTTTGGCAGTATTTTTATGAGTGCCATCGCAGTTTTAATCGGTACGCCTATTGGTATTGCAGCAGGAACTTACCTGTCTGAATACGCACGTGAAACCAAACTTGGTTTTTGTATCCGTTTTATTAATGACATTTTGCTTTCAACACCTTCGATTGTGATTGGTCTGTTTGTGTATGAACTTATGGTTCGCCAAATGGGGCATTTCTCTGCCATCGCAGGCGCAGTAGCATTGGCATTTTTAGTTTTGCCTGTTGTAGTACGTACCACTGACGAGATGCTGCAACTGGTTCCAAACACCCTACGTGAAGCTGCACAGGCTCTAGGTATTCCACGCTGGAAGATTGTTCAGCAGGTACTTTATCGTGCTGCCATGTCAGGGATTGTTACAGGCATCTTGCTGGCACTTGCCCGTATTCTGGGTGAAACAGCACCTCTACTCTTTACTGCGCTCAACAACCAATATTGGTCAACCAATCTATTACAACCGATGGCAAACGTGCCTGTAGTGATTTTCCAATATGCGATGAGTCCTTATGATGACTGGCATGCACTCGCATGGGCTGGCGCACTCCTTATGACCTTTTTTGTCCTTGTGCTTGGCATTGTTTCTCGCACAATCTTAATCAAAAAGGATAAATAAAATGAATACCACCTCTCCATCTATCTCGAGCAATTTGCAAGATGCGCAACGCGCACAGCATACATCATCGCATAATACACACATGTTTAATTCAGTAACCCATACTTCGCCGCTGTTAACACCTGAAACGGCTAAACTAGATATACGCAATCTAAATTTCTATTATGGCCAAGCACAGGCACTTAAAAATATTAATATGATTATTCCTGAAAACCGAATCACAGCGCTGATCGGACCTTCAGGTTGCGGTAAATCTACGTTATTGCGTGTGTTTAACCGTATTTATGATATTTACCCAAAACTTCGTGCTGAAGGTGAGGTTTTGTTTGATGGTCAAAATATCTTAAGCGACAATATTTCTGTAAACGAACTCCGCGCTAAAATCGGCATGGTTTTCCAAAAACCAGTCCCTTTCCCAATGACCATTTATGAAAACATTGCTTATGCAATCCGTCATTATGAAAAACTGTCTAAAGCCGAGATGAACAATCGCGTAGAAAAAGTTCTGCGTGACGTGGCTTTGTGGGATGAAGTTAAAGACAAACTGCACCAAAGCGCATTGGGTTTATCGGGTGGTCAGCAACAGCGTTTATGTATTGCTCGTGCTGTGGCGTTGAAACCTGAAGTGTTATTGCTTGATGAGCCAACCTCTGCGCTAGATCCTATTTCTACTGCAAAAGTTGAGCAACTGATTGAACAATTGAAATCAAAATACACTGTTCTGATCGTAACGCATAACATGCAGCAGGCAGCGCGTATTTCTGACTATACAGGCTTTATGTTTTTAGGTAAGTTGATTGAGTTAGATACATCTAACAATATCTTCACCAATCCAAAACAACAGCAAACAGAAGACTATATTACTGGACGTTTCGGTTAAGTTTTTCTCTGTTTTTTAAAGTTCCGAAAAAAAGACGATTTAAATATCGTCTTTTTTTATTTGAGGAGCTTATGGGAGGTCTTGATACTTAGCATCCTAATCAACCATAAAAATGCTGTTTTAAATACTGGCTATAATCAGTCAAATACTGATCTAGCTGCTCACGCCGATTGGCTTTTTGTATATTTTGCGCTGCCAATTGTGTTTGTTTTAACTCTAGCTGCTTTAAAATTTCACACTGCTCATTTTCAGATAGCAATGCTTTTTCTTTCTGTTGTTTTTTAATTTCTAAATAATTTTCAGCCCAATTTCGTAAAGGATCATTTGGATCAATTTGGGCAAACAAATCGGTAATCAGCAATGCAGGCATATTTTCTTGCAATGCTAGCTCAGCCGACAACAACCCACGAATCGAGTAAAATACTTTTTTATAAGTAAAGTTATCTGCGACTTGCATGACTTTCATGCCATTTTCAGCCAAAGACAAATAATGATAATACAAGGCACTATAGTCAATGCGTTCAAGCAATCCCTGTCTAAACTCATCCCATTCAGGAACAGCATTGAGATATTCGATATGCGCTCGTACCCACTCCAAAACAGTTGGATTGCTTTTTGCTAAGAGTCCAAACATTTTGTCGAGGTCATAGGATACAAAGTCAAAATCACCGTCCATGATTTCAATCAGATCACGATGTTTCTTATAATCAAAATATTGTGCTTTGCTGGGCAAGTGAAAACCACGTACATCATAATCGCTGTCAGGGCTTGCCATACCCCATAAGCGACTGCCACTTTCAATATAAAACAGTGGAATGTCCTGACGCTGTTCAAAAAGTTGTTGAATATTTTTTTCGATGTTCATGTTATCTATTCTCAATATAAAAAAAGCGTATCTTTCGATACGCTTTTAGCAGAAATTTTTCTATTCAATCAAGTCTTAAAGATCAAATAGTTTCCCTGGGTTCATTAAACCATTCGGGTCAAATACTTTCTTCAAGGCTTTCATATATTCAATTTCTTCAGCAGAACGGCTGTATTCCAAATATGGTTTTTTGGTCATACCCACACCATGTTCAGCCGAAATTGAACCGTTGTATTTTTTCACGGTATCGAACACATACTTGTTCACCACCTGACATTTGGCAAAGAATTCATCTTTGGTCAAATCCGCAGGTTTTAAGATATTCAAGTGTAAGTTGCCATCACCAATATGACCAAACCAGCAGATTTCAAAGTCTGGGTAGTTTTCAGTCACAATCGCATCAATTTCTCTAATAAATGCAGGTACATGCGTGATTAGCACTGAAATGTCGTTTTTGTACGGAATAAACGGTGCAATCGATTCCGAAATATCTTCACGTAAACGCCATAAGTTTTGTACTTGTTCGAGGCTTTGGCTCATCACACCATCAAGCACCCAACCTTGTTCCATGCAGTGCTCGAAGATTTCCATGGCTTTTTCCATGATTGGCTCGTATGGCGCTTCAAACTCAAGCAACACATAAAATGGGCATGGCGTTTCAAATGGGCGTTGTACATGACCATGATCTAACACTTTTTGCATGGCAAGTTCGCCAAAGAACTCAAATGCAGTCAGGTCAATCTTGCTTTGGAATGCATGTAACAATGGCATGATCGCATCAAAATCGGGTACACCCAGCACCATCACTTGCAAGTCTTGTGGTTTGCGCTCAAGCTTGATTTCAGCTTCAGTCACCAAGCCCAATGTGCCTTCGCTACCAATAAACAAATGTTGCAATGCATAACCTGTTGCATTTTTAATCATGCCTTTGTTCAGGTGCAATATATCGCCTTTTCCTGTCACGACAGTGAGGCCCAACACCCAGTTACGGGTCATGCCGTATTTAATCACTTTGATACCGCCAGCATTGGTACCAATGTTACCGCCAATCTGACTTGAGCCTGACGATGCAAAATCGACTGGGTAATACATGCCTTGTTCTTCTGCATAGTTTTGCAGCTGCTCTGTCACTACGCCTGCCTGAACACGCACCATACGATCTGCGGGCAAGAATTCCAGAATCTGGTTCATCTTGTCCATGCTCACCACGATTTCACCATTGGCTGCAACAGCACCCGCAGACAAGCCTGTACGACCGCCCGATGGTGTCACGGCAACCTTATATTGGTTGGCAAGCTGAACAATCGCCTGGACTTGTTCAGTACTCGATGGGAATACAATCACCGAAGGGTTTGGGTCAAAGTGCTTAGTATGGTCTTTCCCCCAGTTTCCTAAGCTATCGGCATCAGTTTTGATGCGATTTTCACCTACAATTGCCGTCAGTTGATTCAGTAATTCAGGTGATAAAGTGACAGAAGCATTCATCGTGTACACGCCTAGCAAGAAATAAACAAGTTGTTGCTCACTATGTTATCATATTGCGACCAAATTTGGCCTTATGTAGCGGAGCGGTAATGAGCCAACATCTATCACTACCTAAAGATAAAATTCGTTTCTTATTGTTAGAAGGTGTGCATCAAAATGCCATCGACACTTTAAATGCTGCGGGTTATACCAACATCGACTATCGTAAAACTGCGCTTGAAGGCGAAGCTTTGAAAGAAGCCGTTCAAGATGCGCATTTTATTGGTATTCGTTCTCGTACTCAATTGACTGAAGAAGTGTTTGCTGCTGCAAACAAACTTATCGCAGTCGGTTGCTTCTGTATTGGAACAAACCAAGTCGATCTTAAAGCAGCAATGCTTCGTGGTATTCCAGTATTTAACGCACCATATTCAAATACCCGTTCAGTTGCTGAACTTGTTCTTGCAGAAACCATCCTGTTACTTCGTGGCGTGCCAGAAAAATCAGCAAGCTGTCACCGTGGTGGCTGGAACAAATCTGCAGCAGGTTCTTTTGAAACTCGCGGAAAAACTTTAGGTATTGTTGGTTACGGTTCAATTGGCTCGCAACTTTCTGTACTTGCAGAAAGCTTGGGTATGCACGTGATTTATTATGATGCAGTGACTAAATTACCAATGGGTAATGCACGCCAAGTCGGTTCTTTAGACGAATTACTTGAAACTGCTGACGTTGTAACACTACATGTACCAGATGTTCCATCGACACGTAACTTCTTCGGTAAAGCACAATTCAGCAAAATGAAAGAAGGTGCAATCTTCTTAAATGCTGCACGTGGTACATGTGTGATCATTGAAGATTTGGCAGATGCGATCAAATCAGGTCACCTTGCAGGTGCTGCGGTTGACGTATTCCCGAAAGAGCCTAAAGCCAATGGTGAAGAATTCGTTTCTCCACTTCGTGGTTTAGACAACGTGATCTTAACACCTCACGTTGGTGGTTCAACCATGGAAGCGCAAGCCAACATCGGTTTAGAAGTTGCTGAGAAATTTGTGGCTTACTCTGACAAAGGTATGACACTTTCTGCGGTGAACTTCCCAGAAATCGCATTACCATTGACTGAAGGTAAACACCGTTTACTACACATCCACAAAAACATTCCGGGTGTATTGTCAAAAATCAATAACTTGTTTGCTGAACAAGGCATTAACATCTCTGGTCAGACTTTAATGACCAAAGGTGATGTTGGTTACTTGGTCATGGACGTTGACGCTTCTGCATCTCACGAAGCACTTGAGATGTTGAACCACGTTGAAGGCACAATCCGCGTTCGCGTATTGTTCTAAGCCTCAACAGACTTTAAAAGCCACAACCTTGTGTTGTGGCTTTTTTATCGTTATATTTTTACCATTTGATCAATAATTACAACATGGGCTTTTTCAGAAATAATCATACTGTCCAGTCAATTGCCCTACTCATGATTGCGATTGTCAGTGTACAAGCCAGCGCCTCTCTCGCCAAAATTTTATTTGCTTCATTTCCTGTGCTCAGTATTTCCGCATTAAGGTTATTTTTGGGTTTTGCCCTTCTTGCTGTATTTTTTCAAATTTGGCGTGTGGCATGGCAACAGATTCGCTGGGTATCCATTCTCGGTTATGGCTTGGCACTTGCAGGTATGAATGCCTTATTTTACTTATCTTTAAATCGCCTACCGTTGGGTATAGCGGTATCTTTTGAGTTTATTGGGCCTTTGAGTGTCGCATTACTGCATGCCAAACATCGTTACGACCTGATCTGGGTCGGCTTGGCAATTGTAGGCTTGTTACTGTTATTTCCGTGGAATCAAACCCAGCAGGCTCTCGATCCTGTTGGAATTTTTCTGGCGATTGGTGCTGGTGCCTGTTGGGCCGTTTATATTTTAACAGGCAATCGTCCTTCAGGAATTTCAGGCAATCATACCGTGTGTTTAGGCATGTTGATCGGCTCTTGTGTGTTGCTCCCGATAGCACTATGGATTGGAACACCAATCAAAGTCTTAGAACTGCCTTATCTACTGTATTTTATTGGCTTGGCTTTCCTCGCCAGCGCTTTGCCTTTTTCTTTAGAAATGGTGGCATTGCGCCATTTAAGTCCGTTGCTATTTGGTACGCTGACCAGTTTGGAGCCCGCTTTTGCAGCACTCTCTGGCGCGCTGTTTTTATCGGAGCATTTACTTTGGACACAGTGGTTCGCACTCGCTACCATTATGACTGCATCAATTGGCTGTACATTTACCACTCAACTCGGCAAACAGAAGATAGAGCAACAACTCAACTCTCTCAAGCAAAACCAAGCATAAAAAAAGTGGCAATCTCTGCCACTTTTTCAAAACCTGCCAAATATTTGGATTCAGACCAGCATTTTTAAACAATAGACTTCTTTCATAATTGCCTACACACTCTTTATTTTCCTCCCATAGGGAGAAATAAAAAGGACTTATAAAAGAAGTCTAATGATCCAAAAACAATATGCGACGAAGTTAGCTCGCTGTAAAAGTCTGATAACTAATTCGACAAATCAAAATCGTCACCAACACCAAGAAAATCTTACGCACAAAGCCACTACCATACTTCATGGCCGCTCGTACACCAACCACAGACCCGACTACATTGGCAGCAGCCATCATTAAACCGATATGTAAGATTGCATGTCCTGTTGGAATCAAAAAGCTTAATGCGGCAAGGTTCGTCATAAAATTGCCAATTTTCGACAAGGCTGAAGCATGTAGAAAATCCACACCCAAAAAACGGATAAAGAAGAAAATAAAAAAGCTTCCCGTTCCTGGACCAAAAACCCCATCATAAAAACCAATTGCCAAACTGCCGATAGCAGCCAACACCAGCAATTTTGGGGTAATGTGCAAATCGACTGCCACTTGCCCAAAACTTTTTTTCATAAATGTGTAAATGGCAATGATGATCAGCATGACCAACACAAAAGGGCGTAAAACAGATTGGGGAATGAGAGATAAACATGCTGCACCAGCAAAAGAGCTGATCAAGGCACAAATTGCAATCACCAGCAGTAATTTCCACTGCAACTTGACCTTACGTGCAAATGTATAGGCTGCCGATGCTGTACCAAAAATAGAAGAAACCTTATTGGTTCCGATGACCGTAGCAGTTGACATTGAGGGGAAAGTGCTCATCAACCCTGGAATCTGAATCAGTCCACCGCCACCTACAGCAGCATCGATGGCTCCTGCGGTAAATGCAAACCCAAGCAGACTTAAGATCGTTATTGTATCCATGCAGTAATCATCACTTTTCTAAATGAAGGACTCGCTTAGGAACTAAGCGCTTTTTATCGGTAATTTGTGCCAAACCTAAACAGCGTTCACCATCAAATACCAAAACTTGCTCTGCGGCAGCATGATCAATGTTACTTTCCAAACCATTACAGAAATACTTGCTACGCCCCTCAGGAACTTGAACCTGTGGCAAATGCTCAACAGGTGCATACGCAGGCAATAACAATGCCTCGCGCTCAGCCTCGGTTAAACTTTCCAGATAGGACAAGGTATAGCTTGGAATTAAATCAAAATGACCTGTTGCCGTTCGATGCAATGCACTTAAATGCCCCCCACAGCCCAGTGCTTCACCAATATCTTCCCCTAATACACGAATGTATGTGCCTTTAGAACAAATCACATCTAAAGTTAAACTATCTTGAGTAAATTCAATTAATTGTAATTGATAAATCGTAATCGGACGTGCTTCTCGCTCAACCACGATTCCTTGGCGTGCCAACTCATATAATGGTTTGCCGTGTTTTTTTAAGGCTGAATACATCGGTGGAACTTGCTGAATATCACCACGAAACTGCTCAAGGATTTGTTCAATTTTTTCTGGAGTCAGTTCAGGTACAGGACGCTGCTGTAAAACTTCCCCTTCCACATCGCCTGTGGTGGTGGTTTGCCCAAGCTTCACAGTCGTTTGATAGCGTTTCACCGACTCAAGCAAATAATGCGAAAATTTGGTGGCCTCGCCCAAGCAAATTGGCAATAAACCTGTTGCCAAGGGGTCAAGTGCACCAGTATGCCCTGCTTTTTCTGCCCGATATAACCAGCGCACCTTTTGTAATGCGGCATTAGAACTAATATCCAGCGGTTTATTCAGTAAAAAAACACCGCTAATTGGACGACGCTGAATTTTAGGCTTAGCAACAGACATACATGCAGTAATCAAAAAAAATGACACGCCATCTTAACAAAAGCCTAAACAATCTTCAGCAGGATTGTGTACTTATTCTCAACAGTCGAATTTTTATCTCTTGGAATAATCACAGGCATAAAAAATGCGCCTGATTCGGCGCATTTTTTTGACTCAAATAAAGCGAATTAAGCTTTACGAGCTGGCAATTTTTCACGAATACGTGCAGCTTTACCAGACAAGTCACGAAGATAGTAAAGTTTAGCACGACGAACGTCACCACGACGTTTCACTTCGATTTTAGCAACGATTGGAGAGTGAGTTTGGAAAACACGCTCAACACCAACACCGCTAGAAATTTTACGTACTGTGAACGCAGAGTTCAAACCACGGTTTTTCTTAGCAATGACAACACCTTCAAAAGCCTGAAGACGTTCACGATCACCTTCTTTTACTTTTACTTGGACAATAACAGTGTCGCCTGGTGCAAAAGCAGGGATGTCAGATTTTAACTGTGCATTTTCAACAGCTTGAACTAAAGGATGCTTACCGCTCATGGGGTATCTCCAATGATGTGTGGGTCAGAAGAGGTCTGATATCCACTGGGTATAGAGGCTAAAGCGCATAGACCCGATTATCTTTCTCTTTATGTTTGACCACTTCAATGCATAAAGAGCCTATTAAAGAAGACTTAAACATAAGTTTAAATCTCAACTCGAAGCATTGCTTCTATCTTGTGCTCAGACAAACATGATTAATGTCTGTTTATCCTCGCTCATCTTTTAGCCATTTTTTTTGCTGCTTGGTCAACTCCACCTGCTCGACCAACTCGGGACGACGTTCAAGTGTGCGTTGATAACGCTGCAAAAACCGCCATTTTTCAATATTGGCATGATGCCCAGATTTTAAGACCTCTGGGACGTCCAATCCTTCAAAATGATCTGGCTTGGTATATTGTGGACAATCTAAAAGACCATCCACAAAAGAATCTTGTATCGCAGATTGCTCATCTGACATCGTATTCGGCAAACGACGAATGATGCTATCAAGCAAAACCATCGCAGGAAGTTCACCACCTGATAAAACGTAATCTCCAATCGACCATTCTTGATCGACATATTTTTGGAGTAACCGCTCATCAACCCCTTCATAACGTCCACACAATACAATCAATCCGTCATATTCAACAAACTGCTGTACTGCCTGTTCATTTAAGGTTTTACCTTGTGGTGACATATACACCACAGGTACATGAACTGCTCCCGCTTGCTCTGCAAGCTGTTTGGCATGAGAGATTGCTTTTGCCAACGGCTCAGCCATCATCACCATACCCGGACCACCACCAAATGGACGTTCATCCACTCGTTTGTAGTTGCCCTCAGCAAAATCACGCGGGTTAATACAAGTGACTTGTACAATATCGCGCTTTGCTGCACGTCCGCTAATCCCGTAAGCTGTAATCGCTTCAAACATTTCAGGAAAAAGCGTAATCACTGCAAAAAACACTACAGATTCCTCTATTTCCTGCTGCGTTCGTCCTTCGCAAAAAGGATCAGTAATCTACGCCCCAATTCACGTAAATTCGACCAGCTTCAAGATCAACGCGCTGTACCACATCTTTATGCCATGGAATCATTCGCTCTTCGGCATCAACACTGTCAGCTGTGGCACGAACCACCATGACATCGTTAGCACCTGTTTCAAACAGCTCGTGAATTTGACCGAGATTGACTTCCTGTTCATTATCATCCAGACCCAACACAGTTAAGCCTTTCAAATCTGACCAGTAATACTCATCCACGCCTGGTTGAGGTAATTGCGATTTTGAAATCCAGATATTAGCACCAACCAAGCTGTCGGCTGCCGTGCGATCACTCACACTTTTAAGCGCAACAACCAAGCCTTTACCATGTGGTTTCCAGCGTTTTACATCGACTGTTTGCCAACCTGCTTTGGTTTCAATGTACCAAGGCAGGTAGTCAAAGATATTGCTCATGGGTTCTGTATTGGAATAGACCCAGAGCCACCCATTCAATCCATAAGCTGAACGTAACTGTCCAATCTGAATACGATCTTCGGGTACATTCTGTGTTGGTGTCATGGGCTACCTACTACAAAAATTATGCAGCGGCTGCAGCTTTTTTAGCTTGAGCAGCTAAAGAAGCAACACGTTCAGAAGCTTGAGCGCCTTGAGCAACCCAATGTGCAAAACGGTCTGTATCTAAACGAAGTTTTTCCGCTTGACCTTGAGCAGTTGGGTTAAAGAAACCGATACGTTCGATGAAACGACCATCACGTGCATTGCGGCTATCAGTCACAACGATTTGATAAAATGGACGTTTTTTTGCACCACCGCGCGCTAAACGAATAACTACCATGATAAAAGCCTTATAATTCTTACGGATTATCCCTGCGCCGACCATCGGCAACACTTCAAACCCCTTTCATAGAGGGCGGTATTTTACGTGATATTCACCCCAAATGAAAGATCAAAATTTAAGTTATCCACCGTTTAAAATTTATTTTTAGTTACTGTCCCACGTTGAAGAACTACTTAAAACACAGCTTACTGAACCTTCTGACCAATACTTTTGCCCGTCTTGATTTAAACACACAACACCATTGCCTTTCTGCACAGTTGTATTTACGGGTGTAGCTGATAACTTATACCCTTGATTATCATCATCAAGTGTTAGGGCAACCGTATAATAAGCCGTTCCTGTACTAGGATAATTTGCAGTACCGCCAACACCTGTTAGAGTTGCACTTGCATAGCTGTTATTGATCAGTTTATAACTTTGCAAACGCCCTGCCACGCGCATCAGTTCTGTCTGGACATCAACACGATTGGTCTTGACTCTATACTGTTTATAACTTGGATAAGCTATTGCCGCCAAAATTCCAATAATCGCAACCACTATCATCAGTTCAATTAAAGTAAAACCGCGTTTTGTTATTTTCATTACCAATTCTCTGAACCGCTTGAACCACAGTCACCGTATGAATCAAAACTTGTTTTATTTTTACAGTGCAGACCTCTGCTGGTCAGCAAAAAATTATAATTTTTCGGATCCGTTGTGGTTGCTTTAATCGCCCAATTGCGACCCACTGCCGAGTTATCTGTTAAAGCAGCATTGCTCGCATCGGGATCTACAATCGTAACGGTATAGGGATAACTTGTTGTAGATGCAACAGTTGTGCTGGCGGTTGAAAAGCCTTTGTAATTAAAATTACGTGCTTTCCAGCGATCAAGTAATACCGCCAAACGCTGCATTTCCTGTTGTGCTTGAGCTGCACGTGAGCGCCGCGCATATTCCTGATAACTGGGTATCGCAATAGCCGCCAAAATAGCAACTATTACAACAACAACCATCATTTCAATAAGAGTAAATCCTCGATTTTTTAAAAATAAAGGAGCTTTTTGCATAGTCAACTCCTTTATTGATTGGCTTCGTACCAACGTAAAGTTCGAATGGTGCCTGCATTGCTAAAACTTTGACATTCAATCTTATTTTTATTAGCAGCTTGCGTACAATCCGTTGATGTTGTAATGGTGCTTTTTACCTCATTACCTGTCGCATTAGATGCACCTAAACCTGCTCCCAATATCCCAGCACCAAGCTTCACACGATCTGGAGTACCATCTGTATTAACTGATGAAGTAAATCGATCACACTTTCCTGTAGGCAAACAGAAACGGTATAGATAGGAATCTCCTTTTACACCTGCTCCACAAGAGCCACCTATACCAACACCATCACGATAATAAACATTGGTATATAAGATACTATCCACTGCATAAAGGCTATTCATACCCTTCCATATTCCAACACCAGCACCATTTCCATATCGATAGACCCAGCCACCATTTGTTACAGCAACACCATTGCTATAATTTGTATTTAATGACTGCAATGTTACATCTTGAGTCAGTAACGAATAAGTCGATTTATATAAATCACTCTTACTAATATCTTTGTCATAAATTACAAATACGCCGTCATTTGCACTAGTTGTAGCCGTTAAATTATTTGTACCTGTTACACCAGATAATGGGGAACTACGATTACCAGAACTAAAAGCCACCACACCAAATAAACCTAAAGAAGAATCATTTTGGGCAGAAAAACTTGGCATTTCATAAAAGCGAGGACTTGCTCCACCTGTCACATGCTGATTAGTAAGACGTACAACACGAGCATCAATTTTTTGTGTTGTTGTTGAAGTAGCATTATTTAAGTCAATCCGAAAAGCCTGTCCCCCCAAATCGCCAAAATACAAGTTATCGACATAGCCATCACCATCTCGGTCAATTGCATTAATTTGACTGACAACACTATATTTTAAGTTAGAATTTACCGTAACTGCTTGTGCACCCTGCACATCAGTCGCACTTGATGCATTGGCACTTGCCCACCATAGTAACTGACCATTATCTGCATCGAACATATAAATGCCCGCACCTTTTTGATTGGTTTGATCATAATTTGGCGACTCATAACCAGCATCATATCCACCACCAACGATCATCACTAATTTTGACTGACCTGCAAATTTCACGCGTGCAATCGTTGGTTTAGACCAGCTTTGCCCCATAAAACTTAGTGCAGAGACATTCGATGTTGTTTCTGTCGAATTGGTAATACTGGAGTCATCAGGGCTAATATGGAATTTTAAACTTGGGCTAGAGATATTGGTGAGATTTAGCGAATAATAGCTACGCCCTCCCATACGTAAGCCACCGTACACCCATTGCTTGCCTTTAATCGGATTAGCAGTCGTGCTTCGATCAGAGCTACCAACAGTCAAGGAGCCATCTGCATTTGCAACATATTGAGTATATGCTGCCCAAGGTGCATCTATACCATAAAATAAATTACTGCTACCAGCCGTGCTAGAAGTTGTACTCAAAAATGCATTGCGCTGATTAGTATTATTCATCATCTCATTCGGTACAAATGCAAAGACCTCTTTACCATCTTTGTCTACAACATGGAGTAAACCTTGCGTACTTCCAAAAAGCAAATAATCTTGACGTGTTGTTGTATCTAACGTGCTTGTAATTGTCCCACTTTGTGTCAGTAATATTGGGGTAGAATGCATGGTAGCACCAAGCTGACGTAAATCTGGTGTTTTTCCAATATAAGTACTTAAGTCTGACTGATCATTGGCCGCCACATTATAACCGAGTAGATTTAACCAATAATTACGTTGTGGATCTGAATTCAAGTAATCACTTGTAAAAGTAATTTGATTTAAGGTTTTATCTTCCGATGCTACGCTATTTGTAATTTTTCGATTGGTATAAATGGTACGATTTACTTTAGAACCAGTAACAATCCCTAAAGGTAATTGACCTTTTACACCATCCGTCCAAATACCTGAAACACTGGAGTTCAAAGAACCATCTGTATTAAATAATTTAGTGGTTTTATCTGCACCATATAGCTGACCATTAAGTAAATTATATTTATTTAAATTTCCTACCCAAAGTTGCGTAGAATCCTGCGGAGTCGGAACAAATGAAGCATAATAACCATACGGTTGAATACGCAATGGATTTAAAGCATCTTGTGGTAAAGTCGGAGAACCTGTAGTAACTGATTGAAATGTAGGTGTAACATTTTTTACAAAGTTTGTGATACTATTTTTAATATCATTAGAGTTCTCAGCATAATAGAATCCTCCTTTACCAAAATCAGCTCCACCCCACTTACATGCATTATAAGCATCCTGATTTGTTGTTTGTACTGAGGCACAGTTATATGTACCATCTGCATTTTTTGGAATCCCTGAAAAAGATGAACCGAACCCGACTACTGCAGTTTTAATTGACATATTTGCTGGGTTTTTAGTTCTGTCTAACAATTTCTTAGAGTACTCACCAATATATTCCCAACCACCTGTTTCACCAGTAAATAACCCTGATTGTAATGTTGGGGAAACCAATACATTGGTACCAGATGGTTTAGCGGTAAATGTATAATTGCTATTATTATTCAATGTAAGATTCATAATGGTTTGTGCCATTGTGTCTTTAGTTGAATTTGGTGCACCATCTGTTAAAAAGTAAATACCATTACCATCACAAGAAGATGCACTTCCACCTGCTCTATAAACATTTCCATTTTTAGATGCATCAGCAGAAAAAGCAAAACCACCAATTAAGCTGTCCGTTGTCCCCCCAACTAAAAATGGATTTGTGCGATAGGATACAAGACCGATTGTATCGTTTCCATTTTTACCAGCATATCCTGTCCAGACTGTGCCAACTATCGGCTCAATATCCATCGGCTCATTCGCAACTTTCATCCAGCCACCATAACGCCATCCAACTGGTAGTTTACTAAAGGTCTCCCAGCCATTAGCCATGGTAATGCCAGACTGTGTCTTGAAATTACTCTGTGAAGTGATTTGAGTCCAACCGCCACTCCCATCTGGTTTATATACCCCTCCAGAAATCGTACCCGTTCCAATTGTTTTATTTGCACTATCATAGGAAGGCCAATTATTATTACATTGCTTAACTGTCGCCCCTAAAGCACTTGTGGTCCCACTCCCTAATCCCATACAAACAAAATAAACTTGTTCTGAACCATTTTGCATCACCATATAACCATCATAAATAGTGGAAACTTGACCACTATTTGTACCACCTGTACCTGTACCTGTTCCCATCATATAAGCACCAGCTTCAGCATAGGCTTGAGCAGTGGGCGTACCACTGGATGCTTTTGTTACATTAGGATAGCTATTACTCGATAATTTTAAATCAGAATTTGGAGTCCCATCTTCATTTGTCGTAGTATCTAGGGACTTAATGGCTGCAATCTGCTGAGCAATATTAATCCGTTGAGTGCTAGTTAATGCACCATTTGGTACTAAAATCCGACCAGAATGACCATCTGTTAAACGATTACTCGCTGTACCAACAATAAGCTCTGTTTTAGAAGAAAACTGCCCCAGCCCCATAATGGTGTCATTAGATAGTCCCGCACTTGATGTGTCTGCCAGTAAAGGTAAAATTGCATCTTTTAACCGTGACAACCTATCATATTGTGTAACTCCCCCACTTGTGCACCCACGAACATAATAAGGAATAGTAGTCGTACCAATTGTAACTGATTTATAAATCGAGGTTTTATTATAGGTTGGGCTACTCGCATTGGTATCTTTTAAATTATATGCCCACTCATAAAAATTTGATGCTGATGATCTATTGCTTTGATATTCTGAAACACTGACACGATCACACAATGAGTTATCTACATCTCCAGGACTACCATATAAGTTCGTTTTAGGTAAAACTAACGAACTAATTCCCATACTCCCTGAAGTATCTAGCATCAATAAAATTGAGGTTTTCCCAGCTGCAGCATTGGCATAAACTTCAATATCACTTGCTTGCACGGATACACTTTGACAAACCATGCAAGATACAAATGCTGACACCGTAAAAGTAAGCATTTTCTGATATAATTTATTCATATTTAAATCCTCAATCTCTTACGATGTTTTCAATGTTGGTATGGCGCCAACTGTATAATCTGCGCGCTGGACATTGTAGGGAATATTAAGGTCACCAAAACACGTACCAACCTCATCTTTATTCTTTTTAAAACAATCTTCTATATCACTTGAAGATGCACTAGAAAAACTTGGCAACACTGAAATCACTGTCACAGAAATACTTTTTGTTGTATTTGATACATTCGTGCTTTGTCCAGCACTTGTACCTAATGTAAAATTAGCTAATGGCTTAGAGTTACTAGCAACTTGTGTCAAATAAACTTGCGTCAAAATCGCTGATCGCCCTGTTGAAAACCAAGTAGATTGACAATAGCCTGCTACTCCATTTTTTGTTGTAGTTCCATCTGATGAAATCACACTCGCATTTTGCAAATTAAAAAATGTTGAGTTTGCCCCCTTATAACAAAAAACTAACTCATCTGTTTTATGATCATCCGAGTCAAAATAAGCAAACATACCATTCGTTGCAAGTTGGTTTTCGACTTGAGTAGGGTCTTCAATTTTAAATAATGCGGCATCTGAATTTTCAAACATTAACTGCTGTGCTTGGCCATTGGTTGCAATATTTAATGACACCAAACTTTGACGAATAGCTAATGTTCCAATAATCGTCATAAATAACAAGATGATTAATACAACGATTAAAGTTGCACCTTGTTGAGAACGCTGATTCATCATTAACGTCCTCCTAAAGCATTACGAATTGCAACGGTTTGTGTAATTACCTGACGTAAATTTTTAGTCTGGGCAGATTGTATTGTGCTATTTAAAGTCACTGACTGATCTGGTGACTGATCTAAAATAGCAAATGGTTTAGCTAAGTTAATATTTGAATCTACACCTACAGACTGATTCGAACGTGCCAAAATACCCAACTTAACCCCCACAATCCGAGCAGTTGGTGCATTGGTTGTGTATTGAGCAATCGTCATGTCTCTAAAATTACCCGAGCTATTTTGAACGGTTAGCAAGACATGAAAATAATCCACACGCTTCATAATGATTTGACCATTATCCCTATTAAAGGCTGTCAAATTATTTGAGCGACCAGCAGCACATGCTAACGCTAATGCTGTCGCGGACGTTTCATTGTTATTGATATTGGCATCCTGACGCACAAAATAACGCTCAATCACATAAACAGAGGTATCTGTCACTTGTGTTCCTTCACAATCGAATAAACCACTGTCAATTTGGGCTTGTGTTGGCAAATATTGAATAACCAGTTGGTCACTACCAACATTCACATTCGATGTATTGCTGACCTCACTTTGACTGACAGCAGAAGATGCGACATCTGCCAAGTTTGCCGTGCTAAAAACAATGCCACCATTTGCAGAACTCGCGGTCATGGTTGCGGTTACAGCATTTAAATTTGCCATCCGAATATCTTTGGTCATGTAATTTAAGGCAAAATTGGCATTATCCTGAATATCAGCAGCACCTTGTTGTAGCGCAAAACTTTTTTGCCCTGCAATAAAAAGCATAACCGCTGCTGCCACAATAATTAAGCCCAAAACCAATGACACCATGAGTTCAATAAGCGTAAACCCTCGTTGTGAATATCGCATCTTAATATGCCTCCATCACAATACAGGTCGAATGCTCATTGTAAGAAAACCCTGAACTTGTACTCTTGGTACATGCAATATGCCCTGTCGTTGTCGCAGTTGTATCTACGGGGTCTGTTTTACCCCAAGCAACATAAATACAACGACGGCCATTTGCTGTACCTGGACAAGTGATCATATTCAAAGTCATACCTGCATTGGTTGCCTGTACAGAAGCTTCATCAACATCAAATTCCGCTTTTTCTGTTGGCGTACAAAAACCTCTATAACACTTGTTACCTGAAGTAGTCTGGTTGTCGTTATTGCCGTTATTACCGTTATTGCCGTTATTGCCGTTATTGCCATTATTGCCATTATTGCCGTTATTGCCGTTATTGCCGTTATTGCCGTTATTG
>NZ_KI530762.1:0-223216 GCF_000488275.1 Acinetobacter brisouii CIP 110357 | reverse complement strand
CCGTTATTGCCGTTATTGCCGTTATTGCCATTATTGCCATTATTGCCGTTATTGCCGTTATTGCCGTTATTGCCGTTATTGGCGTTATTGGCGTTATTGGCGTTATTGGCTAATTGAGTCTGATATTCGGTTATAGCAGAATTATTAATCCGTATTTTTTCAGCCAAATCGCGTGCTATATTCATGGCCTGAATACGATTAAACCCTTCGGATGTTGCTTCTACAGCACGCAACTGCAAGCCCACAAAGCCCAACACTCCAATTACCAAAAGTAGCAATGCAACCAAAACTTCGAGCAAACCAACACCTTGCTGATATTTAACTGGCATTACAGTTCCCCGTCACAAGATCACGTTGTTGGACTACCCCTATACGAGAAAGAATTATTCTTTTTGAATATTGCGCCTGTGCCTGTACTTGATCACACAAAACCAAGGTTAAATCAGAGCTTAGCGGTGATGTCGTGGTGGTTGAGTCCTGAACCATGCCATCAGAACGAAATACGATTGATGTTGTCGTTGAAACAAGGGCTGCCTTTCCTGATGCAGCCCAATTTAAAGTGCTGTCTGTATCTGCTGAGGATGAATTCAAAGTTACTGTCACAGTACGGCGCTCTAAAGCCGCTTTAGAGCGCGCTTTTTCCAAGACAATGACTAAATCTCGTGTACTTTTATTTAAATTCTGTTTAAGAAGAATATTCGCAAAAGCTGGCACAGCCATTACCGAAATAATAGCAATAATAATAACTACTACGATTAATTCAAATAATGTAAATCCCCGAATGGACTGCATATTCCCCTCATATTTTTAAATAATTCATATTTTTAATAAGATTTACTTCATAATTCGTACAAATTAAGTGCTGTCATTTATTAATAAAATTCATAATTTATGAAATAAGATGTATTTAAAATGTATCTATTTTGTGATACATATCACATAATATATCAATTTACATCAAAAAATAAAACAAAAAAAACGGACCAGTCACGATCCGTTTTAAAAACTATAATGTTCAAGCTTGCACAATATGTATACGCAACTCTTTAGGCAGGCTAAATGTTACATTTTCTTCACGCCCATCAAGTTCTTCAGGAGACTCTGCACCCCAGTCCTGTAACCGCTGAATCACTTGCTTAATTAAGATTTCGGGAGCTGATGCGCCCGCAGTTACACCGACCTTAGTGGTTGGTTGAAACCAGTCTGGCTGCAACTGCTCGGCATTGTCGACCAAATACGCGGTTTTCCCCATGCGCTCTGCAAGTTCACGCAAACGATTCGAATTGGATGAGTTAGGAGAACCCACAACCAAAACAACATCGCACTTTTCAGCTAAATCACGCACCGCATCCTGACGGTTTTGGGTTGCATAGCAAATATCATCTTTACGAGGACCCTGAATATGCGGGTATTTTTGGCGCAAGGCATCAATCACTTTCGCAGTATCATCAATCGACAGTGTGGTTTGCGTGACAAAAGCGACTCTTTCAGGGTGTTTTACTTGTAGCTCAGCAACATCCTGCTCGTTTTCAACCAAGTAAATTTCACCACCGTTATTTTTATCGTATTGGCCCATCGTTCCCTCAACCTCAGGGTGACCATGATGTCCAATCAGAATCGCTTCTACGCCTTCCCGGGCATATTTAGTCACTTCAATATGTACCTTGGTAACCAGCGGACAAGTTGCATCAAATACTTTTAAGCCACGGCGCGCTGCTTCCTGCTGGACTGCTTTGGATACCCCATGCGCACTAAAAATCACAATATTATCGTCTGGAACTTCGTCAAGTTCATCGACAAAGATCGCACCACGCTGACGCAGATCATCTACGACAAATTTATTGTGTACGACTTCATGGCGTACATAAATTGGTGGCTGAAAACACTCAAGTGCCCGATTGACAATTGCAATCGCACGGTCAACACCTGCACAAAAGCCTCGTGGGTTCGCCAATACAATTTCCATAACTTCCTCAATCTGACAGGCAATGACTGTATTTTTTGAATTTATTGACCAAACTATTCAGTTTAGCCGCGCTCTACTCTAATATAGAGAAGATATTTTATCATATCAGGAAAAAATATCATGTCGGGTCTATTGTTTGTCGTTTCTGCAGCGTCAGGAACTGGCAAAACATCTCTGGTCAAAGCCCTGCTTGAACGTGTAACCAATCTACATGTTTCTGTTTCTCATACTACTCGTGGGCAGCGTCCCGGTGAACTCGATGGCGTACATTATCACTTCACCAGTAAAGATCACTTTTTAGCGCAAGTTAAAGAAGGTGGTTTTATCGAATATGCGGAAGTATTTGGTAATTACTATGGAACGTCACAAGCAACCGTCAAGCAGCAACTTGAAAAAGGGCATGACGTTTTACTCGAAATTGACTGGCAAGGTGCAGAGCAAGTTCGCAAATTATTCCCTGAATCTAAACAGATTTTTATTTTGCCACCAAGTCAGTTTGACTTACGCCAACGCCTGTCAAACCGTGGTACAGATGCAGTAGAAGTCATTGAACATCGTTTAAGTTGCGCAATTACCGACATGCAGCAATACGTCAATTTTGATTATGTGATTATTAATGATGACTTTAATAAAGCTCTACATGATTTGGAGTCCGTAATCAACGCTAACCGCCTGACTATGCTACAGCAAGCTCGGCGTCATCAGCAATTGATTGAAAAATTGTTGCACCCAGAGAATTGATTAAAACTTGAGTCTATGTGCAAAGCACCTTATACTGCATAGTCTAGTTAAATTTAACTCAGTAAGAGATTTGTTATGGCACGCGTAACTGTTGAAGATTGTTTAGACCATGTAGACAACCGTTTTGAATTGGTCCTTGTGGCAAGTAAACGTGCGCGCCAATTATCACGTCAAGGCATTGAACCAACTGTAGAGTGGGACAATGACAAGCCAACAGTTGTGGCTTTACGTGAAATTGCAGCAGGTCATGTAAACAAAGACATTTTGAAACAACGTGAGCAAGACTACCAAGTATCAAGCCTTGATCTTGCTCTTTCTGCAAATAACCTAAACCTAGAAGGCTTTACTTTCTAAGTCCAAGTTTTTTGCAATAAAGCCTAGTTGGTTCAACTAGGCTTTTTTGTTTGCACAGTTATGATGCAATATTGAGTGAAATAATCAACTTTATTGAAATATTTTTGGTTTTTTCAGTGAGAAAAATTGACAAGACCCACAGAATGTTTTTCATTAAAGGGCTAACGTTTCCATTTGTGATTTAGCATTGAATTAAAGGTGGTTTATGCCAGGCGAAGAAGTCAGCCAAGCCAAGCAACAACTGAAACTGATTATTGACGAATATCTGTCAGAAAAAGATGTCGAACTGGTGCTTGCTGCCTGTGATTTTGCCGACCTTGCTCACAGCGGGATCACACGTAAAAGCGGCGAGCCTTATGTGCTGCACCCAATTGCCGTATCTAGCATTCTGGCGCACATGCGACTTGATTCCCAGACGCTGATGGCAGCGTTGCTGCATGATGTAATTGAAGATACTGAATTTAGTAAAGAAGAGATTGCGAGCAAGTTTGGTAAGGTCGTTGCCGAACTGGTCGACGGTGTCACCAAACTGACCCACTCTAGTGACAAACAGGTCAATAAAGCCGCCTCTTTTCGTAAAATTCTACAAGCCACTTTGCAAGACCCACGCGTAATCATCATCAAACTGGCAGACCGCTATCACAACATGACCACGCTTGATGCGTTACGCCCTGATAAACGCGCCCGAATTGCCCAAGAAACCTTTGATATTTTTGTGCCTATGGCACGTATCGTCGGGATGAATGAAATGGGTGATAATCTCGAATATCTATGTTACCAAAATCTTGACCTTGACGTATTCAACAAAATTCAGCAAGCACTTCAACAGACTCGACCGAAACGCTGTGAATATCAACAAATCTGGGAAAAAAATCTCACACAGTTGCTACAGCGACACCAGATTACAGGTCGCATTAAAAAGAAAAATAATAATATTGAGCTGATTCGCCACTTCCTTAAAAATGACATTAATCTACAAGAACTTACCCGTAGTCATACCTTCGAAATTATTCTAACCAGCATTGCCGACTGTGACCGTCTTGTCGATGTGTTACGGGAAAACTTTCAGGTTTTACAATTTAACGATCATATCCGTCGACCATTACCAGGTGGCAACCAGTCCCTGATGATGCGATTAAAGGGTGAAAAAACTACCCTATCCCTGACCATTCAAACTGAGCTTATGCGCAAGGCCGCACGTTTTGGTGTAGTCCTCGGTGAAAATGCCCCTCAAGCATGCCGCTCAGCCATTCAGGCATCTATGCAAAACCTGAATACCTTAATTGATGGTGAATGTGCCAAAACGACTTTTAATGATTTACTAGACTATCTGCATCAGGAAAAGATCTGGGTTTATACACCACACGGGCATCTTCATGAGCTCCCGCAAGGTGCGACTATTGTCGATTTTGCCTATGCTGCCAGCCTGTTTTTAGGTAACCATGCGATTGGGGCAAAAGTCGATGGAGAGACCAAGCCGCTGTCCACCCCTCTTGCGAGTGGGCAAGTGGTAGAAATTCTAACCGATGTGCTCGCAAGCCCAAACCCTGACTGGCTGAGTTTCATTAATACACAAAAAGCACGCCGTGCAATCCAAAACATTTTGCGTGATCAAGATGTTGAAGAACAGCGTATTATTGGTAAACAGGCACTTGATCGTGCTTTACGCCTGTTTAACAGTTCTAGTCACGAGTTATCTGAAGATGACTGGATCAATGTTTTAGAATGGCGTCATGTTGACAATAAAAATACCCTATATGAACAAATTGCTGTCGGTGATCTGCTACCACAACTGGTTGCCAATCATTTATTTGCTATCGACAGTCAAGTGGAAGAACCAAGTTCACATCGCCTGATTCAGGGGACAGATGGTATTGATGTCAAATATGCGCGCTGTTGTAACCCAATTTTGGGCGATCCAATTCAAGGACATTTATCCCGTCGTGGATTGATTGTACACCGTGAACGCTGCCATAATCTGCTACATGAGCAGCATCTACATCCTGAAAATATCATGCCGTTACAGTGGAGTGATTACGAAGTTGATGATGTGAGTTTTACCGCATATTTATGCATTGATATGAGCATGAATGACGAGCAAATTTCTGATCTGATCTATCAATGTCGTAAAGCCAAATTTGGGGTAGAAATGATTAACTCCCAAGACAACAAAACCTATGTCAATGTCGTGGTCAATAACCGTAAAGAAATTGCTCAAGTCATTCGTGAGCTGCGTTTACACTTCGGTTTTCCACGAATTTTACGTCAAGATACACCTGTGATGATTAGCGAAACGCATAAAGTTGTATAATTTAAGCGCATCCTACATAGATTGTGTGCTATATATAAATGATATAGGTCATTGAATTTGTAAAGGAGACATGAATGTCACGCCAAGTGATTCATACTGAAAATGCACCTGCTGCGATTGGAACTTACTCTCAAGCCATTTTAGTTGGGAATACACTGTATCTTTCTGGACAAATTGGTTTAGATCCATACAGCATGGAATTGGTTGATGGTATTGAAGCACAAATTCGCCGTGTTTTTGACAACATCAAGGCTGTTTGTGAAGCTGCTGGCGGCTCTTTAGCAGATTTTGCAAAATTGAATATCTTCTTGACAGACTTATCTAATTTTCAATTAGTCAACCAGATTATGGGGGAATACTTCCCGCAGCCTTACCCTGCACGTGCAGCGTTGGGCGTGGCAAGCTTACCTAAAGGGGCTTTGGTTGAAATGGATGGTATTGTGATCATTCCTTAAGCACCAAACGCTGTCTATAAAACCACCGATCAGGTGGTTTTTTTTCATTCAAAAAGCCAATTAGAGTTTTGTGTATCTGTAGATGAAACCCATTGACAAACGATAAAAATTATCACTAATATCAATAATCGTATTTATCTTTTCATGGGTGCGCACATGTATGTTTGTTTATGTCGTGGAATTACCGACCAAGATATCAAAGATGCAGTTGCCAATGGTGCAGAAAGTTTTCGGGAAATTCGTGATTTACTCGATTTAGGCACTTGCTGTGGTCGCTGTGCACCTGAAGCCCGTAACCTGATTAATGAAGAACTGGCTGCCATTGCTGCAAAGATTTCTATCGCCGCATAGCTCCATTACAGGGGCAACATCTCCTTGTCCGCTTTTGATTTAGAGTGGGTTTTAGGTCTCAAAGACACATCTTCAGCATGTGATGGTGATTTTCATTTGCCGTTCGATAAATTACTCGCAGCAATACAACTTCTTGGTTAAGATAAACTTATCATTGCCTTAACCCTGTTGAGGCTTGCATTATTTGCGGAGAAATAATAATGAAAGGCAATCGCGATGTTATCAATCAGTTAAATCAGGTGTTGTATCACCATCTCACGGCGATCAATCAATATTTTCTGCATTCACGTATGTTTAATGACTGGGGAGTTGAGAAACTTGGCTCTGCCGAATACAAAGAATCTATCCGTCAAATGAAACATGCGGACAAAGTCATTGAACGTATTTTATTTCTTGAAGGTCTGCCAAACCTGCAACATTTAGGTAAATTATATATCGGTCAGCATACTTTAGAGGTGTTACAGTGCGATGTGCGGAAAGTCAAAGAAAATATTGAAGCACTGCAAAAAGCTGTCGCATTGTCAGAACAGCTGCAAGATTATGTCTCACGTGATCTGGTTCAGGAAATTCTAGAGCATGAGGAAAATTACTGGGACTGGCTGGAAACTCAGATCGACCTCATAGAAAGTGTAGGTATCGAAAACTATATTCAGAGCAACATGGCTGATGAGTAAGAACCAGCAGACATGTAAATGCTGATCAGTGAAGGAGATTTTCAATCATCTCCTTCATGTTTTTGATAAATTTAAATAAATTACTATAAATCAAATAATTAAATTCATTTTCACTCATTTACACAAGTAATATTCTTCGCCCAAAAAACAGGTCAATATCCTCATTGAATGGATAAATCTCGGAAGCATCTTTTGCTCGATATGTTTTATCTTGACTAAAGATAGATAACACTTCTGTGAAGCATCACGCATCATCAATTCAAAAAAGAAAATGCCAGTCAATTACTTAACTGACTGGCATTAGGCTGTAAAGCAGGTTTTTTACTGAGCATCACTTACGAATAGCACGACTATTATGATCTTGGTCAAGCAAGAGCTGACCATAAGGATGATTCACTTGATATAAACCATGAATCAAGGTTAATTGATGCTGGGCTTCTTGGTTCTGCCCGTTATATGCTAAAAGCTGGGCATATTTATATAAATCATAATGCGTTGGTGTAGTAACGGCAACCTGATGATAATGCTCTAATTGTTGTGGTGACAAACGGCTAAAACGATCCAGATAATACCAGTTAGCACGTTGATCAAACTGATCCAACACATAAACTCGATAAGGTTTAACTGCTGGAATACCCTGATCAGAATGTTTATGCCCCTGATTTAAGGCATCAATTGAACTGAGATAATCGCGCCAGATTAAACCGTAAAGCAAAATACCGATCACTAAAATGGTAGTATTCAAGTTTGCAGATAGTGAAAACACCTTGAGTTTTGGGGTCTGTGCCTGAATGACTCCCAGTAAAAAGCCAATAGGTAATAAGAAATAAGCATAATCCTGTGGGAATTCAAACATCGCATGAATCAAGACACAACAGACCATCAGCGTTGCAACCAATGACTCGCTCTTTTCCACCTGTTTGTTGAGCCGCCAAAGCCACCATGCGATATAAGCAACAATCGCTGTTCCAACAACAACACCATTCCAGACCAGTAATTCTAAAATGAGGTTATGCGCACTGTTGGTTCGTTCGTTGTGCTGAAGAAAATCTGCTCCGACCAATTGCGCATAACTGGTTTGATTCCAGCCATAGCCCAACCACGGATGTTGCTGAATGGCATACAGCATTTGCATCCAGATATTAAAGCGAGAGTGGCTCGAACTGGCACGCGCAATCACATCCGACATTTCTGAATGAGACAACCCCAGATGAACCAAAATCGCATTTAGGCTCGGAATTGCCAGTAAGCAACCCACGTAAATCATCACCCATGCAGCAACATGGTAACGCTTGAAACGATACGCCGTGGAGAGTTTAAAAAATAGATAAATACTGAGTACCACACAAGCCACCCAAGGCGTACGAGACTGACTGAGTGCAATGGTAAAGGTGAGCAATAATGCCCCTAACGTGACCAACCAAGTGGGTAAGGTGCGTTTTTCAAACAGATATAGACAACTCATCAACCCCATCATCAGGAAAGTTGCCATATTGTTGGGCTGAGCAAAGTTCGCATAAGGACGATTACCACGTAATGGCATAATCAGTGATAATCCCTGATCGAGATGCAGCCATTGCAGCAATGCTATGCCAACGCTGATTAAACCGACTACAAAAGTCAGTAAGCTAAAGCCTTTAAAGACTTTTTCACGCTGCACGGGATCTTGGGTCAGATTAAATCCAAGTACAACCATCATGGCAAAGGCAAAAACATACAATGTCGACAACAATGCCTTACTGAAATAAAACTCAATGCCAAATCCCCACTGCACAAACGGGATACAGGCCATCACAAATAGTGGCACATTCAGCTTGGGCAATTGTAAGGGCTTGTCAATATATAGAGCCAGCGTACATAAGGCAGCCGCATATGCTAATAATTCACTAGATAGCGTCAGCCACGGGGTATAGTGATATGGAGATAGCCATGACAATGCCAGCAGCACCGCAATCGCAAGAAACAGGAATCTTTGCATCATGAGCAAAACAGGTGAAAAATAAAGCACGTATTATAGAATATTTTTGAGTAAAGCTATGTAGCACAACCTCACCATTACACCCTAATCTTGAATAAATTTTTCTATTTATAGGATGATGATTTATAAAATTCAAACATGTCATCAAGGCAGAGCTTGCTAAGATCATACTCATAACATTGACAACAAAGGACACATCGCATGCCGCATCAAGGAAAAGAGCTTCATTTACGTCGCGCCGAAATTGGGCAAGGTACAGTCATTGCACGTGCCTTGCCACACCGAGAAAAACGCATGATTGGCGCATGGTGCTTTCTCGACCATGCTGGTCCAGTCGAGTTTGTTCAGGGTGAGGGACTGGATATTGGCCCACACCCGCATATTGGTTTACAGACCTTCACGTGGATGATTGAAGGTACGCTAATGCATACTGACAGTTTGGGTTCAAAACAACTGATCCAGCCCAAACAGGTCAATCTCATGACTGCAGGTTACGGTATTTCTCATACAGAAGTCACGCCTCCTCATGAAACCCAACTGCATACAGCACAGCTCTGGATTGCCCTACCCGATGACAAACGCAATATGCCCGCCAAGTTTCAGCATTATCCTGAGCTACCCGTCATACAGAAAGACCAGATTGAATGTCGGGTTTTAGTCGGCGACTTTTTAGGGCATACATCCCCTGTCGAAGTCTATAGCCCATTACTTGCCGTCGATCTGTATGCAGCACAGGCAACCCAGACCACATTGCCGCTGAAGCCCGATTTTGAGTATGGCATTTTACTACTCTCGGGGCAGGCGCAGATCAATGATCATGTGCTGACCACAGACAATATGCTGATCTTTGAAACAGGTTCAAGTGACATCAGTCTGGTGCTGTCAGCCGATAGCCGCGTGCTCCTGATTGGTGGAGAACCATTTGAATCACCAATTTTACTGTGGTGGAACTATGTCGGTCGTAGCGAAGATGAAATTAAAGCTGCGCATCAACACTGGTTACAGCATGACAGCCGCTTTGGAGAGATTCCTGATTATCCAGGTGAACGTTTACAAGCACCTGCATTTCCCGAACAAATGAGGGCATCAAAATGAGTATTGTGGGTCGTAGTCAAGTTCAAAGCTTACCTGAACCATGGAAAGGACTGATTCATTGTGGTGAACATCACTTTTTTACTGATGAACCTGAACATCTTGAAGGTCATGATCAGGGTGCAGCACCTTATGACTTGCTATGCAGTAGCCTTGTAGCATGCACCATGATTACGCTACGCATGTATGCCAAACATAAAGGATTTGACTTGGGCGAGTTTAAGGTCACTGCTCAGTTTCTGAGCCATCAGGATGGTTCTGAACACATTCAACGTCAAATTGAATTTCCTCAACCCATAACCGATGACTTGCGTCAGAAACTTTTGGCCGTTTGTCAAAAAACACCTGTCACAAAAACCTTGTTGCGCAGTGTCAAGATCGAAACACAAATTTTCGACCCTGCTACATAGTTTACAGGTTGGCAAATGTTATTACATTTCGCCAAAATCACCACGGTTAAAGTCATGAATAGCCTGCATAATTTCTTGCTGGGTATTCATGACAAATGGCCCATAACCTTGAATCGGCTCATTCAATGGTTGTCCTGTTAAAATCAGAATTCCCGCACCCTGTTCAGCGCTGATCTGAATCGGTTCGGCATCGTCTCGGTCAAACAGGACAAAGCTATGATCAGCAACCTGATACTGTTGATTGATTGAAACTGTTCCTTGTCTTACGACCACAATACAGGTTTGCCCCACAGGCACGTTAAATTCATGCTGCTGCCCTGCCATCAACTGAATATCCCAGACATTCACAGGACTAAAAGTCGAAGCCGCGCCTTGCACATCGGCATATTGTCCCGCGATGACCCGCAAATAACTGCCTGCCTCATCCAGTACAATTGAAGGAATCTCACTTTGGGTAATGGCTTGATATTTCCCATGAGTCATTTTGTCTTTAGCAGGTAAGTTGACCCAAAGCTGTACCATTTCTAGCTCACCACCTTGCTGGGCAAAAGCTTTCGAATGTAGCTCCTCATGCAATAAACCCGCGCCTGCGGTCATCCATTGCACATCACCAGTCTGGATAGTTCCACCTCCACCATGCGAGTCACGATGCGAAATTTCACCTTTATAGGCAATGGTCACTGTCTCAAAACCGCGATGCGGATGTGCTCCAACCCCGCGTGGCGTGGTGGTTGGACTAAAAAATTCAGGCGCAGCATAATCCAGCATCAGAAAAGGACTCAGAACCTGCCCCAAACGGTCATAAGAAAACAAGGTGCTGACATGAAAACCATCGCCCACCCAATGTTTTTGCTGTGTCCGATACTGCCCAATGACTTTTTTCATGTCGGAATCCTCAACTGATTTAGAGCATAATTTTACATTCTAAGCGAGAGTCAAAAAATCATAAAAATAAGACGGATTATCTTATATATGCAATAAACAACTTCCGCTACAATCAATTGGTTGTCTGAACGCAAGAGGCTACCATGCATATTTTTGATGATTATTATTATTTTTATCTGGTGGTCAAACATGGCGGATTCAGTGCAGCCAGTGAAGCGACTCAAATTACCAAATCTAAACTCAGTCGGCGAATTTTAGAACTTGAAGAACGCTTTAATATTAAATTGATTCAACGCACCACACGGCATTTTCAGGTGACGCCACTTGGGCAACAGTTTTATGAAGAATGTCAAAAAGTCGTTAACCAGATTGAATGCAGTGAAAACGTGCTATTACAACAAAAAAGCGAACCTCAAGGTTTGGTGCGCATTAGTTGTCCAAATGTCATGCTGCAATTTCAGATTCGTCCGATTCTAAATGCTTTTTTACAACAATATCCCAAAATTCAACTTGAGCTGGAACTGACCAGCCGCCGTGTCGATGTACTGCATGACAATATCGACATTGCAATTCGCACCAGTTTCAACCCCAATGTAGATTCCAGCTTAATTGTCCGCGATGTGGTAAAAACTACGCATTGTCTGGTGGCAAGCCAAAGCCTGTTACAAGGCCATACCATTCAACATTATCAGGAGCTGGCACAATACCCAGCACTGGCTTTAGGCTTGATGAAAAACCAGTATACGTGG
This sequence comes from Acinetobacter brisouii CIP 110357, assembly GCF_000488275.1. Classification (GTDB taxonomy): domain Bacteria; phylum Pseudomonadota; class Gammaproteobacteria; order Pseudomonadales; family Moraxellaceae; genus Acinetobacter; species Acinetobacter brisouii. The sequence goes on along the minus strand of NZ_KI530762.1, from coordinate 211,250 downwards.
CATTTGCAGCACCTCACTACGGGTGAAACCGTGAATTTTCATTTTGACCCTCGTTTAAAGTGCAATGATCTGGCAGGTGTATATTATGCAGTCAAAGATGGTTTGGGTATTGCCGACTTGCCTGTGCTGAGTGTGCAAGAAGATCTGAAAAACGGCGATTTAATACAGGTATTGCCCGATTGGCAATCCAATATTGGCACAGTCCAACTGGTCTATGCATCACGTAAAGGACAACGTTTAGTGATTGAAAAACTGATTGAAAGCCTGATACAAGGCTTACGCAACATGGTGGGGCGCGAAGCGGGTTATATCGCCTAAGTCTTTGTAAGCAGACCATTTGTAACAGTTTGACCCAGTTAATTTGTGCAAAAGCATGGAATTGAAGGCAATCTCTGCTTTAAGATAGCTTTCTTTTTGCGTAATTTTTCAAAAAATGTCGAAACTCAGTGCATTAGATCAGTTGCTACAACGCTATAAACAATTGCAATATCATCAAGATCCTGTGTTATTTCAACGCCTACAAGATGTACAACAATGGCAAAAGAACCGCTTAAAGCACTCACATCAGGCATTATTTTCCGAAAAAAATAATCGGCTCATGGCAGCTTACTTTGTCGACCGTTTATATGGTGGGCCAGATTTTGATGCCTTGGCCAAACAGATTGAACGCTTACTCAAACATGCGCATAAAGCTGAAAAATTTATTCCCGAAAATGCCATTAAAGCAGGAACGCACGGGATTTTACTCGCCATTTATGCAGTTGAACTTGATGAACAAGTTGCGGCACACATTCAGAACAATTATCCGCATAACCAAGTGTTAAATGATGAAATCATGCGCCAAACCTATTTAAAGCTCGATCAGGCACAGGCACGTCTGCAACAGCTCAGTATGGCGGATGAATTCGGGCATTATCTAGACCGTTATTTGCGTTCTTTTGTGGTTCATACCGCCTTTAAAATGTGTAAATCGGTGGCGTATAAACACCATTTCCAAATGATGTACGACTTTATGGATGAAGGATTTACAGCCATGAAGCCACTCAAGTCTGCGGAAAATTTTGTTCGCGATTTTACCGCACAGGAACGTCAGGTGATTCATCGTGTTCATGCAGGCGATCTACAGCCTTTTCAATAATCGCCCCGCACAAAGCAGACTTTTTTCTGTATATTATTCATCTATTCAAGCATGATGATCGCTGCAAAATTCTGCATAATCTGTCATCATGCGCACTAATTCTTTTATACCGGTGAATGAGGAGAGACTCATGTCGAACGAACACCCAACGCCAAATACACCAAATGAGTCGACACAAAATTCTAATAAAGTTAGTCCTTTTTTAACTTCGCCGCTTCCTGAAGGCACACCACAAGGTCAGCAAACCAGCCTTAACCAAGCCTCACAAGATACCCCTATTACAGAGCAAGTCCCTCACTACAACTTGCCACGCGGTGCAGGCAAAACAGGCAATGTCGGCGACACTACCCACTTTGGTTTTAAAACAGTGCGTACCGAAGACAAAGCGCAAAAAGTTGCCGAAGTGTTCCACTCGGTTGCCAGCAAATACGACATTATGAATGACTTGATGTCATTCGGGATTCACCGTTTATGGAAACGCTTCGCGATTAACATGTCAGGTGTGCGCCGTGGTCAGCATGTTCTAGATATTGCAGGCGGTACAGGTGATCTTGCCAAAGTATTTAGCCGCGAAGTTGGCCCTCAAGGTCATGTAGTTTTGTCTGACATTAACGAATCCATGCTTAATGTCGGTCGTAGCCGTTTACTCGATGCAGGCTGTACCAATGTTGATTTCGTGCTTGCCAATGCAGAAACCTTAGAACCATTTGCCGACAACAGCTTTGATCTATTGACCATCAGTTTTGGTTTACGTAATGTCACGGATAAGGATGCGGCGCTTGAATCGATGTATCGTGTATTGAAGCCAGGCGGTCGTTTACTGATTTTAGAATTTTCTAAACCTGTGTTTGAACCATTCTCAAAACTCTATGACCTGTATTCATTTACCGCATTGCCAATTATGGGCAAATTGGTGGCGAATGACTCAGAGAGCTATAAGTATTTGGCTGAATCGATTCGTATGCACCCAGACCAGCGTACTTTAAAAGGCATGATGGAAAAAGCAGGCTTCCAGAACTGTGATTACCATAACCTGACTGGCGGTATTGTTGCAGTACACCGTGGTTTCAAACTCTAATCGAGGACGCTCCTGATGTGGTCAATTCTTGCATTAGGTGCTGCTGAACGTCTGGTCAATCGTGTGATTGACCTTGACGCGATTACACGCATCCAACTCAATCAACTCCAAGGGCAACTCCTCCGTGTCGTGATTGCCTCGCCACAACTCTCAGTCGATGTTTTTTTTGATGAAAACATCTTACGTCTAGAGCCAACGGCAACAGGACACAGCGAAACCCCAAGCCTGTTTGAACAACGTCCTTTCGATCCACAGCATAGTCCAAGCACTGCCAATGCCACCTTACAGGTTGCCAATGTGGTCGAGCTGCTGAAATTATTACTGAATAAAGAAGTCGGTACGATTCCTGTACAGGGTGATTTTCGCCTGTTGCAAACCCTGCAAGACATTTTGCAACGCCTTGAACCAGACTTGGCGGCACATTTATCGCCATGGGTTGGGCCAACGCTGGCACATGAACTGGGTAAAATTCAGCACTTACCCCAACTGGTGAAACGCTCGTTGCAAAGCAAACTGTTTTTTGCCGCAGATACCTTAAAAGAAGACAGTGGTTTATTTGCACCGCGCTGGCAAATGGACGAACTGCAACAAGGCACGCGTGCCCTGCAACAAAATATTGACCGACTGGAAGCCAAAGTTCAGGCATTACAGCAGAAAATTCTCCCAAAACAAGATTAGGTGACCGCTTCAATGATTCCGCATATTTCCCGTTTAATCGAACTGTGGCGTATTGCTGCGCACTATAGACTCGACACGTTGGTTGCTGCGGAAGACATTCCAATCAAGGCGCGCCCCTTACTGAAACTGATTCGCCTGCACCCTGCGGCATGGTCAAGCAGACAGGGCAAAAACCCGCTCAAGCTTAAAGAAGCTTTGGAAGATATGGGGCCGTTAGCGATCAAACTCGGGCAGTTGCTTTCGACCCGTCGCGACCTGATTGCACCTGAAATCTTGCAGCAGTTGGTGTTACTGCAAGATCGGGTCAAGCCCTTCGAAGCCGATGTCGCCAAAATGCGCATTCAGCAATCCTTGAAAGCAGATATCAACTCGCTATTTTCCCGTTTTGATGAACAACCACTTGCCGCGGCATCGATTGCACAGGTGCATACTGCGGCATTGCATGATGGACGTGAGGTGGTAGTCAAAGTCACCCGTCCGAATATTCGTGCGCAAATTCTGCAAGATTTTGAAATTCTGACGTGGCTTGGGCATAACCTCGAAAACCGTCTTGAAGCCGCGCGTGCGCTACATCTATCGGAAATTATTCAGAATTACCGCCAGACCATTCTGAATGAACTGGATCTGACCCTCGAAGCGGATAATACTCGCCGTATGCGGCATTATTTTACAGGCTCAAGCATGATGTATGTGCCTGATGTCTATATGGATAGTACCGATGTCATGGTGGCGGAACGCATTACGGGCGTACCGATTTCAGATACCGAAACTTTTGACCGTCTCGGTATGAACCGTGCGGACTTGGCAGAAAAAGGTTTAACCATTTTCTTCACCCAAGTCTTTCGCGATAACTTTTTCCATGCCGATATGCATCCTGGCAACGTGTTTGTGGAAACCATCAACCCGCAGCAGCCGCGTTATATTGCGCTCGACTGCGCCATTATGGGTGAACTCTCCAAGCAGGATCAAATGACGGTTGCCCGTATGCTACTTGCCGTGATGAATGGCAATTTCATGCAGCTGATTCAGGTGGTGCATCAGGCAGGCTGGATTCCACCAGGCACCGATCAAGATGCGTTGGCCCGTGAAATGCGCCGCACCGTTGGCCCAATGATTTCCAAGCCGATGCATGAGCTGGATTTTGCAGGCATCCTGATTCAGGTGATGGATATTGCCCGTCGTTTCCACTTGGAAATTCCGCCACAGTTAATGCTGTTGCTAAAAACCTTGGTACACGTGGAAGGCTTGGGTACAGACCTCTACCCTGAACTGGATATCTGGAAACTGGCTAAACCGATTCTGACCGAATGGGTCAAATCCAACATGGACCCTGTGAAAAATATCAAACAGTTAGGACAGCAAATTCCTGACTTGCTGTTGGGTGCACAGGATATTCCAACGCTGATTGTGGACAGCTTGAATGGTTTAAAAAATCAGTCCGCATGGCAGGACAAGCAGTTACGCGAATTACAACATTTGCGTTTACAAATGCAACAGCAGCAAAAACGTAGCTGGATTTTTGGCAGCATGATCGCGATTTTACTCAGCATCGCCATCATCAGCCCGTGGTTTGTGTCGATTCCACTGATTGTTGTGGCTAGTCTGATCGCACTGTGGCGAATTGTGCGTTAAGCCGATGATCAAAGCGGGCATGTCCCGCTTTTTTATGGTTTTAAAATAGGTAAATCAACATGCAGATCAGTCATTTAGATCATTTGGTTCTGACCGTTGCCAGCATTGAACAGAGCTGTGAATTTTATCAGCGCGTTCTCGGTTTTGAAGTGGTCACTTTTCGCGGTGACCGTAAAGCCTTATGTTTTGGACAGCAGAAAATCAATCTGCATCAGGTCGGTAAAGAATTTGAACCCAAAGCCGAAAAACCAACTGCTGGCTCGGCTGATCTGTGTTTTATTGCAGTCACACCCTTAGAAGATATTATTGCTGAATTACATCAATGCGGCATAAGCATTGAAGAAGGGCCAATTCAGCGTACAGGCGCAACGGGTGCGATTATGTCAGTTTATATTCGCGACCCTGATCAAAACCTGATTGAGATTTCAAATTATATTGAATAATTCAGAGCACTTATCTCAGCATGACATCACGGTTGAGATTGAATTGATTCAGAGACATGAGATTGAAATGGCATTTGCACGCCTGCTGAAAAGTGATGTGAAATATCATTTTGTGGTTGATATGCAAGCCACTTCATGGGCTTAAGCATCAGAACGGGTCTTTGATCAAACTCCAATAGCTCATTCTTAAATGGGCTATTTTTTTATGTATTCATGCGATCCCATGCAGGTTTTGATTTACAAATCCCCCGCAACATGTTCAAAATACAGAAAAATAATATGAAAATAGCGATAAATGATCCCAATTAAAACCATACATTTTGCCATTATTGGCGCAGGCACAGCAGGGCTTGCTACGGCTACCCTACTCGCCCAACAAGGTTTTCAAGTCAGTATTTTTGAAAAAGCCCAACATTTAGAGCCAGTCGGTGCAGGTTTGTTATTACAGCCTGCGGGTTTAGCTGTGTTTGAACATTTGGGTGTACTGGAACACGCCTGCCAGCTCGGGGCAAAAGTCACAGGCTTGGAAGGTCAGCTTGCCGATGGTCGTTTATTGGTGGATAGCCATTATCACGAAGCAGGCAATCACTACACGGGATTAGGCATTCACCGCGCAACCTTGTGCCATGTATTACAAACTGCGGTCAATCAGCATCGGGATGCCATTACGTGGTTTATGGGTTATGACATTCAACAACTACAAGAATCCCCTGAGCAGGTTCGCTTGATTGGACAAGATGCCCAGCAACAACCGTTTGATGCCGCTTTTGATGCGGTAATTGTAGCGAACGGCGCACGTAGCCAACTGCGTCCATCGGCATGGGTCAAGATTGATCAACCTTATCCGTGGGGAGCAGCATGGACGATTGTGCCTGAGTGTCAGCAGTTTGATCGTGAAATCCTGCATCAGTTTTACGATACCAGCCAGATCATGATGGGCATCTTACCCACAGGTGCAATTCCTACTGCATCTGAGCAACGCCTGTCCAGTGTGTTCTGGAGTTTGCCAAGTGCGCAATTTCCGCATTTTCTCAAACAGGAACAGCAGCGTGAGCTTTGGCTCAGTCAAGTCTCCAAGCGCTGGGGCAAAGCCGCAGACTGGCTGGAACAGGTGACTCAAACGGCATCCACCACATGGCTCTCGGCACAGTATCGCGACGTGGTCATGTCCCAATATGGTCAGGGACGCATTGGGGTGATTGGCGATGCTGCCCATGCCATGAGCCCGCAACTTGGACAAGGCGCGAATATGGCACTGCTTGATGCATGGGCATTGTCACAGTCGGTACAACACAGCTATGCGCAGCAGCAACTGGGCTGGGCAAAACTGTGGCAGCATTATCATCAGCTACGGCGTTCTTCGACCTTTTTCTATCAGAGTCTTAGCCGTTTGCTGACCCCGCTATACCAGTCAGATTTACGCTGGGCGAGCCGAATGCGTGATGTATTGTTCCCGCTCATGTATCGAATTCCGTATTTCCGCAGACAAATGGCGATCACCATTTCAGGTTTTAAAACCAATGCCCTGCAACAGCTAAACTATGCAGAGATCGCACAATCGCCCATAGCTCCAGTACTGGGTTCGGCAAAATGCTGAAATATTGGTTTTGGAAAACTGGTTAGATGCCGTACACTATAGCCCTGCTTAATTTAAGCCTCTTTTTTCCACGCAAGAAATTTGGTGATTTTCCATGAACAATATGCAATGGCTCGATGAAGTAAAATTTAACGAACAAGGTCTCATTCCTGCGATTGCACAGCATCATCATACCGGACGAATCCTGATGGTGGCATGGATGAACCGAGAAGCACTTGCACTAACTGCCGAGAAAAAACAGGCAGTATATTTTTCCCGTTCACGTCAAAAACTCTGGCATAAAGGCGAAGAGTCTGGGCACTTCCAGACCGTACACGAAATCCGCCTTGACTGCGATGCTGACGTGATTGTGCTGCAAATCGAACAACATGGTGGGATCGCCTGCCATACAGGTCGCGAGTCTTGCTTCTATCGCAAACTGACTGAAAATGGTTGGGAAATTGTCGATGCTCAGCTAAAAGACCCTAGCGAGATCTATCACAATACCGCTTCTAGCAATCCGCATACCCTTGCCATGTCCGCGTCCAATGCACAGGCAGAAAGCGTCGAAGTACTCGATTATCTCGGTAAAATGATGATTGAGCGTAAAGCAGCCGACCCTGAAAGTTCTTATGTGGCGAAGCTGTATCACAAAGGTCTCAACAAGATTTTAGAAAAAGTTGGCGAAGAAAGTGTCGAAACGATTATTGCCGCGAAAGATTTCGCCAGCCATGCCAGCGAAGACAACAAGAATGACCTGATTTATGAAGTAGCCGACTTGTGGTTCCACAGCATTGTGATGCTCGGTTACTTTGATATTGACCCACAAATCGTGCTGAATGAACTGGCACGCCGTCAAGGTTTGTCAGGACTGGTTGAAAAGGCAAATCGTGCAGCCCACTAAACCAACTGCCGAACAGCAGATCGCCATTGAGCATGCGCTCCGTGGCGAATCGTTCAAAGTGGTGGCCTACGCGGGTACAGGGAAAACCACCACGCTGCAAATGATCAGTGCTGCCATGCCTGAACGGCGTGGCATGTATCTGGCATTTAACAAAGCCATTGCCAGTGAAGCCCAGCAAAAATTTCACCGCAATGTTGACAGCCGCACCTTTCACTCACTTGCCTATCGCAGTGTGCCACGCAACATTACCGACAAATTGCGCCTGCCACGTCTGAGTCCGAGTTTTCTGGCCAAAGAATATCGGCTTGAACCGATTACCTTACGTCGCTTGATGGGCGGTCGTTACGAAAAATACGCACTGATGCCAAGCCGCCTTGCCAGTATCGTAGTCAATGCTGTAGGTTACTTTTGTGCTACCAGTTCGCAATACCCTGCCCCGCGGCATATTCAGGTGCCAAGCTGGCTGCATCCCGATGATGCAACCGCCCTGCAACAACATTTATACCCTGCGCTGGAGCGCCGCTGGCTCGATTCAGTCAATCCACAACATCAGGCAGGCATTGGGCACGATATCTATCTCAAACTGTGGGCGCTGTCCGAACCGTATATTCCAGCAGATTATATTTTATTTGATGAAGCTCAAGATGCTGATCCACTGATGCTGGGTATTTTGCTGCAACAGAAAAATACTCAAGTGATTTATGTCGGTGATGCGCATCAGCAGATTTATGCATGGCGTGGTGCGGTGAATGCCATGCAAAAGCTGCCACTGACAGAGTCACGCCTGACCACCTCATTTCGTTTTGGCGAACCGATTGCCGAGGTTGCCAACAGCTTGCTGGGTGGACTAAAAGAAACCGTTCCTTTGCATGGCAATCCTGAACGTAAATCCTCAGTTTTCAACAAACCACATACCAAAAAGCGTGATGCGATTTTATGTCGTACCAACGCGCGTGCCATGGAATTGCTTCTGGCAGGTCTGGTCAGTGGTGAGAGAGTCAGTTTGCAGGCCGATCATGCCCGCCTGAACCGTTTTATTGATGCCGCGAGCATTCTAAAACAAGGCAAACGCGTCACCGATGTGCCTGAACTGGCATGGTTTAATTCATGGCATGACGTACATGAATACTGCGAAACTAATGAAGGCAGTGATATTAAACCCCTCGTCAAACTGGTCGATGATCATGGGACTGCGCCACTCAAACGCGCTTTGGAAAAAATCACGCCGATTCAGGAAGCTGACTATGTGATTTCTACCGCCCATAAAGCCAAAGGTCTGGAATGGGATCGGGTCCATCTGGAAGATGACTACCAATTTAAGCTCAATGCCCATGACCATAAAATCAGTGATGAAGAATTACGCTTACTGTATGTGGCATGTACCCGTGCCAAAGTCAGCCTAAACATCCATCATATTTATGATCTAATCCAACAACTTAAACAGAAAACTCCGTTTAAGCCACAGACCCTTGTGCCCACTTCAGTGTAGATGCGATTGGCCCAAAGTAAGTAACAAATTTATAAAACATAAAAATTATAATCAGAATAGGTATTTACAGGACAAACGGCGCAACAGCCTTGAAAAAGGCTAGTTTTAGCAGTCAAAAAATGTAGAATAATCTTGTACTTAATTTATTTTAGCACATATTTCATCCATCTAACCCAGTCGATCTCTCGGTTACACCCTAGTAGAGCGCACTTCGGCTTTTAAAAATTGAATATTGGAATGCTCTTTGCGCTCCTCTGATTTTTAAAAGAAACATAACTTTAGGTCATGACCTAATTGACAACTTAGGGATTCAAGTGTGTTAGCCATTATCATACTGTTACCTCTGCTTTTCGGCACAGGTCTGGTTTCGTGTTTATCACACGCACCACGCCGTCTCAACATGCTCGCCGCCATAAGTATTAGCTTAAGTTGTTTCGGGCTTTTGCTCAGTCAGTCAAATTCGGTTTTCCATGGTGCAACCCTATTACAAACGTGGGCTTGGTTGCCTGAAATTGGCATTAACTTCAGTTTCCGCCTCGATGCTTTAGGCTTGTTGTTTGGTTTGCTCATTAGTGGGATTGGAACCCTCATTTTTATTTATGCCTATTATTATTTAGGTGAAAAAAACTCCCTGAGTAAGCTGTATGGCTTACTGATGCTGTTTATGGCAGCCATGCTCGGTATCTCCCTGTCCAATAACCTGATCATTTTACTGGTGTTTTGGGAACTAACCAGTATCTCCTCATTTTTATTGGTGGCGTACTGGCATCGTTATGATGCTGCACAGCGCGGCTCACGCATGGCACTGATCATTACAGGCATGGGCGGACTGGCGATGCTCGGTGGCTTTATGCTGCTGGGGCAAATGGCTGGTAGTTTTCAACTGGATCAGATTTTAGCACTAGGTTCGAGTTTGCAAACGCAGCCGTTATTTGTACCTGCGCTCTTGTTGATTTTACTAGGTGCGTTTACCAAAAGTGCGCAGTTTCCATTTCACTTTTGGCTCCCCAACGCCATGGCAGCCCCAACGCCTGTTTCCGCTTATTTACACTCGGCCACCATGGTCAAAGCAGGGATTTTTCTGGTGGCTCGCCTACTGCCGATTTTTGTTGGTTTTAGCTTGTTTCACAATTTAGTCACCCTTGTCGGGCTGACCACCTTTGCACTCGGTGCATTTTTTGCGATTTTTAAAGAAGACCTTAAAGGCTTGCTGGCTTACTCAACCATCAGCCATCTGGGGCTGATTATGTGTCTGCTTGGACTGGGTTCACCTCTGGCCGTTGCAGCTGCAATTTTCCATATTTTAAACCATGCAACCTTTAAGGCTGCCTTGTTTATGATCGCCGGCATTATTGATCATGAAACAGGTACGCGCAGCCTGAAGAAACTGCAAGGGATCTGGTACTTACTGCCGTTCACAGGCACACTGACCATGATTACTGCTTCTGCCATGGCAGGCGTGCCATTCACCAATGGTTTTTTATCCAAAGAAATGTTTTTTACTGAACTGGTTCAGCATTTGTCTGGTTTTAGTCTCATTTTAGGCGTTGCAGTTGCCACATTGGCAGGAATTTTTGCGGTTGCCTACTCATTCCGTTTAGTGCATGGCGTATTTTTCGATGGTGAAATTGGCGAACAGATTCCAAATCCTCATGCACATGAACCTAAACTGGGTATGCGTAGCCCAATTATTTTGCTCGCAAGTTTATGTATTTTAGTGGGCATCTTCCCAGCATTTTTTGCTGAAACACTGGTCAACCAGGTGACTCGTGCATCCTTGCAACTCAACGAATTCCACGGCGCACATTTAGCGATTTGGCATGGGGTCAATTTACCCCTACTCATGAGTATGGTGGCACTGGTCGGTGGCTCAGTCTTTTATCTACGTTTAAGTCGTGGAGCACTGATCCGTCATATTGATATCGAAGATTATCTGCGCAAGCTGCAAGGTAAACTGATTTTTGAATACCTCATGCAGCAGATTGTTTATCTTGGACGTGCGGTCAAGCTCAAAACTGAAACAGGGAAGCTGCAACATTATTTGTTCTGGATCATCAGTTTTAGTATTGTCATGCTGCTCATTCCATTGTGCAGCCAACCACTCCGTACAGGTACGCATCTACTCACTCAGGCACCATGGATTGCCATCATGCTCTGGCTACTGTTGTTTAGTGCCTGCTGGATGATGCTGTGGTTTCATCATGAACGGATTAAGGCTGTCTTGATTAGTGGCGCAGTCGGTCTGGTGGTGACTCTGGTTTTTGTCGCACTGTCTGCACCAGATTTGGCACTGACCCAAATTACCGTCGATGTCGTGACCACCGTGCTGCTGTTAATGAGCCTGTCACTATTACCTCAACTGACCCCCTATGAATCCACTCAAACCCAACGCTGGCGCGATGCAATTTTAGCAATTGTTGCAGGTGGAGGTGTCGGCTGGATCAGCTGGCTGATTCTGACCCGAGATCATGATTCAATTTCATGGTTTTTTGTGCAGCAGTCCTTACCTCTGGGCGGTGGCTCAAATATTGTTAACGTGATTCTGGTCGATTTTCGTGGTTTCGATACCTTCGGTGAAATTACTGTACTGGGTATTGCTGCACTTGGCACATTATCGCTTATGGATGGGATGCGTACGCACGGCACCACCATTACCCAAGGGCTGAGCTACCGTTTTAATCCATCTCCTCTGTTGGTACGCACGACTGCATCATGGGTGCTGCCTATCGCATTAGTGGTCAGCCTGTATATTTTCATGCGTGGGCACAACCTCCCTGGAGGTGGCTTTATTGCAGGCTTGATCACGGCAATGGCATTGATTATTCAATATATTGCTCTTGGTCAGGACTATGCTGAGCAACTGCTCAAAGCCAAATCTGGACGATTATATGAAATCTGGATTGGCACGGGTTTAAGCATTGCAGGCATAACAGGCGTACTGGCATGGCTCTGGTCACATCCATTTTTGACCAGTGCGCATGTCTATGTGTATCTGCCTATCCTCGGCAAGCTGCATTTGGCGTCAGCGGCACTGTTTGATTTAGGTGTGTACCTGACTGTTGTCGGTGCCACCATGCTCATGATTTCAGTCTTGGGTGACTCAAGACACACCAACATTTCAGGCCCTATCCCAAAGGAGTAAGACAATGATTAGCTTAGAATTACTGTTAGCTTCAGGAATAGGACTACTGGTTGCAACAGGTGTGTATTTATTGCTACGGGCACGTACCTTTCCCGTGGTGCTGGGTCTTGCCATGATTGGCTATGCCGTGAACCTATTTTTATTTGCCACAGGTCGGATTCAGGTCAATGCACCTGCAATCTTGACCAGAACTACACATGTGACAGACCCCTTACCTCAAGCACTGGTACTCACCGCAATTGTGATTGGTTTTGCCACAACTGCATTTATTGTGCAATTGGCGCTACGCAGTCGCTATGAGTCAGGGACGGATCATGTCGATTCCAAAGAAATTACCGAGTTACCTGATGACCCGAGTGAGGATAAAGCATCATGATGACATGGTTTAATTTTTGGCAACAACATACGCCTATTTTTAGTATTCTCATTCCTGCATTTACAGGCTTTATTCTCCTGCTTTTAGGCAATCCTGGTGCAGGGCAACTGGCGCAAGATCATCGTCAGACATGGCGACGTGGACTCAGTATTGTAGCGACTGCTTTGGGTTTCATCACTGCGATCAGCTATTTTGTGCATGCAAGTTCAGGGCAAATCAGTGTCTATCAACTCAGCGAATGGTCAGCACCTTTTGGTATTGTCCTCGTGCTCGACCGACTTTCAGCATTTATGCTGCTCCTGACCTATACGCTTGCCCTACCGATTATTGCGTATGCCAGTCAGGGATGGGATGCACGCGGGCGCTATTTTCATGCACTGTTCCAGTTTTTATTGATGGGGTTATGCGGTGCATTTTTGACTGCCGACTTATTTAACCTGTTTGTATTTTTTGAAATCCTGCTGATGGCATCGTATGTTTTGCTAATTCATGGGCAAGGCAAGGCGCGCTTTCAATTGGGCATTCACTACGTGGTGATTAACCTGCTCGCCAGTGCTCTATTTTTGATTGGGCTTGGGCTGATTTATGCCAGTGTTGGCAGCCTGAACATGGCAGATGTCGCACGTTTATTTCCAACACTCGCCCCCGATCAGGCAGCGCTGGCTCAAGCAGGGGGTTATCTTTTATTTACTGTGTTTGCGATTAAGGCAGCAGTTTTGCCTTTGGGCTTTTGGTTGCCTAAAACCTATGCAGTTGCCAGCACCCCTGTCGCTGCAATTTTCACTGTGATGACCAAAGTTGGCTTATATGCAATTTTGCGGGTCAACTCGGTGATTTTCCTCAATGACCATGATCACTCCCTGTTTGATATCTTGTTAATTTTGGGATTGCTCAGTTCACTGTATGGTGTGATTGGCGCGATTGGGGCTTTGCGGTTACGGCGTTTTGTCGGCTTTATGATTTTATCATCGCTGGGTACGATCTGTATTGCGATTGGCCTACACCGTACAGAAGCATGGGCGGCAGGTTTATATTATCTGTTTCATAGCACCATCATTGGTGCAGCATTTTATTTACTTTGTGGCTGGATTACCGCGCAGCGTGGTGAATTTAAAGACCACCTGAAAGTTGCACCGCGCATGAAACAGGAAAAGTTGCTGTCGATCTGCTTTTTTATTATTGCATTGATGATGGCAGGCTTACCGCCATTTAGCGGTTTTTTGGGTAAGGTGTTTATTTTACATGCTGTTCAGCAGCACCCATGGCAACTCGAGATTATTGCTGGCATCTTGGTCGTGAGTTTACTCAGCATTGTGGCGTTTATTCGTGTCGGGTTGATTTTATTTTGGCAATCGAGCGAACCTGAGGATAATCCAGCAACTCAAGCTTATCGAAATTATCAGGCGCTGCCTGCAATTGCACCAAAAGGTAATGCGATAGCGCTGTATCTGCTACTGTTGATATTGGTAGCATACGTTGCTGCGGCACAACCTGTACAACGTTATTTAAGTGCGGCCAGCCTGCAACTGGAGCAACAAAGTCTGTATCAACAGCATATTTTGCAACGTGATCAAGATGGGCAATATATCAGCACCCAACCTTTTGATCCTGAATATATTCCCGAAACCAAATATGGCGGTGAAAACCCCGATGCTAACGCCCATCTGATTCCTGCCATCATTCACCCGAATACACTACATGGCGAACATATTTCACCTTACAAGCAACAACAGATTCATGACCAGCTGAACAACCTTCATGATGTACCCGACACGCCTGATCATGAACAATTGAAACTACAGTCTGTGGAGCGCTAAGTATGACAAAATTCTTTTGGATTGATCGCTGCTTGCCCCACCCTTTTGTTTCAGTCATGGTCGGGCTATCTTGGCTCATGCTGTCGCATAGTTTAGATGCTTCAGACTTACTCATGGCAGCACTACTGGCCGTGTTGATTCCCAAACTGCTACAGCATTTTATTACCAGCACCCCCCATATCGACTCAAAACAAGCTATTCGACTGTTTTTTGTGGTGCTTTACGATGTCATTGTCGCGAATTTTGTAGTCGCAAAACTGGTACTTGGCTCAACGGACAAATTACAACCCAAATGGTTCCGTGTTCCGCTCGACTCTCAGCATGAACAGGTCAACTCCTTACTGGCAATGATTATTACCACGACACCTGGTACAGTCAGCGCAGGGATTGATCAGGAACGTGGGGACATTTTGGTGCATGCACTCAGTTGCAGCGATCCCCAAGCCGAAATTGATCAGATCAAACAGCGCTATGAAGCACCTTTGCTGAAAATTTTCCAAGCTAAACAAGGAGAAACACCATGATGATTTTGCCGTATGTATTGGGCATTTGCTTAGTCATGATCTGTATTTCCATGTTGTTATGTCTGGTGCGTTTGGTATTTGGTCCTTCGATTGTTGACCGCCTGCTGGCGCTAGATACCCTGTTTCTCAATGCTACAGGTCTTGTGATCGTGCTGGGTGTGTACTGGGCAACCACGCAACTATTTGAAGGTGCACTTCTGATTGCCATGCTGGGTTTTGTGTCAACTGTTGCTTTGGCACGTTACTTCACAACAGGCCATGTGATCGACTAAGCAGGAGAATCAAACATGCAATTATTGATGGAAATCTTGGTGTCGTTTTTCCTACTAGTCGGTAGCTTTTTTATGCTGGTGGGCGGTATTGGCATGATTCGCCTACCCGATTTATTTACCCGTTTACATGCACCGACCAAATCCAGTACGCTCGGTTTGGGCAGCTTTCTGATTGCAGCCATGATCTACTGGGCATTTCAGGGACATTTTGGTTTTGCCGAATTGCTCATTACCTTACTGGCGTTTATTACTGCACCTGTATCTGCAAATTTAATGGCACAGGCGGCACTGCATTTAAAGCTACGTTCTTTAAGTGGCGATGTTCCTGAAGCGATAGAACGTCCTTTGCCTTGGGATCGTTACCGTTTGCAGCGTCAAGCGCAAAAGCGTGAAAAACGCTTTAACCAAACGCCTGATGAATAAGCTTCTTTTATCACAGTTAATACTCTCTTTATCTTTCTGATGGAGAGAGTACTTTGTTTCTAATCACTATTTTTAAGTCAGTCGAAATTTAAAAAATTGAAAAATAATAATATATTAAGGCGCATTTCACATAACGCAAATTATGCTAAATAATAGCTATATTTTTAAGGAAATTCATAAATGTTAATAGATGAGATCCAAATTAACAGAGAAAAAAATCTTCCTCTATTTCAACGAGTAAAAGCCTCAACTTTTTATAGTTTACTTGGTCGAGCTAGCAAAAAAATGCGTGGCATAACATTTAATTATGATCATAAAAGTAAAATTATTGAGACAATAATATTTTTTGATAGCAAATTATCAGAAGAAGAAGAGGAGGAAATGAATATAGCTAATACAGAAGTTTTGGCAGATATTTATAATGAAGTAACCTATTTTTTACTTACTTTAGAAATAATTCCATCTTCTGAAGCTATTGTAGATAAGCGTGGAAATTGGGGATGGGTTTATCTACGCCATGAGTATGATTTTTAACATTTCCTAAAATTAAAAAAATACAACTTATACAAAATCGGTTGCTTTATTTAATATAAATCATAAACTTATACCAAGTTGTTCCAGTATTCAGCACACAGCAACGACTTTTACGTGTACCGTCACACTTTACACCTATTCCTTAACCAGTGCTCCACGATTTCGATTAGATCAAATTAATAAGAATGCCCAAACATTCACAAAATCGACAAATCATCGCTGAAACAAAACATATGAATATGCACATAGAAATACACATAAAAAAAGCCACCCGAAGGTGGCTTTTTCTTTATTCTTTGTCTTGCTCAGGCAAGTCTTTGACTGCCTCAGCGATCAGGCCAAACATATAGTTACCATAAGCATTAGTTTTGTCATAGTGGAAACGCAATCTTGGCGTAATACGTGTCTTGATACGACGACTCAACTCATGACGCAAGAAACCAGAAGCTTTATTTAATACGTCTAAAGTTTCTTTATTTGCTGCTTCACTTTGCTCATCACCAAGCTCACGTCCCATTACAGTGACATAAACTTCAGCATAACCCATGTCTGCACTGACTTTCACCGCGGAGATGGTCACATAACCACCTAAGCGTGGATCTTTCAGCTCCTGACGGATAAGCCCAGACAACTCACGTTGTACTGAATCTGCCATACGCTTCAGACGTTGACTACCCGCCATTAAAGACTCCGTTTCACAATTTGAACATCATACACTTCGATCTTGTCGAGTGGTTTGATGTCTTTATAACCTTTTACGGCAAGACCACATTCCATACCAGCACGAACTTCTTCAACCACATCTTTATAACGACGTAGAGATTCAAGTTCGCCTTGGAATACCACGACATCATCACGCAAGACACGAATTGGTTTGTTACGGTGAATTACACCTTCCATTACCATACAGCCCGCAGCTGCACCGAACTTGCTTGAACGGAACACTTCACGAACCTGTGCGATACCCAAGATGGTTTCACGATGTTCAGGTGCCAATTTACCGCTCATGGCATCTTTTACGTCATCGATCAATTCATAGATCACGCTGTAGTAACGAATATCGATACCGTCTTGATCAGCTTTCTGACGTGCAGTTGCATCAGCACGAACGTTAAAGCCAAGCAGTACCGCTTCAGAAGATTCTGCCAAAGTTACGTCTGATTCAGTAATTGCACCAACACCAGAGCTGATGATACGAACTCGTACTTCGTCCATTGACAATTCAGTCAATGCTGCATTCAAGGCTTCTAATGTACCGCGAACGTCAGTTTTAAGCACCACGTTAACAGTTGGTACATCTTTCTTGCCCATAGACGCCATGATATTTTCAAGACGCATTGCACTTTGACGTTCAATACGTTTTTGACGCTCACGGTCTGCGCGCGCATCAGCCACTTCACGTGCTTTTTTCTCATCGTTAACAACAAGAACTTCGTCACCTGCCATTGGCGCATCTGGAAGACCCAAGATTTCCACTGGAATAGAAGGACCTGCAGATTTGATTGGCTGACCATTTTCGTCTGACATGGCACGTACACGACCATAAGATGAACCTGCAAGAACCAAGTCACCTACATTCAATGTACCGTTTTGTACCAAGATTGAAGTCACTGCACCGCGACCTTTGTCAACACGTGCTTCAATGACAACACCTTGCGCAGCACCTTCTTCAGAGGCTTGAAGTTCTAGCATTTCAGCCTGAATCAGGATCAAGTCAAGAAGTTCATCAATACCTTGACCCGAATGTGCTGAAACCAATGCAACTGGAACGTCACCGCCCCATTGTTCAGGTACGATTTCTTTGGTGGTCAATTCATTCAATACGCGATCTGGATCAGCAGATTCTTTATCCATTTTGTTGATCGCAACAATAATTGGCGTACCTGCTGCACGAGCATGGTCAATCGCTTCTGCAGTTTGTGGCATAACACCATCATCTGCTGCAACAACCAATACCACGATATCAGTCGCTTTCGCACCACGTGAACGCATTGCAGTAAACGCTGCGTGTCCCGGAGTATCTAGGAAAGTAATAATACCTTTTTGTGTTTCCACATGGTAAGCACCAATGTGCTGAGTAATACCGCCTGCTTCGCCCGCAGCCACTTTTGAACGGCGAATACGGTCAAGCAATGAGGTTTTACCATGGTCAACGTGACCCATAATCGTCACAACAGGTGGACGAGTGCTGAGTTCACCACGTTTTTGCTCGGCCGCTTCAAGTAAGTTGTCTTCGGCCTGAGTATCCGACACAAGAATCGGGTTATGCCCCATTTCTTCAACAACAAGTGCAGCAGTATCTTGCTCAATCGATTGGTCTTGAGTTACTAATTCACCCATTTTCATGAGTGTTTTAATCACTTCGCGCACTTTTACAGCCATTTTCTGTGCAAGGTCAGCAACTACAACTGTTGAACCAATTTCAACATCATAGACTTGTTTTTTAACTGGTTTTTCAAAGCCGTGTTTATTTGACTGGCTCAATTTCAAACCGCGTTTATGATGTGCTTTCTGGAAGTTTTGTTCTTCCTGATTGCGTCCACCTTTCTTTTGGCTACGCGTATCTTTGGTATTGCCACCACGTTTAATTTCGCGGTCTTCTTTAGCAAACGAATCTTCATATGCCTGACCAACAAGACCAGCGGCAAGTGGAGCATCATCAATTACACGAATAGTTGTAGCTGCTTCGTCAGTTGAATACTTAGATGCCATTTTACGCATCTGTTCAAGTGTACGCTGTTGTGCTTCTTCTGCAGCTTTACGGCGTGCTGCTTCTTCGGTCGCTTTCAGCTGTGCAGCTTGAGCTTCACGTGCTTTTTTCTGTTCGAGTGTTTCTGCTGGTTTTGGTAATGGTTTCAATGTACCACCGCCACGCTTTTTCACCACAACCGCAGTTTTAGGGCTTTCCACAACTTTATCTTGCTTATGCGCAGCACGCATTGCTTCTAAAGTTGCTGTCGCGTTATTTTCAGGTTGGCGACGAGTTTCTTCTGCACGTGGTTGTGCATTTGCTTCAGCACGCGCTTTAGTTTCAGCTTCAAGCTTCGCTTTTGCTTCAGCTTTAATCTGTTCAGGATCAGGCTTGGTAAAAGTATGTTTTTTACGTACTTCTACATTGATAGTTTTCGCTTTACCTGAGGTACTTGCAACTTTTGCTGTACTGGTTGTTTTACGTTTCAACGTGATTTTTCCTGCATTACCACTGTCCTGCCCATGAACTTTCTTCAAATAGCTGACAAGGGTATCTTGCTGTTCTGTAGTAATGATATCGTCGGCACGACGCTGTGGCAGCCCGGCATCACGAACTTGTTCTAGAAGTTTTTCAACTGAACGCTCTACACTTTGCGCCAATTCTTTAATCGACTTGTCCGTCATTCACCACCTCCTAGTTAAACCATGATTCACGCGCTTTCATGATCAATTGACCTGCAGCTTCGGCATTTAACCCTTCGATATCAGAGATATCATCGGTGGCTTGATCTGCTAAATCATCAATCGTCACAATGCCACGACCGGCAAGTGCATAGGCAATCTCTTGTGTCATACCTTGCATATTTAATAATTCTTCACTTGGCTCTTGTACATTTTCTTGCTGTTTTAAAGCATCTGCCAAAGCAGCTTCTTTAGCACGTGATTGCAACAATGTAACTGTGTCTTCATCCAAATCGATTTCATCGAAAGTTTCTGCAGGCACATAAGCAATTTCTTCAAGTGAAGTAAAGCCCATTTCAACCAAAGCCATCGCTAGGCCTTCATCAATATCCAGACGGGTTACAAACATGTCTAGGTATTGCTGCGCTTCGTTTTGCTGACGCGCGCGGTATTCATCTTCAAGCATCATATCGAGCTTAAAGCCAGTCAATTCAGACGCTAAACGTACGTTTTGACCTTGCGAACCGATAGCACGTGCCAACTGGTCACTGGTTGCAAAAATAATATCCGCAGTTTTTGCATCTTCATCAATAACGATGCCTGATACATCAGCAGGTTCCAATGCGCTAGCAATATACTGTGCTGGATCATCTGACCACACCACAACATCAATACGCTCGCCATTCAATTCTGACTGAACTGCCTGAATACGCGTACCACGCATACCAATACATGCACCCACTGGGTCAATACGATGGTCGTTGGTTTTCACTGCAATTTTAGCACGGACTCCGGCTTGACGTGCAGCTGCTTTGATTTCAATAATTTCTTCAGAAATTTCTGGAATTTCTTTTTTCATTAAAGCAATCAGCATATCAGGATGTGAACGCGACAATAATAGCTGCGCACCGCGACCTTCACGATTCACTTCATAAAGAATCGCATTGACACGCTGTTTTGGACGCAAGATTTCCTTTGGAATCATTTGATCGCGTGCCAAATATGCTTCTGCGTTGTCACCTAAATCAATGATAAAGCCGTCTTTGGTTTGTTTTTTCACTTCACCATAAATCAACTCACCAACTTTAGCGGCATATGCATCAGCAATAAGCGCACGTTCAGCTTCACGAATTTTTTGCACAATCACTTGTTTCGCGATTTGGGCAGCAATACGACCAAATTCGATTGATTCAACTTCAAGCTCACGAATATCGCCAATTGACCATTTCGCTGGATCAACATCAGAAATTGCATCTTGGCAAGCAGGCATTTCATGATCTTCGTCTGCTACAACTTCCCATTGGCGGAAAGTGCGATAGTCACCTGTTTTACGGTCAATTTCAACGCGCAAACGTGCTTCTTCTGAATTTGTGCCTTCGTAGAATTTTTTCTTAGTCGCAGCAACAAGCGCTTGTTCAAGTGCTTCAAAGATGGCTTCGCGGCTTACACCTTTTTCATTACTGACCGTCTCTGCAACGGTAAGAATCTCACGACCCATAAGTCACCTATATCTCAGATTTTCTTAATAATTTAGTCTTGATAAACTAAGTTTGCTTTGTCGATATTATGACTATCGATTTCCAGTACCTGCTGTTTTTCCACTTCAACCTGAATGGTTTCCGCGTCTAAATCCACCGCAACCAGTTTTGCCTGAAATTTACGGCGATTATCAACAGCACTGATTAAACGCAAAGCCACTTGTTGCCCGATATAATCTTGCAGTTGTGCCAATTGAAAAAATGGACGATCCCAACCTGGTGAAGACACTTCAAGTGCATATTCACCTGAAATAGGATCATGAACATCCAGCATTGCACCGACCTGCTGGGTTACACGGATACAGTCTTCTACACCGACACCACGACCATGCTCAACTTCACCATCTTCATTGATGACAGGTTCTGCATTTTCATCGACTGGTTTATCAATATAGATGCGTAATAAAGAACGCTTACCTTGAGGTAGAAATTCAATTCCCCAAAGGTCAACGCCACAAGCATGAACTGCTGGTGCGATTAGATCTTGTAACGCTTGGGTTTTATTTGATAGTTTCATGTACTCTCGTCATTTTTGTGCAATACAACAATCGGTGAACCACCGATACAACCTTTAGTAGTGAAACACGGTTTTTTGACCAATTGATGTCGACACTACACGATCGCCAATAAAAAAGGGCGTTAATTCGCCCCATCTGTCACAACGAGCAAAGCCCATTGTGCAAAAAGGCCCACCTGTCTGTGAGCCTTCTCGAAAGAATCTTGGTAGCGGGAGCTGGATTTGAACCAACGACCTTCGGGTTATGAGCCCGACGAGCTACCAGACTGCTCCATCCCGCATTAACGATGCAATAGTTTAACTAAATTTAACTTTAGCTTCAATAAAGTTGCATACTTTATTGATTGGTAGCGGGAGCTGGATTTGAACCAACGACCTTCGGGTTATGAGCCCGACGAGCTACCAGACTGCTCCATCCCGCATCAACATAACTTACTTTCTGGTTTAAAGTAAGTTTTAACTATCAGTTTACAACCGATTGGCGCATTGTATAGAAGACCCTCCCTATACGCAAGCAATTTTGCACTTTTTTATTGCAATGTACTTCAACCTGACATTTTTTATGCAATATCAATCTTTAAGCTATACAGAATTCAATCACAAGAGCTAAAAGCAGATCAACAAATCCAACTTTGTAAGAAAATACTTACATTATTTTACGGTTTTTGCGTCTACTGTAATTTTATGCGGGCAATTAATATAGCGCCATCAGCAAATGGAAATGAACAAAGGATTTGTTCACACATGGATTGTATGCTGAGTTGTCAATGGAGAGACAAACAAAGGATGTAGTTAAACTGGACGTTTGACCAAGATATTCAACCCGAGCTTGCTCGGGTTTTATCTTTTTCGAGTTATTGCTTTCTCACCTATCAATTCATTCTATATAATTGCATGACTCTAATTTTAATTGTGCCAAGATGAATAATAATATTCTTATTATCACTCGAAATTTACCCCCTCTAGTCGGTGGTATGGAGCGTTTAAACTGGCATATTGCAGATGAGTTATCTAAACAAAATAAAGTGACTATTATTAGCCACTCAGCAGCAAAAAAATTAGCTCCTGAAAATGTAAAATTCTATAAAGCCCCTCTAAGCCCACTCCCTCTTTTCCTTATTCTTAGCTTTTTACGTGCTTTCTGGATTTGCATGACACAACCAACAGATACTTTATTTGCAGGAAGTGGGCTGACTGCCCCCATAGTCGTCATACTGGCTAAAGTTTTTAGAAAAAAAAGTATTGTTTATATACATGGTCTAGATATAGGTACAAACAACAAGATCTATAATCTGTGTTGGATTCCATTTATACGTCAGGCCGATCAGATAATTGCTAACAGTAGCCCAACATACCAACTCTGTATTCAAAAAAATATTTCAAAAGAAAAAATAAGCATTATTCACCCTGGTGTCTCTTATCCTCCAAAGCATAAAAATGAAAAGATCATTCAAACTCTTAGAGAAAAATACAACTTAAACGATAAACAAGTTTTGATTTCTGTAGGCCGACTGACCGAACGTAAAGGCATGAACGAGTTTATAGATCAATGCTTATCAAAAGTAGTGAAGGCTCTACCGAATACTGTTTTAATTATTATTGGTGACACTCCAAACCAATCACTGAATAAGAATTTGCAATCTAAAGAGCTGATTTTAACCACAGCAAAAAAACATAAGCTAACGAACAATATTATATTTACTGGCAACATTCGAGATGATGATGTACTGGCAAATTTTTACTATTTGGCAGATCTACACGTTTTTCCAGTAAAACATATTCCTCATGACCCTGAAGGTTTTGGCATGGTTGCTATAGAAGCCGCAGCACATGGCACACCGACCATTGCTTTTGCGACAGGTGGCATTGTTGATGCTGTTTCAAATGGGGAATCAGGATATTTAATTAATCACCAAAATTATGAAGACCTTTCACAGGCAATTATTGCTTCATTATTAAATCCAGTGTTAAAAAAACAGCAATGTATACACTATGCTGCTAATTTTTCATGGAAAAATATGGGGAATAAAATTAACAACTCTATTTTTTCCTAATCTTTCAGAGAGATTTTTATGATAAAAGTATCTGTTATTATTCCAAACTATAATCACCACAAATTCCTACATGCTCGTCTAGATAGCATCTTAAAGCAGACTTATCAAAATTTTGAGATTATTATTTTAGATGACTGCTCGACTGATGAAAGCAGAGATATAATCGAACTATATCGTAATCACCCTAAAGTTTCTCATATTATTTACAATACGAAAAATTCCGGTTCATCCTTTATTCAGTGGAATATGTAACTTAGAAACATTGTTATAAGAAAATACCTCTCAAACCATCTCTTATTCCCTTTAACAAAGCAATACTATATTGTCTTCGTGATTTTTTAATTAAATAAATAAGCCTTAATGAGAATAAGATATGCCCCAAAATTTCTTTTAATGCAAACAGTTTAGGAACTGAGGATATATTTAACAATAAAATAGCATTACGTATTTGAAAATATTTCCTAAAAGCTGAGTGAACTGACCGTGGAGATTTATTAATATTCAAATCATAATCACCTATTCGATGTTTCATAATAACATTATGTGCAACATAGCAGTGAAACCCCATACCTTTTGCTCGAAAGCACCATTCTATATCAACATAATCAATAAATAAATTATCACGCATAAATCCCACTTTTAATAAATCTTTAACACTTACTAATGAACCAGATGAAATAATAATAGTCGCCTCAACTGACTGTGAAATATTAGAAACATCTAGATGTTTTCTAAAACCCCAGAAATTTACATTTGTAATTTTATAAAAGTAATCATTATTTTCATTGTATAATCTAGGTCCTATAGCCAATATTTTTGAATCAATATTATTCTTAATATATAAAAATTCATTAAATAAATTACCTATAAATTTATTATCTATTTCACTATCTTGGTCAAAAAAAATAATATAATCCACCTCCTCACTCAAAAGATACTGAATTCCTATATTTTGTGCAGAAGCAATCCCCTTATTTTCATTTAATCTAATTAACTCATAATTATTAGTAACCAAGTTAAAACTTTTAGAGCCATTATCGACTATAACAATTTTTATATTTTGAAGTAATAACCTTGAAATAAGCCCACTCAAATTATCAACGTCTGGATTAAAAGTTACAATTATTGCACCAATTTTCATCATTTTAGCCCACTCCTTATACCTTTAAGCATCATATTCATTTGTTTTATTCTTTGACGGTTAAAAGTTAAATATACCATGAATGTAATTTTCATTTTTATTAACGCCCAAAATTTCCAAGTTAATGGAATATAGGGTAGCTTTAATAATTTGATTGTATTTCTAAATAAAAAATAATGACGTAGAGGTGATCGTAAAGGCCAAACTCGCCAGCCCAATAACCAGAATCTAAAACTATCTTCCCCCATACGATGATCAAAAATTGCTTGAGGGATTCCGTACAATTCATAACCAGCAGCCAAAAGACGAAATGACCATTCTGTATCAATATGATCAATAAAGAAATCTTCTCTTAAACCACCTAATCCTAAAAATACATGCAAGCGCATAAATGTTCCACTGCCATTAATATTGGTACATTGAATTGGCCTAGTTTCTTTTTCTAATGGATAGGATCTTTTCCACAGCCCATGCTTCATATAATGAAATCCATGCTGATGCTTAGTTTTAAAATCAATTAGCCTTGGGCCAACACATCCCACCTGTTTATTTTGGGCTTCTAATTGTAAAAAAGCAGTTCTCAATATATTTATTGCTTCTTTCTCAAAAACACTATCCTGATCTAATAATAATAGAAACTCTATATTCTGAAAATTTTTATTTATATAATATGCTCCCGTATTCAATGCTTTCGCCAACCCCTGATTTGATACATTTTTAATTAGCGTACAATTGTTTCTATACTGAATTAAGCTCTCTATCTGTTTTATTTCTTCTACTTTCGAACCATTATCGACAATCACCCACAGACACTCAGTAAGCTGATTCAATTGCTGCTCCAATAATATTAGATCAGGATGATATGTTACCGTAATTACAGAAATATTATTTTTATTCATAAATTTAAGTATTAGAAAGGTGAATTAAATGATAACAATCTCTTACTGCACTCTCTCGATGTGCAATAATCACCATCGTTTTTTCCCCGCTCAATCCTTGAATTGCCTCATTTACCGCCTGCTCTGTTTCTGTGTCTAAAGCACTAGTTGCTTCATCCATAAATAAGACTTGAGGATCTCTATATAAAGCCCGAGCGATCCCGATACGTTGACGCTGCCCACCAGAAAGCATCACCCCACGCTCACCCACAAAAGTATCATAACCATCTTTTAGGTTATTTACGATAAACTCATGAATTTGTGCTGCCTTTGCAGCTTTTATAACAGCATTCATGTCAATATTATGTTTTGGAACACCAAACGCAATATTTTGAGCGACGGTATCATCTGCTAAGTAAATAAATTGAGGAATATAGCCAACTAAGTTCTGCCACGAATGCACATTGGTTTTATTAATAATAATACTATCTACCAATAACTCGCCCTGCCGTGGTTCTAAGAGTCCGAGCAATATATCCATCAGTGTACTTTTACCCGAACCACTTTTTCCAATAATTCCAATACTACTCTTACAAGGAATAACAAGGCTAAAATTCTCTAATACGTTTTTATGTGGGTCACTTGGGTAAGCATAACTTACATTTCGCAGCTCAATATGATGTTTAAAGCTAAGTTGTGGGTAATGCTGCTTTTGATCTAATTGAGTAGGCAAGTACAAATCATCTAATATTTTATTGGCTGAATCTAAAGAAAAACGCATACTTGATATTGCACGATAAATATTTTGTGCTGCAGGCAACATGCGATATGCAGCAAAACCAAATAAGCCCAATGATGGCAATATTGTAGAAATATTTTGATTATTTAATACTAAGCCTATTGCTAAGCCAATAATTGCACAATACCCCATTGCTTCAACCAACAACAAGGGAACATTCCCCACGGTTTGATTGGCTGCTAAATGTCTTGCAAAAATTCGAGATTGTTCTTGGAAATGTTTTAAATACCCTTGATCTGCATGGTTAATTTTAACATCTTTGATACCGCCCAAGACTTCATTACAAGCTTTATAACGTTCACTATTCGCATAATGAAATTCCTGACCAATTCGACCTAAAAATTTTCTTACACCTAAATAAATTAAAACATATACCATTAAAAACAAGGTAAATGCAGTGATTGCTATATATGGATTATGTATAAATATTAACATAATCATAGCAAAAATAACTAGACCATAAGATATTATGATCATGATAGGCTGAATAATATTATCAACCAGCTGATCAATCTGTGAAAGGATGTTTTTTGTTAGTTCCGAACTATTTTTTTGAATAAAAAATTCATAATCTTGTTTTAAATATATCGAAAGTAATCGAGTCGATAAATAATGGCGCTGCAAACTTACAAAGCGACTTGTTCCATAAGAATGAATCACTTTAAAAATAGCTGACAGAATAATCAACGCCATTGAAACCAAGCCTAATTTAATAATAAAATTAGTATAAGATTTAGCATTTAAAAGCTCATAAAAATAATAAAACTTTTGATCATTTTGAATAATATTAGGACTAGAAAGAACGGCTAAAAACGGCATAATTGAAATTACACCAAGTGTTTCTAAAAATGCCATTAAAATAGTTAAAACAAGAACGATAACAAATTTTCTTTTTTCTAATTGAGTTAAAGTTTTCCACAAACGATAAATAATATCCAACATCTTAATTATTCGCTATCTTTATACATAAGGCTAGTAATCTGTTCTGAAATAAGTCCCATCAGAAAAACCATAATACTCCCCGTATATAATAGAGCACTCATATTAGTAAAGCGGCTATATTCATATAATGTATAACCATACCAACTTGTTGCCATCATAAACAATAAAATAGCAATAGGCAGAAACATTTTTAGAGGTGAATACAATGTAGCTATCTTAAAAATAATGAGTACAAAACGTGTACCGTCTCGTAATAAACGAATATGACTTTTACCAATACGTTTTGCTGCATGGATCGGAATATAGGTTACAGAGTACCCAGCACGAAAGAATGCCATAGTACTGGTTGTTGGGTAAGAAAAACCATTGGGTAATAGATATAAAAACTCACGAAACTTTTCAGCTCTCACAGCCCGAAAACCTGAGGTTAAATCTTCGACCTGATGTTCGGTCATATAAGTTGCAAGCTTATTATAAAAAGCATTGGCAAAACCACGTCCGAGGCTGGCTTGTGACCCTTTTTGACGAGCACCCACAACCAGATCATAACCTTGTTCTAATTTTTCAATAAATTTTGGAATATCTGCAGGGTCATGCTGACCATCCGCATCCATAAAAATAATGATCTCACCCTGAGCATGGCGAGCACCTGTTTTAATCGCAGCACCATTCCCTTTCGAATATGGATGTGAGATCACTTTTGCTCCCGCTTGTTCTGCGACTTGCAAAGTTTGATCCGACGATCCATCATTAACCACAATCACTTCATCAACAAGCTGTAGCGCCAAAATTTGCTCAATAGTTTGACCGATTGCACCAGCTTCATTTTTAGCAGGAAGAACAACACTAGTTTTTACCATTCATCATTGCTCTTTTAATTTTATTTGGCGCTTGCAAACAACTTTGTTCTAATGGCGATGTCGAATTCTCCGCCAAAGTGCATAGATCCTTTTGTACAAAATAAATTGCATTATCATATTGATGTTGCTGCAATAACCACTCTAATTTTAGATTAGCTAACCAAGGAGCATGAGAGAGCATCCACATCTGGTTAATTTGACGCTCTTGTTCAGAAATATTTTTCTCCGCTACTGCAATCATATACAAGTTATTATGTAGGCCGACATGATTGCCTGTGTTGATACCACCTTTTGGGCTTTGCAAGAACTTTTGATTGAGTTGTTTCAAGGTTTGCAAATCAACCAATTTACATTGCTTATTTTCTACCATATCAAATAAACTCGATAAAGTTGAAGGCAAACCTGCAACAGAGCGGAGTGGTCGATTGTATTGCAACAGATATTGGCGTGCACTTTGTACACTACTATTTAGATTCATTGAACAAGCTATCACCATCTGTTGCACATAAGAATTCAAACAATCAGGGCAATTCTTAGTATTTTCTTTGACAAACATCAGTGCATCAGGTTTATTACCATCTGCCAAAAGTTTGAGTGCCAAATGTTCAGTGGCTCGCATCGAACCTTTTTGATTGTATTGCCAAGCATAAGCAGCATAGTGCTGATTACCCCATGTTTTTGTCACTAAATAACAGCAACCTGCTAAAATAACTAAATATCCTGAAAGCAATGTTGCCATAAAAATTTGAGATTTTTTACCGTGAATCGTGGTAACTAAATATACGACACAAAAACACACAGCAAACGTGGCAACATAGTTACGATGCTCATAATATAATTCGAGCGGAACAATCGTTGACTCTAAAATATGTGCTGTTAAAAACCATAAAATAGCAAAACTAAAAACAGTAAACTTATGTCTAAAAACCACAGCTAAAATGACTAAGGCCAACCAGAACACCGCACTCAAACTGCTATAAAATGTTGCAAATAGAGAACTATTGGTTGGATAATTATCGTGAAAAGGATTATAAGAAAAAATGTCAGGAATAAATAGTAAACGTAAATAATCTAATAAAATTTGAGGTTCAGTAGAAATACGCTCGATAAATGTATATGGACGGTCTACATATGCATTTGCAATATGAGGCAGTAAACTCCCCAAATAAGCCAAAATAATAAAATAACATCCACCCAATACAACTAAACGTAATTTTCGTCCATGTTGATATTCTGTTTGATGTTTAAATAAAGTAATTTCTGCCACAAATAAAAATAAAGGCAATAACATGCCGTTTTCTTTGGTAAACATTGCAAGTAGGCTAAAAATAGCAATAACTACATAAACAACCCATTGCCCTCTCTTTAGATGCTGAGCCTGATAATCCAGCGCATACAAATAAGCCAATACGCCTGAAAAAACAAAAGTTGCTGACAGACTTGCCATCCTCTGAACAGCAATAAGAGAGGTCGAAACATTTAAAGGTAAAACAAGCCAAAAAAAACTGGTAAATAGCGCAAATAAAGCCTGATATTTTGACTGTGGCTTAACAAGTTTAAATAATTTCAAGCTTAAGAAATAGATGATTAATCCATTCAACAAGTGAATAATTGTATTAATTCTAAAAAAATTTTGCGGATAATCAGGCCAATCTCCCACATTAAGTAAAAAACTCAACATGGCAACGGGTCGACCGAGAGGTCCTGAAGTTTCATTAGTGATATATTGCAATCCTGTTTGAAAATCATGTACCTGTTGCAAATTTCCTAATGGGCGAAAGTCATCAAAATAAAAAGCTCCTGTAAACCCTTGACTATAAATCCAATACACCACCCCAGTTAAAACTAAAAAAATACTCAATATTAATTTATTATTTTGCAAGGCTTGCATATAGCAGATTCCTCTGAAATGAATGCCGTCAGTATATAATGCCAAAAAGTTACTGCAATTAAAAAAGAGTGCCGAAGCACTCTTTTTTATGTTAACCAATAATTAGCTAACTGTACCGCCAACTGGGCAACCAACTGGAGCATATTTACTATCAGCATCTGTAGTACAAGTCCAAGTACCAGAAGCTGTACGGTTCCACTGAACTTTCTTATTGTTTAACGTAGAAGAAGCGCCACCATTAGTAGCATCAAATTGACCTTCAATAGCACCAGTTGTTGATAATGCGGTTCCAGCATTTGTTGGTGCAGATGTTTTAACAGCTACGCTCGCTGGAATTAATAATTTTTGAATGTTAGAACCTGTCCAACCAATCTGACATGTGTTAGTCGCTGTTTGACCATTATTTAAACAGTCTTCATAAGCAGTTTTCAATGCGCCCAATTCAGCTACGGCACGAGTGACTTGAGATTTAGCAATGTAGCTTTGATATGCAGGAATCGCTATCGCAGCCAAAATACCAATAATCGCAACAACGATCATCAATTCAATTAAAGTAAAACCCTTTTGAGCGTTCATCAACATTCTCCGGAAATCATGGAAGTTATTTTGTTTGTATAATTTACTTATACAATTTGTTTGTGCACTAATCATAGCACAGACTATGCCAATTTTTTAATAGCTTTGATTTTAAAAGGTTTAATTTTTTTATTTTATTTTTAAGCATTCAAATCTAACATTTCCGCAACATACATAAGACAA
Source organism: Acinetobacter brisouii CIP 110357 (assembly GCF_000488275.1). Lineage (GTDB taxonomy): Bacteria > Pseudomonadota > Gammaproteobacteria > Pseudomonadales > Moraxellaceae > Acinetobacter > Acinetobacter brisouii. The sequence goes on along the minus strand of NZ_KI530762.1, from coordinate 180,473 downwards.
AAAGTGACATTTTTTGTCAGTTAATACCTTATTTTCTTATGCTTTGATTAAAATCAAACCAAAATATAAAAAATCACAACAAAATAGGCTCATCTCCCAATTCATTCACGTTTGTCACAACAGGTTGCTGAGCATAAAAATATTGTAAAATTTTCCCGATCTGCTGGACTCCAATTTGTATGGCTTTCAAATATTGCTCATGTTGAATCAGCTCAATCATTTGATTACAAATCTGATTCCACATTTCCTGAGAAGCAGCTTGCTGTAACCCACGATCAAAAAGCAATTCGATCCGCCGCTCACATAAATTCAAGTACAAGAGTACACCACTATTCAATGCAGTATCCCAAACACCTAGCTCAGCAAATAATTGACATGCTCGACTATAAGTCGTGTACCGATAAGCCAAATGACTGGGCAACTTAGTCTCAATCACCACCTGAATTTCTCCGCTATGCCCTAGCTCTGCCTGCTGTACCATACGGGTAATTTGCGCACGATCCTTCACAGAAAAATACTCAGAACGCATTGAGACATAAAAAAGATGTTTCAACCAACGTCTGAGGCTTCGCGAGGCAGGCAAAGATCTCTCCGAGGTTACAATATGAGCTGTTCGCTTGAGTTGTATTACCATGAACCCGATGCTCCTCCACCACCAAAACCACCGCCACCACCTCGGTAACGCCCACCACCTTGTGGGCCTGTCCCACCTGCTGCCATGGACAATCCCAACTGGAAAATAAGCTGTGCCAGAGAAGTAATGAGTAGAAAAAATACAATTACTCCAGCTGCTAAGCTCATTAAAATCCCCACGCTCGCAACCCAACCTGCAATAACGGTTGCAACTGCAGCCAACACTGCACTGATCCCATCTCCAACAATCAATGATGCCACTACGCCCACAATAAGAATCACCACAACATAAGATAGCATTTTTGTATAGGATTGCTGTTTAAGCAGTGCTTCTGCATGCTGTTGCTTTAACTGGTTTGCGGCTTGCTTCGCAAGTTCTGGGTCTTGATTTAAAATTTGAATAATCTCATCCAACCCCGCCTGAATACCTTTTGCATATTGTTGCTGTTTAAATAGTGGCGTCATTTGCTCGCGGATAATTCGACTCAGCACAACATCGGGTAGAACACCTTCCAAACCATAACCTGTCAGAATTTGTATATGATGATCATTGATCGCGACCACCATCAGTAAACCATTGTCTTGCTGGCTTCGCCCCAATTTCCACTGTTCAGCAACACGCATGGCGTAATCAAAAATGTCCTGCTGCCCCGTTGTTGGAACAATCAAAATGCCTATTTGCGCTTTCTGCTGCTGATATACCGTCAAAATTTTTTGGGTTAAGGCTTGCTGCTCTGTAGCTGTCAATACGTGAGCCTGATCAATTACAGGCTGATCCAGTACAGGTAAGGCAATTGTACTGACTTCAGATGCAGCAGAATTATCGGCCCAAAGGAGCTGGCTACTCCAACATATAAGCATCCATAAACACAATATGCGGCTGATCTGCAACATCGTAACCACCTTCTCAATCAGAATGAAACTGTTGGTACTTTATCTGCCCCTGTTTCAGCACTAAAGTTAGGGCGCGTTTTCATGCCGATCACTTTTGCTGTTAATGATTGTGGGAACTGGCGTACATACGTATTGTAATCCTGCACAGTTGAAATATAGCGTTTACGCGCGACTGCTATGCGATTTTCAGTTCCTTCGAGTTGCGCCTGTAAATCTAAAAATTGCTGATTGGCTTTTAAATCAGGATAGTTTTCTGAGACTGCAATTAAACGTGAAAGCGCTGAACCAAGTTGAGCTTGCGCCTGTTGGAATTTTTGAAAAGCGACTGGGTCTTGTAAGGTTTGCGCATCGATTTTTAAACTGGCCACACTGGCACGTGCTTGTGTGACTTGAACTAAAACGTCTTTTTCATGCGTGGCATAACCTTTCACCACATTGACCAGATTTGGCACAAGATCGGCACGACGCTGATACTGATTTTCAACTTCTGACCATGCCGCATTGACCGCCTCATCTTTGGCCTGCAAGCTGTTATAACCACAGCCTGAAACCAATAGTGTTGTGGTAAGTAAGATGGTCAGTACCATTCGTTTGATTAAGCTCATATGTGATATCCGTATTATTGTTATTTGATATTTTCAATTTATTGTATGTGATTATTTTATCGGCAGCTACTTTTTTATAGATACAAAAAACCCCAATCGAAATTGGGGTTTTGATGATATTCAGATTTGATGCTGATTAAACATCAAGATAATCCAGAATACCTTCTGCTGCCTGACGACCTTCCCAAATCGCAGTCACGACAAGGTCAGAACCACGCACCATATCACCACCTGCAAAGATTTTCGGGTTTGAAGTCTGGAATTTGAATTCCTGCTGTTCAACAGCAACCACACGACCTGAACCATCCATCGAAATATTTACATCATCAAACCAGTCAGCTGGGCTTGGGCGGAAACCAAATGCCAACAGAACTGCATCTGCAGGTAGAATTTCTTCTGAACCAGGTACTGGTTCTGGGCTGCGGCGACCGCGGCTATCAGGCTCACCTAATTGCGTTGTCACAACTTTAATGCCTGTTACTTTTCCATTTTCACCAACAACTTCAATTGGTTGACGGTTAAATAGGAAGTTTACACCTTCTTCGCGCGCATTGTTCACTTCACGACGCGAACCTGGCATGTTCGCTTCATCACGACGGTATGCACAAGTGACTTCGGCTGCACCTTGACGAATCGAAGTACGGTTACAGTCCATCGCGGTGTCACCACCACCCAGTACGATAACTTTCTTGCCTTCCATACTGATGTATTCAGCCGCATCTTTTTCCCAGCCTTGGCAACGGTTAACGTTAGCAATTAGGAAATCAAGCGCATCATGCACACCTTCAAGGTCTTCACCAGGGAAACCACCTTTCATATAAGTGTAGGTTCCCATGCCCATGAACACAGCATCGTATTCTTCAAGTAATTGATCAATCGTAACATCTTTACCGATTTCGGTATTTAAGCGGAAATCAACGCCCATGCCGTGGAAAATTTCACGACGACGTTTCATTACATCTTTTTCCATTTTGAATTCTGGAATACCAAAAGTCAGCAAACCACCAATTTCAGGGCGCTTGTCAAATACAACAGGTTTTACACCATTGCGCACTAAAATGTCCGCACAGCCTAAACCTGCTGGTCCTGCACCAATAATGGCAACTTTTTTGTCAGTCCATTTCACACTGGACATATCTGGACGCCAGCCCAAAGCAAAGGCGGTATCATTGATATATTTTTCAGCGTTACCAATGGTCACTGCGCCAAAACCGTCATTGAGGGTACATGCTCCTTCACACAAACGGTCTTGTGGGCAAACACGACCACAAACTTCTGGCAAAGTATTGGTTTGATGACACAATTCCGCCGCTTGGAAAATACGACCTTCAGAAATCAGCTTTAACCAGTTCGGAATATAGTTATGCACTGGGCATTTCCATTCACAGTACGGGTTACCACAACCTAAACAACGGTGTGTTTGGTTTTGGGCAACTTCCGCAGTAAATGGCTTATAAATTTCCACAAACTCTGCTTTGCGGACAGTAATATCTTTTTTCTCTGGATCTTGGCGTGCTACATCCAGAAATTGAAAGTCATTATTTAGGCGCTCTGCCATTGTTCTCTCCGTGGGCAAGTGTGAATAACCTACCTGGTTAATCACACCGACCTGTCAATCTTGAGTAGTGGAATTATTGAGGATCAGCTTTCATTTTTTTCAACAAAGTCTGGAAGTTGGCAGCTTTTGGTTTCACTAACCAGAACTTACGACTGTAGAAATCAAATTCATTGCGGATCTTATACGCCCAAGCACTACCTGTTTCAGCAATATGCTCATCCAGAATACGAAGCAAGAACTCTTGATGATCTTCCATCGATTCGGTTGAAATACGAGTCAAGTCAATCAACTCGTGGTTATAGTAGTCTACAAAGTCATTGTCAAGGTCAAGGACATAAGCAAAACCACCTGTCATACCTGCACCGAAGTTATGACCCACTTTACCCAGTACAGTGACGATACCGCCTGTCATATATTCACAGCAGTGGTCGCCTGCACCTTCGATTACCGCAAACGCACCTGAGTTACGTACCGCGAAACGTTCACCCGCAGTACCTGCTGCGAACAACTTACCGCCTGTTGCACCATACAAGCAAGTGTTACCAATGATTGCGGTATTTTGTGTCTGGAATGGTGAACCTTTTGGTGGGAAGATCGACACGCGTCCACCTGCCATACCTTTACCAACATAGTCGTTGGCATCACCTTCAAGTTTGATATGTAAGCCGCCTGCGTTCCAAACACCGAGAGACTGACCTGCTGTACCTGTCAAGTTCAAGATGACAGGATGCGCTTCCATACTTAAATCGCCATAACGACGTGCGATTTCGCCAGACAAACGTGCACCAATTGAACGGTCACAGTTGCTGACTGTATAAGAGAACTCTCCGCCCTGACCAGACTCAATCGCAGGAAGTGTTTCAGTGATCATCTTCTCAGCTAACACACCTTTATCGAAAGGTTCATTGCCCTGAACTTGGCAATATTGTGCTTTACCTTCAGCCGATGGATGTGAAGTCAACAATGCACTTAAATCAAGGTGTGCATGTTTGTCTGTTTCACCTGGCAACACTTCAAGCAAGTCAACACGGCCAATCAAGTCTTTCAGTGAAGAAACACCAAGTGCTGCCAACCATTCACGCGTTTCTTCAGCAATAAATTTGAAGAAGTTGATGAGCATTTCTGGTTCGCCAATATAATGCTCTTTACGCAAGTGATCTTGCTGTGTTGCAACACCGGTTGCACAGTTGTTCAAGTGACAAATACGTAGGTATTTACAACCTAAAGCGATCATTGGTGTTGAACCAAAACCAAAGCTTTCTGCACCCAAAATTGCTGCTTTAATGACATCTAGGCCAGTTTTCAAACCACCATCGGTTTGTACACGTACTTTACCACGCAAGTCATTCACGCGAAGTGCCTGATGCGCTTCAGACAGCCCCAATTCCCACGGAGAACCCGCATGGTGAATTGAAGACAATGGAGAAGCTGCTGTACCACCGTCATAACCTGAAATGGTAATAAAGTCAGCATAAGCTTTCGCAACACCTGCGGCAATTGTGCCCACGCCCGGCTCAGATACCAGTTTCACTGACACCATTGCTTTTGGATTGACTTGTTTTAAGTCAAAGATGAGCTGTGACAAATCTTCAATTGAGTAAATGTCATGGTGCGGTGGCGGAGAAATCAGCGTCACACCCGGTACAGAGTAACGTAAACGTGCAATCAGGCTGTTGACTTTACCACCTGGTAACTGACCACCTTCACCTGGTTTTGCACCTTGCGCCACTTTAATTTGCAACACTTCTGCTGAAGTTAAATATGCAGGTGTTACACCAAAACGACCAGACGCGATCTGTTTGATTTTCGAGTTACGAATCGTGCCGTAACGTGCAGGGTCTTCACCGCCTTCACCCGAGTTCGAACGACCACCAATGGTGTTCATGGCAATCGCAATCGCTTCATGCGCTTCAGGAGAAAGTGCACCCAAAGACATCCCAGCTGAGTCGAAGCGCGGAAGAATTTCTTCAACCGATTCAACTTGATCTAGTGCAATCGAGTTCGTGGTTTTTAACTTGAATAAGTCACGAATCGTTGCCACTGGGCGGTTATTTACCAGTTCTGCATATTCTTTAAAGTCTTCGTATTTGCCTGAACGTACAGATTTATGTAAAGCATTGATCACGTCTGGGTTAAACGCGTGATATTCCTTACCAAATACGAATTTCAGCATACCGCCTTGGTCAATCGGCTTACGGTTTTTCCATGCCAAATCCGCCAGTTTTTTCTGGTCATTTTCAAGATCAACAAATGTTGCACCCTGAATACGGCTTGGAACACCTGTAAAGCACTGATCCACAACTTCTCGAGATAAACCAACTGCTTCAAACAATTGACCACCACGATAAGACGCAACTGTTGAAATCCCCATTTTAGAGAGAACTTTCAATAAGCCTTTTTCAATTCCTTTACGGAAGTTGGCTTGTGCGTGAATTGGATCACCGAGCAATTCGCCTTTTGCGATCAAGTCATTGATCACATCATATGCCAAATATGGATAAATCGCTGTTGCACCGAAGCCCAAGATCACCGCAAACTGATGCGGATCACGTGCAACTGCAGTTTCCAAAATCAAGTTCGCATCGGTACGCAAACCTGTTTTGCTTAAATAATGGTGAATCGCACCTGTTGCTAGCACAGCATTGGCTGGTAAATAACCTTCACGGATTTTCTTATCCGAAATCACCAATAAAGTTTTGCCGTCACGAACAGCCTGCGCCGCTTCTTCACAAATACGTGTAATCGCAGCTTGCAAACCTTCAGATTCAGGATAGTTCAGGTCAATATCAGCAATCTCGTAACCTTTACGACCTAAAGTACGCAACTGATGCATTTTTGAATTTGTAAGCACTGGGCTTGAAATGATCAAACGATCCGCATGTTCAGGGCTTTGTTCAAATACGTTTTGCTCACGTCCCATGCAAGTTTCAAGCGACATTACAATCGATTCACGTAATGGGTCGATTGGCGGGTTAGTTACCTGCGCAAACTGCTGACGGAAGAAATCTGACACATGACGCACTTGACGTGACAATACCGCCATTGGGGTATCATCCCCCATTGAACCGACAGCTTCCTGACCACTTTCTGCAATCGGACGCAATAACTGATCACGCTCTTCAAAAGTGACCATAAACATTTTTTGAGCTGCTTTGAGCTGGTCACCTGTTAAGCCTTTATCACTTAAATGCTCTTCAAGCTCTGGGCTACCTTGTAAACGCACCGCATTTTCACGTAACCACTGACGGTATGGACGCATTTTTTTCAGGTGGTTGTTGACATCACTGGTTTCAAGCAATTTGCCTGTAACGGTGTCGATCACCAAGATTTGACCAGGTCCTACACGACCTTTTGAAATCACATCTTCAGGTTCGTAATCCCAAACCCCAATTTCTGATGCAAGAGTCATGTAACCATTTTTGGTAATTACCCAACGTGCTGGGCGTAGACCGTTACGGTCAAGCATACAAATCGCATGGCGACCATCCTGAATCACCAGACCCGCTGGGCCATCCCATGCTTCCATATGTTTTGAGTTGAATTCATAAAATGCGCGTAAGTCTGCATCTAATGTTTCAACATTTTGCCATGCTGGTGGTACAAGCATACGCAATGCACGGAACAAGTCCATGCCACCGCCAACCAGAATCTCAAGCATATTATCAAGGCTTGAAGAATCTGAACCTGTCAAGTTTACTAGCGGATTAAGCTCTGTTAAACCTGGCAATAACGGGTTTTCAAATTTTGGAGTACGCGCCAAAGCCCAGTTACGGTTTGCAGTAATGGTATTAATTTCACCATTATGTGCTAAATAACGGAATGGTTGAGCCAACTGCCAACGCGGTAATGTGTTGGTTGAGAAGCGTTGATGGAATACGACAATATGAGATTCTAAACGCTCATCAGCAAGGTCTGTATAGAAGTCAGCAATCGCTGCTGGCATCATTAAGCCTTTATAGCTAATGACATTTGAGCTTAATGTTGTCACATAAAATGAAGCATCATTATATAATTTTTCTTCTGCACGGCGGCGTGCCATGAACAGTTTGCGGTTGAATTCAACTTCGCTCACACCCATTGGGCAGTTTACAATCACTTGCTCAAATGCAGGCAAAGACTGTAATGCAATTTCACCAAGTACTTCAGTATTGGTTGGCACAACACGCCAAGCCAGTACTCGTAAGCCTTCATCATCCAACTCTTTGGTGAGCACATTTTTTGAATGTTGCGCTAAAGCAGGGTCAATATTTAGAAAAACAGTACCTACAGCAAAAATTTCGCTTAAAGTTACATCACTGAGTTTCTTGGCTTCTTCGCGGAAAAATGCTTTGGGCATGGCTAATAATAAGCCACATCCATCTCCGGTTTTACCATCGGCGGCAATCCCACCACGGTGCGTCATGCAACTTAAACTATGAATTGCAGTTTTCACAAGGTGATGACTTGCATCTCCTTGCATATGGGCAATAAGCCCAAATCCACAGTTATCCTTAAACTCATCAGGTTGATATAAACCTTGAGCGGGAGCTACAGTATTTGGCGATGGCATGTGCATAGCGTACCCTTCTTTTCAACATTGCTCGAATGAGCATTACATATTTCAAATTCCCTTGGCGACTTAGGCCTCAGACCTCGCAGCAAGCGCGCAGACAGCTCTCAAGAATAGCCTTTTTTAGGCTAATCTTGCATTACTTTTGTGACAAAAATATGCTTTTTCTACGTGACACTTTGGTCGTGTCTGGACTGGAAGCTATTACGCCCACATTGAATCTCTTTGCTCCAAAATAAGGACAATTAACTCAACTCATGCACCATTTAAGCAAAAAATATGCCAAACAATACAATTAAGATATAAAGTTCATATATTTCATATAAATAAATCAAAAAAACATCATAAATCAGCTTTAATACTCTTAAAATTACGCACTATTTTTGTGCATTATTTGTATCTTGATTATTTTTTGCCTTATTTTAGAACTTTTTTCACACAGTTGGATTTTTTTAAATCGCACCAAAATGCAGCATTTTAAAATTTTAACGTGGTACTGAAGCCTCTAAACCTGCTGACTGGGTCACACTCACCACATTCCCATCTCGATCATGACGGGTAATTGTCGTTTGCAAAGCATGGGAAACAGGTGCAACAACAGATGCCGAACTGGTTTTAGGCACAATCGCAGGTGGAGGTATCACTGCTGGCTTTAACTCGATGGAGTACAGCTTCTGATTTGACAGCTCTTCTGCTCCCATATCATTGACTAAGTCGGTATAATCTTTAAATTGCACTATTTTTGGGTGAATCGATTTAGGTAAACCCAAATTTAACGACTGTAACTGTTGTTCAGCATCAGCCTCTCCAGTATAGACACCATAGAGCAAAACATAACGCTCGGGTTGATGCTCAGCAGCCAAACGCAAATACATAAATTTGTTACGATCTGCTCGTTTGTCTAGAAAATCTAGAATGATTTCCTCTTTACTGGTGATAAAAAGTTCCAGACTATTATTGTTTAGATTTTCCTGAAGAAAACGTGTACCACGAAATTCAGCACTATGCTGACCAGAAGCCACTACACGTGTCGTTTGTTGCAATGGACGCACTTCATTAACCATAACGCCCAAATTTGGAATTGTAGATAATTTTTCAGCCTGAAACTGCGGCTGAATATCCTCTTCAACAGGTGTCGTAGAAGCTTGTTTTAACGGCTGTGTATTGATTAAAAATAAACAAGCACCAGCAACCACCAAGCAGACTCCCCCACCGATCAATAAAATCCGACGTATTATGGTTGTTTCTACAGGGTGTTGTTGTAACATACTTATGCCTTTTCCTGATTTGCCAAAATTGCCTGCTGCATTAACTCGACATCAAAGTCTTTCGTAATGATTGCCTGCCCCAATTGACGCATTAATACTAAACGCAACTGTCCATTCAACACTTTTTTATCATGTGACATAAATGATAAAAATTCATCAAGTGGAATTGCAGGGCATTTTATCGGCAACTTGGCACGCTGAATAATATTTTTTGTACGCGCAACATCTGCTTCTGAAAGCCAGCCTAAACGGCATGATAAATCCGCAGCCATGACCATCCCTGTTGCAACGGCCTCGCCATGCAACCAGACACCATAGCCTAGATAAGATTCAATCGCATGACCAAATGTGTGCCCCAGATTAAGCAATGCACGCTCACCTTGCTCTTTTTCATCATTGGCAACAATACGTGCTTTATGGGCACAAGAGCGATAAACAGCTTCAGCAAGTAAAGTTTCATCCCCTGCAACCAGTGCATCAATATGCTGTTCAAGCCATGTTAAAAATTCAACATCACCCAAAAGTGCATATTTAATCACTTCTGCCAAACCAGCAGATAATTCACGTGGTGGCAAAGTTTTCAGCTGCGCCATATCAGCAAGGACAACTTGTGGCTGCTTAAATGCCCCAATCATGTTCTTACCTAATGGATGATTAATCCCTGTTTTTCCACCAACACTTGAGTCTACCTGAGAAAGTAAGGTAGTTGGCACTTGTATAAAATACACGCCACGTTGGAAACTGGCAGCTGCAAAACCCGCCATATCGCCAATGACACCACCACCCAATGCAAGTACGGTACAATCACGGTTAAAACCAGATGACAATAGCGCATCAAAAATCAAATTAAGATGTTCAATATTTTTATACTGCTCACCGTCTGGCAAAATACAATGTGCAACCGTTTTACCTAAATTGTGTAATGCTTGCTCATAATGCTGCAAATATAAAGGTGCAACCGTATCATTTGAGACAATCATGACTTGCTTACCCAAAACATAAGGTGCAAGTAGCTGCTCAGGGTCAAGTTGACTACCAATATAGATCGGGTAACGACGAGCACCCAATTCGACATATAACGTTTGCATATTAAAACCAGAAAATATTTAAATTGAATAATTGACAGCAATATCCTTCAGGATTTTTTGCGCCAGTTCTCGAGCGCCACCCTGATGAGTATCAATCACGTAGTGTGCAATTTCCCGATACAAAGGATCGCGCAAAGTCAGTAAATCTTGCAGGCGTTTTTCGGGGTTTTCGACTTGTAACAAAGGACGGTTTTTATCACGGTAGGTTCTTTGCAACTGCACTTCTACAGGTGCAAATAAATAAACCACAATGCCTCGTTGATGTAAGGCATTGCGATTTGGCAATTGAGTAACAACTCCACCACCTGTTGCGAGCACCAAATTAGAACGTCTGGTCAATTCATCAATGACCAACTGTTCTCGCTGACGAAAACCCAGTTCACCTTCTTTTTCAAAAATCCAAGGAATCGAAGCACCTGTTTTTCGTTCAATTTCGTGATCACTATCGACAAACTCACGACCTAACAGTTCTGCAAGATGTCGACCAACAGTCGTCTTTCCAGCCCCCATGGGCCCTACCAAGTAAATATTTGGCAGGGTATTGAATGCTTTGTTTGGCAAGGAGCCACCTTCTCAATTACAGCAATAATTTTATATTAATGATTTCTAGAAACAGTGTCATCTACAATTCGTGGTGTAATGAAAATCAGTAACTCATTCTTGCTATCACTCGTGGTCTTCGTCTTGAATAAATTACCAATCCAAGGCAAGTCACCAAAGAATGGAACTTTATTGACATCATTTTGATGCGTATCTTCATAAATACCACCAAGCACCACAGTTTCACCATTATTCACCAAGACATTGGTTTGTAACGCATTGGTATCAATTACATAACCCGCACTTGTCAATGACCCTACAGTATCCTTGGTAATCTTCAATTTCATTTGAACATTGCCATCTGGGGTAATACTTGGAGTGACATTTAACTCGAGATTGGCATCCTGGAAAGTTGTGGTAGTGCCATTATTCGCACTGGTGGTTGAATATGGGATTTTCGTACCCGATTTGATGATCGCTTCCTGCTTATCCCCTGTCATGACTTTTGGTGTCGAAATCACTTCACCCTGACCATCTGCCTGTAATGCAGAAAGCTCTAAAGTCAGCAAGCTATCAGCGGTATTAATTAAACCAAAAGCAATACTTGCAGGGCTAGAACCTGTACTTGAGCTAGATGCACCCAAATCTACGTTTAAGTTATTTGTACTCGCACTTGTTAAACCTAGGCTCTTATATGCTGAGTTCATGGCACTAACATTATCAATATTACTGGCTACGCTCGTACTATTATTAGACAGAAAGCCCCATTTCACCCCAATTGATTTAGAGAAACTTGTTGTTGCTCGAACCACACGCGCTTCAATCATGACTTGCTTCACAGGTAAGTCGATTTGTTTAATAATATTTTTGAGCTGTTCAATCTTCTCAGCGGTATCACTCATAATCACCGTATTGGTACGAGTGTCTATAACAATAGAACCACGACTACTTAAGAGAGAACGCATACCATCATCTGTAGATGAATTTCCATTCGCTTTTGTTTTGTTAGCATCCTCAATCATTGTTTTGACATCAGCTGCCTTGACATAATTCAGCTGCATCGTCTCAGTTTGTAAAGGTGCGAGTTTAACAGACTGAGCATATGCTTTAGCGGCATCTTCTTCTGATTTTAATAGCTCCGGGACAGGAGCCACCCAAATGACATTACCATTTCTACGTTTATCCAAGTTCTTGGATTTCATAATAATGTCGAGAGCCTGATCCCAAGGAACATCCTTAAGGCGTAAAGTAATATTACCCTGAACACTATCCGATGCCACAATATTCACGCCGGTAAAATCAGCAAGCAACTGTAAAACTCGGCGCACTTCAATATCTTGGAAATCCAGAGAAATCTTTTTGCCCGCGTATTTATGACCTGAGTGAGGCTGGGCATTTGCTGTTGTCGCTTCTTTTTTGGCAACGCTAATAATTAGACGGTTATCGGTTTGATATGCCATATAATCAAAGCTACCATTTGCCTGAATGTTAATGACCCCATTGCGCCCCTCATTAAAAGCATCTACAGAGGATACTGGCGTTGAAAAATCATTCACATTTAAGCGACGAGCCAATCCTGTCGGAATTTTATTACCCAGAAAACGCACAACGATTTTACTGCCTTGCTGCTTCACATCGACAGGCGTATTTGGGTTTGATAAATCAACCACAACTTGCCCTTCACCTTTATCGCCACGATGAAAATCAACATTAGTCACACCTTGAGAAGGTGGCATGATGGCAGGCGCAATATTTTCTAATTGTGGTGTAGAAGCATTATTAATTTTTAAAATAAAGGTATTACCTTCTACACGCGTGGTAAATGCACCTGCTTTTTTGAGATTAACAGTCAGGCGAGCGCGCTGGGCATCTGCTGCCAAATCTACAGAACTTGCCTCAGTCGTTGAAACAGGAATTGAACTTTGCTTGAGCATTTGTGCTGCTTTATCAAAGTCCAGAATCAAACGTGATGGCTGATCAACCTGATAGGCTTGTGGTTGTGGTGGCAAGCCATTGAACATGACACGAATTTCAGTGCCCTGTCCAGGAATTTGCAAAGGCACAACATTCGTAATTGCAACAGCAGCGTTTGCAATCTGAACCATTGCCATTGCTACGGTACCTAAAGCAAATTGATGAATAAATGGCTTCATTCGTTGCGTATCCCCAAATTTTTTTACAGATTTTTTCATTATTATTCCCCAAATTATGCTGCAGGTCCGATGAGTACAAGACTACGTGGTCGTTCAATATAACCATCCCGACCATCTGAAACAATCTCAATCAAATCAATCTGAGTTGGCGTAATTTTAGTAATACGCCCTTGATTGAGCCCCATGTAGCTTCCGACATGCACTTGTTCAACCTGTTTATCTGGAGTTTGAATCAACCCCAAAATTTGCCCATTCGCATTACGCATACTACCTTTAAACGTAATTGACTCTAATGCAAAACTTTCCAAAGGTTGTGGCTGACGTGAGAAATCTGGATAAACTCGCTTGCCCGCCATGATTTTCAACTCAGTATACAAAGAGTGAGGCAAGAATGGGCTACGTAAGTTTTGTGCTGCATACTCAAACTGTGGTACAGGTTCAAAAGCTGGTGCAGGTTTAATCGGTGCTGGCGGTTCACTCCGAATTTTCGCCATTTCATCATTGACGACATCAATACGAGAACTACAACCCGCCACCAAGAAAACTGGCAACAAAGCAATAATAAAATACTTATTCATTATTTTGGTGCTCCCGCTTTAGCTGCTTTAGGTTCAGAAGCAGATGTCTGCTCTTCTGCACCAAGATAACGATAAGTTTTGGCATGCAATGTATAATTCACGACTGGAATATCTGATTTTTTATTGTCATCCTGCCCTGCGACAATTGAAAAGTCATGTAGGGTCACGATACGTGGCAATGCAGCAATTGCACTGGCAAATTGACCGAATAAATGATAATCACCTGTTGCCTGAATTGAGATTGGTTGTTCCATAAAGAACTGTTGCTTGACTTCAGGTTCAAGAGAAATATTTTTAAATTTCAACCCTGCAGTAACGCCAGTCACGTTAATATCTTCAACTAATCCAGGAATTTCAGATTCTTTAGGTAATTGCTGTAGCTGCTGATTAAAATCTGCCTGCATTTTTACCAACTGTTTCTGATAAAGTTGCAAGTTACGTAATTTTGAATCTTTTTCTCGGTATTCATTCAGCAAATTGGCTTCTTGAGCCTGAGCTGTTGTAATCGCATCGATTTTAGAACTGATCAGTACAAAGTATCCAACAATACAAACAATAAGGAAAATAAAAATCCAGCAGGTAATTTTAACCGAAACAGGCCATCCGCCATAATTAGAGGCATCCAGAGAGTTAAACTGCTTTACAAAACGATCCAGTGTCATTTTGTTTTTTGCTGGCTTGACTGCATTTCCTGTTGATTCATCTAATTGTTCTTGACTCATTTCGCAGCCCCTTTCGTTGTTTGAGGTTCTGAAGCCATTTGATCTTCTGTTACTTGTGCAATCTGACCCAAATCAGCAGTCACAACAAAGCTGCCATATCCTACTTCAACACGCGGCACGACTGAACTTTGTGTTGGATTTGATTTATTGTCTGCAGCCGCATCAAATGATTTCATAAACACATTTCGAAACCATGCTGACCGACCTAAGTTTCGCATAAAATCAGCCACAACATTTGGGCTTTCAGCTTTACCTTCAATGGTAAAATGATCACCAACCCGTTCAAACTTGGTCAGATACATATTACTTGGCACTGTGCGTACTAACTGGTCAATTAAACGGACTGTAATTGGGCGCTGTGCTTGTAAATTCTGAATCAGCTTCATGCGCTCAACAATCGCTTGCGTTTGTTTTTGCAAACCAGAAAGTGATTTTAGTTTTTGATCAAGCTGTTGATTACTTGTAGTAATCAGCTGGTTCGCACTTTCTTGATCACTTTGCTTTTGATCAAAATACATCCATGCTGCAAAAACTGAAAAACCACCCAAGATTGCAACAAGAATAGAAATGAGAATAAAAGTTTTTTTGCGCTGTTCCCGTAGCTCATCACGCCAAGGTAGTAAGTTTATTTTTGACATTAATCAAAACTCCTTAACGCTAAACCACAAGCAACCAGAAGAGAGGAAGCATCATCTTCAATTTTTTTAATATTAATTTTTGGAGAAAAACTCATTTGTAAGAATGGATTCGCTACAGTGACTCGATAACCCAACTGCTGTTGTAATATTTTTGCCAGACCAGGCAGATTTGCCGTACCACCTGCCAATAAAATATGATCAACATCATTAAACTGCGAAGATGAGAAAAATAACTGCAACGAGCGTTGTGCCTGTTGAGCAATGCTATCCATGAAAGGTAACAACACTTCGGCATCAAAATCATCGGGTAAGCTACGTTCTTTTTTTGCCCGTCCTGCTTCTGCATAAGACAAGCCATAACGACTTTGAATTTCTTTGGTGAGCTGCTTGCCCCCAAACACATGTTCACGGGTATAAACATTTTTACCATCATGCATCACAGACAAGGTGGTCATAGAATGACCAATGTCCAAAATGGCAATAACACGTGTACCAAGCGGCAAAGTATCAGCAAACATTCCCAATGCGCGTTCCATTGCATAACTTTCAACATCTGCAACTTTCGCGGTTAAGCCCGCATAAATCAGGGCTTCATTGCGCGCTTCCACGTTTTCTGTACGCGTTGCGACCAGAAGGACATTGACACGATTTGCTTTGGACACAGGTTCTGGCAAAACTTCAAAATCCAAACTCACGTCATCAAGTGGAAACGGGATGTACTGTTCAGCATCCATTCGGATTTGAATTTCTCGCTCATCATCACTCATATCTTCATCCATTTCGATGATTTTATGAATAACGCTTGAAGTAGGAATTGCAAAAGCGGCATTAACAGTCGATGGGTTTGCTGCTTCAATCGCTTTCTCTAAAGCTTCAGCAACAGCCTCTGGATTAATAATATTTTTTTCAACGACAGCGCCTTCTGGCAAAGGTACAAGCGCATAGCTTTCTACACAATAACGCCCATGCTTAGCCGAAAGCTCCAGCATTTTTACAGAAGTCGAACTAATATCAACCCCTATTAACCCCTTTTTAGGTTTACGATATAACCTTAGCACGATGTTTATTCCTGTTATTTTTTATTTAGAATAGCATAATACCTTGTCGTGTAATGCATTTCGTCGCCATAATGACGGATATAATACCCTGAACAAGGTTCTTCTCGGCTATACTGGGCTTCAGCTATACTCAAGCTCCGATCGCCCATTTTCCATATTAAATATTACTTGTTATGAAAAATCTATCTTGTTCAGGTCGAATTCATCCAATTTTTCTGTTTTTACTGATCATTATTCTTCTTATTCCAATGGGCTTTTATGGCATGTATTTATACATTGCCCCTTCCTTACCTGAAATGAGTAGTCTAAAAAAAGCACCTCTTTTAAAGCCTATTCAAATTTATACAGCAGACAATCAGCTGATTGCAGAATACGGTGGAAAATTATCTGTGCCTGTTGAGTACAAGCAGATTCCACCCCATTTTATTCAGGCGTTTCTGGCAGCAGAAGATTCTTCGTTTTTTGAACATAGTGGCATTAGCTTTAAAGGCTTGGGGCGAGCAGTCAGTGAAAGCTTAACGGGTTCAGATACACAAACGGGTGGTTCAACCATTACCATGCAGGTGGCTAAAAATTATTATCTTTCACCTGAACGTACTTTAAAGCGCAAACTCACCGAGATTTTTCTGGCACGAAAAATCGAACAAAACCTAACCAAACCCGAAATTTTGACACTGTATGTCAATAAAATCTTTTTAGGGAAAAATGCTTACGGGATCGCTGCAGCAGCTAAAATTTACTATAACAAAAATATTAATCAGCTCAGCACCGCTCAAATGGCAATGATCGCAGGTCTGCCTAAAGCTCCTTCTAAATACAATCCCGTTGCCAATCCTGAACGCGCACTGGAACGTCGTAACTGGATTTTAGGGCGTATGCGCCAACTCGGTTATATCAATCAGGCAGAGTATCAAAAATCAATTGAAGAACCTTTAAACTTGAATATGCCAGATCGCGGTGTGCTAACCCGCTTTCCGTATATTGGCGAGATGGTTCGTGCCGAAATTGTTGCAAAATTCGGGGAAAAAGCAGTTGATTCTGGCTTTAAAATTTACACCACGATTGATAGCAAACGTCAGGCATATGCAGAACAGTCCGTACAAGAAGGCTTAGAAGCTTATGATCGCCGTCATGGCTGGCGTGGCGCTGAAGCACATGGCGTATCCTTAGCAAAATTCTTTACTTACGCCAACAATTATCCTGCCAAAGTCATTAAAGTCGACAACAACAGTTTTGAAGCCGAATTAAAAGATGGTTCCATCGTCACAGTGCCGTGGTCAGGCATGTCATGGGCGCGCCCTTATCGCAATGCCAATAGTGTTGGTGCAGCACCAACCCATGCATCTCAAATTGTTAAACCCGATGATATTGTACGCTTACGTCCAAATGACAATAAAACAGTCTGGTCGTTGGTTCAAATTCCAAAAGTCCAAGGGCAATTAATCGCATTAAATCCTAATAATGGTGCAATTGAAGCTGTTGTAGGTGGTTATAGCTATGCTCAGTCAACGTTTAACCGTGCAATTCAGGGTTGGCGTCAACCAGGTTCAACCATTAAGCCATTTATTTATGCACTGGCATTAGAGCGAGGAATGACTCCCTATACGATGGTAGATGATAGTCCAATTACGATTGGCAAATGGTCGCCAAAAAACTCTGATGGCCGCTATTTAGGCATGATTCCTTTACGTCGTGCTTTATATCTTTCTCGTAATACCGTCTCTGTTCGCTTATTACAAAGTGTAGGTGTAGATCGGGCTCGTCAGTTGTTAATGGATTTCGGCTTACAGGAAAATCAAATTCCAAATAACTTTACCATTGCTCTGGGAACACCACAGGTTTTACCGATACAAATGGCAACCGGTTATGCCACTTTTGCCAATGGCGGTTTTCGGGTTGAGCCTTATTTTATTGAGCATATTGAAGATGCTTATGGCAAAACCATTTATAAAGCCAACCCAGAATATGCGTGTATTTCCTGCATTAATGGCAATAATAACGATGATACAACTGCCTCTGAGCAAGCAGCCACACCTGACGATGAAGCCTTTAAGCAACAGCCTCAGGTACAAATCAAACAGGCTGATGCCAGCAACAGTGAATTCCGCCAAGCACAGCGTATTATTAAATCCAGTTCAGCCTATGATATGGCCAATATTTTGCGCGATGTGATTCAGCATGGTACAGGACGGGCAGCATTAAAAATTGGGCGTGATGATTTGGGTGGTAAAACAGGAACCACCAATGATGCCAAAGATGCTTGGTTTGCGGGCTTTAATGGCAAACTGGTGGCAATTTCATGGGTTGGGTTTGACCAGCCAACCACATTGGGACGCCTAGAATACGGCGGTGTCGCAGCGTTACCTGTCTGGATTAACTTCATGAGTCGCTCACTCGAAGGCACACCACCTGCATGGGTCACTTTGGATAAAAATGCCAAAGCGCCTATTTCTCATGAGCAGCTTACAGTTGAACAGGCTGGTCGTAATGAAAACCGCATTGCGCCACCATTGGCCCGACCAATCTATCATCCTGTTCCTGTGAGCAAACCAGTCAGCAAAAAGCAGGATGTTGAAGATTTTTCAGATCTGCCAGGTGAAGAAATCCTGATTCCATCAGAAAAATCGCCACCCAAAATGAATAATACACAACCTGCTGCGGCAGCAAAAAAATCAAGCCCAGACTCTTTAGAACAGCTGATTAATAAAGTGGACTAAAGGAAAAAGCCGTCAAATGACGGCTTTCTTTTTAAAGAGGTACAGCTGAAAACATGCGGTGACCTGCAAACTATCCCGTTGTTCTAAAGCTTGGCGCTTTTCAAGTTTCGCTTTGTAGGCATATGGCGTCATTGCCAATAAATTCGTAATATCTTGTTGTTGTAAACTCAGTTTTGCTTCAACCACAGGCGCGTCAATCAGTTCAAAATTTTCACTAAGCTGTGCCACAAATTTTTCAGGCTCATGCAAATTCACCTGTTCAAATAATGCCACTCGCAAATCATATAAATGCCGAGGCGCAGGCGTGACCACCAAGCATAATCCTTCTTGTTTTAAAACTCGTAAAATTTCCTGCTGCGGAATAGGACTAAACAAGCTGGTGCAAAAATCAATCGACTGATCCAAAACAGGCAAAACAGCCCCTGTCCCAACCACCCAAGTCACGTCTTGATTCAGCTTGGCTGCACGCTGCACAGCGCTTTTAGCAATATCAACCCCAACACATTGTTCCACATGAGCTTGCATGGCACTGGTGTAATAGCCTTCACCACAGCCAATATCTAGTAGTGTTTTCGGCTGATAACGCTGCAATACTTGCTCAACAGCTTGACGTAAGGGTGCATAAAACCCTGCCGATAAAAAAGCTCGGCGTGCATCAACCGCTTCAGGCGTATCTCCGGGCTGTTTACTATGCTTATGCTGTACCACATGCAAATTGACATAGCCTTGTTTTGCCAAGTCAAAACTATGCCCCTGTGGGCAGCGCCAAGTTCGTGCATCTAAGGTTAATGAATCTCGGCAGACAGGGCACATCAGCAATTGCATGGTTTTCACTCCGATTTTCTGCAAATAAAAAAGCTGACCGAAGCCAGCTTTTTTGCTATGGATTAGGGATTAACGCAATTTTAACGTCATTAAGCCTAAAACCACTAGAATAATCGTAATGATCCAGAAACGAATCACCACCTGAGTTTCTTTCCAGCCCTGCTTTTCATAGTGATGGTGCAACGGTGCCATCAAGAAGACACGCTTGTTGCGCATGCGCAGAGAACCAATTTGCAAGAACACTGAAATGGCTTCCATCACAAAAACACCGCCCATAATCGCAAATACAATTTCCTGACGAACCATCACGGCAATCGTACCGAGCATTGCACCCAGTGCCAGCGCGCCCACATCACCCATAAAGACTTGAGCAGGATGTGCGTTATACCAAAGGAAAGCCAGACCTGCACCAACCATCGCAGAACAGATCACAATCAGTTCAGATGAATATTTAATATAAGGAATATGCAAATAATTGGCAAAACGAGTATCCCCTGACAAATAGGCAAATACTCCCAGCCCTGCAGCAACCAATACCACAGGCATAATCGCCAGACCATCCAGACCGTCAGTCAGGTTAACTGCATTGGATGCACCATTAATCACCAAATAAGTAAAGGCAATAAAGGCAAGTCCAAGAGGAATCACTGAGAATGGAATGCTGAGGTTTTTGAAAAATGGGATCAACAAGTCCAGCATATTGTGTGTATACAATGGGTTATGCTGATTAATCGCAATCACATACAACGCAATACCAGCGCCTAAAGACGCGACCGATGTCCAGAAGAACTTTTTACGTGCAGGCAAACCTGCATTGTCTTTATAGCGGATTTTGATCCAGTCATCTGCCCAGCCAACAGCCCCGAAAATCACCATCACCCCAAGCACGATCCAGACATAAGGGTTAGACAAATCTGCCCACAGCAAGGTGCTAATCCCAATCGACATCAGAATCAAAACCCCGCCCATGGTCGGTGTGCCCATTTTCTTGGCATGGTTTTCAGGAGCAAACGAGCTGACTGCCTGACCATATTTTAAGGCACGTAATTTTCGGATCATCACAGGACCCAAAAACAATCCGATCAGCAAGGAAGTCAATACACTGAGCAAAGCACGTAGTGTCAAATAACGAACAACTTTGAAGGAACTGTCGAATCCTGCCAAATGTTCAAATAACCATAACAGCATTTAAAGCTTCTCCATCAAATCAGCCATCAACGTCTCCATATGGGTATAACGAGAACCTTTAAACAGGAAACTCATGGTCTGAGGTTGATGTTTTTCTACAAGATTAATTAAAAATTTCAGCGCTTGTGCCTGCGTTTCAAATGCATGGCAATGCTCTGCTGCTGCACCCGCTACTGTTGCATCGGCGAATTCACCCACAGCAAGCACATAATCTAATGGCAACTGAGCCAAATCACGACCTAAGGCAAAGTGTTCGTCGCGACTACTGTCACCCAGCTCACCGATATCACCCATCACCATGACTTTAATGCCCTGTTGCTGAGTCAATACCTCAGCCGCAGCACGCATCGATGTTGGATTTGCATTATAGGTATCATCAATCAACACATATTGCTGATGTGAAATAAAATTCAAACGCCCTTTTGCGCCTTTTGCCTGTTGCAAACCTTGTACCACATCTTCAAGGGAAATACCGATTGCCAATGCAAAAGCACATGCTGCCAGAGCATTCTGCACATTGTGTAATCCTGCAAAAGGCAACTCAACCGATGCTGAACCTTGTGGCGTATGTAATACAAAACTGGCTGATTGTGGATGCAATTGAATTTGCTCGGCAAAAACATCACCGCCTTCACCAAAACTTAAGCGTTTTGTCGTTTGGACAGCTGCGTTAATTTGTGTAGTAAAGTCATCTACTGCTGGAACAATCGATGTGCCTTCAGGAGAAATATGACGATAAATTTCCGATTTTGCCTGACAAATTTTTTCACGCCCACCAAACTCACCCAGATGTGCAGTGCCAATATTTAAAATGCCTGCCACCTGTGGCTGAACCAAGTTTGAGGTATAGTCAATCTCACCAACGTGGCTTGCGCCCAGTTCCATTACGGCATACTGATGCTCAGGACGTAGTTCCAGTAACATCATCGGTACGCCCAAATCATTGTTCAGGTTACCACGGGTAATCAGTGTTGGGGCTAACCGAGACAAAATACTACCCAGCATTTCTTTGGTGGTGGTTTTACCACTGCTGCCTGTTAACGCCAGTACTTTCAGGTCTGGAAATTGTTGACGGCGAAATTGCCCCAAATACCCCAAAGCCAAGCGGGTATCCGCCACTACCAATTGGGCAATATCGAGCTGCTCAATCGGGCGTTCTACAATAACAACCTGACAGCCTTGCACTGCAACATTTTTAACAAAATTATGAGCATCAAAACGCTCACCTTTAAGTGCCAAAAAGGCATCGCCTGCTTCGGCATGTCGTGAATCAGTCAAAACCCGCTTAATCACTTGCTCTGGCTGTTGATCTTGATACCAATAACCTTGTGTCGCCTGTTGAAGTTCAGCCGCTGTCCAAGGCATCAAGGGAACAGTGCTGGTGGTCGATGTATGCATGTGCGTTAATTTTCCAAAGCTGAATACGCGGTAAGCATTCCGTGCTGATGATCGATAGCCGCTTTTACTTCTACCACATCATCAAACCAATGACGAACGCCATCGATTTCCTGATAATTTTCATGTCCTTTGCCTGCAATCACCACAATATCCCCTGCCTGTGCCTGCTGCACAACAAATTTAATCGCTTCGCGGCGGTCATGGATTTCATGCACTTCATGCTGAGCAAAATTGATGCCTTGTTTCATATCGGCAAAAATCTGTTCAGGGTTTTCGGTGCGTGGATTGTCTGTGGTCAACAGCACAGGATTGGCATGTTCCAATGCCGCTTGAACCATGAGTGGGCGCTTGCCACGATCACGGTCACCGCCACAGCCAAACACAGCCCATAAGCG
Organism: Acinetobacter brisouii CIP 110357; assembly: GCF_000488275.1. Lineage (GTDB taxonomy): Bacteria > Pseudomonadota > Gammaproteobacteria > Pseudomonadales > Moraxellaceae > Acinetobacter > Acinetobacter brisouii. Next base: position 157,666 of record NZ_KI530762.1, on the reverse strand, counting down.
ATGCTCGACATGACGTTGCAAACTGGTCAAAACTTGAATCAAGGCATCTGGGGTATGTGCATAATCCACAACAAACAAACGCTGCTGATCGCGCAAGACCTGCATGCGACCTGGTGCACCTTGCAATTGTGGTACAGCCGCGATCAATGCTGATAAATCAAATCCTGCCGCATAGGCTGCAATCAAACTCGCCAATAAGTTTTCAACATTGAACTGTCCGAGCAATGGACTGTTCACTGCAAACTGCCCGACTGGACTATGTAAAGTAAAACGTGCACCTTGCAAGCTAAAGTTCAAATCTGAAACATAAAAATCAGCAGCTTGCTGGATTGCATAGGTGAAAATTTTTGGTTGTGCTGGATTATGACGTGCAGCATTCAGCATCACGTCAGCATAGGCATCATCCAGATTAATCACAGCATATTTTAATGACGTAAATGTGAATAACTGGGATTTTGCTTCAGCATACGCCTCTAGCGTTTTATGATAATCCAGATGATCGCGACTTAAATTACTATATACGGCAATTTCAATCTCACAGCCATTTAAACGACCTTGCTCCAAACCATGTGAACTGGCTTCGAGCGAAGCAAAGCTTGCACCTTGCTCAGCGTAGCTATGCAATAAATTCTGTAAATAAAGTGCATCCACAGTGGTGTGGGTCGAGGGTTCCAGATTGGGTAAAATCCCATTACCTGTGGTTCCCATCACTGCACAGCGTTGATGTTGTGAACTGATCAATTCAGCAATCAAACGTGAAATGGTGGTTTTACCATTGGTACCCGTGACCGCCAAAATATGCAACGGTGCTGTAGCTGCTGTCGCTTGCAAATAGGCTTTTTGCCATGTCCCCATGCGCTGACGCACATCTGGACAAACCACGCAGTTCTCCAGTGGCAACGGCTGCTCGGCAATAATTCCGATCGCACCTCGCTGCAATGCAGCCTGTGCAAAGTGCAAGGTTTTTTCAGGCTGAGAATAACTGGTCAGCGCAATAAAAATCTGCCCTGCTTCAACATGACGGCTGTCTAAACAAAACCCTTGAAAGGGCTGAGTCATCCAAGTTTGAATAGACTCAACAGGATAAATCTGCTGCAAAGTAATCGACATGAACTCACCAATTATTGAATTTTAGGGGCTTGTAAGGGTTTATCCAATGGCACATCCAGTAAGCGTAAAAACTCTTGCATAATGCGCGAAAATACAGGTGCAGATACCGTACCACCATAATAAGTACCTTGTGGGTTTTCCACCACAACAACCATGGCAATACGTGGATTACTCACAGGTGCAAGCCCTGCAAACAACGCACGGTATTCATTTTTTGAATAACCACGTCGGTCAGCATTCAGCTTATGTGCCGTTCCCGTTTTCCCTGCCACGCGATAGCCAGGAACTTGTGCCTGTGTTGCTGTACCACCTGGCTGGGTGACCTGTTCCATCATCAGCACGACCTTATCGGCAATTTTTGGATCAAGCACTTGTTTACCTTGAACTGGTTTATTCAGTTTATACAAGGTTAAGGGTACTTCCATGCCGTGGTTGGCTAGCATGGCATAGCCTTGCACCAACTGTAATACCGTAGCATTTAAACCATAACCATAGGCCATCGTACCAATTTCAGACATGTTCCAATATTTCGATGGCAAGATCAGCCCTGGACTTTCTCCTGGAAAATGTACGGCAGAACGCTGCCCGAAACCTACACGTTTAAAGAAGGTCGGAATGGTTGGCGTTGGTAAAGACAGCGCAATGGTTGCTGCACCGACATTCGAAGATTTAATAATCACCCCTGCCAAAGTCAATGCACCGTAGTTATGGGTGTCATGAATAATATGATTACCAATCCGCATGGAACCTGGTGAGGTATTAATAATCGTATTTTCTGTATATTTACCACTTTCCAATGCCGCAGCAATGGTAAATGGCTTCATGGTTGAACCTGGTTCAAACATGTCGACTGCACCACGGTTACGCATCGCGTCTTTATTATTTAAGCTGGTTTTATCATTTGGGTTGTACGATGGCCAACTGCTCATCGCCAGAATTTCACCCGTTTTGACATCGACCGCAATTGCTGTTGCTGAACGTGCATTATTGGCAATACCCGCAGCAGTCAATTCACGGTACATAATATATTGCAAGCGCGAGTCGATACTTAAGGTGAAATTTTCTCCTGCCTGTACAGGTTTCACCACTTCTGGATCTTTAACACGGTTACCGTATTTATCGCGAATGTTGATCTGCAAGCCATTGACACCCGTCAATTTTTTATTCAGCTTCATTTCCAGACCTTCCACCCCTTTACCATCATTATTGGTCAAACCAATAATCTGGGCATTCGGCTGAGGTTGCGGGTAAAAACGCTTGTAGGATTTTTCGGTATACACACCCTGAAAATCATGTTCAAGGATAAAGTCTGCCTGTGGTGGTGGTACTTCGGTTTTTAATACCAAATAACGTGAATGAGGATGCGCCTGCATCTGCTTCTTCAGCCAGTCAGCATCGACACCGACGATATTTGCCAGTTCATCGAGATCGAAGTTTTTATCCGGCAGTTTTTGTTTTGGTTTGCGACGCTCGCCAGGTTTAAGCGGAGCAGTCATCTCATCATAGAGTTTTTTGTTTTCAAAATAATCACGTGGATCCATCACCACTTTCATAATCGGCGTACTGATGGCTAACGGTACACCATTACGGTCACTAATAATGCCGCGCATCGGTCTAATGGTTTCATCACGTAAAATCAGCGCATTGGCTTTATTTTGCAAGAAGTCCTTATTAATAATTTGCACATAAAATGCACGAAATACCAATATTAAAAAACACAGTAAAACAATGCCCCAGAGCAAATAAAAGCGCCATTGATCAAAGGTAATTTCGCTCTTTTCAGTCACTGAAAGCTTGGTTTTACGTTTTAAATTCATTCGTTTTTCAGTCATTGAACTGACCTTACTTTTTTTGCGCGGTTGAAGGAAGAGAAATCACCACGGTATCCGAAGGTGGTGGTGAGTACATACGAAGCTGGGTCACGGCACGTGTCCCGATTTGGGCAGTTGCCCCAAAAGTTTGCTGCTCGATCAGCAACCGTCCCCATTCGGCATTTAGATCATCTTCAGCACGCAGTAAACTACTCAATTGACGATAATCATACCGATATTCGTATACTTCAAATACCACCATAACCGCGCTGATAAAAATCAGGCAGACCAAAACCAAATAGGTCAGCCCTTTTTTCAACACAACTCGATCCTTGACTGGTTTTTCTTCAACAACCTCTATATTCATGGTGTGCCTTTATTTATCTAGTCGTTCAGCCACACGTAACCATGCACTACGTGAGCGTGGGTTACTTTTTACTTCTTGTTCACTGGCGCGAATGCGCGAGATTTTTTTCAGACGACGCGTATCAACTCGCTGTTGCGGCAAGCCCCAACCATGATCTTCTGCCAGAGTAGACTCTTTTTGAATAAATTGCTTGATCAGACGGTCTTCTAAAGAATGGAAACTAATCACTGCCAAACGCCCATGTGCTGAGAGTAAATCTACCGCTTGTGGTAGAAACTTTTCAATATCATCGAGTTCTTTATTAATCGCAATACGAATGGCTTGGAAAGTACGCGTCGCGGCATGCTTGTTTTTTTCCCATTTCGGATGGGCAACTTTGACAATTTCAGCAAGTTGGGCAGTTGTACGAATTTCCCCTGCCTGCTTAATGGCACGGGCAATTCGGCGACTATAACGCTCTTCACCATACTGGAAAATAATATTGGCAAGCGCTTCTTCTTCAATGCTCAATAACCATTCACTGGCAGTTTGCCCCTTTGAATTGTCCATGCGCATGTCCAACGGGCCGTCTTGCATAAAGCTAAAACCGCGCTCGGCTTGGTCAAGCTGAGGGGATGAGACGCCTAAGTCTGCCATGATGCCATCGACTTCATGCAGACCTAATGCAGTCAGTTCTTGCTGAATATCGGCGAAACTGGCATGAATAATTTTAAAACGAGGGTCTTGTTGTTCTAGTTCAGCAGCCACAGCCAAAGCTTGTGGGTCTTTGTCGAAGGCATAAACGCGGCTATTGGCATCGAGTTTTGATAATAATAAGCGGCTGTGTCCACCACGCCCAAAAGTTGCATCGACATAAATTCCTGTATGACGATCTGCTAACAACGCATCTATAGTTTCATGGAGTAATACAGAAATATGTGACATACGGACGGAAATCGAGAATTAAAAATGTAATTGCACATTATCTCCATGTTTCATGCAAGTTCCAAACGGCTTTTTGTACGGAAATATTATTTTGCGATAGTTATTTCCGTTTTTTGTTAAAAAAATCAGCAAATCAATACTGCGCCCCAGCGACCTGAGGCAAATTGTTTAAGGTTTTGCATAAATCTGGTCGAAAACACCACCATTGGCAAAATGGATTTTTTGCGCTTTTGCCCAGCCACCAAAGACCTGATCAATGGTAAATAATTTGATTTTCGGGAATTTATACGCGTATTTTTGTGCAACCTGTGCATTGCGCGGGCGGAAATTATATTTGGCTGCCAGTGCCTGCCCTTGTGGGGAATATAAAAAGTTTAAATAGCCTTTTGCCAAAAGACGATTGCCATCTTTATCGACTGTTTTATCGACAATTGCCACCGAAGGTTCGGCTAAAATTGACACCGAAGGATAAACAATCTGGTACTTATCTTTGCCTAAATTATTTTGTGCCAGTAAAGCTTCATTTTCCCAAGTCAACAACACATCCCCAATACCACGTTCAGCAAATGTCGTCAGTGAACCGCGCGCCCCAGAGTCAAGCACTTTGACATTGTGATACAGTTTAGATACCAGTTCTCGGGCTTTAGTATCATTACCACCTGGCTGCTTAAGCGCATAACCCCATGCCGCCAAATAAATCCAGCGCGGTGCACCGCCCGTTTTTGGATTTGGCGTAATAATTTCCACACCAGATCTGGTCAAATCTTTCCAGTCATGAATCTGTTTTGGGTTGCCCTTACGCACCAAAAAAACCACGGTTGATGTGTATGGTGCCGAATGCTGCGGAAATTGTTGCTGCCAGTCTTTACGGATATAGCCTGCATTGGCAATTTCATCGATATCGTTAGCAAGTGCCAACGTCACCACATCGGCTGGCAAACCCGAAGCAACTGCGCGAGCCTGTTTACCTGAACCACCATGTGACTGTTTAAACTCAACTTTCTCACCTGTACGTTTGAGCCAATACTGCCCAAAAACTTGATTATATTCCTGATAAAACTCTCGGGTTGGATCATAAGACACATTGAGGAAGGTTTTATCTGCATAAACCCATGAACTTGTTGTTGTGAGCAGTGTTACTACCCCTGCTGTAATCAGCTTGCGCATTTTTTATTCTCAAAATATTTTTAAATCACTATACTTATTCTTAATAAATTTGAAATATCAAACATTTATAATGTTTTATTCTAAGCTTTCAGGTTTTTCTTCTATACTACTGATATGTGACTATTGACTATTCATTCTGATGACCTAGATCTGTTTCATCATGGCTACCCGCTCTTTATTTATCTTTCTTTGATCAAAATTGAAATCTATTTCAATGAGACACAAGAAAATAAAACGGGCTTACCAAACAAGTCTATTTCTTTGTTAAAACAGCCATTATGTAGGATTCTCAGTATATCGCCATAAACCAGATGGGTATTTTGTAAAATAAATACGCTTTCTTTTATGTAAATGTACGTTATAGTAGCAACTGATAAAATCAGTGGTAGCGTTGTTTAAATACGCTGGGAATAACAAAAAAAGCCGCTTTAACTTTTTGGAGTTTTATTTTATGGCATATTTTCATGGTGTAGTTTTAGGCTTGTGTCTAAGTTTAGGTGCAACAGGTAGCTATGCAAATGTCATTGAAAATAAAGACAAAGTAACAAGCAAAACCGCCATTACACTGGGTAAAAATGCTCATCATGTTTCATTGATTGAAAAAGAACTCAGTAAGCAAAAGCAAAATACCAAAGCGATTGATTCAGATCTGGATAACATCAAAATCTTAAATGCCATTCATGTACAGCCAAGCCAAAACTTCTTTGCTTACCAACATGAACGTTTTTCTCGAATTCTCCAAGCATTATTTCAAACGCGCGACTCTTAATTCCTAAGACATTCCCGTCAAAATCAGCCTTGTGTTACGTTGCTTTTTCACGTTATACAGGGCTTTTTTCGTTATAATAGCCCGCATTAGATTTTAAAACTGAATCCATTATGAAAGTCCGTACCCGTATCGCGCCCTCTCCTACAGGCTTCCCTCATGTAGGTACAGCTTATATTGCCTTATTTAACTTGTGCTTCGCTAGACAACATGGCGGCGAGTTTATTTTACGTATTGAAGATACGGATCAACTGCGTTCAACACCTGAATCAGAAAAAATGATTTTGGATTCACTACGCTGGTTAGGTATCGAATGGTCAGAAGGCCCAGATGTCGGCGGTCCACACGCACCTTACCGTCAGTCTGAGCGTATGCATATCTATAAACAATATGCGCTGGAGCTGGTGGAAAAAGGACACGCATTTTACTGTTTTGCGACAGCCGAAGAGCTGGATCAGATGCGTGCGGAACAACAAGCACGTGGCGAAACGCCAAAATACGATGGTCGTGGTTTAAAACTTTCTCAAGAAGAAGTTCAACGCCGTCTTGCAGCAGGCGAACCACATGTGATTCGTATGAAAGTTCCTGAAGAAGGTATCTGTAAAGTCAATGACTTACTGCGTGGCGAAGTGGATATTCCTTGGGCGCAGGTCGACATGCAAATCTTGCTGAAAACCGATGGTCTGCCAACCTACCACTTGGCCAACGTAGTCGATGACCATCTCATGCAAATCACCCATGTATTCCGTGGTGAAGAATGGTTACCTTCGGCACCAAAACACCAGTTGCTTTACCAATACTTCGGTTGGGACATGCCACAGCTTTGTCACATGCCATTGTTGCGTAACCCAGACAAATCGAAATTATCAAAACGTAAAAACCCGACGTCAATCAACTACTACCGCGACATCGGTGTATTACCTGAAGCACTATTGAACTACTTGGGTCGTATGGGTTGGTCGATGCCTGACGAGCGTGAAGTGTTCACCTTACAAGACATGATGGACAATTTTGACATTCACCGTGTGTCTTTGGGTGGTCCAGTGTTTGATGTCGATAAACTGAACTGGTTGAATGGTCAGTGGATTAAAGGTTTAAGCCCTGTACAACTGCTAGAGCGTATTTTGACTTGGCAAAATGACAGCAAAAAACTTGAAGAGATTGCCACCGCGATTCAGCCGCGTATCAACTTGTTGTCAGAAGCCGTGAACTGGGCAGGTTTTTACTTCAACCACATGCCAAACATCACTGCAGAGATGTTTGAAAGCAAAAAATTGAACCAAGAACAAGTACGTCAAAGCTTACAGTTTGCCATCTGGCGTCTGGAAAAAACCTTCACATGGAACAATGACACGGTCAGCCAGATTCTGATGGACTTGGCAAACCAGATGGGCATTAAACTGCGTGACTTTATGCCAGCGTTCTTTATTGCGATTGCAGGTTCAACCAGTTCAACCCCTGTGATGCAAGCAATGGTTACCATTGGCCCTGACCTGACCTATGCGCGCTTACGCCGTGCGCTTGAAATTGTCGGCGGTCCGAGCAAAAAAGAGCTTAAAGTTTGGGAAAAACTCAACGAAAGCATCCAATTGCCGAAAAATGAAGCAACTGAAACAAGCGAGTAATCTTTTTGCTTGACGTGTGAGTGGAATGCCCCTAATATTGCGCTCACACAGACTGGGGTCATAGCTCAGTTGGTAGAGCGCTACAATGGCATTGTAGAGGTCAGCGGTTCGATCCCGCTTGGCTCCACCAAACCTCATATGTGTTGCCTCGATAAGTCCCTATCGTCTAGAGGCCTAGGACATCGCCCTTTCACGGCGGTAACCGGGGTTCGAATCCCCGTAGGGACGCCAAATTCTAAAAAACCACTGACATGATCAGTGGTTTTTTTTCGACTAAACTTTTTGCTTTGCCACGAAGTTCGCTAAAATAACCATAAATTCATTTGGGAGTGTCCATGCAATATCGTTGCCCACAATGCCAAAGTGCTAAAATTATGCCTGTTGCCCAAGGGAGCAATGCCGTCCGCCCAGAAATTCCAAAAAGTTTAGTCATTTTGGTCTTTTCGATTTTTCTACTGCTCCTGCTCGTGATTGCGTGTATTGTGATGTCGGTTTTTGCCCATGGTGCAAGCCCAATCCTGCAAATTGCTACAGGCGTAGTATTTTTGGTGACCGTGGGTTCAGGTCTGCTGTTCTGGCGCCAACTTCCAAACTTTAAATTATCAATGCAAGGATTTCTTCAGTCACAAAAAGCATGGAAATGCCGTGACTGCAATCATGAGTGGCACTTATAAGATCTTAAAACCTTAATGCTGATGCAAATGTTCATGAGAATGGCAGGGATTTTCTTCAATCTGTAACGTCACCTGCCGAATGCCATAACGATGTGTCAGCATTTCTGTTGCTTCACGATATAGACGATTTCGCTCCGCCTGTGGTGCAAATAAATGTACCGCGAGATGAATATTCTTGGAGCTGATTGCCCAGACTTTCAGTTGATGAATGCTTTCCACACCATCCAGAGATAACAGATCTTGCCGCAACGCCTCGATATCAATTTCATCAGGCACGCCCTCTAGCAAAATATTGATGCTTTGTTTGAGCAAAAGCCATGTCCGTGGCAGCACCCACATCCCAATGAAAACCGCAACCAAGGTATCCACCCACACCCATTGCGTCAGATAAATCAGTACTGCCCCAAAAATCACCCCGACCGAACCCAGTGCATCGCTCAATACTTCCAGATATGCACCTTTGACATTCAGGCTATCGTCCACGCCTGACATTAAGATTTTCATGGCGATGAGGTTAATCACTAAACCCAGTATTGCCACCACCAACATACCTAGACTTTGAATTTCGGGTGGCTGGCTAAAACGCACATAAGCTTCATATAAAATATAGACAGCCACTAAAAACAGCATCAGCGCATTGAACAGTGCCGCCAAAATTTCAAACCGCTGATACCCAAACGTGCGTTTGTCATCGGCAGGCAGTTTACCAATTTTAATGGCGATAAGTGCAACTGCCAGTGCGGCCGCATCGGTAAACATATGCGCAGCATCGGATAAGAGCGCCAAACTCTGGGTTAGAAAACCTGCAATCACTTCAACGATTAAAAAGCTACTGGTCAGACCCAGTGCCAGCCAAAGTTTTTTCGAATTATTTTCACTAGCTGCGGCATGATGATGCTCATGCCCATGATGGTGTCCACTCATACAGGGACTCCTGTTTTTATGGTTATAAAAACCACGTTAGACAAATTTTCAGCATTTGTCCAACGTGGTTTTTCAAAAAATGATTAGCTGGATTTTTCATTCAGCCAGCGATAAATCACAGGCAATAACAGCAAAGTCAGTAGCGTTGAGGATAATATCCCCCCAATGACCACGGTTGCCAAAGGTCGTTGTACTTCTGCGCCCGTGCCTGTCGCCAGTGCCATCGGAATAAAGCCCAATGAGGCGACACAGGCCGTCATCAGCACAGGTCTTAGGCGTAATACTGCTCCCTGCCATGTGGCGCGGTGCACATCATAGTTTTCACGCAATCCCTTGATAAAGCTCAGCATCACCAAGCCATTCAGTACGGCGACACCTGAAAGTGCAATAAAGCCCACCCCTGCCGACATTGACACAGGAATATCACGCAGCCACAGCGCAACCACACCACCTGACAAGGCCAATGGCACGCCACTAAACACCAGCAGGCTATCTTTGACATTGGAAAATACAGCCATCAGCAAGGCAAAAATCATCAGCAAAGCCAAAGGAATGACAATCTGCATACGGGCTTTTGCTGAAGCCAGATTTTCAAACTGACCACCAAAACCGAGCCAGTACCCTGTTGGCAATGCCTGCTGCTGCAAGGTTTGCTGCATCTCTGCCACAAATGAACCCAAGTCTCGATCCCGCACATTGGCAGTCACCACCACACGGCGCTTGCCCTGCTCGCGACTAACCTGACTTAAACCTAAAACCTGTTCAACTTTGGCAATATCTTGCAGTTGAATCAACCCGCCATTCGGCAGTTGAATCGGCAAATGAGCCAATTGCTGTGTGCTACGTGACTCCTCAGACAAACGCACCACAAAGTCAAAACGTCGGTCACCTTGTAAAATCTGCCCGACATTTTGCCCACCAACACTACTGGCGACCAAGTCCTGAACTGATTTGACTGACAAGCCATATTGTGCAGCCAATGCAGAATCAATCGCGACATTGAGCATAGGCAGCCCTGAAGTTTGCTCAACCTTAACTTCGCTTGCCCCTGAAATTGCACGTAATTTTTGGGCAATCTTTTCGGCTTCCTGATTGAGTACGGTCATATCATCACCAAAAATTTTCACGCCGACATCACTGCGAATGCCTGAAATCAGCTCATTAAAACGCAGTTCAATCGGTTGAGAAAATTCACTGTTATTGCCTGCCAGTGTTGCGACAAATTTCAGCATGCGCTCACGGAGTTGATCGATGCTTTCATTTGGATTTGACCACTGTTCACGCGGTTTGAGTAAGATCACTCCATCGGAAATATTGGGTGGCATCACATCGGTAGCCACTTCGGCTGTGCCTGTCCGTGCGAAAATTGCTTTAATTTCAGGGAATTTTTGCAACAGTTGCTGCTCGGCCTGTTCCTGCATTTTCAGTGACTGTTCAATGCCTGTACTCGGCGCACGCATCAACTGCACTGCAAAGTCACCTTCACTCAAGGTCGGTGCAAACTCGCTGCCGACTCGGGTGGCTAGTACCCCTGTCAGCAGCAATAAACTGAGTGCTGCGGTCAACACGACGATTCGATATTGATAAGCACGATCTAAAATATTGGCATAGCCTTGTTGTAAGGTCAGCATCCAGCGGCTTGGTTTTTCCTGTACTTTGCCTGTCACACATAAGGCTACTGCCGCAGGCACAAAGGTTACTGACAAAATCATCGCCCCGACCAAGGCAATCACCACGGTAAATGCCATCGGATGGAACATTTTGGCTTCCACGCCTGACAAGGCAAAAATCGGCAAATACACCACCATAATAATGGCTTGCCCAAAAATCAGCGGACGGCGCGCTTGTTTCGCCGCTAAAAACACTTCACGAAATCGCTCGCTACGGGTTAACAATCCTCCTGTTCGGTGCTGGGCTTCTGCCAAACGCCGAATACAGTTTTCTACGATCACCACCGCGCCATCGATAATGATGCCGAAGTCCAGCGCACCCAGACTCATCAGGTTGGCACTGATATTTTGTTTTGCCATGCCTGTTAAGGTAAACAGCATCGCCAGCGGAATAATACAGGCAGTAATTAGTGCAGCCCTGAAATTCCCAAGGAAAATAAACAGAATCACGATGACCAGCACCGCACCTTCAATCAGGTTTTTCGCCACGGTTTTGATGGCTTTATCCACCAGTGAAGTTCGGTCATACACCGTTTCTATCACTACACCTTTTGGCAGGCTTTTTTGAATCTGCTGGATTTTGGTATGCACCGCTTGGGCAACAGTGCGGCTATTTTCACCCATCATCATCATGGCGATGCCGAGTACGGTTTCCTGACCGTTGTAGGTTGCACTGCCTGTACGCAAGTCATGTCCGATGGAGACATGTGCCACATCTGCCACCCGAATCGGTAGACCATTTTTGTTGGCGACACTGATATTTTCAATATCCTGCACAGAGCTCAGCACACCTGGTACACGCACCGTCAACTGTTGCCCATTGTCCTCAATGAAGCCTGCTCCACGGTTTTCATTGTTATCCCGTAGTGCAGTGTGCAAATCACTCAGCGGAATTTGTAGTTGTTGCAGGCGTTTTAAATCAGGGGCAACCACATAGGTTTTGTTATAGCCACCAATACTGTTAATTTCTGCTACGCCCTGCACACGCCGTAACTGCGGACGCACAATCCAGTCCTGAATCTCGCGTAAATCCATTGCGGTATAGGCTTGCCCATCTGGCTTTTTGGCATTCGGCTCAGCCTTGATCACCCACTGATAAATCTCGCCCAAGCCTGTTGAGATCGGTGAAAGTTGCGGTTCGATGCCGTCGGGCAACTCGGCTTTAGCCTGCTGGAGTTGCTGGCTAATCAGTTGTCGTGCCCAGTAAATATCGGTGCCATCTTCAAAAATAATCGTGACTTGCGACAACCCATAGCGGGAAATCGAGCGGGTCTGCTGCAAATGCGCCATGCCCGCCATCGCAGTTTCAATCGGGTAGGTAATCCGCTGCTCAACTTCCAGTGCAGTAAATCCATTGGCTTGCGAGTTAATTTGCACCTGTACATTGGTAATGTCAGGCACGGCATCTATCGACAGTTTCTGATAGCTGTACACTCCAATGCCAATCCAAGCACAAGTAAATAGCATCACCCACAGTGCATTTTGAATGGCGAACTGAATGATTCGGTCAAACCAGCCTTCAGGCTGTGGCAGTTTAGTGTCCATGCTCAGCCTCGCCTTTTTCCATTTCCGACTTCAGCACAAAACTGCCTGCCGAAACATAACGTTGCCCTGCTTTTAGCCCAGACAAGATTTCCACCCATTGACCATCACTCGAATATGCACCCAACTGAACTTCAGCAGGCTGAAAATGGGTTTTATCCTTTTCAGCTTTTGCCAAAAAAACCACATTTTTACCTTCAAGCTGTTGCACGGCGGTTTTGGCAACCCGTAGCACCTGTTTCGGCTGTTCGGCATCAAACAGGACATTGACCATCAGGTTTGGACGTAATTCGCTCGAAGCTTCCAGTACTTTGGCGCGGACTTTTAAGCGCCCAGAAGATTTATCTGCTTCGGTACTCAGGCTTTGAATCTGTGCTTGAAAAATCTTGCCTGTTTGTAAGGACTTAAACTGGATTTTTTGCTCAGGTTGCAAATGCTGCGCTGAACTTGGCAACACAAATTCGAGCCACAATTGCCCCAGTTGATCAATGGTAAATAGTTGATCACTGAGCTGCACATTTTCCCCAACCACCAAGTCTTTATTGCTGATCACTCCAGAAATCGGTGCATACAATACATAGCGTCCCTGACTGTTGGCATTCACCCCATATGCACTCAAACGGGAACGTGCTGCCTGTACGGTAATTTGCGCTTGGCGGTAGGTACTATAAGCGCGCTGATAATCCTGCTTTGCAGAAATCCCCTGCTGCCAAAGCTGGCGCTCACGTTGATAATCCTGCTCGGCAAGCTGTAAATTTTGCTGCGCCATGCTTAAGCTAGCTTGCTGATCGACCACATCAGGGACAAACAACGTCGCTAATGCCTGCCCGCGTTTGACCTGCTGACCCAGTTCAACATTAACCTGTTCCACACGCCCCGCAAAACTTGGCGATACATGCGCCTGCTGATCGGTATTTACTAACAGCGTGGCAGGATAACTGATACTTTGCTTGACCTCGCCATAGGCGACTTGTGCCAGTTGAATCCCCTGCTGTTGAATTTGTGCTGAACTAAATTCCACACCTTCTGACTCAGAAGCATGTCCTGCTTCTTTCTGCTCACTGTGTTCGGTTTCGCTTTTCGCACCCGTATTCTTTTTATTATCCAATAATAATCCTGCAGCCAACACCACAGTCGACAGCACAATTACTACGACCCAGAACAATTGGGATTTTTTGATTACATTCAACATTATTGTGCTCCTGCAAGATTGGCGGAAAAACGCTGTTGGATTTGGCTGATGGCATCTTCTGCACCCACTACGCTCGGCTCGACACCCAGTGCCAAACTCTCGGCATCCAATGCTTTTTGCCAGACATTTTTTAACAGCTGTGCTTGTTGTAGACGCTGCTGCTGCAGTTGCAGATTTGCCTGTTGCACATCACTCATGGCGTATTTTCCTGCCTGAAACCCTTGCAAGGTTTTTTGTAAAATCCCCTCTGACAATGGAATTTGTTGATCTCTGACCAAGCTGAGTTGCTGGTTTAAATTGCGTAGCTCCAACAGTGCCGTCTCAAGCAACCGCCCTGTATTTTGTTGATATTGCTGCTGTGCATGATCGAGATAATTGGCTTTGCTCTGCGCCATCTGCTGGGCATATTGCTGCCGATTAAATAGCGTCAGTGGAATCTCCACACCAACCCGTACCTGTTGTTCGGTATTGTTTTGATTTGCAGTTTGGCTACGTACCATACCCACCAGTAGCATGGGGTTAGGTCGCGCCTGCGCGCGCAAATGTTGAATCTGAGCCTGCTGTTGCTGGCTTTGCAATTGCAAGCTGCGAGTGAACAAATTCTGCTGCTGATGCTGTTTGATCGATGCTTCAGTGCTGCGTAATGGATCTTCAAGCTGCAGATCCAATGCATCACTATTGGTTTCACCCCACCAGTGTGCCAGTTGCCGCTTGGCGATTTGGACAGCCTGTTGAGCTTGCTGATTGCGTTGTTGATTTTCAATATGCGCCATCAAACCACGATCTAAATCTAACTGGGAAATACTCCCCGCCCGATACCGCAGGCGGGTGGCATCAAGTAATGCCTGACTACTTTTAAGTTGTGCCCGCGTCAGTTGCTGTTCTTGCTGCAAAACTGCCAACTGCACCCAACGATATTTGAGTGCCAGTTGTAACTGTACCCGATAAAGCTGCTGATCAAGCTGGACTTGGCTCAACTCAAGTTTTGCCAAGTGCTGTGCAGCGCGACGCTCACCAAACAGATCCAGTTTTTGCGACAGATTAACTTCCAGTTCGCGATCCTGACTAGAACCAAAACCAGTTTGCTGAACAGAAAGACTTGGGTTTTCCCACAAACGACTCTGTTGCTGTTGTGCATTGGCAATGCTTTCGCGTGCCTGCCACAGCCCTTGCTGTGCCTGATATTGCTCAACTTTTTTAAAAGCTTGCTGAAAACCTAGCGAATGATCTACAGCATACGCCATAGAAGTTGCCATGCTGCATACACCCAGCAGCATGCTGCAACGCCATGCCTGTGCATGGAAGAAAGAAAAAAACATAGTTTTGCCCCGTAAAAAGAAATATTACGGTGGGCGATTTTTCGGCTACCCCACCAATAGCGGGGCAAAAACAGGCGGTGGATTTGCGGCGAACAAATCAGGGGACTGGTATAAATTATGCCAGTCATAATGTCGCAGCACCTGAATAGAAACCTGATGTGGTACAAGGGTATGTGCCTGCACGGCTGCCATTACAGGTGAAAAAGACGGTAAATGATCACTATGATCCTGAACATCGGGTGGATCATCTGCAGTGTTCAATACATTCGGATGCTGTGCCAGATGCTCGGAGGTCAGTTGATGATGTCCAAAATGCGCTGAACTCGTTTTTTGTATCGCAGGTCGATTTTCATGGGTGCAAAATGCCGCTGCCACATTCCAAACACTTTGGAACGTGAACAAAGTTAGCAAGATGGTGATAAAAACACTGCAACGTTTCAACGCAGAAGCTCTCGAACGATTCCGCGCAAATATAACAGTTTTATGACATGTTATAGAATCACGTTTTTAAGGTTTATATAAAGATGACAATACTTCGATCAAACAAGAACCGCTAAACGGACTCAATACATCCAGATAGAATCATTAAAGCAAAGCCATACTTAACATCACGTAACAGCCTGCGAACTGTAGATTCAGGGTGTAGGTGTTGTCCCAAAATTAAATTTAAAAATGAAAACAGCGACCTATGATGATAGAAATGCAACCTGAAATTATTCTTTTTGCAAGACAGTGCCAATCTAGCCTTGGAACCATTTTTAAAATTACTTATAAAATTTTAAATATAACCAATAGTTAGCTATGATTAGATTGCAAAATCTTATTCACTTTCTTTTGTTAAACCACATTCTCACTATTTGCATGCTTGCTTTATGCAGTGGGACGGTATTAAAAATATCTCGCAGCATTTGGATATCTGCCATACCTCCTTGTAACCACCCCATTTTTTTCGCTTTATATGGGCTCATGACATCAGGCCAACGCACAACTTTAATTCGGGAATGATCTGCAAGCCATAAATGATTTAACCAAACCTCCAACCCAAAACGGGGCAGCGTTCCGATTTCATCCAGATATTTCATCACCTGATCACGCCTGAAGATACGCTCTCCTGAAATATAGTCCAATCCAATCACTTGCCACGGCAATGGACTATTACCACGCAAACTTAAAGACACATCAGCCGAACCAGAGCATATCGGTTCAGCCAATGCCGTAATGTCCGATGCGGTTAATCCAATCAGGTCAGCATCAAGCAAAAGTACATGACTTCCCGATGCAGCAGAAATTCCCGCCGCAACAGCATTACTTTTCCCACCGTTACGCTCTAAACTAATGACTTTAACGCCAGATCGCTGCGCGACTTCAACCGTATTGTCTGTCGATCGATCATCGACAACAATAATTTCATCGACAAGTGCATGCCCACAGACTGCATCCAGTACTTTTTCAATACGGGGTGCTTCATTGTAGGCAGGAATAATACAACTTAATTTCATGAAGTTCTCTTCAGCCAAAAAATGCTGACAAAAACAATAATCACCAGAAGAATCAAAGAGATCATTCCAATCCAGTGATCAACCCGATTAACAAAATTTCCACAGCTATAACCGATTGCAACAAAAAAAAGACTTTTAGGAATCGTCGATACGGCGCTATAAAAAACGAACGGAAGAAAACGCATTCTTGCAATTCCCGCCCCCAACAAAACTGCGATACCTGCAGAATGTGTGAGTTTGCCAATCACAATAAGTTTTCCGCCCTCTACATCAAATTTACTGACCAATCCATCTAGTCTGGCTGGGTTCAATCCCAAACGCTGCATCCATTTCGGAGGCACACTTCCCTTTTTCACCATGCCACGACCGAGCAGATAAAAACAGATATCACCAATTAGATCGGCCATGATCACGACCACAATCACAGTCAGCAGACTAAAATAATTTAGACGGGCCAGATACGCCGCAATTACCGTAACAATTGGCCCTTCAATCACGGCCAAAGGCGTTAACAGTAACAAGCCATGTGCTTTGATTAAAGCTTCCGTCATTGAGAGATCAAACATGGATTAATGCTCCATCTCTTTCTGTTCTTGCACATTGGCAGAAGCAGGACTATTCATCGCATTCCCATGCCACACAAAACTGCGGCCAGCCCAACACCATAACCATAACAATGGCAATAGCATGTCACGAATGATCATTGCACATACATCTCTGGCACTATGTGGCCAATGCAGCAGCTTCGCCACCATCCACTCAGCGCCGTACCACAAAATAAAGACAGCAGGAGGCAATATCCAGGGAATCATCTGTAGATGAACCAGATAAATCAGACTCGCCATGACTGGTACAGAGCCTAACAATATTTCAGGAATAAATAGCCAGAAAAAACCAAGCCGACGAATACGTGCCCAGCGTAACTGACGATCCCAGACCGCGCGTAATGTTCGCTCACCAATCGGCTGAGCAAAAGGTCTTGGTGTTAAATGAACTTTCAAGCCCGCATCTCTAACCAGTTTCGTCGATGCAACATCTTCTGCCAATTCATGCCCTAATGCTGACAGCCCACCACGCTGATCAAGAACATCTCTGTGCCAAAACAGGGTCTTGCCTTGTGCAAATCCAAGGCCGATGGCATCGGATAAAAACTGCCAGCGCGCCTGATGTGTATTCAATAATGCCGCTTCAACTGCACCCCACAAATTCGCTGGTCGAATCCCAATCGCAGGTGAACTCACAAGCCCTGTATCTTGCTCATCAAAACTCAAAATTAATGAGCGCAGATAGTCTGGTGGAAGCAACAGATTACTGTCCGCCATCGCAATCCATTGAGCAGATGTACTTTGCCACGCCTTCTCCATGTTATTGAGTTTCGGATTTTTCGTAATCAGGTCATTTCCGATCAGGAGTTTGGCGGATCTTTCAGGGTGGCAATCAATCAAGCGATTGACATAAGGAATGACTGGATCTTGTGCAGAAGCAACGCAAAAAAGGATGTCATAACATGGGTAATCCTGTTTAAAGCAGGATAAAAGTAATTCTTCTGCAAAATTATCTAGACCACAGAGTGGTCGAATCAATGTAATGTGTGGTGTTTTTTTAAGAATAGAAGAATGTATCGGAGAATTGAGTCGCCGAAAAGCAACATAAAGAGAGCCAAGCTGCACAATCAATAATGTGCAGCTTGCTATCCCAGCAATAATTGCTAACAGTGCCATTTATCCACTGATTTTTTTGTATTTGGTACGCTTTTGTACCGCATCTTCGCCTAAACGTGCCAAGCGGTATGCTTCATACTCAGCATAGTTGCCTTCGTAGAATTCAGGTTGTTCATTTTCAAATGACAAAATGTGCGTTGCAATACGGTCAAGGAACCAACGGTCATGCGATACTACCATCACTGTACCTGGGAATACCAAAATGGCATCTTCAAGCGCACGTAAAGTTTCGATATCCAAGTCGTTCGATGGCTCATCCAGTAAGATCACGTTTGCGCCCATTTGCAGGATTTTCGCCAGTTGTAAACGGTTACGCTCACCACCTGACAATTCGCCTACACGTTTTTGCTGATCTTGACCTTTAAAGTTAAAGCGACCGATATAAGCACGTGATGCAATTTCATAATCGCCAATTCTTAAGATATCCAAACCGCCAGAAACTTCTTCCCAAACAGTTTTGTTGTTATCTAAGGTGTCACGAATCTGACCAACATAGGCCACTTTAACCGACTCGCCCAACGTTACCGTACCTGTATCTGGCTGTTGTTCACCAGTCATCATACGGAACAGTGTGGTTTTACCCGCACCGTTTGGACCCACGATACCGACAATTGCAGTTGGTGGTACAGTAAAGCTTAAGTTTTCGTATAGTACGCGACCATCAAATGATTTGCTGATGCCTTCTACTTCTACAACCTTGTTGCCTAGGCGTGGACCAGGTGGAATATAGATTTCAGACGTTTCGTTACGCTGTTGGAATTCGCGTGAGTTAAGCTCTTCAAAACGCTCCATACGCGCTTTGTTTTTCTTTTGTTGACCTTTGGCATTTGAACGAACCCATTCAAGTTCTTTCTTCAATGCTTTAGCAAAAGACTCTTCTTGCTTATTCTCTTGTTCTAGACGCGCATTCTTTTGCTCCAACCAAGAAGAATAGTTACCTTGGTAAGGAATACCATGTCCGCGGTCAAGCTCCAAAATCCACTCGGCAACGTTATCTAGGAAATAACGGTCATGCGTAATCGCCACAATAGTGCCCGCAAAGTCTTTCAAGAAACGCTCTAACCAAGACACAGACTCTGCATCCAAATGGTTCGTCGGTTCGTCTAGAAGCAACATGTCTGGCTTAGATAAAAGCAAACGACACAACGCAACACGACGACGCTCACCACCTGACAGTAAAGTCACATCAGCATCCCAAGCTGGAAGGTTCAACGCAGCTGCGGCTTGATCCATTTGGTTGCTGAGGTTATGCGCATCCCATGAATGGATAATCGCTTCTAATTTTTCTTGTTCTTTCGCTAACTTATCAAAGTCTGCATCTTCAGACGCATATTCAGCAAACACTTCGTCCAAACGCGCCAAAGCATCTAATGGTTCACGCAAACCATCTTCTACGTTGCCACGAACGTCTTTATTTGGATCGAGCGGTGGTTCTTGCTCTAAATAACCGATTTTGATACCCGGTTGCGCACGTGCTTCACCAGAAAAATCTTTGTCTACGCCCGCCATAATACGAAGCAAGGTCGATTTACCTGCACCGTTTAAACCAAGTACACCAATTTTTGCACCCGGGAAAAATGATAAAGAGATGTCTTTTAAGATTTCGCGCTTAGGCGGAATCATCTTAGACACTCGGTTCATCGTATAAATATATTGGGCCACTTAGGACTCCTCAATTGAAAAAGCAAAACATCGCAAACCGCGACAAAAATTGCTCGCATTATACGATGAATCAGTCAAAAACATAAGACTATCGCCTAGATCATGTCAGCAGTTTGTGACAATTCATTGTCAAAGGCGCTACTATATATTCAACCAGATATTGCATAAATTCAGATAAGTAACGCACAAAAGCATATACATGCTGCAATTAAAACATTTTAAACTCAACGAATATAAATACATAGGACAAGAAAACGACATGAGCCATAAAGACGAAACCCTTGCCATTCATGCAGGTTACAGCCCAGAAGCCACCACCAAAGCGGTTGCCGTTCCAATTTATCAAACGACGTCTTATTCTTTTGACAACACGCAGCATGGCGCCGATTTATTTGATCTCAAAGTTCAGGGCAATATCTATACCCGCATCATGAACCCGACCACAGCCGTGTTGGAGCAACGTATCGCAGCGTTAGAAGGCGGGATTGGAGCACTGGCGCTGGCATCGGGTATGGCAGCCATTACTTATGCAATTCAGACCATTGCTGAAGCAGGCGACAATATTGCATCGGTTTCGACTTTATATGGTGGTACCTATAACCTGTTCGCCCATACCCTGCCTAAGCAAGGTATCGAAGTTCGTTTCTTTGATTATCAACAGCCTGATCAACTTGCGTCGCTCATTGATGAAAAAACCAAGCTGGTGTTTGTCGAATCGATTGGCAATCCTTTGGGAAATATTATTGATCTGGAAAAAATCGCCGAAATTGCTCACGCACATGGCGTTCCTGTTGTTGTCGATAACACTGTTGCTACACCAGTACTGCAAAAATCGTTTGAATTTGGCGCAGATATTATTGTCCACTCACTGACAAAATATATTGGCGGACATGGCAACAGTATTGGCGGAATTATTGTCGACAGTGGTAAATTTCCGTGGGGACAATACCCTGAACGCTTTAAATCGTTAAACACCCCAGATCCAAGCTATCATGGTGTGAACTATGTCGAAGCCTTGGGCGAAGCAGCATATATTGCTCGAGCGCGCGTTGTGCCATTACGCAACACAGGCGCAGCGATTAGCCCATTTAATGCCTTTTTGATTTTACAAGGTCTGGAAACCCTCTCCCTGCGTATGCAGCGCCATACCGAAAATGCTCAGCGTATTGCCGAATACCTCCAGCAACATCCAAAAGTCAAATGGGTCAACTATGCAGGTCTGCCTGAGCATCCACAGCATGCACTGGCACAAAAATATGTACAGGGTAAACCTTCTGCGATTTTATCTTTTGGGGTACAAGATGGCTTGGCAGGTGGTACGCGTTTTATTGATGCCTTACAACTGTTTACCCGTCTGGTGAATATCGGCGATGCCAAAAGCTTAGCCTGTCATCCTGCTACTACAACACACCGTCAGCTTAACCCAGATGAGCTAAAAGCAGCGGGCGTCAGTGTAGATATGGTGCGCTTATCCATCGGAATTGAACATATTGATGACTTGATTGCTGACCTTGAACAGGCACTCAATGCTGTATAAAGAGCAGATTGTTTTGCCCATTTCTTAGTGTCCTTGATCGGGTAAAAATATATCGCCAGTACAATTTATGTTTTAATCATTAAATTGTTACAATAAATAGAGCAATTGCTCTATTTATTGTTTATAAATTCATACACTTACCCCTAGCTTTTCCTTCAATATTGGTTGTATGATTTTTTAGCATTCTCTTTCTTTTCGGCAGAGAAGCAACATTCCATAAAATAATTAAATACCCATTTTTTAAATCAAATCGAGGCAGGCTAAACACGTGGATAAAAAACTTGAAAAAATATTCCAAGGGAAAGTGCACGGCAAAATCGCATTAGTAACCGGGGCTTCAAGTGGCATTGGTATGACGGTCGCTAAAAAACTGGCTAGCGCAGGTGCACACGTACTCTTGGTCGCCCGTACTGAAGAAAAACTTTTAGAAGTCAAAACTGAAATTGAACAAAACGGTGGTCAGGCATCGGTGTACCCATGCGACCTGAATGACATGGAAGCGATTGATGCCGTCGCCAAACAAATTTTAGCCGATGTCGACCATATTGATATTTTAATTAACAATGCAGGACGATCCATTCGCCGCGCTGTACACGAATCGATAGATCGTTTTCATGATTTTGAACGTACCATGCAGCTCAACTACTTTGGTGCAGTACGTTTGGTCTTAAATATCTTGCCACACATGATGAAACGTAAGCACGGGCAAATCATTAATATCAGTTCGATTGGTGTTCTTGCCAATGCCACACGTTTTTCAGCTTATGTTGCGTCAAAAGCTGCACTTGATGCCTTTAGCCGCTGTTTGTCTGCTGAAGTACATTCTCACAAGATTTCCATTACAACAGTGTATATGCCATTGGTACGTACCCCAATGATTGCACCAACCAAGATTTACAAATACGTACCGACTCTGTCACCTGAACAGGCAGCAGACCTAGTCGCGTATGCAATTGTGAAAAAACCGAAGAAAATTGCCACACACTTGGGTTACCTGTCTTCACTGACGTATGCGATTGCGCCTGAAATTAACGACAAGATCATGTCCATCGGCTTTAACCTGTTCCCAAGTTCTACCGCTTCTGTTGGCGAGCAGCAAAAACTCAACTGGGTACAACGCACTTATGCACGATTATTTCCAGGTGAACACTGGTAAACAGCTATTTCGCCAAGCCTGATCAATACAGGCTTGGTTTCAATTTTTATTGTAAATTCTGCTGCTCTTCAACCAACATATACACCAAATCCAACTCAGGGCAAGCATAGCCCATCGCTGTCAATGCTGCGCTGATTTGCCCTCGATGATGCGTGCCATGATTAAACACATGTACCAAAGTTGCTGCATATGGTAATGACTTTGGCTGCCCTGCCGATGTTTGATAATTTAAATTTCCTGCCAAATCCTGTGGATCTAGCACATTTAAAAATGTGATCCAACTCAATGCCTTTTCTTGTAATGTCTGAATTAAAACATGCCGATTCTGTTCAACAATGCTATTGAGTTGAAGCGTTGGCGAATATCCTTTTGCAAAACGTGGAAACCACAATTCATGTTCACCCAGCAAAAGATGATTCAATGTTCCAAAAATACTTTGAAAAAATAAGCCACTATCCCGATAAAAATCAGCATCCGTCACATCCGCTAAAGACTGGCTTAATTTGGTCGTTGCCCAAATATTATAACGTGCCAATAACTGCAAGCTTTCTAAATTGATCATTGTTATTGCCTTATTTTCTCAATCTTTTTCTAATTGTAAGTCATAAAAAAACCTCCCCGAAGGGAGGTTTCATCAGTTCAAATTATTTTGAACCTTTAATTCCTGCTTGTAGCAACAACGCACCTAAACCACCAATTTTTTGCTCTTGTGGTTTATGGTTTTGAGGTTTTTGACCACCTTGACGTTGTGGGCGCTCACCTTGAGGGCGTGATTGTGGGCGTTTTGGTTTACGATCCGCTTGCTCCGCAGCATTTTCACGACGTGGTTGACGCTGTGCTTTCGCTGGTGCTTGCGATCCTTCAGGGCGCATACTCAAATTCACACGATGACGTTCTGCATCGACCTGAATTACACGGACTTTGACGATTTGACCTGGTTTCACCACTTTATGTGGGTCAGAAACAAATTCATTTGCCAATTCAGAAATATGCACTAAACCATCATGATGCACACCGATATCTACAAACGCGCCAAAATTAGTTACGTTTGTCACAACGCCTTCAAGTTCCATGCCTTCTGTCAACTGAGCGACTTCGGTAATATCTTCACGGAACTTGGCTGTGCGGAATTCTGGACGTGGATCACGACCTGGTTTTTCAAGCTCAGCCAAGACGTCTTTGATCGTTGGTAAACCAAACTGTTCATCAACAAATTGATCCGCATCGACCTGACGAATAATTTCAGTATTGCCAATGATATCTTTCACTGTCGTTGCTTTCGCAGCCACAATTTTTTCAACCAAGCCATAACTTTCAGGGTGAACTGCAGAAGCATCTAAAGGCTCAGAACCATCTTGAATACGCAAGAAACCCGCCGCCTGTTCAAAAGTACGCTCGCCCAAACGTGGTACTTTTTTCAATGCATGACGTGTATCAAAACGGCCATGTTCTTTACGATATTCAACGATTTGCTGAGCAATTGCTTTGTTTAGACCCGCGATATAACCCAAAATTGCCGCTGATGCAGTGTTCACATCAACACCCACTGCGTTCACACAATCTTCAACCACAGCATCCAGCGTTTTTGCCAAACCAGTCTGGTTGACATCGTGCTGGTACTGACCTACACCAATCGATTTTGGATCGATTTTCACAAGCTCAGCAAGTGGATCTTGTAAACGGCGGGCAATTGACACCGCACCACGAATCGAAACATCAAGTTCAGGCAATTCTTGTGATGCAAGCTCACTTGCCGAATAGACGGATGCACCTGCTTCACTGACAGTAATACGCGTCAATTGAAGATCAGTATTTTGCGCCATCATTTCAGCAACTACAGCTTCGGTTTCACGACTTGCTGTACCGTTACCAATCGCAATCAGTTCAACCTGATGTTCACGGCAAAGGCGTGCCAACTCGGCAATTGAACCTGCTTTATCTTCTTTTGGTGCAAATGGATAAATCGTACTGTGTGCAACTACATCGCCTGACTGGTTTACAACAGCCAATTTCACGCCTGTACGGATACCAGGGTCAACACCCAAAGTACAACGTGCTCCTGCTGGTGCAGACAACAACAAGTGGCGTAAGTTTTCAGCAAAGACATTCATCGCCTCAGCTTCAGCCGCCAAACGTTTTTCTGTCAGTAAAGAATGTTCGATTTGTGGACGAATTTTACCCAGCCAGAATAATTTCGCAGTTTGCTTTAAGAAATCTTGGCGTGTTTGTGGCTGGATTTGATCCAGATTGTATTCGGTTTCGATACGTGCCAATGCTGCATCATCTTGACCATCGACTTTCAAGCCCAAGACATTTTCTTGACGACCACGTAACATGGCCAGTAAACGATGCGATGGAACTTTGTTGAGATTTTCTGAAAATTCGAAGTAGTCGCGGAACTTTTTGCCAACTTCTTTTTTCTCATCAGAAGCCACTGCACTTTTTAAAATGGCAGTTTTTGCAAATAGCGCCTTCAATTCTGTGGTCAGCGCAATATTTTGTGCCCAGTCATCAATAATAATGTGCTGAATCGCATCAAGCTGGCTGTCGACATCTGGATAATCGGCATGTTCAAAACCTGCGACTGCAGCCGTTGGCTCAATTTGTTCAGTCAAGATTTTCTCTGCCGCATCACCTAAACCAGCCTCTCGCGCTTTAAACGATTTGCTGGTGCGTTTTGGGCGGTATGGTGCATAAATTTCTTCAAGCGCATTTTTGGTGTCTGCGGCATTGACGCGTGCCAATAAATCATCATTGAGCTTGTTTTGTTCTTGTAATGATTGAATTACTTTTTCACGACGCTCGTAGAGATCACGCAAATAACTCAAGCGCGTATCGAGCTGACGTAGTTGTGTATCGTCTAAGCCTTGGGTGACTTCTTTACGGTAGCGGGCAATAAACGGAACACTTGCACCTTCATCAATTAAGCGAATCGCAGCTTCTACTTGGTTCGGACGTACGGCAAGCTCGCTTGCCAACTGCTGAACGAGGTCAGTCATCGTGTTTGATCCCATAAGGAATAAGAACTAAAAGCAGTGATTATAAAGACCATGCTCGTAAAATCTACAGAAATTATGCCGAAAAACTAAAATTATCATCATCATTCAGTTGTTTCTTGGTTTTTCCGTTCTTAATATGAGTTATATTTGGCAAAAAGAGCTGAATAAAATCAATTGAATAAAATTTAGGTAAAATAACTCAGACGACTGTATATATTTGTTAATTTGAGCAAATTAATACATAGCCATAAGCATTATGAAAGCATTATACTCAAAGCATCGACTATTATATAAATGATAATCAAGGGAGCACTTCATGAGTTTAGTGGTACCTGCTGACAATAAAGATGTCGCACTTCACGACACCGATCGCGTTGAACGAA
This sequence comes from Acinetobacter brisouii CIP 110357, assembly GCF_000488275.1. Taxonomy (GTDB): domain Bacteria; phylum Pseudomonadota; class Gammaproteobacteria; order Pseudomonadales; family Moraxellaceae; genus Acinetobacter; species Acinetobacter brisouii. Next base: position 131,618 of record NZ_KI530762.1, on the reverse strand, counting down.
TTTTGGTCGTAGATGATGACGTCCGTCTTCGTACTCTGTTGCAACGCTTTTTAGAAGATAAAGGCTTTGTCGTGAAAACTGCTCACGATGCCACTCAAATGGATCGCCTGTTACAACGAGAGTTGTTTTCGTTAATTGTGCTCGATTTCATGCTGCCTGTAGAAGATGGTTTAAGTATCTGCCGTCGTTTACGCCAGTCCAATATTGATACACCAATCATTATGCTAACTGCACGTGGTAGCGATTCTGATCGTATCTCTGGTCTAGATGCAGGTGCAGATGACTATTTGCCAAAGCCATTTAACCCAAATGAATTGCTTGCACGTATCCGCGCTATTTTACGTCGCCAAGTACGTGAAGTGCCTGGTGCACCAAGCCAGCATATGGAGGTGGTGAGTTTTGGCCCTTGGTCACTCGACTTATCGACTCGCACCTTGACTCGTGAAGGTCAAGTGGTCACCTTAACCACAGGTGAGTTTGCTGTCCTTAAAGCACTGGTACAGCATCCGCGTGAACCGTTGACCCGTGACAAGCTCATGAACCTTGCCCGTGGTCGTGAATGGGGTGCAATGGAACGTTCAATTGACGTACAGGTTTCTCGCTTACGTCGTTTGATTGAAGATAATCCAGCACGTGCCCGCTATATTCAAACCGTTTGGGGCGTCGGTTATGTGTTTGTTCCAGATGGTGCTGAATAATTAGGGCGGTCTTACGTGACAGCTGAACCAAATAACCCGAAGAATAATATTGTTCTCGATTCTTCGGGTTACTATGCCAAACCACGAACCCAATTTGAACGTTTTTTAGACAAACTAAAACCGCGTTCGGCTGCACTGCGCACCACAGTTCTTGTGACTTTTGTGGTGTGTTTTAGCTTGTTTATGTCGTTATGGTTTATTTGGCGTACCTTATACTTGCCTGAACTCCAACAACACGCGGGTTATCTGGCGATTGAATCCGAGATTATTCACAATCCCAATTTTAAAATTATAAACAACGGCAAAGAAATCCCTGTCGATACATGGCTCAATCAACGTTTAGGTGTTGAGTTCATGACTGATGACAGCAAGCGCCCAGCGATTGTCGATAAACCAATCGCTGACTTTTTTACCGACAGCATTAAACAAAGTCTGGCAAGTGCGATTAATGCAGATCCCAAAGACGTTACAGTCTTTTTTAAATTCAAACCCACGCCAAGTATTTGGGTACAAACTCCAAGCATGCATGGTGGATGGATTCGTGAACCTTTAAAAAATTACGCAAACTATAGTTTAGAGCTGATTTTAGGGTGGTTTTTTGGTGTCCCTATTTTATCTGCGATTATTATTTTAACTCTGGTACGTCAGCTCAACCGCCCACTGAAGCGCCTGCAAAATGCAGCCAACAGCTACAGTAAAACAGGTAAAGCCCCATTTTTAGCCACCAATCACGGCCCATTAGAAATTCGGGAAGTCAACCAGGCATTTAATCATATGATCTACACGCTTGAGCAAATCGAGAAAGACCGTCGGATTATGCTAGCGGGTATTTCACATGACTTACGCACTCCCCTGACCCGTATCCGTCTGACTGCCGAAATGCTACCCGATGAATTTTTGCGTGATGGATTGATTTATGACGTTGAAGATATGGATGCGATTTTAAATCAGTTCATTTCCTATATGCGAGATGGGTCAGATGAAGAACTTTCTGATACCGATATCAATACCTTACTGCAAGAGTTAGTCGTACAGTTTAAACCTCTGGATATTCGCTTTACGCCACAACCATTGCCTATTATTCCAGCACGAAGCTTATCACTCAAACGTCTGATCGGGAATTTAATCAATAACTCCAAACGCTATGGTGCAGAACCGATTGAACTTTCAGCCAGTGTTGATACCGACAAAATCAAGATTTGCGTAGCGGATCATGGTGAAGGTATTCCTGCCGATCAAATCGAGGAATTGATGCAACCTTTTGTACGTGGCGATAGTGCCCGTACCATTCAGGGCAGTGGTCTGGGTCTGGCAATTGTGAAACGCATTGTTGATATTCATCAGGGTGAACTGATTTTGCGTAATCGTGTTGAAGGTGGGTTTGAAGCGATTATTTTGTTGCCTGTTGCTAAAGCTGAAAAATCATAAAAGATCAACCCCTCTTTTGAACATCTGGGAAAAAGCATTGCAACCCTGAAATAAAATGATTATTTATTCATCATTTTTTATTTAGACAAAGGTTTGATTTATTTTCAATAAAACAACTGTTTTCAATGACTTAAAATTCATTTATTTACTTGATATTCATATTTATTTTAAAAATTAGACCTTAGCCTAACAAGCATGAAAATTACCTGACCAGAGGGTAGAATCGCCTCTGCATAACTTAAAAATCCATTTTTTTTGAGAGTAGAACATGTCATTAGATCGTATTCGCTTAGCTTCATTACATGACAAAGTCATTTCAGCCGAGCAAGCAGCAGAACTAATTCAGGATGGTATGACAGTAGGGATGAGCGGTTTTACTCGTGCTGGTGAAGCTAAAGCCGTACCTTTGGCTTTAGTGAAGCGCGCAAAGACAAATCCATTAAAAATTAGCCTGGTAACTGGGGCAAGTTTAGGAAACGACCTAGACAAACAGTTAACCGAAGCGGGTGTTTTAGCTCGCCGTATGCCATTCCAAGTAGACAATACACTACGTAAAGCCATTAATAATGGTCAAGTCATGTTTATTGACCAGCATTTGTCTGAAACTGTTGAACAAATGCGCGGTGACCAAATTAAACGTCCAGAAATCGCAGTTATTGAAGCCGTTGCTATTACTGAAACAGGCAGCATCATTCCAACAACCTCTGTAGGTAACTCTGCAAGCTTTGTAGAATATGCCGACAAAGTGATTGTTGAAATCAATACTTCTGTAAGTACTGATTTTGAAGGCGTACACGATATCTACATCCCTTCAGCACGTCCAAACCGTGAACCAATTCCTTTAACTTATTCTGAACAGCGCATTGGTACTACGGGTATTGATGTTGATCCTGCCAAAATTGCTGCTATTGTCTTCAATGACACTCCAGACTCTCCATCTACCGTAACTGACCCAGATGAAGAAACTCAGGCAATTGCAAACCACTTGATCGAATTCTTTGAAAAAGAAGTTGCTGCAGGTCGTTTACCAAACAATTTGGGACCTCTACAAGCAGGGATTGGTTCAATTGCCAACGCAGTATTGACAGGTTTTAAACACTCAAGCTTTGAAAATCTGGTGATGTATTCTGAAGTATTGCAAGACTGTACTTTTGAATTGATTGATGCTGGCAAAATGACATTTGCTTCAGGCTGTTCAATGACCTTGTCTGAAAAATGCGGTAACCGCGTATTTGGCAACTTGGCGCATTACAAAGACAAATTCGTACTTCGCCCACAAGAAATTTCAAACATTCCTGAAATCGTGCGTCGTTTAGGTATTATCGGTATCAATACTGCACTTGAATTCGACATTTACGGTAACGTGAACTCAACACACGTTTGCGGTACTCACATGATGAATGGTATTGGTGGTTCAGGTGACTTCGCTCGTAATGCAAACATTGCAATCTTTGTGACCAAATCAATTGCAAAAGGTGGTGCGATCTCTTCTGTAGTACCAATGGCATCTCACGTTGACCATGCCAACCATGACGTCGATATCTTAGTGACTGAGCAAGGTCTTGCCGATCTTCGTGGTCTGGCTCCACGTGAACGCGCGCGTGCTATCATCGACAACTGTGCACACCCAGCCTACAAAGATGCTTTAAATGACTACTTCAACCGTGCATGTGAACAAGGTGGTCAAACACCACATGTTCTAGAAGAAGCATTGTCTTGGCATGTAAACTTCAAAAAAACTGGCCAGATGCTGATTCAAGAGGAAGCAAACGCTTAATCATGTCTTGCAAAAAAAACGCCCAGTTGGGCGTTTTTTTATGGCTGAATACAAGCCCCTAAATCGCACAGCTTGGCTGGGGAATATCATGAACAGAATCTCGCACATTTCACTCAAGACCCAAAACTTGGACAAGATTTACACTCTGCTTGCAGATTCTTTTACCGATCTTCAACCAGGTTCAGCTTGACCCGATTGTGATGTAAAAAACCCAGCACATGCCGGGTTGAATTTAAAGTCAAAATCTGGACAGTTAGAATTTCAAACCGTATGAAACACCCAGAATGTCCTGATCCATGCTCAAATTCGCTTGTCCACCACCAAATGCTGGCGAAATTGAACCATGCACTGTTTTTTCCAGTGCACGAGTATAAGCAAGGCTGACTTCCTGCTTAGGATCAATATTCCATGTTGCGCCCACACTCACATGTTGCTGTACCACGCCTGGTGCCAAAATATTCAGAAAAGCCTGATTTGCCTGTACTGGCTGATCGTTATAGCTATATCCCGCGCGTAAAGTCAGTTTTGGCAATGCCTGATAAGTTGCAGAAATCTTATAGACATTAATATCTTTCCAGCCAAAACCCGGCCCGTTGGCTGTTCCAAAAGTATTCCCCGCCATCACCTGTGCAACATCGAGCTGATTACCCACCGATTTAACATCAGAATAATTAATACGCTGATAATCAGCAGCAACCGATAGTGTTGGCGTCAACTGATAGTTCAGCCCCACACCATAATTTTCTGGTACATCAAAACTGCCATTTTCAGCAAATAAACCTTCGTACTTTTTAAAACGGCTGGCGTGAATTTTTGAAGCATAGGTTGCCCCTACAGTCAGCCGATCATTAACTTTGGCTGACCAGCCAATACGTGCTCCAACACCCGTTGAGTCATCATTACCACGATTACTCATGGCATTTTTATCTTGGGAAAAACCACCAAACACGTCTCCACCAATCCCTTTGGCCTGAAAACGTTGATACAAAATATTGGCAGCCAGTGCAATCGACTGGTTATCTGCATATTTCCAGGAAAGAGCTGGGGAAATAAATAACTGACTTAAACTCACCCCTGCACTACCTGTATTATTAAAAGAAGCATATGGGTTCTTTTTATAATTGGTGTCCATACCACCATTACCATAAACTGCAATCCCCGCGGTCAACTGATCATTCACGGGATGGCTATAACCAAAACTCGGAATGACAAAAGATTTGCGGCTGTTCCCATCATAATGACCATCTGCACCTGCACCATTCCCTACAATATCGGCCTCACGGTCTGGCATAAACAAAGTCGCACTAGCATCGAAACGTTGCCCTATCCAGCTAAGACCTGCCGGGTTGCTGGCAATGGTTAAACTGTCCTGAAAGTTAGCAATCGATGTACCAGAATTACCTTGTGACGTCACACTATAAGCATTCATGAAATAACCATTGGTTGCGAATGCATTGGTTGCAAAGAAGGGAAGCGTTGCTACAAGAGCAAGGAATTGAGGCTTCAATTTCATGATGGACGCATATAGAGTAGTTAAGACCAACACATTATATTCTTTTTATATATCTATTTTTATAATAAAAAGTAAGATGCTTTCCATTATTTATCATATAGAAAGTAGCTCTGCCCCAGCTATAAATTCATGCTTCACATTGGATCAAATTTAAAATAAAAATTTTAAAATGAATCAATTAAACCGAATAAACAAGACAAAAAATCAGAAGCCCCAATCATGATTGAGGCTTTGATATTTCAACAAGGGTACAAGGTTAAATTTTCAACAGTACTTTAGAATTCGTATTCCATTTGCAAACGTAAGGTCGTGTTTGGTGTCGCATTGTTTGTTCCAGCCAGCAATGCAGTATTCCAGCTGATCGCCTGTTTAGTTCCTGTTTTAATTTTGCCAAACAATGCAGGGCCAATCTTAAATTCCTGCTTTGAAGAAGAGCGCCAGTTATCCCACTGCCCCACATTACCAAAAGCCTGCACACCCCAGTCCAGTTTTTCAGTATTACCCAAATGCTTTACCTGCATCTGATAATGTAATTCAGTGTCAAAAACTTCACTGGCATGTACATGTCTCTGGAACAATACATTAAAGTTGAACTGATATTGATTCCATAATGTCTGAAACATCGGGCCATAAGTCAGTTCATAACCTTCTGCGCGATCTTGTGGACGCTCTACCTCAAGTAAAAAACCAACATCGACTGGATACTTGCCTGTCTCAGTCAGCTGAAAGCGGTTTTCCCATTCCCAAGCATCAAATTTGGTAGACTCACCGGCTGGTTTGGCATACTTGGCATACACTTCTGTAAACCACCATGGCGTTGGCGTAAAACCATAACCGATAGAATAAGCAGATTCCGAACTGCTATCACGATTACGTTGCACACCTGCTTTAAAATCAATTTCGTGTTCGCCGTACTCAACCGTCGGGGTCCGCACATAGTCACTAGGGTCCGCATAAGCTGCTGTTGTTAAAAACAGGCACAATAGTGCTCCTGCCTGAAAGACACCCTTGTTAAATAACATCTTTATTTCCTTTTCCTTGAGATGGCTACAGCCAGCTGTTTACGCTGTAGCAACAAATGCCTTCATTTTTTGGCAGCAAACCAAATTACGGCGATTGAACTTAAATCAAATACGATCTGCATCAGGGTTGACCTTGCCTCATCGCTCACCACACCATGTAGTCGCATGCCTAGTACAGAATCATTACGAATCAATCCCGATAAACAAGGTCGCTTCTAGCATCGCCCTGAAAACGGTTCATTCTGTTCCGAATATGAACAACCCTTTAATTAGTTGGCAACAACTGCACCCAGTGCTGTTTCAGGATTAAATTCGCCAAAAAATTCATAGCGACCTGGTTTTAACGGGCCAATATAAATGACCGCCGTAGCTCCAGCTGGAATCCGTTTTTCACGGTGCAAGGAATGACTTTCAAATTCCTCTGGTGTGGTATCCAGATTACTGACATTCAATTTAATCCGTTGATTTGCTGTAACTTTAATTTCTTCAGGTTCAAAACGGTGATTTTTAATCACTAAAGACTGCTCGGCATCAGCGGCATGTACTTGCACCACACTTGCTGCAGAAACGAGTAAGGCACTCAGAATCAATTTTTTTACAAGAAATTTCGTACGCATTGGCGATACCTTGAGCAATTGAACATGAAACAGATCAGAATTGTCGCAATAATAAATGATAATTAATACTAATCGCAAGTGAGAATTCTTCACTATTTGACATATGGACGAGCTAGCCTGAAACAAAGGAGATGCCAAACAGTATTGATGGGTTATTGAATAAAATTTATATTTTTAATTTGCATAAATAATTTTTAAATAAAAATTAAGCTGTGAAAATATCAAACAGACAGATTTTACTGTTATATATGCAGTGCGAAAAGATAAATACCTTATAGCTTTTAAATCATTTCCAAATAAAAAAACCCCAAACTTATAGTTTGGGGTTTTTCGAATATGGTGGCGGGACCCAGGATCGAACTGGGGACACACGGATTTTCAATCCGTTGCTCTACCGACTGAGCTATCGCGCCGATTGGTTTGTATTAAGCCTGAACTTGATAAAAGTGTCAACGTAATATTTTGTTTTTAAACCCGTTTGACTAAGCTTTAAGCAAAAAAAATCCCTGATTAGGAATCAGGGATTGAAAACACAAATTCATGGTGGCGGGACCCAGGATCGAACTGGGGACACACGGATTTTCAATCCGTTGCTCTACCGACTGAGCTATCGCGCCAATGTGGGCGTATTAAACACTTTAATGCATCAAGCGTCAAGGGTTAAATTTAAAAAAAATGATATTTGCATATTTTTCCAGCACTATTTAAATGTGCTTGGAATAAGAGGTAGTTTACCCAAATGCATCAGGCAACGATGAATGGCACCGCAACCTGGAATAAAATGCTCTACCTGCTTATCCTGTTCCATCCGACAAACTTCAGCAACCAGTCGCTCGGCAACCCCGCGTCCACGGTTGGCAGGGTGTACCACGATATACTGCAAGGTACGTTCATCCCCACTCCCCGTACACCAAATTGCACCAATAATACGGCTATTAAATTCTGCGGTATAAAGTAAGGTATACTGAGCAAGATTGTGTTCAAGTTGATCAATTGCATCTTGCCCATCGCTAAATTCAGGGCTGGTATCGTATAAACGCTCAAGTTGATTGCGTATATCTTCATCGGCAATCGAAGTATAGGCATGTACGGTAATAGGCATTGATTAACCCTCCTGAGCAAATTAATATGCTGTGTTCAGTATCACAGCTATTTTTATCGCAAAATTTGACGTTTTTGAGGAATGTGTCTATGACGCAACGTATCAGTGAAGTGGTCAGAAATACCAACGAAACCAAAATTCGAGTTCGGGTTAACCTCGATGGTACGGGTCAGGGCACATTAAATACTGGAGTTCCCTTTTTAGACCATATGATTGATCAAATCAAGCGCCATGGTCTATTTGACATCGACATCCATTGTGATGGCGATCTGGAAATTGATGATCACCATACCGTTGAAGATTGTGGCATTACCCTCGGTCAGGCATTTGCCCAAGCCCTTGGCAGCAAAAAAGGCATTCGCCGCTATGGGCATTTCTATGCGCCGCTAGATGAATCCTTGTCACGCGTTGTTGTGGATATTTCGGGTCGTCCAGGATTGTTTATGGACATTCCATTTACCCGCGCCCGTATTGGTACTTTCGATGTCGATTTATTCTCCGAGTTTTTCCAAGGCTTTGTCAATCACGCACTGATGACGCTGCACATTGACAATCTGAAAGGCAAAAACAGCCACCACCAGATTGAGAGCGTATTTAAAGCCTTTGCACGCGCTTTACGTATGGCATGTGAAGTTGATCCACGTGCTGCTGACAGCATTGCTTCAACCAAAGGGAGCCTGTAATGACCCGTATCGCTTTACTTGATTATGGCATGGGCAACCTGCATTCGGCAGCTAAAGCACTCGAGCATGTCGGGGCAACAGTTGATGTTACCAATGATCCAAAGCTGATTGCACAAGCCGATAAAATCGTATTCCCTGGTGTCGGGGCAATGCGTGACTGTATTCAGGGTATGTGCGAAGCAGGCATTGATGAAGTGATTCGCAACGCTGCATTCAACAAACCTGTCTTGGCAATTTGTGTCGGTATGCAGGCTTTACTGGAAAGCTCAGAAGAAAATGGCGGCAGTGAAGCACTCGGTATTTTTGAAGGTGTGGTGAAACACTTCCCGAAAATCGAAGGCTTAAAAGTGCCACACATGGGCTGGAATCAGGTTCATCAGCTTGACCCAAGCCACCCAATGTGGAACAACATCGAACAAGATGCGCGCTTCTACTTTGTACATAGCTACTATGTTGAACCAAAAGATCAAGCCGTGGTTGCTGCAACTTGTGATTATGGTATTGAGTTCTGCACCGCAATCTTAAAAGACAACCTGTTTGCAACACAGTTCCACCCTGAAAAGAGCCATACAGCAGGTCTGCAATTACTGAAAAACTTTGTGGAATGGGATATTTAACCCCTTCATCAAACAGATCAATCGACCTATAGTGTATAGGTCGATTTTTTTTGCCATCCTACATGTCTATAGACAAAGCTACACTGACCCAACTTCCTGCTTTTCAGGGCTTAGATGCCCAGCAGATTATTGATGTTCATCAACCCGAACATTTTGAGCTGTTTGAACAACAAACCCAGCATGTTCAAGCTGTTGGTTTTGATACAGAAAGCAAACCAACTTTTCAAAAAGGTGAAACTCAAACTGGGCCACATCTGATCCAGATTGCCACTGAACATTACGCATTTTTATTTTCATACCATCAGTTTCAACACCCTGTCCTGCAGCAGCTTCTTGCCAACCCTGATATTTTAAAAGTAGGTTTCGGTCTGAAAAATGATCGTAAAATGTTGCACAAACATCAGTTACAGCTTGAGGGAATGTTTGATCTGTCACAGCAGTTCAAATCATTTGGATATCGCAATCAGATCGGGGTTCAGACTGCGGTTGCATTGTTATTCCAGCAATATTTTCCAAAATCGAAACGCGTTCGGTTATCCAACTGGAGTCAGCAGCCACTTTCAGCCATGCAACGTGCTTATGCCGCCAATGATGCCTATGCCAGCCTGAAAATCTATCTGGTGTTACAGCAAGAAAAGCTAAAATCCAAGTGATTAAAGATTAATGATTTAAAAATAGTTTGCTAAGATAAATCCCATTATTTTCTGATTGCAATTTTCATAAGGTGCTACAGCATGCTCATCATCCCAGCAATTGACCTTAAAGATGGTAAATGTGTCCGTTTGAAACAAGGACGCATGGAAGACGATACCGTTTTCTCTGACGATCCAGTAGCAACCGCAACACATTGGGTCAATGAAGGTGCACGTCGTTTACACTTAGTCGACTTAAATGGTGCTTTTGCAGGTACACCGATTCATAAAGGCGTGGTTGAAGCAATTGCCAAAGCACATCCAGATTTACCGATCCAGATCGGGGGCGGAATTCGTTCTTTTGAAACCATCGAACATTATTTAGAAGCTGGGGTTTCTTTTGTGATTATTGGCACAAAAGCAGCCAAAGAACCTGAATTTGTTGAAGAAGCCTGTAAGAAATTTGCTGGGCATATTATTGTCGGCATTGATGCCAAAGAAGGTTATGTGGCAACCGATGGCTGGGCAAATGTGCTTGACCTTAAAGCAACTGATTTGGCAAAACGCTTTGCCGATGCGGGTGTATCTAGCATTGTTTATACCGACATCGCGCGTGATGGCATGATGCAAGGTGTCAATGTTGAACAAACTGTGGCTTTGGCAGACTACTGTGGTTTACCAATTATTGCTTCTGGTGGTGTAACTGACCTTGAAGATGTACGTGCATTGAAAGGCAGAACAGGGATTTTAGGTGCAATCACAGGTCGTGCAATTTATGAAGGCACACTCAACCTACGTGATGCCCAAATCCTGCTCGATGAAGATAAAATCTAATTCTTCAGAAACGCATAAAAAAGAGCTCATCAGAGCTCTTTTTTAGTCTGCATACATGGGTTGCTCATCATTGAGTGCAATCACGCCACGTATTACCCGATACACAATCCAGATCCACGAAACGGTTGCGACCGCCCCCCAAAAGATAAACGCTGTCAATAACGTGCCAAGAAAAACATTGGGTTGATCAAAGCTAAAGAACAAATAACCAAATGGCAGCACACCGATGACATTCCAGAACAGATACCACCAGACTGTGCGGATTTGCCAGGTAAAATGACTGGCATAAATCGTGCCCTGCATTGCATCACGCTTCACATAATTGACAATCAGAGCCACAACTGCCAAAACTCCAGCAGAGAAAATCGCAAAACCATACAGCACATACAGCAGCAAAGTCAGATTTCTTTTCGACTGTAACTCAGCTTCAACGTACATTCCTCTCTCCCCGATCTAGTGCATGAACTTCGGTAACAGTACAATCAATGCACATAACAGCATGATATTCAGCACAATCGTAGCAAAATAAATTTGACGGAAAGGTTGCTTTTGGGTTTTATGACGTAACTTTTGTTGTGCAAACCACGCCGCAGGCCACCCTCCGAGCAATGAAAGTAAGTGTAAAGTTTGCTCAGGCACACGGCGCAGGTTTTGCTGTGCTGCACTTTTATCTTGCGCATACTGCCAGTAGCACAATGCATTGATCAGCAAGCTATACAACAGCAACCAACTTGGCAAAGCCCTAAGTCCAATCGCCACTAGCAAAAACAGAGCATACACTCCGATAGCTATCGTGATCGGGTGAAGTGATGAATGTGGCTTAGAAGCCAACTGGCTGGTTTGACGTGTATTTTTTGTCTGGTTTGCCTTGAGATAAACCACCTGCTTGGCACGAAAACGCCCGCGCTCATCTACAATCACCACATAATCAAGGGCGCAGCCTACAATCGGACGTGGGCCGCGCTGAGCAAAATCTTTAATATGCAAAAAGACCTGTGATTTGCTTAAATCATCAGGTTGAATAAACCCGTAACCCTGATCATCAAACCATTCAACCAAGCGCCCTTGATCACGCATTTTTTATTTTTCTCCAGACACGAGGCTTAAACGCTGCTGTAGCATGGCACGCATTTCATTTGGATTTTTACAATGCACATCATCACCGCCACGACTCTGCTCAGCATTAAGACGTGCCACATTTAAACGCAAGAACCAGAAACGGCAGGCTGCCATGGCCAAATACACATTTAAACAGGCTTGTTCATCGGCAGTTAGTGCGCGAATCTCTTGATACGCATCCAAATAAGCTTGTAATTTATCTGCATCCAACTCCACATTCGGGAACTGGCTACAAAAATCATTAATGGTAATCGCAACATCAAACAGCAATTCATCAAAATTCAGTTCAAAGAAATCCAGAATTCCTTTGAGTTCATCACCTTCAAACAATGTGTTGTCACGGAACAAATCAGAATGTACCCAGCCTTTTGGACGTTGCGGGTACTGCGCCTGATACTCGGCAAATACCGCATAAACATGTTCCATCAGTGCGGCATCTTCTGCCGACATACTATTTTTTAAGTTTTGCCCAATCGCTGTCCAGTAAACATGGTCACGACTATGGCTGCGCGTTAACGGAAAATCTTGTAGTGCAACATGCAGCTTCGCCTGTGCTGTGGCAATTTCAGCAACTTGAGCGATGGTTGTTGTTTCAGGATGTTCACCCCAAACTCGCGGTGCAACTTGTGCAGGTTTACCCACAATATAATGAATCGCACGGTCATGATGCATCAGCGGTGCAGCGACAGGCACACCATGTGCAGCCAACTGTTGCAGGACAGGAACCAGCTCCCCTGCGCTTTGTTCTGTTTCATTTTCAAAGACGGTCAACACAAACTGTTTCTGATCTTGGGTGACAATAAAATAGTTGGTGTTTTGAATCCCCCCTTGAATCGGAATGAGTTCAACCACCTCCAATCCATAGGCCTCAGAAAACTGCTGAACTTCATCTAAACTCAAAGGAGTGTAAACCGACATAGAAAACCTGCGTGAAACAAAATAAGTTTGGTAGAATGTGCGCATAGTTTACCAAGATGTCACCCATTCTCGGGAACTTTCTTTCCATATACCGATACATTTGGATGTCACAATGCTTGCAAAACGTATTATTCCGTGCCTTGACGTTGATAATGGCCGCGTAGTGAAAGGCGTACAATTTTTAGATATTCGTGATGCAGGTGATCCTGTTGAAGTTGCACGTCGTTATAACGAACAAGGTGCCGATGAAATCACCTTTCTCGACATTACCGCAACCCATCATGGACGTGACACTACGTATCGTACTGTAGAACGTATGGCAGAAAGCGTTTTTGTTCCCCTGACTGTTGGTGGTGGCGTACGTAAAGTTGAAGATATCCGCCTACTTCTGAATGCTGGTGCAGATAAAGTCAGCATCAACTCTGCTGCGGTGTTTAACCCTGAATTTGTTCAGGAAGCCTCTCAGCGTTTTGGCGCACAATGTATTGTGGTTGCGATTGATGCCAAAAAAACGGGCGAGAATAAATGGGAAATCTTTACTCACGGTGGGCGTAAACCCACAGGAATTGATGCCATTGAATGGGCGGTTAAAATGGCAGACTACGGTGCAGGTGAACTCCTGATTACCAGTATGGATGCTGATGGAACCAAAGCAGGTTACGACCTTGCTTTAATGCGTGCAATTAATGACCGCGTAACGATTCCAACGATTGCTTCTGGTGGTGTTGGAACCTTGCAACATTTGGCTGACGGAATTCTAAAAGGTGGCGCAGATGCAGTTTTGGCTGCCAGCATTTTCCACTTTGGTCAGCACACAATTCCAGAAGCTAAACAATTCCTGGCAGCACAAGGCATTGAAATGCGCTTATAAGCAACTTATTTTTAATAAATTTTTTAAAAAAGATGACATATTGTCATCTTTTTTATTTGACCAAAAAATAAAAAATGAATTTTTCATTGATACAATGTATATTTTTTGTAAAATACATATTCAAAATTAATAACAAGTGAAACTAACTAAAGGTTAACAATGAAAAAACTTACATTATCAGTCATCGCACTCTCTTGTTTTACTGCCAGTGTTTCTAGCCATGCAGCCACATTGGCAGAATCTGCTTATGTTTCAGCAAAATTCGGTGCAAGCTCAGTTTCTAACTACGACAATAAATCTTCTTTTACTTACAATACCGTTGCAACCTCTAAAAGTGAAACCAGCTCTGTCAAATTAAGTGATGATAGCAAAACAGTTTTCACTGGTAACATTGCTTACGGTGTTAATTTTGCTCCTACATATAACGTACCAGTACGCTTAGAAGTTGAATATGCCTATCATGGTAAAGCTGCGCTTCACTCGTCTGTATCTGGTTCACCTGTTCTATCTGTAAGCAGCTTGAATATTGACAACATTAACTATAAGCATGACCTGACATTACAAAGCTATATGCTCAACGGTTATTATGACTTTACAAACCATTCGCGTTTTACACCATACCTTTCAGCAGGTGTTGGTTTAGCACATACAAAATTAAAGACAGGTGCGGTGCTTACTAGTAGTACAGCTATTATTGAAGATGGCATCGGTTCAAACACAAAATCACATATCGCATTAGGCGTTGGAGCTGGGTTTGCGTATGAAATCAATCCTAAACTTCATTTAGATCTAGGTTACCGCTATCTGAATGGTGGTAATGTTACTAACAGACTTCACTATATTAACAAAAGCACTTCTGACACTGTCGAAGTAGAAAATAAAGTTAAAGTTGATGCCCATGACGTAACTCTAGGTCTACGTTACGCATTCTAAGATTTTAAAATTTAATAAAGAGGGCTTATGCCCTCTTTATTTTTTTCACATCAATCAATTGTTCATTTTTTGGCTTGACCTTTTACCCAAATCCAGTAAAATTCTCGCCACGTTGCCGACATAGCTCAGTTGGTAGAGCAACTGACTTGTAATCAGTAGGTCCACAGTTCGAATCCGTGTGTCGGCACCATCAAATTCAAAAAGCCTCAAGTTTGTACTTGGGGCTTTTTTTATGCAATTAAAATCAGTTGTTAAGTTGTGATTCAGCTAGAAGCATTTTAAATTCCACCCAATCGATCAAATCCAATCACGGTGATATTGCCTCAAAGATTTGTGTTGGCACTTTGCATTATTGTTGCTTGAGAGTTACATTTTATTGTGATTCAACTGAGAGTTGTAGAAGCTTGGCTTTTGTTCTTGGCTAGATGGCTTTTATTGTAGTGGCTGTTACAGTACTGTTTTTAATCGCGCATGTGTACCCCGTAAAATGATGACTAGCGAATAGCATCATCATCACACATCATTAAGCTAAGGTTGCGGTAACCTGTACATAATCAATACGCCGCTCCTGAAATAATTGCTGGCACAATTTAGCTGTCATTTGAATTTTTAAAGCATTCAGGTCATGCTGAAAACCATGTAACTGAAGTTCCTGTTGCACGTACTGAGCAAAACCACCTAATACAGGTTCAGACAAAATCTGTATTTGAATTTGCTCAAAGCCATGCAGTGTCAACACGTGTTCAAGTTCCGTTTGGTACATTAGATGTTGCAGTTGCACATCGGCAAGTTTTAGCAGGTACTGATCACGCTGTTTACTCAGGAAACTGGCTTTTGACCAGTTGTCATTGAATAGTAAATAATGAAAACCAATTCTCCCTTTGGATTGTAAAAGTGCTGGAATCTGCACCATGAATTTTTTTAAATCATAATGATACAGTGCATCCAGACAAACGATTGCATCAAATTTCTGCTCAAAACATTCAGCATTTAAATTCATAAAAGAGCGCTGATGCGCGGCATGCACACACGCCAAAGCTTGTTGCTGAATTTTTTCAATACAGGCGGTTTGTATTTCTACTGCTTCAATATGCTGCACAGCATAATGCTGCGCCCAATACTGTAGGCTTGCGCCATGCCCACAACCTAAATCGAGCAGGTGATCTTGTGCTGTGAGTTGAATACTTTGTGCGAGATGCTCGGCAAGCTGTTCACATGCCTGCACATAAGTTTGGGCTGGTGCAGACCACAAGCCCAAATTACTCCACGCCAGCGTGGCAGAGTCCCCCAACATTTGCGTATTAATCGCATATTTATGCTGGGGAAGTTTCTGGCGTAGACGTTGCAGAAATTGCAAATTAGTAACCCAATTCTGGGGCAACTTCTGGTTTTGGTTTTAATCCTACAAATGGAATTGGCGCACCCAGATTTTTGGCAATCTGCATCGCAGAAGTCACCGCAGACTCCAAAATTGGCAACCCATCACATGACCATGAACCACAGAAGTAAACTTTACGATCTGACGCTTTTTGGCGGCGCTGTAATTCCTGACTCAACTCTACAGTTTGAGAATTTACCACTGCACGAGTCAGTTTCACGGTAGAAATGACTTTTTTCGGGTCAATCGGTGTAACAGGACGCCATGTCTGGAACACAGGGTTTTTCCCGACCAGTGTTGGCTCAATCGCGTTCATCCAAACCGTAAATTGCTGACGGGTAAAGTGTCGATCCATCATGTAGCTGAGTACTGCCCAGTCCTTACGACGTGGCGGCATCACAGTTGCATCGGTATGAATCACCAAATCGCCTTCTTCAAAACGGAACTGTTTTAAAAGCTGCAAGTCTTCAGCAAACTGTTCTGGATTGAGGAAATCTTCAATTTTATTGGTTGGAGTTGCCACAATCACACGATCAAATAACTGCTGTGTACCTGCTTGATTTTCAACCAAAACTTTATCGTCTTTCAGCTCAACTTTTGTTACCGCAGCACCGCTATGAATGGTAATGCCTTCAATCAGCTTGCCCACAAAAGCAGGTGTCCCGCCTTGCAAACGCAACAATTCAACACCACTGGTCAACTGACTTAAAAACACCAGTAACGGTTTTGCTGGCCATTCGCCAATGGTTTTCGGGTTACAGGTACAAATGGTATACAGCACTGGCATCACTGCGCCATGCCAGAACACTTCTTCGATGTCGTTTTTATTAATAAATTCAGTCAGGGTAATATTCTGATTTTTCGATTTAAAGAAACGGTGAATTGCAGTTTTAAGCTGGAGCATGCCTTTGACCAAGCGCACACCGTATTGCTGTAAGCCTTTACGGTTGTTGATGATCGGGAAATTCCCAATCGGTGCGCGTGAAGTGGTCAGCCATGTTTCGGTTTTATCTTCAAACAACCAGCTACATGCCATGTAGGTACGTACTGGAAAGGTTTTAATCCCTAAATAAGTTGCAAGACTTAAGGTATTTTTCCAGAGATACGGATTCATGACACGCAGTGGCGCATCAATAATTCCACCATCAAACTCGACCGTATGACTGTCCATGCCTCGTCCGGGCAACGATTCGAATACGGTAATATTATGTCCTGCATCTTTGAGAATTCTTGCAGTAGCAAGCCCAGCCATGCCACTACCAATGACTGCAATATCCAATGTTTTATCCGTTTTTTAGCCCATTTTTTTCATTATGTGCGATGTTGCCAGCAAATACCTTGTTAAAAAATACCATAATTCGTTTTTTTTACATTCGCTTACAGTCATTTTTTACAAACAATCCTAGCTTGATTTTTTTAAATAACAAATTAAAAATCAATGACTTTTGGATTAAACCAATTCACCCATGAGCTTGTCTGGCGAATTTCGACAGGTACGGCAGGAATCAGTTCGTAACGCAAAATGTCCTGCTGCCTGACCTGCTTGGCTAAACGGTATTTTTGGCTATGAATACATTCCCGATCTGCAAATTCGCAGCGATCAAGACGGGTTCCGCCACAAGGCCCATTGGCTAAACCTTTCGGGCAGGTTTCAGGGCAAATATACAGGGTTTCTGCCAAACGACATTGCCCGCAGCTTTCACAGCCGACTACAGCATGTTTACTGGCATGTTCAACGGCCAAGATACTTTTCGCTGCCAAGCCCTGTTGCCAAAACTGGCGCTGAAACACAAAACGCCCGATTTTTTGCGCCAGTGTACTGTCAAATAACCAGTCATGAGTAACTTGTAAAACCTGATATTTCAGCACGGAAGCTTGCCGCTGTGGATAGGCAGCCGATAAATCAGGCTGCATTTCATCGCCACGCACAATCTTGCACAGGCGATTCCACTCCATCAAACATTGCTCCAGCGTCCATGTCTGATATTGAGCCATAGCCTGTTCCAGCAAAGCCTGCTGCTCTGGATTTTGACAGCCTGAGACATGAATGCCTGCCAGTCCCCAGTGTCGATAAATCCAGATTTGCAGTGCTGCCCGTGCATAAACCCGTTGCTCTGCCCATGCGGCATTTTCTTGCAGCTCGGCTTTCAAGTGTTGTAATAAATGGCGGCTAATTTCAATGCCTGCCACCTGTTGCTTGACCATGAATTTGGCACGGCGATAGGTCAATGGCATCACACAGGCCAACACAGGACAAGGCTGCGCACTTGCATCCACAAACTGTTTAAATTTCAAAATTTTATTGAGATCATAACCCAACTGGGTAATCACAAAGTCTGCACCCGCACGCTGCTTTTTTTCAAATTTGAGATACTGGGCCTGTTCTTCACTTTCAGTGTATTTAAATGGGTTGAATGCCACACCACAATACATCTCAGGTGCATGCGCTTTCACCCACATTAACGCACTGACTGACTCTAAATAACGTGTGCGTTGTCGTGGATCTGTGTGACCAAAATTATGCTGCTTGAGCTTATCGCCTGTGAGTAACAGCACATCATGCAGATTTTGCTGTTTGGCTTGCTCGACAAACTGCTGTAAATCTTTAACATCACGCGCCTTCCCTGAGAAATGCAGCAGCTTGGCCTGTTCAGGACTGACACTCTGAGCCAACGTGATGGGTGATGGATCATCATCGGCATGCACACGATCGGCAAATGCCATGACACAAGGTAAGCCTGCCAAAGTCGATATCGGCGGTAATTCTGTACGCTTAGACACGATCTGTTCAAGAACCAGACAAAACTGTTGCTGTTGTAAATAATGCGAAAGTGCCGACATATGCGCAGAGAGAAAATCTAAAGATCTAGTTTAACAAAGAGCTCTATACAAGAAAAATGCCAAACAGGTTATATTAAAACCAATACATGCTTTCAGGGGAAATGGGTCTAACGTTGGGAGGGTTAAATTTTTGACTTCATCATGATGAAACGATGAAAATGATGGATAAATTTCATTGATTAAAAACAATTTTTTAATACATACCATGTATCAAATGATTGCCCTCTTCGATTGAAAACAAAGGCTATGCGAGCTAAACACGAATTGTTCGGGTGGTAAAACTGAGTCATTTCACGAACCCACACTACAATTGTAGTCTTTTGTAAAAATCTTATGCTGTCATCTTTGCCATGTTCGACAAAGCTGTTGAATTGATAACAATTTCCAGCATTTTTAATTGTAGCTGTTCCCCTATTCCACCCAATTGACAACAAAATAATTTACGCTATCCTAATAAATAGACGACTGGTCTATTTTAAATAGGTAACCTGATGACCCTGAGCAAAAAAGCAGAACAAACTCGACAGCATATTTTAGATACAGGCTTTGAGCTGGTGCTGCACAAAGGCTTTGTCGGTGTCGGTTTACAGGAAATTTTAAAAACCAGTGGTGTTCCTAAAGGCTCGTTCTATCACTACTTTGCGTCTAAAGAGGCGTTTGGCTGCGAGCTACTGCAACACTACATCAGCAACTATGGACAACGTCTGTCGATTCTTTGGAATCAACCTGAACGGTCGGCACGCACACAGTTGCTGAGCTATTTTCAGGCATGGATTCAAGACCCAGAACAACCCGATACAGGCTGGGCCGAAAGCTGCCTGATTGTCAAACTTGCGGCTGAAGTGGCTGATTTATCGGAAGATATGCGTGAAATCATGCACCAAGGCGTGCAAGTCCTTATTGCTCGCCTCAGTGAATTTCTACAACGTGGTGTCGATGAAGGTTCGATGCATCTGTGCAGCAACCCTGCTGCCACTGCACAAGTGCTGTATCAGATGTGGCTCGGTGCTGCCCTGCTCAGCAAACTCAGTCAAAGCAAAGACCCGATGCACGATGCACTGCGGGCAACAGAATTTATGCTCGGTCAAGCGACCGCCTAAGGCATTTTGGAGAATATGATGAAAATTTTAATGGTACTCACTTCACATGACCGCTTGGGCAACACAGGTCATAAAACAGGTTTTTGGTTGGAAGAATTTACTGCGCCATATTATGTGTTTAAAGATGCAGGTGCAGAAATTACATTAGCCTCACCTCAAGGTGGACAACCGCCACTTGATCCTAAAAGTAACGAACCTGATTTCCAGACGGATTCAACCCGACGCTTTGAGCAAGATGCTGAGGCTCAGGCGCTATTGGCAAACACCCACGTCCTTGCCGAGGTTGATGTGACTGGCTTTGATGCGGTGATGTATCCAGGGGGACATGGCCCGCTTTGGGATCTGACTGAAAATGCTGCTTCAATTGCACTACTTGAATATTTTGACCGTGCAAGCAAACCAATGGGCTTGGTCTGCCACGCTCCTGCAGTACTGAAACATGTCAAAACAGCAGCAGGTCAATCTTTTGTGGCAGGTAAAAAGGTTACAGGCTTTTCCAACAGTGAAGAAGCTGCGGTTGGACTGACTGAGGTTGTACCATTTTTAATTGAAGATGAATTTACGGCACAAGGTGCACACTATCAAAAAGGTGCAGACTGGCAGTCTTTCATTGTCAGCGAAGGACATCTGGTGACAGGGCAAAACCCTGCCAGCTCGGAAGCCGTTGCAGAACAGCTTCTCGCTTTACTAAATCCAGCGGCTTAAGCGCTTCCGATGGATATTACAACCTTACAGCAACGCTTGGCAGCCATGCGCCAAGCGCATACTCAAGCGGCTCCAGCCAGTCTGGAACTACGCCATGACCGTTTGGAACGTGCAAAAAAATTACTTATTGAAAATCATGAGGCACTAATTGCTGCGATTTCGGCAGATTTTGGACATCGCAGTGCCTACCAAAGTTTGGTGTCAGACATTTTGGCTTCGGTTGGTGCGTTGAGTTATGCCCAAGAGCAACTGGCTGTGTGGATGCAACCTGAAATTGTGGCTGCACCGTATGCCGAGATGCGTACCGAGATTCATCAGCAACCGCTCGGTGTGGTAGGGATTATAAGCCCGTGGAATTTCCCACTGAATCTTGCCTTTAGCCCGCTGGCAGGTGTGTTTGCTGCGGGTAACCGTGCCTTAATCAAACCCTCTGAGCTAACACCTAAAACCGCAGCCCTGTTGGCAGAACTGGTTCCACAATATTTCGATGCACTAGAACTGGGTGTGGTCACAGGTAATGCCGAGATGGGTGCAGCATTTAGTGCCTTGCCTTTCGATCATTTGGTATTTACAGGTAGTAGCCAAGTTGGACGGCATGTGATGCGTGCTGCCGCAGAAAATCTGGTGCCTGTGACCTTGGAACTCGGCGGTAAATCGCCTGTGGTGATTGCCCCTGATGCCAAACTTGAACAAGCGGTGCAGCGTATTTTGACGGTGAAAACCGTCAATGCAGGGCAAATCTGTATTTCACCCGATTATGTATTGTTGCCTGAACAGCAACGGCAGGACTTTGTGGCGTTCGCCCAGCAATTTATGGCAGAGAGCTTCAGCCATTTCCAAGACAATCCTGATTACACCGCGATTATTAACCCGCGGCATTATCAGCGTTTAATGCGAGTATTAGACGATGCAAAGGCCAAAGGAGCGACCTTGATTCCTTTGACTGCGCACACTCAAGAAGCCACTCATGATGATGCCAGCCGTAAAATTGTGCCGACTTTGGTGCTGAATGTCAGCGATGACATGTTGGTGATGCAGGAAGAAATTTTTGGCCCGATCTTGCCGATTAAAATCTATCAGCAAGAACAGCAAGCGATTGACTATATCAATGCGCATCCACGCCCGTTGGCGGCTTATTACTTCTCAGAAGATGCCGCAGCACAACAGTATTTTGCGGAACGAACCACTTCTGGCGCGTTGGTGGTGAATGATGTCATGACCCATGTGGTGATTGAAACTTTACCATTTGGCGGTGTCGGTGCATCGGGAATTGGGGCTTATCACGGGGTTCATGGTTTCAGATGTTTTAGTCATGCCAAACCGATTGTGGTGCAAAGTCCACAAGGCGAATCCAATCTACGTTTACGCGCGCCTTATGCGGCAGCGTATCAGCAATTACAGAATGTGCTGAATCAAATTCAGGAGTAATTTTCATGCAAAGTTTAATTCATGAGCGCTTTGGCGAACCTGAAGATGTCCTGCATTTGGCCGATCAACCTGTACCTGAGTTGCAGACTGATCAGGTGCGGATTCGTACCCTGCTCGCGCCGATTCATCATCATGACTTATGGACAGTTCGCGGGCGTTATGGCTATAAGCCAACTTTCCCTGCGATTGGTGGCAGTGAAGCGGTCGGGATCATTGATGCTATCGGTGCAGAAGTTGAACATTTACAGGTGGGTCAACGGGTTGCGGTGGCTTCGGTAAATGGCACATGGGCAGAATATTTTATTGCGCCAAGCCATATAGTGATTCCACTGCCCGATGCAATTCCCGATGAAGTTGCAGCGCAGTTGATTGCCATGCCGCTCAGTGCCCTGATGTTACTGGAGTTTTTACAGGTCAATGCGGGTGAATGGATCATCCAAAATACCGCCAATGGTACAGTCGGCAAAACGCTCGCCATGCTGGCGCAGTCGCGTGGTGTGCATAGCATTAACCTTGTACGTCGCAATGAAGCTGTAGCTGAGTTACAAGCGTTGGGCATTCAGCATGTGGTTTCCACAGCGCAAACGGGTTGGCAACAGCAAGTTGAGCAGATTGTGGCGGGCGCACAGATTCGGGCTGCGGTGGACTCGATTGGCGGACAAGCCAGCGCAGACTTACTCAGCCTGCTTGGTGAAAATGGCACATTGGTCTCATTTGGTACTCAGCTTGGCGAGCCGATGCAAATTGCTTCGGGGGATTTGATTTTTAAACAAGCCACAGTAAAAGGTTTTTGGGGCAGTAAAGTCAGCCAAAACATGAGTGTGGCCGATAAAAAGCGCCTGATTACCGAGCTTATGCAACGTCTTGTCAGCCAAGAATTGAAGCTACCTGTTGAGGCGATTTTTCCTTTTGCCGAAATTAAACAAGCAGTGAAACGCAGTCTAAGTTCAGGTAAACAGGGTAAAGTCTTGCTGCGTCCTTAAATTAAAATATGGAACAGGCAACACAAGTTCGATGCCTGTTCATTTAATAGTTTAAAATATAGATTAACGAAGATTTATCATTTTAAGTCATGCTCTAAACACTGTTTGTAGTGAACAATAGCATTTAGGTACAAGCCTTTGTGTGGAATCATCGTGGTCGCCAAACATTTTTATTTAGAAGCCTCAAAATCCCATATGACTACGTTTACCGATCAAGATTCTGTCCCACCAGCCGATCTGGAACCTGAGCCAAAGGGCTTCTAGAGCTAATTTTTCGATCTGTATGGGTAGAGGGATTGTTCACAGCAACAAGTCAAAATCGTGAAACATTGGCTAAACATTAGGCATGTTACGTTAAGATTCATGTAAAAGCCCAATTGGTGAGAATCGGGCTAATGCAAAAGAATATAAGATACTGAAAAACATAAATAAACTGAATGGATTTCGTATAAGCTGTATTATGTTCATTTTAGAAAAATTTAATTATCAACTTTCTCTATTGCATTCAGCTCTACAATTAACTGCTCCTGATAAGAAATTAATTTTCAGTAAGTATTAAAGTCAGAAGTTGAATGCTTTTTAGTACCTAATTCAATTAATTTTATAATATCTGCTTTAGCTTACTACATTGTTTTATAATGGCACTGATTGATTAGCACTACTGCAATTGAATGACTTTTATATATTTATTAAAAATAGATGGGGCTATCTATGATTCTATATCAAACAATTTTTAATGTGGATTCTCAAAGTAAAACATTAGAAGATGTTAAAAATATTTGTTGCGAATGGCTTTATGCAAGTCGTAATTCTAAATTTAATTCTAAGAATTTAAAGTTTAATGCTTATGAAGACATAGATATAATTTCTCCTAATCATTCGGAAAGGGTCTTAGCGAATTATGTAGATTGCGATCAAGTAGAAAATTTTTATTTTGAATATCAAAAAGATATTCATAAATCAAATCAATGGATTACCATTATTGCTATTGAAAAAAATGCTACTAATTTTAAAATTGGCGTTAAACTTAAAACAATCAGTACAAGTCCAAGACCTGATAATCAGCCAATAAAAAAACCTCTAATTATCAGTAAACTAATTGATGAGCTAGGTGCTGCTTTTGATGGAGAGTTTTTGATAGATCAAATAAATTACTTAGATAACTCAACTTATTGGATTGAAACTGTTTCTAAATTTGTTAATGGAGATTTTACAGGTCATTTACCATGTGTATATCTTAGCCAACCAGTTTGTTTTAATGAGGAACAAATTCAGGATCTTCAAAAAGAATTGTTTGGTTTAGCTCATATTTTTATTGAACCACAAGATAACTATCAAGCATTTTCATATAAATTAAAAGAAGCCAGCAATAGTAAAAATGCTTATAATGGGTCAATTGGTATATACTGGAAAAATGGATTTAGTAAAAAGCTTTTTCTAAAAGCAGACCAAACAACTCAGCTACTAATAAATAATTTAAACCGTTTAGTTCGTAGCTCTTTACTTGTACAAAAGTTTCCAAAAAGTTTAACTAGACATTCTATTCTAGAGAAAAAATTCAGAACTCAAATTGATGGACTAAAACAAAAAGAGTTAAAAAATCCTCAGGATTATGAAGAACTAATAAAATTGTATGATGCTGAAATTGAAGCTAAAAATAAGAAAATATTAGAATTGGAAAACAATTCTTATCAATACGATTACCAAGATTTTTCTCGAGAAGTCAGCCCCGAAGATAGTAATAATTCTTTTAGCATTCCATTTAATATTTCACAATATTTTGAAAAAGAAATTAAGCATAAAATGTATAATTTATTACTAGAATTACAAGTTGATAATTTAGGATTAAGTGATAGAAAAAAAGAAATATTTGAAGATATTGTATCTAATATTAAGCAAGATAAAGACTATGAAGAATACTCTAATCAAATAGAGCATTTAAAAAATGTATTAAATGATTTTAAAGGTAATAATACAAAATTACGAAAGGCTCTTTCGCCTTTTAATATTGAACTAAGTGAAGATGGTAAACATCTTAAGGCAAATTTTCGCTTAGATACACGCTATCCCCAAAGTTTTGCAAAAACACCAAGTGATAATAGAGCTGGAAAAAATATTTATCGAGATTTTAAAAAAATATTATATTAATACAATCCTTAAAATTCCAGTAATTAAAATTAGTTAAGCTTTCTAAGTCTTCCCTTAACCAAGGGGAGACTTTCCATAAATCAGATATTTGTAAACCCATTCCATTTTCAAAGAATGATTGCCAATATATTAAATAATTTTGGTGGCTATTCACTATGCTTCTAATATTACAAATTAAATATTATTGGCATTTAACATAAACTTTCTTATACAAAATTAATATTTTAAGACTTCTATCCCCACAGAATATAGACATAGAAGCCTTGAGCAATATTTCTCAAGCATCAGTAGCATGTCTCTCAGGATCTACTTTTATCAAAAATATTGCAAATATTGGTTTGGCTTGAACAGTTGCCGATGAGATTTCCGCGTACCCCATTTTTCAAATACACGCATCAAACGTAGATCAATCTACCCCTTATCCTGCACCAGACTATGCAGATACGCCACCGCAGCCGTGCGGTTTTCAACTGCCAGTTTGGCAAACACGTGTTCAAGGTGCTTGTTCACAGTACGAGGACTCAGCGCCAAAATTTCCGCAATATCCTTATTGGTTTTTCCCAAAATCAGCCAGTGCATCACTTCTGCTTCACGTTGGGTCAGTTGCGGGCAAAACTTCAAAATGTCCGCCACGCTTAAGGTCGCGGTTGCCAGTTTAATTTGCACCAGATAATTTTGATTGCTGCGTTCAGCTTGCCACGGCGTGAGTAATAAAAGCTGTAAATTTTGCGTAGAGGTCGCATAGCTACAACTCATCAAACGTTTCGGGTCTTTGTCCTGTTTTAGCTCACTAAACCAGTGCTTTAGTCCCTGTTCGAAACCAGCATTGTCAGGCAGACATTCTTGTAAAATCTGCTCGGCTTTTTGGGTTTGCCATAACATTTTCCCTTCCGCATCGAGTGCCAAAATCGCAGTTTCAGTGGCATCAATCACCTGTTTTTGTTGCTGTAACAGCTTAGCATGCGTCAGATGTGTACGCACCCGCGCCAGCACTTCTTCAATATTTAACGGCTTGGTGACATAGTCCACGCCCCCGACCTGAAAACCACGCACAATATGCTCGGTTTCCGACAGCCCTGTCATAAAAATCACGGGAATGAGTTGGGTAATCGGGCTAGCTTTGAGTTGCAGACAGCTTTCAAAACCATCCATATGTGGCATGTTGCCATCCAGCAAAATCATATCGGGCTGACAGCGATGGGCAATTTCAATCGCACTTAAACCATCGGTGGTGACCAGCACCCGATAGCCTGCCTGATCAAGGCTTTCATGCAAAAGCCCCAAATTTTCGGGCACATCATCCACAATTAAAATTACCGCATCATGATGATTCATCAATGCTAAAGTCCTGAAGCTGCTGTTTGGCCATTTTGAGGTCAAATTTTTGCACAGATTGTGCCAACTGCAACCATAATTTTTGCTGTTCGGGAAAATCCTGCTGATACTGTTGCAGCGCCTGTTGTGCCCCGCGAATATAACCCTGACTCAGCACCTCCTGTAAATGTGCCAAGGCTTGCGGCAAGCTTTGTACTGAAGTTGCTGATAATGTTTCAGTGACTTTCTCTGAGTTTGATGATGCTGGCTGAGTCGATTGCATTTGATTTAGCAAATTGGGCTGCTGTGCTTGCTGCTCGGCATTCAGCCATGTTAAATCCAGTTTGTCGCCAATTTTGCTCAGCAATAAATTCAGATCAATCGGTTTCAGTAGAAAATCTTCGGTGAGTACAGCATCTTGTGGATTCACCGCACGCTCATTGGCATCGGCGGAAATAATCACGATCGGCACATTGGTAATATGGTTTTGGCGTAGCAAACGTGCAGTTTCCCAGCCGCCCATCAACGGCATATTGAGATCCATCAGAATCAGGTCAGGCTGAAACATCGGCACTTGGCGCAGGCAGTCAATCCCCGATTCGGCTTCTTGCAACTCAAAACCGAGCGGGCGCAAAAAGTTGGCGACCAGACCACGATCGACCGCTTCATTATCCACCACTAAAATCCGTTTACGCTCGCCGACATAACCGACAATCTGATTGCTATGCAGGTTACGAATCGGGTGAATCAGGTCTTTGGATGGCAAATACAGCTTGATATGAAAACTCGTGCCCTGATTCAGCTCGCTGCTCACCGTCAGTTGTCCGCCGAGCAAATCCACCAGTAATTTAACAATCGGTAGCCCTAGCCCTGTCCCCGAAAAACCGCCCTGCACCACATTACGTCCACGTTCAAAAGGCGTGAAAATGCGCTGTAAATCTTCCTTGGCAATCCCGCAGCCTGTGTCCTGAACGGTAAAATAGGCAGTCTGAAAACGATAATCGACCTGCAAGCGGATTTCGCCTTTACGGGTAAATTTCAGCGCATTGCCCAAGACATTAATCAGCACCTGTTCCAGACGTTTTTTGTCGCTACGCACATATTGCGGCAGGTGTTCACTAATCTCACAGACAAATTTCAGATGCTTCTGCTCAATCTGCGGCTGAAACATTTGCACGATTTGCTGAATAAAATCAGGGAAATGAATATCGACCATATTCAGGGAAATCTTGCCTGTTTCGATGCGTGCCAAATCCAGCAAACCATCAATCAATGACGTCAGATGCTGCCCGCTACGGCTAATCACCCCCAAAGCCTTTTCGCCCTGTTCCGAGAGTTTTTCCTGCTTTTGCAATAACTGGCTATAACCCAAAATACTGTTCAGCGGCGTACGCAGTTCATGGCTAATGCCAATCACATAACGACTTTTGGCTTCGTTGGCTTTTTCCGCCTGAATCCGTGCATCCTGCAAATGCTGCGAAGTGACTTCATGCGCGGCTATTTCTTCGAGGAGCAGGCTATTTTGCTGCTCACTTTCCTGTTCGGCATTACGGCGGCTTTCATCATTCAGCACCAACCACCATGCCGCCACACTGATCAGTAAAAACAGAATGCAGTAAATTTTCACAAACAGCGCAAACAGTTGCTGCTGCCCTGCGGTATGAATCGCGTCCAAGCTGCTTTTTTCCTGCAAATACACCAAGCTCAGACAGACCGCCAGTACCAGCGCCAAACTCAGCATCACCAGTAAATACAGACTCAAACGCGTATTCAGGCGCTGCGCCCACGTAATCGGCAGGTAACGAATCAGCAAGCTTTTCCATTGTTCTGACCAGCGTGCATGCGGTTTACAGCGGTCATGGCAACGGGCTTCCAACGAACAGCACAAAGAGCAAATTTCCCCGCTATAGGCAGGGCAACTCGCCATATCCGCCACTTCATATTCACGCTGACACACCACGCAGGTTGCCACTGAAGTCATGGCTAAAGCTTCAGGCTGACGTGCAAGGTAATATTTCCCTCGGGTCAGATAGGCAATGATCGGGACACTCAGCATGGCTGTGCCCAGTGCAATAAAACTCGCCAAGCCTTTTGCCAGTTCCCCGAAAAATCCCAGATAACTCAGCATCGACAGCAACGATGCCAACAGCAGCGCACCTACCCCGACAGGGTTAATGTCATATAAATAGGCACGGCGAAACTCGATGCCTTTCGGGCTTAAACCCAGTGGTTTACAGATAATCAGGTCCGCAACCACTGCACCTATCCATGCCAGTGCGATATTGCTATACAACCCCAAAATCTGCTCAACCGCATGGCTGATGCCCATTTCCATCAACATGATGGCAATCAGGATATTGAAAATCAGCCAGACAATCCGCCCAGGGTGGCTATGGGTTAAACGCGCAAAGAAGTTTGACCATGCCAGTGAACCTGCATAGGCATTGGTCATGTTGATCTTGATTTGTGCCAGACACACCAGCAGCACCGTGAGCCACAGCGCCACATCTGCAGAGGAAATGCCTTGCTGAAAAGCGAACCAATACAGATAGGTCGGATTGCTGAGTTCAATCTGTGGTACGGCATAGCGATAAGCCAACACCATCAGCAGCATGCCCATCAGGATTTTGACAAAGCCAAAAATAATCCATGAGGGTCCACCCAAAAATACCGCCAGCAACCATGAGCGCGGATGCTGCTCACGCGGCGGCAAAAAGCGCAAATAGTCGGCTTGTTCGCCAATCTGAATCACAAACACAAACAGCAAGGTACAGGCTGCGCCAAAATACGTCAGGTTAAATGCGGTTGAATGTGAAGTAATGCCAACAAACTGCATACTTTGTTCGAGCAGTTGCGGCTGTTTCCACCATACAAAGATCCACGGCAACAGCAGTAAAATCAGCCAGATCGGTTGGGTAATCGCCTGAACTTTATTGATAAATCCAACCCCTTTCACCACCAAAGGCAAGATGATCAGGGCGGAAATCAGATAACCGATACTCTGCGGAATATGCAGCGCTAGCTCCAGTGCCATTGCCATAATTGCTGCTTCAAACGCCAGCAAAATAAAAGTGAAACTGGCATAAATCACTGAGGTAATGGTCGAACCGATATAGCCAAAACCTGCGCCACGGGTGAGTAAATCTACATCGACATTGTATTTGGCGGCATAGTAACTGATCGGCCAACTGGTCAGAAAAATCAGGCTACACACCACAATCGCTGCCATGAGTGCATTGCTAAAACCGTATTGCCACAGCAGGGTCGCGCCAATCGCTTCCATCGCCAGAAAACTCACCGTCGACATGGCGGTATTGGTCACCATCCACGGCGACCATTTCCGTACCGAGCGCGGTGCATAGCGTAAGGCAAAATCTTCAATACTCTCATCCGCCACCCAAATGTTGTACTCACGGCGGGTTGGAATCACCCGTTGCGGGGCTGAAGGTGGCGTTGGCGATTTCGGCATGATGGAATTCCAGCAAGGCATGAACATTCAAGTGCTGCTTGCACTTTGCCAAAATTTGCTGATTTTGACCATGCTTTTATCTTGCGTACAGATACGCAATATAACGTATTTTCGATTTTGCCCTGACACGCCACACTGAATGCAACTCAAAAATTCAGCATCGATATCGGGGAGGATGGCGATTATGAGCGTATCTCAACATTCAGATGTAAACAGCCTAGAAGGCAGCAGTGACAATCAAAAAGCAGTCAACGAAACCCTAGAAGACTATACCCTGCGTTACGCACCACACAGTTTTAGACGTTGGAGTCCAAAAGTAGTGGCAATTACGGCACTCGGTGGTATTGCCTACCTCGCGGACTTCTCGATTGGCGCGAGTATCGGCATGTCTTACGGTACCACCAATGCCGTGTTCTCGATTTTATTTGCCGCAATCATCATTTTCCTGACAGGGATTCCGCTCGCCTACTACGCCGCACGCTATAACATCGACCTTGATCTGATTACCCGTGGTGCAGGTTTTGGTTACTTCGGTTCGGTGCTGACCAGTATTATTTTTGCCAGTTTTACCTTCATTTTCTTTGCACTCGAAGGTTCGATCATGGCGCAAGGTTTGCTACTCGGCCTCGGTATTCCGCTCTGGGCAGGCTATTTGCTTTCGACCTTTATGGTGATTCCACTGGTGATTTACGGCATGAAAGCCTTGAGTAAATTACAGGTCTGGACAACCCCTGTCTGGTTAATTTTGATGATCGGCCCTGTCGCCTATCTCATCAATAAAGAGCCGAATCTGGTCGGTCAGTTTGCCCAGTTTACTGGTCATGACGGCTTTGCCCCGATGGATATGGCAGCCATCATGCTCGGTGCGGGGGTATGTTTATCGCTGATCATGCAAATTGGTGAACAAATTGACTACCTGCGCTTTATGCCCGCCAAAACCAAAGCCAACAGTAAACAATGGTGGGCAGCAGTAATTTCCGCAGGACCGGGTTGGGTGATTTTAGGTGCGATCAAACAAATCATCGGTGCATTTTTAGGGTTCTATTTACTCACCAAAGTCCCAGGGGTCAACACAACCGAACCTGTACAACAGTTCAATGCCGCTTTCCATGACATGCTTCCAGGTTGGTTAGCGCTCGCTTTGGCAGTGATTTTAGTGGTGATTTCGCAAATCAAGATTAACGTGACCAATGCTTACTCAGGCTCTTTGGCGTGGACCAGCGCTTACACCCGTATCAGCAAACATTATCCCGGACGTATCATCTTTGTCTTGGTAAATCTGGCGATTGCCCTCGCCTTGATGGAAGGCAACATGTTTGCGGTGTTAGGTAAAATCTTGGGCTTCTATTCCAACTTTGCTATCGCTTGGGTGGTAGTGGTTGCAACCGACATTGCCATCAACAAATATGTCTTGAAACTTTCACCGAAAGAACCTGAATACCGCCGTGACATGCTTTACAACATCAACCCTGTGGGTATGGTGGCTTTCCTTGCCGCAGCAGGTCTATCTATCGCAGCGTTCTTTGGAATGTTCGGCAGCTTCCTTGCAGCTTACTCACCATTGATTGCGCTTGTAGTTGCCTTTGTG
Source organism: Acinetobacter brisouii CIP 110357 (assembly GCF_000488275.1). GTDB lineage: Bacteria > Pseudomonadota > Gammaproteobacteria > Pseudomonadales > Moraxellaceae > Acinetobacter > Acinetobacter brisouii. Next base: position 99,900 of record NZ_KI530762.1, on the reverse strand, counting down.
CTGACTCCAGTGATGGGCTTGGTCACAGGTGGCAAGTACTACATCAAACAAGACCATGATGGTATTAAAGAGCCACGTTATGACGCAGAAGGTACGCCAGTGGCAACCGTGTATAGCTGCGTGGTGTGTGATGAAGTTTATGAACGTCCAGATGTGATGTTCTCACACAAACATAGCGGCACCATTTGCTCGCTGTGTAAAACCCTAGACAAATAATAATAAAACATTCCAAGAAGACGTTTTCTACCCCCAGCGATGTCCCCAAACATCGCTATTTTTTTATGTAGCATCAAACAGTTGCAACAGCTCATCTTCACTAAATGCCGCATTGATCTGGCTATTTTTCGACAAAATCGACTGTGCCAGTTGTGCCTTGTTTTTCTGCATCAGCAAGATTTTTTCTTCAATACTCTGATTCATAATCAGTTTATAGACAAATACCGGCTTGTCTTGTCCAATTCGCCACGCGCGATCCGATGCTTGCTCTTCTGCAGCAGGGTTCCACCATGGGTCATAGTGAATCACCGTATCGGCAGCAGTCAGGTTCAAGCCCACTCCGCCTGCTTTTAAGCTGATCAGGAAAATGGGCACTTCACCCGACTGGAACCGTTGAATCACTTCATCGCGTTTTTGCGTCTGACCTGTCAATTTAACAAACTCAATACCCTGTTTTTGCAAGGCATCGCCAATCAGGCCGAGCATACTGGTAAATTGTGAGAAAATCAGAATCTTACGCCCTTCCTGTAACATGTCAGGTAAGGTCTCCATGAGATAATCCAGTTTGGCAGAATGGATCTTGTGACTATTCATGCCTTCCAGATTCAGCAAGCGCGGGTGGCAACACACCTGACGCAATTTCAGCAAGGCATCCAGAATCTGAATATGACTGCGTTTTAACCCCCGCTCTGCCAGTAAGCGACGCACATTGCTCTGCATTGCGGTGCGCAGCGCCTCATAGAGCTTAAGCTGTGCATCATTCATGTCAATATTGACTTCAATCGTGGTTTTCTTCGGCAGTTCTTTCGCGACTTCGGTTTTTAAGCGGCGCAAAATAAATGGGCGGGTGCGTAAAATCAGCCGTTCCTGCAAATCAACACGCTGCTGACGCTCAATCGGGTAACGATACTTGCGGTTAAAGTGATCTTGCGTGCCCAAAAATCCGGGCATCAGAAAATGAAATAATGACCACAGTTCACCCAAATGGTTTTCCAGCGGTGTACCTGTTAAGCACAAACGATACTGCGATTGCAGTTGCCGCGCGGCTTGTGAAACTTTGGCATTCGGATTTTTAATGTAATGTGCTTCATCAAGCACCACGGTATGAAATTTTTGATTTTTTAACAGGTGAATGTCACGCGCCAACAATGGGTAAGTGCTAATGATCACATCATATTCGGGCAAATGCTGAAAATGCACATGACGGTTATGCCCATGCAACACCAATACTTTGAGTTGTGGTGTAAATTTTTGTGCCTCTTTAAACCAGTTCGAGGTCAGCGAAGTCGGGCAAATAATCAAGACTGGAGTTTTGTTTAGTTTTCCTGCTTGCTGCTGCAATAAAATATGTGCCAGCGTTTGTGCGGTTTTCCCCAAACCCATATCGTCTGCCAGAATTCCACCGTGACGAGTTTCGGTCAAAAACTGCAACCACCCCAAGCCTTGCTGTTGATAACTGCGAAGTTCTCCACAGAAACCAGCAGGTGTCGCAACAGGCTGCTGTTCACCTTGCTGCAAGCGTTGTACAAACTGTTTTAAACGATCTGCATGATACAAGTTCAGATTCAAATCATTGGCTTGTGACAATAGTGCCACATCATAAACATCGAGCTGAAAATCATCTTCCTGATTAAACAACTGGTTTAAATGAATCAGAATCGGCTTGATGTCTTTCAAATAAATCAGCAAGCTCGGTGCATGACTGATCGGCAGCACAAAATAATGATCTTCATCAAACTCATGCAAACGTTGTATATCGAGTAATTTGGGGTGTAACTGAATCAGGCGTGCCAGCAATTCGGCCAAGTTGTGTTTATGACCGCGCTGATCCTGAATGGTCATGCCAATGTTAAACCATTCATAACGCTCATCGGCTTGGGTCAGGGCAACATCGACATGCTGTGCCAATTGCAGATTAAATAAACTCTGTGCGCTATGTTCGACTTTCCAATTCAACGCTTCAATCAAATTGACAGGCAACAATGCTGAGATCAATTCATGCGCATCGATACAAACCAGATTCGTCATATCGACATATGGCAATTTGAGCTGAGGCAACTGTTCCAGCCATGCGATATTCGGCAGGTGGTCCCAGAGCTTGCGTAACAGGTTCTGTTCCTGTTTTAAATCACGTATTTGTCGAACAGGCTGCTGCTCATACTGCCCCACAAAACTATTTTCTGCATAATTTGCAGCAATACGCCCTGTAGGATAATCAAAAAATACGCTGGCACATGCCAAATCGTTTTTCGAGAAAATCTGATCCAGATGGGCTTGATCACCAAAGCGCAACACGGCGGTTGGATTACCCTGCATTTCAGGTAGATTCTGCTCAAGCGGATAAGCAGATACAGTCTGATCAACCCGATAACGCTGTAAAGTCTGCTCCATCTGCCCCAGCAAATGGCTAGGAATGGTCGGCATATTCAGCAAATCATCGATAATGTCATAACGATAATCTGCTTCTACCCGACCAATGCTATTTTGGCGCAGATCAATATAGGTTAAAGGCTGTGTCGCCAAAATCCAGATATGCGGTACATGCTTTAATTCATTCTTGCTGCCCAGTGCATAAATATCGGCAATCAACTGCTCGGATTGTCCATCGGGCTGGGTTTCCCAAGTAAAATCCAGTTGATACAGTGCATCCGACCAACGTAAGGGAGCGTGTTTATAGTCTTCGGCATACAGCCAGCCATACTGTGTGACCTGTTGTAACAGATTGGCTGGCAGACCTTTAAAACTTAAAGTATGTGAAGGTAACTGATTATTTTTCTTTGTATTTTGTGCAGAATATATCTCTTGAAACAACACGCGCTCCTGCACGGTTGTATCCACATGAGCGTTCAGGATATTGGCATAATTGGTATATTGTTTGGCTTCGCGAATTTCACCTTGTTTATTGCGGCGTACCTTGTAGAGCTGCAGGCTCATTAAACCCGTTTGCGGCTGACGCTCAACAATATAAATAAAATAGTTTTCTTCCAGAACCGACGTCATTTCTGGATGCACTTGCAAATGGTTCAGGGTTGACTCAAAACGCTGTGACCATGCCGAACTGGTATTCTCAATCTGAGGAGATGTGATCAAATGATGCTGTACGACGTACTGAACAAGCGCTGCACCATGTTTACAGTGATCACCCACAGGACAACTACAACGGCTTTGCAAGACCTGCTGTCGGGCAGCATCGAGAGTGACACGAGTACGATAGGTTGACTGCCCCTTGACTTGTGCCTGAATCAGCCAGCGGTTCGCCGACTGGGGTTGAACGGAAAGTTGTTCAGCATCTATCTCACTGATATAACGGCGACTACGCTCAATGGTCGCGCTATCAAAAGTTGAAAGTAGTTGAACAATCTTCATATTTCCCAAACATCATGACACTAAACGAAAACGCAGGAAGCTATAGTAACGATATTGGCTTTAAAAGTGCATGCTTTTTTTGGTTGAATAAAAAAATCTCTTTGCTAATTGAAGTTCATAAACAGAAAAGATATGTCTCTTTCAGCCCAGTCAATCGCTAAAATTTACTCCCATTATTTATGAATTAGGTTTTTTGTCTTTTGCATAGACAGCAATACTCATTTTAAAGTTCACAAAAGCTGCCCCTCATTTTTCTAATCAAATGATTTATTTTTTAAATGAGCTTCTTTTCATTTTTAACATTTTCCATGTCTTTCTTTTTTCGTTCTAGTTTATTTTGCACCCATAATATAGAGAACATAAAAAGAAGTGCGAATACTGTAAGGCCATCTATTCCTTCACGCTGGATGCTTAATTGTCTTTCCCCTTCTTTTAGACTGACCCATGTTTTGCCATCAACTTTTAGAGCAACTAATCTTTGGCTATAGCCAATACCTTGATCATGTTTAAACCACAATACTTCAGCAGGCTTACCTGTATTAGCTTTCAACTCATCAAATTTTTGATGAATCAAACAATCATTACGCTTCTCCATTGGGCTACGGCAGGTAAAATAATTTGTTTGACCATGGCTTGTAATTCCGACTAAATAGCCTGTTCGAGCGCTAAGCGACTTATAATTTAAAGTTCCTACTTCTTTATAAAGCTGATCTTGAGGAGGTAAATTTGAATGATATTTAATGACATACCAAGGTAAGACAAAACTATAGAAAATAAAAATTACTGCAAAAAGTCTAAACCAATGCTTTTTCAGCATTTTCCATAACCATGCCATATTTGTTTTAAAATTCACAAAAGCGATTCCCCATGTGTAAGTAAGTTATAAGATTTTTTAATCAAATGAATCTTGGTATGTTCTCAATTTTATTTACCATTTTTGATTTTCTATGAATTAACTTCAATATTATCAATATATTTTTATCGTCTCTCAGGTTCTAGCATTCTCTATTTAATTATACAGGTACTTTCAGACATAAAAAAACCTGATCTCAATCAGGTTTTTTCAAATTCAATGCCGTAATTTCATTAAAATCAAAACGGTAAATCGTCATCTAAATCTGTAGGAGCTGGTGCTGCCGCTGGTTTTGGCTTCGCCGCCTGGTTGTTATTAAAACCACCTTGAGCATTGTTATTGCCTGCGCCATAGTTGTTGAAACCACCGCCTTGACTACCACCTTGCTGATTAAAGCCAGTATTTTGACCATAACCACCACCGTAGTTGTTATTAGCACCGCCTTGCTGATTATTATTGTTAAAACGCGGTTGACCATAACCTGAGTTATCGCCTGCGCCTTGTTCTGACTGACCACGGGTTGAATCCAGCATTTGCATCTGATCACCACGGATTTCAGTGCTATAACGCTCCTGACCGTTTTGATCTGTCCATTGGCGGGTACGCAGCGAGCCTTCAATATAGACTTTTGAACCTTTACGCAAATATTGCTGGGCAATTTCACCTAAACGGTTATGCAACACAATACGATGCCATTCGGTTTGCTCTTTTCGCTCACCTGTACTTTTGTCTACCCAAGAATCACTCGTTGCAATTGAGAACTGAGTTAAAGACCCACCATTTGGAAAAGTCTTGGTTTCAGGATCTCGACCCAATGTACCGACCAAAATAACTTTATTGACACCACGCATTCGCTACTATCTTCCTATATGTTTCTACGTTTTACTTTATAAGAGTTATCTTCAAATGACTAGCTCTTTCCCCAACAAGTGCGTTAAATGTTGTCGCGCAGTTTCATCGAGCTGCTTTTTATCCAGTTTTACATAGGCGACCTGCTCATCCAGCATGACCACCACTTCTTCAATACCATGAATTGCCAACAACTGACTAGTCCATTCATCTGTTTGTTTACCTTCAGGCAAACGTAAAATTAACGAAGATAAATAACGCGGTTGCTGCAAGCCAAAACTCACCAATGCCCAGATCATGGCAATCCCAACCAGAATGCCCCAACCTGTTGATGTATTATGTAGCATTAATAATTGACCGCCAAGTGTGCCTCCAAAAAATGCTCCCAGGAACTGGGCACTGGCATTTACACCCATGGCGGTGGCTTTGGACTGAATTGGTGCAGCTTTCGACAACCAAGAGGGTAACAATGCTTCCATGACATTGAATGCCACAAAGAAAATCCCCAAACCTAGGAGTAAGCTATATTTGGACTGATAACCAAAAACCAGTACCAGTAACCCCACAACGACACCGACAATTGCACCTAAAAAGATGCTACGCATTTTGCGGTATTTCTCAGCCACAATAATACTTGGGAAAGAACAAATCACCCCGATCAACAGCAGTGGCAAATACACCAGACCATGTTTTTCCAAAGGAATATCTGCATACCGGATCAGTTGCGATGGCACATAAATAAACATCGCAGTGAGCAACAAATGCAGTGAAAAAATCGAGAAATGCAGACGGTTCAGGTCAGGCATTTTCAAGACATGTTTAAGCTGCTTCAAATAACCATGTTGGAAATTACGATGATGGCGTGTGGTTTTCGGCACCAATAGCAGCATCACTATGGCAGCCAGTCCCATAATGGTAGTCACCCAAAACAGCCCTGAAATTCCCACCAGATGCGTCAGCCACGGTCCAAGACTAAAGGCCACCACAAATGATAGCCCAATACTCATGCCCATAGCCGCCATGGCTTTGGTACGGTTTTCTTCACGGGTAACATCGGCAAGCAATGCCATCACCACTGCGGAAACCGCACCTGCCCCTGCAATCGCACGCCCTAAAATCACGCCATAAATGGTATGTGACATGGCAGCCACTGCGCCACCTAAAGCAAACAATAACAAGCCGATGACCACCAAAGGCTTACGGCTAAAACGGTCTGCCCACAGGCTAAACGGGATTTGTAAAATCGCTTGAGATAACCCGTAAACACCTACGGCAAACCCAAGTAATGCAGGCGTTGCATATTGATATGTCTGCCCAGCCACTGCAAACACAGGAATAATCATGAACAATCCCAACATGCGTAATGCAAAAATACTGCTTAAAGCAAAAGTGGAACGGCGTTCTAAAGCATTCATCATATCAATCTGTAATCTCTTGGGGGCAAACAAGCAAAGCATTCAAAATAAAATGGGGTACAACTGCATTGTACCCCATCATTTTATATATTTTTCTGAAATTTGCCTTAATCAATCAGCTGACGTTTACTATATTGAATCGAAGCAATCACTGCCCAAACAATAAATGCCACACCAATCAGTCCTGTGACCACTTCAGGCACATGTACGCCTGTACCACTAGCCAACATAATCACCGCCAAAGCACCAATCGCATAATGCGCACCATGTTCCAAATAAACATAAGCTTCTAGAGTGCCTTTTTCGACCAGATAAATCGTCATGGAACGCACAAACATTGCGCCAATTGCCAACCCGAGCATAATGATGATGACATCAGAAGTAATCGCAAATGCCCCGATCACCCCGTCAAAACTAAAAGATGCATCCAGTACTTCCAGATACAAGAAACCACCTAAACCTGCTTTGATCACACCATTGGCAGCATTGCCTGAGCTGCTGGCTTCTTCGTCCACTTCAGGCTCACCACCCAGCAAATGCCCAAGCACTTGTACTCCGATATAGACCACAATGCCCCAAATCCCCGATAAGGTCACAGCCAAACGCTCGCTCTCGCCCACATTGTGCGCCATCACCAGTAAGGCGATCAGCGTTAAAAACACTGACATGGCAGGAACATTGGCTAAGTTGGTCAGGCGTTTTTCAAGCCATTTGAACCAGTGTGTATCTTTTTCTGCATCAAGGAAGAAATTGAAAAACACCAGTGCCAAGAACGCACCACCAAATGCTGCAATTTCCGCATGATGTTCAATCAAACGCATCGAGTAATTTTTCGGATCATTGAGCGCCATACTGACCACATCCATCATGTTCATGTTAGCGGTCACCGCTACAATCACAATCGGGAACACCAGACGCATACCGAACACCGCAATAATCATGCCGAGTGTAAGGAAAATCATTTTCCAGAAATGATCCCAGCTCCGCAGTACTGATGCATTGACCACGGCGTTATCGAAAGATAAAGACACTTCCATAATCGCCAAAATGGCAGTTACCGAGAGCGCCTGTAGCATGGTTGAAATCCCTGCTTCAGGGCCATGCGTGAAGCCCCAGTAGGCTGCAATTCCCAAGCAGATGATGCTGAAAATAAATGAGAAACGAAAATGTTTCATGAACTGACCTGACCTATAAAAATGAAAAGTACATGCTGTGTTCGCATGTATCAGAAAGGAATACTCAGCATTATACTCGCTTCTGTTTTTTTACCTATTTAAAAAAAACACGCTATATTGCAGTTTTCGCATCATCGTGGAGTGACCATGCGTTTTTCAGAGCAGCTCTGGCAGAACAACCTTGCCTTATACCAAAAAATTGTCCAGCATCCATTTAATCAGGAGTTGGCGCAGGGCACGCTCAAATCGGAAGCTTTTCAACATTATATTATTCAGGACTCACATTATTTACTGGCATATGGGCGCATTCTTGCGGTCGCAGCAGCCAAAGCCTTTGATGCCGATGACATCATGCAGTTTTCGGAAGGTGCAAAAATTGCGATTATTGTAGAGCGTAGTTTACATGCCGGCTTTATGCAGCAATTTGGGATTAGCCCTGAACAGTTTGCCAATACACCATTGAGTTTGGCTTGCCACCATTACACCTCTTTTTTACTCGCAACAGCATGGTCAGAAAGCTATCCTGTAGTACTGGCCGCCTTACTGCCTTGTTTCTGGATTTATGCCGAAGTGGGATTGGCTATTGTTGAAAACTCGGCTGCCAACAATCCGTATCAGGCATGGATTGATACCTATGCAGGTGAAGAATTTCACGCTGCGGTACGCAATGTGATTGCCACGATTGATAAAGTTGCTGCACGCTGTGATGGCGACACACTTGCCAAAATGCAGCAGGTCTACCGCCGTGGTGCTGAGCTAGAATGGCTGTTTTGGGACAGTGCCTATCATCAACAGCACTGGCTTGGACTTGATCCTGTCTAGTCATATAGCGCCATATTCTGGCGCTTTTTTAATCTGTCATATATCTGTAATTGTATATATATGGATATTCATATATAAAGGCTTTTATCTGCCATAGACTGAAGTTTTGATATGTCGACCAGCATCAAGATTTACCACAATCCTGCGTGTGGAACATCACGTAACACGCTTGCCCTGATTAAAAACACAGGCATAGAACCTGAAATCATTGAATATCTTAAAAACCCGCCAAGCAAAGAACAGCTGGTTCAACTGATTCACGATGCGGGTTTAAGCGTGCGCGAAGCCTTACGCCAAAATGTCGAACCGTACATCAATTTACAACTCGAACAGAGTCACTGGTCAGATGACGCATTGCTGTATTTCATGTTGCAGTACCCGATTTTAATCAACCGCCCTTTTGTTGTGACTGAAAAAGGTACACGCCTGTGCCGCCCGTCTGAAGTGGTGCTAGAGATTTTACCCTTACCACAGCTTGGTGCTTTTTATAAAGAAGATGGCGAACAGATCATTGATGAACATGGCCAACGTGTCTCAGGCTGAAAATATGGATCAAGTACAGTTTTTTAAATGCCTTGCCGATGAAACCCGCCTCAATCTGGTGTTATTGGTCACACAATACCAAGAGTTATGTGTCTGTGACCTGACCGAAAAATTACAACTCAGTCAGCCGAAAATTTCACGGCATCTGGCGCTGCTACGTAATCAGGGAATTTTACAAGACCGCCGTAAGGGACAATGGGTGTATTACCGTCTGCATGAGCAACTGCCGACATGGTGTCGTGAAATTTTAGCGTTGTTGCAGCAAAACGATACCTTCCCTGCTGCGCCTTCAACCACAGTGCATTGCTGTGATTAATTTCTTACATGATGTTTGCCATGACTCAATCTCGTTTATCCTTTCTTGATCGCAATCTGACACTGTGGATTTTTCTGGCTATGGGGCTAGGGATTGCAATTTCACAGTTTTTCCCACAAGCCTCTACCGCCCTCAATCATTTGAGTGTCGGTTCAATCAATCTGCCGATTGCAGTTGGCTTAATTTTAATGATGTATCCACCGCTGGCAAAAGTGGATTACGCTGCCCTGCCTGAAATTTTTAAGGACAAGAAAACCCTTGCCCTGTCTTTAATTCAGAACTGGCTGATCGCTCCACTTCTCATGTTTGCATTAGCCGTGATTTTTCTGCATGACTCGCCAAACTACATGACAGGACTGATTCTGATTGGTCTGGCACGTTGTATTGCCATGGTACTGGTCTGGAATGGTCTTGCCTGTGGCGACAATCAATATGTTGCAGCCCTTGTCGCATTTAACAGCCTATTTCAAATCCTGTTTTTTAGTAGTTATGCGTGGTTCTTTCTCAGCTTTTTACCGCCGTATTTTGGCCTAAAAGGACAAGTGATTGACGTCAGTTTTCTCGACATTAGCCAAGCCGTGCTAACTTATTTAGGCATTCCATTTTTCGCGGGTTTTCTCACCCGTAGCATTTTGGTCAAGGCCAAAGGTTTAAGCTGGTATCAGAGCCAGTTTTTACCGAAAATCAGCCCGATGAGCCTCTTGGCGTTGCTGTTGACCATTGTGGCGATGTTTAGTCTGAAAGGGGGTGAAGTGCTGAGCCTGCCAAGTGATGTACTTCGGATAGCCATTCCGCTAACCATTTATTTTATCGTGATGTTTTTCCTGAGTTTTGCCATGAGCAAATGGCTCGGCAACAACTATGCGCGTAGCACGGCAATTTCATTTACCGCTGCAGGCAATAACTTTGAACTGGCGCTTGCGGTAGCCGTGGCAACTTTTGGTCTGGCATCACCTGTGGCTTTTACCACGGTGATTGGCCCACTGGTGGAAGTGCCTGTCCTGATCTCGCTGGTCAGTGTCAGTTTCTGGATTCGTAAAAAATTCTTTCATCATGAATTGAGCTAGATTCAATTCAAGGCAGTCGCATCGAAGCCACAGCGACTGCCTTGACTCTTCTTGTTCTGATTCATCTGTTGTTCATGCCTGCAAGGATTTTTGAAACAGTTGGGCTGGATAATACATGCGTTTTATAAACATATTAATAAACGCAGTGTTTAATATAAAAAAATAATTTTATAGAATTTTTTCAAACTATACCTATGCTGAACACAGCATTGTTCTGCTGTATACTGCTCCGATTTTTGTGGGCTGACATTAGCATTACCGACTGCCCAGCGAATGTCTGAACCGTATGCAATGACTCAGTCTTGACATCACTTTTTGCAGATTGCTGCTGGCATTTTTATGGAATGATCAGGGCATTTCAATCATGAACTTTTTTCTCGGCGAGGCAGTACATGAATTCACAACTTTTTGCCGCAGGCTGTATGTTGCTCTCAATGGCGTCTTATCAGGTCAGTGCCAGTTTTGCCAAACAACTATTTGAACATCTCAGTCCATTAAGTGTGACCTTATTTCGGCTGTGTTTTGCCTCGATGATTGTGATTGTGGTGTTTCGTTCATGGCGTATTTTGCCGAAATTCAAAACACTCAAATGGCGTGATCTGTTGTGCTATAGCATCTCATTGGGACTCATGAACCTGTTATTTTATAGCTCACTCAGCCATCTACCTTTGGGTCTTGCAGTAGGTTTAGAGTTTATTGGCCCTTTGGGTTTAGCACTGTGCTCCATTCAGAGTCGTCGTGACTTGATTTGGGTATTTTGCTCAATCTTAGGCATTATTCTGATTATTCCGTGGGGTGGGCACAGTGCGGACTTTTCATATCTAGGCATGTGCCTTGCGATTGGTGCGGGACTGTTTTGGGCAGCGTATATTTATTTTGGACACAAAGTGGTTCGGCAAAATATCGGCATCCATATGCTCAGTATTGCCATTAGTTTTTCAGCAATCATGTTATTGCCTATTGAACTGTGGCAACACCCCGATGAACTGTTTGCTGTGCAGTATTGGTGGCTTGGTTTAGTGATTGCAATTTTAGCGACAGCAATCCCTTATGCCTTAGATTTAGTTGCACTAAAACATTTGGCACGACTGCGTTATAGTATTTTGACCAGTTTATCGCCTGTTGTCGCAGCATTAACAGGTTATGTTTTACTGTCCGAACAACTCAGCCTTTTTCAATGGATTGCGTTATTGTTGATTGTTACGGCATCGATTGGGATTGCGGTGACAGGTCGTCAACACAGCGAGCTTTAAGCCCACAAATACCAGCCATACAGTAAAATGCCCGCCGCAATCGTCCATGCCAGCGTTGCCAGACTTAAACAGCTCAGCACGGACATTTGGGTAGCCAGCAGATACACCGCAATCAGGTAAATCGCATACGGAATCAGCGACCATAAACCAAATAAAGCCGTACGGCGCAGCGCATCTGCCCCTTGCTGTTGAAAGACAATCACATGTGCAATCAAGGCAAAGGTCGGAAATAATGGCACCAGCCCAGCAATATAAAACGCCTTGCTTTTCGATAGTATTGAAATCAGCAACACGACCAGTGCACCCAAAGTACATTTAAATACTAACGCCCACATCGTCCCTTCACCGCTTAATCTACTTCGTATGCATTTTACAAAGAATTGCGTGATTGCCTATGTTTTATTGCAATCCGTGCTTGCTTTTGCAGCAGGAATCATTAATTATATAAATAATAATCATTATCAATGATAACCAAAATGACCACCATGCAAAAAGACACGCAAGGGACAGAAGCACTCAGAGCTATGATGACCTTGAGACAATGCTGGTTTGAACACGAAGAAATCTATCTGCATCAAGGCTGTTTACATTGCGGTTCTGCTGCGACTTATCTGATTTATTTTACCAATCGCCCGATTCAGGATTTCATGCTGAATTTTATTGAAAAATATAACTATCATCATACTAAATGTTTTGATTTTCTTGATTTAAATGGCTTTTCAGGTGCCTATGAACATTTCTTGTCTATGCTTGAAAAACAGGTGATTGATTATGCCTTTCAGCAGCATCAGCGGTGTACGCTGCGTTTTGAGCAAATCGACTCGATTTTTGAGCGCGAATTACCCCCTGCATGCGCTTAATCACTAATTACGTTTTCCTCCATGGCACAGGTTTTCCTGTGCTTTTTTTATAAATACAGCCTCTATTTAGGCAAAATGCAGCACCACTAAAGCCAGCAGCGCAGGTATAGCCTGAATATAAATAATTTTTTTGCTGGCCGTTAAGCCACCATAAACCCCTGCCACAAAAACACAGCCTAAAAAGAACGTGACAATTGCACGCGCAAAATCGGGGTTACTGACCAACAATGACCAAAACAATCCCGCAGCAAGAAAGCCGTTATATAAGCCCTGATTTTGTGCCAAAACTTTGGTGAGTTTGGCTTTTTCCAGACTATTGCCAAAGGCTTTTAAACCTTGCGGCTTGTCCCATAAAAACATCTCTAAAACCAGAATATAGACATGCAAGATGCCGATCAGTGCAATCAATATTTTTGCGATCCACATTTTTATTTTCCTTCTTCATTTACCCGACACAATCTGACGCCTAAAATCGTTTTGTTACAGCTTGAACAATTTTAAATCGTTATCATATAGCAGTTTCTACTTGCTTATTACCGAGAGATCTTATGAGTCACAGTCATATCCGTATTCGAGGCGCACGTACCCATAACCTGAAAAATGTGTCCCTCGATATTCCACGTGATAAATTTGTGGTGATTACGGGACTTTCGGGATCAGGAAAATCCTCACTGGCATTCGATACCTTATACGCTGAAGGACAACGCCGTTATGTCGAATCACTGTCAGCCTATGCCCGCCAGTTTTTATCGCAAATGGAAAAACCTGAAGTCGACTCGATTGAAGGCTTAAGCCCTGCGATTGCCATCGAGCAGAAATCGACCAGCCATAACCCACGCTCAACTGTGGGAACCATTACCGAAATTTACGACTATTTGCGTTTGCTCTATGCACGCGTCGGAACACCGTATTGCCCTGAACACGACCTGCCGATGGTGGCACAAACCGTCTCTGAAATGGTCGATGCGGTAAAAGCGTTAGAAGAAGGCACAGCACTGATGCTACTTGCACCCGTAGTGCGAGAGCGTAAAGGCGAATACAGCACCCTGTTTGAACAACTGCAAAGTCAGGGTTTTGTGCGTGCCCGTGTCGATGGCGAAATCATTGATATCGACAGCCCACCAGAGCTGGATAAAAAGAAAAAACATAGCATTGAAGTGGTGATCGACCGCTTTAAAGTCCGCGATGATTTGGGGAATCGTCTGGCAGAATCCTTTGAAACAGCCCTGCGCCTAGGCGGCGATCTGGCGATTTTAACCTGGATGAAAGGCGAGCAACCTGATCGCGTGTTTTCAGCACGTCACTCCTGCCCTGAATGTGACCGTGCCGTAGCAGAACTTGAACCACGTATGTTCTCATTCAACAACCCGTTTGGTGCTTGCCCTGTCTGCGATGGTTTGGGAACACGCAGTCATTTCAGTGCTGAAAAACTGATTCCTAATCCACACCTGTCGATTTATCAAGGCGCAATTCGCGGTTGGGATCGTCAGCGTCCTTATTACTACAGCATGCTAGAAAAAGTCGCAGCACACTATGGCTTTGATTTAAATTGCCCGTGGCAAGATCTCGACAAAGATACCCAAAAGAAATTCCTGAATGGTACAGGCAAAGAGAAAATCGACCTGAGCTATATTGATGAACGTGGGCGTAAACACAGTCGTGTCATGACATTTGAGGGCGTACTGCCACATTTAGAGCGCCGTTACCGTGAAACGGAAAGCAACTATATTCGTGATGATTTAGCACAGTACTTATCCAACGCAGCCTGCGATGCCTGCGGCGGCTCACGCCTGAATGAAATTTCACGGCATGTGAAAGTCAAAGACCACAGTATTGAACAAATCACGAGCATGTCGATTGGCGATGCTGCAGATTATTATCAACACTTGAGCCTTGAAGGGGCAAAAGGCGAAATTGCCGATAAAATTTTTAAAGAAATCCGTGAACGCCTACAATTTTTAGTCAGCGTCGGGCTAAATTATTTGAGTCTGTCACGTTCGGCTGAAACCCTGTCGGGCGGTGAAGCACAGCGTATCCGACTCGCTTCACAAATCGGTGCAGGCTTGATGGGCGTGATGTACGTGCTAGATGAACCTTCGATTGGTCTGCATCAACGTGACAATGACCGCTTACTGCAAACTCTGATTCGCCTGCGTGACTTGGGCAACACGGTACTGGTCGTTGAGCATGACGAAGATGCGATTCGCGCTGCCGACCATATCATTGATATTGGCCCTGGCGCGGGAGTCCATGGCGGGGAAATTATTGCCGAAGGAACTGCCAAGCAACTGGCAAAAAATAAAAACTCGCTGACGGGACAGTACTTGGCAGGTAAACTCAAAATTGCGGTGCCTGAACAGCGCGTTACCCCACCAAACCCTGAAAATAGCATTCAGCTTTGCGGGGCATCTGGGCACAACCTGAAAAATGTCACGCTCAATCTACCTTTAGGTGTGATGACCTGTATCACAGGCGTTTCGGGTTCAGGAAAATCGACCTTAATTAACCGTACTTTACTGCCACTTGCAGCAACCGAACTCAACGGTGCAACCACGCTGACCGCAGAAAAATACCAGTCAATTGATGGTTTGCAGCATCTGGATAAAGTGGTCGATATTGACCAAAGTCCGATTGGGCGCACACCCCGTTCCAACCCTGCAACATATACAGGCGTATTTACTCCGATTCGTGAACTGTTTGCTCAGACTCCTGAAGCCAAAGCCCGTGGTTATAGTGCGGGGCGCTTTTCCTTCAATGTCAAAGGCGGACGCTGTGAAGCCTGCGAAGGTGATGGCATGATTAAAGTCGCCATGCACTTTTTACCTGACATGTATGTTCCTTGTGATGCCTGTCATGGCAAACGCTATAACCGCGAAACACTGGAAGTCGGTTATAAAGGTAAGAACATTTCCGATGTGCTCAATATGACTGTGGAAGATGCCGCAGAATTTTTTAATGCCATTCCCGTGATTCATCGTCGTCTAGATACCTTGATGCAAGTGGGCTTGGGCTATATCCGTTTGGGTCAGGCAGCTACTACCCTGTCTGGCGGTGAAGCACAGCGGGTGAAACTGGCGCGCGAACTGGCAAAACGCGATACGGGCAAAACCCTGTATATTCTGGATGAGCCAACCACAGGACTGCATTTTCATGATATTGCCAAGCTGCTCGACATCCTGCATGAGCTACGCAACAAAGGAAATACCATTGTGGTGATCGAGCATAATCTGGATGTGATTAAAACCGCTGACTGGATTGTGGATTTAGGGCCTGAAGGAGGTTCTGGCGGTGGAGAAATTATTGCCGAAGGTACACCTGAACAAGTGGCAGAAGTGGCGATTTCACATACAGGGCGTTTTTTAAAACCCTTGTTAGAATAATTTTGTCTCTTGCATCAGGAAGGAACCGTTGACGTCTTTCATCAGTCCATTTTATTTCTCTTACGCTGGGAGAAAAACTAAAAATGGGCAAACCATGAATCACGTCAATTACTGTTCCTTTCCTTTTTTCCTTGAGCATTTTTCATCATACAATCACATTGATTGCCTCAATCATTCACAACATCATCTCAAAACCCCAAGTTTTTTACCAAAAAAATTGATGATCAAATATTGTTCATAGCCACTGAATTAGCTTTTCTTACAATTCTAGATTGATATTCTGTAGAAAATATGAATGACAGACTGATTTATATTTCAAATTATTTTCCGATTATTTAAAAATCAATATATCATTGAAAAACAAATTAAAAATTTGTAAATAACAGTCGTTTTTTATTTTCATTTATTGCCTAAAAAGTAATTTTTTTGTGATTTATTTAATTTAGATGAAGAAAAACTACAATTTTAAAACATTGTAATGCGGCCGAATTGATTGACTTAATATTTTGTAACAATAGAATAGCAAGTATGTCTATTGGAAAGTTGAGAAATTAACATGAAAAAAATCGGTTTAGCTGCAGCAGTTTTACTTGCCATGACTGGTGCACACGCATACCAATTTGAAGTAAAAGGCCAGTCTGAATATTTAAATACTACTGCCAATGACAAAAACTATACTGGTGACCTTCAAGGTACTTACTATTTCAAAAATGTAGATGCTTCTAAAGGTCCTTTAGCTGAAGCTGCGTTCTTGAACAAAGCATCAAATGTATCTGTTGGTTACAGCTACGAGCAATATAACGAGAAAAATTGGGTTAACTACCATCTTGGTACTTATGGCGTGAAAGGTGAAACTTACTTCACAACTCCTTACACTGCTTCAATTCCGTTATATGCAAGCGCGTCTTACAACCACACTGATGTAGATGGTAAAAATGCCATTTCTCGTGATGACCATGGTGACCGTTATGCATTAGAAGTCGGTGCAATGCCAACAAATAACTTCTTGCTTGCTGTTGGTTATACCAATGTTGCGAACCAGTTCTCTCTAGATACTTTCCGTATCTTGAACAAAGGTTTTGTAAACGCTGTAGGCGAAACTGCTTCTATCAATGACAAACAAGATGCAATCACTGCACGTACTAAATACGTAGGTGCGATTGATGGTACTAACATGTCAATTGGTTTTGATGCAGGCTTGGTATTTGGTGATGCAACTTCTTATGAGTTCAACACTGACCTTTACTTGACACCTAAACTAAGCGTTGGTGCTTCATTTGCAGGAACTACTGCATCAGAAGCTGTGTTTGACAAACTTTGGGGTGCAAACGTGAATTACTTCATCACACCTGCAATCTCTGTTGGCGCAACTTACACCAATGCAAACTCTAGCCATACAACTGGTTACAACCTTGACACTCAAACTATCGGTTTGAATGCTAAAGCACGTTTCTAATTTAGATATTTAATCTAAAACTAAAAGGGCTCATCTGAGCCCTTTTTTATTGCCTATACGTCCAATGCAATATTACGTTTAGCCTGTAAAAACTGCATTTTTTCACAATTTAAAAAAAATCTTTTACACTTGCCATGTAAATCTTGAAATGACTTTCTTATTCACTTGCTTAACATAGTACTGAAAACAACAAATTGAATAGGCTAACCTATGCGATTACATAATAGTATGCTGATGACTGGATGTTGTATCACACTGATCGCCTGTTCCCAAACCAGCCCTATTTTAAAAGGTCAAGATCACTGGATTGGAACTTGGCAAAGCCCACATAGTGAACTCAAGATTCAGCGCGATGGTCAATTGCAATATCATGAAAGTCAATATCAACAGCAACGTACAGCACATAGTCAATCTGAAAGTACCGAACAATCTGAAATGACCGCGCCAATTACTGTACTCAATACCCAATACATTCAAGCGGGCACTCCTGAATTTGGTAATCGGTTTAAAATCGATAAAGCGCCCTATCTGCTCAAAGGACATTGGCATGCTGTGATTGATGGTCAAGACTTTATCAAAAAATAAACGATAACTCGCGTAAAAATGGTACAGCTTGGTTACTGACATTCCATGTAGGGGCTGCTAGCATCTAGCTATCCTTTGCTGCCCCTACTTCCACATGGAACTCATCAATTTCATTTTACATGTCGATCAACATCTTCTTGAATTTATAAAACAATACGGTGTCTGGATTTATGCCATCCTGTTTTTGATTATTTTTGTCGAAACAGGTCTGGTGGTTATGCCTTTTCTACCAGGTGACAGTCTGTTATTTGCAGCAGGTGCTTTGGCCGCCTCTACAGGGCAAATGAACCCTTGGCTGTTAATCGGCTTACTGTTTATCGCTGCCGTGCTGGGTGATACCTTAAATTATCACATCGGGCGCTATATTGGTCCGCGTATATTTGAAATGGAATCACGGTTTATTAAAAAAGATCACTTACTCAAAACCCATGTATTTTTTGAAAAATACGGCGGAAAAACCATTATTATTGCGCGCTTTATGCCGTTTATTCGCACCTTCGCACCTTTTGTTGCAGGTGCAGGTCGTATGAACTACAAACATTTTTTAGCTTTTAATGCGATTGGCGGATTGGCTTGGGTGGGTTCATTTATTACGCTCGGTTATTTCTTTGGGACACATCCTTTTGTCAAAGACAACTTTAGCCACCTGATGCTCGGTATTATTGTATTTAGTTTACTTCCTGCCGTTATTGAGTTTGTGCGGGCAAAAATCCGCAGCAACAAAGCCAGCAGCTAAACTAAAAAAATAAAAAAAGGTCGAAGCATCGACCTTTTTTTATGCGGATTATTTTTTCACGGTCAAGATTCGGCAGTTTTTAAAATGCGCAGCCTGCACAATGGCATCCTGCTGCCCGAGTAACTGGGCGATTTCACTACGTTTAGTATTTGAAGATTGTCCCAAATTGACCGAGAAGGTCGGGCCAAAACCCCAGCCGCCGTGTCCCCAGCCACCACCAACACCGACCCCCACCCCGACACCAGTGCGTTTTTCTGGCTCTACACCTTGTTCTAGATAGCGCTGAATACGGTCATATTCACCTTGTAGCTGTGTACAGTTTAGTGCCTGATACTGGGTGGGCGACACATAACTGGGTTTGACCGTTGTGGCACAACCTGTCAATGCCGTGCCAATCACTAGACTTGCTGCTATCGCCCATCTATTCATGTCTCACCTCAGGAGAGTTGTTCTATTTCAGCAAACAGAGCCGAATAAGCCTGACTCAATTTGTGTTCGGGTGCCAGATAAATCAAAGGTTTGTTCTTGTGGTGTGATTCTTTCATCAGGATCGAAGGTGGCAACATGTTATTCAAGACAGGTAAGCCCTGATCTTTGAGTTGCTGTACCACTTCTCGCGGCAGTTTTGCCTGAGCCTGAAACTGATTCACCACAATCCCTTCAATTTCCAGTCGTTGATTATGATCATCTTGCGTTTCTAAAATATTTTCAATGAGTGTTTGTAAGGCACGTTGTGAAAATACGTCACAATCAAAGGGAATCAGCACACGGTCAGCCGCAATCAGCGCAGACAGGGTAAAGAAATTAAAGGCAGGTGGCGTATCGATATAAATACGGTCATATTTTCCAGACAGCTCGGCAATCGCATCTCGCAGTTTATAAATCTTATGTTTGCTTTCCAGACTGTGTTCCAGTGCGCCAAGACTTGGGCTAGCCACCAAAATATCCAGATGGTTAAAAGGTGACTGATGGGTATAGCTTTCCAGACCTTGCGAGCGTGATTTGAGTAGCGCCCCCAAGGTATTACCGATCAGGCTTTTATTTGAGCTTCCCAAAACTTCCTGATAAAAATTTTCAATATTCGGTTCAAGCGCCTGCTGGCGACCATTAAAACTCGCAGCATCTCCAAGCAGGTACTGGCTGGCATTGGACTGCGGATCAAGGTCAATCACCAGTGTTTTTAAACCATGATGGGCACTCAGGCTGGCAAGATTCACCGTAATGCTCGATTTCCCAACTCCACCTTTCTGATTGAAAATGACACGTGTCAGCATAGTTTTGTCCTAATTATTTTAATGGTCTGATGCCCTAGTCTACCCTAGAGCCTTTTGTCAGTAATTAAAGCTGTCCAACAATTATGAAAATACGGGTTTAATCTTCACCAACAGTAAAATCGCAAACAGGGCGATCCAAGCAATCACGATACCCGCACGGCGCTGTACCAGCAAAATACCTTCTTTACGGCGAAAGGCTTTGATTAATGAAGAAAAAATAACGACAAATAGCGCGACTTTAGCATAAAACCAAGGTTGTACCTGAAAATGTTTCATCCATAACAATGCCCCTCCCGTCAGCAACATGAGCGTAAAGGTTGAATGTTGCAATGCAATCACCAAACGCGGTGTTTTAGCGGCAAGCTGCTCATCCTGCATACGAAATAGGTGTCTGCTGCTCAACGCGAGCATCAACAGTAACAATACAACGCCTACACCATGCAGGATTTTTAATAAGAGCAACGTATTCATGCAGTATCCTTAAGCTTTAGGTGCATGAGCACATTCTGGACTATCGGGTGCTTGACCTTGCCATTCGCTTGGCAAATAAGCATGAATGGCTAAGGCATGAATCGCATTCGGCGCCAGTAATT
The DNA here is from genome assembly GCF_000488275.1 of Acinetobacter brisouii CIP 110357. Taxonomy (GTDB): domain Bacteria; phylum Pseudomonadota; class Gammaproteobacteria; order Pseudomonadales; family Moraxellaceae; genus Acinetobacter; species Acinetobacter brisouii. The sequence continues at coordinate 79,141 of NZ_KI530762.1, read as the reverse complement.
CTGCTGCAAGTGTATAAATTTTTTGATGACGCTGGACTAAGCGCAAGCCCTCAAATGCCTCACTGACAATCACCACCTTAAAATGTGATTCCTTACCAGGATAATATCCCCCATGCCCTGCTGATTCATTAATCACTTCTAAATGGGTAGGCTGTAGCTGTTGTAACCGCTCAATTAGTTGTTGCTCTAAACTCATGAGAAACTGTCCTGTTACATAAAAAGATCATGTCTTGAGTATAGCAATTTTTGATAAATTCACAGGGTTTTCTAGTTAATGAAAGCGTTTAGATTGCGATCAAGATTTAAAATCTTTCAGATTTTGCTTTTATTTTATGCAATTAATTCAATAAACCTAGAAAATGAGTTGATTCTAAATCTACTTAATGTAATATATGCCTCACGCGGGAATAGCTCAGTTGGTAGAGCATAACCTTGCCAAGGTTGGGGTCGCGAGTTCGAGTCTCGTTTCCCGCTCCAGATTTGGTTTTTTAAGTGTAAGTTTTCGAAAAAACTGCTCAATATGCGGGAATAGCTCAGTTGGTAGAGCATAACCTTGCCAAGGTTGGGGTCGCGAGTTCGAGTCTCGTTTCCCGCTCCAAATTCAAAAGGCGCTTATCGAACGGTAAGCGCCTTTTTCTTTGCGTAATGTGCTCTCAGGAGAAAACTCCATAAAGATTCACACATCAGTACCAAGTCAAAATAAAACTGCTGTCAGGAGCTTAGCATCTCGATCATTTTCTAAATTTTTTAGCTTGTTCAAGCTCTTACTATAGATTTCCCCAATATTTCTCATATTTTTTATATAGATCCTTAACTTGAATTTTTCGGCTGGAAAGCATGGGAATCGATCTTTCCATCGCTTGCTTCAAGCTGATTCAAGAGCAAATAACAGCCATTAAAAAGCCTGAGTTGATCACTCAACTCAGGCTTGGTTTCAAATATAACAATTTATAGATAATTCACCACATGCGGTACGATGTCATGTAAGGTACGCCCGTTGCAGGTTTCGCCTAATGCAGACATTTTCCATGCGCCATCATGACGGTAGACTTTGGCAATAATCAACGCCGTATAGTTGCCCTTGGCTGACAAATTATAGTGTGCAATTTGCTGATTGCTGTTTTGATCGACCAAGCGACAAAACGCATTTTCCACTTTTTCAAAGGTCTGGCCACGGAAACTACTGATGGTAAAGACAATCGAAGTGATGTTCGATGGAACTTGACTTAAGTCAACATAAACCACTTCATCATCGCCATCGCCTGCACCTGTCAGGTTATCGCCTGAATGCACAATACTGCCGTCACGGCTACGCAATTGTCCAAAGTAGACATTATCGATTTGGCGCTTGTTCGCATCAAAGGTGATTGCTGATACGTCCAAATCAATGCTGTTATTGCCACCACCAAACATGCCAAATAAACCACCACTTTTGGCAACGTCCCAACCCGCACCTAAAAATATTTTAGACAGGCTTGAACCATCTTGTTTTGCAAGTGAAATTTTCTGACCTTTAACTAAGCTAATGCTCATGTTTTTTCCTATTTTATGATCGTTGGCCTAAATTGAGTACTGACGCCAACCAAGTAATGTAACTGTTGCGATTTCGCGAACAAATAATGACTTTACCATAGCCTTGAAACTTTAAGACCATACCTTCGCCACTGGTGACACTATTTAACAAATTGCCGAACATGCCTCGATTTCGGGAGCTTGGCATACCAATGCTATAATTTAATGATGAATCCCAAGCCACCACATGACCATTGTCAATCACGGTTTCACCGTTTTGTGAATTGACCTCAACTTCCATCAGCGTGCCACAACCTGAAATACACAATTGCCCCTGCCCTGAGGTTTCCATCACTACAAAACCACCATTGTCACCAAACAGGCTGCCACCCAAATTGGTCTGGACTTTGGCTTTGACATTGACCTGTTCAGTCGATGCCACAAAGGCCCCATCGGACAGTACATATTGCTGCTGACCAATATTTAAAATCTGCATGTCACCATCAAGATTCGGTGAGAGCAAACATTCACCAGCGCCAAAAGAGGCTTTGATTTCTTGTTGGAACAGCGATTCACCTGTGGTGAACTTACGCATGACTGACTGGAATAGACCACCACGCAAGTTACCGCCAAGCTCCAGATTTGATTCCATCATGACCATGGCATCGGATTCACAATAAATTTTTTCACCCTGACGCAGTGATACATGTAAAAACGGTTCAGGTGTACCAACCAAATTAAATTCAGCCATGTTGTGATCCTCTTAATTTAAAATCTGTTTTGTTTTGGCCTGTTCAAGCCACTGTGGAAATTCTTGTAGCATCAGATCATACAGCTCACTTTCTGAGAGGCTCTGCAAATGGTCGATGGCAAAAAAATTACAGTTATCAACCACGCGGCCAGTTAAGGTATCGAGCTGCTCTAAAATGCCATAACCACGCCCACCGATCCCGATAAACTGCCAGAAGATCGGCTGGTTAGAGTTCTCACGCAGCAGACGTTTAATCTGTCCAGCACTGCCGATACCACCATCAGAAATAAATACGATATAAACAGGTAAGTTATCTGGCTGTTCTTTGAGAAAATACTGCACCACATCCTGCATTACCGCAGGTTCATTGTTAATGCACGCTCCTGCCTGCCATTTTTTATAACCACCCTGTTCGCAGTTAATAAAATCAGGCAGGTTATGCAGTGATACATCGCTTAAACGCAGTGGACGCTCGGCAAATGCCCAGCATTCAAAATTGGCATCATCATCAAAGTTGACCGCAAGTGGCATCACCCGATCCAGCACTTGCTGCACATCACCACGACGATATTGCCCCAGCATGGAACCCGAATAATCCAACACCAATGCCACGCGTGCCCGCACGCCGATGAGCTGATTTTTTTCCAGACTGATCAGGGATTTTTTGGTTAAATCCAGCAAATGCGGAGCATCTGCCTGCACCTTGTCTAAAATAATTTTTTTACGCAAATCCACAGCCGAGATACCCGATACCACTGGCGCTACGGGGGTGCTGACCTGAGCACCAAAATGCTCGACCAGAGTGTCTAAGCCACCGCTAAAACCTTGCCCAATAGCCGCCAGACGCCAGGCATCATTTTTAAAATACACTTCGAGCAGCATCAGGGCTTTTTCCTGTTTAAAGCTGCTGCCCAGCAGGCGGTAACTGGCCACCACTTCAGATTTGCTATTGATCAGCTCGACCACACCACTTTGAATGTCGCACATACTCAGCTGTTGATTTTCAAGCGTGGCGCAAAACACCAGACGTGCCACCTTGTTGGAATTGATTTTGGCAAGGTTGATCTGGAATTCGTGAATCATTCCATTCACGCTATAGCAAACCTCATTTTTTGGTGAATGAGGTTGGTTATAAAAAACCATATAATCGTCATGAATGAGCCGCCCCTGCGGATTAAGCATAAAGCAGGAAACATCCAGAGGATGCGGAGTATTGAATTGAACGCGTAACCGAAATTGCTGTTGTTCGAATAAATTTTTCAGCGGGAGCTTTTGCCCTGAAATGAGTTCCATGTGAATAGATTCTTGTCGATTAGCACTTGAAAAACAGCTGATTTGCAAACAATTTTTCAAGTGCTAAAAGATTACTCTTTTAGCACTTTGACAGTTTATACAGCGACGCCATAGCTGGCAGCCAATGTGCCCAAGCCACCATTGAAACCTTGACCAACGGCTTTAAATTTCCACTCACCGTTGTGACGGTACAATTCACCAAAGATCATCGCAGTTTCAGTGCTGCCATCTTCTGACAAGTCAAAACGTGCCACTTCTTCATTGGCATTGTCTTTGTTTAACACGCGGATATAAGCGCGATCGACCTGACCAAAGTTTTGACCGTTTTGCTGACCTTCGTGAATGTTGACCGCAAAAATTACTTTTGCCACGTCCGCTGGAACTTTGGCTAAATTAACAGATACAGTTTCATCATCACCATCGCCTTCACCTGTACGGTTATCGCCTTTATGGATAACTGAACCACAGTCTGACTGTTTCTGGTTAAAGAAAATGAAGTCGCTATCACGGCGCACTTTACCATTTTCACTGACAAGAAATGCCACAGCATCAAGGTCAAATGCCTTACCATCGGTCACACGCGGGTTCCAGCCTAAACCAAGATCGACAAGGTTCATGCTCGGTGCAGTTTTAGATAAGTTGATGTTGCCGCCTTTAGACAAGTTAATTGCCATGATTTAAATTTCCTTCTGCTGTATCAAATTAAATTAATGTTGTTTTTTACTATAAGAGATCGAAGACAGAACTGCCCAAACAATAAAGGCAATCCCAATAAGACCAGTGACCACTTCAGGCACATGCACACCCGTACCACTGGCAAGCATAATCAATGCCAGTGCACCAATTGCATAATGCGCACCATGCTCTAGGAATATATAGGCATCTAATGTGCCTTTTTCAACCAAGAAGACGGTCATAGACCGTACAAACATCGCACCGATTGCCAAACCGAGCATAATAATCACCACATCGTTGGTAATTGCAAATGCCCCAATCACGCCATCAAAACTAAACGAAGCATCGAGAACTTCCAGATATAAAAAACCGCCGATGCCAGCTTTTGCTACGGTTGCAACCGTGTCACCTATCGATGCACCTTGCGGATGATTTTCACTTTCTTCGTCATCTGCATCACTACTTTCGAGCAAGTGACCAATCACCTGCACGCCAATATAAACCACAATACCCCAGATCCCTGACACCATCACGGCCAGTCTGGTGTCTGCATCAACAAAATGCGCCATCACCAACAGTGAAATCAGTGCCAAAAATACCGAAATCGCAGGAATACTGGCTAAATTGGCGAGTTTGGACTCTAACCAGTGAAACCAGTGTGAGTCTTTTTCATCATCAAACAAGAAGTTTAAGAACACGAGCAGCAAGAACATACCGCCAAAAGCTGAAATTTCAGGATGATGTGCCAAGAGTTTTGCAGAGTAACTTTTCGGGTCATTCAGTGCCAGTTGAGCAACATCAACAATGCTCATATCCGCCGTCACCCCCACAATTAACAATGGGAATAACAAACGCATACCAAATACGGCAACAATAATCCCAGCGGTTAAAAACAAGGTGCGCCAGAACTGGTTCCATGTTTTGAGTACCGAAGCATTCACTACCGCATTGTCAAACGACAGTGAAACTTCCATCACGGCTAAAATCCCCGTGATCGCAAGGGCTTTGAGCATGGTCATCAGCCCAGCGTCTGCCCCGTGGGTAAAGCCCCAGTAGGCAGACAGCGCAAGACAGACGATGCTGAAAATGATCGAAAAACGAAAATGTTTCACCGAACCTGCTCAGTTAGATATTGATACCATATTGATGGCACATCATGCGCAGCCCACCCGCATAACCCTGTCCTACTGCGCGGAATTTCCATTCACCGTTGTGGCGATACAATTCACCAAACACCATCGCAGTTTCAGTCGAATAGTCTTCGTTTAAATCAAAACGTACGATTTCATGTTGTGAAGTATTATTTACGATGCGGATAAAGGCATTTTGCACCTGACCAAAGTTTTGGCGACGCGCTTCAGCATCATGAATGGTGACAGTGAAAATGATTTTTTGCACATCAGCAGGTAAACGCGTCAAATCAATTTTCAGGCTTTCATCATCGCCATCGCCTGCACCTGTACGGTTATCCCCTGTATGTTCGACTGAACCTTCTGGTGAGCGTGGCTGGTTATAAAAAATAAAATCGTGTTCTCCACGAACTTTATCGTTCGCGCCCAATAAAAATGCAGATGCGTCCAAATCGAAATCGACGCCATCAGTTGCACGCGCATCCCAGCCTAAACCCACTAAAACTTGGGTTAATGACGGATCAGTCTTGCTGAGTGAAAGATTGCCGCCTTTATTTAAAGTAATTGCCATTTTATTGTTTCCTCTTATTTCAACTATTTACGCCCGACTGTCCATCTAAAACCAAAACCATAATGTTCATCGAGCTTTTGTTGGTCATCAAAATATTGCACTTGGCGGTTGGCCTGAATTTGTCCACCCACATTTTTTAATTCCACAATTGCACAGGTACTGAGGTAACCGCCTTCATTGACAGGCACTTCAATCGGTGGCTGATTGGGAAGCTGCATATTTACAATAGCATCGGTTGCCGCCCAGTTTGCTGCACCTTCGTAAATATATGTATAAATAACAATGCGTTTAATCTGATCCCAATGTTCACCATTGATCCACAGGTTTTCACCGTTTAAGGATGAACCTGTGCGGTCATCGCCTTGTAACTCGATATAAGGCGATTTTTCATAACTGCCAAAACGATTGCCAAGCGCCTGAACAATATGAGTTGCACCATTTTGCATCTCGATCATGGCACCCAAGTCTAAATCCACCGACTGCGATGCACTGAGCTTGCGAAAGAAACTCTTGCCACGATCGCCGCCTGAACGATTCCAGTTCAAATTCACCTGAATCTTGCCAAACGAACCATTATATTTGGTGAGGTTAATCGATGAATTGGGCTTGTCTAAACGAATCTTGGACAGGTTGATCGAACTCGGTGGCGGTACAGGTTGGGAATTTGGCGATGCCGTTGTCGAGCTGACAGGCTGACCAAAAATATTTGCATTGCTGCTTGTAATTGGCGGCGCAACGCTCGGACTCGGCTGTGGTTGCGGTGGGGCAGCAGATGGCTCAGCCACTTCCACACCAAAGTTTTCCGCCAAAGGTTTTAACCCACCGTTAAAGCCCTGATCGACAAAACGGTATTTCCAGCGACCATTGTGGTTATAGACTTCCGCCAAAATCAGCGCCTTTTCGGTTTTGCTCTGAGTATTGATCTCGGATGTTGCAACTACATGACCATCGCTGAGTAAATCGATACTGAGTTGCTGCAAGTCCCGAATATGCGCAGGCTCACTCAGCGTGGCGCAAATCGCAATTTTGCCAATCGCACTATCAAGCTGTGCAGTATTGATTCGGATTCGGGTTAAATAGTCAGGTTGGCTACTCGACTCAAATAACTGAATACTTTGGTTTGGGGTGTGGGTTTGCCCATAGAAAATCATGTCAGTATCACCACGGACTTTTTGCGTGGTCTGTTCCAGTAAATACGCGGTAATATCTAAATCTATGGCTTGGGGAACACGCGCTCGAATCACGAGTTCGACTGACGGAGTAGGTAAAACCGTATTTGCACCTGCGATAAGTTGCATCACACACCTTTTGTTATGTTCTGAGTTTGATGTCTAAATAAAATAAGCTCTTTTGCATTTTTAATGCCAAATCTTTATATAAAAACAACACTTTATATAGACTTTAATTATCAATAGCGATTTTATTTATATCACAGATCAGTCTTCCCCCCAACGAATCTTGCATAAAAAAACAAACCCTCAAAGGATTGAACCTTTGAGGGTATGGGGAGATATATCTTAAATTCATCAAATACAGCGTTCAGGTTGAAGGCAGTGATGTTTCATGAAGCAATGTCTTGCACCCATCCTTGTTGTTTCTCGTTATAGAAGACACACAATGAGGGTAAAAATGAGCAAAGAAGTCTATTTTTTGGTTTAAGCAACTGCCTACGCTCATGAAGCAAGGCAGGTGCAATTTTTATGGCTTAGTCTGACTCTGGCTCAATACGGCGTCCACGTTCTAGCACCCAAGTGCGTTCTGGGTCGCGGTTACTGCGGTATTTGTAGGCAATAAATAACCCGATAAACCAAATCGGTGAGGCAAACAATGAAATGCGGGTGTCATGATCGAGACACAAAATCACCACCACAAATACCATAAACGCGATGCCTGCCCAGCTCATAAAAATCCCCGCAGGCATTTTATAGACTGATTGTGCATGTAAATCAGGACGCTGTTTACGGTAAGCCAAATACGATAGCAAGATCATACCAAAGGCAAACACAGTTAAAATCGAGGTAAATGCGGTCACAATATTAAATGCTGACATGACATTTGGTGTAATAAATAAAATCATGGTACCAGCCACCACACAGCCCATCGAACACAAAATCGCTTGAACAGGGACTTTACCTTTGGACAATCGGGTAAAACGCTGTGGCGCATCCTGCTCAACCGCCAAACCATACAGCATACGGCTGGTGGCAAAGATTCCGCTGTTTGCCGAAGACATGGCAGAAGTCAGCACCACAAAGTTCACCACAGCAGCAGCAGCGGTCAACCCGACCAGTTTAAACAGCGCCACAAAAGGACTTTGGTTCGGGTCAACATGCTGCCATGACATCACCGAAATAATCACCAGCAAGGCGCCAATGTAAAACAACAGAATACGCCAAGGAATCGAGTTAATGGCTTTTGGTAATGATTTTTCAGGATTTTTGGTTTCTGCGGCAGTTGTCCCGACCAGTTCGATACCCAAAAAAGCAAATACGGCCATTTGAAAACCACTTAGAAAGCCTGTAATGCCATGCGGTAAAAACGAGGCTGGATCGGTAATGTGCTTAAAGGATGCCTTAACACCACTTGGCGATACAAAACCGATGCTGACCAGACTAATACCCAAAATCAAAAAGGCAATAATCGCTACAATCTTAATCATGGAAAACCAGAATTCGGTTTCACCAAACATTTTCACGGTCAGCAAATTCAGTGTGGTTAAAATGCCAATCGTAGCCAAGGCAGGCAACCACACAGGCAAGTCGGGATACCAGAACTGCATATAACCGCCTATGGCAATAATATCGGCAATCGCGGTCACCACCCAGCCCAGCCAGTATGACCAGCCCAGAAAGAAGCCCGCCCATGGCCCTAAATACGCCGTTGCAAAATCCACAAACGATTTATAGCTGGTGTTGGAGAGTAACAATTCTCCCATGGCACGCATGACAAAAAAGAAGAAAAAACCAACGATCATATAGGTCAGTAAAACCGAGGTTCCCGAAGAAGCAATGGTCTGACCTGACCCCATGAACAGTCCCGTACCAATCGCACCGCCAATGGCAATCAACTGGATATGCCGATTGCTTAATGCGCGGTCAAGTTGCGGTTCCTGCTCCATATGATGATGACCCAACAGATCACCATCCCCCATTAATGCGTGAGTCTCTTTATGTTCCCGATTCATCGCCACTCCTAGCCAGCATTGCGCTGTAATTAACTGTCAGTCCTTTTCATTTCTGCTGTGACGGAAGCTTTGGGTGCTAAGCGCCTGTGTCTTCTGTCAGCATCAGCCCTGCACGTAATCCTTTTTGTACGTTCGGGTTGGGAAATAAAATCCATTCTTGTGTGTGCTGCACCCGCGTTTCCTGCTGTTGCTGGGTACACAATAGCTCTCCCTGCTCGAACACGGTAAAATTCGGGGCATCATCACTGAGATACAGCTTGAAGTCGTCATGTTGCTTGAGCAGTGAATACTGCACCTGAAACTGACGCATCGCACTGGTCTTACCACGTGGTGGTAAAGGTTGATTTGCCACTACACTGCGCAACATGGTGTCAGTTGCCTGAAACTGACTCAGGTCGTTGCAGCCAAATGGCAAGGCTTTGCCTAGCTCCAGCGTGCAGCTAGAGGCTTGGCAGGTTTCTGCGGTCAACTGGCTAAAGGTGCGTCCAAGGCTTTGGTGATGAACCAAGGCATCCAGATCGGCGGCCTCTAGCGAGCTTAAAAATTCAGGATCGAAAGGTTCACTTTTATATGGCAGCAAACCAAAGGTCGGGAATCGTGATGCGCGAATGGCAGTGTGCAAGTCATAGTGCAGACGGATCGCCTGCGGGTCACTGTGCTGCATAAATTGCTGCACCAGTTGCTCCAAGCCTTTGGCACGTGCAGTTTCAGCGCTTTCTGTAAACTCACTGACCCCACCCATAAACATGCGGTTCAGGTCAGCATTCAGGTAGCGCTGTCCCTGACGCATGGCTTCAGGATTACCGAAAATGATCAGCAAGCGGACTTGTAACACCAGTTTTCCAGCGAATAGATCGGCACACAGTTGATTGAGCAATTCAATCGGTGCAGTTTCATTGCCATGAATACCAGCCGAAAGTACCACCACCTTGTGATAGTCCTGCACTGGAGTGAGTTCCAGTACCCCTTCTGCCAGCCAGTGCCAAGCAAAACCGTGTTGCTGCCCCTGCTGTGGCTCAGGGAATTGACCACTGAGCGTCATCGCCAAGAAATCCTGCATCACTGCCCCTCCTAAATTTGTTGGAACGGGTAGATCGAACCTAAATTCATCAACACAGTTAGCTCATCCAGTGCCTGACGGCTTTCGATCAATAACTGAGGATCGACCAGATCGGCTTGAGTTAAACGGTCACGGTAATGACGATCCACCCATTGATTCAATGCGCCAAATAGCTGCTCATTCATCAATACTTTCGGATTAACCGCTTGTAATTCCTGTTCATTCAAAGCAACGCGTAAACGTAGGCATGCAGGACCGCCACCGTTTTGCATACTTTCGCGCAGGTCAAACACCTTAATCTCATCAATCGGGGTGCCCATTTGAATCATGTCATTCAGATAGCCCCAAACTGCCGCATTTTTGCGGGATTCTTCAGGCACGACAATGCTCATACCACCATCAGGACGGGTCAAAATCTGACTGTTAAACAGATACGTCACGACCGCATCATCCACCGAAACCCGCTGAGTCGGCACTTCAATCGCAATCAGTTCTTGCTCGATGGTGGCCATTTTGCGGCGGATTTCATCGAGGGCTTGAGCCTGATGTAAAAATGCCTGTTGATGGTGGAACAATACTTGCTGGTTACTCACCGCGATCACGTCATTATGGAAAACGCCCTGATCAATCACGTCAGGATGTTGCTGCACAAAGACGGTGTGCGCAGCATCCAACTGATGCAAACGGGCAATCGCTTCACTGGCTTCACGGGTTTGACGCGCTGGATAGCGTTTTGGCCCTGCTTCACCATTGAAATGCTGCTGTCCATACACAAACACCTGCACACTGCGCTCGGCATAGCTACCCCCCAAACGGTTGTGGTTGGCTGCGCCTTCATCACCAAACAGTGCCACTTGTGGCAACGCTGCATGATGCGCGAAATGCTGCTCGTCACGGAAGATCGCCTTTAAAACCTGCGAGGTGGTGTCGGCTTCAATCGAACGGTGAAACTTGTTGTTCAGGTTGGCTGCGGTAAAATGCACCCGACCATCAGCACTGTCGGCAGATGGTGACACGGTTGCTGCATTGGCTGTCCACATACAGGATGCTGAACTGAGTGACGAGAGTAATTGCGGTGCGTACTGCATCGCCTGTGCCAGTACGCTGGCATCATCACCACGGAAACCGAGTTTGCGTAACATTGGCAAATGCGGGCGCTCATGTGGCACCAACACGCCTTGCTTCAAGCCCAAATCACTGAGGGCTTTCATTTTTGCTAACCCTTGCTTAGCTGCAAGTTTCGGGTTGGATACCAGATTGCGGTGTTTGGTTGAGGCTTCATTGCCAAACGACAAACCTGCATAGTGGTGGGTGGGGCCAACTAAACCATCAAAATTGACTTCGTAACCTAACATTTTCTTCTCCAATTTCCGTGGCTTATTCCAACACCAACCCTGGTGTTAATTTTTCAGGCAGGCTCAGGCTGTCAGTTTCCAACGATGCCATAGGCCATGCGCAGTAGTCCGCTGCATAGAAAGCACTTGGACGGTGGTTGCCCGATGCACCGACACCACCAAATGGTGCAGCACTGGATGCACCTGTTAATGGTTTGTTCCAGTTAACAATCCCTGCACGGGCTTCAATCAACAGCTCATCAAACAATGCGCGTTGCGTTGCAATCAAACCAACTGCCAAGCCAAAACGGGTTTTGTTCGCAAGCTCTACCGCCTGTGCAAAATCGTCATAACGCTGAACGCAGGTCAATGGGCCGAAATATTCTTCATCAGGCACATTCGCAACGCCTGTCACCTCTAAAATGCCTGCGCTGAGTAAGCTGCTGTCGGCTTGTAAACGAGTCATGGTGAGCAGTGACGTTGCACCCAAATCCAGAAGGGCTTGCTGTGCCTGTAACATGCGCTCCGCCGCAGCCGATGAAATCACGCCCCCCATAAATGGTTGTGGTTCAGCATCCCAAGCACCAATCTGTAACTTGCCAGCCACCTCAACCAAACGCTGAATGAAGGCATCGCCTTGTGCGCCACGTTTCACCAAAATACGACGCGCACAGGTGCAGCGTTGTCCCGCAGAAATAAAGGCAGACTGAATCGCGACATTCACCGCAGCATCGACATTTTCAAAATCTTCCACGATCAGCGCATTGTTGCCGCCCATTTCCAGTGCCAAGATTTTCTCAGGTGCACCTGCCAACTGACGGTTCAACTGGTAGCCTGTGTTGGCGCTACCTGTAAACAATAAACCATCAATTTCAGGGTGTTGTGCAAGGGCTTCACCTGTTTCACGACCACCTTGAACCAAGTTCAATACACCATTTGGCAAACCTGCCTGTTGCCATAACTTTACGGTTTCTTCGGCTGTCCACGGGGTCAGTTCACTCGGTTTAAACACGATGCTGTTGCCTGCAATCAGTGCAGGGACAATGTGCCCATTGGGTAAATGCCCAGGGAAGTTATACGGACCAAACACTGCCAGCACACCATGTGGACGGTGACGTAACGATGCCACGCCATCTGCCATGGTTGTGCTACTTTCACCTGTACGCTGTTCATAGGCACGTAGCGAAATCGCCACTTTACCGATCATGGCTTGCACTTCGGTCAAGGTTTCCCAGTACGGTTTACTGGTTTCCTGACTAATCACTTCCGCCAACTGGTTTTTGTTTTGCTCCAGCAAACTGGCAAAGCGTTGTACCACTTCAACCCGCGCGTCCAGACTTTGACGTGCCCAGTGTTTAAATGCGCTGCGGGCGGCCTGACAGGCGGCATCCACATCGGCTGAATTTGCTGAATTTGACTTCCAAATCAATTGGTTAGTTATAGGGTTGGTTTTTTCTAAGGACGTACCTCGCCCTTGCAGCCATGTTCCTGCAATATATAAAGCTTGTTCTGACATGTTATTTTTCCAATGGATTAAGTGCCAAAATACGGACGGACTGCCCTTCTATCACTTCAAGCTGCTGTGCCTGCTCGGCAGTTAAATACAGCATTTCATCGTGTAACTGACCTTGGATCAGCAAGGCGCGATAGTCGTAGTACGCATCGTTTGCAACTAAATAATGAGAAGGAGATTTTTTGCTGTCGACCGCACCAATTTTCACAGTCACCAGACGACTGTCTTTGACTGCGCGCAAGTCATCCAGTTCGGCTTCAATAGTCGGACCTGCATCAAAAATATCGACATAACCCTGATAACGCAGACCTTCTGCCTCCAGCACGTGGTAGGCAGGCAAGGTTTGTGGATGCACCTTGCCAATCACATTGCGTGCGCTCTCAGGCAGCAAGTCTACATACAGCGGATAACGTGGCATCAGTTCGGCAATAAAGACTTTTTGCCCGATACCACTTAAATAATCCGCAGTAGAGAAATCCATATTGAAGAAGTGCTTACCGAGTTCATTCCAAAATGGTGAGCGCCCCTGCTCATCGGAAACCCCACGCATTTCTGCGAGCAGGCGTTGCTGAAAAAACTGGCGAAATGCCGCAATAAACAAAAAGCGGATTTTCGACAGAAATTTGCCATTGTTGCTATGCCGATAATCAGGATCAAGGAACAAAGTACACAGTTCGCTATAGCCTGTGTGGTCATTGCTTAAAAACAGCGTTGGCAAAACTTTATAGACATTCAACGCCTTCGATGCATGTACCTGTGTACCCACATGAAAGTTGTACCACGGCTCGGTCAGACCGACCGCAACTTCCAAGGCACTGACCCCGACTACACGTCCATTGGACTGGTCTTCCAGCACAAACAGATAACCCTGTTCATGTTTGCTGGCTTCACCGTTTAAGGTGTTACGGGTACGTTCGATTCGTGCCGACAAGATATCTTTATTGGGAGGCAAGGAAGTCAAGCCTGTGCCTGCCTTGGTGGCAAGCTGATAAATGTCGTCTAAATCGCGGTGCTCGGCGTGGCGTACGATCATCATGGGGCAATATCCTTATTTTACGAGACGGGCAACAGCACGTTCAAAGCGTTGTAATCCTTCGATGATATCCGCTTCAGGGATAATCAGCGATGGGGTAAAACGTACTACGTCTGTGCCTGCCACCAGTGCCAATAATCCTTCTTCGGCAGCGAGGTTGGTGACTTGTTTTGCTTGACCTGCGTATTCGTCTTTCAGCACACAGCCGATCAACAGACCTTCGCCACGCACTTGGCTAAAGACTGGATATTTGGCATTAATCGCTTCAATGCCTGCCACAAACTGCTGATGACGTGCTTTCACACCTTCCAGCACTTCAGGGCTGTTGATATAGTCAAACACGGCATTGGCAACCGCACATGCCAACGGGTTACCACCGTAAGTTGTGCCGTGTGAACCCACAGTAAGTACTTTTGCCAAGGCGTCGGTGGTCAGCATTGCCCCTATCGGGAAACCGCCACCCAAGGCTTTGGCTGTGGTCAACACATCAGGTACAACATCGGTATTCATATAGGCATACAACGCACCTGTACGACCCACACCTGTTTGCACTTCATCAAAAATCAGTAAGGCATTGTGACGGTCACACAGTTCACGCAAGCCTTTTAAAAATTCCACATCGGCAGGCAACACGCCGCCTTCACCCTGAATCGGCTCAACAATCACGGCACAGGTTTGGTCATTAATCACCGCAGCCGCAGCGTTCAAATCATTATACGCCACATGCTGAATGCCTTCTGGCAACGGTGCAAAATCTTGCGAATACTTCGGCTGACCGCCTGCAGTCACGGTAAATAAAGTACGACCGTGAAAGGCATTGTTAAACGCCACAATCTGATTTTTGCCTTCCACACCACTGTCATTGCCATATTTACGTGCCAGTTTCAGCGCCGCTTCGTTGGCTTCCGCGCCTGAGTTGGCAAAAAAGACTTTTTCGGCAAACGTTGAATCGGTGAGTTGTTTTGCCAAACGTAAAACAGGCTCGTTGGTGTAACCGTTGCCAATATGCCAGAGTTTTTGTGCCTGCTCAGTTAACGCCTGAATCGCAACAGGATGGGCATGCCCCAATGCATTGACCGCGATTCCCCCAGCAAAATCAATATATTCCTTACCTTGCTGATCCCAGACACGTGAACCTTCGCCACGTACCAAAATAAAATTGGCAGGCGCAAACACAGGCACCATCCACTGGTTAAAGTCATTTCGGGTAATCGTCATTGGCTGATTCATATTAACCTCTAATTTATTGAAAAATAGCCAATTTCATTTTATGCACCAAACAAGTCACGGCAGCATTGTGTCGCGTTTGTTCTATGTGGGACTAAACCGTTTAGTGCCCTGTTCATAGAGGTCTGAAGGCAAGTGAGCTTGCCATCAGATGATGCATAGGGGGAAATTTTCACCCCTACTTTAAACTGAGAAAATTTGTGGATTGCACCACTCAGGCACAGTTCGTCGTGAATTATTTTCCTGGGTAAATACCGCGTTCCTTGCGTGCCATCAAAATACGTTCACACGCCAAAATATAGGCTGAGGTACGCAAGTTGCAGTTCTTTTCTTGTGCCTTGTTCCAGACATCGGCAACGGCATCACGCATGATGGTGTCCAGACGCTGGTTAATTTCGGTTTCACTCCAGAAGAAGCTCGACATGTCCTGCACCCACTCAAAGTAACTCACCGTGACACCGCCTGCATTACAGATCACATCAGGCACCACAATCACACCACGACGATGCAAAATATCATCCGCTTCTGGGTAGGTTGGGCCATTTGCCCCTTCGAGCACCAAACGCGCCTGTAATTTTTCTGCGCGTTCTGCGGTAATTTGCCCTTCGAGTGCCGCCGGAATTAGGATCTCGGCCTGAACATCCCAAAATGCTTCTGCTTCAATTTCAGTCGCATCGGCAAAACCTGCCACGCCACCATGCTGCTGCACATGCTGTTGTAAAGCTTGAGTATTTAAACCTGCTTCATTGAAAATTGTGCCCGTGTGGTCTTGTACACACACCACTTTCGCACCAGTTTCAGCAAACAAAATCGCCGCTTCACTGCCAACATTACCAAAGCCTTGTACAGCGACACGACTGCCCGCAATAGGCAGACCAATTTTCTGTGCAATCTGACAACCTGTCACAAACACACCGCGTCCTGTGGCTTTCACTCGTCCAAGTGAACCACCCAGATGTACAGGTTTACCTGTCACCACACCTGTCACGGTATGCCCTTGTTCAATCGAATAAGTGTCCATAACCCAAGCCATGACGCGCGGATTGGTGCCAACATCAGGCGCAGGAATGTCTTTTTGCGGGCCAATAATATGGCTGACTTCACTGGTATAACGGCGGGTTAAACGTTCAAGCTCAGCATCGGACAACTGACGTGGATCAACGCGAATACCGCCTTTGGCACCGCCGAAAGGCAAATTCAGTACAGCGGTTTTAATGGTCATCCATGCCGACAAGGCCATGACTTCATTGAGGTCTACATTGGGATGAAAACGAATCCCGCCCTTGCCTGGCCCACGTGACAAGTTGTGTTGTACCCGATAGCCTTCAAAATGACGAATTGAACCGTCATCCATCACCACAGGCACATCCACAATCAGCGCACGCTTTGGATTTTTTAAGGTATCAATATATTGGGTGAGGTCGCCAAGAAATGGCTTGACCCGTTCAATCTGTGCCAGATAAGTCATCCATGCACTGTTATTTTGCTGCGCGTAAGAGAGATGAGTCTCCACGGCAAAATCCTGTTTGTTGTGGTTTGCTTCAGCCTTGAGCTGTTCTGAAATCATATTTCCCACGTGTATTTACTCGCTACCGTTGCTTTAAGTTCTACAAAGAGCGCATCAAAATGACTCTCTCTACATCCTGTATATGTATAAACTTGTATATACAAGTTGAAATATAAATCAGTTTTTTTTAAAAAAATAGAGAGGGAATTAAAAATTTTAAAAAAATTTAATAAGACATTATTTTATAATAATATTTTTAATGATCATTTTCATGATACTGTCATTTTTAAAGCAAAAATCGTCAATTTTTAACGCACTAAACGAAAGCATTTTGTAATTTTTAGACGCATTTTTTCAGTGCATATCCTATCTGACTTGTACAACTTCGTGAATTTTCAAGACAACTTAGTAGCGCGTGGTCGGGGTAAATTTGCCTTTCAGATAATAACGGCTGCCTGGATAAATCAGTCGGGCACTCGACACAATATGTTCACCTGTCCATGTACGGCGTTTGAGCAATAGGCACGGTTCGGTCTTGCTGATTTCCAGCCATTTGCATTCTTTGGCATTGGCTAAAATCGCTTCCACAATGTGCTCACCCTGACTAATCGGCACACGTTTCACCAGATAATCGTTCGGGGTGATTTGGGTAAAATCCTGCTGAATATAATTGGGAATCAGCGCGGCATTGACCAAACGGTCTTCAAGCTGTACAGGAATATCATTTTCAAAATGCACCAAAATCGAATGGTAGAGTTTCTGCCCAATCGCGACCTGCATTTGCAGGCATTGTTCCTTGTTGGCGCGAATCTGTTCCAGCAAAATAATCTCTGAACGGTGGCGATGGTTACGACTTTCAATCTCTTTGGCGATGTTGTCGATCTGAAATAGTGCCGCTTCGCTTTGTCGCTCTGCCACAAATGATCCCACGCCCTGAATACGGGTCAGAAAGCGCTGTTCGGTCAGTTCACGCAAGGCACGGTTGATGGTCATACGGCTACAGCCAAGCAACTTGACCAACTCCATTTCTGAGGGAATTTTATAGTTGGCTGGCCAAATTCCATCTTGGATTTTTTTAATAATCAGTTGTTTGACTTGTTCATACAACGGCAACGGGCTGTCGTGCAATGGCGATAACTCTGCTTGCTGCTGTGGGTTAGAGACACGGTTAGTCATGATCAACTCGAACAAAATCAATAAATAATAAAATGCGCGGGCATAGGCCAACAAAATGAATCCATTTACCCAAGAGTGGGTAAAAGTTTTACTAAAATAGCATAAATCATCAGCAGCATTGCCAGTTTTGAAAACTGTTTAAGCAATACAAATCAGTTTAGAAGTTTAATTATAAATTCCATTATTTCAATAAACTCATAATAGGCTCTTATCATTGAAATCAAATATTTGGAGCTCATCACTACTTTTGTTTCGGAAAAAGTAGTCAAAACTACCTTGCGGAGCAATGCTCCTCACCACAAAACTCGTCAGTAGTTACCAATAATCAAATTTGTCGCAGAAACAATTATTTATTAATTCCATCATGCCTCAAACAGTTGCGGATGACATTTTCGCACATCATACATTTCCATAAATTCGAAAATAGATTCTAAGCAATCACTGAATTCACTAGCTTTCACCAATTTTTGTCTTTATTTAAGTTGCTGCATGCCCGAAATGGTCGGCATGACCTCGCGCATTAAACTCAAAAACTGCCGCAGGCGTGCTGGATAATAACGCGCCCACGGATACACCAGATATACGGGCAAAGGCGCTGCTTGCCACTCGGGCAGAATATTCACCAGTGTCCCTTCTGCCAGTGCATCTGCAGCCAGCCAACTGGAAATCAGGGCGACACCTATGCCCTGCAATGCCGCATTTTTCAGGACAAATAAACTGTCTGTACTAAGCCTAGACTGGATCGGCACACGCTGAGTTTGCTGCGTGAGTTGATTTTTTAGGTGAATTTCATGCCGATAATAAGTACTGAGTTCCAGCCAAGGGAAATCTTGTAAATCTTCAATCTTTTCAATCTTAGGTAAACGTACCAACAGCTCAGGGCTTGCCACCATAATCCGTGGCACTTCGGCCAGTAAAATTGCCACTGTATTCGGGTCAGGTTCAAAACCGACATGAATCGCACAGTCGATATGATCCGCCAAAAAATCAGGTGCGGCATCACTGAGTCGCCATTCGATATTCAGTGCAGGATAGCGCTTTAAAAAATCCAGAACAGGCAGCAACAATTGCTGTTGTCCAAAGGCATGTGGGGCACGTACCCGTAGCAAACCGACAGGTTCATCCGCCACCTGTTTCAGCTCATCTTCCAGATTCAGCCAGTCATCAATCAGGTTTTTGGCATGCTGATAACAGCGCTCGCCATCATCGGTGAGTTTGGTCGCATGCGTGGTGCGTAGCAGCAATTTTACCCCAAGCAGTTGCTCCAGCGTACTTAAACGCCGACTCACAGTTGCCTGCGAGACTTCAAGCTGACGTGCCGCTCCCGAGAGTGAACCTGTTTCAACAATCCGAATCAGGGTATGCAGCAGTTCCAGCCGATCTATACGTTCAAGAGATTTCATTTTGGTTATGGTTATACGTTTGGCGTATAACTATTTTACCATGACCACCGCTACCACAATGCCGCCATTTGTCCAAAAATAGCCGTCTGTTCCTGCCCCGATCAAGAGATTGCCATTATGACTACTGCTGCCCCCACCCGATCCGTTTCGTCCTTATTGGTATTTATGCTGGCAACAGGTGCAGGTATTGCCGTGGCATGCCTGTACTATGCTCAACCGATTTTGCCGTTATTTGCCAGTGACTTGCATATCGCGGTTGGTAATTTAGGGCTGATTCCGATGCTGACCCAAATCGGCTATGCTTTGGGGATTTTCTTCCTGATTCCACTAGGCGACCGCTATGATCGCCGTGTGCTGATTCTGATCAAAAGCCTGTTGCTGATTGTGTCTTTATTGGTACTCAGTCTGAGTCAGGGGCTCTACAGTGTGCTGCTGTTTAGTCTGGTGGTCGGCATTACGGCAACCATGGCACAGGACATTGTCCCAAGTGCAGCAATTCTCGCGCCTGCGGGGCAGCAAGGTAAATTTGTCGGCACTGTGATGACAGGGCTGTTATTGGGGATTTTATTGTCGAGAACCGTCAGTGGAGTGATTGCAGCCTACTGGGGCTGGCGTGCCATGTACCAACTGGCAGCAATCAGTGTCTTTGTGGTGGCAAACGGTTTATGGCGGGTACTGCCACGCTTTCAACCGCATGCACAGCTCAGTTACTTTGCCTTACTCGGTTCAATGCGGCATTTGTGGCAACAGTATCCTGCTTTACGCCGTGCGGCACTGGCTCAAGGTCTGCTTTCGGTTGCCTTTAGTGCCTTTTGGTCGACCCTTGCAGTGATGTTGGCGGAGCATTATCACTTGGGCAGTGCAGCAGCAGGTGGTTTTGGGATTGCAGGTGCGGCAGGTGCTTTGGCTGCACCGATTGCAGGGTCATTGTCTGACCGTTATGGTTCGCATCGGGTGACCCAACTCGGCGCTGCACTGGTGATGCTATCTTTCGCGGCGATGTGGGCGTTACCCATGTTGTCGATGCATGCGCAACTACTGTTGATTGCGATTGCTGCAATTGGGTTTGACTTGGGGCTACAAGCCAGTTTGGTGGCACATCAAACGCTGGTGTATAGCCTAGAACCGACTGCACGCGGTCGTTTAAATGCGGTACTGTTTACAGGTGTGTTTACAGGTATGGCATCGGGTTCATGGCTGGGCAGTAAGGCTTATGCGATGGCTGGCTGGCAAGCCGTGGTGACGCTTGCAGCGATTATGGGCTTGATCAGTTTATGGATTCGCTGGGTTGAAGGTCGCCGTTTACAACGAGTCGAACGCCTCTCCACTCAATCCTGATAATGCAAACGCCCTGCAGCCAGATGAAGCTGTGGGGCATTGAGTTGTTCCAGTTCTTCCCAATGATGGGTGATATACAGCATCGGAATCGCCAGTTCTTGTTGAATGGTATTTAAAAAACTCAGTAACTGCTGGCGAAGTTGCAGATCCAAACCTGTCGTTGGTTCATCCAGTAACAATAAATCAGGCGATGATAGCAGCGCCCGCGCAATCGCCACCCGCTGTGCTTCACCGCCTGAAAGCTGATGGACTTTGCGCTTTAATAACGACACCAAACCCAATAATTCTACAATATAAGCACTGGCAAATTTGGGGGTCGAAGATTTTTTCCAGCGCTGGGCATAACCAATATTTTGCAAGACATTTAAATGCGGAAACAGGCAGGCTTGCTGAAAAATAAAGGCAATATTACGCTGATGCACAGGCACATCTATCCCTTGCTGACTGTCAAATACAGTCTGTTGATTGAGCTGAATTCTACCTTGCTGCGGTTGCAGCAATCCTGCAAGGCATTTGAAAAAACTGGATTTTCCCGAACCCGATGCCCCAACAATCCCCAACACAGGCTCTTGGGTCAGCAAATCAACCTGTAAACCAAAATCGGCTTGGCGATATTCAAACTGACAGTTCAGCATTTACATCCGCCCCAAACGTTGTTGATATTTCTGCAAAATCAAATGATTGGCAATCAGCGCCGTAAATGCCAAAGCCACCGACAGCATCACCAGACGCAGCGCCATCTGTTCACCATCGGGTTGTTGTAGCAGCGAATAAATCGCAATCGGTACGGTACGAGTTTCATCGGGGATATTTCCGACAAAGGTAATCGTCGCGCCGAACTCACCGAGACTGCGGCTAAAACATAAAATGCTGCCAATAATCATGCCCGGAATCGCCATCGGCAAACTGATGCTATAAAACACCTGCCACGGATTGGCACCTAGACTGGCTGCCACATGTTCAAGCCGCTGATCAATCAACTGAAATGACAGTTTGATCGGCTGTACCATGAGGGGAAATGCCACCACCATGGATGCCAGTACCGCACCTTTCCAGTTAAATGCCAACTGAATCCCGAGCTGTTGCAAGGCATGCCCAATCCAGCCCTGATGACCAAACAGCACCAGCAAGCCATAACCCAACACCACAGGCGGTAAGACCATCGGCAACTGTAAACACGCTTCAAGTAAAAATTTCAGCCGAAACTGGAGATGCACCAGACTCCATGCCACAGCAATCGCAAAAGGCAAACACAGTAAGGTTGCACACAATGCCACTTTGGCGGACAGTGCCAGAGCACTCAGTTCTTCAGGGGAAAACATGCTGCACCTGATCAGCGATTAATGCTAAAGCCATAATGCTGGAAAATCGCCAAAGCTTGTACACTGTGGCTCATAAAACGATAAAACTGTTGGGCTTCAGGATTTTGCTCTCCGGCTTTAGTCAGTGCTACAGGGTAAATCACCGCATCATGCGAGTTATCAGGCAGTACCCCGATAATCTTGACTTTGTGGCTCACTAAGGCATCGGTTTTATAGACAATCCCGACATTACACTCGCCACGCTCGACAAAGGTCAGCGCAGCACGTACATCATCTGTTCCAACAATCCGCCCTTGCAGGCTGTTGAGCCAATTCAGTTTGATCAGGCTCTGTTTGGCGTATTTACCAACAGGAACCGATTCCATTTGCCCTGTACATAACTTACCGCTAAAGGCTTGGGCAAAGGCAAAATGGCTATTGGTCTGAACCTTGATATTCAGGTTTTTCGGGCTGATCAATACCAATTGATTGCGCAGTAAAGGCTTGACGTATTGAGTGCTGACCTCCTGTTTTTGCAGCAAATAACTCATCCAGTCCTGATCTGCAGAAAAGAAAATATCGCTGGGTGCGCCCGCCACGATTTGCTTGGCAAGCGTAGAAGATGCCGCATACACAGGCACGACTTTGGTCTTCGGATATTGTTTCTGATAAAGATTGGCAATCTCGGTCACGGCATTGGTCAGGCTGGCGGCGACATAGACTTTGACTTCCCCTGCCTGCACACACAGCGCTGCAAATGTTCCCGTCAGTAGCAGACTGAGTTGAGAAATCAAGCGCATGTTCATCATCCTAATCCAG
This sequence comes from Acinetobacter brisouii CIP 110357, assembly GCF_000488275.1. Classification (GTDB taxonomy): domain Bacteria; phylum Pseudomonadota; class Gammaproteobacteria; order Pseudomonadales; family Moraxellaceae; genus Acinetobacter; species Acinetobacter brisouii. Next base: position 56,314 of record NZ_KI530762.1, on the reverse strand, counting down.
ATAAATGCCGTTGAGTAATGTGCCTGCACTCAGCACCGTATCGGTAGGAACTCGCAGCAAAAAATTACTCTCGAATAAATTACTGAGCATGTGCGACTGCTGTTTTTTCAAAGCAGTCACCTGTAATTGACCCTGTTGAATTTCAGCTGACATTCTTAAAAAACGCTCACGGCGATCTGGTTTAAGATCATGTTGCAGCACAGCGCTAACCCATGCAGGTGCAATGCTTTGCCCTGCCAGTCCGCGCAGCACACTGCTGACATAGACTTGCAACGCCACATATACCGCCGCAGGATTGCCCGGTAATCCAAGTAAATAACAGCAGCGCTCTGCTGATTGTGAATGGGCGAAAAACATTGGTTTGCCCGGTTTTTGTTTGACCTTCCAGAACACCTGCTGAAAACCCAAGTTCAGTGCCACAGGTCGGACAAAATCATAATCACCGACTGACACACCACCAGTGGTAATGATCAGATCAAAACGGGATTTCAAATCCTGTAGCAGCTCGGTCAGTGCGGTTTCTTGATCCGCCACCAAGAAAAATTCTGCATCTAAGCGATGTTGCTGACACCATGCTTTGAGCATCGGGGTATTAGCATCAAAAATTTTGCCTTGCTGTAATTCATCGACATGGCTAGCGACCTCATCCCCCGTCACCACCACCGCAATTTTGGCTTGGCGATACACTGAAACGTGTTGCACACCTGCCATACACAGTGCAGCAATCGCCCCGACACCCAAAGACTGCCCTTGAGTGGCGAGCACTTGCCCTGCCTGTACTTCTTCGCCTGCATCGCGAATATCGGCATGCTTCGCCAGATCGTCGGTCAGTTCAATCTGTTGTTCCACGTGGAGCTGTACAATTTCCTGACGCGCCACCGTGGTTGTACCTTCGGGAATTTTGCCGCCTGTAAAAATCCGTACCGCTTGCCCAACTTCAAGTACCACATCTGCCACTTGACCAGCACGGACTTCGCCCATCACCTGAAAGCATTGCCCTGCATCAATCGGATGCCGTGCGGCTGCCAGTGCATAGCCATCCACTGCACTTTGGGAAAAAATCGGCAATGCCACAGGGGCATGCACATCATCTACCAAAATGCGCTGCAATGCCTGCTCGACAGATACAGGCTCACGACCCAACGGCTGAACGGTTTGTGCAATCAGTGCCAATGCCTGATCAATCGAAATCAGCCCATGTTCTGCGCCGCAGCCACTCATTGATAACCTCCCGCATGTGGGATATTTTTTTGTACATCAAACAGATGCACCAATGCAGGTAAAATCGCGGTCAACGATTCACTCGCGCCACCACGACTGCCTGGCAGGGTAATCACCAGACTGTGCTCGATATAACCCGCCACACCACGTGACAAGGCGGCATACGGGGTGCGTTTTTGTCCAAAACTGCGCGCCGCTTCCATCAATCCCGGAATTTCACGTTGCAATAAGGGCTGCAAGGTTTCTATGGTCAAATCTTTCGGGCCTAAGCCTGTACCGCCTACGGTGACAATCAGCGGATAATGATTTTTTTGCTGTTCGATCAAGGCCAGCAACGCAGTAGGATCATCGGCAATCACCTGATAGGCAATCTCATTAAAATTCGCCTCTTGCAACATCTGCATGACGCTCTGCCCTGCAGTGTCAGGTTTTTTGCCCGCAGCAACCGTATCGGACAGCACAATCACCGACGCTTGTAGGCTATGTTTTAATTGACGCACAAAATGCGATTTTCCGCCTTTTTTCTTGAGTAATCGGCACTGATCCATCTGTAAGTCTTCAGGCTCACAGTGCGGTTTCAGCATGTCATACAAGGTCAATGCCGCAAGGCTAGCGGCAGTCAAGGCTTCCATTTCCACCCCCGTTGGCCCGATGGTTTCCACGGTTGCCACAATGGTTACTGCGGCATCATGCAGTTCAAATTCAACATCGGCACGGTAAATCGGCAATGGATGGCACAGCGGAATCAGCTCATCAGTCCGCTTGGCCGCTAAAATCCCTGCAATGCGTGCGGTTTTGAGTGCATCACCTTTTTCCGTATTGCCCTGCCGTAAGAGTTCAATACAATGCGGCGGCGCAGACAGCACTGCTTGGGCTTCTGCAATCCGATAACTCTCGGCTTTCATGGCAACATTTTTCATGATGATGGTTCTCAAATAAGAAAATTGGGTTAATGCTGGGAATGGGCATGGCTATGGCTATGTGCATGCGAATGACCTGAATGCTCATGCTCCTCGGCACTGTAGTCTTTACGAATACAGCAGCCTGTCACAAACTGGCTCGTGCCATCACTATAAAATTCTTCTTTCCACACAGGCACTTCATGCTTGACCCGTTCCACTGCTTCTTCGCAAGCGGCAAATGCTTCACGGCGGTGTTCCGCATAAGCCAAGGCAATAATGGCTTTACCACCAATCCCAAGTTTGCCGACCCGATGTACCACCCGCACATACTGCACCGCATATTTGGCTTGCACTTCCTGTTCAATCTGCCGAATCATTTTCTCGGCCAAAGGTGCATAAGCGGTATAACACAGCGCATCGACTGAACGTCCTGCATGATGATTGCGTACCACCCCAATAAAACTGCCAATCCCGCCACACGCTGGAAAATCTGCAATCGGAGCGAAACAATCGAGGCTTAAATCCTGATTCCGAATTCGGGCAAAATCCATATTTATCCTCCCGCCACAGGTGACAACAACACCAAAGAGCTGTCTGTATTTAAAGCATCCTGACGCGACACCAAACGGTCAGCAATAGCACAGGCACATTGCTGAATCGAGGCCTGTGCCTGCGGATACTGCTGACCGAGCTGCTCAAGCACTGCTGCAATGTGTACAGGAGCATCGAACTCAAGCTGAAGATCGCTCGGCAGCCAGCGCGTCACTGCGCCAAAACCTTCAATCTGCACGGAAATTTTTTGCATGTTAGCCTCCAAGCATATGCATACTGATTTTTCGAGGGGAATGCGCTTGGGCATGAATGGCATGAAAACCCGATTTCTTGTACCAGATATATTCGGCAATGCGTTGCTGTAACTGGTCACGGGCAACATCGGAATGCGCTGCTAATGCCTGAATCTCGGACTTGAGCGCAATGCCTTGTGGTGCAAACAAACAGTTATACAGCTCACCCTGAGCCGTTAGGCGAATACGGTCACATTGCCCACAAAAAGCATGGCTAATGGTGGAAATAATCCCCACATCATAAGTTTGGTCTAAACGGTAGATTCGCGCAGGCGATTGGTCTTGTGGCAAAGCTTCAATCTGATAATGTGGTGCAAGCTGTTGCAAAATCTGCTGCTCGGTCACCACCTGCTGACGTTGCCACTGTGCATCACCATCCAGCGGCATATATTCAATAAAACGCAGCGGTAACTGCTGCTGTTTGGCCCACGCCACAAGCGGTAAAATTTGTGAATCGTTGATGCCCTGCATCAGCACGGTGTTGATTTTAATCGACAGCCCTGCCTGCTGTGCCGCAGCAATGCCTGCCAATACAGGCGCAAGCTCACGCTGAGTCAACTGTTGAAAAAGTTGTGAATCAACACTGTCCAGACTGATATTGAGATCATCTAGACCTGCCTGTTTTAAGGCATCGGCATATTTGGTCAGATAGTGCCCGTTGCTGGTCATGGCAATGCGTTTTAAGCCCAGTGCCCTGAGCGATTGTAACTGTTCTATAAAATGCACCACGCCCTGACGCATCAACGGTTCGCCGCCTGTTATGCGCAGGCTGTCGATGCCACGTTCAACCATAAACTGGCAAAACGCATACAAATCTTCAAAACTGAGTAAGCTGTGTTTGTCCATCCATTCGGGATGCTCTGGCATGCAATACAGGCACTTGAAATTGCAGCGATCGGTCACTGAAATTCTCAGTTTGCGTTTTTGGCGACCGAACTGGTCAATCCATGAACTGGCAGGCTGCATCATGCACGGATCACTCCAAGCGTTTAAAAAAGAAAGATAGGCAAATCGGGCAAAGCCCCGCGCATCTTTTATGATCTGTATTGATGCAAGAAATATTCCAACTCTGCACTAAAGCAATACATTCAACTGTTTGTATTGTTGTAATTCGTCGAATGAATTAATACTGTGAAAAATCAGTGCATGTTTGCGAAACTTGACGGCCTGTGCATGCATCAATTTAAAGCATTTTTTCAGGCTTAATTCACCCCGTTGGATCTGAGCACTCAAGATGGGCAAACTACTGCGTTTTAACAAGCAAAATGGATACAGCGCCGCGCCATTGATTTCCACATAAGCTACGTCGGCTTCAGGGTGCTGCACCAGTGTCTGATGCAGTTTTCTGAGTACGGATTTGGGCAAATAGGTGACATCGCAAGGCACACACAGCACATAGTCGGCTTGGACATGTCGCCATGCACTTTTCAGCCCCATGAGCGGGCCTAAAAAACCCGATTCATCGTCCTGAAAACTGCGAATGTTCGGCACCATATGCTGATAAATACGATGGTCGCGGTTGCTGTTAATCCACTGCTGCTGCACCTTGCCCCGAAAATGCTGCGAGATTTTTAACAGTTGAATTTGCTTGTCAAAACACTGCAATAACTTGTTTAAGCCCTGCATGCGGCGGGCTTGCCCACCTGCCAAAATCACCAAATCGGTGACGGGGTCATGTGCATCAGTCATGGGCAAGCTCCTGTTGGCACGATTGAATTAAGCCACGAATTTCAGGCAGGCACGAACCACAATTGCCGCCTGCTTTTAAGCAGGCCGTCACCTGTTTCTCATGGGTGATATTTTGGGTTTTGATCACCTCAAGAATGCGGTTTTTACCGACTTTAAAACAGCTACACACCAGCGGCCCATCACTGCTGCTAGCATTCATCGGTGCAGCTGCCAGCAAGGCTTTACGGTGCATGGCACTCAAACGTTCGCGTTTAAACAGGCTGGCAATCCATGCCCGATCAGGCAGAAAAGCTTTGTCGGAAATGTACAAACAAGCCACCAGACGGTTGTCTTTGAGTACCACGATATGACACAAATGCTGGCTCTGATCTTTCAGATCCAGCCACTCCAGACTGTCATCATCAAAATTCAGTAATGCCTTGATGTTACTGGTGATGTCATTAAAGCTTTGTCGCCCTGCCAGCTCATATTGCGCGGCATACGGCGTGGTGACTTTATTCCACCAGCTCATCGACTGAATCGAGTCACGTACCTGTGCCAGATATTCCTCACGAATAAAACACACGCCCTGCCAGCGACTATGAAATGGCTGCACCATCACAGGAGTATGTTTAAATTCAGGTTCACCTGAAATCGCATCCACCACAGGGTTGACCACCTTGCCAATCCGCGCATCGGAGGCGAACTGCTCAGTCCAGTGAATCGGCGCAAAAATCTGCCCACGGCGCACACCTTGCGAGAACTGCGCCCGCAACACACACTTGCCCCAGGTTGAAAACACTTCGACCAAACCCTGCTCGGCAATCCCGTATTTCAGCGCATCTTGCGGATGAATTTCACAAAAGGCTTCGGCACGGTGATTCGCCAATGCAGGCGCCAATCCTGTGCGGGTCATGGTATGCCACTGATCACGGATGCGCCCTGTATTTAAAATCAGGGGATAGTCACGGCTCAGCGCATGGACAGGCGCAACAGGCGCAGTTGCCACAAATTTGGCTTTACCCGATGCAAAGCTGAACTGACCCTGTGCAAACAGACGTTCCTGTGCTTGAGGTTGCTGCCACACCGGCCACTGAATCGGCTGCAATTGCTGATAATCTTCAGCGCTGAGTTCGCTCAGCCCTGCCAAGTTAAAATAACGGAACGTGTGGCACTGCTCACGCCCTGCTAGATCACTGTTTTGATAGGCAGAGAGTCGGGCATGCTCAAGGAAAATCTCATGCGAGGACTGAAAATCGAAACCTGAAAAGCCCATTTTTTGTGCGACTTGTGCCACCGCCCACCAGTCGGCTTTGGCTTGAGCAGGCGCACCCAAAAACGCACGCTGACGTGAAATACGGCGCTCGGAATTGGTCACTGTGCCATCTTTTTCACCCCACCCTAAAGCAGGCAATAAAATGTCGGCATATTGGGTGGTGTCTGTGTCTTGGCAAATATCCGACACCACCACAAATTCGCATTTTTCCAAAGCGCGTTTGACCTGATCGGCATTCGGCAAGCTGACCACAGGGTTGGTCGCCATAATCCACAAAGCCTTGATCTTACCCTGCTCAACTGCTTCAAACAAATCCACGGCTTTTAAGCCTGCCTTGGTGGCAATTTTCGGGCTTTGCCAAAACTCTTGCACCAGTTGCTGATGCTCAGCGTTATCGACATCCAAATGTGCAGCCAGCATATTCGCCAAGCCACCGACTTCACGTCCGCCCATGGCATTCGGCTGCCCTGTCATGGAAAATGGCGCTGCGCCTGTACGTCCGATTTTACCTGTCAGCAAGTGACAGTTAATAATCGCATTGGCTTTATTCACGCCTTGCGAGGACTGGTTCACGCCCATGGAAAACAGGCTCATCACCTGTGAAGTTTGCGCAAATTTTTCAAAAAATAGCTGTAACTTGTCCAGTTGGATGCCTGTACGCTGCGCCAGATCGGCCAAATCAGTTTCGCCCTGACTGGCTTGTAAAGCTGCATTCAGATTGTCGGTATAGCGCTCAATAAAACTGATGTCGGCATAACCATGTTGATATAAATATTGCAATAAACCATTGAACAGGCTGACATCTTGCCCCGGTAAAATCGGCAGATGTAAATCTGCCTGCTCACAGGTGGCGGTAAAGCGCGGATCAATCACCACCACAAACAGATCCCGTTCGGCTTTGGCTTGCATGATGCGCTGATACAATACAGGGTGACACCATGCGGTGTTGGAACCGACTAGCACCACCATTTTGGTCTGTTCAAAATCCACATAACTGGCAGGCACAAGGTCTTCGCCAAAACTACGTTTGTGTGCTGCCACTGCCGAGGACATGCACAGGCGCGAATTGGTGTCGATATTGGCGGTGCCCAAGTAACCTTTGACGAATTTGTTGACCACATAATAGTCTTCGGTCAACAGTTGCCCTGAGACATAAAAGGCAACGCTGTCTGCTCCATACTGGTCAATACTGTCCTGAAAACGCTCGGCAATCTGACTCAAGGCAGCATCCCAACTGCTCGGGCGGCGTGCAGCTTGACGCCCCTGCATCGGCTCAAGCACACGGGTCTGCAAACCCAGTGTATCGGCCAAATGACTGCCTTTAATACACAGACGCCCAAAATTAGATGGATGTTGGGCATCCCCTTGCACTGTCACTTGTTGCCCGTGTGCAGTCTGAGTCACATCGACCTGCACCCCACAGCCCACACCACAATATGGGCAGGTGCTGAAAGTGGTCTGGATGTCACCGTGCTGAGGCTGTTCTACCATTGCAATGCTATTCATACCGTGTTCCACGCTGCCAAATCCAACCTCTATAGACTTCTTTCATCAATCCCTTTTATTTCTCCCTATGGGAGAAATATAAAGAGGGTGTAAATAACGATGAAAGAAGCTTTTTTTAATCATTAACCTGCTTGTTTTAATGCAAAATCTTTACCAAACAGCAGTTTGTTCCTAAACGGATGAATCGGCGTCTGATCTGCAATCAGCTCGGCATACCACATGCCATCTTCGGTGTCGCCAAACAACACGGCACCGACAACCTTGTTGTCCTGAATGATGATGCGTTTATAAATCTGACGTTTGTCGTCGTGCAGCAGGATTTCTTCAAAATCATCTTCAGGGGCAAAGTTGCCTGCCGAGAACACATCGCAACCACTGACTTTAAGCTGGGTCGGTACAGGCTGCGCGGCAAAAGTCAGGCTGCCATGTTCTGCCAGATGTGAAGCACAGATAAAGGCTTGTCCCCACAGCGGCTCTACCAAACCAAAGGTCTGCCCGCGGTGCTCGATACATTCCCCGACCGCATAAATGCTCGGGTCGAAAGTCTGCATGGTGTCATTCACCAGTACGCCACGGTTGCAGCGCAAGCCTGCCTGCTGTGCCAAGGCAATATTCGGGCGAATACCCACAGCAAACACCACCAAGTCGGCAGGAATAATCGTGCCATCTTGCAGTTCAACTTGGGTAACTTGCCCCGCATCATTACCCACCAAACGCTGGGTAAATGCCGAAGTGATCACGCGAATGCCTTTGGCTTCAATGCTGGCTTTGAGCATAGCACTGGCACAGGCATCCAACTGACGATCCATAATGTGCGAAGTTAAATGCAACACCGTCACATTCATGCCACGGCGTTTTAAACCATACGCCGCTTCAAGCCCCAGCAAACCACCACCAATCACCACGGCATCACGTTGGCTTTGGCTGCATTCAATCATTTGGTTGACATCGTAAATGTCGCGGAAGCTCAGCACACCGCCCAACTCCGCACCATCTACAGGTGGAATAAACGGTTTTGAGCCTGTCGCCAAAATCAGGCGGTCATAAGCGACCACTTCACCTTTTTGTGTAGTGACGGTTTTATGGCTGCGGTCAATGTTGATCGCAAGATCATCGGCAATAAAACGGATATTTTTTTCGGCGTACCACGCTGGGCTGTGCAGCATGATGTCTTCGATTTTTTTCTCGCCTGACAACACAGGTGACAGCATGATGCGGTTGTAGTTGCCCCACGGTTCTTCCCCGATCACGGTAATCTCGTAGCGATCAGGTGCCATATCCAGCAAATCTTCCAGACAGCGCATGCCTGCCAAACCATTGCCCACCAGCACCAAAGACTGTTTGTCCTGTTGCTGTCCGTTACTGGTCAAATAGGTTTTCATCGGCTGGCTACAGACAAACACCCGACCATCTTCAACCTTGCTCGGATACACCGCCAAATGCTGGGTGCTGTCTTCAAGGCAACGCCCTGTTGCCAAGCTAAAATGCTGTTTATACAAAGGTGATGCCACCACGCGCTCACCCTGAATATCCCCCAAAATGCCACGTGCCATGACATTGGCTTGGCTAAACGGATCACGTGCGCTCAAGGCATACACGCGCGCTTCATCTCCCACACGAAACAGGGCAATTGGCTGATCTGCGATCAAAGCCCCCACGCCCGTATTTGCGGTCACATCGTCAAGGTCGCAGATTTCAATCCAGTCCATTTCTTGCATTTGCTGATTGGTCATCTCTGTTCTCCTTAAACCTGTGCTTCAACCATCGCGATTCGGTCTTGATCACGTTCTGCTGTTTTCAATGGACGAATCTGTCCACGCTCTTGAGTAAATTGAATATGTGGATCGCGTTGTTCATCGGCATTGATGAAAGTTTTGAAGCGTTTGCGAACCGTTGGATCTTCCACAGCAGTGCGCCATTCATCCTGATAGGTGCCGATCACATGCGCCATACAACGTTCCAGTTCTTCTGCCAAGCCGAGTGAATCTTCCACGATCACTGCTTTGAGATAATCCAAGCCACCTTCCATGTTGTCACGCCATACGCTGGTGCGTTGTAAACGGTCTGCGGTTTGAATGTAGAACATGAAGAAACGGTCGATATAACGCAGCAAGGTTTCGGTATCGAGATCAGATGCCAGCAATTCTGCATGGCGTGGTTTCATGCCACCGTTACCGCAGACATACAGGTTCCAGCCTTTTTCAGTGGCAATCACGCCCACGTCTTTGCCTTGTGCTTCGGCACATTCACGGGTACAACCAGATACTGCCATTTTCAATTTGTGCGGTGAACGTAAACCTTTGTAGCGGTTTTCCAGTTGAATTGCCAAACCAACTGAATCATCTACACCATAACGGCACCATGTGCTACCGACACAAGATTTCACAGTACGTAATGACTTGCCGTAGGCATGTCCAGACTCGAAACCTGCGACGATCAGTTCTTCCCAAATCAGCGGCAATTCATGTAACTGCGCCCCAAACATATCGACACGCTGCCCCCCTGTGATTTTGGTGTAAAGGTTGTATTTTTTAGCGATCTGACCCACGGCAATCAAGCCATCTGGGGTGACTTCACCACCTGCCATACGCGGTACAACTGAGTAAGAACCATCTTTTTGGATGTTGCCCAAGTAGTAGTCGTTGCTGTCCTGCAAGCCTGCATGGCTTGGTTTCAACACAAAGTCATTCCAGCAAGACGCTAAAATGTTGGCAGTGGTCGGTTTACAAATGTCACAGCCCAAACCTTGTCCGAATTGTTGAATCAAGGCATCGAAAGTTTTGATTTCATGCACGCGTACCAAGTGATACAGCTCTTGGCGTGAGTAAGCAAAGTGCTCGCAAATGTGGTTATTCACGGTGACGCCTTGGCGTTGCAACTCCGCTTTCAAGACTTGAGTCACCAATGGCGCACAGCCACCACACGCGGTTGCTGCTTTGGTACATTTTTTCAAAGCACCGAGAGAGGTTGCTCCATCACCAATCGCTTGGCAAATGTCGGCTTTGGAAACGTTGTTACATGAACAAATGGTCGCGCTATCTGGCAGCAAGTCCACACCGCTGCCACCTGCTTTGGCTGCACCTTGACTAAAGCCTGGCATGATCAAGCTTTCTGGTTGTTCAGGCAGTGGCAAACCATTGAGCATCATTTGCAGCAATTCGCTGTACTCGGTTGCATCGCCAACCAACACCGCACCTAAAACTTTGGTTTTGGCTTGATCCACCACCAGTTTTTTATAGATCAGGGCATCTTCGTCAGCATAGAAATAGCTGACCGCATTCGGTGTCATGGCATGCGCATCACCGACTGAAGCAACATCAACCCCCATCAGTTTGAGTTTGGTGCTCATATCCGCACCTGCAAACAGTGTGGTGTCTTGTTGTTGGACATGTTTCGCCGCAATACGCGCCATGTCATAGCCCGGTGCAACCAGACCAAAAATTTTGTTATTCCACAGCGCACATTCACCAATCGCGTAAATGTGTTCGTCCGAAGTTTGGCAGTAGTCGTTAATCACGATTCCGCCGCGCTCACCGACTGCTAAGCCGCTGCTGCGTGCCAGTTCGTCGCGTGGGCGAATCCCTGCTGAAAACAGTACGATGTCGGTTTCAAGCTGTGAACCATCGGCAAATTTCATCACATGAAAAGCATGTTCACCATCTTCAATGGTTTGAGTGGCTTTTTGGGTATGCACTTGCACGCCCAAGTTTTCGATTTTACGACGGAGAACCTTACCACCCAAATCATCAATTTGTACCGCCATCAAACGCGGAGCAAATTCCACCACATGGGTTTGCAAGTTCAGGTCACGCAAGGCTTTTGCTGCTTCCAGACCCAGCAGACCACCACCAATCACCACGCCAGATTTAGCATTTAGACTTGCAGCGCGAATCGCGTCTAGGTCTTCAATGGTGCGGTACACAAAGCAGTTTTCGCGTTCATTGCCCGGAATTGGCGGAACGAAAGCATAGGAACCTGTGGCTAAAATCAGTTTGTCATAGCCGATAATTTGACCTGTTGCAGTGGTCACGGTCTGGTGATGACGATCAATGGCAATGGCTTGGGTATTGAGATGTAAATCAATACCGTAAGCATCGGCAAAGTCTGCGCGGGCAAGCGATAAATCTTTGGCACTGCGCCCAGAAAAGTATTCGGTCAAATGTACGCGGTCATAAGCTAAACGCGGTTCTTCGGCAATAATGGTGATTTCAAGGTCATCATTGTTATGTTCGAGGACACTTTCAATAAATTTGTGCCCAACCATTCCATGACCAATCATAACGAGTTTCATCATCGGCATCCTTAAAGTGATTTCTTGGGAGATTTGGATTAAACAGCTTCGTTGCGTTCAAGTAGCGCTTTTTCGAAGAGCTGTTTTTCACGGGCTTTGTGTTCAGGTGAGAAGCGGATGAACAACACCACACAACCAATCACCACCACCATAATGCCGAGGCTAAACAGGCAAGTTTGCAGGTCTGGCATGCTCTTGAAGATAAAACCTGCTGCCACAGCACCGACGTTACCGCCTGCCCCAATAATCCCTGCCACACCGCCTAAAGCTTTACGATCGATGAATGGCACCAGTGCATAAGTTGCTCCACAGGCCATGTGCGTGAATAAACCAAATAAAGTCATGCTCAGGATTGCCATCACAGGTGCATTCATTTGCGAGAACAACATCAGGAACAACCCTTCACCCAAGATCATGAAGAATAGAATTTCAGTACGGGCATCTAAACCACGTTTTAGTGCAAATTTGTCTGAGAGAATCCCACCGAGTGCACGAGCAAACAGTGCCAATAAACCGAAGATCCCTGCGGCCATGCCTGCTTCTTTTAAGCCAAAATTGAATTTTTGTACGTAGTACATGGTCACTACGTTATGCATGAAAATTTCAATCCCGAAGCATGCCGCATAGCTGATGAATAAAATCCAGACGCGATAGTTACGAGATGCTTCTTTAATGATTGCCCAGCCGCCTTTTTTACCGCCTTCAACCTCAATGCCTTGTTCACGAAGTTCTTTGTAGTTACCTGCTGGGCAGTCTTGAGTAAATTTCCAGTACAATGCGCCGACGATCAGCATCATTACCCCTGGAACCAGTAAGGCAATACGCCAGCCCATGCTTTGCTCAACGCCATACATCACAATTGCAGACAACATCAGTGGCATTAATGCCTGAGTTGCACCGCCACCTGCATTGCCCCAGCCTGCTGCGGCGGCATTGGCAGTTCCCACCACGTTTGGTGCAAACATCACACTGGTGTGATATTGAGTGATGACGAAGCTTGCGCCGATTGCACCAATCAAAAGACGGAAAAACAAGAAAGATTCATAGCTATTGGCTGCTGCCACACCAAATACAGGCAGGCTGCCCAAGAACAACAATGCGGTGTAGGTTTTGCGTGGACCGTATTTGTCGCACAGTGGGCCAACGATGAGACGAACCAGAATGGTAATCGCCACTGCCGCAATGTTAATGTTGGCAATCTGGTCTTTAGTGAGATGGAATTCGCCAGAAATCACGGGCATGAGGGGTGCACAGGCAAACCAGGCAAAGAAGCAGACAAAGAATGCCAGCCAGCTCATGTGGAAAGCACGCATGGCAGGTGTAGAAAAACTAAACAGGTTTATTTTAGTTGCTTTTTGAGAATTTAAATTGGTAGTCATGGCCAATCCTCGCGTACTGATACGTTAATTACGTCTCCACTGAATGCACCCATGCAGTCAGTAGAATTCATCAGAACGGACATCGTTGGCCGTTATATTGGGTATAAAGGCGATCATCTTTGATCTATGCTGGACATATCAGCAAATCTCATGCCAATTTTTAAAATGCTTGATTTTGAATAGATAAAGATCAATTTATGCTTTTATGACCGATTGCCTGCATGTATTTTTTTGCGCACATTGTGCACTGCACCACAAAAATGCACTAAATCTAGGCGTAACTGGTGTGATTGCACAGCAACATCACCACTTTGCACTGGCTCGCGTTCTATTTATTATTTTGTTTTATTAGAATTTTTTGTTATATCTCGCACTATTAGGCAACCAAATCCAGAAATTTTAACGTTGTATTGAATTTAAAGTGCATCACAAAACCACGGTGTATGGCATCGATTTTGCTTGGACATCATCAAATTGCCCATTACCCCGTCAAGCCAACCTTTGAGCTAGCCACTATGTCGACATCCAAACTCAAAATCGCCTTGATCGACGATGATGAATTTCGTGCAAGCTATTTGCAGCACTGCCTGACCGAACATGATTTTGAGGTAGTGGCATGCCTGCTCATTAAAGATATTCAGCCACAAGATTTACAAGCACTGTATGCCGATGTGATTTTGCTGGATATGGATCACCCACAACGTGACATTATTGAAGCTTTTGTCAATCACTGTAATTTGCCAACGGTACTGTTTACCAAAAACAATAACCGTGACACGATTAAGCATGCCATTCAGGCAGGCGTCACGGCGTATATTGTTGATGGGGTTGACCCTGCACGTCTCGACACGGTGCTGGAAATTGCCATTGAACAATATAAAAAACATCAGCAACTTGAAAGCGACCTGAAAGAAACCAAGCTGCGTCTGGCTGATCGTAAAGACATTGAAAAAGCCAAAAATATGATGATGCAACTGCAACAGCTCAGCGAAGAAGAAGCCTTTCGCTTGCTACGCAAAAATGCCATGAACGCCCGCATTTCCATGGGTGATCTGGCTCGTCAACTGATTCAGGCACAGCAACTGCTCAACCAGACTTTTAAGGATTAACGGCATGAAGATCGAAAAAACTCATCTGCACATCGGCTACATTCCTTTACTGGATGCGGTTGCCCTACTTTGGGCCAAGCACAAAGGTTTTTTTGAGCAGGTTGGACTCGAGGTCACACTGGTCAGGGAAGCTTCGTGGGCAAGCCTGCGTGACCGACTGGCATTTGGTATTTTAGATGCCGCACACTGCCTGTCAGCCATGTTACCTGCGGCACAGGCAGGCACTGATCAGGTCGGGATTCCCTTCAAAACCTCGCTGGTTCTCAGTCAAAATGCAACATTTATCAGCCTGAGCCAAAAACTGTGCTATGAACTGGGCATCACCGCTCAGGACTCTGCCAGCCAGACCGCGCATAAACTGGCCACGATTTTACCCGAACGCCAGATTCGTCTGGCGCAGGTGTTTGGGCACTCACTGCATCATTATTGTTTACGCGAATGGCTAGCGCTTGCTGACCGCAATGTCGCCAAGGACATTAAATTACTGACCCTACCACCACCGTATATGGTCGAGGCAATCTCTACAGGTCTGATTGACGGTTTTTGTGTCGGCGAACCGTGGAATACTCAAGGTGAAATCCTGGGTAAAAGCCAGATAGTTGCGTCTGGACTGGATATTGTGCCTGACGTTGCCGACAAGGTTCTGGCAGTGACTGAAGAATGGGCAAAACGTCACCCTGAAACCTTGCTGGCGTTGAGTACAGCATTACGGTTGGCGCAGCAAGATATTCAGCAACTGCAAAATTTTGCCGAGCTGTGGCAAATGCTGGTTCACTATGAAATCATTCAGTTCCCTTGCTCACCCGACACCCATGTCGAACGTTACCATGCGATTGTGCATATTATTCAAAACTATGTGACCCATTCGGCAGCACCAAAACTCTCGGATTTTGTCTGGCTCACTAGTCAGATGAACCAGTGGGATCAGTTGGGTTTAAGTGAAGCGCAGATTCAGCGTATTAGTCAGGCATGTATCATTTAGCCTCAAGCCAATCTGCTGTGCAGTGTCATGAATACATCCGCGCAGCAACGCTCGGCAGGCTTTTTCGTTGCTGTTCACGGCGGCGCTCACTCGGTTTGAGTAAACCATGTTTGAGCAGGCGTGCCCGAACAATATTACGGCTGATGCCCAATAACTGCGCGGTATGCATCTGATTTTGATGGCAATAAGCATAGGCCGCTTGGGTAATCTCGGCTTCGAGCTGCTTATCCAGATTGTCCAGTCCCTGTTCAAACCAGTGCAATAAAACTTGCTGTAAGGTGGATGTGGTTGGCAACTGGCTGACCAATCCCAATGCTTGAGGGCAAGCACTCAGTTGCAAATCTTCAGGTTGAATCAATGCCTGCCGGCACACCAACAGCGCCCGATGAATGGCATTTTCCAGTTCACGAATATTGCCAGGCCATGCATACGCCAGTAATGCTGTCTGTGCTGCCTGACTTAACTGCGCAGGGGCATAGTTGAGTTGCTGACAATAGTCCTGAATAAAATGCTGTGCCAAAGGCAAAATATCGCCCTGTCGCTGGCGTAGCGGCTTGAGCTGTACACTGGCAACATTCAGCCGATAGTACAAGTCCTCGCGAAATTTACCCGCAGCTACAGCCTGTTGCAGATCAACATTGGTCGCGGCAATTACGCGCAAATTCACCTGTCGGGTTTGCCGTGAACCCAAACGCACCACCTGATTTTCTTGCAGGACACGCAGCAACTTGACCTGTATCGCTAAGGACAAATCACCAATTTCGTCCAGAAAAATCGTGCCACCATGCGCTGCTTCGAACCAGCCTACCCGCGCTTCATGTGCGCCTGTAAATGCGCCTTTTTCATGTCCAAACAGCTCGCTTTCCGCCAGACTTTCCGAAAATGCCCCACAATTTACCGCAATAAAAGCCTGCTCGCAGCGTTCACTCAGCTCATGGATCTGCCGCGCAATCAACTCCTTACCTGTGCCCGTTTCCCCCATAATCAGCACAGTCGCCTGACTCGGTGCAATCGCCTGTATATAATCCAGCAATTGCTGTGACTCAGGATCTTCAAACACCATCGCACTTGCCCGCACAGAGTGCAGCAATTCACGGGAATGAGGATGTTTGACAACAGGCATGGTAACTCCAAACAGACATTGGACAATCAAAGCCTTACTTTAAGTGAGGCAGATAAATCACATCCAATCATAATTTTTTGAATATTTATTCTTTTTACAGATAACGAATCTGTTGCCTCAGCAACACGGTCACAGCAACTGTTGCTGATGCAACACTGCTTTCTCATCGTTAAAAATATAAGTCATTGAAAATTAATTTATTTTTATTTGGCATGCTCTTTGTAAGGCTCAAGACTCTCACTACTGAACCAACCAAGTCAGTGTATTGCTTAAAAAAGCAACTTGCCTGCTTGCCCTAAGCCCTTTATGGTAAGCAATCACACGGATGCCCTGCTTGGCTGTATGGAATTAAATCATGTCGATCAACCTGCCCGATTTTTCTACGCTACTTAACCCTGAAATACAACAACAAACTCAACACCTTGCCGATGCTTTTGCGGAAACGGCGGTACAACGTGACCGTGACGGTGGCTCGCCGTTAGCACAGCGCCAACTGATTCGTGATAGTGGCTTGCTGGCACTGTCGATTCCGAAAAATTTAGGCGGATTAGATGGTAACTGGTTCGATGTCATGAACAGCGTGCGGATTTTGGCACAGGTGGATAACTCACTGGCACATGTCTTTGGTTTTCATCATTTATTGCTGGCAACGGTGCGGCTATTTGCCCGCGCTGAACAATGGCAAAACTGGTTTCAGCAGACTGCAAGCCAGCAACTGTTTTGGGGCAATACCCTAAACCCGCTAGATCAACGTACCGTGGTGCATCAGCAGGACGGAATCTATTTATTTTCAGGGCAAAAAAGCTTCTGCTCAGGTGCCATTGATTCCGACATGCTGGTGGCATCGGGGATTGATCAGGGCACAGGAAAACTGTTGATTGCTGCAATTCCAACCCAGCGCGAAGGCATTGAGTTGCATCATGACTGGGACAATATGGGACAACGCCAAACCGACAGCGGCAGTGCCACTTTTCGCCATGTACGCGTTGAGCAACATGAACTGCTACTCGAACCCGGCCCACTCAGCACGCCATTTGCCTGTCTGCGCCCCCTCATTGCTCAACTAACTTTTGTCAATATGTTTTTGGGCGTTGCCGAAGGGGCTTTTGCCGAAGCCAAACAATACACCCAAGCGCAAAGCCGAGCATGGTTTTTGTCTGGGGTGGAACGCGCTGACCAAGACCCGTATATCTTGCGACATTATGGCGAGTTCTGGTTACAACTGGAGTCGGTACGTGCGTTAAACCAGCAGGCGATTTTACAGTTACAGCGAGCATGGCAGATTGGTGAAGCCCTGACCGCAGAGCAACGTGGACAAGTGGCGATAGCCGTTGCTACCGCGAAAGTGGCAGCGAGCCGCGTCAGTCTGGATATTAGTAATCGTATGTTTGAAGTAACGGGCGCGCGCGCCACTCAGGCGGCGCTACGTCTCGACCGTTTCTGGCGTAATGTGCGTACGCAAACTTTGCATGATCCTGTAGATTATAAAATCAAGGAACTGGGAGAATGGGCACTGAATGCCGAGGTCCCTCAGCCAAGTTTTTATAGTTAAGCTGAGAGAGATCACGATATTCTCAAACATTGGAGATATGAATAGGTCATCTGCAACTGTTTGAGCCAGACCAGTATTTTTAAGATACTGTTTTTGGATTTGTTAATAACAAGATGATTTTAAGCGAGTTTTGCAATGCGCTGCGCAAGTAGGTTGCCCTTGTGCAGCGATGCTGCTCATCTCGAAAGCCTTGCGAAGCGATACTTCTCAGGTCAAACATGAACCCAGTTAAAATCGTTCAATCGACGTGCAGGACATAGCAGGTGAATGCTAAAACAGGAGCCAGCCTGCTAAGCCTCATCCTCCTGATTTATTTTTAATCGCTTCAGTCGGTTTTTTACCGAATCGGCATTTTTTAATTCCCGTGACTAAAAACAGGATCAGTCAAATGGCTGATCCTGTCACACTGTTTATTGCTGTTTACTGCCGCCACCAATCTGCCAGACATAGACAGGTTCTGTGCCATTGACGGCATAATCCCCGATAATACGTTGTTTAAAAATCAGCGGGTTATGCGATGCTGCGGTACGGGCATTGCGCCAGAAACGATCCAGACTTTTTTGGCTACTGGTGGCTGAGGCGCCCAGTGCATTAAACAGATCACTGGTCAGTTGCAATACCAGTGGTGCAATTGCCACCTGCGCTTGTGCTGACTCCAGTTCGGCAGCAATATTTGCCTGTTGCTCCAAAGCCTCACGCTGATCGGCATGGGCAAAGTGCGCTTCATAAGCACGCTGTGCGGCTTCTGCGGCACGAATGGCGGTCGCTTCTGCGGCATAGGCTTGTGCCGATGCTAGCCCAATCACTTGCAATACTTGCGCGTCCTGATCGACCCGATCAGCATTGCCATGGCTAAAGACACGGGTACGTGCCTTGACCTGACGGCTAAACTCGGCCACTGCGGCATGAGCGGTGCCTGCCAAGACACTGAGCAAGACCAGTTGATAGAATGCAGTTTGGTATTTAAAGCGGCTATCGAAATCAATAATATTTTCTGGATCAACCTCGACCTCATGCAAAGTCGCTGTGCCGCTACCTGTAGTACGCTGACCAAAACCATCCCAGTCATCTTCAATTTTGACATTCGGATGCGAGGTGCGTACCGCTGCAATAACGTTTTGCTTGGTGGCATCGATCTGGGCAAACAGGTCGAACCAGTCCGCAAAAATACTGCCCGTGGTATAGTATTTTTTGCCGCTGACCGTCCAGCGTCCAGATTCATCCTGATATAAACGGGTAATCACTTCGCCAATTTTGACATCACCCACTTCTGTCCATGCGTTGCCGACCAGTTCCCCTGCTACAAAGCGTTCGAACCAGTGGGTTTGGCTGTGGTCACGGTGTGCATTCAGACGATCTTCGACAAAGGCAAAATGCCCGCGCAAGGCCTGTGGTACATTCGAGTCAGCACTTGCCAGTTCGATCAGGAGTTGGAACAATTGTGGTACTGAGGCGCCTGCACCGCCATACTGTACAGGCACACGTACTGCGCCAAAACCTGCCTGTTTTAACCATTGAATCGGTTCATACGGCAGTTCACGTTGCTGCTCGCGTTGCAAGGCTGTCTCGGCGATTTTCTGAAAAATCGGGCGAAAGCGCTGTGCCAATACCTCATAATCGGTACCGAGCGATAAATCTTGTTGTAATGCAGTTAAACTGGTCATGTCATCGTCCTAATTTTATCGGTTTGACATGACTCTTGCAGATGTTGTGCCAACTTTAATTTATTGATTTTGTTTGAATTTTATTTTTGGTTATTGTTGATTGGACAGCGCCATGTTGAATTACTGTTGCCAGAGCAACACTTGGGCAATCATAACCAGATTGCCCAATCTGCCAAATTGGGAGAAATGATGGTCAAAAACTTGCGTCATCTTGACTTTAACCTGCTTAAAGCCATGGATATTTTACTGGAAGAACGTAGCGTGACCCGCGCCGCAGAACGCCTGTTTATTACCCAGCCTGCCATGAGCAGCATTTTGGCACGCTTACGTGACAGTTTTGATGATCCATTATTTGTTCGTTCACAGCGTGGCATTGTACCTACACCGCGCGCTTTGGAGCTGATCTGCCCGATCAAGCAGATTTTGGCGCAGATTGATTTACTGCTGCAACCATTGGAGTTTAATCCTGCCACGGCTGAATTTACGGTCCGTATCGCCGCCACGGACTATGCCCATCAGGTTATTTTAGTGCCATTTCTGGCAGCACTCAAACAGCAAGCACCGCATGTCCAAATCGCCTTGTTACCTTCAACCGACAAAGAAGCGCAGCGTTTGGAACAGGGTGAAATTGATCTGGCGCTGTCGAGTTTTGAGCATAGCTGTGGCAATGAGTTGCATTATCTACATCTGTTTGATGAATGTTATGTCAGCGTAATGCGTTTGGGACATCCCGCGTTGCAACAGCCCCTGAGTCTGGATCGTTTTTGTGAGCTGGATCATGCCTTGGTCTCCTTTCAAGGCAGTTTCTCGGGGATTACCGATCAACAATTGCAACAACTGGGTCGACAACGCCGCGTCACGCTGTCAGCATCAAGTTTTCTACTGCTGCCTGAGATTTTGCAAAATAGCGACCTTGTGGCAACTGTACCGAAACGTCTGGTGTGTAAACGTCAGGATTTGGCGATTGTGCCACCGCCGCTGGAGATTCCAAGTTTTAGTAAAATTGCGCTGTGGCATGAACGAACTGAGCATGACCCACGCCACCGCTGGTTACGTCAACTCATGTTAGAGATCTGTCAAAATGAAGAACAGTTTGCAAAAAATTGTGCGCTGTACAATCCGCTGGTCGCAACATGAAAAAAGTCAGCACAGGGCTGACTTTTTCCGTGAATATCACTATAAATTAATAACGCTCTAACCAGTGTGCATACGGTGCAGGCAATACCCATGTCGGTTTTTCCAGTTGCAATGCTTTGGCAGCTTGCAGCGGATAGTGCGGATTTGCCAAGAAGGCACGCCCGATCATTACCAAGTCCATTTGCTGCTGTTCTACCAAACGATTAGCCAGTTCAGGTTTGTCCAGTCCCCATGAAGCAGCAACAGGCAAGTTGGCTTCACGGCGTACACGCTCAGCAACTGGTGCTAAAAATGCAGGTTCTGCCCACGGCACTTGAGCTTGAGGGATATTAAAATTGACACTAACATTGAGTAAATCTAGCCCATCAGTACGCAACTGTTTGACCAGTTCAATTGACTCGCTCAGGGTTTCTTCGTCATGGCCATCGTACTCAATCACACCAAAACGCGCGGTCAATGCTAAATGCTCTGGCCAAACTGCACGTACCGCTGCAAAGGTTTCACGCAAAAAGCGGCTTCGCCCTGCAAAATCACCTCCATACTGATCTTGGCGCAGGTTGCTATGCTTGGAAAAAAAGCTTTGTGCCAAATAACCATGCGCAAAATGTAGCTCTAACCACTCAAAACCTGCCTGTTTTGCACGGCGCGCAGCAGCAGCAAAATCTGCCTGAACCCGTTGAATATCGGCAAGACTCATTTCCTGTGGCACACGTGGCAAGTTTTCACCATAAGCAATCGCCGATGCTCCAATTGGCTGCCAACCGCGTGGGTCATCAGCAGCAATATGGTCATCGCCTTCCCACGGACGGTTGGCGCTGGCTTTACGCCCTGCATGTGCAATCTGAATGCCTGGCACTGCCCCAGCAGCTTTAATCGCCTGAGCAATCTGTGCCAAACCTTCAATGTGTTCATCGCTCCACAACCCCAGACAGGCAGGAGTAATTCGCCCTTCAGGCGATACACCTGTCGCTTCGACAATCACCAGACCTGCACCACCGCGCGCCATACTGGTGTAATGCGCCAGATGCCAGTCGGTGACTTTGCCCTCCACAGCGCTGTACTGACACATCGGAGGGACTGCAATACGGTTACGTAGCGTCACATCTTTAAGTTGAAAGGGAGTAAATAATGCCGTCATGCTAACCTCTAAATCGCGATAAAATCGCCTAAAATTCAAATCCAATCATGTATTTATCTGAAAAATTCAAGACTTTGCCATATGTTGTAAAGTCACCAGTCTATGAGAGACATTGGCCATTTTTTGCCTGACAGGCAGCAGCCACCAAGCCCTCTAGCCAGTCCTGATGCCCATTGATCATCGGATTCGGTTTAGCTTGAGCCAGCGCTTTTGCGGGCTGCCCCAGTTGGGTTTCTTGGGTCAAGATACGCACCCGACCACCGTCCAGGTCTTCGATGAGCCATGCGTGATGCACGTCCAGACGTTCGGCTGAACCAACCTCGCCCGCCCAACCATGCCATGCAATTCGTGCAGGCTCGCCTGCTTGCGGTGCAACCAGCTCCAGCACTTGGGCATCGACAGGAAAACCAAAGGTTTTAAAGAAAAAGACCATGTTTGCTTGCAGTTGCTTTGCACCTTCAGGCAGTCTGACATCGGAAGAATTGGCGTAGTAGCTTGGCCACTCATCAGCATTTACCAGATACGGCCATACCTCTGCGGTGCTTAAACCTTTGACAATCACTTCATTGGAACAGAAATTATCGGTTTCGCCAGGCAGATAGCCTGCTGGCCAAACAATCGAATTCATCATGTGCAGTTTCTCGTATGTTTGTTCACAAGCAGCGCTGTGATATGAATCTTATGCTCATCATACAAGTGCTTTTATTATAAAAATAATCTTAAATTTCTATCCAATACATAGATAAAATTAATATCCAAAATTCGACATAAAAAAAGCGCATCCGAAAATGCGCTGTCAGTTGCTCAACTCGTTTTAGACTTTTGTCATTGCCCCATTAACTTTCTCCCTCTGGGAGAAACACAAAGAGAGGATAAACCGTAATGAAAAAAGTCTATTGATTACCCACCTCGCCCAACTTAAGCGACTTCTTTTGCCTGTTGTTGTTTTTGTTCCAATTCCCGAACTAACGGTAAAACCCGTTGCCCAAAATATTCGACTTCTTCAATAAAGTGCAGGAAGCCCGCCAAAATCAGATCCACCCCTGCGGCTTTGTACGCCACAATGCGCTCTGCGATTTGCTCAGGTGTACCGATGAGATTGGTTTTAAAGCCATCGTTATATTGCACCAGATCTTCAAAACTAGACTTCGCCCAGTTACCCTCACCTTCAGGGCTGGCTGCACCTGCCTGACGTGTCGCATCAGCAAAGGCATTCACGGCTTCAGGGTTGGCATTGGCAATAATTTCTTGCAGCACCGCCTGCGCTTCTTCTTCGGTATCCCGCGCGATAATAAAGGCGTTTAGACCAACTTTGACCTGATGCTGATTCTGCTTGGCTTTCGCGCGCAAATCTTCGATCTGTTCACGAATCCCTTCAACCGTGTTGCCATTGGCAAAGTACCAGTCCGAAACGCGTGATGCCATATCCCGTGCTGCACGTGATGTTCCACCTTGGAAAATTTCAGGATGTGGCTGCTGCACAGGTTTTGGCTTTAAGGTGTAATCTTTAAACTGATAATACTTGCCATCAAATGAAAAATTGTCGGTGGTCCAAATGCCTTTCAGAGTGCGAATAAACTCTTCTGAACGTGCATAACGCTGGTCATGATCAGGCCATTCTTCGCCAATTGCATCGAACTCGCCCTTAAACCAGCCACTGACCACGTTAATCGCAATTCGCCCTTGGGTTAAATAATCAATGGTCGCCAATTGCTTGGCTGCCAGTGCAGGTTTCCACGGCCCCGGTAAAATCGCCGCAATCACCTTGAGCTTTTCAGTCGCCGCTAAAATTGCATGGCTAAATGAAACGGACTCATGCTGATTTTCCGCGCCATAACCCGCAGTAAAACGGATTTGTGACAGCGCATAGCTAAAGCCATTTTTTTCTGCGGTTTGTGCCAGTTTCTTGTTGTACTCAATGTTCCATTCAGTACGTTGTTCAATATTACTGACCACCAGACCACCGCTAACATTGGGTACCCAGTAAGCAAACTGAAGTTGCTGTTGTGATTGCGCCATATTTTTATTCTCCTTGGGAAACTGATGGCGGTTATGCCACATCGGCCTGAATTGAGGTCTTGCCTGCTTTATGTTGTAAACGGGATTCTGCGGCTTGCAAGTCAGGTACAGCGGCTGAAGGTAAGACTTCTTCTTGTTCAATTTGTCGGTTAATACCTAAATTCTGGTTGGCTTGAACGGTTTTAGCTTTCACGACTTCCGCACGCTGACCTTTAGCAGGCGCCCACTCTAAAATCGGTAAGGCACGTGCAACCGCCAAGATGATGCGATCACGCAAGGCTGCGCTTTGAATGGTGTATTCAGGGGTAAAATCACGATCCGTGGCATAAACACCGATTGGCAATGTCTGTGCCTGAAAGAAACTGAACAATGGGCGTAACTGATGCTCAAGCACCAAGGCATGGCGGTCGCTACCACCTGAAGCCGCCAATAAAACTGGCACATCGACTAGAGCAGTTTGTTCAACAAAATCAAAGAAATGTTTAAACAAACCAGTAAATGAAGCACGGTACACAGGTGTACCAACAATTAAGGCATCTGCAGCTTCAACTGCTGCCAGATCATCCTGTACGCGCTGTGGCAATTGATGACGATAAATCGCACCGCCCAATAACGACCCGATTTCGCTGAACTTAATAAAATGCACGTTGATCGGGGTTGCCTGACCCAGTTCATGAATAATTTCCTGAACCAGTGCTTCGGTTTTAGAAGGGTTATTTAAGCCGCCTGAAACAGCGACAATATTTAAGGGTTTGACTGCATTTAAAGTGGTGGACATGGACATAAACCTGAATTGAAATATAAATCTATTGAGGTTTATTTATCCACATTTGGGCATGCAGCGTAAAATAATAAAAACGGGCAAATTTATCGTTTTTTAAGATATGTTAAAAAACGATATCCTTTGCATTTACAATGCAATACAGCAATTCTGTTTCATCTGTTATTCGTATTCAGCCCAGCTATTTTGATGATCAATTCGGGGAGCTGCCCGAGCAGCAGCATGTCTATTTAAACGATAAAACCATATCAAACAAAGCTCACAGCACCGATTGCAACCGAGAACCTCAATGTGTAAATCCACTGTCTGTTCCCGACATTTTTACTCAAAAAAAGCATCATTCTGCATAAACCTAATGTGGTCTATCAGCTGATCATCGAGTCAAGCAAAAAGCCTCGTCGATATAGCGTGTATCTGAACAATTCCTTGATTACTTACTGCCAACCATAGCGGCGGAAGTAGAAGCGTTTCACAAGTTGTATCAGTACCATGTAAGCAATCAAGATGCAGGGTAAAAATACAAAATACAGTGTTGGCAATGCCTGTAATTTAAAATACGGCGCCAAACTTCCCATCGGCAAATATATCCCGATTGCCATAATCATCAACGACATCATCATCAATGGCATGGCCGCGCGACTTTGCAAAAATGGGATTTTCGGGGTGCGAATCATGTGCACAATTAAGGTCTGGGTTAATAACCCGACCACGAACCAGCCAGACTGAAACAGCGTCTGATGTGCAATATTATTGGCACCAAAGACATACCACATGAGGATGAAAGTGACGATATCGAAAATCGAGCTGATTGGGCCAAAAAACAGCATGAAACGCCCGATTTCAGCAGGTTGCCAAGTTTGCGGTTTGAGTAGAAGCTCATCATCCACATGGTCAAACGGAATGGCAATTTGCGAAATATCGTATAAAAGATTCTGAATCAGTAATTGTATTGGAAGCATCGGCAAGAACGGAAGAAATGCGCTGGCAATCAAGACCGAAAAAACATTACCAAAATTTGAACTTGCAGTCATTTTGATATATTTCAGCATGTTTGAAAATGTACGGCGACCCTCTAACACCCCCTGTTCCAGAACCATCAAACTCTTTTCAAGCAAAATAAGATCGGCAGCTTCTTTGGCAATATCGACGGCTGTATCGACAGAAATACCGATATCTGCACTACGCAAGGCGGGTGCATCATTAATGCCATCGCCCATGAAGCCAATCACATGCCCGTTGTGTTTTAAGATCCGTACAATACGTTCCTTGTGCGCAGGTGTCAGTTTGGCAAAAACATTGTATTGCTCGACCACCTGAGCCAAAGCAGCATCATCCATTTGCTCAATATCACTGCCGAGAATGATCGCATTGACATGTAATCCCACATCTTTACAGACTTTGGCGGTCACCAGATCGTTGTCACCTGTCAAAATCTTAACCACAATACCATGCTCGGATAGTGCCTGAAGCGCAGGCGCTGTCGACTCTTTAGGTGGGTCAAGAAAAGCGACATAGCCCACGAGAATCAAATCACTTTCATCGGCAATGCCATATTCATGGTGACTCAAACCTGCCTTGGTTGCGACTGCCACAACGCGCAGACCTTCTGCATTGAACTCTGCGGTGACCTTGTGGATATGCTGTAGCGACTGTTGATCAAGGCTGATAATTTCATCGTCATGCATCACATAACGACATACCGCAAGAATTTCTTCTACAGCCCCTTTGGTAATCATGGTGTGCTGCTGTGATGCATCTTCAACCACAACCGACATACGACGGCGGTTAAAATCAAACGGGATTTCATCAACTTTCTTGAATTTCTGTAAATCAGAAACTATTAAATGACTTTCACCATGTTCTAACACAGCAACATCGAGTAAGTTTTTTAGGCCAGTTTGAAAATAACTATTGAGACAGGCAAGCTCCAAGACTTTCTTGGATGGGTTACCCCAAATATCCACATGTTTTGCTAAAATGATTTTATCTTGTGTGAGTGTGCCTGTTTTATCCGTACAAAGCACATCCATTGCCCCAAAGTTTTGGACTGCATCCAAACGCTTTACAATCACTTTTTTGCGCGACAGAAACACCGCACCTTTTGCCAGTGTTGATGTGACAATCATGGGCAGCATTTCTGGGGTTAGCCCGACAGCAACTGAAAGCGCAAAGAGACTCGCTTCTGTCCAGTTGCCTTTGGTAAAACCATTAATAAATAAAACAATCGGTGCCATGACCGCCATAAAACGAATCAGCAACCAACTGACTTTATTGACCCCCAGTTGAAATGAAGTAGTCACTTGCTCGCTGGCCGTTATCCGTTTTGCCAATGCGCCAAAATAAGTTTGCCCACCTGTCGTTAACACAACAGCTGTCGCTGAACCTGACACCACATTGGTTCCCATAAACAAAATGTTTTCTAGATCCAGTGGGTTAATTGCATCTTGATCTTTTTGAATGGCATATTTTTCAACAGGCAAAGATTCTCCTGTCATGGCAGCCTGTGCAACAAATAAATCTTTCGCCACCAGAACCCGACAATCCGCAGGGATCATATCACCCGCAGAAAGTAAAATAATATCGCCGGGTACCAGCGCCTGAATGGTGACTTCCTCACTGGCCTGCACATTTAAAGTGGTTGGGTTAATCTGTTGTTGCGAGCCTGAAGATTGACGAATCACCGTTGCGGTATTGGTGACCATGGCTTTTAATGCTTCAGCAGCCTGATTAGATTTTTGCTCTTGCCAAAAACGTAAAATGGTTGCAATCAGAACCATGGTTCCAATTACCAGCGTACCCTGCATGTCATGGGTAAAAAAGGACACCAATGCCAGTAATGTCAGTAATAAGCTGAATGGATTACGGTAGCAAAACCATAAATGCACCCACCAGCTTAAAGGCTTTTCTTGCTGAATTTCATTTAAGCCATATTGTTGCTGACGTTGTTCGACCTGATTTTCATCTAAGCCTGCAAGACTGGTATTAAGTTCTTGGTAGAGCTGCTCAGGCGTATGTCGTGCCGACTGAACAAGCGTTTTGGTCAGTTCTGGTGGAAATGATTGTGTTTTGTTGGCACGAGTCACATGTTCCAGACTAATAAAGCGCTGAAAATGCCGCCCGAAGTGACGTACTTTTAAAAAGCTCAGAAACAGTTGTTTGAGAAAAAATGTGCGCATGACGAGCTCCAAAATATGAATTTTGAGTCAAATTCATGGAGAAAAATCAGTTCATACACTATGAAAAGCATCAAGTTTTTTATAGTGCGCTCACAAATCAAAAACTGATCTTGCGCTGGGGAATAGGAACCGTTACTTTGCCTAAAAAATGGGAAATCAACATCACATGAGACACATCATGCAATGATCTTCTAAATAGGTTATTCAGATCATATAGATACATATCTACAATCCTCTTATATGAGAAACCCAATAAGCAGGCGCAATAAATCTTTAACTTGTGTTATCCGAAATGCATTTTGAAAGATAAGTAATGCAGTTTCATGAAAAAACACAATTAATCAACTATTGATCAATCAATGTAGATGAGGCATTGCCGTCAAGGCAGATTAACGACCTCTCGCAGAACAACGAGAGATCAGAACGAAATGTTATGACGTCCCGTGTGCTGACAGTTGTCCAAATAAATATTCCGAGCAACGACTCAAGCTTATACCCACTGAAGGACTCCAGCGTAAAAAAAATTGTGGTTAATCTATGAAGATGTAGACCCATGTCAACTTAAAAAACGAGTTACACATTTGGTATAACACATGCGGATATAACGCCTAAAGCACAAAATAAAAGACCCCAACATCCTGTTGAGGTCTTTCGTATTTGATTGCTAGGTATAACTCCTGTCGTACCTCACGTCCTGATGCTTGAACTTATCGTTTTTGTTTTATGTTCTGGAACTTCCTGTTCCTGATGAGTTCATCATAGCAAATTCCACATGGCTGCCTACTGGCAAATCACCTGAATCATTGTCAGCAAAAGCTTACATGACGCAGATCACCTATTGAACAAAGAACAAAGCAGCCCTTCAGGCTGCTCTATTCAAAATATCACATCGCTTAACTGGCTTTAGACAATGCCTGATCCAGACTGGCATGAGCCAATTTAGCCCTTAACTCCACGGATGGCGTGGCAACTCTACGCCATTTAAATAATAATTACCGACCAGATGCAACTTCCAGCGCACAGGATCATGCAAGGTATGCGTGCGTGCGTTGCGCCAGTGACGGTCAAGATTCAGCTCAGACAAAGTCGAGCGTGTTCCCGATAACTCAAACAATTTATTGGTGGCCAATAGTGCAACTTCTGTTGTGAGGACTTTAGCTTCAGCCACCAGCAAGGTCGCTTCGGCAACATGCGCTTCAGTCGTATCGGCAATCGCCACATCAATCGCATCGCCTGCCAAGTCCAGCACGGCTTCAGCGGCACGTAACTTAATTTTCAAATCCCCGATATTGGCAATGGTGTAGGGGTCATCTGTGGCTTTTTCCAGACCTGAATCAATCCATGGGCGGCTGTACTGACGCACATACTGAATCGTTTCTTCAATCGCACCGCGTGCAATACCTGCATCCACCGCAGCCTGAATAAACTGTGAAATTGCACCCGCAGGCGTTGGGCGCTCAAATGCCTGATGCACAGGAATCACGTATTCTTCACGGGCAAATACATGGTTTAAACGCACCGTACCGCTGGCAGTGGTGCGCTGTCCGAAGCCCGACCAGTCATTGATGATTTCAACCCCAGTGGTGTCACGCGGCACAATCGCTGCATAACTCCGCCCTTGCTCATCCACCGCGACAATCGGAATCCAGTGCGCGAGCAACGCACCTGTAGCAAAGAACTTTTCACCATTAATTTCATAACCTTGTGCGGTTTTATGAATTTTGGTGGTCAGGTCGGCAACTGTTTTACTGCCCTTTTCCGAAAAGGCATTACCGAGACGAATCCCTTTTAAAATCAGCTCAAAAAAGAACTTTTTTTGTTCTGGGGTCGCATCTAAACGTAAATGCTCGACAAATGCCCAATGGTTTTGTGCAATTTGCCCTAAAGATGAATCGACACTGGAAATAATTTTGACCACTTCTGCAAGAGTGCGGTATTTGACATCAGCACCGCCAAAAACTTTGGGAATATTGATTGCCCATAAACCACTTTGCGAATATTTCTGAATTTCCTCCAAAGGCAAACGACGCTCCTGATCGCGTAGCGACGCTTCTTTGGCAAATTCCTGAGCCAGTTCATGTGCAATTGCAATTGCTTCAGCATCGGAACGGATTACATGCGCATCTTGCTGGTGTTCAAAAAATTTGAGTGGAATGGCGGTTTGCGATGCAAAGCCCGTCTGGTTCAGTGTCGTCATAATCAGTGTACTCTTTTTATCATTGGATGCCCTTAACTTAGCATTATTTTCTCGGGGATTTTATAGATAAAAATGCTTTGCTTATTCAAAATAAGTACATGATTTTTCAACAATAAAAAAGGCTGTACCATACAGCCAATTTTATGATTTTGATGTCTGGAATGCTCTCGGCTTGCCCTGTGTTTGCCCACATAGCATGTAGCGTTTTACTTTCCAAAATAACCCGATCGGTACGTGTCACATCACCTTATGGATTTTTTAAATACGGATTGCGGATTAACTGGCTGCGGCAATCGGATTTTTTTCACCGAAACGATAACCCGCTCCACGATGATTTTCGGGTAAATACGGCCCTTGCCCAAACAGTTTTTCGCGCAGTGTGCCGTGTGCATATTCGGTCTGATACACGCCACGTTTTTGCAGCTCAGGCACAATAAATTCCACCACATCGCTAAAGGTCTGATGCGCCAAAATATAGGCCAAATTAAAACCATCCACATCAGTTTCTGTGACCCATTCCTGCAAGGCATCGGCCACGGTTTCGGCTGAACCGACCAGCACAGGGCCATTGCCCCCGACACTGTTCCAGTTGGCAATTTCCTCAATCGTCCAGACACGGTTCGGGTCAGCATTGACATAAGAGTCCAGCAAGGACTGGATGGCATTGGTCTGAATGTATTCGACTTTATCGGTGGGTTGATACTGTGAAAAATCCACACCCGACCAGCCCGACAACAGGGTCAGTGCACCATCATAACTGCCATAAGACTGGTATTCTTTAAACTTCTGCTGTGCTTTGACATCGCTGCTGTCGGTGACAATCGAAAGTAAGGTATAGATTTTGACCGAATATGGATCACGCCCTTGCTCGACCAGTTTGGCACGAATCCCCTGCACCACTTTTTTAGCTGCAGCTTTAGACGGCGGTGCAATAAATACACATTCGGCATTTTGACTGGCAAACTGCTGCCCACGAGTGGATGCCCCAGCCTGATACAACACAGGCGTACGCTGTGGCGATGGCTCACAAATATGAATCCCCGGCACGGTAAAATATTTGCCCTGATGCCGAATCGGATGCACCTTGTGATGATCGGCAAAAATGCCGCGTTGCTTGTCGCGTAGCACAGCATCCTGTTCCCATGAACCTTCCCAAAGCTTGTACAGCACTTCTAGATATTCATCGGCAATATCATAACGATCATCATGATTTTCCTGTGTTTTTAGCCCCAGATTTTTCGAGCCACTTTCCAAGTAAGAGGTCACAATATTCCAGCCCACCCGTCCTTTGGTCAGGTGATCCAGCGTACTTAAACGACGCGCAAACGGATAAGGATGCTCAAAGGAAATCGATGTGGTCACCCCAAAACCCAGATGCTGGGTCACCGCAGCCATCGCTGGGACAATCTGTAGCGGATCATTGACAGGGACCTGCACCGCACCCGTCAGTGCATGCTCGGCACTGTGATGATAAACATCATAAATTCCTAAAACGTCAGCAATAAAAATCCCGTCAAAATAGCCCTGCTCTAAAATTTTTGCCAGATCAGTCCAGTATTCCAGATCCTTATATTCAGTCGAGCGGTCTAGCGGATGTCGCCATAAACCGGGAGACTGATGGGCAATACAGTTCATTTCAAAGGCATTAAAGCTGATACGTTTCGACATGATGGATAACTCAATTTTTTTATCTTTAGAGCCATCTTAAAATAAAAAAAATCGTTAATTTATAACAATAACTTGGCTGCTTAGCAGATTTGCTATTAATGAAATAATCTGCTGTGGTTATCTAGTTTTTTCGTTATAAAACACCAGACCGCCAACTGCCGTTAAGCCATGGTGCACCAAATCATTTTTTAAGTACAAAATAAAAAACCCCGACATCCTGTCGGGGTTTTTCGTATTTGATTGCTAGGTATGACTCCTGTCGTACCTCACGTCCTGATGCTTGAACTTATCGTTTTTGTTTTATGTTCTGGAACTTCCTGTTCCTGATGAGTTCATCATAGCAAATTCAGCATGGCTGCCTACTGGCAAATCGCCTGAATCATTGTCAGTAAAAGCTTACATGAAGCAGATAACCTATTGAACAAATAACAAAGCAGCCCTTCAGACTGCTCTATTCAAAATATCACTTCGCTTAACTGGCTTTGGACAATGCCTGATCCTGACTGACATCGCCGATACGCCACTGATACGGCGGTAACGTACCATTAACACTAAAATCACCCACAATTCGGTCTTTAAACACCCGCGGATTATGTGACGACAAGGTACGCACATTGCGCCAGAAACGATCCAGCGCATAGCGTTGATCCGATGCCGATGCACCCAAGGCATCAAACAGTACAGTTGAAGCATTTAAAATCAGTTGGGTAATCACGGTTTGCGACTGAGCCGTTTCTAATTCAGCCAGTGCATTTTGCTGTTCTTCATATTCGGCATTGCCCTGCAAGGCCGCCAGATAGGTACGTTGCAAACTCTGCGCCACTTTTTCAATGATTGCCCCTGCACTATAGGCCGCGCCACGCACCTGCCCAACAACCTGCAAAATTTGTGGATCATCACGCACAAACTGACTGTTGGCATGAGTATAGTTGCGGCTACGTTGTTCGACTGCGCGTGATAACTCATAACTGGCAGCACGACCCAATCCCGTAATAATCGCCAATTGCACCAGTTGATAATAGGCTGCCGAATATTTAAAACGTGTACCATCTACCAAAATTTCACTTGGATCAATCAGCACATCATTAAAAATTGCTGTGCCACTGGCAGTCAGCTTTTGTCCAAAGCCATTCCAGTCATCCAGCACCTCGACCCCTTCAGAATTGCGTGGCACCAACACCGAAGCCGACTCGCCCGTTAAGTCCTGAATCCCGACTTCAATCCAGTCCGCATACAAACTACCCGTGGTGTAATACTTTTGCCCCTTCAGGCGCAGCCGACCTTGCGGATCACGGTAAATATGGGTCTGGAACTGATCACGACTTTCTTTACCGCCTTCCGACCATGCACTGCCTATGGTTTCGCCTGCGGCAATACGTTTTAGCCAGCGTGCTTTAAATGCAGGATCTTGAGAAATCAGGACATCTTCAGTAAAACCAAAGTGTACCCGCAGGGCTTGCGGCAAGTTCGAATCAGCTTGGGCAAGTTCAACCAGCAAGGCAAATAATTCAGAAATCGTGGCATCAAAGCCGCCAAACGCTTTCAGCAAACGTAAACGGGTAAAGCCACTGTCTTTGAGCCACTGCAACTGCTCATATGGCAAGATACGCTGCTGCTCGCGCTGTAATGTGCCTGCCTGAATTTTGGCAAACACAGGGCGAAAATGCTGAGCCAGTTCATCGTAACGGCTGGAAGGGCCTTGCCCCCATGCCGCATAAATTTGGGATTCAGAAAAGGCTTGGGCATGCTGAATTGTTAGATTAGTCATGGCATTACTCAAAAAGTCGATATGCCTTTACCTTAAAATAAATCGCATACAGCCATCAGACGTTGTTTTGCTATGATTAGCACAATTTTAGATAATTGCGGCTGAGCTATTTAAAAATGATGAATATCATCTATTCTATGGCGAAGCTAGTCGCCTTATTATTTATTGCAAGAAAACATTCAAGCAAAAAAATACCCCGCATCAGCAAGGTATTTTTTATCTATTTTAATAGACCTGTTTCATAAGTGTTTACCCCTCTTTATTTTTCTCCTATAGGGAAAAAGAGAAGGGATTTATGAAAGAAATCTAATGCTTAAGATGTAACACGTTTATATTGACGATATTCTGGTTGCCAGAAATTTTTCTCAATATTTTCAATCAGCAGTTCATCGCTAATCACGGGTGCAACGCCCGCATCCATCGCTGCTTTTGCCACTTTAAAAGCAATCACACGTGAAACTTTCTGAATCTCATCAATCTCAGGCAGCAAGTCTGCATTTGGATCTTGCAACATTGGCGAACAGTCTGCCAACGCATTGCTCGATGCCATCAGCATGCTATCAGTGACGCGGGTTGCCCCTGCTGCAATCACACCCAAACCAATGCCCGGGAAAATATACGAGTTATTGCACTGGCAAATGTTATACAACTTGCCTTGGTAATTGACAGGTGCAAACGGACTACCTGTGGCAATTAGCGCTTTCCCGTCTGTCCAGTTCAAGATATCGGCAGGTACTGCTTCAACACGTGAAGTTGGATTCGACAATGGCAACACGATTGGGCGTTCACAGTTTGCAGCCAAAGTGCGGATAATTTCTTCAGTAAACAAGCCCGGCTGACCCGATACCCCGATCAACACTGTTGGTTTGGCATGCTTCACCACGTCAAGCAGTGAAATCATTTCATCGGCGTGCGCCCAACTTGCCACCGCTTCAGGTTTTTGTGCTAGTTTGCGCTGGAAATCCAGTAAGTTCGGCTGGTTTTCCGTGATTAAACCGAAACGATCCACCATGAACACGCGTTGGCGTGCTTCGGCATCGCTTAAACCTTCCGCCACCATTTGTGCCACGATCTGCTCGGCAATACCACAACCTGCTGAACCTGCACCCAAGAAAGTAATTTTCTGATCTTTTAACTGCTTGCCTGCCGCACGGCTCGCAGCAATCAAACTACCTACCGACACCGCAGCCGTTCCCTGAATATCATCATTGAAACAGCAAATTTCATCGCGGTATTTGTTCAGCAAAGGCATCGCATTTTTCTGTGCAAAGTCTTCAAACTGAATCAAGGCTTTTGGCCAGCGACGGCGAATACCGCGAATCACTTCATCGACAAAACTATAGTATTCATCACCGCTGATACGCGGTTGACGCCAACCCATATAAATCGGGTCATTCAACAACTGTTGGTTGTTGGTTCCAACATCAATGGTAATCGGTAGCGTATAGGCTGGGCTGATCCCGCCACACGCTGTATAAAGGGAAAGTTTTCCGATTGGAATCCCCATTCCGCCAATACCTTGGTCGCCAAGTCCCAAAATACGTTCGCCATCCGTGATCACAATTACTTTGACATTTTTGCGATTCACGTTTTGCAAAATATCATCAATGTGTTCACGGTCAGGATAAGAGATAAAAACGCCACGATGACGGCGGTAAATATCAGAGAACTGCTGGCAGGCTTCGCCAACGGTCGGTGTATAAATAATCGGCATCATTTCCGCCAAATGATCTTCAATCAGGCGGAAAAACAGGGTTTCGTTGGTGTCTTGGATATTCCGTAAATAAATGTGCTTATTGATTGCATCGTGAAATGCAGAGTACTGTTGATATGAGCGTTGGCTTTGTTCTTCAATAGTTTCAATCACATGGGGAATTAGACCATGCAGGTTAAAACGAGTCCGTTCGTCTTCGCTAAATGCAGAACCTTTGTTCAATAAAGGCAGTTCTAATAGGGTATTTCCAGCATAAGGGATATAAAGTGGGTGCTTTTTTTGCGTAGCAGAGGTCATGTTTAGTCTCATCTTTTGACTAAAACTACACGATTGTGAAGTTTAGCTTTTCAAAATACTCGACTAGCTTAAGCCTTTTTTGATAAAAAAGGGTATTTAGCAAATTTATAATGGTATGAGACTTATTTCCTAATTTAATTATTCTGACCAATGCAGTTGGTCTTTGAGGATTTTGTTGATTTCTTGCAGAAAACGCGGGGCATTCTGCAAGAAACAGATCAGCTTATTTTCGATTACCGAGTTTAGGCTTTCTTTTTGGCAAAACGCGCAAACTTGCGATTAAAGTTCGCCACACGCCCTTCATTGCTGGCTTGACGGACTTCACCTGTATAAAACGGATGCGAAGCACTGGAAATATCAAGCGTCACATAAGGATAAACCTGCCCCTGATATTCTTTGCTTTGGCTCGGCTTTAAGGTTGAACCAATTAAGAAGTAGGTATCCGCGTTGGTATCGTGAAACAAAACTTGTTGATAATCAGGGTGAATTTCTTGTTTCATAACATACTCCAATATTATTACGTTATAACATAACAATATTCTATCCGATTTTTTTCATCTTCGTCAAAAAATCCGTGTGGTCATGCACAAAATCGACAGAAATAGTCTTTCCCTAGAACGTACAAAATTTGCTATATTTAGCGTTTTTCCGCGACATTTTTTCTAACCATTATGAATACGGCAATCCAAGCAGCTCTTGATCATGCAGTTCAGTCCCTCAAGCAACAGGGTGTTCTTCCATCTGACTGGAACAACAACAGTATCCTAACGCGAACCAAAGATCGAAGCCACGGCGATTTTGCCTCAAATGTTGCCATGACCGCTGCCAAAGCTGCGGGCTTAAAACCGCGTGATCTTGCAGAACAAATCTTGGCAAATTTGCCTGAAGTTGCCGATATCAGCAAGGCTGAAATTGCAGGTCCAGGATTCATTAACTTCTTTTTAAATGCAGACCAGCGTTTTGCCATCCTTGACCAGATTCAACAACAAAAAGAGACATTTGGTCGCACTCAAAGCAATGTTGGGCAACGCATTCAGGTCGAGTTTGTGTCTGCCAACCCAACCTCTAGTCTGCATGTCGGGCATGGTCGTGGCGCAGCGTACGGCATGACCGTTGCTAACTTGCTTGAAGCAACAGGCGCAGTAGTTGACCGCGAATACTATGTCAATGATGCAGGTCGTCAAATGGATATTTTGGCAACCTCAACTTATTTGCGTTATTTAGAATTACAAGGGCAAACTCTGGTTTTCCCAAAAAATGCCTACCAAGGCGACTATGTCAAAGAAATCGCGCAAAGCATTATTGAAAAAGACGGCGCAGCGCATGTTCGCCCTGTCGCTGACGTTTATAAAGACGTGCCTGAAGATGTGCAATATGCGGCTGAACCAGATGCTGAAGGCAACAAAGTCATCGTTTCAGGTGACAAAGAAAAACACATCGACGGTTTGATTGGCAACTCACAACAATTACTCGGCGCAGGCTATCGTGTTTTCCATCAAGCGGCTCTTAAAGCCATCTTAGATGACATCAAAGATGACCTTGGCGAATTCGGTGTAACCTTCAATCAGTGGTTTAGTGAAGCCAGCCTGACTGAAAAAATTGATGAAGCCCTCGAAACACTGGATCAGCGCGGCTTCTTGTACGAACAAGACGGTAATATCTGGTTTAAATCGACCGAATTTGGCGATGAAAAAGACCGTGTCGTAAAACGTCGCAATGGTCAAACCACTTATTTTGCTTCTGACATTGCGTACCATCTCAACAAATTACAACGTGGTTATACCCATATTGTGGATATTTGGGGTTCAGACCACCACGGTTATATTGCCCGTGTTAAAGCAGCAATTGATGCCATGGGTTATGACTCGAGCAAACTGACTGTTCTTCTCGTTCAGTTCGTGAGCTTGTGGCGTGGCGGTGAAATGGTACAAATGTCATCGCGTTCTGGTCAGTTCGTGACTTTACGTGAACTGCGTGAAGAAGTTGGTAATGACGCTGCACGTTTCTACTATGTAATGCGTAAGAGCGAACAACACATCGACTTTGACCTTGACCTCGCAGTTTCTCAAAGCAAAGACAACGCGGTGTATTACATTCAATACGCACATGCACGTATCTGCCGTATGCTCGAAAAAGCCAAAGATACAGGTATTGCATTCGATGCAGTTCAAGCCCGTCAATTTGCTGAACAGTTAAGCCTTGAAGCTGAAACTGAAATTCTGGCAAAACTTGCAGCTTACCCAGACATTATTAACCGTGCAGCCAATGCTTACGAACCGCATCAGGTCGGTAACTACCTGAAAGAGCTTGCAGCGCTATTCCATGGCTGGTACAACGAACATAAAGTACTGAGTGAAGATGCAGCGTTAACCCAAGCGCGTCTGTTACTTTCAGTCAACGTACAACAAGTATTACGTAACGGTTTAGAGTTGCTCGGTGTATCTGCACCAGCATCTATGTAAGTCAAGAGGATTGCTACGTGTGGGGTAAAACACAACGCGGCGTTTCCGAACGCCCAAAACAGTCAAAACAGTCATTGATTCCAAAATGGTTTGGTACATTAATCCTGATTTTAATGGTACTCAGCGCTGCGGTGGCTTTAATGCTGTGGAAGCCGTGGGCACCCGTACATCCACGTAGCGACATCAATACTGCACAGCCACAGGGCGAAACCAATAAAGACTACCGTTTTTATGACCAGTTGCCAAAACAACAGGTCACGCCGATTCCTGATCAGGCTGTGCCTGCCAATCAACGCCAAGAAGCTGGGGTGATTGTTGAAGCGCCTGCACAGCCAACGGCTGAAATCAGCAATGCATCTGAACCGGGTACCGTCGCACAAACCAGCTATATTTTGCAGGTTAAAAGCTACACCGACCCTGATAGTGCCGATGCTAAACGTTCAGAAATCTTAATGAACAAATTGCCTGCCGATGTCATTATTGGTACAGAAAAAGGCAAAACATGGTATCGCGTCATTTCAGGGCCTTTCGGCTCTCAAAATGAAGCAATTGCTGCACAGCAGACCTTGCAAAACAGCGGTATCGATTCGATTATCGTGAAGCATTAAGCCAATCAGATGTAAAAAAAGCGATCAGTTGATCGCTTTTTTTATTGAGAAATTTCGAAATTTGGGGGCTAAAAAGAACACCAAATTGCCCAGTAAAATACAGATCACACCCAGTATTGCAGTTAAACTCCAGTGATAGTTTTCCCAAAAGGTGGAAATGGTAAGCGCAACCAAAGGAAAAAGTAAGGTGCTGTAAGCTGCCTGCCCTGCACCTATTCGCCCAACCAGCATAAAATAAGCACTAAAGCCAATCACTGAACCAAAAATTGCCAGATAACCCACGGCCAAGCTAAATTGTAAGTTCCATGCCGGTATAAATTGCATGCCTTGTGAGGCAGCAAACAAACCCATCCACAGTGTGCCATAACTCATGGCATAGGCATTACTGCTCAGTACATCTAACCCACGTTTTTGATGGCGGGTACTGATCATATTGCCCAATGAAAAGCCATATGTTCCGAGCATGCATAAACCTACACCAAGCAGTGTTTTGCCCTGCAAATGGGTACTGCTCAAGTCTTGCCAAAACAATAAAAACATACCGAGAAAGCCTAAAGCCACTGCAGGAAAAAACTGCGCTACAATTTTTTGCCCGAAAAAAAGTCGGCTATTTATGGCATTGAACAGTACAGCCATCGAGAAAATTACGGACTCCAGACCACTGTTAATATAAGAAATGGCATGATAAAAACACAAAAAATTTAGTCCGAAGACGCATAACCCTTGGAGCGCACAAAACAAATGATCACGCAGTGCAAAACGGCGCAAATGTCCTGTCAATAATAGCCCGACCAACAAACAACTCGCTGCAATCAAAAACCGCCAAAATACTGCAACCACAGGATCGACCACATTGGCTTGAGCGGTAATGGCAATCCATGTTGTTCCCCAGATCAGCACAACCAGTCCATACAGAAATAGATTCACGATGACTCTCCTCAATTCTGTCGTCAGTTTGCTTATATTTCACTGAGCTTGCTTGCATAAAGCAGGGAGAAAATTGCATAAACTTGCGCTTTTTTTCTAAAAATTTGTAACCCTTTTGAAAAAATCGCTAGACTATATTTCCAATGGTTTTGTCACATGACTCCGCATATGGCTTATCAGACCTTAGAACAACTGCAACGACATAAAGCCCAATTACTTGAACACGTACAACTTGGTTCAGGGATGCAACTGGCTGCCTGGTACAATCGGCATGATCGTGTCAGTGTCTGTAGTGATCACCATACCTTGAGCCTGTATACTTGCGGTGGCTATGAAAGTTATCAGAAAACAGCTCAGGGCTGGCGTAATGGTGGTGGTCCCGATCATTTCTGTCTGATGCCTCAGCAACAATATTCTGAATGGGATATTCGCGGAGAATTGAGTTTTGTGCATTTGTATTATACCGATCAGCATTTGCGTGATCTTGCAGCACATGTCTGGGACAAGGAACCAAACCTGATTCAGCTACATGAAAAAACCTTTGCAACTGACCCTCAGATTACTTTGCTGTATCGGCATTTTTTATTGGGCTGCAACTGGCAACAGTCAGAAAACTTACTCCAACTCTCCACCACAGCCACTTTATTACTGAACCATTTATTAAAACATTACAGCAATATTGTTTGGCAAATGCCTCAGTTGAAGAGTGGTCTAGCGCCTGCAACACTGCGCTGGGTACTTGAATGGATTGAAGAAAATTTACATTTGCCGCTCACGATTGCAGACTTGGCAGCACAAGCGCATTTGAGTGAATACCACTTTGCCCACATGTTTCGACACTCCATGCAGCAGGCACCGCACCAATACATTTTGCAGCGCCGTTTGCAAAAAGCTCATCATTTGATTTCACAGCAACATATGAGCCTGACCGACATTGCACTGGAATGCGGTTTTAGTTCAGCCAGTCACTTCAGTCGCCGTTTCAAGCAGCAGTTTGGTTTTACACCATCTAAGCTGAGAAGCGAGCATACTTCATGATATTTTGATCTGCTAAACCTGAGACCATAGTTTTTTTATCGGTCGGTTTTATTTCTCGGCATAAAAACCAAGCAAAGCGCGTGAATACAATCATCAAGAAGCTTGCTATTACCTATCAACCTTGAAGCTTATAACATTCATCCAGTGCCAACGCATAATATTCCAGACCTTCACGTGCAGCATGAAATGCTTTTTGCTGCAATTCAGGTTTACCTTCACATAAGCGCTTGATGAGTTCCATTGCTTCATACGGGTGAATATCATCATAATGCGCATGGGCACGTAACCATGCCAGCGAGCGTTTATCAATCTTCACATCGGGATGATTCTGGTAATTATGAATGCCTTTATAAACATGTGAAGACCAGTCACCTGTTGCCCATTCAATGGCTAAATTGGTTGCTGCCAAACATTCGGCAAGGCTACCACGATGGTTAATGCTCCAGAGATAATGATTCACAGCATTCATGGCCGGAGGTGGCGTAACATGATCGAGCTGATCAACGGTAAGACCAAAACCACCCGCCCAGTCCCGATACCAAGTCAAATGGCGTTCTTCAACCTTAATATTCTGAATAAGCCAGTCCCGGGTCGGCACTACGCCCGCTTCATTAAACTGAGTTGCCTTAGCCAAAGCCAGCGCCATGTAAGATGGAAACTGTGCAACCAAGGGATAAAAATTTAATAAAGCTGCACGAAAACATTCTAGTTTAAGTGTGCCATTTGCCATACCAATAAATACAGGATGCTGGCTGACACGCTCCTTTGCAGGAATCAGTTCATCCCAGAACTTCTGCGCCCACATACTATGAGGCGTGATTTCCAAGGTGAGTTCATTTTTTAGAACCGTCATCATTCACTTCCTCTTGAATTTATTTCATTTAAGCTTTTATTTTTAATACAACATACGCTTTGAATAATCAATTAAATTTATTGACTTATTGAATATAGCATTATAAGTCAATCTAATAAAATAAATTAGATGACTGAAACTGCTTATACTCAATTATGTAGCTTCTTTCATAGAGACTTACAGTCTCTTTATTGATATCGACGAGAAAAATTTAAATCTATTTCAATCAAACATAAAAGAAATGCAATTAAAGAATGAAAGAAGCCGATTTAGATATTTATAGCAGATTTTTTTGACAATTTAATTAACAGCTAAAATCAAACCCCAGACCCTAAATATCATGTAATTTTTACATGATATTTACAATAAAATCATAAAGATTACCCTATGACATACCATCTAGCATAATATTAAAAACAATCATTATCATTTTAAAACCTCAAAGTATTTTAAATATAGTTAAGAAATTTTTATATACACAATTAAAATCGCGTTATAATTTTAATCCTAACGGAAATATTATATAACCAATAGAAAAGAAGCAAAAAAGTAGATATAGACCTCTTCCATCATGGTTTACACTCTCTTTATCGTTCTACCTGAACAAAATTGGAATATATTTCAATGATGTACAAGAGAAATAAATCAACTGATGAAAGACGTCTCCTAAATAGTGAGATTGGGCTATGAAATTACAAAGCTCTAGCATTCTTAGTAAAGAACAAGTAGATTTACTCAAAAAAACTCGTTTAAATTTTCTTTGGTTTCCTAAAAGATTCGAAAGAATATACACTGAATGCTATCGCAATGAAGCAGCCTATGAATTTCGTTATCGTGGCATTATTATTATTATTTTATATCTTTACCTTTCTTTGGGTATTTATCAGATTTTACCAGAAGATCAAGTTATTCCCTGGATTTCACTCTATGGATGGGTCGGAGTCATTATCCTTGTTGCATGGTTAATGTCTTTTGTTAAAAGATTCAATTCGTGGTTCGATTATTATGTATGTATTGGCTCTACTTTATCAGTTGCAATTAGTTTCATATTAGTCAATGGCCTAGAAGAAGTGCAAAATACCGTTCTTTTCCATACAGCTATGATGTATGCCGTAGTTATTATTTACGGCTTCGTTGGTTTACGTTTTTATACGGCATTAATCGCTGGCTGGGTGGGTGGTTTAATCGGCTTAATTATAAGTAATCATATGAATGCCACCATCGACTGGACTTTGCTCAACCGCACTTATACATTTAGCAGTTTTCTGGGCATGTCTTTAGCCTATTTTATTGATCGGCAGCACCGTGAGCATTTTCTAAAAAACTGTATTATTGAACACAATCACCTCGAATTGGTACAACAAGC
Organism: Acinetobacter brisouii CIP 110357; assembly: GCF_000488275.1. Classification (GTDB taxonomy): domain Bacteria; phylum Pseudomonadota; class Gammaproteobacteria; order Pseudomonadales; family Moraxellaceae; genus Acinetobacter; species Acinetobacter brisouii. Next base: position 13,647 of record NZ_KI530762.1, on the reverse strand, counting down.
CCAGCAACTCTCCAAGCTATCCCAAATGGATGCATTGACAGGTTTGGCAAATCGTCGCTATCTCGATGAAATTTTACAAAATGAATGGGAACGTGCAATTCGGTATACAAAGCCGATCACCGCCATGATGATCGATATTGATTATTTTAAATTTTATAATGATGCACTCGGTCATGTGCAGGGCGACGACTGCTTAAAGCGGATTGCGTTTATGCTGAATTCATCCACATCTAGCCAACAGGATGTCTTGGTTGCACGCTATGGCGGCGAAGAATTTTTATTAATTTTCCCACAAACCAATGAGCAACAGGCCAAGCAATGGGCTGAGCAGCTCATTAAAAATATGCATCAACTCGCACTGCCACACCCCTCAAGCCCAATTTCATCCTATGTCACGCTCAGTATTGGTGTCGCTACAATCATTCCTTCTTACGCAGAAAGTATTTCTGAATTTATTACATCTGCAGATCACGCACTTTATCTGGCAAAACATCGCGGACGCGATCAATATCAGATTGCCGTGTATGAAGTACCACCTCTCGCCATCGCCAAATAAATCGATCAGCTTATTATTCAGCAAGTTGCGATAATTGTTTTTCAGATAACACCAAAATCCCATGCTGACGCAATAAAGCGGTCGTTACCCCAACCCCATCAACTCGTATACCAAAAAATGAGCCATCATAAATCTGCTGGCTACCACAAGACGGGCTATTTTCTTTTAATACCACATGTGTCGCATGATATTTCTGGGCAATTGCAAGTGCAGAATACGCCCCTTGAATATACTGTTCAGTAACATCATGCCCCGATTGATCAATGACTTGTGCCGTACCCGCCAAAACTGCATAGCCATCTCCACCAACCATTTCTGCAGGTGAACGTGGCGTGGGTAAACCTGCAAGTAACTCTGGACAAATGGCAATCGCTTTATGTTCATGAATCAGCTGTTGAACTTTCAAATGCAGACAGTCTGTTCCATCATATCTGACAGGTTTACCTGCCAAACATGCACTGACTAAGATCATGACTCAACAAACCCACAAATAAAATATAAGCATAACGCCTTTTTACATAGAACCCTAGTTGCTATTGATAATGCCCATCGATTTCCTGCGCTCGCTGAAATGCCTCACGCTGCTGGATTCTTGCCAAAAATGCCCGAATGTTAGGAATATCGAGTGGAATACGCTTGGACATTGCCTGTAAAGGAAAACTCATTTGAATATCAGCAAAGGAAAAATCTCCAGCAAAATAATCATGCTCTGCCAAATATGCTTCGATATATGCCACATGATCTTGCAACCGAGGCTGTAAAAAACCCGTTTTTACTCCATTACAGACTTTTTTAGCAATTGGGCGAATCAACAACGGCATGTGGGCTGGCATATTGCTCATCACCAATTGAAAGACCAAAAGTGGCATCAGTGAACCTTCAGCATAATGCATCCAGTACAAATACTGATAGGCTTGTTCCTGATCTTCAGGGCGAGGCTTGAACTGGTAGCTGGTATCATAGCGCTGCTGTAAAACTTCCAGAATCACCGCAGATTCTGCCAAAACTTGTTGACCATCCTGCAAGATAGGCGATTTGCCAAGTGGGTGGATAAACTTAAGCTCATCGGGTGCAGCCAAGTTGGGTTGACGCTTGTAAAAGCGAATCTGGTAATCTTTTAGTTGCAACTCTTCCAAAGCCCATAAAATACGAAAGGCTCGCGAATACTGTAAATAATGCAGAATCATCATTAAAAGCGACCTCCAAAGTGTTGCTCCTGTTCATCCTAGCAGATCAATTTATGATCATCAGAACTTTTTTATAACTTAGCGTTTCGGTGCAATACAATTACAACTTAAATGCTTATGACACTCCTGTTACAATAAAAATTATCACCTTTCGATAAATTCATGAATTTTTATAAGGTTTTTCCTGTATGGAACCTCAAAGTACGCCCAAATATCAGGCACTACAACCTCAATACCGTTTATTAGTTCTTTTGGTGTCGATTGGTTTTTTCATGCAGGCTCTCGATACCACCATCGTCAATACTGCTTTACCCGCCATGGCACAGCACTTACAGGAAAACCCTCTGCATATGCACGGGGTGATCGTCGCTTATGTGCTTTCAGTTGCAAGTTGTATTCCTCTCAGTGGCTGGCTGGCAGACCGTTTCGGGCTGCGCTATGTTTATTTAAGTGCGATTATTATTTTTACCATTGGCTCTCTCGGTTGCGGCTTATCCAACACTTTAGAACAATTGATCTTTTTCCGTGTGCTGCAAGGTATTGGCGGTGCATTACTCTTACCTGTTGGGCGGCTGTCTTTATTAAAAATTATTCCACGTGAGCAGTTCCTATCTGCCATAAACCTCATGAGTCTTGCAGGGCTCATTGGGCCACTGGTTGGGCCAACACTCGGTGGCTGGCTGGTGGAAGTCGCGAGCTGGCACTGGATTTTTTTGATTAATATTCCAATGGGATTACTGGGTGTTATCGTCACATTCAAAGCGCTGCCCAATATCATCGAACCAAATGTTAAACGCTTTGACAGCTCAGGCGTGTTAATGCTCGTCGTAGCAATGGTTGGGTTAACTTTAGGTATTGATTCATTTTCAGTCAAAGGTTCATCACATCAAATCGCGTATATCTTGCTGATCGCTGGCGTGATTGCGAGTGCCTTGTATGCTCATCATGCACACAATCATCAGAATGCTTTATTTCGCAGCGACTTATTTCGGCATCAGTTTTATGCGATTGGGATTTTAGGCAATTTCTTTGCGCGCTTTGCAGGCAATGCCATTCCCTTTGTCTTGCCATTGCTACTGCAAGTAGTCTTTAAATTCGAACCATTTGAAACAGGCCTGATGATGATTCCGCTCGTCCTCGGCTCACTGTTTTCCAAACCGATTGTGCGCCCACTGATTCAGAAGTTTGGCTATCGTAATGTTTTATTGTTCAATACCACTGCGGTAGGGCTATGTGTCATGAGTTTTACCCTGACCACAGCCACCACACCAGAATGGTTACGTGCGCTGCATTTCTTTATTTTTGGTACACTCAACTCGATTCAATTTGTGTCGATGAACACCTATACCCTCAAAGATTTGCCATCGCAGCATGCCAGTAGTGGCAACAGTTTCCTGTCCATGATCATGATGCTATCGATGAGTATCGGCGTCGCATTTACAGGAACACTGATTCACTTTTATCAGGGTACAACTTTTCATCTACCGATTGCTCAGGCTTTTGACTATACCCTGCTCACGCTAGGTGCACTCAATGTCGTGACCATGCTGATTTTCTGGCAGATTCCAAAACAAAATCAGTCACAAGTTTAAATAGGCTTTCTGGTGCAGTTTTCTTAAAATAGATACTCAATCCTAGATATCTGCTTGATCATGAAAGCTGCCCGCAAAAGCCATTTGCACCTTGTCCGAACTTTAACTGCAACCCTTGTGATCTTACTCTTATGTTTGATCAGCCTAGTTCTATTCCAGAACCAGCCAGCAGAAGCGCAAGACCATCCCGTGCAAGGCTTCGACGTCTCTCATCATCAAGGCAATATCGACTGGAAAAAGATTTCCCCTCACAAATACCAGTTTGTGTATTTAAAAGCCACCGAGGGTGGTGACTACCAAGATCCAAGTTTTCAGCAGAATTGGCTCAAAGCACGCGAACAGGGCTTGCATGTCGGGGCATATCATTATTATCGTTTATGTCGTGAAGCCAAAATTCAGGCGACCAATTTTATCGCCACAGTGCCCAACAAAACCGATGCTTTAGCACCTGTTATTGATTTGGAATACGATGCCAATTGCCTTCAAAACTCAACCCAAGAACAACTCCTTAAACAAATTCAAGTCATGCTGAAAATGCTACATCAGCATTATGGCAAACCGCCTATTATTTATACTTCCAAAACCTTTTACCATATTGTACTCATGGGCCACATGCCCCATAACGCACTTTGGATTCGGGACTATGATGAGGCATATCCCAAACTCAAAGACCAGCATGGCTGGATGTTCTGGCAATATACGCAACAAGGGCATATCGAAGGCATTCAACAGCCTGTTGATTTAAACGTTTATGCAGGTTCAATGACCCAGTGGCAAAGTTATTTACGTTATTTAGGGGTGATTCATCATTAAACTGCGGAAAATCATTCACATCGACATGGATGCTTTTTATGCCTCAGTCGAGTTACGTGAACGTGCCGATTTAATCGATGTGCCTGTCGTCGTGGCATCGCATCATCCACGTGCCGTCATTACCACAGCTTCCTACCCTGCACGTCGTTTTGGTTTACGCTCGGCGATGCCGATGGCACAAGCTCGAAAACTCTGCCCACATGTGGTGGTGCTTGAACCTCGTTTTGACTTATACCGACAAATTTCTACACAGATTCAGCAGATTTTTCAGCAATATACCGATCTGATCGAACCAGTATCTTTAGATGAAGCTTATCTGGATGTTACTGAAAATAAGTTCGGTTTGGCATCAGCAACCGAAGTCGCACAAGCGATTCGACAACAGATTTGGCAACAAATGCAGCTCACGGCTTCGGCAGGAGTTGCTCCCAATAAATTTTTAGCCAAGATTGCTTCAGACTGGTATAAACCGAATGGATTATGTGTCATTAAACCTCAGCAAGTTCAACAATTTATTTATGATTTACCTTTAAAGAAAATTCCAGGAGTCGGAAAAGTGACTCAAGCTAAACTGGAGCAGCTACAACTTTATACTTTAGGTGATTTACAAAAAATTGAGCTACATGTTTTACAAAAACATTTTGGCAAATATGGGCAACAGTTACATTTGTATGCACAAGGCATTGATGAACGGCCTGTCGTAGCCAGTCGGGTACGTCAGCAAATTTCCAAAGAAATCACTTTTGATCAAGACCTGTATTTATCTGCCTGTCATGATGCATGGCAAATATTGGCTGAAAAAGTCTGGGCAAGTTTGGAAAAACGCCAACTGAGTGCTTTTGGTGTCAGCATTAAACTCAAGCAACCTGATTTTCAAATTGTCCAGCACAGTAAACGCTTTCAAAGCCCCTTGGAAAACCTTGCCCAGTTACAGCAAGCCATTTTACTCTTACTCTCCGAGCTTCAGCTCTCTCCCCAGCTACGTTTTCGGTTAGTTGGCATTGGCGTATATCAACTCATTGCGATAGAACAAAAAATTCAGTTGTCATTCTGGTCAGAGATGCATTGACCTTAAAATCTAGGTCTTTAATAAAAATTTTATGCTATAGAGGCTCGCATGCCATGCATTTTTCGATTAAGCTATGCTCGCTTACATTTATCCATGAAGCTCTTGCATGTTTAAAACTAATCCATGGTTTTAACTCGCCGTCCCTGTAATACATCGGATTAATCATCTTGCGCATTGCAGGGCGCTCCGACAGTTAGGCATAGACTTTCTTTGAATACCCCAACCTCTTCTCTGAATACCACACAAAAAAAACGTGCACGCAAAGCTGCGCTCAGTAGTTTTATCGGGGCTGTTGTCGACTGGTATGATTTTTTACTTTATGGCATTGTTGCCGCATTAGTTTTTAAACAACAGTTTTTTCCAAATATTGACCCGACGATGGGCACACTGGCGGCTTTTGCCACCTTTGGTGTAGGCTTCTTATTTCGTCCATTGGGCGGTATTGTGTTTGGACATTTTGGAGATAAACTGGGTCGTAAAAAAATGCTGTTCCTCACTGTTTTTCTAATGGGAGGAGCAACGGTACTGATCGGTTTTTTACCCACATATAGCCAGATTGGCTGGTGGGCACCTGTCCTGTTAGTCACTTTACGCGCCATTCAAGGCTTTGCTGTAGGCGGTGAATGGGGTGGTGCGGCGCTCACGGCTGTAGAAAATGCACCAAAAACCCAAAAAGCCTTTTACAGTAGCGGCGTTCAGGTCGGTTATGGCGTAGGCTTAATGCTGGCATCTGGCTGCGTATCGCTGATTATTCTATGTATTGGCGAAGATGATTTTCGCGACTGGGGCTGGCGAATTCCATTTCTTGCTAGCATTATCCTTGTTGCCTTTGCGGTCTGGATCCGTTCCGATCAGGATGAATCTTTAGAATTTAAACAACACCAAAAACAAGTACATCAAGTTCAAGAAAAGAAATCACGTTTCCCGATTATTCAAGCGATTCAGCATAACCCCAAAGGCTTCTTTTATATTATTGCTTTACGTTTAGCTGAATTGCTATCGATGTATTTAGTCACCACATTTGCACTGAATTACTCCACTGAAAAATTGCACATGCCTTCACAGCTATTCTTGAATATCTCTTTAATGGTCGGTGCAATTAGCTGTTTCAGCATTCCATTTTTTGCCATGATTGCTGACCGCTTTGGTCGTCGTCGCATGTGCATTATGGGTGGATTAATTGGTGCAGTCACTGCATTTCCATTCTTTCTAGCCTTACAAAGTGGTTCAATTGGCTGGCTGATTGTGCTGTCTATTTTACTTGCCAATCTGGCCCATGACATGGTGGTCAGTGTACATCAACCTATTTTTACTGAATTATTTGGTACCGAATATCGCTACAGCGGTGCAGGTGTTGGCTATCAGCTTGCCAGCATTGTTGGTGGTGGCTTTACACCGTTTATTGCAACAGGACTCATCTTCCTTGCACATGGGCACTGGATATTGGTAGCAATTTACTTAACTGCTGGCTGTTTATTAACTGCAATTGTTGCAGCCCGCATGAAGGGTCAAGTATCATCAAAAATTATTCATCCTCCCCGTGTAGATTAAGATTATGGCTGTTGAACGTTTGCATGTAAGCTCCCGTTTTTGTGAAGTCGCAATTTCAGGTAATTTAGTCCATCTTGCAGGGCAACTTGCAGATGATACGACTCAAGATATTCGCTCGCAAACTCAGCAAACTCTTGCCAATATTGACCGTTTTCTTGCAGATGCAGGAACAGATAAAACCCATATTTTATCTGTGATTATTTTCCTAAAAGATATAGAACAGGACTACGCTGCAATGAATGAAATATGGGATGCATGGGTTGTTTCAGGTCATGCTCCTGCACGTACCTGTGTAGAATCTAAACTGTATGCGCCTGATGTTTTGGTTGAAATGACTGTAATTGCGGTCAAACCATAAGATTGCAAGATGGCATTTGCCTTATGCAAATGCCATGCTTTTTTCCTGAATATTCAAGTCTCTTGATAATCTTTTCAGATCAGGCACACCTGCATAACGGATTACTCGATAGCCTGCCATTTCCAATAGAGCATCTTCATAGCGATCTTCACGATGCTGGGTAAACACTGAATCACATAATGAAATAATGGCTATAGCCTGAAACTGTGAATTTAAAATCACAAAATCAGCAGTCATATTATTAAATTTTGCCCGTGTATGTGAGTATTTACTGGTCAGTAAAGAACGATAAGACACATTCGATAAAATAATATGCTGTGGTAAAAGTTGTGTAAGTCTTTGATAAATAATTTGTTCATTATAATCAAACAATGCGCGCTGTTTTAAGGCACTATCAGAATGTTGATCTATACGTTTTCGATAACGAAGCCCGAAAACAAGTAAAATCAACAAGCTTAATATACTAAGAGCAATAAGTTCGATCATTACACCTTTTCCTTATAATTATCTGATTCATGTATCAGTTGCACTCCTTGTGCAAATCTTTTATTCATCCTCAAATAGCCAATGGCATTGGACAATACAATACCGTTGACAATCCATAAATTTTATAATGAAAAATATGAGTAGATTCGTCAACCTTATGAACACCTACCTAATCTATAACACATCCTGAATTCTTTTACTTTGACTTTATAATCTTGTCTTTTTGTCAAAATAACCTACTGTTTGAATGTAAAATGACGAGCGAGCGAGAATTTAGAATTCACTTGCAAATTGATCGACTTATCTTTTGATAAGACAAAGATTCAGAACAAAAGATATGTTCAAAGAGAAATTTAAAATTAGATGAAAGCGAAGCTTTAGGGTGATACTTATTTTATTTAGGAAATGAATAACTTTTAAACTAATCCATTTTAGGTATGCATAAAAAAGCACCCCCTGCTCTATTGAGTCAGGGGGTGCTTAGAATAATGAGCTGGCGATGACTTACTCTCACATGGGTAACCCCACACTACCATCAGCGCTAAGAGGTTTCACTTCTGAGTTCGGGAAGGGATCAGGTGGTTCACTCTTGCTATGGTCGCCAGCACAACTGTTTATGGACATTTTCGGGTTTTATGCTCAGATCATGTTGATCTTGTTGCTACCGTACTGTGTACCAAATGAGTTATTAACAAATTGGTTAACTGAGTCGAATTTTATGTTCTAGCGTTTACTAAATCAAGTTCTTTGTTTCAGATCAGATTTAACTGATCTTTTATGAATCGATTTAAGCTTTATATACAACTGCTTGGGTGTTGTATAGTCAAGCCTCACGAGCAATTAGTATTGGTCAGCTTCACATATCACTATGCTTCCACACCCAACCTATCAACGTCCTAGTCTCGAACGGCTCTTTAGAGGAATAAATTCCTAGGGAAATCTTATCTTGAGGTAGGCTTCCCGCTTAGATGCTTTCAGCGGTTATCCCTTCCGAACATAGCTACCCGGCGATGCGACTGGCGTCACAACCGGTACACCAGAGGTTCGTCCACTCTGGTCCTCTCGTACTAGGAGCAGATCCTCTCAAATTTCCAGCGCCCACGGTAGATAGGGACCGAACTGTCTCACGACGTTCTAAACCCAGCTCGCGTACCTCTTTAAATGGCGAACAGCCATACCCTTGGGACCTGCTTCAGCCCCAGGATGAGATGAGCCGACATCGAGGTGCCAAACACCGCCGTCGATATGAACTCTTGGGCGGTATCAGCCTGTTATCCCCAGAGTACCTTTTATCCGTTGAGCGATGGCCCTTCCATACAGAACCACCGGATCACTAAGACCTACTTTCGTACCTGCTCGACTTGTGGGTCTCGCAGTTAAGCGCGCTTTTGCCTTTATACTCTACGCGTGATTTCCGACCACGCTGAGCGCACCTTCGTACTCCTCCGTTACTCTTTAGGAGGAGACCGCCCCAGTCAAACTACCCACCAGACATGGTCCTCGTCCCGGATCACGGGACAGAGTTAGAACCTCAATATTACCAGGGTGGTATTTCAAGGATGGCTCCATTGGAACTGGCGTCCCAACTTCAAAGCCTCCCACCTATCCTACACAAGTAAGATCAAAGTTCAATGTCAAGCTGCAGTAAAGGTTCACGGGGTCTTTCCGTCTAGCCGCGGGTACACCGCATCTTCACGGCGAATTCGATTTCACTGAGCCTCTGCTGGAGACAGCGCCGCCATCATTATGCCATTCGTGCAGGTCGGAACTTACCCGACAAGGAATTTCGCTACCTTAGGACCGTTATAGTTACGGCCGCCGTTTACTGGGGCTTCGATCAAGAGCTTCGCTTACGCTAACCCCATCAATTAACCTTCCAGCACCGGGCAGGCATCACACCCTATACGTCCACTTTCGTGTTTGCAGAGTGCTATGTTTTTAATAAACAGTTGCAGCGGCCTGGTTTCTGTGGCTGCCAATAGCTCATCCCGCAAGGGGAATCACCGTCAGCAGCGTACCTTCTCCCGAAGTTACGGTACCATTTTGCCTAGTTCCTTCAGCAGAGTTCTCTCAAGCGCTTTGGTCTACTCGACCTGACCACCTGTGTCGGTTTAGGGTACGATTCCTGTGTAACTGAAGCTTAGAGACTTTTCTTGGAAGCATGGTATCAGCCACTTCACTGTACAAGTACAGCTTGCTATCAACTCTCAGCATAGAGCACCCCGGATTTGCCTAAGATGCATGCCTACTGTCTTTCACCTGGACAACCAACGCCAGGCTGACCTAACCTTCTCCGTCCTCTCATCGCATTACACAGAAGTATTGGAATATTAACCAATTTCCCATCGACTACGCCTTTCGGCCTCGCCTTAGGGGTCGACTCACCCAGCCCCGATTAACGTTGGACTGGAACCCTTGGTCTTTCAGCGAACGGGTTTTTCACCCGTTTTGTCGTTACTCACGTCAGCATTCGCACTTCTGATACCTCCAGCAGACTTCTCAATCCACCTTCATCGGCTTACAGAACGCTCCCCTACCACTTGACTAATGTCAAATCCGCAGCTTCGGCACATAGTTTTAGCCCCGTTACATCTTCCGCGCAGGCCGACTCGACTAGTGAGCTATTACGCTTTCTTTAAAGGGTGGCTGCTTCTAAGCCAACCTCCTAGCTGTCTATGCCTTCCCACATCGTTTCCCACTTAACTATGATTTTGGGGCCTTAGCTGGCGGTCTGGATTGTTTTCCTCTTGACTACGGACGTTAGCACCCGCAGTCTGTCTCCCGGATAGTACTCATAGGTATTCGGAGTTTGCATCGGTTTGGTAAGTCGGGATGACCCCCTAGCCGAAACAGTGCTCTACCCCCTATGGTATTCGTCCGAGGCGCTACCTAAATAGCTTTCGGGGAGAACCAGCTATCACCGAGTTTGATTAGCCTTTCACCCCTATCCACAAGTCATCCCCCGGCTTTTCAACGACGGTGGGTTCGGTCCTCCAGTTAGTGTTACCCAACCTTCAACCTGCTCATGGATAGATCACCCGGTTTCGGGTCTATACCCAGCGACTAAAACGCCCTATTAAGACTCGATTTCTCTACGGCTCCCCTATACGGTTAACCTCGCCACTGAATATAAGTCGCTGACCCATTATACAAAAGGTACGCAGTCACACCACGAAGGTGCTCCCACTGCTTGTATGCATGCGGTTTCAGGATCTATTTCACTCCCCTCACAGGGGTTCTTTTCGCCTTTCCCTCACGGTACTGGTTCACTATCGGTCAGTCAGGAGTATTTAGCCTTGGAGGATGGTCCCCCCATATTCAGACAAGGTTTCACGTGCCTCGCCTTACTCGTCATCATTATATGTGCCCTTTCGTGTACGGGACTATCACCCTCTACGGTTGCACTTCCCAGAGCATTCCGCTAAAACACATATAACTTAATGGGCTGATCCCCGTTCGCTCGCCGCTACTGAGGGAATCTCAATTGATTTCTTTTCCTAAGGGTACTGAGATGTTTCACTTCCCCTCGTTCGCCTTGCAACACTATGTATTCATGTTGCAATACCTACCTTATGGTAAGTGGGTTCCCCCATTCAGACATCTCCGGATCACAGGATATTTGCCGCCTCCCCGAAGCTTTTCGCAGGCTATCACGTCTTTCATCGCCTCTGACTGCCAAGGCATCCACCACATGCACTTAATTACTTGACTATACAACCCCAAACAGTCGTTATTACCTACAAGTAGTAATAAGACATGATCAATGATTTCTCATCAATCTCTTACAGTTTGAAGTACTGTGTATCTAAACACTGTACAGCTTCAATCTAATTCATATACCAAAACGCTTGATTCAGTTAATTTGCTAGTTCTCATTTCATTCTTTCGAATGAATGAGTTGAACAATTTATTTCAGACTCAATTTTACCAATCTGTTAATGAGTTAATGTGCCCTCGTCGGATCACACTAATACCGTGATACTTAAATCACAGAAGTTAATAAAATAAAACCTTCAGGTTTTTCTCTTACTAAATTCTGTAATCTTTAGCTCGAACTCTAATCTTCAGAATTCGTGGTGGAGACTAGGAGAGTCGAACTCCTGACCTCCTGCGTGCAAAGCAGGCGCTCTACCAACTAAGCTAAGTCCCCAGCTTATATCATCAATTTATATCGAATTGTCTTTGGTGGGTCTGACAAGACTTGAACTTGTGACCCCACGCTTATCAAGCGTGTGCTCTAACCAACTGAGCTACAGACCCATTCGATATACCAGAAGAACAACTTGTTGTGGATTCTTACCAATCAATCCGTCTTTTCGTTAAGGAGGTGATCCAGCCGCAGGTTCCCCTACGGCTACCTTGTTACGACTTCACCCCAGTCATCGGCCACACCGTGGTAACCGCCCTCATTGCTGTTAGGCTAGCTACTTCTGGTGCAACAAACTCCCATGGTGTGACGGGCGGTGTGTACAAGGCCCGGGAACGTATTCACCGCGGCATTCTGATCCGCGATTACTAGCGATTCCGACTTCATGGAGTCGAGTTGCAGACTCCAATCCGGACTACGATCGGCTTTTTGAGATTAGCATCCTATCGCTAGGTAGCAACCCTTTGTACCGACCATTGTAGCACGTGTGTAGCCCTGGCCGTAAGGGCCATGATGACTTGACGTCGTCCCCGCCTTCCTCCAGTTTGTCACTGGCAGTATCCTTAAAGTTCCCGACATTACTCGCTGGCAAATAAGGAAAAGGGTTGCGCTCGTTGCGGGACTTAACCCAACATCTCACGACACGAGCTGACGACAGCCATGCAGCACCTGTATCTAAGTTCCCGAAGGCACCAATCCATCTCTGGAAAGTTCTTAGTATGTCAAGGCCAGGTAAGGTTCTTCGCGTTGCATCGAATTAAACCACATGCTCCACCGCTTGTGCGGGCCCCCGTCAATTCATTTGAGTTTTAGTCTTGCGACCGTACTCCCCAGGCGGTCTACTTATCGCGTTAGCTGCGCCACTAAGGTCTCAAAGACCCCAACGGCTAGTAGACATCGTTTACGGCATGGACTACCAGGGTATCTAATCCTGTTTGCTCCCCATGCTTTCGTACCTCAGCGTCAGTATTAGGCCAGATGGCTGCCTTCGCCATCGGTATTCCTCCAGATCTCTACGCATTTCACCGCTACACCTGGAATTCTACCATCCTCTCCCATACTCTAGCTAACCAGTATCGAATGCAATTCCCAAGTTAAGCTCGGGGATTTCACATTTGACTTAATTAGCCGCCTACGCACGCTTTACGCCCAGTAAATCCGATTAACGCTTGCACCCTCTGTATTACCGCGGCTGCTGGCACAGAGTTAGCCGGTGCTTATTCTGCGAGTAACGTCCACTTACTTTGGGTATTAACCAAAGAAGCCTCCTCCTCGCTTAAAGTGCTTTACAACCAAAAGGCCTTCTTCACACACGCGGCATGGCTGGATCAGGCTTTCGCCCATTGTCCAATATTCCCCACTGCTGCCTCCCGTAGGAGTCTGGGCCGTGTCTCAGTCCCAGTGTGGCGGATCATCCTCTCAGACCCGCTACAGATCGTCGCCTTGGTAGGCCTTTACCCCACCAACTAGCTAATCCGACTTAGGCTCATCTATTAGCACAAGGTCCGAAGATCCCCTGCTTTCTCCCGTAGGACGTATGCGGTATTAGCGTTCCTTTCGAAACGTTGTCCCCCACTAATAGGCAGATTCCTAAGCATTACTCACCCGTCCGCCGCTAAGCTAAGGTGCAAGCACCTTCGCTCCGCTCGACTTGCATGTGTTAAGCCTGCCGCCAGCGTTCAATCTGAGCCATGATCAAACTCTTCAGTTTAAAATCATTGCACTTTACTAAAAGTGCTAAATCTGGCTCATTAATCTTACTGACTAAAAATTCGCTCAAATAAACTTCGAGAAATTTCTACCAATTCAATCAATGAAATATATATTCGACTGATCAACTGATAAAAATCCACACAAGTTGTTCTTCCAATTCTCTTAATGATCTTCT